>NZ_NNRI01000021.1 GCF_002270415.1 Mesorhizobium sophorae | reverse complement strand
AAAACAAGGAACCCAACGATGAAGACTCTCGTCATCTGCTCCGGCGGATTGGATTCCGTTTCGCTTGCTCACAAGGTGGCAGCGGAGCACCAACTCGCCAGCCTGCTATCTTTCGATTATGGCCAACGGCACAGGAAGGAATTGGGCTTCGCCGCCCTTTGCGCGGAGCGACTAAACGTGCTGCATCGGATCATCGATATCCGCGAAATCGGCCGCGGCCTTTCCGGCTCCGCCCTAACCGATAGTGTGGACGTGCCGGACGGGCACTACGCCGAAGACAGGATGAAGGTCACGGTGGTGCCGAACCGGAACGCCATCATGTTAGCTACCGCCTTTGGATTCGCGGCCGCGCAGGGGGCCGAAGCGGTGGCGACGGCCGTGCATGGAGGGGATCATTTCATCTATCCAGATTGCCGTCCGGCCTTCATTGATGCCTTCCAGATGATGCAAGACCGCGCCCTCGACGGCTACGCGAACATTCGCCTTCATGCGCCTTACGTGAATCTCACCAAGGCGGACATCGTTGAGGATGGAGCACGATACGGCACGCAATTTGCGGAGACCTGGTCTTGCTACAAGGGCGGTGAGCGTCACTGCGGGCGGTGCGGGACCTGCGTCGAGCGACGCGAAGCGTTCCATCTCGCGCAGCACCCTGACCCTACCAACTACGAGGATGCCGACTTCTGGCTCGAGGCGCTGCATAGGAGGAACGTGTAATGTTCCGCATCACCAAGGAATTCCACTTCTCAGCCTCGCATCAGCTGACCTCCTTGCCTCCCGACCACCAGTGCGCGCGCCTGCACGGACATAATTACATCGTCGAAGTAGAGCTTTCGGCGAAGGAACTGAACGAGCACGGGTTCGTACGCGACTATCACGATTTGGCATCGCTCAAACGCTATATCGACCAGAGTTTCGACCACCGACATCTCAACGATGCGCTGGGACATGAGCAAGTCACGGCGGAATACCTGGCAAGACATTTTTATGAATGGTGCAAGGCACGCCTGCCGGAGACTTCGGCCGTGCGGGTGAGCGAAACACCGAAAACATGGGCGGAATGGCGGCCATGACGCATCCCGCAATCCGCGTCAGTGAGATTTTCGGGCCGACGATCCAGGGCGAAGGCGTGCTCATCGGTTTGCCTACGGTCTTCGTCAGAACCGGCGGGTGTGACTATCGCTGTGCCTGGTGCGACAGCCTGCATGCGGTGGACAATCAATACCGCCATGAATGGGAAATGATGTCCGTTGACGCGGTCTGGCAAAGCGTGGTTGGGCTTTCCGGTGGCCGCCCGGTTATGGTGTCGCTGTCGGGCGGCAATCCGGCCATCCAGCCGCTCGGTGCGCTTATCGAACGGGGCCACCGGGAAGGATACCGTTTTGCGCTGGAAACCCAAGGTTCGGTGGTCAGGGACTGGTTTGCCGAGCTTGACGTACTGGTTCTGAGCCCAAAGCCGCCGTCAAGCGAAATGACGACCGATTGGGCCGCTATCGAGGCATGCGTCCAGGCGGCAAACGAGAAGCCGCAAGTCGTGCTCAAGCTCGTTGTGTTCGACGAAAGCGACTACGCCTACGCGAAGGACGCCGCCGCGAGATTTCCACGATTGCCGATCTATCTGCAACCCGGCAATCACACGCCGCCGCGCCCCGGAAATGCAGACTCCGCCGTCGACCTTGACGGAATAACGAAACGCATGGAGTGGTTGGTTGAAAGCGTGACCCGCGACAGGTGGTTCGAAGCCCGCGTGCTGCCGCAGTTGCACGTTATGCTCTGGGGTAACAAGAGAGGCGTCTAGCCTGCCCGCCTTTCACTGGAACTGCGCCTGTGGGTCTTAGGTTCGCGTTGGCCCACATTTGACGGCGCTGTTGTTTCGGGTATCAGCGCCAAGGGCTGACCACGCCGCAACGATGACCTTTCCCCGATTCGGATTGCTGGCGATATCGACGAGTGTCGGCCTTGTTGGTCGGTAAGCGCTCACCCGAATTCCCTCCTGCCCAGCCTGGGCGGATCATGCGAAGAAGTCTCCGTTTTGGAGGGAGGTGTCTGCATCGAGACCGACGGCAAAATGGACGTCCATTTGGACCCTGTCCAGCCGCGGCCGAGCGAAGGCGTCTAACAGTGGAACCCCACCACAGGGGCGCTCAAGGCTTGCGGCTGCGGCTCGGACGTATGGAGGCTGACGCGGCAGCGGTGCCCATTTGCTTTGAGGCTCCTTAAGGATTGCGGCTGTTGAGGGTTGTGTAAGTCAAGTTCAGCAAAAAGGGGGCGGCCATGGCAATGTTCAATGTCACCGAACGCCACCATGCTCATGACCGCAAGCATGAACGCAGCGCCGCCGTCGAAAACATTCTGCTATCGAACCTGGAAAGACTGCATGTTGGTCGGCGCCTGATGGCGTGAGCCGCAATTGTCTCGCCATCCGCAATTGACAGAACTCGAGACGGCCCTTCGCCCAACCAAAAGGCTGACGCAACACAATTATTTGAACGCGTGCGATTATTTGAACGGGTGCGATCCGTCGACGCCTCCTGCAGCTGGCGCGCTTCTTGCGGGCTTTCATCGCACGGCCCCAGGAAGTGCCCTGTCGACGATGCCGAGTTTGAAATTGCTCGACGAAAACCAAAGAAGGAGGTGGCATGAGACAGGTCGCGCCCGCCGGAGGAAGGACCAATTGCCGAGCTGATGATGGTCACAGGACCGTCACATCTTCTGTCTTCCAGCGGCATTATTTTGATTGGAAGAACCCAATAAGGAAAGACAAAACCCACCATGTGATTATCACCTGTCAGGGTGGGCGAGATCGCAGTGTGCCGCTGTTCGGGTGCGGCGCAACTTTTCAATGGCAAGGCGGCCAGACAGGAACACGGGCAAGACGCCAGCGACAGTCAATGAGCAATAAGGGCTTTTTATATGCAAGGTTTCGAACGCGGCTCGATTGCCGCGGGGCGGCTCATCGTGCCTATTTCCACCGTTGTCCTGCTGGCGGGATGTATCGTCGGCCCGGATTATCGGACGCCAATTTTGCCCACGCCGGCACACTGGAACGGCCAAAACCCAACAAAGACCGCCTTACCGGCTCAATTGTCGAAATGGTGGCAGCGGCTGCGCGACCCCGAGCTGAACGCGCTTGTCGAGGAAGCGGTTGCCGGCAATCTCGAGGTCGCCTCCGCCAGAGCCAAGATACGCGAGGCTCACGCGAGTTATCGCCAGAGCGCAGCGACCTTGTTCCCGTCCGCCGACGGCTCCCTATCGGCCAACCGCGGCACGACTGCCGCGATCACGTCGGGATCTGGCGGCGATTCCTCTGGCGCGTTCCGGTCCGGTTTCGACGCCACATGGGAGCTGGATCTGTTCGGCGCCAACCACCGGAGCGTCGAGGCGGCCCGCTATGGACTGGACGCCGCCGAGGAAGAACTACGCTCCAGGCTGCTGACCCTGATCGGCGATGTCGCCGCCAACTACGCTCAGGCGCGCGGCTATCAGGCGCGCATTCAACTCGCGCGCCGCTCAGTCGCCTCCCAAGAGCAGACCGTCGCCATCACCCGCACAAGGGCCAAGGCCGGCCTGGTGACAGCGGCCGACGTGGCAAAAGCCAAGGCACAGGCAAGCAGCACGGAGGCCGAGGTGCCGACGCTGGAGGCTAGCTATGCGGAGACGGTGCACCGTCTTGCCGTGGTCACCGGACGGTCGCCGGACGCGCTCAACGACAGGCTGAAGCGCGGCGCGCCCATCCCGGCACCACACCTGCCGGTGCCGACCGGCATTCCCGCCGACATCCTGCTCGCCCGCCCCGACATACGCATGGCGGAGCGGCAATATGCTCAGTACACCGCCAGGATCGGCCAGGCCGAGGCAGCGCGCTATCCAAGCGTCAACCTGACTGGAAATATCGACACGTCGGCCCTCGAGCTTGGCGACCTCGGCAAGAACTCCACCATCGGCTTCTCTTTTGGGCCGAAGCTCAGCGTGCCGCTGTTCAACGCCGGAAAGCTGCAGGCCGCCGTCGACGTCGCCAAGGCCGAGCGCGACCAACATTTCATCGCCTACAAGGCATCCGTGCTGACGGCGCTCCAAGATGTGGAAAACGCCAGCGTCTCGCTGACACAGGAGCGCATCAGGAACGGCAAGCTTTCCTCGTCGGCGAAATCGGCCCGCGATGCCGCACGCCAGGTGCGGATACTCTACCAATCCGGTGCGGCGAGCCTGCTCGACGTGCTGGACGCGGAGCGCTCGCTCGATACGGCCGAGGACACTCTCCTGCAAAGTCGCGTCTCGATCGCCATCGACTACATCGCGCTCAACAAGGCGCTCGGCGGCGGCTGGGACGGGGCCATCGACAGCGCCAAGCCGGAGGGCGTCGACGCCAAAACCAGGCCACAGCCGGCGTCGAAGGCAACCCAATGACAAACGCGCAAGCCGAACTTCACATGTTCCGTTTCGCAGGGTCTCAAGGCAATGAGATCTTCCCACATCGTCGACCTTGCATCGGATTCGGTCCGGCGCTTCTACGAAAAGCGCATCGACGCGCCGGCCGTCCTGGATCCTGCGATCGACCTTCCAACGCGGTCGCAGTCACCGCCGCCCCGGCAATTATCCGCGACGACGCGGTTTCGGTGCAGCTCAGCAGGTGGCGCGCTTCCACCACATCATGCCGCAAAAGGGAACGTTTCCATGTCCGCCAGCTGCTGTTCACGTCCGGTTGTGCACTATGATGAAGACGGGATCGCAGCGGCGTTCGACCGTTACCCGGAGCAGACCGTGCCGCCGGTTGACTTGTTCGGCAAGGCGGGACGTCAACAGCTGGCCAGCCTCCGCGTCTCTGGCATGGATCGCCTCTAGATCGACAGGGACTGGCGTTCATCGGCGACAGCCGCAGGTCGTAACCGCGCCAACTGTGCTCACTTCACTCCGTTCGTGACTGTGCAACGACTTAGTGCCTCGGCTTTTTCGAAATGTGCTGCCGCGGGTTGGATGAATTTCGATGTCGTGTTCGGCGGGGCCGATTAACCTGGAACAACAAGGAGACGGCTTGTCATGGAGACAGGAATACTGGACGAATACGAACTTCGGCTTAATAAATTAAGACGCTTGATCGAGAACAAGGAGCTGGATGCTGCGCTGATAACCTCTACAGACAGCATCTTTTATCTGACCGGCTTCCGCTATCAGCCATTCGAGCGCCCGTTTTTCCTCGTCGTACGCCCCGAGGGCGATCTCGTCTTTGTGACACCGCGGCTGGAGGCCGAGAACGTCGCGGCGATCCCGCTGCTGCATCGCATCTTGGAATACACCGAGTACCCGGCGCCCAAAGGCGAAACATTTCTCGACGCGCTTGCCCAGGTGATCGGGGAGCATGATGTGATCGCAGTGGAGCCGTCCATGCCTGCCGAACTCATGCGAGCACTTGAGCACTTTTTCCCGATGGTGGAGCCACTGGTGGAGCGCTTGCGACTGGTCAAGTCGCCCTACGAGATCAGTCGGATCGAACGGGCCGCGCGCTTTTGTGACCTCGGCCTGCGGATGGTGATGGATGCAGCGCGTATCGGTACCTCCATCCAAGGCGGGTATGACCGCATCCCGGAGCTTCGCAATGCCATCGTCGAGGGCGAAGGAAAATTCGACCAGCACACCAGCTCGATCTGGCTCGGTGTCTGGGCTGCCCCCTTCAGCGCCCAGCCGCATCGCTTTCCCGAACCGACGGACATATTCGGCGAAGGTCCCAATGTCGGCTTGTCGTTTCTTCGGGTGAACGGCTATTCGGCGGAGACCGAGCGTACCTTCTTCCTGCACCGCACCTCGGGCGACCAAGCCGCGGTCTTCGCGACGATGCTCGCGGCCCGCAACATCGCATATGACATGCTTCGGCCCGGTGTCAGCGCCCACGAAGTCGATCATAAGGTCATGTCGTTCCTGCGTTCTGAAGGATTCGGCGGAAATCTGCTGCACCGGACCGGTCACGGTATCGGCATGGCCGGACACGAAGGACCGTGGCTTGCCGAGGGGAGCGACGACATCCTGCAGGAGAACATGTTGATCAGTGTCGAACCGGGCATCTACTGGCACGGCCAAGGTGGCTACCGCCATTCCGATACAGTTCTGATCACTGCGGACGGCTATCGGAAGCTGACCGATTTCCCATCTGACCTGGATTCGATGACTCTTGTTTGAGCGGACCCGTTGTCAGTCAGCCGGAGGGCGACAAACGCCCCCTGATGGGTTCGCTGCAAGCACGACACTGGGCGCAGCGTGGTTATGTTCAACTTGTCAACGGGCAAGCCGCCAACCCCATCCACGGTATTGCTGATGCTCGCCTTGCCCAAACCGTCGAGGCATTGAATGGCGGCGAGGTTTGAGACTTGCAGCCATCGGGCGATGCGTCTGAGGTCAAGGCCGCACCCGGTCGATCGCAGGATCGCCTCGCTGTTCATTCCGAAGTCCGCACCGGCACCGACTGCGCATCCGACGTAGCCGTCCGGGCGGTGTGGCCAGTGCAACGATTGCGCGCCAGGTGCGCACTTGCGCTATGTCGTAACGCGGTGGTCGACCCCGCCGCCTGCTCAGCACCCGACCATAGGGTGGCTGCAGAGACAATCGGTGCTAACCGCGGCGTTTGATATTCGATCACCCGGTATGATCAGACCGCCGGGCTACGGGCCCGGGGCATAGCCGTACCACGATATCGACCACGCCGATCGCAGCCCTTAAGGCAAAGACGTCGCGTCGACGGCCTTCCAGCCGCTCCGCGAAGTTCAATTCCCGCAGTCGGCCTTTCGGTGCAGGGCAGGCGCCAGCGGCGAGTGCACAAATGTGCCCAGGATCGCTATGAGAGATCCCGCGCGTTTCGCGCGGCCGCTAGTCGGCACGAAGCTTGCTACGTCATTGGTGTGGCGTTCGACCGGAACGCCGTGATGGGAGAAGCCCCCAAAGGGAGGAACCCACCTCGATCCGCGCAGGGAGACAACTATCTTGAAACCGGCCAATTCGCAGCCCACGTCCCGCGCCCCGCAAGCTTTGCTACGCCCGGCTTTACGCGCAGGTGCTTGCCGCCATCGCCCATGGCGTCACCCATGTTTGCTTCTATCCGCCAGGTCGGCGAGAGCATGAAGCGGCTGGACGATGCCTTCATCAAGTTCGTCAAGATGGTCATCGCGCCTGTCATCTTTCTGACAATTCGACCGGCATCGCCGCTATGAACGATCTCCAGAAGGGAACGACTCCAGAAGGTCGGCCGGCGTGGCGAACGGCACTTGCATCTGGCCAGCTCGCGCGAACGCTTCCCAGATATTGGGGTCGGCTCGTTGGCACGAAGCCGTCATGGACGCACCGCCAGATGGCACCGGCTCGATGGCTACGGGTTCCAGTAGCTTCCCGTGCTGCGCGACCCGCTCGGCCGCCGATCCAAAGCGATGACCGCTTTGCGCCAAAAGGCCAGCCGTTGCTGCCCGACCGTTCACCGCTGATTGGAGCCCGCCTCATGTTTAAGCAAAGTACCACCCTCGTCGCCGCGATCGCTATTCTGGTCGCGCTGCTTCTTTCGGCGCTGGCGGCGCTAAAGCAGTATCCAGATGACCTGCGCCTGCTGAGAGACCATCGCCAGCTCGCAGCGGAGCTGCGCATCCTCATTCTCAAGCGGCGCGACGCCCTCCTCAACGACCTCGCTTCGCCAATCGCCGGCAATCCCGAAGCCGATGTCGCTCTGGTCTCTTTCTTCGACTACAACTGTCTGCCTTGTCGGGCGGCAGGCCTCAATATCCAGCAAGCCATCAGGGACGATGCCAATGTGAAGCTTGTGTTCAAGGAGTTCCCGGTCCTGGGATCGAATTCCGAATTCGCCGCGGGGGCGGCGCTCGCCTCCCGCCAACAGCGAAAGTATGAGGCGTTCCACCTCGCCCTTATGAATTTTCCCGGCGTGGTCAACAAAAGAACCACCTTGACCATCGCAGGCCGTGTGGGCCTAGACGTTGAGCAGCTCAAGCGGGACATGGAGGATCCGGCGACCGCAGACGCCATCGCGCGCAATCGCGCGCTCGCCAGCGGTCTGCATATCACCGGCACGCCGGCGTTGGTGGTCGGCGACGAAGTGATCCCCGGGGTGGTCGACCTTGTCAGACTGCAACGCGCCATTGCAGATGCGCGCGCGACGGCCAAGGCTCAGCCTACCACATCCGCAGACTTGGCATTTTGACCAAATGGCTGGGGCGGGCATTGGAAAAGCAGCTCAATCGAGCCGCGCTTGCGGCTCTCCCCAGGCAGCATCTCGCCGGGACGGCCGACGCGATCGCGGCATGCTGATGGCTGGCTCCCACGAGACGTTTGACATCGTTGTCATCGGAGCCGGGCCGGTCGGGCTTTCCTTCACCGCATCGCTTGCCCGGAGCCAACTCAAGGTGGCCGTCGTCGAACAGCAGCCCCTGGAAAGGCTGGCCAATCCGGCTTTCGACGGTCGCGAGATCGCGCTGACCAACGCTTCGATTGCAATCCTTCGCGAGCTCGGCGCCTGGGATGCCATCCCCGCTTCGGACAAATCACCCCTTCAAGGCGCGCGCGTGCTCAATGGTTCGAGCCCCTTCACGCTGCGCTTCGATTCGCCCAGCCGATCTCGCCAGCCGCTCGGGATTCTGGTGCCAAATTGTCGGATCCGCGACGCCCTGTTCAAGATCATACGCTTGCAGGATCATGCCCAACTGCTGTGCGGCCACGCGGTCGTCCATGCAACAAACAGCCACGAAGGTGCGGTCATAACGCTGTCTGACGGCAGGCAATTGACCGCTCGGCTTCTCGTTGCAGCGGATTCGCGTTTGTCCGCCATGCGCGACCTGCTCGGCATCGGCGCCGATATCAACCAGCTCGGCAAATCGATGCTGATTTGCCGGGTGAGGCACGAGCGCCTCCATCACCAGATCGCAGTCGAATGGTTCGATCACCATCAGACGATAGCGATGTTGCCGCTCACCCAAGGCGTGTCGTCGCTGCTTCTCACCTTGCCCTCAAACCAGGCCGACAGACTGATTGCTTTCGACGACGATTTATTCCTGAAAGAATTGACGGACCGGTGTCGAGGGCGCCTCGGAAAAATGAGCCTGGCAAGCACCCGCCACAGCTATGCGCTGGTCACGACGTGGGCGCACAAGTTCTGCGCTCCAAGCGCCGCACTTGTTGGCGATGCCGCCATCGGCATGCACCCAGTGACCGCGCATGGCTTCAACATCGGCCTCAGCGGGCAGAAGCAACTCGCAAATGGAATCCTGACAGCATGTCGCGACCGTCGCGACATTGCCGATCCCGATTTGCTTCACAAATACGAAAGCTGCCTGCGCCTATCGGCGGCACCGATCTATCATGCCACGAATATCCTTATCGGACTATACTCAGGCGAGTACCCAGCGGCACGGGTTGCAAGACATGTCGGGCTTCGCTTTGCCCAATATCTCCCCTTCGTCCGCCATGGCATTTCCGCCATGCTCACGCGGTAAGATCACACCGAAATTCGTAAAGCATTCGCAACTGCCGGTGATGGCTGCCAGTGAGCGCTCATTTTCGAGCAGACCCTTGGTACCCCCGTTCGCGGTTACGAGGGTCGTTTCGCTGGCCAAACCACGACCAAGAAAGGATGAAGGCTCGACAGTCCCGTTCTGCCGGATAAACGGCGGAACTCCGCTCAAACGCCCCTGCGAGCCTTGGGAATCAAGGGTTTCAGCCGCCGCTGAAGGCGCTCTCTGTACCAGTGTTGTGGGTCATTCACAAGGGTCGGAAAGCCGTTAGCCGCGGTTGCACCCGATCAATCATGGCTTGCATCAGGTCGGCGGAGTCCCTGGCCTCCTTCGCGATGTCGAACCTTCCCACACCCTCCGCAGCGGCCATCACTTCCATCAGCTTACGACCGACCTCCGCCCCGGCGGCCTCCAACTCATACAGAGTCCAAGCAGGATCGGGGACGAGTAAGGCCACCGTGGCAAGAGAAGCCCCCCTCTCCTGCAGGCGCTTGAGGGTTCTGGGCAGGTCTTTGATCGGCGCTGCAAGTTTCCTCATTCCCGTTCTCCGGTTGTTTGCCCGCCTTATGGACCAGGTCTCGGCTGCGGGAGAAAGGGCGGCATTCTCGGCAAAAATGCCGAGCCCGTCCTTGGTTCGCTTGCCTACGGCAACTAGGCGGCGCGAGCGCCAGCTCTGGTTTGCCCCTTCATTGATGACTAGGCAGATGTCTTCCGCTTGCGCTTCGGCATCTGCGCTCTCGCTTTCAAGGACATGTCGCGCACCACCTTCGCGGACTTGAGGGCCTTGGCGGAAATCTCGGGCCGTCCGGCCGCGTCGGCAGCTTCGACAAGCTGGATGAGCTCATAGCCAACCTTCATCGCCTCGGCTTCCTGCTTCTTCGGCGTGAAGGTTGCGGCCGGGAAAAAGGACGCGAACTAAAGTTCGCTGGCCCTGTCGCTCAATCGTTTCAGAGCGGCGGCGAATTCGTCTGTCTGCTTGGTCTGGTCCATCGATGCAATGTTCTCCTTCTCGTATCCCTATGCATGATGCCCTTCAAGAACGGTAAATGGACACGCGGAAATTGGGGGTCCTTACATGGCGGTGCGATTGCGTTCACTACCTGCGCCTCTATGGTTGCCGGACGCGGAGGTGGGAGTGTTACCCCAAGTTCATTCTCTGCGTGATTGGCTACGTAGGCATTCCACCGCTGCTGTTATCGCAGCGACATCTGGCCTAACCGAGCCCCATTCGGTCCAGAAATCGCGCGTCGCGCTGTCCGGCCTGATCTTTGGAACATCAAGCCGAATTCGGGTGGGTAACAGTACTGCGTCCCCGAGCAAAAGCGCCTCCCCTACGTCAAGCAAGGGAAGGATGCTCGTGAGGCCAGCTAACGAATCCGGCATGAGACGCTTGATCACACCTTGGTCAGTCTCATTGGTAAGCCGCAACGCAAGAAAATTGTTGCACTGACTGAGGATCGTTCGACTTACGTCCGAGGGTCGCTGGCTCACCACCAGCAGAGAGAAGCCGTACTTTCGTCCCTCCTTTGCGATGCGCTCGAAAGAACCCAGCGCCTGCCGTTGCACGGCATCGGCATCGTCGCGAACAGGAAGGTACAGATGCGCCTCGTCGCAAAGCAGGGTGACTGGCGTGCGCGCTTTCCCACCCATCCAGAACTGGACATCATACAGGAGCCGAGCGAGCGTGCCAGTTACGACAGGTAGCACATCCGCAGGTACCTCCGAAAAGTCGATGATCTTGATTCCAGATCCATCTCCGGCACTCAGAAGCTTCAGCGCCTGTTTTGCAAGCCAGTCGTAACTAGAGGCTGCTTCTGAGGGCGCGAACATGAATCCGTAGCGTCGATCATCTAATTTGGCTTCCAGACGTGAAAGGAAGCGGGTCAGCTTATCCTCCCATTCACCCTTAATAGGACCCGTCTTCCCCATTCCCTTGGTGCTGTTGTCAGCATCTAATAATCCGAACAATTCTCTTACGTTGTATGGGATAGGCGAATCCACGGTGAAAGTTTTCTTCACGCTGGCTTTGCCCTCGTTATCCAACGTTCGCCCTTTCAGATTGCGAACGTGTAGCGTGAACCGTGAAGCCTGATTTGGCGCATTCTGATCGCTGCGATCGAGGATCATCGACAACATTTCGTCGCGGTTGAGCAGCCAGTACGGAAGAAACAGGACATCATCCCCGGGTTTCTCAAGATCGCCTGGACCAGCGATGCGGAAACGCTCGGCGAATCCGCCAGCCGCTTTGTCCGCTAAAGGTGCGTATTCCCCATGCATGTCGAATACGATGATATTTGGGAATTTGAGCTTGGCTGCGCGTTCAAGGATCAGTGCGACGGCCCAACTCTTTCCTGACCCTGTACTGCCGAGGATTGCGGCATGGCGCTGGAAAAACTTATCGCCGCTGGCAATGGCATCGGCCGAACGATCAGCAACGAAGACACCTAGCTTTAGCCGTTCGTCTTCGGAGAATCCCGCACCCAAGATTCCCATAAACCTTTGTAGGTTTAGGCTTTCGATCACGTAGCATTCACGATCAATCTGCGGGAAGCTGTCGGCACCTCGTTTGAATGTATTTATCTTCGCCCCTTCGACAGTTCGGAATGTGCCTATAAGGACACCTTGCAGAATGTCGGTCGGCACTGCGGCGAGAAGTGCGCCAGTCTCGTCGTCACTGCCCTGCGCAGGCAGTTCCTCGCGCATGCTGCGCGTAACCCGCTCTGTCATCGCGATCAGGTACTCCCTCTCAGTCGCCCCCCGAATGGCAACGAGTTGGCCTATGCCAATGCGGGTGAGCAGGACCGAATTGGTGACATCGACTGCAACACGGCTGGTATCGACGGAGGCGACACGCCCAATTCGGTCGCCATCGGAAAACTGCAATGCGACTTCGGTCATGGTTCAAGCACCTCAGAAATGAAGGAGTTCAGTTCCCAAAGGGCGAGGTCCGGTACCTGCATTTCCGCCCTATCCACAAACACCGATGAACCTTGACTGCCTCCGACGACGGCGTGCTGAATCGCTACTACGTTCGGACACTCTTCAACGAGTTTCATCGCGTTGGGAGACAACCCGCGCGTCAGCAACAGCGTCGGAACACCGCTGCGAATACGAGGCGTGAGGTGAGTTTCGAGGTGATCGTCGTTGAACCCGTAGCCAATGACCAGAAAGCGGCTCGCGCGATCGATTGCAGAATTCGCCCTCTCTCGATGCCGATCAAAAGGGCTCTCGTAGCCATTGCGGAACTTATTCAATCCAGGAGTTATGATCAGACGTGGCGATGTCAAATCGCCAGCATAGCGCACTGGCCGACCGTCTCGATGGTACCAATCGAGACTGCCATGCGGCTTAAACACATTCACCCGCTGGCGGTATCTCCATTGAACCTGCTTTCCGCGGAGGGTCACTTCGCGACAAAAGCCGAGACGACTTTCATGTTCATTGAGGATGCCTGCAAACTGGCCGACAAACATCGTATCCACGCCAAGTCCTGCTTCTTCGGCGGCAATCTCGATCAATCGGTCGTAATTCGTGGTTATGATTGGTGCGCCGCTATCCGGCTTAAGGAGATGCGCCAATAGTCGCGTGAACCGCAGCGTTCTGGTCTTTGCAAAAACCTCCTCGACGATTTCGCGCTCCCGATTTGCGATAAACTGCCCCGTCCGCGCAACGATTGCCGTTTCCAGTGCTGGAGTTGGGGCCACTTCCAATAAAGCGGCCTCCAGTCCCTTGTCAGCGATGAGTGGGCTAAGAACCGCCCATTGTTCTGCATCGAAGGGGGTGAGATCGTTTACTATTACAGCCTGAAGATGTTGCGCGATTTCGGCCATGCCTGGCAGACCCTCAGCGCAAGACAAGCCTGACCCGACGATGGTCACAAGCCCATCGCTGAAATGCCGCTGCAACAGCGACTTTAGGTCGTGCAGATTCAAGATCTCCCCCCGAGATACTTGTTAAACTTGACTTGGGCTCTACACCCCCCTCATCGATAAGGAAACGCCATAGCCAGCTTTTCCAAGGGTAAATTGGGTACTGTCCGATACTTTATTTCTTGAGAAATCCAACGATTTTTGCCGAGCAAATGGGACGCTCGGAAATATCAAGGCCTGTCCTATAACCATGAATACGTGCGGCTGAAGCAGGATAACGAGGCTTTATGTTTTTTAAAAATGGATCTTCGATCAGCTCACGACGGATTGACGCGACATCTTCAAACGACAGACCGAGGGCAGGTCCAACAATGGCATCGATCTCGTCTACGACTATTTCAATTGGAGCTTCCAAATCCTCCGCATGATGCTGTTGGACTATCGCAGTGAATGCAGCCGCATACTCAATATCAGCAGGTGGCGGCGGGAACGGCAGCATTCCCTCGGAGCCGACAGCAGCCCGCGCGAGAATGATGACGGGGAGCTGAAATCTCTGCCATGGAATGATCGGCAAAACCGGAGGATTCAAAAACCGGAGGGACGATATGGCCGATGATCTTTCTCAGAAGTTGGAACTGGCGCGGGCGATTTGGAAAGGAAATTTCTGACGCGCTTCCTCCTCCGGTAACAACAAGCGGTAAGGAAATTCCTGCGTCGCTTCGCCAACGGAAAATCCTGAAGCTGACTCCGGAATGGACGAGGCGAGGCGACGAGTTGTTGATGCCGCCCGCTCCGGACGAACCTGTTGTCGCGACCTCGACGGACCCTGACGACGACAAGCCAATCGGGCCGACAAAACGCTAAACCGTCCCTGCATCACTTTTGGCCGTTTATCCGGTAAGGGAATCGTCCGCACTGAGCCCCGTCGCAACGCGGCTTGGTCCAGCATGAGCGCCAAGCTGCGGCCGGGCATGCGCGATGGGTTGTCCCCATGCTCCTTGACCATGGCATCGTAGATTTCTCCCGCGAGGCCAGCAGCCTGCCTTTCGCTAAGTGTCTGCTCCAAAAAGAAGTGAGTGATTTCAGCGGGTTGTGATTCTGTCGGATTGCTGAGATTCGACGGAGATCATGATGCCCTGGACCGAAACCACTCGCCCTCACTATGAACGGCGCTGCCCGCGCTACGCAAGCGACCTGACGGACGCGGAGTGGGCGCTGATCGAGCCGCTGATGCCGGCGCCGAACCGGATCGGCCGGCCCCGCAAGACGGACCTGCGCGAGGTTGTGAACGCGCTGCTTTACATGGCGTCGTCGGGCGGAGCATGGCGGCTTCTGCCCAAGGACTTCCCCCCGTTCTCGACGGTGCAGAAATACTTCTGGCACTGGCGCGACGAAGGATTGCTGCGCGCCATCAACAACGAACTCGTCATGGCGGCGCGCGAACGGGAAGGCCGGGAGGCGAGCCCGTCCGCCGGCGTCATCGACAGTCAGAGCGTGAAAACCACCGAAAGCGGCGGCGTTCGTGGCTTCGACGCCGGCAAGAAGATCATGGGCCGCAAGCGGCACATCGTCGTCGACACGCTGGGCCTGCTGGTCGGCGTCGTCGTTCACGCCGCCGACATCCAGGACCGCGACGGCGCCCCGGCCGTCCTGAAATCCATCCTCAAGCGCTGGCCGTGGCTGCGCCATGTCTTTGCCGATGGCGGCTATGCGGGGCCGAAACTGCGCGGCGCCCTGCAAAAGCTCGGAACGTTCACGATGGAGATCATCAAGCGATCGGACAGCGCCAAGGGCTTCGAAGTCCTGCCACGCCGATGGGTCGTGGTCCGCTGTACAATGTTGCCAAGTTTGGTTTCGAGTGGTCGGTGCGCATTGAGCGTCCACGCCGTATGCGGTCGCTTGTTGAGGTTCGCCGCGGTTGGGATGCGAGTCGATTTGTCGCGGCCGAATCAGAGCCAACTGGGGATTTAATGCGCCATCGACGGCCGAGCTGCGAGCCGGCCGATGGAGGCGCACATGGTCCGGCGCAAGGATCGCCCTGTGCTGCGCATGCAGGTGTCGTTCGAAGCGACAAGAACCGGCCCCCAACATCTGCTCGAGGCCTACGCCCATCTTGTGCCGACGATACGGCGCACGAAGCAACGGCAGAAGCGTCGAGCGGACCCCTCATCGAAGGTGACGAAAGCGATGACGAGATCGGGAGGTGAGCAATGACCGAGACGCAATGTGCGCTCTATGCGCGGGTGTCGAGCGAGGCGCAGGCGCGCGATAACACGATTGCAAGTCAGGTGATTGCGTTGCAGGAACGCATTGCCACCGACGGCTTCATGCTTGAGCCAGGTTACAGCTACGTGGATGACGGCTACAGTGGTTCGACATTGCTTCGACCGGCGCTGGAACGGCTGAGGGATGCGGTTGCCGGTGGCCAAGTCGACCGTCTCTATGTCCACGCCCCCGATCGGCTCGCCCGCCGCTATGCCCATCAGGCGCTGCTGATCGACGAGTTTCGTCGTGCCGGTGTGGAGATCGTGTTCCTCAACCGCCCCATTGGTGGCACGGCCGAGGATGATCTATTGCTTCAGGTTCAGGGTGTGATCGCCGAATATGAACGGGCCAAAATCCTCGAGCGGAGCCGGCGTGGTCGCCGTCACGCGGCACGCTCCGGCTCCGTCAGCGCGCTGACGGGTGCTCCCTTCGGCTACCGTTATGTGAGCCGCGACCAGAGTGGCGGCCTGGCACGCTTTGAGGTCGTGGAGGAGGAGGCACACATTGTTCGACTGATTTTCGCATGGGTCGGCCTGGATCGCATGAGCTTGCGAGGGGTATGCCGCCGGCTCGAGCAGATCGGCTGCCGGACGCGGACAGGAACGACGCATTGGTACGCCTCCACGATCCGCGGCATGCTCGCCAATCCCGCCTATATCGGACGGGCCGCTTTCGGGCGAGCCCGCTACGTGCCGCCACGACCGCGGTTGCGGCCGATCCGCGGCCACTCACAACCCTCGCCGCACGCCACTTCGCGCGTTCCCGTACCGCCTGAAGAGTGGATCGAAATTCCTGTTCCCCCGCTCGTCGATCCGACCGAATTCGAGGCGGTCCATGCTCAGCTTGAGGAGAACCGGAAGCGCAAGCGCCAACGCACGCCGAGCTCGGACTGGCTGCTGCAGGGCCTCGCGGTGTGCCGGCGTTGCGGCTACGCCTATTATGGCAAGCGCGCACCTCGCGCCCGCAAATACGACCCGACGGACACGCTGCGCTACTATCGCTGTATCGGTACGGACGGTTATCGCTTCAGCGGCCACCCCGTTTGCGACAACCCGCAGGTGCGCGGCGATCACCTGGAAGAAGCGGTGTGGGATCAAGTCAAAGGTCTCCTGGAGGATCCGCGCCGCATGGCCGAGGAATACCGTCGCCGCCTCCTTGCGGCCCGTGACGAAGTCCGTGAGCCGGAGGAGATCGCCCGCCTCGAACGACAAATGGCCACCTTGCGTCGCGGCATCGGTCGGCTGATCGACAGCTATGCCGAGGGCATCATCGACAAGGCGGAATTCGAACCGCGGATCGCGGGTCTGAAACAACGCCTTTCTCAGCTTCAGGTGCGGCACCAGGCAGCGGTCGACGTGGCCGAGAACGAACACGAGCTGTCACTCCTCGTCAGCCGTCTGGAAGACTTCTCCGCCAAGGTGAAAGCAGGGCTCGACGGTCTTCACAGGATCGGCATGCAGCAGATCATCCGTACCGTGGTCCGCCGGGTCGAAATCGACAACACGCAGGTAGAGATCGTCTTCAGGGTTCCGCCACTCGATGGCTCAGCCGGCCAGAAACCGCCAAGCCGGACAACCAGTTCCACGCAACATTGTACAGCGGATCGTTGAGCGGACCTTTGCATGGCTGGGTAGGTGCCGTAGGCTGGCAAAGGACTTCGAGCGGTCCATCGAATCCGCACAGGCCTGGGTCCTCATCGCAAACATCCGCATGCTTACCCGACGGCTCGCAAGGGCCTGAAAACACGGCGGTCATTCCGATTCAGACACTAAGGCTGCGGGGGCCTGCGGAAAGCTCCCGCCAACGCTGCTGCACTTCAAGACAAACGCGGGCGAACTCGATCCTGGCCTGTTCAGGGTCGCGCGTTCGGAGGGAAATCCTCTCCTCCGTCTTTCCGACCAGCGGCTTCAGCCGCTCGGGAACGCGCTTGCGATACCAGTAGATACCGGAGTCCGGATGTGGCCAAGGATGATTCATGCGAAGGACCATGTGTACCGCTCCTGTAGTGGAGCGGCTGAAAAGTCCTTACAACGCAAGACGTTGAGCGATTTCAATGGCTTGGAATGGTGCTGCGAGAGAGGATTGAACTCTGACAATCCTGACCACAGACATGTAGCGTCGTCACTTATAAAGTTGGCCCGGCTCGTTCTCGTCTATAGCGTGCCCGCCGCAATCGTTGCGGTTCTATGCGCTTTCACAACAAATCTATTTCCCAATGACGGCAGCGGAGGCGGCGGAAGTCTATCCGCCATCGGTCAGATCATCGCGACTGTCGGCACCGTCTTGGTGGTAGGCGTAGCCTTCTATTTCCATTTTCGAACCCGCCGCGGGTGACCTATCGCAGTCAAGATCTGTGAAACCGGTACGGCAGCGTTTTCCTCTTGGCGCCCACATGATTTGAGGGTTCAGACCGCTCATCGAGATCGGCGCGCCAAGGATGGCGGTTACCCGTTTTAGGCGAGGATGTGGTTTTGATGTTGGTAGCTGGCAAGTGAGCAGACGACATAGCTCCATCCAGTCCTCGCCGAAGGCATGCTCGACCTTCTGTCACCGCACCGGCACGACGTCGGGCACGCCGTTGGACATCGTAAAATTAACAGAGGGCTGACGAATTTGTACGATGAAGCGTGCATATACAGGATGGCCCCAATCCGCTTATCGCCGCTACCGTTCCCCGCCTCCTCGCCCTGGCCACAGCGTCAGATTGCTCACCTCGCTGCTGCCTGAATTCGCGACCCCATTGTCATCAATATGCCCGACGCGCGACGATTTACGATCTCGTCTCTTTTACGCCATCTGCCACCTTCTGTCGCCTTTGTCGGGTCCACGACACAGGCGTGTTTGGCCAATCTCTTGTTTTGTCCTTAGGCTAAATAGCTGAAAAGCAAACACGAAATTCTTCTTCGACCCTATTAGGCAAGTTGGCACGAGTCTTGAAACCTTGAGTACGAGGCGGCGAGAGCTGCCGACCGGCATTCATGTCGCGGGCAGCCGCGATGGGTGAAAAGAAGGAAGGAACGCTACATGTCAGGTCTGCGTCAGATCGCATTCTACGGCAAAGGGGGGATCGGCAAATCCACCACCTCCCAGAATACACTCGCCGCACTTGTCGACCTCGGGCAGAAGATCCTTATCGTCGGCTGTGACCCCAAAGCCGACTCCACCCGCCTGATCCTGAACGCAAAGGCGCAGGATACGGTCCTACATCTCGCGGCGCAGGAAGGCTCGGTCGAAGACCTCGAACTCGAGGATGTGCTCAAGGTCGGCTACAAAGGCATCAAGTGCGTGGAGTCCGGCGGCCCCGAGCCGGGTGTCGGCTGTGCCGGCCGCGGCGTCATCACCTCGATCAACTTCCTTGAGGAGAACGGCGCCTATGACGGTATGGACTATGTATCCTACGACGTGCTCGGCGATGTCGTGTGCGGCGGCTTCGCGATGCCGATCCGCGAGAACAAGGCGCAGGAAATCTACATCGTCATGTCCGGCGAGATGATGGCGCTTTATGCCGCCAACAACATCGCCAAGGGCATCCTGAAATATGCCCATTCGGGCGGCGTGCGGCTCGGCGGCCTGATCTGCAACGAACGCCAAACCGACCGCGAGCTCGACCTTGCCGAAGCACTGGCCGCCAGGCTCAATTCCAAGCTCATCCATTTTGTGCCGCGCGACAACATCGTTCAGCACGCTGAGCTCAGGAAGATGTCAGTCATCCAGTATGCGCCGAACTCCAAGCAGGCGGGGGAATACCGCGCGCTGGCCGAGAAGATTCATGGCAATTCCGGCCAGGGCACCGTCCCGACCCCGATCACCATGGAGGAGCTCGAGGACATGCTGCTCGACTTCGGCATCATGAAGACCGACGAGCAAATGCTTGCCGAGCTTCAGGCCAAGGAAACCGTCAAGGCGGTCGCCCAATAACCGCTCCTGCCGCCGCGAGGCGCGGACCTGGAGCTGGCGCGCCTTTTCAAAGAACGGCGCCTCCTCAATGAGGCGTCACCCGAACCATTAAAAGGGATCCCATGAGCCTGGAATACGAGAATGACGGCGCTCTCCATGCGAAGCTTGTCGAGGAGGTGCTGTCGCAATATCCCGACAAGGCGGCCAAGCGCCGCAAAAAGCACCTTAGCGTTGCAAAGAGCGGAGAAGAGGCTGGCGAGGAAGGCGAGGTCGTCTCCGAATGCGACGTCAAGTCGAACATCAAGTCCATTCCGGGCGTGATGACGGTTCGCGGCTGCGCCTATGCCGGCTCTAAAGGCGTGGTGTGGGGTCCAGTCAAGGATATGGTCCATATCTCGCACGGACCGGTCGGCTGCGGGCAATACTCCTGGTCGCAGCGCCGCAACTACTATGTCGGTACGACGGGCATCGACACGTTCGGGACAATGCAGTTCACCTCCGACTTCCAGGAGAAGGACATTGTTTTCGGCGGCGACAAGAAGCTGGAACAGATCATCGACGAGATCGAGGAACTGTTTCCCCTCAACAACGGCATGACCGTGCAATCGGAATGCCCGATCGGCCTGATTGGCGACGACACCGAAGCTGTGTCCCGCAACAAGGCCAAGCAGCTCGAAAAGACGATCGTGCCGGTACGCTGCGAGGGCTTCCGCGGCGTCTCGCAATCGCTTGGCCACCACATCGCCAACGATTCGATCCGCGATTGGGTCTTCGAGAAGAAGGAAGTCGAATTCGAAGCCGGTCCTTATGACGTCAACGTCATCGGCGACTACAATATCGGTGGCGACGCCTGGGTCTCTCGCATCCTGCTTGAGGAGATAGGGCTGCGCGTGGTCGGCAACTGGTCGGGCGATGCTACGCTCGCCGAAATCGAGCGCGCGCCGAAGGCCAAGCTCAATCTCATCCATTGCTACCGGTCGATGAACTATATCTGCCGGCACATGGAGGAAAAATACGGCATCCCCTGGATGGAATACAATTTCTTCGGCCCCTCTCAGATCGAATCCTCTCTGCGCAAGATAGCCAAGCATTTTGGGCCTGAAATCGAGGAGAAGACCGAGAAGGTCATCGCCAAGTACAGGCCGCTTGTCGATGCGGTCATTGCCAAGTACCGGCCGCGCCTCGAAGGCAATACCGTCATGCTCTATGTCGGCGGCCTGCGACCCCGTCACGTCATTACGGCCTACGAAGATCTCGGCATGGTGATCGTCGGCACGGGCTATGAGTTCGCCCACAATGACGACTATCAGCGCACCAGCCATTACGTGAAGAACGGCACGCTGATCTATGACGACGTGACCGGTTACGAGCTGGAGAAGTTCATCGAGGGGGTTCGCCCTAATCTGGTCGGCTCGGGCATCAAGGAAAAGTACCCGGTGCAGAAGATGGGCATACCGTTCCGGCAAATGCACTCGTGGGATTATTCAGGACCATATCACGGCTATGACGGCTTTGCCATTTTCGCCCGCGACGTGGATCTTGCCATCAACAACCCGGTCTGGGACCTATTCCAGGCCCCCTGGAAAAAGAGCCCGAGCCGTGGGGAAGCGTTGGCTGCCGAATAACCACCTGTGCTCAGCTTGGTCTCCCCAAAGGAGACGATGAACGCCTGCGCCCGCGATCCGCGGGAGACCTGAAACGCTCGACGTCCCTGAGCCGCCATATGGCGAGGCCAGATGAAAAAGAGGTAACCACCAATGCCGCAGTCGGCTGAAAAAATTCTCGACCACGCTCCTCTGTTCCGCGAGCCGGAATATAGGCACATGCTCGCCGAGAAGAAGCTGAATTTCGAATGTCCGCACCCCGATCAGATCGTCACCGATCAATGTGAATTCACCAAGACCTGGGAATACCGCGAAAGGAATCTCGCCCGCGAAGCGCTTGTGGTGAACCCCGCCAAGGCCTGCCAGCCGCTCGGCGCGGTGTTCGCGGCCGCGGGCTTCGAGCGAACGATGTCCTTCGTCCATGGCAGCCAGGGCTGCGTGGCCTACTACCGCTCGCACTTGTCGCGCCATTTCAAGGAGCCTGCTTCGGCGGTTTCCTCCTCGATGACGGAAGATGCGGCGGTTTTCGGCGGCCTGAAGAACATGGTCGATGGGCTAGCCAACACCTACCAACTCTATGACCCGAAGATGATCGCCGTCTCCACGACTTGTATGGCCGAGGTCATTGGCGACGACCTGCACAGCTTCATCGAGAATGCCAAGGACGAAAACTCCGTCCCGCGCGATTTCGACGTGCCCTTTGCCCACACGCCGGCTTTCGTCGGCAGCCATGTGGATGGCTATGACGGCATGGTCAAGGGCATTCTGGAGCACTTCTGGAAAGGCCAGGAGCGCAGTCAAGTCAAGGGAACCATCAACATAATCCCGGGCTTCGACGGCTTCTGCGTCGGCAACAACCGTGAACTCAAGCGCCTGCTCGATCTGATGGGCGTGTCCTACACCTTCATCCAGGACGCCTCTGACCAGTTCGACACGCCGTCGGACGGCGAATACCGCATGTACGACGGCGGCACGAAGATTGAAGACGTGAAGAAGGCACTTAACGCCGAGGCGACAGTTTCACTACAGCGTTACAACACCCGAAAAACGCTTGAGTATTGCGAGGAAGTCGGGCAGGCGACGGCCCCGTTCCATTATCCGCTCGGCGTCCAGGCGACCGACGAATTGCTGATGAAGGTCTCGGCGATTTCCGGCAAGGAGATCCCCGAGACAATCCGCCTGGAGCGCGGCCGACTGATTGATGCCATGGCGGACAGCCAGTCCTGGCTGCACGGCAAGAAATACGCGATCTACGGCGATCCGGACTTCGTCTACGCCATGGCCCGCTTTGTCATGGAAACCGGCGGCGAGCCGACACATTGCCTCGCCACGAACGGCACATCGGCATGGCAAGCCGAGTTGAAGGAACTGCTTGCTTCCTCACCGTACGGCAAGGATGCTCAAGTGTGGGCAGGCAAGGACCTGTGGGCGATGCGCTCACTGCTCTTCACCGAGCCGGTGGACCTGCTGATAGGCAATTCCCACGGCAAGTATCTGGAGCGCGATACAGGCACGCCGCTGATCCGGCTGACGTTTCCGATCTTCGACCGGCACCATCACCATCGCTTTGCACTCATGGGCTACCAGGGCGGGCTACGCGTGCTGACGGCGATCCTCGACAAGATCTTCGACAAGCTCGATCGCGAGACGAGCCAGACGGGCGTGACGGACTATTCCTATGATCTCACCCGCTGAGCGCTACGACCGGCTTTTCGTCGAAGCCGGCCACCTTCCACGGGCCTTTTGGAGACCGATCAAATGTCCTCGCTCAGCGCCAAGATTCAGGATGTCTTCAACGAGCCCGCCTGCGATAAGAACCGTGGCAAGGATGCCAAGGCGCGCAAACAGGGCTGCGCAAAGCCGCTGACGCCGGGAGCGGCAGCCGGCGGCTGCGCCTTCGATGGCGCCAAGATCGTGCTGCAGCCGATCACCGACGTTGCGCACCTGGTCCATGGGCCGCTCGCATGCGAGGGCAATTCCTGGGACAACCGCGGCTCGGCTTCGTCCGGGCCAACGCTGTGGCGCACTAGCTTCACCACCGATCTCGCCGCACTCGACATCGTGATGGGGCAGGGCGAGCGTAAACTTTTCAAAGCGATCCGCCAGATCAAGCAGGCACATGCGCCGCCAGCAATCTTCGTCTACTCGACTTGCGTAACGGCGCTGATCGGCGACGACATCGAGGCCGTCTGCAAGCGCGCGGGGGAAAAATTCGGCTTGGCCGTGGTGCCGGTCAATGCGCCGGGCCTGGCCGGGTCGAAGAACCTCGGCAACAAGCTCGCCGGCGAGGCTTTGCTCGAACACGTCATCGGCACCGTGGAACCCGACGACGCGGGGCCCCACGACATCAACATCCTTGGCGAATTCAACCTATCGGGTGAGTTCTGGCTGGTGAAGCCGCTGCTTGATCGGCTTGGCATCCGGGTGCGCGCCTGCATTCCGGGGGACGCGCGATACATCGACGTTGCGTCGGCTCACCGCGCCCGGGCGGCTATGGTGGTGTGCTCGACCGCACTTATCAACCTAGCCCGCAAGATGGAGGAGCGCTGGGACATCCCGTTCTTCGAGGGCTCCTTCTACGGCATCACCGATACCTCCGAAGCACTTCGCAACATTGCTGAACTGCTGGTGAGGAAAGGCGCCGATCGACAGATCCTCGATCGCACAGAGACGCTGATTGCACAGGAGGAGGCGATTGCGTGGAAGAAGCTCGAGGCTTTCCGGCCGCGGCTGCAAGGCAAGCGCGTGTTGCTCAACACAGGTGGTGTCAAGTCATGGTCAGTCGTCCACGCGCTGACGGAGATCGGCATCGAGATCGTCGGCACCTCGGTAAAAAAATCCACGCTCGAAGACAAGGAGCGCATCAAACAGATCCTCAAGGACGACAACCACATGTTCGAGCAGATGCCAGCGCGCGACCTTTACGCCATGCTCTCAGAACAGAAGGCCGATATCATGCTTTCGGGCGGGCGCACGCAATTCATTGCGCTCAAGGCCAAGACGCCCTGGCTCGATATCAACCAGGAGCGCCAGCATCCTTATGCCGGCTATGACGGCATGGTGGAACTCGTACGCCAGATCGATCTCGCCATTCATAACCCGATATGGCACCAGGTGCGCGAACCGGCCCCGTGGGATTGCCAGGCTGATGTGAAGGACGAACTGCAAGGTACCGAGAGCGAGGCCGCGACCTTGCACGCTGCCGAAGAATTCGCCGGCCCGACGGCCGGCGATTTCGGCGAGTGTTGAGGAAAGCCGATGTCCCGCATCCTTTCCCAGACCAAATCAGCCGCGGTCAATCCGCTGAAGTCGTCGCAGCCGCTGGGTGCCGCCTTGGCCTTTCTTGGGGTCGAAGGCGCGATGCCGCTGTTCCACGGCAGCCAGGGCTGCACCAGCTTCGCGCTCGTGCTCTTGGTACGGCATTTCAAGGAAGCCATCCCGCTGCAGACCACCGCGATGGACGAGGTGACGACGATCCTCGGCGGGGCGGACAATCTTGAAGAGGCGATCCTCAACATCAAGGCTCGCACGAAGCCGAAGCTGATCGGGGTCTGCACGACGGCGCTGGTCGAAACCCGCGGCGAAGATACAGCAGGAGACGTCGCCGACATCAGGCTGAAACGCGCGCAAGACCTCCCAGGCACCGAGATCGTGCTGGCCAATACGCCGGATTTCGAAGGCGCAATCGAGGAGGGCTGGGCCAAGGCTGTCACCGCGATGATCGAACGGCTTACACGCCCTGGCGAGCAGGTGCGGCAGTCAAAGAAGATCGCGATCCTGCCCGGCTGGAACCTCACCGTGGCTGACATCGAGCATTTGCGTGACATGATTGAAAACTTCGGACTCGAGCCGGTGATCCTGCCGGACGTCTCCGGCTCGCTCGACGGCACCGTGCCTGAGCGCTGGGTCGCGACCACCTATGGCGGCACCAGCGTGGAGGGTATCCGCGAACTTGGCACGGCCCAGTACTGCATCGCCATCGGCGAGCACATGCGTCGCTCGGCGGAGGTGCTGCGGAAGGTGACGGGCGTCCCTTACGTGCTGTTTCAGTCGCTGACCGGATTGAAGAGCACCGACCGGTTCGCCTCGCTCTTGTCCGCGATATCGGGTGAGCCTGTGCCGGCAGGTGTGCGCCGCCGCCGGGCACAATTGCAGGATGCGTTGCTCGACGGACATTTCCATTTCGGAGGCAAGAAAATTGCGATCGCAGCTGAACCAGACCAACTCTACCAACTCGCAACTTTCTTCATCGGAATGGGCTGCGAAATCGCCGCAGCGGTCACCACGACCGATATGTCGAAAATTCTGGAAAAAGTACCGGCGCAGTCGGTCCAGATCGGTGATCTCGGCGATCTGGAAACTCTTGGCGCCAATGCCGATCTCCTCGTCACCCATTCGCACGGACGCCAGGCGGCAGAGCGCCTCGGCATTCCCCTCATGCGCGTCGGCTTCCCCGTCTTCGACCGGCTCGGCAGCCAGCACAAGCCCACAATCCTCTATCAGGGCACCCGCGACCTGGTTTTCGAGGTTGCCAACATTTTCCAGGCTAATCGGCAGGCGCCGACGCATGACGAACTCTATCCACTCGGTAAGCGAGAAACGCCAGATGGGCCCCGTCCGCCGCCTCTCACTCGTCCCTGACGAAGTCCACGGTCCCGTGCGTGAGCGACCAGCAGGCGCATTGCGCGTGGCAATCGCTACGCAAGACATGAAGGATCTCAATGCGCATTTCGGGTCCGCCAGGCGCTTTGCCGTCTACGACGTGACGCGCGAGGAATGGAGTCTCGTGGAAGCCGTGGCCTTCGACGACGTTTCCGACCAGAGCGGGAAGCATCTGGCCGAGGGCGATGATCGTATCACGCCGAAGGTGGAGGCCTTGAAGGGATGTCATCTCCTGTTTTGCCTGGCGATCGGCGGGCCTTCGGCAGCGAAGCTTGTTTCGGCGAAAATCCATCCGATCAAGGTGCCTCAGCCGGAAAGCATTCAGGAGGTGCTGTTGCGCACGCAGGTGATGCTCAGGACGTGTCCTCCCCCCTGGCTGCGCAAGGTGCTGGCGGAGGCAGGCGCCACCAACAAGAAGCCGTCCTTCGAGGACGAGGACTGAGATGAGGAGAAGCGAAATGTTTGATGCCGCAGTTGGCCCTGCGATCGCCGACGACGAGGCGGCCCTTGCCACTCCATTCGTCAAATGCCTTGTGCGGCTGATCCGTGCGCAGGATTCCTACGGGTCATGGGAAGGCAAACCGGATGCCGAGCTGCTGGGAGACTTTATCCTCACCAAGGAACAGCGCCGTGCGATCCCAATCGTCGGCGATCCGGATCCGGACGTGCTGTGGAGGCTCGATAAGTTCTACGCCGCCGTCGGGCTTGCGATCGAGGAGCGCTCCGGGCTGATGGCATCTCCGGTGATGGAGATGAGTCATGAAGGCTTTGGGCGCGTCATTTTCACGGCCGGGCGGCTGGTCGTTTTGTCGAAGACCCTGCGCGACGTCCACCGGTTCGGCTTCGAGACGCTGTGGAAGCTCGCAGCGGCCGGCACGAAACTGGCCGGCGATGCGATCGCAACCATCGAGGCCTATCCCGAGGTGGCACGGGCGTGAGGAAACCGGTTGTCGAGCAGGGGGTTCATGTCAGGTCTTGAGCAGCCGCTATGGCCAGCCCACGCAGGCGACGCGGTCCAGGCCGATGCGGTTGTTGGGGTAGCGCTGATGAAGCCACTCGTCCTGATCTGTTCGCAAGATGCCGAGTTCTATCTGTTCCTCAGCCACATATTGGAGGTGGATGGATTTACCAGTGAGCCGGCAGGCGGCGCGAAGGAAGCACTTGCAAGGGCCGACGAACGGGAATTCCAGGCCGTGGTGCTGGACTGCGGGCCAGCGAGCATAACCGGGTCCGCAATCTGCGCCCGGCTCAAGCGGGAGCCTCGGACCGGCAGCCTGCCCATTATTGCCCTGATTGCCCCCGGCGCCGAAAACCAGCACCTCGATCTCCTGAAGGCAGGCATTGACGAGAGCTTTGTGCGGCCGATCGCCCCAGCCAAGCTGCTCGACTGTCTACGCGCGAAGCTGGCGTTGACGAAGCGGGGTTCGAACGGGTTTGAAAACGGCGGCTGGCTCTCCTGTGGCAAGCTTGAGATGAAGCTCGACGCCCACCGGGTTCGTGGCAATGGCCACGAGATCCATCTCGGGCCGATCGAGTTCAACCTGCTGCGGCTTTTGCTTGAGGCACCCGGCAAGGTCTTCACACGGGACGAACTGATCGGCGCGGCCTGGCCGGCCAACATCCATGTCGGTGTACGCACCGTCGATGTCCATATGAGCCGGCTCAGAAAGGCGCTGAAGGAGGCCTCGCCTGGCATCGCCATCCGTACCGTCAGATCGGCCGGCTACTCACTCGAGGAGCTGGACGGCTGAATGGATAACGGCTGCTGCCATTCCCCCCATCTCCATCGTGCTTAGGGCAAGTTTCGCGGCTCTGAAAACGCGCCTAAAGGACATGTTCAGAAAGAAGCAGTCAAATGACTTTCAGAAGCGTACTCAATGTGACGGGGTCAGACCATGGCGATCAGGACGTCAGAATAGCTGCCACCTTGTGTGCCGAAGTTGGGGCGTATCTTTCGGTTCTGGTGATGTCGCCTCCGCCGCTCGTTATGGCGTCTCCGCCACTCGGCGATGGCATCCACGAGTGGCCTGGACAACGCGCACAGGCTATCGCCAGACTGGAAAAACGGTATAGGCAGATCGAGAGATTCTCACAGGACATGGCCACACTGGAAAAAACAGCCAGGGAAATTCGGACGCTGCTAAGAGCAATGTGGCTTTGCTATGACGTCGATACCGACTACTGCGATCAGGCCAGCGTCGGTGACGCGGTGCGACAGCGGGCGCTCTGCGCCGACCTCACGATCGTCGGACCCGCACTTCTCAACGATGATCATCTTGGACCTTCTGTCGTCAACGGCAGCTTGTTCGATACGGGAAAGCCGGTGCTTGTTGTGCCGAAGGGCGCTGAGGCGACACTATCGCCACGGCGCGTGGTGGTCTGCTGGGATTCGCGAGCAGAGGCGTCCCGTGCGGTTCGGGAAGCGCTGGATATCTTGTCCCGGGCTGAGGAAGTTCGTGTCACACTCGTCGATCCGGAGCCAACCTGCAACGCAAACGGCGCGGAGCCCGGAGCCGACATTGCAGCCTATCTCACCCGGCACGGTGCTCGGGTGGCGGTCGACCGGCTGCCGAGCGCCGGCAAACCTGCGACCGCGGTGCTTGCGCAGCACGCAATCGACACGTCTGCCGACATGATCGTCATGGGCGCTTACGGAAGCCGCCGGCTGCGCGAGCGGCTCTTTGGCGGCGTCACGAGATGGATCGTTGGGAAGCCGGCCTTGCCGCTGTTTCTGGCTCGCTGACCGGGTTCGGACTGCTCATCGGGACCGTTCCTTGTGCGCCTGATGCCGCAGGTCCGTTTGAAGAAGCCAGTGAGGCCTTTCGACCGGGAGGATCAATGTGACGCGGCCTGGCCGGGCAACGTCCATGTGCTGCAATTCGCGAGGCTTCGTGCGCACAGGTTCGCCGCGACTTTCTCCGAGGTGTCATCAGGGCAGTTCACCAGGGAGATCCACTCCATATCGGCGGCTTAGAAGTGCGTTGAAATCAGCCTTGCACCTTGGCGTCTTTACATCCGGAATGTTCGCCCCAGAAGCCGGACGGCTGAATGTGCGGGATCATTCCCTTTTTCTTGTGCTGGGGCATCTGGTCAAGGGTTTGGCGGCAACGGCATGTTCGTATCGCCTTCGCTGTAACAAAAATAACGGGTGCGTTACAAATGATATGCAACTGAAACGATTTAAAATATAAATAACAAATGCAATTATTGCTTAAATAATTTAACACAACAATTAATTATCGCGCTTACCTTATATGCTAAGGTTCAATGCGTCGTGTCCGTAAGACTGGTTTTATGCCGTTCCCCGTGCGCCGATATAGTCAAAAACGCGTGGACATACGAAAGATCGGCTCCGGCCAGCTCAACCGGACGGAGCCACAGGGCAATGCAAAGAGCTTGGCCGCCAAGGCAATGGTCGAGCAGAAGGAGAACGAAATGGCCAGGACCGAAGACAAAGCTGGCGAGAAGGATCGAACTGCCTGCGTCCTGGCATTAGACCCTGCCAAAACCTCCGGTCATCTCCATGCAGTCGCCGAAGAAACGACCGAGCGGTCGACAGGAGCTCTTGTCAAATTTGCGTCGGATGCTGAAGACGCCGGGAGAATGCTCAAAACCATCTTCCAAAGCGCAAGAGCCGTCCGCAACGAACTGTCGCTGGAGACGGTCGCTCTATTGCGGACCAACGCCGAGGCCGCCTTCTCGCATCTGCAGGCGTTGGTTGGCGCGAAGGCGCCGTCGGAGGCTATCGAGCTGCAGTCGAACTTCTTGCGCCAGAGTGCTGAGATGTGTGTGGAGCAGGCCAGGGAATTCCAAGCACTCACCATCATGGCGGCAGCGGACCTCTCCAGGCCGATCAACGATATCTTGGAGAAAGCGCTGACGGACGTCGAGGCAGCCTGATGGTGGCGGCACTGAAAGGTCATCCTTTTCGACTCCGTAGTGCACCGGATCTAATGGCACCGCCGATGATGGAGATGAGCCGTGGGCGCATCGGCGCGCATGTTTTTGATGGCCGGCGGTTGGTCGTTCGGTTCAAAACCCTTCGCCAAGTGTAGTGGGGGTCCGCCTTGCCGCCGGATCGGAGCGCGCCGAGGCCGGCACGAAACTGGTCCTATGCGACCGCCGCTGTTCCCGACGCGGCATCAGCGCGATGAATGATTTTCGAGGAATGGGATCATGTCAGGGCTTGATGAGTTGCAGAGAAAGGTCCGCAAACTGCAATCGCGCGCGGAAAATGCGAAGATGGAATTGCACGACCTAGCTGAAGACCTCCCGGTTAACTGGACCGAAATCAAGGTAGTCGCCGAGAAAACGTTCGACGTGTTTGCCGAGCTGGATGCTGCCAAGAGAGATCTCGCCGCGTTGGAGAGTTCACCATGAGTAGCACTTTCGTCACCCGCGATGGCTCCTATGGGATGCCGCAATATCTGACCGCTATCGACGGCGCGACCTGCATCGGCTGCGGCCGCTGTTTTAAAGTCTGCTCGCGCCGGGTCATGCATCTTTACGGCGTCGATGACGCCGGTGAAATCCTCGGTGCGTGCGACGGCAAGGACGATGACTTCGATGGCGAGCTCAATCGCATGATCATGGTGGTCGACCATGCCGGCCGCTGCATTGGCTGCGGAGCCTGCGCCCGCGTCTGCCCGAAGAACTGTCAGACCATGTCGCGGCCGACCAGGTCGCGGCATGACATGACGAGACAAACGAGGAGAATGGCGTTGCCTTTTAGAACTTTTTTTCGCGTCCTGGTGCTGGTTCTCTGCAGCAACGCTGTGACTGTCTACTTCGCCTCGCATTCTGTCCGACTGGCAATCGTCACGACGCTGGCCTGCTCGCTGCTGCTTCAGATGGTCTATTTTGCAAGCTTGCTCTTTCTGGTCTGGCGGTCCAACTGCGCTTGTAGAGAGCGGGTGAAAAAGGACTGAGCATTTCGACAGGGGAAGGAAGTTCGAAACCAGTCGTCAGACCATGACGAGATGAGGGATGAACTTTCGAATGTGCCTCAGCTCGTTTCGATGGGCGGCACATCGCTGCTCTGTTGCGCAGTGACTAGCTCAGACGTCAATCTCACGCCACTTTGGGTCAATCAGGGCATTAAGCTGATTGTTCAAAATAGGTGCGCTTGAAATGGCAGATGTGACGATGTGACCGCATCCTGGGTCGTCCAACGGCGAGAGATGCAGCTGTTTGGTACCGCGGACACACAATAGCCGTCACAGAACACCGGCATGCGAGTTGCTTCGTCTCGATTACTACGACGCGCGCTGGAAACTATGATGAGCTTTTCTGCAACGTCCGAGAGTCCGGCCGGCCTCAATAAAACGGCGCCTTCGAATGACCGATCGGAGCTGGTCTCAGCTCGATCACCGTAGCTGGAGAAGACATGCTGGAAAAGTTCGAACGCTACCCGCTCACCTTTGGACCCACGCCCATCGAGAAGCTCGAACGACTCGGCAAGCATCTCGGGGGCAAGGTGGAAATCTACGCCGGGGAGGACTGCAACTCAGGTCTCGCATTCGGCGGAAACAAGCTGCGCAAGCTCGAATACATCGTCCCCGATGCGATCGCGTCGGATGCCGACACGCTCGTCACCATCGGCGGCGTGCAGTCAAGCCATACCCGCATGGTCGCCGCGGTTGCCGCCAAGACCGGCATGAAATGCCTCCTGGTTCAGGAGATCTGGGTTCCCCATGAGGATGCCGTCTATGACCGGGTCGGCAATATTCTCTTGAGCCGCATCATGGGAGCAGAGGTGCGCCCGGTCGACGCGGCTTCGACATTGGCATCCGTCACAGTTGGGAAAAAGGCGCTCTATGAGGTCAAGGCGAGGGGTGGCAGACCGTATGCGATATCCGCCGGCGCCTCTGTCCACCCCAATGACGGTCTGGGCTATGTGGGCTTCGCAGAAGAGGTTCGCGCCCAGGAGAAACAGCTTGGGTTTGCTTTCGACTACATTGTCGTTTGCACGGTCACCGGTTCAACGTATGCCAACATGCTCGTCGGGTTCGCAGAAGATAACCGACAGCGCACAGTGATCGGTATCGATGCCTCTGCCATGCCCGAAATGACCAGGGCGCAAGTGCTCAGCATTGCCCAACACACAGCAACGCTCGTCGAGCTCGGAACGGAACCTGTCGAGGATGACGTGGTGTTGCTGGAAGACTACGCCCACCCGCGTTATGGCATCCCGTCCCAGGAAACCAAGGAGGCGATCCGTCTATGCGCGCGGCTCGAGGGCATGATTACCGATCCCATTTATGAAGGCAAATCGATGCAAGGGATGATCGACCTCGTCCAGAAAGGCTTCTTTCCGGAAGGATCGAGGATCCTCTACGCGCATCTCGGCGGCGCACCGGCTATCAACGGTTATGGCTACACCTTCCGCGACGGCTGATGCTCGACAGATTGCGATTACGCCGCGCTGCCGTGACGGCGATACGCCGCCAAGTTCGTTCGAGGGCCGTCCGGCAAACCGAGGGAGTCAGCGGTTGATTGCCTCAACACGAAGATGATCGAGTTCGTTCGCAAGCGCCTTATATTATATACTTTCAAGGAGGTCATAGAAATGGATTAATATAAATACTAAAGCCAAAACTTTAATATATCGACAATATATAAACAACTTGCGTAAAATATAAATCTACGACACAACGCAACGACGTTCGCGCGCCGCCATGACGAGTTCGTTGTTGATGGCGCGCAGCAATCCTTCGTCGCGCCAGTGCCAGAAGTATTTCTGCACCGTCGAGAACGGTGGGAAGTCCTTGGGCAGAAGCCGCCATGCTCCGCCCGACGAAGCCATGTAAAGCAGCGAGTTCACGACTTCGCGCAGGTCCGTCTTCCGCGGCCGGCCGATCCGGTTCGGCGCCGGCATCAGCGGCTCGATCAGCGCCCACTCCGCGTCCGTCAGGTCGCTTGCGTAGCGAGGGCAGCGCCGTTCATAGTGAGGGCGGGTGGTTTCGGTCCAGGGCATCATGATCTCCGTCGAATCTCAGCAATCCGACAGAATCACAACCCGCTGAAATCACTCACTTCTTTTTGGAGCAGACACTGACTGGCAGGCGCTTGGTGGGCCACAAGCAGGTGCGTCAACTACCAGATGCCGTAGTATAGACGCCTGCCCGAAAACTCTAAAACGGAGTTCGTTCCAACGCATTGACCGAGAGATATCGAATGCAGAGCAACGCGACGAAGGTAGGTTTCGAAGTGCGTCTGACAGCAGCTGAGCTGCCGCACAGGTCCGGTCGCTATTGTGTGAAAGAATTTTTGAGGAGCATGTTCGCATCACAAGTAGATTTGCTGGAAGTCACCGACCGTCCAGCGTTTCGTCCGGACTCGTCTAATGTCCAGGAAACACAAAGTGACCAACCAAATGGATTTAATCCCTCTGTCGTTGAACTCGACGCTCATACAAGGATATTAGGATGAACATCGACGCTTTTACGGCTCATGAATCTAACGTTCGTCGCTACGGGCGGTCGTTCCCTGCAGTCTTTACGAAGGCTCTTGGTGCGACAATCTGGGACGAGGCCGGCAAGCCGTTTATCGATTTTCTTGTAGGGTCCGGCGCACTCAACTACGGGCACAACAATCCGACCATTATTGCGCCAGCAATCGAATATCTCGTCGGCGAGAACATCCTTCTATCGCTGGATATGAATACAGCAGCAAAGCGTGAATTCATTGAAGTGTTTGTGGATTCCATTCTGAAGCCAAGATGGCTTTCTTACAAGATACAGTTTACAGGGCCGACCGGCACAAACGCTAATGAAGCGGCACTGGCGCTGGCGCGAAAATATACTGGCCGCTCGAGCGTCATGGCATTCACGAACGCGTTCCACGGCATGTCACTCGGCGCTCTGGCCGTATCGGGTTCGGCGTCAACCAGGGAACTGGGCGGCGTTGCTCGCCACGACGTGATCCGTGTTCCCTATGACGGCTATCCGAACCAGGCTTTCGATTCGGCTAGCTACATAGACTATGTTTTGAGTGACTCGGGGAGCGGCATAGAAAAGCCAGCCGCAATCATTCTGGAGACTATCCAGGCAGAAGGCGGCCTCAACACCGCATCTGCAGCCTGGCTCACAGAAATTCAGCGCGTTTGCCGTACGCACGGCATCCTTTTGATCGTCGACGACATTCAGGCAGGTGCGGGGCGCACGGGCGAGTTTTTCTCATTTGAGTTCGCGAAACTCGAGCCTGATATCGTGTGCCTGTCAAAGTCCTTAAGTGGTTCCGGCAGTCCGTTTTCCATCGTTTTGATCCGCCCCGAAATAGACATATGGAAACCCGGAGAACATAGCGGCACCTTCAGAGGCAACAATCTCGCCTTCGTGACAGCAGGAGCCATGTGCAAGATGTGGTCCGACAAGCAGTTTACGGCACGCGTCGAGCGGACAGCCGTCAAGCTGCAAACGCACCTTGACAGCCTTATTGCGAAATTTCCCAAGTGCATTGAACAGAAGCGCGGCCGGGGCCTGATGGCCGGCCTCAAGTGCCGTTCGCAGTCGGTTGTGGGTCGTGTGCACGATGTCGCGTTCGAAAACGGATTGCTGATCGAATCTTCGGGGCCAAACCGCGACGTCATCAAAGTCCTCCCGCCGATAACCATCACCGATGACGAACTTGATCGTGGCATCGCGATCCTTGATCACGCATTACAGGAGCAAGCCAATGGACACTAACCAGGTATCTCAAGCGCCAGCTATTTCACCTCTTACGGTCAGAGAACGAACCGGCTCGATCAGCACTGCGGAGATCATCTCAGTCTTGAAAGGTGAGATCACCGGTCTGCACATCAAGCAAGCATTCAGCACGCAAGTAGCCGAGGAGATCACCGCCAACTTTATTCGCAATCCTGGCCGCAAGGAGCGCAAAGATGGCGTTCCAGGAGAATATGTCGGCGCATCTCACTACAGGAAGGATGCAGCCAACTATTTTGCAGAGGCAAGAAATGCGCGACCGTATGTCGACGGGCTTTTCGGCAATTTGGTTGATCCGGTCCGCGGTGTGTTCAACGCGTTGAAGCGCGAACTGCACGACCAGGGCGTTGAACTGCGACTGGCACGATCGGAGGACGGGCAGGCTAATATTTGTCGCGCTCTTAGCTGGTCTGGCGGGGGCACGTATTCCCTGGAGCCTCACGATGATGTCGCTCAAGTCCTATATGCCGGGAATGATTACGAGCTCCCTGCGGTGGCGAACAACATCGTAGCAGCGCTCAACTTCTATCCCAGCATGGCCGAGGAGGGTGGAAATCTGCGGCTTTGGAGCCATAAGCCGACCGGCACCGACCGAAAGTCGCAGGGTGTGGAGACTACAGGCTATCCCTATTCGGCAGCTTATCTCGAAACCGTTCCTTTTCGCGACTTCCAGCTTAAGGCCGGGGACATCGGCCTTATCGACGGCGGATTCGTCCACGGGGTTACAGGTCAATCAGGCAACGGAAAGCGTCGTCTTGTGCTGAATAGCTTTTTCGGGTTTGCGCGGCCGGATCTTATTCTCTGGTGGACCTGAAGCGGACGTCGCAGCGACACACCGGCTTCCGCCGGCAGTTAAGCCTCAACATCTTTCCTGACAGGTAGCGTCCAAGAGTACCTTCCTGCAGTTGGGATTAGACCCCGGCCTCGTTTGAAGGACAGACCGATAAGGAAAAGCGATTTGCGGGAGCACGTCATCGCGGTTTTGAGAACACGAGGTCTGGGGGCAAAGGCGGGCGACTGGCCAGCAATCAAGAAGCTCCGAGGAGGGTGGCGTCGCCTTAACTTGGGTTGGGCACGGGATGCCCCGATGTGGCCTCTTCACGCGGCTGTCGACAAAGCGATTTGCCTCCAGACCGCCATAGCGGCGGCTCGAATGTCGCGGTGATCGGCGGCTATCAGATGTTTCCGGTGAAGATTGAAGAGGTTGGCGATCGGGCCATGGATGGAAACGAAGCGCTGGCATTGTCGTGCCGACTTGAACCGGATCATACCTCGTTCTCGCCGCCGAACTGCCAGATGAGAATTCTCCGCTCGGTTATTCAGCCCCTTATGCGATCGATGCTCGACACCTGGCATGATTTCCCTTTGGCCGCATCGTAGGATCTGAGCTTGTCGGGGATCATGACGCGCGGCGTGATGCCTTGCCCTTTCAGCAGCTTTCGCATCAGCTTCAAGGCCGCCTTCTTATTCCGGCGGCTCTGGATCAAGGCATCGAGAACATAGCTATCGGCATCGACGACCCGCCACAGCCAGAATTTCTTGCCCTTTGTCGATGGCGGTTGAGAACCGCGTATAGATGGCGCCGAGAGGGAATTGATGCGGAATTCGGCTCGGAGTGGTGCTGAATGACGCTGATGATCTGATTTGGTTGGGGATGAGAGCGCGGGATGCGCCGACAGGAGCCCGGAGGGCGACTGAGGCGCATCCCGCGCTGCGTCCGCGCATGCTACATGTGCGGAGCGCCGCAATCAGACATCGACCCACTACCACGTAAACTCGATGTCCTATCCCAACGGCCCGTGTGAGGGGACTTGCAGGTCCCCGGGCACTGATGCCGACTGGTTCACGGTATGCGCCAGCATAATGGCATTGGCGCATTCCGTCGAGCTTTTCCCCGCAATCCCGACGGCGTTCCGAGAGGTTCGCCGCCGCAATGCAAACCGGTCGTTTCTTTCTCTGCGCACGGTGCCGCTCACAGGTCTTGCTTTGCCGGCATTGCGATCGGGGTCAGCGCTTCTGTGGTTCTGACTGCGCCCATGAAGCCCGCCGTGACAGTCTGCGTGCGGCGGGGCTGCGCTACCAGAACACCCGCCGGGGCCGCTTTGCCCACGCCGACCGCTCCCGCCGATATCGCCAGCGCTGCAAAAACAACGTGACGCATCAGTCTGCACCTTGTCTGCCGGATGGTTCACGACTGAACGCGCCCCTGATCGACGGCACCGTCGCACTGGACGACGTCACCGCTGAAGCGGTGCCATCGATCCCTCCGGCTCCGTGCTGCCGGCGCTGCAGTTGTCGGCTGCCGCCGTTCTTTCGCGGCGGCTTCGTGCGTCGCCGAGGGGCCTATGTCCGTCAACACGACTATGGAGACCCAACCGATGACCATATCCGCCGAGAAGGAAGCGATGATCCTGCGCCTGTACCACGTTGAGAGGTGGCGCTGTGGAACGATCGCAACGCAATTGCATTGCCACCATACGACGGTCTTCCGGGTTCTGAAGGAGGCCGGTCTGCCCCGCCACAGGCCGGTGATACGTCCCGCCGAGGTCGACCAGTATCTGCCGTTCGTCCAGCGGACGCTTGAGACATATCCAGACCTGACCGCCAGCCGCCTGTACGGGATGGTGCAGGAGCGCGGCTACAAGGGCTCGTCCTCCCACTTCCGGCATATGATCGCGCTCCACCGTCCGCGCAAGGCTGCGGAAGCGTTCCTGCGTCTGCGCACCCTGCCGGGCGAGCAAGGCCAGGTCGACTGGGCGCATTTTGGTCACATCGAAATCGGCAAGGCTCGCCGCCCGCTGATGGCCTTCGTCATGGTGTTGTCCTACTCGCGCGACATCTATCTGCGCTTCTTTCTTGATGCCCGCATGGAAAACTTCCTGCGCGGCCACGCCGGTGCGTTCAACGCCTGGAATGGTTTGCCCAGGGTGCTGCTCTATGACAACCTTAAGAGCGCTGTGCTTGAGCGTCACGGCGATGCCATCCGGTTCCATCCGACACTTCTGGCCTTCGCGGGCCATTATCGCTTCGAGCCCCGTCCCGTCGCCGTGGCGCGGGGCAACGAAAAGGGCCGCGTCGAGCGCGCCATTCGCCACATCCGGGAAGCCTTCTTCATCGCCCGCAAGTTCAAGGACCTCGACGATCTGAATGCCCAGGCCGAACAATGGTGCCGCAACCAGGCCGCCGACCGGCCATGCCCCGAGGACCGGACGATGACGGTTCGTCAGGTGTTTGCGCAGGAGCAGCCCATGCTTCTGCCATTGCCCACCAACCCGTACCCCATCGAGGAGCAGATCGCCGCGAAGGTCGGAAAGACACCCTATGTCCGCTTCGACCTGAACGATTACTCGGTTCCCCATACTCATGTCCGGCGCACGCTCACCGTGCGCGCCGATCTCGCCCAGGTCCGGATATTCGATGCCGCCACGATGATCGCCAGCCACCGCCGCAGCTACGACCGGGGCCAGCAGATCGAAGACCCCCGGCACCTCAAGGCGCTCGTCGCCGTCAAGCGCGAAGCGCGCCAGCATCGGGGCCTCAACAGTTTGACGCGCGCCGTGCCGGCCTGCCAGAAACTGATGATCCACGCCGCCGAGCGCGGCGCCAATATCGGCGCGATCACCAATGCCATGCTCAAACTGCTCGACCTCTACGGCGCCACCGAACTCCAGGCCGCCGTCGAAGATGCCTTGCAGGCCGGGGCCTCTCATTCGAGATCGGTTCACGTCGCGCTCGAACGCCGCCGGATCGCGCGTGGCGCTCCACCGCCGGTCGAAACAAGGCTGCCGGAGCATGTCCGCAAAAAGGATACGGTCGTACAGCCCCACAAGCTCGACCGTTACGATCAACTCACTTCCGCAGGCAACGACGATGAATAATCCCGGCATCCTGTTCAACCGCGCCAGGGCGCTGCGCCTCAATGGCCTGATCGCCCACTGGGACGAAATCGCCGACGCGCCGTGGCTGGCCGCCGTGCTTCAATGGGAGGAAGAAGAGCGCTCCGACCGCTCATTGCGGCGACGCATGCGCGCCGCCAGGCTTGGCCACTTCAGGCAACTGGCCGATTACGACTGGAAATGGCCGCGTCGTATCGATCGCGCCGCCATCGAGGAACTGATGACGCTGTCCTTCGTCAAGGAGGCCGCCAACATCGTCCTTATCGGCCCTAACGGCGTCGGCAAGTCCACGCTCGCTCTTAACGTCGCCTACCAGGCGCTGGTCGCCGGCCATTCGGTCCTCTTCCGCACCGCCAGCGAAATGCTCGGCGAGCTCGCCGCCATCGACAGCGATTCCATGCTCCGCCGAAAGCTGCAGTACTATGCGGCGCCCGATATCCTGGTCATCGACGAGGTCGGATATCTCTCCTATTCCAACCGTCATGCCGATCTGCTGTTCGATCTCATCAGCCGCCGATACGAGAAACGCTCGACCATCGTCACCACCAACAAGCCCTTCGCGCAATGGTCGGAGGTCTTCCCCAATGCCGCCTGCGTCGTCAGTCTGGTCGATCGCCTTTTGCACCATTGTGAGGTCATTCCCATCGAAGGCGATTCTTACCGCTTCAAGGAAGCCTCCGAGCGCTCGAAGGCGCAGCGTCAACAACGCACCAGCCACGCCGCTGACGAAAAGGAGCCTGCAGCATGACCGGAAATCCTCATCAGCCGTCCGGTCTCGGGCGTGGAATCCAGTTCATCGTCAATGCCGAATGGACACCCGAGCAAGCAGCCGCCGTCTTCGAACTCCTCGACGATCTGCGAGACTGCATCTGGAGCCGTTACGCTCCCCACATCCAGCAGTTTGTCCGTCACCAACAAGCCCCTGACCATCAGCACCCTTCCAGCGACGAGCAGACAGGGCAAAAGCCCCATCCTCTCGATCCCTCCTGGTAAAAAATACAAAGCGGCCCCATCGGGCCGCTTTCTCCTCCACAATCCTCGGCACCATTTGTCCGCGCTTTCTCGCAGCCGTTAACACCCTTGATAGCAACGACCATTTCGTCGAGATGCCACTTGTCGGCAAAACTGCCCCTGGACCGCCGCCGGATGGAGCGGGCATATCCGCGGCCGAACTTGGCAGCCCATTCCGCGACAGTCTGGAACGAGACTTCGATGCCGCGCTCGGCCAGAATATCTTCCACATGACGCAGGCTCAGTGGAAATCGGAAGTCGAGCCACGCCGCATGCGCTATGATCTCGGCAGGAAAACGATGACGCTTGTATCGGAGCGTCATAATATCGGTGGGCGGGTGCGGGCTCATGCCCGTAAAGTCCGCCGAAAACGTTAAGGCGACGCTACCCCTCGACCTGCTCAAATAATCTCGCGGCTGACGCGGCTTAAGCCATCACGATCTTCACTTTTGACGTGACTGACTGCTCCAGATACTCGAGAAAGGTCCCCTTAAACTGGCTAGCGTGCTCGTACGCCAACTGCTCGGCTCGGTCGGCGTTCCGGTCGCGAATGGCCTCCACGATCTCGGCGTGACCGAGATTAAGCCGATCCGCGGTCGTTCCGAGGCTTTTGGAAAGGAATTCGTTGTGGAAATAAAGCATACGTCTGCCTTCATCAAGAACGCGTTTGTAAAAGCTAGATAAATATTGGTTCCGGCCCGCTCTCGCGATCGTCATGTGGAAATTATAGTTTCCCTCGATGATCGCCAGCCACTCTCCGCTCTCATAGCTTTCTTGTGCGGCCAAGCTACAGGACCGGTCGGCCTCCTCGACTTCCTTAAGTTCTTCGTCCGACCTGCACACAGCCGCCGACCGGTGCGTGGCGCGTTGCAGGAGGTCGAGGGCGTCCAAATATTCGGGTACGCTGCGGAAATCGAGCGGGGCGACGATGGTGCTTCTGTTCGGAAGCGTTAGAACGAGCCCTTCGCTCGCCAGCCTGACCAGCGCTTCGCGTATCGGCGATCTCGAAAGATTGAAATGCTGACTGAGGCTGACCTCGTCCAACGGATAACTCGGCGGCAAAGACATGCTGAGGATATTGCGGCGGAGCTCGGAATAAACCCTTGCGCTTCCGGTTTCCTTGCCGATGACCGCCATGCTCGCGTTATTGCGAACGGTCTTTTTCTTAGTCATCACTTTCCTTTCATACGACATGGAACCTTCGGTTGCCCCCAGATCCTGCACCTCCTCCTCGCTGGGACGGCAAACACGCGTCCTCATTAGAGCGCGCGTGTGCCATCCCAGGATATGAGCCGCAGCCCATCAGTGCGCTTGGGCCGGAAGATAAAGACGTAGCCGCAACAGGATCGGCCGCAACAGCGGCCGCGTCCAGCGCAACTAAGCGCCGCCGCTGCGCTCAACCCGCCGCGCCTGGTTGGCAATCGTAATCAACACAAATTGCAGAGCTGTCGTCTCCGTCGTCAGGTCTGGGTTCACTAGCCCTTGACTGCCGCGGCCAGACTTAAATCAAGCCGCGGCTGACGCCGTGCGATGATATTAGCGCCCGGCAGCGCACTTTCCGCAACGATCTGCCTCATCTCTCCAGTCGCGCCGCATCGACGGCCCGTAATCACTTCCACGCGGCGATAATGATCATCTTCGTGCCTGTCTTGTTGCCTGACATCACTGTCGTCCCACTACATCCGCCAGTGCTCTTTGCAAATCAGCGACAAATCTCGGAGGGCCAATAGTCCAAACGATTATCGCCATCTCCCTCCAACCATGCTGCAGTTCAACCGCTCTCCCCAATATGCGCCTTATCCCCTCCACAATTCTCGTTCCAAGCTGCCCAGGCTTGATTTGTTGTCCTGGAATGCTTCGCCGATCGAAGGTGTCGAAACAAACTTCCGTCGAAGACCTGACCAAGGTTCTTTGCGACATAGTCGGGAGCGCCGTTATCGCCTTGACGCAACTCGCCGCGGCTGTTGAGGCCAGTGGTTACAAGAAGTGCGTCGAGCCCGGCAGCCTTTGCGCCCTTGATATCCGTATCAACCTGATCGCCGACCATCAAAAGACGGTCGGTACCGGCCCGAGCGATGCACTTTTCGAAAATCGCTTTTCCTGGTTTGCCCATAATCTCTACTGAGATTGGAGGAGCACCGAAGGGCGCTAGTCCAGCTTGAAGCATTGGCCCTATTATGCCCGGTCCAAAGACGAGTGTGCCGTTTTTGCTAGGATAAATGATGTCCGTGTTTGCCGCTATTATACGGGGCATTTCGCCCGTCTCGATCAGTCTGCGTTGAAAGGTTGACAGGATGTTATCGGCAGCCCGCTTAAAGTCGAAACCTTCGTCGTCGAGCACCACGAGTGTGTCGAATGTCTCTGCCGTATCAGCGCAACGAAGATTTGGATGCTTGCCGAAAATGTCATGCGCAGCGTGTGAACTCCCCAGGCACGAAACAAGCCGACCGGCTGCCAGCTCTTCGCGTACGGGCTGTCGGGCAACACCTCCCGCCGACACAATTCGGTCCACAGCGGGAATCGGAAGTCCGGCGCTGCGGAGACGTGCGAATATCGTTTCATCCGATCCGCTACTGATATTCGTCACGATGTAGTATGGCTTACCGGACATATTAAGTCGGGCCAAGATATCAGCAGCGCCGGGGAGGGCGTCATTTTCGCTGACCAGGACCCCCGTCGCGTCGAAAAGTATCGCGTCATAGCAATCTGCCAGTGTTTGGGAAGGTGGGGCTTCGGCGGCGGCGGGTGGAGGACAAGCCGACTCCTCCCTTGGCTGAACCGCGCGCGCGGTTGAGGGCGGAAAGTTGCCGTGACGCACGACTATCGGTTCGGGTGGTATGCTGCCCTCGCACGTCTCGCTATAAGCCCAGGCCAGCCAATCACATAAAATCGCCAAGTCATCTGCCTCGACCGTAGGCCCCGCCCATATCCGAAATCCTGGTGGCGCGTCACCGTAGCTCCAGATGTCAAAAGCCGCGCCTTCGGCTTCGAGTAGACGGATCATCTCAGCAACGATTTTGCCGCCGTGATCTGTCTCGCCGGCGGTGAGCTGCTCACGTACAAGGCGAAGAGTGATTGAACAGGCGGAGCGAGCTGCCGGATTGGTGCAGGTCCAATCGATCCAAGGAATAGAGTTCACCCAGTCGTCCATGACAGCATAATTCTTGGCAACCCTGTTCAGAAGCCCGGATAGTCCACCGCACGCTTCGGCCCAGTCGAGTGCAGAGTGGATATCCTCGACGGCGAACATGCTCGGGGTCGAGATCGTGCGGCCGCCAAAGAACGCTTTGTTCACAGATCCGTCGGCGTTGTGCAGTCTCATGAGCCTGGATATAGGCTTGGGTCCGCCGACATTTAGCCGTGCCTGGGCCCGAGGCGAGAGCGCGATCATGCCATGGCCGCCCTCACCCCCAAGCGCCTTCTGCCATGACCAGCACAGAACATCGATCCGATCGTAGTCGATGGGCCTCGTAAAAACTGCCGAGACGGCATCTGCGATCACAAGCCCGGCACGGTCAGAAAGAATCCAGTCAAGATCCGGTGGGCAAACGCCGCTGCTGGTGCCGTTTAGCACCAGAACGATGTCGTGATTGGGATCAATCCTGCTCGTGTTCGGAAAATCTCCGTAAGCACTGATGTGCCGCCGTTGGGGGGCAAGCGCCAACGTATCGATCTCATTTGCCCAATACTGCGAGAAGCTGTCTGACAAGAATGTCTCGACTGGTAACGGGCCGAGTAGATTTTGTAAGGCCATGCTGCAGGCGCCAGTGCCTGAACCGGGCACGATTCCGCAGAGCCAGTTATCAGGCAGCTCTAGCATGGAGGCCATGCGACTGATTACCTCTCCCAACCTTCCTGCTCCCTCGGAGCTCCGGTGACTTCGTCCAACATAGCGCAGCATAGTTGGGTGCACGCTCCAACCGGGGTGTTTACGGCAAGGGCCTGATGAAAACCGCGGATCGGACGGGAGGACCGATGGTTTCACTACCGCATTTGGCAGAGTCATGGCTTCCTCTAAGTTGGGAAAAGGGCTCTTCGACAGAGATATCTGCGATTAGCCGATGTCCTGGGCTATCAGAGCCGACAGCTTTTCATCAGCAAAACTCATCCGTTCATCGGCGCGAAGGTCCGAAAGGCGCCTGATAATTCCGGCGTCAGACAAAGCCCCACCTTCACAAAGCTTTTGAACATAGGACGGATGGATGAAGTTTGAGCCCGCGAATTGATATGTCGCGCTGCTGCCCCAGCCATACCGTTTGCGAAGCGGATCGAAGTGACGCAAGACGTGCTCGAGGAGTGCCCGTTCCTTGGATGTTTCGAGGTGAGTGAGAAGCGGTAAGAGCTGCTCACTGGCCGTATTTCCTGCGCCCCGGCCCATGCCCCCCATGGTGCAGTCAATCCAGTTCGCTCCGGCCATCGCGGCGGCAACTGAGTTGACCAGCGCATATCCGCGGTTGTCATGGCCGTGGAATCCAATGTCGGGTTCAATTCGGTCCGCAAACCGGCTGATTAATTCCTGAACGCGGGTCGGCTTCATAGAGCCAAAGGAATCGGCAATATAAAGCACGTCGATGGTGTCGATCTGCTTTACCTCCTTCAGGCACATCTCAACTTCCGCAGCATTTGCCGAATCGATCTGCATGAGATTCAAAAACACACGGAAGCCCTTGTGAGATAACTCGGCGCAAATGTTCGAGCAGGCAGCCAACTTGCTGTAATGCGCCGCGACGCGGACGGTCGTGATATGCCCGGGTACTAGTCCTTCTATCAGGCGGATCACGGCAAGGCTTATAGGCATTTCGCTCGCAAGCACATCCTTGGCATCGATCATCACGCATGCCGTGACGAGGAGATTAGCTGCCACCCGTTCAGCCTTAGAGCTCGTCACACTGGCGAAATAACCGTGGCTCTCCGGCTTCCCAACGAGCCCCAGCTCGACCATCCGCACCGGGAGAGTGTTGATAGTGGCGACATAGTCCGACACCAGTTCCGGCGCGAAATCCCAATTTGTGTAGTAGCCACCGTCGCGCAAGGTGCAGTCTATGATGTTTACGTCATCTGGTATTGTGTTTAGCATTGCCCAGCCTCCTAAAAATACCGCTACAACATCGAAGCATCCTGCATCAGCTCGCGGAGTAGCCACCATCGACATAGAGAATTTCGCCTGTCACGAACGATGCAGCTGGGCTCGCGAGGAAGATGTAAGGTCCGAAATACTCGGGCAAATTGCCCCGGCGTCGCATCGGAGTGAGTTCTATTGCGCGGCGCTGATAAGGGGTATCGAGATCAGGATGCACCCCATCCATGAAGTTGTTGATGAAGCCGGGCGCAACGGCGTTTACACGAATACCCTTATCGGCCCATTCTACCGCCATGGTGCGCGTCAGTTGATTGACGCCTCCCTTGCTCGCAGCATAGACAGCTAGGCCCGGTATGCCAAGCGAACTGGCGACCGAAGAAGTCATGATGATGCTGCCGCCGCCTTGATCCAGCATTGCTTGGGCGGCAAACTTCGCACAATAGTAGTAGCCACGCAGATTGGTATCGACGATTTCGTCCCATTCCTGCTCTTCATAGGAATGCGCTGGCTTGATGATGTCTGTGCCTGCGTTGCAGACCATCACATCGATCTGCCCAAACCGGTCGACCGTGCCACTGATCAGTGCCTTGCAATCCTCGTGCGACCGCACATCAGCGCGGATAGCCGTCACCTCGATTCCTTGACCCGCAAGTTCGGCCTCTGCTCCAGCCAGCTCTTCGTTATTATGCGAGGAAAGGACTACCTTCGTCCCCAATCGTCCAAAGCAGGTGGCGAGTGACTTCCCCAGACCGCGGCTCGAGCCTGAAATGCAGACTACCTTGCCATCAATTCCGAAGATTTCCTGGTATCCGTCTGCGCCAATTGAAGAATCGCGAGTTATATGAGGCATAATAGATTACCTACTCCCAGCCATGATTTTTTGGTTTAGTCCAAGTCAAGCTCATCGTTCAGCGGGCAAGACAGCGTGATGCAAATCCCAAGAGGGGCGGGTTCTCGTATTGCGGAACATCGCCTCATGCGCTCCAATCCAGGCGTGTGTGGGATTGAGATCGACTGTTTCGGAATAATAAATGGCGCGTCGAAAGGAGCTGCTTCGCCTCGCTCAGCTGCATCAGCTAGCTCTTCCGGATTCACTTCATGCCAATAACCCGGATCGAGCTGTGAGAGATCGACCCCCACTGTCAGGCGGGGGCGTCGGCCGGTTTGCGGATCCCTGCTCAGCACGATCGCGAATACATGCATTGGGATTGAAGGGCCAAGAGCAATGACGGCTCTGTTTGCGTTGGCTTCGTACATGCGACGGCTCCTAGTCCGACGAATTGTTCAGACGGTTGCACTCAGCCCTCCATCGATGACGATCAGGGCACCGCTGACATAGGCCGCGCGAGCGCTGGCCAAGAATGTAGCAACTGCTGCGAATTCCGAGGGATCGCCAAGGCGTCGGGCAGGGGTCCTATCCTCGAGCGCATGGATGGCTGCAGCGTGGTCGCCGAGGCGATTGACTTCATGAATGGCCGTACTGTGTGCTCCAGGAGCGAGCACGTTTACGGTGATGCTCTCCCCCGACAATTCTTGTACGAGCGTGTGGCAGTATGGCACGAGCCCCGCTCGCGCGACGCCCGACAGCGCGAAATGCACTGGGGTCCGTACAATAGCCTCGGAAGCGAGCATTAAGATTCGCCCCGCCGGCGAGCGCCGCAGATATGGCAGGGCCGCCGTAACTAGATTTATCGAAGGTAAAAGCACTCGGTCAAATGCGTCGTGAAAATCCTTAGGCGTCATGGCCGAGGGAGGTCCGGCAGAGACGCCGCCGCAATTCGTTACCAAGATGTCGATACACCGAAAACGCTCCGCTGTTTCGGCAACCCAAGCTGCTGCATCAGTGCAGTCGGTCACATCGGTCACGCGCGCCAGCACTTGGGTGCCCTTCTTTCGCAACCGATCCACTGCTCTTTCGAGCCGCTCCGGATTCCGCCCACAGATCGACAGGCGGCAGCCTTCGTTGGCCAACTCCTCAGCTGTGGCCAACCCTAAGCCGCTGGAGGCGGCCGCGACCATTGCCACCTTGCCGTCAAGCCCTAAATCCATTTTTACACCCAATTAACATCGCCAAGCTTCTTGACACCGCTGCAGAGAAGAAAGCATGTGCCGTGCCAAGCGAAAGGCCCTTTTAAAACAATATGATACCCCGGCTAATAAAACGTCGGTTTTGCTCTAATGTCGAATTCACGACATTTGTGTCGTCATCATGCAGGCCGATCGGTTCCGAAGGCAGCCTTGGGTAAATAATTAGAATTCTTACCGCAGCGGTGTGCCGCATCTTGACCAAAACGACCGCAATCAAAGAGGACTCTTATGTCAGGCGACAATTAGCCCGGAAAATTCAGTGCGCCCCGATGGCGCGTATCACCAGTGGAGGAAGGTTCCACCCAGATAGTAGTCGATTGGTCTGGTAGCTGACGAGCGGCTCGGTCGGGTAACTGGCCGGGTCGAAGCCTCGTGACAAAGGCCGCCTTGGGCGGTTGAGCAATCCGATGGGCCGTAACGTGAGTGAAGCCTGAGCAGGTCTCGAAAGTGATGATGTGGATGCCGACCCGCCTGAATTTCGGGGAAGGCCGGGCGAACGGGGAAGCAATCGACATGTGCACCCGTTCGATCCGCCGGGGTAATGGGCACGGCACGTCGGAAGGGTGATGCGGGTAACGGGGGAGACCCGCTCGGCATGAGGGTAGCGGCCTCAACGCAGCCGTCAGGGCGGCGGTGCCGGTGGGAGTCGGACAGGGTCATAATACCGCTGAAGCCGGGTAATGCCGGTGGAGGGAAGGGCCCTGACTTCTGGTGTGCTTTCGAAGTTGGTTAGGAGGGGGTGATTGGCGATGAGCCTCGAAACACCCGAAAAGATCAGGCACCTGCAGAGGAAGCTGTATCGTAAGGCGAAGGCGGAGCCCGCTTTCCGCTTCTACGTGCTTTACGACAAGATCTGCCGTGAGGACATGCTGCGCCATGCCTATGCGCTGGCCCGCGCCAATGCGGGTTCGCCGGGCGTGGACGGCGTGACATTCGCGAAGATCGAGGCGGAAGGCGCGGAGAGGTGGCTGGCGGGCCTGCGCGAGGAACTTGTCTCGAAGACCTACCGGCCGCAGCCGGTGCGACGGGTGATGATCCCGAAGCCGGGGGGCGGCGAACGTCCGCTCGGCATCCCGACCATTCGGGACCGGGTGGTTCAGACCGCCGCCAAGCTGGTGCTGGAACCGATATTCGAGGCGGACTTCGAGGATGGTGCCTATGGCTATCGGCCCAGACGCAGTGGGACCGACGCAATCAAGGAAGTGCACCGGCTTGTCTGCCGGGGCTACACGGACGTGGTAGACGCCGATTTGTCGAAATACTTCGACACGATTCCGCATTCGGACCTCCTCACATCGGTGGCCCGGCGCATTGTCGACCGGCACGTGCTGCGGCTGATCAAGCTGTGGCTGAAAGCGCCGATCGAAGAGCGGGACGGTGACGGGAAACGGCACGTGAGCGGTGGTAAGAGCAGCACGCGCGGCACGCCGCAAGGTGGGGTCGCAAGTCCGCTGCTCTCGGTCATCTACATGAACCGGTTCCTGAAACATTGGCGGCTCACCGGACGCGGCGAGGCGTTCCGTGCGCATGTCATCTCCTATGCCGATGACTTCGTCATCCTCAGCCGCGGGCACGCGGACGAGGCGCTGGCGTGGACACGTTCGGTGATGACAAAACTCGGGCTGACGCTGAACGAGGCGAAGACCTCGCTGAAGGATGCCCGCACGGAGCCTTTCGACTTCCTTGGCTATACGTTCGGACCTCACCGCTACCGGAAAGACGGCCATTGGTACCTGGGTGCGAGCCCATCCAAGAAGAGCGTGCAACGGATCAAAACGAAGATTGGCGATCACTTGGTAAACGGCAACAAAGAGCCGTGGCCCGTGGTCTGCACCCAGCTGAACAGGCTTCTGCGCGGCTGGTCAGGCTACTTTGGCTATGGAACACGCTTGCCGGCCTATCGAGCGGTCGACAACCACGTCTATGACCGTGTTCGCGCCTTCCTGCGCAAACGGCACAAGGTGCAAGGACGCGGCACACAGCGTTTCTCCGACGACATTGTCTTCGGAAAACTTGGTGTCCTGCGTCTTCGACGCGTGCACATTGGACCGCCGCCGCGTGCCTCACGATGAAACCAGTCGGAAAGCCGGATGCGGGAAATCCGCACGTCCGGTTTGATGAGCGGGGAAGGGAGACGGAGCGAGGCCAACACGGCCCAAGCCACCGCGCCCCTCCTCGACTCTACGGGGGGGTTGGCGGATGTGGTGCAAGCCGTTGAAATGACGTAGGATTTGGTTGTCGAAGCCGATCCGAACCATTTCCCGGAGACCGCACCCGCCATGAATGATCTTACGCTGCCGCTGGCCGGTTTGTCATCTGTCGGTGGCAAGTCCGTGATCGCCCGTTTCGACGGCGGCATGCTGTCGTCCAACAGTGGGGTTCTGGCTCTGGCCGAGGTGGAAAAGCGGCTGCGTGTCGCCGAGCGTCTGGCGCGCTGCATCGATGATCCGCGCTGCCCGGACCAGGTCATCCATAGCGTGGCCGATATGATCGGCTTTCGCATGAAGATGATTGCCGCCGGCTACGAGGATGGCAACGACGCCAACCGGCTGCGCTGCGATCCGATCTTCAAGATGGCCCAGGATGCGCTGCCTTCGGGTCGGGATCTGGCCTCTCAATCGACGATGTGCCGGCTGGAGAACCTGCCTGGCGTGCGGGAACTGGTCGTTATGGGCCCGTGCGATGGTCGACCTCTATTGCTCTTCCTTCCGCCAGGTTCCGAAGCGGATCGTGCTCGACATTGACGACACTTTTGACGCCGTGCATGGCGGCCAGCAATTGCGGCTGTTCAATGCCCATTACGACGAATACGGCTTCCAGCCGATTGTTGTGTTCGATGGCGACGGCCGGTTCGTCGGTGCGGTCCTGCGACCAGCGAAGCGGCCGAGCGGGGCTGAAATCCGCCCCCACCTGCGCCGCCTGGTGCGGGCGATCCGGAGCAACTGGCCGAACACCGGCATCCTTATCCGGGCCGACGGGCATTACTGCAGCCCGCAGGTCATCGACTGGTGCCGCGCCAACGATGTCGACTTCATCCTCGGCGTGGCGCCCACCACGACCCTGCGCAAGCATGTCGCGGACCTGGAGAGCAGCACGATGGCGCGTTTTGAAGTGTCATCGAAGACGAACAAGGTCCGCCGCTTCAAGGAGTTCCTGGATGGCGCCGCCAGTTGGAGCCGCGTAGAGCGCATCATCGCCCGCGTCGAGGTCGGCGCCCAAGGTGCCGATACCCGCTTCATCGTCACCAACCTTGCAAGTGGCAAGGCCAAGGCGCTCTACGAGGATGTCTACTGCCGGCGCGGCGCTGCCGAGAACCACATCAAGTCGTGGAAGACGCATCTCGCCGCCGACCGCACCTCCTGCACAAGAGCGACGGCCAACCAGTTCCGGCTATTCCTGCATGCCGGCGCCTACTGGTTGATGTGGGGCTTGCGCGCCGCGATGCCGAAACGCTCGAGCTTGCCGTCGCCCAATTCGACACGCTGCGATTGCGCCTCATCAAGATCGCCGCCCGCGTGGTCGAGATGAAAACCCAGATCCGCCTGCACCTGCCGACGTCCTGCCCCGACCAGCGCATCCTGCGCATCGTCCTCAGTCGCATCCCGCAACTCGCGACATAAACGATGGGACGCAGACGTCCCGAAACAAACCCGCCGACCTCAACCCGCAAACCCCCGCCTTCCATCACGACGGATCATCGCCGGCGCCCGACGAGGCTTGTCAAAATGCACTCCGAGGGCGGCCAGATCGCCGATGCAGGCCGCCGAAAGCCGATCGCCGTGCATCAAGCGGGTTAGCAGCCCGCAGGATGTTCCTCGCCAGGGGTTGGAAATGGCGTGATCGACCAATCGATTAAATCGACGGCACGCTGAAGTATCGCCTCGGCATCAACACGGCTGGATGAAGCGGCGATGACATGTCCGATGCAGTCTCGGTAATCGCCTTTCTTGACGATCGGCATCTTGGGTTCAACATACCACTTGACCTCTGCGACACCTGGTATGGCAGCCGCCAAAGTGTCGCCGCCGATCCAATCGAGGATGCCATCGCGATCAGCAACTAGGATCCGCGCCATTGCAGTGTGCGAATGCCTTCTCCGCAAGTCCCACTCCTCGCCGATAGCTAGCTTGATGTGTTCGGTGATGAGATCGACACCGTACGCCAAGTGAACCCGTCGAGGATTGGTTCCACCCGCAAGACGCGGATTGACCTCGATGACGACTGGACCGCGCTTCGTCCACCGGTATTCAATGCATTTAGGGCCCCAGCCGAGGCTGAGAGCTTGCAAACATTTCAGCGATATATCGGCGATACGCTCGTGCTCGTCCTCAGTCAGCGGGGCCGGAAAGATGCTCTCCCGAGCGACGAAATACGGTGGGGGACCGAAAACGCTGGCACCAATTCCAATGACCTCATTTCCCATTACCTCAGCGCAATAATAGGGGCCTTGTGCAAATTCTTCGACCAGTATCCGCGGCGAAGACCGCCAGATGTGCTTGCCGCCCAACAGGTAGTCCGTATGTTCGGCTACCTCGTCGGCAGTGCGGCACAATCGGACACCGACGCTGCCGCTGCCCACCGCAGGCTTAACTATCACCGGCAGCCCGATCTCTGCGGCCGAATTCTCTACGTCCGCTGCATTGGCCGCCAAGCGATAAGCAGGTATCGGAACGCCTGAGGCCGCGAGAAGTTGACGCTGAGCGTACTTGTCGCAGCATTGTTCAATAGCTTCCGGGTTCGGCCCCGCCAGATCGAAATGACGGCAGAGCTTGCCAACTGTCGCATAAAACGAATCCGCAGCGCTCGTGATGCCAGCGATCTCATAGGTCCCTCGGAGCCGGGAACATTCGCGGATCAGCCCATCCAGATCGTCTGTATCGACACGGATTGTCTCAACCCCTTTCGCCGCGAAATGGTCATACCGACTTGGATCGGCCGAAAGGGTAATTGGCTGAAGGCCGAGACGCTGAGCAGTCTGGACGTAGAGCAGACCCGTGCCCATTACCGTGCCTCCAATCAGGATCAGCGCTTTTGCCATTGGCTGTGGACTCCTTCAATGCGTGCCTGCGGCGGTCCGGCGGATTCTCGGCATCTTTGCAGCCGTCGCTTGACCTCGGACCTTGCCCCGAGGCTACAATCGTCAGCGACTTTGCGGTGTTAAGATCTGCGAAATTTATTTCGCAGTCTTGTTGCAATGATTGCCGTTCGAACTTTCGGGAGCGTTTTGGCAAATCGCAAAAGTAAACTGGGACACCGCGGCTCGCCGCCCTGGAATATCGCCGATCGTGTCCTCGACCGTTTTCAGGACTGACTTCGTCATGGCGTTGGCCGGGTCGAGCCGGCCAAAGACGTGGGTGAGCTCGGGAAGGCAAACCGCGGAATGGCGGCAGAGGACACCGGTAATTTCTCTGGCTTCAGTGCGGATATGACTTGTTAGCGCCGATTGGCCATCACCGTCGCCTTTGTTCAAGGAGGCGTTGAAGGCGATAGAATGGACGATCTCGATCGAGGGGAAGAACGACTTCGGTGACGTTTGTCGTCAAGAAGTCCGAATCGATAAGAGCGAGGAGCGTCTGTGCGACGGTGATCTCGGCCTGTCGATCGATGATGGCAAGAAGAGGTAGCGTCGCCTTAACATTTTCGGCGGACTTTACGGGCATGAGCCCGCACCCGCCCACCGATATTATGACGCTCCGATACAAGCGTCATCGTTTTCCTGCCGAGATCATAGCGCATGCGGCGTGGCTCGACTTCCGATTTCCACTGAGCCTGCGTCATGTGGAAGATATTCTGGCCGAGCGCGGCATCGAAGTCTCGTTCCAGACTGTCGCGGAATGGGCTGCCAAGTTCGGCCGCGGATATGCCCGCTCCATCCGGCGGCGGTCCAGGGGCAGTTTTGCCGACAAGTGGCATCTCGACGAAATGGTCGTTGCTATCAAGGGCAAGAAATTCTGGCTGTGGCGGGTCGTCGATGCCGATAGCTATGTTCTCGATGCCTTGATCCAGAGCCGCCGGAATAAGAAGGCGGCCTTGAAGCTGATGCGAAAGCTGCTGAAAGGGCAAGGCATCACGCCGCGCGTCATGATCCCCGACAAGCTCAGATCCTACGATGCGGCCAAAGGGAAATCATGCCAGGTGTCGAGCATCGATCGCATAAGGGGCTGAATAACCGAGCGGAGAATTCTCATCTGGCAGTTCGGCGGCGAGAACGAGGTATGATCCGGTTCAAGTCGGCACGACAATGCCAGCGCTTCGTTTCCATCCATGGCCCGATCGCCAACCTCTTCAATCTTCACCGGAAACATCTGATAGCCGCCGATCACCGCGACATTCGAGCCGCCGCTATGGCGGTCTGGAGGCAAATCGCTTTGTCGACAGCCGCGTGAAGAGGCCACATCGGGGCATCCCGTGCCCAACCCAAGTTAAGGCGACGCCACCGTTTTGGCAAATAAGGTAGGGCCGACGGCACGGCCACGGCCCTCCGTTTTTCTTCTTCGGCGTAAACGCTATGGAGACAATCTCTAGGTCGGCGTTGCACAATGTTGTATGCAGGTTGTCGACCTTGACCGTTCTGGGTTAATAGTAGCCTAATCCGCCGTTGAGCGAAGCCGTTTAGGCACCTCGGATGGTCTGGCCGATCATGCTAATCTGGAGCGAGGATACGGACGACTAATGCCAGTAAAAAAAGCAGCAGCGACGCAAGAGACCAGGGTTCCCCGAGAAACCGGAAGTACCCGGGTCTATGCCGAGCTTCGTCACAATATTCTGAGCATGGTGCTGCCGCCCAGCGCCCCATTGGACGAGGTAGGGTTGGGAAAACGCTTCCAACTTTCGCGGTCCCCTATTCGAGAGGCCCTGGTGCGCCTTGCCAGTGAGGGTTTGGTCGTTACGCTTCAGAACCGCAGCACGATCGTAGCTCCTCTCGATTTCCGGAGCGTGCCCGAATTCCTGGATGCTTTGGATCTTCTGCAACGCGCTACTCATCGGTCAGCTGCCATTTGTCGCTCTCAGCGGGACGTAGAGGAAATCGAAGCTACACTTGTGGTATACGAGAGGAAGGCGATGCTCAGTTTCGATACCGGCGACTGGTTGCCTATGATCGAAGGTAACTACGATTTTCATATCCGGATCGCGCAGGCGGGCCGCAACCAGTATTATGCGGGATTTTATAAGCGAATCCTGGAGGAAGGGCGACGGATGCTCTACTTTCACAGTGAATTCCTCTTCAAGAGCCTAGGTTCCACAGTAGAGCGCCTGAACCAGCATCATCGAGAAATGGTCGAAGCCATCCTCATTCAAGATGCAGACGAGGCCGAACGCCTTGCCCACGAACATGCGAGGCAGTTCAAGGGAGACTTCCTGGAATACATGGAGCGGAGCATCACCTCGAAAATGAGAATCGCCTCCTAATGGGAGCCCTGTTCAAGCTTGTCACTTGACTGTCGACCGAATGTCGATTTATGCCCACTTCGATCGACAACGGCGCGATCTTTGATCGGCGAGCTTGAGGGACTTTCATGGAAAATAGCACGGAGGCCCGCGCGGTTGGAGTCGTTGGCGCTGGCATCGTCGGGGTTGCATTAGCGTTTTTGCTGTCCAGGCGAGGCTTTGTCGTAACACTTATCGATCGCGACGCTCCCGGAAGAACCGGACCATCCTTCGGGAATGCAGGACATATTGCGGGATCGGAGATATTTCCGATCAGCAATCCCGGCATTCTAGGAACCGCAATCCGCATGCTGGCCGCCCCAAATGCTCCGTTGAAGATCGATCCATTCTATGCTCCTAGGCTAGCGCCTTGGCTGTATCGCTTCTACCTCAGTGGTCGGCAAAAGGCCTACAAAAGGGCGACCGAAGCGCTGACGCTGCTTAGCGCCAAGGCACTGCCTTCCACCAAAGCGTTGCTCGCGGAAGCCGGACTCGGGAACATGGTTCGGCATGCGCCTGCGCTCTATCTTTATGAGTCGAGGCATTCTTTAGAAAACGCCATCCCGAACTGGCGCGCGAAACTCGAACGGGGCCACAGCTACACAGTTATTGCCGACCGGCGCGATCTCGCCGAACTTGAGCCATCCCTTTCTCGCGAGTTTGCGGGCGCCATCTTGTCTGATGACTGGGGTGCAGTGACCGATCCGTATGATGTGGTGACGGACCTGTTTCAAGCTGCGATTGGCAGCGGCGTCGAATATCGGCGTGCAAACGTGGAAGCGATACATCCAGCAGAGCACACGATCACCGTTAAGGGCGAGGGGAAGGCGTTCAACTTCGATAAGGTTGTGATTGCATGTGGCGCGCACACACCCTTGCTTGCCCGTCAAATTGGCGACCACCTTCCAATTGAGGCAGAAGGTGGTTACAACTACACCTACCCGGCCTCTGGTCTAGAACTGAACCATCCGCTCATCCTCGCTGACCGAGGAATCGCTGCGACGAGCCTTTTAAGAGGTCTTAGGGTGGGTGGGTGGGCCGTGTTTGCGGGTCTAAATTCCGAGCCGAAACAAGCCTATTTCGATCGCATCGAAAAAATAGCAATACGCACTTTTCCGGGCTTGCGCACTCATGGTGGTCAGCCTTGGTCAGGCCTTCGCCCTTCGACACCGGATTCAGTACCGATTATCTCACGATCTGCAAGAGCGAAGGGGATATTCTACTCGGCGGGCCACGGCCATTGCGGACTGAGCTTGGCCGCGGCCTCGGCGGAGATCATGTTGGAACTGCTGAGAGGAAATCAACAAGCTGGCCAGCCGTTCGCGATCGATCGCTTCGAACGTCCGGGGTGATCCCGCTATTGTTCCAGGCCCACGAAGGACGCCGGCGTCCACAGGATCAGGACGCGGCGTCCACAAGCTATGCTGGAACGTTGAGCCCAGCCGGCCTGCAAGTCGAAGTAAGCGGGTGAAGAGCTGTATCAGCAGCGCGCGTCCTAGCCCGGAAAATTCAGTGCGCCCCGATGGCGCGTATCACCAGTGGAGGAAGGTTCCACCCAGATAGTAGTCGATTGGTCTGGTAGCTGACGAGCGGCTCGGTCGGGTAACTGGCCGGGTCGAAGCCTCGTGACAAAGGCCGCCTTGGGCGGTTGAGCAATCCGATGGGCCGTAACGTGAGTGAAGCCTGAGCAGGTCTCGAAAGTGATGATGTGGATGCCGACCCGCCTGAATTTCGGGGAAGGCCGGGCGAACGGGGAAGCAATCGACATGTGCACCCGTTCGATCCGCCGGGGTAATGGGCACGGCACGTCGGAAGGGTGATGCGGGTAACGGGGGAGACCCGCTCGGCATGAGGGTAGCGGCCTCAACGCAGCCGTCAGGGCGGCGGTGCCGGTGGGAGTCGGACAGGGTCATAATACCGCTGAAGCCGGGTAATGCCGGTGGAGGGAAGGGCCCTGACTTCTGGTGTGCTTTCGAAGTTGGTTAGGAGGGGGTGATTGGCGATGAGCCTCGAAACACCCGAAAAGATCAGGCACCTGCAGAGGAAGCTGTATCGTAAGGCGAAGGCGGAGCCCGCTTTCCGCTTCTACGTGCTTTACGACAAGATCTGCCGTGAGGACATGCTGCGCCATGCCTATGCGCTGGCCCGCGCCAATGCGGGTTCGCCGGGCGTGGACGGCGTGACATTCGCGAAGATCGAGGCGGAAGGCGCGGAGAGGTGGCTGGCGGGCCTGCGCGAGGAACTTGTCTCGAAGACCTACCGGCCGCAGCCGGTGCGACGGGTGATGATCCCGAAGCCGGGGGGCGGCGAACGTCCGCTCGGCATCCCGACCATTCGGGACCGGGTGGTTCAGACCGCCGCCAAGCTGGTGCTGGAACCGATATTCGAGGCGGACTTCGAGGATGGTGCCTATGGCTATCGGCCCAGACGCAGTGGGACCGACGCAATCAAGGAAGTGCACCGGCTTGTCTGCCGGGGCTACACGGACGTGGTAGACGCCGATTTGTCGAAATACTTCGACACGATTCCGCATTCGGACCTCCTCACATCGGTGGCCCGGCGCATTGTCGACCGGCACGTGCTGCGGCTGATCAAGCTGTGGCTGAAAGCGCCGATCGAAGAGCGGGACGGTGACGGGAAACGGCACGTGAGCGGTGGTAAGAGCAGCACGCGCGGCACGCCGCAAGGTGGGGTCGCAAGTCCGCTGCTCTCGGTCATCTACATGAACCGGTTCCTGAAACATTGGCGGCTCACCGGACGCGGCGAGGCGTTCCGTGCGCATGTCATCTCCTATGCCGATGACTTCGTCATCCTCAGCCGCGGGCACGCGGACGAGGCGCTGGCGTGGACACGTTCGGTGATGACAAAACTCGGGCTGACGCTGAACGAGGCGAAGACCTCGCTGAAGGATGCCCGCACGGAGCCTTTCGACTTCCTTGGCTATACGTTCGGACCTCACCGCTACCGGAAAGACGGCCATTGGTACCTGGGTGCGAGCCCATCCAAGAAGAGCGTGCAACGGATCAAAACGAAGATTGGCGATCACTTGGTAAACGGCAACAAAGAGCCGTGGCCCGTGGTCTGCACCCAGCTGAACAGGCTTCTGCGCGGCTGGTCAGGCTACTTTGGCTATGGAACACGCTTGCCGGCCTATCGAGCGGTCGACAACCACGTCTATGACCGTGTTCGCGCCTTCCTGCGCAAACGGCACAAGGTGCAAGGACGCGGCACACAGCGTTTCTCCGACGACATTGTCTTCGGAAAACTTGGTGTCCTGCGTCTTCGACGCGTGCACATTGGACCGCCGCCGCGTGCCTCACGATGAAACCAGTCGGAAAGCCGGATGCGGGAAATCCGCACGTCCGGTTTGATGAGCGGGGAAGGGAGACGGAGCGAGGCCAACACGGCCCAAGCCACCGCGCCCCTCCTCGACTCTACGGGGGGGTTGGCGGATGTGGTGCAAGCCGTTGAAATGACGTAGGATTTGGTTGTCGAAGCCGATCCGAACCATTTCCCGGAGACCGCACCCGCCATGAATGATCTTACGCTGCCGCTGGCCGGTTTGTCATCTGTCGGTGGCAAGTCCGTGATCGCCCGTTTCGACGGCGGCATGCTGTCGTCCAACAGTGGGGTTCTGGCTCTGGCCGAGGTGGAAAAGCGGCTGCGTGTCGCCGAGCGTCTGGCGCGCTGCATCGATGATCCGCGCTGCCCGGACCAGGTCATCCATAGCGTGGCCGATATGATCGGCTTTCGCATGAAGATGATTGCCGCCGGCTACGAGGATGGCAACGACGCCAACCGGCTGCGCTGCGATCCGATCTTCAAGATGGCCCAGGATGCGCTGCCTTCGGGTCGGGATCTGGCCTCTCAATCGACGATGTGCCGGCTGGAGAACCTGCCTGGCGTGCGGGAACTGGTCGCCATGGGCCGGGCGATGGTCGACCTTTACTGAGCCTCGTTGCGGCATCGTGCTTGACATCGACGATACGTTTGACGCCGCGCACGGCGGCCAGCAGCTTCGTCTCCGCCCGATTGCAACAGGTAGGCTGGATCAAGATCGTCGGTCACAACTGCTGACGTATATCCGGCTTCCTCATGCGGCTGGACAACGTCTTCGCCGCGAGCCCCGATGGATTTTCGCGCGCTTCCACCTCATCGGCCCCTAGACATTGGCCGAAGCCAAGCCGGTCCACACACCAGGTTCGGGAAGCGACGGGATGACCGTTTCACCATCTCCTGGCATTTTGCTGCAATTGCCGGGGTGAGACCTCCTTCTGTTGTTTTCCTTTCGTTTGCCGCTTCGCCCTCAAGCTGCTTTCACCGACTGTGCGGGCTCGTAGAATGTGCCACCCGAGAGGATGGCCCACACGACCCTCGCATTCTTGTTGGCGAGCGCGACAGCCGCGACGTTGGGGTGTCGTCTTTGCCGCAGCTTACTGAGCCAGAGGCTTCGTGGATCCTGCTTGCCGGCTGCTTTGCCAAGCGCAGCACGAGCCCCATGGATCATCAATGTGCGCAGATAGCGATCGCCCCGCTTGCTGATGCCGAATAGCCGGGCTCGCCCTCCGCTGGATCGTTGTTTGGGTACCGGCCAAGCCAGGCCGCGAACTGACGGCCATTTTTGAAGCAGGTTCTATCGCCTACGGCAGCGATCAAGGCGGTTGCCGTCACGGGGCCGATGCCTTCGATCTTCCCAAGCCGTTGGCACTGCTCGCTGGTGCGGAAGATTTCCCGTATCCGCCGATCATAAATTGCAATGCGATCGTCGAGCTCGGCCAATTCCGTCTGCAGCTCCCTCGTCAGCGACCGGACCATCTCGCTGAGTCCGTCATCATCATTCCCCACGATGACGGCGAGGCCGCGCCGCAGCTGCGAGATATCGCGGGGAATGACGATCCCGTGCTCGGAAAGAAGGCCGCGAATCTGGTTCACAAGCCGAACTCGATCGGCGACCAGACGCCGACGAATGCGATGAACGGCCTGGACCGCCAGCTGATCAGTCGATTTCGGCGGCACAAAGCGCATCGAAGGCCGATCACACGGGTACGGTGCGGTCATATGTCCGGCCTTTCAGCGCGGTTCAGGACCGCTGGCCCCGATGAAGTCCGCGATACGAGGGGCTGATCAACGAACGCGCTGTGAGCGCATTGAGTCACGCGGCCTCTCTCGCCTCGGGATTTCGTCCCATGGAATCATCGTCTGTTTCGTGCACCTCACCTCTGCCGGCTACCGCGCCGGTCAGTTCGTTCGGGTTGTCTTTCGGCTCAAGCGTTCGCTGTGCTGTTTGCCGCTTCAAGACCCCGGTATGTCCCTCCTTTGGTCAGAAGCGCCCAGATGATCCGCGCGCCATCTTGTTGGCGAGCGCGACGGCCACGACCTTAAAAGGCCGGCGCGCCAGAAGCGAGCTCAGCCATTTGGGCGCTTTGACGTTGCCCCGCGCGTGTCGCAAAACAGAAGTTGCACCGAGCACCAGCAGAGAGCGAAGCTCCGGATTGCCCATCTTCGATATTCCTCCCAGCCGCTCTTTGCCTCCGCTGGAATGGGATTCGGCGTCAATCCCAACCAGGCGGCGAAGTGACGCCCGGATTTGAACCCGCCGGGATCCGAAACAAGCGCCTTGATGGTTGCAGCCGTGATGGCGCCAACACCCGGTATCGTAGCCAGTCGTCGCATATCCTCGTCTCGTTTCGCCTCGGCAATGATTTCCCGCTCGATCTTGTCGACCTGCTCCTTCAGCGCCTCGATCTGATCGGCGAGGGCCGACAGGGCCAAGCGAGCCGCCTTCGGCAGGCGGGCGTCGGTCTCGTCGCGCACGATCTCGATCAGGCCAGCAATCTTCGCCGTACCTATACCGGCGACGATGCACAATTCCGACAGATGCGCACGAAGAGCATTGATTGCCTGGGTTTGCTGGCGGACCAGAAGCCCACGCGCCTTCAACACCATCGCGGCAGCCTGCTGTTCGGCCGATTTGATCTGAACGAAGCGCATGGTCTTGCGGGTCACCTTCTCGCTGATCGCTTCAGCGTCGGCCGCATCTGTCTTGCCGCGTTTCACTAATCACGAGGTCCCCGTAATGCGGAGGAGCGCGGCCTGATTGGCGGATTTTCGCCGATTTCTGATCGGCTTGCTTTGCATTATTCTGTGCCGAACCTCTGCGGGTCAATCGACCAACAGAGGACCCGACAATGCCGGATAGCCGTCACGAACTAATCGACGCACTCAATTCCTCGCTTATCATATCAGTAAGCAATACAGCCCGGTCGTGGCGAGGAACTACTGCACCTACGCATCTGGATTTCTCGATTATCTGGGACAGCGGGGCATTTCGATCACTGACGTGATCGACCTGCAGGTGGAGCAATACCTGCGGCACGCGATCGTACTGTTCGAAAAACAGCGTGGTCGACGTCCCAGCGCGCGCTGGCACGAGGTCCCGCGTTCCGGAATTCACGCGCTGCTGCGGCTTGTTCACGGCCAATGGCCGCCAGCTATCAAGCCTACCTGTGTGGCCGATGAGGTCCGATTTTCAATCTGCGACGCATACGAACTCTGGCTGCGTGAGGAACGCGGGTTGGCTTGCTCCAGCGTCGCAGCATTAATGTGGGAAGCCCGGAACTTCCTTGCCTGGCAGATCGATCACGGCATCGACGGATCGACGGGCCTCAGCATCAGTGACGTTGACGGTTACATGGATTTGCGCGCGCCGAAACTGACGCGCTGCTCGCTGAAGGCTGTAGCCGAGCGGCTTCGCTCGCTGCTGCGTTATCTCCACACCACAGGTCGCGTCACGACGGACCTGTCAGGGCACATCATTGCGCCGATGCTTTACGCATATGAAGGAGTACCTTCGGTCCTGGACCGCAGCCAGATCGTGACCGTGCTGGAGAGCGCGAAGAAGGACAAGACATCAGCAGGGTTGCGAGACCATGCGATTTTGCAACTCCTTGCAACATATGGGCTACGGTCTGGAGAGATCCGCCATCTACGGATAGAGGACATCGACTGGCGGACGGAAGCCATCCATGTTCGTCACCACAAGACGCGAGCCAGCACATCCTTGCCCCTGATGGAGCCGGTCGGCGAAGCGGTGCTCTCCTATCTGCGTTCCGGACGACCCCTGACGGACGCCAGAGAGATCTTCATCCGCACGCGCGCGCCCTATCGCAAGCTCGACAAGCTTTACAGCGTTGTTCGCCGGCGGCTCCGTGACGCTGGCGTCCAACCGCCTGGTAAGTGTGGACCCCATATCTTCCGTCATGCGCGCGCGGTTGAGATGCTGCGGGTCGCGGTGCCTCAAAAGATCATCGGCGACGTGCTGGGGCACCGCTCGACAGGATCGACGGCTCCCTATCTCAAGCTCGCCACCGAGGACCTCAGGGCCATTGCGCTTGATGTGCCGGGAATGGAGGTGGCGGCATGACCGCCCGCTGGCCCGATCCCGACCGCGCGACCATTGACCGATATGTCGCGAGCCTTGGTCTGCGCAGCATGAAAAGCCGAACCAGTTATCGACAGGTCTTGCATGGCTTCCAGGATGTCACCGAACGTCACCAGGCGCTCAATCAGGAGGTGCTGCTGGCCTGGCTACGAGAATCAGCCATTCGCCGGGCGACATCCACGCTCTTGCACCGCACCCGCATCATTGACCGGTTCCTCGAGCGCCTGGTGGAAATCGGCGCGATCGAACACAATCCCGTCGTCGCTCTGCGCGATGAGTGCAATATCAAGCAGTGCATGCCGATCTGGAGGGCATTGGCGTCGCGGGATCCGGAACGGGCTCTTGCCGAACTGCGCCAGCCCAGGCCGTTCTGCAGCGTGCTGGGCGAAATGATGGCCGAGCATGTCGCGATGATGCGGCGCAGAGGATACAAATACACTTCGCAACCCCTGTTGCTCTTGCGGTTCGACCGGTTCCTGCAGTTGCATCCGGGACCGGAAACCGAACCTCTGAGCGCCATGATCGATCGATGGGCGGCAACGAATGTCACGCGGGACCACGCGGAGGAAAGCGAAAAGCTCAAGCGCGTCTTTGCGAGAATCCTTCGTCACCGTGACCCGTCGATGCCTGTGCGGCGACCGGATCCGAGACCGAGGAAGGAGGCCGCCAAGCAATGGCGAAAGCCCCATATCTACTCGCCTGCCGACGTGCGACGGATGCTCGACGTCGCACGTACCTATCCGTCTCCACGGGTGCCGCTTCGGCCGCTGAGCATGTACACGATGCTGCTGCTGGCTTATTGCGCAGGCTTACGGCGCGGCGAGCTTGCCCGTCTCGATCTTGGTGACGTTGACCTGCGGGCCGGTACGATAACCATCCGGCAGACCAAGTTCTTCAAGACCCGGATCCTGCCGCTACCCGACAGCGTTATAGCCGAGCTCCGGGCCTACATCGATGCGCGACGGCGTGCCGGTGGATCACAGGACGCGCGCTCCGGCCTGTTCTGGCACGAGCGAGGCGATGGCCATTACACGCCGGAAATGATCACCTGGTTGCTTGCTGACGTCATACGCCGCGCTGGGTTGAAGCCATTGCGAGGAAAAACGGGTCCCCGCGTTCATGACCTGCGCCACTCGATGGTCGTGAACAGGATCCTCGAATGGTACCGGACGGGCATCAATCCACAGGACCGCCTGCCGTTCCTCGCGACCTACCTCGGCCATCGGGATATCAACTCCACCCTGGTCTACATCACCGTGACGCAAGACCTGCTGCATTACGCAAATGAGCGGTTCCGGGCAATTGGCGCATCATGTCTCAACCTGGGGCAGGAGGTGGGGTCATGAGCAGGGCTGATCGGTTCCCAGACCTGATGCGCGCGTTCTTCTACGAATGGCTGGTCGAGCAGCGCAACGCGTCCATCCATACGGTTCGATCATACCGCGACACCTGGCGGTTGTTGCTCCGATTCGTCGCCCAGCGCGCTGGGAAGAAGGTGGCGATGATCACGCTGATCGATCTGGCCGCCAGCGAGGTCGCTGCGTTCCTCAGTCACGCCGAACATGAACGCGGCGGTACGATCGGCACGCGCAATTGCCGGCTTGCCGCGATCCGCAGCTTCTTCCACTTCGTGGCAACCAGGGATCCCGGATCGATCGCGCAATGCGTGGAAATCCTCAACATACCGATCAAGCGGGCTCCGGTGTCGGAACCGAGCTATTTAGATCCGGCGGAAGTGACGGCGATCCTCGGTCAGCCAGACCGTTCGACCGTTGAGGGCATGCGGGATCATGCGCTGCTCTCACTCCTCTACAACAGCGGCGCACGAATACAGGAAGCGCTCGACCTGTGCCCCGAAGCAATCCGGTTCGAAAGCCCGAACTGCGTGCGTCTGATCGGCAAGGGCCGGAAGGAACGTATCTGCCCGCTCTGGCCGGAAACCGTGATGTTGCTGAAGAAACTGCTTGAGCGGCAACCACGGGCGCCCGACCAGCGGCTGTTCGTCAACCGCTATGGTGAGCCCCTAAGCGCCTCGGGGGTCCGGTTCAAGCTCGCCGCCTACGTGAAGGCGGCGGCCAAAACCATGCCGACGCTGCGCGCCAAGCACGTAACGCCACACGCCTTCCGGCACGCCACCGCCGTGCACCTCATCTCGGCGGGCGTCGACGTTACGGTCATCCGAAGTTGGCTCGGCCATGTGAGCCTCGATACAACCAACCACTATGCCAGGGCCAATCTGGAAACGAAGCGGAAAGCCCTGGAAAAGGTCGCCGTTCCAGCCATACCCGGCGGCCAGCCTTCTTGGAAGCGCGATGCAAGCGTGCTCGCCTGGCTGGATACGCTCTGAAATAATGTGGAGGAACATGGACAAAACCAACGAGAATCCGCCAATCAGGCCGCGCTCCTCCGCATTACGGGGACCTCGTGATTATGCAGAGCGTTTTTAGCTTGGCGTCGCGCAGAAAGGCGGCTGGCGAGAGCGCGCTGTGGTGGATCGCGACGGTGAGCTAAAAACGTGTTGGACTAAGCCGCCGGCACAGGTGGCCGCTATGGGCGTTCAATTGAGGCCGTGCCCATGAACCGGCATGGCGTGGGCGCGGATGCGGTCGTGGACGCGGCGATTGCAGGGGTCGGTGCGCCGAAAGCGGCACGGATATCGGTTGCGGCAAGGTGAGGACCGGCGCCGCGCCCTGCCGGGAGAGGCTGCCGGGGGTGACGGCGCGCACCTTCGCGGGACCGGCTCGGTTTCGCGGCCGAACGGCCCGGGCGATACGGTGACGACGAAAGCTGAGCGCTTCTTTCATGATGTATCCCGGTATGGCGGGGGTCCGGTGACGCCGTCGAACGTTTCGATGATGATCATCTGCCCCTGATGACAGGCCGGGCATTGCCGGAGGGAATGCCCGGTAAGGTCCTCGTAGCGGTCGCGGTAGTCCTTCGCCGAGCAGCTGTTCGATGCCTCTGGAGCCGGCATGCCGAGCAGGTCGCGGCAGTGGGCGAGCTTTTGCGCGCGATGGCGATTGCCGAGGAAGCCGTAATAGCGGATGCGATGGAAGCCGTCGGGCAGGACATGCAGCAGGAAGCGGCGCATGAACTCGTCGGCCGAGACGGTCATGACCTTTTGCCGATTGCCGTGCCGATAGTCCTTCCAGCGGAAACGAACGGCGCCATCCTCGATGGCGACGAGGCGGTTGTTGGAGATGGCGACGCGGTGGGTGTAGCGGCCGACGTAGTCGAGGACCTGTTCGGGTCCGGCGAAGGGCGGCTTGGCGTAGATCACCCACTCGGCCTTTCGAAGGGGCGCCAGATAGCGCCGGAAGGCGTCGCGCTCGCTCAGGGCCTGCAAGCTAGAGAAGAACTTCAACTGGCCGGCCGCGAAGGCTTTCTCCAGGTGCTCCAGAAACAAGCGTCGGAACAGGCGTGAGAGCACCCGGACCGGCAGGAAGAAGCCGGGTTTGCAGGCAATCCATCGCGTGCCGTCGGCAGAAAGGCCACCGCCTGGGACGACGCAGTGCAGGTGGGGATGGTGCAGCAAGTTCTGGCCCCAGGTGTGCAGCACGGCGAAGAAGCCGATCTCGGCACCCAGGTGTTTGGGATCGGCGGCAATGGTGCGCAGTGTCTCGGCGGTGGCGCGGAAGAGCAGACCGTAGACGAGCGCCTTGTTCTGATAGGCGATGGCGGCAATGTCACCCGGCAGCGTGAAGACGACGTGGAAGTACTGGGTGTCGAGAAGCTCGGCGCGACGGTCCTCCAGCCATTGCGCGCGGGCCAGCGATTGGCAGCGGGGACAATGTCTGTCGCGGCAGCTGTTGAAGGCGATGCGCTGGTGGCCGCATTGATCGCACTGCTCGATATGCCCGCCGAGCGCGGCGGTGCGGCAGAGTTCGATCGCCGTCATGACGCGACGCTGCGCGGTGCTGAGCGACGCGTCATGCTGCACGCGATAGGCTTCGCCATAGCGGCGGAATATATCCGCCACCTCCGGCCCCGAGCGGGCCATCGGCTTGAGCTCAGAAGTACTGAGGCTTGGCCGGCGGCGGCGGGGTGGGGGCCGGACGCGGTAAGAGCTCGTACGGGCTCGACGTGGCGCAGACCTTGTTGGTGGCAATCCGCAGGTAATGGGCGGTGGTCGCGAGGCTGCGGTGACCGAGCAGCAGTTGAATGGTGCGCACGTCGGCGCCGGCCTCCAATAGATGGATGGCAAAGGCGTGCCGCAGACTGTGCGGCGTGACCGGTTTGGGCAAGCGGGAGAGGTCGCGCGCTTTCGCGCAGGCTTGTCCCACCGCATCCCTGGTGATCGGCTGGCCGGCACGATCGCCGGGGAAGAGCCACGCCTCTGGCCGGCGCACCTTCCAATAGCTGCGCAGGATCTCCAGCAGCTTGGGCGACAACATCACGTAGCGGTCCTTCTGGCCTTTGCCCTGCTCGACGCGGATGACCATTCTCTGGCTGTCGATGTCCGTGGTCTTCAGCTGAACCGCCTCCGAGATGCGCAAGCCGGCGGCATAGCAGGTGGTCAGGATGGCGTGGTGTTTGACGTTGAGGACGCAGCCGAGGAATTGCTGAACTTCCTCGGGGCTGAGGATGACCGGCAGCTTCTGCGGCTTCTTGGGGAACGGGAGGACCTCTTCAGGCGCCCAGTCCCTTTCGAGCGTCACACTGTAGAGAAAGCGCAGCGCAGCGATGGCGGTGTGGATCGAACCGGACGCCAGCTTCTTCTCGTTGGTCAGATAGACCTGATAGGTCCGAATGTCCTCGCGCCCGAGCACGTCCGGCGACTTGCCGAAGTGGCGGGCGAACAGCGACACCTGTTGCAGATAGGAGAGCTGGGTGTTGAGCGCGAAGTTGCGCACCTGCATGTCCTCGCTCATGCGTTGCCGAAGTTGGGTCATGACAAGCTCCTTTGTCCGATGGAATGGGCTGCAAGCAGCCACCCCATGCTCGCGCAGTTGGAGCTCCTATTGAACGCCTGACCGGCACGACAGAGGACGCCATCAAGACCGCGCCGTCGGCGTACACCCCCTTGCCGCTCCGCCGTGGCGGAGCGGGTTAGTCCTAGTGAAGTTATGGCGAGGTGAGCATAACTTCACAAACGGTTTGACATAGGCCGGCGGGATCAACCGCACTTCATGACCAAGTGCCGCGATCTCGCGCGCCCAGTAATGCGCACCCCCGCAGGCCTCGATGCCGACCAGACACGTTGGCTGCTTCTCGAAGAACCGCAACACCTCGGCACGGCGGAGCTTCCAGGCTGACGATTGGAGTCCCCTCGACGTCAGCGGCGTTGAATCTGAAAAACTTGCTTGGCCAAATCCAGCCCGATAGTGGTAATATGCTTCACGGAACGGCTCCTATTTTGTGGCGTTGAATAAACGACCACGTTTTAGCACTCTGATGCTGCGGTAGCGGGTCGTTCCACCTCATCATTACGACGAATACGGCTTCCAGCCGATTGTTGTGTTCGATGGCGACGGCCGGTTCGTCGGTGCGGTCCTGCGACCAGCGAAGCGGCCGAGCGGGGCTGAAATCCGCCCACACCTGCGCCGCCTGGTGCGGGCGGTCCGGAGCAACTGGCCGAACACCGGCATCCTTATCCGGGCCGACGGGCATTACTGCAGCCCGCAGGTCATCGACTGGTGCCGCGCCAACGATGTCGACTTCATCCTCGGCCTGGCGCCCACCACGACCTTGCGCAAGCATGTCGAGGACCTGGAAACCAGCACGATGGCGCGCTTCGAAGCGTCGGCCAAGACGGGCAAGGTCCGCCGCTTCAAGGAGTTCCTGGATGGCGCCGCCAGTTGGAGCCGCGTCGAGCGCCATCGTCACCAACCTTGCAAGTGGCTCGGCCAAGGCGCTCTACGAGGATCTCTACTGCCGGCGCGGAGCGGCCGAGAACCATATCAAGTCGTGGAAGACGCATCTCGCCGCCGACCGCACCTCCTGCACAAGAGCGACGGCCAACCAGTTCCGGCTCTTCCTGCATGCCGGTGCTTACCGGTTGATGTGGGGCTTGCGGGCCGCGATGCCGAAGCGCTCCAGCTTTGCCGTCGCCCAATTCGACACGCTGCGTTTGCGCCTCATCAAAATCGCCGCTCGGGTGGTCGAGATGAAGACGCAAATCCGCCTGCACCTGCCGACCTCCTGCCCGCACCAGCGCATCCTGCGCATCGTCCTCGATCGCATTGCGCGGCTCGTGACGTAGCCGACGGGGCGCAGACGCCCCGAAACAAACCCGCCGACCGCAACCTGCAAACCCCCGCCTTCCATCACGACGGATCACCGCCGGCGCCTGATGAACATTGTGAAAAGCCACCGCAAAGGCAACCAGAGAGCCGCCTCAGGCCGCCGAACGGTCAGCGCCGTGCATCAAGCGGGCTAGCAATATCTCGATACCTCGAAAAGCTGAGGTGCAGAGCCGGCCGGCCTTCCCGTGGCCGGTGCCCACATACTGCCGCCGACCAGGCGTCCGAAGAATGTGCTGCCGCAGAGCGGCTCCGTAAGCGCCCTCTTGAAATATGCGCCGCGGTCTGGTAACTGAACGGCTGAAAGCGAATTGTCGTCATTATGTAGACAAACGTGGTATCTCCGCTTGTCCTCTGCGCAGCTGTGGTGTTCGCCAGTCTGAGGAACCAAATGCACTGGAACAAGACCTTCACGATGGTGGAAGCACACGCCGAAGGAGACGTCGGTCGTGTCGTCACCGGCGGTGTCCTATCGATTCCGGGCAAGACCATCCTCGACAAATTGCTATACATAAACAACGTTGACGACCGGCTGCGCCGCTTCCTGGTGAACGAGCCCAGGGGATGCGCGCAGATGAGCACGAATCTCCTATTGCCGCCGGTGCATCCCGAGGCCGACGTCGCCTTCATTATCCTGCAGGGCGACAAGGCGCATGCCATGTCCGGCTCCAACAGCATCTGCCTCGTCACGGTGCTTCTTGAGACCGGCATGGTCGAGATGAAGGAGCCCGAGACGGTTGTCACAATCGAAACCGCGGCCGGCCTCGTTAAGGCAGTTGCCAAATGCTCAAACGGGAAGTGCGAGCGCGTCACCCTCGACATGCCGCCGTCGTTTCCGCTGCTGCTGGACGCCGAGGTGGATGTCCAAGGTCTTGGCAAGGTGGTGGTGGACATTTCCTATGGTGGCATCTTCTACGGGCTCATAAATCCCGAGCAGTTCGGCCTGAAGCTCACGACGGAGAATGCCAGGAAGCTGGTCGATATCGGCTGCCGTGTCCAGCGGGCCATCGACATCCAGCTCGACGTCCGGCATCCCGAGATAGCCAGTCTGAGCGGGCTGTCCTACACGATGTTCGTCGGCTACGACGACGAGGGCCGGATGAAAGGCGTCACGGTCGTCCCCCCGGGCCGCGTCGACCGTTCGCCATGCGGCACGGGCAACAGCGCACGGCTCGCGGCCATGTATGCGCGCGGCCAGTTCGCCGAAGGCGAGAAGCGGATCGCGCGCTCGATCATCGACAGCGAGTTCGAGGTCTCGATCATCGGAACGACCAAGGTGGCTGGCAAGCCCGGCATATTGCCTCGGATTTCCGGGCGCGGTTGGATTCACGGCATCCATCAAATCGGCGTCGACCCGACCGACCCCTACCAGCTTGGTTACATGGTGTCCGATTGCTGGGGTGACGCCTTCGACCTGCTCAAGTAATGTCGCGAAGCCTCGTCCTTGGTATGCGGCCGGGACCCTGTTCAGGACGTCACGATCTTGACTTTTGAAGTGATGGATCGCTCCAGAAATTGAAGAAAGTTCCCCTTGAACTGGGCGGCGTGCTCTGCGCCAGTTGCTCGGCGGAGGCTTCCTCGGCACGCACTTGTAGGAGCGGCAGCTCTTCCGGTCGTCGTATGGGAATAACCGAGCGCGGCGATGGGCGAAGGGAAGCAGCAAGCTGCCGCCTTTCAGCGGTGTCGGGGCTGAGCTTCGTTGGAGCCTGCCGTAACGGTGACCGGCTGGCCAGCCTGATCAAAGAGATTGGCTAGCGCGTGCCGGTCTACGATGCCGGGGTGATCGTGTCGGCCGAGCCCCTTTACTTTAACAGCGAGATCGCCAAAGCCGTATCGACGACCTTCACAGGGCTGATGCAACTGATAGGCAATCTGCGGCGCGGCGTGTTCACGCGGCAGCGCGGACACCTCATCGACCTGATCTCCACGTCTCCGCAGGCGTCTACTCCGGAACGTGCGCCACGAGGGAATCGAACGCTTTTCGCTGTGCCCTGCCGCCCTCAAGGACGACATCGTGGATTACGCGACGCGCCTGCCAGGCTGGCCAGCGAAGGGATGGTACTTGATGAGAGTGCTTATGTTTGGAAGTGCCGATGATGAGGCGCCCGTCCGGTAGGCAAGTCTGAGGTCACGGGTGAATCTCCACGTTGTAAGGTGCGGACCCATCGAAAACCCGTTGACAAAAACATATAAACGACAATATGTCGACATTAAGCAGAGTTGACCGAAGCTAAGCCCACGCGAGACGCCCTCTCGCATGGTTATTCCACTGTGCCTTCATATGGATGGATGGAGATTTGAAATGCAGATACCTCAACTGAGCGGCATCCTGACGGCCCTCGCTACCCCCTATGATGACAGCGGCCGTCTGGATCTTAAGGCTTTGGACAAGCTGGTTGAGTTTCTCATCTCCAACGGCGTGCATGCCATCATCCCCGGCGGCTCCACCGGTGAATACTATTCCCAGACCCTCGAGGAACGGAAAGCCGTCCTGGCGCGCGTGGCCGAGATCGTGAGGGGCCGCATCCCGCTTTACGTCGGGGCCAACAGCATGCGGCCCGAGGAGACGATTGAGGTCACGAAGTACGCCGAAGGTCTAGGCTACGGGGCGCAATTGCTCGCGGCTCCGCCTTACTCCCTGCCGGGCAAGTCGGAACTTATTGAGCATTTCCGCAACATCGCCAAGAGCACATCACTGCCGATTATCCTCTATAATTTCCCTGCTCGCACCGGCGTGGACATGGATAAGGAGTTCCTCGAGGGCGTCCTCGATATCAAGAAGATCTTTGCCATCAAGGAATCGAGCGGTTCGATCTCACGCTATTACCAGCATATGGTGCTCTATCCCGAACTGCAACGCGTCTGCGGTTTCGATGATCAGGTCCTCGATCAATTCCTGTGGGGCACGCGCTCCTGGATCGCCGGTGCTTCCAACTTCCTGCCGGCAGAACACGTTGCCCTCTATATTGCGTGCGTGGAGAAGGAAGACTTCCTGCTGGGGCGTAAGCTGATGAAGGCGATGATGCCTTTGATCTATTTGCTGGAGAATGGAGGCAAGTTCAACCAGTACGTCAAATACGGTGCTTCGCTTGCTGGCTTTCCGATCGGCGATGTCCGCGCGCCGCTGATCGGCCTGTCCGATGCCGAGCGCTCCAAGTTCCGCAAGCTCTACGAAGAGCTCAAGTCGCAGAACATCGCCTCCTGGGTAAACTAAATAAGAGCCGGTTGAGGACATAATATGACCGTCAAAATCAAGATCCCAGCGACCTTCGAGACCCGCCCGTTCATCAACGGCGACTATCGCAGCACCGAACGCGGCGAAACGTTTGCGACCTTCAACCCTGCCACGGGCAAGGAACTAGCGCAGGTTTCCTCTGGCGATGAAGCCGACATCGACAGGGCTGTCGCAGCCGCGCGCGCTGCGTTCGAAAGTGGGTCGTGGTCGCGCCAAACGCCGCGCTACCGCAAGAAGACGCTGCTGCGCTTCGCCGAGCTGATCGAAAAAAACATCGAAGAGCTTGCCCTGATTGAGACCCTCGACTGCGGGAAACCTCTGAACGATTCCCGCAACGTCGATCTTCCCGACAGCATCGAGACCCTGCGCTGGCATGCTGAGGCGACGGACAAACTCTACGACCAGATGTCTCCAGCCCCGCTCGACATCGTTTCCATGATCGTGCGCGAGCCAGTCGGAGTCGTCGGCGCGGTCCTGCCGTGGAACTTCCCGCTGTTCGTCGCCATGTGGAAGATTGCGCCTGCGCTGGCTACTGGCAATTCCATCGTCATCAAGCCGGCGGAACTGACCTCGCTTTCGATGCTCCGCCTTGCGGCCATCGGCGCCGAAGCGGGTCTTCCGGAAGGCGTGCTCAACGTCGTGCCGGGCATGGGCCCGACCGCGGGCCGCGCGCTCGGCCTGCACATGGATGTCGACTGCATCAGCTTCACGGGTTCCGGCGAGGTCGGCCGCTACTTCCTGAAATACGCCGCCGATTCGAACATGAAGCGTATTGTCTTGGAATGTGGCGGCAAGAGCCCGGCCATCGTCCTTGATGACGTGAACGACTTCACCCCGGTGGTCGAGCAGATTGCGACCGGGTTCCTGTTTTGCCAAGGGGAGAACTGCTCCGCCGGCACGCGCCTGATCGTCTCCGAGAAAATCCGCGAACCTCTGCTTGCGAAGCTTAAGGAAACTATCAAGACCTGGAAGGTCGGAGACCCGCTGGATTCCGCTACCAAGATCGGCGCGCTGATCGAGGAGCCGCACATGCAGAAGGTCCTCTCTTATATCGAGAAGGGCCAATCCGAGGGCGCGAAGCTGACACTCGGCGGCAATCAGGTATTGCAGGGCACCGGCGGCTACTTCATCGAGCCGACCATCTTCGAAGGCGTGACGAACGACATGGTGGTCGCGCGCGACGAGATTTTCGGTCCCGTCCTGTCAGTCATCAGCGTCCGTGACGACGCCGAAGCCGTCCGCATCGCGAACGATACCAATTACGGTTTGGCGGCGTCGCTCTATACGAACGATCTCAACCGAGCGCACCTGATCGCACGTTCTATCCGTGCCGGCACCGTCTCGGTCAACTGCTATTCCGAAGGCGATTTCGCGGTGCCGTTCGGCGGCTACAAGGAATCCGGCTTCGGCGGGAAGGACAAGGGCTTCGCCGCCCACGACCAGTATACCGAAACAAAGGCCATCTGGATGCAACTGCGCTAGTTGGGCGCAGGAATCCGGATGGACGTCAGAGGAGGGCCGTCGGGGCCGGCCCCGGCCAGTCATTCCTGACCGGGATCGGAAGCATTCGCGTCAGGGGTACCGTATGATCGACGAGATAAGCCAAGAGAAAGACAGGCTCCTCGCACGGCTCTCGGCGCGGAAGCCGGTCTTTTGGATCAACCCGGCCTTGGCGCAATCGCATGACGGCGATGCGTATCGGAACGATATCGCAAGCGCGCAGCGGCGTTTGCGCGATGCCCGCTACCATCTACAGCAGGCTTTTCCGATGACGCGCGGCCTGGCCGGCGTCGTCGAATCCCCGCTTCTTGCCGCCGAAGCTCTCGCAAAGCGCTGGAACATCCCACGCTGGCTCGTCAAGGCTGACCATTCCCTGCCAATTGCCGGATCGATCAAGGCGCGGGGAGGGTTCAACGAGGTGTTCGCCTTCGCAGAACGGGTGGCGGCTGAGAACGGTCTCGCCCGGACGTCCCCGGAGCGGCCGAACTATACGCACCCGGACGCGCGTTCCGTCTTTCTGGGCTATTCGGTCGTTGTCGGCAGCACGGGCAATCTCGGCCTAAGCGTGGGCATGATCGCATCCAGCCTCGGCTTCCGCACCGTCGTGCACATGTCGCGCGACGCCAAGACCTGGAAGAAGAAGCTCCTGCGCGCCAATGGCGTCGAGGTCGTCGAGCATGCCGGAGACTATTCGATCGCCGTCCAGCAGGGGCGCCAAGCCGCCGAAGCCGACCCGAACTGCCACTTCGTCGACGACGAGCATTCGATAGACCTGTTTGCCGGCTATGGCGCCGCCGCAGCCGAACTGGCTTCGCAACTTGAGGAGCGGCGGATTATCGTCGATAACGATCATCCGCTGTTCGTCTATGTGCCTTGCGGCGTGGGCGGCGCGCCCGGCGGGATCACCTACGGACTGAAGTCGCTTTTCGGAAAGAACGTACATTGCTTCTGGGCCGAGCCTTCTGCTTCGCCCTGCATGCTCCTTCAGTTGCTGATTGGCGTTCACCGGAGCGTGTCGGTGTACGATGTCGGTCTCGATAACGTGACGGAGGCGGACGGCCTGGCCGTGGGCAACGCGTCTCCGTTCGTCGCGCCGCTGATGGCCGACAAGGTCTCCGGCATCTACACCGCAAACGACGGCCACATGCTGGACATGATGCTCTCCGTGCGGGACTCCGAAGGCCTCCAGGTCGAGCCTTCGGCGGCCATTGCCTTCCTCGGTCCGCTCTTCCTGACCGCGACCGAGGAAGGCCGCCGTTACGTCCAGGCGCAGGGGCTTGGACGGACTTTGCCGAACGCGACGCACATTTCGTGGACGACAGGCGGCTCGCTGGTACCGGCCGCCGAATGGCAATTGCTTTACGAACGGGCAGAGGCCTTCCGCGGCCAGGTGAGCGTGCTGGCCAACGGCTGGAAGTAGTGAGTAGGCTTGGCGTTGTAGGGAAGGATGGTTGACGACGGGCCTAGGCGACTCGTTTTCGTCATCCGCCCGCATGATCGCAGGCGGATAGCGAATCGTTGGTAAGCGCAAAAGACCTGAAAGGCGCATCTGTCACGAAAATTTGCTAGCGTCGCGCTTGACTGTCGACATAATGTCGTTAATTATTCGAGTGGGATGCTAACCAAAGGGGAACCACTTGATGAGGCATGGATCCGGACTTTTTGGGCTGATTACAGCGGGCCTTCTGGCTTTAGCCGCGGGGTCGTGTTCGACGGCTGCATCCGCCGCCGGCGGCGACACCTTGAAAGCGATCAAGGCGCGCGGCGAGCTGCTTTGCCCCGGCCACAACGGCAGCTACCCGCCTTTCGCCGAAGTCGACGACAAGGGCAACTGGAAGGGTCAGGACATCGACTTCTGCCGTGCGCTCACCGTCGCGATCTTCGGATCGGACAAGAACCTGAAGATCGTGCCCCTGAGTTGGGCTCAGCGCTTTCCGTCCCTGCAGTCGGGCGACGTCGACGTGATCATCAAGGGCACTGGTCTGACCATGTCCCGCAATACGGAGCTTGGCCTGAGCTTCTCGACGCCTTACTTCGTTTCGCCTACGAGCATCATGGTTCGGAAGAGCCTCAACATCATCGATGCGAAGGGGCTGGACGGCGGCACGCTCTGCGTTCCGGCCGGCACTTCGACGGAGGCTTTGGCCGCCAACTTCTTCAAGGGCCACAACATCAACGTGAAGTTGGTCACGTTCGAGAAGTCGGAAGAAGTGTCCGCTGCGTTCTTCGCCGGCCGCTGTGACAGCCTCGTCGACGCGGCGCCGGTCCTCGCCGTGGCGGCGCGGTCGTCGAGCCATCCGAACGACTATACCATCCTCCCGGATGTCATCACCCTCGAGCCGCTGGCGGCTGCAGTTCGCCGTGGCGACGATGACTGGCTGAACCTGATCAACTGGATGTTCTCCTCGATGAGGCTTGCCGAAGACTACGGCATCACCTCCAAGAACGTCGATGAGGCGAAGGCCAAGCCGACGGATGCCACGATCGCCAAGTTGCTCGGCGCCACGCCCGGCATTGGCGCCCGCGTCGGTCTTTCGGATGACTGGGTGTATAACGTAATCAAGCAGGTCGGTAATATCGGCGAGGTCTATGATCACAACCTCGGCGACGGTTCGCCTTACAAGATCCCGCGCGGCATCAACCGCGAGTGGAAGGATGGCGGCGTCTTCTTCCCATGGATCCTCGACTAAGATCTCCCAAGGCCGCAGCGGCGGACCTGCCGGGCCCGACTATTCGGGTCCGGTTCTTGGGTGAAGTTTGACCGATGAAGTCCCGGAGTTTTCATTGATGGATGGCCGGCGCAGCACATCGAATGTCGTCGTTCAGTTCTTCGTATTCGCGGCAGTTTTTTTTGCCTTCGTATCGATTCTGTGGCAAATCCACAGCAACCTCACGGCGCAGGGCCTGACCGCCGGATACGATTTCCTGTTTCGCTCTACCGGCTGGGACATCGCCTTTTCTCCGCTGCCCTATACGATCAACGATTCGTATGTCAGGGTTCTCTTCCTGGGCTATCTAAACACGATCCTTCTCGGCTTGGCGTGTTTGATAACGGCGAGCTTTTTCGGGCTTGTCGTGGGAGCCGCGCGTGCATCGAACCACCCTTTGCTGCGATGGTCGGGAACCTTCTATGTCGAGGCCACGCGAAACATCCCGCTGATCCTGCAGATCATCTTCATATACCTGCTGCTCATCAACGCCCCCGTGACGTCGCGCGCCATCAACTTCGGGGACCTTTTCTTCCTGTCTTCGCGCGGTGTGTTCGTCCCGATCATCAATATCGGCATCCTCGGTAATGTGTGTGTCGCATTGGGGTTGACACTTTGCTTCATCCTGGCGGCCATGTGCGCCGTCAAGCCGGGTTCCGATCGCCGAAGGTATCTTGTCGGGCTAATGGCTGTGGCGGCAGTGATTGTGTTTCTCCTGGCCTTTAACCTCGCCGGCCGGCCTGCGGCCGAATGGCTGAGTATTCCCGAGCGGCAGGGGCTGAACTTCGTCGGCGGCCTGACGATAGCTCCCGAACTGATGTCGATGTTCTTGGGAATAGCGGTCTATGGGGGAGCCTTCATCGGCGAGGTGGTGAGGGGAGGACTGAACGCCGTTCCCCGCGGCACGCTTGAGGCGGCCAAGGTGCTCGGCCTGTCGCCCTGGCAAAGTTTCTTCTACGTCCATTTGCCACAAGCGGTGCGGATCATGATCCCCATGCTGTCCAACCAGTATGTCTGGCTGATGAAGGCGACGACGCTCGGCATTGCGGTCGGGTTCACTGACTTCTTCATGGTCGTATCGACGTCGATCAATCAGACCGCCCACACCATCGAGCTGATCGTCATTCTCCTCATCGGGTTCCTCGTCCTCAACGGCGTCATCTCCGTCGGGATGAACGTCCTCAACAGAGTAGTAAACAAGAGCGGAGCTTCCGTACGATGAGCGCCACTTTTGTCGCCCACCCGTCCACAGTCCCAGTGCAGGAAAGGCGTCCGCCCGAAGCGCCGTCAGCCTTGTCGGTGATCGGCACGGAGCTTTTCGGAAGCTGGCCCAGGATCATCGGGACGGCCATCTTTGCCGTCCCGATTGCTTATCTCGTGTGGTGGGTGCTCGACTGGACCTTCCTGGAAAGCGTCTGGCGCGCTGATGACGTCGAACAATGCAAGGTCGCAGTCGGCGCATGCTGGTCGGTCATCGCCGCGCGCTTCAGGATCATCCTTTTCGGCCTCTATCCCTATGATGACCAGTGGAGGTCGGCGCTCGCATCGTTAGTCATCGTGGTCGTCGCCTTTTTGTCCTGCCTGCCGGCATGCTGGACAGCGAGGAGGGTCATCGTCTGCTGGGTCGCCGGCTTCGCCGCGTATCTGCTGCTCATGTATGGCGGCGTCTTCGGTCTGGCGAAAGTGACAACCGACCGCTGGGGCGGATTGTCGCTCACGCTGTTTGTCTTCTCGGCCCAAACCGTTATCGGCATGCCTTTGGCAATATTGCTCATGATTGGGCGTCGCTCGCATATCTTCGTCATCGCCAAGCTCTCGGCCGGGCTGATCGATCTCCTTAGGGCGATCCCGCTGCTGGCCATTCTGTTCACGGCGGCAGTGGTGGCGCCGTTGGCGCTCCCCGAGATGCTCCAAGGCGACAAGCTGACCAGGGTGGTGATCGGCTACGCGCTGTTCTTCGCGGCCTACCAGGCTGAAATCATCAGAGGCGGCATGCAGGGCGTTTCCGAGGGGCAGGCTGAGGCCGCCCGCGTGCTCGGCCTGGGGAAATGGCAGAGCTTGTTCTACATTTCACTACCGCAGGCCTTTCACAAAGCATTGCCGGCGACGGTCAGCCAGTTCGCGATTGCGTTCAAGGAAACCTCAATCATCACGATCGTCGGTTTCTTCGATATATTGGCATCCGGTCAAGCAGCATACGGAGCCGGCGAATGGTATCCCTATTTCAAGGAAGTATATATTTTCATCGGCATGATATATTTCATTACTGTATTCAGCCTATCGAGGTATGGTGCTTATCTGGAGCGAAGGACGAAAAATGCCAGAATATGACATCAACTCGACCCCCATCATATCCGTGAGCCATCTTGGCAAGTGGTATGGCGATTTTCCGGCGTTGGTCGATGTCAGCCTGGATGTCAGTAAAGGCCAGAAGATTGTGCTGTGCGGTCCGTCGGGCTCTGGAAAGTCGACCTTGATCCGTTGCATCGCCCGTCTCGAGGACCATCAGGAGGGAACACTCTTCGTAGTCGACAAGGAAAGGCAGTCCGGCAAGGCCGCGAGCGAGCGGCTTAACGGCCAGGTCGGAATGGTGTTCCAGCACTTCAACCTGTTTCCGCATCTGACGGTGCTGGAGAACTGCACGCTTGCGCCGCGTCTGGTGAAGAAGCTCAGCGAGCAGGATGCGGAAGCGATCGCGATCAAGCACCTGGAAAAGGTTAAGATCGGCGAAAAGGCGACCTGCTATCCGCCGCAACTGTCGGGCGGACAGCAGCAGCGCGCCGCAATCGCGCGGGCGCTGTGCATGAACCCGACAGTGCTCTTGTTCGACGAGCCGACCTCGGCCCTCGACCCGGAAATGGTTTCCGAGGTCCTGGACACGATGGTCTCCCTGGCCGAGGAGGGCGTGACAATGATCTGCGTCACGCACGAAATGGGATTCGCCAAGCGAGTTGCCGACCTCGTCGTGTTCATGGCCGACGGCAAGATTGTGGAAGTTTCAAAGCCGCAGGAATTTTTCGCCGCGCCACAACATCCACGTGCGCAATTGTTCGTCCGGCAGATCTCCGGGCATTAGTTGCATGAACGGATGTGTGCAAAGTTTTGGTAACCCCGCAGCATGGCATTGGCTTCGGTTTTGTTTCGCCGGAGACCTTCAGATATTCAAGGGCCGCCATTTCGACCAGTCATTGTCGCGTGATGGACGAGGCGATCGACCGCGGCGAGCGTCATGGCGGGATCACCGAAGTTGTCATGATGCCTCCTTCCTTGATCGCCTGTTGCGTGCGATGCGCGCCCGCAGCGTGCTGATCTGGTTGTCCGAGAGTTCGATTTGCCATGGCTGGCCTTTCGTGAGCTGACGCCCCGTGACCCATCCGCGGGCGAGATAGTCGAAGATAACCTGCGGTGTGATACCCAAGGCGGCTGCTGCCCCTTGAACGGAGTAGGTTCCATCCGGCCACCGAGCTGGATTGGCGCCAATCCCGTTGATCTTGACGGTGGGAATGCTCCAGCGTGTCCGCAGAAGCCAGACATTCTCACCTTTGAACGCGCAGCCGCGTGCTGCGACAAAGCCTTCCGCGTTCAGCGTCGCCGCAATCTCCTTGTCCATCTTGCCGTCGGCATTCAGCTCCGTCACGCGCTCGCGCAATCTCTCGATATCGATGTAGTTGGCGTAGGTGTGGACACGCCTTTGAAGAGAATGCTCGCTTGTTGCCCCGGTCTGCCACAGGATCTTGAACCAGACCTGGCCCCGCAACCGCTTCTGATCGAGGACGACCTCGTCAATGATGAGACGCAGGATGCCCTTTCGCTCGGCCGACGTCGTTGAAGGGGCATACCAGATGCCAGGCAGGTCTTCGCCCAGCTTTTGAAGACACTCGCGGTCGGACTCACTCAAGACCAGGGGCTCGTCGGACCGCCACCGTTCGTAATCCTGCTCGACGGCTTCGGCGGCGCGCAGCTTCTCTTCCCAGCCGCGCTCCAGAGAACGCGCCACCAGACGGTTCTCGGGCTCCACCGCGTCGTATTGGCGCCGTGCCCGTTCCGTCTCATAGCGGGCCCGCTCGCGCCTCAGAGCCCACTGTCGCTCGAGCTGACGTGTCTCTTCTTCAATCTGGCCCAGCGCGGCAATGGCGATGGCAATCCTGTCCGGCTTCAAAGCGTCGAGCAGGATGCTTTCAACATGTGCGTCGACGGGCAGCGCGCGCACTTCCTGGCATAGCGGTCCGCCGTCCTGATCGCGGTCGGCACGACACGTGTAGACGGGATAGTTACCTGCAGGACCGCTATAGCGTAGGCTCATCCGGCGACCGCACCGGCCACAAACGGCAATACCCTGCAACAGTGCCGCTCCCTTGCGCGGCACGCCGGAATGGCCAGCCTTATAGCGGTTGATGTTGTTTGCCAGTAGTCTCTGATTCTCCATAAATTCCTCCCAGTCGATGTATCCGGGATGGGCAGACTGAAGACAAACCTCCCAGTCCGCGATGGGGACCTTCACCGTCTTCGGGCGATAGACATCATGGCGAACCCGCCCGCCCTCCGCCCGGTATCGTCCATAAACATACGCCCCGGCATAGGCAGGATTTTGGAGAATGCTGAGAACCCGTGAACTGTCGGCCTCGCGCCACATGATATCGTGCGGAGCGGGACCCATAAGTGGACGCACAGGCAGTGGCAGATCGTTCTTTCGCAAGTATCGCATCACGGCCCGTGCACTGTGAAGCTCGCGGAATTTGGCGAAGACAAGGATGAGCCTTGCCTGCACCTGCTCATCGGGATTGAGAGCAATCCCGCCTGCGCGATCATGGGCCAGTCCGGCGGGAACGGGAAGCCGCAGCTCGCCACGCGCCGCCTTCTGACGTTCGCCCTGATGGAGGCGCTGCCTGATCTGGTGAAGCTCCGCCTCGCTCATGATGCCGGACAGGCCGAGCAGCAGGCGATCGTGGTAAGCGCAGGGATCATAAAGACGTTCGCCGTCGGCAATGATGACGCTGAAGAGCGAGCACAAATCAAGGAGCTGATGCCAGTCGCGATTGTTGCGGGCAAGCCGCGAAGCGTCGAGGCTGATAACAAGGCCGGCATTGCCCAACCCGATCTCGGCGATCAGCTTCTTGAACCCCACCCGCTCAACTGTCCCGGACCCCGATTTGCCAAGATCCTCATCGATGACGTGCACACGTTCATGCGGCCAGCCGAGGGCGACGGCACGATCGACGAGGCGGTACTGCAACTCCGTGCTTTCTTGATGATGCCGCACCTGGTTCACGGAAGACTGGCGAACGTAAATATAAGCGAGCTTGCCGCGATGCGCGGCTGTCACACATTCGTCCGGCCTATTCGACGCTCTCAACATGCCCGTCCGCCTCGAGCAGCGCGCGCGTTGGTCGCATCCGCATCAGCAGGGGAGCAAGGTTCTGTGCGATCTGCTTTTGCGTTTCCGCTGGCAAGTTGAGCCAAGGTCCCGGGAGTGTTGTCATGCCCGGGTTCGGAAGTTCGGTGAAGGTCTGGGACGCTACGCGGTGCAGATTCGACTGGATGTTCATCGCGAATCACCTCCTCGATACGAGAGGCGAATGTGCTGTTCAAATGGTGCATCAATGTGAGCAACGTCCGGGCGTTGATCCGCCCCAACGACTTCGACGCGCCTTGTTCTTTCGGAGACGGCGCTGCGAGGTCGGTTACCGAGCGCCGAATAGAACGCCGGCGCCCGTCAGGCAGCCGTACGACGACGAAGTCTGGACCTCGGGCCGAATGGGATGACAAAAGCTGAAGACGCTGACCCGCAAGGCCGTGGCGCGGATCCGTGACGGTTAAATGAGATACCACCCCGTCCAGAATGGCGGCACCCTGTAATGTTGGGTTCGGGGAAGACCTTCCCCCATTCGCCGAAGGGCTGATTGGCGGTGATCAGCATCGCGCGCCGCTCGTAGCGGGCGCTGATGAGTTCGAACAGCACGCTCGTCTCGCCTGGTCCTTGGTGACATAGGCGAGGTCGTCGAGGATCAGCAGGTGGAAGCGATCGAGCCGGTTGAGGGCGGCTTCGAGGCCGAGTTCGCGGCGCGCGACCTGAAGCTTCTGGACGAGATCGGTGGTGCGAGTGAAGAGAACCCGCCAACCGTTCTCGATAAGGGCGAGGCCGATTGCCGAGGAGACCGGTAATTTCTCTGGGGTTACGCGGCGCGCAGAAGGGGTGGTTTGGGCTTGAATAATGGGGGCACGTTTGGCTCTGGCTGTCGCAAGGGTGCCCGCAGCCGATCGCGAAGTTCGCCATTGATCTCCGCCGTCCGGACCGGCATGAGCATGTGGGCCCCGTAGGAGGACCTGCGCATCTGCTGCTTTTTGACCATCCGCTTGCCGACGAGTGAATTCACCGCCGACTCGGCCAGAGCGGAGGCAACGCGAAGCCCAGCCCGATAGCGCTTTCCATAGTTGACGATCGCGCCGCGATCAGGAGCTGCGAGGCGAGGCTATAAAGCCGTGCAATCGAGAACTCGCCGTCCCTTTGCGAGTCTTTCAGTCTCGCCAGGAGTTGCTCCAGGTCGCGGATCGCGCCATCGACCCGCCCGTGCCAGAGACGCCACTTCACGGCTCTGATGTCCCTGTCGATGGTTGGAAGCACTTCAAAAGGGTCGGACTGGGATCGCACGATGTGATCGGCGATCTGCTGCATGGGCTGGATCTTCATGGCAATGTGGAACCAGTCGATGATGTGGGCTGTCGGCTTCGGCATGGCGCGGGGCAGCCGCTTCAGGATTTCGGCGCCGTCCGAGATCACGGTGACATTGCCAAAGCCGCAATATCCTTCTTGCTGAAGTGCGTGGAGGGCTCGATCCCCGATTGCAGCCTGGTCGGTGTTGCTGGTTACGAGGTAGCGGCCACCGACATCACCCCGACCGCCGCGGCCGCATCGAGCTACAACGAGCTCGAAGTTTCGCGCGGAATTGGGATCGGCGCTGCGAACATGTGCCCTATCGATGCTGATGACGAACTCTTTGCGTCGGTCGCCGGGAAGCTGCATTTCAAGCTGGCTTCGATCGTGCCTTTGAGCTCGCGCGCGCCTTTCTTCCTTCGCGATCTGTTCATCGAGCCGTTCACCGATCCTGATGGTCCGCTTGCGCACGGTCACGTACGTCTCGGTGGGTTCAATCGGCAGAAATTCGCCAAGCACCTTCGCTGCCTGCCGATACGGCATGATGCTTCCCAATCGCGCTGTCAGTTCAATCAGTTCAGGCGTGGCTCGATCAGGGCAAATCTCGTTCAGTGGTGCGAAGGCAGCGACCATGCCAGGATGGCAATCCCGGCAGAGCATCCAACGGGGATTGCGGACCTCCACCGTGCCGAAGACAGTTCGGATTCGGCGTTTCGTATAGTCCTTGACCGGCCGGAACGTATGGCAATCCGGGAATACGCGGCGAAAGAGCGAGTAGGTCTCCGCCTCGTGGCTGACGACCGCGCTCTGCAGGGCCGCCATGATTTTCTTTCCATCGTCGATCGAGAAGCCGATATCGCCGTCGGACAAGCTTCCTGCTCTTGTCGATGCGGATCTCCTTCCGGCAGGTGTCGCCAAATTCGTTCCTGCCCTCAATCGTGATCGTCCGTTCCACTGCCATCGCTGCCTCCTTGAAGAAGCGACGGTGATGGACTGCTTGGGCCTAATAACCCGTATTCGACCCCAGAGAAATTACCGGTCTCGGAAAGAACATTTCCTTCGACCGGCTGGTCATCGCTGCCGGCGCCTGGTCTGCGCGGCTGGCGTCGACGATCGGCGACCGGGTGCTGTTGGAAAGCGAGCGGGGCTACAATATCACCATTCCGAATTCCGGCGTCTCTCTTAGCCGGGAAGTAATCTTTGCTGAACGCAAGTTTGTGGCCACCCCGATGGACGTAGGCCTACGAAGCGGCGGGGCGGCGGAATTCGCCGGCCTCGATGCTCCGGCAAATTACGCCCGCAGCGATGCACTGGCCTCCTTAGCCCATCTTTATTTGCCAGGGCTCAAAACCGTGGGTGGCACTCGGTGGATGGGGCATCGTCCCACCACGCCCGACAGTCTACCAGTCATCGGACCCTCACCCGATCGCCCCGACGTTATCCATGCCTTTGGTCACAGCCATGTTGGACTGACGCTCGGTCCGACCACCGGTCGTCTGGGTGCCGATCTGATTGCTGGCCGGAATGCGCCGATCGACCTCGCTCCATTGGCAGCCAGCCGCTTTTCCCGAGCTGGAACCTGAGCATGAATCCGCATCCCGCTTAGGGCTGCCGCAGGATCAGCTCGGTCGCCAAGCTGCCGAGCGCAGACGCATTTTTTGCTTGAACTCAAATTGCCGTAACCCGCTGGGCGTCGCCACCGGTTCACTCAATCCTGCCCAACGTCAGCATGGCCGAGAAGCCCATATTTCCGGCCGAACACCGACATCAGGCGCTGACGCACAAACCTCTCCGCTAATACGCTCGGGTTGAAACTGCACATCCAATAAACCCTCACCGCGAGACATTCATGCGCCTCTCGACCGCGGTATCCATGCGATCGCAGCAAGGCAAACTTCGCCAGTTCTGACCCCAACAAATTGATTGACAACTCACGACAATATGTCGACAGTGATCTGCGTCACCGGGTGATATCGAAAATGGTGGTTCTGAATCTGCCTCGAGCTCGTGACGAGTTACCGAAAATTAGCGAGGAGATCTGCATGAACGACAGGAGCTTTGTGAGGGCGTTTGAGACGTCGGAGTATTGCGCTCGGCTCGATAAGGTGCGTGCCTTGATGTCCGAAGCTGGTATGGACGCTTTGGTGATATTCTCGAAGGCCGATCAGTACTATCTCCTCGGATATGACGCCCGAGATGCCAGTGACCACGCTGTGCTGGTCACGCTTGATGACGACCCGTATTTCATCCTGCGTAAGATGGATGCTGACGCTACGAGGGAAGCCGGATGCTGGCTTTCGAATGACCGGGTTATTGCGTATGCCGAGAGCTACGTGGGTGGCACTGGCGAAGAAAGCGTGTGGGAGTTCATCGGTCAATTCGTCAAGAGCAAGGTGAAGGCATCCGCACGTATCGGCGTCGAAGTATCCGGGCTGGGTGTATTCAGCTATCCGAAGTTTGTCGCCGCATTGGGAGGCCAGGAGCCGTTGGACGGTAGCGACCTGGTGAGATCGTGCAGGGCGATCAAGTCCGAGCGCGAACTTTCTTATATGCGGGAGGCGGCCGCGATCGGAGACCGGGCGATACTCGCGGGCCTGGGGAAGATCGCTGTGGGCGTCAGGCATTGCGACGCAGCCGCTGCGATCATGTCGGCACTATGCGCCGGGACTGAAAGCATTCACGGCGGACCGCCGTTTGCGCCTTATATCCGGGGCGGCGAGGTCGCCAAAGCACCACACCAGGCGTGGATGGACGACGTATTTGCGGCCGGGCAACAGTATTACATGATATGTTGCGCAAACCGGCTGCAGTACCCGGCCCCATTGGCGCGAATCGCCCATGTTGGGCCTGTAACAACCGATCGAAAGCGTCGACATGAGGGTGCGATGGCGGGATTCCACGCCGCAGTCGATGCGATGCGACCGGGCGCAACCTGCGCGGACGTTGCGCGTGCATACCAAGCGGCAATTCGACCGTACGGGTTCATAAAGGATGAGGGGCGGTTCGGATACTCCGTTGGTCTCGGTTTCATCGATGGCCCTAGTTTGGCACTGAACAACGACACCGAAATCCTCGCGAATATGACTTTCCACTTCGAGTCGACTTTCATCGATCATGGCGAAACGTACTTGCTGAGTGACACTGTTCGGGTAACCGATCTTGGTGGGGAGCTGCTGAGTACAGTGCCCCGCGACCTTTTCGAGCGTCCCGTGTGAAACGCCGGCAAACTCGCGCAGCAAAATTGCCGAGCTGCCGCCTCCGTGGCTCTGTAGCTTGCGAATGCTTCTGACGAGCACCCTGTAAAGGCTGGGCTTCGCAGGGCAAATGGAAGCGAGCTTTGAAGCAGACGAATGACAATCTGAGACAGATCATCAAATTCACGATCAAAAACCCATCAGGATACATGTCCTATGACACCTTCTTCGATACCCAACCCCGCTCTGGTCGTCTCGCCCGCTGGCGTGCACTGGAATCTGGCGAATAACCGCCGGCTGGGCTTTCAGAACATGCATAAGATCGCTCGGTACGTCACCTCGCTGCGTTCATCACGGGTGCTTCCGTTCAGGAAAGATATTGATTGGAATATCGGCCAACGACCAGACGTTGCCTGGTTCCTTTCGGTACCGCATTTCTCAGGTTTCGTTGTCGCACGTGATGATCGACTCCTCTACGAGGCCTATGCTTCGGATTTCGGCCCGGACAGGCCACAATCCCTCCAGTCGATCACGAAAACGCTCACCAATATCATGCTCGGTCGCTGCGTCGCAGAGGGTCTTCTCGATTTGGACCGACGGGTCAAGGACTATCTGCCTGAGATCGGGACCGGCTATGGAGAAGCGACCATCAGAGCAGTGGCCGACATGAATGTCGCCAACAACTATAGCGATAGCGACGACTATTCTGCCCTAGCGATCGCGGCAGGCTTGCGTTCGCCGCCGGGTGACGGGAGCGAGTTGACGATTCGATCATTCGTCGGCGGCATCACCGGCGACGATTTGGTTAATCGGACGGGCTACCTGATCTACAACTCGGCTAGCCCCGAACTGCTTGGCTGGATCGTCGAACGTGTGAGTAAGCGGTCGCTTGCTAGCTGGCTCATCGAGATCGTCGAGGGAGCAGGCCTTGAGGGTTCCTTCCATATCGCCTGCGATCGCGAGGGGGTACCGTCGCTTGGTGGGCTCGCTTCGCTTTCCGCCCGTGATCTTGCGCGCTACGGCCTAATCTTCGCGCGTAAAGGAGTTGGTATTGACGGGCGCCGTGTCGCCGATGCCGCCTTCATTGAAGATACACGCCGCAATCCCGGGCCCTGTTGGCCAAAACCGCGCGAAGGGCTGTATTACAGCCGGCAGACGACGACCAACGGCACCTGGATCGGCCATGGAGGATATGGGGGACAGTACCTGCTCGCCAACCCCGACACCGGCATCGCAGTGGTCTATATGTCCGTGTTTGAAAACCAGAGCGGTGACAGCCCGGACTTTTGGCAGCCCCTAATCAAGATGATGGCCGAAGTCGCAGAGGCTGAGTCAAACGACCCCCGATCCGCCCTCATGGGAACTTAGGTGGGGCACACCAGAGCAGGCCGTGAAAGCCAGTGTCAAGAGAACCACCGACCACCGCATTTTCTTGTCATGGAAGGATCCGCCTTGGGCGTTGGCATTATTGCTATCGGCACGCCGGCCTACCCCAGGTGATCTGTCATCGGAAGCAACTACAATAACGGGAGAAAAGAACTCAAACTATCTATCAGCTAAACGATGCAGCAACTAGTCGACTAAGGGAATGGAGGAAAACCATGGACGGAATTGTCAAGAATATTGACCGCCGCACTCTTCTAAAGGGAGGAGCCGCATTGGGCGGTGGTGTCATCGCTAGCGGCATGCCCCTCTCGCAGGTCATATGGGCGGCCGAAGGTAAAGTGCTCAAGGTCGCTCTTCAGTTTGAGCTTGTGAGTTTGGACCCTGGCTTTTACACTTCGAGTTACGAAGTTAACGTGATGAACTGCCTCTATTCAAAGCTGACGCATTTCAAGCCAGGCTCTGAATGGGGCTGGGATCTGGAGGCGGCGGAAAAAGTCGAGCAGGTGGATCCCACCCATATTCGCTTCCGCCTGAAGAAAGGCATCAAATTCACCGGCGGCTATGGCGAGGTGACTGCCAAGGACGTCAAGTTCTCATTGGAACGCATCATCAACCACAAGTCGGGGAGCATGGGGGAACTAGGCTCATTCGATCATGTCGAGATCGAGGACGAACATACTGGCGTTATCGTGTTCAAGACGCCGTACGTGCCGGTCTGGACCATCACCTTCCCTTATGCCAGTGGTCATATCGTTTCCGAGCAAGCGGTGATAAAGGCGACCAAGGACGGCGGCAATTTCGGCATGAAACCGCCGGCGTTCTCGGGGCCTTATGTGCTCGCGGAGTGGAAGCAAAATCAATACACGCTGTTGACCCGCAATCCGGAGTGGTCTGGCCCGAAGCCTGGATTTGACGAGATCCGCATCGTACCGATCACCGACATCAAGACGGCGGAGCGAGCCTATCAGGCCGGCGATGTCGATTTCGCAACGATCAGTCTCGATTCACTGACGACCTTCAAAAGCAATCCGCCGCCCGATACAAAAGTTGAGGAGCATCCCTCGCTCCGTACCATCTGGCTTGGCATGAATATGGATAACCCGGCGCTCAAGGACATCAATGTCCGCAAGGCCATTCAATGGGCCATCAATGTGCCGCAGGTCGTTGGCACGGCCTATGGTGGGCAGGCCAACGTCGCAACCGGGTCAATTGCGCCAGGTATTGTCGGCCACCGCGAAAAGGCGCTCGTTCCACCGGAAGGCGACCTCGCCAAAGCCAAGGAGTTTCTGGACAAGGCCGGTGTCAGCGACCTGCAGCTAACCCTTGATTGCGACAACAGTGGCATTCCTGGGATAATTGCTCAGACAATCCAGGCGCAGTTGTCGCAGATCGGTATTGCTGTGCAAGTCAATGCCCAGGATCCCGGTTCCTTTGGGACAATCGGTCAAGAATCGGAAGGCGATCGCTGGAAGGGCATGCAGCTCTTTATCAGAAACGACAACAGTCTGCCTGATCCTGACTACTACATGGGCAACTTCGTGAAAGCCCAAGTGGGCATTTGGAATTGGGAGCGTTTCGGTAGTGACCGCTTTGACGAGCTCAGCGCCAAGGCAGTCGCGATCGAGGATCCGAACGAACGCGCAAAGCTCTATTACGAGATGCAGGACCTCTTGGAGGAGTCGGGCGCCTACCGTTTCCTCACAAATGGTGCTACTCCTATCGTGTATCGCACGACTAAGATAAAAGCTGCGACCCGTCCGGACGGCGTCCCTTTGTATCTCGACTTCACACCGGCTTAAGCGGCGGCGAAGGGCCGAGTTATGCTGTTTTATCTTTGCAAGAGGTTGGTCCTCGCGGTCACGATCATCGTGACCGCGGTGACACTTCTGTTCCTGATGATTCATGCAGTGCCGGGGGATCCAGCGGCTATTCTGCTCGGCCCGCGCGCCACGCCCGAAATGAAGGCGCATCTGCATCAGCAGATGGGCCTCGACAGGCCGTTAGTCGTGCAGATCGTCACCTTCTTCCGCGGACTGCTGCGCGGCGATCTCGGCTATGACGTGTTCAGCCAGAGACCGGTTGCCGACATCGTGTTTGCGCAATTGCCCTACACGATTGAGCTAATCCTGGTCTCCATCTTCTGGGCCGCTGCTATCGCCGTGCCGCTAGGGTGCTACTCTGCGATGCGGCGCAATTCCTTGCTCGATGAGTCGGTTGGGGTCGTCGCGGTTGCCACCATCGCCATTCCTTCCTTTGTCATGGCCGTCTACGCGCTGCTGATCTTCGCCGTTGCCCTCCGCTGGCTCCCGGCGATTGGGCCGGGCGAGGGCTTCGTGGATGGACTCGTCCACCTGGTCCTGCCTAGCTTCGCTATGGGGATTGGGTGGGTAGGCTACATCTCTCGACTGGTGCGCGCGTCCATGCTCGAGACGCTGGGTGAGAACCATATCCGCATGGCTCGCTCGTTCGGGATTTCGGAATGGCGCATCGTTTACCGCTATGCTCTGCCGCTTGCGATCTTGCCGACGATAACCGTCCTGGGCGTAGGGGTCGCATGGCTGCTGTCGGCCGCGGTGTTTGTCGAGGTGGTGTTCGCAAGACCGGGGATCGGCGCGCTGATCGTGCAGGCGGTAAATGCGCGCAACTACCCAATCGTAATGGGGGTCGTCGTGGTCACCACCTTCCTTATCGTCATTTCAACAACGGTCTCCGATCTGGTCAATGCAAGCCTTGATCCGCGGGCTCGGGAAAAGCTCTGACCATGACGAGCATTGACACGATTGGTACAGAAGCTACCGCAAGGCACAATCCTGGTGCCCTTGGAGCTTTCCTGCGGCAATTGCTTAAGAACCGTCTGGGCATGCTTGGCGCGGTGCTTGTGTTGGTCGTGGTGGCGAGCGCAATCTTTGGTCCGCTCTTCATCACACATGACCCCATCCGCATCATGGTCGGGCCTCGTTTGGCAGGCCCTTCAGCAGATTTTCTTCTTGGCACGGATCAACTCGGCCGCGATACCTTTTCGCGCACCATCATGGGCGGCCGCATCCCGCTTCTCGTCGCCTTTGCATCGCTCGGCAGTGCCCTTGTCGTTGGCCTCGTGCTTGGGCTGATAGCAGGGTTCGGGCCGGGCTGGCTCGACAGTCTTTTGCTGTTATTTTTCGACACGATCCGCTCGTTCCCCGGCATCATATTTGCTTTGGCCATTATCGCCCTTTTGGGGCCTAGTATGTCCAGCGTGATCCTGGTCATCGCAATAACATCCATGCCCATCTATGCGCGTGTCGTGCGCACCCAAACGCAAGCGTTGCGCAACAGTGATTACATTGACGCAGAGCGAAGCATGGGCGCCAGCACGATGCGTATTCTTGCCGTCCACATGCTGCCAAACGTGGTTGGTCCGCTTCTCATCCTTGTGAGCATGGACGTGCCGGCGGTGATTGCCGTTGAAGCTGGGCTGGGCTTTCTCGGCATGGGTGTGCGCCCTCCGACGCCCGACTGGGGAGCGATCTTGAACGATGGCTACAGCTATATCAATCAGACGCCTTGGCTCGTCATTGCCGGCGGTATTCCAATCGTCGTCGCCACGCTGGGCTTCACATTCCTTGGCGAAGCATTGCGCGACATATTCGATCCCAAGCTGCGGAAAGACCTATGAGACGAGAGGATCCGACACTTCCAATGTCCGCCCATCCGCTTCTCGAGGTTCGGAACCTCAGCCTCGACTTCGGATCGCCACGCGGACGTGTTCGCGCCCTGCGCAACGTCTCGCTTGACGTGCCACCCGGACAGGTAGTGGGCATCGTCGGCGAGAGCGGATCCGGCAAATCCACACTGGCCTATACGGTGATGGGGCTGCTTCCAGAAAACGCTCAGGTTACAGCCGGCAGTATTGTCTTTGAGCGACGCAACCTGCTCACACTGACTGCCCAAGCACGGCGTAGTCTGATGGGAGATCGCCTCTCCATGATCTTCCAGGACCCAATGACCGCGCTCAATCCGGTGCGGACAATCGAAAGCCAGATGATCGATATCCAACACCACGAATATAGTAGCCGCAGTGCCAAACGTTCTCATGCGGTCGACATGCTCAAGCGCGTCGGGATTCCCGATCCGCAAAGCCGCATCGGGAATTATCCGCATCAGTTCTCTGGCGGCATGCGCCAGCGCATCTGCATTGCCATGGCACTTCTGGTGAGACCGGCGCTCCTTATCGCCGACGAACCTACCACGGCACTTGATGCTACATTGGAAGTTCAAATCATCCACCTTCTCAAGGATCTGCAAAGGGAGATCGGTTGCTCCATCCTGTTTGTCTCCCATCATCTCGGCGTCGTCGCTGAATTGTGCGACCGAGTTGCCGTCATGTATGCGGGCGAAGTGGTGGAGCAGGGGGGGGCGAGGGACATCTTTCACAGACCGGGCCATCCCTACACTCGGGCACTGCTTGAGTGCGACCCAGGACGGATCAAACAACGGACGCGCAATTTGCCGACCATTCCGGGAGAGGTCCCCAGCCTGCTCGGGACCAAAAAGGGATGTATCTTCCGCCCGCGATGTCCTCACGCCTTCGATCGTTGCGTGCATGAGACGCCTGGCGAATACCGTGTCGCTGCGGATCAGGTCGCGCGATGCCATCTGCTTGATCGAGCTGGGATGGTTGCGGCATGAGTGCGCTGCTGAGCGTCCAGGACCTGCGCGTACGCTTCCGCACCATGGGGTCACTGAAGGCGCTCACCACGGGCACGGCAGATCCTTTCATTGACGCTGTGTGCGGCGTCTCCTTCGAAATCCGCAAGGGCGAGACGCTTGCCCTCGTCGGCGAAAGCGGATCTGGCAAATCCACCATCGCGCGCACGATCATCGGCCTCCAGCCGGCTGTTAGCGGCAGCATTCGTTTCGACGGGGAGGAACTGATCGGCCTCAAGGCGGCCGAACGAAAGTCTTACCTGCGCCGCATGACGATGATGTTCCAGGACCCCGTGGGCTCCCTCTCGCCGCGGCTGACCGTGCAGTCGCTCCTCACCGAGCCATCCCGTATCCATGGCGTGAGCACTCGCGATCGCGGTGCCGAAGCGGAGCGCCTGTTGCGCATGGTCGGCTTGCCGGGTGACTTTGGGCGCCGCTATCCCCACCAGCTCTCTGGCGGACAGGCCCGGCGCGTCGGCGTCGCTCGTGCCCTTGCACTCAACCCAGACCTGATCATCGCCGACGAGCCCACAGCAGGCCTCGACGTATCGGTCCAGGGCGAGGTGCTCAATCTGCTTGCTCGCCTCCAGGATGAACTCGGGATCGCGATCCTCATCATCACCCACAACCTCAATGTTGTGCGCCACATGGCCGATCGTATGGCGATCATGTATCTCGGCCGCATTGTCGAGATTGGCTCGACCGAAGGCATTTTCGATTATCCGCGTCACCCTTATACGCAAGCTTTGCTTTCGGCCAACCCAGTGCCCGATCCGGATGCCGTTCTCAACCGCATCGAGATCAAAGGCGAGGTGCCGAGCATGCTGAGACGGCCGTCCGGCTGCGAGTTCCACACGCGATGCCGGTACGCGCAGGAAATCTGCAGCCGGATTTTCCCTGAACCTGCAGCCAACCCGGACGACGTGGAGCATCGGTTCAAATGTCATTTCCCGCTCACCTGCGAAACCAAGGTAGCGTTAGAGCCGCGGCCGCGGATTCCCGACTCGATTAACGCAGTGTCGGGCGACGGCCCCGAGTAAAGCTCTAATTGGACTGACCCTCTCCGCTGTCGTGTTTCTCGCGGGCCGCGGCCTTATCTCGCCGCTGACTGAAACAGCCGGCAGCCCGTCGATGCCCGGATCAGCAATTTCCAGGGTAAGCGATGCACCAAGGCACCTTGCAATAGGCCGATGAACATGGAGTTCTTGCGCCTTGACATTGGAACATGCAGAGGGCGATTTGGTCGCCGCGTTAAGCGGTGCGGCGGCGGCCGAAGACCGTGCAACAGTGGTTGCGTACGCTGAAGGCCGCGGAATGAAGCGTCGCGGGCCAATGGGCGGATATCGAAAACCCGCGCATTGGTCGAACACGTCTTCGCGCAGCAGAAATCCAGGATGGGCCTGTTCGTGGGCACCATCGGCATCGCCTGCGCCAGGACGAAGATCGGCATGGCCACCTTGCCTACAATCTCACCCGCTTCGTCAGGCACGAGGGGCGAACTGCGTCCGCATAACGGCGAGTGCGGCGAAAACCGCCGACGCAACGCCGAAATCAATCAGCCATCCACCCAGGCAAGGGACGAAAACCTTGTCATAGTGTCAGATTCGGCCAACCGCACCCGTTTGTCCGCCTTGCCGTTCAAAAACCGCGGTAAATCGATCTGTCCAGTGGTCCATTCGGCCTTGGGCCGCGAGGTTCCGACCTCGCAGGTCTTAAGGAGGATTGGCATTTTCAGAGGCATGCGGTCTTCTCGGCACCCAGAGATCAGTTGAATTCAGGGCGATTCCTTTTAAGGGATTGAAGCTTGCTCTTCCATCGGCTCGGAGAGCTGCCAAATTGCTTTTAGAACAGGGTCGTGAAATGCTGGCTCGTCTTGTACCCGAGTTCGAACGCCACGTCAGTTATGGACATATTCATCAAAAGCAAATCACAAGCCCGTTCCATTCGAACGCGATTCAGATACGCAATTGGCGATTGCCCGTAAACTTCACGAAACACTTTGAAATAATGGGATTCACTCAACTGAACGGCTTCTGCCATCTCCCCCACGGTCGGCCGTTTGTCCGGGCTTTCCATGATCTTCTGAATGGAAAAAGCTACGGCCCCCTTCAGGTAGGGGTCGATCGTACTGATCGGCATGGGCTGGAACATAGCGAGCAGGACGTCAAGAAGTTGATGTCTCGCGAAGAGCGCGGTCGATGCATTGGCGGTTGCGAGCGTCGCTCGCAGCCGGCTTAGCTGCTCACGGGCGCGGTTGACCGAGCGAAACACTCGAGGGAGTTGCTTAACGAATGCGACCACCAAATTGCGTTCGGACCGCGTCAGCCCCAACCACGACGTGTTGTGTTCGGGGTCCTTGATAATCAGCCACCAAAGCCGGCTCGGCTCCATGTGGTTGAACCGCGCTGTATGGGCCTCGCCCGGATAGGTTAGAAACCATTGTCCGGCGTTGGTCGGATAAGACACGCCGGCGATTTCCCACGTAACGCTACCACGTTCCACGTAGACGAATTCATAGGCCCGGTCGTGCAAGTGCAAAGAGAGCGGAACAGCTTTCGAATCTTCGTGAAAACCGAACTGATACAGCTCCGGAATGCAAGACGCCGGCGCCGGCGCCGCATTGGCTGCTTGCTTGTTCGGGGGAAAGGTCCAACTTACCAACATGGAGTAGGTCTGTCCGAATTACGAATAAGCACTAGTCTTAGTCTACGAACGGTTCCGATGTTCGCTCGACACTCGCACAACCACGGTTCATAGAAGGCGCGAATGAGATCAGACACGAATGATAATCATATTGAAGGCGGCTATCATATGTGGAGCACCCTTCATCGCTTCAAATCGGCAATGGTCGGTCTCTTTCTCGGCATGGTCAACCCTCAAAGTGGTTCTCAAGTTACGAGCATGGACTTGAGCTTGACGCCTGCAGAGGCCAGCGCATCCGGCTCGGGCGTAGCACGGCGCGCGATCAGCATTTCGGCAAGACGGATGTCGCGGGCTACGTATTGGCCGGGACCAAAGCCGCAGGCGGCAACGAGAACGCCTCCTGCCGACAGGTGAAAATTGATGAAGGCGCCCTTCCCAAGATCGCGGCACACGTGGGTCTTGCCTTCATCGACCAGTCCCGCAACCTGCAGGGTATGATCGTACTGATCAGACCAGAACCACGGCACGGGCGGGGGCGCTGGGCTGGCACAAGAGAGGATTGCCACCGCCTGCACCGCCTGGTCACGGGCATTTCGCCAAGATTCCAGCCGCACCCGCCGGTTGCCATAGACGGCGAGCGGAAAGGAGCAGCAATCGCCGGCGGCAAGGATCTGCGGATCGGATGTGGAAAGTGCTTTATCCACGGCGATGCCATCGTCGATCGCAAGGCCCGCAGCTGCGGCAGGCGCGGTGTTGGGCACGGCGCCAATACCGACAATGACCGCATCCACCCGCATCTCCCGTCCGTCCGACAGCGAGAGCACCACCAGAGCGCCCTCGTTGCGGAGTGCCGAAAGGCCCGTTGAGACAAGTATGGTCACGCCCCTCGCGCGATGCAGGCGGGCAACGGCCCCGGAAATATATGGATCGGCGCCGCGTGCGAGAATGCGATCCCGGGGCTCGATGACGGTGACCGAGCAGCCATGCGCCCGTGCGGCGGCGGCGACTTCAAGGCCGATGAATCCCGCACCGATCACGGCAATATCGCCGCCGCGAGCAAGAGCCGCGCGAAGCGCTGCCGCATCCGCCAGCGAGCGCAGGTAGTGAACGCCCGAGAGGCCTTCCGCCATGGGCAGACGCCGGGGCGAAGCGCCGGTTGCCAGCACCAGTCGGCCATAGGCGAGCCGCAAGCCGTTGGACAGAATAAGCTCTGCCCCGTCCCGTCCCGGTCGATCACAGCTGCCTTCAAGCCCCGGATAGTGGATGATCCCGGACGTTTGGAGCAGGCCTTGCCCATCAATCGGCACGGGCGCCACCTCGCCGCCCGGCTCCAGATGGGCCTTTGAAAGCGGTGGCCGCTCATACGGCTGGACCGTCTCCTCGCCGACTAGGTGAATCGGCCCGGCATATCCTCCGCGCACTAGCCCGTCTTATAAGCCGGCGCAGATGACCGCGGATCTCTTTGCCCGTCGGCGTCTTTCCCGGACGCAGGATCATGGCGACCGGCCGCCCTGTCGCGGCGTCGTAAATGTGGATCGGCAAGAAGCAGCGCTCGTCGTAATGAGCATTGAAGAGCGACAGCTGCTGATGGCCGTGAACGGCATCGAGCGTGTCATCGATGTCGAGCGTCACGCTTTTGGGCGGCGCGACATAGCTCGACAGCCACAGATCCACCAGCACCCGGCCGAGCCGGATGACAGTGCGCAGGTCCGGCAGGTTCTCCAGCCGCGAACACGTCGGCTGCGAGCACAGGTCATTCCCGCTGTCGGGCAGCTGACCACAGGCGAGCTTGAAGGCCGGATCGGTGCGCAGCCGATCGAGATCGTTGGCGTCCTCATAACCGCAGGCGATGGCGAAGATGCGGGCGCGCAGGATGTCAGCCATGGCGTGCGTCACGCGCGCTGGATCGCGCGGATCCTGGATCGCAGCGGCAAGCCTGTCAGCCAGGTGCAGCCGCCGCTCGGCCGCGGCCAGCAGCATCACGCCGCCATCCGAGGTGATGCGTCCGCCGTCAAACGCAGCTGTGATCTTCTTGCGTCCAACGGCTGGAAACGAGAACGGCAGCAACGTATCGTCGGTCATGGCGGGTGTGGCTCGCAAGATGTGGGCGACAGGAATGGCTTCAGCACCAAAATCCTACGCCACATCAATCGCTTAAGCTACATCCGCCAGCCCCTCAGACGGGTCGTCGTGCATAAGACGGGCTAGCCCCACCGCTATCGACATGCCGCATTCGCCCACCCCCGCAATGACGATGGGGCGCCCGATCTCCATGGCTCAGGTCCGGCTCGGCCGCAAGAAGACACGACCGTCCTCCACACTGGCTTCGTAAATTGCGAGGTCGACGCAGATCGGCGCCTTCAGGCACTTTCCGGTGTGGCAACCGAAACGGCCCTTGTGCTTCGGGCATGCGAGGACACAGTCCATCACCTCACCGGCCAGCTGCATACGATCATCGGTACAGAGCCCGTCAATGACATAGATTGGGGCGGGGTGCGTGGACCACCGCAGAGGCTCCCCACCCGTGATCGTCCTCGGCATCAATGTCATCGAAGCGGCTGGTTTTGACCGAGTCAGTCATGGTCATTCTCCGGGTTCATCGGTTTCATCGAGGGCGGCACGACCTGCGCCCGCGCAGAGCAGGTGCCGGGATGGTTTGGTGCGCGTGGCGAGCCCCGTTGTTGGTCCGCAGGCTGGAGGCCATCGACACAGCGGAGGTTCCTGGAATAATCGGTCCTTCGGCGATCGCCGCCGCCTTGGTGATGTACAAAAGCTCATACTCGGACTTCCTCAATCTCCGGCTCCTCCCCTAATACAGCCACAAAATCAGTCAATTTTGATAAATAGTTTGCCCATCGCGACTTTTACGGAATACGTCTTTAGCTTCACGCAGGCAGGTGCCCGCTTTGCCTCTCCAGTGGTCACGTCGAAACGGCCGTTATGCTTCGGGCACTCAATGAGGTTCCCCATCACCAGACCGTCGGCCAGATGAGTTCTTTCATGAGTACAATATCCATCCGACGCGTAGTATTCATTTTTCGCCGTCCGATACACGGCGAAGGTTCGGCCATCATAGTCAAAACGAGCGACGTCCTCCAAATCCATCTCTTCGGCATTGCCAGCTTCAATCCACCGGTTACTGTCCACTGGATGTCTTCCTCATTTCACACCGCTGTCGTAGGTCGACCTCCGTCAACCTGCTGTTTCAATCCTATCGAGTCGATCATAACTGCTCGTCCAACTCGTTCAGCGAAAGAGCGAACACGGGGAACGACGTAGTTCGGATCGTGCCGTTGTTTCCTAAGGGCATCGATCGTTTCGCGGACGGCAGCCCGAAAACTCGGCGCAGGCTCAGGGCAATCCTCTTTGATCTCTTCGTGAAGAGCCGGCAAATTATAGTAGGGAACCATCGGGAACATATGATGCTCCACGTGATAATTCATGTTCGTATATAGGAACCGAATGATTGCATTCGTCTTGAAGGTGCGCGTACAAAGGCGATGGTCCAGAGTATCCTCATACAGCCCAAGATGTTGCGTCCAGCCCAAGGGGTAATTCAACCACACTCCGTAAAACGCGGGCAACCCGATGAACATCAAAGGCGCTATCGTGCCCAAATAGAAACAGATGGCGATCAAGCTCAAGTATATCGCTATGGTAATCCGCGCTTCCCAAAACAGCTTTTTCTGCGCGGCCGCAGGGATGAGCGCCTTTAGTTCCTCGCTCATTCGGCCGGCCGCATATGACAACAATCCTCTAACAGTAACAGTAGGGTGGAGATACCGCGCTAATAGGCGCCCCCAATGGGGCGGACGGGGCGCGACAATTTCCGGATCGCTACCCACGATTATCGTATCCGTATGATGCCGTACGTGCGTCCAGCGGTAAGTCGACGCTGGAGAGAGACTAAGAAAGGCACAAAATTGGGCCATGGCTTCGTTCAGCCAAGCCGTCCGAAAAGGCGTCCCGTGACCAAACTCGTGCCATTTAGAGCCGGCTGGCACTGCGTAAAGCGTCCCGTAGACGGCGAAGGCTAAAATCGACCACCATGTTCCCCAAGACAACCAGGCGACATATCCTGACGCACCGAGAAGCGCTAACCATAAGACAGTATCGCGAAAAGCGGGCAAGTTCCTGCGCTTGGTGAGTTCCTTCAGACGTTTGCGCGGGACGGGACACTGATACCATACCGCCGATACGAGTCCCTGCGTGACCGCTTTTTCCTGTTCCGGTCCAAGAATACTGTAATCTCGTTTTTCGGCTGCGCTCACCACGATCTCTCCCACTTAATGGCTTGGAATAAGCTTACAAGAAAGTAAGAGGGCCGGCTTCCCGGATGTTATTGAATAGGATCAGACACTTTCTTCTCGGAGAGAAGCCGGCATGGCAGATTACCACCCGCGCGGCGATTTTGATGAGGCGCTATCGCAGCGTGTCGAATTGGGCGACTGCAAAGGAGGACCGTTTCGGCATCGTGGCCCGCAAGCCCCACATCAGCCAGTAAGCACCGGCATGCAGGAATAGCCGGCACTGGTTGGCCGTCGCTCTTGTGCAGGAGGTGCGGTCGGCGGCGAGATGCGTCTTCCACGACTTGATGTGGTTCTCGGCCGCTCCGCGCCGGCAGTAGAGATGAGAGCCTTGGCCTAGCTACCGGCAAGGTTGGTGACGATGAAGCGGGTGTCGGCACCTTGGGCGCCGACCTCGACGCGGGCGATAATGCGCTCGACGCGGCTCCAACTGGCTGCGCCTTCCAAAAACTCCTTGAAGCGGCGGACCTTGTTCGTCTTCGATGACACTTCAAAACGCGTCATTGTGCTGCTCTCCAGGTCCGCGACATGCTCGCGCAATGTGGTGGTGGGCGCCAGACCGAAGATGAAGTCGACATCATTGGCGCGGCACCAGTCGATGACCTGCGGACTACAATAATGGCCGTCGGCCCGGATCAGGATCGAGGTGTTCGGCTAGTTGCTGCGGATCGCCCGCACCAGGCGGCGCAGGTGGGGGCGGATTTCTGCCCCGCTCGGCCGCCTGGTCGGCCGCAGCACCGCACCGCCGAAGCGGCCATCGCCATCGAACACCACGATCGGCTGGAAGCCATATTCGTCGTAATGATGAGGTGGAACGGCCCGCTACCGCAGCATCAAAGTGCTAAAACGTGGTCGTTTATTCAACGCCACAAAATAGAGCCGTTCCGTGAAGCATATTACCACTATCGGGCTGGATTTGGCCAAGCAAGTTTTTCAGATCCAAGCGCTGACGTCGAAGGGACTCCAATCGTCAGCCGGAAGCTCCGCCGTGCGACCGACTTCGCGATATCCAGACCAATCGTCGTGACGTTATCCATCGTAGCTCTCCTCCAGCTCTGGCCCACGATTATAACCGCACGGGCGAACAACCGGTGCGTGAGACAGCCTCAATATGCGCTTAGCAAGGTGGGACAATACGAAACCGACCCAGTCGATCGAAAGACGGGTTTTGGGCGTGGCGATCAGAATGTTGAACAGCCCTGATGGTCTGCTTTCGGGCAAGTCAATGCGATAGCAGACAGACGGGACGTAGGCGTCGATCATAGAATGCCGCTCACCCCGCCACTGGAACGTCGCCGGGACCGCGCGACGAAATCGAGCGGATCATCTTTGATGCGCCACTCTCAGTGGCCACAGCGCTCGACCATCTCCTCAGCGATAATCACGTTGTCGAGGCTCTCGTGATGGCGCCGGTGGTTGTAGTGCTCGACGAAGGCGCCGATCCGGGCTTCAAGGGTGGTTTCATCCGATGCCTCGGGTAGTGCTGGCAGCTCTGCCGCGGGCCCCAGGGACCTGTGGGTCCAGTATCCGGATCCGGGGTGGGGGACCTGATATCGCTTGCAGATGGAGGCCAGAACCGTGCCGGAAATTCCGAGCTCCGGGGCGACTTTGCTAAGCGGCCTGTCGCAACCCGTTTATAAAGCTCGAGGCGTGTCAACTGCATGGCTGAAAAGGTCTCGATTCAATCGCGACCGATATCGCACTGCTCCGCTGTCGAGCGTGCGGGTCTTTCGACCCTCCCCGATGGTCAGAAGATCAATTATGAAATTGAGCAGGACCGGCGCACCGGCAAATCGTCGGCCGGCAATCTCAGCAAAGCAGGCTGACTCTCCCGTGTCCCGGCGCAAGCCGGATGTCCGGCGTCAGCGCCACTGAGACAGAATTGAGCTGATTGAGAAGGTCGGCAAGGCAATGATCGAACTTCGAGACCAGCAGCATCACTTTCTTGGGCAATGAAAACGGCCGCAGGGTGTATGTCATACCAAGGCGCCCGGCGAGCTCTGCAATCCCTCCTATCGGTCCGTTGCCGGACGACGCATCGCCGAGGCGTTCCACGACCACCCGCATGAAGAACAGACCTGTTTCGGGGTCACTGTATTGTTGGGCTTCGATAATGTTGCATCCCGCTGCGTAAAGCGGTCCCGCAACTGCGGACACGATGCCGGGCTGGTCCCGGCATGACAGCGTAAGGACCATAGACTGGTCGAACGATATGGTAGAAGGCTCCGTATGATTTGTTGGCGACAACCAGCGAAGCGTTTAGGCCTTGTGGAGCTCCGGTGCGATCAACTCGTCCACCCCGCGCCACTCGCCTTTCACGCGGCTGCGTCCGGCGTCATAGAATGGTCGTAGAGAAGCTATGGCTGCGTAGCGCTCGCCAGCGATCTCAATCTCGAATGACCCTTCGGACAGCCATTCAGCGGTGACCCCGCTTTCTGAGGTGAGATATCCCATACCAATGCCACAGCCTACAGTATGGCCAAATCCGGCCGAGCGTAGGTATCCGACCAGGTTGCCATTGCGCCAGACAGGCTCGGTGCCGAACATCAACGTCTTAGCATCGGGGGCAGCGAGCTGGACCAGCCGCCGGCGCAAGGGCTTGCCTCGCTGGGCCTCCAACGCCGCGCGTCCGATGAAATCGTCAGCCTTATCCCAAGCGATCGTGAACCCCAATCCCGATTCCAAGGGAGTATCCTCATCACCGACATCCGAACCCCAGTCACGGTAGCCCGCTTCCAGGCGCAGCGTGTTGAGGGCGACGTATCCGGCGTGGCCCAGGTCGAAATCCGCACCGGCGGCCACAAGAGCGTCATAGGCGCCCAATGTCTGTTCCGTCGGAATGTGAAGCTCCCAGCCCAATTCGCCGACGAAGGTCATCCGGAATGCGAGCGCGAGACTGTATCCGACCTCTATTTCACGAGCTGTCGCGAAGGGAAATGCCTCATTGGAGAAATCCGCTGGACTGACACGCTGTAAAAGTTCGCGCGATTGCGGACCCATGATTGACAGGGTCGTATATCCGGATGAGACATCGGCGACCGTGACATGGCCGGCTCCCTTGGCATGGAAGCGCAGCCAGGCGAGATCCCGGGTGCGTTGGACGGCCGCTGTCACGACAAGAAATTCCTCTTCACTGGTGCGCGCGATCGTCACGTCGGACTCCATGCCGCCGCGTTGGTTCAGCCAAGGCGTATACACAATGCGGCCGACGGCAACGTTCACGTTGTTGGTGGACAAGCGCTGGAGGAGCGCAAGGGCGTCCGGCCCCTGCACCAGGATGTGCGCGAAAGAGGTCTGATCAAACAGGGTGACGCCAGAGCGCGTGGCCGTATGCTCTGCGCCACTTCGCTCAAACCATTCATCCCGGCCGAACGTCGCATGGTTTTCATTCGGCGATCCGGGAGCGCCAAACCATTGAACTCGCTCCCAACCGGCGCTTTCGCCGAAATTCGCCCCGACGGCCGACAAGCGATCGTGCAGAGGGGAAACGCGGACATTGCGTGCGGTCTTCGGTGACTTATGCGGCAGATGAAGCGTCCATAGGTTGCCGACCGCCTCGACTGTGCGGTCGTATAGATACCGTCTGTTGCGCTGAAAGGGCATTGACCGCCGGACGTCCATTTCCCAGCAATCCCCCGCTGGCAAGCCTGTCGACATCCATTCTGCCATGACCTTGCCCGCACCACCGGAGGACTCGATGCCACAAGAATTGAACCCAGAAGCGACATAGAGGCCCTGGATATCGGGGGATGGTCCGAGGTGGAACCGGTTGTCCGGCGTGAAGCTTTCAGGTCCGTTGAAATTCAATTGCAGCCCGACGTTGGCCAGGACTGGCATGCGCTCGATGGCCGCAGAGAGATAATGTTCGATGTGGTCCAAATCCTCGGGCAGCGAATCGAAACTGAAATCGTGAGGTATGCCATTCATGCCCCAAGGTTTACCATTGGGCTCGAAGAAGCCCACGAGCAACTTACCAGCGTCGGCCTTTGCGTAAACACGCGCGTCCATATCGCGGATCGTCGGCAGGTCGTGAGGCAGGTCGGGAATGGCCTCCGTGACGACATAGAAATGTTCAGCAGCCTGCAACGGTACCGACCAGTTGAGTTCCGCAGCCAGATTGCGCGTCCACAGCCCGGTGCAGATGACAGCATTCTCAGCACGGACCGTTCCCTGACTTGTTTCCACCCCGGCAAAGCGGCCCTTCTCGACGAGGATGCGTGTGACGGGGGTACGCTCAAGTATCGTTGCTCCTTCCTGCCGAGCCCCGGCTGCAAAAGCGCGGGCTGTATCGATAGGGTTGGTCATCCCATCGGAAGCGATCCATGCCGCTCCTAACACATCGCTGACATCGAGCAATGGAACGCGGAGCTGCGCTTCCGCAGCGCTGATCATCTCCACGTCCAGGCCAAACGAGCGGCCCATCGAAGACCCGCGCTTAAGCTCTTCAAGCCGGTCTTGGGTCGCGGCGACGGTGATGGAACCAGTTTGACGGAAGCCCGTGGCTTGGCCGGTCAGATTTTCCAGATCCCTGAACAGCTCAGCAGAATATTGCGCGAGCTTGGCCATGGTTTCATTGGCGCGGAGTTGCGTCACGAGACCTGCAGCATGCCAGGTAGTGCCGCATGTCAGCTGGTCGCGCTCCAGGAGCAGAACGTCTCGGTGGCCCAAACGGGTCAGGTGGTAGGCTATAGAGAGGCCGATAATACCACCTCCGATGATGACGTATTCGGCATGAGACGGTAATTTGCTGGCCATTTAAAACCCCTGCTGTAGCCCTGTCGCGAACGCGCGAGCAAGGCGGGTTGATTGGGACCAACAAACTACAATCAGACGTGCACTGATTTTCACCGATCTGCGGGGCGTGACAGCAGCATTCCTGCGCCCTGCGGCCTTCTCATGCAGCGTTACTCAACCGCAATGCACAGCGGCGATTTTCCCGAAGCTAACCCGTCTTATGCACGACGACCCGTCTGAGAGGCTGGCGGATGTAGCTTAAGCGATTGATGTGGCGTAGGATTTTGGTGCTGAAGCCATTCCTGTCGCCCACATCTTCCGCGCCACACCCGCCATGACCGACGATACGTTGCTGCCGTTCTCGTTTCCAGCCGTTGGACGCAAGAAGATCACAGCTGCGTTTGACGGCGGACGCATCACCTCGGATGGCGGCGTGATGCTGCTGGCCGCGGCCGAGCGGCGGCTGCACCTGGCTGACAGGCTTGCCGCTGCGATCCAGGATCCGCGCGATCCAGCGCGCGTGACGCACGCCATGGCTGACATCCTGCGCGCCCGCATCTTCGCCATCGCCTGCGGTTATGAGGACGCCAACGATCTCGATCGGCTGCGCACCGATCCGGCCTTCAAGCTCGCCTGTGGTCAGCTGCCCGACAGTGGGAATGACCTGTGCTCGCAGCCGACGTGTTCGCGGCTGGAGAACCTGCCGGACCTGCGCACTGTCATCCGGCTGGGCCGGGTACTGGTGGATCTGTGGCTGTCGAGCTATGTCGCGCCGCCCAAAAGCGTGACGCTCGACATCGATGACACGCTCGATGCCGTTCACGGCCATCAGCAGCTGTCGCTCTTCAATGCTCATTACGACGAGCGCTGCTTCTTGCCGATCCACATTTACGACGCCGCGACAGGGCGGCCGGTCGCCATGATCCTGCGTCCGGGAAAGACGCCGACGGGCAAAGAGATCCGCGGTCATCTGCGCCGGCTTGTCCGGATGATCCGCGCCCGCTGGCCGAGAACCCGCATTCTGATCCGCGGTGACAGCCCCTATGGGCGGGCGCAGGTCATGGCCTGGTGCGAGGATAATGCGGTCGACTACGTCTTCGGTCTGCCCGGCAACAAGGTTCTCCAGCGTCTCGTCGATGAAGTCGCCGATGATATCCGTACCCGCCGAGCGCTCGAGCACAAGCCGGCGCTGCGCGGCTACACCGAGACCCGATACAAAGCGAAATCCTGGAAGATGCATCGCCGCGCCTGCGCCCGCATCGAGGCGACCAAGCTCGGCCTCGACATCCGCTTCGTCGTCACCAACCTCGCCAACGGCTCGGCCCAGCACATCTACGACGTGGTCTATTGCCCCCGCGGCCAGGCCGAGAATCTGATCAAGATGCACAAGAGCCAGCTTGCCTCGGACCGCACCTCCTGCCGCTCACCAATTGCCAATCAGGTGCGCCTCGTCCTGCACACTGCCGCATACTGGCTGATGCTCACGCTGCGTGACGCGGTGCCCAAAACCCACCAGCTCAGCAAAGCCGAGTTCGCCACTTTGCGGCTCAGGCTCCTTAAGCTCGGCGCCCGCGTCACCGAAACCGTCTCGCGCATCCGCCTGGCCTTCGCCGCAGCCTGTCCCGAAGACAGCTTGTTCCGCGCGATCGCCATCACGCTGCAGCCGGCAGCACCATGAGCGCCGGGGCATATCGAATGCCCCCGCCGAACCCCACATCTCTACCCTCCAGCGCGTTCAACAAGTCCAGCCCAAGCCGCGGTGAAAAAGACGCCTCAACCATCCGCGCCGGCTCGCTGGCGGCAAACGCGCAATCGCGCTCATGAATAAGACGGGCTAAGCAGCGGGGAGCGGCAACGCGTTGCACTGCCCGCAGTGCAGCGTCTATAAGGCGCTGAAATTCTCCCGTCACCTGTGTTAATCCAGCGCAGCGACGTTGGCGAAAGACCACAGCTGAGATCACCCTAGCCCGGAAAATTCATGGGGGTTGGCGGATGTGGTGCAAGCCGTTGAAATGACGTAGGATTTGGTTGCTTAAGCCGATCCGAACCATTTCCCGGAGACCACACCCGCGATGAATGATCTTATGCTGCCGTTGAGCGGTTTGTCATCAGTCGGCGGCAAGTCCGTCGTCGCCCGTTTTGACGGCGGCATGCTGTCGTCCAACAGTGGGGTTCTGGCTCTGGCCGAGGTGGAAAAGCGGCTGCGTGTCGCCGAGCGTCTGGCGCGCTGCATCGATGATCCGCGCCGCCCGGACCAGGTCATCCATAGCGTGGCCGATATGATCGGCTTTCGCATGAAGATGATTGCCGCCGGCTACGAGGATGGCAACGACGCCAACCGGCTGCGCTGCGATCCGATCTTCAAGATGGCCCAGGATGCGCTGCCTTCGGGTCGGGATCTGGCCTCTCAATCGACGATGTGCCGGCTTGAGAACCTGCCTGGCGTGCGGGAACTGGTCGTTATGGGCCGTGCGATGGTCGACCTCTATTGCTCTTCCTTCCGCCAGGTTCCGAAGCGGATCGTGCTCGACATTGACGACACTTTTGACGCCGTGCATGGCGGCCAGCAATTGCGGCTGTTCAATGCCCATCACGACGAATACGGCTTCCAGCCGATTGTTGTGTTCGATGGCGACGGCCGGTTCGTCGGTGCGGTCCTGCGACCAGCGAAGCGGCCGAGCGGGGCAGAAATCCGCCCCCACCTGCGCCGCCTGGTGCGGGCGATCCGGAGCAATTGGCCGAACATCCGCATCCTGATCCGGGCCGACAGCCACTATTGTAGTCCGCAGGTCATCGACTGGTGCCGCGCCAACGATGTCGACTTCATCCTCGGCGTGGCGCCCACCACGACCCTGCGCAAGCATGTCGCGGACCTGGAGAGCAGCACGATGGCGCGCCTTGAAGCATCGAAGACGAACAAGGTCCGCCGCTTCAAGGAGTTTTTTGACGGCGCCGCCAGTTGGAGCCGCGTAGAGCGCATCATCGCCCGCGTCGAGGTCGGCGCCCAAGGTGCCGATACCCGCTTCATCGTCACCAACCTTGCAAGTGGCAAGGCCAAGGCGCTCTACGAGGATGTCTACTGCCGGCGCGGCGCTGCCGAGAACCACATCAAGTCGTGGAAGACGCATCTCGCCGCCGACCGCACCTCCTGCACAAGAGCGACGGCCAACCAGTTCCGGCTGTTCCTGCATGCCGGCGCCTACTGGCTGATGTGGGGCCTGCGCGCCGCGATGCCGAAACGCTCGAGCTTTGCCGTCGCCCAATTCGACACGCTGCGATTGCGCCTCATCAAGATCGCCGCCCGCGTAGTCGAGATGAAAACCCAGATCCGCCTGCACCTGCCGACATCCTGCCCCGACCAGCGCATCCTGCGCATCGTCCTCAATCGCATTGCGCGGCTCGTGACATAGCCGACGGGGCGCAGACGTCCCGAAACAAACCCGCCGACCTCAACCCGCAAACCCCCTTCCATCACGACGGATGATCGCCGGCGCCCGACGAGGCTTGTCAAAATGCACCCCAAGGGCGGCCAGATGGCCATGCAGGCCGCCGAAAGCCGATCGCCGTGCATCAAGCGGGCTAGATGAGATACGATCGGATCGATGCGCGCATCCTGGAACTGGTTCAAAGGAATAACCGCTTAACTTCTGACGTAATCGCCGACAAGGTCGGCCTTTCCGCTACCGCGTGCCAGCGTCGACTTAAGAGACTTAGGGCCGAGGGGATAATAGAAGCGGATGTCTCTATCATATCGGCGAAGGCCGTCGGCCGACCTATTCAGATGATTGTAATGGTGACCCTCGAGCGAGAGCGCGCCGACATCATCGACAAGTTCAAGCGCGAAATCAAATCCTCACCCGAGATTGCGACGGGCTTCTACATAACTGGTGAGGCCGATTTCGTTCTCTACATCACCGCGCGGAGCATGGAGGATTACGAACTCTTCACGCGCAGGTTCTTTTATCAGAACGCGGACATAAAAACGGTAAAGACCCTAGTGGTCGTTGATCGGGTCAAGGCAACATTCAGTGTTCCCGTTGAGGTGTCGGAAGACACTTAATCGGAGCGCTGCGCCGTAAAACCCCGATGCTACGGGCAATGCTGTCAGCTGCCCTCCGCTTGCGCCATTCGGCGGGGCCTGAGGCATGGATAGACTGGCCGGCCGCGTCGACAGCCAGGATTACGGGCGGGCTTGTCACGTCACCTGAGATAGATCGGATTAAGGCCGCTGCTGCGGAATTCAGGCGAGCGTTCCGGTCATGGTCTTCCACGCCGCCATGGCCTGGAGGACCATCGGCCAGTCATTCTCTGACACAGTTCAAGGGGGTAGTCGGTATTTGTCATCATTGCAGTCCTAGTCTTACTGAGTCAGAAAGTCGCGGATGCGGGGGATTCGCGCTGGTCGCGGATTTGTTAGCGTGCTGATTCGTGATCAGGGAAGCGCGCCATGCCCGACTGGACAGCCGAGAGTGAAGCCGAATTTGACGCCTATGTCGATGCTTTGATCGGGGTGATCGGCCACGCCGACCGGGCTGAGCCGCTGAAGGATTATTGCCTCGGACTTCTGATGCCGATGGAACGCAAGAGCGTGGAGCCGTTGGCGGCCGTCACGGCGCCGTCGCGGGTGGCGGCCAAGCATCAGTCTCTGCTGCATTTCGTGGGACAGGCGCCGTGGTCGGACGCGGCCTTGCTGGCACGGGTTCGCGACTGGGTTCTTCCACAGATCGAGCAGCGCGGACCGATCCGGGCGTGGATCGTCGACGACACGGGCTTTCCCAAGAAGGGCAAGCACTCGGTGGGCGTAGCGCGCCAGTATTGCGGCCAGTTGGGCAAGCAGGACAATTGTCAGATTGCGGTTAGCCTATCGATCGCCAATGATGCAGCCTCGCTTCCGATCGCCTACCAATTATATCTCCCGCACATCTGGGCGGAGAATCCGGAACAACGCAAGAAGGCCAAGATTCCGGCAGAGATCACGTTCCAGACCAAGCCGCAGATCGCGCTCGAGCAGATCAAGACGGCCAAGGCCGATGGCGTCGCGCCCGGCGTGGTTCTGGCCGACGCCGGATATGGCGCCGACGGCGGTTTCCGCGCCGGCCTGTCCGAGCTCGATCTGACCTATGTGGTGGGCGTTCAGCCCACGCTCAGCGTCTGGCGTCCAGGCGAGAGCCCCCTGCCGCCCAAGCCTTGGAGCGGAAGAGGCCGGCCGCCGTCCCGGGTCGGCCGAACCGACAATCACAAGCCGGTCTCGGCCAAGGCCCTGGCCGAGGAGTTCGACGCCGAGGCTTGGCGCACGATCGCCTGGCGTGAAGGAACCAACACCGAGCTCAAGTCCCGCTTCGCCGCCGTGCGCTTGCGGCCGGCATCCAGGGACTACAATCGGCCCGAGGCTCACGCCGAAGAGTGGCTCCTGATCGAGTGGCCTGAAGGCGAGGTCGAGCCGAGCAAATATTGGCTCTCCACCTTGCCGGCCGGCGCTACAATCACCCAGCTGGTCGACGCCGCCAAGCTGCGTTGGCGGATCGAGCGAGACTATCAGGAGCTCAAGCAGGAGCTGGGACTGGGCCACTACGAAGGCCGAGGTTGGCGGGGCTTCCACCACCACGCCAGTCTCTGTATCGCCGCCTATGGCTTCCTGATCTCTCTGAGGGAGACGATTCCCCCCTCAGCTCCGGCTCGCGCCCAGAGCCGCCAAACATCTGGTCTTCCCGACGGTTATCGACCCCGCGGATCCTCCGATCCGACCAGAGCGGCACGTCCCGACCTCGATCCCCACCATCCGGCGACGCCTGACCGTGGCCCTGGCCAACCGCCTGCAACGATGTCCATGCTGCACAAGGGCCATGGAAAGTCCGCGTCAGGCCAATTTATGACGCAGTAAGACTAGCAGGCTGTTGAAGAAGGATCACGCTTGGCCTTGAGAATGGCTTCGTCGCCGTTGTGATAGGCGAATGTGATCTCTATCGAGCCGTCGTCGAGTAGTTCGGCGGAGCCATCGCCAGTGACTTCGTCCATCTCATCGAATCCGGCCCATGTGAAGAAGACCATCGAAGGGCTATAACCGAGGTCGAGGCCGGCTTGCAGGGCGCCAAAAGCTATCTGGCCGTGGTTGTCGGCGCCGATGGAGATCATGGCGGGCCCGCCGAGGTTGAGATAGCCACGATCCCACAGATCGGCTTCGACGATCCGCCAGCGGCCGATCAGTTGGCAGCCCGCGGGCTCGGTCATGCCGGCACCGCCAGCAGCTTCGGCAGCCGCACCAGATTGTAAGCGGCAGCGCTGAGGGTGAAGGCCCATCCGACGCGGTCGCGGCCACGCAACTTCGTCTTCGCCTGTCCGGCGACCATCTTGATCCATCCGAACGCCTCCTCAATGCGCTTGCGAATGCGCTGGCTGACGGCATAGCCGCCATGCCGGGTCGTGCGCCCGTCGATCGCCGAACGGCGGCCGTTGGTGTTCTGCGCCACGTGCGGTGTCACCGTCATCGTGCGCAGCTCATTGATGAAGTCTTCTGCGTCGTAGGCCTTGTCGGCGCCGAGCGTGATTGCTTGCGGCCGGTCGGCGCGGAGCTCGATCATGTGCAATGCCGCCACCCGCTCGGCATGTCCGTCGGCCAGCGTCAGGCAGGCGTCAACCAGCAGGCCGTGGCGGTTCTCCATCAGCCCATGTCCCATGAAGCACAGCTTCGTCTCCTTGCCTTTACCCTTGCGGTAGAGCCTGGCGTCCGGATCGGTGGTCGAGGCATGCGTATCATTCGACCGCTTCTGGCCGTGGAAGTCCGCTTCCGCGTTGCGCCCGCCGCCCTCTGCCGGCGGCTCGCCCGAGCCGTTCCCCGGGTCGGCGTCCGACGACGGGTTCTTCGGCTTGACGCTCTTCATCGACGCCCAGGCCTCGACCAGCGTGCCGTCGACCGAGAAGTGATCCGTGGACAGCAGCTTCTTCACCTTGGGCTGCGCCAGCACCGCGCTCAGGAACTTTGCGGCGATGTCACCCTCCAGCAACCGGTCGCGGTTCTTGGAGAACACAGAATGATCCCAGGCCGCGTCATCGACGCCAATCCCGACGAACCAGCGGAACAGAAGGTCGTATTCCAGCCGTTCCATCAACAGCCGCTCCGAGCGGATCGAGTAGAACGCCTGCAGCAGCATCGCGCGAAGCAGCTTCTCAGGCGGGATCGACGGCCTCCCGATCGGCGAGTACAGCGCCGCGAAGTCCCGCTCCAGAGCCGACAGGGCTTCATTCACGATCGTCCGGATCGCCCGCAACGGATGATTGCGCCGAACCCGCGCTTCAAGGTCCACGTAGCTGAACAGTTCGCCCGTCTGTCCGTCGTCGCCCCGCACGATTCACTCCCACCTCGTCGTGGTCAGAGTGAATCACGAACCTGGGACCGTCGCGAGCCCTTTTTCAACAGCCTGCTAGTCTTACTGCGTCATAAATTGGCCTGACGCGGACTTTCCATGGCCCTTGTGCAGCATGGACATCGTTGCAGGCGGTTGGCCAGGGCCACGGTCAGGCGTCGCCGGATGGTGGGGATCGAGGTCGGGACGTGCCGCTCTGGTCGGATCGGAGGATCCGCGGGGTCGATAACCGTCGGGAAGACCAGATGTTTGGCGGCTCTGGGCGCGAGCCGGAGCTGAGGGGGGAATCGTCTCCCTCAGAGAGATCAGGAAGCCATAGGCGGCGATACAGAGACTGGCGTGGTGGTGGAAGCCCCGCCAACCTCGGCCTTCGTAGTGGCCCAGTCCCAGCTCCTGCTTGAGCTCCTGATAGTCTCGCTCGATCCGCCAACGCAGCTTGGCGGCGTCGACCAGCTGGGTGATTGTAGCGCCGGCCGGCAAGGTGGAGAGCCAATATTTGCTCGGCTCGACCTCGCCTTCAGGCCACTCGATCAGGAGCCACTCTTCGGCGTGAGCCTCGGGCCGATTGTAGTCCCTGGATGCCGGCCGCAAGCGCACGGCGGCGAAGCGGGACTTGAGCTCGGTGTTGGTTCCTTCACGCCAGGCGATCGTGCGCCAAGCCTCGGCGTCGAACTCCTCGGCCAGGGCCTTGGCCGAGACCGGCTTGTGATTGTCGGTTCGGCCGACCCGGGACGGCGGCCGGCCTCTTCCGCTCCAAGGCTTGGGCGGCAGGGGGCTCTCGCCTGGACGCCAGACGCTGAGCGTGGGCTGAACGCCCACCACATAGGTCAGATCGAGCTCGGACAGGCCGGCGCGGAAACCGCCGTCGGCGCCATATCCGGCGTCGGCCAGAACCACGCCGGGCGCGACGCCATCGGCCTTGGCCGTCTTGATCTGCTCGAGCGCGATCTGCGGCTTGGTCTGGAACGTGATCTCTGCCGGAATCTTGGCCTTCTTGCGTTGTTCCGGATTCTCCGCCCAGATGTGCGGGAGATATAATTGGTAGGCGATCGGAAGCGAGGCTGCATCATTGGCGATCGATAGGCTAACCGCAATCTGACAATTGTCCTGCTTGCCCAACTGGCCGCAATACTGGCGCGCTACGCCCACCGAGTGCTTGCCCTTCTTGGGAAAGCCCGTGTCGTCGACGATCCACGCCCGGATCGGTCCGCGCTGCTCGATCTGTGGAAGAACCCAGTCGCGAACCCGTGCCAGCAAGGCCGCGTCCGACCACGGCGCCTGTCCCACGAAATGCAGCAGAGACTGATGCTTGGCCGCCACCCGCGACGGCGCCGTGACGGCCGCCAACGGCTCCACGCTCTTGCGTTCCATCGGCATCAGAAGTCCGAGGCAATAATCCTTCAGCGGCTCAGCCCGGTCGGCGTGGCCGATCACCCCGATCAAAGCATCGACATAGGCGTCAAATTCGGCTTCACTCTCGGCTGTCCAGTCGGGCATGGCGCGCTTCCCTGATCACGAATCAGCACGCTAACAAATCCGCGACCAGCGCGAATCCCCCGCATCCGCGACTTTCTGACTCAGTAAGACTAGTGCCAGCCGCAGCCGGCGTTCGAACAGCCGGAGCAGTCCGGCCGTCGGAAGCGAGATCAACAGGAAGATCAGTCCCACAAGCGTGAATGGCTCGAGGTAGTGGTAGTTTTCGGAGCCCATTGCGCTCGCCGCATGCATTAGTTCTGCAACACCTATGACCGAGAGCATTGGTGTGTCCTTCAGGATGCCAACAAGATAGGTGCCCATTCCGGGCATAGCGGGCGCGAGGGTTTTGTTGCAACGGGTGAATAGAGGGTGCAGAGAGGCCTGATGCGGTGTCAATCAGGCGGCGAGGATTTCGAATTGCTCGGCTAGGGACGGATTCGGATTGAAGGCATACCTCGCCGGTCGCTTGCGCATCATATGAATCATTTCGATGCCGGAAAGGATGGCGGAGGCGGTGGCCGTCGATTTGAAGCCGAGCATCGGCCGGACTCGGCGCTTGATGCGCCGATCGTCGAGCGCCGTCTTCAGGTGTTTGGGAAGACGGATGCCGAAGCTGGCCAGCAGGCCTCGGATCGTGTTCTCCAAATTCATCCGGGACTTGATCGCAACCTCGCGCGCCCGCAGCAAGGCTCTGCGTTCCTGGGCAACACGGCCTTTGACTTCGATGCGTTTGTAGAATCCTGTGCGAGCAAGTTCCGCCAGCATGGCGGCATCATTCTCATCGGTTTTATTGTGCATCTGGCTGAGCACGGCATGCGCCTGACGTGCATCGATGCAGACCACCGGTAAGCCGCGCTGGCTGAGCTCGTTGTAAAGCCAGTTCGCCATCCGGCCGGTCTCCAGAACGACGCAGCGGATATACTGCCGTTCACAAATCAAGGCACGATAAATGACGTCAGGGTCGGTCGGCTTCTTGAACGCTGCCTTGATGATCCCGCATTGCGTTCGAACACAAATCGCCGTCTCGTCCTTTGACACGTCCAGACCAACAAAAAGCTGTTCCATTCCCCTCTCCTTTTTTCAACGCGGCCATAGTAGCCGCCAGAGAGCGCTGACGATCAATTACTCAGAGTCTCGTCGACATACCATTTGCCGGCCACGCTACGCTTGCGCTGGTTGAAGCGCTCGAGTAACAAGGGCGAGAAACGAACGGTCCAGCGGTGGATGGTCGTGTGATCGACCCTGATGCCGCGCTCAGCCATCATCTCCTCAAGATTCACGCAGGCTCAAATTGTAGGCCAGTTGTAGGCCAGGTACCAGCGCACGCAAAGCAGGATCACGGACTGGTCGAACTGACGGCCTTTAAACATTGCAACCCTCCGAAAATGATCGAAGGCTCCTTGCCACAGCGCTGTGCAACAGATCCTTGCTGACTACGATCCGTATGAGGACCTCTACTTTCCTGGTGGAGTACCCAACGCCTTCTTCGGGCGAACGTGTGTCGAAGACGGTCGAAACCCGCTGATAAACGACGACAAGATCTGAAGCGCTGGAAGAGCAAAGGCGGCCGCCCGCGCGCTCTTCAACTAGCGCTGTAGCGGGCGGCCGCCTTTGCGGCGCGGTGCTGATCATGGGAGGTTGAAGGGATAGACGCGGGGCACGTCTCCAGCCGCCCTGAGGCGGCTTTCGACGTACCCCGCCATGCGCGTGCCTTGTGGTAGATCTGCGGGTAATCAGCGCCGCAGAAACAATCCGGCGTAACACCGATCTCAACTGGCAAGTCCGGGCTCGGTGTCACGCTCCACTGACGGTGCGCGACTGCATTATCGCATTGTCAGCGCATTCCGTCGACCTTTTCCCCGAACTCCCAGCGGCGCTCCGAAAGGATCGTCGCGGATGCTCACGGGCCGCTTCTTTCTGTGCGGCCGCTGCCGTTCGCAGGTAACGATCTGCCGCAGCTGCGACCGGGGACAGCGCTACTGCGGCCAGGACTGCGCCCGTGCTGCCCGCCGCGAGAGTGTGCGCGAGGCGGGGCGACGTTATCAGCGCAGCCGCCGGGGACGCCTGGCTCATGCGGTCCGGGCCCGACGATATCGGGCTCGGCACAATAAAGTGACGCATCATTCTCCACCTGCATCTCCTGCCGGTTCACTACTGGTCAGTCCCTCGAACGATGTCGTCGCTGCTTTTGCTGACGTCGCCGGGCGGGCGACGACATCGGTCATGCCCACGCCGTGCTGTCGGCGCTGCGACTGTCGACTGTCGCCGTTCGTTCGCACCGGCTTCGTGCGTCGCCGGGGGCCTCGTTATGCCCGTGAAGCTGACTACGCAGACGGAGAGCCCGTATCATGACCATCAGCCCCGAACTGGAAGCGCAGATCCTGCGCCTGTATCACGCCGAGAAGTGGCGCTGCGGCACCATCGCCAGGCAATTGCATGTCCATCACACGACGGTGCATCGCGTTCTGGCCCAGGCGGGATTGCCCCGGCACAAGCCGCTGCAGAGAGCCTCAATCATTGACCCGTATCTTCCATTCATTGAGCAGACGCTGGAAAAGTTCCCCTCGCTGACCGCCAGCCGCCTTTATGCGATGGTGCGCGAGCGCGGCTACCGGGGCTTGCCGACGCACTTTCGGCACCTGGTCGCCCTGCACCGTCCCCGCAAGCCGGCCGAGGCGTTCCTGCGGCTGCGCACATTGCCGGGCGAGCAGGGACAGGTCGACTGGGCCCACTTCGGTCACATCGAGATCGGCAACGCCCGCCGGCCGCTCATGGCGTTCGTGATGGTGCTTTCTTACTCACGCGACATCTACCTGCGCTTCTTCCTCGACGCGCGCATGGAAAACTTCCTGCGCGGTCACGTCGGCGCGTTCAACACATGGTGCGGGCTGCCCAGGGTCCTGCTCTACGACAATCTCAAGAGTGCGGTGCTCGAGCGCCAGGGCGATGCGATCCGCTTCCATCCGACGCTGCTTGCCTTCGCCGGCTTCTATCGGTTCGAGCCACGTCCTGTCGCGGTTGCCCGGGGCAACGAAAAAGGCCGCGTCGAGCGCGCCATACGGCATATAAGGGAAGCATTCTTCATCGCCCGCAAGTTCACCGATCTCGACGATCTGAACGCCCAGGCCGAACAGTGGTGCCGCAACCAGGCAGCCGACCGGCCATGCCCCGAGGACCGGACGATGACGGTCCGCCAGGCGTTTGCGCAAGAGCAGCCACTGCTTCTGCCGCTGCCCGCCAACCCATACCCCGTCGAGGAGCAGGTCGCCGCCAAGGTTGGCAAAACGCCCTATGTGCGCTTCGACCTCAACGATTACTCGGTACCGCATGCTCATGTCCGGCGCACGCTCAGCGTGCGCGCCGATCTCGGCCTGGTCCGCGTCTTCGACGGCGCAAAGATGATCGCCAGTCACCGTCGCAGCTATGATCGCGACCAGCAGATCGAGGACCCTCAGCACCTCAAGGCACTCGTCGCAATCAAGCGCGAGGCGCGCCAGCATCGCGGCCTCAACAGCCTGACCCGCGCCGTGCCGGCCTGCCAGACCCTGATGATCCGGGCCGCCGAGCGTGGCTCCAATATCGGTGCGATCACAAACGCGTTGCTGAAACTGCTTGACCTGTACGGCGCGCAGGAACTGCAGGCCGCCGTCGAGGAAGCTTTGCATGCCGGCGCCTCCCATTCGAGGTCGGTTCGCGACGTACTGGAACGCCGCCGGGTCGCCCGCGGTGCTCCGCCGCCGGTCGAAACGAGCCTGCCCGAACACGTGCGGCGCAAGGATACGACGGTACGGCCGCATCGCCTCGACAGCTACGACCAACTGACCCTTGGAGGCAAAGATGATGAATAATCCCGACATCCTGCTCAACCGGGCCAAGGCGTTGCGCCTCAATGGCCTGATCACCCATTGGGACGAAATCGCTGACGCGGACTGGCTGGCCGCCGTCCTTCAATGGGAAGAAGAGGAGCGCTCCGACCGTTCGATGCGGCGACGCACGCGTGCCGCCAGGCTCGGCCACTTCAAGCAACTGTCCGATTATGACTGGCACTGGCCTCGCCGCATCGACCGCGCCGCCGTCGAGGATCTGATGACCCTGTCCTTCATGAACGATGCCGCCAACATCGTCTTTATCGGCCCCAACGGCGTCGGGAAATCGACACTTGCTCGCAATGTCGCTCACCAGGCGCTCATCTGCGGTCACACCGTCGTCTTCCGAACCGCCAGCGAGATGCTCGGCGAACTCGCCGCCCTCGACAGCGACGCAGCCTTGCGCCGACGCCTTCACCACTACGCCGCCGCCGACGTTCTTGCGATCGACGAGGTCGGGTATCTGTCCTACTCGAACCGTCATGCGGACCTGCTGTTCGAACTCATCAGCCGGCGCTACGAAAAACGCTCAACCATCATCACCACCAACAGACCCTTCGCTGATTGGTCGGAGGTCTTTCCCAATGCCGCCTGCGTCGTCAGCCTCGTCGACCGCCTCATGCACCGATCCGAGGTGATCTCCATCGAAGGCGATTCCTACCGCTTCAAGGAAGCGGCCGAGCGATCAAAGGCACAGCGCGAAAAACGCACCAGCCGCTCCTCCGGCGAAAAGGTGCCCGCAGCATGAAACCAGATCCTCAACCGTCCGGCCTCAGTCGTGGTATCCACTTCCTCATCAATCCCGAATGGACACCCGAACAGGCGCTCGCTGTCTTCGAGCTCCTCAACGATCTCGCCGATAGCATCTGGTCTCACTACGGCGTCCAACTCCAGGAACTTATCCAGGAGCAGCAACGAACACCGACCGATCACAGCGATATCGAAAAAGCCCCGTCCTCGCTCTAAAGCACACATCCTCCACACTCGGCGGCCTGCAAAGGCCGCCTTTTTGTTCCGTCCACAAGCACCAAACGCTTGTCGTCGTTTAGACGCGCTTTTGAAAAGCCATCAACACGACCTGCCGATCATCGAGCCGTGAGTCGAATTGCATATCGGTGAGCACGGATGCCAGTTGCTCGGCCGGATCTTGCGTGAAGCCGGCAAAGATGAGTTGGTTGAGCGTCTGTGCCATCGTTCCGATGGCCTCGCCGATCCGCCGATGGCGATGGCGATGGCGAAATCGAGACCGGGGCGTGATGCGAACTTGCGCAGCCGCTTGCGGGCAAGTCCGCGCAAGGTCGTTTCCTAGCGACCGAGCAGAGGCTCTCGCAGCCATCAGCCTGCCTCAGCCAGGCGCCGTCACCCTAACAGGCAAAAGGCCGCCACTGCGGCGTCACCAAAAAAGAAATGGTTTTCAGTGGCCGGCGCGGCAAACTCGGCGAGGAGGATGCCATTCGAACAAACCAAGCAGGAGAGGGGGATCGCAGCATACGCGCCCGCTGTAGTCGAGTTACCAATCGTCAGGTGGTTTGGACATCAATCCTGATTCGGACTGCGCCCGCCGTCGGCTATTTTCTTTATTTTAGAAGAGGCTGACGGCAATGAGCGGATTTTTTGCGTCCAAGCTCTCTGTTTCAAGTGTGTGTTGAAGTCCGCAAGATGACCATCGAACCGGAGTAGAGCCTCGCGCGCGGCATCCCCCCTCTGTCCGGCGATCAACGCCCCAAGCACTTCAGCGACCGCGAAGGCCGGTGTCATCGTGTGAAAGAACGAGGAACTTTTCGTCTGGACGAGAACGACATCGTCGGCAACTCGGGCGAGCGGCGCGACCTCGCTGTCGGTGATGGCGACTATCGGAATGAGATGCTGTTGCGCATATTCCGCGATCTCAACGGTGACACGTGTGTACGGAAGCACACTTGTCGCGAAAAGCACATCGTTGTGAGTGGCATGGGCCAACGCGTCCGAACCGGCCCCGCCGATCGCGTCGAGCATGACCGACTTGTCTGTGATCATCGACAGGATGTAGTGCAGATGCCAAGCAATCGCGTGGCTGGACCTCAACCCGATGCAAAAGACACGCTTGGCAGATGCAAGGCGGCGGGCGGTTGATACGATTGCATCGAGTTGAGGCGAATCGGCAAGTTGGACAATCTGGGCCGCTTGCGCTCGAAGAATTTCGCGAGCAAAGCCATGGTCGCCTTTGCGCTTCTGAGCAACCGCTTGCGCGTCAGCCTTCCCGGCGAACCCTACATCGCCACTGCGAACGGCCTCGGCGTAAATCTGACGAAGCTCATCATAACCGTCGAGGCCAAGATACTTGGCGAGTCGCGTCATGGTGGCAGGCTGGACTCCGGCAAGACGCGCCTGATCACGCATGGACAGCAGCGCGACGTCATGTGGTTGGTCGATGATATAGCCCGCCGCCAATTGGAACTGCTCCGACATTGCGTCGAAGCCGGTGATCAATCGCTCTGATAGAGGTCCGTCAGCCATAACCCTACGTAGCGCAGCGTTTCAGCACGCGCAACATATGTTGCATTACCTCACATCTTTCTCGAAGCACGTGAGTGCCGCTTTCCTCCGTTGGCTTCTGGTAATCCGCTCCCGGACGACGATAAAAAGACAATCGGCCGGCGAAAATTAGGAGACGAGAAGATCACAATTCCTGCCAAGCTCGACGCAACTCGGTTGCGTTAGCTCTGCGGAGGCCGAGTCCCAGGAGGTTCTTCGATACTCCTTGCACCAACTCGGCGTTGGACTTGGCCATTGCCCCGTCGGCGAGCTGGCGATTGTTCTCAAAACCGACGCGAACATGCCCGCCGAGAAGAGCACCCGCGGTCACGCAGGCGGCTTCGCGCGCGCCAAAGGCGCAAACGCTCCAATGAGCGAAACGGGGCTTGCCCGCGTCGATGAACGGCAACAGATCGGTGGGAGACGATTTCTGGCCAGGGGTGTAACGTCCGAGCACAAAAAGAACCGGAACCTGGTTCCATGGAACAAGGCCACGGCGGTGATACTCGTCCAGGCGCAATGTCTCGTCTGCCTCATAGAGGATTATCTGCGGGACAATCGATTCGGCCTGGAGCCAAGACAAGAACGACGCGAACTCGGTCTCATGAGCTTCCGTTGGCACTAGTTCGCGCAGCGCCAGAGAAACGGCCTCCGGCCGAGTTTCCTTTATGACCGCAATCTGTTCCTGCGGCGCGTAGCGACCAAGCGATTCGCTCGTAACCTGAACGATCATTTTATCGCCAACCGCCCGGCCGATGGCGTCAATGACATCTCGATATGCAGACGCATCGAGGACATGACGGCCGTCTTGATCGCGCACATGGACATGAATAAGGGATGCTCCCGCATCAAGGCACTCTTGGGCCGTCCGCGCCAGATCGGCCGGTCCAAGCGGCAGCGTAGGATGGTCAACCTTGGTTAGTCGGCCGCCATTGGGCGCAACGCAGATTGCGGTCGGCCGTTCAATTTCGATCATTCTTCACCCGTCCGAGCCAATTGTGGCTCTTCGCCCGAGTTGGCGCCAAAGACGCTCCCCGCCGGTCCCCACCCCTCTGTAATCCAATATGATCCATGCCACTCACTTATGCAACTTTGAAACATGTGTTGCAAATCAAATCGCCTCTGTTATCGTGCCCGCAACCATGACCACCCCGTCCAGAGGGTTACAGGAAGGACATGATGTTTGAAACGGTTGCCTACGAAATCCAGGATGGCGTCGCCGAAATTCGTCTGAACCGCCCACACCGCCTCAACGCAGTGGTGCAGAAATTATACGATGATGTCCTGGCGGCTCTTGATGAGGCGGAACGCGACAAGACCGTGCTCGTCATTGTCCTGACGGGAGAAGGACGGGCGTTTTGTGTCGGCGCCGATTTCAAGGAGCACAAGGCGGGTCGCACGGCCTTCGATAGGCGACAATATCTGATGAGCGAACAAAAGGTGTGTAGACGTCTGGTCTCACATCCAAAACCGATCATTGCGGGCGTGAACGGCTTTGCGCTTGGCGCCGGTGCCGAGATGGCTCTCGCTTGCGATTTTATGGTCATGGCCGCGTCGGCGCGGATCGGATTTCCCGAAATTGGCCTTGGCGCATTCCTCGGGGGTGGGGTTACAAACATCCTTCCACGGCTTGTAGGTCTCGCAAAAGCGCGTGAGCTGATCTTCCTCGGTCGGCAGATTGACGGAGCGGAAGCAGTCAGGATCGGACTGGCCTTACGCTGTATCCCTGACAAGGAATTCGCAGCGAGCATCCGCACTTTGGCAAGTGAACTGTCAAAGAAGGCCCCATTCTCGATGCAGCTTGCCAAAGAACAGTTGGCGTCAGCTGCTCCTGGGACGTTTGACTCTGCTCTTACTGCTGAGCTCGAAGGCATGATGTTTTGTTCGACGACGCGCGATTGGCAGGAGGGCGTCGACGCCTTCGCGGAAAAGCGTTCGCCGATCTTTCGGGGGGAATAACATGGCGTCGAATGACCTCCTCAACATTCTGTCCCCCGACTCCATTGCGATCATCGGCGCATCAAAGAACCCGGCAAAGAGGGGATATCGGTCGCTAAGAAAACTCCTGGATGATGGCTATGCAGGGGCGATCTACCCGATTAATCCAAATGAGAGTGAAATCTGCGGCATTAGGTGTCTGCCCGATCTGAGCAGCCTGCCCGGGCCCGTCGACCTTGCGCTGGTCTGCACTCCCGCGGCGACGGTTGCTTCAGTCATCACAGAATGCGCCGCAAAAGGAGTGCGGGGTGCCGTGGTTCTGGCTGGTGGCTTTGGAGAGGCTGGAGACGGCGGCAAGCGGCTCCAGCATGCAGTGCTAGCCGCTGCGCGCGCTGGCGGGGTGAGGATCATCGGGCCAAACACCTCGGGCATGTTCAATACTCACAAGGCCTGCAATCTCGTCGGCTTTTCGGACTTGCGGAAGGGTAGCATTGGCCTTTTGTCCCAGTCGGGCAACATGGCTCTGTCGCTCGTCACGGAAGCTCAAGCCAACGGGCAGGTAGGCTTGAGCACTTATGTGGGTGTAGGTAACGAGGCCGATATTCGCTTCGACGAGTACCTCGACTACTTTGCGGCCGATCCCAAAACCAACGTGGTGATCGCCTACGTTGAAGGACTGAAAGACGGCCGCCGCTTTTTAAACGCCTTGAGGCGGATCTCGCTGGAGAAACCAGTTGTCATTTACAAATCGGGTCGGACAAGTGCCGGACGAATTTCCGCGAAGTCTCATACCGGCGCTTTGGCTGGCGAATATGCCGTCAGCGAAGGCGTGCTGAGGCAAGCCGGCGCAATCCTTGCACATCGGTCCGACGAGATCCTGCCGATGGCGGAGGCGCTATCGTTACTACCTCCCCTGCGTTCGCGCCGCCTCGCCATCCTTGCGGACGGCGGAGGCCACGCGACAATTGCCGCCGACGCCTTATCTGAACGCGGACTGGCGCTCGCTGCTCTGAGCGAAGACACGCGGCGGCGGCTTAGCGCGGAACTTCCTCCGGCCGCGTCGGTCATCAATCCTGTCGACGTGGCTGGGGGCACGGACACGGATCCGTCGGTGTTCGCCGCTTGCGCCGAGATTCTCTTGCAGGATCCGATGGTGGACGGACTTCTAATATCAGGTCTCTACGGCGGTTACGCGGTCCGTTTCTCACAAGACCTGCTCGCAGGAGAAATCGATGCCACGAACCTCATCGGCGCAATGCCACGCCGGTTCGGCAAGCCCGTAGTCGTTCATAGCCTGTACGGTGCACTTCAGGCAGATCAGCGGCCGTTGCCACTCCTCGAGATGCACCGCGCAGGCATCCCGGTGCACAGCTCCCTGGAAACGGCCGTGCGATGTATGCAGGCTTTGGCGGAGCGCGGTGAGGTGGACCGCACCTTTGCATTGTCGCCGCCAAAGCGAGCGCAACACGGCGGAATCTTTGAGCAGGTTCTTGCGAGATGCAGAGCCGAGGGCAGGCGCGTAGTTTTGGAACACGAAGGGCGAGCCAGCCTGCGCGACTTCGGCCTGGATCTCGCCCCGGCTTTGTTGGCTCTCGATGAAAAAGAAGCCGAAGAGGCTTTTCTCCGTCTGGGCGCACAGCCGGTGGCAATGAAAATCGTATCTCGCGATATCCTGCACAAGACGGAGGCGGGCGGCGTCAAACTCAATGTCGTAGACGTCGCATCGGTGCGCAGCGGCTTCCTTGAGATCGTCGCCAATGCTAATGCTGCGGTAACCAATCCGAAAATTGCAGGCGTCCTCGTCGCTCCGATGGCAGCAAAGGAGGGCGTCGAGATCATCGTCGGCGTCGTGCGCGATGCCTCATACGGTCCCATCATGATGTTCGGACTGGGCGGAGTACTCGTCGAAGTTCTTGGGGATGTGGTGTTCCGCGCGCTTCCGATCTCACGCAATGATGCCTTTGCGATGTTGGGCGAAATCAAGGCGCAAGCGGTTCTGGATGGCGTGCGCGGGGGAGCGCCGGTTGATCGAGACGCGCTCGCAGATTTTATGGTTAGTATTTCGGATTTCGTTGAAGTCTGCCCGGAGATCGACGAACTCGACCTCAATCCCATCCTTGCATATCCCAACGGTTTGACCGTGCTCGATGTGCGCATTCTTCTCACCGCGTCTTCCCCAGCGCGGTCGGTAGAGAAACAAAGGATCGAAGCATGACGGATCTGCCGAAGCTGATCGACTCGAAACTCGAAGTCAGCGACCGCGTCGCCTTGCTCGTGCTTGACCGGGATGACGTCCGCAACGAACTGACCGGGACGGCACTGATCGACGACATCGTGCAAACGGTTGACTGGATCAATGGTGGGGCGGCCATCTCGGTTTTGGTCATCACCGGGGCTGGCAAGGCGTTTTCCGCCGGCGGCAACGTCAAGGACATGCGCGACCGTAAGGGAAGCTTTGCTGGCAATGTGTATGAAGTACAGGATCGTTATCGCCGTGGAATCCAACGGATCGCCTTAGCCATGCACCGTCTGGAGGTCCCCGCCATTGCGGCCGTGAACGGTGCTGCGATCGGTGCTGGTTTCGATCTTGCGGCAATGTGCGATCTCCGGATTGCGGCTGACAACGCGGTATTCGGCTCGACATTCATCAATCTCGGCATCGTTCCGGGAGATGGCGGTGCCTGGTTCTTGCAGGACTTGCTCGGCCCACAGAGGGCGGCTGAGTTGATTTTCACCGGACGCCTCGTACGCGCCGAAGAGGCTTTACGTCTGGGACTCGTGCTCGAAATCGCGGCAGCGCCCGAATTACAGGCACAGACGCTTCAGCTTGCGGGAAGCATTGCCGAGAAACCCCCTCAGGCACTTCGGCTCGCAAAACGGTTGCTAAAGGCGACGCGGCGGCTGGACTTGCCAGATTTCCTCGATCTCTGCGCGGTATTTCAAGGAATTTGCCACAACACTTCGGATCATCTCGATGCAGTCGAAGCCTTCCTTGAAAAGCGCCCCGCTCAATTTCAAGGGCGGTGACTTCCGTCGTCCAAAAGCGTCATGTGTCAACTCGAATCTGCCCGGATCATATGAATTGCAAATGAAACATACGTTGCAAAATGCCCAGATTTTGCTATTGTCACCGACAGCGTTGGGCTAGGTTCTTAACCGGTTTTTGCAGGCCCCCCTGAGTTCCCACTATCCTCTTAGAAACGAGAAACCTATGAGCAGAATTTTGCACCGCTCGATTGATGCAGACCTGCCGGTGGCTATCGGCGGGCGTGGAATCGAGTTGTTCGACTCCGATGGCAAGGCATACATCGACGCGTCCGGTGGCGCTGCAGTGTCATGCTTGGGTCATAGCCATCCAGGGGTGCTAGCGGCGTTGCACGCCCAACTCGACAAGCTCACCTACGCTCACACGGGTTTTTTCACCTCTGAAATCGCCGAACGGCTGGCGGATCGCCTCATCGCCGATTCGCCAGATGGCATCGACTTCGTCTATCTTGTCAGCGGGGGATCTGAAGCTATGGAGGCGGCACTGAAAATGGCGCGCCAGTACTTCGTAGAGAGAGGGGAAGGTCGGCGAAGGCACATCATCGCGCGCCGCCAAAGCTATCATGGCAACACTCTGGGTGCACTGGCGGCCGGTGGCAATGAACGGCGCAGGGGCCAGTTTAGACCGCTGCTTATCGAAACCCACCACATTGCACCGTGCTATGCCTATCGTGGTCGCTTGGCGGCTGAAAGCGAATTTGAGTACGGAGAGCGCGTCGCCGGCGAACTCGAGGCAAAAATTCTCGAGCTCGGACCAGATCAAGTGATCGCATTTGTCGCGGAGACAATCGTTGGCGCGACGGCCGGCGCAGTCCCGCCGGTAGAGGGTTATTTCAAAAAGATCCGCGAAATTTGTGACCGCTACGGCGTTCTGTTGATCCTAGACGAGGTCATGTGCGGCATGGGTCGGACCGGATTTCTTCATGCCTTTGAGCACGAAGGCATAGTGCCGGACATTGTCGCAATTGCGAAGGGCCTGGGCGGTGGCTATCAGCCGATCGGTGCCGTGCTCTTCGGACGTCATGTCTATGACGCTTTCGCTACGGGATCAGGCTTATTCCAGCATGGCCACACCTATATGGGGCACCCCATGGCCGCGGCGGCCGCGCTCGCCGTGCAGGACGTGATCCGGGAGCATCAACTTCTCGACAATGTTGTTCAGATGGGGGAATTGCTCAACCGTCAGCTTCGAGAGCGCTTCCACAATCATCAACATGTCGGCGACATCCGCGGGCGCGGCCTTTTCCGTGGCATAGAAATCGTTGCTGATCGTGGGGACAAATCGCCGTTAGACCCTTCCCGTAAAGTGCACGCAGCCGTGAAACGAGAGGCCATGGCCCGTGGATTGATGGTGTATCCGATGGGCGGTACGATTGACGGCGCGCAAGGTGACCATATCCTTCTGGCGCCCCCATTCATCGTGAATGCGGGCCAGATTCATACGATTGTGGAGCGTCTCGGCGATGCCCTGGATGCTGCACTTGACTATAGCGTTGATGGATCGAGATAGGCTGCGCGAACCAAGCGAAGGCCAGAAGCCCTGCGACAGACCTTGAGATGACGCAACTCGTTGTTCAACGCGTCGTCTCGCTCGATTCAACGGGTAGAGCGTTACTACTTCCTATTTGAAACGAATCTTTTTGCCGCATAATGCCTTGCCCCTCGGGCAGCACCCCGAGACCATGCATCCGTCAAGACATATTGCAATGATCCATTTGCGTCACATATGTCAGTTGGAAAACATCTGTTGCATATCAGGTCAAAGTGAGGTACACTTTGCTATGGATCAGACTGGTCATTCTATCCACATTTCGGGTGCGGGAATGGGCTCGCGCCAGCCAGGCCCAACAACGCAGGGGAACGTCAAATGAACAAGCTGATAACGATTTTAGCGGCGACCGCCTCGCTCGCAGTTGCCTCCGTGGCTCTTCCGGCTACGGCCAATGCTGGGGCCGTACTCGATAAAGTACTCCAAACCAAGACGCTGACCGCGGCGGTCGGGACTGACTGGGGGAAGATGTCGTTCTTGAACGACAAGCATGAGCTCGATGGATATGACATCGAGGTGGTGAAGAGCATTGCCAAGGGCTTGGGTGTGCAAGCAAAATTCGTGACGCCGAGTTGGGACGTCATTGCAGCAGGCAAGTGGGAGGGTCGCTGGGACATGACCACGTGGATGACGCCGACCCAGGCCCGGACTGAAAAAATGAACTTCCCGGCCGTTTACATTAACGACGAGGTACTCGCTGCCGTTCACAAGGACAGCAAGGTAACCAAGCTTTCCGAACTGGAAGGCAAGGTGGTCGGCGTTGCTTCAGGCACGGCGGCGGAGTCATATGCCAATCACAAACTAGCTCCGGATTGGATTGGCGCTAAGCCAATTGAATACCAGTTCACGCCGGGTCAGGTGAAGACCTACGCGAGCAGCAATGTAGCGTTCGATGATCTTCGGCTTGGGGATGGTGTTCGTCTTGATGCAGTCCTTGGTGACGGTTCGCTTGTGCAGGATGCGATCAAGGCTGGTTACCCACTTAAGGAGGTCGGCGTCGCATTCGACACGCCGGCAGCTATTGCAATTGCACCGGGCGACAAGGAATTTAGCGACAAGATTGCGGCCATCATCCAGAGCATGAAGGGCGATGGCTCGCTCTCCAAGCTGTCAATCAAGTGGTTCGGGGTGGATCGCTCCGCCAAGTAAAGGCCGCTTAGCTGGAGCGGTTCGGGCTTGGCCCGGACCGCTTTCTTTTAGAAAGGGTTGCCGATGCTCTATGCGGATACAGTTGAATCAGAGGTACTCGTCCACAAGCCGTTGTTCATCGCCACGGTGTTTGTACTTGTGCTTTCGATTTGTTTTATGGTCAATCTCACTGGCACCACCATAGGCGAGCTTATGCGGCCAGTCATCGGCGATCCGCTGGACAGCGGCCTTTACGGCCGTTTCGCAGTCGCGTTTGTGATCGCGATAATTTTCTGTCTGAACATTGCACTGATCGGCTTTGCTCATCTGAAAGCGCAAATCGCCATCGTGTGGTTAGAGCTTCTGCTTCTGTTCCTTGCCTTCTTCGCGGTTTTCAAATTGAGTCTGCCTTTCATTTGGCAGAATCTTCCATTCCTTATCACACAAGGTGTGGTGACAACTCTCTATATTTCAGCCATTTCGCTCGTCTTTGCGTCGGCCATTGGAATAATGGCTGCCATAGCGAAACTGTCAAGCAATGGCTTTGCCTACGGGATCGCTACCTTTTACACTTCGTTTTTTCGAGGCCTGCCTCTTCTGATGCAGATTTATCTAATCTATCTCGGGCTACCGCAGTTGGGGATTATACTAAATGCTGTGCCCTCAGGCATTTTAGCGCTTTCGCTGTGCGTTGGCGCATACATGACGGAAATCTTCCGCGCCGGCATCCAAAGCATCGACCGCGGCCAATGGGAGGCATCGCGATCATTAGGGTTTGGCTTTGCGCTTACGATGCGCAAGATCATCATGCCCCAGGCGCTTCCTGTGATCATCCCGCCCATGGGAAACACTTTCATCGGGATGCTGAAGGATAGCTCGCTAGTCTCGGTTCTCGGCGTGTGGGAGCTGACGTTCCTTGCTCGCACACTTGGCCAGGCAACCTTCCATCACATGGAGATGCTGATAGCTGCTGCAATTATCTATTGGATACTGTCGGTCTGCCTTGAGCTGATCCAATCCAGGATCGAGCGCTATTTTGCCAGGAGCAAAGTACGATGACCGTCGACAGCATACATCAAGTAAAGCGCGGCCAGAACTGGCAAAACTCTCTAAAAGTGCCCCTCGAGAGGCCGCTTCCAGGGTCAAGTCCTGATGGAAAATCATCGAGCCGGAGGCAGGGCGAATTGAACGACACAGTCATCGAAGCCAGAAACGTCTCAAAATGGTATGGCGCCTTCAGGGCATTGACGGACGTCAGCCTCACAGTCCGAAAGGGTGAACGCGTCGTTATCTGCGGCCCCTCCGGATCGGGAAAGTCGACGCTGATCCGCTGTTTCAACCGGCTTGAGGCACACCAGGAGGGCGAGATCACCGTCAACGGGATCAGGTTGCACGGCAAGATGCGCGACCTGGCTGCAGTTCGCAAGAATGTCGGCATGGTGTTCCAGCATTTCAATCTTTTCCCGCACATGACAGTGCTGATGAACTGCATGGCCGCTCCGATGTGGATCAAGGGCGTGCCAGAGACCGAGGCAAAGAGGCTCGCGCTCAAATTCCTCGAGCGCGTGCGCATACCGGAGCAGGCGAACAAATATCCGGGTCAGCTCTCCGGAGGACAGCAGCAGCGCGTCGCAATTGCCCGCTCCCTCTGCATGGAGCCTGCCGTCATGCTCTTCGATGAACCCACCTCTTCGCTCGATCCGGAAATGGTGTCGGAAGTGCTCGAAACCATGACCAGTCTCGCGCGCGACGGCATGACAATGGTTTGCGTCACCCACGAGATGGGCTTCGCACGATCCGTTGCCGACCGCGTCATCTTCATGGACGCCGGCCTGATCGTCGAAGAGGGCGCCCCAAACGACTTCTTCACCAATCCTCAGCACCCAAGAACAACGCTATTCCTCAGCCAGATCTTGAAGCACTGACGGTTTTGTCGCTCGGTGACGAGTAGTTTAGGATCTGCGCTTTAACGGGAAGCGTTAGTAATTCACATTGTCGCAGTAGTTAGTGTTTGCTGCGCGAAAATACGTGGAGAATACCATGCACGTAGATACAATCGTTCACAATCTGCTCCGCAGGCAGGACGAGATTGTGGATAACCTTTGCGACTTCTTACGGATACCAAGTGTAAGCACGGACCCGGCGTTCATAGGAGGGATGCGCGACGCGCAAACGTTTCTAGTGAACTGGCTCGAGCGCATGGGCTTGAGCGATGTCCAGCTTCTCGATGGCGGCGGTCACCCAGCCATTTACGGAGCTTGGAACGGTGCGCCCGGAAAACCTACCTTGCTCATCTATGGACATTATGATGTTCAGCCCCCAGACCCTCTAGAAGCTTGGGTAACTCCACCCTTCGAACCAACCGTTCGCGACGGACGGCTCTACGCGCGCGGTGCATCTGACGTCAAGGGCTCGACTGTAATTGCGCTAGAAACCATCGCTGCCTTTCTGAAAGTCCGGGGCGCCTGCCCCGTGAACGTCAAAGTTTTTTTGGAGGGAGAGGAGGAAACCAACAGTCCTAGTTTGCGGGCGATTGTGGAACAGTACGGCGACTTGCTGCAGGCCGATGGAATGATATCCGCTGACGGCGCCCGAGCGCATCCCGAAATTCCGACGATTAATGTCGGCTCGCGCGGAATTGTAGAGTTTGAGATATCGCTTCGGACGGCCGAAAAGGACGTTCATTCTGGTCGATACGGCGGCGCGGTCCGGAACGCCGTACATGAGATGGCGAGGATCATCGCTTCGTTGCATGACGAGGATGGCGCGATCGCTATCCCCGGATTGCTGGCGGCCCTCCCTCCCGTCTCTTTGAACGCCCGAGCTGAGACGGCCAGATTTCTCTTCGACGCGGTCGCTTTCGTCAAGGACGTCGGGGCGCACGCCCACGGCGAACATGGCTTTTCGATGCGTGAGCAGCTAACGCTTCGACCGGCCTTGGACGTAAATGGAATGTGGGGAGGTCACACCGGGGTCGGTTACAAAACAGTGATCCCAAGTACGGCCCACGCCAAACTGTCGTTGAGAACCGTGCCGGGACAAGACCCCGATGAAGTGTTAAACGCGCTTGAGGCTCATCTGCGTGCTGTTTGCCCCCCGGATGTTGAACTCTCGATCGACGACCCGGGAACTGGGTGTCGCGCCTTCGACCTGCCCACTGGGCACCCCCTCGTGCTTGCCGCTAAGAAAGTCTTGTTTGAGGCGACCGGACAAGAGCCAGTACTCGTGCGACTGGGCGCGACCATCCCCATCACCGTAATCTTTCAAGAGTTGCTCGGGGTTCAAACGCTGATGTTCGGCTTTGCCCTCCCGGACGAGGATATCCATGCGCCCAACGAATTCTTCCGTTTGGCCTCGTTGGCGGAAGGCCTTTCTGCATGGCCAAGGTTGCTAGAGAAGGTCGGTGAGCTCAGCGCCGATGGGTTTCGATTGATAGCCACAAAGGACAACAAAGCGCGCCCTTAGTGCAGTTGGCGTAGCGAAAGTAAATTGCGCTGCTTTGCTACCAACATTGAATGGATGATCGACGTGATGAAAGAACTACATTTTTCGGTTCCTGAGTTCCAGGCTCGTCTGGCGGAAGTCAAACAGGAAATGGCAAAACGGGGGATCGATGTCCTACTTTTATCTGAACCTCCGAACCAGAATTACCTCACCGGTTACAATTCGGATTCATACTATACTCCGCAAATGGTGATTGTGGCGCTCGACCGCAAGGAACCTATTTGGGTGGGTCGATTAATGGACCGAATCTCGGCGGTAATGACTACCTACCTTGGTGATGACAACATTAGAGCCTATCCCGAGTCGCATGTGCATTCTCCCGTACTTTCGGCGTACGACATTATGGCCGACATTGTTAAGGAAATTGGCGGGGAAAAGGCCCGCATCGGCGTAGAGATGGGCGGATACTACTACTCCGCTCGCGCACACGCAGATCTTGTCCGGGCGCTTCCGCTCGCCGAGTTTGTGGATGCCGATCTGCTCGTTGGGTGGATCAGGCTCGTAAAGAGCCCGGCTGAACTGGCGATCATGCGTCAAGCTGGCCAGATTGCCGATGCGGCAATGCAGCGTGTGAATGATATGGTTGAGGTGGGTGTGCGCGAGTGCGATATCGCTGCCGCTGTCTATCAGCAACAAATATCTGGCACGGTTGAGTTCGGAGGTAGTTACCCATGTTACCCCCCAAATCTGTGTATAGGTGAGCGCTCTGTTGCTCCACATGCCGTCTGGACAGATGAACCGGTGCAGAATTCAACCGTGATTAATCTTGAACTCTCTGGATGCCGACATCGCTACCATGTCTTCCTCGCCCGCACGATTGTTCTTGGTGCGCCCTCCGCCGCTTTTCTGGACCTGTCAGAGATCGCCGTCGAAGGTCTGAACGTCTGCCTTGAAAGTGTCCGTCCCGGGCGAACCTGTTCAGAGGTGTTCATCGCATTTCATGAAGCGCTCGCTCGTCATGGAATCGAAAAAGAAGCCAGGATCGGTTATCCTACAGGCATTGGATTTCCGCCAGCGGGCGGCGAGCGCACGGCTAGTATCCGAAAGGACGACAGAACCGTTCTTCAACCAGGTATGGTATTTCACATGATGCCTGGCCTCTGGCTCGACAATGCCGGAATCACGATCACCCAAAGCTTCGCTGTTACTGATCGTGGGTTTGAGCCTTTAACGACGACGCCCCGCAAGCTAGTCGTCAAATAGTTAGGGAGATTAAGTGATGATGTTGCAAACACGCGCCGCTATTGGAATTCTAGAGCTTGACGAAGGGCATGAACTAGGGGAGAGCTTACGTGCTCCTAGGGACCATTCCCTCCTGAACCCGGCCACCTTCGACCGACCAATTGTTACCGAGATAGTGGAAGGTGCATTCGCTGAAACGGTGATCGCCGGTGACCCATCGCTACAGGACGCTTGTATTCGAGCAGCCCGGCGATTGGTCGAACGCGGCGCTGGCGTGATTGTGGGGGACTGTGGTTTCTTGATCAGGCATCAGGCGGCGGTGTCCGCGGCAGTCAATATACCCGTGGCGATGTCTAGCCTGCTCCTTATTCCGGCATTGCTGCGTCAGCTAGCGCCTGCTCAAAAGCTCGCGGTCATAACGGCTAACTCAGTATATTGCACTGAAGACATGTTCGGTATCGAGGATCCTGCAAATCGAGCGAGGGTAGTCGTCGGGGGGATCGAATGCGGCGAATACGTACGCAACGCGGTCGCACGTCCGTTAGTACGAACCAGCATTGACACGATCGAGCGAGAAGTTGCCGAATGCATCGCGCAACTTCGCGCTACGCATCCCGAGATCGGGATGCTGCTATTCGAATGCACGGGGCTTCCAGTCGTTGCAAATGCCCTGCGCAGTAGTACACAGTTACCCATTTACGACATTACAGACCTATGCAAGCTGACGCTAGGGTCGGTTGCCTGCAACTAAAGCGTGTCGCGTTTTAAGGGATTCGGGATTGATCGGGATAGGGGGACGCCTCACGGCGCCGCCCTCCCACACCACCGGGCATACGGGTCACGTACCACGGCGGTTCGACCGGATTAAGCTTGGGCAGAGACATAGAGACGGGGGAGACCGAGCGACTCGAAGTAGTGGTTTCGCAGGGCCTGTTGGACCGCAGGGCGTCCTGACATGCGCCAGAATCCCGTCGGCGAACCGGCGGCAACCGCGGCACGGAGCTTTGGTACGCCACGACGGCGCAGTTCCTTGTAGCGGTTGTGCCCGTTCCCCCATTGCCGCCAAAGATACGAGCGTAGTCTTCGGCGGGTCCACGCTTCCAAGTTCGTAAGCACCCGTGGGGTCTGGCAGAAGCCAAAGTGTCCGGCGGGTCATGTCCCGGATCAGCGCCTTGAATTTGTCGAGGGCCTTTGACGCGATGCGCCGTTCGCTCCCGTCATTTGAGATGCTGAACCCAAGGAATTTCCGCTCCTCCGGTCGCGCCACCGCGCTCTTCGCCTCGTTGACCTTCAGCAGCAGCTTCTCGGTGCAGCTCCACAGCCTTCGTTGCCGCGCGCGTCCAATCACTGTTGCACGGTCTTCGGCCGGCGCGGCGCCGCTGAGCTCGGCGACCAGATCGCCCCCTGCATGTTCCAATGTCATGGCGCGAAAACTCCATGTTCATCGGCCTATTGCAAGGTGCCTTGGTGCACCGCTTACGTAGCTGTAACCCTCGGCAATGTAGCATTGCGATTGGGCTACCGCCTGATGGGCGGAGCGTCCCGGGCGGAAGCCGTAGCTGTGCTCGGAGAACGTCGGGTCCCATTGCTCTTGGAGAACCTGCAGCAGAGCTTGCTGGATCAGTCTGTCGACGACGCAAGGTACGCCGAGTTTTCTGACCCCGCCCTCCGGCTTGGGGATTTCGACCCGCTTGACCGGCTGCGGCTGGTAGGTTCCCTTGAGCAATTGGGACCGGATGTTTGGCCAATGCTTACGCAGGTAGTCCTGGGCATCGTCGATGGTCATCCCATCCACGCCAGGACCGCCCTTGTTCCTTCGAACGCGTTTCCACGCTGTTTCCAGATTCTCATGGGTACCGACGAAGAGCGGACGCGCTTCCTGGCGATTGACTCCACGCTCGGTCATCAACGCCCTCAATGCTTTGACGAGGTCGTCCGGGATCGGCACGACCCGTTCCTTGCGGCCCTTGCCGCGCAGGAGCACCTGTGGTCGCGGGCGATCCAGTTGAAGATCGCAGGCATTGGCGCCGAGTGCCTCCGAAACGCGAGCGCCGGTGCGCGCCAGGAAAAGCAACAGCGCCCGGTCGCGCCGGCCGCGCGGCGTTTGCTGATCCGGCGCATCGATAAGAGCATCGACTTCTCGTCGCGAGAGGTGATGCATCACCTCAATGTGCGATCTCTTAACCGGGATAGCGAGGATGCGTTGGGCGATGCCCAATGATGCGGGGTCGTTCGCCGCCACATGATGGAAGAACGACCGGATCGCTGTCAGGCGCGCATTGCGTGTCTGGATCGTGTTCTTCCGCTTCTCTTCAAGCTCATCCAGAAAAGCGAGAATAAGGTCTCGATCGAAATCCTCGACGGCCAATGCGTACGGCTTGCGCCCGGTGCGTTCGGCGGCAAAGAGCACCAACATACGCAAGGCGTCGCGGTAGCTGGCGATGGTTGAGGGACTTGCGTTCCTTTGCTTGGTCAGCCGGTTGCGGAAGAACGACTCCAGCAGCGACGCGAGCGAGAGATGTACGCTCATGAGGCGCCTCCATAGGCCAACGCGCGGTCGGCCGCCATGCCAAGCAAATCCGCCGTGCCCGTCACATAGTAGGCAGTATCGGTGTAGTGGGCGTGGCCAAGATAGGTCGCCAACAAGGGCAGCAGCGCCTGCACGTCGGCGTTCTCTCGATGCCATGCGGCGAGCCGTGTGACGGCGAAACGATGCCGCAGATCATGCGGTCTTAAGGCCTTGTCACAGGTGAGACCGGCCAGCTTGCAGGCTGCGCCGAAAGCCAGAGCGAGCCCTGTCTTCGACAGCCGGTTGCCGCGCGAGCTGAGAAAAAACGCGGAATCCTTTGGCGTCGGAAATGCCATATCACGAAGCCGTGCGTACTGGCGCAGTGCCGCCAGTGTTGTGGCATGAACCGGGACCAGGCGATCCTTGCGAAACTTGGTCCTCCTGATGTGAAGAACTCCGCTGACGAGGTCGACGTCGGCGCGATCGAGGCGGAGCCCTTCGCCGGAACGTAAGCCCGTGCTCGCCAGCAATCCGACCAGCATTGTCAACATCACGCTCCGCTCGGGATACTGCGGCGAAATACGCCTGCACGCCAACATGAGCGATGCAAGTTCCTCATCACTCAAGATACGCGGTGGCGGAATGGCGCGGGATCTGGGAAACGCGCGAGGATCGAGCGCTTCAGTTCTCGCGTCGTAGACGGCGAGATACTCGCAAAAGCGGCGGAGCACTCCATGACGAATGGCCCGGCCGTTGGCTGCGCCCTCAATCGATAGGACGAAGTTAAGCGCCATGCTTTGGGTGAGCGGGCCGTCCAGATGCTCCGTCTCCACAAACCGCGCCAAAGCACGCAATGTGGCGGCTTGCTTCTTGAACGAGTAGCCGAGCGAGCGACGAAGCTCGATGTAGCTCTCGACCTTCTCGGCCAGCATCTTGAAGAAGGCGCTCATAGCGCGCCTCCCGGAAATGGCAGTGCAACGTCAGATAGCTGCGGCAGTGCCACCTTCACGTAGATGGCGGTTGTGTCGATGCTGCGATGGCCCAGCAGGTCGGCGACCTCGTTGATCGGGCGCCGTTGCCTGACGAGCTGCGTCGCCAGGCTATGGCGCAACAGATGGGCGCCGGCGGCGCCGGAGAGCTCAATCCCGCTTCGTTCCAATCGGGAACGGACGATCCTCGAAATAGAGGCGGGGTACTTGAACGGCCTTACTGGCGGAACGTAGGACAGAAAAACCCGCTGACTGTCGATCTTCGGCCTGGCATGCAGCACATAATCGGCGAGCGCCGCGCCTGCTTCATGCAGGAGCGGCACGACCCGATCGCGCTTCCCCTTGGTCCGCCGCACAAGTACTTCGGCGGTGCGCCAGCGGATATCCTGGAGTTCGAGCATCCGTATCTCTTTGTTGCGCAGACCGGTTGTGGCGAGAACGAGCAGAAGCGCGCGGTCCCGCACGCCTGAAGGCATCGTCACGTCGATCGCGTCGATGGTGCGCTGAATGTCTTCCCATGGAAGCCGCGGTGGCAGGTGCGCCAGCCGCCAGCAAGGGGTTCGAGGAACGAACCGGGCAAGATCCCGGTCGTTGAGGCCGGCCCATCGCAGGAAGCGCAGAAATGTACGGGCATATGAGGTTGTCGAGGACCGGGTGTAATCGTTAGCCGACAGCGACAGGAGGTGTTGCACGAGGCCGAGTGCCGATTCCGACGAAGCCGCCCCTTTGTTCCGACATGATTGCGCCCCCGGATTCTGAGATGATCTCGCCCCCTGGGGCTAGGGCTTGCTGGCTGTGATTGTTGTCATTTCGTACGTGCCGTGTGTCAAGCTTTTTGCGCTTGTTTGCGACGCAGGCTTTCGCCCGTCAGATCGATGCGGTGGGCGTTATGAATGAGGCGGTCCAGGATTGCGTCGGCATATGTCGAAGACGGTCGAAACCCGCTGATAAACGACGACAAGATCTGAAGCGCTGGAAGAGCAAAGGCGGCCGACGAGGCTTGTCAAAATGCACTCCGAGGGCGGCCAGATCGCCGATGCAGGCCGCCCTAAGCCGATCGCCGTGCATCAAGCGGGCTAATACGCCCTCTGCTGACTCCTGCGTGTTAACGGCTGCGAGAAAGCGCGGACAAATGGTGCCGAGGATTGTGGAGGAGAAAGCGGCCCGATGGGGCCGCTTTGTATTTTTTACCAGGAGGGATCGAGAGGATGGGGCTTTTGCCCTGTCTGCTCGTCGCTGGAAGGGTGCTGATGGTCAGGGGCTTGTTGGTGACGGACAAACTGCTGGATGTGGGGAGCGTAACGGCTCCAGATGCAGTCTCGCAGATCGTCGAGGAGTTCGAAGACGGCGGCTGCTTGCTCGGGTGTCCATTCGGCATTGACGATGAACTGGATTCCACGCCCGAGACCGGACGGCTGATGAGGATTTCCGGTCATGCTGCAGGCTCCTTTTCGTCAGCGGCGTGGCTGGTGCGTTGTTGACGCTGCGCCTTCGAGCGCTCGGAGGCTTCCTTGAAGCGGTAAGAATCGCCTTCGATGGGAATGACCTCACAATGGTGCAAAAGGCGATCGACCAGACTGACGACGCAGGCGGCATTGGGGAAGACCTCCGACCATTGCGCGAAGGGCTTGTTGGTGGTGACGATGGTCGAGCGTTTCTCGTATCGGCGGCTGATGAGATCGAACAGCAGATCGGCATGACGGTTGGAATAGGAGAGATATCCGACCTCGTCGATGACCAGGATATCGGGCGCCGCATAGTACTGCAGCTTTCGGCGGAGCATGGAATCGCTGTCGATGGCGGCGAGCTCGCCGAGCATTTCGCTGGCGGTGCGGAAGAGGACCGAATGGCCGGCGACCAGCGCCTGGTAGGCGACGTTAAGAGCGAGCGTGGACTTGCCGACGCCGTTAGGGCCGATAAGGACGATGTTGGCGGCCTCCTTGACGAAGGACAGCGTCATCAGTTCCTCGATGGCGGCGCGATCGATACGACGCGGCCATTTCCAGTCGTAATCGGCCAGTTGCCTGAAGTGGCCAAGCCTGGCGGCGCGCATGCGTCGCCGCAATGAGCGGTCGGAGCGCTCTTCTTCCTCCCATTGAAGCACGGCGGCCAGCCACGGCGCGTCGGCGATTTCGTCCCAGTGGGCGATCAGGCCATTGAGGCGCAGCGCCCTGGCGCGGTTGAACAGGATGCCGGGATTATTCATCGTCGTTGCCTGCGGAAGTGAGTTGATCGTAACGGTCGAGCTTGTGGGGCTGTACGACCGTATCCTTTTTGCGGACATGCTCCGGCAGCCTTGTTTCGACCGGCGGTGGAGCGCCACGCGCGATCCGGCGGCGTTCGAGCGCGACGTGAACCGATCTCGAATGAGAGGCCCCGGCCTGCAAGGCATCTTCGACGGCGGCCTGGAGTTCGGTGGCGCCGTAGAGGTCGAGCAGTTTGAGCATGGCATTGGTGATCGCGCCGATATTGGCGCCGCGCTCGGCGGCGTGGATCATCAGTTTCTGGCAGGCCGGCACGGCGCGCGTCAAACTGTTGAGGCCCCGATGCTGGCGCGCTTCGCGCTTGACGGCGACGAGCGCCTTGAGGTGCCGGGGGTCTTCGATCTGCTGGCCCCGGTCGTAGCTGCGGCGGTGGCTGGCGATCATCGTGGCGGCATCGAATATCCGGACCTGGGCGAGATCGGCGCGCACGGTGAGCGTGCGCCGGACATGAGTATGGGGAACCGAGTAATCGTTCAGGTCGAAGCGGACATAGGGTGTCTTTCCGACCTTCGCGGCGATCTGCTCCTCGATGGGGTACGGGTTGGTGGGCAATGGCAGAAGCATGGGCTGCTCCTGCGCAAACACCTGACGAACCGTCATCGTCCGGTCCTCGGGGCATGGCCGGTCGGCGGCCTGGTTGCGGCACCATTGTTCGGCCTGGGCATTCAGATCGTCGAGGTCCTTGAACTTGCGGGCGATGAAGAAGGCTTCCCGGATGTGGCGAATGGCGCGCTCGACGCGGCCCTTTTCGTTGCCCCGCGCCACGGCGACGGGACGGGGCTCGAAGCGATAATGGCCCGCGAAGGCCAGAAGTGTCGGATGGAACCGGATGGCATCGCCGTGACGCTCAAGCACAGCGCTCTTAAGGTTGTCATAGAGCAGCACCCTGGGCAAACCATTCCAGGCGTTGAACGCACCGGCGTGGCCGCGCAGGAAGTTTTCCATGCGGGCATCAAGAAAGAAGCGCAGATAGATGTCGCGCGAGTAGGACAACACCATGACGAAGGCCATCAGCGGGCGGCGAGCCTTGCCGATTTCGATGTGACCAAAATGCGCCCAGTCGACCTGGCCTTGCTCGCCCGGCAGGGTGCGCAGACGCAGGAACGCTTCCGCAGCCTTGCGCGGACGGTGGAGCGCGATCATATGCCGGAAGTGGGAGGACGAGCCCTTGTAGCCGCGCTCCTGCACCATCCCGTACAGGCGGCTGGCGGTCAGGTCTGGATATGTCTCAAGCGTCCGCTGGACGAACGGCAGATACTGGTCGACCTCGGCGGGACGTATCACCGGCCTGTGGCGGGGCAGACCGGCCTCCTTCAGAACCCGGAAGACCGTCGTATGGTGGCAATGCAATTGCGTTGCGATCGTTCCACAGCGCCACCTCTCAACGTGGTACAGGCGCAGGATCATCGCTTCCTTCTCGGCGGATATGGTCATCGGTTGGGTCTCCATAGTCGTGTTGACGGACATAGGCCCCTCGGCGACGCACGAAGCCGCCGCGAAAGAACGGCGGCAGCCGACAACTGCAGCGCCGGCAGCACGGAGCCGGAGGGATCGATGGCACCGCTTCAGCGGTGACGTCGTCCAGTGCGACGGTGCCGTCGATCAGGGGCGCGTTCAGTCGTGAACCATCCGGCAGACAAGGTGCAGACTGATGCGTCACGTTGTTTTTGCAGCGCTGGCGATATCGGCGGGAGCGGTCGGCGTGGGCAAAGCGGCCCCGGCGGGTGTTCTGGTAGCGCAGCCCCGCCGCACGCAGACTGTCACGGCGGGCTTCATGGGCGCAGTCAGAACCACAGAAGCGCTGACCCCGATCGCAATGCCGGCAAAGCAAGACCTGTGAGCGGCACCGTGCGCAGAGAAAGAAACGACCGGTTTGCATTGCGGCGGCGAACCTCTCGGAACGCCGTCGGGATTGCGGGGAAAAGCTCGACGGAATGCGCCAATGCCATTATGCTGGCGCATACCGTGAACCAGTCGGCATCAGTGCCCGGGGACCTGCAAGTCCCCTCACACGGGCCGTTGGGATAGGACATCGAGTTTACGTGGTAGTGGGTCGATGTCTGATTGCGGCGCTCCGCACATGTAGCATGCGCGGACGCAGCGCGGGATGCGCCTCAGTCGCCCTCCGGGCTCCTGTCGGCGCATCCCGCGCTCTCATCCCCAACCAAATCAGATCATCAGCGTCATTCAGCACCACTCCGAGCCGAATTCCGCATCAATTCCCTCTCGGCGCCATCTATACGCGGTTCTCAACCGCCATCGACACCTGCGTCACGGTCAGGTCATCTTGCGATTCCCTCAGTTCCGAGATCGGAACATGACGCAGGCCTCCCCAGGTAAGCTCGATCGCCTTCCCCGCACCCCTGCCGGATCTACAGCCCTGTCCCTTGATGGATATGGACTTCGCGGCTCGTTGTCCGCTCGTCCGGCCAGGGATGCCTCATATCCGGTTTCTGTTCGTCAGGTCGCGGTTTGCTCCACGCTTCCTTCAGACACCACCTCGCGATGATGCCCTTGCGCTTCACTAAGCCTTCACCTCCATCAGGTTGGCTAAGGGACTTTCACCCTCAGGCGGTCGAACATGCTGGGCACACAACGAAGCCGCTGACGCGGCTTTGGTGCTGTGGTTTGCGGATGAGGCTTCTGTTTTGAAGGATTGCGGCTGTTGAAGCGCAATCTTGAGAACAGGAGATGAGAGATGGCCGAATTAAGCCCTCTTCGCCGGCGCATGATCGAGGACATGACGATCCGCAATCTGTCGCCGGCAACGCAGCGATCCTACATCCACGCGGTGGCGAAGTTTTCCCGGTATTTCGGCCGCTCCCTGGAGCGGCTTGGGTCTGGAGGACGGGACGTCCGGGCCTTTCAGGTGCATCTGGTGGCCGGCTACGGCGCGTCGATAAAACCTGGGGACGGCTTCTCATCCAGATTGGGTTCTTCCGCACATTTGGTGCAAGGGCGGAGAACTTCTCGTCTGGCCCTTTGCCGGGGGTGGTTCAGGCGGCTGCCAACAGCCTGTTTCTCAGCAGTGGATAGCCGGAGCGCCCATACATCTGGCGCTTGATCGTCTTGAGCCGGTTGATCTGTCCTTCGACCGGGCTCGTGCTCCAGGGCTGGGTGATCGCCGCGCGGACGGCCTCGATGTCGCGGCCGATGCCTGCAGCAAGCGAAGCCCGTTCGCTGTCCGTGGCATCTTCGATCCATTGATCGAGGCCGGTATCATCGTCGCCACGGATCAGTGCGGCGAAGCGTCGGGCGAGGTCGCCCGCGATCGAAAGCTCGGCGCGGTTTCGTAGAGATGGCGCAAGAACCGTCCTGTCGGGTCTTCGCTCAGCAGCCATGCACAGTTGCGGCGCGATGGCGGCCGCCACTGCGAGTTTGGTGGAGCGGTCGATGACCGCTCCTTGCGGGCGGCGATCCACCTGTAGACCGTCGCCTTACTGCCTGCAAAGCAGCGACGCTGGATTTCGCTCCACAGCTGCAACCCGTTTTGCTGGCCTGCCTTCGATTATCTCGAACGGTGTTGGCAGGCCCCACCACTGCCGGTCGATGCACTCTCATGTACCAAGATCATTGGCTCAGCAACGGAAACGTGCAATGACGCTATCCACCGGTACTGCCATGGCCCGCTCTAGGTTGCCCCAGTAATACTCGGCACTAGCGAGTAGCTCCTCGCTCTGGGCAGGCGTGCACTCCGCCTTCCAGTATCTGATCAGCGCGAGCATGGTAAGCCGGGCGAGAGCCGAAACTGGCAAAAGTGGAAGTTCTGAATTATTTATCGGCCGGCTCTGCTCGTACCCGGCGACAAAGGCAACGGCATCCTGCCAAGGGTGATCCTGCGAGCGGCCGATCAGGTGCGCGACCGTGTTGGCAGGGTCAAAGATCACCGCGCTATGGACAGTGTCACCAAAGTCAAGGATGGTCTTCACGAAGCCATCGCTGTGCGGATCTACCACGACATTGTTGGGAGCGTAGTCACCGTGTATCACTTGCATTTCGAGGCTGGGCAGCCTCGGTAGCACGACTTCTTCGAAGAGATTGAAGACCCGCTGAGCCAGCAGTCGGTGCTTAGGGTCTGGCGCGTACTCAACAAGTCCCGCCCAATCGAGAAAGTGCCTAATGTCGTAAACTAAGCTGCGCCCGGCAGCTGGATGCCTAAATGATCGCAGCGCAACGTTTACTCGCCCGAGCACATCTCCCGCCTTTGTCAACTGCTCAACGTTGGCATCCAATTGCTCCCATAGCAGGCCTTCGACAAACCAGAAGACGCTGAGTGTTCGACAGGTGCCATCTCCTAAGTCGATTGGAACGCTATCCCTATGGTCAAGGGTAGACGTGATCCGCTGGATCGGCAAGGCGTGAGCGGTATCATCAAGATAACGCATAGCAGCAATCTGCAGGGCCGTAACTGGTTGGGGCTCGTCAGAAGGTGACACCTTTACAAGGTATTCATTCGCATCGGCCTTAAGGCTGAACGTATGGCCTTTTTCGCTGCCCCATCGCTCAAAGTTTCCGCTGAGCCCATAATTGCTCTCAAGTATGTTTTTCAACAGCAAGGCATCGATAGATTCGCTAGATGAGAGCAGGCAGCTCTCCTCTAGGAGCCGCTGCAAAACCACGCCAGGTGATTTGTTCATGTTATTAGAGCCTTCTAAAGAAGCTGCTTCGCTACGATGGCAAAGGTCCCAAGGAATCGAGACACATCGGCAGCGGTGAAAGCTACTGGAGGTCGAACTTTCAACACGTTGCCCGCAGGGCCCGTCCGGCTGATCAGAACTCGACGGTCGCGGAGCTGTTTGATGATGCTTTCGCAACGAAAGGGATCGGGCTCGAGCGTCACTCTGTCCTCTACAATCTCGATCCCAAGATACAGGCCACCGCCTCGGATTTCCGCAACATATGGAGAATCCTTTGTCAGCGTTTCAAGTCCTGCCAGCAAGGTCGCGCCATTCATGACAACGCGTTCACGCACGTTCTCTTGCTCGAACACATCGAGCACTGCTGACGCCGCAGCCACAGAGATTGATCGGCCACCCAGTGTGTTGAAGTAACTGACCTGCTGCCCAAATTCGTCAGATACCTCCGGGCGAAAGACGACGCCAGAGATGGGGAAACCGTTGCCCATCGCTTTACCCATCGTGACGATATCAGGAATGACCGCGTGGCGACTGAATCCCCACATCGAATCTCCGAACTGAGCGAACCCCGATTGAACCTCGTCTGCAATGTAGAGGCCACCAGCGGCGTGAACCTCGTCCACCATTGCCTGCATAAAGCCCACTGGGTGAGTAAAAATGCCGTCGGAGGTAAAGGCGGAATCGGCAATCAAGGCTGCCAGCCTGTATCCATGCCGTTCGAGATCAATAATTGCGGAACGCACTTGATCCCGCATATAACCCTCAAGAGATCCTCCAGCTTCGCAAAGCCGTCGGTCCGGAGCGCCAATGAGTCGGACGTTCGGTCCCAGCGGGGATCCAACGCCTAGCATTGGGGAAAAACTCGCGACTTCACGAGTGCGACCGTGAAACGCCCAACGAGTAGCTATAATACCCTCACCGCCGGTATGGAACCTGGCGACCCGAATTGCCAGATCATTTGCTTCGGATCCGGTGCAGGGCAAGCTTAACTTCGACAGATCAGCCGGGAATGTCGCAAGTAGCCGCTCTGCATAGGCAACCAATGGCTCCTGGGGGTAACGTGTATCGTTATTCACTGAGGCAATCTGGCGAGAAACGGCGTCCGCAACATGCCTGTGGGCATGACCAACGCCCGGAACGTTGTTATACGCGTCGAGATAGTCATTGCCGTCGGCGTCTATTAGGTGGGCACCAAAACTTGAGACAAACTCCACCGGAATCGTTTCGGAAAACTGGTAGCCGGGACCGAGCACCGCGCTCCGGCGTCGGATGATGTCCTGAAGGCGGTCAGGCAGGTGGCTTATACCACTCGCGTCGATCAGGCTGGGGTGGCGCGCGGTCATCTCAGCCTGCCAGTAAGCGATCAAAGAACCCCACCGGACGTTCCGTCGGGCCACCTTGTTTCTGGCGAATAGGAGCAACGCTCTGCATAAGAATTGCAGGTTTAATCTGGGCGCGACATGTTGCAATCGTTACGCTCACTGCTACAAAAAAAAAGCATTCGTTCATTAGGAGTGCCCTAGCGGCTGCTATCAAAGCCATGGCTTTGATCAACAATAGACAGCCGGCGGTCGCGGCTGTCCAATTCAGTTTGCAGATTGTTGTCTTCTCGCGACGAGATGACAACATGCGAGGCGGCGGTCGGAGCCGCGCGCGCTGCCGTCGGGCGCAGCGCGAGTAAGCCGCGATGCGCCCGTTGTTCGCCAGCTCGATGCTGTCATATCCGACGATCGGATCTATCACGCCAGCGCAAGGCGGCGCGAGGTTTAGTTGCGGTTTCAAGCACACCATCACAAGACAGGCGAATCCTTAGTGTCTGAATCAGAATGACCGTCGTGTTTTCATGCCCTTGCGAGCCTTCGGGGGAGCATGCGGATGTTTGCGATGAAGACCCACGCCTGTGCGGATTCGATGGACCGCTCGAAGTCCTTTGCCAGCCTTCGGCATCTGCCCAGCCATGCGAAGGTTCGCTCGACGATCCGCTGTACAATGTTGCGTGGAACTGGTTGTCCGGCTTGGCGGTTTCTGGCCGGCTGGGCCATCGAGTGGCGGAACCCTAAAGACGATCTCTACCTGCGTGTTGTCGATTTCGACCCGGCGGACCACGGTACGGATGATCTGCTGCGTGCCGATCCTGTCAAGGCCGGCGAGCCCTACTTTCACCTTGGCTGAGAAATCTTCCAGAGTAAGCGGTTAGCTGACGGCGTCTGGTTTGAAGTTCCAGGGCATGAGCAGTTCGATTTTGGCTGCGGGCCAGCGCTGAGCGATGCGGGTCAAGGTCTGGGAGAGCCAGGCGAGTGGGTCGACGCCATTCATTTTACAGGTTTGCAGAAGTGTCGCGACGGTCGCCCAGGTGCGTCCACCGCCCTCGCTTCCAGCGAAGAGACTATTTTTTCTCGTAATTGTCTGGGGCCTGATTGCACGCTCGACGATATTGGAGTCGATCTCGATACGACCGTCCATCAGAAAGCGTTCCAGCGCCTCCCGCCGGGTGAGCGCGTAGCGGATCGCCTCGGCAGTCTTGGATTTTCCGGAGACCTTGTGCAGTTCTTTTTCCCACAGGTCGAAGAGGCTCGCGACAATGGCCGCGGACTTTTCCTGACGCAGCGCGGCGCGGCTCCCAGCATCCTTGCCGCGAACCTCGTCCTCGACCTTCCACAATTCGGTCATGGCGGTGATCGTTACCGTCGCGGCCTGTGAGATCCCGCTGATGTGCAGATCGTAAAACTTGCGCCGCAGATGCGCCCAGCACCCTGCGAGCCGGATTGTTTCATTGCCGCCGGCCTTGGCCCGTGCCTTGACCAGGTTAGTATAGGCCGAGTAGCCGTCCACTTGCAGGATGCCCCCGAATCCAGCGAGGTGACGCGCCACGCAATCGGCGCCTCTGCTATCTTCAAAGCGATAAGCAACCATCGGTGGGCTGGTCCCGCCGAACGGTCGATCATCACGCGCGTAGGCCCACAACCAGGCTTTCGTGGTTTTCCCGGACCCAGGGGCAAGGGTGGGCAAGGTCGTCTCGTCGGCGAAGACCCTTTCGCCCTCCTTCACACGCTCCAGGATATAATCGGCGAGCATCTGCAATTCAAAGCCCAGATGTCCCATCCACTGCGCCATCAGCGACCGGCTGATCTCGACACCGTCGCGCAGATAGATTGCCTCCTGCCGGTAAAGCGGAAGGCCGTCGGCGTATTTCGAGACAGCGATATAGGCGAGCAACCGCTCCGTCGGCAGGCCGCTTTCAACGATGTGCGCCGGCGCCAGAGCCTGGACCACGCCGTCACGGCCCCGGAAAGCGTATTTGGGACGGCGCGTCACGATGACTCGGAACTTCGGCGGCACGACGTCCAGCCGCTCGGATCGATCCTCGCCGATCAGAACCTTTTCCAACTCCTCGCAGTCGGCCGGGATTTCCGGCTCGATAACTTCCTCGATGCGTTCGAGGTGGGCGGCAAAACCCTTGCGCGGGCGCGGGGCACGCTTCGGCTTTTCCCCGGCCGCGTGAGCAAGTTCGCTCCGGATCGCCGAAAGGCCGGTCTCGACCTCCTCGAAGACAAAGGAGGCCTGCTCGTCGTCGATGGCCAGGCGTAGCCGCTCGGAACGCGTGCCATGTTGCGTGCGCTGCAAAACTTTCAGGATCGACGTGAGGTTGGCAATACGCTCGTTGGCGCTTTTCTCGACGGCTTTCAGCCGGGCGACCTCCGCCTCAGATGCTGCGATCCGAGCTTCGGCGACTGCGATCCGGGCCTCGCTCGCAGCCTGCTCGCGAGCCATGGAAAGGATCATCGCCTTCAGCGCATCAACGTCGTCGGGAAGGGCAAGATCCGGTAGAACCATGGCAAGCAACAGAGCACAAAAACAGCCGCTTTCCCAACCGTTACAGCCCCATGATTCATCTTGCCGCAGGCCGGTTTCAGCCCGTCGATAACGGCCGCCTGACCCTGGCCGGACGGATCTTTTTCCAGTCTAGCCCGGCCAGAAGCGCCATCAACTGGGCGTGGTCGAGACGCATGCGCGCGGCCGATATCGCAGACCAGCAGAAGCTGTGATCTTCCAGAGTCTTCGAATAAAGACACACCCCGCTGCCGTCCCACCACACGATGCGAACCCGGTCCGCACGCTTCGAACGGAATACGTGAAGCGCCCCCGAGAACGGGTCCAGGCCGCCGTCCCTGACCAGCGCCATCAAAGATGCCGCGCCCTTGCGGAAGTCGACCGGCTGGCACGACACGTAAACCACCACACCGGAAGCGATCATGCCTTGCGAACCGCGCGGATGATCCTCGCCAGGCGATCGGGATCAACATCGCCGCCGGCGCGCACCACGGCATCGCCAATGACGATTTCCACCGTGCCGCTGCCCACCGCTTCAAAGCGCGTGAACTTCGCCGGCTTGCTCGCTGCCTCCGTCAGTGGCGCAACCATGCCCGACGAAAGCGCCTTGCGGCGCCACGCATAGAGCTGCGAGGGATCCAGCCCCTCGGAACGCGCAACCGCCGACACATTGCCCCCTGGCGAGAACGCTTCGGCGACAAGCCGTGCCTTCTCGTCTTCCGACCGATGGCGCGGCTTGCGTCGGGACGGCACAGGCTCCGCCGTCAAAATCTCGAATGTTCGATGATGGCTCATACTGTCGCTCACAGGATTCTCCGCATGATTCATGCTGAAAATGAGCGATCAACCGCCTGCACGCTACGTGGGGATGCCTACGCGCTTACCTTCCAGACGGTTGATCAGGAGTGAGAGCTCGTGTTCGTTCTCGGCCACGTCGACCGCTGCCTGGTGCCGCACCTGAAGCTGAGAAAGGCGTTGTTTCAGACCCGCGATCCGCGGTTCGAATTCCGCCTTGTCGATGATGCCCTCGGCATAGCTGTCGATCAGCCGACCGATGCCACGACGCAAGGTGGCCATTTGTAGTTCGAGGCGGGCGATCTCCTCCGGCTCACGGACTGCGTCACGGGCCGCAAGGAGGCGGCGACGGTATTCCTCGGCCATGCGGCGCGGGTCCTCCAGGAGACCTTTGACTTGATCCCACACCGCTTCTTCCAGGTGATCGCCGCGCACCTGCGGGTTGTCGCAAACGGGGTGGCCGCTGAAGCGATAACCGTCCGTGCCGATACAGCGATAGTAGCGCAGCGTGTCCGTCGGGTCGTACTTACGGGCGCGAGGTGCGCGCTTGCCATAATAGGCGTAGCCGCAACGCCGGCACACCGCGAGGCCCTGCAGCAGCCAGTCCGAGCTCGGCGTGCGTTGGCGCTTGCGCTTCCGGTTCTCCTCAAGCTGAGCATGGACCGCCTCGAATTCGGTCGGATCGACGAGCGGGGGAACAGGAATTTCGATCCACTCTTCAGGCGGTACGGGAACGCGCGAAGTGGCGTGCGGCGAGGGTTGTGAGTGGCCGCGGATCGGCCGCAACCGCGGTCGTGTCGGCACGTAGCGGGCTCGCCCGAAAGCGGCCCGTCCGATATAGGCGGGATTGGCGAGCATGCCGCGGATCGTGGAGGCGTACCAATGCGTCGTTCCTGTCCGCGTCCGGCAGCCGATCCGCTCGAGCCGGCGGCATACCCCTCGCAAGCTCATGCGATCCAGGCCGACCCATGCGAAGATCAGACGAACAATGTGTGCCTCCTCCTCCACGACCTCAAAGCGTGCCAGGCCGCCACTCTGGTCGCGGCTCACATAACGGTAGCCGAAGGGAGCACCCGTCAGCGCGCTGACGGAGCCGGAGCGTGCCGCGTGACGGCGACCACGCCGGCTCCGCTCGAGGATTTTGGCCCGTTCATATTCGGCGATCACACCCTGAACCTGAAGCAATAGATCATCCTCGGCCGTGCCACCAATGGGGCGGTTGAGGAACACGATCTCCACACCGGCACGACGAAACTCGTCGATCAGCAGCGCCTGATGGGCATAGCGGCGGGCGAGCCGATCGGGGGCGTGGACATAGAGACGGTCGACTTGGCCACCGGCAACCGCATCCCTCAGCCGTTCCAGCGCCGGTCGAAGCAATGTCGAACCACTGTAGCCGTCATCCACGTAGCTGTAACCTGGCTCAAGCATGAAGCCGTCGGTGGCAATGCGTTCCTGCAACGCAATCACCTGACTTGCAATCGTGTTATCGCGCGCCTGCGCCTCGCTCGACACCCGCGCATAGAGCGCACATTGCGTCTCGGTCATTGCTCACCTCCCGATCTCGTCATCGCTTTCGTCACCTTCGATGAGGGGTCCGCTCGACGCTTCTGCCGTTGCTTCGTGCGCCGTACCGTCGGCACAAGATGGGCGTAGGCCTCGAGCAGATGTTGGGGGCCGGTTCTTGTCGCTTCGAACGACACGTGTATGCGCAGCACAGGGCGATCCATGCGCCGGACCATGTGCGCCTCCATCGGCCGGCTCGTAGCTCGGCCGTCGATGGCGCATTAAATCCGCAGTTGGCTCTGATTCGGCCGCGACAAATCGACTCGCATCCCAACCGCGGCGAACCTCAACAAGCGACCGCATACGGCGTGGACGCTCAATGCGCACCGACCACTCGAAACCAAACTTGGCAACATTGTACAGCGGACTACGACCCATCGGCGCGGCAGGACCTCGAAGCCTTTGGCGCTGTCCGACCGCTTGACGATCTCCATCGTGAACGTGCCGATCTTTTGCAGGGCGCCGCGCAGTTTCGGCCCCGCATAGCCGCCATCGGCAAAGACATGGCGCAGCCACGGCCAGCGCTTGAGGATGGATTTCAGGACGGCCGGGGCGCCGTCGCGGTCCTGGATGTCGGCGGCGTGAACGACGACGCCGACCAGCAGGCCCAGCGTGTCGACGACGATGTGCCGCTTGCGGCCCATGATCTTCTTGCCGGCGTCGAAGCCACGAACGCCGCCGCTTTCGGTGGTTTTCACGCTCTGACTGTCGATGACGCCGGCGGACGGGCTCGCCTCCCGGCCTTCCCGTTCGCGCGCCGCCATGACGAGTTCGTTGTTGATGGCGCGCAGCAATCCTTCGTCGCGCCAGTGCCAGAAGTATTTCTGCACCGTCGAGAACGGGGGGAAGTCCTTGGGCAGAAGCCGCCATGCTCCGCCCGACGACGCCATGTAAAGCAGCGCGTTCACAACCTCGCGCAGGTCCGTCTTGCGGGGCCGGCCGATCCGGTTCGGCGCCGGCATCAGCGGCTCGATCAGCGCCCACTCCGCGTCCGTCAGGTCGCTTGCGTAGCGCGGGCAGCGCCGTTCATAGTGAGGGCGAGTGGTTTCGGTCCAGGGCATCGTGATCTCCGTCGTATCTCAGCAATCCGACAGAATCACAACCCGCTGAAATCACTCACCTCTTTTTGGAACGGACACTTAGACTTCAGTGCGGCTCCGACCTCTGCTTCTGGCGGTCGTTCAAGACCTTCAATGACGCGACGCTGACCGCCCTCCTGGGCATCGAATTCCGGCTACCAGGTTTCGACCGCTTCGGCGGATGATGTACTCGGGGCCACTGACACTACGGATCCGTACGATTAAGGCCGCATAGTGATTGGTACCTCGCGTCGCTAGCCCGTCTTATTCATGAGCGCGATTGCGCGTTTGCCGCCAGCGAGCCGGCGCGGATGGTTGAGGCGTCTTTTTCACCGCGGCTTGGGCTGGACTTGTTGAACGCGCTGGAGGGTAGAGATGTGGGGTTCGGCGGGGGCATTCGATATGCCCCGGCGCTCATGGTGCTGCCGGCTGCAGCGTGATGGCGATCGCGCGGAACAAGCTGTCTTCGGGACAGGCTGCGGCGAAGGCCAGGCGGATGCGCGAGACGGTTTCGGTGACGCGGGCGCCGAGCTTAAGGAGCCTGAGCCGCAAAGTGGCGAACTCGGCTTTGCTGAGCTGGTGGGTTTTGGGCACCGCGTCACGCAGCGTGAGCATCAGCCAGTATGCGGCAGTGTGCAGGACGAGGCGCACCTGATTGGCAATTGGTGAGCGGCAGGAGGTGCGGTCCGAGGCAAGCTGGCTCTTGTGCATCTTGATCAGATTCTCGGCCTGGCCGCGGGGGCAATAGACCACGTCGTAGATGTGCTGGGCCGAGCCGTTGGCGAGGTTGGTGACGACGAAGCGGATGTCGAGGCCGAGCTTGGTCGCCTCGATGCGGGCGCAGGCGCGGCGATGCATCTTCCAGGATTTCGCTTTGTATCGGGTCTCGGTGTAGCCGCGCAGCGCCGGCTTGTGCTCGAGCGCTCGGCGGGTACGGATATCATCGGCGACTTCATCGACGAGACGCTGGAGAACCTTGTTGCCGGGCAGACCGAAGACGTAGTCGACCGCATTATCCTCGCACCAGGCCATGACCTGCGCCCGCCCATAGGGGCTGTCACCGCGGATCAGAATGCGGGTTCTCGGCCAGCGGGCGCGGATCATCCGGACAAGCCGGCGCAGATGACCGCGGATCTCTTTGCCCGTCGGCGTCTTTCCCGGACGCAGGATCATGGCGACCGGCCGCCCTGTCGCGGCGTCGTAAATGTGGATCGGCAAGAAGCAGCGCTCGTCGTAATGAGCATTGAAGAGCGACAGCTGCTGATGGCCGTGAACGGCATCGAGCGTGTCATCGATGTCGAGCGTCACGCTTTTGGGCGGCGCGACATAGCTCGACAGCCACAGATCCACCAGTACCCGGCCCAGCCGGATGACAGTGCGCAGGTCCGGCAGGTTCTCCAGCCGCGAACACGTCGGCTGCGAGCACAGGTCATTCCCACTGTCGGGCAGCTGACCACAGGCGAGCTTGAAGGCCGGATCGGTGCGCAGCCGATCGAGATCGTTGGCGTCCTCATAACCGCAGGCGATGGCGAAGATGCGGGCGCGCAGGATGTCAGCCATGGCGTGCGTCACGCGCGCTGGATCGCGCGGATCCTGGATCGCAGCGGCAAGCCTGTCAGCCAGGTGCAGCCGCCGCTCGGCCGCGGCCAGCAGCATCACGCCGCCATCCGAGGTGATGCGTCCGCCGTCAAACGCAGCTGTGATCTTCTTGCGTCCAACGGCTGGAAACGAGAACGGCAGCAACGTATCGTCGGTCATGGCGGGTGTGGCTCGCAAGATGTGGGCGACAGGAATGGCTTCAGCACCAAAATCCTACGCCACATCAATCGCTTAAGCTACATCCGCCAGCCCCTCAGACGGGTCGTCGTGCATAAGACGGGCTAGAGCGGGCTGCCAAAGTGTGAGAAGGTCAAACGGAGAGTATGGGGTAGCGTCGCCTTAACATTTTCGGCGGACTTTACGGGCATGAGCCCGCACCCGCCCACCGATATTATGACGCTCCGATACAAGCGTCATCGTTTTCCTGCCGAGATCATAGCGCATGCGGCGTGGCTCGACTTCCGATTTCCACTGAGCCTGCGTCATGTGGAAGATATTCTGGCCGAGCGCGGCATCGAAGTCTCGTTCCAGACTGTCGCGGAATGGGCTGCCAAGTTCGGCCGCGGATATGCCCGCTCCATCCGGCGGCGGTCCAGGGGCAGTTTTGCCGACAAGTGGCATCTCGACGAAATGGTCGTTGCTATCAAGGGCAAGAAATTCTGGCTGTGGCGGGTCGTCGATGCCGATAGCTATGTTCTCGATGCCTTGATCCAGAGCCGCCGGAATAAGAAGGCGGCCTTGAAGCTGATGCGAAAGCTGCTGAAAGGGCAAGGCATCACGCCGCGCGTCATGATCCCCGACAAGCTCAGATCCTACGATGCGGCCAAAGGGAAATCATGCCAGGTGTCGAGCATCGATCGCATAAGGGGCTGAATAACCGAGCGGAGAATTCTCATCTGGCAGTTCGGCGGCGAGAACGAGGTATGATCCGGTTCAAGTCGGCACGACAATGCCAGCGCTTCGTTTCCATCCATGGCCCGATCGCCAACCTCTTCAATCTTCACCGGAAACATCTGATAGCCGCCGATCACCGCGACATTCGAGCCGCCGCTATGGCGGTCTGGAGGCAAATCGCTTTGTCGACAGCCGCGTGAAGAGGCCACATCGGGGCATCCCGTGCCCAACCCAAGTTAAGGCGACGCCACCGTCTTCGCCAAAAGGATCCAGCCACGCCGATTCACACCCCCCAAATCGAAATCCTAAAGCGTCATTTCGTGCGGCGCAATTCGCGACTATAGACGTTGGGGGTTCTGATCGTCGGCCTGGTTCGGGGCTATACGGTCAATCTGAGGTATTTCCCAAAACCCTTCAAAAACCTATGAGTCGTGTATTGTGTCTTAAAAGTCTATAATTCCTAAGTTTATGGCCTTTATAGCCGCCGCCGTCCTATTCGGGGTATCCATTTTTCGCAATACATTTTTGACGTGGAAATTCACTGTGTCAATCGATATTCCTACAATCCGCCCTATTTCCCAGGAGGATTTTCCTCTGGCTATCCATAAGATACACTCCTTTTCTCTCGGAGAGAGGTCGGGTTCGCTTTCCGTGTCGCTCGAAATGGCGGACTCAGTGACTTTGAGATGGAAATGTAACGCCGCAAGTTGCAAGTAAGTGATTGTTCTATTGTGGAGCTCTCCATTCCAGACTTGAGCGAAGCTCATGATCGAAAAACTGCGGTCGGGGCCGTGCAACGGGACGCTAATGCCTGACCTTAAGCCGAACGTCGCAGCCTCGTCGAAAACTCGCCGTTCGTCTTCCGTCGTGCTTACATCATTGTAAACCTCGCTCCATCGAAAGGCGTCTGGTCGCGTTCGACATGTCTTGACGATGGGGTCTATCCGGTCGTAACCCATTTCGAAAGAGCGCTCCTGCCATTCCTCAGGAAAGTTCAGCAAGACGGCCGGATCGCATCGGACCGGCTTTAAACCTTTTTGGTTGGATGTAATTGAGCCATAGGCGACCCATCGGCAATCAAAATTCAGAGCAAAAGCAGACAACAAATCAAACAACTGCTCGGATTGAGCAACACCGTTGGTGCGGTCCAGAAATCGGCCGAACTCGACGGCAAACTTCTCCTCGGTAGCCTGAGGAAAATGCAAAGTTGGTCGGGCTTTGGTTGATCGCCCTCGAAATTGAGAGACTGTAGTCGTCCGCGGGCGTTCCATAGTCTCTTCTCCACAGCAATTTTACGCTGGATGTTGTCACAGGCACCAACAATGCCCAAAGCAGTCTGATGCCAAGCTCTTTGCGGCGTGGTCGACATCGTCAAATCTATATCAAATTCCGGCAACTCGTAAAATTATTATATGTTAAAAGTTGTATGTGCACCGTTGTATAATGTTTAACTTTGCTAAAAGTTGATTTCAAAATGTAAAGTCGAAGAACAGATCTGCGCAGACGATCTCTTGGTTCAGGCGATTTCCTTAGCCTCTATTACACCGAGGTTCCAATAGGTCCAGCCCTTGTCAGCCGGGCCTAGATGATCTTCGCGATCTTGTAGGCGAGCGGAACGGCGACGCCCTTGAATGTCCGACGGGCTAGATGGGGTAACGGGCCACTAGCCCGTCTGACCTGCCACTGAACATTCATCCAGCGGCGATTAGAGCCTTGGCCGTTTCTGTTACGCCTCTTGGCGCGGGTTGAGCAACCGGCGGAGGCGCAGAGCCTTCCATCAGCACAGCGTCGGAGCCGGTTGCGGTGATGTCCTCGGCGTATGCCGCCGGGGTCTGGTAGCCGAGCGAGGAATGAGGCCTCGCGGTGTTGAACAACTCGGCGACGGAACACCCACGGGACCGGCCCGGAGCGCGAGTTTCTCTATCCATGGCATCCTTGGGCGGGTCGCCAGGTCCATATTCATGAAGTGATCGACAAGAACGAAGCAGAGGTTTTCCGCTGCAGTCTTTCTGGCCGGGTATCGGATCGCTGGCTGGAGGTTCCTGGGTGGATGTTCGATCGGAGTCTCAGCGCGAGCTGGCGCATAACGACTGCTCCGCACGTCTACCTTGCCGCGCTGGGCACCCTGGCGAAACTGCTCCACGACACGGGCGCCCCATCGCAATCGCCGGAGATGGGCGCAGCATTGGGCTGTCACGCGAATCGGGGAGATGTCCATGCCGCGCCAGCCCACGACATACCAGTTCGATCTGTTCTCGAAGCCGAACGACGCCGACACGGTGCAGACGCCGCAATGGCAGGCGCTGCCGGCCGAGGCGCGCCGATCAGTGACGAAGCTGATGGTCAGCCTGATCCTCGGGCACGTCGACGGCGAGGGTGCCGCAAAACGGGAGGGCGCGGATCATGATGCATGAGAAGATTGGGCCGCATCATCTGGAGCGCAAAGCGATCCTGTATGTGCGGCAGTCGTCAGCCCATCAGGTCCTGCACAATCGTGAGAGCAGCATGCTTCAATATGCGATGCGCGACCGCCTGACGGCCCTTGGCTGGTCTCGCGTAGAGACGATCGATGACGATCTCGGCCGTTCCGCCGCCGGCGGCGTCGTACGCGCCGGCTTCGATCGGATGGTCGCTGAGGTCTGTCTCGGCAAGGTCGGGGCGGTTGCGGCACGGGAGGTGTCGCGGTTTGCCCGCAACAGCCGCGACTGGCAGCAGCTTATCGAGATGTGTCGTGTCGTCGATACCGTGCTGATCGACCAGGAGACGGTCTATGCGCCGCGTCAGGGCAATGATCGGCTGCTGCTGGGATTGAAGGGCAGTCTCAACGAGTATGAACTCGATCTTCTGCGCCAGCGTTCGCTGTCGGCCCGCTACGAGAAGGCCCGCCGCGGCGAACTCGTCGTCGCAGCCCCTGTCGGCTTCGTGAAGGTCGGCGATCGGCTTGAGAAGGAACCTGATCGGCGTGTGCAGGAATCCATTACCCTGGTGTTCGACAAGGTTGCTGAGCTCGGCAGCGCCCGTCAGGCCTTGATGTGGTTCCTCGAACATGGGCTGGATTTGCCCGCCAAGCGCAACAATGGCGAAGTGGTCTGGCGCAGGCCGAGCTATGCGACCATCCACCGGATGATCGAGAACCCGATCTACGGCGGCGCCTACGCCTATGGTAAGACTCGTGTCGCGCCGGGATTTGGGCGATCCGCCGTTCGAGCAGGTATCCGACGCAGGACGCGCGAGGAATGGCTGGCGCTGATCCCGGACAGCCATGAGGGCTATGTCAGTTGGGAAAGGGCAGAGGCGATCCGCAAGATGGTGAGCGACAACGTGCCCACGAGCCGGCATCACGGGGCGCCCAAGCATGGCGACGCTCTGCTCGCCGGGCTTGTCCGCTGCCGGCGCTGCGGCCGCAAGCTCACGGTGCGGTACACGGGCATCAAGCACAACATTCCGCGCTATTCCTGCTGGCGGGGTCTGCTCGACAATGGCGAGCCGCGATGCATCGCTTTTGGCGGACTGCGCGTCGATGATGCGATTGAGGAAGCGCTCCTGCGAGTCGTGGAGCCGGGAGCGATTGCTGCCGCTGCCGAAGCTGAGGCGCAAGCTGCCAATCGTCGTGACCAGGTCCGGGACGCCCTCAGTCGGGATCTTGAGGCTGCCCGCTACGCTGCCGACCGGGCCTTCCGGCAATACGACGCGGCCGATCCCGAGAACCGGCTGGTCGCGGCGGAACTGGAAGCGCGTTGGAACCAGGCACTCATCCGTGTCGGTGAGATCGAGAGCAAGATCGCCGCGCATGATGCCGCGACGCCGAGGCCATCACCTGTGTTGGCAACGGGCATCACGGCGCTGGCCACAGACCTTCAGGCTGTCTGGTCGGCGCCAACGACGGACGCCAGGCTCAAGAAGCGCATCGTGCGCACCGTCATTCAGGAGGTGGTCGCCGATATCGACGATAAAGCCTCCGAGATCGTGCTGCTGATCCACTGGATTGGCGGCGCCCATACCGAGCTGCGCCTGCCGAAGCGCCGGCGTGGACAGCGCAACAGCACCTCTGGTGATATCATCGCAGCCATCCGGCAACTGGTGCTGATCGCCAGCGATGATCTGATCGCCGGCATTCTCAACCGCAACGGCCTGGTGACCGGGCATGGCAATCGCTGGACACGGGAGCGGGTCACCGCACACAGATCGCATCACAAGATCCCGGTCTTCCGGCCGGCACCGGATGGGGCCGAGCCATGGCTCAACCTGAACAAGGCGGCGCGCCTCCTCGGCGTTGCACCGAAGACCCTCAGACTCGCCGCCGAAGCAGGCGAGATCGAAGGCATTCATCCTCTACCGGATGGGCCGTGGATCTTCAGCCGATCAGAACTCGGAAAGCCGCGAGCCCAGCAGATTGTTCATCGTGCGCGACAGAACCCGAAGTACCCCGCGGGATCGCACCCCGATCAGCAAAACCTATTCCCTTCAACGACATAGACAGATGGGTGTGTAACCGGGGCAGATTTCCGGGCGGAGGTGGGGTTTGCAGGGGGGCGGGTTTGTGATTCACCCTTTGCGTGACTCTGCCGCCGAATGATTCGCTTGAAGGCCTGTCGCTGGCGGAACTCCGCGGGCTGGTTGGGACGCTGCTCGGCGAAGTGCGGGGTCTTCACGGACAGGTCGAGAGCCTGCAGATGGAGAACCAGGCGCTGCGCGCCGACAACCAGAGCCTGAAGGACGAGATTAAGCGTCTGAAGGACCTGCCTCCGCGGCCGCCAATCAAGCCGTCCAAACCGTCGGGGATGGAGAAGGCGACGGGGGCGAAAGCGGCCAAGGGCAAGCGTCGGCGGCGCGGCGCCAAGCGCGACAGCGCTCGTGTGAGCCGCGAGGTGACGGTTGCGGTGAGCTCCCCTGCGGGCTCCCGCTTCAAGGGGTATGAGACGATCCTGGTGCGCGATCTGGTGTTGTCGGCCGAGGTGGTGCGCTACCGGCGCGAACGCTGGGTGACCCCGAGCGGCGAGACGATCGTGGCGCCACTGCCGTCGGGGATTGTCGGCGGCTGGGGCGCGAACCTGCGCCGCTTCATCCTGGCCTGCCATATTCAGGGCCAAGTGACGACGGAGCGATTAACCGCACTCTTGACGGGCATTGGCGTCGACATCTCGAAGCGTCAGGTGGTGCGGCTGATTTCGGAGGGCCTCGAGGTCTTCGTTGCAGAGGATCGTGACGTGTTGCGCACCGGACTTGCCACGGCGCGCTGGATCACGGTCGATGATAGGTCGGCGCGCCACGCCAACCAGGACGGCTACACCGCTCAGATCGGCGATGACCGCTTCACCGCGTTCCGCACCGGGCGATCGAAGTCACGGGGGGCGTTCCTGGCAACGCTGCGCGCCGGGCACGGCGATTACGTCATCAATGACGAGGCGTTGGCCTATATGCGCGGCCGCAACCTCGCTGGTCCGGTGATCGACCGGCTGGCGGCTTTCCCGCAAAAGGTGTTTGCCGACAGCGCCGCCTGGCAGGCGCATCTGGCAGCGCTGGGCCTCGACCAGCTTGCGGTTGAGCCGAACCCGGTCAAGATTGCCACCGAGGGGGCGATGTGGGGGGCGATCCGCCATCATGGCTTTCTTGCCGACGCCGTTATCGTCTCCGATGACGCCGGCCAGTTCCGCATCGCCGACCATGCTCTGTGTTGGGTCCACGCCGAGCGGCTCGTCCACAAATTGGTGCCGATGACGCCAGACCAGCGCCAGGCCGTTGACGTCATGCGCCAGTTGATCTGGTGGTTCTATCACGACCTGAAGAGCTATCAGCGGTCACCTTGTCCGCGCCGCGCGGCGGCCTTGCGTGCCCGCTTCGACCGCCTGTTCAAACGACGAACCGGCTACGTCATGCTCGACAGGCTGCTCACCCGGCTTCACCGCCGCAAGCATGAACTCCTGCGCGTTCTCGATCGCCCCGAGATCCCACTCCACACCAACGGTTCGGAAAACGACATTCGCGCCGTCGTTATCAAACGCAAGATCTCCGGCGGAACCGTCAGTGACGCAGGCAGAGATGCCCGCGATGTCCTGCTCGGCCTGATGAAGACCTGCACCAAGCTCGGCGTCTCCTTCTTCGCCTACCTCGGCGACCGCCTTGGTATCCCCACACAAACCGCCGTTCTGCCGCTTCCCGATCTCGTCAGCCAAGCCGCTCCAGCCTGATCGCCCGGAAATCTGCCCCGGTTACGATGGGTGTTATGAAACAGGATTCTAGTCCTCCCGCCATTCGGCGATGGCGCTGCGGGCGTGGTCGAGGCCGAAGAACAGGCTCTCGTTCAAAAGCTCATCGCGCATGCGACCGTTGAAGGATTCGACATAACCGTTCTGCATCGGCTTGCCCGGCGCGATGTAGTGCCATCCGATCCCGTGATCCTTCGACCATGCAAGGATGGCGTTCGACGTGAACTCCGTGCCGTGGTCGGAGACGATCATGCCTGGCTTGCCGCGCTGGGCGATCAGTTCCGTCAGCTCGCGAGCAACCCGACGGCCGGAGATCGAGGTGTCCGGAATCGCGGCCAGACATTCGCGTGTCACGTCGTCGACGATGTTGAGCACACGGAAGCGCCGGCCGCAGGCGAACTGGTCATGGACGAAATCCAGCGACCAGCGCGCATTCGGCTTTGCCTCGACCAGGATCGGCGCCCGCGTGCCGACTGCTCGCCGTCTTGCCCGGCGCTTGCGCACCGTCAGACCTTCCTCGCGATAGAGACGGTAGATACGGTTGACCCCAGATGCCTCGCCCTCGCGCCTGAGCAGGATGAACAGCCGCCGGTAGCCGAAGCGTCGGCGCTCGTTCGCGAGGTCACGCAGCCGACCACGCAGCTCCGTCTCTGGCGGTCGGCGAGACTGGTAGCGGATCATCTTGCGATCGGCGCAGACGAAGGAACAGGCCCGACGCTCCGACAGGCCCATGACGGCCTGCAAATGCGCGACGGCTTCGCGCTTGGCGGCGGGCCCTACCATTTTTTTGACAGAAGCTCACGCAGCGCCGAGGCTTCGAGCATCTGGTCGGCGAGCAGCTTCTTCAGCTTGGCGTTCTCGTCTTCCAGAGCCTTCAGGCGCTTGGCGTCAGAGACGTCCATCCCGCCATACTTGGCCTTCCAGTTATACAGCGTCGCCTCCGAGACCCCGTGCTTGCGGGCCAGATCGCCCGCCTTCGCACCCGCCTCATGCTCGCGCAGAACCGCGATGATCTGCTCTTCCGTAAAACGCTTTCTCTTCATCAGTCCGTCCTTCAATCAAGGCCCGGACTCTAAGCTCAGATGGAGGAAATTCTCAGTGGCAGGTCAGCGGAGCTTCACCAGATCAGGCAGCGCCTCCATCAGGGCGAACGTCAGAAGGCGGCGCGTGGCGAGCTGCGGCTTCCCGTTCCCGCCGGACTGGCCCATGATCGCGCAGGCGGGATTGTTCTCAATCCCGATGAGCAGGTGCAGGCAAGGCTCATCCTTGTCTTCGCCAAATTCCGCGAGCTTCACAGTGCACGGGCCGTGATGCGATACTTGCGAAAGAACGATCTGCCACTGCCTGTGCGTCCACTTATGGGTCCCGCTCCGCACGATATCATGTGGCGCGAGGCCGACAGTTCACGGGTCCTCAGCATTCTCCAAAATCCTGCCTATGCCGGGGCGTATGTTTATGGACGATGCCGGGCGGAGGGCGGGCGGGTTCGCCATGATGTCTATCGCCCGAAGACGGTGAAGGTCCCCATCGCGGACTGGGAGGTTTGTCTTCAGTCTGCCCATTCCGGATACATCGACTGGGAGGAATTTATGGAGAATCAGAGACTACTGGCAAACAACATCAACCGCTATAAGGCTGGCCATTCCGGCGTGCCGCGCAAGGGAGCGGCACTGTTGCAGGGTATTGCCGTTTGTGGCCGGTGCGGTCGCCGGATCAGCCTACGCTATAGCGGTCCTGCAGGTAACTATCCCGTCTACACGTGTCGTGCCGACCGCGATCAGGACGGCGGACCGCTATGCCAGGAAGGGCGCGCGCTGCCCGTCGACGCACATGTTGAAAGCATCCTGCTCGACGCTTTGAAGCCGGACAGGATTGCCATCGCCATTGCCGCGCTGGGCCAGATTGAAGAAGAGACACGTCAGCTCGAGCGACAGTGGGCTCTGAGGCGCGAGCGGGCCCGCTATGAGACGGAACGGGCACGGCGCCAATACGACGCGGTGGAGCCCGAGAACCGTCTGGTGGCGCGTTCTCTGGAGCGCGGCTGGGAAGAGAAGCTGCGCGCCGCCGAAGCCGTCGAGCAGGATTACGAACGGTGGCGGTTGCGGGGCCAGGTCTGGTTCAAGATCCTGTGGCAGACCGGGGCAACAAGCGAGCATTCTCTTCAAAGGCGTGTCCACACCTACGCCAACTACATCGATATCGAGAGATTGCGCGAGCGCGTGACGGAGCTGAATGCCGACGGCAAGATGGACAAGGAGATTGCGGCGACGCTGAACGCGGAAGGCTTTGTCGCAGCACGCGGCTGCGCGTTCAAAGGTGAGAATGTCTGGCTTCTGCGGACACGCTGGAGCATTCCCACCGTCAAGATCAACGGGATTGGCGCCAATCCAGCTCGGTGGCCGGATGGAACCTACTCCGTTCAAGGGGCAGCAGCCGCCTTGGGCATCACACCGCAGGTTATCTTCGACTATCTCGCCCGCGGATGGGTCACGGGGCGTCAGCTCACGAAAGGCTCGCCTTCCATCACGACGGATCATCGCCGGCGCCCGACGAGGCTTGTCAAATGCACTCCGAGGGCGGCCAGATCGCCGATGCTGGCCGCCGAAAGCCGATCGCCGTGCATCAAGCGGGCTTGCCGAGATGCGGGATCTCAAGCTCGCCGACGGCCGTGCCAGGATTGTGCGGCATGGTCACGGCTCGGAGCGGAGCATCCAGACGGCGATCGGGCCAGTGCCAGTCAGCCGGGTAAAGATCCGGGATCGCGGCGCGAATGGCGAGGTTGATCGGGTCCGGTTCTCCTCATCGATCCTGCCGAAATGGGCGCGTCGGACGCAAAGTCTGGATGCGCTGCTTCCTGTTCTCTACCTGCGCGGTGTTTCGACGGTTTTCAGGAAGCGCTGAGCGCGCTTGTGGGCAAGGACGCGCCGAACCTGGCGTTCTACGACTTCCCCGCCGAACACTGGGATCATCTGCGTACGTCGGATGAGATCGACAAGCGCTATTTTGTGACGAGCCCTGGAACCTCCCCGAGTATGTTCTTTGGTTCGACCGCATCGCTGGTGTTCTTCCGTCCCGACCGCCCCATTTCACAGCCGCCGCGCGCAGGGGCAGTCAAGGCTGGCCGCGTTTTACGCGGCCACCGCAAGGCTTGGGCCTTGATCGACCCGAGCACGGCGGCATGCTCCCGATCGGATCGGGGTGCAAGGCGCCCCCGAGGGCTAGCGCAACTGGAAATACCCGCCGCAGTCAGCTATTGTCGTCCAGCGCGGGCGACCTCGTGGCGAAGCGTGGTGCACCGGCTGAAAGCGCCGCCGGGCCGCCTTATTCGAGCCTTGCCGGACTGAGGCGCCCGCGCGCCTTTTCCTTTGGCAGGCGCGGGCGCCAAGCCTCAACGAAGTGTTCGTATCCTTTCTGGGCCTGCTCGGCGACGCGCATCTCCTGGTTCCGCAGCTCCTTGACATTGTAGGCATAGGTCGGACCGCGGCTGTTGCCCTTCTTCTGCGGCTTGCCGGCCTGCAGTTCCATGCTGCGCATCTTGTGTGCAACCAGACTGGGTCGCGCCCAGAGGTAGTCCGCCTCCTTCGTCAACATATGCCAGACGAGCACCGTCAGCTTGCGCGCCACGGCGACGGCGGCAACCTGATGGCCGCGCCGGGCCCGGATGCGGACAAAGAACGCATGGAGCGGCCCCGGCGTCTTGGCGGCCGCCCAGGCGGCTTCCACCAGCATCGCGCGGGCATGGCTGCGTCCGACCTTGCTGATCCGCCCGTGATGGGCAGCACCGAGCCCCGACTGGCGCACGCGTGGGTTCAGGCCGAAATAGCTCACCAGTTTTTGCGGGCTGGAAAAACGGCCGATGTCACCGACAGCCGCCACTAGCCCGCCGGCCACTGCGAGATTGACGCCAGTGATTGTGAGCAGCCGTTTGATCACCGCATCATCGAGCGCGCTCTCGGCAATCTCCCGGTCAAGTACGCGGAGATCGTCACCCAGCCTGTCCAGTTCCCGGATATGGCGCTCGATTGCGGCGCGCTCGTCATCTGGCACCGGCTGACGGGTGAGCCAGGCACGACCGAGGCGCCCGAACAGGTCGGCATGGGGGCACCGCGGAATCAGATGGGCGTAGAGGATCGAATGCACCTCGTTCTTGATCCGGGTCCGATGCCGCACGACCTGGTAGCGCCGCGCGACCAGCCTGCGCATCCGCTCGGTGGCGGCATCCGGTGTCCAGATCTCCGGCAGGTAGCCGGCTGCGTACAAGCTGGCCGTGCCGGCGTCGATCTTGTCGGTCTTCACGTGAGCGTGCGCGATCGCTTTGACCTGCAGCGGGTTGGCGATCACCACCCGCTTCACGAATGGCGACAGCACCCGAGAGACCGCCATGCAGTTGCCGGTCGCCTCGATCACCACCTCGTCCGTCGCCAAAAGGCTCTTGCCGAAGCCTTCCAGCGCGGTTCGCGTCATATCGACCCGGCCCACATGCCGCAGTCGACCATCTTCCCAGATCACCACCTCGCCAAAGGTGCGGTGGGTGTCGATTCCAATTACACGTCGCATTCCTACCTCCTCTCGATCAGTCAGAGGGGAGCGGCGGGCGACACGACAACTACGGATCCGCGCTCTCAGCGCAACCGGGCGAGTCGCAGAGGCGGCCATCTACTAACACGAGCTCGCAGCTCAACGTACAAGATCGGCCTGCCCGCACCTTCGTGCTCCCGGTGCCTCTGTCCCGGATGGTCGCACCATACGCCGCGATCACGAAAACCGCAGCCGGACATCGGCACCGCCATCTTCATACCGGTTACCAATCCCATCGAAAGCGTCTTTGCGACCGTTCGCCACCGCACGGTGCGTACCAAGGGCTCGCTGTCCTCGAAAACCGCCAGGCTGATGGTCTTCAAGCTGGTCATGGCCGCAGCCAAATCCTGGCGAAGATTGAAGGGACAAAATCAGTTGCCCAAACTGCTCGCAGGTGCCAGGTTCCAGGACGGCATCGAGGTCATCGAAACGAAGCCGCAAAGCGCCGCTTGATCAACCCAGTCACCCAAATTCCGTCATAGCTCGCATCACCGTAAATGCTGCCATTGGGTTCCGGTCTTTATCCTGCCAGGGACGCAATATCAGACGTTCGGTCGTCAGCCTCATCGGCCCAAATTCCTATTGGGTGTCGCCACATAAGAGTCTGGCTTGGGATTCCCTTTCGCGCGTGAGCATGCGGGTCTGGCGCATGCTCACAGGTATATCGCTCACCGTTCCGTCGATTGATCGCCAGCGCCTCGATTGCCCGTTAGCTGCCACCCTGCTCTGGTGGCCAGCAGGTGAGGGAACCGGAGATTGCTTCTGTTCGCCAAGGGGTGGAAAGGTGTGATCGACCAACCGATTAAGTCGACAGCGCGCTGCAGTATCGCCTCGGTCTCAGCACGGCTGGGTGAGGCGGCGATGACATGTCCCATGGTGTCCCGGAAATCGCCTTTCCTAACGATCCGCGTCTTGGGTTCAACATACAACTTGACTTCGGCGACACCTGGTATGGTAGCCGCGCGAGTGTCGCCATCGATCCAGTCGAGGACGCCGTCGCCCTCAGGAACGAGGAACCGCGCGGCCGCAGTCTGCCAATGCCTTCTGCGCAAATCCCATTCCTCGCCAATTACCAGCTTGAGGTGCTCGCCAATGGGATCAATGCCGTAAGCCAGCTGAATCAGTCGGGGAGTGGTCCAACCCGGAAGACGCGGATTGACTTCAATGACTACTGGGCCACGCTCCGTCCACCGGAATTCAATGTTCGCTGGTCCCCAGCCAAGGCCGAGAGCGCTCAAACAACTCAGCGAGACAGCGGCTATACGTTTATGTTCGCAATCAGTCAGCAGGGCTGGAAAGATGCTGCCTCGAACAACGAAATTGGGTGGGCAGTCGAAGTCAGCGGCACCTACTGCGATGACCTCATTTCCCATAGTGTCAGCACTATACTGAGGGCCCTGTGCGAATTCTTCGACAAGTATCCTCGGCGAAGACTCCCGTGTCCGCTCCCCGGCCAACAGATACGCCGTATGTTCGGCCAACTCGTCGACGTTGCGACACAATCGGACACCGCAACTGCCGCTACCGACGGCTGGCTTAACAATCACCGGTAGGCCGATCTCCATTGCAGAGCTATCCACTTCCGTCGCGTCCTCTGCCAGGCGATAAGCAGGCATGGGAATGCCGGCCGCCGCGAGGAATTGACGTTGAGTGAATTTGTCGCAGCATCGTTCGATGGATACCGGGTCCGGTCCTGGCAGATCAAAATGCCGGCAGAGCTTGCCAACTGTCGCATAGATCGACTCATCGAGGCCCGAAAAGCCAGTAATGCCAGCAATGTGATAGGTTGCACGTAGCCGCGCACATTCGCGGATCAGCGCATCGAAATCATCTGTATCGACACGGATGGCCGCTAGGCTTTCCGCTGCAAGGTAGTCGTACTGAACTGGATCAGTCGACAGGGTAATTGGATGCAGGCCAAGACGCTGAGCCGCTTTCACGTATAGCAGCCCGATACTCCTGTGGCCTTCAACCAAGATGAGCGCTCTTCTTGCCATTGGCGTCGGCCTCCGTTGTATGCTGTGGGGCGGCCTGAGCCTAGACACGCGTCGGCTTTTTCTTCGTGCCTAACCTCAGACCCTGCGGTGAAGATATCAATGTCAGCGATCTGTGGTTGCAAAGATTTTGTTAAGTTTTTTGAACGATCTGTTGCAATCTTTTGGCTATCCCGCCTTGTGGCGCAGAACTCTTGGAACAGTTCCTCGAAATTTCGGTTTTCAGGGGATGCTGGTCTGATCTGTAAACTTAAACTGACTCTTACACGGCATCATAGGCAAAGCGAAGCTGGAACGTGAAGAAGCGCTCTCGCATTAGTCCCTATGATTGCTGGGCCTGAGGGCGGCCCGTCATCCGATATGCAACGGTACGAGGGTTACGCCGGCTGGGCCGGCACAGAGCCTCATGCATAGGAGACGGGCCACATGGAACATACCCGATTTGTCGGTTTGGATATTCACAAAGAACGGATTTCAATCGCGGTGGCGGAGAACGGGCGCTCCGGCGCGGTGGAGTATCTTGGCGAGATTGCGAATGACCCTGATGCCATCAGCAAGCTGTGCGATCGTCTCGTGAAGTCCGGTAAACCCTGGTGTTTTGCTATGAGGCCGGACCGTGCGGCTATGGCGTTTATCGCCTTGGCCACCGGTGCGACGTAGTGGCGCCGTCACTGATTCCGAAGAAGCCCGGTGATCGCGTGAAGACGAACCGTCGCGATGCGACCATGCTCGCCCGCCTCCACCGGGCCGGAGAGCTGACGCCAGTCTGGGTGCCCGATGCCGATCATGAAGCCATGCGCGACATGATCCGGCTGCGCAGCGTGGTTCGACAAGTCGTGACGCGAGCGCGCCAACATCTTCAAGGATTTCTGTTGCGACACGGGCGCAAGCATGAGCGTGGGACGGCCTGGCGAATGGCTTTCCGGCGATGGCTTTCGACTTTGGCTTTCGAACATCCCGCTCAGCAGATCGCATTTCAGGACTACGTCGATGCCGTCATGGATGCGGAACGGCGCCTGCGGCAGGTCGAGGAACAGATGCTCAGCCTTCTCCCGGAATGGGACCAGCGCCCGGTCGTTGACGCCTTGCAGGCGATGCGCGGGATCGCGCTCATTAATGCGGTGGTGCTGGTGGCGGAGGTCGGTGACTTCACACGCTTCTCAAACCCACGTCAGCTCATGGCCTATTTCGGCCTGGTGCCTGGTGAGCTATCGAGTGGCGAGAGCGTCTGGCGCGGCGGCATCGCCAAGACCGGCAACACCCATGCCCGGCGCGCGCTGGTCGAAGGCGCCTGGGCTTACCGGATGAGGCCGCGCATCGGCCGTCACAAGGTCGATCGAATCGAGGCGCTGCCAAAAGTCGTTCGCGACATCGGATGGAAAGCGCAGGTTCGACTGTGCACCCGATATCGTCGGCTCAGCGCGCGCGGCAAGAACGCCAACGTCGTCAATGTCGCCATCGCACGCGAGATGGTGGGCTTCATCTGGTCGATCGCTTGCACGGTTCAATCAATCCAAAGGCGGCATGACATCAACTTGACAGGCAGCCAGGAGAGGAGATCGCAAAACCCAAGATCAGCCTCGGCGCGATATACGGTGCTGGAGGCGGGACAATGCCGGGGAGCCCTCGTCTCCACTATGAGCCTTGACGCTCGCCACCTAGACAGAGGCAGCCCCAAACGAAACAAGGTCATGCGGCCCGACCCGCGGATGAGAGATTGTTGACCGACGTTCAAGTCCCGCCTCTTGCACCTCATATCCGCCGTACAAGTACCTCGGCCGCCGATCGGATTCGGCGGACTGCAACCTATGCCAAAGGCTATTGTCAGCAATCATGAGAGTGGATTGACCGGATCTAAAGAGTCCGCTTTTGGGATTCCCTTTTGCAGTGTGGCGTGCGAGTTTGGTGCATGCGTGATGATACACCGCTCCACCCATCGCTTCACGACTTTTGTCGTCACCGCGAATCGCATGCTGCTAGGGCTTTATTGTGATTTTTCATGGAATGAGGACCCTGTTTGAGGGGTGATTGATCGGGATAGGGGGACGCCTCACGGCGCCGCCCCTCCCACACCACCGGGCATACGGGTCACGTACCACGGCGGTTCGACCGGATTAAGCTTGGGCAGAGACATAGAGACGGGGGAGACCGAGCGACTCGAAGTGGTGGTTGCGCAGGGCCTGTTGGACCGCCGGGTGTCCTGACATGCGCCAGAATCCCGTCGGCGAACCGGCGGCAACCGCGGCACGGAGCTTTGGTACGCCACGACGGCGCAGTTCCTTGTAGCGGTTGTGCCCGTTCCCCCATTGCCGCCAAAGATACAAGCGTAATCTTCGGCGAATCCACGCCTCCAAGTTCGTAAGCACCCGTGGGGTCTGGCAGAAGCCGAAGTAGCCGCGCCATCCCATGAGGTATGGCTTCAGCTCTTTGATCAGCTGCGCCAGACTGATTCCCCGTGTCCGGCGTGTCATGTCCCGGATCAGCGCCTTGAACTTGTCGAGGGCTTTCGGCGCAATGCGCCGCTCGCCCCCGTCATTCGAGATGCTGAATCCAAGGAACTTCCGCTCCTCCGGTCGCGCCACCGCGCTCTTCGCCTCGTTGACCTTCAGCAGCAGCTTCTTGGTCAGGAACCGGCTGACGGAGGCCATGACCCGTTCGCCGGCGCGTCGGCTGCGAACATAGATGTTGCAGTCGTCCGCGTATCGGCAGAAGCGGAGACCCCTTCGGGTCAGTTCCTTGTCGAGGTCGTCGAGCAGGAGATTGCTTAGGAGGGGCGAGAGCGGGCCACCTTGCGGGGTCCCCTCGTCCACCGAACGGACCAAGACGTCCTCCATCACCCCGGCATTGAGGAATGCTCGGATGAGTTTGAGCACGCGCTTATCGGACACCCTCACGGCGACGCGCGCCATCAGGCTGTCGTGATTGACTCGGTCGAAAAACTTTTCGAGATCGATGTCAACCACGTAGCTGTAACCCTCGGCAATGTAGCATTGCGCTTGGGCTACCGCCTGATGGGCGGAGCGTCCCGGGCGGAAGCCGTAGCTGTGCTCGGAGAACGTCGGGTCCCATTGCTCTTGGAGAACCTGCAGCAGAGCTTGCTGGATCAGTCTGTCGACGACGCAAGGCACGCCGAGTTTTCTGACCCCGCCCTCCGGCTTGGGGATTTCGACCCGCTTGACCGGCTGCGGCTGGTAGGTTCCCTTGAGCAATTGGGACCGGATGTTTGGCCAATGCTTACGCAGGTAGTCCTGGGCATCGTCGATGGTCATCCCATCCACGCCAGGACCGCCCTTGTTCCTTCGAACGCGTTTCCACGCTGTTTCCAGATTCTCCCGGTTACACACCTTCTCCATTAGTTGTTCTGTCCAGGCCGGGCTTTCGGGTGCCGACTTCGCCACGGATGGTTCGGCCCTGCGTAGCCGCTGACAGGAGGTTCACCCTGCCCATCGGTTCCAGGGCCAGTACGTACTGGGTCTTCTGCCGCTTTCCACTCATGAGTTGCCGGTCCTACTTGCCACTTCCAATCGTTCGGGCCTTCGGTCATCGTTCCCGGCTCGGCCTATCCGTTGCTCCGCCTTTCGGCTTTGGAGTGCCTCACTAGCCTTGCCGACAGCATCACCTAATACGCCCTCTGCTGACTCCTGCGTCACGGTCAGGTCATCTTGCGATTCCCTCAGTTCCGAGATCGGAACATGACGCAGGCCTCCCCAGGTAAGCTCGATCGCCTTCCCCGCACCCCTGCCGGATCTACAGCCCTGTCCCTTGATGGATATGGACTTCGCGGCTCGTTGCCCGCTCGTCCGGCCAGGGATGCCTCATATCCGGTTTCTGTTCGTCAGGTCGCGGTTTGCTCCACGCTTCCTTCAGACACCACCTCGCGATGATGCCCTTGCGCTTCACTAAGCCTTCACCTCCATCAGGTTGGCTAAGGGACTTTCACCCTCAGGCGGTCGAACATGCTGGGCACACAACGAAGCCGCTGGCGCGGCATTTGGTGGTTCGGTTTGCGGATGAGGCTTCTGTTTTGAAGGATTGCGGCTGTTGAAGCGCAATCTTGAGAACAGGAGATGAGAGATGGCCGAACTGAGCCCTCTTCGCCGGCGCATGATCGAGGACATGACGATCCGCAATCTGTCGCAGGCCACGCAACGATCCTACGTGCATGCGGTAGCGAAGTTTTCGCGCTACTTTGGCCGCTCCCCCGACCGGCTTGGCCTGGAGGATGTTCGCGCCTTCCAGGTGCATCTGGTGGCGAGCGGGATTTCGTGGCCGGCGTTGAACCAGACGGTGTGTGCGCTGCGGTTCTTCTACGGCGTGATGTTGGGCCATGCCGAGATCCCGGAGCGGATCACGTATGCCCGCTCGCCACGCACGCTGCCGGTGGTTCTCAGCGCCGACGAGGTTGTCCGCTTCCTTGAGGCGGTGCCGAGCCTGAAGACGCGCACGGCGCTGACGACAGCCTACGCTGCTGGCCTTCGTGCCTCGGAGACCGTCGGGCTGAAGGTCGGCGACATTGACAGCGAACGCGGCGTCATCCGGGTCGAGCACGGCAAGGGTGGCAAGGACCGCACCGTGATGCTGTCGACGCAGCTCCTGCGCATCCTGCGGGTCTACTGGCGGCTGGCGAAGCCGCAGGTCTGGCTGTTTCCCGGCCGGGACGCAAATCGTCCCATTGACGTGCAGGTGCTGTATTCGGCCTGCCGCTCGGCGCGTGCCGCCGCCGGCATCGACAAGCGCGTGACGGTGCACACGCTCCGGCACAGCTTCGCCACCCATCTCCTGGAGAACGGCACCGACATTCGCATCATCCAGGTTCTGCTCGGCCACAACAATCTGTCGAGCACGGCGCGCTACACCAGGGTCTCGAACGGTCTCATCCGGCGCACGACGAGCCCGCTCGACCGGCTGAACATCGAGGTCGTGCCGACGGGCTGACCGGTCCGCCCATGTCGGCGAGACTGGAGGTGGCGGATATCTTCCGCCGCCATGGCGAGGTGTATCGGCGGGTCCATGACGGCCATCTCGGGCGCGTCGAGCGTCGCACGATGAGCGCGATCGGACTGTGCCGGACCGCCGAACTGGGCGGCCATGTCGAAGGTTGTTCGTCCTGCGGGGCGATCCGCGTGGCCTACAATTCCTGCCGCAACCGGCATTGCCCCAAATGCCAGGGGCAAGCCTGCCGGGACTGGCTTGCCGCCCGGCAGGACGAGCTTCTGCCGGTTCCCTACTTCCATGTCGTCTTCACGCTGCCGGCGGAGCTCGCCGCCATCGCCTTCCAGAACAAGGCGGCGGCCTACACGATCCTGTTCAAGGCGGCGGCCGAGACGCTGCGCACGATCGCTGCCGATCCCAAACACCTCGGCGCCGAGATCGGCCTCATCGCGGTGCTGCATAGCTGGGGTCAGAACCTGCACTATCATCCCCACCTCCATTGCATCGTGCCGGGCGGCGGCATCTCTCTCGATGGAACGCACTGGGTCGCCTGCCGGACCGGCTTCTTTCTGCCCGTGCGCGTGCTGTCGCGTCTGTTCCGCCGCCTCTTTCTGCAGGAGTTGCGGGCGGCCTTCGACGCGGGCATCCTCAAGTTCTTCGGCGATCTCGCCGGCTTGGCCGAGCCAGCCGCTTTCACCCGCTTGTTGGCCAGGGTGCGCCGCCTCGACTGGGTGGTCTACGCCAAGCCGCCGTTCGGCGGGCCAGAGCAGGTGTTGGCCTATCTCGGCCGCTACACCCGTCGCCATCGCCAATTCTCGGCTGATCAGCATGACCGACGATCAGGTCGCGTTCCACTGGAGGGATTATCGTCACCGCGGCAAGACGAAGGTCATGACGCTCCACGCGCACGACGAGTTCATCCGCCGCTTCCTTCTGCATACGCTGCCGGACGGCTTCCATCGCATCCGCCACTACGGCTTCCTCGCCAACGGCCATCGCGCCGCCAGGCTCGACCTGTGCCGCAGGCTGCTGGCCAGCCCGCGGCAGGACGATCTCGAACCGGAGGCCGAAAGCGCCGCTGTCGCCGCCGAGCGCCTTGCGGCAACGCATCGCTGCCCATGCTGCGGAGGGCCAATGGTCACGCTCGCCATCTGGCGGTGCGGACAAGCGCCGCCGAGCCCCTTCTGGAGAGACACCTCATGATCATGCCGAGCACGTCCAAATCACCCGGTTCGACATCCGTCGCCATGCGCGCCGGCACGTCGACCTTTGATCTGCCGCACAAGGTCGCGAGCGTCCAAGTCGGCGATGGGGAGCGCCGCAGCCACCTTTCGCGGCAATCGCCATCAAGCTCCGCCTTCCACCGTACCATTCTTCGCTGGGGTCGAACCGCAAACCCCCTTCATCAGCCTGGCGAAGACAATCGCGACCGCCTCTACAGGCCACAATCCCCATAGCGCCAGTCCTGCCCGCGGCTTCGTTCAATCCGGCTTACAGTGAGGTCCGACTCGAGCCCGCAGGCCTCGCCTGTGCCCACGGACCTCACAGAAGCCTTGTATGGGGATTTGTTTGTCAAGCCATCGCGACTGCCCATTTCGTTATTTCTTCCGTTTCAACCAGTTGATTGAGGCGGCCTGTTGTAGGGCCGCATAGTTGAGATGATCCGAGGGGAACCCGCCTCGCGCGCAACACATGCGCCGCGACCTTGTATTCGGTTGGATCCATACTGGATCCGGACCATGAAGCAGTCATTCGCTTCGGCGGCAAGGCTCCGAGGCGGCGGGCCCATTCTCCAGACGGCCATCGGAGCCAGGTTTCTGTTCGGGTCACCACCACCTCGGATCATCGACGGCCTGTCAGCAAAATCCGACCGGACGCCGAGTTGCTTGTTCGGTTTTCTCGCAGTCCTGTTCACGCTGGCTGCCGAAGCATGACCCCATCCGGTATCTCACCCACCGTGCTCAGACGCCACAAGGCTATGAGCAACTTGCGGGCGAGCGCTACGATCATCTTCGTTTTGCGTGCGGCGGTCGGACCTTCCGTTCGCGCCCGGTACCATTGGGCCAGAGCGCTATCCTTCTGGAACCGCAGAAAGCGCCAAGCAAGCTGGATCAGGCCGCGACGGACGCGGGCGTTACCTGCCTTCGCCAGTCCCTTCTGGCGCCGCTTAGAGCCACTTTCGTCGGGCGCGCCGGTCAGGCCGGCATAGCGCGCCACAGCCCGCCGGTCGCGAAGATTGCGGGAGAGCACCTCCTGAGCCAGCATGTCTGCTGTCTCGATGCCGATGCCGATAATGCTGGCGATGAGACGCACCATCGCGTGCGGCCCCGCCGCCGGCTCCTGTTCGAGACGCGCAAGGCGGGCCTTCTCGATCGCTTTGATTTGCTCGCAGACCATGGCGAGCCGGGCCATGTCGCGCCGGAGCTCATCGATCGTATTGGGTAGCAGTGGCAGACCGTCCGGTGTCCGCAGCCCGTCAAGGCGCTGTACTGCCTTTCGCAATTTGGGATTGAAGCTGCGGATCCCGAGCCACGCCAGGATCGCCTTCATGCGGTTGATGATCCGTGTGCGCTCGCTGACCAGACTTTCCCGCTCACGGCTTGGACGCCTGGCATCCTCTTCCTCGAGCGTCGGAACTGCGACCATCCCGCAATGCCCACGCTCGCCGCGTAGCCAGCCCAGGAAGACGCGCATCAGCATCGCCGTGTCCAACCGATCGGTCTTCGCCCGACGATGCTCGCGCGACACCGCGACGCTAGTCGAATGGACGACGTGCACCTCGATGCCGCGCCTCTCCAGCCACCGCGCCAGCCAGAACCCATCGCGCCCGGCCTCGAAGGCCAGCGCAATCCGTTCGATTGCATTGCCCACCTTGACCGCCTCGTCACGCCACCGCTCCACCAGCCGCAGCAAAGCAATAGGATCAGGCTCCAACTTTTTCAGAGGCAAGCGTTCAATGCCGGGAACCTGTCCCGCCGCCAACCAACTCGATTCACTCATTTCAACAACGACGATTACGCTGCTATTTTGATCAAACGGGACGAGCGAACGGCTCAGATCGTCAACCTGGGTCATGGGACACCTCTATCGCTTCTATCAAACGACGATGGTGCCATGCCGTCGCCGCTCACTCCATAGCTTCTCCAGATTTTTCGTCCAAACGGGGGCCTGACTCACATTCGATGATTTTGGATGCTGGCTTGGGGCTGTTTTCCGGGGGAATCAGCACCATGGTGAGAATTTGCGATTTTCGTCCTTGATCCCGGCGGGATTGGTGGTCGAGACCATTGCCTAGAGCACGTCCCGCGATCAATGAATCGATTGTGATGTGACGTCGGGCTTCGCGGAGCGTCAAGCATCTATCGCGTTGATATGGCGCTGCCGGGTGCATGGTTGTCTTCGCGGTCGACATCGGTCGCCGCATGATGGAGCTTCGCGGGACGAGCCTTCAATGTGGACGACGCACTTCGGTGAGACAGCGGTGCAACCCCATCAGCGGAATGGCTCGGCTCACGTCCCGGCAGGGACGCCTCAGGCGCTCGGATTCTGAACGCTATCTGGATTTACGCTATGGCTCCTGCGCTCGGATTGAAGAGCTCGCCAGTCTTGAGCATCGTGTGCATGATCACCGCCAATTTGCGCGCCACGGCCACGGCGGCTCGTTTGAAGCCGATCCTCTCCCGGAGCTTAAGACCCCATGTACGTAGGCTGCTCTCGGTCGAACAGCGTGTCAGGATGACCGCCGCAGCTTCGTAGAGAAGTCCCCGCAGATGTCGATCACCGCGTCGGGATATATGGCCGTCATAATCGACTTCTCCCGATTGGTAGCGGCGGGTTGTCAGGCCGATCCAAGCGGCGACAGAGGGGGACTTCTTGAAGTTGTTTGGATCCTCAATGGCGCTGACGAAAGAGGTCGCGGTGATCACGCCGATGCCGGGGATCGACATGAGGGTGCGGCAGGCTTGGCTTTGACGAGCATCCGCAACCAGTTGGCGCCCGAGCTCGGCCGCGCGAATGCGAATGCTGCGCCAGGCCTCCAACATTGGTATCACGATAGGAACAAGCTCGTTCTGATCGATGAGAAGACTCCGGACATTCTTTTCGAATGTGGTTCCCTTGCCTGCTGGGACGACGAGGCCGAACGTTTTCATGATCCCGCGGATCTGGTTGGAAAGCTCGACGGTGATCCTGACCAGTCGCGTGCGTGCTGCCACGAGCGTGCGGGTCAACATACTGTCGAAGCCTTTCACGCGCACCTCGCGAAAGAACCCTGCTTCAGCAAGATGCGCCAAACCATCGGCGTCATTCGCATCCGTCTTGTTCGCCGCCATATCGAGAGCGGCTTTGGCATGGCGCGCATCGATGCAGATGGCTGGCAATCCCTCGGCGCGCAGCGCATGATAGAACCACACCGACAGCGGGCCGGTTTCGAACACGACGCGCTTTGCGGCCGGCGCCCGCTTGCGGACAAGCTCGGCAATGATGTTGGGATCAGATGCGCACTTTCCGCGCCAGATCCGTTCGCCTCCACGGCGGATCGATACTGCCGTCTCTTTCATCGACACGTCGAGACCGATATATTCTGTCATGGCTGTTCTCCGTTGATGCTGGGCCTGGCGTCTAGTCGTGAGCCCGTATTTCATATTATCGGGGAACAGCCACCCTTCAGGAACATGATTTGGTTCTCAGGGCCGCCGCTCCGGCGATCACCCCATGTGGATGATGGGAAGAGCACTGAGCGACGATCTTCGATCGCGGGTCTTGAAGGCTTCGGACGCGGGCATGTCTGCCCGGCAGGCGGCGGCGCGGTTCGGCGTCGGCATATCGAGTGCAATCCGGTGGATCGCACGGGCGAAGATCGGCGAGCGGACGCCGCGGCCGCAAGGCCGTCGACGCGCGTCCAGCCTCGATGCGCATAAAGCCTTCATCGTGGGGTTGATCGATGAGCGCAAGGACATCACGCTGAACGAGATGGTAGAGCGGCTGGCGGTCGAGCGATCGGCTCGGATCAGTCGCAGCGCCTTAAGCGCCTGGCTTGGCCGGCACGGCTGGACGTTCAAAAAAAGTCCGCACATGCACTGGAGCAGGATCGTCCCGACATCCTGAAGCGCCGTCGTGCGTGGTTCGACGGCCAACTCGACCTCGATCCGGCAAAGCTGGTGTTCATCGATGAAACTGGACTATCGACCAAGATGGCCCGGCTGCGGGGCCGTGCGCCATGCGGTGAGCGTTGCCGGGCGGGCGTGCCGCACGGCCATTGGAAAACCACCACCTTCACCGGCGCACTGCGGCTGACGTGCATGACCGCCCCGTTCGTCTATGACGGCGCCATGAACGGCAACGTATTCCTGGCCTATGTCGAGCAGGTGCTGGGCCCGACCCTGTCGGAGGGCGACATCGTCGTGATGGACAACCTTCCCGCCCACAAGGCCGCCGGCGTTCGCGATGCAATCGAGACGACCGGCGCGAGGCTCATGTTCCTGCCGCCGATCGAAAACGCCTTCTCAAAACTCAAGGCTCTTATGCGCGCCAAAGCCGAGAGGACAATCACAGCCCTGTGGACCGCCGTCGGATCGCTCGTCGACCTCTTCACCCCAGCCGAATGCCAGAACTACTTCAAGGCCGCAGGTTATGACCCAGATTAAACCGGACGTGCTCTAGAGCGAAGGAGTGATCGTTGTGACCGTCCGCGCAGGGGCGCCAGCGCGACCTTGCCCTCTCTGCCGTAGAGTGTCGCGCCGGGTCCACAGCCGCTATGTTCGACGAGTGTCGGATCTTCCTTGTACCGGGACGAGGGTAGAGCTTCAGCTCGTGGCGCGCCGTTCTGCCGACGGCGTATTTTCGCTGAACGGTTCGAAGATGGGGTTGTCGCTGAGCGGTCGAGACGCACGTCCCGATTGGAATGCATCGTCCATCACCTTGGGCTGTCGCTTGGCGGCAGGCCGGCGGCCAGTTTTACAAAGCGGCTGATGGTCCCGGTCAGCAATGACACATTGCTGCGAGTTGTTCGGCGCCGGGCTTGTTTACGAACGGACCTTCTCAAAATTGTCGGTGTTGACGATTGGGCTTGGCGCAGGAACCATCGCTACGGCACCATCGTCTGCGACCTTGAGCGGCAGCGAGTCGTGACACTATTGCCAGATCGGGAGATTGCGACTGTCGAGGCGTGGTTGGCTGATCATCCACAGATCGAAATCGTCTCGCGCGACCGTGGCGGCGGATATGGAGAGGCGACGGCAAGGGCCTTGCCAAACGCGGTTCAGGTCTCTGACAGATGGCACGTTATGGAAAATGCCAGCGCGGCATTCCTCGACGCCGTTCGCAAATCGATGCGGACTATCCGAGCAGCCATCGGCTCCACGACGATCAACCCAGACTTACTCACCTATGTCGAAAAGCTGCAATACGAAGGCTATCTACGGCGCGAGGAAACGAACGCGGCAATCATGAAACTTGCTGGCGAAGGCATTCCCATCAAAGAAATCGTGCGCCGCACCGGTCATAGTCGCAAACTGGTTCGCCAAGTAATCCGTGGCCAGCGGACCGATATCTTCCGCGTCCGGCAGAGTTTACCTCGAAGCCTGGCTCCCCTTCTTGGACGGGCAATGGGTCTCGGGCTGCCGCAATGCAAGCGAGCTCTGGCGGCGGCTGAAGACTAAGGGCTTCAAGGGACGGCCGGGCGTCGTCAGCGAGTGGGCAGGCGACGAAGACGCTCCGAGCAGGCATCCGATCAGCAGCTCCATAAGGTGCCGTCAGCCAGAACGATCGCACGGTTGATGACCACTGCACATGATCATCTGAGTAAAGCCGACACTGTGATGATAGCCGCCGTCGAGGCGGGCGGGCCCATGCTGGTGGAGGCACGTAACCTCGTTGCCTGTTTCCATTCCATGATCCGCAAGAAGCTTGCCGATGATCTCGAGACCTGGATCGCGGCCGCCAGCAGAAGTCTCGTCGCATCTTTCGCCAACGGCATCGTTCGTGACCACGCCGCTGTCCGTGCGGCCATTATAGAGCCATGGTCAAACGGCCAGACAGAGGGTCAGATCACCAAGCTCAAGCTCGTCAAGCGCCAAATGTATGGACGGGGAAAGATCGACCTCCTGCAAGCCAGATTGATCGGGGCGGCATGACCCAAAATTCATCGAGAGTGCGTCAGACCCGATAACTGACCCCAAGGACCAGCGCCAAGCCGAAGCGCTCAATCGGCTGCAGCGCTCCTTCAAGCTCGAAAACGACGCTGGGCGAGATTGACGGCCGATCGGAGATCTTTGCTGCGACATCGTCGGAGAGGTTGCCTCATCGAGGTTCTGCTACAAACTTTCGCAACATAACCGTGTTGGCCGACCGGCATGCGCATTTGCGAGGCCCTCGTTCTTAAGCTTCCTGACCTGACCGCCGACCGTCCGATCATCCGGCAAACGAAGTTCCACAAGAGCCGCTTGCTGCGGCTCCACGCCACGACATGGAACGCTTAGACCGCTATTTGGTGGCACGCCGCCGGCTCGGAAGCTTGAACAGCGCGCTGTTCGTTTCCATCCATGAGCGCTCCGCCCGCCTAAAGTACCATGATCGCCATCTTTCTCCGGCTCGCCTACTCGACCGGCCTGCGCGGGGAGCCCAACCATCGGGGGCCTGCGTTCGCCATCTCTTCAACAGGCGACGGTCGTCATTCGAGGTCCGTGTTGCCATTGTTCAGCCGTGTCCGGTTGAAAACGTCTGTGTTCGGAACCTGACACACTGAGGCCAAGTATTCCGCCGTTGAGGCCGCGAAACGCATGGTTTTACGCCTCTTGTCCGCACAACCTTTTTCGGTGGCACGCCGATTGCTTGGGACAGGGTGAAGCATCGGTCACGACCATATCGGTCTCGCAGTCTCCAGCCGAGGGGGGTCTACATGAAACTTGCTGGAACGATCCAACTCAATGCGATAGACGCTGCATTGTTGAGTGCGGTCCCGCCGGCGTCGGATGGTCTGGTGGCGCGTCATGAGGTGCTGCGCACCGCCCTCGGGGTCGAGGACGACGAGCCGTTTCAGCGGGTCGGGCTGGCGAACGTCACTCTTCCGCTTAAGCGAGACGATCTGTCTACAGCAGCGGATGTGGAGGCGACGCTCGCGGAGCTAATGAGCCACGAAGCGCACGCGGCGTTCGAGCTGGAAGCCGGGCGGCTGATCCGTGGACGGCTGGTGCGCCTGGCGAGGGTCGATCATGTGCTGCTAATCACAATGCACCAAATGGTCTGGGACGACCGGTCGCGGAAGATCTTCACACGCGAGCTCAGCGAGCTCTACACCGCGGCCCGGGAGGGCCGCGCAGATCGGCTGACGCCGTTGCCGATTCAGTATGCGGACGACGCGGCTTGCCAGCACCGTTGGCTGGTTGGCAAGATGTTGGAGCGTTACTCGGAATACTGGTTCCGGATGCTGGCGAGCGCGCCAACGGTGCTGAAACTGCCGACCGACCGGCCGCGTCCGGCGCAGCAGGACTTCAGCGGCAATTTCGTCGAGTTCGTGTTGCACCAGCCGCTGACCGCGCAGCTCAAGGCGCTAAGCCGATGTAATGGGACGACGCTGTTCGTGACACTGCTGGCCGGCTGGGCGCTCGTGCTGGCGCGGTTGTCGGGTCAGGACGAACCGGTCATCGGCACGCCGACTGCCAACCGAAGGCGCTCCGAGAGCGCGGGGCTGATCGGGCACTTCGTCAACACCCTGGCGCTACGGATCGATCTGTCGGACAATCCGACACTGGAGACATTGCTGGAGCGGGTGAATGCCGCCGCACTTGGGGCACAGACGTACCCGAAGCTGCCATTTGAGAAGGTGGTGGAACGCGCCAATCCGCTCTGCAAGCTGGCACATACCCCTATCTTCCAAGTTATAGTTGCGTGGCAAAACAATGTTGCGGCGCCGGCAGAGCTACCTGGGCTGAACCTTGAGTACGTCGGCATTGGCGAACGTGTTGCGCAACGTGATCTTGTGCGTGAGCTTGCTGAGGTCGGCGAGGCGGTTCAAGGAAGGCTGATCTATGCGACGTCGCTATTTGAGCGAAGTACGGTGGAGCGGTTGTGAGCTATCTACAGAAGACGCCGAGCCAGATGGCGGCTCACCTCGGGCAGCGCGCTTGGTCGACGCCACTTCTGTTGGCTGAGGAACGCCACCGTCTTCGCTGCATTCACGAGCCGATTGGGGCGCAGGCAGAGCGGGATCCGGAGGGGATCGCGGCCGTCTGCGAGGGCCAGAGCCCGCGCCTGAACTAAAGGCGACCTCGGCGGCGCCTCGGGGTTCTCGCCTCAATCATCGCCCATGAAAACGGACTAGTGGCCATGAAATTCATTGAGGGTACGCGCGTGGTTGCCGAGAGTGAGCTTCAAACAAACAGCATTACGCGCTATCATGCCACAAAATTTTACCATGATCAGATCAAAAACAGTGGTTACTACGACCAGCTTAAGTATATTGTGGAGCCATCATTCGGGGAATTCGAGAGTCCAGGCAATCTGGATACGAGCGGTGAGCACGACAACACTGTCGTGCTTGGACTTCAGCACAAGTACGCCCAGACAGGATTGTTGCTGGCAACGGACTCCTGCGTTTCATATTGCCGTTTTTGCTTTCGCAAACGCTTTGTTGGCAGGGCCTCCGATGAAATTGCACTTGATTTCGGCCAGATTGCGCGATATATTGTCAACCATCCTGAGATCTCAAACGTGTTGCTGTCGGGAGGCGACCCCTTCGTGCTCAGCACCGCCAAGCTCGACAAAATTCTTGACTATCTGCTGCCGATTCCACATTTGGCGTCAATTCGATTCGGCACAAAAGCACTCGCCTTTGAGCCTAAGCGGTTCGAAGATCCCGCTCTACCGGCCCTTTTCCAACGGGTCCATGAGGCGGGCAAAGCCGCAGTTATCGTCACACATTTCGACCACATTGGCGAAATCTCGGGAGATGCGGAGCGCAACATTCTCTCCTTGCGTACACAGGGCGTGCAGTTTTTCAACCAGTCCGTGCTTCTCGCGAAAGTCAACGATGACCCCGAGATCTTGGCTGCAACCTTCGCCAAGTGTCACCAAATGGGTGTCCGCCCCTATTATCTCTTTCAGGCCAGGCCGGTGAAAGGCGCATCGCATTTTCAGGTTTCACTGCGCCGCGGACTAGAGATTGCGCATGGCATTAACCAACGTCTCAGCGGCATCCAAAAGACATTCAAATACATCATGTCCCATTATACAGGAAAGATCGAAATCCTTGACCTCGGAGCTGATGGCCGCGTGTATATGCGATATCATCAAAATAAGGTTCCAGAAAAGATTGGAAGAATTTTTTCCCGGCCGCACCTCGAGGGCGCCTGCTGGTTGGACGATCTACCCGAAGGATGAGGCAGAAAAGCGCGCAATGCAGATTGCCGGCACAGAGGGATTGAAGCACAAAGCTCCCCTCGCTTCTATACGGCAGCACCACAAGGGGGTGGTGAGGGCTTCTCGCTCGGCACCGCTTCTCGCTCGGCACCGCTTCTCGCTCGGCACCGGAGCCAAGCTGCACAACTTGCGTGCCGGCGGGAATGCGATTAACGCGGCTGTGACTGCGGCTCGGACTCTTTGCGTGTGCGGGGTTAGTGCATCGGGGCTCGGCCGTATCGCAGATAATCGAGCGCAGCGCGTCTATGGACATTCCCGTCCGCCCGCAGTCGCTTCGCTCGACACAACCAAAGCCGTGAGCAGCGGCGCGTGCGTCGCGCCCTCAGGATTCCACCGACTTCCGCGACGCTGGCCGCGCGCTCAGGAAATACGGCATGCTCAGCCGCAAAAGCGCTATGGCGCGATGGCGCCTGCTATCCGCGTTTGCGGAAGAAAGCTATCCATTGCACCATCGCCATACCGACGGTGGCGTCGCCTTAACTTGGGTTGGGCACGGGATGCCCCGATGTGGCCTCTTCACGCGGCTGTCGACAAAGCGATTTGCCTCCAGACCGCCATAGCGGCGGCTCGAATGTCGCGGTGATCGGCGGCTATCAGATGTTTCCGGTGAAGATTGAAGAGGTTGGCGATCGGGCCATGGATGGAAACGAAGCGCTGGCATTGTCGTGCCGACTTGAACCGGATCATACCTCGTTCTCGCCGCCGAACTGCCAGATGAGAATTCTCCGCTCGGTTATTCAGCCCCTTATGCGATCGATGCTCGACACCTGGCATGATTTCCCTTTGGCCGCATCGTAGGATCTGAGCTTGTCGGGGATCATGACGCGCGGCGTGATGCCTTGCCCTTTTGACCTGCCACTGAACTGTCATCCAGCTGCGATTAGAGCCTCGACCGTTTTTGATCCGATACCATTCTTTGGACCGCCGGAAGGTGGAGTTTTCCGGCTGTTTCACGATGGCGGGCCGACGGCGCCATCGGGATTGATCAACGAGATCGGAACCTTGTGCCCGATTGCGCCATGTGGGCGCACCTCGTTGTACAACTCGGCGACGGAACACCCACGGGACCGGCCCGGAGCGCGAGTTTCTCTATCCATGGCATCCTTGGGCGGGTCGCCAGGTCCATATTCATGAAGTGATCGACAAGAACGAAGCAGAGGTTTTCCGCTGCAGTCTTTCTGGCCGGGTATCGGATCGCTGGCTGGAGGTTCCTGGGTGGATGTTCGATCGGAGTCTCAGCGCGAGCTGGCGCATAACGACTGCTCCGCACGTCTACCTTGCCGCGCTGGGCACCCTGGCGAAACTGCTCCACGACACGGGCGCCCCATCGCAATCGCCGGAGATGGGCGCAGCATTGGGCTGTCACGCGAATCGGGGAGATGTCCATGCCGCGCCAGCCCACGACATACCAGTTCGATCTGTTCTCGAAGCCGAACGACGCCGACACGGTGCAGACGCCGCAATGGCAGGCGCTGCCGGCCGAGGCGCGCCGATCAGTGACGAAGCTGATGGTCAGCCTGATCCTCGGGCACGTCGACGGCGAGGGTGCCGCAAAACGGGAGGGCGCGGATCATGATGCATGAGAAGATTGGGCCGCATCATCTGGAGCGCAAAGCGATCCTGTATGTGCGGCAGTCGTCAGCCCATCAGGTCCTGCACAATCGTGAGAGCAGCATGCTTCAATATGCGATGCGCGACCGCCTGACGGCCCTTGGCTGGTCTCGCGTAGAGACGATCGATGACGATCTCGGCCGTTCCGCCGCCGGCGGCGTCGTACGCGCCGGCTTCGATCGGATGGTCGCTGAGGTCTGTCTCGGCAAGGTCGGGGCGGTTGCGGCACGGGAGGTGTCGCGGTTTGCCCGCAACAGCCGCGACTGGCAGCAGCTTATCGAGATGTGTCGTGTCGTCGATACCGTGCTGATCGACCAGGAGACGGTCTATGCGCCGCGTCAGGGCAATGATCGGCTGCTGCTGGGATTGAAGGGCAGTCTCAACGAGTATGAACTCGATCTTCTGCGCCAGCGTTCGCTGTCGGCCCGCTACGAGAAGGCCCGCCGCGGCGAACTCGTCGTCGCAGCCCCTGTCGGCTTCGTGAAGGTCGGCGATCGGCTTGAGAAGGAACCTGATCGGCGTGTGCAGGAATCCATTACCCTGGTGTTCGACAAGGTTGCTGAGCTCGGCAGCGCCCGTCAGGCCTTGATGTGGTTCCTCGAACATGGGCTGGATTTGCCCGCCAAGCGCAACAATGGCGAAGTGGTCTGGCGCAGGCCGAGCTATGCGACCATCCACCGGATGATCGAGAACCCGATCTACGGCGGCGCCTACGCCTATGGTAAGACTCGTGTCGCGCCGGGATTTGGGCGATCCGCCGTTCGAGCAGGTATCCGACGCAGGACGCGCGAGGAATGGCTGGCGCTGATCCCGGACAGCCATGAGGGCTATGTCAGTTGGGAAAGGGCAGAGGCGATCCGCAAGATGGTGAGCGACAACGTGCCCACGAGCCGGCATCACGGGGCGCCCAAGCATGGCGACGCTCTGCTCGCCGGGCTTGTCCGCTGCCGGCGCTGCGGCCGCAAGCTCACGGTGCGGTACACGGGCATCAAGCACAACATTCCGCGCTATTCCTGCTGGCGGGGTCTGCTCGACAATGGCGAGCCGCGATGCATCGCTTTTGGCGGACTGCGCGTCGATGATGCGATTGAGGAAGCGCTCCTGCGAGTCGTGGAGCCGGGAGCGATTGCTGCCGCTGCCGAAGCTGAGGCGCAAGCTGCCAATCGTCGTGACCAGGTCCGGGACGCCCTCAGTCGGGATCTTGAGGCTGCCCGCTACGCTGCCGACCGGGCCTTCCGGCAATACGACGCGGCCGATCCCGAGAACCGGCTGGTCGCGGCGGAACTGGAAGCGCGTTGGAACCAGGCACTCATCCGTGTCGGTGAGATCGAGAGCAAGATCGCCGCGCATGATGCCGCGACGCCGAGGCCATCACCTGTGTTGGCAACGGGCATCACGGCGCTGGCCACAGACCTTCAGGCTGTCTGGTCGGCGCCAACGACGGACGCCAGGCTCAAGAAGCGCATCGTGCGCACCGTCATTCAGGAGGTGGTCGCCGATATCGACGATAAAGCCTCCGAGATCGTGCTGCTGATCCACTGGATTGGCGGCGCCCATACCGAGCTGCGCCTGCCGAAGCGCCGGCGTGGACAGCGCAACAGCACCTCTGGTGATATCATCGCAGCCATCCGGCAACTGGTGCTGATCGCCAGCGATGATCTGATCGCCGGCATTCTCAACCGCAACGGCCTGGTGACCGGGCATGGCAATCGCTGGACACGGGAGCGGGTCACCGCACACAGATCGCATCACAAGATCCCGGTCTTCCGGCCGGCACCGGATGGGGCCGAGCCATGGCTCAACCTGAACAAGGCGGCGCGCCTCCTCGGCGTTGCACCGAAGACCCTCAGACTCGCCGCCGAAGCAGGCGAGATCGAAGGCATTCATCCTCTACCGGATGGGCCGTGGATCTTCAGCCGATCAGAACTCGGAAAGCCGCGAGCCCAGCAGATTGTTCATCGTGCGCGACAGAACCCGAAGTACCCCGCGGGATCGCACCCCGATCAGCAAAACCTATTCCCTTCAACGACATAGACAGATGGGTGTTATGAAACAGGATTCTAGTATCTGCGCCAATCCTCCAACTTTTCGGCCGCGTCGATCGCGCTTGCTAACAAGATGGCCCGGACAATTTGGGCCATGCTGACAAAGCAGGAGGATTACCGGGTTCCGGCAGCAGCCACAGTAGCTTGATCAACAGGCTGCGCAAGGCTGACGCCGGCAACGGGGAGACAAGAAGGCGACGTCCCGAATGGGCAAAATGATCGAACAGATCTGGATCAGGAAAACCAGTGCAGTCTCTTGAGCATCTGAGCTCGTTTGAAAGATTTGGACCTGATCCGCAGATCACCATACCGGCCAGCGGCTTCTGAAAGCGCCGCATTTAAAGGCCTGACAGAAGACCGCACTCGATCACCACCCATAGGATCAGAAACTTCTTGCATCACAGGCGGCAACCACAGAAGAAATTACCGGTCTCGCCATGCGCGCCGACAAAACCGACCAGAGCTTCGCCGCCATCATTCATCTCGCCGCCACCGTCATCAACTCGCGATGACTCTCAACAAGCCTTAATTTAAAACGCTCGGCAGCCGTTGCAACAAAACTCGAAATAAAATTAGCAGACACTTAACACCGAAAAATCGTTGACGACGGTAGCCTTGGGGCTAGGTCTGAGGTCACGCGCGGCTGAATAGATGCCGCCAATCCTTCAGACCGCCGCACGGCGCGCGCAGAAGGGAGCACAGCAAATGGCAAGAGCGCTAATCCTAGTTGGGGGCACGGTAATGGGCTCTGGCCTGCTCTACGTCCAGGCTGCTCAGCGTCTTGGCCTCCAGCCAATTACCCTTTCGGACGATCCAAGTCGCTATGACAATTTTGGAGCGAAAGACGTTGAGACAATCCGTGTTGATACAGACGATCTGGATGCGCTGATCCCCGAATGTTCTCGGCTCCGAGAGGCCTATGAAATCGCTGGCATTACGGCTGCGCGGGACTCAGTGTATGCGACAGTTGGCAAGCTCTGCCGTCATTTCGATCTTCCGGGACCGGACCCGGACGCTCTTGAACAATGCTGCGATAAGTACACTCAGCGTCAACTTCTCGCGGCCTCAGGCGTTCCGATACCTGCTTATCGCTTGGCGGCCAATGCAGCGGACGTAGAGAATTCGGCCGCAGAGATCGGGCTGCCGGTGATAGTTAAGCCTGCGGTGGGCAGCGGCAGCGTCGGTGTCCGATTGTGCCGCACTGCCGACGAGCTAGCCGAACATACGAACTATCTTTTGGGTGCTAAGCACATATGGCGGTCTGCGCCGAGGATACTGGTTGAAGAATTCGCAGAAGGCCCGGCTTATGGAGCTAACATAATGGGCAAAGAGGTCGTTGCGGTTGGCATCGGTGACTTCGGCCCTCCACCACATTTCGTCTATCGTGGGTCGACTTTCCCGGCAGCACTGATTGATGACGAGTATGAGCGTATCGTCGATATTTCGCTGAGCTGTTTGCGCGCCCTCGGCCTTGGCTGGGGGCCAACGGGCATTGAATTTCGGTGGACCAAGCGTGGCCCTGTTGTTATTGAGGTCAATCCGCGCCTTCATGGCTCACCAACCCCCCAAATGGTTCAGTTGGCGCACGGTGTTGATCTTATCACCGCGCATATCCAGCTTGTCATCGGCGAAGAATCGGATTTGCGCAAAAGGCATGCGCAGACAGCGGTCGCGCGATTCCTGGTTGCTGATCGCGATGGGTTGCTCGATTGGATCGGTGGGGACAGCGAGGCGGCTGCTGTATCAGGTGTCGCCGAGGTCAAATTTTACGTTCAACCCAAAACGCCGATTGTCAGAAAAGGCGATTATCGAGACTGTTTGGGACATGTCGTCGCGGCTTCATCCAGTCTTCCTCGCGCCGAGGCGATACTTCAGCGTGCCGTCGACTTGATCGGTTGGTCGATCATACCATTGAGAGGCGATAGTTGAAAGTGACTGGCAAGTATGATTCCAGGCTTATCTGACGATGCTGAGATCAATAGGGAGTTGGCCGCGGCCGTGCACGGGCGCCTGCGCACTTCATCAGCCTAAAGAAGGTCCAAGACCGGCCGCCGAGACATTTTCGTCGAGCGCATCCGCCTGATGCTTTCTCAATCCAAATCCGGATTAGAAGGCGGTTCTGGCGTGCTCCCCGCTTTGTCCGCGTCCTGTTCGGTTCACATTGTAATTCCCTTTGTGGACTGGGGTGAGCCCGTCGAGGCCGCAAGCTGTTTTTCTGGCCGCGACTGGGAGGGGCCCATCTGATCGCGGATACGGTACCGGCCGCCACGCCTATTGTGTGCGGCTAACGCGAAGGAGGAATCCACAGGGTAAGCCGCCGGTTCGACCTCGACAACGTGGGATGCGTTCCTGGCTCCAAGGCCTGGGAGGCTGCGTTTCGGCGCATCCCGCTTATTGCTAAGGGTTAGTACATCTGGCCTGCTGCCGGTTTTTCGGACACGAGGTTAAGCTAGCATGGCTTGTTCCTCGAACTCCACGGGGCTCAGATAGCCCAGTGTCGAGTGCCTCCGCCGAGGGTTGTAGAAGCGCCCAATGTAGTCGAACACATCTGCCCTGGCTGCATCTCTCGTCCTGTAGACCTTGCGGGCTGAGGCGCTGGAACTGCTCGCTCGTGTATTGGGCGGATTCAATCGGTCGTCGCAACACCTGTACAAAGGAGGTTGCGATGGGCATTCAAAAGCGACGATCACACCTTTCTGGACGAGCACCGTTGCCGTCACCGGGGCGGCCGCCATTAGCGGGGCGGTCTGAGCTCCACCGGTTCTGGTTGGGGGTCGCGCAGGGAATGACCCGCGAGGATGCTGCATTGGCGGCTGGTATGTCGCAGCCTGTCGGAACCAGATTGTTCCGACAGGCGGGCGGCATGGCACCAGTGATGTTCAGATCTTCAACCAAGCCGCCATCAGAGCGGTACCTCTCATTTGCCGAACGCGAGGAGATCGCACTTCTGCGCGTTCAGGGCCTTTCGAGACGCGAGATCGGACGCCGACTTGGCCGATCCGCGTCGACCATCTCCCGTGAACTGCGACGTAACGCGGCGACGCGGAGCGGCAACCTGGACTACCGTGCCAGCACCGCGCAGTGGCATGCCGATCGGGCGGCCAAGCGACCGAGGCGGGGCAAGCTCGTTAACAACCCGGTGCTGCGCGACTACGTCCAGGAGCGGCTCGTCGGCAAGATCAGCACAGCTGACGGTGTCGGCTTCAGCGGTCCGGATGTGCTATGGAAGGGACGCCGCGCCATTCATCGCCAAAGCCGGCGCTGGGCGACCTCCTGGAGCCCGGAGCAGATCGCGAACCGGCTTCGGCTCGACTTCCCCGAGGACCTGACCATGCGCATCAGTCACGAGGCGATCTATCAGGCACTCTATATCCAGGGGCGTGGAGCCCTGCGACGGGAACTCACCGCCTGTCTGCGATCAGGCCGGGCGCTGCGGATGCCACGAGAGCGGGCCCGACGTCGTGGCAAGGCCTTCCTAGACGAGGCGATCATGATCAGCGAGCGGCCGCCGGAGATCAGCGACCGCGCCGTGCCGGGGCACTGGGAGGGCGATCTAATCCTCGGCCTCGGCAGTTCCGCGATCGGCACGCTTGTCGAACGTACGACGCGCTTCACTCTGTTGCTGTACCTGCCGCGAATGAAAGGCCATGGACAGGGTAAGACCATAAGGAACGGCCCGGCCTTGGCAGGCCACGGAGCAGAAGCGGTGCGGGACGCCATCACACGATCGATTACCAGTCTTCCCGACTATCTGCGCCAGTCGCTCACATGGGATCAGGGCGCGGAAATGGCCCAGCATGCCCGGCTAAAGATCGAAACGGGCCTGCAGATCTATTTCTGTAATCCTCAAAGCCCTTGGCAGCGCGGCACGAATGAGAACACGAACGGCTTGCTGGGACAGTACTTCCCTAAGGGCACCGATCTCAGCCAGCACGGTGCCGACGAACTCGATGCGGTCGCGCATGCGCTCAACACCAGACCCCGCAAGACGCTCGGATGGAAAACTCCCGCAGAAGCGCTCGACCAAGTCCTGGCAAATGGTAAGATCGAGACTGTTGCGACGACCGATTGAATCCGCCTTGCGATCCCTGGTCGGAATGATGCAGCAGGCTGTCGGGCTTGCCCCGGCGCCAGATCGCCATGATGAGCGCATCGGTGACGAGTTGGGCTGTCATCTCGGCCTTCATCGCCCAGCTGACGACCCGCCGGGAGAAGAGGTCGACCACGGCTGCAACGTAGAGCCAACCTTCTGCGGTCCAGATGTAGGTGAAGTCGGCGATCCATTTCTGGTTCGGTGCCGATGCCTCGAAGGCGCGGTCAAGGAGGTTGTCCGACACAGCGGCTCGCTCGCCCACATCCTTCGGCAGTCCGCGGCATCGAGGCCGGGCCCGCAAACCGTTCTCCCGCATGAGCCGCTCGATGCGATGCAGACCGCAGGAAAGCCCCTCGGCCAGCACGTCATGCCATACGCGACGAGAACCATAGGTGCGGTCGCTGCTCTTGAAGCTGCGGTCGATCCTGGAAACGAGGATCTCGTCGTGCCGGGAGCGAGCGCTGGGGCTGCGGTTGAGCCAGGCATGGAAGCCTGAGCGGGACACATCCAGCGCGCTGCACAGCCATGCCACCGGCCAGATATTCCGGTGCCTCGCGATGAAAGCGAACCTCATGTCACTTCCCTCGCGAAGTAGGCTGCGGCCTTCCTAAGAAACAGCAACCTCGATGTCGCAGGGAACGGTCTGCAAAACGAAGCCCAGCGATTTTGCGCGCCGCTTCAGATTGGCGAGGACACGGCTGCGATATTGTTCCTCATAGTGGTCGGCACCCGGATCCCTGTAGGTCATGCCGTGGCTGAGGGTGTTGTAGAACAGGACCGCAATTTTGCGGGCGGTCGCCGTCACGGCCTTCGCCTTGCCTGCACGAGAGGACAGCCGACGATAGAATGCTCCGAGCGCCGTATCGCTCCGCCCGATAGTTGTGGCCGCCAACCGCAATAGCGCTGCTGCCCGGCTTGACGATCTCCGCGTGCGCGAAGAGAGCACCTTGCCGCCGGAGATTTTGTTACCCGGCGCGAGACACAGCCAGGAGGTGAAGTGCTTGGCGCTCGGCCATGCCCTCAGATCCGTGCCGCACTCGCCGATGAGCTTCAACGCAAGTGACGGACCCAACCCATGGATCTCGGTCAGATCGACACCGAGGACGCGATATAGCGCGGCCCTAACATCGAACGACGGTGTGTTGACCTGCTTGGTCTTCACCCGTGGCCTTAACAGCTTGCCGATCGGCTTTGCCCCTTTGTCACTCAGCGCCGCTATCAAGGATTCCAGCTTCCGGTCGCAGTCGAGCATCTTGGCCTGGTAGGTGTCGTAGAGCTCCAGCGACTGGGTCAGGGCGAAGACATGTTCGTCCCGGTCGTTGCCCACCAGTGCAGCGCGGATCGTCTCGATAGAGGAATGGCAGCGCACATCGCGGTAGGTCGCCAATACATCGGGATTGGGCTCGCCCGCCACAATCGCCCGGATGATCCGCATACCGGTCGCGCCGGTGATGTCGGAGACAACGTGGTGAAGTTGCAGATTCATCTCCATCAGGGCCTTCTGCATGTGCTGGATATGGGCGGCTGCGTATTCCACTAGCCGCTCCCGCTGACGCAGATAGGCGCGCAGAGTTGCGATCTCGGCATCAGGACGGAAACTCCCGCGTAACAATCCGTAGGAATGAAGCTGGCGGAGCCACGCGGCATCGCTGACATCTGTTTTGCGCCCAGGCACATTCTTGGCGTAACGCGCATTGACCAGAATGACCTCGAACCCGTGCTGCTCAAGAATCTCATCGGCCGGGATCCAATAGACCCCGGTGGGTTCCATCGCGACACTGGTCACGCCGCACGCTTTGAACCAGTCCGCCAGATCATGCAGGTCTTGCGTGAATGTGCCAAACGCTCGCACTGGCGTATCAGTGCAGCCCGGGTCGACCGCTGCCATGTGCATTTTTGATCCGATGTCGATGCCAGCGGCACCAACATTGACCGGCTTCAATTCCGGGCGGTCACCGGTCTTCCTTTTGGGCATAGCAAATCCTCCATACGATTGTCGGCAGGAGGGTCTGGGCTATGCTAAATCTTCATCTTCCTAATCGGGATCACCGCAGGAACGGCGTCACCAATCTCAAGTTCGCATGCACCCATGGACCACGTTTTTTAACGGGGACTGTGCCTCCAATAAGCTGACGGCCGCTACCCTCCGAGGTCCGAGAATAGCATGGGCTGTTTCTACCGCGCACAGGCGGGCCATGGCCCGTGACAGTTTTTTAGGATGTCGCGCTCCGCCTTCAGCTTCGCCACTTCCTTGCGCGCCGGTCAATCTCCTGCTGCTCCGGCTTCATCTGCCCATGACCGGGAAACGCATGCTGCGGATCGGTCGACAGCTCGCGCACCCATTTGCGCAGCACATTCTCGTGGAGATCGAGGTCGCGGGCAGCCTGGGCCACCGCAACGCCCCGATCCTTGATCAATCTCACCGCCTCAAGCTTGAACTCGCGGCTGAACTTCCTTCTTTGCATTCCAACTCTCCAGTTCCGTTAAACACCTTATCTCGGTGTCCACGAAACCGGCAGCAGGCCAATCAAGAGTACGCATACGCTAAAGGCCGCGTACTGACGCGTACCTAAGGCTTGTTGAGATTCAGGATTGAACGAACCCGCTGACGCGGGATTGGCGTGTGCATTGGCTGGAATGGCCTCCTGATGGGAAGGTTTGGTTGCTGAGACCAACCCCTGACCAGGAGACCATCCCATGGCTGAAGCCACGGCAGCGGTAAGCCCGCTGCGCCGTCGTATGATCGACGACATGAGCTTGCGCAACCTGTCGCCCGCGACGCAACGATCCTATCTGCATGCGGTGGCGAAGTTCAGCCGTTATTTCGGCCGGTCGCCGGATCGGTTGGGGCTGGAGGACGTCCGTGCGTTCCAGGTTTATCTGGTGTCGCAGGGCATTTCCTGGCCGGCGCTGAACCAGACGGTCTGTGCGTTGCGTTTCTTCTACGGCGTGACGCTGGACCGGGCGGAGATCCCGGAGCGCATCGTCTATGCGCGCACGCCGCGCAAGTTGCCGGCGATCCTGAGCGCCGACGAGGTGGTGCGCTTTCTGGAAGCAGTGCCATCGTTGAAGGCGCGCACTGCACTGACCACCGCCTATGCCGCGGGGTTGCGCGCCTCGGAGGCGGTGAGCCTCAAGGTGGCGGACATCGACAGCGACCGGATGGTGATCCAGGTCCGCCACGGCAAGGGCGCCAAGGATCGCACGGTCATGCTGTCGCCGCAGCTGCTCGGGATCTTGCGGACCTACTGGCGACTGGCACGCCCGCAGGACTGGCTGTTCCCCGGACGAGGCGACAAGCCGATCGACGTGCAGGTCCTTCATGCGGCCTGCCGCTCCGCGACCAAGGCGGCAGGTTTGGTCAAGCGGGTGAGCGTGCATACTCTGCGCCACAGTTTTGCGACTCACCTGCTTGAGAGCGGTACGGATATCCGGATTATCCAGGTGCTGCTGGGGCACAACAACCTCTCGACGACGGCGCGCTACACCCATGTGGCAACAAGCACGATCGCCAGGACGCAGAGCCCGCTCGACCGCCTGACGCTGGAGGTGGTGCCGCCCGCCTGAGCCCGGCGATGCGCTCCGAGCTGGAGGTGGCGGATATCTTCCGTCGCCATGATCATGCCTATCGTCTTGCCCATGACGGCCATCTCGGCCGCGTCGAGCACCGCGTCATGTCCGCGATCGAGCTCTGCCGGACTGCGGCGCTTGGCGGCCATGTCGAGGCCTGTGAGGACTGCGCACATGCCCGCGTCTGCTATAACTCCTGCCGCAACCGGCATTGTCCCAAGTGTCAGAGCGCGACGCGCGAACGGTGGCTCGCCGACCGTCAGGCCGATCTGCTGCCGGTGTCTTACTTCCACGTCGTGTTCACGGTGCCGGCCGAAGTCGCCGAGATCGCCTTTCACAATAAGGCAGTCGTCTATGCCATCCTGTTCGAGGCCGTCGCCGCAACGCTCAAGACCATCGCCGCCGATCCGCGGCACCTCGGCGGGGAGATCGGGTTCCTGGCCATTCTTCACACATGGGGCCAGGCGCTCACCCATCATCCGCACATCCATTGCCTCGTCCCCGGCGGCGCTCTCTCTTCCGATGGGCGCTGGCTCAGCTGCCGGCCACGCTTCTTCCTGCCCATCCATGTCCTCTCCCGCCTATTCCGGCGGCTGTTCCTCGAGCGGCTCCAGGCGGCCTATGCGGCTGGGCGACTGCGCTTCTCCGGCACGCTCGACGGGCTCGGTCAGGCCCATGCCTTCACGGCCGCGATCCGGCAGCTTCGTCGCAAGAACTGGATCGTCTATGCCAAGCCGCCGTTCGGCTCGCCCGAGCAGGTCCTCGCCTATCTCGGCCGCTATACCCACCGGGTCGCCATCGCCAACAGTCGCCTGGTCAGCGCCGACGAGACCAGCGTAACCTTCCGCTGGCGCGATTATCGTCACGGCAACGCGCCCAGGCTGATGTCGCTCGATCCGCACGAGTTCATCCGTCGCTTCCTGCTGCACTGCCTGCCCGACGGCTTCCACCGCATCCGCCACTATGGCTTCCTCGCCAATGGATGCCGCCGGACCCGACTCACCATCATCCGGCAACTCCTGGTGGCGATGAAGCTCGCTGCGACCGCCGCAGCCGGCGAGACCACCAGGCCGCTCCCGCGCTTTGACCCAACCGTCTGTCCCTGCTGTGGCGGCATTCTGCGCATCACCGCCACGCTGCCGCGATGGCGCACTGGGCCATCACGACCGCAGCCGGATACCTCATGACGACAGGATGTCGCCCCAGCATCGATCGTGGCAGCGTCGCGGCATCAGCGTCGACGGACGCAATGACCCCCCATATCGTCATCTTCCCGACCAGCCCGAAGAGCACAAGCATTACCCCGAAGCACGCCCAAAGATGCCAACGGGCGCGTCGATCGCCTCGGTCAACGTCGGCGTCTCGGCCTCGTCTTCACCGACATGGCAGCGTTGCATCACACCAAGCCGCACACCTAGAGCAGGCTTCGCGATACTAATACCATAGCGCGTGGCCGCGTCAGCGGGTTCGCTCAATCCGGCTTCAATGTAGTCGCGACCCGTGCGTGCCCGCCCAATCGCGCCCGCGACTACACAGAACCCTTGTATGGGGATTTGTTTGTCAAGCCATCGCGACTGCCCATTTCGTTATTTCTTCCGTTTCAACCCGTTGATTGAGGCGGCCTGTTGTAGGGCCGCATAGTTGAGATGATCCGAGGGGAACCCGCCTCGCGCGCAACACATGCGCCGCGACCTTGTATTCGGTTGGATCCATACTGGATCCGGACCATGAAGCAGTCATTCGCTTCGGCGGCAAGGCTCCGAGGCGGCGGGCCCATTCTCCAGACGGCCATCGGAGCCAGGTTTCTGTTCGGGTCACCACCACCTCGGATCATCGACGGCCTGTCAGCAAAATCCGACCGGACGCCGAGTTGCTTGTTCGGTTTTCTCGCAGTCCTGTTCACGCTGGCTGCCGAAGCATGACCCCATCCGGTATCTCACCCACCGTGCTCAGACGCCACAAGGCTATGAGCAACTTGCGGGCGAGCGCTACGATCATCTTCGTTTTGCGTGCGGCGGTCAGCGCGGCGCCAAGATCGTTATTTCACAGCACTCACGTCGGACTTTTCCTCTGCCGCTCGACAAGGAACTCTACAAATGGCGCCACCTGATCGAGAATTTCTTCTGCAAACTCAAGGAATTCAAGCGTATCGCCATGCGAGCTGACAAAACCGACCAGAGCTTCGCAGCCTTCATCAATCTTGCTGCTGCCGTCATAAACTCACGATGAATCTCAACAAGCCTTAGTGGCGATAGTGTCCGCTTAGATTAAGTGGACGCTTGGCGAATGAAGTATCTGGCTATGGAACAGCCATCGACGGTGGAAGCGAGCACGTCCGCGGCTCTGCCGCTGCCGCCGGGTGCGGGCCAACAGCGGACGCGCCGCTCCTGGACGGTTGAGCAGAAGCTGGCGATCGTGCTTGAGGTGCAGGAGTCCGGTGATCCGGTGTCGGTTGTGGCGCGGCGTCACGACATGAACGCGAACCACTTGTTCATCTGGATAAAGCAAGGCCAGCAAGGGCGATTGGGCCAGTCCAAACCGCTGCCTGAGACCCCACCGGTCGCGTTCATTGACATGGGTGTTGTCGGTCCCAGCCTGCACGACGTAGAGCCGGAAGAGCCGGCTCCTGCGCGATCGCATTCTGAAGTACCAGCTACGACCAGCCAAGCGGTGTCTGCCGGTGGCCGGATGGAAATCGTCGGGGTCAACGGCCGGCGTGTGATCATTGACCGCACTGTCGACGTAAGTGTCCTGCTGCGGATCTTGCAGGGCCTGGAAATGCTGCGATGATCCCGACACAAGGCGTGCGTGTGTGGCTTGCCACAGGCTACACCGACATGAGATGTGGCTTTCCCTCGCTGGCGCTACGGGTACAGGAGGTCCTCAAACATAATCCCCTTGGGGGCAACATGTTTTGCTTCAGGGGGAAGCGTGGAAATTTGCTGAAGGTCATCTGGCATGATGGCGAAGGATCATGCCTGTTCACAAACTAACTGGCTTCATACTACAGCCCTTTCCTTGAGATCGGAGCATTTTGAGGAGTTGAGTCGGCGGATGGCTTCTGCCCGATGGGCGAGCTGGTTCCATCGGCTGCACTGCTTGGCTGGGACGTGCGGTCCTGGCAGCTCATAGAGGCCGATATAGCCGTTGTAGGCATGTCTTTTCACGATGTCGTATTTCGCCCATCTGACCAGGGTACATTCGGTGATCCCGAGTTTTGCGCAGGCTTCTGCTTTTGTCAGCATTCCCCGCTCGCGCAGCCGGTCGTAGCGCGAGCGCAGACCATATTGCTTGACAAGATAGATGACGCGCAAGTCGGTGAACTGGGCGTCAGCCTTGCCGCGCCGCGCTGAGCCGCCGGGACGGATTCCCCTTGCATTCAGGATGTCAGCGATTTCAGCGCAGATATGATCGTCGAGAAGCTTGTCGACCAATTCGACCACCTCGGGCCGGGTCCTTACCTGCTGTGCGGAGGATTTCGGGTTCTGAGTGGTCAATGTTTCGGTCCTTCCGCCTCTGAAGCGGATGTGGATCCGGGTCTCTCCCTCGGCCTGGAACTTGAGCAATGTGACGTCTTCGACAAGATAGGCAAGGAGTCGCTTGCGTTCTCGGTTCGGCAAGGTGGGGTCGCACCAGACCGTTTTGAAGTCGGCCGTCATGGCGATCAATCGATCACGGATTGCATCGTCGAGTGTCGCTCGGTCTTCGCGTAGAGCGCGCGCTCTTTCTTCTCGTAGATCAGCCAGCATGCGCAGTTTGTCGTTCCATTCGCGTTCAAGGGTGTCGGCAACCAGGCGGTTGTTCGGATCGACCAGCATAAACCGCCGCTGTGCAAGATCGGCATCGATTTGGGCGCGTTCGACGGCGCGGAGCCGGAGTTTGTCCGCTTCGTCATAGCGCGCTTCGATCTCTTTTCGGATCTCCAGAGCTAATTCCACGGCGGCGGGCGTCATTTCCGCGGCGATCAGTTCACCGATCGCCGCGTCGACGGGCCAGCCTGCGATCGACTGGCAGTGAGGCTCACCCCGAGAGACGTAGGCGCGGCTGCAGACGTACCAAGTGTCCACCTGACCGCGCCGGGTGACGTAACGGGCCCTCATGTGGCAGCCACACCGCCCGCATATGACGCGCCCCTGCAACAAAGCCGCGCCTTCGCGCGGTGGCGAGACCCGCGCGGTCTGGTAGCCTTGGCCATTGGCCTCGAGCGCCTTCAGGTTGTGCTGGAACTGCTCCCAACTGATATAGCCGGGATGGGCGTCCGGGATGCATGCGAGCCATTCATTGGGCTCACGTTTACGGACCTGTTTCTTTCCGTCGACGGTCCTGCGGTAAAGACGCTGGCCATAGGCATAGACGCCCGCGAAGCGAGGATTGTGCAGCGTGCGTAAGGCTGTCGATGTGGTCAGGGGTTGGAAGACCACCCGCTTGCTGTTGCGGAACCGGGATGGGAAGAGCAGACCTTCGCTGGCAAACGCCTTGACGGTCTGCGTAGCCGACCCGACCCGCGAGAACGTCTCGAAGAAGTGGGTGATCATCTCCCGGATCTGAGCGTCTGGATCGAGGACCACATCGCCAACCTCATTATAGATGAAGCCGGTCGGAAGGGGGCAACGATATTCACCGCGGCGTGCTTTGTTGAGAATGCCACCACGCAACCGGGCTTTGATAACGTGCAACTCGGCCTCGCTCATCGTGCCCTTGAGGCCCAGCAGAAGCCGGTCATTGAAGTTGGCCGGGTCGTACACGCCATCTTCGTCGAGGATGAGTGTGTCGGCCAAAGCGCAGATCTCCAGCAGCCGATGCCAGTCCGCATTGTTTCTGGCGAGGCGGGATACTTCCAGCCCCATGACGATCCCCGCGCGCCCCATGCCGACATCGGACACCAAGTGCTGGAAGCCTTCGCGCCACGCCGCTGAAGCGCCGGATTCGCCCTGGTCGCTGTCGATGACGGTGATCTGGTCGTCGCGCCATCCAAGCCCGATCGCGCGACCACGAAGATCGTATTGACGCTTGGTGCTTTCGACGTTCTCCATGACCTGTCGCATCGATGACTGTCGGATGTAGAGGTAGGCGCCACGCTCGAGATGATGCGATTGGACCTTGAGCTTTTCGTTCATGCTGTTCTCCGTTCAGGGGCCGCCATCACGATGGTGGCGAGCAAGTGGATGATTGTGCGTCGCTCGGACGTTTCGTCTGCGATCGGCAGCCTGGCGACTGGCGGCAAAGCCGCGGGTGGGGACCAGCCCGGCATACGCAAGATCGCGCTAACCCAGGCCCACATGCCGCGATGCAGAAGGATGGTAAGACCGCTGCGTGCCTCCAGAGGGAGCGCGGCGCCAAGCGCGGCGGCGCGCAGTATTTCGTATCGCTCCGTGGCGCGGGACTGCATCGCGCAATGCAATTGCGCACCGCCACTGATGGTTACACCGTTTTTTTTTCGCCGAGCGCACGCTCGATTGTTCTGGGGTGGACATCGAGTCCGAACTCTGTCCGGAGCCGGTTCGTCAGTTCGCGTGCCCGAATGGGCTCGCCCGGAACCACCTGGGCCCTGAGGAAGGCCAGCACTTCGCTCTGGATCTTGTGCGGGCCGTGCGGGCCGCGCTTCCTCGGTACTAGGCCGGCCAGACCCGCGTCCTCGAAGTCGGCTTTGGCCTGGTAGAAGGTCGGCCGGGAGACGCCATATTCGTCGGACACCTCCGTTACCGACATTTTGTCGACCGATACGCGCCGCAGCATCTCGTACTTCACCTGCACGATGTCGCGCGGATCGAAGAAGCCGTCCTCCCGGAACTTCTGATCGCCGATTTTTTCCGGGGCTGGATTGAGCGTGCCATCCTCGGCCAAAGCGCTGCCTTTCGATTGCCTGTGTTTGACGCTGTCCGACACCTGCGCCGCCCCCGATGCCGACTCAATTGACGTAATTATAAATATGTCGCGTATGGCTAAACCGTCAAGCGGATATCTGTCAACAAATCGAGTATAATCTCTGCTAATACGGCACATTCAGCGAAGTTCCCATGGGTTTTGCGGCGTTATTTTCCTTGCAACATCGGCAAAATTTCCCTTACAATCTTGCGGCGTTGCGCATCTCCCTTGCGATATGAGGCGCTCTACGAGACCGCTGAGTTCCAGTAGGTCGGTGAGGCTGCACAGTGCGCGCCCGTTTCCCGCGATAACCTCAAGGCTGGGGCCTGCTGCATCGGTCCATTGCGGCGGAACAGTGCAAATCCGGCCATCGTCAAAGCGCAGCAGCAATAGCTTGCCCCCTCGGTTACCGCGCTTCCCAACGCAGGCACCTCGCTGCCCGGAATACGGATGAAAGGGGTGAGTCACTGTCACAAACTGCGACGGGGACGATGAACCGCCTGCATTTCCAAGTGAGTTACAAAAGGCTCGAGCGCGGCCGCTTCATCTGGCCGACAGTTGAGGGCGGAGTTGTGACAGTATCTCCTGCACAGCTGAGTTATCTCCTGTCTGGGATAGACTGGCGAAATCCTCAGGAAACGTGGCGTCCAACTCGGGTTGGGTAGCATTTTTGAATTGAAAATATAATGAAATGTGATTCAATCGGCGCATGACTTCGAAGCCGGTTGATCTTCCCTCGGATCTTGCCAGCGCCTACGTGGCGCTGCTAGCCGAGCGTGAGGCGCTGCTGGCTGAACGCGAGTGGCCGTCGCGGATGCTGCCAACTGGCAGGCCGAAGCCGCCGACGCACAGGCTATGCTGTCCGACAACGAGGCGCTGATCGCGCATCTTGAGCTGCGCATCGAAAAGCTGAAACGCGAACTGTACGGGAAGCGCTCCGAGCGTACGGCGCGGCTGATCGAGCAGTTGGAATTGGAGCTCGAAGACCTTGTCACCTCGGCGACCGAGGATGAGCTTGCCGCGCAGGCCGCGGTGGCGAGGACGCAGAAGGTCCGCCCGTTCATCCGCAAGCGACCGGTGCGCAAGCCATGGCCGGATGACATCGAACACGAGCGCGTCGTCATCGATCCTCCGACTGCCTGCGCCTGCTGCGGCGGATCCCGGCTGTCCAAGCTGGGCGAGGACGTCAACAAGACGCTGGAGGAGATCCCGCGCCGCTTCAAGGTCATCGAAACGGTCCGGGAGAAGTTTACGTGCCGGGATTGCGAGGCGATCACCCAGCCGCCGGCGCCATTCCATGTCACGCCGCGCGGCTTCATCGGCCCGCAGTTGCTGGCGACCATCCTCTTCGACAAGTTCGGCATGCACATCCCGCTCAACCGGCAGAGCACGCGCTTCAAGTGCGAGGGGATCGACATGCCGATCTCGACGCTGGCCGATCAGGTTGGTCATGGAACCTTTGCCCTCATGCCGGTCTTCAAGCTGATCGAGGCTCATGTGTTCGCGGCCGAGCGCCTTCATGGTGACGACACGACCATCCGTGTCCTGGCAAAGAGCAAATGCAAGACGGGCCGTATCTGGACGTATGTGCGCCACGATCAGCCGTTCGGTGGCGCCGCGCCGCCGGCGGCGGTCTATTACGCTTCGAGCGACCGACGAGGTGAGCACCCACAAAAACATCTGGCCCGCTTCGGGGGCATTCTGCAGGTCGACTGTTATAGCGGCTTCAATCCGCTCTTCGATCCGAAGCGGAAAGAGCTGCCGATCACGCCCGCATTCTGTTTTGCGCATGCGCGCAGGGGATTCTTCGAACTGGCCGACGTCGAGAAAAATGCCCGCGAGGGCAGGAGGAATGGCAAACCGATCTCCCCGACGGCGCTGGAGGCGGTCAAGCGCATCGACGCGCTCTTCGACATCGAGCGCGACATCAACGGCAAGACAGCCCCTGAGCGGCGTGCCGTGCGGCAGGAAAAGAGTAAGCCACTCTTCGATGACATGCACGAGTGGTTGCTCCGCGAGCGCGATACCTTCTCGCGCTCTTCCGATGTCCTCAAGCCGATCAACTACATGCTCTCGCGCTGGGACGACTTTGCCCGCTTCATCGATGAAGGCAGAATCTGCCTGACCAACAATGCTGCAGAAAGGGCATTGAGAGGTGTGGCCCTGGGAAGGCGGGCGTGGACATTTGCCGGGAGCCGGCGCGGCGCCGACCGGGCTGCCGTCATGCTGACATCCATCACCACCTGCCGCCTGAACGATGTCGACCCAAAAGCCTGGCTCGCCGACGTCCTCGCACGCATCTCCGATCTGCCAAGTTCCCGCCTGCACGAACTGCTGCCCTGGGAATGAAAAAACTGCGCGACGCCGAGAAACCGGTCGGTCAGCAGACCGCCGCAGCCTGAACTGATCGCACCACCATAACGGCCACTACTGTCCCACGCGACGCTTCATTCCGCGGCCCTCAGCGTACGCATACCATCAAGAAGGCGCGATTTCAGACTCAATTCCCTTTGCAATCAGCAAATATTCGGTCTGAATCAGAGGAATAGACCTGGATCGGGCTTGTCACGTTATCTGAGATAGATCGGATTAAGGCCGCTGCTGCAGAATTCAGGCGAGCGTTCCGGTCACGGTCTTCCACGCCGCCATGGCCTGGATGCGGTGGAGGTGAATGGCTGCCGAGCGTTTGATGCGAGGTGGGACGAAGAGATTTCTGAGGGCAGAGAAGATCGAGACGAAACGTTGCAGCGATCCCGGTGATCGGAACCCCATGCATCATGCGCTCCCGCTTTCGCAACGCGCAATGATTCGGCGGTGACGCGCCTATCGCTCTCGGCACAGGCTAACACAGGGTGAAACACGTGGATTTTCGCGCGCATACTAAAACATTTGTTGCATCGTGGACAGCGTTGCGATACACTTCGTCTGGGATTTGGCGAGGCTCAAATTAAGGTCGACCTGGTTCCAATTCGGGTCTCGACTGTGGGTGTATGCCGCACTTAAGGTCGAGGTGAAACAAGATAGGGGAATCTCATATGAACAAGCTCTTCACGAAGGCGGCAGTTGCGGCCTCCATTGTTGTTATGTCTATAGCATCGTCTAGCATGGCCAACGCCGGCGAGACACTTGATCGCGTGCTCTCCACAAAGACGCTCACTGTGGCGGTCGGTACGGATTGGGGAACAATGGCTTTCTTAAACGACCAGCACGAACTTGATGGTTTCGATATTGACGTAGTCAAGGGCGTTGCGAAACACCTCGGCGTAGAAGTCAGCTTCGTAACGCCGGGCTGGGACGTCATTGTTGCTGGCAAATGGCAGGGGCGATGGGATCTTGCTATGGGTCAGATGACTCCAACCAAGGCCAGAGCCGAAAAATTTGACTTCGTGACGTATTTCTATTCGCGATCGATTGCCGTCGTTCACAAGGACAGCAAAGCGAAGAAGCTCTCTGATCTCAATGGCAAGGTGGTCGGCGCCGGGGCAGGTACGGTGGACGAAGAATATGCCAAACACGCGCTCGCAGCGGAATGGCTAGGCGCTAAGCCGGTCGAATACCAGTTCACACCTGGCGAGGTGAAGAGCTATCCCGTCGCCGATGTGTTGAATCAGGATCTTCGCTTGGGCGACGGCGTTCGCCTGGATGCGGTCGTCATGTCACAAGAAAGCTTTCCCAAAATGCTCGCGTCTGGCTACCCATTTAAGCAGATCGGCGGCCCACTATTCGCGGCCCCTGCAGCAATTGCAATAGAAAAGAATGACAAGGAATTTACTGAAACGGTCGCGGACGCCATCAAGAGTATGAGAGATGACGGCACTCTCTCCAAAATATCAATGAAGTGGTATGACGGGATTGATTTCACTTCAGAAAAATAACTATCCGGAAGAGCCGTGGCCCGGCTGGTCCGGGCTGCGATCACTCGTGTAGACTGACCGTCACGATATCAGCTGTAGACTTGGCAGAGCTTCGTTAGAACAGGTAGCGGTCCTTGGAATTCTTGAACTTGATGAAGGTCTTCCGCCCGATAGCCCGTGTCTTGTTCCCCCGCAATACAGGGCTACCGATCCGATTTACGACTTTACCGTCCTTTTGACGGCTGACGCTTGCGACCGTCGTCAGATCTGATTTGGAAGTGAATAGCCAACCGCATCAGAGGTAACGAAGCTAACGCGCAGGATTTTGAAGTATTGCAATTCCCCATCTCAGCTAAAATCAATCAATGTTGGTGCTAATAGTTAATTCGGATGGCTGCGCAAATGGGCTTCAATACAACTGGCAATTTAACTTTGCTGTTATCACGTGGATCTATCCGCCGCCACTAAGCAAACGATGAAGGTAGCTCCAATGAAGGTAAGTGAATACGTAGGGTACGATGCGACTGGTCTGGCCTCCCTTGTCGGTGCCGGTGAAGTGACTCCACAGGAACTGACCCGATTGGCCCGCCAAGCCCACGACGAGGTCAATCCGCGTGTCAACGCTGTAATTGAGTTCTACGAAGATGCCGAAACCGTTGCAGGCGCGGACGGTGGACCCTTCCACGGTGTGCCGTTCCTTCGCAAGGATGTGGGGGAGACCGAAGCTGGCCGCCTTCAGGAAAAAGGTAGCCGTCTGTTCAAAGGCCATCGTTCCAATACCGACAGCTATTTTTTTCGTCGCGCGCGGGAGGCGGGGCTTCGGACTCTGGGAAGAACGACAACATCGGAGCTTGGAAGCGCCGTAATGAGCGAATCCGTTCTCAATGGCATAACCGGCAATCCATGGAATCTGGAACGCACAGCGGGCGGCTCCTCAGGAGGATCCGCGGCGGCAGTGTCCGCCGGGATTACTCCAGTTGCATCCGGTGGCGACGGCGGGGGGTCAATTCGCATCCCGGCGTCCTGGTGTGGTCTTGTCGGATTGGTTCCGTCCCGCGGACGCATCTCCGGCGGCCCAGACAATCAGGACGCATCGTTTGGTCGCAGCCGCGCGTTCGTTCTCTGTCGGACTGTACGCGATATGGCCGCCGCGCTGGACGTGTTTTCAGGGCCTCATCCGGGCGATCCATTCATCATCGTCCAGCCGAAGCGCTCCTATGTGGAAGAGCTCTCACAGCCTACCGGTCGTCTGCGGGTTGGGGTCGCTAGAACCCGCTGGGGCGCGGTCGACCTCGATCCCGAAGTGCTACATGCGGTCGAAACGACTGCGATGCTTCTCCAGGAAATGGGCCACTCGATAGCGGAGATCGACCCGCCATATGAGCCCGTCGAGTACAGCAGAATAACTTTTGCCCAGCGCAAGATTTCCGCGACTTCACTTGAAGTAGCGGCGCGTGCAATGGGTCGCACCATTAGCGCCGACACCTTGGAACCAGCCAACCTCAAGCGCTATGAATTTGGCCGAGACTTGCCGCTTTCTCAATCGGGGGAAGAACTACAAGAGGCCCTTAGGAAACTACGGTTCCGTGTAGGCGAGGCGATAAATGCCTTCGACATTCTGCTGACCCCAACTTTGCCAACGGTGGCCCTGCCGCATGGCGGTATCTATTGTGCCACTAACCCGACGCTTTCTGCCGAGGGAATCACCGAAGCGGACACTGCGATCTGTCAATTTACTGGTTTATTCAATGTCACTGGGCAACCTGCGGTATCCTTGCCTTTATCGCAAAGCTCTAGCGGCCTACCCATTGGCATTCAAGTCGTCGGCCGCTTCGGCGACGAGGCCACGCTTGTGCGTTTGGCACGCGATCTGGAGGAAGCCAGACCGTGGAAACAGCGGCAACCGACAGTTCGTGCCGGCAGCAACTAACAGTCAGGGCAGATGTAAGCTGCCAGCCGTGGCCGTGGAAATGAGGCAACCAAGGTTGCAATTTAATCTTCGGTTGCCTCCTGTAATTGACCACCGGATGAGAGAAATGTCGTTCTGCGTGCCGGCACCTTATACTAAAGGATCTGCCGGCTGACTGGATGAAGCGACGGGGGTGACGATCCGCTCGCTCCTGTGCGGCATCACCGGCGACGATCTCGTCAATCGGACCGGCCATGTGATCTACAAGACGGCTAATACCAACGGTCAATTTGATTGACCGACGTGAGCCCATTCGCGCATTCCGATTGATGTGATGGTGTTTGGTCGTTCGATGAGCTCGCGCCAGGCCCCGCACGCGGCGTCGATGATGGCGTCGTAGCCTTCGAAGACGCGATTTGAGAGCCAGTTCTGGCGCAGATACTGCCAGACGTTCTCGACGGGGTTCAGCTCCGGCGCGCGGGGCGGCAGGAAGATTAGCGTGATGTTCTTGGGCACTTTCAGTTTGGCGGTGGTGGCCAGCCGGCGCGGTCGAGCAGCAGAACGGCATGAGCGCGCCTGGCAACATGGCGGCTGATCTCGTCGAGATGAAGTTGCATGGCCTCCGTGTCGGCGAAGGGCAGCGCCAGCCCGGCTGCTATGCCACGCGCCGGGCAGATGGCGCCGAACAGATAGGCGCTCTTGTAGCGCTGGTCGGCCGGCTGACGGGGCCGCGTGCCGCGCCTGGCCCATTGCCGCACGATGCCATTCTTCTGGCCGATGCGGGCTTCGTCCTGGAACCAGATCTCGACCGGCTTACCTTTGGGCAGGTCGGCCAGATGGGCGCTCAGCGTGCGCGGGAAGTTTTTTATACGCCTCGACGATCTCGCCGTCCTGGCCCGGATGAAGTGGCCGGGCGCTGATATGGGAGAAGCCGAGCTGCTTCAAAACCGTTCCGACGTAGCGCTCGTGATAGTCGACGCCGAAGCGTTCCTTGATGAGCCTCTGGAGATCAATGCGCCGCCAGCGCACGACGCCGTCGACGGCCCGGTCCGGCCCGGTCTCGACGATCCGTGCCAGTTCGGCCTTCTGCGACACCGACAGGCGCGGCTCCGGCCCGCCGTTCCAGGCGTCCTCGAGGCCGTCTGGACCAGCGTCGTTGAAACGGTGAACCCAATCCCGCAGGGTCTGCCGGTCCATGCCGCCGACCCGGGCCGCATCCTCACGGCTCATCCCGTCGAGAACCGCTGCCAACGACAGCAGCCGACGGCTCTGCTTGCTATCCTTCGAACTCTTGGCCAGCCGCCGCAACTCGGCTGCCGAATAGTCCGTCCGCATCTTGATCGCTGATCCCATGGCGCGAATCCTCCTCGCCCCAATGGAATCACGGTTCCGCTCACTCCGGTATCCCAAGAGAGTCAGCCGTCAGATCCTTTAGTATAACACCGAACTGCTCGGCTGGATCGTCGAGCGAGTGAGTAACCGGTCGCTTCGCAGCTGGCTTATCGAGATCGTAGAGGGGGCGGGCTTTGAGGGCTCCTTCCATATCACCTGCGAGCGCGAGGGTGTACCTGTACTTGGGGGCGGTGCCTCCCTGTCCGCCCGTGATCTCGCGCGCTTCGGCCTACTATTCGCGCGCAGGGGTGTAGGCGTTGACGGACGCCGTGTCGCTGATGCCGCCTTCATCGAAGAGACACGCCGCGATCCCGGACCTCGTTGGCCAAAGCCGCGCGAGGGGATGTACTATAGCCGCCAGACGACGACGAACGGCACCTGGATCGGCCACGGTGGTTATGGTGGGCAATACCTGCTCACTAACCCCGACACCGGCATCGCGGTGGTCTTTATGGCCGTGTTCGAAAACGAGAGCGGTGACAGAGCGGATCTTTATCCCCCTCTAATCAACATGATGGCCGAAGTCGCAACGGCTGACTCAACCGGTCCCGGATCTACCGTTATTGGAACTTAGATAGCGCATCGGAGCAGGCCGTGAAAGCTAGCCCGTCTTATTCATGAGCGCGATTGCGCGTTTGCCGCCAGCGAGCCGGCGCGGATGGTTGAGGCGTCTTTTTCACCGCGGCTTGGGCTGGACTTGTTGAACGCGCTGGAGGGTAGAGATGTGGGGTTCGGCGGGGGCATTCGATATGCCCCGGCGCTCATGGTGCTGCCGGCTGCAGCGTGATGGCGATCGCGCGGAACAAGCTGTCTTCGGGACAGGCTGCGGCGAAGGCCAGGCGGATGCGCGAGACGGTTTCGGTGACGCGGGCGCCGAGCTTAAGGAGCCTGAGCCGCAAAGTGGCGAACTCGGCTTTGCTGAGCTGGTGGGTTTTGGGCACCGCGTCACGCAGCGTGAGCATCAGCCAGTATGCGGCAGTGTGCAGGACGAGGCGCACCTGATTGGCAATTGGTGAGCGGCAGGAGGTGCGGTCCGAGGCAAGCTGGCTCTTGTGCATCTTGATCAGATTCTCGGCCTGGCCGCGGGGGCAATAGACCACGTCGTAGATGTGCTGGGCCGAGCCGTTGGCGAGGTTGGTGACGACGAAGCGGATGTCGAGGCCGAGCTTGGTCGCCTCGATGCGGGCGCAGGCGCGGCGATGCATCTTCCAGGATTTCGCTTTGTATCGGGTCTCGGTGTAGCCGCGCAGCGCCGGCTTGTGCTCGAGCGCTCGGCGGGTACGGATATCATCGGCGACTTCATCGACGAGACGCTGGAGAACCTTGTTGCCGGGCAGACCGAAGACGTAGTCGACCGCATTATCCTCGCACCAGGCCATGACCTGCGCCCGCCCATAGTGGCTGTCACCGCGGATCAGAATGCGGGTTCTCGGCCAGCGGGCGCGGATCATCCGGACAAGCCGGCGCAGATGACCGCGGATCTCTTTGCCCGTCGGCGTCTTTCCCGGACGCAGGATCATGGCGACCGGCCGCCCTGTCGCGGCGTCGTAAATGTGGATCGGCAAGAAGCAGCGCTCGTCGTAATGAGCATTGAAGAGCGACAGCTGCTGATGGCCGTGAACGGCATCGAGCGTGTCATCGATGTCGAGCGTCACGCTTTTGGGCGGCGCGACATAGCTCGACAGCCACAGATCCACCAGTACCCGGCCCAGCCGGATGACAGTGCGCAGGTCCGGCAGGTTCTCCAGCCGCGAACACGTCGGCTGCGAGCACAGGTCATTCCCACTGTCGGGCAGCTGACCACAGGCGAGCTTGGCGTCCTCATAACCGCAGGCGATGGCGAAGATGCGGGCGCGCAGGATGTCAGCCATGGCGTGCGTCACGCGCGCTGGATCGCGCGGATCCTGGATCGCAGCGGCAAGCCTGTCAGCCAGGTGCAGCCGCCGCTCGGCCGCGGCCAGCAGCATCACGCCGCCATCCGAGGTGATGCGTCCGCCGTCAAACGCAGCTGTGATCTTCTTGCGTCCAACGGCTGGAAACGAGAACGGCAGCAACGTATCGTCGGTCATGGCGGGTGTGGCTCGCAAGATGTGGGCGACAGGAATGGCTTCAGCACCAAAATCCTACGCCACATCAATCGCTTAAGCTACATCCGCCAGCCCCTCAGACGGGTCGTCGTGCATAAGACGGGCTAGTGGCCAGAACATCGATCCACTCTTCTTAAGCGAAACCCCACTGTGAGACCGGTAATTTCTTCTGTGGTTGCCGCCTGTGATGCAAGAAGTTTCTGATCCTATGGGTGGTGATCGAGTGCGGTCTTCTGTCAGGCCTTTAAATGCGGCGCTTTCAGAAGCCGCTGGCCGGTATGGTGATCTGCGGATCAGGTCCAAATCTTTCAAACGAGCTCAGATGCTCAAGAGACTGCACTGGTTTTCCTGATCCAGATCTGTTCGATCATTTTGCCCATTCGGGACGTCGCCTTTTTGTCTCCCCGTTACCGGCGTCAGCCTTGCGCAGCCTGTTGATCAAGCTACTGTGGCTGCTGCCGGAACCCGGTAATCCTCCTGCTTTGTCAGCATGGTCCAAATTGTCCGGGCCATCTTGTTAGCCCGCTTGATGCACGGCGATCGGCTTTCGGCGGCCTGCATCGGCGATCTGGCCGCCCTCGGAGTGCATTTTGACAAGCCTCGTCGGGCGCCGGCGATGATCCGTCGTGATGGAAGGCGGGGGTTTGCGGGTTGAGGTCGGCGGGTTTGTTTCGGGACGTCTGCGTCCCATCGTTTATGTCGCGAGTTGCGGGATGCGACTGAGGACGATGCGCAGGATGCGCTGGTCGGGGCAGGACGTCGGCAGGTGCAGGCGGATCTGGGTTTTCATCTCGACCACGCGGGCGGCGATCTTGATGAGGCGCAATCGCAGCGTGTCGAATTGGGCGACGGCAAGCTCGAGCGTTTCGGCATCGCGGCGCGCAAGCCCCACATCAACCAGTAGGCGCCGGCATGCAGGAATAGCCGGAACTGGTTGGCCGTCGCTCTTGTGCAGGAGGTGCGGTCGGCGGCGAGATGCGTCTTCCACGACTTGATGTGGTTCTCGGCAGCGCCGCGCCGGCAGTAGACATCCTCGTAGAGCGCCTTGGCCTTGCCACTTGCAAGGTTGGTGACGATGAAGCGGGTATCGGCACCTTGGGCGCCGACCTCGACGCGGGCGATGATGCGCTCTACGCGGCTCCAACTGGCGGCGCCGTCAAAAAACTCCTTGAAGCGGCGGACCGTAAGCGATGCACCAAGGCACCTGCCCAAAATCGTCTTGTGGCTCGTCTATGGTAGGTCGCTCGTTGGCCGACGCGCCGGCGCCGATCACTGATGGTAGTGGGTGACGTAGTGGAGTTCGCGGAGGGCAGGGATGACGAGGGCGATGTCTTTGTAGGCCTCGTGCTCGATGAACTGCGCGGTCTCGGGCCCCGGCCTGGGCTTGCCGAGAACGGGCCTGCCCTTTTTGTCGACGCAGTAGATCAGGATCGGCAGCAGCAGGCCGTGGTTGGGGTTGTCGAGGTCGAGTAGCCGTTTCCAGCGTTTGATGTTGAGATTCATGGCCGTGTGGAAGCCCTGGCACCACGGCCGGGGGTCGATGCCGCCGCTGGGCTTGGTGGCGAACCGGGGCGCATAATCCTGCGGTCTGTCGAAGAGCGTCTCGTTGATCCGGTTGTGGATCCTGGCGAGGCTGGCGAACACGGCGCGATCGGTTGCAGAGCCTTTGGCCAGGACGTCGCGCGGCAACCCCATGAGCGGGCACATCCAGTCTTGCGGGTCCGCGAACCGCGGTCCGGTTACCGCCGCCGTTACGAAGCCATCCAGCGCCGACATGGTCCGCACCAACGGGCGGGGGCGGTCTTGGCGGCCATCCAGGCCTCGAAGCTGCCCAGACCCTGCTGACGCGGGTGAAGAAATGGTCCTGGTTGAAAGCCTGGGCGATGAATGTCGCCAAACGGCGTGGCTTGCAGAAGGCCATTGTCGCCCTGGCCCGCCGCCTGGCGGTGATCATGCACCGGATGTGGAGCGACGGCACGCAGTTCCGTTGGACTAGGGAGAGCAACTCGCCAGTGGCCGCCTAATGGCCCACGTTACGTAGACCATCAAGGAGACGAAGAGTTCCACCAACTGGTGGAAGACGTCCTTCGCGGGACAGGCTTGTGCCGATTGCATCACCGCGATCAGGACGCCCAACAGATTGTTCCACTCATTCTTCTAATCCCATCCTGAGAGGGCCGAGGTGTCGATCCCGAAGAGAAGCGAGGCCCCGCGAAGACGTTGATGCCAGCAAATGTGGAAGAGCTCGAATGTGCTTGACCTCAACTCGCCGAATAGAGAAGCCTGCTAAACATCTAAGCTTCGTTAGTGGTCAGTTTCTCATTTCGCCCGACGAACTTGAAACGCGCAACGCTGCACCGGCCGTCGACACTGACGGGCACCTCGCCCTCGATGGTCGCGCGACGAACGACGCGGCGCTGGTCGCCGAAATCCTTGGTCGCACAATGCATCGTGGCTCGGTTGTCCCAGACAGCGACATCACCCTGCTTCCACTTCCAACGCACGGTGTTTTCCTGCGCGGTAATATGAGACTCAAATAGATCGAATAGCCTCAGGCTGTCATATTTCGAGACGCCAACAAATCCTTCTACATAAGAGCCTAGCACCAGTGTGCGCTCACCCGTCTCGGGGTGGACGCGTACCACGGGATGCTCGGTCTCGATCCTCGTTCCGGTAATGGCCTCGGCATAACGCCTATAATGAGCTCCGGGCCAGCTGTGAACAGCCCAGAGGTCGTCCGCAAGCCGTTGCAGCGGCAGCGGCAAATCGCGATATGCGGTCGCCGTGTTTGACCACACCGTGTCACCGCCGGCTTGTGGGATCACTACGCCTCGCAGCACCGAAATCTTGGGATAGGCATCCATGCAGGACCAATCGACATGCCAAATGTCGGCTCCGATATCTCTGCGTGAATCAATCTCGAAAATCGGCATCGTTCCCTCCGGATATGGCGAAGGCTTCCCGAAACGAAGAGCAAAGCGCTCCTGCTCGGCGTCGTCGAGATGACCCTGGTCGCGGAAGAAGATGACCTTGTGCTTAAGCACCAGGCCGTTTATCGCAGCGATAGCCTGGTCCGGCAAATCGGCCCACAGCTTGATGTTCCTGATTTCAGCCCCGATGCGCGCTGTGCATTTAACGACATCGCTACGTGGAATGAAATTATCGATCAAGTCCATTTCACTCATAGTAAAATTCTCCTTTTTCGATGCAAGCTATTCAACTGTTGAAACAACGCATTAGTGGCGTTGTAACATATATAGTCCAACGTACAATTCTTATATCCAGTGTCGGAAGCTCTGGTCTTACAGAATGTTACTCTTGGCTCCGAAAAGCGGTTCAAAGTTCTGGATCAGTGACACTCTTCCGATGTTGCACGACAAGTCTCCGACTGCCGCGGGAATTGATCATCCGGACTAATTGTTTTCCGAAGAAGCGCGCCAACCGGTGCTTTGCAGGCACTTCCAAATTCTGTGTTCTTTATCCTTTGATCTGGCATCACGGCCACGGGCTCTCGCGGGATCTAACTCGATCGTTATGGCTTGGCAGACTGTTGTCTCCTGGTCGTTGGTGGGTAGTATTACGGTGTCTCCATTTGCACCGCACCCTACCACTCCTAGTGGGTTGATCTCACGCGGGCGAGATCAGCGCGACGTCTCGACTGATGTCATGGCGCTGAAACAGCCGATGCGGACTGGAACGGGTGAGACGTGGGATCGTGGCCTGGAGCGCGTAGAGGCAATCATCGAAGCAGCAGCAGGTATGCCTGCGGAAGGCGACGACCAGTGCTTCCTCTTCCTTTGAGAGCCACTGCCAAGCGCACATCCTTCGGATCCATCGGCGTGTCGATGACGAATTCGCGCTTCTTCCACTTCGTCACTTCGTCACCGTCTTGGGGTTTATGACGTAGCGTTCGCACAATTCCTGGATGGAAGCTTTCGATCGCTATGTCGCTTTGAAAACCACGCCGTCACAGCTGCTTGGGCCGCGGTACGCGCGCTCCTCCGCATTACGGGGACCTCGTGATTAGGAAGGCGCAGAAGAACGATGATCGGGACGCTGAAGCCATCGCCGAAGCCGCGAGACGTCCGACGATGCGAGTTGTCGAGCTGACTACGGCGGAGCAGCTGGACATCCAGTCGCTGCATCGGGCTCGTTCGAGGCTGGTGGGCACGCGCACGACGCTGACCAACCAGTTGCACGCCATTCTGCTGGAGCGCGGCACGACTATCGCACAGGGACGCCGCAAGCTTAAGCAAGGAGGCATTGCTCGTCGATCCGGACTTCATGGCCGGCCGCATCCGCCGCCTGCTTGGGGAGATGCGGGAGGAATGGCTTGATCTCGACCGCCGTATCGAGGCTTTGGATTGGGAATTCGTCGAACTGGCCCGCAACGATGCAGCCGCTGACGTCGATCCCCGGTATCGGTGTTCTCAATGCCACCGCTCTCGTCGCCGCTGTAGGGGAAGGCACGTCCTTCGCAAGAACCCGTGATCTCGGCGCATGGCTGGGGCTCGTGTCCGGCAACATACCACCGGCGGCAAACCCAGACTGCTCGGCATCTCCAAGTGGGGCAACAAATACCTACGCACGCTGCTAATCCATGGGGTAAGGGCGGCCTTGCCGTCGCTGGCCCGAAGCCGGATTAGGCGCGTTATCTTGGCGACCGCAATCAGCCGACACGCCGTAAACGTTGATGCAGACCAACCGCCATCAGAAATAAACCCCTTGCCGACGGGCGGGCCATACGTTTTTGAATGTCCAGCCGTGGCCCGAATCCAGGCGCTCAAGGCGCTGCGGCTGATCCGCACCGACTGCTCGGCGACGAGCCGCTCCACATCTCGTTCAGCGTGATGTTTTTGCGCTCCTCGATCAGCCCGACGATGAAGGCTTCATGCGCATCGAGGCTGGAGGCGCGGCGGCGGCCCTGCAGGCGTGGCGCCAGTTCGCCGATCTTCGCCCGCGCAATCCAGCGGATCGCGCTGGACACTCCCGCGCCGAACCGCGCCGCACGCCGACATGCCCTCGTCCTAAGCCTTCAAGACCCGCGACCGAAGATCCCCGCTCAATGCTGTTCCCATCGTCCACCTCCATCGAGGTGGATGTTGAATCTGGAGAAGCTATGGAGTGAGCGGCGACGGCATGGCACCATCGTCGTTTGATAGAAGCGATAGAGGTGTCCCATGACCCAGGTTGACGATCTGAGCCGTTCGCTCGTCCCGTTTGATCAAAATAGCAGCGTAATCGTCGTTGTTGAAATGAGTGAATCGAGTTGGTTGGCGGCGGGACAGGTTCCCGGCATTGAACGCTTGCCTCTGAAAAAGTTGGAGCCTGATCCTATTGCTTTGCTGCGGCTGGTGGAGCGGTGGCGTGACGAGGCGGTCAAGGTGGGCAATGCAATCGAACGGATTGCGCTGGCCTTCGAGGCCGGGCGCGATGGGTTCTGGCTGGCGCGGTGGCTGGAGAGGCGCGGCATCGAGGTGCACGTCGTCCATTCGACTAGCGTCGCGGTGTCGCGCGAGCATCGTCGGGCGAAGACCGATCGGTTGGACACGGCGATGCTGATGCGCGTCTTCCTGGGCTGGCTACGCGGCGAGCGTGGGCATTGCGGGATGGTCGCAGTTCCGACGCTCGAGGAAGAGGATGCCAGGCGTCCAAGCCGTGAGCGGGAAAGTCTGGTCAGCGAGCGCACACGGATCATCAACCGCATGAAGGCGATCCTGGCGTGGCTCGGGATCCGCAGCTTCAATCCCAAATTGCGAAAGGCAGTACAGCGCCTTGACGGGCTGCGGACACCGGACGGTCTGCCACTGCTACCCAATACGATCGATGAGCTCCGGCGCGACATGGCCCGGCTCGCCATGGTCTGCGAGCAAATCAAAGCGATCGAGAAGGCCCGCCTTGCGCGTCTCGAACAGGAGCCGGCGGCGGGGCCGCACGCGATGGTGCGTCTCATCGCCAGCATTATCGGCATCGGCATCGAGACAGCAGACATGCTGGCTCAGGAGGTGCTCTCCCGCAATCTTCGCGACCGGCGGGCTGTGGCGCGCTATGCCGGCCTGACCGGCGCGCCCGACGAAAGTGGCTCTAAGCGGCGCCAGAAGGGACTGGCGAAGGCAGGTAACGCCCGCGTCCGTCGCGGCCTGATCCAGCTTGCTTGGCGCTTTCTGCGGTTTCAGAAGGATAGCGCTCTGGCCCAATGGTACCGGGCGCGAACGGAAGGTCCGACCGCCGCACGCAAAACGAAGATGATCGTAGCGCTCGCCCGCAAGTTGCTCATAGCCTTGTGGCGTCTGAGCACGGTGGGTGAGATACCGGATGGGGTCATGCTTCGGCAGCCAGCGTGAACAGGACTGCGAGAAAACCGAACAAGCAACTCGGCGTCCGGTCGGATTTTGCTGACAGGCCGTCGATGATCCGAGGTGGTGGTGACCCGAACAGAAACCTGGCTCCGATGGCCGTCTGGAGAATGGGCCCGCCGCCTCGGAGCCTTGCCGCCGAAGCGAATGACTTGTAGGGCCGCATAGTTGAGATGATCCGAGGGGAACCCGCCTCGCGCGCAACACATGCGCCGCGACCTTGTATTCGGTTGGATCCATACTGGATCCGGACCATGAAGCAGACTTCCATGTCGTCTTCACGCTGCCGGCGGAGCTCGCCGCCATCGCCTTCCAGAACAAGGCGGCGGCCTACACGATCCTGTTCAAGGCGGCGGCCGAGACGCTGCGCACGATCGCTGCCGATCCCAAACACCTCGGCGCCGAGATCGGCCTCATCGCGGTGCTGCATAGCTGGGGTCAGAACCTGCACTATCATCCCCACCTCCATTGCATCGTGCCGGGCGGCGGCATCTCTCTCGATGGAACGCACTGGGTCGCCTGCCGGACCGGCTTCTTTCTGCCCGTGCGCGTGCTGTCGCGTCTGTTCCGCCGCCTCTTTCTGCAGGAGTTGCGGGCGGCCTTCGACGCGGGCATCCTCAAGTTCTTCGGCGATCTCGCCGGCTTGGCCGAGCCAGCCGCTTTCACCCGCTTGTTGGCCAGGGTGCGCCGCCTCGACTGGGTGGTCTACGCCAAGCCGCCGTTCGGCGGGCCAGAGCAGGTGTTGGCCTATCTCGGCCGCTACACCCGTCGCCATCGCCAATTCTCGGCTGATCAGCATGACCGACGATCAGGTCGCGTTCCACTGGAGGGATTATCGTCACCGCGGCAAGACGAAGGTCATGACGCTCCACGCGCACGACGAGTTCATCCGCCGCTTCCTTCTGCATACGCTGCCGGACGGCTTCCATCGCATCCGCCACTACGGCTTCCTCGCCAACGGCCATCGCGCCGCCAGGCTCGACCTGTGCCGCAGGCTGCTGGCCAGCCCGCGGCAGGACGATCTCGAACCGGAGGCCGAAAGCGCCGCTGTCGCCGCCGAGCGCCTTGCGGCAACGCATCGCTGCCCATGCTGCGGAGGGCCAATGGTCACGCTCGCCATCTGGCGGTGCGGACAAGCGCCGCCGAGCCCCTTCTGGAGAGACACCTCATGATCATGCCGAGCACGTCCAAATCACCCGGTTCGACATCCGTCGCCATGCGCGCCGGCACGTCGACCTTTGATCTGCCGCACAAGGTCGCGAGCGTCCAAGTCGGCGATGGGGAGCGCCGCAGCCACCTTTCGCGGCAATCGCCATCAAGCTCCGCCTTCCACCGTACCATTCTTCGCTGGGGTCGAACCGCAAACCCCCTTCATCAGCCTGGCGAAGACAATCGCGACCGCCTCTACAGGCCACAATCCCCATAGCGCCAGTCCTGCCCGCGGCTTCGTTCAATCCGGCTTACAGTGAGGTCCGACTCGAGCCCGCAGGCCTCGCCTGTGCCCACGGACCTCACAGAAGCCTTGTATGGGGATTTGTTTGTCAAGCCATCGCGACTGCCCATTTCGTTATTTCTTCCGTTTCAACCAGTTGATTGAGGCGGCCTGTTGGTAGGGAACCGGCAGAAGCTCGTCCTGCCGGGCGGCAAGCCAGTCCCGGCAGGCTTGCCCCTGGCATTTGGGGCAATGCCGGTTGCGGCAGGAATTGTAGGCCACGCGGATCGCCCCGCAGGACGAACAACCTTCGACATGGCCGCCCAGTTCGGCGGTCCGGCACAGTCCGATCGCGCTCATCGTGCGACGCTCGACGCGCCCGAGATGGCCGTCATGGACCCGCCGATACACCTCGCCATGGCGGCGGAAGATATCCGCCACCTCCAGTCTCGCCGACATGGGCGGACCGGTCAGCCCGTCGGCACGACCTCGATGTTCAGCCGGTCGAGCGGGCTCGTCGTGCGCCGGATGAGACCGTTCGAGACCCTGGTGTAGCGCGCCGTGCTCGACAGATTGTTGTGGCCGAGCAGAACCTGGATGATGCGAATGTCGGTGCCGTTCTCCAGGAGATGGGTGGCGAAGCTGTGCCGGAGCGTGTGCACCGTCACGCGCTTGTCGATGCCGGCGGCGGCACGCGCCGAGCGGCAGGCCGAATACAGCACCTGCACGTCAATGGGACGATTTGCGTCCCGGCCGGGAAACAGCCAGACCTGCGGCTTCGCCAGCCGCCAGTAGACCCGCAGGATGCGCAGGAGCTGCGTCGACAGCATCACGGTGCGGTCCTTGCCACCCTTGCCGTGCTCGACCCGGATGACGCCGCGTTCGCTGTCAATGTCGCCGACCTTCAGCCCGACGGTCTCCGAGGCACGAAGGCCAGCAGCGTAGGCTGTCGTCAGCGCCGTGCGCGTCTTCAGGCTCGGCACCGCCTCAAGGAAGCGGACAACCTCGTCGGCGCTGAGAACCACCGGCAGCGTGCGTGGCGAGCGGGCATACGTGATCCGCTCCGGGATCTCGGCATGGCCCAACATCACGCCGTAGAAGAACCGCAGCGCACACACCGTCTGGTTCAACGCCGGCCACGAAATCCCGCTCGCCACCAGATGCACCTGGAAGGCGCGAACATCCTCCAGGCCAAGCCGGTCGGGGGAGCGGCCAAAGTAGCGCGAAAACTTCGCTACCGCATGCACGTAGGATCGTTGCGTGGCCTGCGACAGATTGCGGATCGTCATGTCCTCGATCATGCGCCGGCGAAGAGGGCTCAGTTCGGCCATCTCTCATCTCCTGTTCTCAAGATTGCGCTTCAACAGCCGCAATCCTTCAAAACAGAAGCCTCATCCGCAAACCGAACCACCAAATGCCGCGCCAGCGGCTTCGTTCAATCCTGAATCTCAACAAGCCTTAGACTAGAAATGCAACATATGTTGCGCATGCAATAACGTTGCGCTAAGGAGGTGTCATGGTTGACGGACCTCTTTCGGAACGATTGGTCGCCGGCTTCGACACAATGTCGGAGCAGTTCCAACTGGCGGCGCGCTATATTATCGACCAACCGCATGACGTCGCACTGTTGTCCATGCGCGACCAAGCGCGTGTGGCCGGGGTCCAGCCGGCAACCATGACGCGACTGGCCAAACATCTTGGCCTCACAGGTTACGACGAGCTTCGCGACATTTATGCTGAGGCCGTTCGCAGCGGCGACGTCGGATTCGCCGGAAAGGCCGACGTACAAGCGATCGCTCAAAAGCGCAAAGGAGACCATGGCCTTGCGCGCGAAATTCTCCGAGCACAAGCGGCCGAGATTGTCCATTTGGCTGAGACTCAACTTGATGCAATCGTATCAACGGCAAGGCGCCTTGCATCCGCCCAGTGCGTCTTCTGCGTGGGATTGAGGTCGAGCCACGCAACTGCTTGGCATCTGCATTACATCTTGTCGATGATCAAGGAAAAGTCGGTCGTGCTCGATGCGATCGGCGGCACCGGTTCAGATTCGTTGGCCCGCGCCTCCCGCAATGACGTGCTCTTCGCGACTAGTGTGTTCCCGTACACGCGCGTCACGGTTGAGATCGCTAAACATGCGCATCAACATCGCATACCGATAGTCGCCATTACCGACAGCGAGGTTGCTCCGCTCGCTCGTATTGCCGACGATGTCGTTCTTGTCCAGACGAGGAGTCCCTCGTTCCTTCACTCGATGACACCTGCGTTCGCGGTCGCTGAAGTGCTAGGCGCATTGGTCGCCGGACAGGGTGCGGAGGCCGCGCGTGAATCTCTACTCCGGTTCGATGCTCATCTTGCGGATTTCAGCACACACTTGAAATCGAGAGTTTGGACCCGAAAGCTCCGCTCATCCCAGTCGACCTCTTCGACCGCATCGAAACGCAAAGGGAGCGTTCCAAATCGGGACTGATCTCGATGCGTCTGTAGGCTGCAACCGATTTTGTCGGCCTCTACCCAAGACGGCCGGGCGATGGAGGCGCTCTGCTCGCATCCGAGGCGCAAGTTGTTCGTATTGTCACTGTTGGCGGCCTTTATGTTGGCCAAGCTCCGACGGAAGAATTCCGCGACAAAGCAGACATTGGCGACGACCTTCGGCCGCTGCGCGTCGCAGAAGGCGGAACTGGCACGGATCGTCGAGACGGGGCCGGACCTAGCCGTCGACGGCGTCGTGCGCTGGCGGCGCATCGATCTCCAGAAGCTCATCAAGGAGCGCTATGTCGGGACGCTTCTGCGGCAGCTCGGTTTCTCCCATGTCAGTGCCCGGCCACGTCATCCGGGCCAGGACGGCGAGATCGTCGAGGCGTATAAAAAAACTTCCCGCGCACGCTGAGCGCCCATCTGGCCGAACTGCCCAAAGGCAAGCCGGTCGAGATCTGGTTTCAGATGCTATGAGCACGGATATCGTCGAGAGTGGCGGGTGTCCGACCTCACTCGAAGGAAGCCATCATTTCCTCGAATACCATCGACCTGGAGAACATCATCACCATCGCAATCGAGCTCGGCCGATCAGAATGGCTCGTCCCCTCCCGCTTGCCGGGAGGTATCCATCCGGCGTGTCGCGCCTTGTTCGGGTGATGAACGAGTGGTCTTAAGCGTGCTCTTATGAGCGCACTTAGGAGCAGTTGATGGGTCAGATCACGTTGCTCACAGGCCCCGAACGTCGGCGGCGGTGGAACGAGGAGGAACGGCGCCAGATTTTGGAGGAGGCGTTTTCGCCCGGAGCCTGTGTGACGCAGGTGGCGCAGCGGCATGACGTTTCGACGGCGCTGATCTACACATGGCGTCGCAAGCTGTGCGAACACGTCCCGGACCCGTGCCTTACAGAGGTGGTGGTTGTGGATGAAGACGTCGGCCATCCACTGGAGCACCGGCCGGCTATTGTCGTGGAGCTGGTAAAGGGCGGCCGGGTGAGCATCTTCGCGGGAGCGACGCCCACGCTGGTTACGGCAGTGGTAAAGGCACTGCGGTGATCCCGTCGGGCGCGCGGGTGTGGCTGTCGATGGGCCACACCGATAAGAGGCATTGGACTAACCCGCTCCGCCACGGCGGAGCGGCAAGGGGGTGTACGCCGACGGCGCGGTCTTGATGGCGTCCTCTGTCGTGCCGGTCAGGCGTTCAATAGGAGCTCCAACTGCGCGAGCATGGGGTGGCTGCTTGCAGCCCATTCCATCGGACAAAGGAGCTTGTCATGACCCAACTTCGGCAACGCATGAGCGAGGACATGCAGGTGCGCAACTTCGCGCTCAACACCCAGCTCTCCTATCTGCAACAGGTGTCGCTGTTCGCCCGCCACTTCGGCAAGTCGCCGGACGTGCTCGGGCGCGAGGACATTCGGACCTATCAGGTCTATCTGACCAACGAGAAGAAGCTGGCGTCCGGTTCGATCCACACCGCCATCGCTGCGCTGCGCTTTCTCTACAGTGTGACGCTCGAAAGGGACTGGGCGCCTGAAGGGGTCCTCCCGTTCCCCAAGAAGCCGCAGAAGCTGCCGGTCATCCTCAGCCCCGAGGAAGTTCAGCAATTCCTCGGCTGCGTCCTCAACGTCAAACACCACGCCATCCTGACCACCTGCTATGCCGCCGGCTTGCGCATCTCGGAGGCGGTTCAGCTGAAGACCACGGACATCGACAGCCAGAGAATGGTCATCCGCGTCGAGCAGGGCAAAGGCCAGAAGGACCGCTACGTGATGTTGTCGCCCAAGCTGCTGGAGATCCTGCGCAGCTATTGGAAGGTGCGCCGGCCAGAGGCGTGGCTCTTCCCCGGCGATCGTGCCGGCCAGCCGATCACCAGGGATGCGGTGGGACAAGCCTGCGCGAAAGCGCGCGACCTCTCCCGCTTGCCCAAACCGGTCACGCCGCACAGTCTGCGGCACGCCTTTGCCATCCATCTATTGGAGGCCGGCGCCGACGTGCGCACCATTCAACTGCTGCTCGGTCACCGCAGCCTCGCGACCACCGCCCATTACCTGCGGATTGCCACCAACAAGGTCTGCGCCACGTCGAGCCCGTACGAGCTCTTACCGCGTCCGGCCCCCACCCCGCCGCCGCCGGCCAAGCCTCAGTACTTCTGAGCTCAAGCCGATGGCCCGCTCGGGGCCGGAGGTGGCGGATATATTCCGCCGCTATGGCGAAGCCTATCGCGTGCAGCATGACGCGTCGCTCAGCACCGCGCAGCGTCGCGTCATGACGGCGATCGAACTCTGCCGCACCGCCGCGCTCGGCGGGCATATCGAGCAGTGCGATCAATGCGGCCACCAGCGCATCGCCTTCAACAGCTGCCGCGACAGACATTGTCCCCGCTGCCAATCGCTGGCCCGCGCGCAATGGCTGGAGGACCGTCGCGCCGAGCTTCTCGACACCCAGTACTTCCACGTCGTCTTCACGCTGCCGGGTGACATTGCCGCCATCGCCTATCAGAACAAGGCGCTCGTCTACGGTCTGCTCTTCCGCGCCACCGCCGAGACACTGCGCACCATTGCCGCCGATCCCAAACACCTGGGTGCCGAGATCGGCTTCTTCGCCGTGCTGCACACCTGGGGCCAGAACTTGCTGCACCATCCCCACCTGCACTGCGTCGTCCCAGGCGGTGGCCTTTCTGCCGACGGCACGCGATGGATTGCCTGCAAACCCGGCTTCTTCCTGCCGGTCCGGGTGCTCTCACGCCTGTTCCGACGCTTGTTTCTGGAGCACCTGGAGAAAGCCTTCGCGGCCGGCCAGTTGAAGTTCTTCTCTAGCTTGCAGGCCCTGAGCGAGCGCGACGCCTTCCGGCGCTATCTGGCGCCCCTTCGAAAGGCCGAGTGGGTGATCTACGCCAAGCCGCCCTTCGCCGGACCCGAACAGGTCCTCGACTACGTCGGCCGCTACACCCACCGCGTCGCCATCTCCAACAACCGCCTCGTCGCCATCGAGGATGGCGCCGTTCGTTTCCGCTGGAAGGACTATCGGCACGGCAATCGGCAAAAGGTCATGACCGTCTCGGCCGACGAGTTCATGCGCCGCTTCCTGCTGCATGTCCTGCCCGACGGCTTCCATCGCATCCGCTATTACGGCTTCCTCGGCAATCGCCATCGCGCGCAAAAGCTCGCCCACTGCCGCGACCTGCTCGGCATGCCGGCTCCAGAGGCATCGAACAGCTGCTCGGCGAAGGACTACCGCGACCGCTACGAGGACCTTACCGGGCATTCCCTCCGGCAATGCCCGGCCTGTCATCAGGGGCAGATGATCATCATCGAAACGTTCGACGGCGTCACCGGACCCCCGCCATACCGGGATACATCATGAAAGAAGCGCTCAGCTTTCGTCGTCACCGTATCGCCCGGGCCGTTCGGCCGCGAAACCGAGCCGGTCCCGCGAAGGTGCGCGCCGTCACCCCCGGCAGCCTCTCCCGGCAGGGCGCGGCGCCGGTCCTCACCTTGCCGCAACCGATATCCGTGCCGCTTTCGGCGCACCGACCCCTGCAATCGCCGCGTCCACGACCGCATCCGCGCCCACGCCATGCCGGTTCATGGGCACGGCCTCAATTGAACGCCCATAGCGGCCACCTGTGCCGGCGGCTTAGTCCAACACGTTTTTAGCTCACCGTCGCGATCCACCACAGCGCGCTCTCGCCAGCCGCCTTTCTGCGCGACGCCAAGCTAAAAACGCTCTGCAATATGTGGCGCGCCACATATCCGTTCGGTGGTGATCTCTACGTTTTCCGCGGACGCGCCGGATCGCTGGTAAAGATCATCTGGCATGACGGGATCGGCATGTCGCTTTATGCCAACTAACTGGCTTCATACTACAGCCCTTTCCTTGAGATCGGAGCATTTTGAGGAGTTGAGTCGGCGGATGGCTTCTGCCCGATGGGCGAGCTGGTTCCATCGGCTGCACTGCTTGGCTGGGACGTGCGGTCCTGGCAGCTCATAGAGGCCGATATAGCCGTTGTAGGCATGTCTTTTCACGATGTCGTATTTCGCCCATCTGACCAGGGTACATTCGGTGATCCCGAGTTTTGCGCAGGCTTCTGCTTTTGTCAGCATTCCCCGCTCGCGCAGCCGGTCGTAGCGCGAGCGCAGACCATATTGCTTGACAAGATAGATGACGCGCAAGTCGGTGAACTGGGCGTCAGCCTTGCCGCGCCGCGCTGAGCCGCCGGGACGGATTCCCCTTGCATTCAGGATGTCAGCGATTTCAGCGCAGATATGATCGTCGAGAAGCTTGTCGACCAATTCGACCACCTCGGGCCGGGTCCTTACCTGCTGTGCGGAGGATTTCGGGTTCTGAGTGGTCAATGTTTCGGTCCTTCCGCCTCTGAAGCGGATGTGGATCCGGGTCTCTCCCTCGGCCTGGAACTTGAGCAATGTGACGTCTTCGACAAGATAGGCAAGGAGTCGCTTGCGTTCTCGGTTCGGCAAGGTGGGGTCGCACCAGACCGTTTTGAAGTCGGCCGTCATGGCGATCAATCGATCACGGATTGCATCGTCGAGTGTCGCTCGGTCTTCGCGTAGAGCGCGCGCTCTTTCTTCTCGTAGATCAGCCAGCATGCGCAGTTTGTCGTTCCATTCGCGTTCAAGGGTGTCGGCAACCAGGCGGTTGTTCGGATCGACCAGCATAAACCGCCGCTGTGCAAGATCGGCATCGATTTGGGCGCGTTCGACGGCGCGGAGCCGGAGTTTGTCCGCTTCGTCATAGCGCGCTTCGATCTCTTTTCGGATCTCCAGAGCTAATTCCACGGCGGCGGGCGTCATTTCCGCGGCGATCAGTTCACCGATCGCCGCGTCGACGGGCCAGCCTGCGATCGACTGGCAGTGAGGCTCACCCCGAGAGACGTAGGCGCGGCTGCAGACGTACCAAGTGTCCACCTGACCGCGCCGGGTGACGTAACGGGCCCTCATGTGGCAGCCACACCGCCCGCATATGACGCGCCCCTGCAACAAAGCCGCGCCTTCGCGCGGTGGCGAGACCCGCGCGGTCTGGTAGCCTTGGCCATTGGCCTCGAGCGCCTTCAGGTTGTGCTGGAACTGCTCCCAACTGATATAGCCGGGATGGGCGTCCGGGATGCATGCGAGCCATTCATTGGGCTCACGTTTACGGACCTGTTTCTTTCCGTCGACGGTCCTGCGGTAAAGACGCTGGCCATAGGCATAGACGCCCGCGAAGCGAGGATTGTGCAGCGTGCGTAAGGCTGTCGATGTGGTCAGGGGTTGGAAGACCACCCGCTTGCTGTTGCGGAACCGGGATGGGAAGAGCAGACCTTCGCTGGCAAACGCCTTGACGGTCTGCGTAGCCGACCCGACCCGCGAGAACGTCTCGAAGAAGTGGGTGATCATCTCCCGGATCTGAGCGTCTGGATCGAGGACCACATCGCCAACCTCATTATAGATGAAGCCGGTCGGAAGGGGGCAACGATATTCACCGCGGCGTGCTTTGTTGAGAATGCCACCACGCAACCGGGCTTTGATAACGTGCAACTCGGCCTCGCTCATCGTGCCCTTGAGGCCCAGCAGAAGCCGGTCATTGAAGTTGGCCGGGTCGTACACGCCATCTTCGTCGAGGATGAGTGTGTCGGCCAAAGCGCAGATCTCCAGCAGCCGATGCCAGTCCGCATTGTTTCTGGCGAGGCGGGATACTTCCAGCCCCATGACGATCCCCGCGCGCCCCATGCCGACATCGGACACCAAGTGCTGGAAGCCTTCGCGCCACGCCGCTGAAGCGCCGGATTCGCCCTGGTCGCTGTCGATGACGGTGATCTGGTCGTCGCGCCATCCAAGCCCGATCGCGCGACCACGAAGATCGTATTGACGCTTGGTGCTTTCGACGTTCTCCATGACCTGTCGCATCGATGACTGTCGGATGTAGAGGTAGGCGCCACGCTCGAGATGATGCGATTGGACCTTGAGCTTTTCGTTCATGCTGTTCTCCGTTCAGGGGCCGCCATCACGATGGTGGCGAGCAAGTGGATGATTGTGCGTCGCTCGGACGTTTCGTCTGCGATCGGCAGCCTGGCGACTGGCGGCAAAGCCGCGGGTGGGGACCAGCCCGGCATACGCAAGATCGCGCTAACCCAGGCCCACATGCCGCGATGCAGAAGGATGGTAAGACCGCTGCGTGCCTCCAGAGGGAGCGCGGCGCCAAGCGCGGCGGCGCGCAGTATTTCGTATCGCTCCGTGGCGCGGGACTGCATCGCGCAATGCAATTGCGCACCGCCACTGATGGTTACACCGTTTTTTTTTCGCCGAGCGCACGCTCGATTGTTCTGGGGTGGACATCGAGTCCGAACTCTGTCCGGAGCCGGTTCGTCAGTTCGCGTGCCCGAATGGGCTCGCCCGGAACCACCTGGGCCCTGAGGAAGGCCAGCACTTCGCTCTGGATCTTGTGCGGGCCGTGCGGGCCGCGCTTCCTCGGTACTAGGCCGGCCAGACCCGCGTCCTCGAAGTCGGCTTTGGCCTGGTAGAAGGTCGGCCGGGAGACGCCATATTCGTCGGACACCTCCGTTACCGACATTTTGTCGACCGATACGCGCCGCAGCATCTCGTACTTCACCTGCACGATGTCGCGCGGATCGAAGAAGCCGTCCTCCCGGAACTTCTGATCGCCGATTTTTTCCGGGGCTGGATTGAGCGTGCCATCCTCGGCCAAAGCGCTGCCTTTCGATTGCCTGTGTTTGACGCTGTCCGACACCTGCGCCGCCCCCGATGCCGACTCAATTGACGTAATTATAAATATGTCGCGTATGGCTAAACCGTCAAGCGGATATCTGTCAACAAATCGAGTATAATCTCTGCTAATACGGCACATTCAGCGAAGTTCCCATGGGTTTTGCGGCGTTATTTTCCTTGCAACATCGGCAAAATTTCCCTTACAATCTTGCGGCGTTGCGCATCTCCCTTGCGATATGAGGCGCTCTACGAGACCGCTGAGTTCCAGTAGGTCGGTGAGGCTGCACAGTGCGCGCCCGTTTCCCGCGATAACCTCAAGGCTGGGGCCTGCTGCATCGGTCCATTGCGGCGGAACAGTGCAAATCCGGCCATCGTCAAAGCGCAGCAGCAATAGCTTGCCCCCTCGGTTACCGCGCTTCCCAACGCAGGCACCTCGCTGCCCGGAATACGGATGAAAGGGGTGAGTCACTGTCACAAACTGCGACGGGGACGATGAACCGCCTGCATTTCCAAGTGAGTTACAAGCGGCTCGAGAAGGGCCGCTTCATTTGGCCCCAGGCGAAGGACGGTGCAGTGTCGCTGACGAGCGCTCAGCTGTCGTGTTTGCTCGACGGGATTGACTGGCGCAACCCGCAATACAGCTGGCGTCCGGCGAGCGCGGGATAGGACGCGGATTTCCTCAGCCAAAGCGGCATTTTTCGGTTGCACCGAGAGACAGGTGCTGATTCATTTCGGCCATGGAAGCCGCCGTTTCGCCCCTGCCGGACGATGTCGAAGCGCTGAAGGCGCTGGTTGTTTCGATGGGCGCCGAACTTGCCGCCGCGAGGGCCAAGGCGTCGGCTACGGAAGCTCTGATCGCGCACCTCAAGCTGCAGATCGCCAAGCTCAGGCGCGAGCAGTATGGCCCAGCGCCGAGCGCAGCCGCCGGCTGCTCGACCAACTGGAGTTGCAACTCGAGGAACTCGAGGCCACCGCCAGCGAAGATGACCTTGCCGCCGAGGCGGCGGCGACCAGGACGACCCGTGTCACCGCCTTCGAGCGCAAACGGCCGGCGAAGAAGCCGTTTCTCGAGCATCTGCCGCGTGAGCGCATCGTCATCCCCGCGCCATGTTCGTGCCCGACTTGCGGCGGGACGCGGCTTTCGAAGCTCGGCGAGGACGTGACCGAGACGCTGGAGGTGATCCCGCGTCAGTGGAAGGTCATCCAGACGGTGCGCGAGAAGTTCTCGTGCCGGAACTGTGAGACGATCACCCAGCCGCCGGCGCCGTTCCATGTCGTGCCGCGTGGCTGGGCAGGTCCTGGCTTGCTCGCCATGCTGCTGTTCGACAAGTACGGCCAGCATCAACCCTTGAACCGCCAGGCTGAACGTTTCGCTCGCGAGGGCGTGCCACTGAGCCTGTCGACGCTCGCCGACCAGGTTGGCGCGGCCACTTTCGCGCTCATGCCCCTCTATCGCCGGATCGAGGCTCATGTTCTCGCCGCCGACCGATTGCACGGCGACGACACAACGGTGCCGGTCCTCGCCAAGGGCAAGACCGATATCGGCAGGCTGTGGGTCTATGTCCGCGACGACCGGCCATTCGGCGGCGCCGATCCGCCCGCCGCGCTGTTCCACTATTCGCGCGACCGCCGTGGCGAACATCCGCGAGCGCATCTCGACAGCTGGTCCGGGATCCTGCAGGCAGACGCCTATGGCGGCTATGGCGAACTCTACGCTGCCGATCGTCGCCCAGGGCCTGTGCTCGAAGCGGGCTGCTTTGCCCATGCGCGCCGCAAGTTCTTCGAACTTGCCGATGTCGAGGGATCAGCGCGCAAGAAGAGCCGCGGCGAACGGACAAGGGACGATCTCCCCGATCGCACTGGAGGCCGGTGCAGCGCCTCGATGTCCTGTTCGATATCGAGCGCGAGATCAACGGATTGAGCGCCGAAGCGCGTGCCTGCGCTCGCCAGGAGCGCAGCGCTCCACTGATGGAGGACCTTCACGCTTGGCTGATCGCCCAGCTTGCCAAGCTCTCGCGCAACCACGATCTCGCCAAGGCCATCAACTACATGCTGCGCCGATGGCCGGCGTTTACCCGCTTCCTCGACGATGGCAGGATCTGCATTACGAACAATGCGGCTGAACGGGCCTTGCGCTGCGTCCCGCTCGGTCGCAAGGCCTGGCTGTTCTGTGGCTCCGATCGTGGAGGCCAGCGCGCTGCCGTCATCTACGCCCTCATCGGCACCGCCAAGCTCAACAATGTCGATCCGCAAGCCTGGCTTACCGATGTGCTTCACCGCATTGCCGGGCACCCCGCCAATCGCCTCGACGAGTTGCTGCCGTGTTGGGGTGGACGGCTCCCAACGGCATCGCAATGTGCCAGAATGAGTTCGTTGAAAGCTCAATCGAGGGAGACCGTCCGTGGAAGAGATTATCAGAATTGGCATGGATACGTCAGTGCGCCGGGAGACTGGCAAGGAGTAGGAGGTGAAAGTCCACCACGATGAAGGGCTAGCAACCCATATCGGCCCCAAGCCGTGCGCAGGCAACCGTGAGGATGTCGGCGAAGCGTCGGTAGGGGAGCGTGCAGGCCAGCCATTGAGCCGCGAAAGTCCAAAATCCCGGGTGCCGACGGCGTTGACGTTCCGGAAGGCAATACGATTGAGCGCGTTACGCGAGCGCTCAGCCGACCCGGCGTGGTCTGAGACCCTGGCATGCACGGAAGCTCCTTGTACGGGAACCGGGAGATCTCTGGATTGGCCACCCAACCCGTCCTGCGGGTGGATGGTCCGCAGTGGGAAGGCGAGGAGTCGTAGCCGCTGATGAACGATCCAGAGAAGTCTGACTTCGGCATAGTAGCTGTGAAGCCGACGAACAAAGCCGGGCGACCGGTGGCGGAGTTGGTGGAGCGAAGGCCGGGGACCAAGGGGAACGCGGAACAGCAACGCATGCACCGGACACAGGGCCGGGATCGCATGTCCCAGTCGCTGGATCGCGTACGGAAAGCCGCAAGGCTGAGGAAGAAGGACAGGTTCACCGCGCTCTTCCACCATATCACTGTCGACGCACTCCGGACGGCGTTCTACGCGCTCAGGCGCAAGGCCGCCCCCGGGGTGGATGGCATGACATGGCAGGACTACGAGGCAGAGCTTGAGCCCCGGCTCATCGATCTGCACGCCCGGGTCCAACGGGGAGCGTACCGCCCGCAACCGTCACGCCGGACGTTTATACCGAAGGCAGATGGGAAGCAGCGGCCGCTGGCAATCGCAGCTCTGGAAGACAAGATTGTCCAAGGGGCGACCGTCATGGTGCTCAACGCCATCTATGAAGGCGACTTCTGCGGCTTCTCCTACGGGTTTCGACCGGGGAGAGGGCCGCACGATGCGCTGGATGCGCTGTGCGTCGCGATCGACCATCGGAAAGTGAGCTGGATAATTGACGCCGACATCCAAAACTTTTTCGGGGCGGTCAGTCAGAAATGGCTGGTTCGCTTCCTGGAGCATCGGGTCGGCGATAAGCGCATCATCCGCCTGATCCAGGAATGGTTGAAGGCAGGTATTCTCGAAGACGGGGTCGTGACCGTAGACGACAAGGGGACGGGTCAAGGCTCGGTGATCTCACCGCTCCTCGGCAATATCTACCTGCACTACGTACTCGATCTGTGGGCGAAACGCTGGCGACAGCACGACGCCGCCGGCGACATGGTCATCGTGCGCTATGCCGATGACCTGGTGGTCGGCTTCGAGCGCGAGGACGACGCCCGTCGATTCCTCGATGCGATGCGCGCGAGGCTTGAGGAGTTCGAACTGTCGCTCCATCCGGACAAGACCCGCCTGATTGAGTTTGGTCGCTTCGCGGCGGCTAATCGCAAGCGGCGCGGCCTCGGGAAGCCGGAGACCTTTATGTTTCTCGGGTTCACGTTCATCTGCGGCAAATCGCGCAGCGGGCGCTTCCAGCTTCAACGGAAGACCCGCGGCGACCGCATGCGGACGAAGCTCAGGAACATAAAGGAGGAGCTGTGGCGTCGGATGCACTGGCCCATACCCGAACAGGGGAAATGGCTAAGGCAGATCGTGAGCGGGCATTTCGCCTACTTCGCGGTGCCGACAAACGCGCGCGCTTTAGCCGCGTTTCGGCACCATGTGGAAGAACTCTGGAGGCGCACGCTTCGGCGGCGTAGCCAGAAGGACGGATTCACATGGGGCCGGACCACAAAAGTGACAGAACACTGGCTCCCGAAGCCACGCATCCTTCATCCATGGCCCGACGTGCGCTTCGCCGTCACACACCCAAGGTAGGAGCCCGGTGCCTTAATTGGGCTCGCCGGGATCTGAGCGGGGGGCGCCCGGTAACGGGCGTCCCTACCGCGAAAAGAGCGTTTTCCAATTGCATGGCGTGAACGCAGGCGAGCAACCAGTCCTTCGCAAGAAGCTTTCGCGTAGGGAGATGGTGAAATTCTTCGAGAAAACGCCGCCGACTACTATCGCACTCGAAGCCTGTGGAGGCTCTCATCATTGGGCGAGGCTGTTAAGTTCGTTCGGTCATGAGGTGAAATTGATAGCGCCTCAGTTGGCGAAACCTTATGTGAAACGCGGCAAGAACGACGCGGCGGACGCGGAAGCTTTGTGTGAGGCGATGAGCCGACCGACGATGCGCTTCGTGCCGGTGAAGACCGCGGACCAGCAGGCGGCGTTGATGCTGGTCGGTTTGCGAGAGAGACTCATTCGCAATCGGACACAGCTCGCCAACGCCATTCGCGGTTTTGCCATGGAGTTCGGCATCGTCGCGGCCACGGGCATGTGCCGCATCGAACCGTTGTTGGAGCGGATTGCGGCGGATCAATCCCTGCCTGAATTGGCCCGCGAGCTTTTTGTCATGCATGGCATTGAATATCGAGATTTGCTGGCTGAAACGAAAGCCGTCGAGGAAAAACTGACCACGTTGCACCGCTCCAATGAATGCAGCAGGCGCCTGGCCGAAATTCCGGGTGTCGGGCCGGTCGGCGCATCGCTTTTGATGATGAAGACCCCAGATCCCCGAACGTTCAAGTCGGGTCGCGATTTTGCCGCTTGGATAGGCCTCACGCCCAAAGACCATTCGACCGCAGGCAAGGTCAGACTGGGGGTGATCACACGTGCTGGCGACGAAATGCTGAGGAGCATATTGGTGGTTGGCGCAACTGCCCTTCTTCAGCATGTCAGAGCAGGTCGAAGCAGACATGCTTCCCGATGGCTGATCGAACTCCTGCAACGGAAGAAACCAAAGCTGGTTGCGGTGGCGCTCGCCAACAAGATCGCCCGTATTGCGTGGAAGCTCATGGTGAGCGGCGAGGCGTATCGGCGGACAGAGGAGCAAACGTAAGCAACATAGGAATTGGTCATCACGGTGAGCAGAATAGAATGCTACTGTGTTGAGCTGATGCTGTGAACTTGCAAGAGAAAAGCAGATGGTGCGATCGATCGATCCAAGACGCGTGATACTCCGTCAGTTCCATTGGCCTTTCAAGGTCGTTGCCGTGTTAGGAACATGCGTTGCGGAAACCATCTTGGCCAGTGGTCATGTGCGACCACACACAAAGGCCGCACATATGGAAGCAAGCGATCCGATCAAAAATATCTGTAAAAAACACTTGCAAGTGGGAGCCGTCCACATATGGAACTGGCGGTCCAAGCCCGCCGCAATCGCAGCCTGACAATGCACATCAACAAAATCCATTCCGTGCGAACCACCGCGCTCGTCGCCCGGGACCTCGGCGAAGATGAGGACTGGCTCGGCCAAATCGCTATCGAAATGGAACCCGAGGACGGTCTGATCCGGGTCTACGGGCCAGACCACGAAGACGGCGTCATGGCCTTCTCCGAATTCGGCATCGAAAGCCTTCAAAACCTCATCGCCATCCATCGCGACGGAAACAAATAGGTCCGTCCGCGTCCCTCACCGGAGGGATACGCCGGGAGTGGAAAAACCCCGATTTCTTAAGATCGATGCCACGGCCGCTCTTCTATCGCATTTCTCGTCACTGCAGGCCCGTGTCTTTTCCCGGTCGGGCGCAGCGCCTGCAGTTTGTTGCTGCTTCGAGGCGGGGCGTGACGGCTTCTGGCTACACCGATTGCTGACCGCCCACGGAATCACCAATCATGTGCTCGAGCCGACCAGCATTCTCGTCAATCGTCGTGCCCGTCGGGCCAAGACCGACCGGCTCGATGCGGAAGGCATGCTGCGCGTGCTTGCGGCCTGCCTTCAAGGGGACCGACAGGTTTGCAGCACGGTGTGCCGACGCCCGATGAGGAGGACGCCAAACGCATTCACCGCGAGCGCGAGCACCTGGTGCAGGAGAGGCTGCGCATCGAGAACCGCATCCAGGCATTGCTGTTCACACAGGGGATCCACAAGAGGCCTTCTCTACGCACATGGGAGCGTGATCTTGCTGCTGTCCGAACTGGTGATGGCCGTGAATTGGCGCACCATCTTCGGGCTGAGTTGGACCGCCTGCGTCGCCGGCTCGTCATCACGTTGGAGTTGATCCGGGAGGTCGAAGCCGAACGCGACGAGGTGGCCAACGCCAATCCGAAAGACCAGGCTTGCGGAAAGATTGCAAGCCTGTGCCTTATCCGCGGCGTCGGTGCAAACTTCGCCGCTGTGCTTACGCGGGAGGTCTTTTACCGTTCGTTTGATAATCGGCGGCAACTTGCTAGCCCGGAAAATTCAGTGCGCCCCGATGGCGCGTATCACCAGTGGAGGAAGGTTCCACCCAGATAGTAGTCGATTGGTCTGGTAGCTGACGAGCGGCTCGGTCGGGTAACTGGCCGGGTCGAAGCCTCGTGACAAAGGCCGCCTTGGGCGGTTGAGCAATCCGATGGGCCGTAACGTGAGTGAAGCCTGAGCAGGTCTCGAAAGTGATGATGTGGATGCCGACCCGCCTGAATTTCGGGGAAGGCCGGGCGAACGGGGAAGCAATCGACATGTGCACCCGTTCGATCCGCCGGGGTAATGGGCACGGCACGTCGGAAGGGTGATGCGGGTAACGGGGGAGACCCGCTCGGCATGAGGGTAGCGGCCTCAACGCAGCCGTCAGGGCGGCGGTGCCGGTGGGAGTCGGACAGGGTCATAATACCGCTGAAGCCGGGTAATGCCGGTGGAGGGAAGGGCCCTGACTTCTGGTGTGCTTTCGAAGTTGGTTAGGAGGGGGTGATTGGCGATGAGCCTCGAAACACCCGAAAAGATCAGGCACCTGCAGAGGAAGCTGTATCGTAAGGCGAAGGCGGAGCCCGCTTTCCGCTTCTACGTGCTTTACGACAAGATCTGCCGTGAGGACATGCTGCGCCATGCCTATGCGCTGGCCCGCGCCAATGCGGGTTCGCCGGGCGTGGACGGCGTGACATTCGCGAAGATCGAGGCGGAAGGCGCGGAGAGGTGGCTGGCGGGCCTGCGCGAGGAACTTGTCTCGAAGACCTACCGGCCGCAGCCGGTGCGACGGGTGATGATCCCGAAGCCGGGGGGCGGCGAACGTCCGCTCGGCATCCCGACCATTCGGGACCGGGTGGTTCAGACCGCCGCCAAGCTGGTGCTGGAACCGATATTCGAGGCGGACTTCGAGGATGGTGCCTATGGCTATCGGCCCAGACGCAGTGGGACCGACGCAATCAAGGAAGTGCACCGGCTTGTCTGCCGGGGCTACACGGACGTGGTAGACGGTAAGCGGTTAGCTGACGGCGTCTGGTTTGAAGTTCCAGGGCATGAGCAGTTCGATTTTGGCTGCGGGCCAGCGCTGAGCGATGCGGGTCAAGGTCTGGGAGAGCCAGGCGAGTGGGTCGACGCCATTCATTTTACAGGTTTGCAGAAGTGTCGCGACGGTCGCCCAGGTGCGTCCACCGCCCTCGCTTCCAGCGAAGAGACTATTTTTTCTCGTAATTGTCTGGGGCCTGATTGCACGCTCGACGATATTGGAGTCGATCTCGATACGACCGTCCATCAGAAAGCGTTCCAGCGCCTCCCGCCGGATGAGCGCGTAGCGGATCGCCTCGGCAGTCTTGGATTTTCCGGAGACCTTGTGCAGTTCTTTTTCCCACAGGTCGAAGAGGCTCGCGACAATGGCCGCGGACTTTTCCTGACGCAGCGCGGCGCGGCTCCCAGCATCCTTGCCGCGAACCTCGTCCTCGACCTTCCACAATTCGGTCATGGCGGTGATCGTTACCGTCGCGGCCTGTGAGATCCCGCTGATGTGCAGATCGTAAAACTTGCGCCGCAGATGCGCCCAGCACCCTGCGAGCCGGATTGTTTCATTGCCGCCGGCTTTGGCCCGTGCCTTGACCAGGTTAGTATAGGCCGAGTAGCCGTCCACTTGCAGGATGCCCCCGAATCCAGCGAGGTGACGCGCCACGCAATCGGCGCCTCTGCTATCTTCAAAGCGATAAGCAACCATCGGTGGGCTGGTCCCGCCGAACGGTCGATCATCACGCGCGTAGGCCCACAACCAGGCTTTCGTGGTTTTCCCGGACCCAGGGGCAAGGGTGGGCAAGGTCGTCTCGTCGGCGAAGACCCTTTCGCCCTCCTTCACACGCTCCAGGATATAATCGGCGAGCATCTGCAATTCAAAGCCCAGATGTCCCATCCACTGCGCCATCAGCGACCGGCTGATCTCGACACCGTCGCGCAGATAGATTGCCTCCTGCCGGTAAAGCGGAAGGCCGTCGGCGTATTTCGAGACAGCGATATAGGCGAGCAACCGCTCCGTCGGCAGGCCGCTTTCAACGATGTGCGCCGGCGCCAGAGCCTGGACCACGCCGTCACGGCCCCGGAAAGCGTATTTGGGACGGCGCGTCACGATGACTCGGAACTTCGGCGGCACGACGTCCAGCCGCTCGGATCGATCCTCGCCGATCAGAACCTTTTCCAACTCCTCGCAGTCGGCCGGGATTTCCGGCTCGATAACTTCCTCGATGCGTTCGAGGTGGGCGGCAAAACCCTTGCGCGGGCGCGGGGCACGCTTCGGCTTTTCCCCGGCCGCGTGAGCAAGTTCGCTCCGGATCGCCGAAAGGCCGGTCTCGACCTCCTCGAAGACAAAGGAGGCCTGCTCGTCGTCGATGGCCAGGCGTAGCCGCTCGGAACGCGTGCCATGTTGCGTGCGCTGCAAAACTTTCAGGATCGACGTGAGGTTGGCAATACGCTCGTTGGCGCTTTTCTCGACGGCTTTCAGCCGGGCGACCTCCGCCTCAGATGCTGCGATCCGAGCTTCGGCGACTGCGATCCGGGCCTCGCTCGCAGCCTGCTCGCGAGCCATGGAAAGGATCATCGCCTTCAGCGCATCAACGTCGTCGGGAAGGGCAAGATCCGGTAGAACCATGGCAAGCAACAGAGCACAAAAACAGCCGCTTTCCCAACCGTTACAGCCCCATGATTCATCTTGCCGCAGGCCGGTTTCAGCCCGTCGATAACGGCCGCCTGACCCTGGCCGGACGGATCTTTTTCCAGTCTAGCCCGGCCAGAAGCGCCATCAACTGGGCGTGGTCGAGACGCATGCGCGCGGCCGATATCGCAGACCAGCAGAAGCTGTGATCTTCCAGAGTCTTCGAATAAAGACACACCCCGCTGCCGTCCCACCACACGATGCGAACCCGGTCCGCACGCTTCGAACGGAATACGTGAAGCGCCCCCGAGAACGGGTCCAGGCCGCCGTCCCTGACCAGCGCCATCAAAGATGCCGCGCCCTTGCGGAAGTCGACCGGCTGGCACGACACGTAAACCACCACACCGGAAGCGATCATGCCTTGCGAACCGCGCGGATGATCCTCGCCAGGCGATCGGGATCAACATCGCCGCCGGCGCGCACCACGGCATCGCCAATGACGATTTCCACCGTGCCGCTGCCCACCGCTTCAAAGCGCGTGAACTTCGCCGGCTTGCTCGCTGCCTCCGTCAGTGGCGCAACCATGCCCGACGAAAGCGCCTTGCGGCGCCACGCATAGAGCTGCGAGGGATCCAGCCCCTCGGAACGCGCAACCGCCGACACATTGCCCCCTGGCGAGAACGCTTCGGCGACAAGCCGTGCCTTCTCGTCTTCCGACCGATGGCGCGGCTTGCGTCGGGACGGCACAGGCTCCGCCGTCAAAATCTCGAATGTTCGATGATGGCTCATACTGTCGCTCACAGGATTCTCCGCATGATTCATGCTGAAAATGAGCGATCAACCGCCTGCACGCTACGTGGGGATGCCTACGCGCTTACGGTAGACGCCGATTTGTCGAAATACTTCGACACGATTCCGCATTCGGACCTCCTCACATCGGTGGCCCGGCGCATTGTCGACCGGCACGTGCTGCGGCTGATCAAGCTGTGGCTGAAAGCGCCGATCGAAGAGCGGGACGGTGACGGGAAACGGCACGTGAGCGGTGGTAAGAGCAGCACGCGCGGCACGCCGCAAGGTGGGGTCGCAAGTCCGCTGCTCTCGGTCATCTACATGAACCGGTTCCTGAAACATTGGCGGCTCACCGGACGCGGCGAGGCGTTCCGTGCGCATGTCATCTCCTATGCCGATGACTTCGTCATCCTCAGCCGCGGGCACGCGGACGAGGCGCTGGCGTGGACACGTTCGGTGATGACAAAACTCGGGCTGACGCTGAACGAGGCGAAGACCTCGCTGAAGGATGCCCGCACGGAGCCTTTCGACTTCCTTGGCTATACGTTCGGACCTCACCGCTACCGGAAAGACGGCCATTGGTACCTGGGTGCGAGCCCATCCAAGAAGAGCGTGCAACGGATCAAAACGAAGATTGGCGATCACTTGGTAAACGGCAACAAAGAGCCGTGGCCCGTGGTCTGCACCCAGCTGAACAGGCTTCTGCGCGGCTGGTCAGGCTACTTTGGCTATGGAACACGCTTGCCGGCCTATCGAGCGGTCGACAACCACGTCTATGACCGTGTTCGCGCCTTCCTGCGCAAACGGCACAAGGTGCAAGGACGCGGCACACAGCGTTTCTCCGACGACATTGTCTTCGGAAAACTTGGTGTCCTGCGTCTTCGACGCGTGCACATTGGACCGCCGCCGCGTGCCTCACGATGAAACCAGTCGGAAAGCCGGATGCGGGAAATCCGCACGTCCGGTTTGATGAGCGGGGAAGGGAGACGGAGCGAGGCCAACACGGCCCAAGCCACCGCGCCCCTCCTCGACTCTACGGGGGGGTTGGCGGATGTGGTGCAAGCCGTTGAAATGACGTAGGATTTGGTTGTCGAAGCCGATCCGAACCATTTCCCGGAGACCGCACCCGCCATGAATGATCTTACGCTGCCGCTGGCCGGTTTGTCATCTGTCGGTGGCAAGTCCGTGATCGCCCGTTTCGACGGCGGCATGCTGTCGTCCAACAGTGGGGTTCTGGCTCTGGCCGAGGTGGAAAAGCGGCTGCGTGTCGCCGAGCGTCTGGCGCGCTGCATCGATGATCCGCGCTGCCCGGACCAGGTCATCCATAGCGTGGCCGATATGATCGGCTTTCGCATGAAGATGATTGCCGCCGGCTACGAGGATGGCAACGACGCCAACCGGCTGCGCTGCGATCCGATCTTCAAGATGGCCCAGGATGCGCTGCCTTCGGGTCGGGATCTGGCCTCTCAATCGACGATGTGCCGGCTGGAGAACCTGCCTGGCGTGCGGGAACTGGTCGTTATGGGCCCGTGCGATGGTCGACCTCTATTGCTCTTCCTTCCGCCAGGTTCCGAAGCGGATCGTGCTCGACATTGACGACACTTTTGACGCCGTGCATGGCGGCCAGCAATTGCGGCTGTTCAATGCCCATTACGACGAATACGGCTTCCAGCCGATTGTTGTGTTCGATGGCGACGGCCGGTTCGTCGGTGCGGTCCTGCGACCAGCGAAGCGGCCGAGCGGGGCTGAAATCCGCCCCCACCTGCGCCGCCTGGTGCGGGCGATCCGGAGCAACTGGCCGAACACCGGCATCCTTATCCGGGCCGACGGGCATTACTGCAGCCCGCAGGTCATCGACTGGTGCCGCGCCAACGATGTCGACTTCATCCTCGGCGTGGCGCCCACCACGACCCTGCGCAAGCATGTCGCGGACCTGGAGAGCAGCACGATGGCGCGTTTTGAAGTGTCATCGAAGACGAACAAGGTCCGCCGCTTCAAGGAGTTCCTGGATGGCGCCGCCAGTTGGAGCCGCGTAGAGCGCATCATCGCCCGCGTCGAGGTCGGCGCCCAAGGTGCCGATACCCGCTTCATCGTCACCAACCTTGCAAGTGGCAAGGCCAAGGCGCTCTACGAGGATGTCTACTGCCGGCGCGGCGCTGCCGAGAACCACATCAAGTCGTGGAAGACGCATCTCGCCGCCGACCGCACCTCCTGCACAAGAGCGACGGCCAACCAGTTCCGGCTATTCCTGCATGCCGGCGCCTACTGGTTGATGTGGGGCTTGCGCGCCGCGATGCCGAAACGCTCGAGCTTGCCGTCGCCCAATTCGACACGCTGCGATTGCGCCTCATCAAGATCGCCGCCCGCGTGGTCGAGATGAAAACCCAGATCCGCCTGCACCTGCCGACGTCCTGCCCCGACCAGCGCATCCTGCGCATCGTCCTCAGTCGCATCCCGCAACTCGCGACATAAACGATGGGACGCAGACGTCCCGAAACAAACCCGCCGACCTCAACCCGCAAACCCCCGCCTTCCATCACGACGGATCATCGCCGGCGCCCGACGAGGCTTGTCAAAATGCACTCCGAGGGCGGCCAGATCGCCGATGCAGGCCGCCGAAAGCCGATCGCCGTGCATCAAGCGGGTTAGCTATGTCGGCATCACGCCGATGCCTTACCAAAGTGGCGGCATGGACAGGGATCGGCGCATCAGTCGAGCCGGGAATCCCCGCGCGAGAACAACGATGATCCAGCTTGCCTGGCTTTGGCTTCGCTACCAGCCTGGCAGCGACCTGGCCAAGTGGTTTCGCGATCGCGTCGGGACGCTGACGGGACGCACGCGCCGGATCGCGATCGTGGCGATGGCGCGAAAACTGCTGATCGCACTCTGGCGCTATGCCGAAGACGGGGTGGTGCCGGCCGGCGCCGACATTCGCACCGAAGAACCAGCAGCGGCATAGATGACAAGGATTCGCCGCCGACACTGCTCGGTTCGGCGGCGACTAGGGGAGCGCGACCGTCTTCTTCTTTGGCAGCCTGTCGCTGCCGCGTTTCAGGTGGGTCGTGTCTCGCCGGGGCTACGTCTCGTGCAAGAGGCATTGTGGTGCGCGTCCGTGTAAAGGCGCGACCGTAAGTAAGGTGACGCGGCATTCGCTGCGGGAAACTCAAGCTCCGGACCCAAACGATGTCGACGCAGGACCATCCTCAAGCGGAGAAGCAAATGCAATAATCGCGTTGACAGTCGAACCCTCATGTAAAGACGAAGCCAGCATTGGCCAGAAGAACGGTGTCGTGCGGCAATGGGCCAGGCGTGGCACGCGGCCCCGTCAACCGGCCGATCAGCGCTACAAGTCGGCATACCTGTTCGGCGCCATCTGCCCGGCGCGTGGGACCGGGGCGGCGCTGGCGCTGCCCTTCGCCGACACCGAGGCCATGCAGCTTCATCTCGACGAGATCAGCCGCCATGTCGCAAGACGAGCCCATGCCGTTCTGCTGCTCGACCGCGCAGGCTGGCACACCACCGCCAAACTGAAAGTGCCGAAGAACATCACGCTAATCTTCCTGCCGCCCCGCGCGCCGGAGCTGAACCCCGTCGAGAAGGTTGGCAGTATCTGTGCCAGAACTGGGCTCTCAAATCGCGTCTTCGAAGGCTACGACGCCATCATCGACGCCGCGTGCGGGGCCTGGCGCGAGCTCATCGAACGACCAAAGACCATCACATCAATCGGAATGCGCGAATGGGCTCACGTCGGTCAATCAAATTGACCGTTGGTATTACTTGACGAAGCGCGCCGGCAGCTCGGACCCGCCGTCTCTATAGTCTTGATCTCCATACCCGCCTCTGCCGGTTTCTATGAAAGGATTGGAATGACGCGCATCCCGGACGCGTTCTGGTTTCTGCGCGAATTCTAGTCTAACCTACCGCGAGCGTCACGAACGCGCCACTTGCGGAACGACTCTGCGCCACGAAGATTTGCCGCGGAGCGCTGGCGGATGGACAATCCTCGATAATGGTCCCGCGTTTCTCCGCGCGATCAACGACCTGAAAAAATATGCCTGCCTGCGAGGTGCATACTTGTTCACGCCCTGGCCATCTGAAAACGCGATGCCACAGCTCCGGACTTTATATTGGCGAACTCCATGCTAAGTGACGCATAGTTGGGAAATAGGGGTGGACCAGATGCGTTTGAAACAAATCGAGCGAACGAAATGCAGATCAAAGACGTCCTTCTCGCACTTGGCAACGGCGCATTTTTCTATGACGACCAAGCTGCCATCAGAGCCGGCGCAATCCAGGACGGCTTCAGCTATCTTGGCGAACCGATAACGCCGGGATTCACGTCCATTCGCGTTCCGGCAAATTCGCTGAGCATCGGGCTTGTCCTCACTGACGACACCGTTGTCTGGGGCGACATGATGAACGTTCAGTACTCTGGTGCAGGTGGGCGCGATCCTCTGTTCGACACCAAACAAATCTCAAATCTAACATCACGCGTGGTTGCGCCGCGGCTTCTTGATGTCGATGCATCTCACTACCTTGAGGCCTGCGCGAAGGTTTTCGAGCCATACGAACACAAGTGGCTACCCCTCGCTATCGAGTACGGGGTAAGCCAAGCGCTGCTTAGGGCGGCGGCCCACCTCTGCCGCGGGACCATGGCAGAGGTCGTGTGTGCGGAATTTGACCTCGCGCTGCCGACGCGCAGGGTCCCGATTTATTGCCAAAGCGGTGACGCACGCGAACTCAACGTCGATAAAATGATCCTGAAGGCAGTCGATGTGCTACCCCACGGCCTGATCAACTCACGGCAGAAATTCGGCGTCAACGGCCAGACCTTCATGGAGTTCGTGAAGTGGGTTGCAACGCGTACGCGTCAAATCGGCTGCCGGGGATATCATCCGGTGCTGCATTTCGATGTGTATGGCTGGATCGGCCAGGAATTCGGCCTGAAGCCGCAAAGCATCGCCGACTTTATCTGCAAGGTTGCAGACACCGTCCCGGGTTTCACGCTCAACATCGAGGCCCCGGCGGATTTTGGTTCGACGCAAGCTCAAATTGAGAACTACGCCAAGATCGTATCGATTTTGGACAAGCGGGGTTCCAGGGCGCGCATTGTCGTTGATGAAAGATGCAATACGCTTGAGGATATCCGGCACTTTGCCGAAGCGAAGGCTGCGCATCTGGTCCAAATCAAGACTCCAGACGTCGGCTCGCTCGCCGATACGGCGCGCGCCGTTCTCATCTGCAAGGAAAACAAGGTCGGAGCGTATGTCGGGGGAAGCTGTACCGAGACGGATCTCTCCGCCCAAGCTTCTGTCCACGTATCGGTGGCAACCCAGGCAGACATGATGCTTGCAAAGCCGGGAATGGGCGTCGACGAGGCATTCTCAATTGTTGGGAACGAACAAAACCGTTTGCTGGCGATGCTGAACCGTCGCCGGACTCAAAACGAAATCATTGGATGAAAAGCACGGTGTCGCATGCAGAACTCTCTTGAGGGGATCACTGTCGTAGCCGTGGAGCAGGCGGTGGCTGCGCCTTACGCATCGTCGCGCCTTGCGGACGCGGGCGCCCGTGTGATCAAGATCGAGAGGCCCGAGGGGGACTTTGCCCGCAACTACGACAAGCTGGTGCGGGGACAGAGCGCTTACTTCGTCTGGCTCAACCGGGGTAAGGAGTCAGTCTGTCTGGATCTGAGATCGGAAGCGGACCGCGCCGTCCTGAACACGCTCATTGCCAGCGCTGACGTCTTTATCCAGAATCTGAAGCCGGGCAGTATCGAAAAACTGGGTTTCGGGTCTGCGGATCTCCGTCGACAATATCCCCGGCTGATCACCTGCGACATCTCTGGTTTCGGAGAGACAGGACCGTATTCCCACTTGAAGGCCTATGACCTCATCGTCCAGGCCGAAACAGGGCTATGCGCGATCACCGGCAACCAACAAGGGCCCGCGCGTGTTGGGGTGTCGGTTTGCGACATCTCGGCGGGCATGACAGCGCATAGCGGGATTCTCCAGGCGCTCTATCACCGCGAGGTCACCGGCGAAGGGACAAGCATTCAGGTGTCACTGTTCGATGCCGTCGCCGACTGGATGAACGTTCCGGTTCTGCAACACGACTACAGCGACTATCACACGGTACGCGCGGGCGTGAAACATCCGTCGCTGGCGCCATATGGTGCATATCGTTGCGCCGATGGCAAGGACGTCATCTTTTCGGTTCAGAATGACCGCGAATGGGTAAATTTCTGCGAGCAATTCCTCAAGCGACCCGAGCTCACACGCGCACCTGGTTTTGCCGACAACATGGAGCGCCTTGGTCATCGTGCGCAACTTGATGAGATCATTGAACAGCGCTTTTCCGAACTATCCTGCCACGAAGCAATGCACGAGCTCGAGGCGGCCGGTCTGGCATATGGCCGACTGAACGAGGTGGCGGATGTTTCAAGGCATCCGCACATTCGCAGGGTGCAGGTTGGCACACCCGAAGGAACTGTCGAGACGATAGCGCCGGCCGCAATTTTCAACTCTGAGCGGCCCTCGTTGCGACCAGTTCCGGCTCTTGGCGCTCACACCGAGGCTATCCGCGACGAGGTTCTGGGGCTTTTGCGCGAAAGAGCCGCGTCAGCGTGAGCGCGCGTCTGAGTAAGGTGAGACTGCTCGCGGTTTACGAAGAGCCTGTTTACCTCGGATCACTGAGTCATCGGCCGACCAGCAAGCTTGCCGCTGCCGGCCTCGCTAAAGGCGACCGCAGAGGCGACCTATGATTAAGGATACCCTCCCGGCCGTTGAAGGCGCGATGTCTGTACCCCGTTGGAGATCCCTACTCTTCGTGCCCGCTCACGTTCCACGCTTTGTGAAGACGGCCCATGAGCGGGGTGCGGATGGAGTCATTCTCGATCTGGAGGACTCCGTTCCCCAGGATCAGAAGCGCGAGGCCCGCCGGGAGCTGGCTGACTCCGTGGCAAAGGTGAGCCGTAGGGGTGCGTCGGTTTTGGTCCGGGTCAATCGTGGTTTGCGCGCGTTGGCGGCGGATCTCGATGCAGCCGTCATAGCGGGTGTCGACGCACTGGTTCTTCCGAAGACGGATTCCGCTGAATGGGTTATAGAGATCGCGAATGCGGTTTCGGAACTTGAGCGAGAACGAAATCTTCCGCCAGGACGCATTCGGTTCCTTGCCCAGATCGAGACCCCGGGCGCCTTGCAAAGGCTCGCGGCCATTGCGTCGGCCCATCCTAGGATGGTTGCAATGGCGCTGGGTCCTGAAGACTTCAGCGCCGCTGTCGGCGGCGCTCCGGAATTCGACCTTCTGTTGGCGCCGAACCTTTCCGTTCTGTTCGCTGCCCGTGCGGCTGGGTTGCTTCCTCTAGGCTTCATCGGAAGCATCGGCGAATTTTCCGACACTGAAAAACTTCGGGAAGTGGCGACGCATGCACGGCGGCTTGGCTTTGCCGGAGCTTTGGCGATCCATCCAACACAGGTGGCCATATTCAATGAGGCTTTCTCGCCAAGCGCACAGGAGCTCGAGTGGGCCCATCGTGTTGTCGCGGCGGAAGACGATGCCACCACGCGTGGCCTGTCTGCATTCTCATTGGACGGTAAGATGGTTGATCCGCCAGTGGTTCGGCGCGCCCGCGAGATCCTGGCTCTCGCTAGCAACAACTGAGCATTAATCGGCATCCAGACAGCCGGTTTTCGAGCCATGATTTGACAGTTTTGTGACTTGTCTGCCATCTCGTTTCGAGATAGATATGAAGACACTGGGGATTGCGCCTCGGTTGGGTTTGTTCATCGTGGACATCAGGCAGCTAAGATACTTTGTCGGCGTCGTCGAAGCAGGTAGCTTCACGAAGGCAGCTTCGATCCTCAACGTTGCTCAAAGCGCTCTAAGCCTGCATGTGCGTCAGCTTGAGGAAGCATTTGGTATCCAACTGCTGGTCCGCGACAGGACTGGTGTTAGTGTCACCGCGTCCGGCGCAAGATTGCTTGAGCGCGGTCGGAGCATCCTTAGGGAAATTCAACTCACTGAGACGGAACTGACCAACACGGTGGCTTCTCCTTCTGGAGAGGTGACCATTGGCATTCCGTCCGGAGCTGCTCGCGTCCTTAGCGGTCCGCTGCTTGAATCGGTAAGAAGCGAATTGCCGAGGATCTCGCTTAAGATGATCGAGGGCATGACGGGACCGCTGGAGGAGTGGATGGCTGCTGGCCGCTTCAATCTGGCAGTCCTGTACCGCACTGCCGAGAGCGTGGGGCGAATGACGGTGCTGGCCCGCGAAGAATTTTGCCTGGTGGTGCCGCCAGGTGAACCGCCTTTCGAAGATTCGATTCCGCTCGCCGACCTGTATGCGTTTCCGCTGGCGGTTCCGATGCGCAACAACAATGTCAGGCGTTCGGTGGCTGATGTCGTTGCGCAACACGGTTGTATGCTTGACGTGAGATTCGAAGTCGACTCCCTTTCAACGATCATCAATATGGTCATGGAAGGAAAAGCGTATTCTATCCTTACCCCGTCGGCCATTCAGAAAGAGGCGTCTCAAGGCCAAGTACGGACGGTTAAAATCATTGATCCCGTGATCACCCGTTCCGTTGTGCTTGCCGTCAACCCGAAAGATGAGCGGTCTCCGGCCGTTTCTGCGGTCCGCAAGCTGATCCCCAAGGTCGCAAATACTTTGATCGAGAGCAAGCGCTGGTCAGCCGCGGCCCCGGACCGGGCTTAAACACATCCCAACCAGTTTCAGTGCTATCGCTCCTCCGCGGCTGTGTCATCTGTATTCGAGATGGTTTTGGTCGATATTCCATATTTGACCGGGCGTGACCATCGCGATGAAACTGCAGAGAGGCGAGCCTTGGTCCGGATATCGGCTGGTCTCGAATTGGCAGGAATTCACTCAAGCGGAGCATGCGATGTCCAACGCCCCGAGCTATCAGCTTTTCATCAACGGCAGGTGGCGAGACAGTAGCGACGGAACCACTCTGCCGGTTACCAGCCCGGCGACAGAGAAAGTGTTTGCCTCGGTGGCGGCGGCTTCAGCGTCGGACCTTGATGAGGCCCTCGCTTCGGCAGAGCGCAGCCGCCGGGCTTGGTCCTCACGGCCTGCAAAAGAGCGCGGCGAAATCCTTGTGGCGGCCGCCAGGATCCTTGCCACGAAGGTGGGAGACGCAGCGAAGGATTTGTCGACCGAACAGGGAAAGACGATTGCCGAAGCGACCGGTGAATACGCGCGCGCTGTTGAAACATTGGAGTGGAACGGCACGCACGCCGAAGAGCTGTCGGCCCCTGTTCCGATGGGCCCGAACCGGATGATCGTCCCCGAGCCCCTTGGCGTCGTTGCTGCCTTTACGCCTTGGAACTATCCCGCCGTGCTCATCGCCCGCAAGCTCGCCCCTGCTTTGGCGGCGGGCTGCCCGGTGATCCTCAAAGGAGCTGAAGAGACACCAAGCGCTGCCGTTCATTTCGTCGAAGCATTGCGACAAGCGGGTATTCCGGATGGCGTGGTAAATCTCGTCTTTGGCGTGCCTGTGCAAATATCCCGGCATCTCCTCAGTTCGCCGATAGTCAAGGTGCTAACTTTCACGGGCTCAACCGAGGTTGGAAAACAGCTGGCCAAGCTCGCCGCGAATAACTTGCAGCGGTGCATTCTTGAACTCGGTGGGCACTCCCCGGTTGTTGTATGCGAGGATGCCGACCTGGCAAAAGCCATACCGGCAATTTCGGAATACAAGTTCGAATGCGCGGGCCAGAGCTGCAATGCGCCCAGCAGGATCCTCGTCGCGCGGCCTCTCTATGAGGAATTCCTGTCCCGGATGACCGAAGGCGCTCGCAAAATCAAGATCGGCCCACCGGACGACCCGGCGACGGAGATGGGTCCAATGGCAAACGCGCGGCGAATCGAGGCCATGCAGCGTCTGATCGAGGATGCGGTCGATCGCGGCGCCCGCGTCGAAACCGGCGGCACCCGCCTCGACCAGCCGGGCTTTTTCTGGCCGCCGACCATCCTGACAGGGGTGCCAAAAGATGCGAAAGTGCTTCATGACGAGCCGTTTGGGCCGATCCTCACCGTGGCGCCGTTCGACACGATCGAGGAGGCGATCGAAGAAGCCAACGCCACTGAGTATGGCCTGGCTGCCTACTTCTTCACCGGCGCCACCGATGCAAAACGGGCGCTGATCGGCGGTCTTTCGGCAGGCGCGATCAGTGTAAATTACCTGAAAGGGGTTTCCGCGGATGCACCCTATGGGGGCGTCAAACAAAGCGGCTATGGATATGAGGGGGGCGAGCAGGGATTGCGGAGCTTTCAAAGCCTGAAACTGGTCAACGGGCTCGGGTCATTGGGATGAGATTTCGTGGATAAAAAAACACGGACCATTGCGGGCAAGGATATTACAAAGAGCGTCGCCGACGCCCTTCAGTATATCTCGTACTACCATCCCCCCGACTACATCCGATACCTTTCGCAGGCATACGCGCGCGAGCAGAGTCCGTCGGCTAAGAACGCCATCGGTCAGATTTTGCTGAACTCCCGCATGGCGGCCTTCGGACGGCGCCCGATCTGCCAGGACACCGGTCTCGTGGTGGTCTTTGCAAAGGTTGGCATGGGCGTCCGCATCAAATCAACGGCGAGTTTCGCTAACCTTGTGAATGAGGGCGTCCGCCGAGCCTATCTCGACCCCGACAATCCCCTTCGACCATCGATCGTCTCGGATCCGCTTGCCGCACGATTGAACACCCGCGACAACACACCGGCAGTCGTCCACGTCGACCTTGTGCAAGGCAACCAGATTGAAATCACCATCGCCGCAAAAGGGGGCGGATCGGAAAACAAGGCGCGTTTCACCACCCTTAACCCCAGCGCGTCCGTTGCCGACTGGGTAGTCGACACTGTTTCGACCCTGGGCAGCGGATGGTGCCCCCCCGGCCTGATCTCGGTCGGCATCGGTGGTAGCGCTGAAAAGGCGATGCTGCTGGCCAAGGAGGCCATGAACGAACCTATCGACATGTCGGATTTGATCGGCAGGGGGCCGTCATGCGCGGAGGAGGCACTGCGGATTGAGCTTTATGAACGCATTAACGCGCTCGGTATCGGAGCCCAGGGTCTCGGGGGGCTGACGACAGTTGTTGACGTCAAGGTTGCGACCTATCCTACACATGTGGCGTCAAAGCCTGTAGCGCTCATTCCGCAATGCGCCGCCAACCGACACCTTACGTTTACCTTGGACGGCTCTGGACCCATCAGGCTTGAGCCGCCTGACCTTTCCGAATGGCCCCAGGTCGGTCATGAGGATTTGCACGCAACTGGCGTCCGGCGGGTCAATCTCAATGCGGTCACAAAAGAAGAGACGGCATCGTGGCGCTGCGGTGAAACCCTACTTTTGTCCGGAAAGATGCTGACGGGCCGAGACGCTGCCCACCAGCGAATGGTCGACCTGATCGATGCCGGCAAGCCGCTTCCGATCGATCTGCGGGGACGCGTGATCTATTACGTCGGACCCGTCCGCGCAGTCAGGGATGAGGTGGTCGGGCCGGCTGGCCCGACAACGTCCAGCCGGATGGACGGTTTTACTGACAAGATCCTCGCCGAAACCGGACTTTTCGCGATGGTTGGTAAGGCGGAGAGGGGACCAGCGGCGATCGAGTCAATTGTCAGACACAAGGCGCCCTATCTCATCGCAGTGGGTGGCGCTGCGTACTTGATTTCAAAATCGATCAAGGCGGCGCGCATCGTTGCCTTTGAAGACCTGGGCATGGAAGCCATCTATGAATTCGAGGTGCAGGACATGCCGGTCATCATGGCTGTCGATGTTGAGGGAAACTCCATTCACAATTCCGGGCCTCTTGAGTGGCGCAAGCGCATGGCCGCCGAAAGCATTGCCCGCAGCATCGGCGTTTGAGTTTCCCGGCTGCGCGATCCGGCCAGACTTCCGCGCCGGATTTTGGGCCGCAACGGTCACGCAAGCGGTATTGTGGTTCAGCTCCTCGGCGAGCGAGACAAGAAAGGCCTTCAAGTCGCTCTCGATGCCAAATCCTCGGAGGCAAACACTGCTTCGATCTACCTTCCATACGATCGACACTCGAGTGCTTTCGAGGGTGCCAATCAGGTCAAGCACTGGAGATACCAAAATAATGCGCGATCTATCTACGACGAGCTCGCCGCGGACAGGCGATCACCCCTCATCAACGCCCGGCTAGGGGAGGGGCAATAGCCCAGCTGTTCTACAACCTTTCTGCTTGGATCGCTCTCAGTCACCTGACTTTTGACAACTTCACTGACGCGTTGCTGGCCGAAGGACGGATGACGTCCACTACATTCCTAACTTCAATCAATGATAGAATTGGTTAGAACTAATTCCGCTGTCGTTCACCGCTTGAGAGCAAAAGGTCATGAAGTCGAAACCCTCTCCTGTGCGCCTAGACGCTTGGGACGTCCGGATTCTCTCAGAGATCCAGTCAAATGGTCGGATTTCGAAGAGCGAACTCGCAAAGCGTGTTCATCTTTCGGCGTCGGCCTGTTCGGAGCGACTCCGTGTGCTCGAAGCCGAAGGGATCATTGAGGGGTTCTATGCGCGACTCAGTCCAGCCCTCATCGGGGGTATCATCTCCATAATGGTGGAGGTGGTTCTGGATCGCCATCGTCTCGAGGATCAACGGCACTTCGAGACTGCGATCCAAGAGATTCCGGAAATCCTGGACTGCTGGGCCATCGGGGGGCGGATCGACTATTTGATGCGCGTTTCATCTCCTTCCATGGCTGCGTATCAGGATTTCATGGAGAGATTGCTGCAGGCAGGCTTGGGTATCGATCAATACTACAGCCTTGTCGTGACGAAACCGGTGAAATCAAATTCACCAATCCCCTTGTCCGCTCTGAGGCAACGGTAAATCCTCGAAGCCCTCGTTTTCACGGCGTTTGATGCCGATTCCGAGAATTCGTCGGCGAAAGACGTGCATTCCCGCGAAATTCGAGAGGCGTTTCTGATATAGAGAGGCGGCTGGCCGGGTGTTCTCCATGAATTCGCGAGAAGGGAGACGATGCGCTTGGGCAAGCAGGGAACCGAGCAACTACGAGAGAAGGATCGAAGCTTATGGCTGCCAAAGAGAAGTATAAATTCAAAATCGAAAGCGAAATTTACGAATGGGACAACCGGACCATAACCGGCGCGGAGGTGCGAGGCGTAGGCCCTGGCATGCCAGATAGCATGGACTTGTATATGAAAATGCCGGGCCAGCCCGGGCAGCTGGTTGGGCGGGATGAATCAATCGATCTGCGGCAGTCGGGGATCGAAAAATTTTACGCGCAGGATGCAAGCTCCGAAGCCGGAAATGGATAATGTCCCTATTGTTCGATTCTGACTACGCGATACTCAATAAAGCCGGCGTCGATTTTAAAGAAGAAGAGGGCGCCCGTTTTCTTATATTCAAAAAATTTCCGCTATCGAAAGGCGTTTATCTGGCTGATGGAAAGCCCGCGGATGCCGTCGATGTTTTGTATGTTATTCCGCAGAACTACAATGCCTCTGGTGGCGACATGTTCTGGGTTCACCCGCGCTTGCATAGGGCTGACGGCAAGCCAATACCAAACACTGGCGGGCCTAGTCCCAATGAGGATTCACGTACTCACGAAGGCGTGGTGTTTTGCCGGTGGTCTAGGCACTGGAACAAAAATCCTTGGAAACCAAAGGTCGACAACGTCCAAACGATTATGGATCGGATTTCGTGGGCCTTTAAGTACCCTGACGCAAGGCGCCCATGAACGGACATCGCATTTCGATTACCGGTTCTCTCGACAATAAGCTCAAGAGTTGGTTGATGGGGCACCCTGACGCTCACGAGCGCGGCGCGCTGGTTCTCTTCCGCAAAATGGACAGGGCTGTAGCGGGTCTGCCGCCGTCAGCACGTTTCGTGGGTATTGACATAATTGAGATGGATGGCGACTGGGTGCTAGACAGTTCCCCGGTTCACTTGCGCATCAATCTGCGCAAGTTTCAGGATATCTACGTTCGTTGCGAGCAGGAGCGGCTCGAACTCGGGTTCGCTCATTGTCATCCCAGAGGCATTCTGGATTTCTCAAGCAAGGATGATCAGAACGAACAGAGCATTCTTAGGGGATACGCTGGCTGCAACGGCCCTGACGTATCACTTGTCGCGATGGTTTTGGCTGACGGGCAGTGGCGTGCGAGAGTTCGGCTGGGTGCGGCCCCCGACTGTGTGGCTGATGTCCGGCATGTCTGTGTTCTTGGGACGGACTTGGGAGTTCATATCGGCAGGGCAGATGATGCCGCTCCGTCGGAACTGCTAAGGCGCCAGGAAGCTGCGTTTGGCAAGCCCTTCAACGAGAAGCTCAAATCCTTGCGAATAGCAATCGTCGGAGGTGGCGGAACGGGGTCTTCGGTCGCCACACTCGTCGCCCGCGCGGGTGTTGGCGAACTCATTATTATCGATGGCGATTTGCTCGAAGATAGCAATCTGAACCGCGTCCGCGGATATCGCCGTTGCGATATCGGCGAGAGCAAGGCAGCCACGTTAGCCCGATACATACGAGATCTAGGCTTACTGGTGACTGTCGTTGCCACTGAGGCATATGTGAACGAGTCTCCAGAAGCGATCGATGCAATTTCTAGTGCTGACCTGGTGTTCGGATGCACTGACGATGTTGCGGGAAGGGAAGTGCTTAATCAGGCATTGTATTACTACTGCCAAGGACTTATCGACTGCGGGCTCACCGGCAAGATTGATCTTGACCAGGAGCATCAGCCTTATCTACGTGACCATAGAGGCCGAGTTAGCACAGTTCTTCCGGAATATGGTGCGTGCTTGAGGTGCCAAGGCGTGGTGACTGAGGAAAAGCTCAGTTATGAGAGTGCACTAAAGGCACGTCCGGAGCTGGCGGAGCTGGATCCAGAAACGCTTCGAAAGGAGCACTATCTGGTCGGGGGCGGCGAGCAGGCTCCCGGAGTAGGTCCGTTCACCAGTGCGACCGCCGATATGGCCGTAGCGACATTGTTTGATCTGGTGCGCCCCTATCGACGGCTTCCGAGCGACATTCGCCGCGATAATATCTGGTACGACTTCGTGCATATGGCAATTCACAGCAATATGCCAAAGGACAACGCCGAATGCTTTTGCTGCGGTCCGAATGGCTTATTACTCAAGCCGGAGAACGGCTATCGGCTCAGTATGCCGTCACTAGGCAAGCTGAGTTAATTCGTATGTGGTCTTGGCTACTAAAGTTCGTGCGGCGGCTGGAGGAAATCATCCTCGGTCCACGCATTCCAAAAACATCCGCCAATCGAACTCCTTCTGAGGAGCGACTGCCGGGTCTACTTTTCGCTCGGAATGAAGTCGTCGAGAAAACACCTCCGAATGACACGATCCGGCCAGGACAGTTCATCACGGTCGTACACAAAGGCCGACCATACTGGTCGCTCTTTAGGTGTCCCTGTGGCTGTGGCGAGGTAGTTTCGTTACCGATGCATCCGCCTCATAAACCCAGGTGGCATATTGAGCTAAGCCAAGACGGGAGGCCGACGTTGCATCCCTCTGTTTGGAGAAACAAAGGGTGCATGAGCCATTTCTGGCTTAGAGACGGAAGAATCTACTGGTGTGGGGACACCGGTGTCGAGCCTTGGCGAGCCCGTCCGGATCTATACGAAAGAAAAATCTAGAGCACGTCCTGGGATCGATGAGTCGATTGTGATGTGACAAGGGGCTTCGCTGGTGATTCAACATCCATTTTTCCGTTAGGCAGCCCTTGTGCGCATGCTGCGCCAAGCTTCCAGCATCGGCAACACGATAGTAAGCGCTCATTTCCATGAACGTTGATGCGGTCCGGTTGATGTGATGGGCGTATCCTGCGGTCGCTTTTGATCAGGCCGCGTCGGCTTTGGCGAAGTTGAAGGGCAGCAGGTCTGTGATGTCGGCATCTGTTGCGCGCTGCGGCAGTTCGCTGAGGACGTGGCGCAGATAAGCCAAGGGCTCGATGCCGCAAGCTCGGCATGTCAGCATGAGGCTGTAGACGACGGCGCTCGCCCTGGCTCCGTCCACGGTGTCGCTGAACAGCCAGGACTTTCTGCCGGTGGCAAAGATTCGGATGTCGCGTTCGAGGAGGTTGTTGTCGATCGGCATCCTGCCGTCTTCTGTGTAGCGTGTCAGGTATTCCCACTGGTTCAGGGTGTAGGACACGGCGTCGCCGATCTTGCTATCGGGCAAGACCTTCGGGGCGATGTCGTCGAGCCATACCTTGAGGGCGTTCAGGATGGGGACGCTGTGTTGCTGGCGGAAGCGGCGAATGCAGCTGGCCTGCGTTTCACCTTTGTCCGGTTTTTCGTCGCGCGCTTGCTTTTCAATCCGGTAGAGCTGTTCAAAGAACCTTCAGCGCCTGCTCCGGCGGACCGCCGCCTTTCTTTCTTGCCTTGAGGGCATCCACGAAGCGACGTCTGGCATGGGCCATACATCCAACATGGGGCGCCAAGCGGTATAGCCATCGCTCATCAGGATGCCGCGGTAATCGCCGAGGAAGGCCTGCGGATAAATCGTAAGCGGTGCGCCAAGGCACCTTGCAATAGGCCGATGAACATGGAGTTTTCGCGCCATGACATTGGAACATGCAGAGGGCGATTTGGTCGCCGAGTTAAGCGGTGCGGCGGCGGCCGAAGATTGTGCAACGACGCCCGGGCGCGCGCGGCAACGAAGGCTGTGGAGCTGCACTGAGAAGCGCGCGTTGGTCGACCTGGCGAGCGCGGCGGGGTCGTCGGTGACCGAGGTCGCGCAAGCGTTCGGCGTAGCCCCATCACAGCTCTATGCCTGGCGCAAGCAGATGGCCGGCGGCGAGCCTGATGCCGATCAGGCGATGGCGACCTTCGCGCGCATCGACGTGAGCGATCTGCCCGAGGTCGAACGCCCCGTCGCCGATTGCCCGGACCCGGCCGGCAGGATCGTCGTGGCCTTTGCGAACGGCGCGCGATTGCGGATCGACGGGATCGTCGATCCGACAGCGCTGCACATCGTTCTGGCGGAGTTGACCAGGTGATCACGGTGGTGCCGACCGACCGGATTTACCTGTGCTGCGGCGCGACCGATATGCGCCGCGGGATCAACAGCCTGGCACGCATGGTGCAGCAGGTGCTTGCGCTCGACCCGCACACTGGCGCGATCTTCTGCTTCCGTGGACGCAAGGGTCATATCATCAAGATTCTGGCGCATGACGACCAGGGGTTCTGCCTTTTTACAAACTAACTGGCTTCATACTACAGCCCTTTCCTTGAGATCGGAGCATTTTGAGGAGTTGAGTCGGCGGATGGCTTCTGCCCGATGGGCGAGCTGGTTCCATCGGCTGCACTGCTTGGCTGGGACGTGCGGTCCTGGCAGCTCATAGAGGCCGATATAGCCGTTGTAGGCATGTCTTTTCACGATGTCGTATTTCGCCCATCTGACCAGGGTACATTCGGTGATCCCGAGTTTTGCGCAGGCTTCTGCTTTTGTCAGCATTCCCCGCTCGCGCAGCCGGTCGTAGCGCGAGCGCAGACCATATTGCTTGACAAGATAGATGACGCGCAAGTCGGTGAACTGGGCGTCAGCCTTGCCGCGCCGCGCTGTGTCGATGGCGGTTGAGAACCGCGTATAGATGGCGCCGAGAGGGAATTGATGCGGAATTCGGCTCGGAGTGGTGCTGAATGACGCTGATGATCTGATTTGGTTGGGGATGAGAGCGCGGGATGCGCCGACAGGAGCCCGGAGGGCGACTGAGGCGCATCCCGCGCTGCGTCCGCGCATGCTACATGTGCGGAGCGCCGCAATCAGACATCGACCCACTACCACGTAAACTCGATGTCCTATCCCAACGGCCCGTGTGAGGGGACTTGCAGGTCCCCGGGCACTGATGCCGACTGGTTCACGGTATGCGCCAGCATAATGGCATTGGCGCATTCCGTCGAGCTTTTCCCCGCAATCCCGACGGCGTTCCGAGAGGTTCGCCGCCGCAATGCAAACCGGTCGTTTCTTTCTCTGCGCACGGTGCCGCTCACAGGTCTTGCTTTGCCGGCATTGCGATCGGGGTCAGCGCTTCTGTGGTTCTGACTGCGCCCATGAAGCCCGCCGTGACAGTCTGCGTGCGGCGGGGCTGCGCTACCAGAACACCCGCCGGGGCCGCTTTGCCCACGCCGACCGCTCCCGCCGATATCGCCAGCGCTGCAAAAACAACGTGACGCATCAGTCTGCACCTTGTCTGCCGGATGGTTCACGACTGAACGCGCCCCTGATCGACGGCACCGTCGCACTGGACGACGTCACCGCTGAAGCGGTGCCATCGATCCCTCCGGCTCCGTGCTGCCGGCGCTGCAGTTGTCGGCTGCCGCCGTTCTTTCGCGGCGGCTTCGTGCGTCGCCGAGGGGCCTATGTCCGTCAACACGACTATGGAGACCCAACCGATGACCATATCCGCCGAGAAGGAAGCGATGATCCTGCGCCTGTACCACGTTGAGAGGTGGCGCTGTGGAACGATCGCAACGCAATTGCATTGCCACCATACGACGGTCTTCCGGGTTCTGAAGGAGGCCGGTCTGCCCCGCCACAGGCCGGTGATACGTCCCGCCGAGGTCGACCAGTATCTGCCGTTCGTCCAGCGGACGCTTGAGACATATCCAGACCTGACCGCCAGCCGCCTGTACGGGATGGTGCAGGAGCGCGGCTACAAGGGCTCGTCCTCCCACTTCCGGCATATGATCGCGCTCCACCGTCCGCGCAAGGCTGCGGAAGCGTTCCTGCGTCTGCGCACCCTGCCGGGCGAGCAAGGCCAGGTCGACTGGGCGCATTTTGGTCACATCGAAATCGGCAAGGCTCGCCGCCCGCTGATGGCCTTCGTCATGGTGTTGTCCTACTCGCGCGACATCTATCTGCGCTTCTTTCTTGATGCCCGCATGGAAAACTTCCTGCGCGGCCACGCCGGTGCGTTCAACGCCTGGAATGGTTTGCCCAGGGTGCTGCTCTATGACAACCTTAAGAGCGCTGTGCTTGAGCGTCACGGCGATGCCATCCGGTTCCATCCGACACTTCTGGCCTTCGCGGGCCATTATCGCTTCGAGCCCCGTCCCGTCGCCGTGGCGCGGGGCAACGAAAAGGGCCGCGTCGAGCGCGCCATTCGCCACATCCGGGAAGCCTTCTTCATCGCCCGCAAGTTCAAGGACCTCGACGATCTGAATGCCCAGGCCGAACAATGGTGCCGCAACCAGGCCGCCGACCGGCCATGCCCCGAGGACCGGACGATGACGGTTCGTCAGGTGTTTGCGCAGGAGCAGCCCATGCTTCTGCCATTGCCCACCAACCCGTACCCCATCGAGGAGCAGATCGCCGCGAAGGTCGGAAAGACACCCTATGTCCGCTTCGACCTGAACGATTACTCGGTTCCCCATACTCATGTCCGGCGCACGCTCACCGTGCGCGCCGATCTCGCCCAGGTCCGGATATTCGATGCCGCCACGATGATCGCCAGCCACCGCCGCAGCTACGACCGGGGCCAGCAGATCGAAGACCCCCGGCACCTCAAGGCGCTCGTCGCCGTCAAGCGCGAAGCGCGCCAGCATCGGGGCCTCAACAGTTTGACGCGCGCCGTGCCGGCCTGCCAGAAACTGATGATCCACGCCGCCGAGCGCGGCGCCAATATCGGCGCGATCACCAATGCCATGCTCAAACTGCTCGACCTCTACGGCGCCACCGAACTCCAGGCCGCCGTCGAAGATGCCTTGCAGGCCGGGGCCTCTCATTCGAGATCGGTTCACGTCGCGCTCGAACGCCGCCGGATCGCGCGTGGCGCTCCACCGCCGGTCGAAACAAGGCTGCCGGAGCATGTCCGCAAAAAGGATACGGTCGTACAGCCCCACAAGCTCGACCGTTACGATCAACTCACTTCCGCAGGCAACGACGATGAATAATCCCGGCATCCTGTTCAACCGCGCCAGGGCGCTGCGCCTCAATGGCCTGATCGCCCACTGGGACGAAATCGCCGACGCGCCGTGGCTGGCCGCCGTGCTTCAATGGGAGGAAGAAGAGCGCTCCGACCGCTCATTGCGGCGACGCATGCGCGCCGCCAGGCTTGGCCACTTCAGGCAACTGGCCGATTACGACTGGAAATGGCCGCGTCGTATCGATCGCGCCGCCATCGAGGAACTGATGACGCTGTCCTTCGTCAAGGAGGCCGCCAACATCGTCCTTATCGGCCCTAACGGCGTCGGCAAGTCCACGCTCGCTCTTAACGTCGCCTACCAGGCGCTGGTCGCCGGCCATTCGGTCCTCTTCCGCACCGCCAGCGAAATGCTCGGCGAGCTCGCCGCCATCGACAGCGATTCCATGCTCCGCCGAAAGCTGCAGTACTATGCGGCGCCCGATATCCTGGTCATCGACGAGGTCGGATATCTCTCCTATTCCAACCGTCATGCCGATCTGCTGTTCGATCTCATCAGCCGCCGATACGAGAAACGCTCGACCATCGTCACCACCAACAAGCCCTTCGCGCAATGGTCGGAGGTCTTCCCCAATGCCGCCTGCGTCGTCAGTCTGGTCGATCGCCTTTTGCACCATTGTGAGGTCATTCCCATCGAAGGCGATTCTTACCGCTTCAAGGAAGCCTCCGAGCGCTCGAAGGCGCAGCGTCAACAACGCACCAGCCACGCCGCTGACGAAAAGGAGCCTGCAGCATGACCGGAAATCCTCATCAGCCGTCCGGTCTCGGGCGTGGAATCCAGTTCATCGTCAATGCCGAATGGACACCCGAGCAAGCAGCCGCCGTCTTCGAACTCCTCGACGATCTGCGAGACTGCATCTGGAGCCGTTACGCTCCCCACATCCAGCAGTTTGTCCGTCACCAACAAGCCCCTGACCATCAGCACCCTTCCAGCGACGAGCAGACAGGGCAAAAGCCCCATCCTCTCGATCCCTCCTGGTAAAAAATACAAAGCGGCCCCATCGGGCCGCTTTCTCCTCCACAATCCTCGGCACCATTTGTCCGCGCTTTCTCGCAGCCGTTAACACGCTGAGCCGCCGGGACGGATTCCCCTTGCATTCAGGATGTCAGCGATTTCAGCGCAGATATGATCGTCGAGAAGCTTGTCGACCAATTCGACCACCTCGGGCCGGGTCCTTACCTGCTGTGCGGAGGATTTCGGGTTCTGAGTGGTCAATGTTTCGGTCCTTCCGCCTCTGAAGCGGATGTGGATCCGGGTCTCTCCCTCGGCCTGGAACTTGAGCAATGTGACGTCTTCGACAAGATAGGCAAGGAGTCGCTTGCGTTCTCGGTTCGGCAAGGTGGGGTCGCACCAGACCGTTTTGAAGTCGGCCGTCATGGCGATCAATCGATCACGGATTGCATCGTCGAGTGTCGCTCGGTCTTCGCGTAGAGCGCGCGCTCTTTCTTCTCGTAGATCAGCCAGCATGCGCAGTTTGTCGTTCCATTCGCGTTCAAGGGTGTCGGCAACCAGGCGGTTGTTCGGATCGACCAGCATAAACCGCCGCTGTGCAAGATCGGCATCGATTTGGGCGCGTTCGACGGCGCGGAGCCGGAGTTTGTCCGCTTCGTCATAGCGCGCTTCGATCTCTTTTCGGATCTCCAGAGCTAATTCCACGGCGGCGGGCGTCATTTCCGCGGCGATCAGTTCACCGATCGCCGCGTCGACGGGCCAGCCTGCGATCGACTGGCAGTGAGGCTCACCCCGAGAGACGTAGGCGCGGCTGCAGACGTACCAAGTGTCCACCTGACCGCGCCGGGTGACGTAACGGGCCCTCATGTGGCAGCCACACCGCCCGCATATGACGCGCCCCTGCAACAAAGCCGCGCCTTCGCGCGGTGGCGAGACCCGCGCGGTCTGGTAGCCTTGGCCATTGGCCTCGAGCGCCTTCAGGTTGTGCTGGAACTGCTCCCAACTGATATAGCCGGGATGGGCGTCCGGGATGCATGCGAGCCATTCATTGGGCTCACGTTTACGGACCTGTTTCTTTCCGTCGACGGTCCTGCGGTAAAGACGCTGGCCATAGGCATAGACGCCCGCGAAGCGAGGATTGTGCAGCGTGCGTAAGGCTGTCGATGTGGTCAGGGGTTGGAAGACCACCCGCTTGCTGTTGCGGAACCGGGATGGGAAGAGCAGACCTTCGCTGGCAAACGCCTTGACGGTCTGCGTAGCCGACCCGACCCGCGAGAACGTCTCGAAGAAGTGGGTGATCATCTCCCGGATCTGAGCGTCTGGATCGAGGACCACATCGCCAACCTCATTATAGATGAAGCCGGTCGGAAGGGGGCAACGATATTCACCGCGGCGTGCTTTGTTGAGAATGCCACCACGCAACCGGGCTTTGATAACGTGCAACTCGGCCTCGCTCATCGTGCCCTTGAGGCCCAGCAGAAGCCGGTCATTGAAGTTGGCCGGGTCGTACACGCCATCTTCGTCGAGGATGAGTGTGTCGGCCAAAGCGCAGATCTCCAGCAGCCGATGCCAGTCCGCATTGTTTCTGGCGAGGCGGGATACTTCCAGCCCCATGACGATCCCCGCGCGCCCCATGCCGACATCGGACACCAAGTGCTGGAAGCCTTCGCGCCACGCCGCTGAAGCGCCGGATTCGCCCTGGTCGCTGTCGATGACGGTGATCTGGTCGTCGCGCCATCCAAGCCCGATCGCGCGACCACGAAGATCGTATTGACGCTTGGTGCTTTCGACGTTCTCCATGACCTGTCGCATCGATGACTGTCGGATGTAGAGGTAGGCGCCACGCTCGAGATGATGCGATTGGACCTTGAGCTTTTCGTTCATGCTGTTCTCCGTTCAGGGGCCGCCATCACGATGGTGGCGAGCAAGTGGATGATTGTGCGTCGCTCGGACGTTTCGTCTGCGATCGGCAGCCTGGCGACTGGCGGCAAAGCCGCGGGTGGGGACCAGCCCGGCATACGCAAGATCGCGCTAACCCAGGCCCACATGCCGCGATGCAGAAGGATGGTAAGACCGCTGCGTGCCTCCAGAGGGAGCGCGGCGCCAAGCGCGGCGGCGCGCAGTATTTCGTATCGCTCCGTGGCGCGGGACTGCATCGCGCAATGCAATTGCGCACCGCCACTGATGGTTACACCGTTTTTTTTTCGCCGAGCGCACGCTCGATTGTTCTGGGGTGGACATCGAGTCCGAACTCTGTCCGGAGCCGGTTCGTCAGTTCGCGTGCCCGAATGGGCTCGCCCGGAACCACCTGGGCCCTGAGGAAGGCCAGCACTTCGCTCTGGATCTTGTGCGGGCCGTGCGGGCCGCGCTTCCTCGGTACTAGGCCGGCCAGACCCGCGTCCTCGAAGTCGGCTTTGGCCTGGTAGAAGGTCGGCCGGGAGACGCCATATTCGTCGGACACCTCCGTTACCGACATTTTGTCGACCGATACGCGCCGCAGCATCTCGTACTTCACCTGCACGATGTCGCGCGGATCGAAGAAGCCGTCCTCCCGGAACTTCTGATCGCCGATTTTTTCCGGGGCTGGATTGAGCGTGCCATCCTCGGCCAAAGCGCTGCCTTTCGATTGCCTGTGTTTGACGCTGTCCGACACCTGCGCCGCCCCCGATGCCGACTCAATTGACGTAATTATAAATATGTCGCGTATGGCTAAACCGTCAAGCGGATATCTGTCAACAAATCGAGTATAATCTCTGCTAATACGGCACATTCAGCGAAGTTCCCATGGGTTTTGCGGCGTTATTTTCCTTGCAACATCGGCAAAATTTCCCTTACAATCTTGCGGCGTTGCGCATCTCCCTTGCGATATGAGGCGCTCTACGAGACCGCTGAGTTCCAGTAGGTCGGTGAGGCTGCACAGTGCGCGCCCGTTTCCCGCGATAACCTCAAGGCTGGGGCCTGCTGCATCGGTCCATTGCGGCGGAACAGTGCAAATCCGGCCATCGTCAAAGCGCAGCAGCAATAGCTTGCCCCCTCGGTTACCGCGCTTCCCAACGCAGGCACCTCGCTGCCCGGAATACGGATGAAAGGGGTGAGTCACTGTCACAAACTGCGACGGGGACGATGAACCGCCTGCATTTCCAAGTGAGTTACAAACGGCTTACCGATGGTTGTTTCGCCTGGCCAACCACGAAGGATCAGGTCACCGTGTCGCTCACGAAGGCGCAGCTTTCGCTGCTTTTGGACGGGATCGATTGGCGCCGGCCAAGCAAGATTTATCGACCGCGTCTGGCTGGCTGATTTTGCTCGTTTCTTATTGATTTTGTGTCGATTCTGCTTCCGTAAAGAAGCTCTTTCGGGTATGTAATTTGGGTGTCGGAACAGACCCCCTCAATCGCTGATTTCATCGCCCGGATCGCCCTTCTGGAGGCGGCCGTTTCTGCCCGTGACATCACCATCGCCGAACATGATGAGCAACTGCGAAGGGAGCGCGCCGAGGCCGGACTTCGCATCCAGCGCCTGCAGCTGCGGATCGATCGCTTCAACCGCAAGGCCTTCGGCCGCTCGTCCGAGAAGCTGGGCCAGATGCTGCTCGAACTCGAAGATCTCGAGACCGATTTCGCCGCCGGCGTGCCCGATATCGAGCTGCCCATCGTCGCCGACACCGACAAGGTCCGGGTGTTGCCGGTGCGCAAGCTCAACCCGAACCTGCCGCGCAAGCGCATCGTTCGCGAACCCTCTTGCGCATGCTGTCCGGGCTGCGGCGGCGATCTGCGCGCCATGGGCGAAGATAGCGAGGAGATGCTCGATCTGGTCGCCCAGGCCTGGCAGGTGATGGAGACCATTCGACCCAAGTACAGCTGCCGGACCTGCGATAAAATCATCCAGGCGCCGGCACCAGCCAAGGCCATTGCACGCGGCAAGCTCAGCTATGCCGCGCTCGCCCATATCATGATGGCGAAGTGGGGTTATCATCTACCCTTCTACCGTCAGGCACAGATGATGGCCGCCAAGGGCGTCGATATCGAGCGATCCACCCTTGCGCGCAGCGCCGGCTACGCCGCCGCCTTGCTCGATCCGATCTACAATCGCATCCGCGAGATCGGCCGTACCCGCACCAAGATTCACACCGACGACACGCGGCTTCCGATCCTGGCGCCCGGCACCGGCAAGACGCACAAGGGCGCGCTCTGGGTTTACGTCGCCGACGACCGCAACTCGGGTTCGCAGGAGCCGCCGATCGCCTGGTATCGCGCCACCATGGGACGCGCTGGCGAGAGCGTCATGACCGAGCTCGCCGGATTTGCCGGCACGCTCCAGGCCGACGGTTTCAGCGGCTATAACCAGATCTACAAGGGCGGCGCCATTCGAGAAGCTGCCTGCCTGGCCCATCTGCGTCGCAAGATATTCGACGTTCACGACAGCCAGCCGACCGAACTCAGCACGACCGCGATGGCCGGTATCCAGGCGATCTACCGGATCGAGGAAGAGATACGGGGGCTCCCACCCGCCGAGCGATTGGCCGCACGACGAAGGCGGACCCGACCCCTGGTCCGGGCGCTGCGACGACAGCTCATGCGCCAGGGCAACGGTTTGTCGCGCCATGCCGATATCGCGAAGGCCTTCGCCTATGGCACCAAGCGATGGCGCGCGTTCAACCGCTTCCTATACGATGGCCGGCTCGAGCCCGACAACCTGATCGCGGAGCGGGCGATTCGTGGATTTACGGTCGGCAGGCGCAATTGGAGGTCTCGAAAAACCTCCCCATTTTGACCGGTTTGTGATTCACTGCCGTTGCGATTTGGAAGGAGGGATTGGATGCGGGGACAGGCCGGGTTCTGGGATATCGATGAGCGCTATGCTCGGCTAAGCGAAGCCGGCGATCCCCTGGAGAAGTTGAACGCCGTTGTGCCGTGGGAGGTTTTCCGCAAGCCTTTGGCCAAGGTGCTGAAGCGCTCGGACGGCGCCAGGGGCGGTCGTCCTGCCTACGACCCGGTGATGATGTTCAAGATCATGGTGCTGCAGGCGCTCTACGGGCTGTCCGACGACCAGGCCGAGTTCCAGATCCAGGACCGGCTGTCCTTCATGCGCTTCCTCGGACTGGGGCTCGGCGACAGAGTGCCAGACGCCAAGACGATTTGGCTGTTTCGCGAGCATCTGACGCAGGCCTGCGCGGTGGAGAACCTGTTTGCCCGCTTCGACAAGCACCTCGCCAAGGCCGGCTATCTGGCGATGGGCGGGCAGATCGTCGACGCCACCATCGTGGCGGCGCCGAAGCAGCGCAACACCGACGCCGAGAAGGCCGACATCAAGGCGGGCAAGGTGCCGGACGCATGGAAGGAGAAGCCGGCCAAGCTGCGCCAGAAGGATCGCGATGCCCGCTGGACGGTGAAGTTCTCCAAGGCCAAGGTCGCCGAGGAGGGAAAGGCGCAGCAGCGCGACATCGCCATTCCCGCTTTCGGCTACAAGAACCATGCCGCCATCGACCGCCGGCACGGCTTCATCCGCGGCTGGAACGTCACGAGCGCATCCGCCTATGACGGCGCGCAGCTTCGCAACGTGCTCAACCGCGCCAATACCGGGTCTACGGTCTGGGCCGACACCGCCTATCGCTCGAAGAAGAACGAGGAGTGGCTCGACCGGAACGGATATGTCTCCGAAATCCACCACAAGAAGCCGAAGGGCCGGCCTATGAGCGAAGCGACGTCGCGGGCCAACGGCCGGCGCTCAAAGACCCGAGCCTTCGTCGAGCACGTCTTCGCCCGTCAGAAGGCGCAGATGAAACTCTTCATCCGCACGATCGGCATCGCCCGCGCCAGGACCAAGATCGGCATGACGAACCTCGCCTACAATCTGATGCGCTACGTCTGGCACCAGGGGCGAACTGCGCCTGCATGACGCCAAAAGCGGCGGAAAACGCCGCCGCGACGCCAAACTTGGCACCCAGCATCAACCTCAACGACCAAAACCGAAGCCACTTCCCGCCATCAGCCCGGGCCGAACCGCTTTGCCGCCCCACAGGTCTCGGAAATGCCGTAGTTCGAGGTGCCCAATTGGCTTTTCTCGGGCAACTTCGCCGCGGCAGAGCGGTCCGCGGTCGTGCTCAGCATCATCGAGACCTGCAAGCTCTGCGGGGTTGATGCCGAAGCCTACATGGCCGATGTCGCCGAGCGCATCCAGAACGACTGGCCAGCCTCGCGCTGGGACGAGCTGATGCCGTGTTGGGGTGGACGGCTCCCAACGGCATCGCAATGTGCCAGAATGAGTTCGTTGAAAGCTCAATCGAGGGAGACCGTCCGTGGAAGAGATTATCAGAATTGGCATGGATACGTCAGTGCGCCGGGAGACTGGCAAGGAGTAGGAGGTGAAAGTCCACCACGATGAAGGGCTAGCAACCCATATCGGCCCCAAGCCGTGCGCAGGCAACCGTGAGGATGTCGGCGAAGCGTCGGTAGGGGAGCGTGCAGGCCAGCCATTGAGCCGCGAAAGTCCAAAATCCCGGGTGCCGACGGCGTTGACGTTCCGGAAGGCAATACGATTGAGCGCGTTACGCGAGCGCTCAGCCGACCCGGCGTGGTCTGAGACCCTGGCATGCACGGAAGCTCCTTGTACGGGAACCGGGAGATCTCTGGATTGGCCACCCAACCCGTCCTGCGGGTGGATGGTCCGCAGTGGGAAGGCGAGGAGTCGTAGCCGCTGATGAACGATCCAGAGAAGTCTGACTTCGGCATAGTAGCTGTGAAGCCGACGAACAAAGCCGGGCGACCGGTGGCGGAGTTGGTGGAGCGAAGGCCGGGGACCAAGGGGAACGCGGAACAGCAACGCATGCACCGGACACAGGGCCGGGATCGCATGTCCCAGTCGCTGGATCGCGTACGGAAAGCCGCAAGGCTGAGGAAGAAGGACAGGTTCACCGCGCTCTTCCACCATATCACTGTCGACGCACTCCGGACGGCGTTCTACGCGCTCAGGCGCAAGGCCGCCCCCGGGGTGGATGGCATGACATGGCAGGACTACGAGGCAGAGCTTGAGCCCCGGCTCATCGATCTGCACGCCCGGGTCCAACGGGGAGCGTACCGCCCGCAACCGTCACGCCGGACGTTTATACCGAAGGCAGATGGGAAGCAGCGGCCGCTGGCAATCGCAGCTCTGGAAGACAAGATTGTCCAAGGGGCGACCGTCATGGTGCTCAACGCCATCTATGAAGGCGACTTCTGCGGCTTCTCCTACGGGTTTCGACCGGGGAGAGGGCCGCACGATGCGCTGGATGCGCTGTGCGTCGCGATCGACCATCGGAAAGTGAGCTGGATAATTGACGCCGACATCCAAAACTTTTTCGGGGCGGTCAGTCAGAAATGGCTGGTTCGCTTCCTGGAGCATCGGGTCGGCGATAAGCGCATCATCCGCCTGATCCAGGAATGGTTGAAGGCAGGTATTCTCGAAGACGGGGTCGTGACCGTAGACGACAAGGGGACGGGTCAAGGCTCGGTGATCTCACCGCTCCTCGGCAATATCTACCTGCACTACGTACTCGATCTGTGGGCGAAACGCTGGCGACAGCACGACGCCGCCGGCGACATGGTCATCGTGCGCTATGCCGATGACCTGGTGGTCGGCTTCGAGCGCGAGGACGACGCCCGTCGATTCCTCGATGCGATGCGCGCGAGGCTTGAGGAGTTCGAACTGTCGCTCCATCCGGACAAGACCCGCCTGATTGAGTTTGGTCGCTTCGCGGCGGCTAATCGCAAGCGGCGCGGCCTCGGGAAGCCGGAGACCTTTATGTTTCTCGGGTTCACGTTCATCTGCGGCAAATCGCGCAGCGGGCGCTTCCAGCTTCAACGGAAGACCCGCGGCGACCGCATGCGGACGAAGCTCAGGAACATAAAGGAGGAGCTGTGGCGTCGGATGCACTGGCCCATACCCGAACAGGGGAAATGGCTAAGGCAGATCGTGAGCGGGCATTTCGCCTACTTCGCGGTGCCGACAAACGCGCGCGCTTTAGCCGCGTTTCGGCACCATGTGGAAGAACTCTGGAGGCGCACGCTTCGGCGGCGTAGCCAGAAGGACGGATTCACATGGGGCCGGACCACAAAAGTGACAGAACACTGGCTCCCGAAGCCACGCATCCTTCATCCATGGCCCGACGTGCGCTTCGCCGTCACACACCCAAGGTAGGAGCCCGGTGCCTTAATTGGGCTCGCCGGGATCTGAGCGGGGGGCGCCCGGTAACGGGCGTCCCTACCGCGAAAAGAGCGTTTTCCAATTGCATGGAGTGAACGCAGGCGAGCAACCAGTCCTTCGCAAGAAGCTTTCGCGTAGGGAGATGGTGAAATTCTTCGAGAAAACGCCGCCGACTACTATCGCACTCGAAGCCTGTGGAGGCTCTCATCATTGGGCGAGGCTGTTAAGTTCGTTCGGTCATGAGGTGAAATTGATAGCGCCTCAGTTGGCGAAACCTTATGTGAAACGCGGCAAGAACGACGCGGCGGACGCGGAAGCTTTGTGTGAGGCGATGAGCCGACCGACGATGCGCTTCGTGCCGGTGAAGACCGCGGACCAGCAGGCGGCGTTAATGCTGGTCGGTGTGCGAGAGAGACTCATTCGCAATCGAACGCAGCTCGCCAACGCCATTCGCGGTTTTGCCATGGAGTTCGGCATCGTCGCGGCCACGGGCATGTGCCGCATCGAACCGCTGTTGGAGCGGATTGCGGCGGATCAATCCCTGCCTGAATTGGCCCGCGAGCTTTTTGTCATGCATGGCATTGAATATCGAGATTTGCTGGCTGAAACGAAAGCCGTCGAGGAAAAACTGACCACGTTGCACCGCTCCAATGAATGCAGCAGGCGCCTGGCCGAAATTCCGGGTGTCGGGCCGGTCGGCGCATCGCTTTTGATGATGAAGACCCCAGATCCCCGAACGTTCAAGTCGGGTCGCGATTTTGCCGCTTGGATAGGCCTCACGCCCAAAGACCATTCGACCGCAGGCAAGGTCAGACTGGGGGTGATCACACGTGCTGGCGACGAAATGCTGAGGAGCATATTGGTGGTTGGCGCAACTGCCCTTCTTCAGCATGTCAGAGCAGGTCGAAGCAGACATGCTTCCCGATGGCTGATCGAACTCCTGCAACGGAAGAAACCAAAGCTGGTTGCGGTGGCGCTCGCCAACAAGATTGCCCGTGTCGCCTGGAAGCTCATGGTGAGCGGCGAGGCGTATCGGCGGACAGAGGAGCAAACGCAAGCAACATAGGAATTGGCCATCACGGTGAGCAGAATAGAATGCTACCGTGTTGAGCTGGCTGTGAACTTGCAAGAGAAAAGCAGATGGTGCGATCGATCGATCCAAGACGCGTGATACTCCGTCAGTTCCATTGGCCTTTCAAGGTCGTTGCCGTGTTAGGAACATGCGTTGCGGAAACCATCTTGGCCAGTGGTCATGTGCGACCACACACAAAGGCCGCACATATGGAAGCAAGCGATCCGATCAAAAATATCTGTAAAAAACACTTGCAAGCGGGAGCCGTCCACATATGGAACTGGGGGCGCCGCGAAGAGATGCCGCTCTCCTTGGCGGCATGAGCGCGATCGATGACATGGCGCTGTCGGACGAGGCGCTCGAGGCCTGGATGGCCGCCAAGACCGCCCCCCGCCCGTTGGTGCGGACCATGTCGGCGCTGGATGGCTTCGTAACGGCGGCGGTCACCGGGCCCCGGTTCGCGGACCCGCAAGACTGGATGTGCCCGCTCATGGGGTTGCCGCGCGACGTCTTGGCCAAAGGGTCTGCAACCGATCACGCCGTGTTTGCCAGCCTCGCCAGGATCCACAACCGGATCAACGCGACGCTGTTCGACAGACCGCAGGATTATGCGCCCCGATTCGCCACCAAGCCCAGCGGCGGCATCGACCCCCGGCCGTGGTGCCAGGGGTTCTACGCGGCCATGAATCTCAACATCAAACGCTGGAAACGGCTACTCGACCTCGACAACCCCAACCACGGCTTGTTGCTGCCGATCCTGATCTACTGCGTCGACAAAAAGGGCAGGCCCGTCCTCGGCAAGCCCAGGCCGGGGCCCGAGACCGCGCACTTCATCGAGCACGAGGCCTACAAAGACATCGCCCTCGTCATCCCCGCCCTCCGCGAACTCCACTACGTCACCCGTTATGACGATCCGCAGTGATCTCCGGCGGCCCAGCAAACCAACGACCGACCCATCAAAGACACATCACCAGATGGTTTCGCGGAAGGTGCCTGGGCGCACCGCTTACCGAAGAACGCATCGCGCAGATTCTGCTGGACTCCCAGATGGCGGCATTCGGACGGCGCATCTCGTACTACCATGCCCCCGATTCTATGCGGCACCTTTCGCAGACATACGCGGACGAACAGAACCCGGCGGCGCCCGCATTAAATCAATGGCCAGTTTCGCTGACCTCGTGAATGGTTGGGTAGATCTCGACCAGCTTGTCGTAACGAACAATTCGCCAATCCTCATTTCCGCACCAAGGCGATGGCAAACTTCCGAAGCCTTGGTTTTCACGGCGCTTGATGCCGATTTCGAGAATTCGTCGGCAAAAGACGTGGATTCCCGCGAAATTCGTGAGGTGTTTGCCTGTATGCTACTTGCTAGGGAGGCGGCTTGAGTGTCCTCCGGCGACTGATCGCGAGGAGAGGAACGATGAGCTTGAGCAATCTGGGAACCGAGCAACTCCGGGAGAAGGATCGAAACTTCGTCTTTCATCCGTCTACGCACTTAGCCAAGCACAGCCGCGGCGAGACGCCAAATCGGATCATGGCGAGAGCGGAAGGCGTCTACATCTGGGATACTGAAGGCCGAAAAAGCCTCGACGGTTTTGGCGGGCTCTATTGCGTCAATATGGGGTATGGCTGCACCGAGATAGCCGACGCCATTGCTCGGCAAGCACACGAGTTGCCGTTCGCCCATGTCTACGCCAGCCAGGGCACGGAGCCGGTTGCTCTCCTGGCGGAGGCGGTCGTCGAATATTTCGGCCAGAACATGCGAAGGGTCTATTTCGGTCTTTCCGGTTCCGACGCCAACGAAACCAACATCAAGCTGGTGTGGTACTACAACAACATTCTCGGCCGCCCTGAAAAGAAGAAGATCATCTCGCGACATCGCGGTTATCACGGTTCCGGGCTGGTCACCGGTAGCCTGACGGGCCTTCCGTTCTTTCACAAGTTTTTCGACCTGCCTTTGAGCCTGGTGCGCCATACAACGACGCCACATTACTATCGCCAGGCGCATGAGGGCGAAACTGAGGAAGCCTTCTCCAAGCGCTGTGCCGACGAACTTGAAACCCTTATTCTTGCTGAGGGTCCAGATACGGTCGCAGCCTTTGTCGGAGAACCGGCACTTGGGACCGGCGGCATCGTTCCGCCTCCAAAGGGTTACTGGACGGCCATTCAAGAGGTGTTGGATAAGTACGATATCCTTCTGATCGCCGATGAAGTGGTTTGCGGTTTCGCGCGAACCGGTGAGAAATTCGGTTCCCACCTCTATGGTATGCGTCCGGATTTCGTCACCATCGCCAAGGGCTTGAGTTCCGCCTACCTCCCCATTTCCGGATCGATTATCGGCGACCGCGTCTGGTCGGTCCTGGAAGAAGGAACGGAGAAGCACGGACCTCTCGGTCACGGCTGGACATATTCCGGTCATACGCTTTGCGCGGCGGCCGCACTTGCCAACATTCAAGTGCTTAAGGAAAGAAACATTCTGGAGCACGTCCGCGATGTCGGGCCCTATTGGCTTTCCCGTATGAAAGCCGAATTGGAGGGACATCCTATTGTCGGCGAAGTTCGGGGCGTCGGAATCCTGTCTGCCGTAGAGCTGATGCGAGATCCCAAAGCGCGCGTACCGTTTGAGCCCGAACTCCAGGTGGGGGCGCGTGCCGCCGCTGCTCTGCTTGAGAATGGGGTCATCGGCCGGGCCATGCCGCATGGCGATATCCTCGGCTTTGCCCCGCCACTGATCATCACTAGGGACGAGGTGGACATCATCGTCGACGCCACCGCGAAATCGGTTGACACGACGTTCCGCGCGCTAAAAGCCGAAGGCGCAGTATAATCTTTGCTGGCCCCCACCAGCTTTTTTTCCGCTGCTGTCCGGTCCTCCATTTGACCGCGGCCTTTGGGCGGCGAGCCCTGCCGGTGCACCTCCCCGCCGGCAGGGCGCATTTTTGAGATGTTGCAAGTCCACCTGGACTTGCTGCCACCTGCAAGCAAGTTGCCGAAGACCTAAGGACAGACATGCAACCTGTCTTCGAAAGATTTCTGGAACGGCTTTGGGACAGCGTGGATGAGGTCGATTTCCGCAGCGCTCTCGGCGATGTGGCCTCACAATTCGATCTGCTCGCCTTCGCCTACCTCTCGCTCCCGCCGCGTTCTAAGGACAAGCCCACGCTGATCTCGAACTATCCGGCGCCCTGGACAGCGCGCTATCTTGAGCACCAGTACCAGAGCGTCGATCCCGTCATAGTGCGCGCCCGCTGCGGCGGATACCCATTTCGATGGGGCTCCGCACTGCCGGGGGTTGAGCCATCAGAAGCCGAGCAGAGGGTCTTTGACGAAGCGGCGCAGTTCGGCATTTGCTGTGGTTTGACGATCCCGATTATGGATCACCGCGGTAATTTTGCGGCGATGACCTTTGCCGCTGACAAGCGCGATCCTGTATTTTTCCGCGTCATGGAACGCTATGAGGACGATCTCCCATACGTTGCGACCTGTTTTCACATGTTTGTTCGACGAAAACTGTCCGCTGCCCGGATCGTCGACGGTGTGCCTTTGACGGCGCGCGAATACGAGTGTGCGCAATGGGTAGCACGTGGCAAGTCGGCCTGGGAGACGGGCTTCATTCTCGGGATCACACAGCGCACCGCCGAGTTTCATCTCGATAACGCCCGCAGGAAGCTCGGTGTAAAGACCAGAAGCCAGTTGGTTGCGCTTCTCATCGATTCGAAATCCGCGCATCGCTGATATTCCTACCTGTGCAACCGCACAGGCAGCGCAAGCGTAGTAATTACATGGGGTAATCGCGGGAGCCGCGTCCACGTGCCGATTTGTAGCCCTTGCGCATAGGCGGCGGTTGTTCCCCGATATGATGAAAAACGGGCTCACGAGTCGGAGCCGGGCCCAGCAGCAATCGGAGAACAACAACCATGGACCAATTTATCGGCCTTGATGTGTCATTGAAAGATGGAGTGGTTGCCGCCCTCCCCAGATGGCATCGCAATGTGCCAGGATAGTGGTGTTTACAGCCACTGAGCGGAAAGGACGGCAACCGTGACGAAAGATACAATGATCGGGGTGGATTTGGCAAAGACGGTTTTTCAGCACCACGGGGCGTCGATGACGGGAGAGCTGAAGTTCCGGAAGAAATTGTCACGGGGGAGTTTTGCCAAATTTATGGCCGATCAGCCGCCAGCGGTGATCGTGATGGAAGCCTGTGGCAGCGCGCATTATTGGGCCCGCGAGATGAGCAGGTATGGCCATGAGGTGAAGTTGATCGCCCCGCATTACGTGAAGCCTTTTGTAAAGCGTCAGAAGAACGATGCGGCAGATGCCGAAGCGATCGTAATCGCGGCTCAGAGACCTGAAATGCGCTTCGTAGATCCAAGGACTGCCGAGCAACAAAGCAGGGCAATTTTGTTTCGCGCTCGAGAGCGCCTTGTGCATCAGCGCACCGAACTGGCCAACGCACTCAGGGGCTGCCTCTATGAATATGGCCATGTTATTCCGAAGGGAATGCATCAGTTGAAACGCATTGATGAGATCCTCAATAACCCAAATAGCGACTTGCCAGATTTGATGCGCGAGGAGTGCCGCGACCTGATGGACCAGATTGCCGAGAAGACGGTCCGCATCGATGCGCGAACAGTGAAGATCAAGGCGCTGGCGGCTGAAGCCGACACGGCGCGGCGACTACAAACAATTCCAGGTGTCGGCCCGTTGACCGCCCTGGCTGTTGAGGCCTTTGCCCCGCCCATAGAGAGCTTTCGGTGCGGGCGCGACTTTGCCGCATGGCTAGGGCTTGTTCCGCGCCAATTCTCCTCCGGTGGAAAAGAGCGGCTCGGACGCATTTCTAAGGCGGGCCAAGCTGATATCCGCCGACTGCTAATCATTGGCGCGATGTCGCGCCTGACCTGGCTGACCCGCAAATCGATCACCGAAGGCTCATGGCTCGCGCGTATGGCCGCGCGAAAGCCAAGAATGCTTGTAGCGATAGCATTGGCCAACAAAATGGCGCGTACGATTTGGGCCGTGCTTACAAAAAATGAGGATTATCGAGTTCCGACACGGGCAGCCGTAGCATGATCGATATGCCACTGCCACTTGGCGTCGGATAGCGAGGGAGTAAGAAGGCGACGACCCGAATGGGCAAAATGATCGAACAGATCTGGATCAGGAAAACCAGTGCAGTCTCTTGAGCATCTGAGCTCGTTTGAAAGATTTGGACCTGATCCGCAGATCACCATACCGGCCAGCGGCTTTTGACATGCCGCATTTAAAGGCCTGACAGAAGACCGCACTCGATCACTCGCATATTTGGGTTAGAAACTTCTTGCGCCACGGGCGGCAACCACAGAAGAGACCTCGATCTCGGTGCGGCAGAATGGCAAGCGGAGCTGGCGCGGCAAATGCCCATCTGATCCGAAGTTGCTGGCCGAAGTGATCTGCAAGCGTGCGCCCAACGCGAAGAAGATCGTCTTCGAGACCGGCCCCTTATCGGTCTGGTTCTATCATGCGCTGACGGGGGAAGGCCTGCCGGCGATCTGCATCGATGCCCGTCACGCCAAAGCGGCGCTCGACATGGCGCCGAACAAGACCGATGCGAACGATGCAGACGGTCTGGCGCAGCTTGCAGAAGTTGGTTTTTACCGGGAGGTGCGGGTCAAGCAGTATGACAGCATGCTGACCCGCACACTGGTAGCCGCGCGCAGCCAGCTGATCAAGATCGTAACCGAGCTGTCCAATCAGATCCGTGGGCTGATGAAGACATTCGGGCTGGTCGTTCCCAAGGGTGCCGGCCGCGTATTCGAAGCCAATGTCCGAAACCTGATTGTCGATAATACCAACGGTCTCGGGTGCTGACTCTTTTGTGATTTTGGAGCATCTCCGAAGCGTGATTCCGTGTTGCCGAAGGAGATTCGGCCATGGGATCAGCGGTGAGGTTACGAACGGACTATTCGGCGACGGAACTGCGTCGCCTGGCGCGTGGGTCGAAGGATGTGCGGCAGAGCAGCCGGCTGTTGTCGATCGCTGCGGTACTGGACGGGATGAGCCGGGCGGATGCGGGGCGGATTGGCGGCATGGACCGCCAGACGCTGCGGGACTGGGTGCACCGGTTCAACGCGGCCGGCCCCGATGGCCTTGTCGACCACTGGTCGTCAGGCCCGCCGTGCCGGCTGTCGCCTCAACAGAATGCTGAACTGGCGGCAATCGTGGAGAGGGGGTCGGATCGCGCCGTCGACGGCGTCGTGCGCTGGCGGCGCATCGACCTCAAGCGCATCATCAAGGAGCGTTTCGGCATCGATTACGATACCCGCTATGTCGGGAAGCTGCTGCACAAGCTCGGCTTCTCGCATATGAGCGCACGGCCGCACCACCCGGCGCAGGACGCCCATATCATCGAAGCGTTCAAAAAAATTGGCAGCGCACGCTGAAGGCTCATCTTTGCAACCTGCCGCCGCGTACGAAGGTGGAACTCTGGTTCCAGGATGAAGCCAGGATAGGTCAGAAGAACGGCATCACAAGGCAGTGGGCCAGGCGTGGCACGCGGCCGCGACAGCCAGCCGACCAGCGATACAAGAGCGCATATCTGTTCGGCGCCATCTGCCCGGCTCGGGGCACCGGCGCAGCTCTCGCGCTGCCGTTTGCCGACACCGAGGCCATGCAACTCCATATCGACGAGATCAGCCGCCATGTCGAAAAGGGCGCGCATGCCGTGCTCATCATGGATCGCGCCGGATGGCACACCACCGCCAACCTCAACATGCCGCGCAACATCACGCCGATCTTCCTGCCCCCGCGTGCGCCCGAATTAAACCCGGTTGAGAATGTCTGGCAGTACATGCGGCAGAACTGGCTCTCAAACCGCGTCTTCGACAGCTACGATGCCATTATCGACGCCGCGTGCGATGCCTGGCACAAACTGCTCGCCGCTCCCGAAACAATCACATCCATCGGAATGCGAGAATGGGCCCATGTCGGTCAAACCCAATGACTCTTGGTATAACAAGGGACTGGAGCGGATTATCCTGCCTCTGCTCGAGACCTGGCGCACCGTGCGCGACCGGGCGGCGGAACTTGATCGGCAGCTTGTCGCCGCTGCGCGGGAAAGCGCGCCATGTCAGCTGCTGGTGTCGATACCGGGTGTTGGCTCGGTTGTCGCAGCCTCCTTCGCTTCAGCGATCGAGGCTCCGGAAAACTTCAGGACATCTCGTTCAGTTGGTGCGTGGCTCGGTCTCACCACCCGGCGCTACCAGTCGGGAGAAGTTGATTTTGACGGGCATATATCGCGGCGTGGCGACAACCATCTGCGGGGTCTGCTTTATCAAGCTGCCGTGGTGATCCTAACGAGAACCCTTGCTGACAGCACGCTTCGAACCTGGGGACTGAAGCTCAGGAAAAAGGTCGGCTTCAAGCGGGCCGCGGTCGCCGTGGCGCGCAAACTCGCTGTCATCATGCACACAATGCTGAAAACCGGCGAGCCTTTTGATCGGTCCGCCGGCGCGACCGCCTGAGATCGCACCGCATGGCATGGGAGACCACTCATGACTTGAAATTGAGCCACAACCAGATTGCGTCCTTTCTTCGGACACGCCGAGACGTCCCTGCCGGGACGTAGGTCGGGCCATTCCGCTATCGTGGGTTGCAGGTGCGTAACGTCCACGCAAACTGCGTTAATTACATTGGAATGCGGCGCCTTGCGAATATCCATAATGCGGCGAACAGATGTCGACCGCGAAGACAACCATGCCTCCCGGCAAACGATCATCAACAGCGCGAAGAAGACCAGGCAGCGGGATCGTAACATCGCCTCCTGTTCGCTGTCTGTCCAACAAACAGCAATGGCGTCTTCGGGCTATTCAAAAAAGACTTGATCAATGATCTGCGATTAGACAACCCACCCTTTCGATGCGGCACGGTGCGTCGTCACTCGTCGTCGATGTCCGGGTACTGCGGGGGAGCCTTGCCGATCTTGCTGACGATCCTCGGGTAATTGGCATCGGGCTGCGCCTGCCCTGTTCCAATAAGTTCAACGCGGAAGCGCCACTCGTCACCGTAGTCGTACAAGAAGGTCATTGCCGAGCCCACCTTCTGGAAGGCTGTGCTGACGCGGGTGCCCTTCACGCTGCGAGAGCCGCTCCCCTCTATGTCGGCGAAGAGTTCGAACCGCAGGGGCGAGTCGAACAGCTTTCCCGTCAGCTTTGAATAGAAGCCGTAGGCGTGGTCCAAGTCGAAGCCAAATGCCGCTACGATGGCTTCGGCCAGATCCGCCAGCGTGCTCGAACTCGACACCTCGATGTCCCGACAAAGCCGGGCCCGAAGAGAGGCTCGGAAGATCAAGGTCGCGGGCTCAGTCATCGCAGATTTCAGGCGCTGACGGTTTGAAGGATGATTTTGAAGGGGTTCATGCCTGGCGCGAGACGAGCCGTGTCGACGACGGTTCGAATGTCGGCTTCGCCCTGGGCGGCCCACATGGCGCGATAGCCGTTGGTGATCTTCCGTTGAACGACGGCGGGTCTCAGCGCCCGTTCGCAGGCGTTGTTCGTCGCGTCGACCATTCCTGGCCATTGGGCAAAGGTCAAAAGTTGATCACGAGCTCGCCTGAACTTGTTTTGGATGTCGCGGGCCAGATCGCACGACGTTGTGGTGGCGAAGATATCGTCCAGACTTCGCTCCAGGGCGCGACGCTTGCCGGCGATGGTCGAGGCGGCGAAGGTTTCCATACCGTCGGCTAGGGCGAAGGCCCTTTGCAGCCAACGTTTGAGCCGTGAGGGCAGCATGTCCTCACTTGCCTCGTCCGCATAGGCGACGTCGCGGGCGAGATGCGCCAGGCAGGTCTGATGCGCATTTGCGTGACCTTGTTGTGCGGCATAGCGATCGGAACACCAGACGTCGGGCCGATGGCCGTCCATCAGGGTCCGGACCACGACAGCGCCGCGCGTTGGCGCCGCTTGATGAACAACCGCTTCGGCGCAGCGAAACACCCAGTGGTAGGCGTTGCTTCCTTCGATCCGCACGCCGGTCTCATCGGAGGCGATGACCTTGGCCCGGCGCAACGCCGCGACGGCCTTGTCGCACTCGGCCGCGAACGCGCCCTGCGCACGGCGCAACATGTTCATCAGTCCGCCCTGGCTAATGTTGAGACCGAAAAGGTTCGCGAACGCGCCCTGCAGCCGCTCGTAGGACAGGGCCTGGAAAGTCTTGAGATAGGTCGCTACGGCGTGTACGCGTGGCCCGAACGGCGTCCCCTTCGCCGCATCTGGCACAGCCGCGACGACCAGCGTGCCGCAGGACGGGCAACGGACTGCCAGGCGCCGATGGCGCTCAATCAAAGGCCTGATCGCAGGAAGCTCAATCTTGTCGTGCTCGCTGACGGTTTCGGCAGCAAGATCGCTCGACAGGCTGGCGCGGCAGCAAAGACATTGGTCGGGATGATGATCGATGATGCGATCGGCATCCTCACTCATGGCGCGGCTGTGACCTTTATGACCCGCCTTAGCGCCGCCAGGCTTTGCCCTGTCCCGACGCGCCTTGCGATCGCTCGAAGGTGGCTTGGACGACGTGCGCGATGTCTTCTCTGGCCGCTGTATCCGCAGCACCAGATCGATCAACTCTTCCTTCGTCAGACGCTGCAAATCAGTGCGATCCATATCCCCATAGATTCAGGGATTCTTGCCCCTGACAAGGGCGTGAGTTGTCTAATCGCAGATCATTGATCAAGTCTTTTTTGAATAGCCCGAAGACGCCATTGCTGTTTGTTGGACAGACAGCGAACAGGAGGCGATGTTACGATCGCGCTGCCTGGTCTTCTTCGCGCTGTTGATGATCGTTTGCCGGGAGGCATGGTTGTCTTCGCGGTCGACATCTGTTCGCCGCATTATGGATATTCGCAAGGCGCCGCATTCCAATGTAATTAACGCAGTTTGCGTGGACGTTACGCACCTGCAACCCACGATAGCGGAATGGCCCGACCTACGTCCCGGCAGGGACGTCTCGGCGTGTCCGAAGAAAGGACGCAATCTGGTTGTGGCTCAATTTCAAGTCATGAGTGGTCTCCCATGCCATGCGGTGCGATCTCAGGCGGTCGCGCCGGCGGACCGATCAAAAGGCTCGCCGGTTTTCAGCATTGTGTGCATGATGACAGCGAGTTTGCGCGCCACGGCGACCGCGGCCCGCTTGAAGCCGACCTTTTTCCTGAGCTTCAGTCCCCAGGTTCGAAGCGTGCTGTCAGCAAGGGTTCTCGTTAGGATCACCACGGCAGCTTGATAAAGCAGACCCCGCAGATGGTTGTCGCCACGCCGCGATATATGCCCGTCAAAATCAACTTCTCCCGACTGGTAGCGCCGGGTGGTGAGACCGAGCCACGCACCAACTGAACGAGATGTCCTGAAGTTTTCCGGAGCCTCGATCGCTGAAGCGAAGGAGGCTGCGACAACCGAGCCAACACCCGGTATCGACACCAGCAGCTGACATGGCGCGCTTTCCCGCGCAGCGGCGACAAGCTGCCGATCAAGTTCCGCCGCCCGGTCGCGCACGGTGCGCCAGGTCTCGAGCAGAGGCAGGATAATCCGCTCCAGTCCCTTGTTGTCGACAATCAGGTTTCGGACATTGGCTTCGAATACGCGGCCGGCACCCTTGGGAACGACCAGCCCGAATGTCTTCATCAGCCCACGGATCTGATTGGACAGCTCGGTTACGATCTTGATCAGCTGGCTGCGCGCGGCTACCAGTGTGCGGGTCAGCATGCTGTCATACTGCTTGACCCGCACCTCCCGGTAAAAACCAACTTCTGCAAGCTGCGCCAGACCGTCTGCATCGTTCGCATCGGTCTTGTTCGGCGCCATGTCGAGCGCCGCTTTGGCGTGACGGGCATCGATGCAGATCGCCGGCAGGCCTTCCCCCGTCAGCGCATGATAGAACCAGACCGATAAGGGGCCGGTCTCGAAGACGATCTTCTTCGCGTTGGGCGCACGCTTGCAGATCACTTCGGCCAGCAACTTCGGATCAGATGGGCATTTGCCGCGCCAGCTCCGCTTGCCATTCTGCCGCACCGAGATCGAGGTCTCTTTCAATGACACATCAAGGCCGATAAATTGGTCCATGGTTGTTGTTCTCCGATTGCTGCTGGGCCCCGGGTCCGACTCGTGAGCCCGTTTTTCATCATATCGGGGAACAACCGCCGCCTATGCGCAAGGGCTACAAAGCGGCACGTGGACGCGGCTCCCGCGATTACCCCATGTAATTACGGATCGCTTGCCGGAGCATCACATCGCGAAATCGCTGAGGCGCTGATCGGTAAAGGGCGTGTCCACGCCGACTGGAACGATCCTCGCGATCACCTGCGCGACCGCATCCGCCGCGCCGTCTCTCGAGGCCGCGCGCTGATGAATGGCGGGTACCGGGACTTCCTCGTCTGAAAAAGGCGTCGCAATCCGCGCTGTGCGTCAGCCGCCGAACAGGTGCTTGCTGCCGGTCGTCACTATCCAGTTGGCGCGGTCGATATGGCTGCGAACAGCCTTGCGGGCGCGGACCGGTTCAAGGATCGGATCGATGCCGAGAATGAGATCGGCTATTTCCTCGATGCTGGCATTGTAGGCGCAGGCGTCGAGGATGCGCAGGTAAATGGTTCGATGCTGCCTGTCGTAGCTCGTGATGCTGTCTGACCAGGGCACTTCGTCGTGCAGAGTTGAGCTTCGAGTCTTATCTGTTCCGGTTGATTGATTCACGGCTGCTGCGAACCTCGCCTGTTGAGCGCTGGATCAGCAGAGCATATCCCAAAATGGGATAATCCGAAACCGGGATTAATCGCTGAGCCGATCTTTACCTGACCGGTTCGCCTACATGCCCAAATCTCTTCGATCGCCCCGCCACCTGAGGTTTCTGGCTCATCTCGTATCGCTGCGCAAGGCCAAAGGCCTGACCCAGGCGCAGGTTGCTGAGAAGCTTGTTCGTCCGCAATCTTTCGTGGCCAAGTACGAGGGTGGAGAGCGGCGTCTCGATGTCATTGAGTTTCTTGAGGTAACCGCGGCTCTTGACGCTGATCCCTGCGAAATTCTGTCGAGCCTCCGGTCATAGCGGGCACCTGCGCGCCTGAAGGCGCGCCGGGTACTCATGAACCGAGCTCGCTTTTCTTCGGCAGGCTCAGGCGGTCTCGGTCACCCGGCTCGCCCCTGACGCGGGCAGCTTTTCGGCTTCTGAAAGACGCGGCGCCCCATTGACCTCGTTTTTCGTGCGCCCGACGGGTCGCTCGCTGGAGCACCCCGCCGGGAGATCGCTGAGGCGCTTCGTGGTCGAGATAATCGGCCGATCCGACGACCGGAAGGGCTTCGGAGTCTCACCCCGCCGCAGGCGCATCGGGGCACCCGTCCGCCAGATTGCCGGCTGGAATTCGAGGCCGTCTGGATCCACGAGGGCAAGTTCGTCAACGACGCCCGTTTTCCTGCAGGCGCGACAAGTGGGCGCAAGGGAAACATTCGGGACTTCAACTTTCTTTCCCACCTCTTTCCGAGAGGGCGAATTGTCCGGTACCGAACACCAGAAGCGTCCTGATCCCTATGACTTCGGCGCCCACAGAGCCATCAGCTATGCTTCATGCCTAGTCTAGTTTCCGTCCATAAACCTGCGTTTTTTACAGCGTTTACAATCGCTTATCCTCGGTTGGCAGAGCATTTGAAGGCATGCGACGGAACTACCGGCGCTGGTTTGGTCAGAGCGGTGCTACGAGCGCGATTAGGCGCACGCCCCGCGACCGGATTGGCCGGTGCGGGTGCGACTGCGATGCCTGGTCGGCGTCAGGTCGCTTTGAGGCGAATGAAGAGGACGAGGTTGTAGGCCACGACCGAGGACCAGACGTAGGTCTTGAAGTGGTCGAGGCCGCGCCAGGTGCAGCAAGCCAGGCCGTAAGCACGTTTGAGGCAAGAGATGCCAGCTTCGATGCCGGCGCGGAAGTTGCGTAGCTTGCGATAGACCCACTTGCTTCTGACCATGTCCTCGATCCTGAGGCCGGCTTTCTTGTGGAATGCCATGTCGGAGACGCCCCACGCCTTCGCTTTAACCAGGTTGTCGCGCGTGGCGAAGCCGCCATCGGCGGCGGCTTGCCGCGGCGCTTGACCATAGATGTCGATGTGGCGTTCCAGCATCGGCAGCAAGCGGTCGCTGTCGGCCGGGTTGCCTGCTTCGATGACCAGATCGAGGATCATGCCGCTCCTGCCGGAGGTCAGGTTGAGCTTGTGGCCGTATTCGGTGTCGCGGCTGCCTTTGACGATGATATCGGCATGCGGTTCGAACAGGCTGACCAACTTCTCGCGGGCCGGCACCGGCTCGCCGGCCAGCACGCGCCGCTCGCTCTGTCTGATGATGCGTTCGATCAGCGGCCGATAGTGACGAACCTGGGCCTGCCACAGTGCGATGGGCGGCGGAGTGCTCGCCTCGGCCAATCGCTCGGTCGCCTCCTTCAGATAGGCCAAGGTCGCGCGAGTGATTACGATCAGTTCGCGGTAGAGTTGGACGCGATTGGGTCGGCCGCGCGTGAACTGGATCTTGCGGGCGCGCTTCTTGGCTGCGCGGCAATGATCGCGCCATGATGCGCCAGCGCCGCCGACCAAGCTATCGGCCCGCTTCAGAAGGCGCACCATGACCCGCACGGCATCCCAAAGCAGGCTACTGTCGCTCGGCTCGTGCATGAGTGCCGAGGTCACGGTGCTGTCCAATCGCACGACCGTGCCGTCTTCGAGCTTCGCCTGCCGAGCGCCCGACAGGAGTGTCCGATTGACCTGTTCCCAGGTCTCGGGCCTGATCGCGCTGATCGTCTTTTGCAGCACCGACTTCTGCGGACTCCACGACCATGGCATCCGCGCAAAGGCACGAAACGAGGCGGAGTCCTCAAGATGGAACGCCAGCTCCTGATAGCTCAGCTGGCGGTATTGCTTGAGCAGCGCACAACGCAACACTGCTTCGGCGGGCAACCCTTGCCGTCCAGTGGCCTTGACGCCATCTCGACACAGGTCCCGCGCCACCAGCCCGAGTAGGTCGCGATGCTCATCCAGCCATTGCGACATCGCCTTCAGTTCATGGCCGATCTCGTGTGTGGCGAAAAGATCGAATATGCTCGCTTGGACGGTGCGTTCTTGGCGCATTGTCGGCTCCGGCGGTGGCAGATTGTGCTTTGGAATCAGTGGCATGAAACCAAAGTGTACCTGAAACCGCCGGGCCTTGCTTACGCAAAGCTCCGATTCACGTAATAATATCAATATATTGGCGTTTGTGGACGGAAACTAGTCTAGGCCTGCAGCAGCTGGGTCTAGCTGTCTGGTTGGCGGCACTGCTTCAGGTCTGGCGATGCCCACCGCCGGGCTTCACCGGCACTTGGAGTGGCATTTCGCCCCTACCGGAACCGAGTAACGCAACGATTTCTTGCACACGTTTTTGCGAAGCCACTGCGTCAGAAGAGGCGATTTGCAGCTTTCGCAGCAGCGCGGCTCCGTCGTACGACTTCAGCTCCAATGGACCGGCGCCTATTCCCGACAACAGCCATGAGGGGCTCACGGCCAGGATGCCCGCCATCATGGCAAGGCGATTGGATTGCGGCGCGGCGCGGTCGCATTCCCACGCCTTCCAGCATGCTGTGTCGACACCAAGTCGGCATGCGGCCTGTGCCATTGTTAGTTTGATGAGCTCGCGGGCGAACGAGATACGTCCCCCTAGAGTATCGGATGACGCGAAATCATTAGGTTGGGTTTGAGTAAGGATTGGCTCGATCTCCTATGCTTTGGTTCAATCCCTTTCGGGCGATGGCCTGCTGCGTATTTCCATGATGCCGGCCATCGATTCGATTTGAAGCACCAGTCTGCACCGGACTCGGCCCCTGATCATTAAAAGCTCCGTACACGCGCTGCAACCTTCGGATCGTGCGCGCTTGTAGACTCCAGTCGTGTTGGTGCGGACGGCCCCAGCACGGCATCGATGTGCCAGAATATCAACGTTAGCAGCCGAGCCGGGATTGGCCCCTACTGGCCCGAAATATCGGAGAAGGCCTTACAGGGCAAATACCCTCTTGAGATCATCACCGCACGAAGGCGCTCGCCTGGGGTTGATCTCGGCCGATCGGGCGGCCACCGCCCTGGCAACATCGCGCCAGATCGCGGTCACGTCGCGACATCCTTGATGATCGTTCGCGCCTGCGCGAGAGCGCAATGAACTCGGTGCGCAAGAATTGGATCGTCACCATATCTCGGGATACGACGATCCGTCGTTCGCGCAGCAAAGCATCGTCGTGCAGGATCCGCGATGCTACATCTCCCGAGCCGGGTCGAATTATGGTAAAGTTGAAGTTCCAGAGGGGTTGGATGACATCAAGGCTGCTACCGTTGCGCGCAGGAACGTCCGGTCTCCCGACCACGCGAGCATGGGGGACTCCTTGCAGGAGCAGCTTTAGTAGGCGCCAACGCGATCTCGCAAAAGGATCGAGAATTCAGGCCCAGAGAGATCATCATCAAGCGCGGCGAGACCTTAGGGCTCACTAACGCCGCGGTGGGCTGAATTGCATCGCGCCTATTTGAGCTCGGACAGCTTGATTTCGGTGCTGGCGACCAGCAGCCGGGGTAGCCAATTCGTGGTCTTTTCTGTGGCTAGTGACTACACCGTGCGTTGCAGCATTCATCCCAAGATAAGGCTTTGCATGCGCGTGGCGAAGTAGAGGACCTAGTCACTCGGAACTAAAGTAGGCATCATTTTGTTGTGCTTCTGTTGCAACGGCAGGAGTTTGATTGATGGTCGGCAGGCAAGCAGGCCTCGTCGTTCTGAGCGACGAGGATCGTAATTTTCTTGAGTGTCAGGTGCGCCGGCATAAAGCGCCCCGCTCGTTATCAGATCGATGCCGGATGGTTTTGCTGTGCGCGCAGGGCCTGCAGAGCAAGGATGTTGCCGAACGCCTCGGCGTCCACGAGCATACGGTTGGCAAATGGCGCCGCCGGTTCGTGCAGGATGGCATTGACGGGCTGACGGACGAATATCGCGCAGGTCGCCACGAACCGTCTCTGACGCGCAGGTAGCTGAGGTCATCGAACGTACGTTGAACACCACTCCCAAGGATGCTACGCACTGGTCTATTCGCTCCATGGAAGCCGATAGCGGGCTGTCGCACACCACCATCCTCGGATATGGACTGCTTTTGGTTTGCAGCCACATCGCTCGGAGACATTCAAGCTGTCCACCGATCCGATGTTCGTCGACAAGGTGCAGGACATAGTCGGCCTTTACATGTCGCCACCAGACCGGGCAGTCGTGCTATGCGTGGATGAGAAATCGCAAATCCAGGCACTGGATCGCGAGCAGCCGGTTCTGCCCATGGCGCCAGGTGTCGCCGAACGGCGCACCCATACCTACGTCCGAAACGGCACGACATCCCTGTTTGCGGCGCTCGACGTTGCGACTGGCGCCGTGATCGGCCATTGCTACAAACGTCACCGGGCTACCGAATTCCTCGACTTCTTGAAGCGGATTGACGCCGAGATGCCCAAGGGGCCGGACGTGCATCTGGTGATGGACAACTATGCGACCCACAAAACGCCGAGGATCAAGGCCTGGCTCGCACGTCGCCCGCACTGGCATGTTCACTTCACACCAACTTCGGCCTCTTGGATCAATCAGGTCGAGCGGTGGTTTGCAGAGCTGACACGCAAGCAATTGCAACGTGGCGTCCATCGTTCCACAGCAGAACTGGAAGCCGACATCGACGCGTTCATTACAACGCACAACGAGAATCCCAGGCCATACAGATGGGTGAAATCCGCCGACCAAATCCTCGCCTCGGTCAAGCGATTCTGCCAAAAAACAATGAGCCGAACTTCAGATTCGGGTGACTAGCACTACTTTGGCAGTTTAGGTTTGAGGGCGTGTGCGAGCAGCTTCTGACAGTGAGGACATCTGCGGGGTGGCGACCGCGTGAAGAGGTCGAGAATGGCTTGTCTAACAGCTGGCATGCTCGGTTGTGGCGGTGGTCCGCCGACTCTTTTTTTTCCGTCCCGCTGCTTTGAGGCGGCGGGCTTGGAGAAAGGCGTAGGCGATCATGGTCATCAAGGCGTGTCGATGTAATCCAGTCCATGATCGGCCTTCAAAGTGGTCGAGGCCGAGTTCCTCCTTCAATTGCTGATGTGCCTGCTCACAGACCCACCTGGCCTTGATCGTGGCGGCGAGCATCTTGAGGCTCGCATCGGCCGGTAAGTTCGACACATAGTATTTTTGCTCGCCAGTCGACCGGCGTTCGCCGACGAGCCAGACCTCGTCGCCTGGCATGCACTGCACGCGATTGTCGAGCATCCGGTGCTTATGACCATCCGCAACGCGGACACGGCGAGCCGCAAACAAACATGTCAGCCGACCTTTAGTGCCGCGCCGCCAGCTTATCTTGTGCCATCTCTCACCAGACAGCATCACCTCGGCAGAGACCGGCGGCTGGTCCGGGATGTGATATTGGCGGCGCCTGCCGGTGGTCGCGACCGGGAAGATCAGATCAACATCGGCCGGATAGACGTTTTGGCGCCGCGATAGTCCTACCGCCCACAGCAGACCGCGCTCACTCAAAGCCTGACGAAAAGAGCTGCTCGACCCGTAGCCCGCGTCGGCAAGCACACAGCCGAAACGCGCGCCGGAGGCGATGACACGATCGATCTCTTCGATGGCGATCTCCGGCTTTGTCAGAGCGACCTGTCGATCCTTCGGGACGCGCGCCCGCATCATCCGCTCGGGATCATTCGTCCAGGTGTCGGGCAGGAAGAGCCGAAGGCCCACCATCACCGGCACTTCGCGCGAGGCCAGGGTCACCGACACCAGTGACTGGCAATTGGACGTCTTGCCAAGCGACGAAGCGTATTGAGGCGCGACACCAACCGAATGTTGTCCCTTCTTCGGTAACGCTGTGTCGTCGATGACGAGAAAACCCGCCTCATCGCCGACCAGGCGATCTGCCTCCTTCAGCAGGGCGGCCTCGAGCGGAGCGCTGTCCCAAACCCCTGCCGCGACGAAATGATGAAGCTGATCGTAGCCGACATCGCCCGCTCGCGCGGCCATCGGTTGTACGCTCTTACGGTCGCCCGGCCCGATCAGACCAGCAATGTACAGCGGACACATCCGGCGCCGAGCTGGATGCGAAAGACCTGCCAAAAACGGTTGAAGCCAGTGCTCGAGATCGGCTTGCCAGTCCACATCCATTGATCGGCCCTCCACAAGCCGACCTCCCATGAATCACGCAAACTCTCTCTTGGGAATTCCAAAAACGCGCCCGCAGCTAAAAATCTGCCAAAGTAGTGCTAGAGAATCGTAGTGTTGAAGATCGCCGCGTGGCCGACATAGTAAGCGAAGAGCGTTGCTGTCAACGCCGCACATAATCCGACCGGAGCGAGCCATGCCGCGGGAGTGTTGGTCTCCTTAGGTCGCTGATCGGAGAGGATCGCGACGAAGACGACGATGATGGCCGAGTGCCCGATCACATCCAGCTTGCCGAATTCGAAGCACGCGCTGATGAACATCTCAATCAACACGGCCGCCGCAACGCGTCGGACCAGCGGCGTCCAAGCCAGGGCAAAGGCGAGCGTGAACTCGATCATGCCCGCGGCTCGCATGTAGAACTCGTTGTTGAAGCCAAGGGTGATACCGGGGTGCTCGATCAGGAGCGGGAAGCTCCATTCGGGATAGGCCCACTTCTCGACCGACGCCCACATCAAGGTGACGGCGGTCGCATAGCGCACGACGTCGAGCGGCTGAACACCGAATAAGTTCTTTTGCAACCCGGTGAGAGCGAGATAGGCCGCAAGCCCCAGAAAGATAGGATAGTCAGCCAGATGAAACGCGCCGTAATCGCGCACGGCTAGCCCGAACAGGACGACGATCCCCGCGGCGGATAGGGGTGTGGTGCGGCGTGACAGCAGACCGGCCGCGATGGCGAGCTGCAAAGGCCCCACCAATGCGGACGTCGTTTTCAATTCAGGGGTTAAGAGGATGCCTCCGACCGCCCAGAGCGAGATGAAGAAAAACCCACAGATCGCGCGGACCATCGTCTCGGTATGCAGCAGCAAGCCCTCCGTGAAGCGGTTGAGCGAGCGGGTTATCATCTCGCCTAGAGACGTCCGCTCCACCACGCAGCCGGAAAAGATACAGAGCAAGGCAACGCCCAGGAGGAGCTCGAAATCCTGACAAAGGACGTTTTCGAGGCCGCGCGGCTGGCCGGCAACGTCATAGGCAGAGAACCATTTGACGTGGGCGCTGGCAGCCCGGGTCCCGAGGATACAGAAGGAAAATCCCGCAATGGACTTAGCAAACAGGAACATTCCCCGAGAGGCGGAAAGGGGATCCCGCCCAAAAAATCTGAACATTTCGAAAGAATCCCCGTTTTGGAAGGCACAGCTTTAACGATTCACCTTTAGGATGAATTTTAAGGTCATGGACGTCCTCTGCACCCGCCGGTTGTCGGGTGGTTATCCGGCCTCGGGCTGAGATGGCAGGAAAGCCCCTAATGAGGACTTTGAGGCCGCACTCGGAATGGCACCTGCCGCGCTTGCGGTATATGCCAAAGCGGCCGTAACTTCCCCGGCCGTTTTGCGAGAGCCGATGCCTGGCCAACCTGAGCCCGTTTTCGGTTTCATTCTTGCACCTGATCCGAGAGCGTTTGACAGGCAACTTCTACAGTACGGTCGGGCCTCTTCGTTACTTGTATGCACTCCGGGCGTGTCATGGACAGTTCTCGACAAGGGCGGTTTCAATCCCGGTGCAGTTGACCTCCCTTTCAGGCCGGCCTTGGCGGAGCACCCACGGCAGGCGCCGCTTCCATCGTTCACCTCGCCGCAGAACAACATCTGTCTGCCACCGCTTCTTCTTGCGAGTCCGTCTGTCTTCAGTCGGTGCGTTCGATGCCTCCAGAATCGGCGCTTCCCCAACCGTCGGCGGCTTAGGGAGCGATAGGTCGGGCGTGGTCACCTCCTTGGCGTCAGATGCTTCATCAATGGCGGCCATGGGCCGAGAGCGAACATCTTCACAAGGAAAAATCGGCGCTTCAGCGATCGCTTCCGCCTCCGCGATATCATTCGTGATAGCGGCCAGGTCGATGCCGGCCCAGATTGATTGTGGCCGCTTCACGAGCTCACGCTTCTGTTTGATCTCGACGACAAAGGGTCGCTGCTTCCTCATAGTGCTCTCGGGGACTCGGGAGAGTTGCGAATGTGGTCTAGGCCGATAGCTCGCTTTCGTCCACCCGCCCCACGTATTCTCCAACGGTTTTCGAAGACCTTGATGTCTTCGACGCCAAGACGCCAGCGGCTCACCGCCGCCCTCCCGGCCGGCACTCTCGATCTCCTGTCCTTGTGTCAGTGCGATCGCTACTACGATCACCTTCAGCACATAATCGACGCCGCCGCCCACCGACCAGCAGGCGACGATTTCGGGAATATCGCGGATGACGCGCTCGAAGCGGTCGAAGTCGGCCTGGCGGTGGCTGGCTAAAGGCACCTCCATCAGCACGGTCGCCACCGGCGCGATCGTGTGTCGAAGACGGTCGAAACCCGCTGATAAACGACGACAAGATCTGAAGCGCTGGAAGAGCAAAGGCGGCCGCCCGCGCGCTCTTCAACTAGCGCTGTAGCGGGCGGCCGCCTTTGCGGCGCGGTGCTGATCATGGGAGGTTGAAGGGATAGACGCGGGGCACGTCTCCAGCCGCCCTGAGGCGGCTTTCGACGTACCCCGCCATGCGCGTGCCTTGTGGTAGATCTGCGGGTAATCAGCGCCGCAGAAACAATCCGGCGTAACACCGATCTCAACTGGCAAGTCCGGGCTCGGTGTCACGCTCCACTGACGGTGCGCGACTGCATTATCGCATTGTCAGCGCATTCCGTCGACCTTTTCCCCGAACTCCCAGCGGCGCTCCGAAAGGATCGTCGCGGATGCTCACGGGCCGCTTCTTTCTGTGCGGCCGCTGCCGTTCGCAGGTAACGATCTGCCGCAGCTGCGACCGGGGACAGCGCTACTGCGGCCAGGACTGCGCCCGTGCTGCCCGCCGCGAGAGTGTGCGCGAGGCGGGGCGACGTTATCAGCGCAGCCGCCGGGGACGCCTGGCTCATGCGGTCCGGGCCCGACGATATCGGGCTCGGCACAATAAAGTGACGCATCATTCTCCACCTGCATCTCCTGCCGGTTCACTACTGGTCAGTCCCTCGAACGATGTTGTCGCTGCTTTTGCTGACGTCGCCGGGCGGGCGACGACATCGGTCATGCCCACGCCGTGCTGTCGGCGCTGCGACTGTCGACTGTCGCCGTTCGTTCGCACCGGCTTCGTGCGTCGCCGGGGGCCTCGTTATGCCCGTGAAGCTGACTACGCAGACGGAGAGCCCGTATCATGACCATCAGCCCCGAACTGGAAGCGCAGATCCTGCGCCTGTATCACGCCGAGAAGTGGCGCTGCGGCACCATCGCCAGGCAATTGCATGTCCATCACACGACGGTGCATCGCGTTCTGGCCCAGGCGGGATTGCCCCGGCACAAGCCGCTGCAGAGAGCCTCAATCATTGACCCGTATCTTCCATTCATTGAGCAGACGCTGGAAAAGTTCCCCTCGCTGACCGCCAGCCGCCTTTATGCGATGGTGCGCGAGCGCGGCTACCGGGGCTTGCCGACGCACTTTCGGCACCTGGTCGCCCTGCACCGTCCCCGCAAGCCGGCCGAGGCGTTCCTGCGGCTGCGCACATTGCCGGGCGAGCAGGGACAGGTCGACTGGGCCCACTTCGGTCACATCGAGATCGGCAACGCCCGCCGGCCGCTCATGGCGTTCGTGATGGTGCTTTCTTACTCACGCGACATCTACCTGCGCTTCTTCCTCGACGCGCGCATGGAAAACTTCCTGCGCGGTCACGTCGGCGCGTTCAACACATGGTGCGGGCTGCCCAGGGTCCTGCTCTACGACAATCTCAAGAGTGCGGTGCTCGAGCGCCAGGGCGATGCGATCCGCTTCCATCCGACGCTGCTTGCCTTCGCCGGCTTCTATCGGTTCGAGCCACGTCCTGTCGCGGTTGCCCGGGGCAACGAAAAAGGCCGCGTCGAGCGCGCCATACGGCATATAAGGGAAGCATTCTTCATCGCCCGCAAGTTCACCGATCTCGACGATCTGAACGCCCAGGCCGAACAGTGGTGCCGCAACCAGGCAGCCGACCGGCCATGCCCCGAGGACCGGACGATGACGGTCCGCCAGGCGTTTGCGCAAGAGCAGCCACTGCTTCTGCCGCTGCCCGCCAACCCATACCCCGTCGAGGAGCAGGTCGCCGCCAAGGTTGGCAAAACGCCCTATGTGCGCTTCGACCTCAACGATTACTCGGTACCGCATGCTCATGTCCGGCGCACGCTCAGCGTGCGCGCCGATCTCGGCCTGGTCCGCGTCTTCGACGGCGCAAAGATGATCGCCAGTCACCGTCGCAGCTATGATCGCGACCAGCAGATCGAGGACCCTCAGCACCTCAAGGCACTCGTCGCAATCAAGCGCGAGGCGCGCCAGCATCGCGGCCTCAACAGCCTGACCCGCGCCGTGCCGGCCTGCCAGACCCTGATGATCCGGGCCGCCGAGCGTGGCTCCAATATCGGTGCGATCACAAACGCGTTGCTGAAACTGCTTGACCTGTACGGCGCGCAGGAACTGCAGGCCGCCGTCGAGGAAGCTTTGCATGCCGGCGCCTCCCATTCGAGGTCGGTTCGCGACGTACTGGAACGCCGCCGGGTCGCCCGCGGTGCTCCGCCGCCGGTCGAAACGAGCCTGCCCGAACACGTGCGGCGCAAGGATACGACGGTACGGCCGCATCGCCTCGACAGCTACGACCAACTGACCCTTGGAGGCAAAGATGATGAATAATCCCGACATCCTGCTCAACCGGGCCAAGGCGTTGCGCCTCAATGGCCTGATCACCCATTGGGACGAAATCGCTGACGCGGACTGGCTGGCCGCCGTCCTTCAATGGGAAGAAGAGGAGCGCTCCGACCGTTCGATGCGGCGACGCACGCGTGCCGCCAGGCTCGGCCACTTCAAGCAACTGTCCGATTATGACTGGCACTGGCCTCGCCGCATCGACCGCGCCGCCGTCGAGGATCTGATGACCCTGTCCTTCATGAACGATGCCGCCAACATCGTCTTTATCGGCCCCAACGGCGTCGGGAAATCGACACTTGCTCGCAATGTCGCTCACCAGGCGCTCATCTGCGGTCACACCGTCGTCTTCCGAACCGCCAGCGAGATGCTCGGCGAACTCGCCGCCCTCGACAGCGACGCAGCCTTGCGCCGACGCCTTCACCACTACGCCGCCGCCGACGTTCTTGCGATCGACGAGGTCGGGTATCTGTCCTACTCGAACCGTCATGCGGACCTGCTGTTCGAACTCATCAGCCGGCGCTACGAAAAACGCTCAACCATCATCACCACCAACAGACCCTTCGCTGATTGGTCGGAGGTCTTTCCCAATGCCGCCTGCGTCGTCAGCCTCGTCGACCGCCTCATGCACCGATCCGAGGTGATCTCCATCGAAGGCGATTCCTACCGCTTCAAGGAAGCGGCCGAGCGATCAAAGGCACAGCGCGAAAAACGCACCAGCCGCTCCTCCGGCGAAAAGGTGCCCGCAGCATGAAACCAGATCCTCAATCGTCCGGCCTCAGTCGTGGTATCCACTTCCTCATCAATCCCGAATGGACACCCGAACAGGCGCTCGCTGTCTTCGAGCTCCTCAACGATCTCGCCGATAGCATCTGGTCTCACTACGGCGTCCAACTCCAGGAACTTATCCAGGAGCAGCAACGAACACCGACCGATCACAGCGATATCGAAAAAGCCCCGTCCTCGCTCTAAAGCACACATCCTCCACACTCGGCGGCCTGCAAAGGCCGCCTTTTTGTTCCGTCCACAAGCACCAAACGCTTGTCGTCGTTTAGACGCGCTTTTGAAAAGCCATCAACAATCGTGCGCATGGCGATCGCGCCGTGATAGCCGGACACGATGCCGGCCCTCTCCAGCTTGCGCAGCCGCATCCAGCACGGCGTCGGCGACAATCCGACCTTGTCGGCCAGCGCCAGCTTGGTAATGCGCCCGTCGCGCTGGATGGCGTCGAGGATTTTGAGATCGATCGAATCTCACCGTTCACTTTTTTCTCACTACCATGTTCGTGTCGTGAGGGCAGTCTGGATGCCGCAAGTTTGTCGTTTGAGAGGAGTGATCAAAATGCAGATCTATATTCGGTGCTTTGGGCCCGCTTCAAGCTCGAGGTTATAAACAAAATTGGCGTCCAGAGATTGGCCAACACCGGCTTGTGGGTTGATGGATAGAGAATGCTTGATTGAAGGTGCACGTCCGACTGGCCGGGGACACTAAGATCAGACGCTTTGGGCGAGTTTCCTCAGGCGGCCGGCTGCAAGGCGGCCCTGAGCAGCATGCCGAACAGATCGCGCGGCTCGTCGGGATCGGCGAGCAGGTCGAGCTCTTCATAAAGGCCGGTCGCCTTGAGCTGATCGCGGACGTAGCGCAGCGCAGAGAAATCCTCGGTGGCGAAGCCGACGGAATCGAACAGCGTGATCTGCTCCGGCGTCTTGCGGCCTTGCGCCTGGCCGGTCATCACCTGCCACAGCTCGGTCACCGTATGGTCGGCATCGAGCTGCTGGATCTCGCCTTCGATGCGGGTCTGTGGGGGAAACTCGACGAAGATATCCGATCGCAGCAGGATGTCGCGATGCAATTCGGTCTTGCCGGGGCAGTCGCCGCCGACGGCGTTGATGTGGACGCCCGAGCCGACCATGTTGTCGGTCAGGATGGTGGCGCATTGCTTGTCGGCCGTCACCGTGGTGATGATGTCGACGCCTTCCACCGCATCCTGCCCGGTCGTGCAAATGGTGATGTCAAAGCCCTTGCCGAACAGGTTGCGGGCGCATTTTTCCGAAGCCGAGCGGTCAATGTCGTAGAGCCGCAGCCGGTCGATGCCGGTGAGCGCCTTGAAGGCGATGGCCTGGAACTCGGACTGGGCGCCGTTGCCGATGATGGCCATGGCGCGTGACCCCTTGGGCGCCAGGTATTTGGCAGCAAGCGCGGAGGTGGCTGCGGTGCACAGTGCCGTCAGGATGGTCATTTCACTGAGCAGCATCGGATAGCCCGAGCCGACATCGGCCAGCACGCCGAAGGCGGTGACCGTCTGGCGGCCCTCGCGCATGTTCTTGGGATGGCCGTTGACATATTTGAAGCCGTAGAGCCGGCCATCGCTGGTCGGCATCAGCTCGATGACGCCGTCATGGCTATGCGAGGCGATGCGCGGTGTCTTGTCGAACAGCCCAGCGGCGGAAGTCTTCTTCGATGTAGCCGGCAAGCTCGGTGAGAAACCGTTCGATCCCGATGGCGAGCACCAGCTTCATCATGCGGTCGACACTGATGAAGGGGACGATGGCAAGGCGAGAAGGCTGGGTCATGGTCAGATGCTTCCGGAATGACTGCGGGTCGGGTGGTCCATGATGCGACGGCCCATCAGGCTGGCGGTGAGGTCGACCATCGGGTCGCGGTGCGGCCGCGCTCGTCCAGGAACGGGTTCAGCTCGACGAGGTCAAGGCTGGATACCATGCTGCTGTCGGACACTGTCTGCGGCCTCCGGGCGAGTTTCCGGAACGGGAATCACTTTGCATGCACCATTTCCCCGATTGATGACCTCGTCACCGGCAATGGTGCGGGTGCGTCCGCAGCGAAGGTTCCGTGCCCGCTCCGTCGGCGTTCTACGACTTCCGAGCGAGCCTCACGTGGAGCCAGTCCATAATTCTCGCGATATGCCTTTGAAAAGTGCGAGGCCGAGATGAAACCACAGGCCATCGCGATCTCGACGATTGGAAGTTGCGAGTTCAAGATCAACAAGTGCGCGCGCTCAAGTCTCATCTCGAGATAGTATCGCGCAGGCGAACGTCCTATTTGTTGCGAAAAGATGCGTTCAACTTGGCGCCGAGACAAGCGGCTGGAGGCAGCGATGTCTTCGAGCGCGACTGGCTCGTCGAGATGCCTCTCCATCTGCTCGATGATCTTCAACAGGCCGTCATGGTGAATGGCCGCGCCTGCATGCAGAGGTAGTCTCTGACGATCTCCAGGTTGACGGACCGTCATAGCGACCGCCTTCTCGCACACCCGGTTGGCTGTAGGGGATTCATAATCTTCTCTGACGAACTGCACGAACATGTCGAAAGCAGCATCTCCGCCAGAGCAGGAGTACGTGTCTCCGTCGATCTCATAAGCAGCTTGAACAGCAGCGATACGTGGAAATTGTTCAACGAACGAAGGGAACTGTTCCCAGTGTACTGCACATCTTCGTCCATCCGCCAGACCGGTCTGGGCGATGCTGAAGATCCCGCTCGCGATTCCGACCAGACACAGTTTCCTAGCCCGGCATTCTCGCAACCAACCATGCAGGGCCCGATTTGCGGCAAGTGGGTGGCTCCCCCCGCAAATTACGGCGACTGAAGGGGACCAGCCCGTTTTGCCAAGGAGGCCGCGTTCCTCCTTGAGCGACGTATCAACGGAGATCGTAGGTCCACAACTCGATCTCACAGGGAGTCCGTCGTCAGATACAACTCGCCAAGCGTAAATCTCCGATTCGAGCACTTCGTTGGCAAGCCGTAAGGCCTCGACTGCAGAAGAAAAGGCCTGCATCGAAAATCCAGGCTCCAGATAGAGACTGAACAGACGTTCTGCTCCCTTTATCTTCAGCATCTCTACGCCTCTCACGAAGTGCCTTCTTGTTATCAGTACACTTTTGAATAAGCGGCACAGCGCTCTTTGACGGTGCGATCGCTCAGGTGCGCGATTTCGGCACGCTTGTGCGCAGTATAAATCGAGGCAAAGCCGTCCGGAAACCAACGCGTTACAACATCGTTCTGCTCAAAACGCAGCAAAGCCTCTTCCAGGGATTGTGGTAGCCGCTTGTAACCGCGATCAGACAGCTGGGCCTCAGACAGCACGGATAAGTTCTCCTGAGTTACCTGAGGTGTGGGGAGACCGTCTTCGATGCCCTGGGCACCTGCATTGAGAATCGATGCCAAGGCCAGATATGGCGAGGCGGCGGCATCGGCCGCACGGTACTCAAAGTTATATTGCCTGGCGATCTTCTCGGGATCTGCGGAGGTAGTGGGACAGATTCGGACTGAAGCCTCGCGATCGCGGAAGCCAAGATTGTTATATGCCGCGCTCCAGCGGTTTGGCGTCAATCGCAGATAGGAAATGTCAGACGGCGCGGTTAGCGCAACGATGGAGTCGAGATATTTGAGTACGCCGGCGATAAATGACCCGGTAAGTTTGGACATGCCGAACGGGTCGTTCTCGTCGTACGTTGCCGGGGAGCCATTCCCATCCAGGAAGCTCATATGGATGTGAACGCCGTTACCGACGCTGGTGGGGTCTAAAATTGGTGCGAACGTCACCTGCTCACCGCAGCGTTGCGCCGCCATGCGGGTCAACTCCCGAAGAATTACCGCTTGGTCGGCAGAGCGATGACCCTGAGCGGGGCCATTGGTAACCTCGTACTGGTTTGGACCAAATTCCTTCATGAAGGTATCGGGCGTCAGGCCTGCCTGAGCGAGAGCCGACATTAAAGCCTCTCCGAGCTGCCGCCGCCGAGTAAACCCGCGCAAGCTGTAGGCGTCGGGAAGAACCTCGCCGGCGTCGAGCATCTGGAATTCATGCTCGAAGGCGCTCACAAGCTGGATACCGCCGCAAGATCGGAGCCGCTCAAGTGCCGCTTTGAGAATCGAGCGAGTACAACAATCCCATGGGCGGCCGTCGAGATCGGTGATATCCCCCAACATGAAATGCTCAACCAGGCCGCCGTCTGCGAAGTCGACCTCAACGCGCGCTTCAGGATCAGGGATCAAAAGGAGATCGCCGAGCGAGCCAAAGGGGCTTGGAGCGATCGCGTCGAAGCAGGTAATCATTACATTCGTCGGCGTCCAGCCGATTCCACGCTTTAGGCGCTTATCCAGTTCCAACACTGGAAATGCTTTACCACGTGTTCTCCCGGCGATATCGGACGTAGCTGCGAAGACAAGCGGGTTCGAAATCATCGGTGTCCTTCAAAACGTTGGGCTCAGCAGAACAAGATCGTGAGGTTCAAATTAGTCAGTTTCATAACGTACGCCAGTGCTCCGCGGCCATAGGCAACCCCACCACCGCGATAGCCTGTCTCGAAACGACCATGTTGCCTTCAGTGCACAAAACCTCAATGAAATTTTTTTGTCAATCACAAATACTGAGTTGACATTGAAAATGAAATCTCGTCCTGTTTGCAGCGAACGATGGGAGCACGCGGCGGGGCTTCCTGAGAGAGTTGGTCCCCAGGGACATTTGCAATCTCAATGCATTGGTGGCTCAGGCGTCGGCAAGCCCGTCGATCTCTCGAAGGACAGAGAATGGCATGAAGCAGGGTTATGATACGCTACGCTTGCTGGGGCAGGGCGATCCGGACCCGTTTGAGGTCATGAATCCCGACGGGTCAAGTCCTGTGCTCCTGGTGTGTGAACATGCGGGGCAGGCGATCCCCGCGGCGCTCGGAAATCTGGGCATTTCTCTTGAGGTGCTTGACGATCATGTCGGCTGGGATATCGGGGCAGCCGAAGTGGCACGGCTTTTGGCGCGGCGGCTAGATGCTGTTGCTGTCTTTCAGCCGTACAGCCGCCTGGTCATAGATTGCAACCGGCCGCCGGAGGCATTCGATGCTATTCCTGCAACAAGCGATGGGATCAGAATACCCGGCAATCAGGAAGTCGACATTGCCGATCGCGCGGCTCGCGTGGCCGAGATCTTCGAGCCTTTTCACACAGAGATCAGTCGACGTCTAGAGGAGGGTCGACACACAGTAGCGATATCGGTTCACAGTTTCACTCCTCGCATGAACAACGTGTGGCGCCCGTGGGATATCGGTTTCCTATTCCGTCGTGACACGGACACGTCAGCGCGCCTGAGAGACTCTGTTACACGCAGGTATCCGCGTTTACGCGTGGGAATGAATGAACCCTATCAGGTCAACGACTCGAGCGATTGGTTTGTGCCCCGGCATTGCGAGACACGTGGCTTGAACAACAGCCTGATTGAGATCCGAAATGATCATCTGCGGACGGCTGAAGGTCAGAAGCTTTGGGCCGATATCGTCGCATCATCGATCGAAGACTATTTGAATGGGAACTGAAATGAGTCTTACTCGCAATGTGCCCTTGGTGCCGGAGCAATCGGCCTTACTTTTTGTCGATGTCCAAAATTTCAGCGCTCACCGTGACGGAGCCGAATTTTCAGGGCTGCCGAAAGCAGATTTTGCAGCGAAGTATGGCTGGTATTTCAGCGAGCTTGAGGCTCGGGTCATTCCGAACATGCAATCTTTGCAAGCCGCCTTCAGGAAGTCTCGTATTGAAGTAATGTACACAACGATCGAAAGCTTGACAGCTGATGGTCGGGACAGATCTCTCGACTACAAGATCACTGGGTTCCATGTCCCAAAGGGGTCATGGGACGGTAAGGTAATCGACCAGATAGCTGTGCAGGGTGATGAGATAGTTCTACCCAAGACGTCATCTTCCGTCTTCATTTCCACAAATATCGATTACATCTTGCGGAATCTCGGTGTTAAACAGCTCGTACTCGCAGGGTTGGTTACCGACCAGTGTGTAGAAGGCGCAATCAGGGATGCCTGTGACCTTGGCTATCTCGTCACGCAGGTTACAGATGCATGCCTGACTTATACCCGGGAACGCCATGATAGCTCGCTACGGGCGATTAAGGGGTATTGCCGTCAGGTCACTACCCGTGAGCTCATTGCCGAAATACAAGGCCTGGAACACGCCCCTAAGCCGCTAACGCCCAGTGCTGGTTAGAGCAGCACCTCATTCTCCTGGCGGAGCGCTGGAGCTTGCTAGCTAGGTCTCACTCCCCCATACTGAAAACAGCAGTGCTTAAGGGTTTGCGGGGTAGCCGGCTTTGGAGAGATTATGACCGATAGCACAATTCCGGGCGAAACCGTAAGGGAGCAGATAAGGAGAGCAGCAGATTCTTTAACCGCCACGGAGCGGCGCTTATCTGCGCTAATTCTGTCGAATTATCCGTTTGCCGGACTTGAGCCAATCCAGGTAATTGCGACCTCCTCAAACGTCTCTGCTCCCTCTATCTCACGCTTCGTGAGTAAACTCGGCTACCAGGGTCTGCAGGAATTCCAACAACAACTTATAAAGGAACTGAAGCAAGGGCAAAAGTCTCCACTCGATTTGCGGACAACAACAAGCGGTATAACGGACGATTTTTTCGAGAATTTTATTCAAAAATCAACCGAGTTGCTAAAGGCATCCGCCGGGGCGATCACTGCCGCCCAGTTTGAAAGAGTAGGGGCACTAATTTCCGACCCACGATCTGATATATTTACCTTGGGTGGTCGGATCAGCGATCTAGTCGCACAGTATTTGTCGAGGCATTTGAAACAAATCCGCGCTGGTGTTCATCAGGTATCGTCCGAGGATGACTGGTGGCCAGAGTATATAATGCGAATGCGGCAAAGGGATGTATTAGTCCTCGTCGATTTTCGAAGGTACCAACGTTCCCTTGAAGAGTTCGCCGAAAGAGTTTCAAAACACTGCGGGCTGAAGATCATCCTGATAACGGATCGATGGATGTCTCCAATCTCCAAATATGCATCAGAAGTGATAGCGCTGCACATTGAGAACGAGACTGCATTTGACAGCAACGTTGCCGCGTTCGCGTTGATCGAGGCGCTCATAACCCGGGTCGCCGAGGCGAACTGGCCCCAGGCAAGCCAGCGGATAAAAAAATGGGACTCGTTGAGGACTTCGGTCTCGCATCAGAGAGAGCCAGTGAGGGAGTCATAACTAAAGAAAAGCTAAGGCTAATGGAAGGGAAGATGCTCTTCGGGCCGGCTATTGGAGTTTTTGACGAGAACTCCCGTTGCTCTGATTTTTGTGCGCGTGGGCCTCGTTAAGTGTCACATTGCTCTCGTGACGGATTTGTTCGAGTTCCTCAATCCGGCGGCGTGTCCGCTCGCCGGTGGCTGCAAAAATCTGAGCGACGACGGCTTCGATCTGCGCCACTGCCGGTGCCATCGTGTCATAGGGCGAACTGACTTCGATCGGGCACGAAAGGGTAACTTCGGCGAAATCGGAAATCGGCGATAGCCATGGATCGGTGAATAGGAGGATGCGAACGTTACGGGCGGCGGCTTGTTCGGCAAAAGCGACCACGTCGCGTTGGTAGCGGCGGTAGTCAAAGACGATCAGAACGTCTCTCTTTCCTAAATCGACCAACAGATCCAGTTGCTGGGCGGATAGTGTCTCGATGTAGGCGACGTTGGCTCGAAACTGCGATAAGTAGCTTGCCAACATTCCCGCGACGTGCCGACTGTAGCGTCCTCCGAGTAGGACCACCTTACCTTTGGAGTCCATGACAAGTCGGGCTGCGAGCTCATATGTAGCCAGCGGAGTGGTCGTCAACGCCTTGTCGAGGCTCCCGGCAACCGAATGCATGTAGGCTATAGCCGCGCCTTGTTCGCCGTCGGTGGCCAACTCTGGCCGCTTCGCTCCCATCACAAGCAGTGGCGAATGCAATCGCGCTTCGATGTCGGCGAGCAACCGCTGCTGGAAGTCGGGAAAACCTTCAAAGCCGAGCTTGATGGCCAGGCGAACCACAGTGGGGTCACTGACCCCAGCACGCTTCGCCAAGCTCGTTGCGGTGCCTAGCCCGGCCGTCGGATAATCGGTGAGTAACACCTGAACAATGCGCTCCTGCGACGGGGTGAGCGATAAGCCGCCTTGAAGCAGCATGTCTCGAAACTGCATCAATCAGTTCCCCTTGAACTCGTGAAGAGGAAATTACAAATCCTCGTGACCTGCGTCAACATGTCAATTTCTTAATCGCATCGAGCGACTCAAAAAGGCAAGCGCTCCGCAGAAATAGGTTTGTCCGCTCCACAGCTTTCAGCCCAATGGCGAATGGCATGATCACAGAATAAGGGAAACCTACGAGGGCGCGTCGACCGAAGACCCTTGTCGAATGACTCGAACTCGACCTTGCGATGGACCTCTCCGACGAAGGCTGTTGATGCCGTTGCGATGGTGGCCGCTCTTGTTTGGTGTGAGCGTGAGACTGTCTTCCGAGACAGACCTATGACGGTATCCTTGTTTTACCGCCAAGGAGGTCTCGCCGGGCAAGGGCGCCGCTGGGGCCGGCCAGCATCGCTGCTTTGCCCGGCCCCACGCTCGGAAGACGGCGAGATGTCTAACTGAGCTAGATCAAACTTTGAGCATCTCGCGGGGATTTACCCTGACGCGCTCGCCTTTGGGATCGAAGAATCGGTAGCTGGCGGTGACTTTCACCTTTTTGGGACCGCCGTTGGATTGAACCTCCAACTCCGTACCTGGCTCGGCGAATTCGCTATTGACCCATGCTCGTCCAATATTGCGTTCGAGCAGTGGGCTGACCCAGCCGATCGTCGTTTCACCTGCGTTCTTCTTGGGACCACAGGTCAGTTTTAAACCTCCCGCTATCTGAGGTTCCGTTGTGTCGGCCTCTATTCCTACGAGTTTGGTGCGGAGGCCTGCTTGCTTGCGGCGCAGCATCTCATCTCTGCCATGGAAAAAGCCCTTGTCAAAAGCTACGGACCATCCAAGGCCATATTCAAGAGGGGAACCTCCCGCATAAAAGTCGGCTCCGAACAGAAAGCCTTTATCAACCGCGATTGGGAAGGCGGCCATCAGTCCGGCCGGGCCGCCACCGTACTTCGCGCAATACTCAGTGAACTTTTCCCACATGCCGTGAGCATATTCAGGCCCGAAATGGACCTCGTAACCCAGTTCACCTGAAAAGCCCACTCGTGCAATCGTGGTTGGAACGCCATGGAAATCAACATGCACTAATCGGTTGTGCTCGAGATCTGCAATGTCCACGGCTTGTTGAAGTACATTGATCGACTTTGGGCCCTGTATGGAAAGGAACGTGTTAGACAATTCAGTGACCCAGACCTTTCGACCATCTGCCTTTTCCATAATCCACTTGCGCGAGGCGTCGCGAGTAATTCCACCGTGGATCATAAACTGATCTTCGCTAATCCAAAAAACGATAACGTCGTCGATTAGACTAGCCTTGTCGTCAAGGATACTTGAGTAAATAGTGCCGCCAGGGGTGATCTTTCCCAAGTCGTTTACGATAAGTTCCTGTATGAATTGAAACGATTCCGGTCCGCACACCCCAAAACAACTCTGGAAATCATACTCGGCAAAGCCGACATTGGAGCGGACCATCATGTATTCTTTGTTTGAAGAAGTTATGTGCGAAGCGACTTTCCAGCCTCCAAAGTCAATCATGGGGGCGCCAAGCTTCTCGTATATTGAATGATATGCTGTTCTTTTTTCCATGGTATCCTCCAAATTTAACAAATGGCTATCTTTGTCGGCCGATACGCGACATTGGCGCCGTTCTCAGAACGGGAACCCCACTTAGTCTCCGATGCTTGATAGGCTGCCAGCATGTCCTCGATCCCGGCGTCCATCCTGCGTGCAACGAACATGCTATCTCACAAAGCATGAATTGCTGAAAATTATTTGTCAATGATGCGATCATTTTGATAGATAGAAAATTTTTTCCGACGTGGCCTTCTGTTCAACCATGGCCTCAAGTTCGCGATAGATCGGATGAGGCTTGGTTTGTTGAGCAAGCGGGAAGGTCGAAGGTGGCCGAGGAGGTCGAGTGCCGCGGACTGAAATAATTTCTTCAAATATCGCAATTAACTGTAGACAGGAAAAAAATTCCACATTATTTTCGCTCCTCAGCCAGCCTATCAGCGGACTGCTTTGGCCAAAGGTGGGGAGGGGTGGATCTTGTGCAGAGGGCATTCTGCTCTGAAGAAAGTTGATTGCGAGCCGGTCGCAATCGTCGTCCTGGCCCTTCACCACTCGCCGTACCGGAAGTGGCTGCATCGATAAGGATAGCCGGTTGGGCTTTTTCTTGTAACAGGAGCATCAAATGAGCGAAAGATACAGCTGTGACGTACTCGTTGCGGGAGCGGGAATTGCGGGTGCGGGGGCAGCCTACTATCTGTCGAACCAAAATCTGAACGTTATCCAAGTCGAGTCCGACCATCCGGCTTCCGGACCGACCGGCTCATCGTCCGCGGTGTGCCACGCGTTCTATGGCGATCCCGAGTTATCTTTGCTCGCAAAACGGGGAATCGAGATCCTTAAGGATCTCCCCGGCGCCTTTCATCAATCTGGCTGCCTGTGGGTTTGCGGCCCTGAGCACGAACCCGCAAATCGCGAGATTGTTAAGCGGATCCGCGACGATGAAGGTAGCCGAATCGAGGGTCTGACCGGAGAACAGGCGCAGGCAATTCTCCCTCATTTCAATATGGAGGGGATCACTTTTGCCGCCTGGGAAGACGAATCGGGACACTGCGACCCTTACGGTGCAACTAACGAATTGGTCAATCGAGCTCGCGCAAATGGCGTTAAGTTTATGGGCGGCCGCTCGGTTACCGAAATTCAAGTAACAAATGGAAACACGACCGGGGTGACGCTAAGTGATGACACCGTCATCTCTACCGGTCGCGTAATTCTTGCAACGGGTGTTTGGTCGAAGGCGCTCCTGGCTAAGCGTGGAGTTAGCCTACCGACGTTTATTGAACGCCACTTCATGGCAGTAATGGACGCACCAGGTGTCGCAAGGAAGTTACTTCCGCATTGTTGGGTTGATGAAACTACGAACTGCTATGCTCGGCCGGAAGGCGAGAATACAATTTTGGTTGGAACCTGGGGGGGCGGCGGCACAGGCGTCGAGAACGACGCGCTTAAAGAAGCACACGCGCGCATGAACTATCGCCTCGAGGTCGCGGGCCAATTGGACCGAACGATCACGCAAGAGGAATCGGTCTGGGCCATTGAACATATCATGTCCCGTTCTCCTGAGATTGCCGAATTGGGCATCCGTCCCGGCTACGCCTGTCAATATGATATGAGCCCGGATCACCTCCCTATAGTTGACGAGATTCCGGGCGCAAAGGGAACTTTCGTGATCACCGGCTCAAGTGGGCATGGCTTCAAGCTTGGGCCTGCCATGGGCGAAGTCGTCGCACAATGGGCGTTGGGTCAACGTCAGGAATTGCTCAGGAAGTTCTCATTGCATCGCTTCGCATAACGTCCTCAGCGCATTTGCATCCATGGCGCGCTACTTGGTCGTCATGGATGCCAGCGCGGGCTTTTCCTCTTCGAGGAGACGCGCGTTATCCAGCGATGCACTCGCCTGGAGGCGGATCTCCTCCAATTCCTCGATACGTTCGCGCGTCCGCTTCTCCATGGAAGCAAGGATTTGAGCGATAACAGCTTCGATCTGCGCCACCGATGACGCCATCGTGTCGTAGGGCGAATTAACCTCAATTGGGCAGGTTAGTGTTAGTTCTGAAAACTCGGCAATGGGCGATAACCAAGGGTCCGTAAACAGAAGAATGCGAACGCGGCGGGCCGCAGCTAATTGGGCGAACGCAACAACGTCCAGCTGATATCGGCGATAATCGAACACGATTAAGAGATCGCGCTTTCCCAAGTCGACTAACACGTCCGTCTTTTGCGCCGATAGTGCGTCGATATGCATGATGTCTGGCCGAAATTGCAACAAGTAGGCTGCTAACATGCCTGCGATAAAACGGCTGTACCGCCCGCCGAGCAGGACGACCTTGCCCTTTGTATCCATTACCAGGCGGGCGGCCCGTTGATATGACGCCAGCGGGGTCGATGTCAGCGCTTTGTTGAGGTTGCTGGCCACCGAATGCATGTAGGCGATCGCAGCTCCTTGTTCGCTATGCGTCCCCATGTCGGGCCGTTTGGCTTCCATCATAAGCAGCGGCGAATGCAATCTTGCTTCAACATCTGCAAGTAACCGCCGTTGGAGGGCGGGGAACCCTTCGAAACCCAGCTTCATGGCAAGGCGAACCACAGTAGGGTCACTGACGCCGGCGCGCTTTGCGAGACTCGTGGCAGTGCCTAAGCCGGCCGCCGGGTAGTCGGTCAGGAGCACCTGAACGATCCGCTCTTCTGATGGTGTCAACGAAATGGCCCCGTGCAGCAGCATGTCTCTAACGTTCATCGTGTCCTCCAACTGACATTGCTGAAGAGAATATTACAAAATTTCTCATTGTGAATATGTTAGCGGGCTGTCCGAATAATGCACGATGGCAAGCCACCAAAGTGCGCGCAAGCGCGGCTACGCTAGTTTTCAACTACAGAAAGGCCGTCCACATTGTCGGGCGGTCGCGGCCAACATCGGCTGCCTTGGCCTTGAGCCAGCCTACAGGGTCACACCGGTCGCCGTCCATTCCCAAGTCGACCGGATCTCTGTCGGCTGGGGGGACGTGGAAGACGCTCTGAACCATCAGACGCGCCACTGCCCAACTCCAGGGGGAACCGATCAAAGCGGCGTGACTCAGACGAAGCCGCCCCAGCGACCCCGGTGGCTCAGATACAGCAGGACCTGGTCTGAAGACAGGTTTTCTTAGCCTTCGTTGCGCAATAGAGCTTTGTGCCGTTGTAGAAAGTTGTCAAGATGAATCTGACCATCGCTTGAGTCTTCACCTTCCGCCTGAGCGAACGCGAAAAGCGCAATTTCGTGGTCAAGAAGTAACTGGATATAGGGTCGGTCGTCAACCGGCGCCTCGACAAGCAGAGTCTCAAATTCACGAACGAATGGCCCCAATAGCTTCTTGAGCTTTACCGCAAATTGAGTCCAACCAAGCTCTGCGTACTCAACGGTTTCATCGCGTCCCTTCTCAGCAAGCAGTACTTTGCTATTTGGTTCAAGTTTGTAACGCGTGATAACTGGCAAAAGCGCCTCTGCTACAAGCCGCTCAATGGCGGCCAAATTGCGCAACTTTACGCGAGATTGTTCACTGTCAGCCTTCTGGGCAAGAACGCTAAAAAATTCTTCCCCCAAGATTTCACCCTCATAGGCGCTGAGCACGCGATTTTCGTAAGTCGGAGCAACAGAAGACCGCATCGGAACACCTTTATCGATCATGATTGTTGAGGGGCGCGACGGAACGAGCCGATTTGCTGAAGGCTCGTTCCGAAATAGAAATTGTGTGCGGCTGGAGGCTGACCAACCGGCATCATACTCAAAGCCTATTCGAGGGTAGCTGCGGCCTAGGTGCGTGTCAATATCTCTTCAGAGGCTGGCGCTGATGGAAGAAAAGTAGACGAGTCGGCAACGAGGAGGGGTAGGCAGCCTTAGCAGGATCCAGGCGAGGAGATTGCGGCATGGATTGAAGATCAAACTTCCTGGGTGCTGTTTATGTGCGATTTCGACGATGGACAAGGGCACCAGGAATTCGGCAGTGAGGTAAGACCAGAGATGCCGCCCTTGCAGGGATAAGGATCGGATGGTCCTCAAAGCCTTCCCGTTCTGGTCTGACTATCTCCAATATCGATCAGCGCGCGCCGATCGGCATCGATGGCTATTGCTCAGCTCTGTGGGGATTGTGCGCCGGGAGGTCAAGTTCTCCAGCCTCTGGGGTAGCAATCAGCAATCTTACGACCGCAGCTGGAAGGCTGTAGCGCCTTCTGCACAATTTTTCATATGACAGAATGATGTAATGATATTGACATGAAGGTTGACCTGTCCAATAATCGTAATTCCGCAGAGGAGCAGACGGATGGTCAATTCCCGCATCAAGGCTGTGACGATGGATTCGCTGGCTTTGGCCGTTATCCTAGTGGCAGTAGGGATCTTGGCCGGTGTTTTGTTTGGAGCGAATGGAACCAGGATCGCGACATCGATGTCAATCGTGGTCACTGCCTGCGTTGGTTTGCAGGTTTTTTCCGGCAACACAGGTATCGTGTCATTCGGTCCTGCAGCTTTCATGGGGGTGGGCGCCTACACTGCAGGCATCCTCACGATGAGCCCTGTTGTTCAACGGACCGCACTTCCTCACCTCCCGGTCTGGATGGCGGGCTATGGTCTTTCAGTCTGGTCGTCGTTGATTGTAGCCGCCCTTACGGGGCTGGTTTTGGCTGGGGTGAGCGGCATCGTTATGCGGCGGTTGTCCGGTTCGGCTGCGTCCATCGCCACTCTGGCATTGCAGATTATCGTCTACACGGTTCTGGTAGCGACAAAGGATATCACGCGCGGCAGCCAAACATTTTACGGTGTGCCCCGCAATACCACGCTTGTGGTTGCTCTATCTGTGGCGGCGCTGTCGATCGCAGTTGCCCGAACATTTAGGGATACAAGGACTGGTCGCGCCGTCCGAGCCACGCGAGAAGACGAAGTAGCCGCAGCGGCAGTGGGCGTGGACGTTCGCCAAGCGCGACTTAGGGCATGGCTGTTGAGCGGGACCATTTTGTCGATTGCCGGGGCGTTGACGGCTCAGTTTTTAGGTGCCTTCGGCCCCAAGGATTTCTACTTCGAGTCGTGTTTTCTGCTGATTTCGATGCTGATCGTCGGAGGCCTCGGTTCTGTTTCGGGCGCTTTAGTGGGCGTGATAGTAATCACAGCAGTCACGGAGCTTTTGCGGGCGCTAGAGGGCGGGGGTGATATCCTCGGATTTTCGGTCCCGGCCTTGTACGGACTGCCTCTCGTTGGTGCTTCGCTCGCAATGATTCTCGTCCTCTTCATCAGGCCCGCTGGTCTTGTTGGTAGCCGGGAACTCGAGCTGTCAAAAGCATGGGATCCTTTGAAGGGGCGCGACAGCAAGCTCCTTCCAGGATCGCAAGATTTTCAGGCACCAAAGGGTGCAAACGCTTTGGAGGCAAATCAGCTGTCTCGTCATTTTGGCGGTGTGCGGGCCGTCGACGGGGTAACCTTCAAGGCTGAAGCTGGCCTCATTACGGGGTTGATCGGTCCGAATGGTGCCGGGAAGAGCACCTTGATCAATCTGTTGACTGGCCAGTTACGACCTAGCGCAGGTCATGTGGCGCTTGGGTCGGATTTGATAGAAAATAAGCAGCCTCACATAATTGCCCGCGCAGGTTTGGCGCGAACTTTCCAAAACCTTCGTGTCTTTGCTGACATGACTGTAAGGGAAAATGTCTTGGTTGCCGCTGAGGCATGTGCGGCCGACACGGCTCTATCTGTATGGCGCACCAATGACGCCCTAGCGCGTTTTGGCCTGGAAACATTAGGGGACCGGCTTGCCGGCAGCCTTCCGTACGGACAGAGACGTCTTGTAGAAATCGCCCGCGCTCTTGCCACGGGCCCCAGGTTCCTCCTTCTTGACGAGCCTGCTGCGGGGATGAATCCGGCCGAGACTAAAGAGTTAATGGGCAGGTTGGCCGCACTGCGCGCGGACACAGGCGTGGGCATTCTCGTGGTTGAGCACGACTTGCACCTTATAATGTCGCTTAGTGACACCATCGTCGTTATCGACCGGGGCAAGCGCATCGCCGTGGGCACGGCAGACGCGGTCAGAACCGACCCTGCCGTGATATCAGCCTATCTCGGAAGCAAAAGGATGGGCGAGAAAAAAACTCAGGTCGAAACAAGCTCTGTGGTGCAGGTCATCGGCGCTAGCGCGTCCTAGAGATGGTATCGCTGAGTTACTCAGTCTGATGGATATTTAATGGTTACAAAAGCACAAAGGAGTTGCAGACAGAATAACTATTAGACTTCGGAAAACGAAGCATTGGTCAAACCTCACACGGGAACTCAAAAATGAACAAGCTAAGATATGCAACTGCGCTCGCTTGCCTTGCTGCGATAGCGCTCTCGTCAAGCGAGGGATACTCATCGGCGGATGAATACAAGATTGGAGCCGCAATGGCCCTGACTGGTGCCTTGGCACCATACGATCAACCCGGCCTGGCCGGCTTCAAGTTAGGCATCAAAGATCTCAATGCCAAGGGCGGCATTGGGGGCATGGCGACGGTCACTCTCGAAGTTATCGACACCCGGTCCGACACAGCGGCTACCGTCAACGCGGCCCAGAAATTGATCGAAGACGGGGTTCAATTTCTCATTACCCCGGCCGATGCCGATCCCTCGATCGCAGCGGGTCAGATCGGACAGGCAGCGGGCATTCCGATGCTCAACCTCGCTGGTTCGCCCAGCCTAACACCTGCTGTCGGCGACTATATGTTCATTTCTTATCCATCCGACACTGTACAGTCGGCCGCGCTAGCAAATTATGCCGCAGAAACCGGCTACAAGACGGCATTTCTTCTGAAGTCGCCCGACTCCGCCTATACGTCCAAATTCCCAGACTATTTTGGCGAAACGTTTCGGAAAAAGGGTGGGAGCGTTGTCGGTGAAGCGTCCTACTCGATGGGGCAGCCAGATTTTTCTGCGGTGGTTTCTCAAATCAAGCGATTAGCACCGCAACCTGACGTTATCATGACGACCGCGTACGAGCCTGACTTCCCAGCCTTCATCAAGCAGTTGCGCGGTGCTGGTGTTAAGGTTCCTGTTATCGCCTCGGATGCCATCGGTACTCCGACCGTGTACGGACTCGGTTCGGTGGTCGATGGCGTTGTGCATTCCTCAGCCGGCTTTCCAACCCCTGGCAGCGGGATGGAAGCTTTCAACAAGCGCTTCACGGAGGAAACCGGTCATGACGCGGAAACCTCATACGAGGCATCAGGATACGAATGGGCACAATTGCTCGACGCCGCAGCTCGCAAAGCAGGATCGCTGGACCCCGCGAAAATCAGAGACGCATTGGCTGGCCTGGAAGATGTGCAGACCGTTCTCGGCAAAGTGACGTATGCTGGAACTGAGCGTGTTGCTCTGCGCGACGTTGCAATAATCCGAATTGAGGGGGGGAAGTCGACCTTTGTGAAGGTATATCGACCGACGAAGGAGGAAATCCCCAATCCTTAAGCTGGTAGGAACGCCAATGCTTCGTGTCGAGGGAATGAAAATACGCTACGGGGCCGTCCAGGCTGTCCATGGCGTCGATCTAAACGTTGGAAATGGAGAACTTGTCACACTCATTGGCGCCAATGGCGCCGGCAAGAGTTCGATTCTTGCCGGCATCGCCGGGTCCATCCCACCTGCCGAGGGCAAGGTGTTGCTCAAAGGTCAGCCACTCACCGGCCTGCCCGCAGACGTCATCAGCCGAAAGGGAATAGCACTAACTCCTGAGGGTCGCCGTGTTTTCGCCCATCTCACAGTTGGTGAAAACCTGCATTTAGGGGGAGCGGCGTTCGCGAAAGGTAATGAGCTGCGGGCTCGCCGAGATAGCATGCTCTCCCGCTTTCCCATCCTTGCTGAGCGCATCGATCAAAAGGCAGGGAGCCTGTCGGGCGGTGAACAGCAGATGCTGGCGATCGCCCGATCTTTAATGAGCCAGCCCGACCTGCTCTTGCTCGACGAACCTTCGTTGGGCCTTGCGCCTCAAACGATAGACAAGGTCTACGAATTAATCGAAGACCTGCGCAAGCAGGGGCTTACCATTCTGCTTGTTGAACAGAATGTCGAGTTGGCTCTGTCCGTGGCCGATCGAGGCTACGTGGTAGCCAACGGCCGTATTGCTCTAAGCGGTACGGCATCTGAACTCGCCAGCTCTGACCTTGTGCGGCAGGCATATTTGGCAATCTAGGAGGTCGTCATGGAATTCGTCCAGTACCTGGTTAATATTCTTAGCCTGGGTGGAATATACGCTCTCCTGGCGCTGGGGCTGGCGATCGTATTTTCGATCGTTGGGCTCATAAATTTCGCACATGGCGAACTGATGACGATTGCAGGCTACCTCATAGTACTGTCGCTTTCATTCGGCCTGCCGTTGCCTGTAGTTCTTCTAGTGGCCTGTCTGGGAGCGGCGCTCTCTGCGGTATTGATGGATCGAATAGCGTTTCGTCCTATGCGGTCCGCGTCCGTGACGACGCTTATGATTACCAGCTTTGGCGTAAGCACCATTTGCAAGGTTTTCTTTCAAAACGGAGTTTCTGCTCGCGGAAGAGCGGTCGCTCTGCCGGAATGGATGTCAGGAACTCTTACTTTCGGAGGCTTTCAGATCGGTATGGTCCCGCTGACATCCATCGCCCTGACGGCACTAGCTCTAATCGGGCTCGACATCTTCTTACGCAAGACCACTTTGGGCGTCGCGATGCGCGCCGCATCCGAAGACTTCATCATGGTTAGCTTGCTTGGTTTGCGCGCAAACACAGTCATTGCGACGTCCTTCGCGATATCAGGCCTTCTTGCTGGTATTGCCGCGATATTGTGGATTTCGCAGCGTGGCTCGGTAGATCCGCTCATGGGCTTTACTCCGGTCCTGAAGGCCTTCATCGCTGCGATCATCGGCGGGCTGGGTTCTTTGCGGGGAGCCGTGCTGGGCGGCTTTGTGCTCGGCGCGTTGGAGGTCGGTTCAGAACCGTTCCTCACCACTGGAACCGCGCCATACCGGGATGCGCTTGTCCTTCTGGCGGTAGTTCTTTTGTTGCTTGTCAAGCCGGACGGTCTATTGCCAGCCGTACGGGGTCTTCGCTCGTGAATATGCACGCTCTGGTGGCGGGTAGGAATCAGACCGGATGTAACAAGTACCGACGGCAAACGAGCAAGCACTGACGCCGCTATGGCTTCAGCCCGTTGAGCAACATTATCAATTTGCCGCGACGGTGTGGGTATATCGGTATAATAAGGAGGAGAACAGTGATGGATTTAACCCTAAGTAACGCCGAGCTGGTACGCAATGCTCGCGCACTCCGACCGCTTTTGCGTGCAAATGCGGAGGAATCAGCAAAAAACAGACGACTTGCTCAGGAGAGTGCTGCGGCGGTGCGAAGCGCCGGCTTTCTGCAGGGTTTGGTGCCGCGCCGCTGCGGTGGTCGCGAGATTGATATCCAGACATACTGCGAGATTTGTGAGGAACTAGCCCGCGGCGACAGTGCTGCTGGTTGGCTCGCCATGGTCGCCAATAGCAGCGCATCTTTGATGGGGCTCATGCCTGACAAGACGCGCGACGATGTCTTTGGCTCGGATCCCCGCGCGGTCGTCATCGGTCAATGGGCCCCCACCGGGAAAGCCACCGCGGTCGAGGGGGGCTGGATGTTGACAGGCAAATGGCCCTGGGCGTCCGGATGCTTCGAAGCGCAGTGGAGCTTCGTGGGCTCCGCGGTCCTGGATGCCAGTGGGGCTCTGATCGACGTACGGCTTGCACTGGTGCCGACGTCCGAGCTGAAGATCGAAGACACATGGCATGTCGCTGGGATGGCAGGGACGGGGAGCAATACCTTTGTGGGAAAAGATATCTTCGTGCCGGAACACCGGACGATGCTCATCAGCGAAATGCTTTCCGGCTTCAGTCGCTCGGACCATTCTGACGAACCTCTCTATCGGGCACCGCTCATAACCGCGCTTCCGTTGGGCATATGTTCTGCGGCTGTCGGGATGGCGGAGGCAGCTTTCGATTTCACGTTGGAGAACCTCGAGCGCGGCAAGCCCATTGTGACGTCCCTATATACAGATGCAAGGCAGTCCCCAAGCTACCAGCTAAATCTGGCAGATGCTCGTGGTCTGATCGACTCCGCACGGTTGCATACGATGCGCGCGGCCAGCGATATCGATCGCTCCGTCAGCGACGGTACAAGCATGACCGATCTCGAGCGAGCTCGCGTCCGACTTGACGCGGCGGTTGCGCAAAAACGCGTGCGCGAGGCCGTAGACCTGCTGCTGAACATAGGCGGAGCGTCGGTTTTCATGCTCAGTAATCCGGTCCAGCGGATCTGGCGCGACATGGAGACTTGCACGCGACATGCCTATATTAATGGCGACATTGGGCGCGAGATATACGCCCGGGCGCTGCTGAAGCTTGACCAGGTGAGTGCAGGCTTCTGAAAATTAGGTCTGCGATCAATTCAGAACGGGTCACTGCTACGGAGGACAGACTTGGATAGGAACGATGCCTTCAGGGAGGCGATGGGCCGTTTCGCCGGGGCCGTCAATATCATCACGACTGAAGAAGATGGCCTTCCGAGCGGCCTGATCGCCACTGCGGTTTGTAGTTTATCCTTCGATCCGCCGTCTGTTCTCGTTTGCATCAACAAGTCGGCCAGTTCGCACGACACGATTTTACGGCGAGGTATCTTCGCCGTAAATCTGCTATCTCCTGCGTTGTCCAATGTGGCGCGTCGATTTCAATCTCAAAAAGGTCCAGATCGCTTCGAGAAGAAATATTGGGTCGCGGGCAAAACCGGGGCACCGCTCCTTGTTGGCGCGCCGATGGCGCTTGATTGCAAACTTAGCCATACCTACGACGGTTTTTCGCACAGTATCTTGATCGGCGTCGTCACCGACGTGCAGCTTGGGGAGGGCGATTCCCACAATTCGCTCCTTTGGCAAGGTCGCCGATACCACAAGCCGATGGAATTCGTTGAACTGGTTCGTCGACCCGCTGACGTACAAATGATTCTGGATGAAATGATTTTCTAGGTTCAGAAAGGATCGCATGATCAGTCGCACCCGCGAAATCACTCTACGACGATCCTTGAGATCTCAGCCCCCATCATCACGCTCCGCCACTCCGCCCTCAGCTTGGCCAGTTTCCACCTTCTGCGAAGTACTCGGTCTCGAACCGCGCCGAGTCGATTCTGCCCACGGTCGCGAGGCTGGCGGTTCAATTTGCATACGTTCGCGCAGATCCTTTGAATCTCGGACAATTCGCGGCTGCGTTTCTTCAGCCCTCGCAAGCACTGATACCAACGGTCAATTTGATTGACCGACGTGAGCCCATTCGCGCATTCCGATTGATGTGATGGTGTTTGGTCGTTCGATGAGCTCGCGCCAGGCCCCGCACGCGGCGTCGATGATGGCGTCGTAGCCTTCGAAGACGCGATTTGAGAGCCAGTTCTGGCGCAGATACTGCCAGACATTCTCGACGGGGTTCAGCTCCGGCGCGCGGGGCGGCAGGAAGATTAGCGTGATGTTCTTGGGCACTTTCAGTTTGGCGGTGGTGTGCCAGCCGGCGCGGTCGAGCAGCAGAACGGCATGAGCGCGCCTGGCAACATGGCGGCTGATCTCGTCGAGATGAAGTTGCATGGCCTCCGTGTCGGCGAAGGGCAGCGCCAGCCCGGCTGCTATGCCACGCGCCGGGCAGATGGCGCCGAACAGATAGGCGCTCTTGTAGCGCTGGTCGGCCGGCTGACGGGGCCGCGTGCCGCGCCTGGCCCATTGCCGCACGATGCCATTCTTCTGGCCGATGCGGGCTTCGTCCTGGAACCAGATCTCGACCGGCTTGCCTTTGGGCAGGTCGGCCAGATGGGCGCTCAGCGTGCGCGGGAAGTTTTTTTATACGCCTCGACGATCTCGCCGTCCTGGCCCGGATGAAGTGGCCGGGCGCTGATATGGGAGAAGCCGAGCTGCTTCAAAAGCGTTCCGACGTAGCGCTCGTGATAGTCGACGCCGAAGCGTTCCTTGATGAGCCTCTGGAGATCAATGCGCCGCCAGCGCACGACGCCGTCGACGGCCCGGTCCGGCCCGGTCTCGACGATCCGTGCCAGTTCCGCCTTCTGCGACACCGACAGGCGCGGCTCCGGCCCGCCGTTCCAGGCGTCCTCGAGGCCGTCTGGACCAGCGTCGTTGAAACGGTGAACCCAATCCCGCAGGGTCTGCCGGTCCATGCCGCCGACCCGGGCCGCATCCTCACGGCTCATCCCGTCGAGAACCGCTGCCAACGACAGCAGCCGACGGCTCTGCTTGCTATCCTTCGAACTCTTGGCCAGCCGCCGCAACTCGGCTGCCGAATAGTCCGTCCGCATCTTGATCGCTGATCCCATGGCGCGAATCCTCCTCGCCCCAATGGAATCACGGTTCCGCTCACTCCGGTATCCCAAGAGAGTCAGCCGTCAGATCCTTTAGTATGACTTACTAACTCGGTATTCACGAAGCCGAAACGGGCCAACTTGGTGAATATCACCAGCCGGCAAAGGATGAGATCAAGTCGGGCGAAACCTTCCCAGCGGCGACATCTTGAAGTGCTTGACCAATAATAGAAACGCCTTCGTCGGCTTCACTTGTACTCAATATGAGCGGCGGGGTAAGCTCCAGGACGTTCGAATTCGAACCGACATAATACATTACGAGTCCAAGCTGGAACGCTCTATAAACAGTGAGAGCGGTCTGGATTTTCGCTGGTGCGCGACTAACGCGATCGCCCACAAGCTCAATCCCAATGGCAAGCCCTTTCCCCCGGACATCGCCAACCAAATCCCAATCTCTGCTTCGCTTCGAAAGTGAGGCCAACATGTAAGAGCCGATGTCTGCCGAATTTCGGACCAACCCGTCCTTTTCGATCGTCTCCAGTACCGCCAATGCCGCTGACGCGCAGATCGGATTGCCGTGTAGCGTTTGGTAGGAAAAGGTAGGGGAGTGATTCATAATGGGTTCGGGGCCGACGACCGCAGATATCGGCAAACCTCCGCCGAGGCCTTTACCAAAAACCACAATGTCTGGCTCAATCCCTGAATGTTCGAAGGCGTGCAGAAGTCCGGTTCGAGCTAGGCCAAACTTCACTTCGTCACACACCAGAAGAATTCCGTGCTGACGGCAAAACCGTTCGATCTCGGCGAAGAAACCGACAGGCGGCACTAGCAATCCTCCATCGCCCTGTATTGGTTCGATAAAGAAGGCAGCAACTTCTTCTGGCCGAACGTCCGCCGAAAAAACCTCCTCGAGATGGGACAGCGCCGCGGCACTGGCAGCTGTCGGGTCACCTGCCGCGTAACTGTTCGGATAAGGCACCAAGATCAGGCCGCCGAATTTCTCCACACCTTTGAGCGCCGGATGACCCGAAACAGCCATGGAACCGCTGGTCCCGCCGTGATACGCGCCCTTGAAGGCCAATATTCGACGGCGTCCGGTGGCTGCGACGACCATTCGAGCTACTGTTTCATTAGCATCAGAGCCAGAGTGCCCCAACCAAACTCGGCCGCGGCTGCGTGGTGGAACCAATGATAAAAGCTTCTCAGCAAGAAGCACGCTAGGTTCGTTTGCGGAAGACAGGTAGCTTGCACCAGCTTGATCTGAAAACGCCCGCGTAATGGCCTCGCGAACCGAAGGATGAGCATGCCCCAGGCTCGCAGCTCCCCAAGAGGCCGAAAAATCAAGAAGCTGGCGACCATCATCGCCTCGCAAATACGATCCCTTCCCTCCAACGACCGCTTGAGGAAAGAAACGAAGTTGAGCCATGTTCGAAACTGATTTGCTTTCACGGCGATAAAGATCGGTCACTGGTCTTCCTTTCATATCGGCAGCGGGGAGCACCGGGCGATTTCGGCTATTCGATCTTCTTGCTCGCCATAGGTAAGGCGCTCAATTCGGCTCTATTGCTTGCCAAAACGCGCCGTTGACCAGGCGCGCGGCCATTGCAAAATTATTTTCAGAATTTTACCATTACTGCAAATAGAAAAAATTTTAACATTTTAGTACGGCCGGCAAGGAACGGGCATCGGGGCCGGAGATTAGGCGCACAACGAGGGTGGCGTCGACCAAGAGCGCAGCTCCGGCATAGCATCGAAAGGCTGCGGAGTGTGGATAGTCAGCCTTGGCCTATTGCGGATTACGCCAGCCGGCGCGCACCCTGGCTACCATGGTGGCGGAGCATGTTGAATTGGCGTTGTTTGAGCAGTCGCTCGGCAATCGCGAGGGCCTGCATCAACCGTTCGGTGATCGTGTGGCTGACGCTGCGGAGAAAACAGCAGGATCGGTTCTATTCGACGTACGTGTCGACGGTGATACCTGCGTTCAGCGGATGGCTGGGGTTGGATATGGCGAAACCGGCACAGCGATAATCGTAATGGAGAAGAGCGGACAGCTTCGATGCGCCTCGATCAACGGAGACACAGCCCGTTTGGTGGCAGAATTGGCTGCCTGGGATGCGTCGCCGCTAAGTGAGCAGGCGAGGGGTGACCACCGCGGAACGGCCATCATCCTGCTGGCGAGGCTTCGTGGCTCGGGTCACTTCGTCCCGTTCCCAGCCGGCTGAGCGCTTCTTCTTACGGGAGGGCACATTCGCGTCGGTACGGCAGCTCTCGGCCAAACAAAAAGGCCCGCGACGATGTCGCGGGCCTCAGATTGCTGACAAACCCCTGGCAATTGCCGTGGGTTTTTGATTCACTGGGTCATGTTGAAGCGACCGGCGCCTGAACAGACCGCGCTTGAGATTGTAACGATGGATCAGCTTGTTCCGGCTGATCATCTGTTGCGCAAGATCGACCTCGTGATCGACTTTTCCTTCATCCACGATCTGACCGCACCGCTGTACTGCGCCGACAATGGCCGGCCGCCGCTCGACCCGACCTTGATGTTCAAGGCGCTGTTCATCGGCTACCTGTTCGGGGTTCGCTCGGAACGCCAGTTGGTACGCGAGATCGAGGTCAACGTGGCCTATCGCTGGTTCTTGCGGCTGAAGCTGACGGACAAGGTGTTCGATGCCTCGACGCTGTCGCAGAACCGGCGCCGGCGCTATCAGGACGAGACCATCGCGCAGGGTATCTTTGACAGGATCGTCGAGCAGGCGATCCGGCATGGGCTTGTCGACGGCACGGTGCTCTACACCGACAGCACCCATCTCAAGGCCAGCGCCAACAAGAACCGCTTCGACCTTGCGGTGGTAGCCAAGTCGCGCGCCGACTACTGGGAGGCGCTGGACGCCGCCATTGAGGAGGACCGCGCCCAGCATGGCAAGAAGCCGCTCAAGGACAAAGAACGCCAGCCCGTCGAGAAGGAGACCAAGGTGTCGCGTACCGATCCCGACAGCGGCTACATGGTGCGCGACGGCAAGCCGAAGGGCTTCTTCTACCTCGACCACCGCACGGTGGATGCCGCCCACGCCATCATCACCGACACCCATGCCACGCCGGCCAATGTGCATGACTCGATCGTCTATCTCTCACGCCTCGACCGGCAGGTGGAGCGCTTCGGCTTCGATGTCGCCGCCGTCGGGCTTGACGCCGGCTATGCCACGCCAGGCATCGCCAAGGGGCTGGAGGAGCGCCGGATCAGGGGCGTCACCGGCTATCGCAATCCGACACCACCCAGGCCCGGCATGATGAGGAAGAGCGCCTTCATTTATGAGCCGGAGCTTGAGGGCTACCGTTGCCCTGAAGGCCAGGTCCTCGCTTACGCCACCACCGACCGCACCGGCTACCGCCACTACAAGAGCGATCCCGCCATCTGCCGCAATTGCCCGTTGCTGGCCTCCTGCACGACAAACGCCAATGCAACACGGTTGATCACCCGCCATGTCTGGCAGGATGCGCGCGAACGAAACGACGCCAACCGTCTCACTCGATGGGGCAAGGCTATCTACCGCCGCCGCAAGGAGACGGTCGAGCGTTCCTTCGCCGATGCCAAGCAACTGCATGGCCACCGCTACGCACGCTTCCGAAGTCACGTTCGCGTCGCCTGCCAATGCCTACTCACAGCCGCCGCACAGAACATCAAGAAAATCGCCCTTTGCCTGTGGCCAAAGCCAAAATCAGGCCTCGCCTGAGGACAGCGAACCACCCTGCCGACTTCCTGCAACCTCCTGGCAAATTATCCTGACAGCGAAATCACAAGCCTATTCAATTCCATAAAACAAAACCCCGCCTAAAATAGACGGGGTTTGTCAGCGGTCTGAGGCCCGCGACGATGTCGCGGGCCTTTCCGTTCTGATCGGCAGGGGTTCGATCAGAAATTGCGCTGGAAACGGACGATGCCGCCAACGCTATCCTTCTTGTCGGCCTTGGTGAAGTTGCCGAACGGAGTGCCATCGTCGAAGTGACCGAATGGTCCCAGTCGACTTCGGTCGTGATCGTGAAGCCCGGAACGATGGTATAGGCGACGTTCGCAGCCAGAGCGTAGTTCTTGTCGTCGTCAGCCGAAGCCTGGAGGTTGAACGCGGTCTTGGCATTGAACTTGTAGGTGCCGCCGCCCCAGACGGCCCAGTTGCCGCCCCACGGCTTGTAGAAGCCGCGGCCATGAGCATCGATGGCATTGCCGGGATCGTCGCTGAGGTTATCGTCCGTGCCGTAGCCGCCCATGATGAACAGGGTCAGTTCCTTGGTGACGTTGACGTCCAGTCGAACCTTGCCAGCCACTTCCATAGGAGCTGTCATAGGCGACGACACCCGTGACCGCGCCCCAGTCGCCTTTGTATTTCAAGCCGCCGACAACATGGGGGACATAGCTGTCGATTGTGCCGGTCGCGCCGGAGCCTTCTTCCAGCGAGACAACGCCCGAGAAGCCGCTGCCAGCGTCGAAGGTCCTGCCGACGACGAGCGCTTTGGACCTTGCGGGAAGCGTCCCTGAACAATCGATCGGGCATTGAACCCAAAGGGAGAGCGCATTGCGCCGCGGCCAACAACGCGGCGAGCCTCCATGATTGTTTCACCCCGATTGGATCGCGAAGCAAACTCCAGCGCAGACGTCCGACGTTGTTGACCCAGCGACGCCAGACGACACGGATCATGCCGTCTCAAGCACGTCGGTCCATCTCGGCAAACTGCGTCCCGACGCGATCGAGGAAGAGGACGTCGGCGACGGCACCGTGCCAACGTGGAGCGGCTTCACGTCCTCTCTGCAACGGCAGTTCGTGGGTGGCGAGCACGGGACCATTTATGTACGCACTCCACTAAAGTATCGTCGGCGCTTGCGTGCCCTCGTTGCGCGGCCGCCACGTCTGCCGGTGCTGAATGCGGGAGGCTACAGCCTTCAAGCTGTTTGAATATTCCAGATCGTCTAATTTCAGCTCACAGGAGTAGACCACCGTCTGGCGCATCGCAACGATCACGTGGTCCTCGCAGTCGTGCTCGGCCTCGGCCGCCCGCATCCTGAGTTGTTGCCCGCTCCGCCGCAGAATTGGTCGCAAATACGCCCGGGGTATTCTTCAAGCTCTCGCTTCATCGCCTCCGGCATCGGCACGAGCGGCGGCGTGGCGTTGCCCTGCACGATGCCGCGGCGTCTCGAAGTTCGAGTCGGCGCCAGCGCGTTCGCCGGCGATGTTACTCGAACGTTATCCACGGCACGCCTTGAACCAAGCGCCCACCGTGTGAACAGGAATCTCCCATCCGCGCAATCCTCTTGCCGTTGATCCGCGCGATTGAAGAGCCTTCTTTAATGCTGTCGGAGGTTGTCGGCGCGCCGGAACATAGGCATCTGTCGCTCACGGTGGCGATTGGAACGCCCTCCACGCAGACAAAATTCTGACCGGTCAAGATCACGGGGCCGCCGATATGCGGCCGTGGTCCAGGCTCGACCAGGGGGCAGATATGCATGTGGCCTTTGAGGCTAACAAGTTGTCCAACCATGTCCATCTTCTCAGTCCCGTCCCATTATGCTCCCAGAAAGTTGATCGAGATCCACAGGAGCCATCCGGCGATTTCAAGATGAGCTGATGGCACGACGACCCTTCTCGACTTCGACGGAGCCCGGACGCCGCGGGCTAGGGCATGACCCATTCGACCAGACATTTCCGAGCTGTTCAGGACGCGAATGACCGACGCGAGAACACCACGAGACATTTGCCAACAGCGGTGACATGATCAAGCTTTCGTGCTCCATCAGTTCGTACCGGCAACGCGGCCGGAGGCCGCCCGATTGCAAGACTTGAATTACCCTGGGCGGAAAAACCCAAGTGAATGGGTTTAGTTCCTAGGACACAGGGCTGCCAGGGCGGCAGCCCGAGCCCACGGATGGACAAGACCTTCAGCAATAGCAGCGAGACGCTGCTGTAGCGCGGGCGGAAACGCTCCCACGCTTGCTCCAAGGACCCGCGCGGCCGCGACACGGTTGTCCGGGTCGTTAAGACTCTCGGCGAAGGTGACCAGGCGCTCCTGTAGCTCGGGCGGAAGCAATCCCGCGCTCTCTCCGAGGCTTAGCAGCGCAGTGACACGATCGTGTGGGTCGTTAAGATTCTCGGTGAGCACAACGAGGCGCTCCTGTAGCTCGGGCAGAAGCGATCCCGCGCTCTCTCGGAAGCTTTGCAGCGCATTGACACGATGGCGTTGGTCGTTAAGATTCTCGGCGAGCACAACGAGGCGCTCCTGTAGCTCGGGCAGAAGCGATCCCGCGCTCTCTCCGAGACTTTGCAGCGCAATGACGCGATGGCTTTGGTCGTTAAGATTCTCGGCGAGCGCGACGAGGCGCTCCTGTAGCTCGGGCACAAGCTTTCCCACGGCTGGTTTCAGGGCTGCGAGGGCCGAGGAGTAATCTTCGAGGTCAGGGTTCACGACGAGGTCGACGAGGCGCCGCTGGAGCGTGGGCGCAAGTCCTTCGACGCCCACTGCGAGGCCCAGCAGAGCTGTGACGCGATGCTCGTACTGGGCGAGCCCCTCGGCGAGCACGACGAGGCGCTGCTGTGGTCCGGGCGCAAGCGATCCTAGGTTCGTTCCGATGCCCCGCAGGGCTTTAGCGCGAAGCTCGGGATCGACAAACGCCTCGGCGAGCCTGACGAGGCGCTGCTGTAGTGCAGGCGCAAGCTCTCCTAGGTTCGGTCCGATGTCCTCCAGGGCTTGAGCGCGATGCTCGGGATCGACAAGCCCTGCTGCGAGGTCGACCACACGCTGCTGGAGCGCGGGCACAAACTCTCCCCCGCTTATCCCGAGGGCTGACAACACCGAGACGCGGTCTTCCGAGTTGAGCTCCTCGACGCGATCGACGAAACGCTGCTGGAGCGCCGGCACAAGCCGTCCCACACCCATTGCCAGACCAGCGAGGGCAGCGACGCGAAGCTGGGGATCGCCAACCCCCTCGGCAAGTTCGATGAGACGCTGCTGGAGTATGGGCGTAAAGTCACCCACGGCCAGCCCGAGGTCATCCAAGGCCGAGAAGCGAAGTTCGGGGTCAAGCGCCTCGGCGCGATCAATGAGACGCTGCTGGAGCGCAGGCGCGAGCCCTCCCACCCCTTGTCTGAGGGCTGCCAGGGCATCGACGCAGTGCTCTTCGTCGTCAAGTCCTTCGGCGACCTCGACGAGGCGCTGCTGAAGCGTGGGCGCGAGCCCTCCCAGCCCCCCGCCGAGGGCTCGCAGGGCAAAGACGCGGTGCTCGGGGTTGTTAAGTCCTTCGGCGATGGCAACGAGCTGCTCCTGCTGCACGCCGGTCAGGCAATTGAAATTGGATGCCAGAGATTCCAACGCGCCGGCAGCCATTAGTCCGACATAGGGATTCGCGACTCCTGGCTGCGGGACCATTAACCTGCTCCAGACGGCCTGAACCCGGATTGCCATCTGGCGCCTTTCTTCCAACGCCGCGGACATTTGGACAGCAGCACGCAGCTCGCCGTCTGTCTGCGACACCGCCAGCAGATCGATCGGGCTGAGCCTTTCCGCAATCGCGCCGAGTAACTCCGGGAGCAGCCCCGTTATTCCTGTTACCTGTTGGAGCCAGTGGTCCAGTTGTGGCATCATTTCGCTTGGTGTCCTCACTCACAACTTCGAGCCTTTGGTCCGGAGCACTTGGCATCAGCGCGACTTGATCTCGCGGGCCAGTTCGTCCTGAGCTGGGCCCAAACGCCAGCTCCACATGGCCGTCGCCGGTCGGGCGCGCCTCGTTGAGCGTTGGCTACGCGGCTTTCAACTCCTTGCCCATCGCCTCACCAGCCGCTCCTGCCGGGCCGACTACTGTCCCCAACTCTCCCTGTCTCCTAGCCGGCAAAACGGCATTTCTTTGTTTAGCTGCGATGTGCTGAAGCGTCCCATATAAAACGGATATGCCATCATGCGCGTTCGAGAGCATTCAGCAACGCCGGATCCAGCGGGTGATAGAGCTCTTATGCATAATGGTCAGTATGAATAGGTTGGACGCCCAAGTGTGAAGGCTTTGATTTGCGACCATCAGTTCGTCGTGGCGAGTGGATGGTGTGGGGATGAAGTCGGTGGATACGATTGCCCGGGTTCGGCGCGCCTTCCATGTGCAGGGATGGTCTCTCAAGCGGATTTGCCGCGAACTGCATGTGTCGCGGAACAAGTCCGCAAGATACTCAGGTCCGATGAGACATCGTTCTCCTACGAACGCGAGCGGCAGCCCAAGCCCAAGATCGGTCCGTGGCAGGATCAGCTTGACGGGTTTTTGAATGGCAACCGTGGCAAGACGGCGCGCGAGCAGCTGACACAGATCCGGATTTACGAAGAGCTTTGCAGCCTCGGCTACGAGGGAGGCTATGACGCCGTCCGTCGATACGCGAAGAACTGGGCGAAGGCACAGGGGTCGGCGATGGCGGACGCCTATGTGCCGCTGTTCTTCGCGCCGGGCGAGGCCTACCAGTTCGACTGGAGCCACGAGATCGTCCTGATCAACGGCGTGACGGTGACCGAGAAGGTCGCCCATGTCCGGCTCTGCCAGAGCCGCATGATGTTCGTCGGGACTGTCAGGAATTTCGTGTGCGGGCGGGCGGTTGAACATTACGCCGCCATGGCCCGGATGAAGCGCTCGCCGAAGATGACGGCGAACTGGGCCTTGGCCATTGTCCACTCACGTGGCGGCATTTTCCACTCTTTCTCGGATCGGTTCAAGATCAGGTAGAGCAACTTGGTTGCCGCATCGTCGCTTGGGAAGTGGCCCCTGGCCCTGACAGCCCGCCTGAGCTTCGAGTTCAACGCCTCTATTGAGTTCGTAACCGGTATGAAGATGGCGGTGCCGATGTCCGGCTGCGGTTTTCGTGATCGCGGCGTATGGTGCGACCATCCGGGACAGAGGCACCGGGAGCACGAAGGTGCGGGCAGGCCGATCTTGTACGTTGAGCTGCGAGCTCGTGTTAGTAGATGGCCGCCTCTGCGACTCGCCCGGTTGCGCTGAGAGCGCGGATCCGTAGTTGTCGTGTCGCCCGCCGCTCCCCTCTGACTGATCGAGAGGAGGTAGGAATGCGACGTGTAATTGGAATCGACACCCACCGCACCTTTGGCGAGGTGGTGATCTGGGAAGATGGTCGACTGCGGCATGTGGGCCGGGTCGATATGACGCGAACCGCGCTGGAAGGCTTCGGCAAAACCCTTCTGGCCGACGACGAGGTGGTCATCGAGGCCACTGGCAACTGCATGGCGGTCTCTCGGGTGCTGTCGCCATTCGTGAAGCGGGTGGTGATCGCCAACCCGCTGCAGGTCAAAGCGATCGCGCACGCTCATGTGAAGACCGACAAGATCGACGCCGGCACGCTGGCCAGCTTGTACGCAGCCGGCTACCTGCCGGAGATCTGGACACCGGATGCCGCCACGGAGCGGATGCGCAGACTGGTCGCGCGGCGCTACCAGGTCGTGCGGCATCGGACCCGGATCAAGAACGAGGTACATTCGATCCTCTACGCCCACCTGATTCCGCGGTGCCCCCATGCCGACCTGTTCGGGCGCCTCGGTCGTGCCTGGCTCACCCGTCAGCCGGTGCCGGATGACGAGCGCGCCGCAATCCAGCGCCATATCCGGGAACTGGACAGGCTGGGTGACGATCTCCGCGTACTTGACCGGGAGATTGCCGAGAGCGCGCTCGATGATGCGGTGATCAAACGGCTGCTCACAATCACTGGCGTCAATCTCGCAGTGGCCGGCGGGCTAGTGGCGGCTGTCGGTGACATCGGCCGTTTTTCCAGCCCGCAAAAACTGGTGAGCTATTTCGGCCTGAACCCACGCGTGCGCCAGTCGGGGCTCGGCGCGGCCCATCACGGGCGGATCAGCAAGGTCGGACGCAGCCATGCCCGCGCGATGCTGGTGGAAGCCGCCTGGGCGGCCGCCGAGACGCCGGGGCCGCTCCATGCGTTCTTTGTCAGCATCCGGGCCCGGCGCGGCCATCAGGTTGCCGCCGTCGCCGTGGCGCGCAAGCTGACGGTGCTCGTCTGGCATATGTTGACGAAGGAGGCGGACTACCTCTGGGCGCGACCCAGTCTGGTTGCACACAAGATGCGCAGCATGGAACTGCAGGCCGGCAAGCCGCAGAAGAAGGGCAACAGCCGCGGACCGACCTATGCCTACAATGTCAAGGAGCTGCGGAACCAGGAGATGCGCGTCGCCGAGCAGGCCCAGAAAGGATACGAACACTTCGTTGAGGCTTGGCGCCCGCGCCTGCCAAAGGAAAAGGCGCGCGGGCGCCTCAGTCCGGCAAGGCTCGAATAAGGCGGCCCGGCGGCGCTTTCAGCCGGTGCACCACGCTTCGCCACGAGGTCGCCCGCGCACGAAGACAATAGCTGACTGCGGCGGGTATTTCCAGTTGCGCCAGCCCCTCGGGGGCGCCTTGCACCCCGATCCGATCGGGAGCATGCCGCCGTGCTCGGGTCGATCAAGGCCCAAGCCTTGCGGTGGCCGCGTAAAACGCGGCCAGCCTTGACTGCCCCTGCGCGCGGCGGCTGTGAAATGGGGCGGTCGGGACGGAAGAACACCAGCGATGCGGTCGAACCAAAGAACATACTCGGGGAGGTTCCAGGGCTCGTCACAAAATAGCGCTTGTCGATCTCATCCGTGGTGTAAATGATCCGACGGACGTCGTCAGGGAACGCGAAGAATGGAATGACCTCGCCCCAGGCGCGCCGCCAGCTCTGGCCGATGGCGGGATAGCGCTGGCCCCAAGGGCCGGCCTCGAACGCCGCCAGCGCCTTTTCGGCGGCATCGGCATCGACGGCGCGGTAGATTTCCTTGAGTGCGCTGGCGAGGCTCTTGCGGTCTTTCCAGGACACGAAGTCCATCGAGTTGCGCAGCAGGTGGACGATGCACGTCTGGACGATCGCCTCCGGGAACACTGCGGTGATCGCGTCCGGGAAGCCTTTCAGGCCATCGACAACAGCCAGAAGGATATCCTCCGTGCCACGGTTCTTGAGCTCGTTCATCACCCGCAGCCAGAACTTGGCACCTTCATTCTGCTCGAGCCAGAGGCCCAGCACCTCCTTTGCACCATCGGCGCGCACACCCAGTGCGATATGGATGGCCTTGTTGCGGACCATCCCTTCATCGCGGATCTTGACCCGGATCGCATCGAAGAAGACCAGCGGGTAAATCGGATCGAGCGGCCTTTGCTGCCAGGTGGCGACTTCGTCGAGCACGGCGTCCGTCACCGTTGAGATCAGGTCCGCCGACACTTCGATGCCGTACAGATCGCGCAGGTGCCCGGTGATCTCCCGGGTGCTCATGCCGCGCGCGTACATCGATACGATCTTGTCATTAAAGCCGGGAAAACGGCGCTGGTACTTGGCGATCAGCTGCGGATCGAAACTCGACTGGCGGTCGCGCGGAACATCGATATCCAGCTTGCCGGTCTCGGTCGTCACCGTCTTGCGGCCATAGCCGTTACGCGTATTGCCAGCGTCTTCGCCGCTCGCCAGATGATGGTCCATCTCCGCGTTCAGCGCGCGCTCCGTCAGAGCCTTCTTGAGCGTATCCAGCAGGCCGCCCTGTTCGAAGGGTCGACCTGTGCCTCTTTACGAGCAGGTGCTTCTGCAACGCGACGGCTACGCGCTAATCATGCTCTCCCGTGATGTACCCGCGGGAAATGACCTCTTCAGAGCGGCTTAAACGCCGTCTGAATCCCGATCGATAGTGCGGTCAGAAAGAAGCCGCAAATCTATTCGTTGCGATCGCCGAGGAGGTCGCCGCGCTTTTTGTATGTGATGTCGTGCCGGTGAAGGTGCTCCGGCTTTCGTGCAGCATACGGGAGCGTTGGCAGAATGCGCGGCGCGGAAGGAGAGTGCCGCGATATCGGATAAATAACCGAAATATCTTTACTTTTTGCACGTTTTGCGTGACAGTCACGTTTAAACAGGAAAGTCGTAGCTATGTTGTTGGAATTTCGGATAAAGAACTTTCGTTCGTTCCGGGACGAGGCTGTTCTACGCATGACGGCGAGCAGCGACACTTCGATGCAGGCCACCCATACGCGTGAGACCGGACTGGAAAAGGCCAAGCGCGTGGTAAACGCGGTTGCCATCTTCGGAGCCAACGCTAGCGGCAAGACCAATGTGGTGCGCGCTCTTCAATTCATGCAGCTCATGGTCGCAACCTCTAACCAAGTCCAGCCGGATCAAGAGAGCAATCTGTCGCCGTTCGCGCTGCGTCCAGAGGCCGCGAGCTATCCGACGCTGTTGGAGATGACGTTCCTAATCGATGGGGTGCGGTACCAGTACGGCTTCGAGTTCACACGTCGCGCGATCATTGAGGAATGGCTCCAAGTCTACGAGACTGCCAAGCCGCAGGTCTGGTTTCATCGCAAGCGCGATGAGAAGACGGGAAAATATAGGTACACCTACAGTGACTATTTCCTTGGCCAGAAAAAGGTGTGGGAGGGCGCCACGCGCAAGGAAGTGCTCTTCCTAACCACGGCGGTTAATCTCAACAACGAACAGTTGCGCCCGCTCTACCAGAAGTTCGTCGACGATATGGCGGTTTCCCTCCAAGGCGGCGCGATCGGGACCGATTTCACCGCCAGCTATGTCCAGGATTCCGGGAGCCAGCGGCGCGTGGTGTCGTTACTCTCTGCCGCTGACACTGGGGTTTCCAGCTTGGCCTTTGACAAGAGACGTGGGCAGCAGTTGCAGGTGAATCTGGCAAGCGGCCTGCACGAAACATCTGAGGTGGAATTCAATATGCCGCAGCTGGGTCACTTGGCCAACGGTGTGACCTATCCCTTGGACTTCCAGGACGAGTCATCCGGGACTCAGATTATTTTCAGCCTGGCGGGACCGGTGCTCGACATTCTTCAGCGCGGTCGATTGCTGGTGGTCGACGAACTTGACCGAAGCCTGCATCCGTTGTTGGTGCAGCAACTGGTCGCAATGTTTAACGATCCTCAGCAGAACCGGCATGGCGCCCAACTGATCTTTACCACTCACGATGTCTCACTCCTCGACAGCAAACACCTGCGCAGAGACCAGATCTGGTTCGCGGAAAAGGACCAGGGGCAGGCTTCACATTTCTTCCCGCTCCTCGACTTTTCGCCGCGGAAGGGTGAGGCCCTGGAAAAGGGCTATCTGGGCGGACGCTACGGTGGCATACCGATCCTGGAACCGTTGCAGGACTAGCCTATGGAGAGACGAGCACGTTCTGAATCATCGCTCCGCCGCACTCAGGGCCGCAAGAAGAGCTCGCCGCGCATTCTCATTGTCTGCGAGGGCGAAAAGACCGAGAGAAGCTATTTCAATGCGATACGACGCGAACGGCGTCTCAGCGGCGCACGCGTGCAAATCTTGCCGTCAGATTACGGGACGGATCCTCTCAGCGTAGTGAATTATGCCCTAGACAAATTCCTCGCCGAGGGGAGGGCGTTCGACGAAGTCTATGCCGTTTTCGATCGCGACGATCACCATACCTACAACAATGCTTTGGACCGGGCGTCTCCGCGCTCAACAACAGCTATAAGAATGAGGCGGGCGTCCGTGTCCCTTTCGCGGCCGTCCCATCCGTGCCGAATTTCGAGCTATGGCTGCTACTCCATTTCAAAAGCGTTCTGGCACCCATACACCGAACTGAGGTTTACGCCGAACTGAAGAAGCCTGCCTTTTACCCGACCTACGCGAAAAACAGCGCCACAGTCTACGATGATACCAAGGGCAATATCGGGACTGCTACGCAGCGTGCGACGCACCTTCGGGAATCATTCAATCCGGCCGACGGGTCTGACCCGTACACAGACATCGACCTAGTCGCCAACAAACTCCTATCGATCCCTGTACCGTGGGGATAACCACCTTCCAAATCGTGGTCTTGTTCGGTCTTCCCCTGGATGGGAGGCCGACTTCGATCACGACGCCCGTACTCGCCATTGGGTGGACTGCGCCGCCATGCGCCTCAGCAATTACCTTTGAGCACCGATCATCTCAACCCAATGGTGCGTGCCTGGTCGAACGTGACAAAGCCTGAGGCTAGTTTGCATTACACAAATCCTTGCACACAACTAAAAAATGCGAAATATCGCTTTGTAAGCAATGGGTTGTGAAAAGGACATTCGGTCTTCTGGACCGAAGCGCACTGCAACGTGCGGCCGCGAGCCGTCTCGGCGACGCTGACTGTCATGTTATGCCTCGGCGTGTGTATCGGCGCGCAAGAGGACATCGTCAAAAATAACGCCGGCCTCATGGCTAATGGCTGACAGGGCGACTTGATAGCGTGCATATTCACCGGGCGCAAATTCCACTCCGAACCGATCGACGACGTCTTTCTGGGAAAGCCTGAAGCCGTAGGTGCGTAGGGACCGGCGACCGTTGGTATCGCGCGCCGAGACCGCAACCACCTTCCAGAAGACGAGAGGATATTGCACCACGCCGGTTCCAAAATCCTCAGACGGATCGTTCGCCTCCAAGATCGGTCCCGCTATGATGCAGGCGCGCGTGTCACCTGATTGTAAGTCGCGTTGAATGTGGTTTTCGAAACCGCCCCACAAACCTTGAACTCCCGGCCATTGCTTTCCCGGTTGGGAGCGGTTGAAGGCCGCGTGCTGCGGCGTGCAATTTGAGAAGTGGAACGTGTCGGAATTGGCAAACTCGATTTCAGTCGGCGTATCACCCCAGGCATTGTCTTCCCTGCGCACGATATGGCCCCGGTCGATCTGTTTGGCGGGCTCATAGATGTCGGGATCGCCCAACTGGTATTTCTGGGGGATTCGCGGGTCAAACACCCAACGATCTTGACCGAAGAAGGCGCGGCCGCTGGAGGTCCTTTTCGATGCATCGTAGTCGACATTGACCGCCGACCACATCTGCATGCGCCGGGAAGCGTTCATCGCCAGGCTGAAGTGATGGTACTTGAGCACGACGATCTGGCCATTTTCCTTGTACATCTCCTGGTCCCGCTCCTGCGAAATGCGAGGCAGCGGCACCGCGATATCGTTTTCGAGAAAATCAGGGTTGTAGCCTTCTCGATCGTCGTAGTTGGGGTCGAAGCGCAGTGCCTTCTCGAGCGCCTCGTCTGCCGCGATCTCGGCCGTCGCCAATGGAAGCTGCGATGCCGGCACGCCGCTACCGATGAAAATCGTCACTGGTCCGGAAAAATTCATGGTAACGCCGCCCATTGCGTTTCCTTTCACGTTTGCGAAAATTTTGGAGGGATCAGGTAGCAGAGGATTAAGCGCTTCTGGCGCGCGAGGCGTCGCTAGCTTCGCGACCTCATCGGTAGGATCGGTCGTGTTGGCCAGCAATTCGTCCAAAAGGCGTTTGGAGGAGGGCGTCGTCGGCACAAGTCCGCCGAAGGCCTTGACCAACGCACTTATGCGCACACCCTCATTCGCGATCCAATCTATCCCCTCATCCGGCTGGCCAGGTGACCATGCCGAACCGTCCTTATTGAGAATAGTATTGCCTCGCATTTTCGGGATTGAGGCGTGGTGCAAGCCGACTACCTCCCATATTTCCGAGGAGCAGGGTGAGCCCGACGATCCACCCTCAGTGTCGGTCTCGTACCGGAGGAAACCGTCGTCCCGCAGTTCGAGCAGCCGGCAATTCTCCATCGCATAGCGCTTTGGCCCGCCATCAGGATATTCGATCATCCGGATCGGCATTCCTGGCAGGATCTTTGACCGCGATCCATTGATCGCCAGGAAGTTGGCGGAAGAAAGAAGCTCGCCAGTGACCGCCTTCGGCTTCACCGCGACGATCGCGAAATCGAGATCCTCCGCCGAGAAGAAAAGCGCATCCGGATCGAACTCAAAGATAATGCCTCGAGTGACACCCGATGCCGTTTGATCGTGAAGAAAGTTGGCGCCTGTTCCTCGAACCGAGCCGGGATCCGGAAACACATGCCAGTTGGTCAGAAGAATGTTGGGTGAAATCATGAACCCGGTCGCAAACCCGACAGGATCGACCTTCGGATCGACATTGACCACGATGCGCGCGACCGGCCGGCCAGCGGCTCGGGCAGCATCGTCCGGCGGCAAGGTGTACCAGTCAAGGGTGGGGCCGATCTTGCGCTCGACGAACACCGGGAGACGGCCTTGAGCCTTCAATTCGCTGGCCTGAACGAAGCTCGAACGGCGAGCGTCGTAGCGCGCCTGTTCCGATGGCGTCACTTGCGTCGTCGCAGGCGTCGGCGGCTGCGTTTTCCATCGCTTTGCCGCTGCAATCATTACCGCGCGGCGGCGCTCGTCGAATAAATTAGTCGCGGCCATGTAGGCTCTTCCTTCCAACGGCCTGAATAAGGAATGATGATGGACTTTGTTTGAGGATGGCGATTGAGAGATTCGACTTCATACGACAAACGCTCAAGCGGCGGAATGTTTAAGCGGCTAACAACTTTTCACACGAAGGCCTTTCGACTCGCGATGCTGCTCTGTCATTTTATTAAAAAATTTCAGCCTCCTCTTACATCACTAAGCAACAAAGAGTAACGTATGGTCAATGTGAAGAATAGAGTTCTCAACTAAGTTCCTCGCGCGGGATCGCTTTTCGGCTGTCTTTTGGCAGCAGGAGCTTCGACGCCGGCCTCCTCATGGGGACCTGAAGATCATTCGATCACGTAGAGATCACAAAGCGGTGACATTAAGCGACGCCGCTTCAGCAGGTGCAAAGCATTCTTGGGGGAGACGTCCATGGCATCGCGTACCAGACCTGGCATGAAGTTGCGTGTCGCTCACTTCGCCGTCGCAACCCGCCGGTTCGTTCCGGTCCTTCTCATTTTACTTAGCGTGTCGGGCTGCGAAAAAAATCTCTTCCAGGCGCCGCCCCATGGTGGCACTGCCGATGTGCCGCCGGCTCCGACGTCGGACAGCGTTCTCACGCTGGTGGCACAAATTCCGTATGAGACGCTAGAGCAGTTTCTGGATAATCACGGTTAGGCATCGTAGCCGGCGTGGGCGAACAGGTTTTCGCATTCTTTGGGGTGGAAACGATCGATGGCGACGGCCACGGCGTCCCATAATTCCGGGATGGACCGGGCTGCTGCCTTTCGCAGTAAAGCCTTCAGCTTGGCGAAGGCCATCTCAATGGGGTTAAAGTCCGGGGAGTAGGGCGGAAGATAGCGAAGGGAAGCCCCCGCAGCCTCGATGATTTCGCGGACACCGACCACTTTATGAGCAGGCAGGTTGTCCATCACGACGACATCGTCGGGTTGAAGCGTCGGCACGAGGACGCGGCGCAAGTAGACCAGGAATGCTTCGCCATCCATGGCGCCGTCCAGGAGCCAGGGCGCGACGATCCCGTCGAGGCGCAGGCCGGCCGTGAAGGTCGTGGATTTCCAGTGCCCATGAGGAACAGCCGCCCGGCAACGCTGTCCACGCGCAGAGCGGCCTCGTAGCCGGGCCATCTTGGTATTGAGGCCACTTTCGTCGATGAAGATCAGGCGGCTCGGATCGAGATCGAGTTGGCCTTCGAACCACTCTTCCCGCGCTGCCAAAACATCCGGTCGCTGCTGTTCGGCCGCGTGCGCTGTCTTTTTTTGTACGTGATGCCACGCTTTGCGAAGAACGCATGGACCGTCGTCAGGCTGGCTTTGACCCCGCGCTCTGCCGCAAGGCGATCGACGATCTCGGCAAGCGTGATGTCCCGCTCATCGGTCTCGACCAAGGCGAGAATGAAAGTCTCGTGCGCGTCCAGCTTCGATACCTTCGGCTTGCCCTGCCGCCCAGGTTCCAGATTGCCGCTCGAACGCCAGGCCCGATACCATGCACCAGACGTCGATATCCCGATGGCAAACCGCCGTGCCGCTTCTCGGGTCGACAGGCCTGCCTCTATCGCCTCGATAACACGCGTCCGCAAATCCAGGCTGTAAGCTCGTGCCATGCCGCTGCTCCTTCCGCAAATCACTTCGATCAGGGAATCAGAACAAGCCGTTCACTGCAAACAAACGACTCCGATTAAGGGAAAACCGCTCTAGTGCGAGCGGCGCAATCGAAGATACCGCAATCCGTTCCAGTGCATGGAGATGGTCACATCGGATGTGTCGGCATTCCTCACATTGAAGGGGGACATTTGGACCATCATACCGAATGCCGCTGGGTTGTCGGCGTGCGTGTTTGCGCCGAGGTGCCAGATATTACCGCTCCGAGCATTGGCACTACGAACCAATGTGCCGACTATCATTGGCATGCTGATATCAAAACTGATGGCCCTCTTGTCGTGACCCAGGCGGGCAATGGCGTTCACGTCGAACAGCCGCTGTTTGTCAGCGGTCAGGCCGGCGTAGGCGGCGACCTTGCCAAACTGCTTTCACTTTCCGGAAAGAACTTCGAGGCTCGGCTGGTCCCCGGCGTCGATCTGCAGCTCGATATGAACGATAAGTGGTGCCCCGTGCTCTCGGGAACCCCAACGGGCAGATGCGCAAGCATGTCGCGGACCTGGAGAGCAGCACGATGGCGCGTTTTGAAGTGTCATCGAAGACGAACAAGGTCCGCCGCTTCAAGGAGTTCCTGGATGGCGCCGCCAGTTGGAGCCGCGTAGAGCGCATCATCGCCCGCGTCGAGGTCGGCGCCCAAGGTGCCGATACCCGCTTCATCGTCACCAACCTTGCAAGTGGCAAGGCCAAGGCGCTCTACGAGGATGTCTACTGCCGGCGCGGCGCTGCCGAGAACCACATCAAGTCGTGGAAGACGCATCTCGCCGCCGACCGCACCTCCTGCACAAGAGCGACGGCCAACCAGTTCCGGCTGTTCCTGCATGCCGGCGCCTACTGGCTGATGTGGGGCCTGCGCGCCGCGATGCCGAAACGCTCGAGCTTTGCCGTCGCCCAATTCGACACGCTGCGATTGCGCCTCATCAAGATCGCCGCCCGCGTAGTCGAGATGAAAACCCAGATCCGTCTGCACCTGCCGACATCCTGCCCCGACCAGTGTATTCTGCGCATCGTCCTCAGCCGCATCCCGCAACTCGCGACATAAACGATGGGGCGCAGACGTCCCGAAACAAACCCGCCGAACTCAACCCGCAAACCCCCGCCTTCCATCACGACGGATCATCGCCGGCGCCCGACGAGGCTTGTCAAAATGCACTCCGAGGGCGGCCAGCTCGCCATGCAGGCCGCCGAAAGCCGATCGCCGTGCATCAAGCGGGCTAGTAGCATGTGTACCAGATCGATGCTCTCGGAGTCCCTGGCGCCAGCGGCGCAGGGCAGGCGACCTGAAATCGTGAGGCTCGTCTGGTTGGCCTTCGCGCTTTCAGATCGTGACGGCATTTTCACGCGTATCGAGGCCGAGTCGGAGCACCTGTAACGGCCGTGGCTCATCAAGTGGCAGCGCAGGGGGTCCCGCATTGCGGACAGTACCGCTCGCCGTCGGTCTCCGGCCAGCACATGCGCTTGAACCATTTGTACGCCGTCTCCTCCCGGACCTTCGCCAAGTCCATGACGGTGAGTGTCGGCATCCCGGCGACAGCAGGAAATGCTGCCTTTCGGTTCGTTTTCGGACATCGCCATAGCTCAGCCCCTCCTCGGTTTGGACGGCGACTGAGCCGCGTATTTCCAAACCTCCGGACGGGATCGGGACGAGCAAACTTGACATCTTTGATAATTGCTATTATTATTGCACTTAAATTAGCATTATGGATATAAGTGCTATCATGATAACATTTAAAATGACATCGCCGAAGGAAATCATTGAAGGTGTCGCAACACGGATGAAGCGACGACGAATTGATGCCAATTTTACCCAACGAGAGCTGGCTTCCAAGGCTGGAGTTTCCTACGGCTCCCTGCGAGTTTTTGAAGAGACCGGCAGGGCATCCTTTGAAGCTGTCGTAAAGCTCGCATTCGCTTTGGAGGCAGAAGCTGAATTTGAAAGCTTGTTTCCTTCACGACCTCCAAAGACACTTGAAGATGTCGTCGGGCATCCGGCTAGAATGAGAGTCCGCAAGAAATGAAGTTCAGGCCAATCAGAAAAGTGAAGGTGATTCTCGATCTCGAGGGTTCCCAACGAGATCTGGGAACGCTTGCCTGGAGTTCCGAGGAACGCCGAGCTTACTTTGAGTACGCAGCCGAATTCATAACCGAACCACTGCTAATTTCACCGTTCCATCTCGGATTGAAGGGAGGTCTTCTTCCAGCTCAGCATGAACCGTTCAATGGGCTGCATGGGCTCTTTAACGACAGCCTTCCAGATGGATGGGGACGCCTATTGCTGGATCGCTGCCTTCAAAAAGCGGGGGTGGACTACCATACGCTTACGGCTTTGGACCGCCTTTCTGCTGTGGGAACTTCCGGAATGGGAGCATTGGCTTTCGTTCCTGAACTTCCCGATGACAAGCATGGTGCAGGCGACTTGGACTGGTTCGTTGAGCAGGTTAAGCTTGTGCAAAAGGAGATGGACACTGCCGAGATTGACGCACTGCAGGGAGCTCAGGGCGGCTCCGCAGGCGCGCGTCCCAAGATCATGATCGGCTTGAACCCGGATCAGAATACCTTTGTGATCGATTACGGCCATCAATTGAAGCTTGGTCTCGAACGCTGGATGGTCAAATCGCGTAGCTCCGACGACCCAATAGATATCGGTGTCGAGGAGCAAGCTTATGCGCTCATGGCCCGTGCCGCCGGGTTGGAGATGGCTGATACGCGGGTGCTGCAGACAAAAAAAGGAAATCGTCTTTTCGCGACCAAGCGATTTGACCGCACATCGCATGGACGACTACATATGCATACTGCGAGCGGTCTTCTTTATGCCGACCATCGACAGGCATCACTTGACTACGGTTCGCTTCACAAACTGACGTACATGATGACTAGAGACAGCGCGGAGGTCCTCCGCATGTTCGGTCACATGGTTTTCAATGTGTATGCACGGAACCGAGATGACCATTCGAAGAACCATTCTTTCCTGATGGGATCGGATGGGCGGTGGAAACTCTCTCCGGCGTACGATCTGACCTTCTCGGCAGGCCCGGGAGGACAGCATAGCGCATCGATTGCAGGGGAGGGATTGAATCCAGGGCGGCAGCATTTGCTTGCCGTCGCTAATGGCGCTTCCATTTCCGAGCAGGAAGCGTTGAACGTGATTGAACGCATCCGATCTGCGGTCGATCGCTGGCCACTGTTCGCGGACGAAGCAGGTCTATCCAGAGCACGAACCAATGAACTTGATCTGATCCTGAATGGACGGAGGCCTCAACCTGAACAGGCGAAACATCACGATACATCCGGTGACAATCTTGCTGTTTCCGAGCCCGTGTCGACACGAAAGAAAACGCGCAAGCGATGATGGGTACACTCCCCGTGGCCGCCGCCGTTGATGTCCTGAAGGCCCGTCTTGAGTGTTTGACATTGTAGGGGTCACAAGTTCGAACCTTGGTATCGCCCCACCATATTTTTCAATCAGTTACATGGAGCAAAATCAGGGTGTCTCCTTCCATGTAACTTTGGCGTAACCGGCTCATTCATTTCGTCGCAGTCCCTCCGCTGATGCCGACGGCGCTGAGCCGCAGGACTTCGGCGACCGAGTATTCTGCCATACACATGCGCGCCTCGTTCACATTCCTGTGATTGAGCGAGCACGCCGGCGGCTCTGCCGCTGCCGACGGATGCGGGCCGACAGCGGACGCGCCGCTCCTGGACGGTCGAGCAGAAGCTGGCGATCATGCGCGAGGTGCAGGAGTCCGGTGATCCGGTGGCGGTTGTCGCGCGGCGTCACGACATGAACGCGAACCACTTGCACATCTGGATGAAGCAAACCCGGGAACGGAGATCGGGTGACCGATCCGAGACCCCACCAATCGCCTTCATTGAAATGGGTGTGGTCGCTGTCGGGGTGCCGGTCCCGCGCCTACGTCGACCGAAAACGGCGCTTGGCGGGTCAATGTTCATCTGTCCGCGTTGGCGCAAGTGGGCTAAGTACATCGCGACGAGATTGCAGCTTGTCGACGCCGAGTGAGACGGTGCCCCTGCCCGCCCACGTCTGGATCCGCTCCGATGTGATCAATGCCACTAGAGCAGTTTCTGGATAATCACGGTTAGGCATCGTAGCCGGCGTGGGCGAACAGGTTTTCGCATTCTTTGGGGTGGAAACGATCGATGGCGACGGCCACGGCGTCCCATAATTCCGGGATGGACCGGGCTGCTGCCTTTCGCAGTAAAGCCTTCAGCTTGGCGAAGGCCATCTCAATGGGGTTAAAGTCCGGGGAGTAGGGCGGAAGATAGCGAAGGGAAGCCCCCGCAGCCTCGATGATTTCGCGGACACCGACCACTTTATGAGCAGGCAGGTTGTCCATCACGACGACATCGTCGGGTTGAAGCGTCGGCACGAGGACGCGGCGCAAGTAGACCAGGAATGCTTCGCCATCCATGGCGCCGTCCAGGAGCCAGGGCGCGACGATCCCGTCGAGGCGCAGGCCGGCCGTGAAGGTCGTGGATTTCCAGTGCCCATGAGGAACAGCCGCCCGGCAACGCTGTCCACGCGCAGAGCGGCCTCGTAGCCGGGCCATCTTGGTATTGAGGCCACTTTCGTCGATGAAGATCAGGCGGCTCGGATCGAGATCGAGTTGGCCTTCGAACCACTCTTCCCGCGCTGCCAAAACATCCGGTCGCTGCTGTTCGGCCGCGTGCGCTGTCTTTTTTTGTACGTGATGCCACGCTTTGCGAAGAACGCATGGACCGTCGTCAGGCTGGCTTTGACCCCGCGCTCTGCCGCAAGGCGATCGACGATCTCGGCAAGCGTGATGTCCCGCTCATCGGTCTCGACCAAGGCGAGAATGAAAGTCTCGTGCGCGTCCAGCTTCGATACCTTCGGCTTGCCCTGCCGCCCAGGTTCCAGATTGCCGCTCGAACGCCAGGCCCGATACCATGCACCAGACGTCGATATCCCGATGGCAAACCGCCGTGCCGCTTCTCGGGTCGACAGGCCTGCCTCTATCGCCTCGATAACACGCGTCCGCAAATCCAGGCTGTAAGCTCGTGCCATGCCGCTGCTCCTTCCGCAAATCACTTCGATCAGGGAATCAGAACAAGCCGTTCACTGCAAACAAACGACTCCGATTAAGGGAAAACCGCTCTAGCAGGGCTGTCGCCAGCAAGCCTAACCCCAGATGCCGCATCATTTTTGGGTTGCTATGTTCCATCAGATTAAAGTCCGAATTGGCTCCAGGCTCGATTTTCAGGACAGGAGGGCGGCTGTCGGCACGCTTCAATTCGTCAAAGAGGTGCGGCGTTTTTCATGGCGGCGCGAGAACGTGCAATGACCGCGGCCGTATCCGATAATGCAACGGTGGTATTGCCTCGACGGTCTCGCCGTCCATCGCAATGCGCAGGTGTCGTCGGCGCGCTTTGACCTCCAGACTTTGAACCCGGAAGAGTTCGACATCGCGGACTGGGTCGATCAGCCCGAGCGCGGCCTTGAACGGCAGCAGCGCGAGCCCCAGCCAGGACTGCGCCTTCACGACGTAGGCGCACAGCTCACCGGACGTAAGACTGCCGCGGTGGCCGAGCTCGCGCAGATCGTAGAAATTGTTGCCAACGAACACACAAAGCGTCTTCTGGCTTCGCTCGTTGCCGATAGAAATCCTGACCCTCTTCCACGATGAAACCTTGAGCGTGCGGATAAGCGCCGGGCCGAGCGCGGCAAGCTTTCCGACCCCCAGCCGCTTCTGCTCGGCGGTCCGTTCGGCGACAAGAAACGGATAGATGCCGATGGATGAGTTGTTGAGGAAGACCCGGCCGTTCACCTCCGCAACGTCGATCTGTTTCACATGGTCCGCGGTGATTGTATCCATGGCCGCCCCCAGATCATTCGACAAACCAAGATCCCTGGCGAAATGATTGAGGGTACCGAGCGGAAGAACGCCCAGGACGACATCCGTTCCCGTGACCGCCGAAGCCGCGCAACCGAGGGTGCCATCGCCGCCGCCGATCACAAGCGTCCTTGGTTTGTCGCCGGGTGATTTCGCCCAGACGAAGCTGTGGGCCATCTCCGCGATCTGGCTCCCGCCCGCCATTCGCACCTCGGCTTCCAATCCGCGCGCCTGAAGCCCGCTTCGGACGAATGCTTCGACATCGTAGTCAGCGCGCTGGATTGTGCCGGCGCTTGCATTGAGGAGGACCAGAACTGTCATGTGCGCGCCACTTGCGAAGGAGTGAAACTGGTATCGCCTGCTCGTCTCATGCAATTTCGATATTGCATCACGAATCCTCTCGATCAGGGACTGGCAACGGCACCCTGCAAGGTTCCTGTCCCCGGATTGGCCAGAATACTTCCGTCATGGGCCAGCAGGACCTTCCCGTCCCAAAGGGGTGTCGAACTATGATCGGGCCGGGTCACGAGGCGGCCGGTGTCGAGAGACACACTCGGCTACGTATGCGGACGACGCGCTACTGATACAGGCAGCGACGTCGAGCCAAGGTCTGGCAGTCGTGCGGGATGTTTCGGTGGCCGATGCTCTCGCTTCAGGAAGGGTCGTCGTTGCCATCAAAGCCTTTGTGCCAACACCGGATGGTTATTACGTCGTCGCTCCTGTAAGCAGGCCCCGTGTACCGAAGGTTCGCAGTTGGGTTTTGGGCGAGGCCGAAGCTACACAGATCTTTCAGGATCGCGGCAGCCGATCCGCCATCAACAGCGTCGACGATACGGTCGAATTCTGGCTCGCGGAGCAGCGCGATTAATGGGGAGTGAAGCGCTTCTTCAGGGCGGCGCTGACACCGTAATGGCCGGCCAGAATGCGTCATGGACGGCAGTCAGACCACCCCGAATCCGACCACTTCCTGCGACACCCTGTCAATCGGCCCGCGATTACGCGTCCTACCGGGCGACGAGATCGACGACGCCGAGGTCGCCATCATTCACGAATTCGACCCTCGCCTGTCGCTTGGCAGCAAATCGTGAGAAGGCGATCGTTTCGGTTAGGTTTGGCAGCTAATTGCGAGAATGTGGTAGCTCCGATTATCAATTTAACTGCAAAGCATCCACGTGAAGGTCACGAATCCCTTGATTTTCACACCCCCGTCTTCGGTAAATTCGATGCCGCCAATGGCCGAACCCCACGCTAATCTTGATGAGCGTCGGCGACTAAGGCGTCTACAATGGGTCGATGTTGAACCCTGGAAGCGAGGCTCAGGCCGGCGGCTTCTCGAAGATCATGGACAAACCACGCGTCGAGGCCATTTCAACAATCAATTCTTCGATCGCCTGATCGGAAAGTCGCGTTTGTGTTGCGTCCCGGATATGTTTGACAAGACCGTGGATCGCTACAGCCACGGTGCGCGCGGCGTCATCGAGAAGACGACTGATTTCAATCACAACGTCGGCATCTATGTCGCGTGGCAAATCTCGCATACATCCTCTCCCACCTACAGGAATATTGCCGCCTTCCCGTCCATTGTCGAGTCGAGCAGACGAAACGTCGGGCTGCTCGATGGGCTGAACTCCTCCCCAGCAGACCTGCTTCTCAGCTTACCGCGTACAGCAAAATCCTTTTCCGGATCGGGTTTGATGAACAAAGGCCACTGGACCTTTCCAATCGTGGGGTTCCGATCCGGAGGAATGGAGACGACTATCCTGTTGAGCGATATCGCGGCTTCGCGGCCGCCAGTATAGAGCTGGCCGAGATTTTCAGACTGCTTGCGCGTCGTCGCGACCAGCATATCCACTTGGCTGGCATCGCTGGCGGCAAGGGCCAGAGGATGAAAGACATATTCCCCTCGGGTCGCGCAGCCGATCAGCGCGCATAATATCGCCGACATGAGCAGAACCCGCGTGGACCGGACAAGAAGGGCCGCCATTCCGTTGCATAGAAGTCCTATCGTTCGGGCGGATTCCCTGTTCGTTAGTACGCGTCGCATCACCGAGACCGCTTTCTGGGTGCGAAACGCATTGCGGGCACAGCCGCCAGTGGCGGCGCTGGCCCATGTTGTGGGAACCGTATGACCTGCTCGTCAGGCGCATTTCCGAAGGCCATCAGGGCCTCCGCGGGCGCTTGGATGCGCTGATAGCGTCGAGGAAGCCTGTCACGACCGGCATGGTGCTGGCTGTCAGGTCGGACTCTTCGGGCGCGCGTAGCCAATCGAGAATCGATCCATTGCACAGTAGAAGGAGCGCGCGCGCCGCCAATTCCGGCGACAAGGCGGGCGCAAGCAGGCCACGCGCGGCGGCCTGTCCGATGACGGATTCAAAAATTCTCTGCAGCGCCATGTCTGCATCTCGCTGGCGCGCAATAACCGGCTGCATGTCGTCGGCATATTCGCACCGGAGCCATAGTATCGTTAGAATGCGGGGGCGTTCGAGGTGGATTTCGAATGACCGCAGTCCGTCGCCAATTGCGCCTGCCAATTCGGCCAGCGGATCAAGATCGGGGTAGGCGGCGAGGCGGGCCTTGAGCCGTTCACCGAGTTCCTCGTTTGGCACGTTGGCCCGCCGCTCAAGTGCCGTGAATATCTCTTGCTTGTTGTGGAAATGCCAGTAGATGGCGCCACGTGTTACCCCTGCCGCACTAGCGATCTGTTCAAGGGTAGCACGGGTTACGCCGCGATCGAGGAAAACATCGATTGCTGCAGCCAACACGGCCTCACGTGTCCGCTCGGCCTCGGCCTTAGTGCGTCTCATAAATCATTTCCTTCGAGGTACCTTTTTTACATACATCCCTAGCTCTTTCATCATATATACATTCATGAATGTATATGCAACACCGGGTTTTCCCGCTGTGATGTGACTACCCGTATGGACGAACAAAGTTCGGTCTGAAGGCTAAGCCCTTCACGGCTTACTCGCTCAGGGCAGCATTAAGACCGCAACGCGGGAGCAGCTACGCCCTATTTACGTCGACCCACGCTCCCTTAAGCGGCCTGGAGAAGTGAGCAAGGACTGCAATCAGACAGACTTCGATCGAAACCGACCAGTAAATGTGCCCGAGGATCTCGCTCCACAACTCATATCTATTCAGATTCCACAGCCATCCCGTTGCACCGTTTGCGTAGGACGGATTTCTGAAACCAAGTAGGGGAATTAAAAACCCATGCATGACAATTGCGATGGTCAATCCATAGAGAGCGCCATGCCAGAGTCTAATTTTTGGAAAAAAGGCTGAAACAAAAACGTATACAAACGCAAACATAAAGCTGAACAACCAATGATATAGCGTGACTGCCCCTGGTACTTTTACTCCCTGGTATACGTAATCCAGAGAATGAGAATTAACTCCAAGCCACCCGAGCCACGCATCAATGTGCGCTGCCGGAGGAGAGATCTCGCCCGGCATCCGAGGCGGCATATTGACCTCAGAGCCCCATTTAACAAGCGAGCTAAAAAAGCCGCCAATGATTGTCGTCCAAATTATTATGCCGAGATTAATTTGGCGCTCCAGCATGATGGGACTTCCTTTATTTCTTTGATATCCGTAACGGCTTGAGATCATGGTCTGACGGGGCTCATTTTCCCGTGCCTACTCGAAACTCGCGGGGTCGGCTTGCGGCGATATTCGCTAGGAATGCCTCCCCGTCCCCTTCAGAACGGGCCGGGTTGAGCCACCAATTATTGGTTAGGCTTTCGCGAAGCCTTCGCTACTATTTAGCAACGCTGCAGTCCCGGTTCCTATTGTGCGCTGGGAAAGTGAGCATTCTCGGATGCTAAATCGGCATACTTTGGTTTACACCTCTTCGATAAGCTCAATGAAACCGCCTCCCGATGCACGCTGCCCTATGGGTGTTTCTGAGACCGAACTGATTTCGGAATGGTCAAGAGCGGCATACGTTAGTTCACCAGATTGGTAGCGCGACGTTTTTCAACCGCTTATCCCTTTCGCTCAGGGGACCGCAAGATGTTGGGTGATTGGATAGGGAAGGTATCGTTCCCTACTGGAGATTCGGCGGAACATGGTTAATGTCAACAGGCTGGATGCAGCTGCCTACAGCTTCATGATTCGGGGAAGGCAGTCTCGTTCCGTCTCAGGTAATTGCTGCTTGCTAAACGGTCTGGACATTGACCGGGCATCAGTTTCTTAATCGTTCTCTTGGCGCACAGGATACGAGAGAGTGACCGTATTCCCTGACCTTCGTTCGGCGATCGACCTAAAATGCTGACAAATCAGGCCAAGTTCGCCGAATGACCCGTCGACGGCGGCCTTGTTATGCTCTTCCGGGGAAATCTCAGCCCAGTTCAGCTGGATTCCATAACGGCGCGCGATCAAGGAGAAGAAGACCTTCTGGGATCGCCCGTTGCCTACACGGAATGGATGGACCTGGTTGAGGTCGACGTAGGCGCCAGCGAATTCCTCGGCGATCTTTTCGAATGGGGCATGATCGAGGTGCCGAAGCGTAGCCTTGAGTCCATCAAGCACTCGAGTCCCTTCGGCCTCGATGCGCGAGGGTTCGCAGAAACGGGATCGGCCCCGTTCGTTGTCCTTGATGAGGAAGACCGTGCGATACTCGCCGGCCCAGTCATAGACATCCCGGAAGAGAACCTTGTGGACGGTTCGCCATCCACGCATGGAGAGTTGGATGTTTCGCTGCGAAGCGAACAGCTCCGCTGCCCCCACTTCGGCATAATGGTACTCGGCTTCCCAAAGTTCCTCGATCGTTGTCAGGCCGATCTCGTTTCGAAGGAGCCCTTCAGAGCCTGGAACGAGATATGGGTCAGCCATTCCGTTTCCAGCGGGAATCGATCTCCTTCCGGAACTCCTTGATCGAAATCTCGCCAGAAATGTAGCGCTCCCGAAGCGCCTTGAACGCCGGAGACGGGGTTAACCCCTCAAACCCTGATATCGCCGCGATCTGCCTCATGTCTTCATGACGACTATGCTTGCCGAAGCTCCCTGGGTTCAGAGATTCGCTGAGGCGACTATCGTCCATCGACCGATTTTTGACGGCAATCTTTCCCATGAACCGTTATTTCCTGTTTCGTGCCTACATGCCCTTAACATAAGCGATTCAGCCGCAGGAAACAAATGGAGCTTCCTTCAAATCGGGCCTTGGGTATGATGTCGGAATAGCCCGCCCAAACCGCCGGTCACTCGGCCGCCAGCGCCATGGCCAGGTGCCGCTTTGGCGGCAACGCTACGATCCTGGGAAGATTCGCATAGGGATTCGGATAGCGTCGGCTCGTCTGGCGTTCCTCGCCTTGCCGCCGCGGCGCCAGCATGGCCGCCCCGCCTTCCGACGTGCGTGATGGCGCTGATCGCCGAACTTTCGCACACCGTCGAAATCCCATTGGAAGCCGCCATACGCGCCTGGATCCTTCCTCCTCCTTCAGGCGATCCACCCACCAGACGAGTTCCTCCAGCACCTTGACCCACGACGACCGATCTCTCGAAAAGTGCCTCGAATTCCTTCCTAGATGCCGTAATGGCCCGGCCTCGAGCCCAATGCGACTAACAGACAATTCCAGTTCGTCGAAATAGCGGACCAGCGCCTCCGGCTCGCTGGCGATCTTGACCTCGCGCATGATCGTTCCGGTCGCGTCAACAATGCACACGCTGCTCTCGTCCAGAGAGACATCGATTCCCGCATAATGTTCCATGGCTGTTCCTCTCATGATGTTGGAGCCGATCGCCCGGACTCCGTTTCAACACCATCATTCTGAGGGACAGCCACCCAACCTGGCTATGCTCGCGAAGGCCGGCCCATTACGGCATCTAGTTCGAGAAAGGCTCGTAGCGCAGCGGCATGCTGTCGGTGATTTCGGCGACTTCAGCCGGAAAGAGGGCAATGCCATCGGCCAAAGCAATTGCCATCAAGTTGGCTGAGGATCCACGTTCGATCAGCTCAAGCACAGGTTCACCGGTTTCGGAGCGACCGGAAATGCGGACAGGCGCAAACTCGGTCCGGCCCTGACGCTTCTTGCAGGTGAAACCGGCCACCGCGGAAAACCATTGCGGTTGGACTTCGGTGAGGCCAGCCAATCTGCGTAACGCCGGCAGAATGATTTGCCGGAAAGCGACCAGCGCCGCATTGGGATTTCCCGGTAGTCCGGCAAAGAGCTTGCTCTGGATTGTCCCAACCTTCAACGGCTTGCCTGGTCGCATCGCCACCTTAAGGACATCGAGTCGGGCACCGTGCTGCAGCGCGGCGGCAATCATATGATCTTCTTCGCCGGCCGAGACGCCGCCAGTCGTCACCAGTGCGTCACAGGAGGCGACCGCCCGCTCGACCGCATCGGCGAGGAGGTCCGGACTGTCCGGCACAATGCCAAAGTCGACCACTTCTGCCCAAGGGCATGCCGCCAGCAGCGAGCGCAACATAACCCTGTTGGAATTATAGATTTGGCCGTGCGCGAGGGGCTCGCCCGGTTCCTTTAGTTCGGAGCCTGTCGACAGAAGCCCAATGCGGATCCTTCGAAGCACCTCGACGTCAGCGATCCCCACGGCAGCCAGCAAGGTCAAGTCCCTGGCAGACAGAGCCTTGCCCCGCGTAACGAGCTCAGATCCCGCACCGACGTCCTCGCCGGCGAGGCGGACATGTCGGCCGCGTCGCGGTCGCTCGAATACGGTCACCATGTCACTGGAGCGTTCGCATTGCTCTTGCATGACCACGGCATCGAACCCCGCCGGCACGGGTGCGCCCGTGAAGATACGAAGCGCCGTTCGCGGATCCAGGTGGTCATGCGCCCGCACATCGCCAGCTGCTACCCGGCCTGCCACCCGAAATGTCCAGGGGCCGTCCCCGTTGAAATCCGACGTTCGCACCGCAAACCCGTCCATTGCGGAATTATCGAAGGGCGGGAGCGCTATCGGGGAATGAATGGCTACCGCGCAGACCGGCCCCAATGACGCGGCCAGCGAGAGATGTTCCCGGTAGCGGACAGTGTGAGCGAGCGCCACGGCCTTGGCCACCGCGGCTTCAAAAGCAATGGTTTTGCCGCTCTGCGCTGCGGAGCAGTCGGCTGGCAAAACGCGGTTCGCGGCATGAAACACGATCGCTCCTCCTTGCGTTTGCTCACGCACCACTCCCGCCAAAGGGCGTCTAGCCAGACAGGCTTTTGAGATAAGCGATGACGTTCTTGATGTCGTCGGGATTCTTGAGGCCAGGAAACCCCATTTTGTTCGTCGGCACTTTCGCCTTGGGATTGGCGAGATATTCCGTGAGGTTAGGCTCGTCCCAGACAAGACCGGCCGCGCCCGCATCTTTCATGGCTTTCGAATAGGAATAGCCGGGTACGGTCCCGGCTACTCGCCCACCCACGCCTTTCAGGGTTGGTCCGACTTTATTCGCATCGGTATCAGCGTTGTGACAGGCGGCACATTTTTTGAAGACCATCTTGCCGGCCTCTATATCCTGGGCCAGGGCGACCGGCGGCAGTAACGCCAAAATCATAGTGGCGCCGACGAGCAGGTGTTTCACGCAGGAACTCTCCATTTTGGATTGAAGGCACGGTTGCTGCCGCGGGCGTCGGCTCGCGGCAGCGTCGAACTTAGCTCGCCTGATACTCCGTGGATTTGAAGGACAGGTGCTTCACGCTTTCGGGGGCATCCGAGATCTTGCGGATGTTGGCCCAGGTCTGTTTGTAGTTGGGCAGGATCAGTTCGTTGGTGCCGGCGTTGATGACATTGCCGACTACGCCTGTCGGGAACTCGAACAGCATGAAAGTCTCGGCTTTCTTGGCGGTTGGCGTTGGATAGGCCATCGCCTGTGTCGAGCCACTTTCATTGTTGAACTCGACAAGAGCGCCGTTGTTTAGCCCAAGCTCCTTCATGTCGTCGGGGCTGATCTGGATGAACGGATACGGCCACCGATCCGTGACGAACTCGCTGTCCTGGTCGAGAAAGGCATTTTGCCAGACCAGGTTGGCGCGGCCGTTGTTGATGATGAACTTGTTGTTTTTCTTCTGCTCCTCCTTGCCGGGCGCCTCCAGGCCACGCCATGCGGCCTCCATGAAGGTTGCCTTGCCATCCTTCGTGCCGAACTTCCCATTGGCATAGAGTCGTTTGGTGCCGACTATCTTGCCGTCCGCGAACGCGGTCGACGGTTCCTGGAAGCCATTGTTGCCCATGGCCCTCAATCGTTCATAGGTGACGTTCTCGCCACCCTTGGCGTTCTGGTGGTAGCCGTCCATGGACGCGTCTTCCTCGGTCTTCCAGTCGAAGCCCTTGAACTGGTCGGCATATTTGGCGTCGCCGCCCTCGCGGATGACTTTCTCCATATGCTGGGCAAGGCCTGCGGCGATCAGGCAAGCCGGTTTGGCGGAGCCGGGTGGGTCCATGTAACGTTCGACCAGCCGCATCCGACGCTCGCCGTTCATCGAGGTGAGGTTCATCTCGCCGGATTCGGCCGCCGGCAACCAGACGTGGCTGGCAGCACCGATCTTCGATGGGATGATGTCGATGTCGACGGAGAATAGCCCACCGGCCCTGATCGCGTCGGTGATTGCCTTCACCATCGCATCGCGGTCGCCATAAGGCACGGCATTCATGGCGTCCTTCACGATGTCGGTGCGTTTCTTGAAGACCATGTTGAACTGGTGGCTGTTCAGCGTGGTCTTGTAGTGATCGCAGGCCCAGATGTGGTGGACCCCGCCCTTGCCTTCGATCAGCAGCTTGTCGACGTAGGCGGCCGGGCGGCCGACATGGGCGTCGGACGGCCGCACGTAGCCTTCCTGGTGGCCGCCCATGCGCACGCATCCCCAACCCTCGCGACCGACATTGCCGGTTGCTAGCGCCACGTTCACCAGCGCCGCGTTGGTCCGGTAATTCTCGTTGCCCCAGATGAGGCCCTTCTCGTATGCGATCATCGTCCGCCGGCGCTTGCCGTCCTTGGGTTCGGCGATCCAGGCCGCCGACTGCCTGAACTGGTCGACCGTCAGCCCGGTGATCTTCGCCGCGTCCTCAAGCGACGTCTTGTTGGCGGCAGCCGCCTTGTCGAAATCTTTCGCGGAGGCGTCAATGAAGGCTTTGTCGACCCAGCCTTTGCTGGCGATCTCGGTGAGCCAGGCGTTGAAGAGCACCATGTCCGTGCCGGAATTGATGGCAAGGTGCATGACGTTGTCCTTGCCGGCCTCGGCTTCGGCGGCGTTGATCGACACGGTCCGCCGCGGATCGACGAAAATGATCCGCCCGCTGGCGTGGGATTCACCCGGCAGCTGTGCTTTCTTCTTGTCCATGGAAGCTCCGCGCAGGTTCGGAATCCAGTGGTTCAAGAAATAGTTGGTCTGGGTTTCGAGCGGATTGTTGCCGACCGACACGATGGTATCGGCCAGTTCGGCATCCTCGTAGCAATTGTTGAGCTCGCCGACACCCATATCGCGGGTGGCATGGACTTCGGAGTTGTAGGCCGGCCGGTTGTAACTGCGGATGTTCTTGATTTTCATCGCACCAAAATAGAGCTTGCCGGTGCCCCAGGTATTTTCATAGCCGCCGGCCGAGCCGCCATGATCGAGCACGGAAATGAACAGACCGTCCTCACCTTGATCCTTGATGACGGCCGCCGTGACCCTTGCCACGAGGTCCAGGGCGTCGTCCCACGATGTTGGCTGCATCTGCCCGTAACGCCAGACCATCGGGCTGGTCAGCCGCTGCTGCTGCGAGCCACGGGCGGTTGAGTAGCGCAGTTCGCCCATGCGTGCGCCGCGCACCGAACCGAGACCAGAGTTGACCACGCACTCGGAATCGGGCTTGAGGACGATATGCACGTCCTGCCCGTCCTGCTTGACGATGTTGTACATCGAGGCTGCATACCAGGCGTCGGTCTCGGCAGGTTGCTGCTGGGAAGGTCGACCCCGAAAGCGTTCGAAGCGGCAGCTGTGCCGCCCTGCTTGTTCGCCGGCCAAGTGTAGGCATGGTAGCCGCAACCGACGATGCAGTAATGGCAGGTGACGTTTTGTTTCTTGGCGTCGGCCGGAATGATCGGCAGACGGGCGACGTGACGTTTGTAAGCCATGATCCGATCCTCCCTTAAAGTACGTTGCTTAGGCGGCCATACAGCAGCTCGTCCACACCCTCGGCGTAGATGTCGCCCTTGGCATCGATGCGAAGTGCGTACTGGGGAAGATTGGGCCGTCGACTGGCCCCAGATCTGCTTGCCGCCGGCATCGGCGTCGAAGCGCGAATAGTGGCCGGGACAATTGAAGGAATGATCGTCCGCGTTGTAGTTGAGCGGAAAGCCCCTATGGGGACAGGTCGTCGAGAACCCGACAATGTCGCCATCCGGGCCGGCGCCGCCGTCGACCTTGGTGCCAAGTTTCAGCAACACGCCGGGCGCATTTTCATCGGGGCAGCCGACGTCGAACGGCTCGTTCGGCTTCAAGTCGGCAATGTTGGCCAGCTTGTTGGAGGGGTATTCGACAAGAGCCAGGCCAGGGGCAGCCTTGGTCTGGGCTTGCACAGGCAGTGCAACGGCCGTGGCCATCCGGGCAGCAGCAAATGCCCCGCCCCTTAGAAACTGACGCCGGCCGACGTCGACCAGCTTGTTGCAACGATCCATGCAAACCTCCCTTTGGGCGAACTTCTTCGCCAAGAGCTCTGCAACGCTTGTGCCAACCGCAGAAAATGTTGGTTTTCATCGAAAGAGCGTGGAGAAAACACGGGAAACTCCTGCTTCACGTCCGGAAATCCGAACATGCTGCGCTGCCGAAGGTTCAGGAAGTCGAACGCGCCCGATCGGCGGGGCCGAGCCGCGTCATCTTCTCCCAAAGAGTAGTCCGGGAGACTGCAAGCAGTGCGGCTGCCTTCGCGATTTGGCCGCCGGTTTCGTCCAACGCCCGCGCGATCTGACGTCGTTCTGCCGCGTCACGAACATCGGCCAGCGGAGCGAAGGTCGTATTTTCTGATTTTGCCGCACGTTCCGGGAACAGGTCGCCCGGCATGATCCATTCGCTGGTTGACAAGGCGACGGCCCGTTCGACCCTGTTCCGCAGTTCCCGCACATTTCCGGGCCAGCGATGGGCAAGAGCTGCTTCCTGCGCCAACGCGCTGAATCCGCGGATGCGCACGTCAGACCGGCTCACCGCATTTTCCAGAAATCGGTCGAGCAGCCAGGTGATGTCCTCATGGCGCTCGCGCAGGGGCGGGACTGTCACCGGCAACACGGCAAGCCGAAATCGAGGTCCTCGCGGAAGCCTGATGGTCCGCCACGCTGACCAAGGTCGCGATGCGTGGCCGAGACGACCCGTGCACGAAACTTGCAGGGGGTCTCGCCACCGACTCGGTTGAAGCTTCCGTCCTCGATCACCGTAGAAGTTTGGCTTGGAGCGGGCATCGGCATGTCGCCGATTTCATCCAGGAATAACGTGCCTGCTCCAGCTCGCTCGGCATAGCCGAGGTGCCGTTGCTGGGCGCCGGTGAACGCCCCTTTCTCATGCCCGAAAATCTTACTCCCAATCCTCGGCACCGAATAACCGCAGTTTTTAACGACCGTTCACACCCAGAGGAAAATCTCCAGCACAATCGGACGGGGGGAGGCTCAGCCCCATGAGCAGGGTGGCGCGCGAGGAAGCCAATCCAGTTTCGTCGGCAACGTTTGCGCCGCTCGAGAGTCCGACTTTTCGTCCGATCTGGCTGGCGAAACAGGTATCCAGTCTTGGCTGGCTGATGCAGACCGTTGCGATCAGTTGGCTGATGGCAACCATCTCGACTTCGGACGTGATGGTCGCCCTGGTGCAGGCTTCGAGGACGCTGCCCGTATTCATTCTGTCGATCTTCGCCGGGGCCATTGCCGACAGTTTCAGCCGCCGCCAATGTGATGATGCTCGGCTGGTGCGTGATAGCTTTGTCGTCGACGATGCTGACTGCTACTGTGGCGCTGGGGTTCTACAATCCATGGATGATCCTCGCATTCAGCTGTTTGGCCGGATGCGGCGCCGCTTTCACCGACCCTGCCTGGCACGCCTCGGTCGGTGACATCCTGCGAAAGCGGGATGTTCCAGCCGCGGTCACACTGATCTCGGTCGGCTACAACGCCATGCGAAGCATCGGTCCGGCGTTCGGCGGCATCGTCGTTGCCTCCTTCGGACCACTGACGGCTTTCGCCATCGCGACGCTGACCTATCTGACGCTGCTGTGGACCGTTGGGCGCTGCAAATGGAATGTGCGCTCTTCGCCTCTTCCGCGCGAGCCATTGACCACAGCTATGCATGACGGAGCGCGCTTCACGGCGCTGTCGGGAGAGATCAAGGCGGCAATCGCGCGCGGAGCGCTTTTCGGCCTGACTAGCATCTCCATACTGGCGCTGCTGCCCCTGGTCACCCGCGATCAATTGGGGGGAGGACCGATCGGTTATGGTATCCTGATGGCCGGCTTCGGGACGGGCGCCTTGTGCACCGGCATCTGCAACAACATCCTGCGACGGTCGCTGTCCCAAGAGCGTCTGACGACACTGGCCTGCATCGCCTGCGCGGCTTGTTGTCTTTCGCTTGCCCTGACGCCTTCACTGGCGGTGGCGGCTATTGCTTTGGCGCTCGGCGGCGCTGGCTGGGTCGTCACCTGGACGGGGCTTGACGTGAGCGTGCAACTGTCAAGCCCAAGTGGGTCGTGGGTCGCACGCTCTCGATCTACTCTGCCCTCTCGTCGGGCGGCATCGCGGCCGGCAGCTGGCTGTGGGGCACGGTGGCTGAGAACTATTCGCTTACCGTGGCGCTGGAGAGCTCCGCTGGCGCTCTCCTGCTTGTCGCCTTCACCGGGTTACTGTTGCCTATTCGTCAATGGAAAGATTCTGACCAGGATCCTCTTGGCTTCGAAACGCCTGCGGTCGCGGTGGACTTGAAGTCGAGAAGCGGGCCGATCGTCGTCAAGATCGAGTACTCAATCCCGGAGACGAACGTCGAAGCCTTCCTGGAACAGATGCGCGAACGACGGCGAGTGCAAAGCCGTGTTGGTGCCCGGCACTGGAACCTTCAGCGCGATCTCCAGGAGCCTTCCCAGTGGACAGAGACATTCCGCACGCCGACCTGGATGGACTACCTTCGCTTGAACCATCGCCTCACAGCGGCGGACAAGGAGTTGGATCAGCGGCTGCTCGAATTGAACGTGGGCGAGCTTCCACCTCGCACGAGGCTGTCGATCGAGCGACCGACGGGAGCGACCCGTAAGCGGGATCAATCGACAGGTTTCTTTTTCCGACGGTGATCTCATCCAACGCCAACGACCGTTTTCGGCGAGACACGAAGCGCGGGAATGGACAAGGCTCTCGCCATCAGCGAATTCCCGCCGATTTGGCTTCGATCCTTTTGCGTTGGTGCCCAGCAGTTGCGAATTGTCGCTCTGGTGACGCCGCGCTTGGCCACAGAGTCTGGCCGGCTTGGGCTTCGCCTTCCAGCCTTCGTAGACAGGAACCCCACGATGAGGACTGGCGATGCAGACGCGAACGGTGCTGGCGGTCCCGATGGAGTCGAACGACCGGTCTTCGTTCCGGCCGACGCAAACCCCGGCGCCGTTTCAACGCCGTCAGCGGGGCTTGTAAATGTCGAAAAACTTGTCCAAACGTCCGTCCGTCAAAGCGACGCGGATGAATAGCCGTAGCAGGGAGTAGACATGGTCTTTCGCTTGAAGGAGCGCCTCGGCCGGAAGTTTGAGGAAGAAGTGCAATTCTTCCGGTGCTGGCAAAGGGACAAAAAAGGAGTGGGCGCGCTCATGCCGACTTCTGTTCATGCGGCGCGCCGCATGGCTAGCGTGATCAGGCCAGCGTCCGGAATGCCAGTTCTCGAGCTTGGGGCGGGAACCGGCGTAATCACCAAGGCTATCCTGGACACGGGCGTGAAGCCACAGCAGCTGGTTTCGGTCGAATATTCGAAGGATTTCTACAATCGCCTCACCCTACGTTTTCCGTGCGTAGATTTTCGATTGGGCGATGCTTTTTCGCTGGGTGAAGTGCTGGCGGAACGAAATGCCGAACAGTTCGACTGTGTCATAAGCGCGGTGCCGATGTTGAGCTTCCCGATGGAGCTGCGCATCGCCTTGCTTGAGGATTTGCTGACCCGCATCCCTGCTGGCAGGCCAGTGATGCAAATCACCTACGGACCATTGTCGCCAGTGATCAAGATGCCGGACCGCTACATCGTGTCACACTACGATTTCGTCGTCCGCAATATCCCGCCCGCGCAGCTCTGGACTTACCGACGAGCGGTCTGACTCTGAACGCAGCCAACGCGCTGCGCGCTCCGCGAAATCGTGCCTGAAGCAGAGCGAGAGCTGGCCGAGTTTATCGACCTTAAAGCAGAGCGGATGCGACTGGCGAGGCAGGTCAGTGGTCTGGAGGCTGAGATCAAAAAACTCTCCGAAAAGCTCGACAACCCAGACTTCGTTGCTCGCGCGCCGGAGGAGGTGGTCGGAGAAAACCGAGAGCGTCTAGAGACGGCCCCAAGCCGCCAAGCGGCGCCTGGATGTGGTGCTCAGCCGCTTTAGCTGCTGACCCACAGCCGTATTTTGTTGCTTGGAAGAGCTTTTTGACCATTCCGCAACACTCGCCATCCCCGTCCGGGATTTTACCTTTCATTCTTTGCATCCCAACTGTTTGCGGATTAGTGGCCCTGACAATCTGATCCGAGGACGAAATCAAACACTGGTTGAGGCCGACCAAATGGCACGGCCCGCAACGCGGCGGGGAGCCTTGTCGCTGCTTCAGCGTAGTCGGCGAGTATGGCTGGCGGGAGGCCAAGCGCGTTTTCGACAATATGTTCCGACGGGCCGTTCAGTCGACGAAACAGCATTGCGGCGCGCCGGGAGTGGCGCACCGCTGCAGCAGTTTTGCCCTCACGTATCTTCACGCCGGCTGCCGACAACAGGATCAATGCTTTAAAGAACACGCGAGAAGGGCCGCCTCGGTCCGCAACCTGCCAGAGACCTTCCCAAGCCTCATGTGCTTCCCAGTAATAACCGTGATTGAAGAGGTCGAGACCCCAGAGGAATGGATCCGAGCCAAGCGCCGCATCTGTGGCGACCGGCATCGGCTCGACAAGGTAGCTATGTCCAGCGGGATCGCGCACGGGATGCGGCTGCCTGCCGGGCAAGTACGCATAGGCAGGAAAGCTCTTTTTCGGCAGGTGGCGAGGACGCGATTTCGAACCAATGGCCATGGAGCAGGATATCACATGGATGGTCACGGCTCGATACGAAGTCCTTGTATTGCCCGGCGGTTGGCGACAATGCGTGGGAAGGCGGACGCGCGGCTTTATTGTGCGATGCAAATTTTTCTCTTCGCATCTGCACAAATTTGTGGCAAACGCTTCCATCGCGGTTGACGCAAGGGAAGGAAACCTGGTGAGCGCAACGGGAGCGGCCAAGGCGTTGACGCCGCCGGACATTGCGGCGCGCAAGGGCAAGATGCCACTTGTTTGCCTGACGGCCTATACGACGCCAATCGCAAAGCTGGTCGACGATCACTGCGATGTGGTTCTGGTCGGTGACAGCGTCGGCATGGTTCTCCATGGGCTTCCTTCGACAGTCGGCGTGACGCTCGAGATGATGATCATGCATGGCAAGGCCGTGCGGCGCGGGCTGGAAAAGGCGGTGATGGTGGTCGACATGCCTTTTGGTTCCTATGAGGAAAGTCCCGAGCAGGCCTTCCGCAATGCCGTCCGTCTGATGGCCGAAACCGGTTGTTCTGCGATCAAGCTCGAAGGCGGCGAGAGTATTGCCGGGACGATCCGGTTTCTTGCCATGCGCGGTGTTCCGGTGATGGGTCATGTCGGGCTGACGCCGCAGGCGGTCAATACTTTCGGTGGCTATCGCGTCCAAGGCCGAGGCGAGGATGCCGAGCACATCGTGCGCGATGCGATCACGGTGAGCGAGGCGGGCGCCTTCGCGGTCGTGCTTGAGAAAATACCCGAAGCGCTTGCCCGGCAGATCACACAGGAAGTCGCAATCCCCACCATTGGCATCGGCGCGTCGCCGGCTTGTGACGGGCAGATCCTGGTTGTCGATGACATGCTGGGCCTATTTGGAACCTTCCGGCCGAAATTCGTCAAGCGCTATGCCGAGCTTGCCGGGACCGCCGAGGCAGCAATCGCGACGTATGCGAGCGAGGTGCGCGAGCGCCGCTTTCCAGCGGTCGAGCACGTCTTCGGCGACGTGCCACGTCCTGTCAATGGAGGAGAAGCCGCATGAGCATTCCGATTGTCCGGATCGTTGCCGAACTGCGCAGCATCGTCGCCGCGTGGCGCCGGGAAGGCTTCAAGGTCGCCGTTGTGCCGACCATGGGCGCCCTGCACGAGGGTCACCTGAGCTTGGTCCGTGCCGCACTTGCAAAGGCCGACCGGGTCATCGTGACGCTCTTCGTCAATCCCAAACAGTTCAACAGTGCCGGCGATCTGGCTGTCTATCCGCGCACCGAGCACGATGACGCCGCCAAGCTCGCGTCGGTCGGCACCCATATTCTGTATGCTCCCGATGCAGCCGACATATATCCGCAAGGCTTTGCCACAACGGTTTCGGTCGCCGGAGTGAGCGAGGGTCTGTGCGGAGCGTTCCGGCCCGGCCATTTCGACGGCGTGGCGACCGTGGTGACGAAGCTGTTCCTGCAGACCGGCGCCAATCTGGCGTTTTTCGGTGAAAAGGACTTTCAGCAGCTGCAAGTCGTGCGACGCCTGGTGCGTGACCTTGATATTCCGATCGAGATCGTCGCCTGTCCGACCGTGCGTGAAGCGGATGGGCTGGCGATGTCGTCGCGCAACACGCGACTGTCCGCCGCCGAGCGCCCCTCCGCGCCCCGACTGGCAGAGATCCTGTTCGAAACTGCCGGGCGGCTAAGCTCCGGAGAACCCGTAGAGCGCCTGCTGCATGAGGCTCGACAGGCGATCCTGGCTGCGGGCTTTTCGCGGGTGGAGTATCTCGAACTTCGCGCCGGCGATAATCTTGCCCTGATGGCCACGCCGGGTCGACCGGCGCGGCTGCTCGTCGCCGCTTGGCTCGGCCAGACGCGGCTGATCGACAATGTCGAGGTGGAGTCGGCGCAACGCTCGGTTCAAGCGTTGAAGCAAGCCGCTGCCTGACCCTCCTTCGCGGGGCCGAAGGAGCCAGATATCGGTCTCCCCATTGCAAACGGCCGAGCTGGCGGCGGGCCTCAACTCGGCATGCGGGCTGCGGTCATTCGGTTGAATTCCTCTGAAGCTGCTCGAACACAAACCGCTTGCCTTCGCGCACACTGTCTTCGAGCCGCTTTGCCTTTGCAAGATGCGCAGCAATCGCGCTGGCCAGCATGCAGCCTGTGCCACGCATCGATACTGCAAGACGCGGCGCATCGAAGCGAATGGGTTCTTGACCGGAGCGCAGCAGGATATCCGTCGATCGAAGTCCTTTTGCATGGCCGCCCTTGATCAGAATGGCCTGCGCGCCGGCGGCCAAGAGCTCCTGGCCTTGCCAGACCGCTTCATCCTCGTCGACCGCTTGCTCGGCGCCGATAAGGAGCGCCAGCTCGATGAGATTGGGTGTGACCAGACAGCAAAGCGGCATCAGATCACGCTTCAGGGCAGCGATGGCGCCTGCTTCCAGCAGCGCCCGGCCTGACGTGGAGGTGAGAACCGGGTCGAGTACTGCCGGCCCCTGCGGATTTTCACGGAGCACTGCGGCTGCGGCAGCGATGATCTCGGCGGTCGCGAGCATGCCGATCTTGATGGCCGCCACCTTGTTGGCCTGGAACGCAGCGCGCATCTGATCGGCGACCAGACCGGGTTGCTGATGATGGACGTCCATGACGGCTTCGTGCGTCTGCACCGTCAGCGCGGTGACAGCCAGAGAGATGCGCACGCCGATGGCAGAGATCGTCTCGATATCGCGAGCAATTCCGGCGCCCCCGCTGGAGTCCGATCCGCCGATGACAAGCACATGCGGTTCTCGCCTCAGCGCCATCGCTCCGTCTTTTCGATCCATTCTCGCGTGCGCGCTTCGGGATCAGCATTCAATGTGATGTCGGTGACCACCGCGGCGCTGTCGGCGCCGGCCTCGAAGACGCTGTCGATCCGCTCAGGATTGAGGCCGCCGATGGCGACCAATGGAATCGGCGCGACTTGGCACTTCCATTCGCTGATCCGTTCAAGTCCCTGCGGCGCCCATTTCATCTTCTTCAGGGTAGTGGGATAGATGGGACCGAGGGCGATGTAGTCAGGCTCGGCGGCCATCGCCGTTTCCAGTTCGGCATGATCGTGGGTCGACAGCCCGAGCTTCAATCCGGCGTACTTGATCGCCAACAAATCGGCCGCAGCCAAATCCTCCTGGCCGAGATGAACGAAGTCGCAGCCTTCCTCGATGGCAAGTCGCCAATAATCGTTGACGATCAGTTGGCAACCATGGACCGCGCAGACGTCGTTCGCGCGGCGCATTTCGGCGCGCAGCCCGTCCTCGTCCCTGTCCTTGATGCGAAGCTGGACGAGCTTCACGCCGAGCGGCACCAGCCGTTCGATCCAGGCGGCGCTGTCGACGATCAGGTAGAAGGGATCGAGCTTCATGAAAAAACCGCCCTGCCGAATGTCGGCGTCGATGGCACGGCCACCTCGCGCGGTTCGAGCATTCCCGAACCGAAGGCTTCTCGACCGGCATCGACCGCCTTGCCGAAAGCGCGCGCCATGCCGACCGGATCGGCCGCCTTGGCAACCGCCGTATTCAGGAGCACGGCGTCGAAGCCGAGTTCCATGACGGTTACCGCGTGCGACGGCCGTCCCAGCCCCGCATCCACGATCAGCGGGATGCCTGGGAAATGTCCGCGCATCGAGCGCAGCGCCGTACTGTTGACCGGCCCGAGGGCGGAACCGATTGGCGCGCACCACGGCATCAGGACCTTGCAGCCCGCTGCCAGCAGCCGCTCGGCGACAACGACGTCGTCGGTGGTGTAGGGGAATACCGCAAAACCGTCCTCGCACAGGATGCGGGCGGCTTCGACCAAGCCGAACACATCCGGCTGCAGCGTGTCGTGGTTGCCGATCACTTCGAGCTTGATCCAGCTCGTACCGAAGACTTCGCGCGCCATTTTCGCGGTGATGACCGCTTCCTTGACGGAGTGGCAGCCGGCAGTGTTGGGCAGGATTCTCGTGCCGAGCGAGCGGATCAGCGACCAGAACTTTTCGCCGGCCCTGCCGCCCGCCATCTCACGGCGCAACGATACGGTCACTACTGACGTGCCCGACGCCTTGACCGCATCGGCAAGGATGGCCGGCGAAGGATATTGCGCCGTGCCGAGAAGCAGCCGGGAGGACAGTGGCGTCCCGAAAAGCTCGAACATGCTAGCCTCCCTGCATCGGCGAGAGGATTTCGATCCAGTCGCCGTCGCTCAACTGGAACTCCGCCCGATGGGCTTTGTGCACGAGGTCGCTGTTGACGGCCGTCGCCAGCCAATCGCCCTCATAGTCGAGCGCTGCAAGCAGCTCTGCCAGCGTGGTGGCGGCAACCTCATGCGCTTCGCCGTTTACGGTCAATTTCATCAGGCAAGCTCCATGGGTTCGTCAGCGAAGACGAGTTCGGCCGCCTGCCGCGCCATGGCTGGCGCGAGAAGAAAGCCATGGCGATAAAGCCCGTTGATGGCGACGGTGTTTCCACGCGCTTCGACACGCGGCAGATTGTCGGAGAAGGCCGGGCGAACACCGACGCCGGTCTCGACGATACCGGCCTCGCCGAAGGCTGGATGGAGCGCGCAGGCCGTGCCCAGAAGCTCCATCATAGAGCGGACCGTGACCGGTCCAGCGCCGTCACTCTCGATCATCGTCGCGCCGATCATGAAACGATGGTTGGCGCGCGGTACCGTGTATAGCGGAAAGCGCGGATGAAGCAGCCGCACGGGGCGCGATAGCGCGATATCAGGCGTGTGCAGGATCATCATCTCACCGCGCACGCCGCGCAGCCTTCCGTCGTCCGCCGCCATTCCCGTGCAGTCGATCTCGTGCTCGAACCCGGGAAGCTGCCGCGCGTCCGTGGCGAAGCTGATGTCGACACCCATCGCGACAAGCTTGTCGTGAAGCGCCGCCATCGCCCGGCGCGGGTCGAGATGCGCCTCGCCGGGGAAGAACAGCCCACGCCGGAAACGCCCGGCGAGATCGGGCTCCAGCCGCGCGATTTCCGCTTCATCGAGCCAGCGATGGCCCGAGGTGCGGCCGGCGAAGCGGTGCAGCTCGCCGCTGTCACGCGGCGGCGCCACAACCAGTGTTCCGGCCTGCGTCACCTGACCAGGCAGCACCGCCTCCCACCAGTCGGCGGCGCCGCGTCCGAGATCCAGCACCGGCTGCTCGGCGCTTTCGCGCTCGCACCACGGCGCCAGCATGCCGCCGGCGAACCACGATGCATTGCCTCCACGGCCGTGCCGGACGTCGGCGACTGTGACCGCCGCGCCGCGTCTGGCCAATTCGAAGGCCGCCGTGAGGCCGGCGACGCCGGCCCCTTTGACCAGCACCCTCATGACGGCCCTGGTCCTTTGGGCGCGCTGTCGCTCACCGGCATGTAGAGATTGCCGCCATCGCGATATTTTTCCGCCATCGCCGCCATTCCTTCCTTCTGCGCTTCGGCACGAATGTCGTGGGAGATGCGCATGGAGCAGAATTTCGGCCCGCACATGGAGCAGAAATGCGCCAGCTTGTGGGCCTCCTTCGGCAAGGTCTCGTCGTGGAACGAGCGCGCCGTTTCGGGGTCGAGTGACAGGTTGAACTGGTCTTCCCAGCGGAACTCGAACCGCGCCCGCGACAGCGCGTCGTCGCGGATCTTTGCCGCGGGATGGCCCTTGGCAAGATCCGCTGCATGCGCGGCTATCTTGTAGGTGATCACGCCGGTCTTGACGTCATCGCGGTCGGGCAGGCCTAGGTGCTCTTTCGGCGTCACATAGCAGAGCATGGCGGTGCCGAACCAGCCGATCATGGCGGCGCCGATGCCCGACGTGATGTGGTCATAGCCCGGGGCGATGTCCGTCGTCAGCGGCCCGAGCGTATAGAACGGCGCCTCGCCGCAGATCGCGAGTTGCTTGTCCATGTTCTGCTTGATCTTGTGCATGGGGACATGGCCCGGACCCTCGATCATCACCTGGCAGTCCTTGGCCCAGGCGATCTTCGTCAGTTCGCCAAGCGTTTCCAGTTCGGCGAATTGCGCGGCGTCGTTGGCGTCAGCGATCGAGCCGGGGCGAAGGCCATCGCCGAGCGAGAAGGAGACGTCATAGGCGCGACAGATGTCGCAGATCTCCGCGAAATGCTCGTAGAGGAAGCTTTCCCGGTGATGGTGCAGGCACCATTTGGCCATGATCGAACCGCCGCGAGAGACGATACCCGTGACCCTGTCAACGGTCAGCGGGATGTAATGCAGCCTCACGCCAGCATGGATGGTGAAATAGTCGACGCCTTGCTCGGCCTGCTCGATCAGGGTGTCGCGATAGACTTCCCAAGTCAGGTCCTCGGCGATGCCGCCGACCTTTTCGAGTGCCTGATAGAGCGGCACGGTGCCGATCGGCACCGGCGAATTGCGCACGATCCATTCGCGGATGTTGTGGATGTTGCGGCCGGTCGACAGATCCATCACCGTGTCGGCGCCCCAGCGGATCGCCCAGACCATCTTTTCGACTTCCTCGGCCATCGAGGAGGTGACGGCGGAATTGCCGATATTGGCATTGATCTTCACCAGGAAATTGCGGCCGATGATCATCGGCTCGCTCTCGGGATGATTGATGTTGGCGGGGATGATCGCGCGCCCGCGCGCCACCTCGTCGCGCACGAATTCCGGCGTGACGAAATCGGGAAGCTCCGCGCCGAAGGCTTCGCCGTCGCGTTGCAGCTTGCCGTGCAGGATCTCGCGGCCAAGGTTCTCGCGGATGGCGACGAACTCCATTTCGGGCGTGATGATGCCGGCGCGGGCATAGGCAAGCTGGGTCACCGCCTTGCCGGCCTTGCCCTTGAACGGGCGGTTGCGAACGAGGAATTCCGGCGTCAGACGCTCGCCCACGGCAAAGCCGTTGTCTTCCGGCCTGACATGGCGGCCGTCATAAGCTTCGACATCGCCTCGCGCTGCGATCCATTCGTGCCGAAGCCGCGCCAGGCCTTTCTCGATGCTCGTCTCGACCGTCACATCGGTATATGGGCCAGATGGATCGTAGACCGTCACGGGCGGTTCACCCGCCGTCGGATGGACTGAGATTTCGCGCATCGGCACCCTGATCTGTGGATGGAGGACGCCGGATTTGTGGATTTTTCGTGAGGCAGGCAGCGGTCCCGTGGAAACCGCTGGGGTCAAGGCATTCATTTGAGGCTCCTTTGCTCATTGCATTGGAGACCCAGTTCTGTGCCGGAAGGATGAAAAGACGCTTTGGCCGACCTGCTCGAGACAGGTCTTCGGGCATAAACTCCCGCAAAGCGCTTGCACCGTCCCTACGCCAGTATGAACTGGATCAGGTTCAACGGGTCACTGCGCTGCGAAAGCCAGCAGTATCTCAGCCCCTTGTCGGGACCCCCCTGGTGAATGTCTGGAGTTGAACGGGCCGGCGCCGCTTTGTCAAGCGCCTGTCGACCGGCCATCCATCTCACTCGGACAGTTTTGGCCCGTGGGCGGCCACCGCTCGGCTATATTCCAACGACGACAGCGCCGCCGCTCAAGCCCGCTCCCGCCGCCGCCAGAAGAACTTTTTCGCCAGGCCGAAATGGCTTCGTCTGGTGGCCAGTGACAGCGACAGCGGGATCGTCGCGGCGGAAGAATTGCCGTATTCGGCGATCGTCTTGACGACAGCACGATCGGCAAGGCCAAGGTTTTTCCCTACGGCATCAAAAATGCGGGCATTGGCCTGGTGCGGCACGAAGCGGTCGATGTCCTGCGGCTTGTGCGTGAGGCGGCTTCTTCTTCGACAACTCCAGAGGCCCTCATGCAGGTCATCGACGGCGAGCCCGTCGTCGTGGAGATCCGCAAGGGGGCAGCGCCGACGGCGTGCCGGAGAAGCAATGCGGCCCTTCTGGCGGCGACGACAGGGTTGCGTTCCACCAACCGGAAAGACCTCCGCCGCAAACCTGAGCTTGGCGGATGATCCAACGAATCAATCTTGCGCGACGAGCGCAGCACTCGATACGCAGCTATGTATCGCGGCTACAAGAGTAAGCGTTCGTTCGATCTATTTGTCTGCGTTACTGCTCTTGCGGGGGTTTTGAAGTAATTGAGGCTATTATAATCTTGGAACTCAATCACTGCGCAGAATTTTCGCTTCTAACGCCGCCACAACGAAAGCCCGTCTGGCAACCGGCGGGTGGGCTTCGCCACGCAGAACCTGAAGGCATGCATCCATAGCCAGTTTCCGCTTCTTCGTCTGATCATGGAAGCTCCGGAGCAGAATCGTGGCCGCGTCGTTCACATCGAAAATGACGCGCTCACGGTCATGTCGTCCAACTTGCACCACCACCGGTCGGACGAACCTGCTCGACATCCAATTACACCCTCAATACCGAGCTTGGTGCGGTCTGCGCCTGCCATGACGTCGGTTCGTTTCATACATGTATTGCCGAGGGCCGAATAGGGCCAGCAGACCTTGCCGGCCTTCACACTTCGTGCGCCAGCCACCTGGCGCAAACTCTGCTGCAATGCCGGCGCTTCTGGCGGCGGGCGGGGATGCCGGCAGAGGTAGAGGGCGGGCGGGCCTGCAGCGGCGGGTGAAGGTCCGGGAGAGAGGCTCCCGGCGTCCGCCGCGGAGCAGCAACCATGACACAAATGGAATTTCACACGCCCGTCCGTAACGCGCGTGCCGGTTACAAGGTCGACGTCAGCCGCGGCCAGCGTATCGGTCGCGTGTCGTCGGAGTGGTTCAATCGGCCGGCCGACGAGCGCTACCTTTCTCTCACCGATCTCCATAATTCGGTGAAATGGCGAACCGAACGCATCAAGACCCGCCTCGTCGAAAGCGAACTGATCCGCGTCGACGCCAGCCGCGACGATCGGGAGCGCCTGTGGCTAATGCTGCCCGATGCGCATGCCCCTGTTGCACCCACGCATTGGAGTTTTGGCCAACTCGCCAGCCTGGTCGGCGCGCCGGCCACCTATCTGCGCCAGCTTCCAGCGCCGCTGGCTGCCATCAATCTGCAGCACGGCCTGCTGTCCCATCGCGAGCTTGTGAAAACCTTGGAGGCAAAAGACGGGCGCAGCGAGCTTCGCGCCGTCACCGGCCCGGATTATAACTGACTGGGGAGAGCGCATCTTCATTCCGTTGCCGGGTGTGGACGGTGGAGTGCCGGTCGAAGACCCGATCGAAGACGTCGAGATTGATGTGCCGGTGAAGCGGCAAGGCGGCATAATGTTTAATAGATCGCGGCTTACCGTGGCTCGTAAGCGGGCCGGCCTGACGATGAAAGAACTCGCTGCAAAGACTGGTATCGAACCACGTACGGTCACGGGCTATGAAGCGGGGGAGTATCTTCCGAGCGAGGATGTTGCCAAGAAGCTTGCTCGCACTTTGGGATTTCCCCTTTCCTTTTTTCTGTCGGATGATCTGGACATTCCGCGCGAAGAGGGGGTCAGCTTCCGATCGATGAGCAAAATGACGGCCCGCCAGCGAGACGGGGCGATTGCCGCAGGGGCAATTGCGTTCTTGATGTCTGACTGGTTGGATACAGAGTTTGATCTGCCCGTCTCTGCTGTGCCCGATATGCGAGAAGACACACCTCAAAGTGCTGCAGCCGGCCTCCGTGATTTTTGGGGCCTTGGCAACCGGTCCATCAAGAACATGGTGCACCTTCTGGAGTTGAGGGGGGGCGCGTCTTTTCCCTAGGCGAGGATGGAAAGGAGGTTGATGCCTTTTCAGTCTGGCGTGGGGAAAAACCTTACGTATTTCTCATTTCCCAAAAGTCTGCCGAGCGAAGCCGTTTCGACGCTGCCCATGAGTTAGGGCATCTTGTCTTGCACAAGCACGCGGCGCCAAATGGTCTTGAGGCCGAAAAACAAGCGAACGAATTCGCTGCGGCTTTCCTTATGCCAGAAGGTCCTCTACGGGCGGTAGGTCGCATCACAGGGCTGCCAAAAGTTGTCGAACTTAAGCGAGCGTGGTCGGTTTCAGTGGCCGCAATGACGTATCGGCTTCATGAACTCGGTTTGGTATCGAAGTGGACCTATCAGCAGTTGTTTATGGAGATTTCTCGGCGGGGTTGGCGAACGGATGAACCAATGCAGATGTGCCGTGAGCAGTCGCAGGTGTGGAAGAAGGTCCTTGATAATCGTAAGCGGTGCGCCAAGGCACCTCCCAAAATCGTCTTGTGATGCGTCTATGGTAGGTCAGCCGTTGGCCGCCGCGCCGGCGTCGATCACTGATCGTAGTGGGTGACCAACGCGCGCTTCTCTGTGCAGCTCCACAGCCTTCGTTGCCGCGCGCGCCCGGGCGTCGTTGCACGATCTTCGGCCGGCGCGGCGCCGCTGAGCTCGGCGACCAGATCGCCCTTTGCATGTTCCAATGTCATGGCGCGAAAGCTCCATGTTTATCGGCCTATTGCAAGGTGCCTTGGCGCACCGCTTACTGATAATCTCCGTCAGGATGGGGCCGGTGTGGATCGACTTTCGAGCAACCTGTCCGTTCCTGAATCAGAGGTTGTCAAACTTCTTTTTGGCCTTGTGACTATGGGCGTGCCATCCACGCCAAATGCTTTGACAACCCCCAGAAGGGGAAATTTGCGGCTTGTGAAGTGAGGCAGATCGCTCCCTGTAAGGGCAACCGTCCTCGTGACAGCTGTTCGGCGATCCGGCAAGGTCGCTGCCTGCTCTATCCTGTCATAATCCGCAGTGTTTAACCAAGCTTGACTAGTCATGCACCGCGATCGGACAAGCGGTCAGATTTCATTCGCCACGGCTCCATGCAAATGGCGCTGTGACAACCGGCGTTCAACGTCCAGTGCCCGCTGGTGGCTGAAACCAGGCGGCGGAGAGTCCGGACAAGGTGTCCAGACCCGATAGGGTTAGAAGTCTTCCGTGTGCTGGCAGTTATGCGGATAACCCGAACAGCCCCAAAATTTTACGTGCGTCGCGTGATTCTCGCGTATCTTCATCGATCGCCCGCAGGCAGAACAGGTCTTGCGCGCGAAGACGCGCTGATCCTTGGCGATCGCCATCACCCGGACCTCGCCGGCCCCGTTGGCGTTAAGAATGCGCACACACTCTCTCGTCGTCTCTCCGGTCGTGTAGACATCGTCGAGCAGCAGAATCTTGGCGCCACCCCAAGTGTAATCCGTGTCAAAGGCACCCTTTATGGCCTCCGCACGCTCCAGCGCGTTCATCTGCTTATAGCCTTCGACCTCCTTGACGGTTTTCAGGCCATTGAGTTCGACCTCAATATCCTCGTCGAAATGGTCGGCAGCGCTTTCGAGCAGTTCCTTGAAGCGGTTGCGCTCCTGCGACGGCTTCATGGGTACGGGGATGATGCAGTCGGGTTTCCAGTCGAAAAGGTCGACGGCGCGGCCAACGCATTCGCCGAGGACTTGCGCCTGGCTGTCATTATTTTTCAAAGACAACACGGCCGCGCTCAAGGCACTCGTCGCATGCCGCGGATCGGAAGCCGTGAAATAGCGGCCGAGTGCATAAACGACGGGCTCGTCGTCGCAATGGAGAATAGAGCCCCAATGGCTGTGGAAGGGCCAATTGCTGGTCAGCGCTTCGCCGATGTAGCCGCGCCCACCGATGCGGTCTTGGCGTAGCAGCGTCGAGGCCTTCGACACGAAAATGTCGGGCGCACTGGACGAAAGCTCGAAGATCGACGTGGGCCCCCAGCGGACTGCTACAGAGGCCAATCCGGCGTGGTAGGCGGCCTCTACGTCTCCGACATCATCGCCGATGTAGAGCGAGTCCCGACTTGCGGCGATGCCAAGGCGCCGGAGTGCTTCCTGGATCGGCGCAGGATCGGGCTTGTGATTCTCGGTGTCGCCGTAGCTGACCAGCACGTCATAAGGGATACGGAACTGTTGAAGAACAGTGGTCGCGTACCATTCAGGCGACGACGTAACGATGCCAACTGCTTGTCCGTCGGCCCGCAGCAGGGCAGGAAGTTCATGCGGCGCGACCCGGCCTTGCGCCGGAAAAGGTCGGATCAGATTCATATTCTGACGAACGGCATCCCACATTTGCGAGCGTCGCAGATGCGCAAGCGCCGAGCTGTCGACCAGCGTCATATCGAGGTCGAAGAGGACGACGTTCGGCATGGTCAGAGCATCGACATCTGCGCGGGCGACGATGGCCGAACCGGCGCGTCCTGAGCTGCATCACCAGCCACTCGATTTTCCAGCAGCTCTAGCATAGAGGTGTAATCCTCCTTGCTGGCGAGCGGCACAGCCACGGGGTCGTTGCGATATCGTTCAACTAGGATGCGCCGATAGTCGCCTTCGGCGCGCGCGGCGTCAGCGAAGCGGGTCGCCGAAAACCGCGTCATCGCGAGAATGCCCTGACTCTTGGGTTCTGCGGCATGGCGGCCCTGCGGTACTGGCGCGAACAGCAAGCGGTTCTGCTGGATCGTGAAGCGGACGGTGTGCATCGACCCGCCCTTGATGTCGGTTTGCATGACGAAGGTCGCGATCGAAAGCCCGCTCTGCAGGCGATCGCGCTGAACGAGATTACGCGGCGAAGGCGGCACGCCGAAAGGCTGCTCACTGACCAGTGCGCCGTTCCTCTCCAGGATCTCGTCGGCAAGCTTGGTGTTTTGTTTTGGGTAGATTCCGTCAAGACCGCCTGCCAATACGGCGATGGTCTGCCCGCCATGGCGCAGCGCCGCTTGGTGGCTCAGTGTGTCGACGCCGGTCGCCAGACCGCTAACGATCGCCCAATTCGCAGCAACTAGTGTTTCCACGATCCTGTCGCTGACGATTTCGCCGAACTCGGAGGGCTCGCGAGTACCGATGCAGGCGACGCTCCGACGGGGCGGCAAAGTGCCCTTGACGAAGAGGATGGGCGGACGATCGGAGAGCGAGCGAAGGGCGTCCGGATAGTCGACGTCGAAGATGGAAAGCACACGCACGTCACGACGGTGAGCCTCGTCGAGCACCCGCTGCGCCTTCTCACCGGCGTTGACGATGGCAGTCGGCTCGTGAAGACTTTCGGCGACGGCAGCCGAGACGACGGATCGAAGCTTCGCAGGCTCGGCGCCGATGATTGCGTCAAGTAGCAAAAATCGTTCCGCAAGGCGTTCAGCCGTGGCGGGCCCGATGCCGCGCAACGCTGTGAGCGTGAGAATGCCTGCTGCGGTTCGTGTTTCGATGCCAATCATGGAATTCAACGCCTTTCAAAATTGCGGCCGTCCTTCAGCGTTCTGTAGCGATAGCTTCGCGGAAGGTTGCGGATTGGTTGGGTCATCCGCGGTGTCCGGCCTTGGCGAGAGAAGTTTTGGGAGGGGCGAGATTTTCGGAGATCGTGGCAGCGATCTCTCCGAGAGCATGGATACGCACGGTCGGCTGCTTCGGCAGCCTGACCGTCAACTCAAGCTTTCCGCCGACGGCTTCGACATAGCTGCGAAGCGTCGAAACGTACATATCAACTTGGTTTTCGATCTTCGAAACAGACGGTTGTTTGATCTTCAGAGCGGCCGCAACATCTGCTTGGGCCTTGCCTGCGATCCGGCGCAGTGCCCGAAGACCTTCTACCTCCTGGATCTCCTCCGTATACCGCGCATCGATGCGATCCCGCGGTCTTTGCGGAAAGGATGCGATGACGCTATCGAGACCGCGTCCCATGAAATTGACTCCGTAATGTTGGCGCCCGCACTTCCGTCTATACGGAAATATTAGATTTGCGAGAGGGGTCGCGCGATGGCTACGAGGTAAGTCAACAACTCGATTGTGCTATCCCGAACGCTCTATCGAACTATCGGAATGCCGACTCTCTTACCGAATATAGCTCTCAGGCTATGTTGGGTCAACGATAGGTAGCATGGGGATGGATGCAGGACCATGCCTTGTATCTGAGGCGATTTTTCGGTCGTGCCCCGCTGAGTGGTGTAGCTCGGCGGTGACGAAGCCGCTCGCGAGCGCGCCCCCGACATGATGAACCTGCGCGCGCTCGTGGAGAAGAGCCCTGATTGCGATCTCCTGGCGAGATGATCGGCTTTGCCGCCGAGCGTCTGATGGAGCTGGAGGTGGGAACCGCCACCGGCGCCGCCTATGGCGAGAAGAACCCGCTGCGGACGGCTCAGCGCAACGGCTATCGCGATCGCGATTGGGAGACGCGGGCCGGCACCGTCGAGCTGCGCATCCCCAAGCTCAGGAAGGGCTCCTACTTTCCGGGCTTCCTCGAACCGCGGCGCATGGCGGAGAAGGCGCTGACGGCCGTCATCCAGGAGGCCTACGTCCAGGGTATCTCGACCCGCTCGGTCGACGACCTGGTCAAGGCCATGGGCATGAGCGGCATCTCCAAGAGCCAGGTCTCGCGGCTGTGCGAAGAGATCGACGGCAAGGTCAAAGCGTTCCTTGAAAGACCCATCGAGGGCGACTGGCCATACCTGTGGATCGATGGTGCGCCGTGCGGCGCGGGAGGTGCGCATGAGTTAGCGTGACCTCTCAAGCTTGCCGACTTTCAACTGGCGGCTGAGATGCCGCCCGATTTACAGGAGCAGTGGATCGAAGGGGGCCGAGAAGCCTGACCGGGCGTCGTCGGTTGGGTTGCATAAACAGATTGGCCTTAAGTGTGCCGGATGCGGGCCATCAACCGCAGGCCGGGCTACCGCAATGCCTATGGCGAGACAACGAAGCGAGCGTCAGAAGCCTCGAAACACAGAAATCGCTTCCATTAGCGTGATGGCGTGGAGGCACGAAAGAGCAATCAGAGGCGGTAAGGCTCGTCTATTCTTACTGCCGGGTTCTCGAAGAGACCCGAGATGGGACTGGCTCCTATGCCCCATCTCCCGCATTGCACGGGGTAGAGCTCACCGCCTAACGGCACAAGGTTGGAAGTCGGAACACGGGAACTTGGATTGTCTGCCCGGTTTGGAAGCCGGGCTCGCTGCGACGGCCAGATATTGGACAGCCCCAAGGGCGGAGCTTTCGTAGTAGTCGGAGCACGGGAAAGCCGCGCACATGGCGAAGGGAAGCAGGAAGGCGATGGGATTGCAACGACGGAGGAGTGATCTGTGGACATGGATCATCGGACAGACAAAGTCTGGGTACTCGGCATTCAAAGCAAACTCTATCAGTGGAGTAAGGCTAATCCCGACGACCAGTGGTGCGACATGTGGGGTTGGTTGACCGACCTCAGGGTGTGCTGCGTCACGCCTGGCAGCGCGTTTCCTCCAACAAAGGTGGGCGCACGGCTGGGGTTGACGGGATGACGGTGGGACGCATTCGGAACAGGAGTGAACATCGCTTTCTGGTCGATCTCCAGGCGGATCTGCGCCGCGGCGCATACCGGCCAAGTCCGGCCAGACGCAAGTTCATTCCAAAGGCCGGGAAACCTGGGCAATTCCGGCCCTTGGGCATCCCCACCATCAGAGACCGCGTCGTACAAGGCGCGGTCAAGGTTCTTCTGGAGCCGATCTTCGAGGCACAGTTCTGGCATGTCTCTTACGGGTTTCGGCCCGGCAGGAACACCCATGGTGCCTTGGAGTACATTCGTCGGGCAGCCTTGCCGCAGAAGCGGGACAGGGACACCCGTTCCGTTCTTTGCCAGAAGATTGACGTAGTAGGGGCGCAGGGGAATCGCGCCGAAATCAAGCCCCTGGTCTTCCTCATCGACAAAGAGGAATGGTTCGTTCCTTATATCGAACGGAAGTGGTTTGTCGCTGAGACGGCGCTTCGCGAATGTGTCGGCCAGAACGACCTCTACGATCTCTACTCTGACGTCGGCGAGCTTTTGTTTAAGGTCAGCCAGTACGTGGCCTGCGGTTAGAAAGCAGACCGAGCCTCCGATGTCGATCAGCGTTCCGTTGTATGCGGCAAAGGACAGTGCGTCGTTTTTGGAAGCGTTCGCTAATCGTTAGGTGACACAAATCGCCAAGAGATGACGGCCAAAGAACTCTAGGGTGTCGATGCTGCCCCACTCTGAGCTGTCGTCTGTCTGGTCCATCTATTCGACTCGAGGATGGTTCGCCCGTTCGTCCGGCAGACTGCATGATCGGCGTTGGCAAGGCAATCGAGGCGGCAAACCATTGCTTGAGATGAGTAACCAACCGGCCACCTCCACCGGATCGGCACGCTGTGTACAACGGAAACACAGCGCCTTGGCAGCCCTCGGAATCCCAGCCGCCGCCCATGCAAACTTCGCACGATCTCTCCTGCGGAATACGAGGGCTTTGCGCCACCATCAAAGCGCTCGGCAAGCATATTTTCCGAAGCCGATGCCTGAAAGGGCGGAGATTTGATTACACAAATCCTTGCACAAAGTAAGAAAACATGCCAATTATCTGTTTATAAACAAGTAGAAGTAAGAAGGTCGTTCGGTCTTACGAACCGTTCGCCAGCGTCTTGGTCCAACAGCCATTCGCCCAGGAGATCATTCGTCGCATAGCTCGTGCCCTGCTCGGCGCCGTCCGTTTCGCGTATCGCATCGTAGCCGTAGAGCGTTTCCTAAAGTGAGCCCAGTGCGTTGGCCCTGTTGAGCGAGCGGCGACGTGTGAATAATCGGACCGCGAGCCGGGGTCCCGCCACAACGGCGATCTTCGGATCTACCCCTCGCATGTGGGCGCGACACTAGAGCCGCTTCGGCATCCACGCTATGCATTGTTCGAGGCGTGCCACCAGTCGAACCTTCTGCGAACGAAGCTCGTGACCAACGTTTTGCAACTTGGATTTGCCTTTGGACGCGGCCGCAGAAATCAGTTCGCATTCAAGCCAAGCTATTCGATCTCGCAGGTGCTGAGCCTCAGCCTGCCGTATATCTCTAATCCAGCCTGGACCACGCATATTCCACGCTCACCATCTGTGAAGGCTGGGTAGCATCCGAAAACTAACGCCGGCAGATTCGAAAAACTCGAATTTTAACCGTCGCTAAAATTAGCCGCGCCGCCGGCAACTGGCTCGCTGCATCAACCTTTGTACGGCGACAGTTGCGCTTCCTTGCCCTTCGCGTCCGAAATAATCTTAATGGACTTCGTAAGAGCTTGTTCAGCGCCAGTATCTAAAGGAACCGCATGACACCGCGTCGCAGGCGTATTCTGGGCAAATCAATAGTCGTGACGATAATTGCAGTCGTCGCAACCTTCGGTTTGTCTTTTACGGCTCGGCTTGCGCTGCAGATGCCGATCGACTGGCTGAGCTGGGTGGAATGCACCTTCATTCCCATCCTCATCGGGATGCCGGTCAGTGCCTACATTTTCACCCAGGCGGAAACGATCCAGGAGACATGTGACAAGTTGGAGAAGTCTCATGCAGCCCTGAAAGAGACGCATAGCAGGCTCACCTTCGTCACCAGTCATGACCCGATGACAGGACTTCTTAGTCGCGGTGAATTCATCGCAAGGATGGATAGAAGCCGCGATGAAGGGGAATGCGACACCCTTCTCCTCATCGATCCCGATCACTTCTCGTCAATCAACGACAAGCACGGCCATGCCAAGGGTGACGAAGCTCTGGTTCGGATTGCGAAGGCGCTCATCTATACAACGCGCCCAGGAGACGGGATCGGTCGCCTTGGCGGGGAAGAGTTTGGGGTGTTGCTACGTCACATCCGCAAAGAGCATGCAAAGACCATTGCGGAGAAGATCCGTCGTCATATCGAGCGGGTTCCTGGCGTGAAAGGGCAACAAGACGGCGTGAAGGTGACCGTCAGCATCGGTGGTGCGGAAATCCCTCATGGTGCAGATACTCAGGATGTCCTCCGCACTGCCGCACGATGCCTTTTTGAAGCGAAACAACGTGGGCGGAACCGCGTTTCGTTCGATTATGAAGCAGCCAAGTTGCGAGTCGTGACACCGTAACCAACCCCGTCTGGGAGAGAGGCCGATGGAAAAACACGCCGCGGCCTGGTGGTGCTGATGGCTTTTTGGTGGACCGGTGGCCGTCGGTGCCACATTCACTACGTCGGCCCGGCAGCGCTAGGCCTGGATTTGCAATTCCTCGGAGCGATGAGACCGCCCGGGCTTCAGATTGCGGGTCGTTCTGGGCCATGCGCGAGAGCGAGAGCGCAGGACGTGCTTGCTGACAATAGGGTCATTGCAGTGAGCGAGCTGCCGGCCGCCGATCTACCGGGCCTTGCAATTTTTCGTTTTTTGCTGCGCCCAACTCCAAAGTTCGGTTATGAATCGGGACTGGCCGGACGGCCTGCCCACGTTGCAATTGTTACAAAGGAACACGCATATGGCGACTGGAACCGTGAAGTGGTTCAACAGCAGTAAGGGATTTGGATTTATCCAGCCTGACAATGGCGGTCAGGATGTTTTCGTTCACATTTCCGCCGTTGAGCGAGCGGGGCTCTCGACCCTCGCCGATGGCCAGAAGATCAACTATGAAATCGAACAGGACCGCCGCACTGGCAAGTCCTCTGCTGGCAGCCTCAGCAAAGCTGGCTGAATCTTCTCCAGCGTCCTGGCAACAGCCGATGGACAAGGTGCATCCAGGCTGGGAAGCCAAAGCTGTTTGAAAGGGAAGGCGGGGCTGGACCCCGCCTTTTCACATTCCGGGCAGATGCAGATGGTGCCGATGGCAGCTTGCGCGCTCCAGAAAAACCTCGATTTCTGAAATCAAGCTGCGACCTTCTTGCGGGTCCGCTTCGTTGGCGCCGGCGTTTCCGGCTCTTTCGGTTTGCGGCCGAGCCCCATCGTCTTGGCCAACGCCGAACGCGTTGCGGCGTAATTCGGCGCGACCATGGGATAATCCGCCGACAGACCCCATTTGGCGCGATAGTCGTCCGGCGTCAGCCCATAATGGGTCGACAGATGGCGCTTCAGCGATTTGAATTTCTTGCCGTCCTCAAGGCAGATGATGTAGTCCGGTGTCACCGACTTCCTGATCGATACCGCAGGCTTGAGAGCCTCCGCTTCTTCTGCGGAAACGCTGGCGCCGGCAGTGCCTTTGAGTGCCGCGTAGACCTGGCTGATCAGGGCAGGGAGATCAGCTACCGGGACCGGATTGTTGGACACATACGCTGAGACGACATCGGCGGTGAGCTCGATGAGAGTGTCGATGTTGTTTTTGGCTTCTTCCGTCATGAAACTCTCCAGATGGCTTGAAAGACAGTCGGGGAAGCGTCGCTACATAGTGGCGGTTGCCGCGGAAAGCAATAAAGCCCAGGCAAGACTATTGCGATGCTCGTCCTGCACCGCGGTTGGTAGCAACGCTTCCCGCCCATATCACGTTGATGGCGAAGCTGATCGGCACTGCGGCACTGCGGTTGTCGGCGAAAGTACCGCCATAGTGCGGGATCGCCTATCATCCAACTTGATCGTTGCGCTGGAGCTGAATGAATGCGCCTGGCAAGGGTGCAGTCGGGGCTGGGACTGCACCGATGGTCCGTGGGCATGCCTTTCGGCGCCAATCCCGAGAGGTAGCCGTTTTGCTCTTCGCAGTTGCACAAAAATATGCCAAAGGCGACACCCGCGATGGATAACGCTAGGGAAGGAGGCTTCGCTTGAGCATATCTGCTGAGACCAAGGCGATCACGCCGCCGGACATTCGCTTGCTGTAAAGGCCAGGCTCCGCTCGTCTGCCTGACAGCCTACACGACCCCGGTCGCCCCCGGTTCATCGATCCGCACTGCGATGTTGTGCTGGTGGGCGACAGCGTCGGCATGGTGCTCCACGGCCTGCCTTCGACTCTCGGCGTGACGCTCGACATGATGATCCTGCACGGCAAGGCGGTGCGGCGTGGCCTCAAGCGTGCGCTCATGGTCGTCGACATGCCGTTCGGCTCGTATGAGGAAGGTCCCGGGCAGGCTTTCCGAAACGCAGCCCGGGTGATGGCCGAGACCGGTTGTGCGGCCATCAAGATCGAGGGTGGCGAGGCAATGGCGCAGACGATCCATTTTCTCGCCGCGCGTGGCGTACCGGTCATGGCCCATGTCGGCCTGACCCCGCAGGCGGTCAATACTTTCGGCGGCTATCCTGTGCAGGGCTGGGGCGAGGACGGTGAGCGCATCCGGCGCGATGCCAAGGCAGTGGCGCAGGCCGGTGCTTTTTCGGTCGTTCTGGAAAAGGTGCCTTGAGCCGCTCGCCCGGCGGATCACCGAAGAGGTGGCCGTCCCGACGATCGGAATCGGCGCCTCGCCGGCGTGCGACGGGCAGATCCTGGTGGTCGACGACATGCTTGGCCTGTTCGGCGACTTCCGCCCGAAATTCGTCAAGCGTTACGCAGAGCTCGGACAAATTGCCGAAGCGGCGATCGCGGCTTATGCGCAGGATATACGCGAGCGCCATTTTCCTGCGGCCGAGCATGTCTTCGGCGATGCGCCGAAGACCGTCAAAGGAGGAGAGGCAGCGTGAGCATACCGATCGTCCGGACCGTCGCGGAATTGCGCAGCATTGTTTCAGCCTGGCGTCGCGAAGGCCTCAAGGTTGCCGTCGTGCCGACGATGGGCGCGCTGGATGAAGGCCATCTCAGCCTGGTGCGGGCGGCGCTAGAGCGCGTGGATCGGGTGATCGTGACACTCTTCATCAACCCGAGACAGTTCAACAATGAGGCTGACCTTGCCGCCTATCCACGAACGGAGCACGAGGACGCTGCCAAGCTCGCGCCGCTGGGTGCCCATATGCTCTACGCACCCGATGCATCTGAAATGTATCCGGAAGGTTTCGCCACCGCGGTCTCGGTGAGCGGGGTGAGCGATGGGTTGTGCGGTGCGTACCGTCCCGGCCATTTCGACGGCGTGGCAACTGTCGTAGCCAAGCTCTTTCTGCAGACGGGCGCCGATCTGGCCTTCTTCGGAGAGAAGGACTTCCAGCAGTTGCACGTCGTGCGCCGGCTGACGCGCGATCTCGATATTCCGATCGAGATCGTCGCTTGCCCGACGGTGCGCGAAGCCGACGGTCTGGCAATGTCGTGGCGCAACCTTCGCCTCTCGTCCGTACAGCGACAGGCGGCGCCGAGCCTCGCGGAAATCCTGTTCGCGTTGGCCGAGCGGCTGGCGACAGGGGCGACAGCCGACGACGTACTCATTGAGGCGCGGCAGGCAATCCTGGCGGCCGGCTACAAAGAAGTCGAGTATCTTGAACTGCGGGCCGACGATGACCTCGCGCCGCTCGACGCCGCGGACAGATCGACACGCATCCTCGTGGCCGCATGGCTGGGGGACATCCGGCTCGTTGACAATGTGTGCGTCCGGCCAAAGCAAAGCACTTCCAAAAGGTTTGCTTCACCTGCAGCCGCTTAAGTCCCTGACGCATCCAAGTCTGCCTCAAAACCCTCGACTCCCTGCGCGGGTGAGCTTGCCACCCCGATAGCACGGATGTTTCCGGCGGTGGCGTACGCAGTTTCCGGCCCCATTCGAAGCGCCTCGCTGGTCCATGTTCCCATCACGGGCTATTTCACCGAGTTCACCGGCTACGTCACCAACAATGCCGGATCATTCCGAATTGGTCGAGCGACCTCGCTATTGCGAAACTATTGCGAAGCGGTTTGGGCCATTCCACGGTTACCCGGATCATCGCCAAGCGTTTCGCCAAAAATGAACGGCGCTTAGCCAACGGCCGAGAAGCTAAAGGAAATTATCGGCGGGAAGGTTCGCAAGCGCGCCTCCACAAGAGCCCAGAGACGTAAGAGCTATCTTGAGATTTTCGAGGCGGCGGTTCCCGACCCGGCGGATATTGGCTTGGCAGGTGAGTGAGGCCCGAACCGTCACTGCAGTCGGGTTTCCTAGGATAGACAAGGTCACGGTTGCCCATGTTCCAACCAGTTTTCGAGTGCCAGTCCAGGCACGAGGGAAAACTCGCGCTCATTGTCTGCGACCGGCGTGGCGTCGATCGCCAACGCTTGCGCGGCAATCCATGTATCGTTGGCCCAAATTGGCGTTCCTTGAAGCTCCAGAAATGCTCGAACCTTCGCATAATGTCGCGTTGTGTCGTAGTCGACTCCGACAAACGGGAGCCGTTGAGCCAGCGCGGCCAAGCGAGCGCGGTTGCGGTCGCCATAAGCGCTGTTCTCGGCGCCGAATTCTAGTTCGCCCAGCACACAATGGCAGAGAGCCGCATGGCGCTCAGTTGCTCGGACTCCAATCGTCCACGCACCTCGATTCGACCTTTCATAGCCGCTATCAGGATATTCGTGTCGAGAAGGTAGAGTGACGTCACAATCTAACCGTCCAACGAAGTCTCATGTTCAGCCTGCTTGTCGTCAGGCGCGACCAGATCGATTTCATCGGCGTCTGCCCAAAAATCACGAAAGGCGTCGGCCGCCACGCGGGGATGGTCGGGAACAAGGCGCGCGATCACCTTGCCGTGCCTGGTGACGGCGATTTCTTCGCCAGCTTCGACTTCCGCCAGCAAAGCTGAGAAGCGGGATTTCGCCTCCACTACGGTGATGCTTTTCATCGGCGTCTCCATAAAATGACCATGTGGCCAGAATATATGTGCAAGAGCACGTCGTCAAACGAACCCTGCACCGTCGGGTCACAGACGTGATTCCGCAGCCTCATGTAAGATTCGTCGAATTGCACCTGCGGACTTCTCGATCACAACTCCGCAAGCCGCCGCTTTCGTGTTGAACCGTCATCGCCTTGACAACACATTCAGCTATCGTGAGCGGGTTCCGGTGATGCATCTGTTCGCACAAATTAGCTGTTCAGCAGATCGGGAGGAAAGAATGAACGCTGAGGCTTTCGGCACCCCGCTGTTCGTGAAACGTGACACATACATCGTACAAGAGATTGCGGACCTCGCGGACGCCATCGATTTCCTCACTGAATGGCCAGACGATCGCAGGGACGGAGTCCACGAGATCGCCCTTAGGACGTGCTATGATGCCTATGATGGGCGAAAGCCTGTGAGTGCTGCCCGCAACGCCTTTTTTGGCTTTGCGAAACGGGTCGCCATATTGGAGGATGAAACTTCCGCGATGCAGTGGCTCGCCGCCTGCAAGTCGGGCACCGGAAAGGTGCAAGCATAGGTTTTGGCCACTTCTGCTGCTGGGACTTCGTGGATGGCTAGAGGCGCGTTGAGGGAGGTTCGCCATGCCGCATAACAGTTTTGCTCGTCCAGAGCAATTGGCAATGCTCAGCAAGGCCCTCGCGGAGCTAGGCGGCCATTTCCCGCCGGACAGCCCCGAACGCGAGGCCTTGGCCGCGAAGATCATGGCGCTGTTCGAAAGCGGGGCCGGCACGCTGAAAGAGATCAAGAAGGCGCTGAGCGACCGAGACGCTGCTCCTTGAACCTCACTGGCCTTGTCCGGTCCCAAGGGGTGAAAGCGGCTCGCCCGTAGCAGCAGGCGGTTTCCGTTCTTGCTGCGGATCCAGCCGATGGGCGCTGCCAGCCTGCGGCCGTTTGACAAGCCGGCCATCGGGGCGCTAGCACCATCCAAAGCTGAGAGTCGCAGGGCAGAACTGACCGCATCCATCGGGCTGCGCGACCTCGACCGGCTTACACCCAACTGGACTTATCGCGCATCAGCATGGTGATGCGACATCTCCTGTGTTGAGAGCGCGATGACGGAGCTTGGTTGTGACGCAGCTGTGCGCGAAGCGCCCAGCTGTCGGCAGGTGAGCGAAGAACGACTTGGTGGAGGTGAGATAGTCATGCGGCGTGAAGATTCCCCGCCCTTTGCGGCAACCACACTGATGCCTCTTCAGAACCCGGTCTTTCGCTCGATCTGGACAGCCACGCAGATTTCCAGCCTCGGCTGGCTCGTCCAGAGCGTGGCTATCGGCTGGCTCATGGCGACGATTTCAGCCTCCGACCTGATGGTGGCACTCGTTCAGGCTGCATCTACACTGCCCGCCTTCTTCTTGTCGATCCTTGCTGGAGCCATTGCAGACAGTTTTAGCCGCCGCGGGGTGATGCTTGCCGGACATTGCCTGATCGCACTGGCGTCCACGACGCTGGCTCTCGCTGTCGGTCTGGGCTTTGTCAGTCCGTGGTTGATCCTCGGATTGGGTTTTCTGGCCGGATGCGGCTTTGCCTTGAATGATCCAGCCTGGCACGCCTCCGTCGGTGATATCCTGGAAAAGCGCGAGATACCCGCTGCGGTGACACTGATGTCGGTGGGATATAATATTGTCCGAAGCGTAGGTCCCGCACTGGGCGGTGTTATTTTGGCCTTCCTTGGCCCGCTGGCAGCATTTGCATTGGCGGCGCTGAGCGACCTGGTCCCGTTGAGCGCTGTCCTGCGCACCAAGTGGCAGGTTCGCTCTTCGCCTCTTCCGCGCGAGCGCATGGCGACCGCCATTCATGATGGCATGCGCTTCACCGCGATCTCCTCGGAGATCAGAGTGGCGATTGTGCGTGCAACCCTGTTCGGGCTGTCGAGCATCTCGATCCTTGCTCTCCTTCCCCTCCTCGTCCGCGATCAGCTGGCGGGTGGGCCACTTGTTTACGGCGTCCTGTTGGCCGGCTTCGGCACAGGTGCCTTTGTCGCAGGCATTAGCAATGGTTACTTGAGACGCATTGCGACCCAAGAGCGATTGGTCACGCTGGCGTCCGTTGCCTGCGCAACGTGTTGCCTTTTGCTGGCCGTCACATCATCCGTGACGGTGGCGGCGATCGCGCTTGCAATCGGTGGCGCAGGCTGGGTCGTCACCTGGACCGGAACCGACGTGTGTGTGCAGTTGGCAAGCCCAAGGTGGGTCGTTGGTCGCACTCTGTCGATCTATTACGCTTTGACCTACGGCGGTATGGCAGCCGGCAGCTGGATCTGGGGAGCTGTCGCGCAGAACTATTCCCTGACGTGGGCTTTGGAAGGTGCTGCAGTGGCACTGTTGCTGGTTGCAGCAGCGGGAAAGGTATTGCCGATACGACTATGGGAAGAATCGGATCAAGGGGCTGCCGACTTCATCCCACCAGAACTGGCCCTTACTCTCCGGCCGAGGAGCGGTCCAATCGTGGTCAAGGTGGAGTACTCGATCCCCGAACCTAATATCGAGGCGTTTCTGCGCTGCATGCGCGAAAGGCGGCGCGTTCAGACCCGTGCCGGTGCGCGCAATTGGACGCTGCAGCGAAATCTTCAGAATCCGACTCTTTGGACTGAGACATTCCGCACTCCGACATGGACGGATTACCTTCGTCTAAATCATCGCCTGACTTTGGCTGACAGGGAGGTAGCCGAGCGCCTAGCCGCTCTGCAGGCTGATGGGTCTTCTCCTCATCTCGCACTTTCGATCGAACGGTCGACAAGCCCTGCCTCTGGCAGCGAAGTTCAGCCTGTGCCCTTTGTATCGCGCCCGTAGCTGACGTTTGAAACGGCGCTCGGCGGGCACTCTCGCAGTTTTTGGGAAACCTGATTCGCAATTGACGCGAGCAGTTGTTGATCTACGTCACGATCTAGCTATTGCCTTGGCAGGCTGTGCAGCCTGCCGCTCGCTCCTCCTGGAATGGTGAATGCACAATCCTTACGGTTTGACCCTCGTGGGTGGCCGTCAGCAACGCGAGCACTGACACTGACTACAGAAGGGATGAACCATGATGCTCTCCGGCGTTCCCAGTCCATGGCCAAAGCATTGCGAAAAGCTTTGGCCATGCGGCAGATCGATTTGTCGGCAGCGAATGCCCATGAAGTAGTCCCTCAGCAGCATGGCATTTCAGACGGGAACGTTCTCAAAAGTCGGTTTGCGGTGTTGGGATATCACTCTCACTGACGATTTTTGTGGAGCATGGTGGGCAGCAGGGAGCTGCGTCGTTCTATCAAGCCGCATTCGGAGCAGTGCAAACCAATGCGCATTTTCTAAAGAGACGAAGTGAGCTGATGGCCGTCGACATGCGGCTTGGGGATCGGACGATCTCTGTTTGCGGCGCTAACCCTCGTCGTGAAACTGAGCCACTTCGGGGCGGCCCATTTTTCCCGAAAGAACCTGGCTCGGTCAGCACGACGGCCTCGGGAGGCCGCGAAATCAGTGCCGTATGCGTATCCGCCTGAACATGAGGCAGGCCCTTAGTGGGTCTGGCCGCATCGTCTTGGAGACCCATGTTTCTCGCCGCGTTCGTTATTTTCGATCTACATGAATGACGCCCCCGGTGTCCCTTCATAGGTTTTCGCCACCTGTCGTGATAAATACCAGCACCCCAGGTATTCGCTACGAGTGCAGCAGCGTCGAAGATGCAGCCGATCAGCTGCTCCAGTGGACCAAGCACGGTCCCAGATGGAACGAGGCCGTACGCGTCTGTTTGTCCGCCTTGGCCGGAGAACTGACGCCTGCCGATGCCCGCATCGCCTTCAAGGCAGCCGCCAGAGAGGAAGGCCTGCTTGTCTAGCAATCTCGATCATGGATCGAGCGGGGGCCCGGAGAGCGCCCGAGAAATTCGAGGCCGGCGACGGTCCGATCTGAAACCGTTCTCGGCAAAGGGAAGGTCGGCACGCGCCATGACGGCACGTCATTACCCGTAACCCATTTGATCACTGGCACGTCCGCGCGAAGCCGATCTGCAGCGGCCGAGCCGGCACGCCGCACCAGATTGGTGCAGTGCACATACCACTGTCACACATCAGCCCCAATGTGCTGTCGCGGGCGGGAAACCATCTTCAAGCGGAGGTTCAAGAAATGTCCAAACCCACTGACAAGTCCAGCGCAACCGAAGCCACCGAATTTGCGGCATTCAATCCCGACAAGGCTACCGATCAACTTCGCGCCGTCGCTGACAAGGGTATGGAGCAAACGAACGAGGTGCTTCAAAAATTCAAAGGCGCTGAAGAGACCCAGAAGGCGCTCGAGTCGAGCGCCGAAACCGCGAAGTCGGCCGGCAACGAGTTGTCGCTGAAGATGATCGCGGCATTGCGCGCGAACGCCGAAGCTGACTTCTCGCACCTTGAGGCTCTGGTCCGTGTGAAGTCGCTGTCCGAAGTTTTTGAATTGCACAGGATCTTTCTGCGCAAGCGCCTTGAAATGGGTGTCGAGCAAGTCAAGGACATCCAGGCGCTCACCGCCAGGGCGGCGGCCGACGTTTCCAAGCCGGTCAAGGACGCCTTCGCGAAGGCCCTGAAGGGCCTCGAGGCCGCCTAGTTTTCTAGCAGGCTGTTGAAGAAGTGTCGCGCTTGGCTTTGAGGATGGCCTCATCGCCATTGTGATAGGCGAATGCGATCTCGATGGAGCCGTCGTCGAGCAGTTCGGCGGAGCCATCACCTGTGGCTTCGTCCATTTCGTCGAAGCCGGCCCACGTGAAGCAGACCGTCGAGGGGCTGTAGCTCAGATCGAGGCCGGCTTGCAGAGCGCCAAAGGCGATCTCACCACTATTGTCGGCCCTGATGGTGATCGTGGCGGGTCCGCCGAGGTTGAGATAGCCGCGATCCCACAGATCGGCCTCGACGATGCGCCAGCGGCCGATCAATTGGCAGCCAGCAGGCGCGGTCATGTCGGCGCCGCCAGCAGCTTTGGCAACCGCACCAGATTGTAGGCGGCTGCAGCGAAGATGAAGGCCCATCCGACGCGATCTCGGCCACGGTACTTCGTCTTCTGCTGACCTGCGACGACCTTTATCCAGCCGAACGCCTCTTCGATCCGTTTGCGGATGCGCTGGCTGACGGCGTAGCCGCCGTGCCGGGTCGTGCGGCGATCGATAGAGGAACGGCGCCCGTTCGTGTTTTGCGCCACGTGCGGGGTCACCTTCATCGAGCGCAGTTCGTTGATGAAGTCCTGCGCATCATAGCCCTTGTCGCCACCGAGCGTGATTGCTCGCGGCCGGTCGGCATGCGGCTCGATCATGTGCAGCGCCGCCACCCGTTCGGCATGCCCGTCAGCCGGCGTCAGGCAGGCATCGACCAGCAAACCATGGCGGTTCTCCATCAACCCATGCCCCATGAAGCTGAGCTTGGCTTCCTTGCCTTTGCCCTTGCGGTAGAGCCTCGCATCGGGATCGGTCGTCGAGGCATGCGTCTCGTTCGACCGCTTCTGGCCGTGGAAGTCCGCCTCCTCATTGCGCCCGCCGCCACCCGACGGCGGCTCATCCGGGCCGTCTTTCGGCTTGAAGCTCTTGATCGAGGCCCAAGCCTCGATCAGCGTGCCATTGAGAAGTGATCCGTGGAGAGAAGCTTCTTCACCTTGGGCCGTGCCAAGACCGCGTTCAGAAACTTCGCCGCGATATCGCCTTCGAGCAGCCGGTCGCGGTTCTTCGAGAACACCGAATGGTCCCACGCCGCGTCGTACAACACCGATGCCGACGAACCAGCGGAATAGAAGATCGTATTCCAGCCGCTCCATCAGCAGACGCTCCGAACGGATCGAATAGAACGCCTGTAGCAGCATAGCCCGAAGCAACTTCTCCGGCGGGATCGATGGTCGCCCGATCGGCGAATACAGCGCCGCGAATTCTCGCTCCAGCGCCGACAGTGCCTCGTTCACGATCGCACGGATCGTCCGAAGCGGATGATCCCGCCGAACCCGCGCCTCGAGGTCCACATAGCTGAACAGTTCGCCAGTTCGATTGTCGCCACCGCGCACGATTCAGTCTCCGAGTTCCTTCGGTGACAGTGAATCACGATCCCAATCCGGCCGCGAGAGGCTTTTTCAACAGCCTGCTAGATGATCCAATCAATGCGGGAGCACTCCTCGATTTCAGGCTACCCGTCATTTGCCGGTCAGGGGCCTGTCGTGCAACGCGGGTTTCTGGCCGGAGCCCGATTTGGAATGGTGGTCCATCATGGTCGACCACTCCCCCCGCAACCGGGACTTGCCAAACAGTCGCTCGCCTGGACCGGCAACGTCCAGCGCCGGAACTCGACGGCGCGATGTGCTCATCTGCCGGCGGGACACCGAAACAGTCGCGACGGTCATCAAGCGCCCGAGGTCCGCTCGTGGCCGGATCGGGTGGCAAGGCCGCGGCCTCGTCGACCGTGACCCACATCGACGACCTGGTCGGCACACCAGCTCCTTGTCGAGGCGGCGCCGAACGGCCGTCCCAGAGCGTAGACCAGGGACAAGGTGGATCTTGTCTGTGCCCAAGAGAGTCCGAGCCCTGTTTCTTCTTCGGCCAAGTGGTCAAAGGCCTTGCGATTTGGCGATTTTGCTGCGTTATCTCCTGGCGCAATGTAAACCGGCCTGGCTTTTTGGCCAGGCCATTCTGCAGTTGTTATGAAGGAATAAGAAGATGGCGACTGGAACCGTGAAGTGGTTCAACAGCACCAAGGGCTTCGGCTTCATCCAGCCCGATGGCGGCGGTCAGGACGTGTTCGTCCACATTTCGGCTGTCGAGCGTGCCGGTCTTTCGACCCTCGTCGATGGTCAGAAGATCAAATATGAAATCGAGCAGGACCGCCGCACCGGCAAGTCTTCAGCTGGCAGTCTGAGCAAGGCAGGCTGACTGTCTTGCGCGCCGGGCAAACGTGACGGAGCCAGAGGCCAGGGCAGCTTTTTCTCAGCCTTCACGAATTACAGGCCAAGCCAGACAATTTGCAAGGAAAGGCGGGGTGTTTCCCGCCTTTCTCAAAATACCGGCCGGAAGGTGCGTCTGAAGCCGCCGTTCGCCACCTGCCTCATCCAAAGCCTGGTGGTTTATCCCACACGCCGACAAGCTGATGCCCGTGGTGAGAATACCGGCGAAAAGTTCGGAGAGGCGGCCCGCAGCTATCTGGCCCCGCGCCACCGAGACTCGCACAGCGCCTACAGGCTGACACTCACACCGTCGGCCGTCGCCAGCAGTCTGCTGCCGACGGCTCCTTGTCATTGATTCCACATAGGCGCGCAGCAGTTCGTTTGGGTCAGCGGCCCCCGGCCGCAGCACTATCCTCGATGGCGGCTGGCACCTTTTGTGGCGCCGCTCCAGCCGGCGGATCGTCCTCGGTCCTCAAGTCCAACTGCCCCCAGATCGACGTCTTCCGTGGGCCGGATTTCGGCTTCCGTGAGGGTTTGACCTCGATGATGAACGGTTTTGTCTGCTTGCGCATTGATCCTCCAGCCGATTCGCGGCGCAACGATACTTCGCTTATCGGCAAAGGCAACTGTCCCGGGCATTGGGAAGTGCTCAGGAGACATACCCAGCAAGGTCCGGTGGCTCAGGTGCCGCGACCCTATTGCCCGGTGTGTATATCCGCGAATGCGGAGCGCCCGGCGAGAGCCGCCAATCACATTGCCATTCCTTTTGGAGGACATTGACTTTTTTATTCACAAGGCCGCTTCGTGGTAAAAAAGATCTCCCTCGATATAAACAACGCGCTCTGCCGTCACTTTGCGGCGCGGCGCCAATGCCAACGACATGCCTATGTGATTTTCGTCCCGCCAATCCCTGTGAATGTCATTCGGGCTTGGCGACGCAAGGATCCGGGCGGTGTTGTCAATCGGATGGCACCAAGTTTTCGCGAGCGCCGGCTGCGCAAGCAGTAGCGACAACGCCGCAAGCACAAGTTGGCGATGGAGCCTGAGCATCGTGCCGGGCCATCGCCCGATATTGAAAGGCGACAGTTGCCTTCTTCTAAGCTCGTGCCTTTCGCTTGTCAGGCGCCTTCGCAGCAACCTTGCGGCCGAGACCGCTCGCTTTCGCCAATTGCGATCGCGAGGCCGAAGAGTTCGGGGCGACCATCGGATAGTCGGCGGGCAGGCCCCATTTGGATCGGTATTCGTCCGGTGTCAGCCCATAATGGACGTTTAGATGGCGCTTCAGCGATTTGAACTTCTTCCCGTCCTCCAGGCAAATGATGTGGTCCGGGAACACCGACCGCTTCGGGTTGACTGCGGGAGCCTGCGCCGGCTTCTCGGGTTCGGCGGGCTGTCCGAGTTTCGACAGCGATTGATTCACGCTGTGAATAAGATCCGGCAGAGAGGAAATCGGCGGCGCGTTCTTGCTGACGTAAGCGGAAACAATGTCAGTTGTTTCAGCCCGAGCATGTTATATTAGTCATGTCCTCAGCCAAAGCAGGTTCTCCTTTCGAAACATTCATCTTTCCAACTTCCAAACACAATCAACGGGAGAATAGCATGTTCATCCGTAACTCAACGCGTCAGCGGTGACTGCAGGATTCCACATAGTGGATTTGCCGACGGGACTTTCGGAACACCGGCAAGCGTCGCTGCATTTCCCCAGGGTAATCTACCAATCAGGTGATTCGCGCGGCTCGCCGTTCGGCCAATACGGTCCGAAACGTCTCCGGATCCAACGGAAGCAACATCTCTACTTCACTAGAGTAATATCAGCGCCAGCGGTTAGCTACACGCGACAGCGAAGCTGGTGTTCCATCGTGCGGACCAGCATTACAATTGGCGCCCATCAAGACGGGGCCTGTCTGATGGCGTCCCGCCATGTCGGCGCTACCCAGCCGCTCGCCGATTGCGGGGACTGCTACGGCCGAGCCGGTCCCTGAATATGATTGATCGACGCGGTTGGCGGCGAACCCATCGGGCCGCACCCGCTGTCGCGGTTCGGATCGCGGCGGCAATAGCTTACATGAAACAAAAGGGCCGCCCGAAGGCGGCAAGATCGGGAGTGCCCGAATCTGCAATGGGATTGACGATCCAGGACGGGCCAAGCTTACCCTACGTCAGTGCAATTGCAATCGGTGCGCCGCCAGCCTTTCTGTTTACGGAATATTAGGCCTGTTTTCGCATCATCGATCCGGGCGGCTGAGTAGTGCGTTCCGCCCGCACTCCATTTCAGTCATGGGGCTGCCAAGCCGCCGGCTGGCTCGGTTTGCTGCTTCGCAGAAACGCCGTTTTTCGACCGATCTGTGACGCCAAAATCTTTCGGTGATCTCGGTCTCGAGCTGACCGGCAGCTACGGGCTCGCCAAACGATGGCCGCTGCTGGCGCTGCGGTCGCCTCGGCGGCAATAGGACAGCCGGCCAAATCATCATACCGGCTGTCTGCAATCGCCTCACGAGCGTCTTGACTCTCCTATGCCAGGAGCCTATCCCCCGCGGTGTTAGCACTCGCCATTGATGAGTGCTAACTAATGTCCGGAACCGCCGGGCGTACTGGTTTGTCCGGCTTCGCCGGATAGAGGGACAGTTCTCACCGTTCTCATCGAGGAAGAAAAAATGGCAAAGTCGAAGTTCCGCCCGCTTCATGACCGCGTGGTCGTTCGCCGGGTCGAATCCGAATCCAAGACCGCCGGCGGGATCATCATCCCCGATACGGCAAAGGAAAAGCCGCAGGAAGGCGAGATCATCGCTGTCGGCTCCGGCGCTCGTGACGAAGCCGGCAAACTGGTTCCGCTGGACGTCAAGGCTGGCGACCGCATCCTGTTCGGCAAGTGGTCGGGCACTGAAGTCAAGCTCAATGGCGAAGACCTTCTGATCATGAAGGAATCCGACATCATGGGCATCATCGGCTGAATATCGGCCTCACCGTCAACTGAATTTTCGGGCTCGCTATGAGCCCCCTGCCAGGAGCTAAAACATGGCTGCCAAAGACGTAAAATTCTCCCGTGATGCCCGCGAGCGCATGCTGCGCGGTGTCAACATCCTCGCCGACGCGGTGAAGGTCACGCTCGGCCCCAAGGGCCGCAACGTCGTCATCGACAAGTCGTTCGGCGCCCCGCGCATCACCAAGGACGGCGTCACCGTCGCCAAGGAAATCGAGCTTGCGGACAAGTTCGAGAACATGGGCGCGCAGATGGTCCGCGAAGTTGCTTCGAAGACCAACGACATCGCCGGCGACGGCACCACGACCGCGACCGTTCTGGCGCAGTCGATCGTCCAGGAAGGCCACAAGGCGGTTGCCGCCGGCATGAACCCGATGGACCTGAAGCGCGGCATCGATCTGGCCGTCACCGAAGTCGTTGCCCACCTCACCAAGAACGCCAAGAAGATCAAGACCTCCGAGGAAGTCGCCCAGGTCGGCACCATCGCCGGCAATGGCGACGAGTCGGTCGGCAAGATGATCGCGGAAGCGATGAAGAAGGTCGGCAACGAGGGCGTCATCACCGTCGAGGAAGCCAAGACCGCCGAGACCGAACTCGAAGTCGTCGAAGGCATGCAGTTCGACCGCGGCTACCTCAGCCCCTACTTCGTCACCAACGCCGACAAGATGGTTGCCGAGCTCGAGGACGTCTACATCCTCCTGCACGAGAAGAAGCTGTCCAACCTTCAGGCCATGCTGCCGGTTCTCGAAGCCGTCGTGCAGACCTCGAAGCCGCTGCTCATCATCTCGGAAGACGTCGAAGGCGAGGCCCTGGCCACGCTCGTCGTCAACAAGCTGCGTGGCGGCCTGAAGATCGCCGCCGTCAAGGCGCCGGGCTTCGGTGATCGCCGCAAGGCCATGCTGGAAGACATCGCCATCCTCACCGGTGGCCAGGTCATTTCGGAAGACCTCGGCATCAAGCTCGAGAATGTCGGCCTCAACATGCTCGGCCGCGCCAAGAAGGTGTCGATCTCCAAGGAGAACACCACCATCGTCGACGGTGCCGGCAAGAAGGCCGAGATCCAGGGCCGCGTCGCCCAGATCAAGCAGCAGATCGAGGAGACCACCTCGGACTACGACAAGGAGAAGCTGCAGGAACGTCTGGCGAAGCTCGCCGGCGGCGTTGCGGTGATCCGCGTCGGCGGTGCGACGGAAGTCGAAGTCAAGGAAAAGAAGGACCGCGTCGATGACGCCCTCAACGCGACCCGCGCGGCCGTGGAAGAAGGCATCGTTGCTGGTGGTGGCGTCGCGCTGCTGCGCGCTTCGCTGAGCATCAAGGCGGTCGGCGCCAACTCCGACCAGACCGCTGGCATCGCCATCGTGCGTCGTGCGCTGCAGGCTCCGGCCCGCCAGATCGCGGCCAACGCCGGAGCTGAAGCCTCGATCGTTGCCGGCAAGATCCTCGAGAACAAGGACGCGACCTTCGGCTACAACGCCCAGACCGGCGAATACGGCGACATGATCGCCATGGGTATCGTCGATCCGATGAAGGTCGTGCGCACCGCTCTCCAGGACGCGGCCTCGGTCGCCGGCCTGCTCGTCACCACCGAAGCCATGATCGCGGAGGCTCCGAAGAAGGAGTCGGCTGGCGGCGGCATGCCTGGCGGCATGGGCGGCGGCGGCATGGGCGGCATGGGTGGCATGGGTGGCATGGACTTCTAATTGACGAATGATCCCGAAAAGTTGCAGACTTTTCGGATAAGATCATTCGCAATGAGAACTCCATAAAGCACGCCATCAACTGACAATGCTCAACCCGCAAGCGGGTTTGAGGGGCAGCCTGGATTTCTAATCGAACCCATTCAGCCTTCAGATACGAAAAAGGGCGGCAGCGATGCCGCCCTTTTTCGTTCTGCAAGGCCCATGCCGCGCGATGCTTGCGTCGAGCGCCCCTGTCAGCCAGCGCCAGCTGGCACCGAAGCGTGACGAAATGCGCCGAACACGCCGTGAATGACGAAACCGAGAGCGGATTTCCTTCATGCAGGATTTCTGCCCACGCGACCGCGCTCCAAGGCGCCTCAACTGATCGAACCAGGCCTTGTCCGTAACACCGACGAAGAGACGGGCCATGGCCTAACCTCTCAGCTCCGCCCTGTTCTGAAGCGCCGACCCCTGGCACTCCACATGGCCAGCTCCGCAGTCTGCGAACCAACCACTGCGGAGCACAATTCCATGTCGTCGCCCTCGCCCCGCTCCGTTCACTTCGACGTCCCTACGCATCCCACTTCTGTCATTTCGCGAGCGCCCGCTCGAGATCTGATAGCAGCTTTTCGCGCCGGCCCTTGGAAAGTTTGGCCAAGTTGTCGACCTTCCAGCGCACTGCCGGCAGTTCCGCGGCTCCGGGCACACCAAACAAGCTCCAGTCAGGTTCGCCGGCCTTGAAGGATAGGAGAAGACGCCGGTGCTCGGCAGGCATCTTGCCAACGACCTCGGCGATTAGAGCTTCACGAGCATCGTACAACGCTTCCAGGGTCACGGGCTCTTCCGTCATGCCAGCAAATCCAGCGTCAAACTCCCGGCGCAGGTCTTTGCGCGTCGGCGCCAAAACCTCCGCCAGCGGCCTGTTGTGGCTCAGCATGTACACAATGAAGGCGCGCCGCAGCTCATCGGACACGCCCTCATTCGCGAGCAGATCCCTGACGTCAAACAGATCTCGCGGATGCTGCCGATCCAAGGCCGCGACTATCTTGCCGGCATAGAGGTCCGGGAAGGACACAACAGGCACCTCGGCATAGCCGAAGAGCTCTTCAACTCGGTCGCAAACCGCCCGCGTTTCGGGCGCGTAAACGCAGCCACGAATGACAGGCGTCACCTCGATCTTGATCTGTACACTGTCGGAGGCAATCAGCACCTTTGTGGCAGCGCCATCACTGTGCAGCGGCACTACCTGGGTGCGGCTACGCGGCACATTCTTCCCTATTCGAGCAGCAATGCGTCGTATCGCAGCGTCGATATTGGCGAGGGAAGTCGCGCGATCCTCGACCGGCAGATAGGCCAGATCGATATCGACCGACAGGCGCGGAAGGTTTCTGACGAAGAGATTAATGGCCGTGCCACCCTTCAATGCAAAGACAGCCTCCTCAGCAACGAGTGGCAGGACCCGAACGAGGAGGCTGACTTGCGCGCGGTAAGCCTCAGACGCCGGCATCGAGTGTCTCCGGCACAGTGATCTGATACTTGCTGTCCAGCCGACCCCCGACCACGATCTGGCGCTTGCCACGACCAAGGTCGATACGTTTGAGATCGAGCCGGCCGAACCACGGATGGGCGTGCCGCTCGGCGAACCAGAGAAATAGTCTCTTCACCTTCACGGAGCCGCATGCTTCCAGCACTGCCTGAACCCGCTTCGGGCTCAGAGTGCGAACCGACTCCATTAGAACGTCCGCTTGATGGAAGGTCTCCCGGAATGGGAGAAGGTCAAGAAGCTCGCAAAGTGCTCGCTCCGGCGCGGAGACATCGAGCTCCCATCCCCAATGTCCCCATACAATGCGCGTCCTTCCAGGTGCGTCGGCATCGAAGAGCTTGTCTGCCTTGTGTTCGACGAACTGAGCGTCGGTCTGTATCCGCTGGACCCAGCCAGGCAGGCTGCCATAGGCATAGAGGTGGATTTTAGGCTTGCCCGAAAAGCGGTGGTAGTGGGTCAGGCCCTGCAGTTCGAGGGCGCTGCGGCCGCCGACATGCACGGCTTTGTCGAGAAGTCGCTGGAGCGAGATCATCACGCGCTGCCAGGCCATGGTCTGCTCGACGTTGCCGATCGGTCGCTGATAGACGCCGCGGACGACACCTTCGAGCCAACCCTGCGCCACGTATTTTTCACGCCACTGCCGACGGTAGCCGTATTCATCCAGCCAAGCAGTATCGACCACTAGCCCCTCGGGGAGCAGGCGATGAAGCTGGTTTATTTTTTCGTTTTTTCGACCTATCATTGGTAGGGGAAAATAACACGAGTCCAAACCGCCAGGCAAGTTCGGAGGTTCGTATTTTCGACCCATCAACGGTAGGCATAAAGGCGCAATATTCAAACCACCAGGGCAAAACGCATCTGGAGGAGGAAATGCCGACCTTTGAACATGATGCGATCCAGCAAAGACGGAGACGACCTATTGACGCGACCGGCCTGTCGTTCCACCGCCTTAAAGCTCATCGGCGGCCAGGTCGCTGATTGGAGGGGAGCCCAGCCACTGAAACGTCTGCCACACACCCGGATCCTGCAGGCCGACAAGCGTTATGATTCGGACGCGACCCGCCGCCTGATCGAAGCCCCGCGGCCATCGCGCCAAAGGCGGCCGGCGCTTGGCAGAACTGCCTCTCGCCTGTCCTCTACCACGACCGAAACGCCGTCGAACGCATGTTCTGCCGGCTCATTGCGATACGATGCGAGCCTCTTGCCGTCAAATTACCCAGCGGCGGTCTGCACCGCTGCGATCGTCGGCCTTGGTTATGAGTCCGGGCCCTGGATCTAGGCCCTGAAACCCGTCTGAACCTATCAGGGGAGTGAATGACGACCATAATTACAATCAATTTTACCTCTGTCGCGCTATGGCGAAGCTTGCTCGGCGATCCCAACGTTCCGAGGAACGGCAGGCGCGGCCAGCGGCGGAATGGTGTTGATCTGTTTGGCGTACGCTATGGCGATCCGTCGCATCATGTTGGAATTCAGTGCAAGCTCAGGGCGATGGACAAGTTCTCACGGAGGATGAGGTCCGCGACGGCATTCGCAAGCCACGTGGGGGTTGTCGGGACACCCTTTCTGCCCCTTTCGCACGTTTTGCATCTTGAATGTCAGAAAAAGATAGCCTATTTTCTGACGCATGAAAACGGCCATGACATCAGTTCCCGATCGGGTCATGCGCCGCGCCCGCGCCGGCGGGCGTGGCGGTGTTTTCACGCCCAGCGACTTCCTCGACGTCGCGGGGCGCGCTGCTCTCGATCAGGCCCTCTCCCGCTTGGTCAAGAGTGGAAAGCTGCGCCGCCTGGCGCGTGGCCTCTATGACTATCCGAAGGTCCATCCGAAGCTGGGCCAGCTTTCACCGGCTCCCGACGATGTCGCGCGTGCGCTCGCGCGGGAGACTGGTTCAAAGGCGCAGATCGCCGGCGCGCACGCCGCCAATGCGCTCGGCCTCTCGACGCAGGTTCCCGCAAAGAGCCTTTATTTGACGGACGGGCCCTCGCGCCGGATCGTGCTGGGTAAGCGCGTGGTCGATTTGCGTCACGCTTCGCCCAAGCATCTGATCGCACCGGGCAGTCCTGCCGGAACAGTCGTCCAAGCACTTCGCCACGTCGGGCCGGTGCGGGCCGCCGATGTGGCTCAGCTCGCCGCGCGCCGGCTGTCGGCCAGCGACAAGAGGCTACTCGCGTCCAACGCAGTTCAGGCTCCCGCCTGGATGCGTCCGACACTGATCTCGATCGGCAACACAGCGTCGAACGCAGCGAATGGATAAGGTCGCCCTTCTACCGCCGAGTGATCGGGCAGCGCTTTTTGGCGAAACTGGTGCCGGGCGCGGCGTCGCCAACACGATCATCGAGAAGGACTTCTGGGTCTGCTGGACCTTGAAACGATTGTTCGGTCTTCCGGAGGACGCCGCAGCCAGCCTAGTCTTCAAAGGCGGAACGTCCCTGTCCAAGGCCTTTGGCATCATCCGCCGTTTCTCCGAGGACATCGATTTGTCCTTCGACCGGGCCGATCCCGGCTACACAGGTGATCGCGATCCAGAAAAGGAGGGCATCAGCCGGAAGAAATCAGGTCAACTCATCGACGACCTGGTGGGAGATGTTGAGAAGCATATAGCCGACAAGCTGCTTCTTGCCCTTCGTTCCGCGATCGTCCAAGAACTCGGCGAACCGCAGCACGACGAGTGGTCGTTAGCGATCGATGAAGCCGACGCGCAGACACTGAACTTCCACTACCCAGTAGTGCTTCCGACGGCCGAGTATCAAGGCATGGCGTACATCACGCCACGGGTTAAGCTTGAGCTCGGCGCCCGCGGCGATCCATGGCCCGCCGAGAAGAAGGTCATTCGCCCCTACGCGGCCGACGATTTTCCCGATTTCTTCGAACATCCGGATACGACCGTCACGGTCCTGTCTGCATGGCGCACCTTCTGGGAAAAAGCCACTGCCTTGCACGCGGAAGCCCATCGTCCGGCAGAGTGGGCGACCCCGCAATATTTCTCGCGCCACTACTATGACCTCGCCATGATGCTCGACTCCGACGAGGGCAAGGCTGCCGCCGCTGATCTCGAGCTGCTGGCAACCGTGGCAAAGCACAAGGCGACATTCTTTCGCTCGGGCTGGGCCAATTACGATACGGCGCGCCCAGGCACTTTGCGGCTGATGCCAAGCGAAGCCCGGATCAACCGTCTCAGAGCGGATTATCGGGCAATGGCGCCGATGATGTTCGATGACACCTCGCCGTCATTCGACGACATTCTTTCCAGAATTGAGAAATTCCAGGGGACCATCAACAGGTAGGCGCACGATTTGCCGAGAACTCCAAACTGACTGCGCGCGAGAAACCATTCAGCCGACACGATCATCGCTGCCAACGAGCTCATCAGGCCTGGAGCGTCGCCTGTTAGCCGCAATATGGAAAACCGAAGACGAAGATCCTGCTAGCGTGGAATCTGCGCTCGCGGCCTTCCTCACGATGTATGGGCTTCTGCCCTGACTCGAAGACATCACCTGGAAAGCAAGCTATGTACAATCTTTTTGTCTCGGGATGGTCAGACCAGTGGAAAGGCGATCCCTGTGTGCTTGATGCCAGCCGCTGCGTCCGCCACCATGAATATACGGACGAGCAGATCGCCGATCAGTATGGCTCGCTCGACCAAGTGGCGCTGAAGGAGCTGAAGCGCCTGCCCTCTATCTTCGCCTACGAGGCTGGCTGTAAGCTCGACCCGAAATTTGGCCTCATTCGCGAGGTCACCGTGCGCCGCGGCCAGGTGCGGATCGAATACGAGATCATCCCGGTCGATCCGTTCCTCGCGGCGGCCGATTTCGATTCCCTTAGTTTTGAGCTGGACATCGGCAACTGGGAAATGACCCGCACCCATTGGGCAGTCAAGGACGTGAACCTGCCCAAGGAACTGCACGCCGCACGCGGGATCATGCTGCCGTCATGGACCCGGCAGGCAGGGCGGGACGTGGACATTACCCGGCACAATTTCGATGTCGGCCTCTCCTTCCCCGGTGAGGCGCGTCGGCTGGTCGAAGAGGTCGCCCGCGAGCTTGAGGCGCGCATCGGCCCCAACGCCTATTTCTACGACAACAATTACGTGTCCCAGCTCGCGCGGCCCTCGCTCGACACCCTGCTCCAGGACATCTACCGCAACCGGTCCAAACTGATCGTCGTCTTCCTCGGTGAGGACTATCAGCGCAAGGATTGGTGCGGCGTCGAGTTCAGGGCCATCCGCGAGATCATCATGGCGCGCGAGGATCAGCGCGTCATGTTCGTGCGCGTCGACGACGGCGCCGTCGACGGCGTGTTCCGCACCGACGGCTATGTCGATGCGCGCCGCTTTTCGCCCGCCCAGATCGCCCAGTTCATCGCCGAACGCGCGGCCCTCATTGCCTAGCCGTCCAGCGCGGTCGGCGGCAGCGCGACGCAGCAGCGGTCAACCAGGACATGGCGGCGCTTGGGCGCGCCGGGATCGGTGAGCCGCGGCGTCGCCGAGATAATGGCCACCTTCCAGCCCGACAGTCCCGGCTGCGGCGCCTGCATGACGACCGACAATACGGTGAGCCCGCGACGCTCGAGCTCGGCCACGCACTTCAGAATGTCGTTGTAGAGATCGCGCCGCCCGCGATCCGATCGAGCGCCTCGTCGCTGACCTTGTCACCGCGTTCGACACGTTCGAATGTGGACAGGGACACGCGCGCGAAGTCGGCCAGCGTCGTGGCCTTCCACTGCTTGAGATGCCGACCCCAGCGCATCATCATCGCGACGAGTTCGATGGCCGGGGCCGTGGGAACAGAGCTGGCTCCGCAAAATCGGACAGTGGCATAAGTGGATTTTCTGCCTGAGATTGGCGAGGATTCTCGCCGGGAATCAGGAGTTGAGATGACGAAGAGAAGCCGCCGGACGCATTCACCCGCATTCAAGGCGAAGGTGGCGTTGGGCGCGGTAAAGGGGGAGAAGACGCTTTCGGAGCTGGCGCAGCAGTTCGACGTCGAACCAGGTTACGACCTGGAAGAACCAATTGCTCGAAGGCGCCGCGGGCGTGTTCGGGCAGGACAAGGCGGCTTCGAGCGAGGCGCCGGTCGATTTGAAGGCGTTGCACGCCAAGATCGGTGAGCTGGCGCTGGAGAACGTTTTTTTGTCCGGCGCGCTCGGCAACGCCGGCCTGCTGAGCGCAAAGCGATGATCGACCGCGACCCCACTCTGCCTGTGGTGCGTCAGGCGAAGGTGCTGAAGCTGGCCTGCAGCACGGTCCACTACAAGCCTCGGCCGGTTTCGGCCGAGGACCTGGCGCGGATGCGTCGGCTCGACGAACTGCATCTCGATTACCCGTTCGCGGGAGCGCGGATGCTTCGATCGCTGCTACGGCGCGAAGGCGTTTCGGTCGGCCGCCGCCATGTGACGACGCTGATGAAACGCATGGGGATTTCGGCGATCTATCGTCGCCCGAACACGAGCAAGCCCGCGCCGGGTCACAAGGTCTATCCGTATCTGTTGCGGAGGCTGAAGATCGAGCGGCCGAACCATGTCTGGGCCATGGACATCAGCTACGTTCCGATGCGACGGGGCTTCGTCTATCTGGCGGCGGTCGTCGACGTCTTCAGCCGGCGCGTGCTCGCCCATCGCGTCTCGATCACGATGGAGGCGGCCTTTTGCGTCGACGCGCTCGAGGCGGCTCTGGCGAGATACGGCAGGCCACAGATCTTCAACACGGATCAGGGCAGCCAATTCACCAGCCTCGACTTCACGGGTGTGCTGCTGGACGCGAAGATCGCCATCAGCATGGACGGCAAAGGCGCCTGGCGCGACAATGTCTTTGTCGAGTGTGGCGCGACAATTTGGATGGGAAGCGCGACGATCAGGATGAAGGGTCAGGTGGTCGCGATTTGGTGAAGATGGACTGTGGATCAGTGAGTTGCAAGGGGTATTTTTCGTCATTGTCGCGGCGCGTCGATGAGGCCGGCTTTTAGATTGTCGCGGAGCGGCAATCTGGATGAGAGATGTTTGTCGCGGGTGCTGTGATCCCAGCAAGAAAGCCGGCCTCCGTTTGAAGCGGGAGGCCGACCTTCATTTGCGCGACAATCTATGTTGACGTTTGTCTGTCGCGGCGCGTCAATCAGCGGGGGCTGAGGCCAGCGTTGCCGTCGCGCCGTCGCTGTTTTCCGTCAAACGGGATATTGCGGTTTTGCGCCTGTAGCTCTCGACGTTCATCTCGAAGATCGTCGCGTGATGAACCAGTCTGTCAATGGCGGCCAACGTCATGGCCTTATCACCGAAGTTGTCATGATGCCTCCTTCCTTGATCGCCTGTTGCGTGCGATGCGCGCCCGCAGCGTGCTGATCTGGTTGTCCGAGAGTTCGATTTGCCATGGCTGGCCTTTCGTGAGCTGACGCCCCGTGACCCATCCGCGGGCGAGATAGTCGAAGATAACCTGCGGTGTGATACCCAAGGCGGCTGCTGCCCCTTGAACGGAGTAGGTTCCATCCGGCCACCGAGCTGGATTGGCGCCAATCCCGTTGATCTTGACGGTGGGAATGCTCCAGCGTGTCCGCAGAAGCCAGACATTCTCACCTTTGAACGCGCAGCCGCGTGCTGCGACAAAGCCTTCCGCGTTCAGCGTCGCCGCAATCTCCTTGTCCATCTTGCCGTCGGCATTCAGCTCCGTCACGCGCTCGCGCAATCTCTCGATATCGATGTAGTTGGCGTAGGTGTGGACACGCCTTTGAAGAGAATGCTCGCTTGTTGCCCCGGTCTGCCACAGGATCTTGAACCAGACCTGGCCCCGCAACCGCTTCTGATCGAGGACGACCTCGTCAATGATGAGACGCAGGATGCCCTTTCGCTCGGCCGACGTCGTTGAAGGGGCATACCAGATGCCAGGCAGGTCTTCGCCCAGCTTTTGAAGACACTCGCGGTCGGACTCACTCAAGACCAGGGGCTCGTCGGACCGCCACCGTTCGTAATCCTGCTCGACGGCTTCGGCGGCGCGCAGCTTCTCTTCCCAGCCGCGCTCCAGAGAACGCGCCACCAGACGGTTCTCGGGCTCCACCGCGTCGTATTGGCGCCGTGCCCGTTCCGTCTCATAGCGGGCCCGCTCGCGCCTCAGAGCCCACTGTCGCTCGAGCTGACGTGTCTCTTCTTCAATCTGGCCCAGCGCGGCAATGGCGATGGCAATCCTGTCCGGCTTCAAAGCGTCGAGCAGGATGCTTTCAACATGTGCGTCGACGGGCAGCGCGCGCACTTCCTGGCATAGCGGTCCGCCGTCCTGATCGCGGTCGGCACGACACGTGTAGACGGGATAGTTACCTGCAGGACCGCTATAGCGTAGGCTCATCCGGCGACCGCACCGGCCACAAACGGCAATACCCTGCAACAGTGCCGCTCCCTTGCGCGGCACGCCGGAATGGCCAGCCTTATAGCGGTTGATGTTGTTTGCCAGTAGTCTCTGATTCTCCATAAATTCCTCCCAGTCGATGTATCCGGGATGGGCAGACTGAAGACAAACCTCCCAGTCCGCGATGGGGACCTTCACCGTCTTCGGGCGATAGACATCATGGCGAACCCGCCCGCCCTCCGCCCGGTATCGTCCATAAACATACGCCCCGGCATAGGCAGGATTTTGGAGAATGCTGAGAACCCGTGAACTGTCGGCCTCGCGCCACATGATATCGTGCGGAGCGGGACCCATAAGTGGACGCACAGGCAGTGGCAGATCGTTCTTTCGCAAGTATCGCATCACGGCCCGTGCACTGTGAAGCTCGCGGAATTTGGCGAAGACAAGGATGAGCCTTGCCTGCACCTGCTCATCGGGATTGAGAGCAATCCCGCCTGCGCGATCATGGGCCAGTCCGGCGGGAACGGGAAGCCGCAGCTCGCCACGCGCCGCCTTCTGACGTTCGCCCTGATGGAGGCGCTGCCTGATCTGGTGAAGCTCCGCCTCGCTCATGATGCCGGACAGGCCGAGCAGCAGGCGATCGTGGTAAGCGCAGGGATCATAAAGACGTTCGCCGTCGGCAATGATGACGCTGAAGAGCGAGCACAAATCAAGGAGCTGATGCCAGTCGCGATTGTTGCGGGCAAGCCGCGAAGCGTCGAGGCTGATAACAAGGCCGGCATTGCCCAACCCGATCTCGGCGATCAGCTTCTTGAACCCCACCCGCTCAACTGTCCCGGACCCCGATTTGCCAAGATCCTCATCGATGACGTGCACACGTTCATGCGGCCAGCCGAGGGCGACGGCACGATCGACGAGGCGGTACTGCAACTCCGTGCTTTCTTGATGATGCCGCACCTGGTTCACGGAAGACTGGCGAACGTAAATATAAGCGAGCTTGCCGCGATGCGCGGCTGTCACACATTCGTCCGGCCTATTCGACGCTCTCAACATGCCCGTCCGCCTCGAGCAGCGCGCGCGTTGGTCGCATCCGCATCAGCAGGGGAGCAAGGTTCTGTGCGATCTGCTTTTGCGTTTCCGCTGGCAAGTTGAGCCAAGGTCCCGGGAGTGTTGTCATGCCCGGGTTCGGAAGTTCGGTGAAGGTCTGGGACGCTACGCGGTGCAGATTCGACTGGATGTTCATCGCGAATCACCTCCTCGATACGAGAGGCGAATGTGCTGTTCAAATGGTGCATCAATGTGAGCAACGTCCGGGCGTTGATCCGCCCCAACGACTTCGACGCGCCTTGTTCTTTCGGAGACGGCGCTGCGAGGTCGGTTACCGAGCGCCGAATAGAACGCCGGCGCCCGTCAGGCAGCCGTACGACGACGAAGTCTGGACCTCGGGCCGAATGGGATGACAAAAGCTGAAGACGCTGACCCGCAAGGCCGTGGCGCGGATCCGTGACGGTTAAATGAGATACCACCCCGTCCAGAATGGCGGCACCCTGTAATGTTGGGTTCTGGAAAGACCTTGTCCCATTCACCGAAGGGCTGATTTGCGGTGATGAGAAGCGAGCGGCGCTCGTATCGCGCACTGATCAGCTCAAAGAGCACACTGGTTTCGGCTTGATCCTTGCTCACATAGGCCATGTCGTCGAGCACCAGCAGATGATACTTGTCGAGCTTTGCGATGGCCCCTTCGAGATCGAGATTGCGGCGGGCGGCCTGCAGTTTCTGAACGAGGTCGGTGGTCCGGGTGTACAGCACACGCCACCCATTCTCGATCAGCCCGGCGCCGATGGCGGCCGCCAGATGCGATTTTCCGCCGCCTGGCCCGCCAAACAGCATCAGATTGGCGCCGTTCTTCAACCAGACATCTCCTGCGACCAATGCCATGACCCGGGCCTTCGAGACCATGGGCACAGCCGTGAAGTCGAAGGTATCGAGGGTTTTGCCCGGAGGAAGACGCGCTTCAGTGAGGTGGCGCTGCATACGCCGCGTTTCGCGTTCGGCGACCTCGAACTCCGCAAGCGCCGAAAGCAGCCGGGAGGCCGGCCAGCCTTCGGTGTCAGCCCGCTCGGCGAAGGTGTGCCAGGCCCTGGAGATGCCCGGTAACCGCAGATCGGTCAGCATAAGGGACAGGCGTGCGGTATCGACAGGATTGTTGGGGCTCATGCCGTGACCTCCACGCGGGTGCCGATAAGCCGGTCGTAATCGACCAGCTTACCCAGATTGACGCTAACCTGCGGAACACAGGCCGGGTTCGGCGCGAACCGGGCGCGCATGTCGTCAAGCGTCGGCAAGGTTCCCGCATCGAGCTCGCCCTGGATGGCGTGAGCGAGTGCAGCCTCGACATTGCGCTCATGGGCGAGGCTCAGCAGTTCCACCGTCAGACGGCAGGCATCGCGTTCCGGCAGCGCCTCCATGGCGGCATGGTAGAGATTGCGATAGGCATCTCTGGGGAAGAGCTGATCGCGATAGCCGAGTCTGGGCAAAGCCCCCGGCTTCTGGCGCAGCGAATGAATGACGTGATGATAGTTCACGACATGCTGGACGGGGCCGAGCTGGCCTCTGACGCGCGGCAATGTCATCAGGAAGGTACCGCCGAGGAACAGTTCGATATGCTCCTTGAAGAGCCGTGCGCGCAGGCGATGTCCGATCAGCCGTGAAGGAACGGTGTAGAAGACCCGGCGAAGGGTAAAACCTCCGCTGCTGGTGACGTAGACGATCTCGTCTTCGCCTTCTGGCTGGCGCTTGCGCGGCAGCGCCAGCAGGCTTTCGCGCTCAATGGCGATCTCCCTGGCCCGACGGGCGTTGCGCTGGCCGACAACCTCGTCGATGAAGGCGGCAAAACTGGTGACGTCGGCAAAGTCACGCGTTCCGCGCAGGAGAAGAGCATCCTCCAGTTCCCGCTTCAGATCGCCATGGGATCCTTCGACGGCGCCGTTCTCGTGGGCGACGCCGCGATTGTTGCGGCTGGCCTTCATGCCATAATGGGCGCAAAGCGCTTCATACCGATCGGTCATATCCTGCGCGGTATCGGCATTGAGATTGCGGAATGCAGCCGAAAGGCTGTCAGTGCGGTGATCGCGCGGTGCTCCGCCGAGAGACCAAAGGGCATTCTGCAAGCCACTTGTCAGCGCGGCAAAACTCTCGCCGCCTTCGACAATCTCGGCATGCTCGAAGCCACTGTATGCAAGCCGGAAGTGATAGAGCAGATAATCGAAGATCACGCCGGCGATCGTGACCTTGAGGCCCGGCGCATGGGTAAAATCCGACAGCCCCATGCGTCCCGGCTCATGAACCTGCCGGAATATGACCTCCTGATCTTCGCCATGGCTCGCGCGCCATGTGCGGATCCGGCGCTCAAGTGTGCGGCGAATACCAGAACCGAGTTCGGGATGACGCTTGCAAAGCTCCCGAAGAATGCCGACAGGGCGCAAGCCGGGAGCGCTTTGCAGCATGGGAACCACCTCTTCGGTGAATATCCCTTCCAATGGATCAGGCCGGCGGCGTTCGTGTTTGACCTTCTTCTCGCTCGGTGGACGGGGGTCTGCTTCGATCCGATAACCAGTCGATGGGCTGAAACCTGATTTGGCGGCTGCGACAGGGACACTGTGCTTCTGGCGATTTTGCATATAGAGCCTCGATTGTTGATCCGTGATGTGTCTGCCGGGCATTCATTCTTCCTTTGAGCGGGAAGAAGAAATGCACCCGACACATCGCGATCACCAGACGGCGTGAACCCCTATGTGGGTTCGCGCCGTCGCCAGGAACGTCCCTCCGGTCGGGCTACGCCCTCCCTCCGTGACGCCCCTGGCGACGCTCCCTTCCAGATTGACGCTGTTCCCAGGCTGATTGCCGCGCCGCAGTCGAGCGGCTCTGGCGGACGGTCAAGTACGAGGAGGTCTATCTGCGCGCCTACGACGGCGTGTCAGAAGCGCGTGCGTCGATCTCCAGATACTTGACCTTCTACAATGGAGGACGCCCACATTCGAGCCTTGACGGGCACACGCCCGACGAGGCTTCCTTCGGCGGGCACGCGATGGCGACGGTCGCATGATCGTCGCCGCGCGATTTTGCTGCAGCTCTGGTCGGGCTTCGCCCTTCCGACGCCGCAGCAAAATCGCAAAGCGCTGCGTTCACGTAACCCGGCAGGAAACCACTTAAATTCCGCAGGGCGCTGTCCAAACAAACGAAGCCAGCTCTGTATTATGCAGTGATCCCGCACACTGATTTGGTTTGGCGATGCATCGATCTCTAGGTTGTCGTTTGGTGCGACTGCTATGCGGAACTGGAGATCTGCACGGCCCCGACGGCCATGAAGCGGTTTGTTGGAAACCCAATCAAGGGCAGATAGGCATTGCCTGAAAAGCCCAGCACGTTCGAGCGCAGGCCAAGCCACTCCGCTACGAAACTTAGGGTCGCGCTAACAACACCGGCATCGCGCCAAGCCAAGCTTTCTTCATTCACATAGGCTGCATCGATTTTGGAAAGGTCTGCTATCAACCGAAGTGTGCAGCCTGATGCGATCCCCAATACCGCTTTCACCTGCTCTCTGTTGAGCTCGGCTGCCTGGGATGAGACGCAGAGTAAAGCCGCAGCGTGTCTCGTGGGCAGGTAAGCGCGTGCCGCACGATCGCTGTTCGACATCTGACAGATGATCTGGATGGCGTGCAATCCACCTGCGGAGGGTGAAATACGGTGTTCTAAAGGCACGCCGGCACGCCCGATCCCGCGAAATTCGCGAGTCCTGCACGCGTACCAAAGCAATGCTTCAATCTCTTGCCAGCTTACCGGCCCCCCAGTGGCAGACCGCCGCGACTCCATTACGTCTATAAATGACCGATCGCGCTGCTCTTCCGGCTTGGGAAGCTCACGTATCAACGCGCCTGCCGGCAACCAGGCAGACCAGTCACCTGGCTGCTCCCGGGGAGCAGCTTCTTCAGTGAGGCGTCCAGCCAAGAGCCGACCACGTGTTGTAATGCTTAACGCAACCCCTGCATTTGCCGCAGGCGTAATTCCCGACGTGACACGAGTGCGCCCAGGCGAGGGTCGCTTGGTCGATCTCGGATGTTCGCACCAGTTCGACCGCATCCAGCTCGATCGCCGGAGCTTCTACAGTGATGCCGCCTTCCTGGAGCGCCAGCAGCTTCGAGATATGCTCGACAAAATCGGGACGCCCGTCGGCGTGGACGCCGTCGGTGGCGAGGGCGCCGATAAGGAGGCGTTTAATCCCACTCTTCACCGCGGCCATGCCGGCGAGCGTAATCAGCAGCTGATTGCGGAATGGCCACCATTCCGACACTGGCGCGACCTCAGACGGCGCACGGCCCGCCATGTCCCCAGATCCTAGAGCCGAGCAATCGACGCGAATGACTTCGTGGGGGGTATTGAGGAGTCGCGCGACTTGGCCGGCGGCGACGATTTCAGCCTCAGCCGGCTTCTGCCCATAGTCGATGGTGATGGCAACGTCCGGGCGCTTCCACCAAGCGATGCTGACCGAGTCCATGCCTCCAGAGAGAAGCAATGCCGTCCTCATTTAGGCAGGCTCCATATCGCCTTGTAGATCGCGGTCACGAAGTCCTGAGCCACGATCGTCCCCGAGCCCACGAACATCTTTAGGTCTTCCTCCTTCTCGTTCTCCGCCAATGCCACGATCGGGATGCCTTTTTTTCTCGCGTACCCGACTTCGAATACGGTTCCGGGGTCCATGCCATTAAGTATTGCGAAGATGACGTCGCAGCCGTCCAAACCGATCAGATCCGCAGGAGCGACGACGTCGGCCTTGCCGGGTCCGATTTCATGTACGGGCGAGAAAACGTCTGCGCCGGCATCAATGAGTGCGAGCCTCGCCTCTTCGACCAGCCAGCGTTGTCCAAGGTCAAAGAAAGGTGCGGCAAGGTATATGCGTCCGGAGCCAGGCTTGATCGGTGTTGCCCTGGCGGACATCAAACCATCTGGAGTGGGAGGCGGAAGGGTTCGCGAGTTGCAGTACCAAGCGGTTGCGCGCGACGCCAAATCCGCGGCTTCGACCGGGTCCCTCCCCTCTATCGCCCACAAACCGGCAAACGTTGAGGAAAACACGTCGCCTGACCCGAGCTTCCAGACTGAATCCGATTCGTAGAGCGGAATCTGTTGTTGGTGGTCAGGCGTGAGGACCAATGCTCCCAGTGCGCCCATCTTCAAGACAACGACTTCGGCGCCGTCATTGTGAAACAGCCAATTGGCGCCGTCGCGCGGATTGTCGGTGCCGGTGATGGACCGCATCTCCAACCGGTTGAGAACCACACCGAGCCTAGCTGCCGACGAACCGTTTCGTCTGAACGGTTGGGCGTCGAACGCGGATTGAGGGTCGTATACTGCGATGTTCGCGGACACGACGACGTCTGATTCGATCATCCCGTAGCGGATGACGATACTGTTCTCGACCTTGATGTCTGGTAGTCTCTTCAGCAATGCCGGTGGCGGCGAGATAAGCGGTATCGAGAGCGTATGGACATAATCGAAAGTGACTGCCTGCTCGGTCCCCAGAAGATCCAGTTGCACGTCAGCGAGTTCTGCCTCAACAGCAATCCGATCGCTGAGCCGGCTGTTGGCGTAACCTCGTAATTGCACGCGGCCACTTGCAAGCTGCGCGATCGAAAACGCGGCGCGTCCTGCCGACCCGAAGATATGATCCCATTCGGGTTGCAGGCAACGCTCATGGTAGACACCGCCTGCAACGGTTACGTCGCGGCTCACACCGGGTAGACCCTGACCGTATAGACGCCGCCGGAGATCGACAGAATCTCAGCTTTATAGGGCACCGCCTGCTGGACGATGCAGTTGATCACCTGCAGATAGCCAACGAACGTGAGCGACCCGCCGAGGTTTCCGCGGGCATCCCGTACGACAAGCGTTGAAGAACTGCCTATGGCGACAACATCGACATCCAGAACGTCGCCGACGTTAAGCGGCCCAAGAACCGAAGGCTTCGGACTGTTCACGGGGGTCTGGTATTCGCGGCTGCATTGATCAAATCCGCCTCCGACAGCGGGACCGAGATCATTCCGTCCACTGCCTCCGCCGCCACCGCTCATGTCCAGTCCTCCTCGCTTAGTGCGGGAGGACTAGAGCCTGATTCGATACATTCATCAACGTTTGTAGGAGGCGCGGATGCACGCTTCGCATGATTTTCCACATTACGGCGTCAAGCATCGATGCTCGGACTCCAATTGCAGAGCTGAAATCCAGATATTTCTTCTCCAGTCCGAAATAATCGGTAGCTGGATTAGCATTTGCCGGGAAAACGCCTATTTGGCGGCAGGCGCGGATGATATGAACGTCGAGTATAGCAACGTCGTCGCTGCGTCGACGATTGCGAACTACCCATGATGCGGTCTTCGGACCGATCCCAGGCAGGGAACAAAGACTATCGCGCAGCTCTCTGTCATTCAACTGGGCCTCGTCAATCATCGGAACGCCTTCAAGGCATCCGTGCAGATAGCCGGCACGTTGCTTTGCGAAGCGGTATCGCACGGATCGTCCGAGGACTGATAGCGGTTCTGATAGCAATGCTTCCGCCTGGGCTAGAGACAGGCGAGGGCCGTTCGCGCGCATATAGGAGCGGACGCGATCATAGGCAGCAAGGCCAACCTCAGCAGGGGCGCCGTGCCCGCCAAGAAGGCACGCGACCACTTCCTCCGCGAGCGTTTCGCCAAGTCCGCTCTCGTCGGGCACGTCAAGCGCGTCCATCCAAACTTGAGTTGCCCAGAAAGCCGGGGTGAACACTGCTGTGAAATTCCCCCAGGGGACCGACGGCATGACCTCAGCATCGGCATCCGGCAGGTGCAGGAAGATCGGCTGCCCTTCCTTCAGCGAGATAACCTGTTGCATCTCTCGATTCCAATCTCTATTCATATAATTCATAGACAATTTTGATCAAAATGACAACGGAAAACACCACGCTGCTGAACGAGGTACGAGAGGCTATGGACCGGCTCGGTATAGGCCAGGTGCAGCTGGCATTGTCTTGTGGTTACACGCAATCGTACATCAGTAAAGTTTTGAATTTTCGTGTTAAAATGACCGTTAAGCTGGAGCGGAGGCTGACATCCTGGCTTTCAGTCCATTCCATGAAGGAAGCGGTTTCGAGTTCGGAGATCGATGCAATCGTTCGACGCCTCGCTGAGACAAGGCCGGAAAGAAGAATACATATAATGAATATTCTTCGCGGTCTGGCCGACATGTCGTGAGGGGCGTGGAGTCTATAGTCGCCGCCGTCGCATTGTGGCAACTTAGCCCCCAGCGACGTCAAGAAGCACTCTTTCCACACGATAGAGCCGTCGCTGCTGGTCCAGTTCGTACAAAAGGCGCTAAGGTGGCGGCCTCACATCTTCTCGTCGTGTCCATTTCCGAGCCAGCACAATGAACCGACTGCCATGCCTGATCGATCGAGCTACATGAGCGACCGCCCCTCTGCCTTCCGCAAGGATGCTGTGCTGGCGCGACTGGCTGAACAATTCAATGTCGCGCAATTCGTGAGTTTCGCACCGAAAGCCGGGGCTCCGATACAGCAGTTTGCCCGGCTCGCTGGGCTGCCGGCCGATCAGCACTTCGATACGCCGGCGGAGGCGATCGGGGCTCTCTATTTGAGGAGCGTCGAAGGCACACTCAACGTCCGGAGCTTCAACGAACACCGGCCTCAGAGTGCCGAGTTTCTTTACGGACTTTCCTCGCCACTTGATGTCGTGGCTGCGGTTGAGCGTCTCTCTGCCGCAGGCTGGTTCACGATTGTCAACGAGACTATTGATGTCAGCGATGGCGGAGTTTCGGGGGTGATCCTTGATGACATCGTTGAATTTGGTCCCGATGTTACGCCACGCGGGGTCGAGAAAGCGGGTTTCGCGACGCTACGCTCTGACTGGGCGCGCCGGCTGTTCGACATAGTCTACGGATTTGGTCCCGACTTCGCGTCAGCAAAATCTGCGCGCCTTGAGTTCAGCCTTCACCCCAAGCCGCGCGGCTATCGTCAATCCCATGTCATATATTGGGAATTCGGTGAGAACGAAGCCATGCATGCCGCTGACGTGGAGCCGAGATGGCCAAATGGCTTCTCCCGCCTGCTTGGAGACAAGGCGTACGGGTTGCTGATCGGTCATCTTGCCGGCGTGCCCGTGCCGCGGACGACAGTTATTTCTCGCCGGGTCGCTCCATTCTCGTTCGGCGAGAGCACGGGAACCCGCGAAATTTGGACACGGACATGTCCGACCGAACAGGTGCCGGGCCATTTCACGACTGTTCGAGGTTGGACTGACCCGTTCAAGCTCCTGAATGCGGAAGACCCTGATCATCGCGCAATTGCGTCAGTCATTGCGCAGGAAGGCGTCCCCGCGACCTGGTCGGGTGCTGCGATTTGCGACGCTGAGGGAAACCTCCACGTCGAGGGAGTTCTTGGCGCCGGCGACGCCTTCATGCTCGGCAAGAAGGCGCCTCAAGAACTTCCACCTGAAGTTCTGAGTGCAGTTGAAACTCTCTATCAACGAACTTCCGCTCAACTTGGTGCAGTGAGATTCGAATGGGCATATGACGGTCGCACCGCGTGGCTGCTGCAACTGCATAAGGGGCGCAGCGTTTCATCCGGTGCAACAATTGTCCCGGGAGAGGCTGCGGAATGGAAAAGTTTCGATGTTCGAGATGGCCTGGAAGCGCTACGAGTAGCTCTCACAATGATTCCGTTCGGCCATGGCCTGATACTGGAGGGGGAGGTCGGCCTGACAAGTCACATCGCGGATGTCGTCCGACAGGCCAGTGTGCCGACACGAATGCGTCTGGTTGCTGACCAAGACTCTAATTGACGCTTGCGTGAAATCGGAACATAATGAGAACACAATAAAAATATAAAGTATCCACAATGGTAAACAAAGGGAAACGAAGATGCTTTTGACCGCTATCGCAAACGCTCGTAAAGATGCTGAGTCGCAGCTCGGAACCTTGGATAGGGCTCTTCGCATGCGCTTCGAACGCCGCATGAGGGAAGAGACAGAGAACGATGGCAAAACCGCCAAAGAGCCCGTCAAAAACAGCGCCGAAAAGCAAGATTAAGCTCTACACGAGCAACGATGAAACCAGGGAAGTGGTCCGCGGCGGCGCGGACCCCCAAAATAAGGACTACCGGCACAATTACTCCCGAGATCACGGTCGGATCATTCACAGCGCCAGCTTCCGCCGTCAGCAGGGAAAGACACAGGTATTCCCCAGCCGCGAGTCCGATTTTTTCAGGAGCCGTCTGACACATTCGCTTGAAGTGGCCCAGATAGCCCAGGGAATAGCCGAGTTCATCAACTACACATACAAGACTACTTTGCCTGAACCGATTGACGTCAGGTTGTGTTTCGCCGCTGGTCTGGTTCACGACATTGGCCATCCGCCATTCGGTCACAACGGTGAAGGGGCGCTCGACAATGCGATGCTTGAATATGGCGGGTTTGAGGGCAATGCCCAAACCTTGCGAATTCTGACCAGGCTGGAGAAGAAGGTCAAATACGCCAAACCTCTCGATGGCGATGGAGATATAAGGGCCGGTCTAAATCTCTGCCATCGGACGCTGGCTTCTATCCTGAAGTACGACAACATGATCAAAGCCGTGCGCCCTGAAGGCTCAAAGGTCGAGAAGGGCTACTACGCTACGGAAAAAACGATCGTCGAGAACATCAAAAGCTCGGTAGTGGGCGACTTCAAACTGAAGCGCGGAAAAGAGTTCAAGTCGCTCGAATGCTCGATAATGGATCTGGCAGACGACATTGCATATTCCGTCTACGATCTTGAAGACTGCCTGAAGGTGGGGTTCCTCAGCCCTGCGAAGATCCTAGCGACCAAGGATGCGCTGTTGGACAAGGTGGCAGCGAGCGTATCGAAGCAGATCAAGGAGGACGTCAGCAAGGAAGATGTGCTCGACGTATTCTTCGATATCTTTGCCGGACTGTTCCAGGGCGAGCCCGATAACGATGAAAGTGGCGCGGGGGTAGATGTGACTGGGAGTCCGGATGGCGCTGGAATGCGCGACCACGAGGATCGCGACAGTCTGCAGCCAGCCGAGGCGGCCAGAAGACAGAAGCTGGAGGCCGAGCGGGAAGGATTCAAGCGATTTACCGCTGTTTATAAGACGTCCAGACTGATCAGTGATGACGGATACAACCGCACAGAGTTGTCGTCGCAGCTGGTGCACGAATTCATCTCGTCAGTGGAGCTGGATTACAACGAGCAATGTCCGCCTCTGAGCCAAGTGAAGCTGTCCAAAGGGCGATTGCGCCGGAAGGAAGTCTTGAAACAGTACACCTATGAGGCCGCTATCTATGCCCCGCGCGTGAAGCTGGGCGAATATCGAGGTTACGATGTTGTGACCGATCTTTTCGAAGCGCTGATGGCTGACAAGGGCGATATTCTGATGCCAGAGGACGTCAGAGAGCGTTTCAACAAGGCAGACAACATCACTGGTCGGGCCCGCGAAGTGTGCGATTTCGTGGCGGGGATGACGGATCGGTATGCCATTGAGTTCTGGGCGCGTTTGAAATCCGACTCAGCGGAAAGCATGTTCAAGCCGATCTGACAGAGACCGGCGAATTTCAGGACGAGCGGCTTTGACTTGCGCCGCCGAATAGGATTGACCGGCGTGCTTGGCGCTGGCCAACTTCATGGCCCACGTTCCGGCATCGAACTGGCTGATCGCTCACGTAGCAAACGACCTGGTACCGGACGGCCCCTGCCTCGTTCCGGTCTGGCCTGGGATTCTGGCGCCGTCTGAAGTTTTGATGGCCGGCGTTGCGTTGGTGCTTCTCGATCTTTTCATTAGCAGGTCGGATGGATCTGGGCGCTCCCCGCGCGATCGTCGTCGGAGCGGATGGCGGAGAAAAAACGGCCGGCTTTGCTTCCTTAGGACACCTGCAGCGATAAGCGCTACGATTTTAGCGACCGCCCCGGTTTGATTGAGTAGTTCCATTCAGGATGGAACTGATCGCTTGTGATGTCGAGGCGCTTCATCTCGGCATTGCTGACCTTGATACCCTTCTGGTAGCTGCGCGTGTCGAGTGCGCTCTCGACTTTGAGACCGGCCTTTGTCGAGGTGGCGCCGATCAGTTCGACCACTGCTATGCGATCCGTGAGTGGCCGGCCGCGCCAGTTCTGCGTGATGTGGCAGAACAGCGAACAGCCGATGCTCAACCTTGTTCCACTTCGATGTGACCGGCGGATAGTGGTGGACGCGGATCACCAGCACCGTCTCGTCGGCAAGCCTTTGCAGCTCGACCTTCCAGAGCCGCACGCGCGCACCGTTCGAGCCAGCAACGGATCGATTGCACGGCGAACTCGGCCATATCGCTCGTGATCCCGATGCTGACGAAGCCGGCGTTGGCGCTCACGTCGTCCTTGCCGAGCTTCTTGTCCTCGAAGTCGTGCACGTTCACGCGGTGCGGGTCGCCTTTCGGGCGATAATCGGTTCCGCCATTCTTGAAGTTGCCGACGAGCTCATTCTTCTTGGTTTCGACCGAGATGACGGGCTGGCCCGCCGCTTGCGCCGCGATGACCTTGGCGTTGATGTGCTCGAACTGGGCGTTGCAGTGGGGATGCTTGGAGCCTTCTTCCGCCTTGCGGTTGGACTGGCGCGAGAAACCGAGCTCGGTGAGCAGTTTGCGCACGCTGTTGGGGCTGATCGCGTGGCCCATGTCAACGAGCGCCGACGCCAGCTTGTCGCGGCTCTTCGACACCCACAGCAGCGGACGCTCCGGATCGCCCTGCGTCGCGGGGCTCGACGAGGCGCGCGAGGTCGGCGAGCAACGTCACATCACGCTCGCTCAGCGGCCGCGGGCCGCCGCCTTGCCGATCGACAAACCTATCCCCTTGGCCCAGCCAGAAGTACTCGTGTGGAAAGGCGATTACCGGTTTCGTTCAAAACAGAAGACCCCAGCTGCTGCCGGCAATGGCTCAACTCACGTCGTCAGCGCGGACCGCGGCATCCATTGTTTCGCCTTGAGCGGAGGAACGCTCCCTTCTAATCGCGTCACAGGATTCGGTGAAGGCGACGTCCAGTAGAAAACTGAGTGTTTCCAGCCCGTGGGAGGCCGCCATCTGGCGCAGTTCGTCGAGCCGGCATATGATAGAGCCAAGTACGTCCACGCAGTCTTTTGTTTGCTCCTGGCCCGTCACTCCCGCCTCGCCGGTTGAACTGTGTGGTCGTGCAGCTAGCAGGCTTGCGTCGACGGTCGGTGGAACTGGGGACGTGCTGGCGCAAGTTAGTCTGCGGCCAAAGGAGTTCCTGCGGTTCCGGTTCATGTCCTCTCCCTCAGTTCAGATGCCTGCTACAATTCCGGTTGGCTGGCATGTCCAGGCCAATGTCGAGGATGGGAGCGCTGTGGGTAAGCCAGCCGACCGAGATAAGGTCGACGCCGGTCGCCGCAATTGCCGAAGCCGTTTTCGGTGTCACCCGACCCGACGCCTCGGTGATAGCCCGGCCGCCGACCATCGCCACGGCCTGGCCAAGATCCTCGAGGGACATGTTATCGAGCAGTACGGCGTCGACGCTCGCCTGAAGCGCCATCTCGAGTTGGTCAAGCGTGTCGACCTCGACCTCGATCTTCACCATGTGGCCAATCGCGCCGCGCGCGCGCTCGATTGCGGTGCGGATGTCGCCGGCAACGGCGATGTGGTTGTCCTTGATGAGCACGGCGTCGTCGAGTGCGAAGCGGTGATTGGCGCCGCCGCCAGCGCGCACCGCATATTTTTCCAGAGCACGTAGGCCGGGTGTCGTCTTTCGTGTGCACACGATCTTTGCGTTATGACCGCGTACCGCATCCACCAGCGCGGCGGTAGCCGTCGCAATGCCGCTCAGCCTGGAGAGGAAATTGAGCGCCGTCCGCTCGGCCGTTAGCAGGCTGCGCGCCGGCCCGTTTACCATCGCGATGGTTTCTCCGGCCGACACTTTGCCACCCTCGGGACACCGCAACTGTATGCTGATCCCAGGATCGACCAGCAGGAAGGCAAACATGACCAGATCGAGCCCGGCAACAACGCCAGCCTGCCTGGCATTCAACGCAAACGTCGCCTTGCAATCGGCTGGGATGATTGCGTCGCTCGTAATGTCGCCAGCTCTGCCCAGATCTTCCAGGAGGGCACTGCGCACGATGGGTTCCATGATGATCTGGGGAAGCGGTGCAAGTGAAGTCATATCAACAGCTCCGTTCGGATGCTTGCCAGCTGAGCGCGACGGCATTCTCAAAGGCTGTGCAGAGCGTCAGTCGCGAGGGGAGGGCGGCAGCACCGCGCCCGGGGAAATCGGATCGGTGGTGCGAGCCGCGGCTCTCCTCACGTCGAAGCGCCGCAATCGAGATCAACATCGCCACCAGTCCCGGGTCGGCCGCCGCCGTCTCGCCAACGGCGATCGGCAGCAGAGCCGCCACGGCCTGGCGTAGCCCCTTGCCATTGCGGATGATACCAAGCGCATTCGAGACGACTTGGCGTAGGGGTGAAGGGTCAGGTCGCAAGGGACCGGCTGAAGGAAGCCTGGGCCACTGCCAGCCGGCGCAAGTGCCACCGACGCTTGCCGCTACCCACGCGGCTGTTGCGACCGCCTCGGCAAGCGAGTTGCTGGCCAGCCGGTTGGCGCCGTGCAGCCCGGTGCATGTAACTTCGCCGCATGCCCACAGGCCGGAGACGGAACTGCGCCCTTCAGCGTCAACGGCCACGCCACCCATGTGATAGTGCGCGGCCGGGCGTACCGGGATCGGCTCGATGGCGGGATCGATGCCGGCCTGCCGGCAAGCCGCGTCGATCGCCGGAAAGCGTCTGGCGAATTTCTGGCCGAGGCATTGCCGGGCGTCGAGATAGACACGACGTCCCACGGTGAGCTGACAGGAGATGGCCCGCGCGACCACGTCACGCGAGGCGAGCTCGGCGCCGGGCGTATTGGCAAGGAAGCGCTGACCGTGTTCGTCGACGAGCACTGCACCTTCGCCGCGTACGGCTTCGCTTACAAGCGGCATTGGTCGGCGGGGGCTGTCGAGGGCGGTCGGATGGAACTGCACGAATTCAAGATCGGCAAGCTCGGCGCCTGCGCAGGCAGCCAGCGCCAGACCATGCCCGAATGAGCCAAGTGGGTTCGTTGTATCGTTGAATAGGCCGCCGATGCCGCCGGTCGCAAGCACCACGCGTCGCGTCGGCAGTGCGAAGGTACCGCTATGTCGGGCCGCCAACACGCCCACAATGCCGCCCTCCGCAACCACGAGGCGAAGGGCTGTCACGCCTTCCAGGATCGTGATCGAACGTGTCCGCCGGATCGCGGCGAGGAGCGTGCGGAACAACTCGCGGCCGGTGGCGTCGCCGGCGGCGTGCACGATCCGGCGGCGCGAATGCGCCGCCTCGAGGCCGAGCCGCAGTTTCCCATCCAACGCACGGTCGAAAGGAGCACCCAGACGAATGAGATGGTCGATTGCGTTAGGTAGGGCCTCGACCACCCGCCTGGCCATCGTTTCGTCGCAAAGCCCATCGCCGGCGGCAAGCGTATCGGTGAGGTGCAGTTCGGGGCTGTCGTCTTCGCCGACGCTCGCCGCGAGCCCGCCCTGGGCCAGCGTGCTGGAGGCGTCCGTTCCAAGCGGGGTCGTGGAGAGAAGGACGACTGGTTGCGGCGCCAGATGAAGCGCCGTCACCAGGCCGGCAACGCCCGCGCCGATGATTACTGGCGCCCCGCCAATGTCACGCATCTCTTGCGTCATACGAAGAGCATGCGCTCCACAGCCCAACGGGCCCGCTCAGCAACATGGGGATCGATCGTGACGACGTGACGGTTTTCTTCGAGCGCGCTGCGGATGTTGGCGAGCGTGATGCGCTTCATGTGCGGGCACAGGTTGCAGGGGCGTACAAACTCGATTTCCGGATGTTCGACGGCAATGTTGTCACTCATCGAGCACTCCGTCATGAGCATCACACGCGCTGGCTTGTGCTGTCCGACGTAGTCCGACATCGCCGCCGTCGAGCCAGCGAAGTCTGCCTCCGCCACGACCTCCGGTGGACATTCAGGGTGAGCAAGCACCGTTACGCCGGGATAGGCCTCGCGCAGCTCTTGAATGTCGGACGCTGCGAAGCGCTCATGCACCTCGCACCGTCCCTTCCAGGCAATGATCTCGACTTTTGTCTGCGCGGCGATGTTTCTCGCCAGATATTCGTCGGGCAACATGATCACGCGAGGCGCGCCGAGCGACTTCACCACCGCCAGCGCATTCCCCGAGGTGCAGCAAATGTCGGACTCAGCCTTCACGGCGGCGGACGTATTTACATAGGTGACAACCGGAACTCCCGGATAACGCTCACGCATCAACCGCACGTCCCATGCCGTGATCGAGTCGGCCAGCGAGCAGCCGGCGCCGAGATCCGGGATGAGTACTGTCTTGTCGGGATTGAGCAGCTTGGCCGTCTCAGCCATGAAATGCACGCCTGCGAGCACGATGACTTGCGCCTCGACCGTCATTGCCTTGCGGGCGAGAGCCAGGCTGTCGCCGACGATGTCGGCCACGCAATGAAAGATCTCCGGCGTCTGATAGTTGTGGGCCAGGATGACGGCGTTGCGTTGGCGCTTCAGCCCCAGGATTGCGTCGATGTCGTCGCTGAAGGCCGACCATTCGATTGACGGAATCACGCGGCTGACGCGATCGTATAGGGAGGTGGCCGTAGGTAACGCCCGCGTCATCGGCGCCTCCAATTATAGTCAATCTGGTTATAAGGGGGATATTTCTACACCGACTATAAGGATGTCAAGACCGCGCCAGCGGCAATTTTGTCCCAGCTATGACCGTCTCGTCGAGAATGGCATGACGGAAGCGATAAAGCTTGGCGGGCCGCCCGCCGGTTTCCGTGGTGGTCTCGCCTGTTTCCTCGACTAGCTCCTGCTGCTCGATCAGGCGGCGGAAATTCGGCTTGTTAACGAGCCTGCCGGCGAGCGCCTCCACGGTTCGCTGCAGCTGTAGAAGCGTGAAAACCGGCGCCATCAGCTCGAACACGACGGGCCTGTATTTGATTTTGGAGCGCAACCGCGCAATACCTGTTGCCAGGATGCGGCGATGATCGGCGACCATCGATCTGCCCGGCATCGGGGCGAGGGCACCCGCATGCTGCCCGCCGCGAGCCGCCTCTTCAATCAACGCAGCCTCATAGAGCAGCTCATAGCGTTGAAGAACGAGCTCCTCGTTCCAGCCCAGATCGTCGAAGCCGAAAGCGACTGCTGCCCGCCGCTGGCGCTCGCGACGCGCCTCGACCTCTGGCGCGCCTTGCGCCCATTCGATCAGACGGGGGCGCAGAACATCCAGCACCACCGGCGGCGTGCCGGAGCGATGGTCCTCCCACGGGAAGTAATCGTACCAGCTCCCCCAGCAGGGCTTGGCCGAGTCTCTGGCATATTCTTGCCGGGTGAGTGCGAGATAGCTGATCGAAATCACACGTTGCGGGTTTTCGGCGCCGATCCTGTCGCGGTCGGCGAATGTGTAGAGCTGCTCGATGTAACCAAGCGGCTGACCGGTTTGCTGTTCGACCCATGCCCGAAGGCCCGATTGTAGCGAGCGGTGATCGAACTCGAACGGGTCCGACGGAAGTGCATTGGCCTGCCCAATGGTGAGAACGCAAGGGTGCCCATCGGTGACCGCGACCACGACAGCGATCAGATCCGCCTTGACGTCGTTGGCCTTGCGTCCGGCGCGGGCTTTTCTGGTGTCTTTTGCGTCCATGTTCCCCAAAATGGTCGCAACCCCGCCGCGAAGGAACTCAATCGATTTAATCAATCTTTATCATGCCTGCCGGAGCGTCAACACCACCAATTGCGTGATTTTAGCTCTTCCCAGCTGCACCAATGGGCTTCAAACGCGACACCGGCCGGCGGTAACGTGAGGGAAGGCACCTTCGAGCGCGGTCGGGACGCAATGCCATCACGCCTCCGGATATTCGTTCCCGCAGGCGCGGAACGCCACTGGTTGGCCTGCGGGCAGGGCGAGCGCGAAGCTGGTTGATTGCGCGCCGCGAGACATCGTTCTTGTCGGTGACAGCGTCGGCATCGTGCTGCTTGGCCCGCCAGCCACCCTCGGCGTTACGCCGTAACATGATGATCATGCATGCTTGGCGCCGGGAGCAGGCTAAAAACGAGCACTGACGGCAGTCGACTTGCCTTTCGACCCCCAGCACGAGGTGCCAAGCATGCTTTCCATAATGCTGCCCGGCTGATGGCGGGGACCGGCTGCGCGGCCGTCCAGCTCGAGCGCTGGCGATCCGATGGCCCATCCGCTTGCTCGGTGCGCGGAAAACTGCACGGCGATGCCGGCTTGACGTTGGTCAACGCGCTCTGGTCGCTTTCCGCGCGCCGACCCGGACGGTTCGCTTCGCCTCAACCACCAGCTCCCGAACAGCCGACCGCTGCGGTGTGACCATTGCGATTGTCGAACGCCGGGGCGGTGTCGCGGCCGTGACCTTTGCCGCTGACGAACCCAATCGCTCGTTCCTGCTCGCCGCCGAGCGCTATGAACAGGCGCTTCAACTCATGGCGACCTGTTTCCATATTCACATTCGTCGCAAGCTTGTTACCGATCGAGTGATAAGTGGTATTGCGCTGACGCTGCGGGAATATGAGTGCATGCAATGGGCGGCGCGCCGCAAGTCAGCGTGGGAGACCGGCCGTATCCTGGGCGTCAAGCGCCGTTCAGCCGCGTATCATCTGGACAATGCCAGGAAGAAGCTCGGCGTGCGCACAGTCATGCAAGCCGTGATGCAGCTTTCGGCTTCCAACAACGATCTTTTCTGACAAGCAGCTTTACCCTGTACAGTTGCACAGGATGCTTCGTGCCGAAGGTTCGCCTCCAATGCCAGGGTGATCCCTTTAAGGAGGCCCAGCGTGATTCAGCTTGTTACACCCGATTGCTATGGCGACTTTGTCGACGAACTTCATGAAATGCACCGCTTGCGTTACCGCGTCTTCAAGGAGCGGCTGGACTGGCAGGTGCCGACGAACGGCCGCTACGAGATCGATTGCTTCGATTCCTTGAAACCGAACTATCTCCTTTTGCGCGGTTTCGGCGGTGCTGTCGAGGGATGCGCGCGGCTGCTTCCGTCGACCGGACCCACCATGCTGGGCAACACTTTTGCCGAGCTGTTGGAAGGCAAGGCAGCGCCCAGCGAGCCGGATATCTGGGAAAGCAGCCGCTTTGCCCTCGATCTTCAGCCATCGACCCCCAAGGGCGCCGGCGGCGTGGCTGTCGCCACCTACGAACTCTTCGCCGGCATCATCGAATTCGGCCTGTCATGCAGTCTCGAGCGAATTGTCACGGTCACCGATCTGCGCATGGAGCGCATCCTGCGCCGCGCCGGCTGGCCGCTTGAGCGGATCGGCGAACCGCACGCGATCAGCCTAACCCGCGCGGTGGCCGGATATCTCGACGTCTCGGCCGAGACGCTTGGTTCCGTTCGGCGCAATGGCGGTTTCCATGGGCCGGTTCTGTGGGCGCCAATAGCCTGCGGCGCGATGTGATGCCTGGTCGGTTTGTCCGTGGGGCTTGTCCATGAGGTCGGTGGAGGACACCGGAGCCGACTGGCCGGACTGGTGCGATGATAGGGCGTACCAGCATACGTTTCGTCTGACGCGGCGAGAGTGGGCCTGGGAGTTCTTGCGGCGCAATCCGGCATTCCGCAACGATCTGGCCAAGGCACTGGAGGGGGCCGAATGGCTGGGCAGTCCAAGGTCGCTCGACATCATCGCGTCGCGCGCCGACCTGACGCGGTGGGGCGTTTTGTTTCGCGGACTCCTTGCGGCCTGATGCGCGTGTATTCTGGTGTCCACGCCAATGTCCCTACGTCTTGCCGATCACCGCCGAACCGGCATCTTCCTCGGCCGCGCCGCCCGCTTTCGATCTGACGGCGCCGCCATGTCGTGCCACGGTGCTTTTGGCAGGCAACGGCCGCCAGCACGTTCTGTTGCGCCCTGCTGAGCGACATCTTCAGCTCGCGGTTTCAGGTGCGACAGTCGCTCAGCGCGTGCGCCTGCAGGTCGACGCGATCTGGCCGGCCGGGCAGGCGAAGCATCGGCTATGGGCACTTGAATGCCTCAACAGCCTGGCGATGCGCGGACGGCTGCCGAATACCCTGTTTCGTGCGGAGGCGCGTGGCCGACGTCTCCGCTTCGTCCTTCGTGCGCTCGATGGGTCGCTGTCGGGGGCAACGCACCGGGTCATCGCCGAAGCCCTGCTTGGCCAAGCGCGCGTCAGGGCCGATTGGGCAGATCCGCGCGATCATCTGCGCGACCTGATCCGTCGCGCCATACGCCGCGGCCATGCCCTCATGAACGATGGATACAAGGACCTGCTCACTTGAAAATGCGGTGTGGCGCACCCGAGCAAATGGTCAGCTGCCGAACATTGCCTTGTAGCCCGTCCTCACCATCCAGTTTGCACGTCGCAGATGACTGTCAAGCGACTTTAGGGCTCGCTCCGGTTCGCATACCGGATCGAGGCCGAGAATGACTTGCGCCATCTCTTCCTTGCTTGCGTTGTCGGCCGATGCATCCAGCAGCCGCATGTAGATCGTGAAATGCTCCCTGTCGTAGGCCGTGAGACTGTCCGACCAGGGGACTTCGTCGATAACGGGTTCATTAGGCTCGAGGCGCGATCTGTTTCCCAATTCTCTCTCTCGGTTTGTACGATCGCGCGTCCGCCCTGACGCCCGGTCAATATCCTAAAACGGGATACTCCGAAACTGGGATTAGTCGGCGAGCCGGTTCCTTCATGGCCGGTTCGCAAAATGCCGAAATCCCTTCGATCATCTCGCCAGCGCCAGATGCTGAAACAGCTGATTGCGGCGCGAAAGAACAAGGGCCTGACCCAGCTCCAGGTTGCGCAGGCGCTGGGCCGCCCACAGTCCTTCGTCGCAAAGTATGAGGGCGGTGAACGTCGTTTGGACGTCATTGAGTTTTTAGAACTAGCGGAGATTCTGGAGGTCGATCCCTGCCAGCTGCTGGCACAGGTTCCTCGTTCTCGCCACCGATAGGTCACGATAAGGGGAGCTTCAGCGAGAAACGTCCTCAAGTCGAATCCTTCAACAAGGCGTCCGGCGGGCCGAGACCGCAGGATCTGCTTCGCAATGGACCGAGCCCGATCTGCTTTGCCGGCTCCGGGCGGTCTCGGCCGCCCACCTTCCCCTCGCGGCCATGAGCAGGACCTGACGCAAGAGGAACTGGCTGCGCGCGCGCTGAGTTTGACCCAGGTTGACGATCTGAGCCGTTCGCTCGTCCCGTTTGATCAAAATAGCAGCGTAATCGTCGTTGTTGAAATGAGTGAATCGAGTTGGTTGGCGGCGGGACAGGTTCCCGGCATTGAACGCTTGCCTCTGAAAAAGTTGGAGCCTGATCCTATTGCTTTGCTGCGGCTGGTGGAGCGGTGGCGTGACGAGGCGGTCAAGGTGGGCAATGCAATCGAACGGATTGCGCTGGCCTTCGAGGCCGGGCGCGATGGGTTCTGGCTGGCGCGGTGGCTGGAGAGGCGCGGCATCGAGGTGCACGTCGTCCATTCGACTAGCGTCGCGGTGTCGCGCGAACATCGTCGGGCGAAGACCGATCGGTTGGACACGGCGATGCTGATGCGCGTCTTCCTGGGCTGGCTGCGCGGCGAGCGTGGACATTGCGGGATGGTCGCAGTTCCGACGCTCGAGGAAGAGGATGCCAGGCGTCCAAGCCGTGAGCGGGAAAGTCTGGTCAGCGAGCGCACGCGGATCATCAACCGCATGAAGGCGATCCTGGCGTGGCTCGGGATCCGCAGCTTCAATCCCAAATTGCGAAAGGCAGTACAGCGCCTTGACGGGCTGCGGACACCGGACGGTCTGCCACTGCTACCCAATACGATCGATGAGCTCCGGCGCGACATGGCCCGGCTCGCCATGGTCTGCGAGCAAATCAAAGCGATCGAGAAGGCCCGCCTTGCGCGTCTCGAACAGGAGCCGGCGGCGGGGCCGCACGCGATGGTGCGTCTCATCGCCAGCATTATCGGCATCGGCATCGAGACAGCAGACATGCTGGTTCAGGAGGTGCTCTCCCGCAATCTTCGCGACCGGCGGGCTGTGGCGCGCTATGCCGGCCTGACCGGCGCGCCCGACGAAAGTGGCTCCAAGCGGCGCCAGAAGGGACTGGCGAAGGCAGGTAACGCCCGCGTCCGTCGCGGCCTGATCCAGCTTGCTTGGCGCTTTCTGCGTTTCCAGAAGGATAGCGCTCTGGCCCAATGGTACCGGGCGCGAACGGAAGGTCCGACCGCCGCACGCAAAACGAAGATGATCGTAGCGCTCGCCCGCAAGTTGCTCATAGCCTTGTGTTTAGTCCCGGCATTTTGCTGGAGCGGATTTAGCTTGAAGCGTTGTTGTTCTGTGGCCCAAGCTTCGCAGATGAACTGGTAAGGCGTGAGGCCGTTGAGGGTCTTCAGCCTACGAGCGAAGTTGTAGGCGGAGACGAAGTCTGCAAGGTGCTGGCGAAGCTGATCGTGGCTCTCGTAGTAGGTGGCATCCTTGATAGTCCGGTTCATTCTTTCGACCTGGCCGTTATCCGGTATGTGATCTGCGGTGCCTATTCGTCCTGCTGTTTCTTTGTTTGGAACGGCCTTATGGTGAGCCCATCCGGGACCTGGGGCACCGGGAGCACGAAGGTGCGGGCAGGCCGTCTTTAGACCGTTGGCTGAGAGCCCGAGCTCGTTACATGGCCGCCCCTCGCGACTTTCCCGGATGCGCTGCGAGCGCGGATCAGTAGATGTCGTGTTGCCCGCCAGCTCCCGTTCTTGACCGAGCCAGAAAGGAGGCAACAGGCATGTGCATCATCGGACTGGATATCCACCGCGCCTTCGCCGAGGCGGTGGCGTGGGAGGACGGCAGGCTCAGGCGGCTGGGCCGTGTCGACATGCGGCGCGACTGCTAGAGGCGTTTGCCGCAAAGCTGGCGCCGAGCGACATCGTGGTGATAGAGGCCACTGGCAACGCGTCCTCGGCCGCCGCGGTTGTCGCGCCGCACGTACAGAAGTGGTGATCGCAAACCCGAAGCAGGTGCGCATCATTGCCTATGCCAAGATCAAGACGGATACGATCGATGCCGGCGTTCTGGCGACAGCGGCTTCCTGCCAGAAGTCTGGATTCCGGACGAGCCGACACAGGCGCTGCGCCGGCAAGTGACGCGGCGCAATCAGATCGTCCGGCAAAGATCGCGGTTGAAGAATGTCATCCAGTCGATCCTTCATAGCCACCTCATCCCGTCCTGCCCGCATGCCGACCTGTGAGGCGCCAGTGGTGGTTGCCGCGCAAAGCAATAAATCTCTCGCCAGGTTATTGCGATACTCGTCCAACATGAGGTCTAGTCAGGCTTCCGTCAGATACCACGAGTATGATGATACCCTCAGCGTGCAATGCGACAGGAATGACCGTGCGCAATTGTATTTTCATTTGCACTCGGGGTTGGCTATGACGGGTATTGGTCGACGTGGTGGCTTGTACAGTGGGCAAGTCAGAGCTGGGGGCGCGCAGGACATAGGGGGGGCCCGCGGTCCTGCCTCTGGACAAGGTGGCCAACAGTTCAATTCGCTCATGGAGCGGATGCGTTCCGACCATGAAAATCCAGAGGGCGGACCCGTCCGCACCAGTGATATCCTGCGGGACGCGTCTCCTCATCCATCAGTTGGCGCACGCGGGAGGCGGCGCGGGTTGGATAGGGAGGAAGGCTGGTCGCATTTCGAGGATGAACCCTGGCGCGGCGATCAGGTGGCGGAGGGCTCGCAAAGGGGCGAGCGCCCGCCTCAGCGACAGGATCGTGGCGCATTCAATCGGGAAGAAGGCCCCTCGCGTTTCGGGGATGAACCCTGGCGCCGCGAGCGCCCGCCCCAGCGACAGGATCGTGGCGCACCCTATCGGGAAGAAAGCTCTTCCCGCTCTGGTGGCGAGCATTGGCGCGGCGATCGGGCGGCCGAGGGCTCGCAAAGGGGCGAGCGCCCGCCTCAGCGACAGGATCGTGGCGCATTCAATCGGGAAGAAGGCCCCTCGCGTTTCGGGGATGAACCCTGGCGCCGCGAGCGCCCGCCCCAGCGACAGGATCGTGGCGCACCCTATCGGGAAGAAAGCTCTTCCCGCTCTGGTGGCGAGCATTGGCGCGGCGATCGGGCGGCCGAGGGCTCGCAAAGGGGCGAGCGCCCGCCCCAGCGACAGGATCGTGGCGCACCCTATCGGGAAGAAAGCTCTTCCCGCTCTGATAGCGAGCATTGGCGCGGCGATCGGGCGGCCGAGGGCTCGCAATGGGCTGAGCGCCCGCCTCAGCGACAGGATCGTGGCGCACCCTATCGGGAAGAAGGCCCCTCGCGTTTCGGGGACGAACCCTGGCGCGGCGATCGGGCGGCCGAGGGCTCGCAATGGGCTGAGCGCCCGCCTCAGCGACAGGATCGTCGCGCACTCTATCGGGAAGAAGGCTCCTCGCGCTCTGATAGCGAGCATTGGCGCGGCGATCGGGCGGCCGGAGACTCGCAAGCAAGCATGCGCCAGCGCAATCAGGCGGCCGAGAGCTCGCAATCGGGCGCGCTTCCGCAGCCAAGGCAATCCGCAAGCGACCTGGGTCCTGGACTTGGAAAGCGGCGCGTAGACGACGTAGCCGCGCAGAGCCACGCCAGCTTTGAGCGACCTGATCCACAGTATTCAGGCGAGTTGCATGCAGCACTAAGAGGAATTGCTAACGCGCGTGACATCGGGGGGTTCTCAAGAGAGGTGGTGAAGCATTCCAAGCGCCTGCGGATGCCGGATCAAGCAACGTTCATGCAAAAGGCCTCCGTCGATTTTGAACGCAAATTTGTCCCGCGCTTGGAGGAAGATATCGACGCCCGGCAATCATGGGGGTACGCCACTACGTGCAATGCGGTGAGCCGGTATGCGGGAGGGCAGGCAGGGATAGAAGCTTGCAGGGCTGTCGCAGCTCGGCTGTCGCAGCTTGATCTCGCGTTAATGAAGAAGATTGAACCGAGAGCGCTTTCGCTCTTCGCATCATCATTCGGTCGGGACCCATTGTCGACGAAATGTCGCGATGGAGCGATGAGAATCGCCCGAATTTGTCAGGATCAAAGGGGCGTACTAGGTGAGCTGGGCAGCCAAAATCTCTCGTTGCTGGCCAATGGTTTCAGCAAGTGGCCGGAAGCACCGGACTGTCGCAAGGCCACAGCCGCGATCGCCGATGAGGTCCTTCGCCGCGCCGAAAGCGAGGTCGGGCTCTCTGACTTTATGCAGGAGCATCTGACGTGCCTGGTAAATGGTTTCAGTAAGTGGGCGGAAGTGCCGGACTGCCGCGAAGCCACAGTGGCGATCGCCAGTGAGGTCCTTCGCCGCGCTAAACGCGACGTCCGGCTCTTTGACTTTACTCAGCAGGGGCTGGCGAACCTGGTGAACGGTTTCAGCAAGTGGCCGGAAGCACCGGACTGTCGCAAGGCCACAGTCGCTATCGCCGAGGCGGTCCTTCGTCGCTCCGGAAGCGGCGCCTTGATCTCTGATTTTACTCCGCAGGACCTGGCGAACCTGGTGAATGGTTTCAGCAAGTGGCCGCAAGCGCCTGGCTGCCGCGAGGCCACAGTCGCGATCGCCAGCCAGGTCTCTCGCTTTGCCAAACGCGAAGCCCAGCTCTCTGACGTTACTCCGCAGCACCTGGCGAACCTGGTGAACGGTTTCAGCAAGTGGCCGGAAGCGCCGCACTGCCGCGAGGCCATAGTCGCGATCGCCAGCGAGGTCTCTCGCCGCGCCAAACGCGACGTCCGGCTCTTTGACTTTACCCAGCAGGGGCTGGCGAATCTGGTGAACGGTTTCAGCAAGTGGCCGGAAGCGCCGGACTGCCGCGAGGCCACAGTCACGATCGCCAGCGAGGTCTCTCGCCTTGCCAAACGCGAAGCCCAGCTCTCTGACTTTAATGCGCAGGACGTGGCAAACCTGGCGAACGGTTTCAGCAAGTGGCCGGAAGCGCCGCACTGCCGCGAGGCCACAATCGCGATCGCCGGCGAGGTCTCTCGCTTTGCCAAACGCGAAGCCCAGCTCTCTGACGTTACTGCGCAGCACCTGGCGAACCTGGTGAACGGTTTCAGCAAGTGGCCGGAAGCGCCGCACTGCCGCGAGGCAACAGTCGCGATCGCCGGCGAGGTCTCTCGCCTTGCCAAACGCGAAGCCCAGCTCTCTGATTTTAATGCGCAGGACGTGGCAAACCTGGCGAACGGTTTTAGCAAGTGGCCGGACGGAGGGGCCTGTCGCGAGGCCACAGTCGCTATTGCCGAGGCGGTCCTTCGTCGCTCCGAAAGCGCCTTGATCTCTGATTTTACTCCCCAGAACCTGGCGAACCTGGTCAACGGTTTCAGCAAGTGGCCGGACGAGACGGGCTGCAGCAAGGCCACGGTCGCGATCGCCGGTGAGGTGCTTCGCCGTGACAACCGGCTCTCTGATTTTAGTCCGCAGGGATTGGCGAACCTTGTGAACGGCTTCAGCAAGTGGCCGGAAGCAGCGGCGTGCCACCAGGCAGTCCTGGACATCGTGCGCAAACTGGGCTCCGGAGGCCAACGATTCGGAACGTTCACCACACTTGAGCTCGGCATGATGGCCAATGCTCTGGGGCGAAGTGTCACCAGGGGAGAGGACACAGGAGAGATCATAGAGACCGCTCTGCTGAAGGATCGGCTACACCAGCTGGCCCGCTACCTTCACTATGCCAGTGATCGTCTGGAGCAGACCCACGTTCTGAACATCGCCGTGATTTTCAAGGCGCTGGCCAAGGCTCGATTGTTTGACGATCTCGGTTTGCTCGCACGGCCGGCGTTGGATCGGCTTACGGAATTGCATCGTGCCCCTGGTTTTGCCGCTGAGAACAACCTCGAAACCATGGGCAATCTCTGCCTCGCCGTGCTGCCGCTGGCGCGCAGCCCGCGCAAGAGCCTGCGCTGGCATCGGAGGCAGGCTCTGAATTTGCTGAACGACATTCAACCGATCGTCGAGCATAAGATTGAGGCGCATCTCAAAGCAGGCGATGGCGAGCGGACCCGTGGCCCGTACTCGAGCCGTCGCCCCGCCTTGTCGATCTATCAAGTGCTCAAGACCCGCACGGTTCTGGCGACATTGTTCCGCCGGCCGTATGTCGAGGGCAAGAAGTCCGATTTGCGGGTGAGGCAAGAAGAGCTGCAGTTCAAGACCAAGGAGATTTTGGAGAAAACGGCCGGCCTCATCGAAGGCGACCTTTCCACCATGAGTTGGAACCTGATCGCGGAGATCGCGGCAGAGACCCCGCTTGATGGGCTGGACACGTTCATGGCGCAGAATGTGGCGACGGTCCAGGCCCAACATCCAGCGTCGGTGTTCGACGTCCATCAGGTGTTGCGAGCAATGGACCACGAGCCCAGACCGCCGCAAGGTGAGGCGGGACTGATGCAGTTGCCGGTGGTGGACATGCAGGGCCGGCCAGTGGCCACGGAGCCCGAGACACGCTATTCGATTTTTCATCGCCTGACCTCGGGAGCTTTGCCAGTCGTCGCGGTGCAGCTGCCAGGAAAGCCCAGCCCCTTCATGCTGGCGCGTACGGTTACCGTCGAGGGTGTGCCATACCGCATGGACCTGTTCGGCGGAAGCAAGTTAAAACCACCGAAACCGACCCTCTCGCAGCTCGCCGCCCGCGCCCCGGACGCCGCGGCAGCCATGTCTCCTGGCGGAAAGCTGCTGGCCATTCCGTATGCCGATACCGCATCGGGCACGGCGTTCGAGCAGCTATTGCGCGCCTGGGCCCCTTTCAAGGAGGCATATTATTACATGCAGCGCAGGGGTTTTGCCGCGCCTCCAGGAATCAAGGGGCTGGGCCCTCACGACTACGCGCTGGAGGGCGCCTTCAAACTGTCGCTGCTGCCGGATCGCCCTGCGAACCAGGAACATCCCTTCAAGCTAACTGGGCCGGAAGGCCCGATCGCCTTGCGATCGCATAATGGCTGCGGTTTCATCAAGGCCTCGCTGGCCAACCGCATGCCGGCTGTTCATCGCGCCCGCCGGCAGGAAGGTCCTGATCGGGTGCCTGCCTTTGCTGAGGGACGCAGATCGTCCCTGCCTGCCTCGGCGCTGCAACATTATCCACGCAGCGAGTCGGTGGCCGATGAGGCGCAAGAGAAGGCCAAGACCTGGCTCGAGAGCCGACAGGGGCAAAGGCTGTCGGCCGAGGAGCTGTTTCGAACCGTGACTGGCGGACATATCGACGGTCCTGGCGCGGTTGCCATACCCTCCAGCGACGAGTGTCTCCATGTGCCGACGCTCAAGAGCGAGACGTTGACGGGGACGAGCGGCGTGCTGATCGGGCGCTCGCCCTATGACAAGCCCAACCTGCGCCCGTTTGCCCCAGAAGGAGTCAAGTCGGCCCTCGAGGGGGATCCGACCGCTGTGTTTCTCGATAACTGCACGGCCATCCAATACAGCTTCAACGTCGCCCAGAAGTCGGGGAGGGAACTGGCGGCCAACGATCCGACCTTTTTTGCCAAAGGCATTCTGATCGTTGTCCCGGATAAGATGTGGCCGGCCGCCTACGCCGACCGTGGGCTGGTGATGTCTGCCGAGGACGTCAAATGCCATGCGAGCTGGACCTCGAGCAAGGACCGCGTCAAGGTGGACACGCCGCTCGACTGCCTCGGCATCCTGCAGGCGACCGAGGTGTTTGCCCCGGGCTCGTTGGTGGCTGTCCCGACCGGTGAGCAGAAAAAACTTGACGGCGACTTCGACGGCGACACCGTCATCATCCTCGGCGACCGGCCGCAGCTTTATGAGCATTTGCGCGCGTTCGATCACCGGGAGCAAGCTCTGGGACTTCCGTCGCTGAAGCCGCCAAAGTCCCATACCCCGGCGCTTGAGGGCGACGATTACCAGTTCAGTCGCGCCCGCCAGATCCTCTCTGCCACGCAGAATGTTCTGGAAACTTATACCTGCCTGCAGCGAAGCTTTCTGGCTCAATCCCATGAAGCACGACGCTGGTTTGCCGAGCGTGCCGTCTTTGGCACCTATGAGGGCGTTCACAAGGAGCTCCGGCGAGATATCGGTCAGCTGTTGAACCAGGAAGAGGTGAGTGGCCAGGATATCCAGAACACGTTTGCGAGGGCGAGGCGCGAGATTGAGGTCGCCAAACATCCGGTTGCCCGCGAAATGGCCGAGTTGCTCGTCTCCGACCTTGTGGCATGGGCAGTCAAGCAGGGTGGACAACTCCTGCCCGAAACAATCGAAAGCGCGAACGCCGCAAACCCGAGCTTCAGCGCAAGGCTGTGCGAGCTTTTCCCGGGTCTGACCGAGACCTATCCGGCAACGCCTCAGCCACGAGACCGCATCCAGCTTTTGCTCGACCACTATCCTGCTCGCATCGATTCTCGCCCAGATGGTTACAATCCGGACGACCTCGTACAAAGCGCAACCAACTTGCTGAGCCTCGGCATCAAGGTCGGCACCGACGCCTATAAATCCGATACTGGCGCCAACCTTTTCTTCAAGAAGGGCAGCTACCTTCAGCGGCTCCTCCACCAGACACCGGGCTTGAAGTCCGTGCCCTATGTCAAGGGCGTTGCGGCGACCCTCGCCCAGGGAAGGTTTGACGTCGATGCGACCTTGGATGATCTGAAAGACAACCCCACGCTGGCCGCGGGCATCATGGAGGCCTCGATCAAATTCGCTGCGGAGCAAGGCATTCTGCCGAAACCTTCTGGCCTCCGGCCCACCGCCGAGGATGCCGACATGATGATTGCGCTGACCCGCGCGGAGGCTTCAGAGCGCGCCCAGATCGAGGCTGCCCGCGCTAGAGCCGAAGAGAGCAAAATCACCGAGGCCGCGCTCGGCGTCGCCGAAAGCCTCTGGAAAGCGGACTTCCAGATGAAGATGCCCCATCTGGAGCGCCGCTTGAAATCGCATGCCTCCATAACAGATGAACTCACCGGCATGAGCGTCCCGCCCGGCAGCGCTCCACAGCTCCTCACCAATGCTGTACGCCATGTCTTCGAAATCCCTGACGAGCATTTTATAAACGCTTTCAAGAAAGCCATGCTGGCCTTCGATGACCGGGGCTACACCGAGGTCAGCGTGGTCAACTGGTTCAGTAAGCAGACTCGAAATTTCTTGGGCATCAAGGTAGTGCTCGCCACGCCCGAAGCTTATCGCTTCGAGGTCGAGTTTCACACGCCAGGCAGCTACAGGGCCAAACTGGCCAATCACGACACTTATAAGATCCTTGGCAAGCTTCGGCAGCAGCATTCAAGCGGGGATGCTCCGCAAGCCAAGGCCGAGGAACTGATGAAACGCGCCATCGAGGTCTGTGCCGAGGTTGCGATCCCCAAAGGCGCCCTTGGCATACCAAACTGGAAAGCCGAAGAGGATCCTAGATGGAGCGCTGCTGCGGCATTTGGAATGCGAGTTGGCGAAAAATCAAGAATGTCCGAGATCGCCAGGTCGCCGGAAGCAAGCCAGATTGCGCCGGCCCTCGGCGTGCGGCCGATAGCGCTCGTCGGCATGTCGGGCGTCGGTAAATCCACCATTGGCGAGCGGCTTGCAAAAGGGTTGGGGTTGAAATTCATCGACTCCGATGCCGAGATCAGGAAAGAGGCCGGCATGTCGATAAAAAAACTTTGCGAAACCCATGGCGAGGAGCATTTCAGGGAGCTTGAGGCGAGAGTGATTGCGCGTGTGCTGAAGCAAGGACCGGCAGTGCTCGCGACCGGTGACAGTTCCTTCATCCATCAGCAGACCCATGGGCTCATCCAGGACAAGGCGGTCTCGATCTGGCTCAAGGCCGATGCCGACCTGATAATGCGACGGCTCGGGAGACGACGCGGTCGCCGGCTGCAGCAGGCCTCGGACCTGCTGGGCACTATCACGCAACAGATCGCTGAGCGTGAGCCGATCTATCAAAATGCTCATCTCACGATCGCTTCGCGCAATGTGTCGCATGAGAGGCAGATGGATGAATGCGTCAGGGCGCTGCACGCCTATCTGCGTCCCGAGCCGGCAGCCGCTCAGCCGGGCGTCTAATAAATCCCGTTAATGAGTTTCCCGCTCCCGACGCGGATAAGAACCCAGGAGCATGCTCGCCCCAGTATTTCATACAAAGTGAACGAGAACCCAAGCAGCCCTCCCAGGAGTATTTGCGCCATGAAGAAAGCTGAGGCTCAGCCAGACCGGAGAGCCTGACGACACCCGAACGACGTCTCGGGTTCGCCCCGTTGTCCCAGCTGCTCCATGAACTTCGATGTAGTCGGCATCCAGCTTCTCCGCGATCATTTAATCTAGCCTTTGCATTTTGTAATCTCTCCCGTGACTCCGCCGCTTTGTCGAGAATACTCCGTGGTGAAATGCTCGATAAGAAGCTGGCCTCTCATGCATTGAGATTCGAAAGGTCTTTGCCCGCAATCTTCGCCGGCACCGACACAAAAAGAAACTGTCCCAGGAGGCGCTGGCGCATGAGGCCGGCGTCGACCGCACCTACATCAGCGCCCAGGAACGCGGCGTTTACGGTGCCAGTATCGATATGGTCCAGAAGCTCGCCAAGGTGCTTGAGGTTGATCCGGCAGCCTTGCTGGATCCTCGATCGGAATAGAGTTGTTCAACAAGGGGTCGGGCGGGTCCGGCACTACAGGATCTGCTTCCCGATGATCCTGTTGCAAATCGTTCCGAGCCTGGCGCGCAAGGGTTCTCGCGGACCGAGCCCGATCTGCTTTGCCGGCCCCAGGCGGTCTCGGCCGTCCATTTTTCCTCGCGGTCACGAGCAGTACTTGACGCAAGAGGAACTGGCGGCGCGCGCTGAGCTTGATCATGCGCTAGGTGGGCGCGATCGAACGCGCCAGCGTGAATGTGCTGGGGCGATTGGCGATCGCTTTGATCCCTGCGATTTGATCAGGCCGTCGAAGAAATAGGGTTTGAGCTTGGCGACTTGATCTCCCAAACCTGGGCGCCAGCGCGCCTTTGGCGCGCACCGGGTGCTCGTGAACCGAGCCCGCTTTTCTTCGGCAGGCTCAGGCGGTCTCGGCCATCCGGCTTCGCCCCCTGGCGCAAAAGCAGCCTTGCGGCTGCCGATGGTCGCCGTCCTTTGGCCGGCGCGGCATTGGGTTAGCTGCCTTTCCCGGCGGCGCGGGTGGGCGGCACTCCCTTCTAGGCCCGCCGCGGCAATCCGCAACCCTTTGCTGTCGCTCCGGGTCCTCCACTTCGTTCCGGTCCTTCGGATGCGGTTCGCCTCCGACGGCGGGCCTTTCCGGTCGCGTTTCGCCGCCCACCCCGCTTCCGGGGAAAGGTGTGCGATTGAAGAGCGGAGGATAAAACGATGCGTGCAAACAGTAAGCGTTGCGCCAACGCAAGGGCAGGCGGGCGCCCGGCCGCCAGCCTTTATCAGGAGATCACCGACCGCATTGTCGCCGAGCTGGAACGCGGCACCGTGCCATGGGTCAAGCCTTGGGGCAGGGCCAATGCCGGGCTCGGCCTGCCCAAGAACGCCGCCACCGGGCGCTGCTATTCCGGCATCAACATCCTGATCCTGTGGGGCGCCGTCATCGAGCGCGGCTATCCCTGCCAGAACTGGCTGACCTTCCGGCAGGCGCTGATCCTTGGCGGCAATGTCCGCAAGGGCGAGCGCGGCACGACCATCGTGCATGCCGACCGCTTTGTTCCCAAAGACGAAAAAGAACGCGCCAGCGACGATGGCGAGGAGCCGCGGGCAATTGCCTATCTCAAGCGCTTCACCGTCTTCAATGTCGCTCAGTGCGACGGCCTGCCCGAGCATGTTCGCGCCGCCGCCGAGCCGCTACCCGAACGCGAAATCATCCCGCAGGCCGAAGCGCTCATCCGCTCCAGCGGCGCCGATTTGCGCATCGGCGGCGAACGCGCCTTCTACATGCCCGGTAGCGACTGCATTCAGGTCCCCCCGCAGCCGGCATTTTTCAAGCAGATCGACTATTACAGGACCTGCTTTCACGAGCTTGGCCACTGGACCGGCCACCCCTCGCGCCTTGCCCGCGATCTCTCCGGCTCGTTCGGCTCCAAGGTCTATGCTCGCGAGGAACTGGTCGCCTTATCCTGACTCTGTAATCCTGTCTCAGAATCAGGCATTGAGGGGCCCCACCGACTGTTCCGGTGAGGCTCTTCAGACGTCCGGGTCAAGCGTTCCCGCAGCGTAGCGAGGACAACGCTTGACGCGGCGGCGGCACGACAAGCTGTTCATGGGGTGCAGGCGAAGTCCTGCACCCCTGCCACGCGGCGAGCGGGAGAGCGCGAGGGGAACCCCTCGCATTCAAGACAATAACTTGCGCCGTAGGCGCTCCGCTTAGGTCACGTGCGTGCAGTTGTATTTTACCGATCTTGGCGCTCTGTCGCGCCCGCTTTCTGTTGACGGCTCCCCCGTGAACATCATGACCGGCGCGCTCGACATCGCCGAGCGCGCCGGTCTGATCGACGGCATGCCCTTCATCCTGATGGATGACGGCAGCTACGATCCCAACCTCAATCGGTTCTTTCGCGCCTGTCCGGGCGTGGGCGCGCGGTCGCCGAACACGTGGCGCTCCTATGCCCGGGATATTCTCGTCTGGGCGCGCTTTCTCGGCGAGCGGCGCGGCGGCAAGACGGTCTGGCAGGCGGACCGTCATGACGTGCTTGCCTTTCACCGGGCGCGGCGCCTGTCGGACGCCGCGTTCCGCATTTCGGCGGCAAGCTGGAATCGGAGCGTTGCAGCGCTTGATAAGCTCTACCGCTGGGCCGTCGAAGAAGCGATCACCACGGCATCACCCTTCAGCTATGGCGTCGCTCTTCGCAGGGCGGCGGGCACGCGCGCCGTGCTGGCCGTCCAGACGAACCGGGCGCGCGAGCGCGCAGCGCGGCGGCACGATATGCGCTACATCGACCTCGGCCGCTATCTCCTGTTCCGCGACGTGGGGCTGCGCGGACGCTTGCCCGACGGCTCGGAGGACCCGACATGGCGCGGCCGCAATGGTGAGCGGAACGCGCTGTTCGCCGAGCTTCTGGTAACCACCGGTCTGCGGCTGACGGAGGCGGGCAGCCTGCTTCTGACCGAGCTGCCGCGCTCGACCGAGCCCGGATCGCGCTCCGTTCCATTCGATCTTCCCGGTCCGATCGCCAAGGGCGGACGACCGCGGCGCATTCGCATTCCCCGCCGCGTGCTGACCTTGATCGGCGACTATGTCGATCTCGAGCGCACCATCACGTCCGCGCGCTCAGAGCTTTCGATGCCCGATCCGCTGTGGTTGACTCCGGATGCCGGGAAGGCTGTCGACGCGGCGGGCAAGCGCGTCCGGCTCGACCGGCTCACGCCGGGCGAGCGCCGGCGTGTGCTGATCGGCGCACTTGGCAAGGCGCAGCACGCCTTGCTCTGGCTCACCGAAGGCGGCCAGCCTGTGCCATCGGCCACCTGGGAAGCCGCCTTCCGCCGGGCCTGCGCCCGCTGCCGCCGCTTCGGTATTGATCTCGACGTGACGCCGCACACCCTGCGGCACACCTTCGCTGTCAGCATGCTTTCCATGTTGATCCGCGAGCAGATCGGCGCGGTGTTCGATCCACAGGATCGGCATGGTGCGGCCTATCGACGGATTCTCGGCGATCCGTTGCAGAAGCTCCAGCACCTCCTGGGGCACGCTAGTGTGACGAGCACCTACATTTATCTCGACAGCCTTGCCGAAGCGCAGGAGCTGGTCGATGCGGCGGCCGATCGTTGGGCTGAAGAGACGACCGGTGATGTGGAATGACCACGGTAGCTGCGGCGGTGCGGCGGCCGGGCCGCCGTGCCCTCTTTCCCGAGGCGTTGCCCGATCCGGAAGGCGAAGCCGGTGCTGCGATCGCGTCGCTCCGCTTCACCGTCACACTGGCGGATCGCAGCGTCACGATCGACCTGATGACGCTGAGCGGTCGAACCGCATTGGCCCGGACTTTTGCAGGCGCGCTCTGGCGCGCCTGCCAGGTCGGGGGTCCAGCGGGCTCGATCTCGACAGCCTCCGCCTATGCCAATGCGCTCAAGACGTTCTGGCGCTATCTCGATTCCACCAGACCGCGCGTCGCCAGTCTCTCCGACGTCAACGCCGCTTGCATCGACGGCTTCGATGCCTGGATGGAGGAGAGCGGTCTCCATCCCAATCACCGGCTGCAGCGGATGAGCAAGGTGCTCAACCTCCTCCGGCTCGCCGAGGCGGCGGAGCCCGGCCGCCTGCCGCCCGATGCCTCGCGGCGGCTGATGTACACGAGCGACCGGCCCGGCGTGCGCGCCCGTCCACGCGATGCCTATGGCGACTACATCGCTACGGCGTTGCGGACCGCTGCGCGCACCGATCTCGCCGCCATCATTCGTCGCTTCGCCGAGGCCGATCGCATTCCGACGGTCGACGTTGTTGATCGGAACGAGGCTCTGGCAACGGCTCACGAAGCGGCCATGGCGTTGATCGATGCGGAAGGCGTCATCGGGCACCGGCATCCTCTCTTCACGCGGCTCTACACGCTGCGCCGCGAGAGCGGCCTGCCGAACGACCGCCTCATCCACGATCTGCATGGCCGCCGGCATCTCATCGCCGCCGATCTCGTGCCGCTCATCGTGCTTATCTCGCTCGACACGGGTCTCGAGATCGAAGCGATCAAGGAGTTACGCGCGGACTGCCTGAAGAACCCGGCAGGCGGCTATGTCGAGATCGAGTATTGCAAGCGGCGTGCGCGCGGCGCCGAGTGGAAGCGGCTACGCGTGCGCGACGGCGGTTCCTCGACGCCGGGCGGCCTGCTGCGCAAGGTGCTGCAATGGACGGAGCCGGCAAGAAGCCGGCTCGTCACCGACACGCTCTGGGTCCATTGCGCCTGGGGCCGACTGACCCCGCGCGTGTTGAGCATGAAGGAGACTGCGGCTTCATGGGTCAGGCGACATGGCATCGCCGATGAACAGGGTCAGCCGCTTCGTCTCAATCTGACGCGCCTGCGCAAGACCCACAAGGCGGCATGGTATCGGCGCACGGGCGGCCAACTCGACCGCTTCGCCGTCGGCCACACCGTCGCGGTCGCGGCGAACCACTACGCCGATATCCCCGCGCTCCGCCACCTGCACGAGGCGACCGTTGCCGACGCCATGAGCGATGCGCTCGACGCCGCCATGCGCCCCTGCGTCCTATCGTCGGAAGAGGAGGCGGCCGTTCGGGCCGATCCCGACCAGGCGACCGGCCTTCCGATTGCAGGCGCCGCCGCGGTAAACGCGCTGCTCGGCAGCGAGCAGGACGTCTGGCTCGCCAGTTGCTCGGGCTTCTACGCGAGCCCGTTCGGCGCGCAAGGGGAGGCCTGTCCGTCCCCTTTCTGGGGCTGCCTTGAATGCAGCAATGCGGTGATCACCTCCCGCAAGCTACCAGCGCTTCTGGCCTTCCTTGGCTTCATCCGGGCGCAGCGACAGGTGCTGAGTGAAGCCGACTGGATCACCAAGTTCGCCAAGGTTCACGGGCGCATTGCTGATCAGATTCTTCCCCGCTTTGCAGACGTCGAGATCGAGGAGGCGCGCCGGATTGCAACTTCGGATCCGACGCTCATCTACCTGCCACCCGAAGCGCGGGCGCCGTAATGCCGGGCTCTGCCAAGCATTCGCCGCGGCCGTCGCTGCCTTCGGCCATGTACCGGGATGACGAGCCGGTGCTCAGCGGCATTCCGATCAGGGACGATGCCGACCGCGCGCAGCTTCCCCGCTTCGGTGACGATCACTGGGATTTGAGCGCCGCCATTTTCCGGGTCAACGCCCGCTACAGCAATTACCGGCTCAACTTCGCAGGGATCGCCGATCCGGCCACGCGGCGGTTGGCGAAGGAATACGTGATCGCCCGCCTGCGCATCCATGTGCCGGGATATCGCGCACCTTGTGGGGCGACCTCGGCGATCCGGCTCCTGCGCTACGTCCAGCACTTTGCTGCGTTCCTGTGCACGCAGCTCGGCGTAGTCGACCTCGGCCGGATCGATCAGGCTTTGCTCGACGCCTATCTGGCGCATGCCCGCGATGGCGGCCGGAGAACGCCTCACGAGACAGTCAAGTATGTCGAGGTGCCGATCGACATGCATCACCTGTCGCCGTGGCTGACCGGCGGCGGCATCGGCCTTCTGCCGTGGCGCGGGCGCGCCGCGCACCGCGTTGCCGGCCGGCCGCCGGCGCCGGCCGAGAACGCCACGCCGCGCATTCCCGAGCCGATCATCGGGGCCATGCTCCGCTGGGCGCTCAAGTATGTCGAGGTCTATGCATCCAATATCCTTGCCGCGCGGGCGGAACTGGACGCTCTCGAAGCTCGTGGCGCCCGGCTGATGGCGCGGGATGCGCGCACAGGACGGGCCGTCGCCAAGACCTATCGCGCCCGCGTGGCGAAGTGGCTCGACGCGCGCCGAGCCGCCGGCCGAGGCGTGCCGATCTGGGAGCGCGCGCCCAACGCCGCGCGGCGGATCAATCCGCTGACCGGCGAAGAGCTGCCGCCCTACAACCTCTATCTAATGCGCTTGCACGCCGGCGCGCCGGAGAGCGGACGCGTCAGCCAGTCCGAGCCGACCGCGCGGCTGATCGAGGAGATGGTCGCCGAACTTGGGACCGAGGTCGGTGGTCTCGATACGCCGATCTCGGTCGATCCGGACACGCGCCTGCCATGGCGCGAGCGCTTCGATAGCCTCAGTCTCGCCCGCGAGGAGCGGATGCTGCAGGGCGCCTGCTATCTCGTCTGCGCCTATCTCACGGGCATGCGCGACAGCGAGGTTCAGGCCATGCAGCCGGGCTGCGTGTCGCTGGTGCGAAGCGCCGACGGCCTGGTCGAACGCTATCGGGTGCGCAGCACCGTCTACAAGCGCCATGGTCCGCGCGGCGTAACGGCCGACTGGATCACGATCGAGCCGGTAGCCCGCGCCGTGGAAGTCATGGAAGTGCTCTCGGCACGCAACCGCAAGGAGAAGGGGCTCTCGTCCCTGTGGGTGACCCTGAAGGACTGGCCCTGGAGCGCCGATCATCTCGGCATAGGTGCGGCGCCGACGCTCAATCTTTTCCGCGACGGTGTCGATGCGCATGCGCAAGACGGGCCGGCCATCCCGCGCATTGGTGACGAGCCCTGGAAGTTCACGACGCGGCAATTGCGCCGCACGGTCGCCTGGTACATCGCCAACCGGCCGTTCGGTACGGTCGCCGGCAAGATCCAGTACAAGCACGCCTCCGTCGCCATGTTCGAGGGCTATGCCGGATCGAGCCAGGCCGATTTCCGGCTCGCTGTCGAGCGCGAGCGCGCGCTCGGCCAGCTCGACGATATCGTCGCCCATTACGAGGCGTTCCTTCGCCAGGAAGGTCCGGCCGGACCGGGTGCGGCCCGATTGCGACGGGAGTTCGTCCGCGTTGAGGGCGAACTAGGCGATCTCCCCGGCCGGATGATGGACCGCAAGCGGCTGCGCACCATGCTTGCCCATCTCGGGCGGACGCTGCATGTCGGCTTCCTCAACGACTGTCTCTTCGAAGCGGCGACCGCGCTTTGCCTCACCGGCGTGTCGGACTCCGAACGAACGGCGCCGGCCTTGTCGCGATGCAGCCCGGACCGCTGTCCCAACGCCTGTCTGACCGTCCGGCACCTCGGGCCTTGGCAGACTTCGATCGCCGAGGGCGAAGCGCTCCTTTCCGACCGGCGCCTGTCGCAGCTGCAGCGCACGGCAATCCTTAAGGACAATGAGCGGAAGCGCCGACTGGTAGCACCCCTCCTGGAGGGTGACGCATGACAGCGCTCGGGCCGAAGAGCGAAGCCGCGTTGAGGGCGGCCATGGCGCGGCTTCTCGACGGCCGCCCCGAGCGCACCGACGGGGCGCTGACCATCGCCAATCTGGCACGCGAGGCCGGCATCAGCCGGGCGACGGCGAACCGGGCCGGTGATCTTCTCATCGAGTTCCGGACCGCCGAGGTCCGCCAGCGACGATCGTCGCCCAGCGCCCTCAAGGAACGCGTCCGCGCTCTCGAAGCGGAGCTGCGCGCCGTGCGCGGTGCCGAGATGGCCGAGCTGCGGGCGCTCGCCCGCACGCTCGCGCAGCATATCCAGGTGCTGACATTGCAGGTCGCCGAGCGCGATGCCGTGATCGACGGTCTGCAGGACGAGCTGGCACGATCCGTTGACGCCAGAGTCGTGCCGCTGCGGCGTCCGCCTCGTGGTGGCGGCTGAGAGCCGCGCGTCATCCTCATCGATCCGGTCTCGGCGCGCCGGTCATGGCCGCCTCCTCAAGCTCGCCCGTCGAGGCAGGGCTCGGGTTGTGGCAGACGCTGCCGGCCCGTCAACCCTGTTCCGCACCAGCACCGAGAACAGGGTGTGACGGGCCGGCTTCCCGCGTCTGCCTCTGCCGCCTCGCCCTCGACGGAGAGGGCGAGCTTGAGGAGGCAGCCATGACCACGAATCGCACACATGAGACCCGGACCGACATCTACGAGCGCGTCACCAGCCAGATCATCGCCGCCATCGAGGCCGGCGCCGACGACTATCGGATGCCCTGGCACCATGACGGATCGGCCATCACCACGCCCGTCAACGTCGCCTCGCAGAAGGCCTATCGCGGCGTCAACGTCATCGCACTCTGGGCCGCGGCTCACGGGGTCGGCTATCCCGCCGGCATCTGGGGCACCTATCGCCAGTGGCAGGCACTCGGCGCCCAGGTCCGCAAGGGCGAGCGCGGCCATCTGGTCGTGTTCTGGAAGATTGCCGATCGCCACGGCGAGGCCGACGCCGAGGACGGCGACGAAGATCGCGACGAGCCTGCCCGGCGCATGTTCGCCCGCGGCTACACGGTTTTCAATTGCGCCCAGGTCGATGGCTACACGCCGCCCGAGATGCCGGTGCTGCCCGAGGCAGAGCGTATCGAGCAGGCCGAGCGGTTCTGTGCGGCGCTTGGCATCGACATCCGGCACGGCGGCTCACGAGCGTACTACAGACCGTCCACGGATCACGTGCAGATGCCCGAGTTTGCCTGCTTCCGCGATGCCGTCGCCTACTACGCCGTGCTGCTCCATGAATGCGGGCATGCCTCCGGCGTCAGCCATCGCCTCGACCGCGATCTCTCCGGACGTTTCGGCTCGGCGGCCTACGCCATGGAGGAATGCACGGTCGAACTCCTGAGCGCCATGATCTGCGCCGACCTCAACCTCAGTGTCGAGCCGCGGCCCGATCACGCCGCCTATGTCGCGTCCTGGCTCGAAGTGCTTCGTGCCGACAAGCGGGCCATCTTCACCGCCGCGGCTAAGGCGCAACAGATCGCCGACTGGATGCACGCCGAGCAGGCGGGCGCTCGCCAACACAAGGTCCGGGGCGCCGCATAGGCCCTCAAACTCGATCGGTTGAGCAGCCGCATGGCGCTCGCACCACCCCTGGAATCTGTCTCACGCGCCCCAGACCGATCGAAGTGCGCGGATCTTCAGGCAAATGCCTCCGCAAAATCCGCCTGAGACAGCTTGACTGTTCAGATAAGTCGCCGAAATCGCCGCAGCCTTTGTCTGCAGCAGTCTCGGCATCGAGCCGACCGTGCGCCACGCCGACTATATCGGCTCATGGCTGAAGGTGCTGCGCGAGGACAATCGCGCCATCTTCAGCGCTGCCAGCCGCGCCTCGAAAGCCGCCGATTTGCTGCTCGCTTTCCACCACGATGAAGCCGAGCCGCCGCAGGAGGGGATCGCGGCATGAGCGCCGTGCGCTTCCCATCCCCTCCAGAGCGAGACGACCCCGCAAGACGAGCAAACGCTCGTCCCCGGTGTCCGCCCGATCACCGCGCGGCTGGCTCGACCGCCTCATGGAGGCGGCCGCGTGCCGCGCAAAAGCCGCTCGATATCGGCCTCTGGTGAGGCGGATCAGGGAAAGGTCCAGCGAACCTTTCTCCCGCCGAATGCCCGCAATCAACTCGACCCGTTCTGAAAAAGGAGTTTTTGCCATGATCCTGATCACCGACGACCTTTGCGCCCGGCTTCTCGCCAACGGCGCGGCGCAAGTTGAAACCGACCATCAGCCGGTCGTGAAGCTGTTTGATCCGGCAGGCGCGGCGACCTGGCTGTTGACCGAACTCGACCCCGACGGCGACACGCTGTTCGGCCTTTGCGACCTCGGGTTCGGGTACCCCGAACTCGGCAGCGTCAGCCTTGCCGAGCTTCAAACCGTCAAAGGTCCGCTTGGCCTCGGCATCGAGCGCGACCTCCATTTCGAGGGCCGCTTCCCGCTCTCGGTCCATGCGCAGGCCGCGCGCCTCGCCGGCCATATCACCGAGGCCGAACAGCTTCTTCGACAGGCAGCAAGCGTACTCTCGAAGCGCCATTTTGAGCTTTCGCCCGACGTGGCGAGAGAGCGCCGCTAGGCGCAAAACCGTCCCTGCCGCGCCGCTTGTCGCGCCTCGCGTCAGGACAATCCCAACCGAAGAAAAGGAGAAAAACCATGCAGCTTGCCCACATTGCAATCGACCGGCTCAACATTTCCGCCGTCAACATGCGCCATGCCAGACGCGCCCCGGACGTGTCCGGCATTCTGCCCTCGGTTCGCGCGCGCGGCGTTCTCGTGCCGCTTCTGATGCGGCCCAACGGCGCGCCCGACATGTTCGAAATCGTCGCCGGACGCCGGCGTTACTTCGCCGCGAAATCCATTGCCAACGAGCGTGGCGAAGCCGAACCGTTGCCCTGCGCCATCATGGAAGACGGCGACGACGCCGATGCTCGAAGCCTCGCTGATCGAAAACATCGCCCGCCTCGACCCGGATGAAGTATCGCAGTGGGAGACGTTTTCGCGGCTGATCAAGCAGGGCCGCACCGTTCCAGACATCGCCGCCACCTTCGGCATCACCGAGCTTGCCGTGAAACGCATCCTGGCGCTTGGCGACCTGCTGCCGAAACTCCGCGAGGCCTATAGGCGCGACGAAATCGACGCCGAGACCGCGCGCCATCTCACCATGGCCTCGAAGGCGCAGCAACAGGATTGGCTGGCGCTTCTTGCCGATCCCGAGCAATACCCGCCGCGCGGCTTCCAGCTGAAGCAGTGGCTGTTCGGCGGCAGTCGATTTCCACCAAGGTGGCGCTCTTTCCAATCGAGGATTACCCCGGTCTGATGGTGTGCGACCTGTTCGGCGAGGATAGCTATTTCGCCGATGCCGATCTGTTCTGGGAAAAGCAGAACGCGACAATTGCCGCCAGACGCGACGCCTATCTGGAAGCCGGCTGGGCCGAAGTGGTGGTGCTGGAACCCGGCCAGTATTTCCACTCATGGGACCACGAAAAGACGCCGAAGAAAAAAGGCGGCAAGGTCGTCATCACCGTCTCGCATCGCGGCGAAGTCGAGTGTCACGAAGGCTGGCTGTCGCACAAAGAAGCCCGCCGCGCTCGCGGGAAAGCCGATGCCGGTGAGGAAGCAGACACGCCCGCCAAGCCGTCACGCCCCGAGCTTTCTGGCCCAATGCAGAACTATGTCGATCTGCATCGCCACGCCGCCGTGCGCGCCGCCATGCTCGATCATGCGGGCACAGCACTGCGCCTGATGGTGGCCCATGCCATCACCGGTTCGGGTCTCTGGCACGTGCGGCCCGGACCGCAACGCGCCGCCAACGAGGCGGTGGCCGCGAGCCTCGCGAACGGCAAGGCCGAAGCCGCCTTCGCCGAAAAACGCCGCGCGGTCCTGGCCCTGCTGAACATGGCCGATGAGAACAGAACCGTCGCCGGGGGAAAAAGCGACGATCATGCCACGGCGAGCGTCTTTGCCCGCCTCCTGGCGCTTCCCGACGAAGACGTGATGCGCGCGCTCACCATCGTCATGGGCGAGACTTTGCAGGCAGGAAGTGTTGTGGTCGAGGCGCTCGGCAACCATCTGAATGTCGATATCGGCGCCTGCTGGCAGCCGGACGAGGCCTTCTTCGACCTCATTCGCGACAGGGAAATCGCCAACGCCATGCTGGCCGATATAGCCGGCAAGCACGTCGCGGACGGCAATGTTTCGGAGAAGGTCAAGACGCAAAAGAAGATCATCCGCGACTTCCTTTGCGGCGAGAACGGCCGCCACAAGGTCGACCAATGGCTGCCGCGCCGGATGAAAGTCCCTGCCGAAACCTATACCGGTCGCGGCGGCTTCCGCACCGCCGATCAGTGGGCGAAAGTCCGCGCGTTGTTCGGCTCCGAATGACCCCTCTCGCTCGGGCGGCGGCACCTCCCTTTACCGCCGCCCACGCGACGTTCCGGTCGGGTGGATTTCCGCATTCAGCCGTCCCTGGCGGTTCGCAACCGCAGTAAGATCCGACCGCCAAACTCCTCGCCATCGGCCAATGATCACCACACCCGCATGGCTGGCAGAGCGCCAGCGCTGATCGGCCCAGCTGTCGTCGGCACGGCCTCCGAGCGTCCACGGCCCCACCTTGCCGTCGTCTGCTTGTTGCATGCAGCGCGGTCAGCGCGACCTGTCTCCATGTGTCTTCAGGGACCATTTCCCTGCGGCTGGCTTGTCGACCTATGGGCGATCCGGCCCGCCCGAAACCCTCGCCGCCAGCTTTTTTCCCCGCCGCCTGCGGCGGCTTCCTCGCGCCGCTTCGCTTCAAAAAAAGCCGTCCGCTCGGGTCCTTCGCTGTCGCTGCGGCCCTGAAGGGTTCAGGCGTTCCTGACGCGCCCATCACGGTCCGCCATCGCAGGGGAATGGTCCCCGGCGAACAGCAAAAGGAGACTATCATGACCGCGATCGGCTACGTCACCAAGCAGGACAACGGCGGCTACAAGGGCCAGCTCAAGACGCTCAGCGTCCGCGCCGACATCGACATCGTGCCCAACCAGGCCAAGGGTGCCGAAAACCATCCCGACTTCCGGGTGCTGACGCAGGGCGTCGAGGTCGGCGCGGGCTGGATCCGCACCGGCGAGACCTCCGGCAAGGACTATGTGAGCCTGTCAATCGCCGCCCCTGAGTTCGGCCCGCGCAAGCTCTACGCCAATCTCGGCCGCGCCGCCGGGCAGGATGACGACGAAACCTACGCCATCATCTGGAACCCGGTCGACTGATCGGCAAGCCCCAGGCCCTCGCGCCCCAGCCGGCGCGGGGGCTCCTCTCAAGGGGCGGCGAAAACCCATGGTCCGACTCTTCGCCCGTCCCTGAAGCGCCCTCACGCGATCATCCTCCTCGCTTCTCCCACGCGAACGAGGATGATCATGGACGACGAAAACGAGCGCGCGGCCCGCGCCAAGAAGGGCAGCCCGTTCCTCAATACAGCGCAGGCTGCTTTCTATATCGGGCTGTCCCAGCGCACCCTGGAAAAGATGCGGCTCACCGGCGGTGGCCCGAAATTCCGCAAGCACGGCCGCTATGTCCGCTACCACATCGACGAACTCGATGAGTGGTCAAAAGGACGCCAGCAGGACTCCGACGCTCAGCATGGAGGCCGGTCATGAGTCGTCCCCCCATCCGTCTGATCGGCAGCCGTTTGCGGCGAATTCGGGTCCGTAAGGCAATCGCCATAGCTGCGATTGGCGTCGGCCTCATCGGCTTCACCGCCTTCGAAAAACCATCGCCCTGGCTGGTCTGGAACGCCTCGGCCAGCGCGCCGCTAGGCCTTTATTTGGTCGCTTCGGCAGCACCGGCGCGCGGCGATCTGGTGCTTGTACGGACCGCGCAAGCGGTCGCCGATCTCGCCGAAAAACGCGGCTATCTGCCCCGCAACGTGCCGCTGGTCAAGCGCATCGCTGCACTGCCGCACGAGCATGTCTGTACCTTCAACGAAGCCATAATCATCGGCGGCGCGATCGTCGCGCGCCGCCTCGCAACCGACATTCAAGGCCGCGCGCTGCCATGGTGGAACGCGTGTCGAAAGCTCGTCGATGACGAGGTCTTCCTGCTCAATGGCGAGACGCCCCGCTCCTTCGACAGCCGCTATTTCGGGCCGGTCCCGGCCTCGAATGTCATCGGGAGGCTGGTGCCGCTATGGACCGACTGACCCTCCTGATGCTGGGCATGATCGCCCTTGCGCCATGCGCCTGTTCCGCCTCGACCGGCGCTGAGCCGGTCGCCATCTCCCATAGTCCGCAGCTTCAAAAGTGGCAGAAGTTCGTATCGGAAGCAAGCAGGCGCTTCCGTATTCCTGAAACCTGGATCTACGCCGTCGTCGATGCCGAGAGCGACGGCAAGACCAGGCTCGATGGCCGTCCCATCACTTCGCGCGCCGGCGCCATGGGCCTCATGCAGGTCATGCCTGGCACCTATCAGGACATGCGGGCCGCGCACGGTCTGGGCACCGATCCGCACGATCAGCACGACAATATCCTGGCCGGCACCGCCTATCTGCGCGCCATGTATGACCGCTTCGGCTTCCCCGGCCTGTTCGCCGCCTACAACGCTGGACCGGTACGCTATGCGGCGCATTTGAAACGCGGAACACCGCTTCCAAATGAGACGGTTGCTTATCTGAAAGGGCTAACGGCGGCCGGGGTTTCGGCCGCCGACATGGATCAGTTCAAGGGCAAATCACCGCGTGCAAAGGCACCAGAAGCTCCCTCCGGAGGATCGCTGTTTTTTCTGCGGAACGGCGAGCTGGCGCGCAAATCGAACGGCAAAATTCTGGTGCCGCTCGGGAAGGATCACCTTGGGACAAGCAAGCCGGACAGCCGGTGAGGGCTGGCGGCTGCGGGTCGGTGAGGGCGGCTGGGCGGGGGCAGAAGCAGGGTCGGCGGAAGGCAAGATAAAGGTACCGCCTCCAGGCGGCAGTCAAGTCTTTGTCTGCACATCGTTTTTCCAAGAGGCTGCTACCGACCGCAGGAGGCTGGGGCGCATAAGCGCTTGATCTCACTCTTGATTAGCTGGAGGCCGGCATGCAGGACGATGAGTTCACGCCGAAGCTAGGCAAAATCCGGTCTAACGGCTCGAAGGCAGGCAAAGGCTACGCTGGACAGGTCAGGGCGGCGATCAACAGAGCAGGCGGCAAGCCCATGCGCGGCGGCCGCTTTACCGGAAGCCGGGCAGGGCGAGGCGGGGCGGCTGCTGCATTACTCAGATCGCGCGATCGATACGCTGCCTTCCGCCAGCGCCGGGTGATGGTCAAGGCGCGCATCGTCAGGCTAGCCGGCAAGGGGCAGGACGGGGCGCGTGCTCATCTGCGTTACATCCAGCGCGACGGTGTCACCCGCGAGGGTGAGCCGGGCGAGCTCTACGGCGCAGACAAGGATCGCGTTGACGGAAAAGAGTTCCTCGATCGCGCGGATGGAGACCGCCATCAGTTTCGCTTTATCGTGGCGCCCGAAGACGGCATTGAGTACGACGACCTGAAGCCGCTCACGCGGCGGCTCATGGCGCAGATGGAAAAGGACCTCGGCACTAGGCTCGATTGGGTCGCCGTCGATCATTTCAACACCGGCCATCCGCACACCCACATCATCGTTCGCGGGAAGGATGACCGCGACGAAAACCTCGTCATCGCGCGGGAATATGTTTCGAGCGGAATCCGCGAGCGGGCGGCCGAGCTGGTCAGCCTCGATCTTGGTCCCCGCACCGACCGCGAGATCGAGCAGCGCTTGCGCCAGGAAATGGACCAGGAACGCTTCACCAGCATCGACCGGCAGCTGCTGCGCATGCGCGACGATGACGGTTTCGTCTCGGCGGCCGGCCGCGACGCGTTTCGCCAAACGTTGCACCAGGGCCGCCTGCGCAAACTGGAGCGCATGGGACTTGCCCAGGAGACCCCTCCGGGCCGTTGGCGCCTGGACGATGAGCTTGAAGTGACGCTGCGCCGCATCGGCGAGCGCGGCGATATCATCAAGACCATGCATCGCGAGCTGACCGGAAAGGGGCTCGCCCGCAGTGCCGCAGACTATGTCGTCCACGATGCGGAACCGAAGACCGAGCCTGTGGTCGGCCGTGTTGTCGCTCGCGGCCTGGCCGACGAAATCAACGACCGGCACTACTTGATCCTCGATGGGATGGAGGGCAAAAGCCATTACATCGATATCGGCAAAGGCGAGGCGACGGAACCGACGCCCGACGGGTACATCGTGCGTGTCACGCCGAGGAACACCGAACCTAGGCAGGTCGACCGCACCGTTGCCGATATCGCCGCGACCAGTGGCGGGCGCTACAGTATTGATATCCATCTCAAGCATGATAGATCGGCCACCGAGCGTTTCGCCGAAACGCATGTCCGTCGACTGGAGGCGATCCGGCGTGCTACCGGCGGCGTGGAGCGTGAGCCGGATGGCACTTGGATCATCGCGCCGGACCATCTGGACCGTGTCGCGGATTACGAGCGCCAGCGGGCCAGAGCCGAGCCTGTGATCGTTGAAAAGCTGTCATCGATCCCGTTGGCGCGACAGGTTAGCTTCGACGGCGCCACCTGGCTCGACCGCGAGCTGGTTTCGGATGCGCCGGAGCCCTTGCGCAATACCGGCTTCGGCCACGAGGTCGGGGAGGCGCAGGCCCGCCGGCGGCAGTGGCTGATCGCTCAAGCGCTCGCGGACGAAGAGCAAGGGCGTATCGTCTACCGCGCCAACATGATTTCGGTCTTGCGTCAGCGAGAGTTGAACCGTGTTGCCGGTCAACTGTCGGGCGAGCTCGGTCTGCCCTATGTCGAAGCCCGGGCAGGAGATCGGATAGAGGGCACATTGCGCCGATCAGTTGAGTTAGCCAGCGGCAAATATGCCGTCGTGGAGAAATCGCGCGAATTCACCCTCGTACCGTGGCGGCCGGTGCTCGAACGATACTTCGGCAAGGAGGTTTCCGGTATCGTGCGCGGGGAGGGGATTTCCTGGACCATCGGCCGGCAGAGGAGCGGGCCGAGCGTTTCGTGACATGGCGGCACGGATTCATTGCCTGTGCGCCAGAATGGGTGCCCTGTCGGAAGGAGTACGCCAGTCGTTGGTGGCGGCATAGATGCCGCAGCATCTAAAAGACTGATAATGCAACATTATCATTCGTTATTTACTGACGACAGGCTGTGCGCTTTGGCGCGAAAATCATGGCGGAAAGCGCACGGGTGCTTTACCCTGCAAAACCATGACTCGGCTCGATCCCACGACTGCCAGCCCCGCCCCAGAGCCGACCGTTCCGGCCTGGGCGCTCGCCCGGGGCGGCGCGCCGAGCAACGCTGACGCCGCCTTCCAGGCCGGAGCCGCCTTGGGCGCGCTCGACACGCTTTGCCGGGCGCAGCCTTCCTGGTCCGGTGCCTGGCGCCAGCGGCTGGCGCTCAAATGCGCCGCCGCCAGCATGCGGCTAGCCAGCCGCGCCGAGGACGAAGCCGCCTTGCGCGATGCCTGGCAGCTTTGCCCGGCCGGCGCCGATCCCGGCCCCGCCGGCGCTGTCCTTGGCGCCTGGCGGCAACTGGCGCTGCGGCCGCCGGCAGCCAGCCCCGATCGGCTAGCCAAGATTGTCGAAATGCTCGGGGTCGCCTGGGGCGGCGCCGCGCTCGCCGCGCTTTGCGTGCAAATCGAGGAATTGGCGCGGTCGCGGCGGCCGGCGCCGTTCGCGGCCGCGGCGATCGCCGCTCATACCGTTACCCTGCGCCCCGATGCCGAGCTTTTGGCCTGGTAGCTGGCCGACCTGGTGCTGGCGCAAAGCCTGCGCTGGCCGCGGCCGCTGCCGCTCCTGATGGCGCAGGTTTTGGGTCCGGCATTTCGGTCGACGGAGGCGCGCGACAAAAGAATCCGGCCGGGACAAGAGGGGTTTGAGGCTGCGGTCTGCCTGGCGCTTGCCCAGGCGGCGGCGGAGGCCTGCCAGCTGGCCGCCGAGCTGTCGCGCCGCGCCGAAAAACTTCTGGCGATCGGGCCAAAACTGCGCGCCAAGGGCGCCGGTGATGTGATTTTTCTGCTGCTCAACGAAGACGCCGTTTCGGGCTCGCTGACGACCAAAAACCTGTTGCGTTTTGCGGCGCGCCGCCTGTTCGAGCGGCTGCGACAGCTCGAGGCGGTGCGCGAGCTGTCTGGTTCCTCTTTCCGGCTGTTTGGACTTTAGCGATGGCCGAGACAGCGAGCGACGAAAGGGCGAAAAAAAATGTCCAGCGAATGCTGGTCGACACCGAGCTGGAGCACCTGCCGCCAGAACTGCTGGCGCGAGTGGATGGGTCGCGTTGAAGCGGTGATCTTTGCTGCCAGCGAACCGGTGACACGTAGTGTCCTCGCGCGGGTGGTGGGAAGAAACTGCAATCTCGAGCTGATCATCGACGACATCCGCGCCGAGCTCGCCGGCCGCCCTTACGAGCTGGTGGCGGTCGCCGGCGGCTGGCAGCACCGGACCAAGAAAGTATTTGGCGACGCCATCCACTGTGCATTTGGCACGCCCGCGGAGCAGGGGACAAAAGAGCTGTCGCAGTCGGAGGCGCTGGTGCTGATGTGCATTGCCTATTTCCAGCCGATCACGCGTGGTGAGCTGTCGAGCTTTTTCGGCAAGGAGGTGTCACGCGATCTGATCGGCGTACTGCGCGCTGAGCAGCTGATCGCCTCGGGGCCGCGCAGTCCGCGGCCGGGCGCGCCTTATACCTATGTGACGACGAAGAACTTCCTGTCGCAGTTCGGGCTCGACACGCTGCGCCAGCTGCCGGATTTCGAGGCGCCCGAGGATGCAGGCCTGCTGTCGAAGGAAAAGATGCTGGCCGGCGATATTCCGGCCGGGCTGGCAAGCGGGGAGGGCGAGGACGATGTCGTTGAGGACCAGGTGTGGTGAGCACGCGTTGTCGCGTTGCGACCACAGAGACGGTCGATGACTCAGGACCAGGACGACTGGTCGTGCGGGAGCCGGTCATCGGGATCGTGAACCGCGACATGATCGCCGTCGACAAGATTGGCCGGAAAGATCACCAGATTGGTGCCGCCGGCGTGACGCAGCGACGGAAACAGGATGCCGCGAAGCCCGGCGGTGATGACCATGTCCGCAAGCTTCCACGATGAAGGTATCTTCCTGTCAATGCGAGCGATCTGGCGCCAGGCACAATCCCATTCCTTCCAGGCACTATCCCACGCATTCGGGTCGAACCCCTGCGAAAGGTCGGCGACGTCGGCGAGCGTGATCTTGTAAGCGGCAAGGGTCGCCGGCGGGGTGATGCCGGCACCCTGCTTGTATTCATCAAGAGCGGTCTGGGTCGAACGGGACAGATAGAGCGCTTCGACGCCTGGCCGGTTGAAACGACCGCCGTCAATCGCCGCGCCTGCACCGCTGATGGGCAAAAAAGCCCATTTGGGTGTCAGATAGCGATGGAATATCTCGTCCGGCCCGACCCGGGTGATCTTCACCCGCGCGCGCCGTTTTCGAGATCACGAACGAAGGCCAGGACGGCCTCGACCCGGCCGTCCGCAACGAGCTCCGCAGCCGTGCGGTGGCCGTAATCGGCGATCGGTTCGTTGCGATACCAGTAGATCGCCTTGTCGACGTCGCCGGTGAGTTCGGTGGCTGCGGAAATCACCTTCACCATCTCGCGCATCCTGCCCTGCAGGCGCTCCGAGGCTGGGTTGCGCAGCGTGTTGCGGTGGACACCGGTCAGTTGTGCCAGGTTGGCCACCTTCACGCCAAGCGCCTGCGACAGGCGCTTTGGCGAGATATAGGGTGTGCGTGGCTCCTGCAGGCTGTCAACGAAGCCTGAGACCACCCTGGAATGTGCAAGCTGTGCGTGGGTCATGACAAATCTCCGGCCTCTCATACGCACAATATATGCACATTTCAGCGCATAGCAAGCGAACAGCGATCTGTCACCGCCATCCTCATTCTCGGAGCGAAGCAGCAGCAAAGCATTGGTTGACAATGATCCTTATGGTTGACAGACTCTAAGAAATGCCCGATTCGAGAAAGAGAGAGTGAAGATGCTGCCTTGGGACTATCACCCCGAGCTGACCGTAGAACGGCTTGTCAAGGTTGCACAGCTGCTCGCCCTGGGCCGTGGCAGTGCGGTCGATCGCTTTGACCCCACAATAGGAGACGACAACTGGACCTTGGGAGTCTGCGCCTACAACTACGGCTGCTTTCAGATCGCAAAGGCTGCCGGCACACTGGGTTTCGAATGGCTAAGAGTAATTGATCCCGGCAAGCATTTCCAGTTCAGCATCGGCGGTGTTCCAATGCGCTTCTGGCGCGGAGATCCCGCAGAGCCTACGGCAAAGATTTCGATTGCCACTCCCTTCGAGCAACTGCTGCTTGATCTGGAGCCAGGCATTCCGACCGCCGGCATGCTGTTTCGAATCGGTGTAACGACCGATATGGATGGCGCGCTCCTCGGAGCTAGTTTCGTCGCGTTACGCAACGACCAGCCCGAAGTCGTGTGGCCCTTGCCCCTTGCTGAGGCAGAGCCTTTGATCGCGCTACTGGACGAAGAGCGACCTGAGGGTATTGAACTTTCATCGCCGTCTGTCGGCGATCACCGGGACGACCAGGACGAGCGTGGCGACGAAATCGCCTCTTCTTCCGACGGGGTGTAAGCGTGACAATGAAGGGAGGTGCGCCGGGCCAAGTCCGGGAGGATCGGGCACGTTTCTTTTACGGCGACAAGCTCCGACTGGCGCGACTGCTCGCAGGGCTGTCGCTCGATGAGTTAGGCGGGCTTGTGACCGCTAGCCGTCAGTTTGTTCATCAGCTTGAAACGGGCGCCAAGGAACCAACCGAAGAGATGCGTGACGCGTTAGCAGCTGCGCTCGCGGTGACGTCTGCGTTCTTCGCAACGCCGGCGACGAACCCCGTCCGTGAAGAAGACTGTCACTTCCGTCGGCTGGCGAGCGCCCCACGAGCGCTGACTGCGCAGGCTGTGGCTCGGGGGACAGCTTTGGAAGCACTAGTTGACGCGCTCGAGGGCCAGGTGCGCATGCCGATTGTCGACTTTCCAGAGGAGGCGCGCCCCGCTTCGCCCAACGCGATAGAGCGCATTGCCGAGAATGCTCGACAGCACTGGGGTCTGGGCCTTGATGGTCCAATCACCAGTATGATGCGTGTTGTGGAGAATGCTGGTGCAGTGGTGGTCCACTTCGATGATCTCACTGACCGCATCGATGCGCTGTCTATGGCTCGGCGCCGGCCTATCATCGTTCGCTCAACCGCGAAAGTTGCCGGCGCCCGCTTGCGCTTCGACCTCGCACACGAAGCCGCTCACCTGATTATGCATCAAGGCATCCAGACCGGCGACAGTGTCACTGAAGGGGAGGCGCACCGGTTCGCCGGGGCCTTTTTGATCCCGCGCGCCGCGTTCGCGCGTGAATTTCCTCGAAGTCGGCGGACTCTCGATTGGAATGCACTGTTTGCAATGAAGCTTCGTTGGAAGGTTTCGGTACGCGCCATCGCCCGGCGCGCGTTTGATCTGGGCCTAATCGACGCTGCGCAATATCGCACCGCCAACATCCAACTGGTAAAGACCGGACAAGCTAAGGCGGAGCGCTACGACGAACGGGTTGCGATCGAGGAGCCAGAGCTGCTGCGCGCGGCCATCAGCTGGATTTCCAACCGTGACCCGATTGTCCTTTACCACCTGCTTGCCAATCTTGGCATGGCCCCCGAGCTATTTGCGCGACTTACCGGGGAGCGCATGCCGACGTTACCCGACAATGTTGTACCGTTCGGTACAGATAGGCTTTTGTAGGTGCTGTTTCCGCGTTTGACCTCACGTTATGAGATTCCGTAGGGAAAGAGGCAAGAAGATACGGCGAGATACGGACTCGGAAACCGGCGGCTCCCTCTAAAATCAGCCGATCTGCTCGATCCGCCAACTGGTCTTGGCTTTGGCCGAGAGCGTCCGGTTCAGGTACGCAATCAGCATGCTGGCGTGCTGAGGCTTTGGAACGAAGAACATCACTGCCCCTCTGTCCAGCTCGACCAGCTCATGATGAACTCTGGGGACTTGAACGCCGCCCTCAGTCATGAAGTCGCGGATCGAAAGGTCATGCCAAGGCATTGAGTCCAAGGCATAGTAAGAACCGACCGACTTGAAATAGGCAAACAACGTATCCCTGTCAGATCCGTATTGGTCAAAACGGGCTGCGTATCGCAGATCGATCACCGACCTGGGTTTGCTAGACAGCACTGCCTTTTGAAGCGTCCGGCCGTGCACGGTATCCATGGCAACGACGAAAACGCGCAAATCGGGAAGAGCAAGCGCGTCGAACAAATCGAGCTGATCAGCGCGTGGTGAGCTCTGCACAGTATCACGGGTGGCGACCTCATGCGTCTGCGCGACAACGCGACCATCGACGCGGCTATGCCAGCTTCCGGTATTCTCGACGAGTGTGAGTTGCGGTTTCGCCACGCTATTTCGCCAAGGCTGCTTCGAGTTCGGGATAGCCTACCGTCAAGGTGGTCCATTCGCTACCCCATTCTGGTGCCCGCATCTCAAATTCACCGCTTGTCTTATTCTTGAGTTGCCACGTCTTCTCGAATGCACGGACGTACATCCGGGGTGCTACCCCTACGAACGGTCTGAAAAGCACCTTAGGCTCATTGAGCTTAACGTCGTCCTTATCGACGTCCGAAGCGGTACGCAGCTGTGCCCGCGCGGCACCGATGCTCTTTGGGACCGGCGGTATCCACTCGGACGGGGTCACTTCGATGGAATCGCTATGCAGCTTTCTGGCCAGGCTCTTGGGGTATGGCTCGATGAACTGAACTTCGTACACGCCGGCACTGACGATGTGTCTGGCGCAATAGTGGCACGGATATGTCGTGACGAAGAGGCGGGTACCGACGGTCGAGACACCTTCGCGCCCGGCCGACAGCAGCGCATCCATTTCGGCATGGACCGCACGACTGAACTCTATGAGGCCCCCCAGCCGAGTCTTCCGGATGCGCGCAGCCAGGTCGATCTTGTCCGAAACCTGCTTCAGTTCCGGAATGACCTCGATCAAGTTGTCGATGATGTCGTTTTGCTCGCGATTGCTGCTGCAGTACGCCTCGGCGCGGAAAGCGCAACGATGATCGTCAATGCCTCTACTCGACGTCGCGAAGCGCTCACCATAGACGCCACCTCCGGCCGCCGGCACTTCGTTCGTTCCGGTCGCAACCACAGTTCCATCGGCGTCGACCAATGCCGCGCCCACCTGTCGGGATAGACAGGCGCTGCGCACGCGCGCGGAGTGGGCATGGTGCATCGCGGTCTCCTCTATGGTGGGCCGCTCCACCCGATCATGCGAGATGATGCTAACGAACCTGCTCAAATCGGTGTCCAGCAGGTTCTTGGTGCCGTTCGGGTCGTCACGGGTATTGTCGATAAAGAAATCCGCCTCGTAGAACGCCTCGGTCACATGCTGGCCATGCTTGCGACTGGAGTCGTCCGAGTCACGATCCATGAAACGGTCGACGGCGTTCTGTGTTTCGGGCAGCCCTTTCTCCGGCCCGCGGAAGTATTTCTCGAGAATTCGTGCGCGACGCACGCCCTCCTCGCAAACGACTCCGATCAGCCCGAATGCGTTGCCATAAGTTCTGCGTAACAGGTGAATTTCGGCCGGGTGCCTTATCGAATCGATAAGATAGACGCGCTTGACGCTGTCGGGAATGACCTTCTCGCCCTTGACGTACGTCTGACCGGTGCGATTGGCACGTCGCTGTGCGATTTCGCGCATTGCCGCCTTGGCGACTTCGGCCATGTCATGCTCGCGCATCGAGTCACCGAGGTTCTGCAACTCGGTAACCAGTTCCAAGGTCTTGGTGCCGACACCAGGGAAGGCCAGGCCGTTCTCATTTGCCCAGGTTCGGATCAAGTCGCTTGCCTTGATCAGGTGAACTTCATAGCCGCCGGACTTGCAAACGCGTTGCAGTGCCTTGATCGCCTGCGACGCACCTGCCCCTACCGGACCGACAACGGCGAAGAAAAGCTCTTTCGAGTGATTCCCAGCCAAAACGGTCTTGCTATCCGGCTTCTGACCAGCCTTCTGTTCAATCTTCCCGACGACCGTCGATCTCGCCATGCTAGCGCCTCCCCCGATCCCCATTCGGCTTATTCTTTTTCTATATCGAAGAACTCGCAAAGTGCAAGCGTCTATAGCATTGGTATAATCACGAAATCCAGAAGAACCTCCGATGTTGAACTACTTACAGAAGCCCGGCATTTAGGGGAGAGAGCTGGATGATTTAGCGGACTGTAAGGATGGGAACTAAGAAACCTGAGAGACCGTTCGGATGGGGATCGCAACGTTAGCCGAGGAGGCCGACAATCGTGAAGCGACGAGCGCCGCAAAGCCTCGGGTTGGCAGGCTCCCTGCGCAATGGCGAAAGAGGCTGCCGGCAGAACGGCTGCCTCAGCCAAACACCTCTCGATAAAGGTCGGTCGGGGGCTTCGCTGCCGATAGGGGCCCGAAGCCTCCGGAGAACGAACCCGCGAGCCACGGGAGGATAGCTCTGGGTATTTCTGCATTTGGGGAGCATGAGGATTTTGGGGAGGTCAGGCGGCGCGTGTTGTTTAGTGGCCCACGGTTGCGAGCGGCAGTCCACATGCGCGGCGTGTCGATCCCGAGCGCCTCGTCGTATGCGCGGGGTTGAACGGCACGCAATGCTCGTAAAATCGTAAATCGGCAGAACCAATTCTGAAAACCTGCATCTCCACGATTCGGTCGTTGAACGGCACGCTCTCGTAAGTGACTATCGACAGTCAACATTCTATTTTCCAACACAGCTTCGGCAAGGCCGGTGGCTCCAAACAGCTCAGCTGGATGTTCCTAGAACCGCTAATGCCTTGACGCTACTGCGAGGCTCATAGAGCTTAAGGTTGTGAGCTACTCCGCGGCCAGCTCTCGGCGGCGCTTCTCGGCCAGGAGGCTGCCGATGGTGGCGCCGTTGGCCCCACCAACGTTCCTTGCATCCTCTAGCATACGGCGCATACCAGCAAATTTCTCTGGCTGACTGCGGCGCGTTTGTGTGTGTTCTTGCAGCCAGCCTTCAACCTCTTCGGGCGTAGCAACGTTTATTGCCTTACGTTCATATCGCAGTTTGCCGTCAGGTCCGCGGCTTTTGACGACAATGGTCTGCCAGATGCCGGAGTAGCCACCGAGAAGCTCGCTCTGACCTGGCACCTCTCGGACACGCCGGCGGGCAACTTCGTTTACAATCTTGGTCAACGCGATGGTTTCGAGTTCTGACTGTGCGGCTGAAATGATCACGGCATAATCTTTTCGCAGCGCTTCGATCAAAGTTTTTGTGCTGATATCGCCGCCTTTGGCGGCGGAATTGATAATCTTGTTTATGGTTGTTCGAACCTGCAACAAAGACATCAAGAACCTCCTTTGCTGAAATGGCCAAGAGCCTGTTCGACGGCACCGGCCACGACTTCGTCCGTATTTTTTGATGTCATGCGAATGGCTTGAGGCCGGACCTGATCGATCACAGCCGTTACATGCTGGCCTGCGGCTAAGCGAAAGATCGCGTTCGTGTCGCGCTCTGGGCCAAGTGGAATGGCATGGTCCAACTCGGTGATGATTAGCAGATCGTACCGTGTGGCATGGGCAGCGACAATTGTCTGCAATTCTGAAAGTCGTTTCCGACTGAGCCCGCGGGATGAAACCTCCAGAGCTGCTGTGAGGTAACCCAAGGCGTCCGGTACCGGACGATCGGCCAGAACGACGTACCTCGTAAGCAACGCCTCGGCCTCCCTGCCGCATCCCTTCGGCGATGATCCACAACGCGCTTTCATATGTGTGATCGCTAAGGATAGGAAAGCCTGCATCGCGCGCCTTGGTAGCGAGATCACCGATCTGGCCTACGCTCAAGCCGCGACCTTCAAGTGTTTCGGATACTCTGGAGACAAAAGTAGATTTGACCCGGACGGCGCTGGAAGGCTTCGTCAAGAGCCTTTTGGCGACGGACGAGGTGGTGATCGAGGCGACCGGCAACTGCATGGCGGTATCACGGGTGCTGTCGCCTTTCGTGAAGCGGGCTATCTGCCGGAGAGCGCGAGCGGGGAATGCTGACAAAAGCAGAAGCCTGCGCAAAACTCGGGATCACCGAATGTACCCTGGTCAGATGGGCGAAATACGACATCGTGAAAAGACATACCTACAACGGCTATATCAGCCTCTATGAGCTGCCAGGACCGCACGTCCCAGCCAAACAGTGCAGCCGATGGAACCAGCTTGCCCATCGGGCAGAGGCTATCCGCCGACTCAACTCCTCAAAATGCTCCGATCTCAAGGAAAGGGCTGTAGTATGAAGCCAGTTAGTTTGTGAACAGGCATGCTCCTTGGCCGTCATGCCATATGACCTTCAACAAATTTCCGCGTTTCCCCCTGAAGCAAAACAGGTTCCCCCCCAAGGGGATTATGTTTGAGGACCTCCTGCACCCGGAGCGCCAGCGATGGAAAGCCACATCTCATATCGGTGTAGCCTGTCGCCAACCACACACGCACGCCTTCTGTCGGGATCATCGCAGCATTTCCAGGCCCTGCAAGATCCGCAGCAGGACACTGACGTCGACAGTGCGGTCAACGATCACACGCCGGCCGTTGGCCCCGACGATTTCCATCCGGCCACCGGTAGACACCGCTTGGCAGCTCGCAGCTGGCACTTCGGAGTGCGATCGCACAGGACCCGGCTCTTCCGGCTCTACATCGTGCACGCTGTGACCGACCACACCCATTTCAATGAAGGCGATTGGTGGGGTCTCGGATCGGTCACCCGATCTCCGTTCCCGGGTTTGCTTCATCCAGATGTGCAAGTGGTTCGCGTTCATGTCGTGACGCCGCGCGACAACCGCCACCGGATCACCGGACTTCTGCACCTCGCGCATGATCGCCAGCTTCTGCTCGACCGTCCAGGAGCGGCGCGTCCGCTGTCGGCCCGCATCCGTCGGCAGCGGCAGAGCCGCGGGCGTGCTCGCTTCCACCCTCGACGGCTGTTCCATAGCTACTTCATTGCCAAGCGTCCACTTAATCTAAGCGGACACTACCGCCACAAGGTACGCGTCAGTAGGCGGCCTTTAGCGTATGCGTACCGTCGGTCCGACATTCGAACGCGTGCGATTGTGGCGCAGCAGAAGACCTGACGACCGTTCAATTCGAATTGATGGCTGATGTGGGAGTTGGAAGGCCGAGCCAATGCGCAAGCAGCAGTGCCGACGGTGGCAACAGATAAAAATCGGAGCAAAATTTTGCACGCCATCACATACTCGTGCATTGAGCTGTTCGGCGCCAGCGTCAGCAAATACAAAAAAATCGATCCTGCATTGTTCTTGCACCGGTAAGAGCCGAGAGGATGTCACGTTAGCTGACGCTCCGCTGACGCCTTCGAGTGCGGACGCAATGGCCCGTTCGCACATCTTGTGAATAGTCCTTCCCCATGCACCTGAAACCGCCTGGCCCTTTTCCTTTCAGCGCTGCTTCTAACGGCAGGCCTGCGCTGTCAGTCTTTGAACTGCGGGCCTCGTCAGCTTCTCGTCAGCGGATGCGGGCAGGATAGTTCCTCGCTAGATGGATCTCTCAAACCACGGAGGTGAATTATGGATCCGAAGAACTTCAATCCCTTCTCACCAGATTGGCAAAACTCGTACTACGCGATGCTGGCCCAGCAGCAGGCAGGACAGGGGGGCCAGCCGGAGGAGGCCGCGCAGCGCGACTTTGAGGAGCACCTGGAAGAGGCGGGCCAGCAGGACGCTCCCGATCATGGGAGGCGGTACGCCATCGCCCCTGATGACGCGGCCCTCATCCGGAATGCGCGTAATGCGGCTTGCCAGAAGATTGCGTATCGCTCCGCAGTCGTGAACGGTTCGAGTCTCCGCAAGTTATCTGAAGCACTACAGCAGCGTTACAATTTGTCTCTCAATGGACTTAGTGACGTGTCGCTGAAGGATTATGCTAAGCAACTGTTTCCGGGTGAAGCCCGGGTCATTACGGCGTTGGGCATGCTTAGGGCGTACCGCGAGGGTGCCTATGGAGAGGGTGCCTCTGGAGCGGGTACCTCGCGTCAGGGACAGGGAAGGCGGTATGATGTCGTTCCTGAAGATGCGGCGTTAATCCATAATGCGGGTGGTGCGGCTCGCGGGAGGCTTGAGGCTGGGTCTATATCTAACAATTCCACGAGTCTCCGCAGATTGTCTGGAAGGCTCCAGCAGCGTTACAATTTGTCTCTTAATGGACTTAGTGACGAATCGCTGAAGGCTTATGCTAGGGAGCTGTGTCCGGACGACCCCAGGGTCCAGAGTGGGGTGAGCATGCTGAAGAGGTATCGGGAAACCCTTGGAGAGGGCACCTCGCATGCTGCGGAGGGCAGCTCTCGCCAGCCAGTGCAACGGCCATCACCAGAGCATGAGTCATCCCCGTCGCGAGTGTCAAGTTACAATCAAGACCAGCTTTGGGGCGATTATGATGCGGTCCAGGCGGCGCCGGGTGGCGCTTCTCCGCAGTCATCCCCGTCGCGAGTGTCAAGTTACAATCAAGATCAGCTTTGGGGCGATTATGATGCGGCCCAGGCGGCGCCGGGCGGCGCTTCTCCGCCGCCCATTTGGCAGGGAATGAATGCGCCTTCGCCAGCGCCAACCGTTAACCAGCCAGGCCCATCGGATCAAGGCGCCGGGGCATGGATTTTTGGGGCAGCACACGTGCCCAACGCGCCTCCGGCGCCGGATCTAGCAATCTACGTCCCCGGCTGGCAACACGGCGATCAGCGCGCGCCTGAGGACCTCATGCGCGGAATGCACTACATGGGCGCGCTGCCGAGCCCGTCGCAGCCGCAGACAAATTTCACCATCGGTGGCGTGCCCTACACAGCGGCGTTGGGGCCATCAGGCAGGCAAAACGACATCATTGTGTTCTACCGCCGAAACTGAACAAGCGATTGCCGCACGACAAACAGGGGTTCTTCCGCATATTTGGTGCAGGTGCCGGGATTCACGGACGGTGCGAATAAGTTCATAGAGTCGGAATCGCAGTCGACGCCGTGATTTGCCCGTGCTCCATGCCTTCCGCTCGCTGATTTCGCCCGAACTTTCGATTGTCCAAATTCTCCCGGAGGCCGACAGGGTAGTGTGTCGCGCTGCATTTAATAATGAGACTCCTCGGCGTAATGATATCGAGACCGGTAATTTCTCTGGGGTCGAATACGGGTTGTTTGGCCCAAGCAGTCCATCACCGTCGCTTCTTCAAGGAGGCAGCGATGGCAGTGGAATGGACGATCACGATCGAGGGCAGGAACGAATTTGGCGACACCTGCCGGAAGGAGGTCCGCATCGACAAGAGCTGGAAGGGCTTGTTCGACGGCGATATCGGCTTCTCGATCGACGATGGAAAGAAAATCATGGCGGCCCTGCAGAGCGCGGTCGTCAGCCACGAGGCGGAGACCTACTCGCTCTTTCGCCGCGTCTGCCCGGATTGCCACACGTTCCGGCCGGTCAAGGGCTATACGACGCGCAAAATCCGGACTGTCTTCGGCACGGTGGAGGTTCGCAATCCCCGTTGGATGCTCTGCCGGAAGTGCCATCCTGGCATGGTCGCTGCCTTCGCACCACTCAACGAGATCTGCCCTGATCGAGCCACGCCTGAACTGATTGAACTGACGGCGCGATTGGGAAGCATGATGCCGTATCGGCAGGCAGCGAAGGTGCTTGGCGAATTTCTGCCCATTGAACCCACCGAGACGTACGTGACCGTGCGCAAGCGGACCATCAGGATCGGTGAACGGCTCGATGAACAGATCGCGAAGGAAGAAAGGCGCGCGCGAGCTCAAAGGCACGATCGAAGCCAGCTTGAAATGCAGCTTCCCGGCGACCGACGCAAAGAGTTCGTCATCAGCATCGATACGGCACATGTTCGCAGCGCCGATCCCAATTCCGCGCGAAACTTCGAGCTCGTTGTAGCTCGATGCGGCCGCGGCGGTCGGGGTGATGTCGGTGGCCGCTACCTCGTGACCAGCAACACCGACCAGGCTGCAATCCGGGATCGAGCCCTCCACGCACTTCAGCAAGAAGGCTATTGCGGCTTTGGCAACGTCACCGTGATCTCGGACGGCGCCGAAATCCTGAAGCGGCTGCCCCGCGCCATGCCGAAGCCGACAGCCCACATCATCGACTGGTTCCACATTGCCATGAAGATCCAGCCCATGCAGCAGATCGCCGATCACATCGTTCCCAGTCCGACCCTTTTGAAGTGCTTCCAACCATCGACAAGGACATCAAAGCCGTGAAGTGGCGTCTCTGGCACGGGCGGGTCGATGGCGCGATCCGCGACCTGGAGCAACTCCTGGCGAGACTGAAAGACTCGCAAAGGGACGGCGAGTTCTCGATCGCACGGCCTTATAGCCTCGCCTCGCAGCTCCTGATCGCGGCGCGATCGTCAACTATGGAAAGCGCTATCGGGCTGGGCTTCGCGTTGCCTCCGCTCTGGCCGAGTCGGCGGTGAATTCACTCGTCGGCAAGCGGATGGTCAAAAAGCAGCAGATGCGCAGGTCCTCCTACGGGGCCCACATGCTCATGCAAGTCCGGACGGCGGAGATCAATTGCGAACTTCGCGATCGGCTGCGGGCACCCTTCCGACAGCCAGAGCCAAACGTGCGCCCATTATTCAAGCCCAAACCACCCCTTCTGCGCGCCGCGTAACCCCAGAGAAATTACCGGCCTCATTGAATCCCGCTCCCTTTACCAAACGAAATCGGCCGTGGAGCTGACCGATGGCGCTGAAGCTGTCGGCATGGCAAGAACGCGCCGCGACGGGAACGACGCTGTGATCATCACTTGGGGAACCATGGTTGGGCCATCTCTCGCGGCAGCCGAGGCTCTTTCAGCGGAACAGCTCGATGTGGGCGTGCTGGATCTTCGTTGGCTGAACCCACTTGCCGAGAAGGCTATCGTCGACGCCGTGACAGCGGCGAAAGGCAAGGTGCTCATTGTCCACGAGGCGGTGAGGACGGGGGGATTCGCTGCCGAAATCGCCATGCGTATTCGCGAACTCGTTCCGGAAATGGATGTCAGGATTTCACGATTGACGACCCCCGACGTCAGAATGCCATCGAGCCCCGTACTGCAGAAGGCGCTTCTCCCGAATGCCCAGACAATTGCGGAGGCCGTGAGAGCAATAGGGGGCTGACCGCCAGCCTCCGGTGTGGTTTTGGAATCACCGGCTCCATTTTAGCCAGTGCCATCGGTAAAAAAGGCGGACATTGCCTCGATCTGGCCGATCAGCATCCTGTCTCCCGGTGGACATGCGCGCCGGCCCTCTGCGCGGCCTCAAGCAAGGGGGTCATCGCCGGAGCCATAACCACCTCGCAGAAGCAGACTGAAACCATGAAACTCGGAACGTCTTGCATTCGTGAAGGCCGCCTCTGGATAGTGGCATTTACTTTTTGACTCGGCGCTTGGGAAACGGCATGCCGGCGCTGTGGGCGGCGGCTCCGCCATCGACAGGAATGATGGCACCGGAAATATAGGATGCCTCCGGCGAGACCAGGAAGGCGATGAGGTTTGCCACCTCTTCCGGCCGGGCCATCCGTTGCTGCGGCAATTGCAATTGCTGGCTGGACGAGAAGCCTTCCATGACGCCGGACATCATCTCCGTTGCGGTCGGGCCAGGGCAGATGCAGTTCACGCGGATGCCAAAACGCCCATAGTCGACCGACCAGGAGCGGGTCAGTGCCACCAGGGCGCCCTTCGAGGCCGTGTAGGCATCGGCGAGCGGCATTGCCCTGAGCGCCGCGATGCTCGACAGCAGCACGATGGCGCCGTCGTTGTGCATCGCCGGGCGGAACGCACGGACGCTGAGCATCACCCCTGTCAGGTTGACGGCAAGGGTTTTGTTCCATGCGTCGAGCGTCAGCTGTTCGGCGCGGTTGTCGTCCGGCCGCAGATTGATCCCGGCACACGCGATCAGCGCATCCATCCCGCCGATCTCGCTAGCGCAGGCGCTCAGCTCGTGGTCCGAGGTGACGTCGCAGATATGGCTGGTGATCGCCGGGTCCGGATTGGGCTGGCGGTCGAGCGAATGCACGTTCCAGCCGCGATCTCTGAGGATTCCGGCGGCGGTGCCGCCAATGCCCCTGGCGCCACCCGTGATGACGGCGACCGGTGCCGCCACGCTCATTGCGACACTCCGGTCTTTTCGAGACGGAAAACCGGCAGCACCATGTCTCCCGCCGGCTCGAAATCGACGCTGACCCGGTCGCCAATACGGGCCTCCAGCGCGCTGTCGCCGACGATGTTGCTCATCAGCTGCACGCCCTCGTCTAGGCGGATGACGGCGAGCACATAGGGCAAGCGGTCGGCAAAGCCGGTCGGTGGGCCGGCGAGCTGCGTCGTCACCGCGTAGATCTCGCCCTTGCCGGCCGACGCGCGCCAGTTCAGCCTCTCGCCAAGACAGTATGGGCAGACACGCTTAGGGTACATGATCGGCCTGTCGCAGTCGCCGCATTCCTGGACCACGAAGCGCCGTTCGGCGGCGGCCTGCCAGTAGCCGGCCGACCAGTGGCTGGGGTGGGGCAGCGGGCGAGGGGAGTTGGTCATGCTAATGCTCCTTCGACAGGATGGTGACGTGCGAATCCATCCACGTCCCGCCCGAGGCGGTTTCAACCGCGTTGACGAGGTTCGGCACCTGCCGCGCCCCGGCCTTGCCCATCAGTTGCCGGAAGGCCTCGACCAGCACCGCGATGCCGCCGCCGACGGCCGTATGTCCCTGCGAAAGCATGCCGCCATTGGTGGTCATCGGCATCGAGCCGCCGGGCGCGGTCTCGCCAGCCGCGACAAAGGCGCCGGCGCGCTCGCCACGGCAGAGCTTCAGCCCGTCCAGCGCGATCATGGCGAACACCGGATAGGCGTCGTAGAGCTCGGCGATCTGGATATCTTTCGGGCCGATGCCGGCCTTTTCGTAAGCTTGCGCCGCCGCCTGTTCGTAACCGAGCCTGGCGAGGTCGGTATCCTGCGAGGTCGTGTAGTGGGTGACGAGCGAGCCGTGGCCGCGCACATAGACCGGATTTGCCGTGATGTGGCTGGCATCCTCGGCGCGGGCGACGATGAAGGCGGCCGCGCCGTCGGCCAGCATGTTGCAATGCTTGGCCCTGAGCGGCGTCGCCACCATCTTCGAGGCCAGCACCTCCTCGATGGTGAGCGGCGTGCGGAACATCGCGTGCGGGTTGAGCTCGGCCCATTTGCGCAGCGACACGCAAAGTGCCGCCATCTCCTCGTCGGTGGTGCCGGTCTCGTGCATGTAGCGGTTGGAGGCGAGCGCGCCGACGGCGTTCATGTTGTGGCCGTATGGTGCTTCCCATTCCTCGGAGACGCCGGTGGTCGAGAACAGGTCGATGCCGGCCTGCTTGGGCAGCGAGCCGACAGCATCGGAATGGACGCACAGCACGTTGCGGGCAAGGCCGCTGGCGACCAGTCCCTCGGCCAAAGCGAGCATGCTGGCGCTGGTCGCGCCGCCCGACATCACCTGCACGTTCATCCGGGCCGAGCGCAGCATGCCGAGCTCCTCGCAGAGCCTCGAGAACACCAGGTCGACGTTGAAGTGGCGCGACGCCAGCGCGCCGACCGGCATGACCACATCGATGTCACGCGGCGACATGCCGGCGTCGAGGATGGCTTGCCGGCAGGCGAGGATCGCCGCCTCTATCTCGCTGCGTTCGGGAAACCGGCCGGATGGCACTTCGCCAATTCCGACCGCGGCTGCTCTGGCTTTCTGCATTGGCATGGGGCCTCCTGGTATTGCTGGCGCCGCCGTTCAGTGCACGGCGGCGTACATGATCTTTTCTTCGGTGGCGTCCTCGGTGCGGAATTCCTCGACCACACGGCCCTTCTGGCAGACCAGGATGCGGTCGCTGAGGCCGAGGATTTCAGGCAGGTAGGACGAGATGACGATGACCGCGAGGCCGTCTTCGGCGAGGCGTTCGATCAACTGGTGGATCTCGGCGATAGCGCCGACATCGACGCCGCGCGTCGGTTCGTCGAAGATGATGATCCTCGGCTTCTGCACCAGCCCTTTGGCGATGACGACCTTCTGCTGGTTGCCGCCCGACAGTTCAATGACGCGGGCGTCGGCGTTGATCGAACGGATTGCCAGCTTCTGGCTCCAGTCGCGGGCAACCGTCGCGATTTGCGACATCCTCACCACCAGGCCCTTGTTGAAGCCGGCGGCGATGTGACCGACGCCGACATTCTCGGCGATCGACATGGTGTCGAAGAAGCCCTCGACCTTGCGATCCTCGGTGACGTAGACGATGCCGTCGTGGACGGCCTGCCGGGGCACGCGGTAGCGGACGGAGCGTTCGCCGAGCCTGGTCTCGCCGCCATGCAGGAAATTGCGCTTGGCGATGCCGGCGATGATTTTTGCGGTTTCGGTGCGGCCCGAGCCGATCAGCCCGAACATGCCGGTGATCTGGCCGGCATAGACGGTGAAGGAGGTGTTGCGCACGACCTTGCCCATCGACAGGTTCTGCACCGACAGCACACGCTCGCCGGGCTTGCGGCGCGGCTTCCCGCCTTCGCCGTAGAGGTCGCGCGACAGCGCCCGCCCGACCATGGCGGTAACGATGCGCTCGCGGTCGAATTTCGCGCGGTCGTCGCTGATCACCAGCCTGCCGTCGCGCAGGATGGTGATGCGGTCGGAGAGTTCCAGTGCTTCCTCCAGCGCATGGCTGATGAAGACGACCGAGACGCCGTCGTTCTTCAATCGCCGGACCAAAGCGAAGAAATGGTGCTTCTCCTCCGGCGTCAGCGATGCCGTGGGCTCATCGAAGACGATGACGCGGGCGTTCTGGCGCACCGCGCGTGCGATCTCGACCATCTGCTTCTTGGCAACGCCCAAGCCGGCGACGCTCGCCCATGGGTCGACGTTGAAGTTCAGCGATTGAAGGAATTGCTGGGCCGCGATGTAGAGCGGACGCAGTTTGTTGAAGAAGCGTTCGTCGCCGAGGAAGATATTCTGCGCCACCGTCATCGACGGCACCAGGCTGTTTTCCTGATAGACCATGTTGATGCCGCGCCGCATGGCATCGGCCGGCGAGGCGAAGGAGACCGGCACGCCTTCGAGCAGGATCTCGCCCGCGTTCGGTTGGATGACGCCGGCCATCAGCTTGGTCAGCGTCGATTTTCCCGCGCCGTTCTCGCCGAGCAAGGCATGGATTTCGCCTTTGCGAAGCGTGAAGTCGACGGCTTCGACGGCGGCGACGCCGCCATAGCGCTTGGTGATGCCGCGCATCTCGATCAGCACCGGCCTGTCGTTCATGGCAGCATCTCGGGCCCAAGCCGCAGCACTGCATCGCCGCCTTTGGAAGTGATCAGCAGCCCGTCCTTGTCCTCGATGCAGGAGGTGATGCCGTGCCTGGTGCCGTCGGCGCGGCTGTGCCAGCTCGCCACCGGCCGAAACTGCGCATCCAGTGCCAGTACCAACCCGAACGAGCGGGTCGGCGCCCAGGGCTTCAGCATGCCGAGCTGCTTCAGCGCGCCACCCTGGAGCGGCTCAAGGAAGGAGTGGGGTGCGGTGAGCGAGGGCGCGATCCAGAATTCCTCCTCGATGTCGCGCATCATCTCGTCGCAGTAATCCCGCTCGCCGAGCACGAACTCGATGAGCTGGCCGCGTGGCGCGAAGACCGCCAGCCAGGCGCCGCCGCCTGCGCGTGGCGCCAGCCGCGAGGGATAGCCGGGAAGATCGCTGAGGAGCATCGTGGTTCTGCCGCCGGCCTCGATGGTGACAAGGCGGCTGCGCCAGCTTTCCGAGACGACGAGGCGTCCGTCGGGTGCAAGCAGGATGCCGTTGGGATAGGCGAGGCCATCGGCGAGACAGGCCGGCTTGCCGCCAAGCGGCACCCGCCAGAGCGAGCCGGTGGCGCCCTGCTGCATGAGGTTGCGCTTCCAGCGCGCCGGCGCATTGCTGCTCGATCCCAGGCAGACGATCAGGGTGGATGCGTCATCGAAGGCAAGCGCCGTCGGGCAGACGAGCGGACGGCCGTCGAGCTTGTCGATCGACAATCCGTCATGCGCGCCGCCCTGGATCAGCACCCGGCCGCTCTCCAGCCCGATCGCCAGCGCGCCGTCGGGACTTGCGGCCAATGCGCTGATGTCAGCGTCGAAGCGATGTACGAGTTCGTCGCCACTGTCGAGCCGCAGGATCGCGTTGCCGCTGGAAAACAGGAGGCCTACCGCACTGCGCACGAGATTGTCCGGAGCGGCTGCGGCGTGCAGCAGATCGGCCGCCTCGATCGCCTGGTTGGGCTGCAGCGCGCCGTCCATCGGCGGCGTCGTCACGGCGAAGGCACCGGCGCCGCGCAGGCGGTCGTACCAGCGGGAAAACGCGGCCATCATGGCTTGTCCCCGCGATAGGAAGCGGAGGCCGTCCACTCCGGATCGGCGCCCGGGATGCGATAGCGGCCGATCCGGTTGTTGGAGACGCCGCCGAGATAGAGCCAGCCGCGATCTTCCCGCATTGAGGTGATCATCGGATGATTGGTGCCCCGGCGATCCCACAGGCAATCGGTAATGCGGCCGGTCTCGTCGAATTTGACCACGCAGCCATAGTTCATGTTGGGAAACAGCCAGGAATCCGGAGCCACCCGCTCGACCATGCGCTTGCGGAAGCCCGGCTTGCGCAGCGCCATGTCGAAGGCGGGCGTGCGCATGCCGACCAGTGCCAGCCAGTAGCCGCCGTCGGAGGCGCGGTTGATGTTGTCGGGATAGCCCGGCAGGTCGGGGATCACCACCTCATGCGTGCCACGCTTCGGCCCGTCGAACCAATAGCGCGAGATCGAGCAGCCCCACGTCTCGGCGAAGAAGAAGGACTGGCCGTCGCGTGCCATGCAGATGCCGTTCGGGAAGCGCAGCTTCGAAATCACGGTACGGGTCGAGCCGCTGCGCGGATCGAATGAGATGATGCGGCCGTTGCCGCGCGATTCCAGCGCGTCGACCATCCATTCCGACATGTCGAAACGGATGGTCGCCTCGCTGAAGAAGATCCGCCCGTCAGGCGCGATGTCGAGATCGTCGGCGAGCCGCATGCGCGAATCGTCGATCACCGAGAACCAGCTGCGGTTGGTCTGGTCCGACAGTTTCACCGCCTTGCGATCCGGGCCGATGCGGTAGACGCCCATGCCGGCGACGCAGGTGACGAGATTGCCTTCGCGGTCGAAGGCCATGCCGAGCGGATGTCCGCCGGTGTGGACGAACACTTCCTTGCGCCTGTAGTCGGGAGCCAGGAAGCGGATGATGTCGCCCTGGCGTGTGCCGCTGTAGAGATTGCCTTCGGCATCGAGGATCGGATCCTCCGGTCCGTCGATCTCGCCGAGACCGATCAGTTCGACATCCCTGAGCCGGTCGTTGACCGCATAGGGCGAGCTGGAATGTTCGCCGGTTTCGGGCGAACGGCCGAGCTTCATGTAGGTCGGCGAGACATAGACACGGGACAGAACCTTGCCGCGGTTCTTCAGCCATTTGACGTCGATGGCCACCGCCGCGAGCAGCACCAGGCCGAGCACCAGCGAACTGCCGCCGGTCGGCAGGCTGAGGCGGATCAGGCTGTTGGAGACGATCAGCACGATGATGGTGCCGAGCAGCGCCTTGAAGACCGAGCCGCGCCCACCGCCGAGGCTGTTGCCGCCGACGACGGCCGCCGTCAGCGCCAGCACCTCCATGCCGACGCCGGTATCGGAGCCCGCGGCGTTGAGGCGCGAGGCGTAGAAGATGCCGGCCGCAGCCGCCAGCGTGCCCGAGACGACATAGGTCATGGCAACGGTCCGGCGCACCGGTAGCCCGGCATTGTAGGCCGAGCGGCGCGAGCCGCCGACGGCAAGGATCTGCCAACCGGGCCGCAACCTCGTCAGGAAGACATGGCCGGCGATCGCGACCGTCAGTGCGACGACCAGCGAGACCGGCATGCCAAGCACGTGTCTGAAGCTGATGAAGTCCCAGATCGCCGATCGGGTAACGGGCCGCGCCACTTTCACAGCATAGGCGAGGATCAGCATGTCGACGACCGAGCGCACGATGATCAGCGTCACCAGCGTGGTCAGAAAAGCGCGCAGCCGGAGATAGCCGACCAGCACCCCGTTCACCAGGCCGACCGCCGCGCCACAGGCGAGTGCGATCAGCATCACCAGCGGGATCGGCCAGCCCAGCATGTTGACCAGCGCCAGCGTCACGAAATTCGACAGCGCGAACACCGAGCCGACGCTGAGATCGATGCCGCCACCGAGCATGACGATGGTCATGGCAAGCACGACCAGCAGCCATTCGCCGAACTGCGGCGCCAGCCCGCTGAGGCCGCCAAGCGTCAACAGGCCCGGAATGAGCGCGCCGAGAACGGCAAGCGTCAACAGCAGGATGACGAACGGGATCGCATTGTCGATCCAGTTCTTGGCGAGGATCTCACCAAGAACATGGTCCGGCACCAGCCTGTAGCGCAGTCGGGTCAGTGTTTCGCGCATCAAATCATCGATCAGGAATTGCTGGACCGGCCGGCGCCGGCTCAGAGCCGGGCACCGGCCGGCGGACGTCAGGGGCCGTACTTCTTGACGTCGTCAAGGTTCCAGCAGGCACCGGGATAGTTGCTGTCCTTGGTGATCGTCTTCAGTGGCGTGTAGAGCGCGTAGGCCTTGGCGCCGGGTTCCGCAGGCTTGTTCTGGAGGATGGAGCGCACGGCCATCATCAGGTCGCGCGCCTGGCCCTTGGCATCGTAGCTGATGTAGGTCGAGAAATTGCCGTTCGCGACATTGTCGCAGGCCGATGCCTGATTGCCGCCGCCCGAACTCACCAGCGCCACCTGGCCGGTCTTGCCAGCCTCCTTGATGGCCGCGGCGATGCCGACGTCCATATTGTCCCACATGCCGATGAAACCGCAGAGGTCGGGATTGGCCTTCAGCACCGTGACCGCGATGGCATGCGCCTTGCTGGCATCCCAATCGGCCGCCTGGTTGGAAACGATCTGCACCTCCGGATGCTGCTTCAGCGTCGCCTCGATGGCCTGGATGCCATATTGCGAGGTCGGGTTGGTCAGCACACCCTGCATGACGGCGATCTTGCCCGATTTGCCGCTGCCCGCGCCACAAGACTTGACGATCGCCTCGGTCTGCTTGACGGCGATGTCGTACCAGTTGGCGCCGATGAAGACGTCGCCATTGGCGTCGGCCTTGAGGTTCATGGTGATGACCGGAATGCCTTGCGCGTTCGCCTGCTGGATCAGCCGCGTATAGGCCTGGATCTCCGGCGGGTGCACGACGATGACGTCGGGCTGCTCGGAGATCAGCTGCGAGAACGCCTGCGCGCCGGCGTCGACGCTCCAGTTCGGATCGCGGATGGTCAGATTGTAGCCGAGACTCTCAGCGTCGTGCTTGAGACCGGCGGCCCAGGCTTCTGTCAGGTCGAAGCCCATGGCGATTGGCACGAAGGCGACTTTCTTGCCCTTCATCGCCGCAGCACTTTCATTGACCAGCCCGTCATCGGGCTGCTCGGCGCGCACGGCGCCGATCAGCCCAGCGGTTCCGATTGCTGCCGCAAGCAGCGTTGCCAGCATATGCTTATTCATTGCTTTCCTCCCATGTTCCAACGTTGAGTTCCTCCCTAGCCGGATGTTGCGTTGGGTGCGGCCGGCAACCGCACGTCAGATGTCTCCCTGCTGCGACGTCTGCTCGTCGCGTGGGTTCATGATCGAGTCGACGATGATCGCCCCGAGCAGGATCAGGCTCTTGATGATGTTCTGCAGCGTGTAAGGGACGTTCATGATCGTCATGCCGTTGACCAGCACGCCGATCATCAGCGTGCCGACGATGACATTGCGGATGCTGCCCTTGCCGCCGGACAGCCCGACACCGCCGATCACCACCACGAGAATGATGTCGTAGACCAGGTTCGAGCGCGCGATGCGGGTTTCGACGCTGTCGACCGAGGTGGCGGCGATGACGCCGGCGATGAAGGCGATGGCCGCCGAAGTCACATATTGCAGCAGGATCAGCGGCCGGATCGGCACACCGGTCGATCGCGCCGCGACCGGGTTGTCGCCCATTGCGTAGAGGAAGCGGCCGGCCACGGTGATACGCAGGATGACATGTGCCACCAGCGCGACGAGACCGAACAGCAACACCGCGTTCGGCACGCCGAGCACCTGGCCGCTGCCGATCCATTCGAACCAGGTGTCGGACGCGCCCTTGAGATAGATGAGGTTGTCGTCGAGCAGCAGCGAGCGGACAAAGCCGTAGGCGACCGTGCCCATGGCAAGGGTGGCGAAGATTGCGGGGATCTCGATATAGGCGACCAGGAAACCGTTGGCCAAACCAATGCTAAGCGCCAGGCCGAGACCCATCAGGATGGCGAGATCGATCGGCACGCCGTTGTTCGAAAGCTGCAGCACCCAGGCCACTGACACCGCCATGGTCGCGACGACGGAGAGATCGATGCCGCGCCCGATGATGGCAAGCGCCATGGCCACGCCGAGGATGCCCAGGATCGACACATTCTGGATCAGCGCCAGGATGTTGCCTGCGGTAAGGAAGTTGCTCAGCGTGGCCGAGAACAGCACGAAAAGCGCCAGCGTGATGACGATCACGATGCGTTCCTGGGTGAAGACGAAGGCTGCGGAAGATCTCATGGGCGCGCCTCGGCTTCGCTGGCCAGCCTCTGTTCCAGCGGCTGGCGCTGGATCTTGCCGGTGGCGTTGCGTTCGAGCTCTTCGTCGCGCACGAAGATCACCCGCTTGGGCAGCTTGTAGCGCGCGACCTTGCCGTCGAGAAAGGCGATGACGTCGTCCGCGGTCAGGCCGTCATCGGCGGGCACGACGAAGGCGACAGGCACTTCGCCCCAGCGGCGGTGGGGCTGCCGCACGACGATCGCTTCGCGGATGCGTTTGTGGTCCCTCAGCACCAGTTCCAGTTCGGCTGGATAGATGTTTTCTCCGCCTGATTTTATCAGGTATTTGCGGCGGTCGACGAATGTGAGCGTGCCGTCAGCGTTGTGGATGAAATCGTCGCCCATATGGAACCAGCCGCCACGAAAATCGCGCTCGGTTACCTCAGGCGCGTTCCAGTAGCCGCTGAACAGGGTCGGCGAGCGCAGCGTCATCTCGCCGACCTCGCCGATCGCCACTTCGCGGTCGTCCTCGTCGACCAGCCGGATTTCGCAAAACGAGGTCTGCCGCTTGGCGAAAGAGGTGGGCAAGGCACCGGCGGGGATTTTGTCGCCGCTGGCAGGTGCAATGCCGGTTTCGGTGGAGCCGAAGCTGTTCAGGAAAGGTGCCGCGACCAGCCGCGAGATTTCCGCGATCTGCGCTGGCGGTACGAGATTGGCCATGCAGCCGGCGGCGGCGACCCGCCGCGGCGGATTGGGCGCGCGGCGCTGCGCCTCGATCATGCGTTCGATCATGCCCGGCATCAGCACGAACCAGCCAACATCGATCTCGGCGAGCGCCTGGGCGATAGCATCAGCATCGAAGCCGTCGACGATGTAGACCGGCGCGCCGTGGCAGAGTGCGGCAAGGGCCGGATCGGCTGCCGCCATGTGGAACAGCGGCGACCAGGCGATCGAGCCGTCGCTTGGGCGGATAGCCCAGTCGGCCATCATCACCAGCGCCCGGGCGATGATGGCGCGGTGGCTGATGACGGCGCCCTTGGGCAGGCCGGTGGTGCCGCTGGTGTAGAGGATCAGCAGCCCATCCTCGGCGCTTGCCGAAATATCCGGCTCCTGCGGCGAGCCTGTGTCCAGCATATGTTCATAGCCGTCGCCGAACAGGGCCAGCGGGTAGGCCAGCCCGAGGCTTGCCGCCGCTTCGGCAAAGCGCGGCGAGGCGAAGATGAAGCGCGGTTCGACAAGCCTGAGGCAATGGGCGAGTTCCGGTGCCGCCTGCCGCCAGTTCTGGCAAGCGGCGATAGCTCCGATCTTGGCGCAAGCAAGCACGATCTCGATGTATTCCGACCGATTCTCCGAGACGATTGCGACACGATCACCCGCCATCACGCCATCATGCCGCAGCGCCGATGCCAGCCGGTTCACACGCTCGTTGAGCATCCCGTAGCTGATTGTGTTGCCAGCCCCGACGATGGCGGGCGAGGCAGCATTGGCGCGGGCACTGTCGCGAAACAGCGATGCCACCGTTGGTCCCGCCGCCGCGGCACGAACCGCGCTGGATCCGTGAAGACCCATGGGGCGCGGATCGCTCACGCCACTGCTCCGAAGAGGCTGCCGGCGGACAGATGGCGCAGATTTTCGGCACGCGCCAAAACGCGGCGCGACATGGGCTGTCGCATCCATCTCCTCCCGGACAACGACTGATGTTTCCTAGATGTTTCCTACAAGAAAACTTTCATGTCAACACGATTTATGCGATATCCCGTCGACTATGCCGACACGCAGCGTGCGACGCGCCAGCGGTTTTCGTGTGCTCCGATCGATCGGGGGAGGAAAATGGACGTCAGCGCAAAGATGGGAGAAATCGGCGCGTCCCTGCGCCGGCTTCGCAAGACCGCCAACCTGACGATGGAGGCGGCCGCGCGCCAGGCAGAGGTGACCAAGGGCTATCTCTCCAAGGTCGAATCAGGCGTTTCGCAGCCCTCGATCGCGGTGGTCAGCCGGCTGGCCGACGTCTATGGCGTGCCGTTGTCCGATGTCTTCATCTCGCCCGGCGAGAAGGGGCCGATCTCCATCGTCCGTGCCGACGAACGAAGGCCGATCAACCGCAACGGCAGCGAGCTTGGCTATGTCTATGAGGTGGCCTCCTTCAACAAGGCCAATCCGCGATCCGAGATATTCTTCCTGACCTTGCCCTGCATCGAAGACGTCCAGCTGCCGCGTTTCCGGCATGCGGGCGAGGAGATCCTGCTGATGCTGGAGGGGCGCATCCGTTTCGACTTTGCCGGAACCGAGATGATCCTCGGACCGGGAGACTGCATCCAGTTCGAATCCTCTTTCGAGCACAATGGCGTCGCTATCGACGGCAAGGAAGCCAAGGCCTTCGTGGTGATTACGCCTGAACGGTCAACGTAACAGGGTCGATCATATTGCTGTTTTGATCAACGAGCGGCCCATTTTGAATGGGTCAACTCGCTGCGGAGACTCCTTCGGACAAATCCCAGCAATGGGCGCTACCCATCAGGTCCGCCACTTTGCCCGCGCGTCATATGCATCATCACGCCGGCGCCTCGAGATAAGCGAGCAACGACCGGTCTGTCCCATTTGATGGAGAAAACTGGCTCGTCTGCAGGTGGCCGGGTCGGGGCACTCTATTATATGTCGAGTAATTGGTTGAATTCTATCACGTTCCGATCCGGTCGCGTACAAAGCAGTCTGGGATTTGAACGATGCGGATCGAAAGGCCACCAAGTCGCATGACGGCCAAACGATGAGGGCCGCGCTCTTACAAGCCGCATGGAAGCGACGCTAGTCGCCGAACAGGTCGGGACACGCCACGTTGAGCCGCTGCACCGTCCACAGCACTTCGCGCAGATGCGCAGCCATCCGGGCACCGGGCTGTTTTGCCTCGCCGGTTTCAACGGCCTCGAAGATCGCCACATGCTGAGCAAGCTGCGTTTCGAGGTGGCGACGCTCGGGCAAGCTAAGGTAGCGCACACGATCCATCGCAGCTTGACCACCTGGATGACCCGCCAGCTCCGGGGCAGGCCGGCCTCCTCACAGCGTTCTCGATATCGAGGAAAAGCTCGCGGGCGCCCTCGGCAACCGCCTTTGCCTGCCTGGCGAGGTTCGCTTTGCCGTCGGCGATGAAATCACTCGAGTCGTGGCCGGCCAGCCTCTGCACGACAGTGACACTGAGCACTCACTAATGAACTGGGCTTCCTCCACGTCGCTCAGCCGGATCGGCGCGACGAAGCTGCCGCGCTGCGGCAGGATGTCAATCAGGCCTTCATAGGCAAGCCGAATGAGCGCTTCACGCACGGCGTGCGGCTGACGCTGAGTTGCTGGGCAAGGTCCTGTTCGCTCAAGGCTTCGGATGGCAGCATCACCAGCGTGGTGATGGCGCGGGCCTCGCCCTACGTTTCTATCAATTGGTCGCCATCTCCGGTGACATGCGGTACGGCGGCACTACTAGCCGGCGAATGATCTTGTTCTTATGGCTTTTGGCTACAGACACCGCTAGAGCAGTTTCTGGATAATCACGGTTAGGCATCGTAGCCGGCGTGGGCGAACAGGTTTTCGCATTCTTTGGGGTGGAAACGATCGATGGCGACGGCCACGGCGTCCCATAATTCCGGGATGGACCGGGCTGCTGCCTTTCGCAGTAAAGCCTTCAGCTTGGCGAAGGCCATCTCAATGGGGTTAAAGTCCGGGGAGTAGGGCGGAAGATAGCGAAGGGAAGCCCCCGCAGCCTCGATGATTTCGCGGACACCGACCACTTTATGAGCAGGCAGGTTGTCCATCACGACGACATCGTCGGGTTGAAGCGTCGGCACGAGGACGCGGCGCAAGTAGACCAGGAATGCTTCGCCATCCATGGCGCCGTCCAGGAGCCAGGGCGCGACGATCCCGTCGAGGCGCAGGCCGGCCGTGAAGGTCGTGGATTTCCAGTGCCCATGAGGAACAGCCGCCCGGCAACGCTGTCCACGCGCAGAGCGGCCTCGTAGCCGGGCCATCTTGGTATTGAGGCCACTTTCGTCGATGAAGATCAGGCGGCTCGGATCGAGATCGAGTTGGCCTTCGAACCACTCTTCCCGCGCTGCCAAAACATCCGGTCGCTGCTGTTCGGCCGCGTGCGCTGTCTTTTTTTGTACGTGATGCCACGCTTTGCGAAGAACGCATGGACCGTCGTCAGGCTGGCTTTGACCCCGCGCTCTGCCGCAAGGCGATCGACGATCTCGGCAAGCGTGATGTCCCGCTCATCGGTCTCGACCAAGGCGAGAATGAAAGTCTCGTGCGCGTCCAGCTTCGATACCTTCGGCTTGCCCTGCCGCCCAGGTTCCAGATTGCCGCTCGAACGCCAGGCCCGATACCATGCACCAGACGTCGATATCCCGATGGCAAACCGCCGTGCCGCTTCTCGGGTCGACAGGCCTGCCTCTATCGCCTCGATAACACGCGTCCGCAAATCCAGGCTGTAAGCTCGTGCCATGCCGCTGCTCCTTCCGCAAATCACTTCGATCAGGGAATCAGAACAAGCCGTTCACTGCAAACAAACGACTCCGATTAAGGGAAAACCGCTCTAGCCAAGCGAACTGATCAACCCGTCGGCAGCGGTCTCGCTTCTTTCCTGCTGCTCCCGTCTGGAGGGGCCGGCAAGCCCCATTAGCAGGCCGAGCATATGGCTGCCGAGCAGCCGATCGATGAATTGGACGGCGAGTTCGCGTCGGCGCTCCGCACTGAGCGCGCTGGTTTCCTGCTTAAGTCCGAGCGTGAACGCAAGCATGCCTTCGAGATTGCCCACGAGGCTGGTATGCGCCATCCCTGCCAAACCGGGAAAGCGTGTGGCCTCGGCGATAACAGTGCGCATGAGGGCTATGGTGTCTGGGTCCGTCAAACGGGTCTGCGCTGTCATCCCCGCCCAGATCAAGACGTCTCTTAGCGGCTTCTCCAGAAGGGCCGCCCACTCTGCCTGCTCGGCTTCGTCGTCGGGATCGCAGGCATTGGAGATGACGGCCGAGAACAGCTCGTCCTTGCTCTCTGCATGCCGGTAGAGAGTCATGATCGAGACGTTCGCCGTCTTGGCGATGCTTTCCATGCTCGTCCCCTCGTAGCCAGTGTCGAGGAATGATGCCTTTGCGGCCGCGAGGATGTCGGCACGCTTGCTCGCCATCAACTTCGCTTTGGGATGGTCGGGAGCCCAGGATTTCATGCGGCTTGACTCCGATACGATAGTCAATCATATCATTTGAACGATACTGAACCTTATCGTATCTCTGCGTCAAAATACACGAAGGTGCCGACATATGAAAGCTGCCCGTCTCAAAGCGTATGGGGACATTGATCAGTTCGTCATCGATGACGTTCCTATGCCCAAACCGGAAGCCGGCGAGGTGCTGATCAAGATCGAAGCCTCCGCGGTCAATCATTTCGACCTGATTATCCGCCAAGGCTACATGGCCCAATACATCCCTTTGGAACTTCCCGCGGTGTTGGGCGGTGATGCTGCCGGTACCGTTGTCGAGGTCGGCGCGGGCGTGACCGGAATCGTGATCGGCGATCGGGTGATTGCCGACTTCGCGGCGAACGGCAGGGGTGCCCATGCCGAATACGGAGTTGTTCCTGTTACGGCTGCCGCCAAACTTCCTGCCAATCTCACATTCGAACAAGGTGCTGCTCTACCGAAAGCCGGTCTCACTGGACGACAATCCGTGGATGCTCTTGGCGTCACGGCGGGCGACCGCGTCCTGATTTCGGGAGGCATCGGCGCGGTCGGGCGCGCCGCAATCCAATATCTCCAGGAGATTGGGGCAAAGCCGGTGGCCGGTGTCCGTCCCGATCAGCTCGAAGAGGCGCGCCAACTGGCTGGCGAGGCGCTCGATATCACCCAGCCGCCGACTGCCGCGACATTCGACTATGCGATCAGCACCACAGCACCCGCCGCGAGCAATCTCATCAAGCATGTGCGAAACGGTGGTCAGGTTGCCAGCATCGTTCCGGTGCCGGAAGACGGCAACGTTCGCGATCGCGTGACAATCTATGAACTCTACCATCGCGCGGACGCGGCTACGCTGGCCGCAGTGGCTGACGCCGCGTCCCGCGGTCTATTGACCATCCCGGTCGCAAAGACCTTCCCCCTGGATCAAATCGGCGCCGCACAGAACGCCGTCGCCGCTGGCGCCGGGGGCAAAGTCGTGCTGAACCATTGAACGTCCATAGCGTGGTGTCCAGCCACACAGAGCGATGTTTCTGCTGAACCTCCAAATCAGGTCATAGCCGCCATGTCTGTTTCTCAAGCTCACACTGCCTCTCGCTCGTCCTCTCGTCCGTGGCACATCGGGCTGTGGGTCGCCCAGATCGCACTCTTCATCCTGTTCGGCATGCCGGGCATCATGAAGACATTCATGGATCCGTCGGCTCTTGCGCCGATGGGTATTGCCTGGGCAACCGACGTCCCAATCTGGTTGCTGCGCTTCATCGGACTATGCGAGCTGGCCGGCGCACTCGGCATGATTCTTCCGGCGGCGACGCGCATCCTGCCGTTCCTGACGCCCCTGGCCGCGCTCGGATTTGTCACCATTCAAGTGCTGGCCGTAGGCTTCCATGCATTTCGAGGCGAAACCGCTCACACCCTGCCGATGAACATCATCTTCCTGGCGCTATCGCTGTTCGTCCTTTGGGGCCGCACGCGCAAGGCACCGATTGCCAGCCGCTGATGCAGCGGTTCCCACATCTTCCGGCGCATGCACACTTCAGCATGCGCCTGCCTGAGTGAACAGACAGCACACCCCTTCAAGGCCGCTCTCAAGCTAGCGTCGAAAAGGGCTAGTCACCGCCCGGACCGGTCGCCGGCGCGCCGAGCGCTTTCCACACGCGTTCTCGGGTGTCCAGCGGCAGCGTTCGGCCTGGCACGCGCGCTCATGCTGCAGCCGGCTTCCCCGTTACCCTGATGTCCCATAGGAGATGAATCTTTAGTGCGAATGGCTTGGCAGATTCACGAGAAATGACTCGCGACCGGGATAGGCTCACCTATGCGGGCTACCTGGAGATTTCAGAGCCTTGATTTCTCCGGCGGAAGGGCAGGGCGGGGTCGTGAAGCGAGATCCTTGGCCTCGGCCTCGCCGATACCGGTCATGCAGAGGAGCCGGACGACCGTCTCGTCTATGAGCGACGGTGGCAGGTGCTCTTTCGTGATGGCGAGGCTGACGCCGACGATAGCGTAGGACGCCATTTGCCAAGTGAGTCTGGCATCGACCACCTTGAAGCGACCCGCCTGCGTGGCATTTTCCAGATCCCGGATCGCGAAGGGACCCATGCAACGGAACATGGCGTCGGCAATCACTTCAGGGCGGTTGAGGAGCTGCTTCCAGCGCATGTCGCCCGTCGCGTGGTCAATCACGGTCCGGATGCCAAATGCGTAGACCTGCGCGGGATCGGCGAAGGTGTTGGTGACCTCCTCAATTCGCAGTGCCAGATTATGCATCACGCGCTCCATTACTGAAACGGCGAGATCATCCTTGGATTTGAAATAGCTGTAGACCGTTCCCGCGCCTACGTCCGCGAGGTCGGCGATCTCCTGCATCGTGGCGGAATCAATGCCCTTCTGGGAAATTACCGTATAGCCGGCCTGCACCAAGGCTTCCCGGTTTCGTTCCTGCCTGAGAGCGACTCTGCTCTTGGTCGACGCTTTCGAAACCTGCAATGGATTTGCTCCCATTCCTGCGGGTGTGCATGCCGTACGATGCCGACAAAAGTCAAGTTCGGACTCGGAGAACGCGAAGATAAGTCATTTACGGCTACAGATCGATATTGACAATCATTCAAACTCGAATACCATTCATTTTCGTTGGGTGGATAGAAACTCCGGGAGGGTAGCCATGAACGCTCATGCGCTCGCACGCGTCGAGGAATCGAACGTCAAGGCCATTGCCGAGAGCTTGATCCCGTTGCTCTCGTCACGAGCCTTCGAGACCGAGAAAGACCGCAAAGTACCGGCGGAGAACATCAAGCTGTTGCATGAGAGCGGGCTGCTTGGCGTGTTCCGTGCCAAGAAATGGGGCGGGTCCGAGTTGTCCATGCGCGCCCATGTCGATGCGGTGTCTACAATTGCCAGGGGATGTGGCGCTACGGCCTGGGTACTCGGCGTCTATCATGCCCACGACTACATCATCGGGCATATGAACGAGAGGGTACAGGAGGAAATCTACTCGACCAGCGATATCAACGCCGTGGCCGCCGTCATTGGGCCACGAGGCAAGGCGGTCCGACAAGCCGATGGCTCCTATGTGTTGAATGGATTCTGGCCGTTCGCCTCCGGCAATGCTGCGGCGCGTTGGCTGCTGCTCGGCGCAGAAGTGTTCGACGAGGCCGGCAACAAGCTGGACGAGGGCGATCTCGCGGTGCCGACAGGCGACGCTGAGCAAATCGACGACTGGCATGTGGCCGGGCTCCAGGGCACTGGCTCCAACTCGGTGAAATGCACGAATGTCGCGGTTCCTGCCCATCGTTTCGTGTCGCTGCCCGCGATCCTGGAAAATCAAACGCCTGTCTTCGCAAGCCACGACGCGCCTGCGATTTACAGATGTCAGGGCGGTCCGGCCCTCGGCATGTTCATTGCCACTTCGGCGCTTGGCGGTGCGCGGCGCGCGCTCGAAGAGTTCCGCAAGCTCGTGCCAGGCAAGAAGGTAATGTATACCTCTCACATTTCGCATGAATGGACGGCCTTGCAGATTGAATTGGGCGAGGCCGCGGCGATGATCCATCAGGCGGAGTTAGTCTTCTACCGATGTGCCGACGACGTGGACGAGTATGCTCGTCGCGGTGAAAAGATGCCGATGGAAATGCGCGGCCGCATCCGCATGGATATCACTGTTGTTCCGCGCCTCTGCCGCGATGCGGTGCAGAAACTGCTTACAATCGGTGGCGCTGCCGGCCTGTCGCTGAAGAGCCCGATCCAGCTCAATTTCCGCAATTTGCAGGCCACATCGATGCACGGCTTTCTGCTGCACAACGCCGGCGCGGAAATCTATGGCCGAGTGCTCCTTGGCGTGGATCCCGGCACTGGTGTGATTTGAGGTATTAGTCATGGTTGCGAGGACCTCGACCTTCCCATCGGTTCCGGCGGCTGAATATGTCACGTCGGTGGCGCAACACGTCTCCTCGGTATGCGTGATCACCACGGGTCTTGACGGCGAACGGTTTGGCATGACGGCTACAGCCGTGTCCTCGGTCTCGGCAGAGCCGCCTCGGCTACTGGTCTGCGTGAACAAGAGCGGCATCACACATGAGAAGATCCTGGAGGCCGGCAGCTTCTGCGTCAACGTATTGGCCGAGGAGCAGGACAAGCTGGCCCTGGTATTCGCGGGGGTCGGCGGCAACCGGCAGGATCGCTTCTCGGTGGGCGAATGGATAACGCTCAAGACCGGCGCTCCCGCTCTGATCGGGGCGGCCGCTGTGTTCGACTGCCTCGTCGGGGGGACGTCCGACCAGTCCACGCATACCGTGTTTTTCGGGGATGTGGTCGCAACGGCTGATCGCAGGGGCGCAGATACCCTGCTCTACGGCGGGCGCCGTTTCAGGCAATTGCGCAAGGTCTTTGCCGGCGTAGATGTTGGTGAAAACGAATTTCTCTGAATGCTGTCGGCGGCGGTCGAAAGGCTCCGCGGGAGAGGATCTGATGACGCGATACTTTACGGAGGAAAATTCGACCGAAGCCGTCAATGCGCGCATGGGCGAGAGCGCCGATCCGCGGCTGGTAGAAGTGATGACGTGCCTGGTCAAGCACCTGCACGCCTTCGCCAAGGAAATCCATCTGACCCAGGAAGAGTGGGACTTCGGCATCGACTTTCTCACCCGGACCGGCCAGATCTGCAGCGCCGAGCGGCAGGAGTTCATCCTGCTCTCCGACGTACTTGGCTTCTCCATGCTGGTGGACGCGATCAACAACCGGCGGCCGACTGGTGCCACCGAAAACACTGTGTTGGGGCCATTCCACGTCGACAATCCGCCAGTCCGGAAGATGGGCGAGAATATCTGTCTGGACGGCAAGGGCGATAGTTGCCTGTTCGAGGGCAGGGTGCTGGACCTCAGCGGCAACCCAGTCAATGACGCCCGCGTGGACGTGTGGTCGGACAATGCCGACGGCTTCTACGATGTGCAGCAACTAGGCATTCAGCCGAAGTGGAACAATCGCGGCCTGTTCGTCACCGGCGAGGATGGCAGATATGCCTTTGTCGGTATCAAGCCCGTTTCCTATCCGATTCCGGACGATGGTCCTGTCGGCAAGATGCTCGGGAAACTTCATCGCCATCCCTACCGCCCTGCCCACATGCACTACGTGGTGACGGCGCCCGGATACCAAAAACTTGTGACCCACATCTTCGTTAGAGACGATCCCTATCTCGAATCCGATGCCGTATTCGGGGTCAGGAAATCGCTGATTGCGTCGTTCGAGCTTGTCAAGGACGGCGAGACGCAATGGCATTCGCCCTTCGATTTCGTGCTCACGCCAATCTCAGCCTAATCGGATTGGAGGGTTAATTCATGCCGTTGGTAAAGATTCATGTCGAGAACGACCTCTGGCAAGATAGGAAGGATGAATTGGTCGCAGTGCTCGAGCCGATACGGTCGATGCTCTGCAAGACCTTCAAGGTCGACACGTCGCTCTGTCAATTGGCCATCATCCCCACCTGGGGCGTCGACGATCAAGCACCCGTTGCAGCGGAGATCCAGATACTTCCGAAACCTGACAGGACGCGCGAGGTCATACTTGGCGCTTGCGAACGGTTACGCGAGGCGCTTTCGCAAGCGGCAGGCGCGCGCGCGGTCATTCGTTCGACCCAACTCAATCCGGAAACCTATCTGGCACTGAAGTAGCGCCGGGATAGGTAACCAGGAACGCGAGGATAGCAGTGGATTCAAGACATACCCTTGCTCAGGGATGCGCCCCTTTGAGCATAGGCAAGACAGCAGATTTCTAACCGACGGGACGCCGTCGTGACAATTGCGAAATGCATAGACCGCGCAGGAGAAGTGGGCGCGGGTTCGTCGGAAACAAGGCAACCGGGAGGGTCTTCATGTCCAAGCTCAACATCATGAATCGCAGAGAGTTGCTCAAGGGTGCAGGGACCCTACTTGCCGCGCCAGCCATTCTACGCGTGACCCGCGCTTCCGCGCAGGACGCCGTGTTCAAGATCGGCTACGTGTCGCCCAACACCGGCCCGATTGCCGGTTTCGGCGAGGCGGACGCGTTCATTCTGGGCGGCGTGAGGAAGGCCTTCGCTGGGTTGACCAACAATGGCAAACCCGTAGCGGTCGAGATCATCGCCAAGGACTCGCAATCGAGCTCGAACCGTGCCGCGGAAGTCGCCACCGAGCTGATCGAACGGGATGGCGTCAACATGCTGCTGGCCTCGGCGGCGCCGGACACCGCCAATCCCGTCGCCGATCAGGCGGAACTCAACGAAATTCCTTGCATCACCTCGATTTCGCCCTGGCAACCCTACTTCTTCGGTCGCAACGGTGACCCTGCGACCGGCTTCAAATGGACCTATCACTTTTTCTGGGGCCTCGAGGACGTGATCGCCAATTTCCTGGCCTTGTGGGATCAGTCGGGCGCCACCAAGAAAATCGGTGGCCTGTTCCCCAACGACGCCGACGGCAATGCCTGGGGGGATCCCAAGCTCGGCCTGCCGACGCCGCTCGCCAAGGCCGGATATTCGCTCATCGATCTGGGCCGCTACCAGGTCATGAACAATGATTTCTCCTCGCAGATCGCCGCCTTCAAGGAAGCCGGCTGCGAAATCGTGACCGGCAACATGATCCCGCCGGACTTTGCGACTTTCTGGTCGCAGGCCGGTCAGCAGGGTTTCAAGCCCAAGGTCGTGACGATCGGCAAAGCGCTGCTCTTCCCATCGGTCATCGAATCGCTCGGTGCTCGCGGTGACGGGCTGACATCGGAAATCTGGTGGTCGCCGAGCCATCCTTTCACGTCGAGCCTCACAGGCGATAGCTCGAAGGCGATCGCCGACGACTATACCGCTGTAACGGGCAAACAATGGACACAGCCGATCGGCTTCAATCATGCCTTGTTCGAAGTCGCAGCGGATGTCATTAAGCGCACTGCCGACCTCAGCGACCCGCAATCGGTGGTCGATGCGGTTGCGGCCACCGATATGCAGAGCTTAGTGGGCCCGATTTCGTGGAAGGGCGGGCCGCTCAACCCGGTCAAGAACGTCGTGCGCACGCCTCTCGTCGGCGGCCAATGGCAGAAGAATGGCGACCACTTCGAGCTCGTCATAACCAACAACAGCCAATATCCGTCGATTCCCGTCGGCGGTAAGCTGAAGCTCCTGTCATGAAGAAAGAGGAAGGTGGGATACGCCGCCCACGGCATCATAACCATGCTGCTCCTTGACTCTCTAAGCAAACGTTACGGTGCGCTCGTTGTAACGGACAGCTTCTCGTTCGAGGTCGCACAAGGTGAGTTCGTCGGAATCCTCGGCCCCAATGGGGCCGGGAAGACGACCCTGTTCAATCTGATCGCAGGTACCGTGAAGCCAGATACCGGCACGATCACTTTCCAAAGTCGCGATATCACCCGCGAAGGGGCGGCCGCACGTTGTCGCTCGGGTATTTCCCGTTCATTCCAAATTCCACATCCCTTTGTCGGCATGACCGTGTTCGAGAATGTGCTTGTCGGCGCGACCTTCGGGCGAAAGGCGGAGGGCTCTGTGGACTACGCCATGCAGGCTTTGGAGCTGTCGGGGCTGTCGAAGAAGGCAAACCAACTCGCGGGTTCCTTGCCGCTGCTCGGCCGCAAGCGGCTCGAGCTTGCGCGAGCACTTGCGACCGAACCGCGGCTGCTGCTGCTCGACGAAATCGCCGGAGGCCTGACAGAGAGTGAGTGCCACGAATTGCTTGACGTGCTGCGCCAAGTCCATGCCTCGGGTGTCACGATCGTGTGGATCGAACATGTGGTGCGCGCGCTGCTGTCAGTCGCCCAGCGACTGGTTGTCGTGAATTTTGGCAAGAAGATCGCCGACGGCGCTCCGGATAAAGTGATGGACAGTAGCGAAGTGAAGTCCGTCTACCTTGGAGAGGACGCGCTTGTCTGAACCGCTGCTTTCCGTCGAAGGGCTCGATGCCTTCCATGGCGATGCGCAGGCTCTGACCAGCCTCGACCTCACTTTGGCCAGGGGGGAGCTGCTCGCCCTCATCGGTGCGAACGGAGCGGGAAAGAGCACTCTTCTCAAATGCGTCGCCGGTTTGGTGAAGAACCGGCGAGGGGCCATTCGCTTCAAGGGCGAAGATCTGCTGCGCATCCCGGCATTCGAGATCGTGGCGAAAGGAATTGCATTGGTGCCGGAAGGCCGCCGCCTGTTTCCTTCGCTCAGCGTTGAAGAAAACCTCCTTATAGGCGGCAAGGTTGGACGGCCAGGTCTTTGGACGACCGCCGCTGTGTACGAACTCTTCCCGGTTCTCCGGGACAAGCGCCATGCACCCTCGACCTCACTGTCAGGGGGCCAGCAGCAGATGCTGGCGATCGGCCGCGGGCTGATGTCGAATCCCGATATTCTGCTTCTCGATGAACTTAGCCTCGGGCTGGCGCCAGTGGTCATCAAGCAGATCTACGAATTGCTGCCAAAAGTCGTGGGCAATGGTCTTTCCGTGATCCTCGTCGAGCAAGACGTGAAGCGGGCGCTTAGCGTCGCCGACCGCTTCATGTGCATGCTGGAAGGCAAGGTTTCGCTGGAGGGCAAGCCGGACGCCTTCACCGGCGAACAAATCACCAGCGCCTATTTCGGAACCTGACCCCATGGGATGGATCAACATCGTCATTCAGGGCATGTTGGTGGGCGGGCTCTATGCGCTCTTTGCCACGGGCCTGTCGCTGATTTTTGGCGTCATGCGCCTGGTCAACATCGCCCATGGCGATCTGATCATCGGCGCCGCCTATCTTGCCTACACGGTCATTCAGTTGACTGGACTGCATCCGCTGGCGAGCCTTGTCGTCGTGGTACCGGCGGCTGCGGCCTTCGGCTACGGCCTGCAACTCGGCATACTGAACAGGACCCTCGACAAGGATATTCTTCCGCCGCTGCTGGTCACCTTCGGCCTGTCCGTCATCATTCAAAACGCTCTCTTGGAAATCTATAGCGCTGACAGCCGAAAACTGAATGCGGGCTCTCTCGAGATCGGGAGCTTTAGCCTCGTTCCAGGGATAGACATCGGCTATTTTCCGCTGCTCACCTTCCTCAGCGCCATTGCCGTGGTCTGGGCACTGCAAGTCCTCTTGTTCCACAGCCCGGCGGGGCGGGCTTTTCGCGCCGTGTCAGATGATCCGGAGGTCTCCCAGCTCATGGGCTGCGACAACCGGCGCGTCTATGCCTGGGCGATGGCACTCTCTATGGCCGTGGTCGCCATGGCGGGCGTGTTTCTCGCGGTCCGCGCCAATTTCGACCCTTTCATGGGGCCTAGCCGACTGATCTTCGGGTTCGAAGCGGTCATCATCGGCGGCCTCGGCAATCTCTGGGGCACGCTCGCCGGCGGGATCATCCTTGGCGTCGCCCAGGCAGTCGGGGCGCAGATCGACCCCGGCTGGCAGGTACTGGCTGGTCATCTCGTCTTCCTCGTCATCCTAGCCGTCAGGCCGCAAGGCCTTTTCCCCAGAGGGGTTACATGAGCACGCACCATGTCACCCGCTCCACGATGCTCAGCCGTTTTGCGCTCGTCACTGCCATTGCTCTTGTCGTCTTGCTCGCGGCTGCACCCGCATGGGCATCGACGGCCACGCTGCGCCTCATTGGCGAGGTCATGATCTATCTGGCGCTCGCCAGCCTTTGGAATCTGCTCGCCGGTTATACGGGTCTCGTCTCGGTGGGCCAGCAGGCTTATGTCGGCTTCGGCGGCTACATGCTGTTCACGCTTGCCATCCATGCCGGGATGCATCCGCTCGCCGCGATCCCGGCGGCGGGCATCGCCGCGGCACTCGTCTCCATTCCGGTCGCCAAGCTCGTGTTCCGGCTCAACGGCGCCTATTTCGCGATCGGAACATGGGTGGTGGCGGAGGTTTTCCGCCTCGTCTTCGCCCAGATGTCCTCCCTCGGGGGAGGGTCAGGGTCGAGCCTGCCGATCACTATCATGAAGGAGATGGCCGGTTCGAAAGCGATGAGAGAGTCACTTATCTACTGGGCCGCATTGATGCTCGGCGTCGGTTCGGTGGCATTCGTCTATATGCTCCTACGCTCGCGGATCGGCCTGGCGCTGACAGCCATCCGTGACAGCGAGACGGCGTCCTTGAGCCTGGGCATCGCCATTCCTCGGATCAAGCTTGCCGTCTATGTCTGCGTTTCCGCCGCGACCGCCATGGTCGGATCGCTGATCTTCTTGCAGAAGCTCCGCATCGCGCCCGATGCCGCCTTCAGCGTTAACGACTGGACGGTGCTTGTGATCTTCATGGTGGTAATCGGCGGTATCGGCACGATCGAGGGGCCGATTATCGGCACCATCCTCTTTTTTATCCTGCGCGAGTTCCTTGCCGACCTCGGCTCCATTTATCTTATGATCCTCGGCGTGCTCGCCATCGTCATTATGGTCATCTCTCCGAAGGGAATCTGGGGCCTGGTATCCGATCGTCTCGGCATATCGCTGCTTCCTGTCGGCTATCGCGTTGAAACCAGAGAGGACTTGCGATGAAGCCGTTCGTTCATGTGCCGCTGCCCACACGAGTGATCTTCGGACGTGGGCGAATTGCTGAAGCGGCAACGGAGGCCAGGCGCCTCGGCATGGCGCGGCCGATGGTTGTCGCCACACCACATCAGGCGGCCTCGTGCGAGGAGCTGGCGCGAGCCGTCGGCGGCACAGCGTATCCCTATGCCGTGATGCACACGCCCGTTGATGTCACAGAGAAGGCCGTCGCCTTTGTCTTGGAAAATGGTATCGACGGCATAGTCTCTTTGGGCGGCGGGTCGTCCACCGGGCTCGGCAAAGCCATAGCGCTCAGGACCGATTTCAATCAACTCGTTATTCCGACCAGCTACGCCGGATCGGAAATGACCGACATTCTCGGCGAGACTGAAGGTGGCCTGAAAACCACCAGACGCGACGCACGCATCCAGCCAGAGGCCGTCATCTACGACCCCGATCTGCTGACGACGCTGCCCGATGCCTTTGCAATGACGAGCGGACTGAATGCCATCGCCCATGCGGTCGAGGGACTCTTCGCTACAGACGGAAATCCGATCGTCTCGCTGATGGCGGAGGAAGGCATTCGCGCGCTGGCTGCGGCCTTGCCGAAGGGCCACGCCGGCCATGACGATGCGCTCTATGGCGCATGGCTGTGCGGATCAGTGCTCGGCAGTGCCGCGATGGCGCTCCACCACAAGCTCTGCCACGTGCTCGCAGGCTCATTCAATCTGCCGCACGCCGAAACCCATGCGATCGTGCTACCGCATGCGACCGCCTACAACGCCACGTCAGCACCCGAGGCCATGGGGCGGATCGCGCGCGCTCTCGGGGTGAAAGACGCCGTTGATGGGCTTCATAGTCTGTCCAAAGCGATCGGTGCGCCAGTCGCCCTTAAAAATATTGGCATGCCGGAGGACGGGCTGGACAAGGCCGCAGATATCGCCGTTTCGAGCCCCTATCCGAACCCTCGCCCTCTCGAGCGCGCGGCAATCCGCACTCTGCTCCACAACGCCTATCATGGCCTGCCGGCCGATCGCGGCTGATTGTCAACGTGGGACGGGCTTCGCGGTCTCGACCAAGGAAGATACGCCGATCGTCCTCAACCTTATGGTAAAATGACGTGATCCCGGCAGGCCCCTCATCGAAAATGCGATGGCATGCCGGCGTGAGATTGCCTGCTGTAGCAGGCGGCCGGCTTCCGATTAGCGGTCCCATCCCATGCGAGTGCAAGTTGGCATTTGAATGCTTCCGGGTGCCCTTGACTTGGAATCACCAGCTGCGCTTACCGAAGATGCGCTCGATCCCGGCCTGTAAATGGGCAGCCATCCTTCTGCGGCCAAGGCCGGATCGCCAGCCTCGATTGCCGCGAGACCGGTAATTTCTCTGGGGTCGAATACGGGTTGTTTGGCCCAAGCAGTCCATCACCGTCGCTTCTTCAAGGAGGCAGCGATGGCAGTGGAATGGACGATCACGATCGAGGGCAGGAACGAATTTGGCGACACCTGCCGGAAGGAGGTCCGCATCGACAAGAGCTGGAAGGGCTTGTTCGACGGCGATATCGGCTTCTCGATCGACGATGGAAAGAAAATCATGGCGGCCCTGCAGAGCGCGGTCGTCAGCCACGAGGCGGAGACCTACTCGCTCTTTCGCCGCGTCTGCCCGGATTGCCACACGTTCCGGCCGGTCAAGGGCTATACGACGCGCAAAATCCGGACTGTCTTCGGCACGGTGGAGGTTCGCAATCCCCGTTGGATGCTCTGCCGGAAGTGCCATCCTGGCATGGTCGCTGCCTTCGCACCACTCAACGAGATCTGCCCTGATCGAGCCACGCCTGAACTGATTGAACTGACGGCGCGATTGGGAAGCATGATGCCGTATCGGCAGGCAGCGAAGGTGCTTGGCGAATTTCTGCCCATTGAACCCACCGAGACGTACGTGACCGTGCGCAAGCGGACCATCAGGATCGGTGAACGGCTCGATGAACAGATCGCGAAGGAAGAAAGGCGCGCGCGAGCTCAAAGGCACGATCGAAGCCAGCTTGAAATGCAGCTTCCCGGCGACCGACGCAAAGAGTTCGTCATCAGCATCGATACGGCACATGTTCGCAGCGCCGATCCCAATTCCGCGCGAAACTTCGAGCTCGTTGTAGCTCGATGCGGCCGCGGCGGTCGGGGTGATGTCGGTGGCCGCTACCTCGTGACCAGCAACACCGACCAGGCTGCAATCCGGGATCGAGCCCTCCACGCACTTCAGCAAGAAGGCTATTGCGGCTTTGGCAACGTCACCGTGATCTCGGACGGCGCCGAAATCCTGAAGCGGCTGCCCCGCGCCATGCCGAAGCCGACAGCCCACATCATCGACTGGTTCCACATTGCCATGAAGATCCAGCCCATGCAGCAGATCGCCGATCACATCGTTCCCAGTCCGACCCTTTTGAAGTGCTTCCAACCATCGACAGGGACATCAAAGCCGTGAAGTGGCGTCTCTGGCACGGGCGGGTCGATGGCGCGATCCGCGACCTGGAGCAACTCCTGGCGAGACTGAAAGACTCGCAAAGGGACGGCGAGTTCTCGATCGCACGGCTTTTTAGCCTCGCCTCGCAGCTCCTGACCTATGTCCATTCAAATCGCGGCGCGATCGTCAACTATGGAAAGCGCTATCGGGCTGGGCTTCGCGTTGCCTCCGCTCTGGCCGAGTCGGCGGTGAATTCACTCGTCGGCAAGCGGATGGTCAAAAAGCAGCAGATGCGCAGGTCCTCCTACGGGGCCCACATGCTCATGCAAGTCCGGACGGCGGAGATCAATTGCGAACTTCGCGATCGGCTGGGCTTGAATAATGGGCGCACGTTTGGCTCTGGCTGTCGGAAGGGTGCCCGCAGTATCCCCAGAGAAATTACCGGTCTCATTTTCTGGAGAAGTCGCCTCAATCTCACATTTAAGATGCTATGGGGCTGGCGGCGAAGGTGGCACTTTCGGCGCTTCCAACCAACCCGATGGAGAGCCCCATGCCGCAATCAAACGATCTGAGCCGGTCCGTCGCCACCCTGAATCAGGATAGCACACTCGTTGTCGTCATCGAGATGAGTCAATCGAGTTGGCTTGTCGCGGGAATGCTGCCGGGCGTCGAACGACACCACCTGAAGAAGCTGGCGCCCGATGAGGATGGGTTGCTGCGGCTCCTGCATCGCTGGCGCGAGGAAGCGGCCCAGGCGGAGCGCGAGATCGAACGCATCGTTGTCGCCTTCGAGGCGGGGCGTGACGGTTTTTGGCTGGCGCGCTGGCTCAGGTCGCGCGGCATCGAAGCCTATGTCATGCATCCATCGAGCGTCGCCGTGTCACGTGAGCACCGGCGTGCGAAGACTGATCGCCTCGACACGGAGTTGCTGATGCGCGCCTTCCTCGGCTGGCTGCGCGGAGAAAAGCGCCACTGCAGCATGGCGGCTATTCCGACCATCGAAGAGGAAGACGCCAAGCGGCCGAACCGCGAGCGGGAAAAGCTGGTCTGCGATCGCACGCGCATCGTCAACCGCATGAAGGCGGCGCTCGCGCGCCTGGGAATTCGTGGGTTCAATCCGACGTTGCGCAAGGCGGAGGAGAAGCTTGCTGCGTTGCGCACGGCGGAAGGCTCCCCTCTCCCTGAAAATACCCAGGCTGAGTTTCGCCGCGACATGGCCCGGCTGCGTCTGGTGCGCGAACAGATCAAGGCCATCGAGCAGGAACGCCTGCGCAAGCTGGAGACGGCCTCGGCCGTCGAGAAGGGACCTCACGCGATGGTTCGCCTGATCTCGAGCGTCATCGGCGTCGGCGTCGAAACCGCGGATATGCTCGTCAACGAGATTCTGTCACGCCGTCTCCGGGATCGAAAGGCGGTCGCCCGCTATGCCGGCCTCACCGGCTCTCCGGATGAGAGCGGCGCGCGACGGCGCGAGAGAGGCCTCGCAAGAGCCGGCAATGCCCGGGTACGGCGCGGGATGATCCAACTGGCCTGGCGCTTTCTCCGGTTCCAGAAGGATAGCGCTTTGGCGCAGTGGTTTCGGAAGCGCACCGAGGATGGTCGGGGCGGCACGCGCAAGACCATGATCGTGGCCGTCGCGCGGCGCCTGCTCATCGCGCTCTGGCGCATGGCCACCATGGGCGAGATCCCGCAGGGCGTCGCAGTGCGGTCCGCTGGATAACGAAGAAGAGGATCAAGCTATCGGGGCCTGACGCGCCAACAGCGCCAGACTCCCAACGATCCGAGGCGGTGGCGAACCGGCACTGCACATGGGCTTTGCACCGTAATTAAGAATGGTCCCGCCGCCCCGGAGCCTTGCTCGCGATGCGCATTACTGCATCATGGCTGGGTCAAAGCACCCGCCGCATACAAGTACGCGAGAGCATTGTCTCGCCACGCGCAGGCTCCCTCGGTATCGACGTCCGCGATCGATAAGCCAGCGGCGGCTGCTTCTGTCGCGGATGGAGCAGCTGCCCTAAACGCAAACGAGGCCCAATGAATGGACGCAAAAAAGACCGTTGACAAAAACATCCCCATACAAGTGCAGTACGACAACGCGTCCTCAGACGGCTGGAGTTCCACTACACGCCCAAACATGCAAGCTGGCTCAACATGGTCGAGATCGAAATCGGCGTTCTGCGCAACCAGTGCCTCGACCGCCGCATCGAAAGCCGCTCCCGCCTCGTCGCCGAGGTCGCGGCTTGGGAACACCAGCGCAACGCAAGTGCCGCTCGCATCAACTGGATGTTCTCAACCGAGCAGGCCCGAACCAAAATGGCCCGGGCCTATCCAAAACCAACAGCCAAAGAGTCATAATCTCTGTGCACAGGTACTAGACTAAGACTAGGTGGATTGCCCATATTGAGGTCTCCCCAGGACTTAGCCCATAGGCTTGGATACTAGGGATTCATCGATATTCTGACCCCACTGAGCCATGTTGTGGGTGTCGCAGAGATGGACTTTCAGCGACGGCTCGCCTTTCGACCGGTTCACACCGGATTGTGGGATGACCAAGAAGCGTCCGATTTGATCCCTCTGGTTGCAAGTTGGCTAGGTTCCGGAAACAGCTTCGGAAACAGCGCGTCCAGAGCGTCCGCAGGGAAGCGCAGCGAAACCGGACCTTTGGGCGTGTCAGACGCTAGCAGACCAAGCCCGATCACCTCATTAAACACCCTTCGCGCCGTGCGCTCGGGCAGTCCGCTTATGCGGGATGCTTCGCCGCGGTCAAATTCGCCGCGCATAAGCGCTTCTTGCAGGAAACGAGATGCTTCGGGCTTCACGCCGCTGCGCTCCACATAGCTATGCAGCCGCTTGGCAAGCGTATCGAGATCGAACAGACCTGTCATGAAGCTCACCTGATCGATGCACACCTGCAGGAACCATAAGGTAAAATCACCGAGCACGCGTTCGGAGAGGTTGCCGCGTCCGACGAGATCCCCTTGGCGGGGCATATCGGCATGATCCATCATGCGCTTGTAGTCCGTGCGGCTTTTCGCGCCGCGTGCCAGACCGCGCGAGATCGACCACAGTCCATGCGCAGCAATCCCGGCCTCATGGGCCATGGCGTGGCTCATCAATCGGCTGACGCGACCGTTGCCGTCGGGGAAGGGGTGAATGTAGTTGAAACGGTGATGCGCAGCAGGAATGGCCAGGATGCGCCCGGCCTTGCCCAGCTTGTCGAAGCGATAGCGCATGGCAAAGTACTGCATGAAATCGTCGACACGCTCGCTCGAAGGCGGCTCATGCCGGCCGACAGCGACGTCATGCTCTGGCTTCGATCGCCATTCGCCTGGCGCCATGACAAATTCACGGCCGGCGCCCTTGATGCTCAGCATGGGCGCTTCCGCATCGCGATAAAATTCCGCATGCAGCCATCGCAGAAAATCTACCGATGCCGGCTCCCGCAACCGCCCCTCGGCGGCCATACGGTCGATCTCCGCTTGCAGGCGAACATGGGCGGCCGCCTCGAGCTGCAGGTTGCGACGATTCTCGTCTCGATCGAAGTTTCCGGCCAACGCCCGTTCGATGTCGCGCGGGCGCGTATCATGGCCCTCGATCAGGTTGCTGTAGTAGGTGTTCATGATGCGCACGAGATCGGCGAGATTGGCAGCGGTACGCGGGTGCAAGCTTTGGCCCAAAATAGCCGATGTAGCCGATAGCTCCGCCAGCGCATCCGACATTGATTCGGATACATCCGTCAGGCGTGCCGGTTCGATGCGCTGTACGCTCTCTTCCATAATTGGCCGATCTTGGTTTCCGCTAAATGCCTAATTATAAATATATATTTCTAATATTCCAGAACATTTGGCCGATCTTCTGGCCGATCATCGGCATCCTGCCGACTTGCGCGGGCCTCGGCACCATCACCGCCGCCAACTTGGACACCATTGATGCCGCCCGACGATGATGATCATGATGGCCGATGTTCGGGGCGCCTATTTCACTGATAACCATGCACAAAACTGCAATCGGGAGGACCATGTGGCCGATGTTTTGGCCGATCTTCGCCGATTGGCGGGACTCAGATAGAATAGAGGCAGGAAAATAGAGGCAGCCTCAAACATGGTTTCTGCTGAAATTGTCGAAGCGCGCGAGTTCGCGACCAGGCTGGGCGATAATCTGCCGCGTCGTATCGAGGCCGCGGCCTTGGGCGTGCGCTCAAAGGCGCCGTTCCAATTGCTTTGTGCACGTGAGGCGCTGATCTGGCGAAGCGAAGAACTTGCGCGCAACGCATGCAATGCGCTTGAGCGTGAGGATCTGAGCGTTGCGGCCCTATTGACGCGTTCCCTTACTGAAAATGCTGCCCTTGTATGGAAACTCTGGGAGATTCTTGATGCGCGGCATACCCATTCACCACAGCAGCTAAACGATCTGCTGATACGGGCTTCTCGTTGGCTCGAGGAAATGGGCGGACGGACCACAGGCCATGCAAATCCTGAGCTGCATCAACAGGATGGACAAGGCGGTGCCGGGGGTGCGTGCCGGGTACGACAGCCTGAGCGAAATCGCTCATCCAAATTGGGCCGGCGTCGCCGGCCTCTATTCGAAACCTGATCCCCCACGGTATTTGACCGACTTCGGACGCGGGTTGAGGGAGACGAAGGGCACTGTCGACATGATCGCCAATGCACTGCTCGGCTCGCTCGGCTTGTTTGAACTCGTTTATCCTGCAGTCGGAGAAGGCGATCCATTGGCTAAGGCCCGATATCTTTTGGAGACCACGGCGCGCGGCGAGATGGACTTAGCAGAGCACATGCAGGCTCTGCTCTGCTCGACGATGTGGAACGGATGAGACCGACCGCTGTGTAGCCGGTGAGCTCGATCAGATCGTGTCAAACCTGTGGTGCGATTTTCACCCAGAAATGTGCAGGTGAAGCAGAGACAGTCTACCGCGCCTGCTGGGAAACGCTGGCGAACCACCAAGCTTTTCAGTCCCCTTTGATCCGCCCAGGAGCCGCAACCTGAGCAAAAATTGAAGCACCGGTGCTTGAGCTAGCATGCTGGGTCGATCCGGGTTCCCGTTGGCGAATGGCAGAGTGCTGGGTCCCAAGCCTCGTTTTCACGGTGCAGGATGTCTCACGCGCTCTGAAACTGTTCGTCACCCTTTGGGACACCACTGGCAAAGATAGGCAGAATGCGAAACCGCGCTAAGGAGACGGAGGCTTCTCCGCCTACACTCAATCGATTATGTCACTTTTCATATGTCCCGGTTGACAAGACAGTGTCCCATCTGATAGTGCGGACGCATAGCTTGAATTGCTGAAGAGCCCGGCAGCTAGGGAGGAGATCGACTTGGAAAAACTGATTATTACGGCGGCCTATGACTCGCGGGTCTCTTATCCGGCAAATCATTTCTGTATGCCGTCGACGCGCGAGAATGTGCCGCTGATTGCCGACGAGTATGTGCGCTGCCTGAACGCCGGAGCAGCCATTGCCCACCTTCACGGAGTGCGACGGCTTGAAGACAAGATCCAGGAAGACGGCAAGAAGCTGAGCCGCCTTGACGTCGATGGTTGGCGGGAGATGACGGAAGGCATCAAAGAAAAGGCGGATTGCATCATCCAGTACGGCATTGCTGGCGCGAGGCTCGACGACCGGGTTCCGTTGATGAAGCTTGGGCCTGACATGATGGCTGTCGCGTTCAATGCTCACGACGAATATTTTCAGCCTGACAAGAATTATCCGCCGAACGCGATTTACGCTCTTCATCCGCTGGACGAACTGCGCGACTACGCCCAGGCGACGCGGCAGCATGGCGTAAAAATGGAGCTTGAAACCTTCCATACCGGCGCTCTTTGGAACATGCGCAAGCTGATGGAAGAGGGTCTGCTCGATGAGCGAATCTGGACGACACTGTTCATTGGATGGTCCGGCGGCTCCTGGACCCCATGCACAGAGCGCGGCCTGCTCTATTTGATTGATTGCCTGCCGGAAGGCGTCGTGTGGAACGTCAGTTGCATGGATCCCCTGCGTCACTGGAACATTCTTGCAATGGCGATTTCGATGGGCGGACATGTACGGGTAGGTTACGAGGACAACCCATATCTGAATCCCGGCGAGCTAGCCGACAGCTGCGCGCGACTAGTGGACAAGGTGGTTGCCCTGGCACATATGCTGGGGCGCGAAATCGCCAGTCCGCAAGAGGCCCGTGAGATCATAGGGCTGAAGGCGGCTTGAGGTCAAAGGAATAGAAAGGGAGTGCCTTGGACGAAGACGGGACGAGCACGGCGCAGGACGAGACTGCCCAGTCTGGCGGGCTGATCAATCTCGTTGCGGATACTCTCTTTGCCCTCACGGAGAAATCCGAGGGCTTGAGCATCCGTGCCATAGCGCAAGCGACCGACAACAGCCGCAGTTCGACGCACCGGATTCTCCAGGCCCTCTCTCGTAGCGACTTCGTTCAACAATCCGAGAGCGGCAGTTATGTCGTCGGCCCGCGAATGCTGATGCTGGCGGCGCGGGTGTTCGGTGTCGTGCCTGTCCTTCAGATTGCACATGTGATCATGAAGGACCTGGTTCAGGAGCTGGGTGAGACCTGCTATCTCGCCACGTTTTCCGAGGCGGACGGCCATGCCACTTATGTCCACCGGATCGAGAGCGATCATCCGGTGCGATACATCCAGGCGCTTGGCTCGACGATACCGCTTCATGCGGGTGCCGTCGGCAAGGCTATTCTCGCGGCCTTGCCAGACTTCGATTTGGGTAAGCTCGATATGAAGGTCTACACCCCGAACACTCAGAGCTCTCTGACAGAATTGAAGGCCAGTGTCGCCCTGGCGAGGAAGAATGGTTATGCGACGAGTATCGAAGAGCGTGTGGTCGGCGTCGGCGGAGCGGCTGCGGCCGTTCGTTCGGGCGATCGAGTGATCGGAGCACTGACGGTCTCGGTTCCCAAGAACCGGATACCTCCAGAAGGGCTCGACAAAATTGGCCTTTGCGTGAGCAAGCACGCCGAGGCGCTTTCATCCATGCTGACTGCCATCGGCGTGGAGCGCATTTAGCAAGGGTCAGTCCCAGCGAAGGATGATCGGCGGGTGTCAATGCGATGCGCCTCAGAATGCGTCGCACGACGACGCTTGCCTACAGTTTGGCGAGGCACCATGGACTTACTGTCTAATTTCCGGTCGATGCTCGGCGCCGCAAATGTTCTAACAGGCAACGACGCGGCACCTTACCTGACCGATTGGCGAGGAGTATATCAAGGCGCCGCGCAGTGCGTGGTGCGGCCTGCGACCACCGAGCAAGTGGCCGGGATCGTGGCACTTTGCGCCAGCTCGGAAATCCCGATCGTTCCCCAGGGCGGCAACACCGGGCTGGTAGGTGGCGCCACGCCTGACGCGAGTGGCAAGGCCGTGGTCGTGTCAATGTCGCGGTTGAGCCGTGTCTGCGGCTTCGATCCTGAAAACAACACGGTCACCGTCCAAGCTGGCTGCGTGCTGCAGACCCTTCAGGAATATTGCCGCGACCGGGATCGATTGTTCCCGCTATCGCTTGCGGCGGAAGGCAGCTGCACAATTGGTGGCAATCTTGCCAGCAATGCCGGCGGATCGCAGGTGTTGCGGTACGGCACAATACGCGAACTGACGCTGGGTCTCGAAGTCGTCACCGCTGACGGGGAGATATGGAACGGGCTTGGCGGCCTGCGAAAGGACAACACGGGGTACGACCTGAAGTCATTGTTCGTGGGCAGCGAAGGGACGCTAGGCATTATCACGACCGCTACGCTGAAGCTTTTCCCGCTGCCCCGAATGACCCAGACGGCGCTTGTGGCGACAAACGGGATGGCGAGCTGTGTCCAGCTGCTCATCCGACTTCAGACGCAAATTGGGTCGAGTTTGACGGCATTCGAGGTCATGGCGAATGAGTGCCTGAAACTGGTCACATCACAATTTCCGCAGCAACATCTGCCTTTCGACGGCTCCTCAGTCGATGCGCCCTGGTTCGCCTTGCTGGAACTGTCCGGCAGCCAGGACCGGGAAGGGCTGGGCGAGTGCCTAGAAACCATGCTGGGCGACGCTTTGGAGGCGGGTGAGATTTGCGACGCGACCATTGCGACGAGCGTGGAACAGGAGCGGGCCTTTTGGCATCTTCGCGAAAGCATCACGCTAGCGCAGGCCAAGGGCGGCAAAGGCATCAAGCACGACATCGCGCTTCCGATCTCGAAAATCCCCGAATTCGTCGAGGAAATGGACCGGAACCTTTCGACGACATTCCCTGGCCTGTCGGTAATGCCGTTTGGGCATCTTGGCGACGGTAACCTTCACTACAACGTCGGCCCCTCTCCGAGGTTCGCAGAGGATGCCCTACAGCGCAGCCATGATCGGATTTATGTGATGGTGCACGACGCCGTCCATGCGCTCGGTGGGTCGATAAGTGCCGAACACGGCATCGGCCAGCTGAAACGGGGTGAGTTGAAGCGCTACAAGACGGCTCACGAATTGGCAATGATGCGCTCCATCAAGGCGGCATTCGACCCCATGAACATCTTAAATCCTGGAAAAGTTATCTGACCAAACAGTCTGGCGGGTCTTGGCGAAGTCGCGAATACCTGAATGGAGCCTACATGAAGTATCTCAGTTTTTTTGCTTCCGGATTGCCGACCTGGGGCGTCGTTTCTGGCGATTATGCATTGGCAATTGGCTTGGTCGATGGTGCTCCCTCGACACTTCGACAGGCCATGTCGGACAAGAGCGATCTGGCATCTCTCGGCGCCCTTGCGCGCCGTCTGCCCCTAGCAGATATCGAGTACCTTCCTGTTATCCCCGACCCCGACAAGATCATCTGCGTCGGGCTGAATTACGAGGAGCACAGGAAAGAAGCGGGGCGGGCCGTCGTGGGACATCCGACGCTATTCACCCGTTTTGCCAATGTCCAAGTCGGGCATGGCAGGCCACTGCTTCGCCCGAAAGAGTCGATCGAATTCGACTATGAGGGCGAACTGGCCCTGGTGATCGGAAAGGGCGGCCGATCCATTCGTGAGGAGGATGCCTTCAGTCATATTGCTGGCTATGCCTGCTACAATGACGGATCGATCCGGGATTGGCAGCGCCACACCTCGCAATTCGTGCCCGGAAAGAACTTCATCGGCACAGGCGCTTTCGGACCCTGGCTTGTGACACCGGACGAGGTCGGCCCGCTCGACAACCTGCAGATCGAAACGCGCCTGAACGGCGAAACGGTGCAGAAGTCGACCCTCGGCCATATGATTTTCGACATCCCTACGATCATCGCCTACTGCTCCACCTTCACCCGGCTCGAGGTCGGCGACGTCATCGTAACAGGCACACCCGGCGGGGTGGGCATGAAGCGGGAACCTCCCCTGTGGATGAAGGCGGGTGACGTGGTCGAAGTCGAGATCGACCGCGTTGGCCTGCTGCGCAACCCAGTCGAGGACGCAGCGTGAATCCAGGTCAACATATTTCGGGCGGTCGAACCTGCTGCCTAAAGCCAGATGGAGGACGATGTGATGGCGCAAGGACACAATAAGGGCGATTCCAAGATCGAGGCCCTGCTTGCTGTGGTCGAACAATTCCAGCCGGGCGTGCGCGAGCGCTTTGAACTGCGCCGTCGCATCGACCCTGCCTTCGCAGAGGCTGTATTGACCTATGCCGCCCGACTGTTTGGCCGCCCGGTGCTGGACGTCCGCACCCGGCTGCTCGTCATGGTCGGCCAGTTCACCATGTCCCGCCGGCACGCCCGACTGCGCGAAACCGTGATTGCCGCCTGCAACCACGGACTAAATCTCAACGAAGTTCTCGAGGTCATACTCCAGTGCTCGATCTACGGCGGCGAGTCGATCGTGGACGAGCCGCTGGAGATATTCGCCGAGGAGGCCGGCGCACGCGGTCTGCTCGACGGCGTCAGCGCGAAGGCCCTGCAACCGGGCCAACGCAATGCGGAACGAAGCCTGGAGGCCGAGCGCCAAACCTGGCATCCGGTCGATTCAAAGGATCCACGGGCAGATTCCCTGTTGAAGAAGTATGGCTGGCACGGGATCAGCATCGCGCTGGTGCTTCGGCCGCTACACACGCTGAACAACGCGACCTTCCTCGAATCTCTCGACGAAAACTTCACGCACGCCTTCTACGATTTCGGCTACAGCGACATGTACGGTCGACAGGTTCTCGATCACCGGACCCGGCTCCTGTGCATGGTTGGCAACACTCTCGCCATTGGAGAAATCGTCCAGACCCGCCACCACATGCGCACGGCCATCAAGCAAGGCGCTTCGGCACGCGAGGTTCTTGAGGTGCTGTTCCAGTCCGTTGTGACGGTCGGCCATCCGAACATCGTGCCGGAGCGGTTCCGCGATCTCGCGAAGATCGTCGAAGAGGAATCCGGCGCCTCGTTCTAGGCGTCGGAGCACCAACGGGAGAAATGACAGTGGGCGAGCGCAGGATACTGATCGTTGGGGCAACGGGCCTTGTGGGGGCGGCCGCCACCGAACATTTCTCGTTCTTGCCCGGATGGGACGTTGTGGCTTTGTCCCGCCGCCCTCCGTTGGCGCAGGCGAGTTATCACATTGCGGTCGACCTGACCGACCGCGACGCCTGCCTCAACGCATTCAAGGGGGCACCAAGGATCACCCATATCCTCTATGCCGCTCTCTACGAAGAGGAGGATCTGGAGACGGGCTGGCGCAGCACGTCGCAGGCGGGCATCAACCTGCAGATGCTGCAGAACGTCGTGGAAAGCGTCGAGGCGACATCCGAACTGAGCCACGTCACGATCCTGCAGGGCGGCAAGGCCTATGGTTCGCACCTCGGGCGGGTGCCGGTTCCGGCCAAGGAACGCTGGCCGCGGATGTCGCATCATATCTTCTACTGGCAGCAGGAGGACTATTTGCGGGCTCGCTCCGCCGAGGCGGGTTGGGCCTTCTCGGTCCTGCGGCCGCAGCTTATTCTCGGCGATGCCTTGCGCAGTCCAATGAACATTGTCGCGGCGCTGGGTGTCTATGCCAGCGTCATGCGCGAGATGGGACGGCCATTGACGTTCCCAGGCGGCGGCGCCTATGTGACCGCCTGTGCCGACAGCCGGCTCATTGCGGGCGCTGCGGAGTTCTGCGCCACACGGCCTGAGGCGGCGGGCGAGACATTCAATGTCGTCAATGGAGACGCCGTCGTCTGGCGTGACCTCTGGCCCTCGATCGCCGCCCACTTCAACATGCCGGTCGGCGATGACGAGCCTATGAAGCTAAGCGAGCAGATGCCGCTCTTTTCGGACTGGTGGGATCGCATTGTGGCAGCTCACAGCCTCAAAATCCTGTCCATGAACGAAATCGTCGGTGCTTCCTGGCAGACTGCGGATCTGACTCTGGGCTATGGGCGCGAGCGCCCCTTCGACAGGCTGATGAGCCCAATCAAGCTGCGCAAGGCCGGTTTTAGTGACTGTACGGACACGGAAGACGCCATTTTGCACTGGCTGAAGCGAATGCAAACGGCACGTATTCTACCCCCCTGACGCACCCGAGGGCAGCTTTTTGGCTCGTGCCTGCGCCCGCGAATGCTCTGCACTTTTCAGTTACTCCGGTGGTTCTTTCAATCCAAGAACGTTGACGTTTTCGTGCCTATCTGCTAAATTGGGTCATCGTCCCGGTATGTGGGACAAGTAGGGAGGAGCGCGGTGATTTGTATCCCGCTTGGTCAAACCGAAGGTCAACGCTGCCGGCTTGTCGGCTGACGCCGGGCTAACTGCCTTTGGTTTCATCGAAGGACCTTGCCGCCTGGCATGAGGCCGAGACCTGGTGCCCGACTTCGGGATTGGCACGGAAAATCGAATTGGCAGTGAGCCGCAGAGCCGCTTGGACCCGCAGGGGTGACTTCATGGCCTGCACGGAGGAGCTGGATGCGGGTAGGGCGCCGTAGACCGCGCCGCGCCATCTAGAAACAGAAATGGCGGGCATGTCGCTCGCGATCAAGGGAGGACTGTCAATGCAAACAATGTCTCGAAGGAACGTTCTGAAGCTGGGTGGCATAGCCATTGCCAGTCCGTTCATTATCCGCAACGCACGTGCGGCCGAGTTCAACTACAAGCTTGGCCTCGAGCTTCGCGACGATCAGCCGCTGCCGAAGCGGATGTTGGAAGCCGCCGCGACGATTGCCGAGGAGACGAATGGCCGGTTGCAGATCCAGGGCTTTCCCAATGGCGCCTTGGGTAACCCAGTCGAGACGCTCAATCAGGTCAGGTCCGGCGCCCTTGAATTCCTGACCTCGTCCTTCGGGATACTTTCCACGCTCGATCGGCGAGCCGGTTTGCCGACGTTGGGATTCATTTTCGAGAACTACGACCAAGTCTGGAAGGCCATCGACGGTGATCTGGGCAAATATGTGGCCAAAGTGATCGCCGAGCACGGCGAACTGGCCGTCGTGGATGGCATCCATGACATCGGTTTTCGCCATGTAACGTCGAACAACGGATTGTTTGCGCAGCCCGCAGACCTGAAAGGGGTCCGGATCAGGACGCCCCCAACTCCATTCCTGACGTCGCTGTTCAGTGCGCTCGGCGCCTCGCCCACTCCGATCGCTTTCGGTGATCTCTATTCAGCGCTGCAGACCGGGACGGTGGATGCGCAAGAGAATCCGCTGACGGTGGTCGCCAGCTACAAGTTCTATGAGGTACAGAAGTTCTGCACGCTTACCTCCCACACCTGGGACGGCTGGGTGCCTGTGGCAAACCGCGCCGCTTGGGAGAGACTGCCGGAGGATATTCGTCAGGTGGTGGCTCGCAATTTCCAGAAGGCCGCTCTGCAACAGCGCAAGGACATAGCAACGCAGGTCGCCGCGGTGCGGACGGATCTCGATCAGAAAGGGCTGCAGTTCGGCAGCCCTGGCCCGGGCGTGTATCGCAAGACACTGCAAGGAACCCAGTTCTATTCAGACTGGAAAAAACAAATCGGCGCGGAGGCATGGGGTGTCCTCGAAGGCGCAGTCGGAAAGCTGGGATGAGATGACCATGACCGCGGCCGACGACGGAAAGACACTCGACGCAATCGTTCAATGCCATGAGGCAAAAACCGTCGGCATGCCCAAGAGAGACTCGCTGTCCAGGATTTTGGATCTGGTGGTGGCGTTGGCTGCCCATGCAGGCGCCATCCTCCTGATTGGCGAGATCGTCCTATTGTCGGCCGCGGTCTTCTTCCGATACGTCCTTCGCTCGCCGCTGATCTGGTCGGACGAACTGGCCGAGCTCATTCTCATCTGGCAAGCCATGCTGGGTGCGGTAGTTGCCTTTCATGCCGGTCAGCATCTGAGGCTAAGCGTTCTGTCGGACGCGCTGCCGATCAGGGCGAGGGCGTTCCTCGAAATGGTATGTCTCATCCTCACGGCGCTCGTGGCGGGGCCTTTGGCGTTCTATGCGCTCAAGGATGCAAGAGCGGACCTTGGCTTGATGACGCCCGTGCTTGAGATCTCACCCGCCTGGCAAACGGGTGCGTTGATTGTCGGGCTCGGGTTGATCGCGATCTTGGCTCTTGGTACCCTGATCCAGAAAATCACGGCTGACAATCGGTCGACGACGCTTGCGGCATTTGGAACGGTCGCAGCCGTCATGGCGGCAGCCTGGATGCTCCAAGACGAATTTTCTGGCTTGGGCAATCTGAACCTGGTCGTCTTCTTCATCGGGCTCGTCGGGGCCTGCATAGCGATTGGCCTGCCAATCGCTTTCTGCTTCGCGATTGCGGCAATGGCCTATGTCTTGTTTGCCACACACGCCCCACTCGACATCGTGCCGGCCCGGATGGAAACGGGGATGGCTCACATCCTGCTTCTTTCGGCTCCGCTGTTCATCGCGCTTGGTGCGCTGCTGGTCATTTCCGGCATGGCCAACAACATGGTCAAGCTTCTCGTGGCGTTGGTCGGCCATGTGAGGGGCGGCTTATCCTATGTGCTTATCGGCGGCATGGCTCTTCTGTCAGGCATTTCCGGGTCGAAGGCTGCCGACATGGCGGCGATCGCCCCGGTCCTCGTGCCGGAAATGCGCCGCCGCGGCGCCAATGACGGCGAAATCGTCGGTCTGCTCGCCGCATCCTGCGCCATGTCGGAGACAATTCCGCCAAGCCTGATCCTCATCATGACCGGGGCCGTAACCGGCGTTTCGATCGGCGCCTTGTTTGCGGCCGGCTGGTATCCGGCGCTTGCCCTCGCGGCCCTTCTTTGTGTGCTGGCCCGGTTCCGGGCCGCAAGATCGGGCGAGGACCAGTCCGAGAAGGCAAGCTGGGGCAAGATCGGCAAACTGGCGATCGTCGCAGTGCCCGTGCTGGTTCTGCCATTCCTGATCCGAGGCGCGGTGGTCGAGGGCATCGCCACCGCGACCGAGGTGGCGACGGTCGGCATTGCCTATGTCCTGATCCTGACTCTGCTGATCGAACGCCGCTTCGACTGGCGCCGCCTCTATGCGTCGCTAAAGGACGCATCGGCGTTGACGGGGGTCATTTTCATAATCTTGGCCTCCGCGAACGCCATGGCTTGGGGCTTCGTCCAGTCCGGCTTCTCATCGATCCTTGCCGGCGTGGCGGGTACACTCCCTTGCGGAACTTACGGGTTCCTGGTGATATCCATCATCGTGTTCATCATTCTGGGGAGCATCCTGGAGGGCATTCCGGCCATTGTCCTCCTTGGACCTCTGCTTTTCCCGGTTGCCAAGTCCCTGGGTGTATCCGAGGTGCACTTTGCGCTGGTTACGGTGATGGCCATGGGCCTTGGGCTTTTCGCCCCGCCTTTTGGCGTCGGCTTCTACACGGCCTGCGCCATTTGCCGCGTCGAACCGGCCGTGGTCATGAAAGCGATATGGCCCTATCTCGGTGTCATCTTTGTGGGGATTGTCCTGGTCGCGGTTGGTCCAATTGTCGTCGAAGAAATTGGCGTGATCTGGTAGCCGAAATTCTAAAGATTTGCCGGTTCCCCAGGTGTCGCAATGATTTCAGGAGGTGGGTTGGGGATTTTGGCTTGGCCGGCCGCGAGACTGCATTGCTGCGACGCATTCGTTGGCGCGAGGCACATCGTCCTCCACAACAGCGGCCCGGCTCGGCGCTCGCACACACAATGGTTCGCCGGCGGCAATGGAGCAGAATGAGATGCTTGTGCAAGACAAAATGACCAGGGTTATTCTTGGCGGAACGGTTGTGACTGGCCGCTCGGCACAAGCTCCCTTGCCAAGTCACGATGTCTGGCTGAGCGGTGAAAAGATCGTGGCCATTGCGCCCTCCGGCGAACGAAGCGTGCCGGCAGAGTGCGATGTTGTCGATGCGCGCCACGCAATCGTCATGCCAGGGCTGATCGATTCACACCGGCATCTGTGGCAGACGACTTTGCGGGGAATGTGTTCCGACATGATCGCGCCGGAGTACAGACATCAGCTCCGCGAAGCGCTGGTTCCTTTTTTCCGTCCGCAAGATGTCTACGCCGCGACCCTGGCCGGCGCCCTGGAACTGATCGACTGCGGCATCACAACTGTGTTGGACTGGGTTCATATTCTGAACAGCCCCGAACATGCCGACGCCTCGGTCGCGGCCTTGCAGGCGTCGGGCATGCGAGCCGTTTTCGCGCACAGCGCACCAAATGACACCGATGCGCCGCTTTGGTGGTCGAACAGCGATCGTAAGCATCCTTCCGACGTGCGACGTCTGCGCAAGAAGCTTTCGGATGACGAGGCGCTCGTGACCATGGCCTTCGCTGCTCGGGCGCCACAGCTCGTCCAGCGCGTGGTGCGAGTTCATGACTGGCACCTGGCACGTGAACTCGGCCTGCGGATCGCCACGGATGGCGGGATCGGAGGAGGGCTTTGGGGAGGACGCACCTACCCGATCAGATTGCTACAGCAGGACGATCTTCTGTGGCCGGGCACGGTTTATATTCATTGCAACAATCTAGCCCCCGACGAGTACGATCTTATCGCTGGTACAGGTGGCCATATTTCGATTTCTCCCTGCGCTGAAATGTTTGTCGGATTTGGAATGCCCGCGACTCAAAACGCCTTGAGCCACGGGACAAGGCCGGCGTTATCAACGGACTCCGTGATTTTCGTAGCAGGTGACATGTTCGGCACGATGCGGTCGACGTTAAGCTCACTGCGGGGGATGTTGGGATATGAGGCAACCCTTGCAGACAAGGGTGTCGAGCCTTGGGACATCACAACGGCCGACATATTGGAGATGGCGACAGCGCGGGGAGCTGCCGCCCTCGGCCTGTCGGACAGGACAGGTACGCTCGAAGTCGGCAAATCAGCCGATATCGTGCTTTTGAATACCCGATCGGTCCGCCTTTCGCCCCTCAACAATCCCCTGTCGACGATCGTCCTTTTAGCCACCCCCGCCGATGTCGAGACTGTCCTGATCGCCGGCAAGATCGTGAAGAAGAATGGTGTCCTCACGAATTTCGATCTGAACGCAGTCATCGATGGTGTCACAAAAAGCCGAGACTGGCTCGTCGCAAAAGGGGGCTCTCAGCTTGGTCCTGCGGTGAAGAGACGGCTGGCAGACAGTGGATTCGACCACCTGTGATCACCGACTGACTGAGTACCTGCGTACAGGGAGCACGCGACCCGTCGGCCCGCCTGGGCAGCGTAGAGATGAAAACGAACAACTATGGAGGAAGACATGTCCACCTACAGCTATTTCCTTCACCTCAGGCGGCCGAGCTTCCGCCTGGTCTTGAAGAGCGGCAGCTCCTTTCCCTCGGGTTTGGATCCCATTGACTGGAAGTTCAAGGAGGAGCGGCCTTATGACAAAGTCCATGCCGAGGTGATGAAGGACATCGAGCGTCAGGGCTTTGGCGCCTATCAACAGGATATACGGTCAGAAGACATTCCTGGTGCGCGTATCGCTGCGTCGTCAAGGAGATAGGCGAATGGCCGAACATTATTGCGACTATCTCTACAAACATCTGCCGGCATTCAGACTTGTGATTCCAAAGGACGGCCCCATGCCGCCCGCCACCACCGCGGACGACTGGCAACTGATCAGAAACAGATCGGCATCACAGCTTTCGGTCGACGGTCGAGATCAGGTTGACAGCGAAGGATACGCAATCATCCGGGTCAATGTGACCCTGGGTGAGCTCCTGTCGCTCTAACGCATGTCGCCCAGAATTGTTGGCCCGGCATGGGCAGGGGGCGAAGCGGCTGGCTTCGAGTCATGGGGCTGCTGGAGCCACCACTGGGAAGCGGCCGCGGCGCCGCCACCTCAGTCTTTTCGACGGCATTAAGTGGGACACTGTCTTGACTAAAGGGACAGTTTAGTCAAAACTTGATCAAGGTGCGGGATCGCTCGAAGCGCTGGTCGTGGGACTGTCGGCAAAGGCGCTTGATTGTGCCGAATGCTCAGAGCGCATCCGCGGGATCGCGTACGCGCTCGACAGCCAAGATAAAAATGCATCAGCCACCCGTGAGGAGGAAAGACCGATGAGAGCACCCTATCCGAATTTGCCCAGTTACTCAGAGATCATGGCTCGCACGGATGGCCCGGCTGGTTCGGGCTGGGGCGTCTTCGGTGACGATGATCATATCGGGACGATCAATCTTCTGTCTCCGGAGGCCGTCGTCAGCGCCGCCTCATTGGTGAAGCGTGGCGCAACCTTCAATCTGGACTACGAGTTGAACGCGTTCGCGCCGCCGGTTTCCCCCTACCGTCGAGGAATTCAGCACACCGTCGTGTCGCGCCATGACGGTCAAGTCTATGACGATTTCGTCAGCGACTTCTTTTTGCAAGGCAGCTCGCAGATCGACGGTCTGCGGCACCATCGCCACAAGATCCACGGATTCTATGGAAACGTGCCAGCGTCAGCAGTGGAGGCGGGCTCGCCGGCGCTCGGGGTTCAGCACATTGCCCAGAAAGGAATTGCGGGCCGGGGCGTGCTTCTCGATGTCCAGCGATATCTTGAGGAGCAAGGGCGACCTCTGGATCTCGCCACCAACTCCGTGATTGCGCTCAGTGATCTGGAGGGAGCGGCCGAGGCCCAGGGCATCTCGTTCGAACGAGGCGATATCCTTCTGCTGCATACCGGCTGGGCCAGACATTTCCTGAACGATCTGACGACGGAGGATAGGGCTTGGATCATCAAGGAGCGCACATTCTGCGGTGTCGAACAGTCGCGCGAGATGCTGGCTTGGATTTGGGACAACCACTTCTCAGTCCTCGCAAGCGATACCGTCGTGGTCGAGGTGATGCCGAGCATCCCGACGTCGCCATTCGAAACAAATGTCGGGCGCCTGATGCATCCCGATCTCATTGCGCTTCTCGGCGTCTGTCTCGGCGAGATGTGGAAACTTGACGAGCTGGCCGCGGATTGCGCGCGGGATGGCGTGTATGAGTTCCTGCTGACAGCCAAGCCGTTGAACCTTGTCGGAGGCGTTGGTTCGCCGCCGAACGCGCTGGCGATCAAGTAACTCCGGGAGGTGTTGAGGCCCCGCAAGCAGCATTCATCCAACCGCTCAAATCGGATCGCTGCCGGCCTGAAACCAGCTTCGCACGCCCTTGTATCTTGGGTCAGCAAGCGACAGGTGCGACGCTCCGACCTCACCCAAGCTACCCTTGCCCCATCTCAAAGGTCACGAATGACGAAGCAAATCGATACCAGCGGCAGTCGGTTTCTGCATCGAGTTCACGTACCATCTCGTCGACCTCCGCGACAGGTGAGCAGGCCTCCATGCGGGTGGTGTAAGTGCCCGGCCTCTCCCTGAAACGAGAGCCGCGACGCGGGGGCAGGTCCATAGCGAAAGCGTATAGAGCGCATTTGAAAAATGTATTACCTCCAAAGTCCTGATTGCCCGATAGTCCCCCACGGGTTCCACTGAACTCAGCGTGCCCACGGCTCAACGCCCGGCACTAAGGGAGGATAAATTGACGACATTCGCAACCATGTTGCGATCGCTTGCCGTTGTCGCAACGATCGCTAGCGTCACCCCTGCATTTGCCGGTGGCGTGGATGAGCTGCCCAAGAGCATCCAGGATGAGCTCTATAGCAAAGACATGATGGATCCGATGCAGCCGCTCGCGGAAAGCGCCTACCGCGACTGGAAGCCCAAGAAGGGTCCGCCTTGGACGATCGGCTACGCCAGCTCCTATGCTGGTAACACCTGGCGCGCCGACGTCATGAAGCGGCTCCAGGAAGAGATTATTCCGAAATGGAAGAAGCTCGGCCTGATCAAGGACGTGATCATCACCCAGTCCAATCTGAACGACTCCACGCAGATTCAGCAGATGCGGCAGTTGGTTGACCAGGGCGTCGACGCGATCATCGTCTGCTGCTCGAACCCGACGTCACTGAACCAGACCGTCGAATATGCCCACCAGCGTGACGTCCCGGTTTTCTCTGCCGTTGGCTATCTCACCTCGCCTTATGCGGTGAACACTTCGGCGAACTTCGTCGTGGGTGGCAGCATGCTCGGCGAATGGATGGCCAAGCAGATCAACGGCAAGGGCAATGTCCTGGTGGTCGAAGGCATTCCGGGCGCGTCTGCTTCCGACTCACAGAACGTCGGCGTTCTGAAGGCCCTGGCGAAGTACCCGGACATCAAGGTCGTGGGCCAGGTTGCCGGCATGTGGACCGATCAGGTTGCCCAGTCGGAAATCCAGAAGTGGCTGGCCACCAATCCAGGCGATCTGAACGGCATCATCATACAGTCGGCATCTGAACTGGGCGCCTTGCGCGCACTGCAGCAAAGCGGCCGCGATATGGTCCCGTTCTCGATCGGCGGTGAGATCGGCGCGCTTTGCTACTGGCGCAACAACAAGGATTTCATCTCGCAGGCGATCCATGCCTGGCCTCCGGGGGACGACTTCGAGTTCGGCTGGAATGTCATGATGCGCACGCTCGAGGGCCAAGGCCCGAAGATCCAGTCGATCCTGACCAAGCCGCAGACCATGACCTACGACCAGCTTGAAAAGGCCGTCCCGGCTGATTGCAGCGAAGATTCCGATGGCTGGTACAACGTTGGTGCCCAAAACTGGGCAAGCAAGGATTACCTGGACCAGTTTTTCCTGCGTCCGGCCGATCCCGAAGCCTTCAAGGCGAACTGACCGAAAGAGGTCTGGCCACCCCGTCAGCGGTGACGGGGTGGCATTTCCTTCATTCCGTGCAAGTCTAGCCGACCAACGTCGGCCAACTGGACCTATGATGTCGTACCCCACGGTTGAACTCTCATCGGTCAGGAAGACCTTCGGGCCGACTGTAGCGCTCGGCGGTTGCAACCTGACGGCCTACGCTGGGGAGGTTCATGCGATCATTGGCGGCAACGGCTCGGGCAAGAGCACGCTGGCGAAGGTCATCTCCGGCGTACTGATACCGGACAGTGGCCAGGTGTCGATACTCGGAAAGTCGGCAACGTCTCCGCACGAGGCGCGCCAGCTGGGCATCTCAAATGTCTTTCAGGAGGTGCTCGTCGCGGACGAGTGCTCGGTGCTGGATAACCTCTATCTGGGCGCGGATGGCCTTTTGGGTTCGTCCATGAACCGGGAAGAAAAAGAAGCCAAGGCATCCGCATTGATGCGCGAACTCCTCGGCTTTGACATCAATCTCTCCGGGTTGGTGGGCGAACTACCCCTGAGCGTCAGACAATGGGTGACGATAGCCAGGGCTCTCCTGACTGATCCCAAAGTCCTGATTCTCGACGAGTCCTCGGCCGCGCTCGACTTCGATTCCACGGAAAGGCTGTTCCGCAAGATGCGGCAGCTCAAGCAACGGGGGGCAAGCATCCTGATCGTCACCCACCGGATCGCCGAGCTGGTGCGTATCGCCGACCGTGCGACGGTTTTGCGCGACGGCGTGGATGTCGGCAGGCTGGCGAAGGAAGAGATTACCGAGGCCAGGATTCTCGAACTGATTGCCGGTGCCGAGCGCAGCGGCACAAATCGTGATCAGCCGTTGCCGACGCGGCGCGGCGATCGGCCGGTCCTCCGCGCAACCGATTTTCGGGTCTGGTCAGACGCTGCCCCCGTGAGATTCACCGTGTATCCTGGCGAGGTCGTCGGGATTACCGGGCTGGATGGGCAGGGGCAGGCGGATTTCGTAAGATGCATCGCTGGCATCCAGTCTCCGATCGCCGGCCGGTTGGTGGTGGTCAACGACGGCAAGGCCAGTGAGGTCACGGATCTCGCATCGGCGCGACGCAATAACATCAGCTATGTCAGCGGCGATCGCAAGAAAGAGGGCACCTTTCCCAATCTGAGCATTTACGAGAACCTGCTGCTTCCGGTGTATCGCGAATTCCGCTCGGGCGGGGTGCTCAACTTCATTAACCGCACCAAGCTGACGCCGGTGTTTGAGTGGGAATCCAGCAAACTGGCCGTTAAGATGGGGAGCCCGGAGAACCTCATCACGTCGCTGTCCGGCGGTAACCAGCAGAAGGTACTGATTGCCAGGGCCTTCGCGGAAAAACCGGTGGTTCTGGTGCTCAACGATCCTGCCCGCGGCATCGACGTCGGGGCCAAGCTCGATCTCTACCGCAACCTGAAGGAATTCGCTGCGCGCGGCAACGCCGTGGTTTTCCTGTCCAGTGAACTGGAGGAATTTCTGAACCTGTGCACGCGGGTTCACGTGTTTCGCAATGGCGCCATATCGGCGGATTTCGAACCGCCTTTCGATGGCCATGCCATCCTCAACGCCATGTTCGGCCGCCGCGCGACGGCGCGCTTGCCCGGCGAGGCCGCCAACGAGAATGGCCCAGGCAAGCCGGCGACTGTCGCCGAGAGTCACAATCCCAGACTTGAGCAGGGCAGGCCGGTGCCGAGGCCTGTGACGCTGCTGAACAAGGAGGTAAACCATATGGCGGCAACCCCATCTTTCATGCTGAGTTGTCCTGATATCGCGCCTGGTAGCGTCATCCCGGACCGGTTCACCGAGGACAACCGGCTTTCGCCGAGACTTGTTTGGTCTGGGCCGCCGGAAGGCACGCGCAGCTTTGCCTTGGCCGTCACCGATCCTGATCTGCCGGAAGCATTTAATTTCCCCCGCTCGTTTGCGCACTGGCTGGTGGCGAACATTCCGGTCGAGGTTCGTGAGCTCCCAGAAGGCGCCAGCGGCAGCTTGCGGCTGACGCACGGCGCCGCTGAGTTCAACAGCGACTTCGTGACATTCAAGATCCCAGGGTTCGGCAAGGGATATGGCGGCCCTTGGCCACCGGACAGGGCTCACCGGTACTTTTTCACGCTCTATGCGCTCAAGGCGGACAAGGTCGAGTTGCCGGCCGACGCCGATCTTGGCGCATTTGCGGCTGCGGTCATGCCGGTGGCCATCGATGCAGCGTCGTTCGTGGCAGTCTACGGGCCAGCAAAGAAGTCTCTGCCCGCGTAAAAACCGGGCAAGTAATTCCCCAATCAGGAGGATCGCATGAGTAGATATGGAAGCAGGAGCAGCTTTGATCTGGAGTGGATCGAGCGATGGGCAAGGAAGGTCAATGACGACCGCATTTTGCCGGTAGTAGGGCGGTTTTTCACGAGTAAGTTCGTGCTCGGCTTCGACGACACGGAGTATCTCGTCGACGTCCGGGGCGGCAAGATCCAGAAGATTGCGCAAGGCCTCACTCCGAATGACATGGGAGTCGAATTTTGGCTCAAGGCGCCGAGCAGCGCCTGGTCGAAATTTGCCCAGGAAATCCCACCGCCGATGTTCAACGACATATGGGCGATGGCGCATCCGCTGCACAAGCAGCTGATTATCGAGGGCAATTCGCTCCCCTTCTGGCAAAATCTGCGGGCGCTGACGCGCATGCTCTCGCTGATGCGACAAGTTTAACGGCAGCGCAGGAGAGTTGTCATGAATACACACGATCCAATCGTTGGGCGCTACGTCTACGTCCAGTGCGAAGGCAAGACGTACCGCACCTATTACGAGGAACACGGCGAGGGCATTCCGATGGTCTGCCTGCACACGGCCGGCACGGACGGGCGCCAGTATCGGCACCAGTTGTGCGACCCGGACATCAGCCTGAATTTCCGCGTTATCGCTTTCGACATGCCCTGGCACGGCAAGTCGATCCCGCCTGCAGACTTTCACCTGATGGAAGACGAGTACAAACTCACAACCAAATTTTACTGCGAGTTCATCGTGGCGTTCTGTCGGGCCCTCGAACTGCGCAAGCCGGTCCTCATGGGCCAGTCGATGGGCGGCAACATCTGCCTGGCGCTGGCATTGCGCTATGAGAGCGAGTTTTCGGCCTTTATCGCGCTAGAGGCATGCGACTACTCGCCGGGATGGTGGATCGACGCGCTGCATCACCCCCATATCCATGGCGGCGAGGTGGTTGCGACTTCGGTGTTCGGCCTCATGGCACCGCTCTCGCCGGACGACTATCGGTGGGAAACCTGGTGGTACTACGCGCAGGGCGGTCCCGGCATCTTCAAGGGCGATCTGTACTTTTACAGCGTCGATTCTGACTTCCGGGATCAATGCCAGAAGATTTCTGGGAAGGTGCCGATCTATTTCCTTACCGGTGAGTATGACTTCGCCTGCACGCCGGAAATGACCCAGCGCACGGCCGAAAAAGTCAAGAATTCGGAATGCATCATCTTTGGCGGCGGCCACTTCCCGACCTCGGAAGACCCGGCAAAATTCAAGGAAGTGATCACGCCGGTGCTGAAGAAGATCCTTGGTGCGGATCCCGAACGGCGCGGCCAGGGCAGCAACGCCCTTTCCGGACGGAGCATTTCCGAAACTCGGTCGACCGCTCGCAGTGAGCGGACCAGTGAAGGCCGGAAGGTCATCGAGTTCTAGGTTGCGCTAGCAACGAAAGACAAATGTTGATGTCCCAGTCCAGGGGTTCCCAGAACACCTACCTGTTGGTCCCGATCCTGCTGATCGCGCTGCTCTTGAGTACCGCGGTCATCAGGGGGCCGAACCTTGTGTCCTTGTCGGGGTTCGGTAGCGCGATCATCGTGTCGGCGCCCCTGATCCTGGCGACATTCTCACTCATGGCCCTGGCTGTGGCGGGACGTGGGACAGTCGACCTTGCGGTCGGACCCTTGCTCGCCTTCATCAACGTCACGATCGTCAAGCTCAATGGCCTTGGCATCGTCACGGGTCCCTTTGGCGTCTTTCTGGTCGCCCTGGGGATTGGCGTTCTCTATCAGCTCTTCTTTGCCCTCATCATCATTTTCGTGCGCGTCCAGCCGATCATTGTAGCGCTCAGTGGCTTTCTGGCCCTGACCGGGATCAACCTCGTCATCCTCCCAAGACCTGGCGGCACCGCACCGGACTGGATGTCGTCCTGGGGCCTCGGCAACACGATCTTTTCACCGATCTTGCTGATCGTGCTGCTGGCTATCGCGGCCTGGCTGCTGTTCACCACGACGTCGTTTTACGCGAATTTGCGTTTGATGGGCTACGATGAGCGTGCGGCTTATACGAGCGGCGTCCGCATCAACGTGGTGCGTATTGGGGCTCACATCATCGCAGGTCTCTTCGTTGGCTTGGGCGCGATCTGCTATACCGCCCTGATTTCGTCAGGAGATCCGACACAGGGCACCACCATGACGCTGACGGCAGTGACCGCCCTGGTGCTGGGCGGGGTCAGCCTGTCCGGTGGACGCGGTGGCGTGGCTGGCGGGCTGCTGGGCGCGCTCAACCTCTTTCTTATCGGCTATGTTCTTGCCACGTTCAATTTCGGTTCCACGCAAGCCTTTGTGACGCAGCTTTTCTACGGGCTGATCCTCGTTCTGTCGCTCTTGCTGACCCTTCTGGTCCCCATCATCGGGCGATACCTCCACTTCATTTCACCCTTTGCGGCCTTCGCGGTCCTGGGCTGCGTGGTCGTCGGGATCATGCTGTACATCAGCACCCGCGATACCTATGGCGTGGCCGTCGCCGGCGAGGCCTTCAAGTCCAATCCGGACGTGATGACCCGCTATCTGCTGCTGCCCGTACAGTCGGGAAGCGGGCCGGCTCTGCCCGATCTCACGCCGCTGCAAAAGATCGTCTTCGGCTTCGCCGTCATCTTGGCCGTGCTGACGTTCACTGTCCGCGTCATCGTAGCTGAAGCGGTTTCCGTGCGCCTTGGCGCCTTCATCTATGTCTTCGTCTCGGCACTCATCCTGCTCCTCTTCCTGGTCGTCGGCCAGCAAAGCCACGCGGCCGGAATTCTGGCGACAGGACAATCGTTGGGGATCGGGCCATGAGTCAGACTTTCGGCGACGGCGGCCGCAATGGCGGTCTCTTCATCCCCCATTCGCGCGCCTTGGTGTGGCTTAACCTCGCCGTCACGTTCGTGGTGGCGGCGATCAGCTTCAGCCTGGGTTTTTGGCAGGGGCTCAGCGCCCAGATCGTCATCCTCTACACCATCGTTCTGGCCGCCGTGCTGTTCTGGCTGATCAACTACGTCGCCGTCATCTTCGAGTCCCGATCTTCGTCTCTTGAAACCGACACTGCAGCCCCGGCTGGCGCCGGTGGCGTCTGGGCCGGCAACCGAGTTCTGATCATCACCATGGCGGTGATGTTGATCGTGTATCTGCTGATCACGGCCACGGTCCCGTCCTTCAGATCCCTTGGCAACCTGATAGCCTTCCTGCTGCTGGAAGCGATCCTGGTCTTTGCGTTCAAGGTCGGTAACCGTTTCGCCCATGGCCGCAGCGCCTTTATTGGACTGATTGTGCTGCTGGCGCTGATTGTGATCAGTTCCTTTACGATCAACGGGTTCCTCTCCGCAGCCAACATCAAAGCAATTTTGCTGTTTGCAGCCTTCCTGGGCATTGCCTGCGTCGGGCAAACGCTGGTGGCGTTGCTCGGCGGCTTGGACCTCTCGATCCCGTTTGTTATCGGCGCGTCCAACATAGGGCTTTTGTTCCTGATCGGTCTTGGCGTACCGCCCTGGCTCGCGGTGGTGTTCGTGCTGATCATCGGCGGTGCCTTGGGTTTCTTGAACGGCGTTCTGTCCTACCGCCTGCAAGGTCAGGCATTGATCCTCACCCTCGGAATGGGATTTGCAATCGCTGGGCTTGTCCAGATTCTGACCAGCATTGGATCGTCCTTTGGCGGCAACGTCTTTGGGACCGTTCCGAAATGGCTGCAAAATCTCGCCGCCATGAACGGTCGTACCTTCGGCCTGGCTGTCCCGCCAACGATCCTGTTGTGGATTGTCATCGCGGTCATAGTCATCGTTGGCCTGCGTTATTCCGCCTTCGGCCGCTACATCTACGCCCTGGGCGGCAATCGCCGCTCGGCCAAGCTGATCGGCGTCTCCGAGTTCAAATACTGGACACTCGCCTACACCATCAGCGGCTTCTCCGCGGCGTTGACCGGGGCGCTCCTGCTCGGTTGGAGCGGGGGTGGCTTCATCGGGGTCGGCGACCAGTATCTTTTCACAACCCTGGCCGCAGTCGTGATCGGCGGGACGTCGCTCATGGGCGGATATGGCGGCTATGGCTACACCGTGATCGGGGTACTCGTCCTGCAAGTCCTGAGCGCCTTCCTGATTGGCATCGGGCTCAAATACGAATGGCAACAATTCATTTTCGGTCTTCTGATCCTGCCGATGGTCGCGCTCTACGGCCGCGCCCCTCACATCAGAGCCCAGGTCTAGGGAAAGCCCATGTTTGGAACACTCTTTCAGTCCAGCGCCGTGGTCAGCACCGCGCTCAGCGTTGCAACCCTTGCCATGTTTGCCACAGCTGCCCTGGCAATGCTGGGCCTGACATGGACGTCAGAGCGCTGGCGGGTTCCCCTGGCGCTGTCAGCCGTTGCGCTCCTGGCGTCGGGCCTTGAATACTATGCTGCCTCCAACATCTGGCTGGTGGGCCAGCAGCTCAGCGCCGCCTCACGCTACGTCGCGTGGTTCGTGGTCCAGCCGATGCAGGTCGCATCGGTGTTTTTCTTTACCTGCATTGCAGGGAAAGTGCCCGTGGGCGTGTTCTGGCGGACACTGGCCGCGGCAATCCTGATGGTGCTTGCTCGCTACCTCGGTGATGCACGGCTTTTCAACCCAACCCTTGGCGTGCTGCTGTCGATCGCGTTCTGGCTTTATATCCTGGGCGAATTGTATTTCGGCGCCATGGCAGATGCCGTTGGCAAGTCGACGCGGCCCATCCGGCTCGGTTATTTCTGGATCAGGCTGATCATGACCATCGGTTGGGTGATTTACCCGATCCTGCATTTCGTGGATGTCGTTATCGGCACGGGACACGTGGCACCGATCATTGTGCTCTACACCGTTGCTGACCTTATCAATCTCATCGCTGTCTCAATGATCGTCCTCGCCGTCGCCGGCGAGGAGCGTTTCTGAAGGCTGTCAATCTTTCGCGCCAACCTGCTCGGCGCCCGCGGTTAAGTGGAGGATCGTCCCATGAATGGCTCTGATGTGATCGCAGTCGTTATTCTCATAACGATCATCATCGCGATCGGTGTCTATCTGCTGCACTGGCTTTACAGACACTCGTCAAAAGACCAGTCCTTCGTCCGAACCGGCCTCGGCGGCGAGCGGGTGGTCATGGGCGGTGGTGCGCTGATCATCCCGATTGTCCACGACATCACGCGCGTCAACATGAACGCGATCCCGGTGGAGATCCGGAGGCTCGGCGAGCAATCCCTGATCACCAGGAACAAAATGCGCATCGACATCATCGCCGAGTTCTTCGTGCGGGTGGTGCCGACGGAAGCCGGGGTGTCGACTGCGGCCCGCACCCTCGGTGACCGCACCCAGAACCCTGCCGCGCTGAAGGAGATCGTTCAGGGCCGGTTCATCGATGCGATGTCGGCCATCGCCTCCACGATGACCATGGATGAAATCCACACCAATCGCGGCCGCTACATGAGTGAGGCGGCCGCCCTGGCGGCGACGACCCTGGGGTCGAATGGCCTCGAGCTTGAAAATGCCTCTCTGACGAGCCTCAACCAGACCGACATCTCCGTATTTGATCCCTCCAATGCGTTCGATGCCGAAGGCCTGACGCAGCTGACCGAGCAGATCGAAGAGCGCCGCCAGCTTCGCAACCGCATCGAAAACGAATCGCGGATCGGCATCAAGCTCAAGGATTTCGAGACCGAGCAGCGGTCTCTGGAGATCGAGCGTGACCTCGAATACGCCCGCATCGAACAGACGCAAGCGATCGAAATCCGTAAAGCCGCCCAACTGGCCGAGATTGAGGCCGAGAGATCTAGTTCCACAATCAGTATTCAGAACGCCAGGATCCGCAGCGAACAAGAAGGCGAGCGGATTCGTATCGCCAAGGACCGGCTCATCGATTCCGAACGGATCAACACTCAGTCGGAGGTGCGGTCATTGGAGATCAGGAAACAGCAAGAGACCGAATTGACGGAGATTATGTCGCGCCGTGAGCTCGAGATGCAGAGGATCCAGAACCGCCGGGAAGTTGAGGCGGAGCGGATCGACAACGAGCAGCATGTGAAGGAGTTTGAAATCCGTTCGCGTCAGGAGCTGTCGATCATCGAGACGACGTCATCGGCAGAGATCGACCAGGCCAAACTGGAGAACCAGCGGATAACCGAGTCGCACCGTATTGAAACCGATAAAACCATTGAATTGCTCGCCGTGGCGAAGTCGAAAGAGGTTCGCATCAGCAACGAACTTGCTGAGGCTGACCAGGAAAAGGCGCGCCTGAAGAAACGTTACGATGTCGATGTCGAACGCTTGAGGGTCGACGAGGAAATCGTGCAGCTCGAGATCGAGAAAAACCAGAAGATCAAGCTCGCCGAAACCAAGGCGTTTCAGGAGATTCAGGACGCGTCGATCGCCGCCAACCGCCAGATCGACGAGTTGCGCATCGCTGCGCGGAAGTTTGTCGATAAGTTTGAGATCGAGCAGCAGAAGGAAGTCGAAATCATCGACAAGGAGCGCCTGATCGCGGTGATCAACAAGTCGATCGAGGAAGCCTACGCAAAGACCGAGGCTGCGGAAGCCCTGAAAAAACAGGTTGAACAGGAAGAGCAGGTCAACAGCGCACGCGAAGAAGAGGTGGCCGAACGCATCAAGCGGATCGAGCTCATTCAGTCCTCGTCCAGGGTCGAGCGTGACGCCCAACGCGTCGTTTCTTCGGCAAAGGCCGAGAAGGAAGCCACGGAACTCAGGGCGCTGGCGGAAATCGCCGACTCCAATGCGGCCGAGGTCCGCTATGCCAAGGACGCCGCCGGGAAGCGCATGCTCAACGAGTCCGAAAACACCCGTTCGGATGCCAGCAGACGCAGTGCCATCTACGAAAACCTCGTCAGCAATCTGCCGAGCATCATCCGCGAAACGGTCAAGCCGATGGAAAACATCGAATCGATCAAGATCCTCCAGGTCGACGGGCTGCCGGGTCTCAACAGCCCGTCCGAGATGGGTGGCGGGGGAGAGGGCGGCTCTGGCGGCGGCAACATGACAGACCGTGTGGTGAATTCCGCCATGAAGTATCGCACTCAGGTCGCCTTCGTAGACGGTCTCATGAAGGACCTGGGACTGCCGATCGAAAACCTCGGAAGCGCCGGCGGCATGTCGTTCCGGAACTTCCAGGGTCCGGATGCGCCGAAGGACAAGGACGACTGAGCGCGTACGAAACTAGCGAGAGCAACCGATGACCCCGCTCGGCAAAAACGAAGCGCTGGACCGCCACGCCTTGGTCATGGCCTGCTGGTTGGCAGCGGCCATGCCCGCCGCGATCCTGTTTGAGTATGGATTTGGCCGGGGCGGAACACCCTATATCCTTGCCGGGTTCGCGGCCATTCTGGCAGGCTTTGTCGCCCACGTGATCGTCAATGTGGTCTACGGGACGGGTTTCTCGCCCCGAGAACTGGGGCTCGGCTTGGTCATCTACGGACTCGCGCTTGTGTTGTTCGTTGTCCTCTCGCTGGTTAGCGCGTCGTTTGCCGCGCACAACTTCTTGCCGCTGAGCATCGGTTTTATCACAACGGGGGCCGTGGTCGTTTTCTACCTGATCACCCGGTACGGGGCACGGCAGGCCTTCGCAGCGTTCGACGTTATCCGGGACTTCCGCTCACGCTCGCCGGGAGACCATATATGACCCCGCTCTTGGTTTCCGTGCTCGGCATTGTCGCGGTCCTGGGCCTTTACCTTGCGACCATCAGCGGCCGTCACACCCAGCAACCCGGTGATTTCGTCGACGCGGGCCTGGCATTGCCGCCATGGGTGACCATCTTCGCCGGCGCCGGCATCACCTTGGCCAGCCTCAGCCTTCCCGATCACCTGCTTTTACTCGCCACCTTCGGCCTTCAATATAACCAGGTTGCAGTCGGTCTCATCTGTATCGCCCTTTGCGCTGCCATCACGCAGAAGCGGGTCTGGCTTGCCGCCCGGCTGACCTCGCTGCGCACGCTTGGTGACCTGCTGGGCGATTACTTCGGTAGCACGACCCTTCGCATCTATTTGCTGCTCGTGCTGTTCCTTTTCAGCATCCCCTTTGCAGCGATGTGCCTGTCTCAGGCGGGTGCCCTGGTGAGCGCCGCGACCGCCAACGACGTTCCGTCCGGTCTCGCAATCTGGTCGATCGCGTTCGTCCTGTTCCTCTGCAGCGTGATCGGAGGCTGGCGCGGGATTGCCTATCTTGTCGCCGCCCAGTCCCTGCTGGTCCTGGCCCTCATGGTATTTTTCGGCGGGTTCACGGGCATTACGCTCGACAAATTGGCATTCGCCGTCAACGGGATTGGTACAGCCAGCGGTGTGCTGCCGGACAAGATCCCGGGCGTGATCCAGTTTAGCGCCGGCATTGGCAAGGAGCTGCCGGCCGGGGGGCTCTGGACCACCTTCGCGGGACTGACGTTCGCCCTGTCTCTGGGCGGCATCGCCATCAGTCCCGGCTTCAGCTTTCTGGGCGTGACAAGTGCGCCGCGCCGCGGCCTTGCATTTGGCCAGGTCTGGATGATCGCGGGCCTCGCGGCTGGCACCCTGATACTGATCGGGCCGGTTCTGGCCGCGGAGATTGCGGCCAGTGGCTCGCTGACAGCCTTCACGACACGACTGGCAACGCTCGATCCGATGGTGGCGGTGGGCTTTACACTTCTTCTGGTCGCGTCGAGCCAGATCGCCGTCGCATTCTTTGCCGGATCAGGTGCATCGGTGTGCACCATCGAGCTGACGTCACGATACATTATCCCGGGCATGGACCAGCGTTCGACGCGGTTTGCCGCGCGCGTGACCCTGGCGCTCGTCTACGGAGCAGTCGCTGCCGTCGCGAGCTTTGCGCCCCTCGGCGCTACAATCTTCTCATCCCTCACGCTCAGCCTGTCCATGCAGCTGCTGCCTGCGGTGCTCGGGTTGTGCTGGATGCGTTGGATCAGCCGCAGCGGTGTTCTGGCCGGTTTGATTGTCGGAAGCCTTTGTGTGGTGTTCACCGAGAGCTTTGGGCTGGTGCTGTTCGAGCGGCTCTTCGTCGACCTGCCATGGGGTCGCTGGCCCTTGTCGGTCCATTCGGCGGGATGGGGACTTGCGACCAATTTTACGGCGTGCCTCCTTGTGTCCCTGTTTACTCGCAGCGGCGCCGAGCGGGATCGCAGGGATCGCCTCCATGACGCCTTTGAGGAGAGCCAGCCGGCGCGTAACGGGAGCCAGGCGGCCACAACGGCCAAATGGGCCCTGACACTTCTGTGGGCGTTTTTCGCGCTCGGCCCCGGTGCAATCCTCGGCAACACATTTTTCAGCGAGCCGATTTTTGCTGGCACGGTGGTGGCACCGGGAGTGCCTTCGCTGCTGATCTGGCAGGTCCTGTTCTGGTTTGTCGGCGTATTCATCGTGTGGTGGTTGGCCTATCAAGGACGCCTGTCCGTTATCGATGAACGTCCTAGCCACGGGATCGTCCTCGTGCCGGAGGTGAACCCATTGTTAGAGCCAGTTTCGACCCCGTGGATCGCACGGCTCCTCGACCGCGTGACCGGCCGGTAACCGGGGCAGGGCATGGAAGGCATCGACCTCAGGCGTCTGCGCTATTTCATCGCGGTTTGCGAGCACGGCGGCTTCTCCCGCGCGTCCCAATCCATAGGGGTCGCCCAGCCGTCCCTGACGCGACAAATCAAGCTGCTCGAAAAGGAAGTCGGTATCTCGTTGATTAACCGAAGTGGGCGCGGTGCCGAGCCTACGGCCGAAGGACGGTTCCTCCTTGGCCAGTCGCGCCTGCACATCGATGGGCTCGATCATGCGGTCCGTGAGGTGCGCCAGCGCTCGGATAAGCTCAAAGGCGAGATCTCACTTGGCATATGCCCGACCATTGTGCCGCTGTTTCTGGAAGACATACGCAATTTTGTTGAAGCCCAGTATCAGGGTGTGACGCTGAATGTTGTCGAAGCCTACAGCGGCGACCTTGCCAGTCTCATGCGCGGCGGCCGCCTCGACGCTGCGCTCACCTATCGGCCGAGTGCGCCGGATCAGCTCGACATCGTGGATCTGTTCGCAGAGCGCCTCGTGCTGGTAACCTCTTATACCCGCGCTCAGGTCGACGCGCCGCGCCAGCTGAGTGACATCAGCCGGTTAAAGTTGATATTGCCGAGCGAAATCCATGAACTGCGGCGGATCATCGATCGGGTCTATCGCGAGCGTGGCATCGCGCTGCAGCCGGAACTCGAACTCGACTCGCTCAACGCCGTAAAAGCTGTCATTGCGGACAAAACCACCCAGTACGCAACCATTCTGCCGCACTCGAGCGTCACGCGTGAACTGGCCGGGCACGTGCTGAGCGCTTATGCGATCGCCGACAGCGCCATGGTCCGCACTATAGCCGTGGTGCGGCCCCAGGGAGGCAGCCCCCGGAAAGTGGTGCTCACCGCCTTGATTGACGAAGTCCGCCGGCAGGCGGGACGGATCAAAAGATCCATGGGCAGCGCCGACGTGGTCTTGTTGGGACAGGGATAGACGGACCGCCGGTTTTTGTCGTTCCCTCAATAACGAAATGTTATACGCTAGCCCTCCGTAGAGCGTAGGGAGGCGTTTTGGATCTTCGGCAGCTAAGATATTTTTCCAAGGTCGTCGAGAGCGGCTCGTTCTCGAAAGCCGCGACGCAGCTTCATGTAGCACAACCCGCGTTGAGCCAGCATGTCAGGCACATGGAAGAGGAGCTTGGCCTTGCTCTCCTGCATCGCGGGCCGCACGGCGTCAGTGCGACCGAAGCGGGCACGCGGCTGATGGTGCATGCCAAGCGCATCCTTGCCGAGTTTGCCGAAATTAACGACAGTGTCCGGGGCGCCGCCATAGCCCCTCGCGGCGAAGTGCGTTTCGGCCTACCGGGTACAGTGAGCGAGCTTCTTGCGGCGCCGCTGATCGAGGCCGCCCGCGAGCGGTTCCCCGAGGTGCGCATCCGCATCGTTGAGGCGATGAGCGGCTACATTCTGGAATGGTTGAAGCGCGGGGAGGTTGACCTCGCGATGATTTATGCAACTTCGGATCCCCGGGGGCTCGCGGTACATCACGGCTTGTCCGAGGAAATCTGTCTCTTTGCCGGCCCGTCGATGCAGGGCCAGGCCGACTTGCAGGGCTCTTCTGTGGAGCTTCGTGACGTCGCCGGACTGCCCCTCGTTGTGCCGGGCCCGGGCCACGGCCTGCGAGAACTGATCGAAGCCGTGGCAACGTCAGTCCAGGTCGCCATCAACCCGGCGATCGAAATCGACTCCTACACCCAAATCAAGAGATTGGTGACACGTGGCATCGGTTACGGGATCCTGCCGCGGATGGCGATCAACGCTGAGGCGCAGGCCGGCTTGTTTCGGGCGTGGAGTTTCCAAAACCCGCCAATTACACGTAAAGTGTACCTGGCTTACTCGACCGAACGGGCGTTGCAGACAGCGCCCCGCGCCGTCGGGCAGCTATCGTGGGAGATCCTTCGCCAGCTGGTCAAGGACCAGGTCTGGAGCGCAGAGCTATCCAACGAAAACCAGCGACCCAACCTCTTCGGCTAGGGTGCTGCAGGCGGGCGGCCGACTGTACCGTTTCGCTATACCTCCCATTACAAAACGCTATTTGACGGAAGGACCCCTTCCGGTGCGATGGTATCGGAAAAGCAGCATAAGGAGCGAGCCATGCCAGGCGCGCTGGAGGGAACGACCGTCATCTCGCTGGAGCAAGCCGTGGCCGCGCCTTTGGCGACGTCCCGTCTGGCCGACGCGGGCGCGCGGGTCATCAAGCTCGAGCGCCCCGAGGGCGACTTCGCGCGCGGCTATGACGATTATGTTCACGGCCTCTCCAGCTATTTCATCTGGAACAACCGCGGCAAGCAATCCTGCACCGTCGATCTGAAGCAGCCGGATGATCTTGCGCTGGTCGAATCCATGCTCGCCACCGCCGACGTGTTCGTCCAGAACCTCGCACCTGGCGCAACCGACAGGTTGGGCATCGGCAGCGCCGACCTCAGGCGGCGGTTCCCCAGGCTAATCGTGTGTGACATCGGTGGCTACGCACCCGGAACACCCGACCACGAGCGGAAAGCCTACGATCTGCTGATCCAGGCGGAAGCGGGCTTGGCGGGGGTCACTGGGTCCGCAACTTCTGGCCCGACCCGGGTCGGCATATCGATCTCCGATATCGCTACGGGACAGGGGGCCTACGCCGCTATCCTCGAAGCCCTGATCATGCGCAGCCGAACTGGGGACGGGGCTCACCTGCAGCTTTCCCTTTTCGACACCCTCGCCGAATACATGAACGTGCCATATCTGGCGCGCCACTACGGTGGCAAGGAGCCGCGGCGGCTTGGGCTCGCCCACCCCTCGATCGCGCCCTACGGGCTGTTTCAGGTGAGTGACGGGGAAATCCTGATCGCCGTCCAGAACGAACGCGAATGGGTCGTCTTCTGCGACAGTGTCCTGCGCCGGCCGTCGGTTGCAACGGACCCGAGATTCGAGCGCAACGTGCTTCGCATCAAAAACCGCGAGCCGCTTGACGCATGCGTGCAGGCGATCTTGGCGACCTACACCATGTCTGCATTATGCGAATTGCTTGACAACGTCAGAATTGCCTATGGCCGTGTGTCGACCATGGCGGAACTGGCGGTGCATCGCAGTGCCACCAAAGTATCGGTTGAGACCGCAGTTGGTCCGGTTGAGCTGTTTGCGCCGCCGGTCACTGTCAATGGCATGCGTCCCGTGCTTGGCAGTGTGCCTTCGCTCGGGGAACACGATGGGGCTTTGCGGCAAGAGTTCGGTCCTCCAGATATGGTAGGTCCCAAACGGATAGGAAATGCAGCACTATGAGCTTGACCCGCGACCTGACACGGTTGATCCGTGAAAAGCCAGTGACCGACCGCGACCTCGAATGGGCATCGCTATTCGTCCTGGATACGCTCGGCTGCGCCCTCGGCGCATTGCCAACCGAGCCCGCCCGCATGCTGAAGGTGGTCGCCCCGCCGGCGCAAACCGATACCGCCCGCAAGGCGTTCTACCTGGGCGGCCTAGCACATATCTTGGAGATGGATGACCTCCACCGGGACTCGGTGACCCATCCCGGCAGTGTCGTCATTCCTGCGGCCTGGGCGGTAGCCCACGACCACGATCTTGGCGGTAAAGCGTTTCTTCGCGCGGTTCTCGCAGGATACGAGGCCTGCTGCCGGGTCGGCACCTCCGTCGGCAAGAAGCATTACCGGGTCTGGCACAACACCTCGACCTGCGGGCCGTTCGGTGCGGCGTTTGCCGTGGCGGAGCTCCTCGGCCTCGACGACACCAGGACCGTATGGGCGCTTGGGAATGCGGGTACCCAGTCATCGGGTCTTTGGGAGTTCCTTGCCGAAGGCGCCATGAGCAAGCATCTCCACACCGCCAGGGCTGCGGAATCAGGCGTCATCGCTTCGTTCCTGGCCAAGGAAGGATTCACGGGCGCGCAGAACATCCTGGAAGGCGAGAAGGGCTTCTACGCCGGTCTGTGTCCGGACCCGATTCCGGAGGCCGTCACGGCAGGGCCTGAGCGGGCCTGGCAACTGATCAAGACCTCGATCAAGCCATGGCCGTGCTGCAGACACACCCATCCGGCGATCGACGGCGCGATCGCCTTGCACAACGAGATCGCCGGGGAAGCCATCGCAAGGGTTCATGTCGGGGCTTACCGGGCGGCCCTTGACGTGTGCGACCGGCCCATTCCGGAAGATCCGTACAGTGCCAAATTCTCGCTGCAGCACACGGTTGCGATAGCGCTCGCGGACGGCCGCGTCGATCAGGCCAGCTTCGATGCTGATGCACGGCAACGAATGGTCGGCGAACGCAAGAAGGTCAGGGTCGAGCTGGCGCCGTCGATCGATGCCGCCTATCCGGAATCGTGGGGTGCCGAGGTGATCGTCGAGACGGCTTCCGGCAGACGCTTTTTCGCCGCCCGACACGACGCCAAGGGCGATCCCGATAACCCGGTGACGGCAGCCGAGCTGTCTCAGAAGGCGCGCACGCAGCTCGTCGCCGGCGGCACTTCGCAAGCCCGTGCCGACGACCTGATCGGCGCTATCCTGGGCCTTACCGACAACCGTCCGGTGCGCTCGCTGGGTCTGTTTGAAACCGCTGGGGACGCGCCTCCCCAGGTTCATGCCGCGCGGAGCGCCTGATGTTCAAGGACTTTGACAACGAGGACATCCGCGACGCCGTGCGTCGGCTCTGCGAGCGGTTTCCGGGCGAATACTGGCGCAAGCTCGATGCCGGCCGCGCCTACCCCGTGGATTTCGTCAACGCGTTGACCGAGGCCGGCTACCTTGCGACGCTGATCCCCGAGGAATATGGCGGGTCGGGCTTGACGCTTTCGGCAGCGGCCGCCGTGCTCGAGGAGATTCAACGGGCGGGATGCAATGGTGCGGCTTGCCATGCGCAGATGTATGTCATGGGCACGGTGCTTCGCCACGGCAATGAATCGCAGAAGCAGTGCTATCTTCCGCAAATCGCCTCCGGAGAATTGAGGCTGCAGGCGTTCGGTGTAACCGAGCCGACCAGCGGCACCGACACCACTTCAATCCGTACCTTCGCACGGAAGAACGGCGATCACTACGTGGTCAACGGTCAGAAAATCTGGACCAGCCGGGCCGAGTACTCGGATCTCATGCTGCTGCTCGCCCGGACCACCCCGAAGGATCAGGTCGCAAAGCGCACTGACGGCCTATCTGTGTTCATTCTTGATATGCAGGAAGCACTCAAGCAGGGTCTCTCAATCCGGCCGATCCGGACGATGATGAACCATTCCACGACGGAGGTCTTTTTCGATAATGTGAAGATCCCTGCCGAAAACCTGATCGGTGAGGAAGGCAAGGGTTTCCGGTATATCCTCTCCGGGATGAATGCCGAGCGGATCCTGATCGCCGCCGAATGTGTCGGCGACGCCAAGTGGCTGATCAACAAGGCTTCCACTTACGCATGCGACCGCAACGTCTTCGGCCGGGCCATCGGCGCCAACCAAGGCGTCCAGTTTCCCATCGCTAAGGCTTACGCGAACATGCGTGCAGCCGAACTCATGGTCCGCGAAGCCACGCGGCTCTATGAGGCCGGTCAGGACTGCGGCGCTGAAGCGAACATGGCCAAGATGCTGGCTGCTGATGCTTCCAATGAAGCCGCGAACGCCTGTATCCAGACGCATGGCGGTTTCGGATTCGCTGAAGAGTATGACGTCGAACGCAAGTTTCGCGAGACCAGGCTTTACCAGGTTGCGCCGATCTCGACGAACCTCATCCTGTCCTACCTCTCCGAGCATGTGCTCGGGATGCCACGTTCGTACTGACGGTAAAGGCCAGTGGACGCGACCGAACAGAAGCTATCGGCAGAATGGATTGGCCGTCAGAGCGAAAGCATCGATGTCGTTTCGGAGCGCCTCGTGATGAGCTTCCGCGCCATTTTCGAACCGCATCTAGCGCCGCTGCCCGCAGATGCCGCCTCGTTGGGCATCCATTGGTGCCTGTCGCCGGCAATCGCCGGCATGGACCAGTTGGGTGCTGACGGACACCCCGCCAAGAACCTGTCGTTGCCGCCTGTGCCGCTGCCGCGCCGCATGTGGGCTGGTGGTGAACTTCAGCTGCATGATCACCTTAGGATCGGTGACAAAGTCCGCAAGGCGTCCACCATCCTGGACATAGTGCGCAAGCAAGGCCGATCCGGTGAACTCTGGTTCGTCGCGGTCGGCCACGCTTATCATTCCGATCGTGGTCTCGCACTGAGTGAACGGCAGGACATCGTTTATCGGGAAGCTGCGATCTCGGGAAATGGCGTGTCTCGAAACACCTCACCGGCCGAGCCCACGGCAATCCGGCCAGCAGCGCAAGTGTGGTCTGTCGTTCCTTCGTCCACGTTGCTCTTCCGCTACTCTGCGATCACCTTTAACGGTCACCGTATCCACTACGATCTGCCTTACGCGACCGAGGCTGAAGGCTATGAGGGGTTGGTTGTCCATGGCCCCCTCCAGGCAACGCTTCTCCTCAACCTCGCGGCGTCCCAAGGCGCCGGTATACCCCTGACGTTTCGCTACCGCGGGATAGCTCCGGCGATTGTAGACCGTGAACTGACCGTCAGGGTCGGCATCGATGGTCAGCGACTCTGGACGCAAGGCGGGAGCGGCGCCGTGCACATGGAAGCCGATATCGACCGGGGTGTGGCCTGATGTCTGCACAGGGTGACTTGCATTTTACGCCTGTCGCGCCTTTGTTCGTTCCGGCCGACCGGCCAGAGCGTTTTGAAAAGGCCGACCGGTCCGGAGCCGACGCGATTATTATCGATCTTGAGGACGCCGTTGCGCCCGCCGCCAAGGATGGCGCCCGGTCCAACCTTCACCATGCCCTGACATTGCGGAACCCCACCTACGTTCGGATCAACAGCCAAGACAGCAGCTGGTACACGACTGACCTTGCTGCAGTCGGGGCGCTCGGGCTTCGGCGCATCTGCCTGCCAAAAGCGGAGTCCGCGGCGATCCTCGACGCGATGGTTCGGATTTTGGGTGACGACATCGAGATCATGGCGCTGATCGAGACGGCGCGAGGGCTGCAGGCGGCGGGGGCGCTGGCCGCTCATTCGCATGTCGCGAGACTGGCCTTCGGACCCGCAGATTTTGCGCTGGACTTGGGTGTGCCCGCCTCCAATGACCTCAAAGCGCATGCCATGATGCGGCTGGCGGTGGCGAGCAGGGCCGCCGGCATGCCCCTGCCGTTGGATGGCCCATCCTTCGAGGTCACGGACACCGCCAGACTGGCCACCGAATGCCAGCAGGCCTTAGATCATGGGGCCGGCGGGAAGCTTTGCATACACCCTGCCCAGACTTCCCATGTCATCTCGGCTTTCCAGCCGAGTGAACAGCAACTGCGCTGGGCGCAGCGCGTCGTCGACGCGGCCCGGGACGGCGCAGCGCGCCTTGTCGACGGCAAGATGATCGACGCTCCCATTATCGCCCAGGCCCGGGCACTTCTCGCGCGGGGCCGTTCGCAACTCAGTGAAGGTGTCTAACCATGGCCGTATCAGCGACACTCCTCAACAAGATCAAGGACAAGGATCTGATCCGGGAAGCGGGATTGATCGGCAAGGAGTGGCTCGGCCAATCCCGGTCCGGACAAACCTTCGAGGTCACCAACCCTTCGACCAGCGAAGTGCTGGCCAGGCTGCCCGATTTTACCCGAGCCGACATCGCCAATGCGATCGATGTGGCCTATGTCGTCCAGAAGGAGTGGGCTGCCCGTACCGGCAAGGAGCGCGCTGCAGTCATTCGGCGCTGGTATGATCTGACGATCGCCAATCTTGATGACCTGGCGACGATCCTGACCGCTGAAATGGGGAAGCCGTTCGCCGAGTCCAAGGGCGAGATCCTCTATGGCGCGTCCTACATCGAGTGGTTCGGCGAAGAGGCCAAGCGCGTCTATGGCGACACTATCCCCGGTCATGCCCGTGACAAGCGGATCGTCGTGATCAAGCAACCTGTCGGGGTCGTCGGCGCTGTTACGCCCTGGAATTTTCCCTCGGCGATGGTGGCGCGCAAGATCGCTCCGGCGCTGGCGGTGGGCTGCTCGATCGTCTTCAAACCGGCAGCCCTGACGCCACTCTCCGCCTTGGCCCTCGCCGTACTTGCGGAAAGGGCAGGGGTGCCGTCCGGGCTATTGAGCGTTGTCCCGATCACGAAGAGCTCGGACTTCGGCGATGAGGTTTGCGAAAACGAGAAGGTTCGCAAACTCACGTTCACCGGGTCGACCGAGGTCGGCCGCACCCTGATGGCGCAAGCCTCGGCGCAAGTCATGAAGCTCAGCATGGAACTGGGCGGCAACGCACCGTTCATCGTCTTCGACGACGCCGATGTCGATGCGGCCGTCGAAGGAGCCCTCGTCTCCAAGTTCCGCAATGCTGGCCAGACCTGTGTCTGCGCCAATCGCCTTTACGTGCAGAGCGGTATCTACGAAGAGTTCGCCGACAAGCTCGCGCATCGCGTCAAAGCCTTCAAAGTTGGTGACGGCTTTGCGGAAGGCACCGAGATCGGCCCGCTGGTCGATGACCGCGCCGTGGCCAAGGTCAGGCGTCACATTGAGAATGCAGTCTCTCAGGGCGCCAGCATTGTGGCGGGTGGGCCAGACCACCCTCTTGGCGGCAATTTCATCTGGCCGACTGTCCTGACCGGGGTAACCTCCAAGATGGCGGTCGCCCGCGAAGAAACTTTCGGGCCGTTGGCGCCCTTGTTCCGCTTCGATGCGGTCAATGACGTCATTGAGATGGCAAATGACACCGAATTCGGGCTTGCGGCCTATTTCTACGCCCAGGACATGAGCCGTGTGTGGGCCGTCGCGGAGGCCTTGGAGTATGGCATGGTTGGCATCAACACCGGGCTCATTTCGACTGAGGTCGCGCCGTTCGGGGGTATCAAGCAGTCAGGATTTGGCCGGGAAGGTTCGAAATACGGCGTCGATGATTACCTGGACCTGAAATATTTGTGTTTTGGGGGGCTCACGAGCTAAGGCGCAACGCAAGCCTTCTCCACTCGCGGGCGAGCGTTCGGCCGTCGGAAACCGCTTACAGTTAACTGACAAAAATAGACCGGAACGGCGGGATGCATACCACCTTGAGCGCGTCGAAGAGGATGGGACTACCGCGGCGATTGCGGTTTTCTATTCGACGCGCGAAGCGGTAACCATTATCCCCGAGCCTGGACGAGAACTACCGCTTGTGCTCGTGACAAGCAGATATGCGGCATTGGATAGCAAAAGCCCCCAATCTCCCTTGGGCGGCTCTGCCCTTTTTGCGGTATACAAATCGCGATGTCGGGCGCGCCAGCGCCGCGCCTTATCTTCCAAACAGCTCTGAATGTGAGCCAAGCCTGACAAATTCGACGAAGTCGTCATCGGCAGTATAGACAAGGAGAAAGTCACCACCGATATGTGCTTCCCTCGCCACTTTCCACTCTCTACCTGAGAGCTCGTGGTCGGCCCACTCAGCGCCGAGTGGCCTTTTCAGAATGATCAGCGTCATCAATTCGATTGCGCGACTCATATCCATTTTCCCGGCCTTATTGTATCGGTTCCAGTCCTTTCGAAATTGTCTGGTGTATTCCGATGCTCTTGGAAGGGAGGTGCGTCTGACGTCGCTCGGTTTCTTCAAGCTGCTTGCTCGCTGAATTTACTTCTTGCCGTTCAGCTCGGCGAAAAGCTCATCCGGTGTCATAAAGCGAGCCTTACGGGCCTTCCTGATCTCACGAGCCTCCGTCAGGGCGGCGCGGGTTGTTTCGTTGGGAACCTTGAGCTCGAGAGGAAAGCTTTGGCTCGCCACAACTCGATGAAGAAACACCCGAACGGCATCCGAAAGCGAAAGACCGAACGACCCAAGAACCAAGGAAGCCTCTTCACGAATGTCATCTTCGACCCGAACATGAATCATTTTAGTGGCAGCCACATCAAGACTCCTTATAACGAACAACTCGCCGGTGGCCCACTCACATCGAATGGCGATATGACCCCCTATATGTGTCTCAATTGCGATACAGTCAAGGGCTATTGAAGTTCGTGGCGCCTCCTGCGCCTACCGGAGTGAAAGGCGGCAATCCAGGCTGCGACTGCCCAAAGATGTCTGCGGCCGTCGACGGCACCTGCGTGCGGACGCGGCACCTTCAGGAGATCGAGCATGAATGACATATGGTTGGCGATGTAGCCAGCACTCGGGTTGGTTAGCTCCAGCCTTTGATCGCAAACCATGAAGCGCGATCGGCCTCAAAAGTCCCGTGCGACCTCCATCAGGATTTCGGCCGCTGTTTGGTGGCGTTTGCTGCCGATGTTATGGAATGGATCTGCCAGCTTACCGGGGCGCAGACGTCCGACGTTGTTAACCCAGTGACGCCAGACGACACGGATCATGCCGTCTCAAGCACGTCGGTCCATCTCGGCAAACTGCGTCCCGCGCGATCGAGGAAGAGGACGTCGGCGACGGCACCGTGCCAACGTGGAGCGGCTTCACGTCCTCTCTGCAACGGCAGTTCGTGGGTGGCGAGCACGGGACCATTTATGTACGCACTCCACTAAAGTATCGTCGGCGCTTGCGTGCCCTCGTTGCGCGGCCGCCACGTCTGCCGGTGCTGAATGCGGGAGGCTACAGCCTTCAAGCTGTTTGAATATTCCAGATCGTCTAATTTCAGCTCACAGGAGTAGACCACCGTCTGGCGCATCGCAACGATCACGTGGTCCTCGCAGTCGTGCTCGGCCTCGGCCGCCCGCATCCTGAGTTGTTGCCCGCTCCGCCGCAGAATTGGTCGCAAATACGCCCGGGGTATTCTTCAAGCTCTCGCTTCATCGCCTCCGGCATCGGCACGAGCGGCGGCGTGGCGTTGCCCTGCACGATGCCGCGGCGTCTCGAAGTTCGAGTCGGCGCCAGCGCGTTCGCCGGCGATGTTACTCGAACGTTATCCACGGCACGCCTTGAACCAAGCGCCCACCGTGTGAACAGGAATCTCCCATCCGCGCAATCCTCTTGCCGTTGATCCGCGCGATTGAAGAGCCTTCTTTAATGCTGTCGGAGGTTGTCGGCGCGCCGGAACATAGGCATCTGTCGCTCACGGTGGCGATTGGAACGCCCTCCACGCAGACAAAATTCTGACCGGTCAAGATCACGGGGCCGCCGATATGCGGCCGTGGTCCAGGCTCGACCAGGGGGCAGATATGCATGTGGCCTTTGAGGCTAACAAGTTGTCCAACCATGTCCATCTTCTCAGTCCCGTCCCATTATGCTCCCAGAAAGTTGATCGAGATCCACAGGAGCCATCCGGCGATTTCAAGATGAGCTGATGGCACGACGACCCTTCTCGACTTCGACGGAGCCCGGACGCCGCGGGCTAGGGCATGACCCATTCGACCAGACATTTCCGAGCTGTTCAGGACGCGAATGACCGACGCGAGAACACCACGAGACATTTGCCAACAGCGGTGACATGATCAAGCTTTCGTGCTCCATCAGTTCGTACCGGCAACGCGGCCGGAGGCCGCCCGATTGCAAGACTTGAATTACCCTGGGCGGAAAAACCCCAAGTGAATGGGTTTAGTTCCTAGGACACAGGGCTGCCAGGGCGGCAGCCCGAGCCCACGGATGGACAAGACCTTCAGCAATAGCAGCGAGACGCTGCTGTAGCGCGGGCGGAAACGCTCCCACGCTTGCTCCAAGGACCCGCGCGGCCGCGACACGGTTGTCCGGGTCGTTAAGACTCTCGGCGAAGGTGACCAGGCGCTCCTGTAGCTCGGGCGGAAGCAATCCCGCGCTCTCTCCGAGGCTTAGCAGCGCAGTGACACGATCGTGTGGGTCGTTAAGATTCTCGGCGAGCACGACGAGGCGCTCCTGTAGCTCGGGCGTAAAACGTCCAAAGCCCTTTCTCAAGATCCACATGGCCTGGTTGAGATCTCCGGGTTGGGCGAGCCCCTCGGCGAGCACGACGATGCGCTCTTGTAACGCCGGCGCAAACCGGCCTACGCCCCATCTGAAGCCCCATAGGGCTAAGACGCGTTGATGAGGCTGGGCGAGCCCCTCGACGAGCACGACGAGGCGCTCCTGTAGCTCGGGCACAAGCTTTCCCACGGCTGACTCCAGGGCTGCGAGGGCCGAGAAGTGATCTTCGAGGTCAGGGCTCACGACGAGGTCGACGAGGCGCTGCTGGAGCGTGGGCGCAAGTCCTTCGACGCCCACTGCGAGGCCCCGCAGAGCTGTGACGCGATGCTCGTACTGGGCGAGCCCCTCGGCGAGCACGACGAGGCGCTGCTGTAGTGCGGGCGCAAGCTCTCCTAGGTTCCGTCCGATGCCCTCCAGGGCTTGAGCGCGATGCTCGGGATCGACAAACGCCTCGGCGAGCCTGACGAGGCGCTGCTGTAGTTCCGGCGCAAACTCTCCTGCGGCCAGTCCGATGCGCTGCAGGGCTTGAGCGCGATGCACGGGATCGACAAGCCCTGCTGCGAGGTCGACCACACGCTGCTGGAGCGCGGGTACAAACTCTCCCACGCTTATCCCGAGGGCTCGAAGCACCGAGACGCGGTCTTCCGGGTTGAGCTCCTCGACGCGATCGACGACACGCTGCTGGAGCGCCGGCACAAGCCCTCCCACACCCATTGCGAGACAAACGAGGGCAGCGACGCGATACTGGGGATCGTCAACCCCCTCGGCGAGTTCGACGAGACGCTGCTGGAGCATGGGCGTAAACTCACCCACGGCCAGCCCGAGGTCCTCCAAGGCCAAGAAGCGATATTCGGGGTCAAGCGCCTCGGCGCGATCAATGAGACGCTGCTGGAGCGCGGGCGCGAGCCCTCCCACCCCCCGTCTGAGCGCTTCCAGGGCTTGGAAGCAGTGCTCTTCGTCGTCAAGTCCTTCGGCGACCTCGACGAGGCGCTGCTGAAGCGTGGGCGCGAGCCCTCCCAGCCCCCCGCCGAGGGCTCGCAGGGCAAAGACGCGGTGCTCGGGGTCGTTATGTCCTTCGGCGATGGCAACGAGCTGCTCCTGCTGCACGCTGGTCAGGCAATTGAAATTGGATGCGAGAGATTCCAACACGCCGGGAACAACTAGTGCGACAAAGGGATTCGCGACTCCTGGCTGCGGGACCATTAACCTGTTCCAGACGGCCTGAACCCGGATTGCCATCTGGCGCCTTTCTTCCAACGCCGCGGACATTTGGACAGCAGCACGCAGCTCGCCGTCTGTCTGCGACACCGCCAGCAGATCGATCGGGCTGAGCCTTTCCGCAATCGCGCCGAGTAACTCCGGGAGCAGCCCCGTTATTCCTGTTACCTGTTGGAGCCAGTGGTCCAGTTGTGGCATCATTTCGCTTGGTGTCCTCACTCACAACTTCGAGCCTTTGGTCCGGAGCACTTGGCATCAGCGCGACTTGATCTCGCGGGCCAGTTCGTCCTGAGCTGGGCCCAAACGCCAGCTCCACATGGCCGTCGCCGGTCGGGCGCGCCTCGTTGAGCGTTGGCTACGCGGCTTTCAACTCCTTGCCCATCGCCTCACCAGCCGCTCCTGCCGGGCCGACTACCGTCCCCGAGTCTCCCGGGTCTCCTGGCCGGCAACGGCATCTTTTTTGTTTAGCTACGATATGCTGAAGCGTCCCATATAAAACGAATATGCCATCATGCGCGTTCGAGAGCATTCAGCAACGCCGGATCCAGCGGGCGATGCAAGCCCTTCGGCGCGGCGGTAGTGGGGTCAGTTTGAAACTCCGTCCCAACCACAATAGGCGCTTTCGCCTATACGCCGTGTGGAAATAGGCGGAAACGAAGGCCATCTTCAAGCTATGACCGATAAGCATCCAAAGCGCCCGCGCGACGCAAACCAATTGGCGAGGTCGATAGTTGACATCGCGACTGGCGAGGCGCCGGCTGAAGAAGATCTCAAGAACAAGGCCGCTGTGGAGCTAGGGCGGCGCGGTGGCAAGATTGGCGGCCGCGTGCGGGCTGACCGCATGTCGCGCAGAACAAAGGGCCGAAGCAGCGACGCGATTAGCTGCATCCGCCCGCTGGAGAAGGCGCGGCGACTAGGCGGCTTCTGCTGCCTCGATTTCCGCAAGTCCATAGTGAAGTCGAAATCCATCTGGATAGGCTCTTCGTCCGACCTCGCCTCGTTGTAGCTATCGACATCGACCTTTAGCTGCCGAACGTCACCAACGATCCCGCGGCCGCGCTGCTGGAAAGACATCTGCATATGGTGCCGTGGGGCGGTTCGAATATCGTCCCAAAGAACCATCTGCTGGCCGCCTTGTCGGGCGAATTGAGAAACAGCCCCCCGCGTTGCCTCACCAGGATTGTTCCCTACGACTGGGACGCTCAGTGTAAGCGGTGCACCAAGGCACCTTGCAATAGGCCGATGAACATGGAGTTTTCGCGCCATGACATTGGAACATGCAGAGGGCGATTTGGTCGCCGAGTTAAGCGGTGCGGCGGCGGCCGAAGATTGTGCAACGACGCCCGGGCGCGCGCGGCAACGAAGGCTGTGGAGCTGCACTGAGAAGCGCGCGTTGGTCGACCTGGCGAGCGCGGCGGGGTCGTCGGTGACCGAGGTCGCGCAAGCGTTCGGCGTAGCCCCATCACAGCTCTATGCCTGGCGCAAGCAGATGGCCGGCGGCGAGCCTGATGCCGATCAGGCGATGGCGACCTTCGCGCGCATCGACGTGAGCGATCTGCCCGAGGTCGAACGCCCCGTCGCCGATTGCCCGGACCCGGCCGGCAGGATCGTCATGGCCTTTGCGAACGGCGCGCGATTGCGGATCGACGGGATCGTCGATCCGACAGCGCTGCACATCGTTCTGGCGGAGTTGACCAGGTGATCACGGTGGTGCCGACCGACCGGATTTACCTGTGCTGCGGCGCGACCGATATGCGCCGCGGGATCAACAGCCTGGCACGCATGGTGCAGCAGGTGCTTGCGCTCGACCCGCACACTGGCGCGATCTTCTGCTTCCGTGGACGCAAGGGTCATATCATCAAGATTCTGGCGCATGACGACCAGGGGTTCTGCCTTTTTACAAACTAACTGGCTTCATACTACAGCCCTTTCCTTGAGATCGGAGCATTTTGAGGAGTTGAGTCGGCGGATGGCTTCTGCCCGATGGGCGAGCTGGTTCCATCGGCTGCACTGCTTGGCTGGGACGTGCGGTCCTGGCAGCTCATAGAGGCCGATATAGCCGTTGTAGGCATGTCTTTTCACGATGTCGTATTTCGCCCATCTGACCAGGGTACATTCGGTGATCCCGAGTTTTGCGCAGGCTTCTGCTTTTGTCAGCATTCCCCGCTCGCGCGGCCGGTCGTAGCGCGAGCGCAGACCATATTGCTTGACAAGATAGATGACGCGCAAGTCGGTGAACTGGGCGTCAGCCTTGCCGCGCCGCGCTGAGCCGCCGGGACGGATTCCCCTTGCATTCAGGATGTCAGCGATTTCAGCGCAGATATGATCGTCGAGAAGCTTGTCGACCAATTCGACCACCTCGGGCCGGGTCCTTACCTGCTGTGCGGAGGATTTCGGGTTCTGAGTGGTCAATGTTTCGGTCCTTCCGCCTCTGAAGCGGATGTGGATCCGGGTCTCTCCCTCGGCCTGGAACTTGAGCAATGTGACGTCTTCGACAAGATAGGCAAGGAGTCGCTTGCGTTCTCGGTTCGGCAAGGTGGGGTCGCACCAGACCGTTTTGAAGTCGGCCGTCATGGCGATCAATCGATCACGGATTGCATCGTCGAGTGTCGCTCGGTCTTCGCGTAGAGCGCGCGCTCTTTCTTCTCGTAGATCAGCCAGCATGCGCAGTTTGTCGTTCCATTCGCGTTCAAGGGTGTCGGCAACCAGGCGGTTGTTCGGATCGACCAGCATAAACCGCCGCTGTGCAAGATCGGCATCGATTTGGGCGCGTTCGACGGCGCGGAGCCGGAGTTTGTCCGCTTCGTCATAGCGCGCTTCGATCTCTTTTCGGATCTCCAGAGCTAATTCCACGGCGGCGGGCGTCATTTCCGCGGCGATCAGTTCACCGATCGCCGCGTCGACGGGCCAGCCTGCGATCGACTGGCAGTGAGGCTCACCCCGAGAGACGTAGGCGCGGCTGCAGACGTACCAAGTGTCCACCTGACCGCGCCGGGTGACGTAACGGGCCCTCATGTGGCAGCCACACCGCCCGCATATGACGCGCCCCTGCAACAAAGCCGCGCCTTCGCGCGGTGGCGAGACCCGCGCGGTCTGGTAGCCTTGGCCATTGGCCTCGAGCGCCTTCAGGTTGTGCTGGAACTGCTCCCAACTGATATAGCCGGGATGGGCGTCCGGGATGCATGCGAGCCATTCATTGGGCTCACGTTTACGGACCTGTTTCTTTCCGTCGACGGTCCTGCGGTAAAGACGCTGGCCATAGGCATAGACGCCCGCGAAGCGAGGATTGTGCAGCGTGCGTAAGGCTGTCGATGTGGTCAGGGGTTGGAAGACCACCCGCTTGCTGTTGCGGAACCGGGATGGGAAGAGCAGACCTTCGCTGGCAAACGCCTTGACGGTCTGCGTAGCCGACCCGACCCGCGAGAACGTCTCGAAGAAGTGGGTGATCATCTCCCGGATCTGAGCGTCTGGATCGAGGACCACATCGCCAACCTCATTATAGATGAAGCCGGTCGGAAGGGGGCAACGATATTCACCGCGGCGTGCTTTGTTGAGAATGCCACCACGCAACCGGGCTTTGATAACGTGCAACTCGGCCTCGCTCATCGTGCCCTTGAGGCCCAGCAGAAGCCGGTCATTGAAGTTGGCCGGGTCGTACACGCCATCTTCGTCGAGGATGAGTGTGTCGGCCAAAGCGCAGATCTCCAGCAGCCGATGCCAGTCCGCATTGTTTCTGGCGAGGCGGGATACTTCCAGCCCCATGACGATCCCCGCGCGCCCCATGCCGACATCGGACACCAAGTGCTGGAAGCCTTCGCGCCACGCCGCTGAAGCGCCGGATTCGCCCTGGTCGCTGTCGATGACGGTGATCTGGTCGTCGCGCCATCCAAGCCCGATCGCGCGACCACGAAGATCGTATTGACGCTTGGTGCTTTCGACGTTCTCCATGACCTGTCGCATCGATGACTGTCGGATGTAGAGGTAGGCGCCACGCTCGAGATGATGCGATTGGACCTTGAGCTTTTCGTTCATGCTGTTCTCCGTTCAGGGGCCGCCATCACGATGGTGGCGAGCAAGTGGATGATTGTGCGTCGCTCGGACGTTTCGTCTGCGATCGGCAGCCTGGCGACTGGCGGCAAAGCCGCGGGTGGGGACCAGCCCGGCATACGCAAGATCGCGCTAACCCAGGCCCACATGCCGCGATGCAGAAGGATGGTAAGACCGCTGCGTGCCTCCATGTCGATGGCGGTTGAGAACCGCGTATAGATGGCGCCGAGAGGGAATTGATGCGGAATTCGGCTCGGAGTGGTGCTGAATGACGCTGATGATCTGATTTGGTTGGGGATGAGAGCGCGGGATGCGCCGACAGGAGCCCGGAGGGCGACTGAGGCGCATCCCGCGCTGCGTCCGCGCATGCTACATGTGCGGAGCGCCGCAATCAGACATCGACCCACTACCACGTAAACTCGATGTCCTATCCCAACGGCCCGTGTGAGGGGACTTGCAGGTCCCCGGGCACTGATGCCGACTGGTTCACGGTATGCGCCAGCATAATGGCATTGGCGCATTCCGTCGAGCTTTTCCCCGCAATCCCGACGGCGTTCCGAGAGGTTCGCCGCCGCAATGCAAACCGGTCGTTTCTTTCTCTGCGCACGGTGCCGCTCACAGGTCTTGCTTTGCCGGCATTGCGATCGGGGTCAGCGCTTCTGTGGTTCTGACTGCGGCCATGAAGCCCGCCGTGACAGTCTGCGTGCGGCGGGGCTGCGCTACCAGAACACCCGCCGGGGCCGCTTTGCCCACGCCGACCGCTCCCGCCGATATCGCCAGCGCTGCAAAAACAACGTGACGCATCAGTCTCCACCTTGTCTGCCGGATGGTTCACGACTGAACGCGCCCCTGATCGACGGCACCCTCGCACTGGACGACGTCACCGCTGAAGCGGTGCCATCGATCCCTCCGGCTCCGTGCTGCCGGCGCTGCAGTTGTCGGCTGCCGCCGTTCTTTCGCGGCGGCTTCGTGCGTCGCCGAGGGGCCTATGTCCGTCAACACGACTATGGAGACCCAACCGATGACCATATCCGCCGAGAAGGAAGCGATGATCCTGCGCCTGTACCACGTTGAGAGGTGGCGCTGTGGAACGATCGCAACGCAATTGCATTGCCACCATACGACGGTCTTCCGGGTTCTGAAGGAGGCCGGTCTGCCCCGCCACAGGCCGGTGATACGTCCCGCCGAGGTCGACCAGTATCTGCCGTTCGTCCAGCGGACGCTTGAGACATATCCAGACCTGACCGCCAGCCGCCTGTACGGGATGGTGCAGGAGCGCGGCTACAAGGGCTCGTCCTCCCACTTCCGGCATATGATCGCGCTCCACCGTCCGCGCAAGGCTGCGGAAGCGTTCCTGCGTCTGCGCACCCTGCCGGGCGAGCAAGGCCAGGTCGACTGGGCGCATTTTGGTCACATCGAAATCGGCAAGGCTCGCCGCCCGCTGATGGCCTTCGTCATGGTGTTGTCCTACTCGCGCGACATCTATCTGCGCTTCTTTCTTGATGCCCGCATGGAAAACTTCCTGCGCGGCCACGCCGGTGCGTTCAACGCCTGGAATGGTTTGCCCAGGGTGCTGCTCTATGACAACCTTAAGAGCGCTGTGCTTGAGCGTCACGGCGATGCCATCCGGTTCCATCCGACACTTCTGGCCTTCGCGGGCCATTATCGCTTCGAGCCCCGTCCCGTCGCCGTGGCGCGGGGCAACGAAAAGGGCCGCGTCGAGCGCGCCATTCGTCACATCCGGGAAGCCTTCTTCATCGCCCGCAAGTTCAAGGACCTCGACGATCTGAATGCCCAGGCCGAACAATGGTGCCGCAACCAGGCCGCCGACCGGCCATGCCCCGAGGACCGGACGATGACGGTTCGTCAGGTGTTTGCGCAGGAGCAGCCCATGCTTCTGCCATTGCCCACCAACCCGTACCCCATCGAGGAGCAGATCGCCGCGAAGGTCGGAAAGACACCCTATGTCCGCTTCGACCTGAACGATTACTCGGTTCCCCATACTCATGTCCGGTGCACGCTCACCGTGCGCGCCGATCTCGCCCAGGTCCGGATATTCGATGCCGCCACGATGATCGCCAGCCACCGCCGCAGCTACGACCGGGACCAGCAGATCGAAGACCCCCGGCACCTCAAGGCGCTCGTCGCCGTCAAGCGCGAAGCGCGCCAGCATCGGGGCCTCAACAGTTTGACGCGCGCCGTGCCGGCCTGCCAGAAACTGATGATCCACGCCGCCGAGCGCGGCGCCAATATCGGCGCGATCACCAATGCCATGCTCAAACTGCTCGACCTCTACGGCGCCACCGAACTCCAGGCCGCCGTCGAAGATGCCTTGCAGGCCGGGGCCTCTCATTCGAGATCGGTTCACGTCGCGCTCGAACGCCGCCGGATCGCGCGTGGCGCTCCACCGCCGGTCGAAACAAGGCTGCCGGAGCATGTCCGCAAAAAGGATACGGTCGTACAGCCCCACAAGCTCGACCGTTACGATCAACTCACTTCCGCAGGCAACGACGATGAATAATCCCGGCATCCTGTTCAACCGCGCCAGGGCGCTGCGCCTCAATGGCCTGATCGCCCACTGGGACGAAATCGCCGACGCGCCGTGGCTGGCCGCCGTGCTTCAATGGGAGGAAGAAGAGCGCTCCGACCGCTCATTGCGGCGACGCATGCGCGCCGCCAGGCTTGGCCACTTCAGGCAACTGGCCGATTACGACTGGAAATGGCCGCGTCGTATCGATCGCGCCGCCATCGAGGAACTGATGACGCTGTCCTTCGTCAAGGAGGCCGCCAACATCGTCCTTATCGGCCCTAACGGCGTCGGCAAGTCCACGCTCGCTCTTAACGTCGCCTACCAGGCGCTGGTCGCCGGCCATTCGGTCCTCTTCCGCACCGCCAGCGAAATGCTCGGCGAGCTCGCCGCCATCGACAGCGATTCCATGCTCCGCCGAAAGCTGCAGTACTATGCGGCGCCCGATATCCTGGTCATCGACGAGGTCGGATATCTCTCCTATTCCAACCGTCATGCCGATCTGCTGTTCGATCTCATCAGCCGCCGATACGAGAAACGCTCGACCATCGTCACCACCAACAAGCCCTTCGCGCAATGGTCGGAGGTCTTCCCCAATGCCGCCTGCGTCGTCAGTCTGGTCGATCGCCTTTTGCACCATTGTGAGGTCATTCCCATCGAAGGCGATTCTTACCGCTTCAAGGAAGCCTCCGAGCGCTCGAAGGCGCAGCGTCAACAACGCACCAGCCACCCCGCTGACGAAAAGGAGCCTGCAGCATGACCGGAAATCCTCATCAGCCGTCCGGTCTCGGGCGTGGAATCCAGTTCATCGTCAATGCCGAATGGACACCCGAGCAAGCAGCCGCCGTCTTCGAACTCCTCGACGATCTGCGAGACTGCATCTGGAGCCGTTACGCTCCCCACATCCAGCAGTTTGTCCGTCACCAACAAGCCCCTGACGATCAGCACCCTTCCAGCGACGAGCAGACAGGGCAAAAGCCCCATCCTCTCGATCCCTCCTGGTAAAAAATACAAAGCGGCCCCATCGGGCCGCTTTCTCCTCCACAATCCTCGGCACCATTTGTCCGCGCTTTCTCGCAGCCGTTAACACTCCAGAGGGAGCGCGGCGCCAAGCGCGGCGGCGCGCAGTATTTCGTATCGCTCCGTGGCGCGGGACTGCATCGCGCAATGCAATTGCGCACCGCCACTGATGGTTACACCGTTTTTTTTTCGCCGAGCGCACGCTCGATTGTTCTGGGGTGGACATCGAGTCCGAACTCTGTCCGGAGCCGGTTCGTCAGTTCGCGTGCCCGAATGGGCTCGCCCGGAACCACCTGGGCCCTGAGGAAGGCCAGCACTTCGCTCTGGATCTTGTGCGGGCCGTGCGGGCCGCGCTTCCTCGGTACTAGGCCGGCCAGACCCGCGTCCTCGAAGTCGGCTTTGGCCTGGTAGAAGGTCGGCCGGGAGACGCCATATTCGTCGGACACCTCCGTTACCGACATTTTGTCGACCGATACGCGCCGCAGCATCTCGTACTTCACCTGCACGATGTCGCGCGGATCGAAGAAGCCGTCCTCCCGGAACTTCTGATCGCCGATTTTTTCCGGGGCTGGATTGAGCGTGCCATCCTCGGCCAAAGCGCTGCCTTTCGATTGCCTGTGTTTGACGCTGTCCGACACCTGCGCCGCCCCCGATGTCGACTCAATTGACGTAATTATAAATATGTCGCGTATGGCTAAACCGTCAAGCGGATATCTGTCAACAAATCGAGTATAATCTCTGCTAATACGGCACATTCAGCGAAGCTCCCATGGGTTTTGCGGCGTTATTTTCCTTGCAACATCGGCAAAATTTCCCTTACAATCTTGCGGCGTTGCGCATCTCCCTTGCGATATGAGGCGCTCTACGAGACCGCTGAGTTCCAGTAGGTCGGTGAGGCTGCACAGTGCGCGCCCGTTTCCCGCGATAACCTCAAGGCTGGGGCCTGCTGCATCGGTCCATTGCGGCGGAACAGTGCAAATCCGGCCATCGTCAAAGCGCAGCAGCAATAGCTTGCCCCCTCGGTTACCGCGCTTCCCAACGCAGGCACCTCGCTGCCCGGAATACGGATGAAAGGGGTGAGTCACTGTCACAAACTGCGACGGGGACGATGAACCGCCTGCATTTCCAAGTGAGTTACAAACGGCTTACCGATGGTTGTTTCGCCTGGCCAACCACGAAGGATCAGGTCGCCGTGTCGCTCACCAAGGCGCAGCTTTCGCTGCTTCTGGACGGGATCGACTGGCGCCGGCCGAGCAAGATTTATCGACCGCGTTTGGCTGGCTGATTTTGCTCGTTTCTCATTGATTTTGTGTCGATTCTGCTTCCGTAACGGAGCTCTTTCGTATTTAATTTGGGTGTCGGAACAGACCCCCTCAATCGCTGATTTCCTCGCCCGGATCGCCCTTCTGGAGGCGGCCGTTTCTGCCCGTGACATCACCATCGCCGAACGCGATGAGCAACTGCGAAGGGAGCGCGCCGAGGCCGCACTTCGCATCCAGCGCCTGCAGCTGCAGATCGATCGCTTCAACCGCAAGGCCTTCGGCCGCTCGTCCGAGAAGCTGGGCCAGATGCTGCTCGAACTCGAAGATCTCGAGACCGATTTCGCCGTCGGCGTGCCCGATATCGAGCTGCCCATCGTCGCCGACACCGACAAGGTCCGGGTGTTGCCGGTGCGCAAGCTCAACCCCAACCTGCCGCGAAAGAGGATCGTTCGCGAACCCTCTTGCGCATGCTGTCCGGGCTGCGGCGGCGATCTGCGCGCCATGGGCGAAGATAGCGAGGAGATGCTCGATCTGGTCGCCCAGGCCTGGCAGGTGATGGAGACCATTCGACCCAAGTACAGCTGCCGGGCCTGCGATAAAATCATCCAGGCGCCGGCACCAGCCAAGGCCATTGCACGCGGCAAGCTCAGCTATGCCGCGCTCGCCCATATCATGATGGCCAAGTGGGGTTATCATCTACCCTTCTACCGTCAGGCACAGATGATGGCCGCCAAGGGCGTCGATATCCCCGCGGGTCACTTCAAATTCCCCCGGGTAGGGTCAGTCAAACTCCCCCACCCGCAAGACAGGACAGAGGGTGTATTTGTTAGTTTGACTTTGTTTCCCGAGCAAGGGCCTCAGCGGCTTCTTTGAGACGATAGCTGCGTCCATCGAACTCAAGCAGATGGCAATGATGCATCAGCCGATCGAGTATCGTCGTGCTCATGGTGTTGTCTCGCAGATATGTCCCCCAGTCCTGTACGACCCGATTGGAGGTGACGATGACGCTGCGACGCAGTTTGTAGCGCTGATGTATCAGGGTCTGCAGCCATGCGCCGGCTTCGTCGGGGATGGCCCGTGCGAGGAACAGATCGTCGAGCACGAGGAGATCGCAGTCGATGATTGTTCGCATCCGGGCCTCGCGTTGCGCGGGGGCGTTCAGAGCGTGGCGGTGGAAGAAGTCATCGGTCTCGAGATACTGGACCTTGTGGCTGTGCAGGATCGCCTGATAGGCAATCGCCTTGGCGATGTGGGATTTCCCGGTGCCCGGTTTGCCGACCAGCATCGCGTTCTCGCCGGCGGCGACGAACGCCAGGGTGTGGAGCTGGAAGCAAGTTTGGCGCGGCAATTTGGGATTGAAGGCCCAGTCGAACTCGGCGAGCGTCAGTTTTTCATCGAGCCCGGATTGCTGATATCGCCGCTCGATAAGGCGGGATTGGCGACGATCCAGTTCGTCCTGCAGGATCAGGGAGAAGGTCTCGAGGAAGGGTTGGTTTGCGCCCTGCGCCTGCAGCACGCGCGTCTGCAGCGTGTCGCGGACGCCCGACAGGCGCAACTGTCGCAGGCAGCGTTCAATTTCGGGTATGGTCATCATGGGGTTGGGTCTCCAGTTTGAGGTGAGAAGGGATAGCGGGAGCGCTCGTGGCGGCGAAGCTGGTCGGGGTTGCGCAGGCGCCACGAGCGCGAGGTGGAGAGGCGCGGTCGTCGTCAGCCCCAGCCTGCCGGCCATTGTTGCCGGCATCGTGCCGCACAGCACGGCTGAAGAGGTCGCCATATTCGGCGGGCGCGCGTATCAGTGGATGATCCTGGGTGAGCTGCGATACCGGCTGTGGGGCTTCTTCAACCTGTTGCAGCGCCTGCTCAAACAGCCGCTCGACAGTCGCGCGTACGTGCTTGTAACGGTAGATGCGGTTGCTGATGGCATGAGCACAGGCCTGCTCGACCAGCCGTGTCGGATACTTCCGGCTCAGCCCGACAATGCCCCACATCGCGCGCTGTCCGGGGCGTCCCTCGGCATCGAACATATGTTGACACAGGGCCTTGGTTTGTGGGCCGATGCGGCCGGCGTTCGCCAGCAGCACGGCGGTTTGCCGTGACGGATTGAACGGCCGTTCGTTGGTTGGCAGGACGACAGAACCGGGGTGCGTCATCCGGGGATGAATCCGCAGCAGCGCATGGGTGTGGCGATCACGGATCTCGATCGTGGAAGTGTAGATGCGCACGACGACCAGACTGCCGATGGCCGCGGGCCGCGCGGCGTAATAGCTGCTGTCGACGCGTACGGTGGTGTCGTCGCAGACGGTCCGAACGACTTCAGTGAAGATGCGGAAGGGTGCGACAGGCAGCGGCCGCAGGTGCGGCCTCTCCTCCTGGAACATGGCGTCGACCTGACGGCGAGTGCTGCCGTGGATGCGCTTGGAAGCCCAGTTCTCCTCCCAGTGCCTCAAGAACTCGTTCTGCGCTTCCAGCGTCTCGAAGCGCCGTCCGGCCAGCGCGGTCCCCTGGGTATGTTGAATCGCATTCTCGACGCTCCCCTTCCGATTGGGGTCCGCCACGCGGGCCGGATCGGCGACGACACCGTAATGAGCCAGCATCGCACTGTAGATCGGATTGAGCTCGGGCTCGTACAGATCGGGCTTGAGGACGCCTTCCTTAAGGTTGTCGAGCACCACATAGCTGACCACCCCGCCAAAATACCGAAACGCCTCTTCGTGAAGCTGCGCCCAGACTTGCTGGCTGGATTGCCAGACCACCCGCCGGAAGCTGCGCCGCGAATAGCGCAGCGTCATCACGAACAGGCGGGGACGACGGTACCGGCCGCTCTTGGGATCGATCGTCAGCGCGCCCTCGCCATAGTCGACCTGAGCCTCCTCGCCGGGGAGGAACTCTAGACGATCAAACTGCTTGGGATCGCTGTGTCGCAACGTGCGCACAAACCGCTTGACGCTTTGGTAGCTGGACGGAAAGCCAAACTGATCGACCAAGTCCTGGTAAATCGCCTGCGCATTTCGCTTCAGGCGGACCTGTTCTTCGATCCACGCCCGATGCACTTCGCAGGCCGAGCGGGCCAGGCTTCTGGTGACCGTCGCTCCCGACACCCCAAAAGCCGGTGGTCGGGGTGGAGGAATTTGGTCCTCCGCGCTTGCCGAGCCGGTGGTCACTTCCCCGGGGGAATTTGCCTCCGCACCAGCCCGCTGCGCTCGGTAACGCCGAATCGTCTTGCGATCGACACCCGTCAGCCTTTGAATCTCGCGCTGGCTGGTGTTGCGATCAAGTAATGTTAGTACGGTGCTTTGCAGATGTGCCTTCAAGACGTTCAACTCCCGGTCCCCTCGCTATAGAAAGGGGATGAAAATAAACGTCCTGCCTTACCGGCTACCGCTGTTCAGTAGCGCTGCCGGTGATCATCGGGTGGGGGAGTTTCAAGTGACCACACCCGGGGGATTTTGACCGACCCACGGGGATATCGAGCGATCCACCCTTGCGCGCAGCGCCGGCTACGCCGCCGCCTTGCTCGATCCGATCTACAATCGCATCCGCGAGATCGGCCGTACCCGCACCAAGATTCACACCGACGACACGCGGCTTCCGATCCTGGCGCCCGGCACCGGCAAGACGCACAAAGGCGCGCTCTGGGTTTACGTCGCCGACGACCGCAACTCGGGTTCGCAGGAGCCGCCGATCGCCTGGTATCGCGCCACCATGGGACGCGCTGGCGAGAGCGTCATGACCGAGCTCGCCGGATTTGCCGGCACGCTCCAGGCCGACGGTTTCAGCGGCTATAACCAGATCTACAAGGGCGGCGCCATTCGAGAAGCTGCCTGCCTGGCCCATCTGCGTCGCAAGATATTCGACGTTCACGACAGCCAGCCGACCGAACTCAGCACGACGGCGATGGCCGGTATCCAGGCGATCTACCGGATCGAGGAAGAGATACGGGGGCTCCCACCCGCCGAGCGATTGGCCGCACGACGAAGCCGGACCCGACCACTGGTCCGGGCGCTGCGACGACAGCTCATGCGCCAGGGCAACGGTTTGTCGCGCCATGCCGATATCGCGAAGGCCTTCGCCTATGGCACCAGGCGATGGCGCGCGTTCAACCGCTTCCTCCACGATGGCCAGCTCGAGCCCGACAACCTGATCGCGGAGCGGGCGATTCGTGGATTTACGGTCGGCAGGCGCAATTGGCTTTTCTCGGGCAGCCTCGCCGCGGCAGAGCGGTCCGCGGTCGTGCTCAGCATCATCGAGACCTGCAAGCTCTGCGGGGTTGATGCCGAAGCCTACATGGCCGATGTCGCCGAGCGCACCCAGAACGACTGGCCAGCCTCGCGCTGGGACGAGCTGATGCCGTGTTGGGGTGGACGGCTCCCAACGGCATCGCAATGTGCCAGAATGAGTTCGTTGAAAGCTCAATCGAGGGAGACCGTCCGTGGAAGAGATTATCAGAATTGGCCTGGATACGTCAAAGAGCGTTTTCCAATTGCATGGCGTGAACGCAGGCGAGCAACCAGTCCTTCGCAAGAAGCTTTCGCGTAGGGAGATGGTGAAATTCTTCGAGAAAACGCCGCCGACTACTATCGCACTCGAAGCCTGTGGAGGCTCTCATCATTGGGCGAGGCTGTTAAGTTCGTTCGGTCATGAGGTGAAATTGATAGCGCCTCAGTTGGCGAAACCTTATGTGAAACGCGGCAAGAACGACGCGGCGGACGCGGAAGCTTTGTGTGAGGCGATGAGCCGACCGACGATGCGCTTCGTGCCGGTGAAGACCGCGGACCAGCAGGCGGCGTTAATGCTGGTCGGTGTGCGAGAGAGACTCATTCGCAATCGAACGCAGCTCGCCAATGCCATACGCGGGTTTGCCATGGAGTTCGGCATCGTCGCGGCCAAGGGCATGTGCCGAATCGAACCGTTGCTGGAGCGGATTGCGGCGGATCAATCCCTGCCTGAATTGGCCCGCGAGCTTTTTGCCATGCATGGCGTTGAGTATCGCGACTTGCTTACCGAAACGAAAGCCGTCGAGGAAAAACTGACCGCGTTGCATCGCTCCGATGAATGCAGCAGGCGCCTGGCCGAAATTCCGGGTGTCGGGCCGGTCGGCGCATCGCTTTTGATGATGAAGACCCCAGATCCCCGAACGTTCAAGTCGGGTCGCGATTTTGCCGCTTGGATAGGCCTCACGCCCAAAGACCATTCGACTGCAGGCAAGGTCAGACTGGGGGTGATCACACGTGCTGGCGACGAAATGCTGAGGAGCATATTGGTGGTTGGCGCGACTGCTCTTCTTCAGCACGTCAGAGCAGGTCGAAGCAGGCATGCTTCCCGATGGCTCACCGAACTACTGCAAAGGAAGAAACCAAAGCTGGTTGCGGTGGCGCTCGCCAACAAGATCGCCCGTATTGCGTGGAAGCTCATGGTGAGCGGCGAGGCGTATCGGCGGACAGAGGAGCAAACGCAAGCAACATAGGAATTGGTCATCACGGTGAGCAGAATAGAATGCTACTGTGTTGAGCTGATGCTGTGAACTTGCAAGAGAAAAGCAGATGGTGCGATCGATCGATCCAAGACGCGTGATACTCCGTCAGTTCCATTGGCCTTTCAAGGTCGTTGCCGTGTTAGGAACATGCGTTGCGGAAACCATCTTGGCCAGTGGTCATGTGCGACCACACACAAAGGCCGCACATATGGAAGCAAGCGATCCGATCAAAAATATCTGTAAAAAACACTTGCAAGCGGGAGCCGTCCACATATGGAACTGGGGGCGCCGCGAAGAGATGCCGCTCTCCTTGGCGGCATGAGCGCGATCGATGACATGGCGCTGTCGGACGAGGCGCTCGAGGCCTGGATGGCCGCCAAGACCGCCCGCCGCCCGTTGGTGCGGACCATGTCGGCGCTGGATGGCTTCGTAACGGCGGCGGTCACCGGGCCGCGGTTCGCGGACCCGCAAGACTGGATGTGCCCGCTCATGGGGTTGCCGCGCGACGTCCTGGCCAAAGGCTCTGCAAACGATCATGCCGTGTTTGCAAGCCTCGCCAGGATCCACAACCGGATCAACGAGACGCTCTTCGACAGACCGCAGGATTATGCGCCCCGCTTCGGTACCAAGCCCGGCGGCGGCATCGACCCCCGGCCGTGGTGCCAAGGGTACCACGCGGCCATGAACCTCAACATCAAATGTTGGAAACGGCTGCTCGACCTCGACAACCCCAACCACGGCCTGCTGCTGCCGATCCTGATCTACTGCATCGACAAAAAGGGCAGGCCCGCCCTTGGCAAGCCCCGACCGGGGCCCGAGACCGCGCATTTCATCGAGCACGAGGCCTACAAAGACATCGCCCTCGTCATCCCAGCCCTCCGCGAACTCCACTACGTCACCCACTACCATCAGTGATCGGCGCCGGCGCGCCGGCCAACGAGCGACCTACCATAGACGAGCCACAAGACGATTTTGGGCAAGGTGCCTTGGTGCATCGCTTACCGCTCAGTTGACCATTATCTTGATGGTCGCGACCGCCGGCGGCGTATCAAATGCCATCGCGTGAACCTTTTCCTTGCGCCATATCTTCACCTTGGTTTGCTGCCTGCGTTCCCGGCTCGCCGCCATGGTTCTTCGTCAAACCAGCCAAGCAACTCCTCGGTAACTCCTGCAAATGGATCAGGTCGCCGCCGTTCTCGCTTTTGTTTTGATTTCAGCCACGCGGTGGGACGGGTTTCGTCGCCCCCTTCCAGGCAGTTCGCACTCCTGAGAGGAACCTACCGAGCGCGGGCTCCGTCACGGGTGCCGCATGGCCTTCATCATCGCTGGCGTGGGCGGGCCTGGTGTCGTCGGTGGGATGGAAACGGTGGCTCCGAGCCTGGGAGTCGTTGCCAAAAGCCGATCGTCGCACCGGCGATGCTGATACCCTTGCCGCTGATTTCGATCGCCTGCTGACCGGTTTTGCCCATTGCCACAAGGCGGATCTTATCGGGCGTCACCTCGATGCAGTTGCCGGCTGAAGTCAGGAGGTACTGACCCTTGACATCGATGCAATAGGAATTACCAACCTCCACGGTATGGTCCCTTTCTGCCTTCAGATAGACCTCTTCGCAACCTTGTTTGTCCTCGAAGCGCAGCTCGTTGTAGGCATTGACGGCGCCCTGATCGGTGTGCGTTCGGAAAGTCGAGCAGGTCTTGTCCAGCGGCAGGGTTTCAGGAGGCAGGTTAGAGCCGTTGTAGACGACACCGGTCACCAGGGGCCAATCTGGATTGCCGTGAATAAAGTTCACGACAACCTCCTGGCCGATCCGGGGAATGATGACGTGGCCGAAGCCCTTACCCGCCGAGCTCTGGGCAACCCTGATCCAACAGGAGCTGGTGTCGTCCTTATTGCCTTCGCGGTCCCAGAAGAACTGCACCTTGATGCGGCCGAACTGGTCCGTCGCGATCGTATCTCCCTTTGGGCCCACGACGACCGCCGTATGCGGTCCCCGAATCTCCGGCTCGGGCGTGCGGCGCGGCGGGCGATACTGGGTGGTCGCGGGGATAATCTCCACCGTGCTACGATATACGACTTCTCTCTCCCGACCCGCGGCGTCCGCTTCGGTGCGAATGTCCCCCAACTCTGCGACCAAAGTGAAATCACTCGCGACCGCCAAAAACCGATCACTGGGCGTTGGGCGCGCACCCACATCGCCATAGTAAAAGGGATTCGCAGCCTTGAAGATCAACCCTGTTCTAATCTGGCGTGCCGTACATTCGACCCGCGCACGATAAGCGTTGCAGGCGAGCTCTTCGGCGCGGATGCAAGCATAGAAATCCCCGTCCGCTTTTTCGGTGTAGCGTCCCGGATAGACGAAGGTCTCCCGAATTGCCGTGGAGCCGCCGCCAAAGGCTGTTGAGGTATTGACTGGCCTGAAGCGCCCGGCCTCGGGAGATCGGATGAAGGTGCCTTCCACAGGCTTGCAAGCTGGAATGCCTCCGATCTTCACGGAAGGAACTTGCGCGACGGCCGTGAGCTCTGCCCTCGGCTTCTCATGGTTGTAGTCCTTGAGAACGACCTTGTTCGGCTGGAGCGACACGACCTCCTCCCAACGCAGGATGACGTCGTCCCGATGTAGATTTGGCGCAGGCCTGAGGTTGTGGTGCGTCTCCACGATCTCGGGCGCGCAGGCGATGTGGCTCGCGGCGTTGTCGACCAGCACTAGGTCGTGTTGGTCCTCCGCATGTTCAAAATAGTAGTAGATGCCGTCCTGCTCCATCAGTCGGCTGACAAAGGCCAGATCCGTCTCATCGTACTGGACGCAGTAGGAGCGCTGTGGGAATCGTCCGGTGGTCTGGTTCTTAAAATTTCCTTTGTGTTCCCGAAAAATCGTGGTGATGATCTCTATGCTGGTCTTGTTTTGAAAGATCCGACTGTTGGAGCGATAATCGAGAAGCGAAAGCCAAGGTCGCATCTGCGCCACGTAGTTCAGGTTTGCTCCGTCATCGTGCCCCAAGTATTGGAACTCCGTAACGATGCCGTGGAAGAAGCGCATTGCAGAGCCCTTGAGTTTAAGGCCTACCGCCAAGCTTTGCCCGGGAATCGTAGCAAAGTTCTGGATCGGATGGCGGCTGACGAGCCTCACCTCGTAGTGGAAGAGTTGCCCCAGCCGCTCGGTGCCTGTGAGCCGTCGGAGAAAAACATCATCGGGGTCGAACGCGGCCAAGGTGACCGCAGCAGAACAATTGCGCTTCAGGAGATTGTCGATTTTTGATCGGACCATCATTGTGTTCCTTGGTTTCGCTGCGATCTGGCGTAAGTGGAAAAGACCCAACCGAAGACCCGCTAGCAAAATGTGATGGAAAGCGTCGTCGAACCGGTGTGGGCGCCACGCTCAAGCAGTTACGGCGGAATTGGACACAATTGCTCCAGCCGCTGATCAGGCGGGGTAGTCGTTAGGTCATCGGCGTCCCGCCGCATCTCCCGCTTGCCTATCCAACTCGTCCAGCCGAGCCTGCCGCGGCGACCCAGCCGCACTTCCGGCATCTCCTCGCGGCGGAGGACAAGATTGACCTCCCAGTCCAGTTCATCTCCAATATAATTGCGGATGATCTGAGCCATGGTCCTAAGACCGAGAGCCCCGGGCAAAAGCGACTCGTACTGAACCAGGCTGAGCGGACCGACAATGAGACGAAAGCGGTGGTGGTGCACTCTGATCCTCCTACCGGCAGTAGCCGTGCAGCCCAGCCTGCCCGTGCGCGGGTCGAGGCCCAGGAGGCAGAGCGAGACGCGGGGCAGTTTGACCCATTGCGGGACAAACTCACGTGTATCGACCGGCGCCTCGAAGAAGCTCGCGACGATGGCGGCAAGCCCCTCGGGATTGCGGGTGTGTGAGGCGAGACGGCCGGTGAAGTGGAGTTTGGCCAGATCGGGCATAGCATCTCGTGCAAGCAGGGCGGTCATGCCAAAGCCGGCGAGGGAGGCGAGCTGAAGCGCGAAGCGATCTTCGTGTGGCCTGTCGTGGCTTACGGTCGGCTCACTCTCCGCCCAGGCACGAAAGAAGAACGAGGCCATACGGTGATGGAAGATATCGGCAAACCTGACCAGCGTCTCATCCGCGGCGTTTTGCTGTCTGAGAAGAGCATACTCCGTCAAATGCAACGGGAGAGGACCGTTGGATCCGAACAATCCGAAGAGGTAAGTGGAGATTCGCGCAAAATCAGTCTCCCCTCCATCCGTCACGCCCGCGATCGGTCGCGTCGGAAAGGCGAGCGAGGGCTCTTGGCCGATCCGCACCCGATCCAGGCTCGGCCGGCCCGATTCCCCCAGTCGAGGTCGATCTGAGCAGATCGCGTCGACCCGCCGCAGAGCCTCGAAGAAGTCGTAACCATGCGGTTCGGCTGCAACGGCGCTGAGGAATTGGCCGAGAGCGTCCGCAATCAGAGGATCGCCCGGCGGCCGGTCATCGTCGGCCATCGCATGATCTCCCCTCGTTGCAACGTCGAGACGACCGTCTCCGTGAAGCTGTTGATCGAAACGTATTTTGCGAAGAACTGGTTGAGTACCGAGGCGAGCGGAAAGATGCCGACGCCTTCGAAAGCCGCTTCGTCCAGGGTGATGCCAACCTCGATTCCACGTGCCACGGCGGCTTGTCCACCGCCAGGCAGCCGCCGGATCGCAGGTTGTGACCGGATCTCCCGGATGCCGTCGATCTGCCGTGAGGCGCACGCATTGTCCGGATCGATGTAGAGGCGCAGGAGTTCGCGCAGCGCCTCTGCGCCTTGGTGACCACCCCTGTCGGAATTACTGACTGAAAGGTAGTTCAGCGAAAGGTGGCTGATCAGTTTCCAGGTGAAATCGCCGTTGGCGAAGGAGTGGCCTGGTCGGCTCGGTGGCGATATGCACCGGGTGGCGGTAACCGGAGCGCCGATTTCCAGGGTGAAGTCGGTCTCGTCTCGGCCGATCGGTAACAGCAGCGGCAAATCCCGGTTCGAGCACAGGCAGCGCACCGACAACTGCTGAGGTCCCGCCGAATAGGGACCCGCCCGGCGATCGACCAGAGAGACGAAGGTCTCGCTGCCGATATAGCCAGTTCGCGCCCCATTCGATCGTTGGTGCTCCGACATCTGCCGCTGCTCCCGCCGGAGCATGTAGTACCTGGAGTGCTGCTCCTCCCGGCCGTGCGCGCTGATGCTGTAGAAGGGGAGGAACTCGGCGGGGGCTGCTCCGTTGCTCTCTCCGTAGCCACTCATTGCGAGGATGGAGTGAACCTCAAAGTCGAGGGGCCTCATCCTGTCTACGATTACATTATGCTCATGGTCTTTTTCCCTCACGTGAATTCGATCAGCTTGGCGTTCGAACAAATTGATCGCAGGGGTCGCGAAGAGAGCGATGTTCTCAGGTCCGAGATGACGTTCCAGCCGTGGTTCGACTCGGCCAAGCGCGAACACGATCTCGAGGCTTTCCGTCGTTGACAGGGACACGGCGTCGGCAAGCCCACTCACCTCGACGAACAACGTCCGCTCCGCGATGGCGAAATACTCCTGCAGGAGACGGTAACCGTCGAAGGAGCGTGGGACCTCGGGCAGGAGCGCGCAGTTCGGCTCGAGACCACGCTGCCGCAGCATATTGAGCGGGATTCTCTCCTGCCAAGTGATTGGCCGGCCGACGGGACGGGCAACGATGGCGCGTGTGTCGGCGATCAGCTGCTCGGCAAGCGCCGCACCGATGCCACCGGGCCCGAGAAGGTGTAGTGTCAGGGCCTTAAGTGAGAGTCGATTGAATGGCATGCCGTTGGTGGTACGAAGCCGCAGTCGAAAGGCAGCCTTCACCTGTTGCCGGGCCGGAAGATCCAGGGAGGAGATCTGCCCGGGCGTCGCGAAGTAGTCGGCGGCGCTCACCATGATCGGCCATAGATGGACGTCGTGAGCCGTGCGGAACTCGCAATGGGTGACGGCGCCCGGAGCGAGTCGGCCGAAAAGTTTGGTTCCGCGCGGCACGACGTATGCATTCTCGATCGGTCCGGCTTCCGCATCCGGTTCGAAGCGCACGATCGTCATCGACGGTATCGGCGGTAGAAAGTGCGGATACACCATCTCCAACAGGTGCTGCGTGAAATTCGGGAAACGTGACTGCAGCTTCAGCTGCACCCGCGCGGCCATGAAGGCGAAGCCTTCCAGCAGCCGCTCGACATAAGGATCGGCGACCTCTTCTGCTTCCATCCCGAGCCGTCCGGCAACCTTCGGGAAGGAGCGAGCAAATTCGGCCCCCATCTCGCGCATGTAGGCCAGCTCATCGTTGTACAATCCGAGAAGCCGGGGATCCATCAGCTTGTCTCCGGATCCAAACCAACACGGACAACTTGGAGTTCGGGATCCACCTCCGTGCGCATTGTCATCGGCAGCGGAGCAGGCAGCGCCCACAGATAGGCCGCAATCTTAAAGCGAAAGGAGCTGCAGTCCTGTCCGTCGTTGAGGACCATCACCTTAATACTGCGCGGTAAGAGCCGCGGCTCGAATCGCTGCAGGCTCTCGGCGATTTCGTCTCCCAAGGCGCTCGAATCGATGCCTTCGCGGATGTGCCCGCTGAGAGGCCGGACCCCGTAGTTGAGTGTGCTGGCCGCGACGAGGGGGTATGCGTGGAGTGCCACGCTTGAAGCCAATTGATTCGTGTTCAACAGCCAGGACACGTCGCGTAGAATCACCTCTTGTAGTTGGCGAATTGAGAAACTGCGCTTGTCCTGCGTTTCGCACGCGCTGTTCGGCTCATCGTCAGTGAGCCTGTCGAGGAGGGAAGGCTGCACCAGATCCCGCCTAAGATGCCTGGTCATGTTCGATCTCCAGAATCGCAATTTTCGACGAGGCGACTGCCAATTTCGCCACCGTCAGCTGACAACCAGCTTATTGAACTCGGCGCTGTTCGAGACCTGGTTCCAGATCCCTTCGCCTGCCTTGGTTAGAGCGCCATGCATATCCTGCTTGTAATAGATCATCTTGCAGGCGCCGAACCGGCAGGTGATCGTCTCCTCCGGAGCGTCTTCCGCATAGGCCCACTCGACCTTCTCGATCGCGAGCATGTTGAAACTCCAGTGCAAGAATAGGTTGGAATCAGCTGTGAGAAGTCCGCTGCCTGTCGACTTGAAGAGCTTTAAGTCAACGTCGTTAAAATGCGCGCCTCGACCGCAGGCCACGTACAGCGCGGATGAGGCGCTATCCACCTGCTTCTTAATAGTGAAAACCTCGAATTCAGCCTTGCCTGTCCCAGCGCCGACAGTGTGAGGCCCGATGTTGAGCTTGTTTTCGATTGAGAAGCTCCATTCGTCGGCAAGCGTAAAACCATCCTTCAGGATAAGAGATTCCCCTTTGGGCTGAATGCCATCCTTGGACACTGTGTTGAACTTCATGACTGCGTCGAACGCCATGACGAATTCTCCTTCGGTATCGTGACACTGGGGCCGGGCGGTTTTGTCATATAGAGCTGCCGGGTGCGGCGAACGGCCCTCTGCGGACCAAATTTGCCTTCGCCACTTCCTTTATGGAAGGACGTACCCTCTCAGCCTTTTCGGGCAGACGGCAGGCGCGACACCAGCCTCAGAGAGATGGTCAAGCCTTCAAGCTGGTAATGCGGCCGCAGATAGAATCTGGCAGTGTAATAACCAGGATTGTCTTCAGCCTCGTCCACCTCGACCTTGGCTGAGGAGAGCGGCTGTTGTGCCTTGCTTTCTTCGCTCCCCAGCTCGGGCGAGGGGTGGACGTAACGCTGGATCCATTGGTTGAGCCACTCCTCGACCTCATGGCGCTCTTTAAACGTGCCAATCTTGTCCCGAACCAGGCACTTCAAATAATGGGCAAAGCGGCAGATTGCGAAAATGTAGGGTAGCCTAGCGCTGAGCTCAGCATTCGCTGACGCGTCCAAGTCTTCGTACTTGATCGGTTTGTTGACGGTCTGAGCGCCAATAAATACGCCAAGATCGGTATTCTTGCGGTGCAGCAGCGGCAGAAGGCCGTTCTTGGAGAGCTCGGCCTCGCGGCGGTCGCTGATCGCGGTCTCAGTGGGGCATTTTAGATCAACGCCGCCGTCGTCGCTTCGGAAGGTATGCACCGGCAGGCCTTCGACGAGGCCACCGGATTCTACACCGCGTATTCTGGAGAGCCAGCCGTAGAGCTTAAACGAGCGTGTGATGTTTACCCCCATGGCATAGGCTGCGTTCGTCCAGAGGTACCTTTGGCTATCGCCGCCGTCCGTCTCCTCCTCGAAGGCGAATTCGTCGACCGGGTTGGTCTTGGTCCCGTAGGGCAACCGCCCGAGGGTGCGCGGCAGCGTCAGCGCCACGTATCGCGAGTTTTCGCTCTCGCGAAATGCTCGCCAAGTGGCGTGCTCGGGCGTTAGGAAAATCTTCGTGATGTCGCGTGGGTTCGAGAGCTCGCGCCAAGAGTCCATCTGCAGCAGATGCGGGGAGACAGCAGAAATGAGAGGGGAGTGGCTTGCCGCAGCAATTTGCGCGAGTCCCGATAGCAATTCTATGTCTGGCGGGGTATGGTCGAAATAGTAGTCGGCAATCAGGCAGCCATAGGGTTCACCGCCGATCTGCCCATATTCTTCTTCGTAGATTTTCTTGAATAGCGGGCTCTGATCCCAGGAGACGCCCTTGTATTTTTTCAGGGCACGAGAAAGCTCCTTCTTGGAGACGGGAAGAAAGCGAATCTTTAGCGTCTCGTCTGTCTCGGTGTTCACCGTAAGGTGATGCAAGCCCCGCCAGGCTGATTCCAGATTTTGGAAATCCTCGTGATGGAGGATCTCGTTGACTTGTGTGGACAGCTTGTCATCGATGGACGCAATAATCGACTGGATAGTAGCCACGATGTCGTCGCTGATCAGGGACGTGTTACCAAGCGCCTGCTCGGCCAGTGTTCTGACTGCGCTATCCACGGCATCACGGGCTTGGTCCGAGTAGATCCTTAACTCGCATTGTAGCAAGCTGCTGAAACCGTCCGGATCAAACGTAGCAACAGTGGCGTCTTGCAACACGGCGGAGATTGTATCTGTGGACGTCATGATCAATTCTACTTCGTCTCTGTGGGTGGCAACTGAGGCGCTTTATGTTCAGCCTCGGGCACGCCGCTCAGGGCGCTGAGCAGGGACCGGTCGGCGAGCAAATTGGCGATCAACCGCTCGGCACCGTTCTTGCCGTCCATGTAGGCTAGAAGATTAGAAAGCTGCGTTCGCGCCTCAAGCAGCTTGTTCAAACTGTCGACCTTACGCGCCACGGCCGCAGGCGAGAAATCGTGCATTCGCTCGAAACTCAATTCGATGGCAAGCTGGCCTTCGCCCGTCAACAGGTTCGCTACCCGCATCGCCACCCTGGGCTTCAGCGATTTGAGCCGATCATCGAAGTTGTCAATGTCGATCTCCATCATCTTGCGCTCGGCAAGCGGAGGCAACGGCGCGGCAGGATCGCCTACGAGATCAGACATGACGCCGACCACGAAGGGAAGCTGCACCTTCTTTTGCGAGCCGTAGGTCTCGACGTCGTATTCGATTTGGACGCGAGGAGGGCGATTTCGCGAAATGAACTTTTGACTGCTCTCCTTTGCCATGTGTTCCATTCTCCTTGTCGGCTATGAAGTTGCGATGCCTCAAGTACCCTCGTCGGCAATCAGGCCGGCTATGGAGCGGTAGTGCGCAGCACCCTCCGGCGCCAGCTCTGCCACTAGAGCCATGAAGTCCTTCGACACGAGACGCTTCGCCCGCTCGAGCAGCGCTGGTACGGGGCTGGCCGGCTCGTTAACTTGATACCAGCGGCAAACGCGGCCGAGGATATTGACGACGTCATCTCGGTCGCGGATCTCTCCCGGATATGGGGCGTCGCCAGAATCCTCCGACAGGGGCATTGCGGCCACGGGCTCGGAGCGTCTATGGGCATCGACCAGTTCCTTGCCTTGGCGAAGCAGCGCTGTTAGAGGTTGGAAACGGACGGCTTCGGCCATGTCGACGCGCCGCTTAACGCTACCATCCAAATCGATGACCGCCGAGAGGCTGGCGTCGAGATCACCGCTTGTTTGGTCGAACTGGCCAGGATCGGTGTCGCCAAAGGCGAGTTTGATGGTCGTGGTATCAACTTCACATGGCTGAGACTGCTGCGCTGACATCCAGTCACCGAGCGCAAATGCTCCGAACCGCCTGGAAGCGGTGAGAGGAACGCGGCGGATGTCCGCCATAAGCCCGGAGGGATCGCACAGATTTGCCAAAGCATTGAGACGCACGGTCTGGTCGCCGCCGTCGTCTGCATCCGGCCGCGGATGTAGCTCCGGCCAGTAAATCTCGACATAAGCGACGAGAAGCTCAAGGCTCTTGGCCAGTCCAGAGAAGCCGAACTGGCTGACAGCGGAGCGTGTCAGCAAGACGCCGATGCGAAGGTCTTTGGTACGCGTAGCAAGGTCGAGGCCGAGCCGCCACACCTCTTCCCAATTGGGAGCCTCTTCCGCCTTGAGAGAGCCGCCGATATGCTGGGCAGGCCTCCCCTGCGACGCCATCTCAAATTCCAGGAAGCTTAAGTCGTAATCGAGAGCGTCCCCGCACGCGTTGCCCTCGCTGACCGGCCTCAATAGATATTCTGCATCGAGCATGACAACCCTGGACGTCGTGACTTTTACTGGGTCCGTGCTACCCCGATCCCGGAGTGCCTTGGGCCCTTTCGCTCATTTTAATGATGATCCCGGGATATTTCGCATGCGTGATTGATATGCAGGTATGCTGAAGCGCGGAGTCCACGCTTCATCCTGTGGCTGATATCGGCTGCGCATGTAGAGGAGCAGTGAATGCCTGGGGTGAGCGGTTGCGTGCGTCAAATTCTGCAAAAAGGGGCGGCCACGAGGCTGCTTGGTCGTCGAGCCTGACCGAGAGCAACTCTGTCGCCGTGCATCATGGAATATTGATTGTGCATGGCAAGGGGCGGCTGCCAGGCACTAGCATGGGACGCTCACTATCCTGGTATGGAGTGGCGGCAGTGACCACGGAATGGTGGATCGAAGGCATGACCCAAGGGGAAGCGGAGCTGGACCACGTCCTGGACGCATGGGTTGCAAAAGAGGATCAAAGAGAAAATGAGAATCGGGAAGAGGCAACAAGACGCCTGCAGCGATGACTGGCCAGAGCAGGTTTGACCGGTGCCGGCGACGCTGACGCCGAGCGGGAGCTCGGATTCACATCCGTAACGAGATCGCCCGCGAAATTAAGGGCGAGCTGACGCGCCAGGTGTTTGGTAACCGCGACATCGATCTGTGCGGCAGATCAAAAAGCGGCGAAGCGGAGGCGTCGTAAGGGCGACATGAGGGGTGGAAATAGAGAACCTAAAGGCGCATTAACGGGGACCCAGCGGCTTCTTGACGGAGTGGCTGGGGATCCGAGTGCGAGGAGTGTATTTTACGCTTGGGTTCGTGCACTCACCGAGGTTGGTTCCCAGAGCACGGCGCCACCCCCTGCAAGGCATTCTGCACTGCTGAATCCGGAGGGAGAGCTCGGCAGGAAAGGAGCGGGGAAAGGCGGAACGGGGCAAGGATCGAGCCTTTCCGCGCGCGCGGTTAAGTACGGCTTGTTCCTCGCGGGTGCGGGCTACGCCTACAACGAAGTCGCCAACAACTTCTTCCTGTCCACCACGGCGTTGCATGACGGGAAAATGGGCTTCACCAGCAACGAGCGGCTCAGGACCGCTCACGCGAAAGCGAGGGAGTATTATGACAGCTATCACGCCGCCGGCGCCGAAACCCAGCGTTCGAGTGAGCGCACCGCGGATCGAATCCGTACCTGTGGCAACAATCAATTTGCAACGTTGATTGATTACCGGGCGGCGACCCGCGTGCACGTCGCGCGCCTCGTGGACGATGAGCAGGCGCGCGCGTCACTCATTCTGAACCTGGCGTGCATGAAGGGTCATCTTGTTAAAAATGAGTGCGTGACCAAGTACAGGCCGCCGCAAGTCCCCAAGGATCCGGACCTTACAAAGAGCCAGCTGTACGATCAGAAGAACAAGTACGCTTTGACAGGCGTACTCAACGAGAAGACCGGTGCCTACGGCTACACGTCAAGGTCAATCACTCATCCCTTCGTGAACAAGGGTGCCCGGCACTTCCACGATACCATCCGCAGCGAGAAGGGCGTAACTCTCAAGCGATGCAACGAGACACTCGAAGCACTCCTCGACAAGGACTGCGGGCTTGGCGAGGAAGCTCAGTTCGCGGCCGGCCAAGCCATTCTTAATTTTAGACAGGTCTATGCTGCGCACTGGGGCCATGCCGAAAAGGTCGTGATGAAGACTCTGGTTGAGCACGGCTTCCTGTCACCGGTGGAGACTGAGAAGCTCGATTCGACTCTGATGTTCGAGAAACCCGACAAGAACAAGCTGCAGCGCAACACTAGCTTGGTGGGTCCGTGGCTGCACAATTTCGAAACCCGGCTCCAGGAGATCCGATCGGGTCAGGAGCCCGCAGTGGTCGCGGATCTGAACCATCCGCAAATCGCGGACATGAAATACCTGCCCATCGCGCATTTCAAGTTGAACGAGCAGGGTAATGGTTTCGAGGACTGCTCTGGACTGGGCGATTCATTCACATGCGCCAATGCCGTCGCCTGCATCAACCACGCTCGTTTAATGAGTGGTCGGCAGCGGCTCTCGAAGGAAGAGGTCATGGTAATCATTGCGTGCGTCAACGCAGTGTACGATGACACGGGTTCAATGCGGCATACGCTTCACGAGATAGCGCGCGGCTGTTTCGCGGGCGCTGGCTACACCATCGAGGATGCGGATGAGTTCTACACGGTTGTCTGCCGAAAGGCAGCGGAAGAGTTTTATGGTGGAAGGAACCTCTCGAAGCGTATTGGTGATAGTGTCGGGCCTTCTACGTAGACAGGCCCGCGCTTTAACCGATACCATTGGGAAGGACCGGCCTCGACGGCATTCGATGTTGCTTGGCGATCATTCGCAGGTGGTTCGATGCGTGCAGCGTCGGATTCCGCTGCTTCGCCGTTGATCCAGAAGGCATTTGGTGGACCGCCGCGGCTCTAAGTATCTGCTCCAAAAAGAAGTGAGTGATTTCAGCGGGTTGTGATTCAGTCGGATTGCTGAGATTCGACGGAGATCACGATGCCCTGGACCGAAACCACTCGCCCTCACTATGAACGGCGCTGCCCGCGCTACGCAAGCGACCTGACGAACGCGGAGTGGGCGCTGATCGAGCCGCTGATGCCGGCGCCGAACCGGATCGGCCGCCCCCGCAAGACGGACCTGCGCGAGGTTGTGAACGCGCTGCTTTACATGGCTTCGTCGGGCGGAGCATGGCGGCTTCTGCCCAAGGACTTCCCCCCGTTCTCGATGGTGCAGAAATACTTCTGGCGCTGGCGTGACGAAGGACTGCTGCGCACCATCAACAATGAACTCGTCATGGCGGCGCGCGAACGCGAAGGCAGGGAAGCAAGCCCGTCTGCCGGCGTCATCGACAGCCAGACGGTCAAGGCCACCGAAAGCGGCGGAATACGAGGCTTCGACGCTGGCAAGAAGATCATGGGCCGCAAGCGCCACATCGTCGTCGACACGCTGGGCCTGATGGTCGGCGTGGTCGTTCACGCCGCCGACATTCAAGACCGCGACGGCGCGCCGGCCGTCTTGAAATCCATCCTCAAGCGCTGGCCGTGGCTGCGCCATGTCTTTGCCGATGGCGACTATGCGGGGCCGAAACTGCGCGGCGCCCTGCAAAAGCTCGGAACGTTCACGATGGAGATCGTCAAGCGGTCGGACAGCGCCAACGGCTTCGAAGTCCTGCCGCGCCGATGGGTCGTGGTCCGCTGTACAATGTTGCCAAGTTTGGTTTCGAGTGGTCGGTGCGCATTGAGCGTCCACGCCGTATGCGGTCGCTTGTTGAGGTTCGCCGCGGTTGGGATGCGAGTCGATTTGTCGCGGCCGAATCAGAGCCAACTGGGGATTTAATGCGCCATCGACGGCCGAGCTGCGAGCCGGCCGATGGAGGCGCACATGGTCCGGCGCAAGGATCGCCCTGTGCTGCGCATGCAGGTGTCGTTCGAAGCGACAAGAACCGGCCCCCAACATCTGCTCGAGGCCTACGCCCATCTTGTGCCGACGATACGGCGCACGAAGCAACGGCAGAAGCGTCGAGCGGACCCCTCATCGAAGGTGACGAAAGCGATGACGAGATCGGGAGGTGAGCAATGACCGAGACGCAATGTGCGCTCTATGCGCGGGTGTCGAGCGAGGCGCAGGCGCGCGATAACACGATTGCAAGTCAGGTGATTGCGTTGCAGGAACGCATTGCCACCGACGGCTTCATGCTTGAGCCAGGTTACAGCTACGTGGATGACGGCTACAGTGGTTCGACATTGCTTCGACCGGCGCTGGAACGGCTGAGGGATGCGGTTGCCGGTGGCCAAGTCGACCGTCTCTATGTCCACGCCCCCGATCGGCTCGCCCGCTGCTATGCCCATCAGGCGCTGCTGATCGACGAGTTTCGTCGTACCGGTGTGGAGATCGTGTTCCTCAACCGCCCCATTGGTGGCACGGCCGAGGATGATCTATTGCTTCAGGTTCAGGGTGTGATCGCCGAATATGAACGGGCCAAAATCCTCGAGCGGAGCCGGCGTGGTCGCCGTCACGCGGCACGCTCCGGCTCCGTCAGCGCGCTGACGGGTGCTCCCTTCGGCTACCGTTATGTGAGCCGCGACCAGAGTGGCGGCCTGGCACGCTTTGAGGTCGTGGAGGAGGAGGCACACATTGTTCGACTGATCTTCGCATGGGTCGGCCTGGATCGCATGAGCTTGCGAGGGGTATGCCGCCGGCTCGAGCAGATCGGCTGCCGGACGCGGACAGGAACGACGCATTGGTACGCCTCCACGATCCGCGGCATGCTCGCCAATCCCGCCTATATCGGACGGGCCGCTTTCGGGCGAGCCCGCTACGTGCCGCCACGACCGCGGTTGCGGCCGATCCGCGGCCACTCACAACCCTCGCCGCACGCCACTTCGCGCGTTCCCGTACCGCCTGAAGAGTGGATCGAAATTCCTGTTCCCCCGCTCGTCGATCCGACCGAATTCGAGGCGGTCCATGCTCAGCTTGAGGAGAACCGGAAGCGCAAGCGCCAACGCACGCCGAGCTCGGACTGGCTGCTGCAGGGCCTCGCGGTGTGCCGGCGTTGCGGCTACGCCTATTATGGCAAGCGCGCACCTCGCGCCCGCAAATACGACCCGACGGACACGCTGCGCTACTATCGCTGTATCGGTACGGACGGTTATCGCTTCAGCGGCCACCCCGTTTGCGACAACCCGCAGGTGCGCGGCGATCACCTGGAAGAAGCGGTGTGGGATCAAGTCAAAGGTCTCCTGGAGGATCCGCGCCGCATGGCCGAGGAATACCGTCGCCGCCTCCTTGCGGCCCGTGACGAAGTCCGTGAGCCGGAGGAGATCGCCTGTGAGAAGCTGCTCGCAGACGCCGTCAAACCTAAACTGCCAAAGTAGTGTTAGATACGTGATCTTGTTCGCACCCGTCAGCGTCCGCCGGCGCTAATACACTGAAGATCAGCTCGCTGGCCGTCACGTGGACGCGTAAGCACCAACACGCAGTTGGGCGGTTTCGGTTGCCGCTCCGGCCCACCACTCGCGGCACGCCAGAAGGGCTAGATCGACGCTTGCCCGCCCCCGAATTCAGCAATCCGCACGCGGCATCAGATTGGAATTGGCGATGTCGCATTAGAAACGGCATCCGTTATCTCAATCCGAGAGCCCTGTATGGCAAATCGCGGCAGCCAGCAGCCTCTTTTGGCGACCCCAGACACTGCATTCGGGCCGCGAATGGTTGCATATCGGCTACGCATGTTAGGGAGCAGTAGAAGCCTGCTAAATTGCCGCTGCGGTTGAATCATCGGTGCGTCAGACGCGGGGCAGTTAAGGTGTCTTTAGAAAACAGGGTGGTGTGGTCGGAAGGCCTGTTTCTTCGACCGCAGCACTTTCAGCAGAACGACCGTTACGTGGAAAAGTTGCTGCGCGGCAGGACTGCCGCTCTACATGGCTATGGCTGGGGCATCACTGAGCTCCGCATCAATCGCGAACTACTCGCTCTCGGCAAGATCGCTGTCGAAACGGCATGTGGCGTCTTGGAGGATGGCACGCCGTTCAGCATCCCCGATGACGCCGACCAGCCAACTCCATACGATGTTCCGGAGTACCTTCGGGATTCGCTCATCCATTTGGCGGTACCGCTTCATCGAAGCGGGGCCGTTGAAACCGACGTGCGAGCGGAAGCTGACGTGCCGATCCGCTTCGCGGGCGTAAGTCAGGATATCATCGACACAAATGCCGGCGAAAGGGGCAGCGCCTCCATTGAGGTGGCGCAGCTGCGGTTTCAGCTCTTGCCGGACGCGGCGGATCGGTCAGCCTTCACTTGCCTCCCGATCGCCCGTATCATGCAAGTCCGGGCCGACCGGCAAGTCATTCTCGATGAGGCGCACGTCGCGCCAACTCCCGACTGTGCCAGCTCCCACGTCCTCTCGAACTACATCACCGAGATCACTGGCCTGCTTCACCATCGTGGTGAGGCTTTGGCCGCGCGAGTTTCGCACTCGGGGACGCATGGGATCGCGGAAATCGCCGATTTCCTTCTGCTACAGGCGATCAATCGTTACGAGCCCTACTTCTCCCACCTTTCCAAGGCAGCGGTCGTAAACCCGGAATCACTGTATGGCGTCATGCTCCAACTGGCGGGCGAACTAGCCACCTTTGCCCTGGTTGAGAAACGTACTCAGACCTTCGGTGACTACAAGCACCACGCTCTCGCGCATACTTTTTTGCCTGTGATCCAGTCTATTCGGTCGTCACTAAACGCCATACCCGAACAGACGGCGGAGCCGGTGCCGCTACGGCCGCACAAATATGGGTTCCATATCGCCGAGGTGACCGATCGGTCGCTGTTTACGACCGCAAGCTTCGTGCTGGCCGCTCGGGCCGATGTCGAGATCGAGCGACTCCGACGCGAGTTCCCGCGCTATGTCAAGATCGGGCCGGCCGAGAAGATCGAAGAACTCGTCAAAGTCGCATTGCCGGGCATCACCATCAATCCCATATCGGTCGCGCCGCGTCAGATTCCGTTCCATGCTGGATTCACCTACTTCGAGGTCGATCCGCACAGCCGCTGCTGGATGGACTTGCCTCGCTCCGCCGCGTTGACCCTGCACGTCGCCGGCGACTTCCCCAAGCTCGAAATGGCACTGTGGGCCATTCGGGCCTGTTAGCAAAACAGTTTCCTGGGGCGCCCACTATGCAGAAGGCTCTGTTCTGTGTCCGTGAACGTCTCTCCCCATCAGCGATCGAAAGGGCGCTGGGGCGGACCCGTTCAATCTGGCCCAGCAAACATAAGGCGGCAAGCTGGGATGCGTTCGGCCGTGTCCTGGATGAAGTCGTCTCAAGCATCGAAACTGATAAGCTCCGAAGCTTCGACGCCCACTTCGAATCCGCGTATCGCGAGGGCGTCGGCGACCTGCACCCGGCACAGGGCCGTGACGAGAGCGCCCATTCCGAGAGGCATGAGCTGGGGGGTGATGTTGATTGAAAAAACGATCCCAATTTACCAGCCACCGGCCCGTTTGCCAGCCGAGAAGCCGCTGGAAATCCCTCCGCCGCCGGCGGCGGCACCAAACGAGTCTTTCTGGGAGACGCTTGCGCTCCATCAACCTAATCCGCTGATCGCGGCCGCGGCGGCGCTGCTGGGCCTTTGCGCTCAACTCAAGCGCGGTGGCAGCCATTCCGACGTTGAGGGATTGCGCCTGAAAGTGTTGCAAGAGATTGGTGCCTTTGAGCGTCGTATCATGCCGCTTGGACTGTCCTCCCCAGCGATCAAGATCTGCAAATACGCCCTTTGCGCGACAATCGATGACGTTGTTCTCAACACACGCTGGGGCAGCCACAGCGTCTGGATGACACGGAGCATGGTCGGATCACTGTTTGGCGATACCTTCGGTGGCGACCGTTTTTTCGACGTGATGGCGCACCTGAGAAAAAAACCGCGCGCCAATCTCGAACTCCTAGAACTGCTCTACTACTGCATAAGGTTGGGCTTTAAGGGCCGACACCGGGTCACTATGCGCGGAGCCGCCGAGCTCAGCGTACTTTGCGAAGACGTTTACCGTCTGATCCGCCGAGGCCGCGGTGATTTGGAGCGCGACCTGTCCCTGCACTGGCGCGGGGACTGTGAAGATCGGAAACTGCGCCGCAAATTCGTTCCGATCTGGGTCGTCGTAGCGCTCTTGGCGGGTGTCCTCCTGTCGATCTATACCGGGCTCCTGTTTGCACTAAATGCCCGCGCTGACACAGTCCTCAACGATCTCGCGAAATTGCCGCCGAACGGCACAGGGAGCGTGGTGAGGATCGTACCGCAACCAGCCGTTGCATTGCGCGGCGATCGACTGCGTCACTTTCTCGAGCCCGAAATCCATGATCGACTCGTCACTGTGAGCGAGGACGCGCAGCAGGTCGTCGTCACCATCCACGCCGCAGGGATGTTCGATTCTGCGAGTCCGAAGGTGAAAAAAACATTCGTGCCGCTTCTTCTGCGGATCGGCCAATCTCTTAATGATGAGGCAGGAACGGTCGTCCTGATCGGGCACACCGATGCCATGCCCATCCAATCGCTCGTCTTTCCTTCAAACCACTACCTCTCGCTTGCCCGTGCCAAGGCGGCTGGCGAGATTATCAAATCCATGATGAGCGACGCAGGGCGAGTGCGAGAGGAAGGCAAAGGCCGCGCGGAGCCGATCGCGCCGAACAATACGCCCGAAGGCCGCGCGCAGAACCGTCGCATCGAAATCATCATCAGGAAGACACGCTGAGAGGCAGCCATGAAGTCAATCCGAAAGACGCTTCGGTCGCTATGGGTGCGTGTCAGCTTGGCGGGCATCGCCTGTGCTTTAATCTTCATCCTCGGACCGCACATCTCGGTCGGTGAATCTACGCCACTCGACGACCTCGGCAGTCAAATTGCGGCGTCGATGGTGATTCTCGGATATGCCGTGGGCGTCGCGCTTCAGTCTAAACTCGACGGGGTTCGGGCTTATTTCGAAGACCTCGTCCAATCACAAGTGTCCGACGCGCTGGACGGGACTGGGGCAGAGCGAAAGAAGGCGAATCCCGCGAGTTCCGACCCCGACGTGGTCCGAGCTGGCACGGCTGCTGAAAAGGAGCTGCAGACGACACTCCTTCGTCTCCGCGAGACCCTTACTATCCTCAAGGGGCGCCGCTTGGCCGGAATCGTCGGCAAGAGCTGGCTCTATCAGCGGCCATGGTATCTGGTCATCGGCCCCCCCGGATCGGGCAAGACCACCGCAATCGTCAATTGCGGGCTCAGCTTTCCGCTGGCGGACAGGTCCAGCCGGAGAGCCCTCGGGCGAACGCGCAGCTGCGAATGGTGGATTGCCGACGAAGCGGTGCTGATCGACGCCGCCGGCCGCTACACGATTCATGAAAGCGATTCAGAGCGGGACAAAGCGGCTTGGCGCGGCTTGCTTCGGCTGCTCCGTCGCTATCGGCCGCGCCAGCCGCTGAACGGGGTCTTGGTAACCATCGCAATCAGCGACCTGAACTCGACATCCGACGACGTGAGCGTCGACCAAGCCAGTTGCATCCGTCAGCGGCTCCTTGAACTAAACAGGGAGCTCCGCCTGCAGCTGCCGGTCTATGTTCTATTCACCAAGAGTGATCTGGCGGCGGGATTTGTCGAGTTCTTCGGTGAACTTGGTGGCGAGGGGACGGAGGCCGTGTGCGGATTCACATTCGCGAGAGAGCCTTCGGAGGGCGACGGCGATCCGATGGAGTCTTACATACCAGCATACGATGCGCTGGTTGGCCGCCTGAACGAACGGCTGCTTGAACGAATGCAGCAAGAAAGTAACCCCCAAGGTCGCGCACTCATATTCGACTTTCCACAGCAGGTTGCTAGCCTGAAGTATGTGACCGAGCAGTTCTTGCAGGAGGCATTCGCCCGGAATCCGTTTCAGGAGCCGATTATGCTCCGCGGCGTCTACTTCGTAAGCGGGACGCAAGTCGGCACGCGGTTTGATCGTGTTGCGGAGGCCAGATCTCAGATATTCGAGGTCGCTAGGCCGCCTTGTCCTGGGCTCCCTGGCCCGCGGCGCAGTTATTTCATCGGCCGGCTGCTCCGCGATGTCGTTTTCGCCGAAGCTGAGCTCGTCGATGCCGATCCCCGCTTCCTCCGGCGTCAGCGGCGGGTCCGATATGGCGTCTATGCGATCGGTGCGGCGGCCATGATCGCCGCTGGCGTCTTCTGGACGGTCACCTATGTTCGAAACGTCACGCTGATCGAGAGCGTTCGTCTAACAGCTGACAGCTATGCCGCAGAGGCCAAGAAGCTGAACCTCGACCGGGTTGATAACAGCGAGCTTCGACCCATCCTGCCATTGCTCCAGCGGCTACGCAATATCAGGGGCGGCAATGCCGACGGCGACACGGCGGGCGATCGCCTCGCGGGATTGGGTCTCGACCAAAGCAAGAAAATCTCGCTTCAAGCGCGCGCGGCGTACCACCGCGCTCTCAATACTGTCCTGCTGCCACGGCTGATCTCCCGCTTGGAAACATTACTTGCGGAAACACACGATCCTTTGTTTCTCTACGAGGTACTGAATGTCTACCTGATGCTGGGTAAGCAGGCTCCGCTCCAGCGCGAGGTCGTCAAGAACTGGATGGCTGTTGACTGGCGCGTGATGTTTCCGGCCGAAGCGGACGCCGATCTTCGGCACGCGCTCGCTGATCACCTCGACGCCCTCCTGGACCCGCCACTACCTCATGTAGCGCTTAATAGTGAACTGATCGAGAAGAGCCGCGCGAAACTGCAGGCCGTCTCGATGCCCCGCGGCGTGTTCGACATCATCGCGACCAGTCCCGCGGCCTCGCAGCCGCCCACTTCGAGTCTGGACGACCATGCCGCGCCGTTAGCGGAAACCGTCCTGGTCCGTAAATCGGGACAGCCGCTCAGTGCTAAAATTCCTGGCCTTTATACACGAATGGGTTTCTACGGGACTTTCCTGCACTTGCTGCCGCAGGTGGCTGACGCTGTCGCTGCAGAAAGCTGGGTGCTCGATGCACAGGCAGTCGCGCCGGCCGCGGCCGGTGACGTGAGCCAGCAGCTGCGGCGCCCGGCGGCAGACCTCCACCCCCGGGAGTTCGCGTTCCGCCGGGACCAGCTCATTGGCGATGTGTCTCTGCGCCCAATTGGCACCATGGATGACGCGCTGCGAACCTTGGATACGCCGACCGCGCCGACGTCGCCGATGCTGCGGTTCCTTGTCGCGACGGCGCAAAAGTTAAGGCTCGAGCAGCGACCGGCCCCCGAGGACGGAATGACGAAAGGTAACGGCGTCGCAAAGAGCGAGGCACCACCAACTGACGTTGCGGAACTGATCCGCTCGCGAGCGGTCGCGGACAAGCCTGAAGCTTACGTCCGGCTCTATATGGACGATCATCTTAGGTGGCTGCACCAACGCGTCGACATACTGCCGAATAGTCAGGTGAGCGGGCAGGCGCCGATCGACAGTGCGCTCCAGAATCTCGGCGAACTGTATCGTTCGCTCAGCCAGACCCAAGGGCTGACGGGTTCGGACTGCTTGGAAAAAGACGATCAGGCGGGCGTTGCGATCCGCCAAATTGAGTCGGGAGCCACCAATCTGCCCGAGCCTATCAAACAATGAACTCAGAGGCGAGCTGAAGACGCCAGTTACTTTGATGGGTGAGCGGATCCTGTCCCACCCTTCACCCGACACACCATAATCAAGGACAGGATGAACTGGAGACAAACAATGGCTAAGGCCCATAACAGGCAAAGAGCACTGACGTTCCTGAACCTGATCGAACAGACCAAAGGCAAAGCCGATGTGGAGTTCTGTTTTGCCGTTGGCACAATCGGGGATCCGGAGGAGAAAGCTGTCGTGCTGGTGAAGAAGAGCGGGCTCAATAGTCTGGTCGGAATCCTGAAAAAAATGCCTTATGAAACCGGTGAGGATGGTAAAGCAGACGGCTTTGCGCTTCTGCAGCGCGGCACAGGCAAGATGAACGAAGACGGCGTTATCCTTCTGCGACTTGCCCGCGGAGGCAAAGCCGGATTCCAGCAGGTGAAAAGGAGGATGAAAGAGTATTTCAGGGGCTTCGGCCTGAGGCTACCCGACATGGAAGAAGCTGGAGTGTTAACGGAACAAGACGTTCGGTTATTTGAAGGCACTGTCATGACGAACTCTCAATATCTCCCGGCAGACGACGATGAACAACCGACGAACACCGTCAAGAACGCCGAGGATACCCTTTCGGAACGTGTCGAAAACGGGGAGGGGATAGACCGGAGCGAAGCGGAAGGGCATTCGCAGCGGCCTCTTTCGGACGTGCTGAAGCAGGGCGTTGCCAGCGCGGCGGCAACAATTTCCAATCACGTTCTAAGTCTGAGCGAGCAAATCGGCGCGGGCCAGACCGCCGAGTTGGCCCGATTGACTAAGAAAGTTACCGATTGGCTTGGGCCGATGCTGGCTGCGACGCCCCCGGACGAGCAGGAGGCAAAGCTGCACAACTCCACCAGCCGGTTAATGCTGATGTTGGCATGTCCTGAGAATCTGCGAAATCTCCAATACGTGGACGAGACGGCCGACGGCGTGGTCCAGGACGAGACACACGGCTCCGGCCCGGAAGAGATCGCGGTAAACGGCATAGATCTTAACAGAGTCCCGACCAACTCCCTCAAACAGGACGAGGTGATAGAGACCTTGTTTCGCCTGGCCAAGGCCAAGGCCCAAGAGCGACAGCTTTCCTTTGCCCTGGCGGAGGCGAATTCTGAAAAAATCGCGATGATAGTGTCGTCGCAATGGCCCAAGGAAGGCGATGCAGCCCGCAGGCGCGAGATTGTCGAGCGTCTGATCGCCGTGGTGGAGCAGCGGCTTGGCAACGATGATCACCTCGTTGATCTGCTTGGCGTCAAAGTGACCGACCATCAGAAAGGCAAGAAGGTCATCGTGAATTTGGTCGAAAACATCAAGGACACATGGGAGGCGTGTCTCGGCACTGCGTTGACACTGAGGGACGACGTAAAGAGCAGGATCAACCGGCTGATCGATGTGGAAACCCGTGGCGGAAGCTGGAGGCGTGTCGACGACATCTTCCTGCAGTTCAATGATGAGCTCTCGGATCAACTCACCGCCCTCATCGAGGAAGAAGGCGAGGCAATGCCAGGCGCGATTGAGCGCCTCGAAGCCACAGTCCATAGCAAGCTCAGCTATCTCGACAGCAACGCGACTGTTGCATTGCTCGATAATCCTCCAATGGACCTCGGCCCGGGCACCATCGGGCAGACGCTGCGGGCGGGGCTCGCCGACATCATCAACGGCCTAAAGCGCATCAAATCCTCGCACGCAACATCCGCGCCCTAGAGAACGACGGCTTTATCAATCTGCAACCGAACGCGCCATCCTGGCCCTGACTGGCATGCCCGACTTCAACGCTATTGCGATGTGACGAAACATTCGGCCGTCGGGCCTCGGTTTGTTTCGACGGTTTTGTTGTGGGGGCTCAGCGCGGCGGCGATCTCGCGGCGCAGCCAACTATTGCCCGGGTCGTGATGGCAACGCTCGTGCCAAATCAACCCAATCTCATAGGTCGGCAGTTGCACAGGCGGGTCGACGACCGTCAGCGGCAGCATGGCGGCGAGTCGCGCAGCAACGAGCTGCGGTACGATTAGCACCATGTCGGTTGTCGAGATCACTAGGGCAGCCGTCAGCACGTCGGAAACCAGCATTGGGTCTTGGTCCGGCAAGCTTAACCTAGCCAGGCTATCATAGATCAGGCCGAAACCGCCGTTGAAGTTCGAGGAGATGGCCGCGTGGCGGAGCGACGCGAGATTCTCCCTGGTCCATCCCCGTGTCACGGCTGGGTGTTCGTGGCGTACCAGGCAAGCAAAGCGGTCGGTGTACAGGCTGCGCCGCATGTAGCCAGGGGGAGCGGCGTCAATCTGCCCGATCGCCAGGTCGATCTCACCCTGCTCAAGCCGGCTCGCGGCATCGCTGAGGAGCCGATCGGTGGCAATGTCGAGATGAATGCCGCGCTCGTACAGCCGCGGCAGCAAGAGCAGCGCTTGATGGTCGGGTAACATGATCGTTGCCTTCCACCGCCTTTCCGGGGAGGCGGAGCGGCTCGTTACGATCTCACTGATCGAATCTAACGCTGCCGGCAGCATTTCGGCGAGGCGATCGCCGAGCGGCGTCGGAGTCAATCCGGTTGAGGCGCGAACCAGGAGATCGTCATCGAACAGGCCGCGCAGCCTTGCCAACGCCCGGCTGGTTGCCGGTTGGCTTCGGCCAACGTGGTGGGCCGCACGAGTTACGTTACGGTACTCCAGCAGCGCCTCAAGCACGATCAGCAGGTTCAGGTCGATCGATGCAAGGTTCGGCATCTGCCGTTGCCGCGCGGCGTTACGACGTTTCATTAGCTGCGATCCCACGTACTCTTTTGCCTTCTTCCAGCCGCAAGCAGGCTCAGCCGTTTGTCTCTCCTCTTGGGAGGGTAGTGTTCTGCGAGCTTCCTCGCGGGCATCGGCTCTGCATGTCGGTGCCACTGAGGCTCTTGGGAGAAACCGGGGTCAGCACAGCACAATCCGCGTTTCGGCGAAGCCGGAATTGCAAACCGATTCGTTTGGCCGCAGTTGCCTTTGGTCGAATCCTCACCCCTCCGATCAACCGGGCCGTGCGTGGTCACCGGGACGGCGAGACGGCAATTCATGAGCTTGGCCTTGTTCCGACAATTCTCGCTCGCGGCCGCAAGTAACGATTGCAGCAGCCAATTCGCCTCCGCTTGACGAGGCAGTGGTCCTCATCTGAAATCTCAGCGAAAGTCACAGACTTAGTTCCGAATAGAGCGGTCTCGTCTGAGTGCCTGGATGAGTGAGTGGATCTATCGTCTCTGCTTGCGCGTCGCATAATAAATGCCGCCGTCCTTAGGCGATTGACAGTGTCATCATTGGTAATAATCATGAATGATAAAAAGAAAGGCAACTTGTTAGACACCTTTTCTATTTGGATTCACGGCTTGTACATTTGATAATTATTTGATAGCCGTATCATTATATTAAGTATGATATATACGCTCCTTTACAGAGGTGAGCATCCTTCTTGACGTCCTGTTTAAAGTGACTTGCCGCGTTCGGCGGCCGGAGACTACATGGCACAATGGCGTTGACCCGCTGACCTAAGATGTTGCGATAGGTCTACCCTGCCCAGCCGTTTGGAATTGCTAAGAGTCTATGAATTTTTTTGAAGGAGATGTTGCGACTGACGCGTATTGGCGAGTGCTGATCAGGAAGGGGAGCATGAAAAAGCTGGGGGTCGTCAGGCGGCCAGCTTGGGTGCATTTTCTGGTCTCAGCCGTTTCTCGCCAGCGCTTGAAGTCGCTGTCGAGCGTGCCGTCGAGGATGCGCGTTCGCAGTTGGACGCCACGCGGCGTCCATTGTATTTGTTGCTTCTTGGGCAAACCGCTTGGCGATTGCCTGATTGATGGTTGACTCAACGAAGGGCTTGAACGACCTCCCGAGAACGGTGGCGTTCAGCGAAGTTCGGGATGAGATCGGCAGCTGAACTTCTCCAAATATCGCCGCAGCTTGCGTGCCCCTGGCAGCGGACGCCGATTAAAGCGCGTGTCGCGCTTAATCGGCCTCATATCCGGCAGCCTTGAAGAAGTTTCGACACTGTGTCGGGTCAAAAAGGTGGCAGATTTCGCCGAGAGCGTCTGAGAGGGCGTTGAAGGTTCTGGCCGCCTTCTTGCGCAGCAGCGCCTTGAGTTTCTCCCGGCGTCGTATTGCGCCATAGTCGGGATGTTATCGTCCCTAGCAGAGGAGCCATCTATGTCCGAGCTTGCCACAGTTGGTATCGACCTCGCAAAGAGTTGGCCCACTCTGTCTCCATACCCGTCGCCGCAATAGCGGTCGACCTGATCGGCCATCTGCGCGGTGCCGGTCTGATCGCCTCCGGTCCGCGCAGCCCAACACCCGGCGCGCCCTACACCTACGTCACCACCAAAGAATTCCTGCTGGAGTTCGGGCTTGAGACGCTGCGCGACTGCCGGATTTCGAGGCGCTCGAGGATGCCGGGCTGCTGTCAAAGGAGAAGCTGTTGCGTTTCATGCTTGCGGGCTGACGATATCAATCCATTGTGCGATCGCCGATGGTACCGAGCGGCCCGTCTGCCTCAGATCGTACAGGCACTGTTCGCCCACTTGCACACGGCAGACCGTGAAGGCCAACCCCTCCTCGACTGTTGTCTACGTACACCGATGCATCGGCAATCATTGACGCTGCCCCGATGGCTCTTTGGGTTTTCGGGAACCGGCGCAGCAGCCGCTCCGTCTCAACGTCATGCCCATGTTCCGCGACACGAGTCTGAACGCGCAGGATTGAAAGTTCGACATTGGCGAGGCCGACGAATAGCAGCAGAACAAAATAGCCTGCTGCCTGCATGTCACGGATGAGATCGAGCTTGGAATGAACGATGCCATCCGGAAGCTCTTCCCAATACGAAAAGACCGTCTCCATAGCGAAGGGAACTTTGGACTGCATCGCATGGCCGACGAAAGCTTGAACGCCATCCTGCGCCACCTTCATCCAGCTTCTATCGGTATCCCTGAGAGATTGTGCCCGGGAACAAGAGCCCCATCGCTGCCCGTTTCAGGCAGAATCGACAGCATCATCCGGTCAGCATTGATGAGTGGAATTTGCAGACGATCCGACAGGACTTTCCGCCACATCGTGGACTTTCCTGAACCGTTGTGGCCTGCGAGGACGATAGCGAGCGGCTTTTTCGAAGAGGGTCGCGATCGTCACGACAAGGAAGGCACGAATCATCGTCTAGCTCCGGGTCTTTGACGAGGCGGAAGGCGCGCGCCGCGAGCGAGGCGGGTTCACCTGACGCCGAGATCGACGCCCAGCTCTGCCGAAAGCGACCCCAACCGATCCTTCAGCCAGCACGTAGGCTTCTTCTTCACGAACGCAAAGGCGCGGCATTGCAGATTGGCCTCACACACAATGTAGCATCCCACGAAATCTGTCTTTATGCGCGCGTAGTCGCCGCCCACCATGTCACGACCAGAAGCGACGGCGAACGTGGACACCAGCACGCTAGAACTCAGTTCTTCGGCCACGCTGGCCGACGCATCCGGGTTCTTCACGAGCAACTTGGCGTCGCTCTTCAGAAAGCAAAATCGAGCCAGCTTGTTGTAGGTCGAAGCTCGGCAAGAACGATCAGCATTGCAGGCTGCGTGGCATTGAGCCTCGGAAACGTTTCGCAGCGTCGCGTAGTCAAAACCAATCACGTCGTAATCGTCAACGCTGCGGAAGGGTCGCGACGCCACGTAGGGCTCGGGGGCGGGGCTGCTCGTAGCGGGCGCCGCGTCGGTGACAGCAGCACTCTCACGACTATGGCAGAGGACCAGCACCACAGCTGGTGCGACTTTCTCTGCGAGATCCGCAGTCTCCAGGTGCGGCCCGATGGCATCGACGGCATCGAATGCCACGCCTCGGCTCTGAAGGAACGATCGAACCGCACTTCCCCTGACGGCGAAGTTGACGTTCTGGGGCACATTATCTGTGCCGGTCGCGCGGTCGTTTAGGACCGCCGTCGTGATACCGAGGACCGCACCGCTTCGATCTACGAGGGGACCGCCGGAATTGCCTGGTTGAATTGGCGTAGAAATCTGCAGGTAGCGGGAGTCGTCACCGATTCCGAGTAGCGAGTTCACGTTGCCGGTCGTGATCTTCACTGAACTCGACAGGGCGGTCGTTAGCGGGTAGCCGAACGCCGCGACGTCTTCTCCCAGCCGCGGCTCAGAATTCGTCAACTTGAGGACAGCCGGTACGGCGCCAGCACTCTTGTCAACAGCCAAGTCCTTTTGAACGTCGACCTTAAGGTCGGTGACCTCACCTCGGCCGACCACCGTTACGCTCTTGCAACCGTCGACGACGTGCGCGTTAGTGACCAGCCATCCGTCGGCGCTGACGAAAAACGCCGTGCCCGATGATGAGACATCCGATGATTGCGACCAAGCTGGATGGATGGCGCAAATCGACGCCATCACTGCAGCACTGACGGCGATACAGCTGGACAGGGCCGAGTACGTTCGGACCTTGCAGCCTGCGGGGCTAGATCTTCGTCCTGAGGCCTTTGGGATCGAAGAAAGCCTGCAGGGATGCGTCGGCGTCGAACAGCTCGCCGTCTATTTCGATCTGCCAGCTTCCCGAGTCGATCCACCCGCGACTGACTCCACCAGCGTGGTTGACGTAGCCGAGTCCTATCGATGACCCCAGGGTAAAGTTCCGGACCCCAGAGGAGATGTAGCCGACAATGCCACCATCGTAGCGGATTAGCTCCTCGCGAAAGAGTAGGGGGCTTTGGATCCCGCAGCTTAAACGACAGAAGCGGCTTGCGCGGCGTGCCTGCCGCCTTCTGGGCCTCTGTGGCGGCCTTGCCTTGGAAACCACAGGCCTTTGACCAGTCGATCGTAAACCCAAGTCCGGCCTCGAGCAGTGTGTCGACCGGGGTTAGGTCAAGCTCGTACTCACGGTATGCTCGCTCGGAGCGGAGGTGCTCCAGGGCGTGATAGCCTGCCGGACGTAACCCGTGCTCGCCACCGGCTTCCCACAAGACATCAAAAACGTGCTGAGCCATCTCAGTGGGAATATGGAGCTCCCAGCCCAGTTCTCCGATGTACGTCAGCCGGTTGGCGATAACCCATGCTCTCCTTGTCTGCGTGCGCGCCATTAAGCAATCCACTTGTGCTCGTGCCTGACAAGATTAAAAGCTTCGACTAGGCTGTGGTCTGTTTTACTGTGTTTCGTTTCTCGAAGCGATGCATTTCATCGCCCTCCGCCCGGATTAAAGCGCCAGGTGAACAAAATCCGATTTCAAAGGCGAAGTATTTCGAAATAATGTTGTGGCTGCTTATTACTGCGCCCAACGCCGACCGAAACCGCTCGCTCCTTGATGCCCGCGATTGTCACGACCGACAGATTATATTAGCGTGACCGCGCGGCCAGCACGCGCGTTTGCGAAGGATCGAGAAGGTTATCAGCGCGTGCGCAATGAGAAAGTACTGGAAAATGTCTTCAACAGTTCGTCTAGAGTTAGTCAAATTAGCTTTTAGGCTTTGGGCTAATTGTCCTTCATGATCCTGGATACTTGGATCCTGATGATACGACGAGGCCTTGCGAGGCGTCGCGTGGGTTCGGATGTGCGCGACGAGGACGCAGGCAGTCGCGCTCTCGTCAGAAGATCGGCGGGCGCTCTGGCCTCAACGCCGTGCTGACCCCAAATCGGCTTGGCTCGGGCGGGCAAGACGCATGGAAGACCATGGAGGTCTTCCTGTGGCTCCAGGGCCTTCCCCGGCCATCCGCCGGCGCAATGCCTGCCTATATGCCGACGAACCTCACATCATGGATCAACTTGTTGCAAGTCATCGATCCAATCGGGCTTGCCGAACCGACAAGCTGTCATAGCCCTTCGCCTTGTATACCGCAGTGGATATCAGCCAACTGGCGAGGAAGATGCCGACAACCGCGAAACCGAAATTGGCGAGGTTGTCGTTCATCGCGCCGACGAAGCCCCAGATCCCACCTTCGAGGCCGAGCTTGTCGGCAATCAGGCCAAGCGCCTCGATGCCGCCGATGAAGATCGCCACGGCCACGGACGCCGCCGTGATGGTAAGATTGTACCACAGCTTGCGGATCGGATTCACGAAAGCCCAGCCATAGGCGCCGGTCACCAGGACGCTGTCGGTCGTGTCCATCAGCGACATCCCAGCGGTGAAGAGTGCTGGAAAGACAAGGATCGACCAGAACGACATTCCTTGCGCCTCCTGGGTTGCCGAAATGCCGAGCAGGCCGATTTCAGTGGCGGTGTCGAAGCCGAGGCCGAACAGGAAGCCGATCGGATACATGTGCCATGAGCGCGAGACGATGCCGAACAGCGGGCCGAAGATGCGGGCGATGAAGCCGCGACCGGCAAGCAACGCATCGAGGTCTTCGTCGACGACCTTTTCGCCGCGCCGCGCGCGAGAGAACGCCGCCCAGATGCCTCTCAGGATAAACAGGTTAGCAATGCCGATCACCAGCAGGAACAGCGCTGACACGCCGGTGCCGATGACGCCGCCTATGCTATGAAATTCGTCCAGCCTGGACTGCATCATTGTCGCTGCTGCGGCGATGGCGATGGAGGCCACGATGACAATGCTCGAGTGCCCGAGCGAGAAGAAGAGGCCGACCGAGTAGGGCGCCTTGCCTTCCTGCGTCAGCTTGCGCACGACATTGTCAATCGCCGCGATATGGTCGGCGTCGAAGGCATGGCGCAGGCCGAACATATAGGCGAGCAGTGCGGTGCCGAGCAGCGCTGGCCGATCGGCAAAGGCGATCCACGCCCATACCCATGCCGTGATGTTGGCGGCGATGAGCAGGACGTAGGTCATCGCCGCCCTGGTTCTCACCCGAGTTGGCCGATCGTCGAAGGGATTGGGAAGTCCATGACCCGCCGGCGCATGTTGTGTCGGCGGCAAAGCGGATACGATCGTGTCCTTCATGACTTCGTCCTCTCGATCCGATGATGTGATGGCAAGCCTCGTGTCGAGGCATTGTGATATCGCTTAACCTGCAAGCCGCGCTTGAGCCGCCTCACCCTGCAGCCAGTCGTACCAGCTGGCGAGCCCGTCGCCGGTTTTCGCCGAGACCTGGATCGCCCTGATCTGCGGATTGACCGTTTGCGCATTGGCGATGGCCTCCTCGACATTAAAATCGACATGCGGCAACAGGTCCGTCTTGTTGATGACCATGATCTCCGCCGCTCGAAACATATGCGGGTATTTCAGCGGCTTGTCGTCGCCTTCGGTCACCGACAGGATGACGACCTTGGCGCGCTCGCCGAGATCGAACATTGCCGGACAGACGAGGTTGCCGACATTCTCGACCATGACCACAGAGCCGACTGCCGGCTTCAACTCGGCAAGGCCCTTGGCAATCATATCGGCTTCGAGATGGCAGCCGGCGCCGGTGTTGACCTGGACAGCGGCGGCACCGGCGGCGCGGATGCGCTCGCCGTCATTGGCAGTCGCCTGGTCGCCTTCGATGACCGAGATCGGCATCCTGTCCTTAAGGTCGCGGATGGTGCGCTCGAGTAGCGTCGTCTTGCCGGAGCCGGGCGAGGAGACCAGATTCAGCGCCAGGATTTCGCGGCCGGCGAACCAACCCCGATTCTTCGCGGCGAGCATATCGTTCTTGGCAAGTATCTGCGCCTCAAGCTCGACCACCAGATTGTGGCCTTGGTTGTGGCTGTGACCATGGTCATGGTCATGGTCACGGTCACGGTCATGGTCATGGCCATGATCATGCGAGTGATCGTGATGGCCATCGGCGTGGTCGTGATGACCGTGGGAATGATCGTGACCGGCTTCATGCAATTCCGCATCGCCATGCGCATTATCGTGATGATGGTGATGCTCATGCACGTGGTCCGACCGGTGGTCGTGGCCTTGCTCATGGCCGTGGCTATGCGCATGAGAGTGGCAGTGCGGATGTTCGTGATCATGGATGTGACCGTCGTCGTGGTCGTGCGGGTGAGTGTGGCTGTGCTCATGACCGTGGTCGTGCCGATGCTGCATGCCGTCGTCATGCGGACGGGCATGATCATGCGCGTTGCCCAGCGCCGTTTCCTTGCCGGTCTGGAGGTCGAGGATTCGCGTTTCGTCCTTCGAGCCGCAACCACAGGTTCCGCACATCAGGGAGCCTCCTCGATTTCCATTTCCCGGATTTTCAGCTCTTCACCCGCCAGCCGGTCGATGGCGCGGGAGCCGCAGGCGCAGGCCTGGTAGAGCGTGGTGGTGTCGAAGGCCCCGCCGCAACTCCGGCAACGCGCCCGCCCCGCTATCTTCTGGATGTCGAGAAGCGCGCCATCGAGCAGCGTGCCCTTGGCGACGATGTCGAAACAGAACAGGATAGCGTCGGGCATCACGCCGGAGAATTGCCCGACGTCGAGCGTCACCCGTTTGACACGGCGGCCCTTCGCCGCTTCCTCGACGATTGAGACGATGTTGCGGGTGATGCCGAGCTCGTGCATCAGCAAATCCGCGGCAATTGTTCGCCGACCAGCATGTCGACGATGCGCCGGCCGCCGAATACCGTCTGCATGGTGACGCGCCCTGCCTCGCCGCGCACGGCATGGCCGATGATCGATGACCCCTGGCCCAGCGCATGGCCGGAGAGAGCGGCAAGTGCCGCCGCACTTTCCTCAGGTGGCACGACGACGACGATCTTGCCTTCGTTGGCGAGATAGAGCGGGTCGAGACCGAGGATCTCGCAGAAGCCGCGCACTTCCTCGCGTAGCGGCGTCAAAGCTTCGTCGATCTCGATCGACACACCGGAGGCGTCGGCGATCTCGTTGAGGACCGTGGCGACACCGCCGCGCGTCGCATCGCGGATGCAACGCGTGCCGGGTGCGGCTGCCAGCAGCACCTCGATCAACCCGTGCAAGGCCGCGCAATCGCTTTCGATCGAGGTTTCCAGCTCCATGTCGCCGCGTGCGCACAGGATCGCCGCGCCGTGGTCGCCGAGCAGCCCATTGACCAGGATGGCATCGCCCGGCTTCACGTGATCAATGCCGAGTTCGAGGCCTGGCCTGATCACACCGATGCCGGTGGTGGTGATGAAGATCTTGTCGCATGCGCCGCGCTGCACGACCTTGGTGTCGCCGGTAACGATGCTGACGCCGGCCTCGCGCACGGCCTCGGCCATCGACAGCGCTATGCGGCGCAGCGTCTCGACCTGCATGCCTTCTTCGATGACGACGGCGCAGGACAAATAGAGCGGCTTTGCGCCGCCGACGGCGAGGTCGTTGACGGTGCCGTAGACGGCAAGCTTGCCGATGTCGCCGCCCGGAAAGAACAGCGGATCCACCACGAAAGAGTCTGTCGTGAAGGCGAGGCGGTCGCCATGAGTCGCCAGCATTGTCAGATCGAAACGGGCCTGGTCCTCCAGAACCTCAGGTGCCGCGCCGGCAAAGGCGCTGATGAACACGTCGTCGATCAGATCCTTCATCGCTTTGCCGCCGCCGCCATGGGCAAGCGTCACGGTCGGGATGAAAACGCCCCCCAGCACGCGCTTGGGTGGCGGTGGCCGCACGTTCATGACACGGCCGCCACGCTGGCATCGGGCCGGGCCGCCGTGTGCTTCTTGACGCCGCCATACTGGTAGTAGGCGGCGCAAGCGCCTTCGGACGAAACCATCAGCGCGCCGAGCGGCATTTCCGGCGTGCAGGCGATGCCGAACACCTTGCACTGCCATGGCTTGATGACGCCCTTCAGCACCTCGCCGCATTGGCAGGATTTCGGGTCCGCGATCTTGACCCCGGGAATGGCGAATTTGCGCTCGGCATCGAAGCGGGCGTAGTCGTCGCGCACCTTGACGCCGGAATGGTCGATGGAGCCAAGCCCTCGCCATTCGAAGAATTCACGCAGTTCATAGACCTTGCCGACCGCGGCAAGTGCCGCGTTGTTGCCGGCCTCAGGCACGATGCGGGCATACTGGTTTTCGATCTCGGCGCGACCATCCTTGATCTGCTTCAGCACCATCCAGATCGACTGCAGCACGTCGAGCGGCTCGAAGCCGGCGACGACCATCGGCCGCTTGTAGAAGTCGGCGATGAATTTGTAGGGCGCGGTGCCGATGACCATCGAGACATGGCCTGGGCCGAGGAAGCCGTCGAGATGCAGGTCGGGGCTGTCGAGGATCGCCTTGATCGTCGGCACGATGGTGATGTGATTGCAGAACACCGAGAAGTTTTCGATGCCATCGGCTTCAGCTTGCAGCACGGTCAGCGCGGTGGACGGCATGGTGGTCTCGAAACCGAGGCCGAAGAACACAACCTCACGATCCGGGTTCTTCCTGGCCAGCGTCAGCGCATCCATCGGCGAATAGACCATGCGCACATCGGCGCCGTCGGCCTTGGCCTGCTGCAGGCTCTTCTTCGAACCCGGCACGCGCATGGCGTCGCCAAAGGTTGTGAAGATCACCTCGGGCCGTTCGGCGATCGATACGCAGTCGTCGACGCGGCCCATCGGCAAGACGCAGACCGGGCAGCCGGGCCCATGCACCAGTTCGATGGCGTCGGGCAGCATGCCTTCAAGCCCATAGCGGAAGATCGAATGTGTGTGACCGCCGCACACTTCCATGATGTTGATTGGACGCGTCCTAGCGATCTCGATCGTGGCGGCGAGCTTGTTGATTTCCTTGATCAGGATTTTTGCTTTTTCGCGGTCGCGGAATTCGTCGGTGTATTTCATTGGACGCTTCCTTTTCCGGCGGCGGAACCACGTTCGTCGGCGAGCAGCGTGTGCACGAGGTCCCACAGGATGTGGTAGGCAGCGACGTGGCATTCCTGGATGCGGTGGATCGAGGTCGACGGCACGACCAGCAGATGATCGAGGGTGCCGGATAATTTCATGCGACCGCCGTCGCCACCGGCGAGACCGATCGTGTGAACGCCCATCTCCCTGACCTTGGCGAAGGCCGACACCAGGTTCTGCGAATTGCCGCTTGTCGAAATGCCGATGACGGCGTCGCCCTTGCGGGCGTGCGCCAGCAGCTGGCGCACGAAGACATGGTCGAAACCGAGGTCGTTGCCGACGGCTGAGATCATGGCGAGGTCGGCGACGAGATTGGTGGCGGCGAGCGCCGGCCGGCCGGCGGTGACCGGATGGACGAACTCGACGGCGACATGCGAAGCATCGCAGCTCGAGCCACCATTGCCCATCGAAAAGAGTTGGCCATGGTTGCGGTAGACATCCGCCAGCGTGTGCGCGGCCGCGACCAGGATTTCGGCCTGGCCGCCGAAGAAGCTCTCATTGGTTTCGCGGGTGTCGCGCGCTTTCTCGGCAACGGAATGCAGCAAAGCCGCATTCATCTTTTCCGGGTCCTGCGCCTTGCCGTGCAGGAACGGATAGAGCGCTTTCAGTTCGCTTTCGCTGGACATTCTGGCGTCCTCCTCTTGCATGCCGCCCAAAAGTGCGGAGCGGTTTTGGGACAACGACGTGCATAAAAACAGAACTTGAAGCGCGCCGACGGCGGTCTAATGCACCGACGACAGCCTCATCGACTCCATTTCGGCTTGTACTTCGCCGAGTTCGGTAAGAATTTTCAGGGTCTCGGCGGCCTCATGCTCGTCGATGCGGCTCATGGCGAAGCCGACATGGATCAGCACCCAGTCGCCGACGCAGTCGTCGACGGAATGGGTTTCGTTGACGATGCAGGCAATGTTGACCTGCCGCCTGACGCCGCTGACATCGACCGTCGCCAGCTTCTTCAGGTGGTCATCGATCTTGACGATCCGTCCTGGGATTCCGAGGCACATGGTCAGCTCGCTTTCTGCCGGACTTGCCCGGCGTCGATGAGGTGAGCGGCGGCTACGGTCGCCTGGCCGAACGCGATGCCGCCATCATTGGCAGGGACTTTCGCGTGCGTCAGAACCTTGAAATCCACGGCCTCAACCCTGCTGAGAACCTGCTCGAACAGCACCTTGTTCTGGAAGCATCCGCCCGACAGCACGACCGTGTCAAAACGCGGCGGGGCATCGTCCTCATCACCTCGTGCCAGCTTCAGCGCCATAGCGGCGATCGACTTCGCCAGGCCCTTGTGAAAACGGGCCGAAATGACCGAGGCCGGGGTTTTCAGGATGAGGTCGCCTAGGATGGCATTCCACATGCCGAGCGGTTCGATATAAGGAAGCCCAGAGCCTTTCAGGTTCGGGATCGGCAAGGGATAGGCGAGATGATCGCCTTCCTCGACAAAGGTTTTGTGGCAGACAACGGCTTCGAGGCGAGCCGCGGCCTCGCCCTCATAGGCCTGCCGGTCGAAGCACAATCCGGCAGCGGCTGCGACCGCATCGAAGAGTCGGCCGCAGGACGATGCCTTGGGTGAATTGAGCGAAGCCTTGAGCATGGCGCCGATGGTTGCAAGCGGCTTGGCAGAAAGGGCGGCGAACAGGTCGAGATCCTCGAAATTCATCTTGAAGGCGGCGAAGCCCATTTCGGTCATCAGGTGGGCATAGAGGTTGCGCCATGGCTCGCGCACGGCTTGCGCGCCGCCGGGCATGGCGACCGGTTTGAAGGTGCACAGCCGCTCGAAGCGGCGATAGTCGGCCAGCAGGAATTCTCCGCCCCAGATGCCGCCATCCGAGCCATAGCCGAGCCCATCGAGCACGACAGCCAGAACAGGTGCAGCATCGAGCGCGCGGCCGTTTTCGGCGAGGCAGGCGGCAGCGTGAGCGTGATGGTGCTGAATTTCCAGCAGTGGCAGGTTTTCAGCGGCAGCTGTCGCTCGCGCCAGTTTTGCCGAGAGATATTCCGGGTGCAGATCCGCCGCCAGCGCCACCGGCCGATGGTCGAACAGATCCCGGTAGAGCCCAAGGTTATTGCGGTAGTCGTCGTAGGTCAGCGCGTCTTCGAGATCTCCCTGGTGCTGCGACAACACCGCGCGTCCGTCTTTGACCAGACAGAAGGTCGATTTCAGTTCCGCACCATAGGCGAGGATTTCCGGCGCCTGTTCAAAACCATACGGCAGCGCGATCGAGGCCGGTGCATAGCCACGCGCGCGGCGCAGCACCCGCAGTTTTCCACCCATGCGGCGCACAACGGAATCGTCGATGCGATTTGCGATGTCGCGGTTGTGGATCAAGGCGTAGGCAGCGATTTCAGACAGTTTCTTTGCCGCTTCGGCATCGTCGATAACCTGCGGTTCGTCCGATAGGTTGCCGCTGGTCATGACGACCGGGCGGGTCATCCTGCGAAGCAGGAGCAGATGCAGTGGCGTCGACGGCAGCATGAAGCCGAGCGTGCCGAGACCTGGCGCGATTGCCTCCGGCAGTTTCTCCGGCCCGTCGGCGGCAAGCAGCACGATCGGCGCCTCGCGGCTTGTCAGCGCGGCAGCCTCCTCGTCGCTGACCGTGGCATAGCGTCTGATCACATCCAGATCGCGCGCCATCAGCGCGAAGGGTTTTGCATCGCGGCGCTTGCGCTTGCGCAGCATGGCGACAGCCTCCGGCCGGGTGGCGTCACAAGCCAGCTGGTAGCCGCCAAGTGCCTTGATGGCGACGATCTCGCCCTTCTGGATCAGGCCGAGTGCGGCATCAACGTCGTCGAGCATCGAATATTGTTCAAAGGAGAGCGCGCGGCCGTCGAAACGGATCAGCCGGGCTTTCGGCCCGCAGACATGACAGGCGGTCGCCTCGGCGTGAAAGCGGCGGTCGGCGGGGTCGCGGTATTCCGTACCACAAGCTTCGCAGAGCGGGAAGGGCGCCATGGTCGTCGTGGCGCGGTCATAGGGCACGGCGCGCACGATGCTCAGCCTTGGACCACAGTGGGTGCAGTTGGTGAAGGGGTAGCGGAAGCGGCTCAGGAACGGGTCGGCGATCTCGGCCGCGCATGCGTCGCATATGGCGGCGTCGGGTGAGATTTCGGTGCGTGCCGCACCGACCACGCTGTCGACGATGACGAAACCCGGCTCGATTGTGCCACCGTAGCCACGCGTCTCGATAGCGGTGATTTCGGCCAACGGCGGTGGCAATGTTCGTAACTCGTCGATCAGCGCGGAAACGGCGGACACGGCGCCACGCAGGCGAATGAGCACACCCTCGCTGTCGTTGAGAACGTCGCCATCGAGACCGAGCTTGCGGGCGATCCGCCACACGGTCGGCCTGAAGCCGACGCCCTGCACGCGACCGCGCAGCCTGATCTCGACCGTTTCGGCCGGATCGGTGCGCGGCACGCAAAGCAGCGTGTTCATGCGGCCACCTCCCACAACAGCACGCGGTTGTTGCCGGTGTCGGCAACCGCCAGCGTTGTACCTGACGCCGACAGCGCGAACGGCCAGCAGACGCTATCGCGTGCGGCGAAACGCCAGCGATTGTCGCCCTTGTCGCAGAAGCTGGTTTGGGCGGCGAGGCCGGAAGCGGCGCGGTCCATCCCGAGATCATCAAGGGAATAGCTGACCAGACGGGAATTGGCGGTGTCGGCACAAAAAACGAGGCCGTCGTGAACGACCGTCCCGTAAGGCATGTTGAGCGAGCGATAGTTGGGATGGTAACCGGCACGGTTGTGGTCGTTGCCGTCGAAGCTCGATTGGCCCAGCACGAAGCTGCATGGCGCGCCGTCGACATTGGGCATCGAGTTCCAGACCATGATGCGGTTGTTGCCGGCATCCGCCACCAGGATCCGGCTGTCATCGACAGCCACGCTGTGCGGCCACCGCATGCCGACCGCGGCGCCCGAGCCCGACGCGTTGTCGTCGCGCGTTACCATATCCGTCTGGCCCAGCACCAGATCAGCGGCCTGGCCGTTGCGTTGAGGAAGCGAGTTCCAGACCAGCACACGACGATTTCCGGTGTCTGCGACAAACAGCCGTCCGTCGGCGACGGTGACACCATAGCACCAGTTCAGCGTGTCGGCGGCCGCAACGGCATCGCCACGGTTGGCAACGCCGCTCAAAAAATCCGCCTGCCCCAGCACCAGGTCCGCCGGTTGGTTCGAATGCTCGGGCAGAGTGCGCCAGATCAGCACACGGTGGTTCCATGCGTCGGCGACGGCGAGTATCGTGCCGTCGGTCGAAATGCCGGTCGGCATGTTCAAGGTCGCCGCACCGACCACGCCGCGCGCGTTGCGGCCTTCGGAAAAGAAGTCGGGCTGGCCGATCAAAAGGTCGGCAGGTGCATTGTCTTGATCCGGCACCTTGTTCCAGACCATCAAGCGATGATGGCCGGTGTCGGCAACGAAGCACGGCCCTTCGTGCGGCGCGAAGCCGACGCCCCGCGGCCCGAATAGCGTATGCGGTTTCGGCGCGACCGAGTCAGGCAGCCCGTCGGCATCCACTTGGTTGCCAAGTACGACGCGCGCGCCGGCTGGGTCGAGCATCGGCGGCAGTGCCATGCCAACTGGCGGCAGGGCTCGGCGATAGTCAGGCGAGAGCGAGATGCGGATCACGATGATAGCCTCACCTCGACGCGATTGCCGATAACGCGCACGGCGTGTGACTGCAGCGCCACTTCCGGAGCTGTCAGGCATTCGCCGCTGGAAAGGTCGTATTGGAAGCCGTGATGCGGGCAAGTGATGATGCCCTGTTCGACATCGCCGCTATCGAGCGGAATGCCGAGATGAGCACAGGCATTCTGAAAGCAGGACACGATCGCATCCTGTCGCGACAGGATCACGTCCTGCCCGCCGACGACGAGGGTGCTTATGCCGCCGAGCGGGATTTCGTCGAGGCGGCAGACCAGGTGCCAGCCGCCGACGGCGCCGAGCGCGAACGGGCTGACGAAGCGGACGCTGTCATTGTCGGCCGCATTGCTCATGCTCTTGATCTGGATGATGTCGGAGATCTCCGGACAGGCCTCCTCGATGGCCTTTTTGACGCCGGCATGAAAGGTCAGGGCCGAAGCCGGGCATCCATCGCAGGCGCCGACAAAGCGCACCTCGATCGCCGGCGGCCTCACGCTGACCAGTTCGACATCGCCGCCATGCGAGGCGAGCATCGGGCGCACGCCATCAAGTGCTGCCCCCACCCGTTCGCTAAGGCTGGGTTTCAAGATGTTGTGACGGCGAAGCACGGCGTAGACGACCTCGTCGGTCACCGCTTGCTTCATGGCCGCGAGCGCGGCAGGCTCTTCTTTCAGCGCCTTCACCAGCCGGCGTAGCGCCTCGCCGTTCAGGTCTTCGATGGCGCGCCGGTAGGCTTCGACGGCGCTACGCTGGGTCTCGTCCCAAATGGCGAAGATCGCCTCGACCCGCAGGATGTCGCCGGCAAGACCGGCGAGATCGTCGCGTTTAGTCGGGATGAGGTCGACGGCGTTCATCTCACCGATACCGCAGATCTTTGAAGAGATATGGCTGCAACGCACCCCCGATCAAGCCGGCGATCGCAGTCGCTGCGGCTACAGGCAGGCCGAGCTTGGCCAGCACTACGACCAGCACAGCTGTTGTGACGGCGCCTATCGCCGATTGGCGATAGACCTTGGACGGTTCGGAAAACAGTTTCCCGCGCAAAAACAGGAGGATGGAGCTCTTGGCCATTTCCCACATGGCGCCGCCTCAGCCGACAAGAGCCAGGATGACGATACCAGCAAGCACGCCGGAGAATCCGCCAACCGGGCCATAGAAGGAGCCCAACATAGCGGCCAGCTCGTTGCCGAGAGCCTTGCCACCGGTCGCCACGCCGCCGATGGCTCCGCCGATACCCGAGGCCACGAGCCCTGTTGCAAGCGCCAATGCGACGCTGCCTATTGTGAGTACTACTGCCGTCACTTGCCATTCTCCTTTCGTATGCTTGATGAAATAACCATCACCCGGTTTGCGCGTGCGCGCCGGTTCCGTTCGTGGGCGCCACGGCAAGCAATTCGCGGCCGATCTGGTCGCAGGCCTCGGCAACGAAGCGAGATTTTTCTGCTTCGCCGCTACGGCTGAAAATAGTACGACATTCCTGGTAATACTGTTGCGCGAGAAGCAGGTTAACTCGATTGCCACGTTCGGGATGCTCTGGATCGTCCGGCAGGTTCCATACACAGTTCGCCTTGTTGGCGATCGTATTGGCAAATTCGAGGGGCATCGTTTCACGCGATCGGACTTTCAGGGCCTCATCGTAAGCGTCAAGCGCGCGCAAATTATTTTCCAGCGTACGACTCGATGAAGCATATTGCAGTGCGTTGCCGAGATTGTTCTGCAGCATGGCGTACTCGGTCGGATGATCGATCAGATTGACAACCTTCAGGCCTTCCTCGAACGCCTGCACGGCCAGCGCCTCCCGCATTTTGGCTCTGGAGTCGGTGAACGGCATCGACAGGAAAGCCGTCGCCACATTGTTCTGCACGATGGCAAATTCCTTGGGGAACCGCAGCTTGTCGAAGGTGCGCAAAGCACGCTGATAGGCCGAGATCGCGTCGGTGATGCGGGCCTTGTGCTGACCGGCGAGATTCTGGATGGCAAGACCAAGGTTCATCTCTGTCTCGGCCAGTTCCTCCGGACGTCCGAAATCGGTGAAATGCGGGATGGCGGCCTCGAAAGCCTCGCGGGCCTGCTGCAGCGCCAGCGTGCCGCCTTCCGGCAGGACGAGAAGCGCCGTGCCCTTGCGCGCCATGATACGCGCGTCAAGCAGGCGCTGGTCCTCGGGGCAGAGCGCCAAGGCGCGGTCGTAGAGAAAAACGGCGGCGGCGATCTGCTCGGGATTTTTCGGACGCTGCTGCAGCCCCATGGCGATTTCCATGAGCATTTCGGTTCGCTCCGAGGGACTTGCGCCCGCATCGTCCGCCACACTCAACGCTGCCCGCACTTCGTCGCCAACGCGATCGCCGTTCATTCTTGGGTTCCTCCACTGACCGCGTGAGATGCAGCTTACTTTATTGGCAAAAATGCTAACGCACTTTCCTTTACCTGTCTATATAAATTACGAATAGTAAACTTAGTATGCAAAATGCGTGCTAGAGCAGTTTCTGGATAATCACGGTTAGGCATCGTAGCCGGCGTGGGCGAACAGGTTTTCGCATTCTTTGGGGTGGAAACGATCGATGGCGACGGCCACGGCGTCCCATAATTCCGGGATGGACCGGGCTGCTGCCTTTCGCAGTAAAGCCTTCAGCTTGGCGAAGGCCATCTCAATGGGGTTAAAGTCCGGGGAGTAGGGCGGAAGATAGCGAAGGGAAGCCCCCGCAGCCTCGATGATTTCGCGGACACCGACCACTTTATGAGCAGGCAGGTTGTCCATCACGACGACATCGTCGGGTTGAAGCGTCGGCACGAGGACGCGGCGCAAGTAGACCAGGAATGCTTCGCCATCCATGGCGCCGTCCAGGAGCCAGGGCGCGACGATCCCGTCGAGGCGCAGGCCGGCCGTGAAGGTCGTGGATTTCCAGTGCCCATGAGGAACAGCCGCCCGGCAACGCTGTCCACGCGCAGAGCGGCCTCGTAGCCGGGCCATCTTGGTATTGAGGCCACTTTCGTCGATGAAGATCAGGCGGCTCGGATCGAGATCGAGTTGGCCTTCGAACCACTCTTCCCGCGCTGCCAAAACATCCGGTCGCTGCTGTTCGGCCGCGTGCGCTGTCTTTTTTTGTACGTGATGCCACGCTTTGCGAAGAACGCATGGACCGTCGTCAGGCTGGCTTTGACCCCGCGCTCTGCCGCAAGGCGATCGACGATCTCGGCAAGCGTGATGTCCCGCTCATCGGTCTCGACCAAGGCGAGAATGAAAGTCTCGTGCGCGTCCAGCTTCGATACCTTCGGCTTGCCCTGCCGCCCAGGTTCCAGATTGCCGCTCGAACGCCAGGCCCGATACCATGCACCAGACGTCGATATCCCGATGGCAAACCGCCGTGCCGCTTCTCGGGTCGACAGGCCTGCCTCTATCGCCTCGATAACACGCGTCCGCAAATCCAGGCTGTAAGCTCGTGCCATGCCGCTGCTCCTTCCGCAAATCACTTCGATCAGGGAATCAGAACAAGCCGTTCACTGCAAACAAACGACTCCGATTAAGGGAAAACCGCTCTAGCAAAACATTCGCTGGCAATTAGCGCTACCTGCTCGGCATCCCAGTCGGCCTCAAGTTTGCAGTCGGCATCATCGCTGATCCCATGTTCACGAAAAAAATCGGGGGCGAAGACAACGCGATCCCCAACTCCGTTGCGCCGCTTCAGCAAATAACCGCCCGCCGCCGGGTGACGCACAGGCAGCACAACCAGGTCGCTCTTTCGCCGCAGAAGGACCACGGTCTCCAGCCCCGCGAAGAAGCGCTCATAGACCTCGCAGGACAGATAGAGCCCGCCGCGCCTAAGCTCGATTAAGACACCGGACATGCTTGTTGCCCCGGTATAAGTGCTGCAACCAGGACTTCGATACGACCTACGACCTTTTCAGCCGAACACGCCACCACGTCGGAAAGACCAATGCCAAGGTCCAGTTCAGACGCCTCGATCAGCAACACGGTCACATCCTGCGGAAACGCATCGCGAAAAATCTGCCGGCCGGCGTAGAGGGCGGCGTCCCAGCGGAAATCGTGCAGGTTCAGCCCCGGTGAATAGGCCCGCTCCAGTTCCACCCCCGGCACCTCGTGGATGGTTCCTGGTTCGACTCCGGATTTGGAAGCGTCAACAACGATCAAAGTCGTGCAGCCCCGCGCAGCGAACATGACCGACATTCCATCTGTTCTGGCATCGAACAATTTGACGCCTAAGTGTTCTATTCCGCGCGCCTTCAGCCGGTCGATGACAACTGGGCCGACGCCATCGTCCCGCCTGTTAGGGTTGCCGCATCCGATGATTGCGATCATCTCGCCACCGTTCAGATCCGCCAGAGCCTGCATGACCATTCCGGTTCGACCGGAACAGCGAACTCAGGCAATTCGCAGAACTTGCGATGCAAGAGATAGTACATACAGGTCTCGCAAGGTTGCTCGATGCCGCCATGCTCGATCGTTTCGAGCGTGAAGCCGCCGATCACCAGCTTGGATTCCAGACTTCCATCGGATTCTCGCAGACGGGCGATGATCTGCGCAATCTCTTCGTGGGTGTCACCTCTCGGGAAAACCTCGGTCTTGAGGCCGCCTGCCAGCATCGAGCGGATCTGCTCGAGGACCTCAGCATCCGTTGCTGCCGTTTGCGCCATGGCATCCTCCCCACAATGTCAGATGCGCCAGAGCCGGCACCACCAGTCCGCATCAACGGGCACGGCAAGCTCTGGCAAGTCACACCATTCGCGATGCACCAGATAGTACAGGCACTCCATGCAGCGCTGCCGATCCGGCCCATAGGGACGATTGAAGAAACCGCTGATAACCATCTTGGCTTCCAGGTCGTCGGGATTGAGAGCGCGCAGTTCGTCAAGGATAGCTGCGAACTCCTTTTCCGTTTCCGGAAAAGGTTCGGTCTGCGTCTTCAGCCCATTATCCATGAAATGGGCCATCTTTCGCAGCATAGCTTTTTGCTGCTCATTATTCATTTCACTCGCCTTGTCTGGAGCTTCGCCATCCGGGATGGTCGGCGATCCTGATAAGCGGGACGCCGAGATACCGACTGTTGAAGGAGAACTTTTTCCAATCAAGCCGTTCTGAAACGCGCGAGTTCTTCGCCAGTGCTGGCGTCATGGGCATGCACCGTGCACACCAGACAGGAATCATATGACCGGCAGACGTGACCCACTTCGACCGGATCGGTCGGGTCGGCGATAGGCGCCCCGATCAGAGCCTCCTCCATCGGCCCTCTGTTGCCGTCCTGCGAGCGCGGACCGACGTTCCACGTCGTCGGCGCTATGATCTGGTAGTTCTTGATCTTGCCGCCCTGCACCTCGATCCAGTGACACAGCGCCCCACGTATTGCTTCTGTCGCACCCCAGCCGCGACCATCCTTCTCCGTCGGCTTGATGTACCAGGGATCGTTGAGTTTGAATTCGCGCAATGCGTGCTCGGCCTGGCGGTAAAGCGCCAATCCCTCATGCATCCGGGCAAAGTGGCGGAGCATGACGCTGGCGCCACCGAGTTTCTTGTACATATCAAGAACCAGTGGATCGTAATGCTGGAAGCTCTCGCCATGCCTACCACCAGCAATCAATTGACGCGACAGTGGCCCTGCCTCGAGGCGACCGTCCTCGTTGTGTCTCACGGCGGTCGCCCAAGAGTATTTTCCGGCCATGTCGACGGTGTTTTTTCGGGTCGGCTTGGTTGTACGGTCGAAGGGATGCACGCCGCCCGGTTCATCATACCAGGCGCGAAGCGTGTCTTCGCGGGTGAATTTCTGGTCCATCAGCTTGTGAGTGTCGGCGTGGCCGTCATAGACGCCGCTTTTCATGATCAACGCCGCGTTGCGGCCCTCGATTGTCGGCTTCTGATACTTGTCTTCGTGCGGCAGGTATCCCCAGCTGACATACTTCCCGACGCCGTTGCCGTATTTGTCGGCGCCGATGTCGAGGCTCATGCGCCAGAACATGCCGAGATCGGAATTGGCATGTTCTGGACGTTCATCGAGCCAGGCCATGAAATCATCGTAGGACTTTATTTCTTGGTAGCGTTCCAGCGTGCAGCCGAGCCACACGGCTTCGATCCAATTACGCTTGAAGTGCTCAAGAATACCACAGGCACGGGTGACATCCGTCAACGTGGGAGCACACACTACGCCACCTGGTACCATATAGCTCGAATGCGGCCATTGCCCGCCGAGCAGCGCATAAATCTCGACTGGCCGTCCCGAAATGGTCACGCCGATCTCATAATTGGTGCCCGTGAAAGGTGCCCAGCGCTTGACGGCCTCCTCATAAAACTTGGACTTGGCGTAATTCTTGTTGGTGTAGTCGATCATAAACAGACCGTAGTGATGGCGGGGCAAACTCTGCAGACTTTCGACGATCTGACCGAGATTGCGCGCCACAATAGCGTTCCGCGGAACTTCGGTCTTCCATGCTGTGTCGAGCGCCCAAGCGGCGCAGGTCAGATGCGACGCCCCGCAGATGCCGCAGGCTCGCGGTGTCACCACCAAGCCTGCCTGCGGATCCTTGTCACGCAAAATAACTTCGAAGCCGCGAAAGAGTTCAGCCTGTGTCCAGGCGTTGACGACAACACCGTCCTTGATGTCGACACGGACGTCGAGATCACCCTCGACGCGGCCAACAGGTGAAATATCAAGTGTCTGTATAGCAGCGGACATGGTCGATGACCTTTCTGAAATGAAGTTTGATCGCTAGCGAATTTGGGACAAAACTGGCTCAGACGACGAAGATGTCCTCTTCAGCCCAGCGCGGAGACGCCGCCTTGGCCGCGGCGGTCAGCTTGACGTAACCAATCTTGTCGACGCCACTGGGCATGTCCTTGGGGACGCCCATGACCGTCTGGGTCTTGAAAACAGTGCCAGGGGCCAGATCGAAGAACGGGAATTCCGGCTCGGTGCAACCCATGCACGGCATCCCGGCGCGTGTCTTGGACGACTGCCGATTCCACAGAATTCGGTTGCAGGGTGAATGCGTCATCGGCCCGCGGCAGCCCAGATCATAGAACAGGCAGCCCTTGCGTTGGCCGAACTCGGTCGCAGAAACCTTGTAGGCGAAGTGCATGTTGCGCGTGCAACCTGTCTGTGTGAAGGACGTGAAGAAGGTTTTTGGCCGCTGGAACTCGTCGAGCGTCAGATCGGCAGCACGCCCGGTGGCCACCGCCACCACGATCTGGGTGATCCAGTCGGGATGGGCCGGGCAACCAGGAATGTTGATGACCGGAAGGCCAGCCTTGGATTTGTAATCCTTGCCGAGAAAGCCGCCATGGGCGCGCTTGAGGAATTGCAACCCGTTGCTTTCGGACGGATTGGGGGCCGTCGCAGGGATACCGCCCCAAGTCGCACAGTCGCCAATCGCGACTGTGAAATTCGCCACCTTGGCGAGATCGGCAACCCAGTCCTTCATCGGCCGCCCGGCAAAGCGGTTCCATTCGCCCGTACCGTCTGGAGCGTTCACGACGGTGCCTTCGAAAACGAAAATATCGAGCGCCATCTGGCCGGAGGTCAGCGCCCTCAGCAGTTTCTTAAGGTTGTCGCCCAGCTCCATGCCCAGAGATGGGTGCCAAAGCACATTGATGCCGAAATCCGTCACCAGATCGCAGGTGCTTGGCTCCTCGGCGTTGAGGAACGACATCGTGTTGCCGGAACAGGCTCCGCCCTGGAGCCATAGAAGATTGGCCATAGTTCCCTCATCCTGATCGACGCTGCATTTTGGCGCAGCCGTTCAAAAAGGAGAAAAGCAACCTTCGTGCCAATCTGTGGAAACGCAAAAAAGCCAGCAAAATCCGCCAACCAATATATTGCGCTGCGGCAATGAGGCTGTGCTTTGCGCATACTTCATTTTCATGTGCAAGGAAGGTTACCTCTCTGCCAAGGGCTTGCCGCGCCAGAAAGGCCCTCAGCCATGCCTGTTGCCGCAGACTGGGCAAGCGACCTCAAGCAGATAGCCGTACCAGATGCCTCGGCAGCGGCTGCACCAATGGCCGATGGTCTGCTCCTCGGGAGCGCCAAGAACTGTCGCCATCGGCCCAAGGAGCTATGCTGGAATTTGGATGACGAGGCTGATCAAGCGGCGCTCTGCGGCTTCGTTTCGATGACCTCGATTCCGTCCAGGAACCTGGCACCTGCGATGAGTTTCGGCAACTGATTTTGTCCTTTCAATCGTCGCCACGTCCTGGCTGCGGCCATGACCAGCTTGAAGACCATCAGCCTGGCGGTTTTCGAGGACAGCGAGCCCTTGGTACGCACCGTGCGGTGGCGAACGGGCGCGAGCTGCTGGTCGACGTCAAGCGTCGTGGCCTTAAGATCGCGCCCGATCTTGCCGTGGGCGACGGCGCGCTTGGCTTCTGGAAGGCGCTCGATGAGCTCCTTCCCGGCACCAAACACCAGCGATGCTGGGTGCACAAGACAGCCAACGTTCTCAACAAGCGTCGAAAAATATGACGCGAAATATGCCAAAGCGGTCGACTGCCTGACGAAAGATCAGAATGCCTTGCTGGCGTTCTACGATTTCCCCGGTGCCGAAATCGGTGCAGGCCGGCATGAAGGCAGACCTGCGCGAAATCTATCTCGCTCCCAACCGGGCCTCCGCCGAGACGGCAATTGCCGTCTTCGCCGAACACTGGGATCATCTGCGAACGTCGGTTACCAATCCCATCGAAAGCGTCTTTGCGACCAGCTTTGCGCACCCTCGCGAATACCGGTCTGGAAGCCGACAAGTTCCTTCTTGCCCTCGGGTGTGGCGCCGATCAGAACCAGCATGCATTCGGCATGGTCTTCCATCCGGGCCTGCAGATAGATCCCGTCCGCCCACACATAGACATAGTGGCGCGCCGAAAGATCGCGCTTTTGCCAACGATCGTATTCGGCGTTCCACTGTGCCGTCAGCCGCGTGATCACCGAGGGTGACAGGTTCGGCGCCTCCTTGCCCAAGAGGGCCGCCAGAGCGTCCTGAAAATCCCCCGTCGAAACGCCGCGCAGGTGGAGAACGGGAAGCAGCGCATCCAGACTGCGCGTCCGACGCGCCCATTTCGACAGGATCGATGAGGAAAAACCGGACCCGGTCCGCTTCGTCGGTCGCGCCGCGATCCCGGACCTTCACCCGGCTGACAGGCACCGGACCGATGCCCGTCTGGATGCTCCGCTCCGGGCCGTGACCATGCCGGACAAGCCGGTCACGGCCATCGCCAAGCTTGAGATCCCGCATCTCGGCAAGAAACGCGTCGGCTTCCATCTCCATCGCCTGCGCAAGCAATTTGCGCGCGCCGCTGCGAAGCACATCCGTCAGTGGATCATCAATTTCGTCGGGCTGACGAAGGCGAACAATGTTGATAGTCTTGTTCATGGCGTATCGCTCTCCTTGAGAGGTTCTGGCAGGCTTCGTCACCCGCCTCGATACGCCGCTCTCCTCAAACCGTCATCACCCAGTTTCCGCCATAGCTCCGGCCCAAGCCCTAGAATTTTGGCTGGCTTTTTTGCTCCGACTGGCGATACCCGCGATTGCGGAAACCGGCGATGACGACGGTTCGACTTACAGTGGTGCCGTACTGATCGACCACCTAGAGCGGTTTTCCCTTAATCGGAGTCGTTTGTTTGCAGTGAACGGCTTGTTCTGATTCCCTGATCGAAGTGATTTGCGGAAGGAGCAGCGGCATGGCACGAGCTTACAGCCTGGATTTGCGGACGCGTGTTATCGAGGCGATAGAGGCAGGCCTGTCGACCCGAGAAGCGGCACGGCGGTTTGCCATCGGGATATCGACGTCTGGTGCATGGTATCGGGCCTGGCGTTCGAGCGGCAATCTGGAACCTGGGCGGCAGGGCAAGCCGAAGGTATCGAAGCTGGACGCGCACGAGACTTTCATTCTCGCCTTGGTCGAGACCGATGAGCGGGACATCACGCTTGCCGAGATCGTCGATCGCCTTGCGGCAGA
>NZ_NNRI01000020.1 GCF_002270415.1 Mesorhizobium sophorae | reverse complement strand
ATTGAAGTCTGAAGGTCGGCAAACCGCCGCCGAAATTGATCGTGAGTTCGAGATCATCGCGCAGCTCAGATTGCCGACGTTTTCGGCAATGAGCGGCACCTTCATAGACTTCTCCAACAAAACAGGGACGCGTGATACAATTGGGAGATTTCCTCCCGACCGGCGCTCCCAACAAATTAAATTGAACGGCTCGATTTCGGCCGGATCGGCCTCGTCCACCGACTGGCCCAGCTTACCGCGGCAGCCAGGATGGAATATGGCGGTTCACCTGGGTTCTGATCAAGTCCAAGAGCCTGCTCGCCGATAGCGCTTCCTGTCCTATTCCCTGCTGCTCATCATCACTGATGGACTTCCTGGACGGAAGTCGAACTCGCGAAAGCCGCCGCATCCATCGCGGGGACACCCAACCAAGCCCTGGTCAATTTATTGCAGGGCCCCCATAAAAGAAAGCGCTGTTAACCAAATTTTTCAACGCGCCAATTCTTATTCGCCAAACTGAAGGGGTGAGGTGATCGATGTGTGATTCAAACATAAGCGTGTTCCCGCTGCATCGTCGGCGGAAATTGGTCGAAGGGATCGCCCGGGTCTTGGAATCCAAAAACGGGAAGGATGCGAATGCGTTCTGGCGCAGCACCGTCACGACAATTCTCGTTCAACTGTCCGAATCGGGAATTGCACCCAGGCTCGCCGAACAAGAGGTTCGAACGCTTCTTCATGCCGTCATAGGCGATATAGCGACCCGGAATGCTGCGAAGTTTGCCCATTAGAACGCCAACAGAGTCATCGGTCGCCACCCCCCTTTGGATAGACGTGGTGAGAGCATGGAAGAGGCCGCCCCTATAGGAACGATCGATGCTTCAAACTCGTTGGAGATCGGAATTTGAACGCATCGACAGTCGGGGCGAATAACAGAACTCTATGCGGGCCATTGTGGATCTCGCCGGATACATCCGTCCGACGGTTGCGGCCTGGATGAATAGCAAGGGCTAGGAGAAGGGTGTTCTGGAGCATAATCCCCTAACCGGCTTTACAAGCAAATCGGCAAACCTCTTCATCCCGTGTCCATTGAGTTCGTCCAGGCGAGCAGCGAGGATCTAACGCGATTTCCTCGCAGTAGCGCCCTCGGATGCGCGGCGCCGTGCTGCGCCGCTGTCAATTCCCATGATGCGAAGTTTTCCGCTGAGATGAAAGATTGCTTCCGTAACGGACCAGGCTGACCAAACGCACGCTCGAAGTAAAGCACTCGAGCCATGTCGATCTGACAACTGCGGGAGGCCTATTGGGCCGTGTTGCCGAAAGCGCGGCACGGCAACCGATTCGCACACGCGATCGAGAGGCGTTTGCCTGTCGCCAGGCGGCGCCTCTGGCGACAGCTCGAAACCGACCTGCACAAAACGCTTTGGGCCAATCATCCGGAGATGGCGCCATTGCCCTTATCTCAGTTGGGAAGGTTGTTTCGGGAATTTTCGAAATCAGCGAATGACCGGCTCGCCATGGAAGCGTCGCCGCGAGGGCGGGGACACGCCGAAACCGACTTCCATCATCAAGCGTGGCCTACGCGCCGGCACAGTGCCCATATGGAAGCCGAACGGATCCTCGACGAAACCGAGACCGGCTTCGCCGGTCAGTGTAATGGGGCTCTGCTGGCCGTAGACGTCCAGAACCTCTTGGGCCGGATGGTCGACGAGAAGCGTCAGCTGGTGCTTGAAGGTCCGGCGGTTATGGCTGCCGCGGACATAGACGTGCGGGCCGGTGCCTTCGTCGACTGGCACCAGATAGAAGAAGAACTTCAGCATCCGCCAGTCATCGACATCGAAGTGGTATTTGCCGAGCGAAGCGAGGTTCTTGTCGGCGTCGGAGGCCTGTTCGGTGGGGAAGCTCCACCAGACGCGCGTGGTAATCAGTTTCGCCTGGCCTCCGAGATAGTGCGCAGCGACATCCATGAGCAGCGGATCGCTCTGTATGGCGAGTGCGGCCTTACAACCGAGAATGCGCTCGAAATAGTGGCCGCTGAGCAACGGACGGCCGAGCCGGGCCTCAGCTTCCGCATGCTCCATCGGCATGAATTCGAGACGGCGATCGAAATTGCCAAAGCAAGGCGTACACCGGGCGAAGGCGGCGATCTCCTGGTGGATAAATGGCGGCAGGACGAGCCCGGAAAAGAGCCCCTGCGACCGCAGCGCGTTGACGACATCCTGTCGATTGACACCCATGAACATCGTGTCCAGGGCTTTCTGTGACTCTTGAACAGGCTTTGCACCACGCCAGTGCATTCTGCGCGCCGGCATGGTGCGGGCGAGTACGAACATTGGCAGCCATGCAGGGTTCTCGCGAATATCCGACAAATAAGTCGGAATGCGCACGGCAATGCGATGCAGCATGCTGCCGTTTCGCGCGACGGCCTCAAGGCTTGCAGGGCTGGATTTGTCAGGGCTTGTACAGGTCATCAGGATCCTCATGCACTTTCAACGAAGCGAGGTTCTCACCGCTTCGTCATTATTATCCAAACCCCGATTCCCGCACCGAAAGGACGCTGACCACGCGTCAGGTTCTTGTGCAATGCACAAAAACCTCGCGCCGTATTAGCTGCATTCAGATCGTGGCGTTTCGAATAAGCCAGCTATCAGGCAAACGGCCGCGGAGGGAAACCCCAGCGGCACGCAAACCACGTGCCATGCAATATTCTATCTAACCGCGTCCCCTTCTCCGCCGCCTGACCCAGAGAATTTGCCGGTCTCTAACCGAAACGACAGCCCATCTGACAATAAATGTCCACGCGACAACCATTGGTAGCGGCGCTTCATGCCTAGCGAGGACGACAGTGTCGGGTTTACGACGCAGGTCGGAGACCAGACATAGATGGGGTGGCTCACCACGTTGTAACTGAAAGCTCTAGTCCTTTGGCACGACTAGTGAGGCGGACGATCCGCAAACGTTGCACGGAACCGATGGCAATGGAGAGGTGAGCGTCATCCAGATACTTGCGTTAACGGCCCACGGAGTCGCGGCCGCGCAGGCGCTGGCGGTGCGAAAGTGTTGATGCCGTCGATCTGCGTGAGGCAATGGCATCCACCGCAGCCGGCTTCGACTTTCCGCCTGACAAGCTGAAGCTGCTGGAAATCTTTTTCGCCGAAAATGGCGACATCAGCGCCGGTCTGCAGGAAGAGCTTGGCAACGACAGTCGCCACCCCATCGAAATGACCTGGCCGGAACGCGCCGCACAGGCCTTCGCCGATGCGGGAGACTGAAACGGTCGTGGTAAAGCCTGCCGGATACATCTCCGCTACGCCCGGCACATAGAGCAGATGCGCGCCCAGAGACGCGAGCTTTGCAGCATCTTCCTTTTCCGTCCGGGAATAGGCGGCAAGGTCGGCAGCACTGTTGAACTGCTTCGGATTGACGAAGAGCGTCACGACAACCCGATCGGCCCTGTGAAGCGCCGCACGCACGAGGCTCAGATGCCCTTCGTGCAACGCCCCCATGGTCGGCACCACTGCGATGGTGGCGCCAGAACGGCGCCATCCCGTGGCGATGGAGCGAAGTTCGGCAATGGTATGGACAACCGGCACGTTCATGCCACATCTCCGTCCTTCGCCTGGTCGTAAACATGTTCGGCCGCCGGAAAGGGCCCTTCCCGAACATCAGCCGCGTATCTGGCAATGGCAGCTTCTGCCGCTGAAGCAAGTTCGCCGTAGCGCTTGACGAATTTCGGGCGAAAACCGGTGAACATGCTCAACATGTCGTCGATCACCAAGATCTGCCCGTCGCAGGCGGCCGAGGCGCCGATTCCAATCGTTGGAATTGCGATTTCCGCTGTGATCCGGCTGGCGAGCGCCTCGGGCACCTTTTCGAGCACGAATGCGAATGCTCCCGCCTCGGCCACTGCGTGGGCGTCGCGCCGGATGCGCTCGCCATTCTCGCCCCTGCCCTGGACAAGATATCCGCCGAACGCGTTGACCGCCTGCGGGGTCAGCCCACATGGGCCATCACCGGGATGCCGCGACAGGCGAGGAAGCGGATTGTCTCGGCCATTGTCTCGCCGCCCTCGAGCTTGACGGCTGAGCAACCGGTCTCGGCCATGACGCGCGCGGCATTGCGAAAGGCCTGGTCCCGGCTTTCCTCATAGGAGCCAAATGGCATATCCACGACCATCAGCGCCCGCTCAAGGCCGCGGCGCACAGCTTGGCCATGCATGATCATCATGTCGAGCGTAACCCCAAGCGTGGTCGGCAACCCGTGGAGAACCATACCGACGCTGTCGCCGACCAGCACGACATCGCAATGGGAATCCACTAGCCGGGCAACCGGGGTCGTGTAGGCGGTAAGGCAGACGAGCGGCGTGCCAGCCTTTCGCGAACGAATATCCGGCGAGGTGATCGCCTTGGTGTTAGCAACCGCAATCAACGAGGGCTCCTTCCCTTGCGTTACCAACCGCGAGTGTCGCGTTTGGCATATTTTTGTGCACGTGCGAAGAGCAAAATCGCGACGGTGCGCGATGTTGACGCGCGGACAGTTATCGTAGAAAACCAATTTAAATCGGTTCAGCCGCCTTCTTGGCAGGGCTCTGCCAACCAGTTCAGGGATCATGGAGCACCAGGCAAAGGTAACCGGGAAAGGCAGAGCTGCAGGCAGGGCCAATGCCGTCAAAGCGGACCTTATCGCCGTGGTCGTCGCCGTGAAAAACAGCGACCCTTACGTTCTCACCATAGGGCAGGCAAACGCACTGCCGTCGGGTCCGTTCGAGCAGGATCACCGTTCCCTGCAGTCGGGTCTCAGAGGATGGGTGGAACAACAGACCGGCCAGCCGCTGGGCTATATCGAACAGCTTTACACCTTCGCCGATCGCGATCGGGTCGGCGCTGAGGAGCGTATAATCTCGATCAGCTACCTCGCACTGACGCGAGACGAAGATGCGGCTGCCTCAGCCAGGCGCTGCTGGGCAAGATGGTACGACTATTTTCCGTGGGAGGATCATCGCTCCGGCACGCCGGCGGTTGTGCTGGAAAAACTGCGACCGCTATTAAGAGAATGGGCGGACAGCGCTGACGATACCGCCGTGCGGCTCGATCGTCGGCGGCGCGCGGCGATCACCTTCGGCTTCGACGACCGAGCATGGAACGAAGAGCTCGTATTGCAGCGCTATGAGCTTCTCTACGAGGCAGCGCTGGTGGAGGAAGCGACCCGCAGCGGGGATTCAGCCGCGCCCACTCCCGTGCCGGGCACATCCATGGTCGCCGATCACCGCCGCATCCTGGCAACGGCTATTGCGCGGCTGCGCTCAAAGATCAAATACCGACCCGTCGTGTTCGAACTGATGCCGCCGCTCTTCACACTTCTGCAGTTGCAGCGAACCGTGGAGGCGCTCTCAGGCAGGCTCATTAACAAGCCGAACTTTCGCCGGCTTATAGAGCAGCAGGATCTGGTTGAGAAGACCGGCGAGGCGACCGCCGAAACCGGCGGCCGGCCGGCGCAACTCTACCGCTTCCGCCACGCCATTATCGACGAGAGGCCTGGGGCTGGGACAAAATTGCCGCTCGCGCGGGCTTGACATTGCTTATAGTCATAACGAATATAAAGGTCTTATAATCATGTAGATTATAATTGGAGGCTCGATGAGCACCATCCTGCCTTCGGCCGCATCCCTGTACGACCGCGTTCGGCGCGTTATTCCTCCGATCGAATGGCCGAGCTTTTCGGACGACATCGAGGCAATTCTGGCGCTGAAGCGGGAGCGCAACGCCGTCATCCTGGCGCATAATTATCAGACGCCGGAGATCTTCCACTGTGTGGCCGACATCGTCGGCGACAGTCTGGCGCTTGCCCGTAAGGCAATGTCGACCGAAGCCGACGTCATCGTGCTTGCCGGCGTGCATTTCATGGCTGAAACGGCGAAGCTGCTCAATCCGCAAAAGACGGTACTCATTCCCGATTTGCGAGCAGGCTGTTCACTGGCCGACTCGATCACCGCCGAGGACATTCGCCTGCTGCGGCAGCGCTATCCGGGTGTGCCGGTTGTCACCTATGTCAACACCTCGGCTGACGTGAAAGCAGAGTCCGATATCTGCTGCACGTCCGGCAACGCAAAGGCCGTCGTCGAGTCCCTCGGGGTTCCCAAGGTGATCATGCTGCCGGACGAATATCTGGCCCAGAACATCGCAGCTCAGACAAAGGTGCAGATCACCGCCTGGAAGGGTCATTGCGAAGTGCACGAGCGCTTCACGCCAGCCGACATCCGTCAGTTGCGCGAAAGCCATCCCGGCGTGATGGTGCTCGCGCATCCCGAATGCCCGCCCGACGTTGTAGCCGAAGCCGATTTTTCTGGCTCGACAGCCGCCATGTCCGACTATGTCGAAAGGCAAAAGCCGCCACGCGTCGTGCTGATGACGGAATGCTCGATGAGCGACAATGTCGCGGTCCAGCATCCCGAGATCGAATTCATCCGGCCCTGCAATCTATGCCCGCACATGAAGCGCATCACGCTCGCCAACATCCGCTCTGCGCTCGAGCAGAACCGGCATGAGGTGATGATTGAACCCGACATTGCAGCACGAGCACGGCTAGCGGTAGAGCGGATGCTCGCCGTATGAGCGAGGAGGTCCGCAGTTTCCTTGGCCGCCCGATTATCATAGGCGCCGGTATTGCCGGGCTTTTGACTGCGCTTCATCTGGCGCCGGAACCGGTGCTTATTCTGTCCAGGACGCCGCTTGGATCTGAGGCATCAAGCGCATGGGCACAGGGCGGGCTGGCTGCCAGCCTTGGCGTGGACGACGATCCTGCGCTGCATGTCGCCGACACGCTCGCCGCCGGCGATGGCCTGTGCGACGCAGAAATCGCAACCCGCATCCTTCATGCGGCTCCTAACGCGATCGAGACCCTGGCGACCCTTGGGGTTCGCTTCGATCGGACGCCTGAAGGAGCCCTGCGCCTGGGATTGGAGGCCGCGCACGTCCGCCGGCGCATCGTTCATGCCGGCGGCGATGGCAGCGGACAGGAAATCATGCGTGTGCTGGTCGAAGCTGTGCGTTCTACTTCGTCGATCGTGGTCGTCGAGGGTGCAGAGGCGCGGCGGCTGGCGGTGGAGGACAATACGGTCCGAGGTGTCTGGGCAAGCTGTTCGATGAGTCCTGTGTTCTTCGGTACGGGACGGGTCGTCCTCGCCACGGGTGGGATTGGCGGACTGTTCCTCGACAGCACCAACCCTTTGGGCAGTTGCGGACAGGGCCTGGCGCTTGCGGCGCGCGCCGGTGCTGTGGTTGCCGACCTGGAATTCATCCAGTTCCACCCGACCGCGCTTGATGGGCCGGCGCGCCCGATGACGCTGATCAGTGAAGCGGTTCGCGGTGAAGGCGCGATGATTGTCGACGAGACAGGCCGACGCTTCCTCGACAGCTTGCCGGGCGCGGAACTCGCGCCGCGCGATGTGGTGGCGCGCGCCATCTGGACGCATCTTTCGAACGGCCACCGCGTCTTTCTCGATGGACGAGAAAAGCCCGGCCCGACATTTGCGCGGCAATTTCCGACAATCGCATCAGCCTGCCGGGGCGCGGGCATCGATCCCGTGCGCGACCTCATCCCGATACGGCCGGCCCAGCACTATCACATGGGCGGCGTCGCTGTGGATCGGGATGGACGTACCTCGGTTGCCGGACTATGGGCGTGCGGCGAAGTCGCCTCCACTGGACTGCATGGCGCCAATCGGCTTGCCAGCAACTCGCTGACCGAGGCGATCGTATGCGCGCGCTGGGTCGCCGAAAGCGTAGCGGGATCTCCGATCGGCATCAGAACACGCTCGACGGCACGGGAAATTCCGGCTCCCGATCCACTCTCGTTGCGCCCTCTCCTGTCACGCAGCCTTGGCGTGAAACGAGATGGCGAGGTCTTGCGCGAGGCCGTGAGCACATTGCTTCCGCTGGCCAAACGCCAAGATGCAGCGTCCGATCCTGCGATAGCGGGACTGATGATCGCGGTTGCCGCCTTGCTGCGAGAAGAAAGCCGCGGCGCTCACTACCGGACCGACTGTCCAGATTGTGCGGTTGCCGCCCGCCGCTCCAGGCTCACGCTCGATGAAGCCTTAGCGACAGCTGAGGAACTCGCATCTTCGTCTACGCTTGAAGAGACCGGGCAATGAACCTCTCGCCGCTGCCCCCAATCATGCTCGAGCCTCTGGTACGGACTGCTCTGCTCGAAGACCTCGGCAGGGCCGGTGACGTATCCACGGACGCCATTGTGACACCCTACCACTATACAAGGACCGTGCTTGTGGGGCGTCAGCGCGGGATTGTCGCGGGGCTCGATCTAGCCATGCTCGCCTTCCGCCTGATCAGCCCCGATGTTGAAATCTCGGTGGAGCGGCCAGACGGCAGTGGTGTCGTGGAAGGCCAGGTCATCGCATCGGTGAGCGGTCCGGCCCGGGCCATACTCACAGCGGAACGGACGGCGCTGAATTTTCTCTGTCATTTGAGCGGCGTCGCCACGGCGACGGCATCCGTCGTCGCGGCGGTCCGCGGGCACGGCGCGAAGATCGTCTGCACGCGCAAGACGACGCCCGGTTTACGGGCCGTCGAAAAATATGCCGTGCGCGCCGGTGGCGGCGCCAATCACCGCTTTGGCCTCGACGATGCGCTCCTGATCAAGGACAACCACATCGCCATCGCCGGCGGGATCCGTGCGGCCATCAAGCGCGCGCGAGCAAGTGCAGGTCATCTCGTCAAGATCGAAGTCGAGGTCGATACGCTGACCCAGTTGGAAGAGGCCTTGACGCTCGCCCCCGACGCCGTTCTGCTTGACAACATGTCGGTTGACCAATTGCGAGAGGCAGTGCTGATGGTCGCCGGCCGGGCGATCACCGAGGCGTCCGGCAGGATCACCGCCGCGTCAGCGCCGGCCATCGCGGCCACCGGTGTCGACCTGATTTCTATCGGCTGGTTGACTCACAGCGCGCCGATCCTCGATATCGGCCTTGCCTGTCGGGCGCCCTGACGACCCACGAGCAAACATATGGGTCAATCGGGCATTCGAACCCCAGGACTCGTAAGACGAAGATAGCGCAAGCGTAGACTAGGAAACAGGATGGACATGCACGCCACCAATCCGACGAAGACAATGCCACAGGCTCAAGCCCCAGACGCCACGACGTGGACGCTAGAGAAGGCTCGGGCACTTCATGACGCGCCCTTCAACAATCTGCTCTTCCTGGCGCAAACCGTGCACCGCCAGAATTTCGATCCCAACAAGGTCCAGCTTAGCCGGCTCCTCAGCATCAAGACCGGCGGCTGCCCGGAGGATTGCGGCTATTGCAGCCAGTCGGCGCATCACGAAAGCGGGTTGAAAGCGTCGAAACTGATGGAGGGCCGGCGCGTCATCGCCGAGGCGACCAAGGCGCGTGACGCCGGTGCCACCCGCTATTGCATGGGCGCGGCATGGCGAAATCCCAAGGCGCGCGACATGGATGCGGTCGTGGCGATGGTCGAAGGCGTCAAGGCGCTGGGCATGCAGACCTGCATGACGCTGGGCATGCTTGATCTGGACCAGGCGCAGCAACTGAAAATGGCCGGCCTCGACTATTACAACCACAACATCGACACTTCGGAGCGCTACTACAACGAGGTTATCTCGACACGCACGTTTGCCGATCGGCTGGACACGCTGGCCAATGTCCGCGACAGCGGCATCAAGGTCTGCTGCGGCGGCATTGTCGGTATGGGCGAAGAGCCTATGGATCGCGTCGACATGCTGGTGACGCTGGCCAATCTGCCGGAACATCCGGAAAGCGTTCCGATCAACATGCTGATACCGATCGCCGGCACGCCCCTTGCCGACGCCAGGCCGATCGAGCCGATCGAATTCGTGCGCGTGATCGCACTGGCGCGCATCATGATGCCGAAATCGCATGTCCGGCTTTCAGCCGGCCGCACCGCCATGACCGACGAGATGCAGGCGCTGTGCTTCTTTGCCGGCGCCAACTCGATCTTCGTCGGCGACACGCTGCTGACGGCGGACAATCCCGGCGAGGACAAGGATAGTCTGCTGTTCCGGCGTCTCGGCATCGAGCCGATGGACCTCGAGACGCAATGAGCGGGGTACCGCTTGCCCGCTATGACGCGACCTTGCAGGGGCTGGCGCGCAAGGACCGGCTGCGGACACTGTCGCCGCGCGCCGGCCTCGACTTCTCGTCGAACGACTATCTCGGGCTTGCCGCTTCGAGAAGACTAGGCGACGCGGTTGCGGCTGCGATCGCGCAGGGCACGCCGGTCGGCGCCACCGGGTCGCGGCTGCTGCGCGGCAACGCGCCGGAGCATGAGGCTCTGGAGGCGGACGCGGCGGCGTTTTTCGGAGCTGAACGCGCGCTGTTCTTCGGCAGCGGCTACATCGCCAACTTCGCTCTCCTGACAGCGCTGCCGCAGAAGGGCGACCTTTTGGTCCTCGACGGACTCGCCCATGCCAGCATGCATGAGGGGGCTCGCGCTGGCCGCGCTGAGTTCAAGCTCGCCGCGCACAACGACGTCGATTCTATCGAGGATGCGATCACGCGCTGGCGCGCCGAAGGCGGCACCGGGCGCGTCTGGATCGCGGTCGAAAGCCTTTACAGCATGGATGGCGACCGTGCGCCGATGGAGAGCCTGGTCGCGCTTGCCGATCGACACGAGGCATTCATCGTCGTCGACGAGGCGCATGCCACCGGCGTTTGGGGACCGGAGGGCCGCGGCCTTGCCGCCGGTTTCGAGGGCCGCGACAACATCATCGCACTCCACACTTGCGGCAAGGCGCTCGGAGCGTCGGGCGCGCTTGTCACCGCTCCACGAACGCTGTGCGACTATCTCGTCAACCGGTGCCGGCCATTCATCTACGCCACCGCACCGTCGCCGCTGATGGCGGTCGCGGCGCGCGAAGCGCTCGCCATGCTGTCCGATGAGCCGATGCGCCGTCTCCAGTTGCAGGAGCGTGTTGCCTTCGCGGGTCGCCAATTGGCCGGGCGCTGCGGCGTGATACCGAGCGGCTCACAGATCCAGCCATTTGTCATCGGCGACGTCAGGCGCACCATGGCGGTGGCGACAGCGCTCCAGGCACGCGGCTTTGACATACGCGGCATTCGTCCGCCGACCGTGCCCGAGGGCACGTCGCGTCTGCGCATTTCGCTGACGCTCAACGTTGACGAAGCCGACATTTCCGCCATGGTCGAGGCGCTCGCCGAGGTGTTGGCCCAAGCATGACCAGAGCTGGCATGACCAAGCGCATCGTCGTTACCGGAACAGACACCGGCATCGGCAAGACGGTGTTTTCGGCGGGATTGGCCGGCCTTCTCGACGGTTTCTACTGGAAGCCGGTGCAATCGGGCCTCGACGGCGAAACCGACAGCGAGGTTGTGGAACGGCTCGCCGGCCTGCCGAAAGGACGCGTGCTGCCCGAAGGGTATCGCCTGAAGGAGCCGCTGTCGCCGCATCGTTCAGCCGAACTCGACGGCGTCGCGATAGACGTCGCAGAGCTCTCGCTTCCGGACTTGCCGGGTCCGATCGTCATCGAAGGGGCCGGGGGACTGATGGTGCCGCTCAACCGGCGCACCAAGTTCATCGACATATTCGCTCAGTGGCGGATGCCGGTTATCCTGTGCGCCCGTACCACGCTCGGCACGATCAACCACACCCTGCTGTCGATCGAGGCGCTCAGGGCCCGTTCCATCCCGCTCATCGGCATTGCCTTCATCGGTGATGAGGTGGCCGATACGCAGAGAACAATCGTGGAGTTCAGCGGCGCGCGCCAGCTAGGCAGACTGCCGCACATCGATCCGCTGACGAGTGAAACGCTGAGAGATGCAATGGTTGCCGGCTTCGACCTTGCTTTGATCCCCGGAGGCGAGTGATGTCGCAATCTCAAGTCTGGCATCCGTTCACACAGCACGCGCTCGAACCGGCGATCCCTGAAATCGTCCGGACGGACGGCGCCTACCTCCACAAGGCCGACGGCACGCGCATCCTGGATGCCATTTCCTCCTGGTGGGTCGTCACCCACGGCCACCGCCATCCCCATATCATGAAGGCCATCGAAACGACCGCGGCGAGCCTCGACCAGATCATCTTCGCCGGCTTCACCCACGAGCCGGCCGAACGCCTGGCCAGGGCGCTTGTCGGCCTCGCTCCGGCCGGCCTTGACTGGGTGTTCTACTCCGACAGCGGCTCGACCTCTGTCGAGGTCGCGCTGAAGATGGCGCTCGGCTATTTCCGCAACATCGGCGCGCCGCGTTCGCGCATCGTCGTCATGGAGCACAGCTACCATGGCGACACGATCGGCACGATGAGCGTCGGTGCCCGTGGCGTGTTCAACGCCGCCTACGAGCCTTTGCTGTTCGAGGTCGACACCATCCCCTTCCCGGCTGCCGGGCTTGAGCAGGGGACGCTGGATCGGTTCGAGGCTGCCTGTCGCGACCGGCACGCAGCCGCGCTGATTGTCGAGCCGCTGGTGCTCGGCGCCGGCGGCATGCTGATGTATCCCGCCTGGGTTCTGACGGAGTTGAACAAGATCGCCGAGGCCTCCGGCACGCTGCTCATCGCCGACGAGGTGATGACCGGCTGGGGGCGCACCGGCACCATGTTCGCCTGCGAGCAGGCGTCGATCTCTCCCGATATCCTGTGCACTTCGAAGGGCCTGACCGGCGGCGCGATCACGCTGGCCGCCACGCTCGCCACCGACGCCATCTTCCAGGCCCATTATTCGACCGATCGCACGAAGACCTTTTTCCACTCGAGTTCCTACACCGCCAACCCGATTGCCTGCGCGGCAGCCCTTGCCAATGTCGAAATCTGGCGTGACGAACCGGTGGCCGAGCGGATCGCGGCCCTGAGCGCCAAGCAGGCCACGGGGCTTCGGCGTTTTCACGACAATCCCTTTTTCAGCGACAGCCGGGCGACCGGCACGATCGCGGCGCTCGACCTGCGCGCCGGCTCCGCCGGCTATCTCGCCGAGATCGGGCCGAAGCTGCGGGCGTTCTTCCTCGACAAGGGGCTGCTTGTGCGTCCGCTCGGCAATGTCCTCTATCTCCTGCCGCCCTATTGCATCACCAGTGGCGAGTTGGACGGGCTCCATGATGCCATTGAGGAGGCCGGCGAACGCTTCGGTTCGAAGCCGTGAGCAGGTCGTCGCGCCTTCTCGGGTTCGGCCACCATGCGCCCGGGCGCAAGGTGGCCAATGCCGAGATCGAAAACAATCTCGGCCTCGAGCCGGGCTGGATCGAACGGCGCACCGGAATTTGTTCGCGCTTCTGGGCAACGGACGAAGACACGCTGTCGGGCATTGCCGCGCAGGCCGGCGAGATGGCGCTGGCGAATGCCGGCATCGACAGGGTCGACATCGGCCTGCTGTTGCTCGCCACCTCGACACCCGACCACCTTCTGCCACCCAGCGCGCCGCTGGTTGCGCATCGGCTGGGACTCGGCCGCGCCGGCGCGATCGATCTTACCGGCGCCTGCTCCGGCTTCATCTATGCGCTGATGTTCGCGGACGGTTTCACCCGCCTGCATGGCAAAGCGACCCTTGTCATCGCCGCCAACATCCTCAGCCGCCGCATCAATCCGGCAGAGCGTGCCAGCGCTGTCCTGTTTGCCGATGCTGCAGGCGCCGTTGTGATTGGCCCTTGCGATGACCGGGAACGGGGTATTCTCGGTGCATCGGTGGATTCCGACGGCTCGCGCTATGGACTGATCCAGATACCTGCCGGCGGCAGCAACAGCCCGTTCCACGCAGGGCTGGAAATCGAACAAACCCGAATGACGATCACCGATGGCCGTGAAGTGTTCAGCAAGGCCGTGGAGATGATGACCGATTGCTCGCTGGACGCACTTGCCGCAGCCCGACTGCAGCCGCACGACATCCACCGGTTCGTACCGCATCAGGCCAATGCCCGCATTTTCGATGCCGTCGGCAAGAACCTGGGCATTGCCGATCATGCGGTCGTCAAGACGATCGCTGACTACGGAAACTCCTCCGCCGCGACGATCCCGCTATCCCTATCGTTGGCCAATCAGACAGAGCCATTGCGGCCTGGCGAAAAAGTCCTTCTTGCTGCCGCGGGGGCGGGCTTAAGCGGCGGGGCACTCGTCGTTGGAATTTAGCCGGCGCTCGTTGGCGCGAACGCTGCGTGCCTGACCGGCATGCAGCAGTCGCCTCTGGCCGGCTTTCGAGTCGCGAGCGCGAAAAGGAATTCGCCGCGCTGACCGATGACGAGGCAAGGCGGATCGAGGCGGTCTACGCGCAAATCTTTGGTGCCGATTGAAGAAATCATCTTTCGATCGGCGCTCCAGCTTTTCGGAAATGGCATTCAGAACCATCAGAGCGGGAAGAGCATCAGGTGTGGTCAACAGCGCGTTAACGCCGAAATTTTGCGACAGGCCCAGTTGATCTCAAGCAGGGAGACGTGCTGGAAGGCATTGTTGACGGCCTCGGCACCCTGCGCAACCAAGTTCTTCGCCGGACGTTCGAATAATTATTGAGAAGGAACTCCATGACCCGCCAAATCATCGATCTCTCCATCGCCCTCGACAATGAAACGCCAGCGGACCCGCCGCCGATCCGCCCCGTGATCAGCTATACTGGGCATCGCGAAAGCGCCGAAGGCATGGTGGCGTTCTTTCCCGGGCTCGGCGTGGATCAGCTGCCCGGTGGCTATGGCTGGGCAGTTGAAGAGTGCAAGGTCAACACGCACAACGGCACCCACCTTGATGCGCCATGGCACTATCACCCCACCATGAACGGTGGTGAACGGGCAATGACCATCGACGAAGTGCCGCTGGATTGGTGTATGCAGCCGGGTGTGAAGTTGGATTTCCGTCATCTGCCAGACGGTTATGTGGTGACGGCCGCCGACGTTGAGGCCGAGCTTGACCGCATAGACCACACGTTGAGCCCGCTGGAAATTGTGCTGGTCAACACTTCGGCCGCCGCCGCTTATGGCAGCCCGGCCTATCTGGGCAAGGGGTGCGGCATGGGCCGTGAGGCCACGCTTTTCCTGACCTCACACGGCGTGCGGGTGACCGGCACGGACGCATGGAGCTGGGATGCCCCCTTTCCCTTCACCGCCAAACGTTATGCTGAAACCGGCGACGCCAGCATCATCTGGGAAGGACATAAGGCGGGAGCCGAGATCGGTTATTGCCACCTCGAAAAACTGACCAACCTCGACCAGCTTCCGCCCAAGGGCTTTACGGTTACCTGCTTTCCGGTAAAGATCAAAGGCGCCTCTGCCGGATGGACGCGCGCAGTGGCCCTACTCCAAGAGGTTCCGGCCATGGCGCGGCAGCGCCTTCCGCAAGAGAATTCGAACGGGTGACGTTTGACCATGGCGTGAGGATGGAGTCCGCAAGCGCATCGCTGTTCACGACCGTATAGACGTGCGCTTCCCGCAGCCTCCGCTCCCTCCGGCGGCCGCCACGGGAACAGGGTTTCGTGCTTGATGTGGCGGGTGAAGGAGCTGCAGAAGTCGCGTATCCAGGTCCTTGTAGGCATCGATGTGACCCGCGTTTCCGCCAATGCCGAGGTCGACGAACGGAGCGGCGCGACGTCCCTCACCGCGACTATCGAGGTGGTTGCCGACCAGTTCAAAGCTCTACCGTACGTGAAGCTCTATCCGGATATGCCCGTCGACGTGTCGATAGTGACGGGTGAGCGCAAGGGCATTGTGCGTGCTGCCACACTAGCCGCGGGACTGACGAGCGTTGGCATTGTGTAAAAGACATCGTCATAGCCCCTGCGGAACGACGCGATCGCAAGAGGATCGCCACTGCTTTTCGGCAGCGTCGATGAAAAAGGGTCTGTCAAGGCCGGTGAGATAGTTTGGCTATTCAGATAGTGCACATAGTCGGGACCTGTGGCCGCCCGCAGCAACAGGCTCGCTCGTCTCGACCTTCCTCCATCCCCTCATAGCTCGCATCGTCGGCACCTGCATCTAATCGGTAGGTCGTGAAGTGCTGGCTGTTCAAGAGGCGGATGGTTCGGCTCTGTACCGGAGCAAGGAATCAATCGTGTTCAAGCGCACCATCGTTTCCGGCCTGATCGTCGCCGCCGGTTCGCTGGCCGGAACCGTCCGGCCCTCGGCGGCCCATGGCTATCATCACCACCGCGAAATCGGCATTGCCGCCGGCGTCGGCGGGTTCGTGCTTGGCGCCTGCTCGCCCAGCAGCCCCGGACCCTCTATCTCGACGAGTACAGCGGTTCCTGGTAGGTCCGCCGCTGCCTCGCCTGCTACGCCAGCCGATCCGGGCTTGGACACCTATATCGGCTATGACGGCTACCCCCTATCGCCGCCTTTAAGAGGAGATGGACCGTTTCAGCAACATGAGGGCTTCCTCATGGCCCGTTTTTTCGTTGGTCTGAATGGTTCCAGCCCAGGCTGGCTTGTTCCGGCCCGGCTGCCTGGCCACGCATTTGGCGAGCGAAGCCGGTGGTGTACAGTGATTTCCAGACAGCCTAATCTCGACCACAAACGACCGGCTGATCGCCCCGAGGAGAGAGAAGGTTTGAACGAGCAGGATCCCAAGGAAGACTTGATCGACACGATTTTTCGCAATGGCACCATCACCGCCGTCGGCATCCTGCTGGCGTTCTCGCTCGGCTTCATCACGCATTGGGCCGCCAACCCAATACCGTGGCAGCTCCACCATTTGCTGGCCGCAGCGCCGATGCTGATCGGCATCGCGCTTCAGATGCGGGCCCTGTCGATGCTGCTCGACATTAGTTCCCTGCAACGGCGCATTTATGAGCGCGCCAACCGCATCTTCCTGACCGGGCTTATTCTGACTGCTAGTGGTGTCGGGCTGGCCATCTTGCTCGATGTCTTCGAGATGGCGCGCAGGGGCGCGCTGCCTCTCGGCTAGCCGACAGCTACAGCGCCGTGGCCATCCCAACAGATGTCGCACCATTCGGCGCCGACCCGGCTGGCCATGCGCTCGCCGATCCTGACCGCCGGGTTGGTCGCGCAGGGCCATGCGCTTGGCGGCAGCGCGGGGTGGGGCTGGCTGCCGGGTGGTCCGGCCGGGCCTTGCAATTTTTTGTCTTTGCTGCGCGTAACGCCTCGGCTGTGAATCGAGTAGGCTTAATGGCCTACCCACGTTGCAATTATTACAAAGGAATACGGATATGGCGACTGGAACGGTGAAGTGGTTCAACAGCACCAAGGGGTTTGGATTTGTCCCGCCTGACAATGGCGGTCAGGATGTGTTCGTCCACATTTCCGCTGTGGAACGTGCGGGTCTCTCGACTCTCATTGACGGCCAGAAGATCAACTATGAGATCGAACAGGACCGCCGTACTGGCAAGTCCTCCGCTGGCAGCCTCAGCAAAGCTGGCTGACTTTTCTCCTGCGGCCCGGCAAAAGCCTGCACGACGCGCCACGTCCCGATCGTACTGACCCGCTCGATAAGAGCGGGCGAGAACATTACCGCAGACCGGGACAGCAGATTGTTGCAAGCCGCGAGGATGTTTGCGAGTGGAGGGGGCTGGTCCGCGCCTTCTGATGTTCTGCGCAGACGCCGACAGCAGCTGCGCGCTTCAGAACGAACTTGATAGATAAGATCAAGCTGCGACCTTCTTGCGGGTCCGCTTCGCCGGCGCCGGCGTTTCCGGCTTGCGGCCGAGCCCCATCGTCTTGGCCAACGCCGAGCGCGCCGCGGCGTAATTCGGCGCGACAATGGGATAATCCGCCGGCAGACCCCATTTGGCGCGATACTCATCCGGCGTCAGCCCATAGTGGGTCGACAGATGACGCTTCAGCGCTTTGAATTTCTTCCCGTCCTCAAGGCAGATGATGTAGTCCGGTGTCACCGACTTCCTGATCGGGACTGCAGGCTTGAGAGCCTGCGGCTCTTCTGCGGAGACACTTTCGGCCGTGCCCTTCAAAGCTGCGTGCACTTGTCCGATCAGGGCAGGGAGATCGCCCACCGGCACCGGATTGTTGGACACATAGGCTGAGACGACATCGGCGGTGAGCTCGATGAGGACGTCGATGTTGTCGTCGGCTTCTTCTGTCATGAAACTCTCCGGGTAGCGTGAAAACATAGTCGGTGAAGGATTGCTTCATTAGTGGTGGTTGCCGCGGAAAGCAATAAATCTCTCGCCAGGTTATTGCGATACTCGTCCAACATGAGGTCTAGTCAGGCTTCCGTCAGATACCACGAGTATGATGATACCCTCAGCGTGCAATGCGACAGGAATGACCGTGCGCAATTGTATTTTCATTTGCACTCGGGGTTGGCTATGACGGGTATTGGTCGACGTGGTGGCTTGTACAGTGGGCAAGTCAGAGCTGGGGGCGCGCAGGATATAGGGGGGGCCCGCGATCCTGCCTCTGGACAAGGTGGCCAACAGTTCAATTCGCTCATGGAGCGGATGCGTTCCGACCATGAAAATCCAGAGGGCGGACCCGTCCGCACCAGTGATATCCTGCGGGACGCGTCTCCTCATCCATCAGTTGGCGCACGCGGGAGGCGGCGCGGGTTGGATAGGGAGGAAGGCTGGTCGCATTTCGAGGATGAACCCTGGCGCGGCGATCAGGTGGCGGAGGGCTCGCAAAGGGGCGAGCGCCCGCCTCAGCGACAGGATCGTGGCGCATTCAATCGGGAAGAAGGCCCCTCGCGTTTCGGGGATGAACCCTGGCGCCGCGAGCGCCCGCCCCAGCGACAGGATCGTGGCGCATTCAATCGGGAAGAAGGCCCCTCGCGTTTCGGGGACGAACCCTGGCGCGGCGATCGGGTGGCGGAGGGCTCGCAAAGGGGCGAGCGCCCGCCTCAGCGACAGGATCGTCGCGCACCCTATCGGGAAGAAAGCTCCTCCCGCTCTGGTGGCGAGCATTGGCGCGGCGATCGGGCGGCCGAGGGCTCGCAATGGGCTGAGCGCCCGCCTCAGCGACAGGATCGTCGCGCACTCTATCGGGAAGAAGGCTCCTCGCGCTCTGATAGCGAGCATTGGCGCGGCGATCGGGCGGCCGGAGACTCGCAAAGGGGCGAGCTCCCGCCTCAGCGACAGGATCATGGCGCATTCAATCGGGAAGAAGGCCCCTCGCGTTTCGGGGACGAACCCTGGCGCGGCGATCGGGCGGCCGAGGGCTCGCAATGGGCTGAGCGCCCGCCTCAGCGACAGGATCGTCGCGCACTCTATCGGGAAGAAGGCTCCTCGCGCTCTGATAGCGAGCATTGGCGCGGCGATCGGGCGGCCGGAGACTCGCAAGCAAGCATGCGCCAGCGCAATCAGGCGGCCGAGAGCTCGCAATCGGGCGCGCTTCCGCAGCCAAGGCAATCCGCAAGCGACCTGGGTCCTGGACTTGGAAAGCGGCGCGTAGACGACGTAGCCGCGCAGAGCCACGCCAGCTTTGAGCGACCTGATCCACAGTATTCAGGCGAGTTGCATGCAGCACTAAGAGGAATTGCTAACGCGCGTGACATCGGGGGGTTCTCAAGAGAGGTGGTGAAGCATTCCAAGCGCCTGCGGATGCCGGATCAAGCAACGTTCATGCAAAAGGCCTCCGTCGATTTTGAACGCAAATTTGTCCCGCGCTTGGAGGAAGATATCGACGCCCGGCAATCATGGGGGTACGCCACTACGTGCAATGCGGTGAGCCGGTATGCGGGAGGGCAGGCAGGGATAGAAGCTTGCAGGGCTGTCGCAGCTCGGCTGTCGCAGCTTGATCTCGCGTTAATGAAGAAGATTGAACCGAGAGCGCTTTCGCTCTTCGCATCATCATTCGGTCGGGACCCATTGTCGACGAAATGTCGCGATGGAGCGATGAGAATCGCCCGAATTTGTCAGGATCAAAGGGGCGTACTAGGTGAGCTGGGCGGCCAAAATCTCTCGTTGCTGGCCAATGGTTTCAGCAAGTGGCCGGAAGCACCGGACTGTCGCAAGGCCACAGCCGCGATCGCCGATGAGGTCCTTCGCCGCGGGGTTCAGCTCACCCGCTTTACTGCGCAGGAGCTATCGAATCTCGTGAACGGATTCAGCAAGCGGCCGAACGACGAGGGCTGCTGTCAAGCCGCGGCCGCGATCGCCAATGTAATTGTCGGCCGTTCCGGCGCCCCCCCCCGGCTCTCCACCTTTGTTCCGCAGGACCTGGCGAACCTGGTGAATGGTTTCAGCAAGTGGCCGCAAGCACCGGACTGTCGCAAGGCCACAGTCGCTATCGCCGAGGCGGTCCTTCGTCGCTCCGGAAGCGGCGCCTTGATCTCTGATTTTACTCCGCAGGACCTGGCGAACCTGGTGAACGGTTTCAGCAAGTGGCCGCAAGCGCCTGGCTGCCGCGAGGCCACAGTCGCGATCGCCAGCCAGGTCTCTCGCTTTGCCAAACGCGACGTCCGGCTCTTTGACTTTACCCAGCAGGGGCTGGCGAATCTGGTGAACGGTTTCAGCAAGTGGCCGGAAGCGCCGGACTGCCGCGAGGCCACAGTCACGATCGCCGGCGAGGTCTCTCGCCTTGCCAAACGCGAAGCCCAGCTCTCTGACTTTAATGCGCAGGACGTGGCAAACCTGGCGAACGGTTTCAGCAAGTGGCCGGAAGCGCCGCACTGCCGCGAGGCCACAATCGCGATCGCCGGCGAGGTCTCTCGCCTTGCCAAACGCGAAGCCCAGCTCTCTGACTTTAATGCGCAGGACGTGGCAAACCTGGCGAACGGTTTCAGCAAGTGGCCGGAAGCGCCGGACTGCCGCGAGGCAACTGTCGCGATCGCCGGCGAGGTCTCTCGCCTTGCCAAACGCGAAGCCCAGCTCTCTGATTTTAATGCGCAGGACGTGGCAAACCTGGCGAACGGTTTTAGCAAGTGGCCGGACGGAGGGGCCTGTCGCGAGGCCACAGTCGCTATTGCCGAGGCGGTCCTTCGTCGCTCCGAAAGCGCCTTGATCTCTGATTTTACTCCCCAGAACCTGGCCAACCTGGTCAACGGTTTCAGCAAGTGGCCGGACGAGACGGGCTGCAGCAAGGCCACGGTCGCAATCGCCAGCGAGGTCGCTGGCCGCACCTCGCGCGAGGTGCAGCTCTTTGACTTTACTCAAGGGGATCTGGCGAACCTGGCGAATGGTTTCAGCAAGTGGCCGGAAGCGCCGCACTGCCGCGAGGCCACAATCGCGATCTCCGGCGAGGTCTCTCGCCTTGCCAAACGCGAAGCCCAGCTCTCTGACGTTACTGCGCAGCACCTGGCGAACCTGGTCAACGGTTTCAGCAAGTGGCCGGACGAGACGGGCTGCAGCAAGGCCACGGTCGCGATCGCCGGTGAGGTGCTTCGCCGTGACAACCGGCTCTCTGATTTTAGTCCGCAGGGATTGGCGAACCTTGTGAACGGCTTCAGCAAATGGCCGGAAGCAGCGGCGTGCCACCAGGCAGTCCTGGACATCGTGCGCAAACTGGGCTCCGGAGGCCAACGATTCGGAACGTTCACCACACCTGAGCTTGGCATGATGGCCAATGCTCTGGGGCGAAGTGTCGCCAGGGGAGAGGACACAGGAGAGATCATAGAGACCGCTCTGCTGAAGGATCGGCTACACCAGCTGGCCCGCTACCTTCACTATGCCAGTGATCGTCTGGAGCAGACCCACGTTCTGAACATCGCCGTGATTTTCAAGGCGCTGGCCAAGGCTCGATTGTTTGACGATCTCGGTTCGCTCGCACGGCCGGGGTTGGATCGGCTTACGGAATTGCATCGTGCCCCTGATTTTGCCGCTGAGAACAACCTCGAAACCATGGGCAATCTCTGCCTCGCCGTGCTGCCGCTGGCGCGCAGCCCGCGCAAGAGCCTGCGGCGGAGGCAGGCTCTGAATTTGCTGAACGACATTCAGCCGATCGTCGAGCATAAGATTGAGGCGCATCTCAAAGCAGGCGATGGCGAGCGGACCCGTGGCCCGTACTCGAGCCGTCGCCCCGCCTTGTCGATCTATCAAGTGCTCAAGACCCGCACGGTTCTGGCGACATTGTTCCGCCGGCCGTATGTCGAGGGCAAGAAGTCCGATTTGCGGGTGAGGCAAGAAGAGCTGCAGTTCAAGACCAAGGAGATTTTGGAGAAAACGGCCGGCCTCATCGAAGGCGACCTTTCCAATATGAGTTGGAACCTGATCGCGGAGATCGCGGCAGAGACCCCGCTTGATGGGCTGGACACGTTCATGGCGCAGAATGTGGCGACGGTCCAGGCCCAACATCCAGCGTCGGTGTTCGACGTCCATCAGGTGTTGCGAGCAATGGACCACGAGCCCAGACCGCCGCAAGGTGAGGCGGGGCTGATGCAGTTGCCGGTGGTGGACATGCAGGGCCGGCCAGTGGCCACGGAGCCCGAGACACGCTATTCGATTTTTCATCGCCTGACCTCGGGAGCTTTGCCAGTCGTCGCGGTGCAGCTGCCAGGAAAGCCCAGCCCCTTCATGCTGGCGCGTACGGTTACCGTCGAGGGTGTGCCATACCGCATGGACCTGTTCGGCGGAAGCAAGTTAAAACCACCGAAACCGACCCTCTCGCAGCTCGCCGCCCGCGCCCCGGACGCCGCGGCAGCCATGTCTCCTGGCGGAAAGCTGCTGGCCATTCCGTATGCCGATACCGCATCGGGCACGGCGTTCGAGCAGCTATTGCGCGCCTGGGCCCCTTTCAAGGAGGCATATTATTACATGCAGCGCAGGGGTTTTGCCGCGCCTCCAGGAATCAAGGGGCTGGGCCCTCACGACTACGCGCTGGAGGGCGCCTTCAAACTGTCGCTGCTGCCGGATCGCCCTGCGAACCAGGAACATCCCTTCAAGCTAACTGGGCCGGAAGGCCCGATCGCCTTGCGATCGCATGATGGCTGCGGTTTCATCAAGGCCTCGCTGGCCAACCGCATGCCGGCTGTTCATCGCGCCCGCCGGCAGGAAGGTCCTGATCGGGTGCCTGCCTTTGCTGAGGGACGCAGATCGTCCCTGCCTGCCTCGGCGCTGCAACATTATCCACGCAGCGAGTCGGTGGCCGATGAGGCGCAAGAGAAGGCCAAGACCTGGCTCGAGAGCCGACAGGGGCAAAGGCTGTCGGCCGAGGAGCTGTTTCGAACCGTGACTGGCGGACATATCGACGGTCCTGGCGCGGTTGCCATACCCTCCAGCGACGAGTGTCTCCATGTGCCGACGCTCAAGAGCGAGACGTTGACGGGGACGAGCGGCGTGCTGATCGGGCGCTCGCCCTATGACAAGCCCAACCTGCGCCCGTTTGCCCCAGAAGGAGTCAAGTCGGCCCTCGAGGGGGATCCGACCGCTGTGTTTCTCGACAACTGCACGGCCATCCAATACAGCTTCAACGTCGCCCAGAAGTCGGGGAGGGAACTGGCGGCCAACGATCCGACCTTTTTTGCCAAAGGCATTCTGATCGTTGTCCCGGATAAGATGTGGCCGGCCGCCTACGCCGACCGTGGGCTGGTGATGTCTGCCGAGGACGTCAAATGCCATGCGAGCTGGACCTCGAGCAAGGACCGCGTCAAGGTGGACACGCCGCTCGACTGCCTCGGCATCCTGCAGGCGACCGAGGTGTTTGCCCCGGGCTCGTTGGTGGCTGTCCCGACCGGTGAGCAGAAAAAACTTGACGGCGACTTCGACGGCGACACCGTCATCATCCTCGGCGACCGGCCGCAGCTTTATGAGCATTTGCGCGCGTTCGATCACCGGGAGCAAGCTCTGGGACTTCCGTCGCTGAAGCCGCCAAAGTCCCATACCCCGGCGCTTGAGGGCGACGATTACCAGTTCAGTCGCGCCCGCCAGATCCTCTCTGCCACGCAGAATGTTCTGGAAACTTATACCTGCCTGCAGCGAAGCTTTCTGGCTCAATCCCATGAAGCACGACGCTGGTTTGCCGAGCGTGCCGTCTTTGGCACCTATGAGGGCGTTCACAAGGAGCTCCGGCGAGATATCGGTCAGCTGTTGAACCAGGAAGAGGTGAGTGGCCAGGATATCCAGAACACGTTTGCGAGGGCGAGGCGCGAGATTGAGGTCGCCAAACATCCGGTTGCCCGCGAAATGGCCGAGTTGCTCGTCTCCGACCTTGTGGCATGGGCAGTCAAGCAGGGTGGACAACTCCTGCCCGAAACAATCGAAAGCGCGAACGCCGCAAACCCGAGCTTCAGCGCAAGGCTGTGCGAGCTTTTCCCGGGTCTGACCGAGACCTATCCGGCAACGCCTCAGCCACGAGACCGCATCCAGCTTTTGCTCGACCACTATCCTGCTCGCATCGATTCTCGCCCAGATGGTTACAATCCGGACGACCTCGTACAAAGCGCAACCAACTTGCTGAGCCTCGGCATCAAGGTCGGCACCGACGCCTATAAATCCGATACTGGCGCCAACCTTTTCTTCAAGAAGGGCAGCTACCTTCAGCGGCTCCTCCACCAGACACCGGGCTTGAAGTCCGTGCCCTATGTCAAGGGCGTTGCGGCGACCCTCGCCCAGGGAAGGTTTGACGTCGATGCGACCTTGGATGATCTGAAAGACAACCCCACGCTGGCCGCTGGCATCATGGAGGCCTCGATCAAATTCGCTGCGGAGCAAGGCATTCTGCCGAAACCTTCTGGCCTCCGGCCCACCGCCGAGGATGCCGACATGATGATTGCGCTGACCCGCGCGGAGGCTTCAGAGCGCGCCCAGATCGAGGCTGCCCGCGCTAGAGCCGAAGAGAGCAAAATCACCGAGGCCGCGCTCGGCGTCGCCGAAAGCCTCTGGAAAGCGGACTTCCAGGTGAAGATGCCCCATCTGGAGCGCCGCTTGAAATCGCATGCCTCCATAACAGATGAACTCACCGGCATGAGCGTCCCGCCCGGCAGCGCTCCACAGCTCCTCACCAATGCTGTACGCCATGTCTTCGAAATCCCTGACGAGCATTTTATAAACGCTTTCAAGAAAGCCATGCTGGCCTTCGATGACCGGGGCTACACCGAGGTCAGCGTGGTCAACTGGTTCAGTAAGCAGACTCGAAATTTCTTGGGCATCAAGGTAGTGCTCGCCACGCCCGAAGCTTATCGCTTCGAGGTCGAGTTTCACACGCCAGGCAGCTACAGGGCCAAACTGGCCAATCACGACACTTATAAGACCCTTGGCAAGCTTCGGCAGCAGCATTCAAGCGGGGATGCTCCGCAAGCCAAGGCCGAGGAACTGATGCAACGCGCCATCGAGGTCTGTGCCGAGGTTGCGATCCCCAAAGGCGCCCTTGGCATACCAAACTGGAAAGCCGAAGAGGATCCTAGCCCGGAAAATTCATGGGGGTTGGCGGATGTGGTGCAAGCCGTTGAAATGACGTAGGATTTGGTTGCTTAAGCCGATCCGAACCATTTCCCGGAGACCACACCCGCGATGAATGATCTTATGCTGCCGTTGAGCGGTTTGTCATCAGTCGGCGGCAAGTCCGTCGTCGCCCGTTTTGACGGCGGCATGCTGTCGTCCAACAGTGGGGTTCTGGCTCTGGCCGAGGTGGAAAAGCGGCTGCGTGTCGCCGAGCGTCTGGCGCGCTGCATCGATGATCCGCGCCGCCCGGACCAGGTCATCCATAGCGTGGCCGATATGATCGGCTTTCGCATGAAGATGATTGCCGCCGGCTACGAGGATGGCAACGACGCCAACCGGCTGCGCTGCGATCCGATCTTCAAGATGGCCCAGGATGCGCTGCCTTCGGGTCGGGATCTGGCCTCTCAATCGACGATGTGCCGGCTTGAGAACCTGCCTGGCGTGCGGGAACTGGTCGTTATGGGCCGTGCGATGGTCGACCTCTATTGCTCTTCCTTCCGCCAGGTTCCGAAGCGGATCGTGCTCGACATTGACGACACTTTTGACGCCGTGCATGGCGGCCAGCAATTGCGGCTGTTCAATGCCCATCACGACGAATACGGCTTCCAGCCGATTGTTGTGTTCGATGGCGACGGCCGGTTCGTCGGTGCGGTCCTGCGACCAGCGAAGCGGCCGAGCGGGGCAGAAATCCGCCCCCACCTGCGCCGCCTGGTGCGGGCGATCCGGAGCAATTGGCCGAACATCCGCATCCTGATCCGGGCCGACAGCCACTATTGTAGTCCGCAGGTCATCGACTGGTGCCGCGCCAACGATGTCGACTTCATCCTCGGCGTGGCGCCCACCACGACCCTGCGCAAGCATGTCGCGGACCTGGAGAGCAGCACGATGGCGCGCCTTGAAGCATCGAAGACGAACAAGGTCCGCCGCTTCAAGGAGTTTTTTGACGGCGCCGCCAGTTGGAGCCGCGTAGAGCGCATCATCGCCCGCGTCGAGGTCGGCGCCCAAGGTGCCGATACCCGCTTCATCGTCACCAACCTTGCAAGTGGCAAGGCCAAGGCGCTCTACGAGGATGTCTACTGCCGGCGCGGCGCTGCCGAGAACCACATCAAGTCGTGGAAGACGCATCTCGCCGCCGACCGCACCTCCTGCACAAGAGCGACGGCCAACCAGTTCCGGCTGTTCCTGCATGCCGGCGCCTACTGGCTGATGTGGGGCCTGCGCGCCGCGATGCCGAAACGCTCGAGCTTTGCCGTCGCCCAATTCGACACGCTGCGATTGCGCCTCATCAAGATCGCCGCCCGCGTAGTCGAGATGAAAACCCAGATCCGCCTGCACCTGCCGACATCCTGCCCCGACCAGCGCATCCTGCGCATCGTCCTCAATCGCATTGCGCGGCTCGCGACATAAACGATGGGACGCAGACGTCCCGAAACAAACCCGCCGACCTCAACCCGCAAACCCCCGCCTTCCATCACGACGGATCATCGCCGGCGCCCGACGAGGCTTGTCAAAATGCACTCCGAGGGCGGCCAGATCGCCGATGTAGGCCGCCGAAAGCCGATCGCCGTGCATCAAGCGGGCTAGATGGAGCGCTGCTGCGGCATTTGGAATGCGAGTTGGCGAAAAATCAAGAATGTCCGAGATCGCCAGGTCGCCGGAAGCAAGCCAGATTGCGCCGGCCCTCGGCGTGCGGCCGATAGCGCTCGTCGGCATGTCGGGCGTCGGTAAATCCACCATTGGCGAGCGGCTTGCAAAAGGGTTGGGGTTGAAATTCATCGACTCCGATGCCGAGATCAGGAAAGAGGCCGGCATGTCGATAAAAAAACTTTGCGAAACCCATGGCGAGGAGCATTTCAGGGAGCTTGAGGCGAGAGTGATTGCGCGTGTGCTGAAGCAAGGACCGGCAGTGCTCGCGACCGGTGACAGTTCCTTCATCCATCAGCAGACCCATGGGCTCATCCAGGACAAGGCGGTCTCGATCTGGCTCAAGGCCGATGCCGACCTGATAATGCGACGGCTCGGGAGACGACGCGGTCGCCGGCTGCAGCAGGCCTCGGACCTGCTCGGCACTATCACGCAACAGATCGCTGAGCGTGAGCCGATCTATCAAAATGCTCATCTCACGATCGCTTCGCGCAATGTGTCGCATGAGAGGCAGATGGATGAATGCGTCAGGGCGCTGCACGCCTATCTGCGTCCCGAGCCGGCAGCCGCTCAGCCGGGCGTCTAATAAATCCCGTTAATGAGTTTCCCGCTCCCGACGCGGATAAGAACCCAGGAGCATGCTCGCCCCATTATTTCATACAAAGTGAGCCTGCCCCCCTTGTGCGAAGTTCTGGGTTCAATCCGGAAGAGATTTTAGCACGCGCTCCCCCAACTTTGGGGAGATGACGAGACCTCCAACCTCCGCGACGGAAACGCCGCCGTCTCATGGGATGAGCATGCGACATTCGCTTTGCCCGCGCTCCCTGGGAGGCCTGCGCAGGGGCGAAGCAGGCGGCTTCTCCTTGTCCGACTAAAGCAAGCTCGCCTGCTCAGCCTCGCGGCGCAGTTTTGCCGCGGCCCCGGCCCGGCCGGCAGGTCCCTTAGCAGCCGGGCCTTGTGGTATTTTGTCAGGATCGAGGTCCGCAACAGTTTACCGTCCTATGCCGATAACTGTCATCCTTACCGCTGCGGTTCTCCTGGGTCTTGCGCTATGTCAAATCCGTTCCGCTTTCGCCGCGACACTGTATTTCGCCAATGCCTTTCCTCACGCGATGGTCCGCTCTAACCGCCGAACGCGATGGCATGAACACAATATCGGTTAGCTACAAGCGCCATCGTTCGCCCTGCCGAGATCATCACGCACACCGAGATTTTCGACGCTTTCCCTTCAGACTGCGCTTGGTCGAGGAGATCGGAGCGCGGCAATGCTATATGCTGGGGGACGATACGGCTAGGAGCCAGACATTGCTCGCTAGCGGACGCCCTCGGATAGCGATATCCGGCACTTCGATAACGCGTGGTATCGATTACAGGCAAGAAGCATTGGCAGTGGGCGCGCCGTGATCAGGACAGGAACGTGCTCGGCGTGTTCTTCCAAGGCTGCCAAGCGCCTGCTGACCCAGTCGCTTGCACAGAGTTGCGGCCCCAAGGGCATGATCATCGACAAATGGCGTTCCAATAACGCGATAGAACGTCAGGTGATGCCGAAAGTCGATCATCGCAAAAGAGGCTCAACAATCGCGCCGGGGGGTGCCATCGCGAAAACAGTTGGCCATACAGGACTTCCGATCCAGAGGCGGTTTACAACGCGTCGATCTTTCCAGCCTTGCGAAATCACTTGTCCGGACTGATTGGCAAGCTGCTGCACGCGATCGCCTTCAAGATGGGCCGTGCACCAAAACATGGCATACCCGGCCTGGCTAGTGAATTTCATGTCGACGTCAGTGGGTATCTCGCCCGATGTACCGAGCGGTGCCGCCTATGATGTCTCAAAGCCTACACAACAAACAAAAGCTGTCGCTATTGAACCAAACCGCTGGGCAGCGAACAGACTATCTATCCGAAACGTCTGCTTTTCGTGCTCAGCTTGACCTTCAAAGCGAAAAGAAGGAACCGCAACAAGATGCGCCGGCCAACCTGAGCGTAAGCCCGCAGCTACGTCTCCAGGATGGCGCGTTATTTGCGTGGTCGATTTCCGTAGCCGTTGTGACGTCTGCCTACAACAAGCGGAGATGACTATGGCGATTGGCCCAGACGCGCTGAATTCCGTGGGGCAACTGACGAGTGTCACTTTGCGTCGAGGCGCAGCCCACCGGAGCACGCGCGAATGAACATCAGGAGCCTTCTCCTCGGCTCAACTGCAGTGCTGATCGCCCTTTCCGACGCGCGCGCGGTCGATGCTGTGGCTGTGGCCGAGCCAGAATCGACCGAATACATCAAGGTCTGCGACGTGTACGGCTCCGGCTACTTCTACATCCCCGGCACCGAGACCTGTCTGCGCATCGGCGGCGATGTCCTTTACGACATCGGCCTGGGCCATGTCGGATCGTATGACGGCGCCAGAACCTCAGACCTGAGGACTGGTGAGGATCAGGGCACATGGCGAAACAACGCTCGCTTGACCTTCAAAACTTGGACCGGCCAGGAGACCGAACTCGGCACACTGAAGACCTATACGGAAACCCGCATGGACTTTGGTAATCGCAACGCTTATTCGGGCACGGACAGCCCGCAAAACTACGCCTTCAACAGAGGCGTCAAATTGGCTTTCACTTGGATTCAGCTTGGCGGCCTGCGAGTTGGTAAGGACTGGTCGGCCTTCCACGTGTTTACTGGCCACGCTGGCGACGTCCTCAATAAGATGCTTGTTCCGCACGGCGGCTACGAAGCCAACGTGGTTCAGTACTACTTTGACAGCGGCAACGGCTTTTCGGCGGTGGCTTCACTCGAAGAAGGCTCGGGCGTAGTCGGGACTATCGACAGCTATGTTCCGCATGTCGTCGGCGGCGTGAAATACATGCAAGGCTGGGGGGCGATCACTGGCGTTGTCGCTTATGATAGCAACTACGAATCTCTGGCTGGTAAGGTCCGCGTCGACGTCAATGTCACAAACGAATTTTCGCTATTCGGAACGTTCGGCTACGGCTCCTATGGCAAGCTCAGCGACAACTCCATTAACACAATCGACGCTCATCGTCGCAGCTTCTACAAATTTTGGGGCGGCAACTGGGCTTTCTGGGCCGGCGCCACTTACAGATTCAACGAGAAAACTTCGTTCAACCTTCAGGTCTCGGGTGATCAGCTCAAGGACTATGGTCTGACTGCAAACGCTGTCTATACGGCGTTTGCAGGTCTAATAATCACAGCCGAAATCGACTACGACCACTATGGCGACTTCGGCGCCGGCATGGTTGACCCTTCCAACGTGAACTGGACCAAAGCTGACAAAAAGAACAGCGTCGGCGGCATCATCCGTTTCCAACACTCATTCTAACGGAATGAGAAACTGCATCTGGGTGGTCCGATCGAAAGCAACCCATCGACCGGGTGCAGCAGCCCAGCGCATCCACGCTCCAGACGCCGGCCTTGGCCCAGCGGGTGAAGCGGGCATGGACGCTCTTCCACTTGCCGTAGCGCTCCAAAAGGTGCTGCCAGAATGCTCCGGATCGCAGGACCCATAAAACTCCGTTCACAAACAGGCGGTTGTCGGCGCCGCTACGGCCCGGATCACCAACCTTGCCCGGCAGAAGCGGGGCGATCCGGACCCACTGCGCCTCGTTCAGTTCATAGCGCTTTACACCCATCAAACCCGCTCCGAATCAGTAAATCCGGAACGCATTGATTCAGCACATCTCAGTTTTGGAAATCCTGAATGTGGATTGGTCCTAGCGCGCCTTGCAGGATGCGGCTGATCATGCCCAGGCCATGCGAGCGCTGCTAGCGGGATCGCCTGCACATGCCGGGCATTGCCGCCGATGACGCTCGAGCGCAGGTCCAGGCCGAGAGCCTTGCAGAACGACCGGATCAGGATCGTCTGGTCGGGATCCCACGCTTGCGGCCGGCGTGCCGCAGAGCGGGCCTAGCGGATCGCCCTCGATGATGCCTACCTCGGGGTAGCGCTGGAGGATGCCGGCCAGCGCTTCAGCCCGATCATTCGACATGGAAAGGCCGAGCGGCAGGTGCGCGCGCGGCTGGCAGACGAAGGCCATGGGCCGCTTCGCCAGAGCGTTCGCCAAGGAAGCGAGCGCCGGGCCCTCGGCATCCCATGCCACGGCTCGATAGTGCCCGGATCCGGGACGGGTCGGTGCAAAGGCTCGTCGCGTTTGCCGCCACCCGGGCACAGGGCCCGGGCGTCACGATGTATTGCGATCTGCGTTACAAACGTATATATACGCTCGCAGCACAGGAGAGAGCGCCATGGCCGCGACGGGCCCCAGGAAGGAAACGCCCGTCTCGATGCGGTTTCGCGATGACGATCTGACCATTATCGACCGCGGCGCGGAACTGCTAGGCCTGTCTCGCACCGAGTTCATGCGCCGCGCCGCACTGCACGAAGCGCAGGCGGCAATCCTCAACGCGACCGTCATTCGCCTGTCGCCGGACGCCTACAATGCATTCATGCAGGCGATCGCCGCCCCAGCAAGCCCTCCGCCGCCTAAGGCGGCGGAGCGGCTCCGCCGGTTTGCCCCTTGGGAAAGCTAGGTGGCGCTTTCAGGCATAGAAATGCTGGACGACACGCATCGTCTCGACGCATTCGATTGCGGCAAGCCCGCCCTCAACGCATGGCTGCTCGGCTTTGCGCGGACCAACCAGGCTCGCGGGTTTACCCGAGTCCTGGTTGTTCACAATGACAGAACCGTGGTCGGTTATTATGGGCTCGCACCCAGCGTGATCCAGCCGAACAGTGCGCCGCGCTCGATCCGCACGGGGCGCCCACCGGATCCGATCCCTTGCCTTTTGATTGGACAACTCGCGGTCGATCAAAACTACGTGGGGCGTGGCGTCGGCAGCGGACTGGTAAAGGACGCGCTGCGGCGCTGCATCGCCGGCGCCGACATCGTCGGTGGCCGCGCGGTCGTGGTCAGGGCAATTGACACCGAGGCCGAGCGCTATTGGCACAGTTGGGGCTTCATCGCCGCACGGGATAATCCTTCCGTCCTCATGCGCTCGATTCAGGATGTGCGCCTCTGGTTGGCAGATACTGCGCACTAGCTACGTGCAGAAACAGCTCGGGCACACCAGCGCTGAGATGACCCGAAAATATCAACTGCGCCGCGACCGCTTCCGGGTCAACCTCACCAAGGCGTCGGCGTTGTAGAAAAAGCCCCTCCCCTGCCCGGCAACGATCCGGAGGGGAGGCGATCAGGTCGGCTTGGACGATGACAACGCCTATCAAGCACAGCGATCGCAGCATCCAGACTGTCGGCGGCCGACGCTTCATAGTCGGGCATGATCATCAACTGTGCGATGGCACGACTAACGAATTCCGGATTGAACTTTTCCAACCGTTCCCTGGTGCGCGCGACTTGTTGCGGAAACGCGCGCAAGGCATCGACGACTTCGCCGAGTTGCGACCGGGCTGCGGCTGCGATGTCGAAGATGTCACGAGGCCTGGCTTGGGAGCCGCGATAATAGACCTTCTTGACAATGATTTCGGGAATGGTCTCGAGCCGAACCGTCCTCCCTTCGACATCATATGTCTTGAAGGGCGTCTTGGTCAGGACTCCGGCTATGATGAAGTCGATTTCGCCGATGCCTTCGAAGGCGAACTTCATCACCCTGACAGTCCGATGGCGTCGGCGCAAAGCGCAGGCGGCTTCTGGACGGGTCGATGAAGCCAAGCAGTGCGGGTCATCGAGGAAAACATCGATGTCATGGCTTTCACGATGGCCGATCTTGATCATCATAGCCGTCCCACCGCCAAACGACCATTCGAAGTCTGACCGCCGCATTTTCCCGAAGCTGGTTAATCAGATCGACGGCGATGCTAAAAGGCCGCCGCCATTCGGAAGGGCGCCGGCTATCGTGTTCGGCCATCACGCAGCGAGCGGATAGCTCTCGCCGGACCAGGCGGAGAACGCAGCGGCGAAGGCCTTCAGGTCGGGGACCGGGATGTGGTGCACGACAGCGAGCTCGACCTGCAGTGCGAGGGGAACCTCGCCAAGAAAGGCGCTGATATGACCAGGATGCTGTTTGGCCAACTCGAGATCCGCCAGGCAATAAGCCAGACCTGCATAGTCCAGCTGTACGCTGTAGGGCGCGTTCACGGTCGTCAGGACGGACGCCAAATGCTTGCTCATAAGGGCTTAAGCTAGTTGTTTCGGGACCATCGCATAAGCTACCAACCTCTCCAGCACCTGATGGGATCAAGAATTTATTCCTTTAGCTATCGACAATGACCTCTGATTGATCTCGCCGATGTCCTTGCGCTCCTCGATCAGCCCGACGATGAAGGCTTCATGCGCATCGAGGCTGGAGGCGCGGCGGCGGCCCTGCCCGCGGCGCGCCGGCGGTGCAAGGCGCTTCGGTGATCGTCGCAACGCCGGCCGAATCATAGCTGCGATGTTCGAGATGCTTCAAGGCGTTGACCAATCGCTCCGATACCGGCAGTTGCCAAACGATGCCAACAATCCCGCACATGTTGGCCTCCGAATTGTCCCCAGCAGTCCCAACCGACGCAGTAATAGAGAGGGGCGGGGCATGACCGCCTTGGGATCGATATATTAGAGCCTTGGACGATTGATATAATTGATTATAGCAATAATTATCATTCATCTTTTGGATAGCTGACAGGCCTTTGAGGGCCCTGATCTCCATCTCCTGAGGCTCCACGCACTGATCGACCGCAAGCTCGCCGCGCGACGCGAAGATCAACCTGTCGAGCGCGAATGGCTGTTGCTACGCAAATGCAATGCCGCAGGAGTCCTACAAGCCTCGGCAGCGGCAGCCCCTGTCCAGGCCTGCCCCTAGTGTGGTTCCGACACCTCCAGTGTCGTCCCTTCTCCATCCGGTGATATTGACCGAACAGCCGCAGCGTGTCGCGATGGATGAGCTTGAGGGGGCCACGCCCCTCCCTTCGACCGGACCTGACAAGCGCTCCTACCGGCCATCATAGTTGTCGCTCAACCGGACACCCTAATTGTCGCCGCGCAATGGCAGCGTGCGCGCGAGTTGAGGTGAATATGCTAGATGCATCCATCACGTGGATGCGACCTCATTCGAACAATCGATTTGTTCAATGGGCCAGCTTCTCGATAGCTAAGCCTCAGTCATCGAATCATGGGGGTCTGGAGGGCAACGCAAGCCTAACGAATGCGGGGGACCGCACTAGGAGGATCGATGCGCAGAGAAATCGAAATCGGGTTGCTCGCATCCCGCGCTAGTTTCGACTTCCGCGACTTCTGCTGTCGCCCCGATCTCAGAGCCCACGGTGGCGTGTGCAATGGATTGTCCTCCCTTGAAAGGAGAAGAAATGCGAACGCTGCTCGTGGATCATCATGCGGATCTTACGCACACAGTGCCAGTTGCGCTCGCGGAAAACGGCTTTGCCGTTGATGTCGTTGGTAGCCTGGACCAAGCGTCGAGTGCATTTTCTTGCGCGAGCTATGAAATTCTCCTGCTGGAGTTGGCTCTACCAGATGGCGATGGCTTAGATTGGCTGAGGCAGCTTAGGAGCGAGGGACACTCAGTTCCTGCCCTCGTTATGAGTAACCTCGACGATCTCGATAAGCGAATTGCGATTTTCAATGGTGGCGCGGACGATTTTCTGCTCAAGCCATTCTCTACCGACGAGCTTATCGCCAGAATGAGAGCCGTTCTGCGCCGGTCGACACAGAAGACCGACCCCATCATAGTATTTGGCAATCTCCACTTCGATCCAATCGGCCGAGAGGTTTCGGTTGCCGATCAACCGCTGAGGATGGCACGCCGCGAACTATGTATTCTAGAGCATCTGCTTAACCGTGCGGGCCGCATCGTGCCACGTGCGCAGTTGGAAGATCACGTTTATTCGTTCAACGACGAAATATCTGGCAACGCGCTTGAAGTCGGAATCTATCGCTTACGGGGACATCTGTGCAGGTCAGGTGCAACGCCACGAATCACGACCGTGCGCGGCATTGGCTACATTCTTGAATTGACCGACGGTCTATCCGCATAGTTGGTCGAATTTGAAAGAAAAGACTGCCTTGAAAATCGTTCCAACTCGTCATCCTGACACCAATCGGCGGCCGACGCTCATCGTCGGTTCGAGACCTGCCGTCTCTCCTTACTTGGGCCATCTCCTCTGCGCGCTCGTTCTGCTATCTCCACTTTCTGCGGCTGCCCAGAACAAGCCGGATGCGGGGGCGCCCCGTGCCGCTTCCAACAGCATCAACACCACGCTGAACCTCTCCTCTTCGCTCGGCAAGACAGTTCATTTGCCGGCACCAGCCGCGACCATCTTTGTTGCCGACCCGACGATCGCCGATTATCAGGCACCCTCGAGTAGCACCATCTTCGTCTTTGGCAAGAAATCCGGGCGAACCAGCCTGTTCGCCCTGGACAAAAACGGCGAGGCACTCGCCGAGTTACGGATTGTCGTCAGCCAACCGATCGGGGATCTGCGCGCTATGTTGAGGGACCAGGTCGGCGATTATCCGATCCGCGTCAACTATACGCCGCGCGGCGCAATCCTAAGCGGTACAGCGCCCGACGCGGAGGCCGCCGACACTGCCAAAAGGGTTACTGAGCAATTTCTCGGTGACGGTGCGCAGGTCGTCAATAACATCAAGGTCGCCGGATCCTTGCAGGTTAATCTCAGTGTGCGCGTAGCAGAGGTCTCCCGTAGCGCCATGAAGGCACTCGGCATTAACCTGTCCGCCTTCGGTCAAATCGGCAACTTCAGAGTGGGTTTGTTAAGCGGCAAAGGTGGTGGCTCTGGGGCGGCGAATGGTGGCGGTACAGCAGAAATCGGATTCGACAATGGTGCTGTCAACGTCGGCGCGGTTCTCGACGCGCTCGCCAAGGAGAACATCGCTTCGGTGTTGGCTGAGCCGAACCTTACCGCTATGTCCGGTGAAACCGCCAGCTTCCTTGCCGGCGGCGAATTTCCCATTCCTGTCCAGCAGGAAAATAGGCAAGTCTCGGTAGAATTCCGTCACTTCGGCGTCAGCCTGGAATTCGTGCCAACCGTTCTCAACAACAACCTAATCAATATTCACGTAAAGCCGGAAGTCAGTGAACTTTCGGCACAAGGTGCCGTTGAGATCAACGGTATCTCGGTGCCAGCAGTTTCCACGCGCCGAGCCGACACGGTCGTCGAACTCGCCAGTGGGCAGAGCTTCGCAATTGGTGGTCTCATCAGGCGTAACGTCAACAATGATATCAGTGCTTTTCCATGGCTCGGCGAAATGCCGATCCTTGGCGCGCTGTTCCGCTCGTCCTCGTTTCGAAAGGAAGAGTCGGAACTGGTTATTCTTGTTACGCCCTACATCGTAAGGCCAGGCTCCAACCCCGACCAGATGAGCGCACCCACGGACCCGCCGGCGCCGACTTTGGACGCGGGAGGCACTCCGACGAATTCGTTGGCAAGTCCGCCGCCAGGCCGCGCGACTGCCCGCACCGGCGCGCCAGGCGCCAAGGGCGGTCCTGGCTTCATCATAGAATAGCTGTCGGCCAATGACGTTGCGGAACATAGTTCTCCAGATCGCTCTGACGGCAAGCGTAAGTGGCTGCACAAGCACTACGCCGATCGATGTCGAGCCATCGGCACCAATCCTTATCCGACAGGAGACCACCGTCCTGACCATAGAGAGCCTTCGCGCTTCCGGACGGCAGCGCTTGCGTGTCTTCCTTGAGAGGGCCAGTCGCGGTCGGCGCGATGCCCTCCACCTGCTTATCAGCGGGTCGTCCCAGCTCAGCGCAGAGGCAGTCCATCAGGCCAGGCAGATGGGCCTCGACGCTTACAGCATCCATTTGCTCGACCAACACGACGGTGGCGCAGTGCGAATAGAGGCGATTGTCTATCATGCCCGCCCCCCTGTCTGTCCGTCGTATTCCGGCGCTTTACTCACTGACAAGTCCTTCCACCAGCCGCTTGGCTGTTCGACGCGCCATAACCTGGCGGTAATGGTCAACGATCCGCGCGATTTGCTCGACAACAAGGCTATCGAGCCAAGCGATGGCGATCGTGCGGCTATACCAGTTGCCACATACAGGACATTCGCGACGGGTAAAGGTGGCTGACATAAGGTCTTTTCGTCTAAGCCCGGTAGACCCTCCGGCGCCAGCACATACCGTCGCGTATTGGGCGGATTCAACCGGTCGTCGCAACACCCCATACCAGGAGGTGTTCATGGCTACAGGAAGACGGAAATCGGAGCGCTCTACTCGGCATAAATTGTCCTCGCCAGGGCGGCCACCAGTGTGGCAGCGTGAGAACCTGTGCCGGTTCTGGCGAGGAGTGGCGGCAGGCCAGTCCAGTGAAGAGGCCGCCGCCGAAGCCGGCGTCTCCGGCCCCGTGGGTATCCGGTGGTTTCGGAGTTCAGGCGGAATGCCTCCCACACATCTTTCACCCGCGGCGGCGTCACTCACGAGCCGAAATCTGACGTTCCGAGAACGCGAGGAAATAGCTTTGGAATGCGCTCGGGGCACTGGAGTGCGTGTGATCGCACGCAAGCTGGGGCGGTCGCCCAGCACAATCTCCCGCGAGTTCAGGCGCAACTCGGCGACGCGTGGGGGAGACTTCGACTATCGGGCCATTACCGCGCAGTGGCATGCTGATCGAGCGGCACGACGGCCGAAGGTGGGGAAGCTGGCAACCAATCCTGCGCTTCGTGACTACGTACAGGACCGGCTCGCCGGCCTCATTACCGCGCCCGACGGCATCGCCTTCGATGGTCCCGTCGTGGTATGGAAAGGACGACGGGCTGTTCATCGGCAAAGTCGACGCTGGTCCACAGCTTGGAGCCCGGAACAGATTGCGCGGCGTCTGAAGCTGGACTTCCCCAAAGACCTAACCATGCGCATCAGCCACGAAGCCATTTATCAGGCGCTTTACATTCAGGGCCGAGGCGCCCTGAAGCGGGAGCTATCGGCCTGTCTGCGCTCCGGGCGAGCGCTGCGTTTGCCCCGCGAACGTGCTCGTAACCGTGGCAAGTCCTTCATCGCTGATGCGCTGATGATCAGCGATCGTCCGGCAGAGATCGGCGACAGAGCGGTTCCGGGCCACTGGGAGGGTGATCTCATTCTCGGCCTCGGCAGCTCGGCGATCGGCACGCTGGTCGAACGTACAACACGGTTCACAATGCTCTTGCACCTGCCGCGCATGGAACGCCACGGCAAGGACAAGTCTGTCAAAAACGGCCCGGCTCTTGCCGGGCATGGTGCCGAAGCGGTCCGCGATGCCATCGCCGGGACCATCATGGATCTACCCGCACACCTCCGCCAATCCTTGACTTGGGATCAGGGCGCGGAGATGGCCCAGCATGTACAACTCCGGATCGACACTGGCCTCGCGATCTACTTCTGCGACCCTCAAAGCCCTTGGCAGCGCGGAAGCAACGAAAACACCAACGGCTTACTGCGCCAGTACTTTCCGAAAGGCACGGATCTCAGCCAGCATGGGCCCGATGAACTCAGCGCTGTAGCGCGTGCTCTGAACACCAGGCCCCGCAAGAGGTTAAGCTGGCGCACGCCTGCAGAGGCTCTCGACCAGTTACTCAAACAAGATATGATCGAGGCTGTTGCGACGACCGGTTGAATCCGCCTTGTTTATCGGTTGCATTATGGAGCGGCACGTTGCGCCGGACGCGGCTGAACGCGGGCCCGCACTTGATCATAGAGCCGAATCTCACCGGGCATTGCGAGAGAGACCGCGAGGCCAAATGGCACCAACTCGTCGACCGGCGCGGCCGGATCGGCATCTCTTTGAATTTTCAGGCGCAAGCTCATGCCTTCGGCGACGACCGCGGCCTGCGCGCCGCTCCACACCCGGGTGAAGACGGTTCCGCGATTTGTCTGGTTCCCGTCCGGTTGCCAGGCATCGGCGGATACGCCAAGCCCGGCAACTTCGGCGTAAGCGTCCGGCGAGCGGATTTTGCTGATCGCGCAAATCGGGCGATGTTCTGGCATTAGAACCAGCATTAGTGCTGACATTAATACCAGATCGAAGAGGTTGCATGGCTCGCATGGAGATCATGTCCGGCACTGAGCGTAGGCGTCGGTGGTCGGACGAGGCGAAACTGAGGATATTGACAGAAGCGGATCAACCTGGTGTTCGCATTGGTGATGTGGCTCGCCGGCATGACATTCATCCTGGCCAGATCCGTTTGTGGCGGCAGTCCTTCAGCTATGTTGGTCGACCAGCGATGTTCCTTCCGGTGGAAATCACCGAGGAGGTGAGCGCTACCCAGGCACCTGACACGCCACCGGCGCCAGCGGTCATCGAGATCTCGCTACGAAACGGTCGGTGTTTGAGGGTTCCGGCTGACGTGGAGCTAAGGATGCTCGGGTCGTTGATCGCTTGCGTGGAGGCGGCATGATCGGGCCTTCTGGGAATGTGCGGGTCTATCTGGCCTGCGGGGTGACCGACATGCGGCGTGGCATTGATGGACTGTCGGCGCTTGTCGAGGCGGCTATTAAGGAGGCGCCGGGCTCCGGCGCAATCTTCGGCTTCCGCGGAAAACGCGCTGATCGGATCAAACTTTTATGGTGGGATGGCCAAGGGTTTTGCCTGTTTTACAAAATTTTGGAACGCGGATACTTTCCCTGGCCGACGGCGAAAGATGGAGTTGCGCATCTGACGCAAGCTCAGTTGTCGATGCTTGTTGAGGGGATCGACTGGCGCCGACCTGCGTGGACTTCTGCTCCCGGACGAACGGGTTAAAAGCTATATTCTGCAAGGACATCCGGGGCATAATGCTGGCGCGTTAGGGGCAAATCGGCTACGTTTGCGGGTATGGAAACAACGCCGCTGGACAGTCAGGACGAGCTATCTGTTTTGCGCGCGCTCGTCGCTGAACAGGCGGCGAAACTTGAGAGCCAGGAAGCCGAAGTCATCAAGCGCGACTCCATTATCGGGCTTCTGCGCGCGCAACTGGAACTGCTCCGCCATCGGCAGCATGGCGCCTCTTCGGAAAAGATCGACCGGAAAATCGAACAATTCGAACTGATGCTGGAGGAGATCGAGGCCTCTCGTGCCGAGGCTGAGATGCGCTCCGGGAAAGCTCCTTTGCCGGAGTTGAACGACACCCCGGACAAGCCGAAGCGCAAACCGTTGCCCGATGGTCTTCCCACCGAAGAGCTGGTCTATGCCGCGCCCTGCAATTGTCCGACGTGCGGAGGCACATCGTTCCTGAAGGCCGCAGACAAGGTGGTCCAGGTGATGGAGCACGTGCCGGCGTCCATCAAGATTGTCCGTCATGTCGAAAAGCGCATGATCTGCAGGGAGTGCGACACGACGGTAGCGGGTGAGATGCCGACCCTGCCGATCGAACGCGGCAAGCCCGGACCGGGATTGCTCGCCCATATCATGGTCGCCAAATTCGACGATCATATCCCTCTCTACCGCCTATCCGAGATGTACGACCGGCTGGGGATTGGCATCTCTCGCTCTGTCATGGCGGACTGGGTTGGCCGCGTGTCCGTTTTGCTTGCGCCGCTCGTCTTGGCTATCAGGGCGCACATCGCCGCGCTTGACCGAATAAATACGGACGATACCCCGGTCGATGTTCTCGACCCTGGGCGAGGAAAGACAAAAACTGGCAGGGTGGGTCTATGTCTTCGATGGCAGCGGTTATCAAGATCCCACTCCCGGAGCAATCGCCTATTACTATAGCCCCGACCGAAAGGGCGTGCATCCGGCTGACCACCTCGCAAACTTCAGCGGCGTCACGCATGCTGATGGCTATGGAGGTTACAAGAAGCTCTACGGCAACCAGATCGTCGAGGCCGCCTGCATGGCGCATTCGCGCCGCAAGTTCCACGATGTGATCAAGCTGAAGCCATCTCCGATCGCCGACGAGGCACTGTCGCGCATCGGTGCGCTCTACGATATCGAGGATCGCATCCGCGGCATGCCTGCCGACGAGCGACGCAAACTGCGCCAACAACATGCCAAGCCCATACTGGGAGAGCTGAAGGTCTGGATCGAGGCCACGCTTTCGACGCTGCCACAGAAGCAGAAGCTGGCTGAAGCGATGCGATATGCCCTCTCGCGGTGGGCAGCGTTGAGCGTTTACATCGACGATGGCCGTGTTGAGATCGACAACAATATAGCCGAGCGCGCCATGAGACCGCTTGGAATCGGAAGAAAAAACTGGCTATTTGCCGGGTCAGACAAGGGCGGTGAGCGCATCGCCAATATCCTGACCATCATTGAGACTGCCAAACTCCATGGCCACAATCCAGAGATCTATCTGAAAGACGTCCTGACCCGGATACAGGATCACCCCAAGGACCGCCTCCAGGAATTACTGCCGTGGCTTTGGACGCCGGCGAAAGACCGATGCGAGGCTGCGTGATGGCACGTTCAAGGTTCATCTATACGCTGAAAGAAGTCGCCAGCATGATCGGCGAGAACCTCGAACTCATCGAGGAGGTGACCGCCAACTCGGACAATATCGCCGAGGGCGAATTGGTTTATGTGCGCGATGGCACTGAAGATGGCACGAAGGGTCTAACCCAGAATGGTATCGACGACCTTCAAAGTCTCCTCGCCGACATACGGACGTGGGATGGTGGAATCCGCCAGTTCCTCGTCGATGAACAATGCGATCCTGAGATGATCGACCGTGTCATGGTCGATGAGGTGAAGCGCGTCCCATAGATTCGGCCAATCGAGCGCGCGAAAATGCGTTCGCCGGACGCTAACACTTCGGCGGGATCAAGGATCCTCATTTTCACCGCTCGATATGATTTCCGGCCAGGGATGACCGGCGTAAACCATACGAGCGTCGCAGACACCAAATGATCCCGGGCCTGCCCGCCTAGCTGTGAGCTTTCAGGAGGTTGTCCATTCGGACCGGACCGGGGAGACTGGAGTTACCAAGCTTCAGCACTCACCGGAGGGTCCGAATGAACATCCACAAGAATGCCCGTCTCACGCCCCTGCGTCGAGAGGAAATGGCGCTGTCGGTCGTTGAAGGCCGCCTCTCCAAAGCCGATGCGGCGCGGACGTATGGTGTGTCGGCGAAGATCGTGACGCGCCGGGTCGAGCGCTACACGGCCGAGGGACGGGCCGGCATGGCCGACCGCTCGTCGCGGCCCCATGTCATGCCGGGCATGACCGGACAGGCGGTGGCCGGGCGCATCGTGGCATTGCGCCGCCAGCGGCTGACCGGCCAGCACATCGCCCTGGAGGTTGGTGTGTCGTGCGCCACCGTCAGCCGGGTACTGAAGCGAGCCGGGCTGTCGCGGCTGAAGGACATTGAGCCTGCCGAACCGATCCGGCGCTACGAGCGCGAGCACCCCGGCGAGATGATCCACATCGACATCAAGAAGCTCGGCCGCTTCAGCCAGGTCGGGCACCGCATTACCGGCGATCCACAAAAGGGCAAGTCGCGCGGCGCGGGATGGGAGTTCGTTCATGTCTGCATCGACGACGCCTCTCGCATCGCCTTCTCGCAAATCCTCCCCGACGAGAAGAAGGAAAGCGCCGTCGCCTTCCTCAAGGCGGCGGTGGCCTACTACGCCGGCCTCGGCGTCGTCATTGCCCGCGTCATGACCGACAACGGCTCCTGCTACAGGTCGAAAACCTTCGCCAGGGCTTGCCACGAGCTCGGCCTTAAGCATGTCAGCTTGAACGACGGCTGGAAGAAGTTCACGAACAGCCGTACCGTCGAATAGAGCTGCGCGAGCGCTGCGGCGGCTTCAAGTCCCTCCAGCCGGCGATAGCCGACAATGCGGCGAACAACGGCGCCGTTCTTCTGCTCGACAAATGCCTGGTCATTCTTGCGGTAAGGCCGGCAGCGGGTGAACTCGATGCCACCGTCCCGGCAGTAATCGCGCACAGTCTCATTCAGGAACACGCTGTCATTGTCCGTATCGAACCCGAGAAGTTTGAATGGCAGGAGCCGCCGCACTCGCTCAGCAGCTTCTGCTCGCGGACAAGCAGGGGAGCGCATTCCGTCCACCCGCTCGCAATGCCGGTGAGACAAAGCGTTTGAATAAAAGCTGCCGCTCGTCACCGGTCCACTGTGCGCCACCAGGTCAGCCTCGACAAATCCGGGCGGAGGGGTCCTGCCAGTCGGAGAAAGTACGAATCGGAATGCTCCGTCGTAGCGCCGTGGATACCGCGCTGCGGCGCCGTGCCCGTCCTCCGGCGGTCTCTCGAGCCCCGCGAAGAACACGGTCGATTGTCGCCGCGCTCATCGTCAGAAGCCGACTGCGCGCTGTCCGACCGCTTGACGATCTCCATCGTGAACGTTCCGAGCTTTTGCAGGGCGCCGCGCAGTTTCGGCCCCGCATAGCCGCCATCGGCAAAGACACGGCGCAGCCACGGCCAGCGCTTGAGGATGGATTTCAGGACGGCCGGGGCGCCGTCGCGGTCCTGAATGTCGGCGGCGTGAACGACGACGCCGACCAGCAGGCCCAGCGTGTCGACGACGATGTGCCGTTTGCGGCCCATGATCTTCTTGCCGGCGTCGAAGCCACGAACGCCGCCGCTTTCGGTGGTTTTCACGCTCTGGCTGTCGATGACGCCGGCGGACGGGCTCGCCTCCCGGCCTTCCCGTTCGCGCGCCGCCATGACGAGTTCGTTGTTGATGGTGCGCAGCAATCCTTCGTCGCGCCAGTGCCAGAAGTATTTCTGCACCGTCGAGAACGAGGGGAAGTCCTTGGGCAGAAGCCGCCATGCTCCGCCCGACGAAGCCATGTAAAGCAGCGCGTTCACAACCTCGCGCAGGTCCGTCTTGCGGGGGCGGCCGATCCGGTTCGGCGCCGGCATCAGCGGCTCGATCAGCGCCCACTCCGCGTTCGTCAGGTCGCTTGCGTAGCGCGGGCAGCGCCGTTCATAGTGAGGGCGAGTGGTTTCGGTCCAGGGCATCGTGATCTCCGTCGAATCTCAGCAATCCGACTGAATCACAACCCGCTGAAATCACTCACTTCTTTTTGAAGCAGATATTAACAGGCTCAGATCCTACGACGCAGCCAAGAGGGAAATCATGCCCGGTGTCGAGCATCGTTCGCACAAAGCTCTCAATAACCGGGCGGAGAACTCGCATATGGCTGTTCGACGACGAGAGCGAGGCATGATCCGGTTCAAGTCGGCGGGGCAATACCAGCGCTTCATCTCCATCCACGGCCCGATCGCCAACCTCTTCAACCTTCACCGCAAACATCTGACAGCTGCCGGTCATCGCGATATTCGTGCTGCCGCTATGGCCGTCTGGAACGATATCGCCTTGTCGAGCGCCGCATGAACAGGGGCCGCAATCCTTTGCTGCGCCCTTCAACATTTTAAGGCGACGCTACCCGAGTTGCCCAAGAGCGGATCCTCAAACCATTGTAAGGTGAACACTATCCGTTCGATGCGCCCGATTTTGCGCAAGGCGGATGCCAGACTGTTCTGCTGCCGGTAGGCGGATAAATAGCTTCTTCAGGAAAGTGAAGATGTCGTGTTCAGCCGTGTCCGGTTGAAGACGCGTATGTCCGAAAGCCGACTTTGAGGCGCAGTCGGCGCGGCGATGCGATGCACTGGTTTTCCAGTCTTTCAGGCAAGGTCCGCACAAAAGTCTTTGTTGGCATGTCTATTGCGAGGAGGCGGTAGTGGATCCGCACGACCGCGCGCGGTCTCCCAGTCGCCGCAATAGTTCAAATGAAACCTCCTCGATTGATCTAAATCAATGCCATAGACGCTGCGCTGTTGAGCGCGTTCCCGCCAGAGCCTTTGCCGCATCAACTGGGAGGAATACGGATCGCTGATCGAAATGCACTGCTTGGCCCAAGCAGAAAACACCGATGTAGTAGCGCGAATGCACATCACGCATCACCTCCACACGAAAGCTTAAGGAGTCCTAAAGAATGCACGCGCCGAGCTATTCCGAGGCCTTGGAACTTGCGATCGATCGTTCGTACGACATCAATCTAGATATGCTGAGGTCGCAAAATTTGCATCTTGACACGCACAACGATTATCTCGTTGGTACATATCCTCCCCTCAAGGCAATGAGCAACCTGAGTAGCGAGCAATTGTTGGCTCAGATTGCCTCATCGATCGACCTCTATTTCCACATTCCTTTCTGTAATCAGCATTGCACCTTTTGCCACTTCGCCAAGGAAATCAATCCATCCTCCGAGCGAGTGGAACGATATTTGTCGGCCTTAGATAAAGAGATGAGTTGGTCAGACGCGGCGCTCGCTGGCAAAGCTATTGAGACTGCTTTTTTTGGGGGTGGCACCCCCTCATTTTTGACCAACCATCAACTAAAAACGCTGTTTGGTATAATCAACAAGCGATTTGATTTATCGAAATCCGAAGTGAGTTTCGAATTGCATCCCTCACTTGTAAAGCATGATGATGCTGCGGATCGCGTGTCCACTTTACTTAGTGGCGGTGTAAATCGCCTCGTTCTTGGCGTTCAAACTCTGGATCGAAATATTTTGCGCATATTAAACCGTGGGCATGGTGTAGATGAGGTGGTCAGGACCGTAAAATTACTTAATGATATGGGCGCTGAGAATCTATCCCTTGACTTGATGTATGGGTTGCCGGAGCAAACGCTCCGGAGCTGGTACGACTCACTTATCGGCCTATTGGACATGGGAATAGAGAAGTTCAATATATTCCCATTGATGTTTAAATCGACGGATCCCATAGCTCGCCAATTGGCAAGAGGACGATATCAATTCGCGGGAGCTAAGGAGCGCATCGTAATGCATTTCATGGCGGAGCACATCCTCACCAGCCTTGGCTATCGACATGGACCGATTTTCTACTGGACTAAGAGGCCGCAGCCACACTCCGTTCAACAGCGTCGCAAATACGATTCCTGGAACGACAATAATCTTGTTCCGTTTGGGCTTGGCGGATTTGGCTACATGAGCCAGTGCCAGTTCTATAACGAAGCAGATTTAGATCGCTATCTATCTAGAGTTGAAGCGGGCGAAAAACCAGTGTGGAAAGGTGCTGTACTGTCGCACGACGATCTCATGCGCAGAACATTGATGTTTGCCTTGCGAAGCAGCGGGGTGTCGCTCTCCCGCTTCGAGGGACAATTTGGAGTGTCGATTGAAAAATACTTTGGCCGCGAGCTTGAACTTTTAAGCAAGGCGGGACTCGTCCGCATCTCAAACGACGGCGTGCTTTCATTAACTGCGGCCGGCATTATCAATTCGGGCGCAATATCGCTGCTGTTTTTCTCGGACAATGTGCTTGAGCGGGTCGCGTACAACGATAGCAGAATAACAGACAAACGAACTGACCTGCTCGAAAAACACGATTACTCGCCGGCGGCGAGATATGGGTCAAGTGCAGAAATGCAAGCTGTCTTTCGGTGAATCGGGGGGCGCTCGTCAATGGTCACCAAGTTGTCCTTTTCCATGCCGGAACAGCCGCTTTATCGGGCGCAGGGGATATTTTCTCATCAGAGCGATAGCATTGATCGCCGGGAGCGAAAACGCCCCTTTGGGCCTCTCAGCAATTTTGTCGCCGATCAGCTGCCGCACTGTATCGCGGAGATCAAAGCCAGTGCACGACCTGGTGAAGCGGTTAAGGCACTTGGGCGTAGCATTAACGCAATGATTGCGGAGACGGACTATGAGGCGCAGCTGCTGAATCTGCCCCAATCCGAGTTCGGGGTCGCTAAGACAGATATCCAGTATCTCGTTAATTGTGCTTATCAGATGTCTGCGTTTGCCGGCCTTCATTCCGTTGATGCCGAGTTGACGGTGGGAGAGGCACTGAGGCAACTTGCACGCGTAAGTCGGCAGCGGCAGCCTAGCATTGATGTCCTCTCCTATGAAGATATGATCCTTACGAATCCGTTGCAGAGCGATCCACGCGTATATTGCCTCGGGTCGGCCGGGGTCGAGGAGCGAGATTTTTGCCTTGGCCATCAACTCATTGAGAGTGAATTACAGTCGGCAATAGACGCTCTACTCGCTTTGCGTGATGCGGTCGGGGCGGACGCGCGTCAATGTCTTGCGGTATGCGTGGAGCGCCTTGAGTCAGCAAATTATGTTCTGGCGCGTTTTTATGAACGTATGTCGCCCGATCTATTTGGCCAATTTCGTGTATTTTACGGAAAAAACCCTTACAAGGATAGGCTGGGCCCAAGCGGCCGTTTCTCTGCCCGCATCGTCGCGGTCTCGGTGCTACTGATCGGTGAAGAACTCTTCCATCAGAAACCGCAATTCTATATGGATGTGTATCGGTTGTCAGAATACTATCCACAGGGATGCATCCAGGAGGTCTTTCGCTGGTTGTCGCCAGACAAGGGCGGCTCGGGGCTCCAGCCAAGCTGGCTAGAAGGGAAAGCGGACTTCCCTAAGTTCGCAACCATCTTGCCCGTCATCGAGCGCCACGGCAGTGAAACTAGAAAGCTGCTCGCGTCCTGTGTTTGTGCGCTGGATCAGTTTAGCCGGATGCACCGCAGTACGGCGTTAAAGTATACAATCGAACCTGGCCGCCCAATTGTCGGAGTCGAGACTTCGGAAAGTGTTGAAGCTGTCCTTTCACAGCGGCTGCTAATGGCGGCGCGTCAAAGCTAACGCGGTATTTGCCCCGGCAAAAACATGTCACGACGCCAGACGCGCCGACGTCCGAAAAAAGGTGATGGTCGATGTCTCAAGACGGAGTTATCTTTCGTCGGTTCGAGTCAGGGGATGCCGATGATGTATGGCATCTGCATAGAAGCGCCTCTGAGGCAGTTGGTGTGCGCGGTCCGGAAGGAACGTGGGAGGATGATTTGCGTAATGTCGGGGAAGTATACATCGCGTCAGGCGGAGACTTCGTAGTTGCGCATATCGGCCCCCAACTCGCTGCAATGGGTGGATTGAAACCCGTTGACAACGATGTCGCACAGCTGAAGCGTTTGCGGGTCGATCCCGCCTTTCAACGACGAGGGCTTGGAAGGAGAATACTTAGTGAATTGGAATCGCGAGCTGTTTCTCTGGGATTCAAGTGGATAAAGCTCGACACGACAAAGAGCCAAGTAGGAGCTCAAAGAGTTTATGAGACGGCTGGATATACGCGCTGCGCGGAAGGGATGTTGCACGGACATGCAGTGATCTTCTACGAGAAGCGGCTCGCCGGTCCGGATTGACCTATCTCATATGATCGATGAGGCTGTGAGCCGATGCTGACGTCGGTGCACGCCATAACGTCATGGTCACAACCCAAATTTCGCGTGGAGGTCAATCGTAAGAACGCGCCCGTTTCGTAAGACCTTATGTCCTTTCTGGTTGCCGGCTGTGAGGTGGTTCGCCCTACACTGGCAGTGTTGAAACGAGGGTTGCTCGTCGAGCCTATCCTCATGCCAGGAGGACGAACCATGGAAGAATATAGCCCCGCCGCGCTCGCCAGGTCGACCAACGCGCGCTTCTCTGTGCAGCTCCACAGCCTTCGTTGCCGCGCGCGCCCGGGCGTCGTTGCACGATCTTCGGCCGGCGCGGCGCCGCTGAGCTCGGCGACCAGATCGCCCTTTGCATGTTCCAATGTCATGGCGCGAAAGCTCCATGTTTATCGGCCAATTGCAAGGTGCCTTGGCGCACCGCTCTGATGTCCTTTTGCAAGGCGCGATCTGCGCAGTAATCCCACCCGACACCGATTTCCTCGGTCGGTTTCTCATTGACTGAGCGCCTATCGGTGGAGACGTGGCCTGGGACGCGGGTGAACAAGCTCTGATGCGCGGGTTGGTTACCGCATGTCCATGTATTCGTCCGGGGCTGGTCCCTCTCTTACAACGGGCGTCGGCATTGCCGGCCACAAAGCGGTGCCGGGAATTCCCCATTCAATGCCACGTCCCCGCCGATAGGCCCGATGATTATTTCGTCGCGACGAGGATCAGGTTCCTGCCTGCTGCTCATCCGCTCGGGCGATGGCCCACATGAAAGCTGCGAGTTCCCGAGCTATTGCGGTGACAGCCACGGTGCTGCGCTTGCCACGCGCGATCATGGCCCTGTAGCGCTTGGTCAAGCGCGCCTGTGCGTTCCACGCTATGTCTCGCACGACTTCAGGCATGTGGCGGCTTTCGAAGTATTTTCTTTTCCCCAGTTTGGCCGGATAGCGGTAAGTCCAGGCGCTCTCGGCCAAGACGCGGCGCACTCGGGCATTCCCAGCCTTGGTGATACCGCCCCGTCGCACGGCGTCCCCGGTCGAGCGCTCCGAGGGGACAAGTCCGAGATAAGCCATCAGTTGTCGCGGGTTGGCAAAGCGGCGTACATCGCCGATTTCGACCATGAAGGTAGCCGCACAAATGAGCTGGACCCCACGCAAAGCCTGCAAGCGTTCGACTACCGGCGCGAGTGGCCAGTCGAGCAGGCCGTCCTCGATTGCTTTTTCCAGGCGCGCTACTCTTTCCCGGCACTGCGACTCTGCGAGGATCAACTCCTGCAGGACAGCTTGCTGACTGCGGTATGAGAAACTCAGTCCATGCAGCCATTTGAGATACCTCGTTCCCCAGGCCTTCAGGCCGGGATAAATCTTGCCATGTCGCAACAGGAAGGATCGAATCTCCTGCCGCTTGCGGGTTCGATCCTTCACCGCAGCCTCGCGGGCGCGGATCAGGTCCCGTATAGCCTCATGAGCAGCGTCCGGTGTCCAGATCTCCGTCAGCTCACCGGCGCGGAACAGCCGGGCAAGTTTCTCGGCATCGCGGCGGTTGGTCTTGACTCGATCGCCAGGCTTGCGCGGGATCAGAGACGGAGCAATCACGGCGCACTCGTAGCCAAGCGCTTCGATCTCCCGCTTCAGACCGTATCCGGTGGGTCCAGCCTCATAGCAAAATCTCAATCGTACACCCGGGCGTCCGAGCTTGCGGACGAGGCGGCGTACTGACGCACTATCGGACGATATCTCTCCGACATACCGAACCTCGCCGGTACGCCCGCTCTCGGCGAGAGCAACAGCATGCCGATCCTTCGCAACATCCAATCCTACGAAAACTTCGCTATATTCTTCCATGGTTCGTCCTCCTGGCATGAGGAGAGGCTCGACGAGCAACCCTCGTTTCAACACTGCCAGTGTAGGGCGAACCACCTCACAGCCGGCAACCAGAAAGGACATAAGGTCTTACTGTCCTACGAGCGGCTGCAGGGCGCGTTCGCGGACCTTTTCGGTCTTGCCGTCAGCCAGGGCGGCCTGATGAACATGCTGCGTCGTGCCCAGGGCGGCTTCATGGCCGAGCGCGACAACGCGATCATGGCGTTGCGTCGGACCAAGGTCGTCGCCTGCGACGAGACCGGGGTGCGGATCGAGGGGAGCAATTCATACCACTGGGTGTTCCGCTGCCCGGAGGCGGTCGTTCATCGGTCCGCTCCGACACGCGGCGCCATCGTGGTGCCGACCCTGATGGACGGGCATCGACCCGACGTGTGGTGTTCCGATCGCTATGCCGCACAACAGTAAGCGGTTAGCTGACGGCGTCTGGTTTGAAGTTCCAGGGCATGAGCATTTCGATTTTGGCTGCGGGCCAGCGCTGAGCGATGCGGGTCAAGGTCTGGGAGAGCCAGGCGAGTGGGTCGACGCCATTCATTTTACAGGTTTGCAGAAGTGTCGCGACGGTCGCCCAGGTGCGTCCACCGCCCTCGCTTCCAGCGAAGAGACTATTTTTTCTCGTAATTGTCGGGGGCCTGATTGCACGCTCGACGATATTGGAGTCGATCTCGATACGACCGTCCATCAGAAAGCGTTCCAGCGCCTCCCGCCGGGTGAGCGCGTAGCGGATCGCCTCGGCATGGCGGTGATCGTTGCCGTCGCGGCCTGTGAGGTCCCGCTGATGTGCAGATCGTAAAACTTGCGCCGCAGATGCGCCCAGCACCCTGCGAGAGACCGGTGACTTCTCTGGGGTTATGCGGCTCGAAGTAGAGGCGGTCTGGGCTTGAACAGTGAAGGCACCTGCGGCTCTGACTGTCGAAATCTCGCGCGAAGTCGGTCGCGAAGCTCACCATTCTTTTCGGCGGTTCGCACCTGCATTAGCATGTGGGCGCCATGCTGAGACCATCGCATTTGTTGTGCTTTTTCACCATACGTTTGGCGACCAGCAAGTTGACCGCCGACTCGGCAAGAGTGGTAGCGACGCGAAGGCCGGCTCGGTAGCGTTTGCCGTAGTTGACGATCGCACAGCGGTTCGAACGGACATAGGTGAGCAGTTGCGATGCGAGCATGTGAAGACGCGCGACCGACAAATTTCCAGCCGCTTGCAACGGAAGCAATTGCGTAACAATACCCTGGAGGTCTCGGATAGCTCGATCCAAGCATCCGTGCCACAGTCGCCACTTCACCGCTTTGATGTCCTTGTCGATGGTCGAGAGCGCGCCGACGGACTCAGCTTGGGATCGAACCATGAAATCGGCGATCTGCTGCATGGGCTGAACCTTCATAGCAATGTGAAACCAGTCGATGATGTGGGCCGTCGGCTTCGGGATCGCACGCGGCAGTCGCTTGAGAATTTCAGCACCCTCCGAAATTACCGTGACGTCGCCGTAGCCACGATGCCCTTCTCGCTCAAGGGGGTGAAGGGCGCGATCTCGGATTGCGTCTTGGTCGGTATTGCTGGTGGTGAAATATCGGCCACCCCGATCTCCCCGCCCACCACGACCGCAGCGGGCCACGACGATCTCGAAATTCCGTCCTGAATTCCGCTCGGCGCCGCGAACATGCGCCGTGTCGATGCTGATGACGAACACTTTGCGGCGATCGCCGGGAAGCGGCATTTCGAGCTGCCGTCGTTCATCGGTCTGCAATCTTACTCGCCGGGTTTCTTCCATGATCTGGCCGTCAAGCCGTTCGCCGGCGCTGATCGTCCGCTTGCGCACAGTGGCGTGGGTCTCCGTCGGCTCGATAGGCAGAAAGGCAGCGAGCATGCTGGCAGCCTGGCGGTAGGGCAGCAGGCTTCCCAGTCGCGCCGCAATTCCATCAGTTCAGGCGTCGCCCGATCGGGGCAGATTTCCTTGAGCGGAGCGAATGCGCCGTCCATTCCCGGATGGCAATCCCGACACAGCATCCATCGTGGATTGCGAGCCTCCACCGTGCCAAACACCGTTCGAATTCGGCGTGTCGTGTAGTCCTTGACCGGCCGAAAGGTATGGCAGTCCGGACATACCCGGCGAAACAAGGCGTAAGTCTCCGCCTCCTGAGTGACCACCGCCTTCTGCAAGGCGACCATGATCTTCTTGCCATCATCGACCGACAGGCCGAGATCACCGTCGCACAGACGCTACTCGCTCTTATCGATTCGGACTTCTTGACAGACAAACGTCACCGAAGTCGTTCTTCCCCTCGATCGAGATCGTCCATTCCATCGCCTTCAACGCCTCCTTGAACAAAGCGCGGTGATGGCCAATCGGCGCTAACAAATCGTATCCGTACTGACCCCAGAGAAATTACCGGTGTCACGGCGCTTGCCTCAGTGTCTGAATCGGAATGACCGCCGTGTTTTCAGGCCCTTGCGAGCCGTCGGGTAAGCATGCGAATGTTTGCGATGAGGACCCAGGCCTGAGCGGATTCGATGGATCGCTCGAAGTCCTTGGCCAGCCTACGGCACCTACCCAGCCATGCGAAGGTCCGCTCAACGACCCATCGGCGTGGCAGAATCTCGAAGCCCTTGGCGCTGTCCGATCGCTTGATGATCTCCATCGTGAACTTGCCGATCTTTTGCAGGGCGCCCCGCAGTTTCGGCCCTGCATAGCCACCATCGGCGAAGACATGGCGCAGCCACGGCCAGCGCTCGAGTATGGATTTCAGGACGGCCGGCGCGCCGTCGCGGTCTTGAATGTCGGCGGCGTGAACGACGACGCCGACCAGCAAGCCCAGCGTGTCGACGACGATGTGCCGCTTGCGGCCCTTGACCTTCTTGCCGGCGTCGAAACCACGAACGCCGCCGCTTTCGGTGGTTTTCACGCTCTGGCTGTCGATGACGCCGGCGGACGGGCTTGCCTCCCGGCCTTCCCGTTCGCGCGCCGCCATGACGAGTTCATTGTTGATGGCGCGCAGCAATCCTTCGTCCCGCCAGCGCCAGAAGTACTTCTGCACCGTCGAGAACGGTGGGAAGTCCTTCGGCAGAAGCCGCCATGCTCCGCCCGACGAAGCCATGTAAAGCAGCGCGTTCACGACCTCGCGCAGGTCCGTCTTCCGCGGCCGGCCGATCCGGTTCGGCGCCGGCATCAGCGGCTCGATCAGCGCCCACTCCGCGTCCGTCAGGTCGCTTGCGTAGCGCGGGCAGCGCCGTTCATAGTGAGGGCGAGTGGTTTCGGTCCAGGGCATCATGATCTCCGTCGAATCTCAGCAATCCGACAGAATCACAACCCGCTGAAATCACTCACTTCTTTTTGGAGCAGACACTCAGAGTCGAGAGAAAGCACATAGGAACCAGGGGCAAGACCGCTGCTGATACTGCGAAGCTGCCTGCAAGCGCCTGACAAGACCGGTTCTGTGGGGGGCGTAATTCACCCCAGTAAGTGTGTACTCGGTGGTAGCATTGTCCCTGATTGGTCAGGAGCCGAAGATCCGCACGGTTCTGGCGACCACTGCCCGTTTCACGGAAAACAAGAAGCGGGTCGCCCATATCCATTCAAGCGACATCAGCGTAGGCGGCCTGCCCGAGCAGGTCAATGACTGGGAACGGCAAAGTCTCATCCTATCTTTTCATATCAATTCGCGTATTCCAGCGCATAATCCAAGGTTCGGCAACCGGGAGAACTCCGGGATAATCTGACCCCGGGTCAGCTCCATTCCTGAGCGCCTCTGCGGCCGGCCGGCTCCTCTAGCGCCGCAGGTATTCTTCGGCGGCAAAACTATAGATGTCTCGCTCATGTCGAACGGTGCGCCGACGCCTGAAAAAATTTCCCTCGGCATCATCTCTCAGCCCATGGCCGCCACGGTCCAGTCGAGATTACATGCGAGAGCGGCCGATAAACGGAAAGCAAAGGCTTGCAAAGATGAGTGGTGTGGCTGGCTCTGATGAAGATTTTGCTGCGCCATCGACATTTGCGCCACTCATGCAGCCGACCTTTCGTTCGATATGGCTCGCCACGCAGGTTTCCAGTCTCGGCTGGCTGATGCAGACTGTTGCCATCAGCTGGCTGATGGCGACGATCTCGACTTCCGACTTGATGGTTGCGCTGGTCCAGGCTTCGTCGACGCTGCCTGCGTTCATATTGTCTGTCTTCGCCGGGGCGCTCGCCGACAATTTCAGCCGTCGCAGGGTCATGTTCGCCGGCCGGTCCCTTATGGTGGTAGCCTCTGCGATGCTGACTGCTTTAGTGGCGCTGGGCTTTGTCGACCCGTGGATGATCCTCGGCTTCAGCTTCTTGATCGCATGTGGCGGAGCTCTCAACGATCCCGCCTGGCAAGCTTCGGTTGGCGATATCGTGCACCGACGCGATATTCCCGCTGCCGTTACGCTGCTTTCCGTGGGCTTCAACACGGTACGCACCGTAGGTCCGGCGCTGGGCGGCATCGTGGTTGCCTCGTTTGGGCTTTTGGCAGCTTTTACTGTGACCACCCTCACCTATTTGGTACCCTTGGCCACCATATGGCGCTGCAAGTGGAAGGTTCGCTCTTCACCTCTGCCGCGTGAATCGATGAGGACGGCGATCTACGACGGAGTTCGCTTCACGGCGATGTCGTCCGAAATCAAGGCGGCGATCGCCCGCGGAACCCTCTTTGGCCTGGCGAGCATTGCCATACTCGCGCTGCTGCCCCTGATCGTGCGCGATCAGTTGGGAGGAGGACCACTCGCCTATGGCACGCTCATGGCCGGCTTCGGGACAGGCGCCGTCTTCGCCGGCATCTCCAACAGCAGGTTCAGACGGAGCTTGTCGCAGGAACGGCTGATGACACTGGCCTGCGTCGCCTGCGCGGCGTGTTCCCTCTCCCTTGCCCTGAACTCTTCGATTGCAGTGGCGGCAATTGCACTCGCCTTGGGCGGCGCGGGGTGGGTCACAGCCTGGTCCGGGGTTGGCGTGAGCGTGCAGCTGGCGAGCCCGCGCTGGGTCGTGGGGCGCACGATCTCGATTTACTATGCATTGATAGATGGCGGGATCGCGGCCGGCAGTTGGGTGTGGGGCACGGTGGCCGAAAACCATTCGCTGACCTGGGCGCTGGAAGGCTCCGCTGGAGCTCTGCTGCTGGTCGCTGCAGCCGGAGTGCTGTTTCCTCTGCGTGAGCGCTGCGATTCCGAGCCCGACCCTTTAGAGGAATTCGACGCTCCCGCGGTCGCGCTTGATGTGAAGCCAAGAAGCGGTCCTATCGTTGTCAAGGTCGAGTATCTGATATCCGAGAAAAACCTTGAGGCTTTCCTCGATCTCATGAGCGAGCGCCGGCACGTGCATAGCCGCGTCGGCGCGCGGCAATGGACACTCCAGCGTAATCTTCAGAAACCTATGCAATGGACAGAAACATTCCGCACGCCGACCTGGACCGACTACCTTCGCCTCAACCATCGTCTCACGACCGCAGACAAGCAACTGGACGAACGCGTTTGCCAACTGCACGCGGGGGAGCACCCACCCCAAATGACGCTTTCGATTGAGCGGCCGACAAGCTCGGCCCGCAAACCCGAGCAGTCAGTCCTTCACGTTCCCCGTCATTGAAGCTAAACTGTCAAATATCGGGGCACCAGCGATAGCGAAGGTATGGCGCTCGAGAACGAGCGTTGAGTGGTCGAAGCATCTCAGCCAGGCGCCCAAGCAGGACCTGCTCCAGACTTGGACTAGAGAGCGTGTATTCCGATCTTCCCAGGCGCGCTGAGCTGACTGATGAAAGGACGCAGTGCGGTGAGGAAGTTCGAATTTGCTGGTCAGGCCGAGCTCTGAGACGGCCCAGAGTCGGTCGCAAGTCTTTCTTGCAGGTTGTTCAAATAATCTACCGCATAGGTTTGCGCCGTGGAAAGCGGTAGATTGATGCCGGCCGTCGCGGCCTCTTCAATCGCCTTCTTGACGAGCCCGTTGCGGATTGCCAGTTTGACCTCGGGCCCAGCGACAAGGCTGACAGCCTGCGCCGCCAAGTTGATGCCGGCTTCTGCCAGCGCGTGCATCATATTGCCTCCGCTAATGGCTGTATGTAGGATGTTCGCCGCTTGCGACTCCCACTCGAGGGCCATCGATGCGAGATCGGCTATTTTTCCCAGGCCCGGAACGAAGCTGAGCAAGCCCACCGCCGTTGCGGCCGAGTCAAGCAGGCCAGAGGCTTCCTTGCAAACGCCGTCGACTATATGCATGAAGATGCCGCCGTTCTTTTTGGCTGACTTGATCTCAGGCTGGTCCGCCAGGCCCATCGTCATGTCCGCGACAGCGTCCTGCTCCGCAGCGGTTTTGGGCACATGGATCTTTGGCTGTTGAATGGTTTGGTTCGCCGACGACATGTTGGTGTAGAAGTGGGCAAAATCTTTTTTGCTGACGTCACCAGAATCGACTGTATGTCCGCCGCCGAAGTCGAAGACTTTATTATGGGTCTTGTAGCCGGTGATCGAATTGTTGAGCAGACCGAACAACAGAGGATCTGAAAGGAGCTGCGACGCCGTTTTCCGTACTCCCGGATCAAGGCTCTTGTCGTCCGCCATGCTCGCCAGCTTGTCACGAGTCATGACACCGCTTCCAAAGAAAGCGTCCTGATGGCTATTCATCGTCTCGAGCGTATTCAGCTCGGCTTGCGTGAGGCTCATCGACGATGAGGCGACTTGCAGGAAGTCCTCTTTATGGACCTTATCTATAGCACCGCCGTACAACTGTTTCCAGGCATCCGGGTGATTGACAAAGTATTGAGCCGCCGCAATGACCTGGGGCGGACATTTGACGGTTTTCGCTTTGCCGTCGACGATCTGATTGAAATCAGCCAGACTCAGGTTCTTGGGCAGGCTTTCAGAGTACCGGTAAAGCTCGCGCAAGGCATCGCTCAAGGTCATGACCGAAGGCTGAGCATTTCCAGTGCTATCGGATGGAATGTAGTTCTGCTCGTAGCTTTGCGCCTGCCGCTCCTGAAACTCGGCAACTTGTGAATGATGGCTGGAGAACCCAGACAAATCTTTCGGCTCGATCCTGCCTCCACAGCGGCCGTCCCCCTGCGAGCCGATCGCGTAAAAGAGTTCTGGATCCTGCTGCAGTGCCTTGAGCGCCGCTTTCAAATCCGGTGGCGCAGAGGGCAGATTGGCTTGGGCATCGAGCTTGTCCCACCAGATTGGGGTGTCCTTGTGACGGTTAAGCACTGCCACAATCTGCAACTCAGCCTCGGTCAGGGAGCCGCCGTCCCAGGTGATTCTTGAGCTTTTCACCGGCACCGGCGGGACGGAAGGGGGCTCGATTGCAGAGGGCTGGAGATCCTGATCCATCGATTCAATTGCCGCCCTCATATGTGGCGGCAGCAGGTCCAATGGGTGCTGACGCAAATCTTCCATCGACGACTCGAGATCCGAAGCCTGCCGGTCCCGGAGCGCCGCAGGTTCGGTCTCACCTTGCAGCGAGTAAGAGGACAGCATTGCGTCGAAGAAGGATGCGCCTTGCTGAGCCTGGGCGGACATAGGCGCAGAAGGTGTCCGGCCCGACCAGGCCTGCACTGACTGTGCGGTATTTGAGCTGTTGGATGGTGAAAGGTTGCTGGCCGACATTGTGCACCCTCAGGCGTGACGTTGAAATTCCCACAAGGGCCTGATGTGAGGCCAATGCGCTCACGAACGCGACAATTCCGAGCGTCGGCCGGGTCCCAATGCCCTAGCCGTGCTTTTAATTGATCCGCTCCTTGCTAGCCCCAAGGCTCAATTCCAGCACAGTGCCGGCGATATCTTTGGAGTTGCCGGTTCTAATCATGAACGGCTTAGCTTTCGATAAACTGACGAGCTTCACACGAATTCACACTCAGGAGGTGGCGGTCGTGATCTTTTTCTTCAGAAGCTACGGCGTTTGCTCCGATGTCAGTTCTGGTTCCGCTCAGGCTTCCCGGCGACGCCGTCCTGTTGCGGCACGACAGAGGAGTAAGACGCTTCCGGTTGCCCGTCGCGGACGACCATGGTGGAAGAGCCTCGAAACAATATCAGCACCGATTCTCTTGGCGGCGTCTCCACGGCGCGGGGCTGCGCCTGGGCCTCCGCCACCAGGCCGTTGAACGTCTGTTCCACCAGCGCCATGAAGCGTGGAGGACCGGAAACCAGGACGAGGCCATTTCCGGGCGCAGGTCGCATGACATAGCGCTCATCGGAGATGCCAAGCTCATCGAGGGCCGCCTTGAACCCATCGAAGCCAACCGAAGTCAGCACAAGCATCCGAGTCTGCGCTTCTTTTGCAGCGGACACATAAAGCACCATCCCATCATAATACCATTGGAGATCATACAGGTCGGTCAAGCGGTCGAGGAACTCGCGCGGTGGTAAATCCGGCATACGCCCGCGAATCCGCCCCTTCACCTCCGGGCTGATGTTGAGCCTGATATTCAGGTTGTTGCCGAATTGCTGCAACGCTGCAGAGAGATCCTGATCTAGAACCGTATATCTATAGGGCGTCGAGGGAAGCGACAGAGGCGCACCCACAGTGGTGTGGATACCGGTGGGGAGAAAAAACCCGACACAGAGAAGTATCTTCAAAATGTGCAGGGCGGTGGATTGGATGAGCGTTCTCGGCATCTGGTCTTGATAAACCAAAGGCTGAAACTCTCACAAGTGACTAAAGTCGACAACGTGACTTTTAAATAGCCAAACGACGCTCTCGTTGGTCAGCTTGTCGTCAGTTCGCCTGCCTAGGGTATTGATCCAACAGCCGGTGATGAACGTGCTGACCTCATCCCGCGTCAAAGAGAACAAACGAGTCCTTGCATGATGATGCCTGTCACCTCGATCTCTGCCACTATAGCCGATCCTTTCTCCAGGTTCGCGCCATTCGACGAGCAGGCCCAGTTTGAGCGCGCCCTGGCGCAGGCGGCCGCCTCGACGAAAAACGACATTGCTTCGGCGCCAGCGAGGGCGGCGCCGGTTCCTGCGCCGATGGATGTCCAACGCGCGCCTGCGCGGACAAGTCCGGTAGGCGATCGCGTGATCCAGACGATTTCTTCGATGTACCGCGACAATACAGCCACTTCTGCCGCGCGCGACCATGAGGTTGCGCTTGCAAAGGGCGCTCTGTCGGGGCCGGCCCAGAGCCTCCCCGTCGAGGGTGGGGCTGCGGGAACGCGGATGCCGGGCCCCCTGCAAGGACCGCATGATTTCGAAACGATGGTTGCCGGTCTGCGGAATGTTTATAGCGAGGTCACCCAGGTTGCTCTTGTTTCCAAAGGTGTCAGCGGGCTCACCTCATCTGTCAACAACCTGATAAAACAAGGATGAACGGCGCGCATGATTGGTTTAGCCCGTGGCGAAAACATGCGTAGTCGCCCGCTTGGCTGGCGTTCGCTCTATTTTGTCGTACTGCCACTTCTCTTCGCCCTGAGTGGTTGCAAGGTCGATCTTTATACGCAATTGCAGGAGCGCGACGCGAATGAGATGCTCGCGCTTCTGATTGACAATGGGATTGATGCGGTCCGGGTTGCGGCTAAGGATGGGACCAGCACGATCCAGGTCGACGAAAAGCGGCTTGCCTTCTCAATCAATCTCCTGAGTGCCAAGGGGCTGCCGCGCCAGTCTTTCAAGAACCTCGGCGAGATATTCCAGGGCTCAGGCCTGATTGCCTCGCCGACGGAGGAGCGTGCCCGTTACGTTTATGCCCTGAGCGAAGAGTTGTCGCGTACCATCAGCGATATCGACGGCGTCTTCTCTGTACGCGTTCATGTCGTTCTGCCGCAAAACGATCTGTTACGAGCAGGCGCCGCGCCATCCTCAGCCTCGGTCTTTATCCGACACGACGCCAAAGAAAATCTCTCAGTTCTGCTGCCGAAGATAAAGATGCTCGTCGCCGACAGCATCGAAGGCTTGTCCTACGATAAGATAGAAGTGGTTTTGGTACCAGTGGAACGGCCCGTACCCGTGCAACGGCCCGTACCGGTGACTGTTCTGGCAAAAGCATCCAATTCCATTCCAGCGCCACTTCTGGCGATCGTGATGGGTGTTGCGGCGGCTGTATTCGCTGTGGCGTGCTATCTCTTAGCCAGTCTGGTTGGTCATCGGCGCAGGCAATCAAAGGGCGACCTATCCAAGGTCGAGGGGCGCTCGGGTGCTTCCGTTGTCGAGGCCATTCGCAAGAAGATCATCGGCGATACGGCGTAGGTGATATTCCCAATGACGATATCGACAAAGACCGCCGAACGTGATCGTACGTCCCAATTGCGTTCCGTGTTTCGGTGCGAGCTTGCTGCTTCGGCCCATCCGACGCGTCTTGCCGCCCATCTTGATCCGGCGTTATCGGCTGCGACATTGATGCGCTTGCAGAAGTGTCCCAGGCTGCGGCCAAGGCTGGTAGAATTGCTGCTTGACAATGACATGGATTCGAACGGAGGCGACTGGGGGCCGGATCTCCTGCACGGACGTGACCCGCATCGGGCTGCCCTCTTTGCCGGAAGTATATGGCATGCCCGTTCGTTGCTGAAACTTGTTTCGCAGCCTCACCTCAATGCGCTTATTGGATATATCGGCGCTGATGCGCACGCGTTTGGCATCCGACATCCGACGCATGCGATCGCAAACGGATTGATTGCTGATCCCGAAAAGCTGGCGCAGCAAATTGAACACGATGGACATGCCTGTCTTGGTGCTTGGCTCAATCACAGTCCAGAGCTTGAGCGTACACGCGTGCTTCTACGGTTGCCCGTCGGGACCGCCGCCGAGAATCCAGCGCCCGAACACGATGCTGCCGCAGGCCAGTTGTTTTCGCTTGTAGCCGCTCATTTTGAGGCGGAGATCCCGGTGATATGACAGCCGTTGTTCCTGCAGCGCCCGTCCCGCCCCAGATGCGCCCAGTGGACCCACTGATACGGGCGAGTGAGATCGAAATCTGGCATAGCGCCATGGAAGCGCGTGCTGCGGCGGAACGGCATCAGCGGCGGGTTCGCAGCTGGGCGCGCGCCGCCTATCAGCGTGAGCGGACACGCGGCCATACCGAGGGCTTGGATGCAGGCGCCGAGGAAATGGCCCGGCTGATTGCGGGGGCAGCCTCCGAAGTGGCGCGACGAAAGGCGGTTCTGGAGCAGGAATTGCCACAGCTCGTAATGGAGATCCTAAGCGATATTCTGGGCGCTTTCGATTCGGGCGAGCTGTTGGTGAGGGCTGTTCGTCACGCGATTGAGCGCAAGTACAGCGGCGCGGAAGTTTGCCTTCATGCATGTCCCAAGCAAGTCGATATGCTCGCGCGCGCGTTTGCTGGGTGCGACGGGCGGGAGGGCCGGCCGAGGGTTCGGATTGATCCGGATCCGACCTTGTCGCCGCAACAGTGCGTGCTGTGGAGCGACTATGGCAATGTCGATCTGGGACTTGATGCGCAGATGCGAGCGCTGCGCCTCGGCTTCGGGTCACTTTCTGACGAGGCGAACTGTGACCACGCCGGTGCATAGTCCCGCCGGCATCCGGCCTCCCGATCCGGCCATCTCGTCCTTGAGGTCTTCGGCAAAGCGAATCGACACGCGTGTCGTGCGCGGACGGATTACGCGGGCTGTCGGTACACTGGTCCATGCCATCTTGCCCGACACTCGTATTGGGGAACTTTGTCTGCTGCAGGATCCCAGAACCGGACTGTCGCTCGAGGCCGAGGTGATCGGCCTGTTGGATAATGGCGTGTTGCTCACGCCGATAGGAGACTTGATGGGCCTGTCGGGCCGCGCAGAGGTTGTGGCCACTGGACGAATGCGTGAAGTGCCAGTCGGCCCCGATTTGCTCGGCCGCGTGATTGACAGTCGTTGCCGTCCCCTCGACGGCAAAGGCGAAGTCAAAACCACCGAAACTCGTCCGCTGCGCGGCGCGGCCCCCAATCCAATGACAAGGCGCATTGTTGAGCGGCCGTTCCCGCTCGGGATCCGTGCTCTGGATGGTCTGCTGACATGCGGCGAGGGGCAGCGGATCGGAATTTATGGCGAGCCAGGTTGCGGCAAGTCGACGTTATTGTCACAGATCGCAAAAGGTGCCGCCGCCGACGTTATCATAGTCGCGCTCATCGGCGAACGTGGACGTGAAGTTCGAGAATTCATAGAGCGGCATCTTGGGGAGGCGGGCCTTCGCCATACGGTCGTAGTCGTCGAAACATCCGACCGCTCGGCAGTGGAGCGGGCGCAATGTGCTCCTATGGCGACCGCGCTCGCCGAATATTTTCGCGAACAAGGGCTACGCGTCGCCCTCATGCTAGACTCGCTGACACGCTTCTGCCGCGCCTTGCGCGAAATAGGCCTTGCTGCGGGTGAGCCGCCGACGCGACGGGGCTTTCCTCCTTCCGTTTTCGCTATGTTGCCAGGCCTGCTGGAGCGTGCCGGCATGGGTGATCGCGGCTCAATCACGGCTTTCTATACGGTGCTTGTCGAAGGTGACGGCACAGGCGATCCAATTGCCGAGGAATCGCGCGGCATTCTTGATGGCCACGTCGTTCTCTCACGCACTATCGCGGCGCGATCGCATTTTCCAGCTATTGATGTGCTGCAAAGTCGCAGCCGCGTAATGGATGCGGTCGTATCTGCGCCACATCGCAAGGCAGCATCCTTTTTCCGTGATCTGCTCTCGCGCTATGCCGAATCCGAGTTTTTGATCAACGTCGGCGAATACAAGCAAGGCGGCGACCCTCTTACTGACCGGGCTGTCGCGTCGATTGGCGAGCTGAGGGAATTTTTGCGCCAGAGCGAAGGAGAGCCGTCAGATTTTGAGGAGACGATCGCATGGATGTCGCGTCTGACCGGGTGAATTGTTTTCACGCTTCGAGGTTACGGCTTCTGAAGGAAACGCAAGAGCGTAGATTGCTTATGGAACTGTCCAAGAAGGAAGCCCAGCGCCAGACGGCCACCTTAGCCGTACAGAACGCCGCCCAGGGTCTTGCAGTCGCACAGCAAAATTGCGCAGGAGCCGAAGCGGGGCTCTACCAAGACCTGATGTCGCTCGACACTTTTTCCAGCGCAGCACTCGACCATCACCACCTTCTCGTTGAGCGGCTTGAGGCTGAGATCACTTTCAGACGCGAGATGCTTGATGAGGCACGCGTTGCTCAAGAAAAAGCCGAGGCAGCGGCGTCTGAGACGAGGGCCCGGTGGGTCAGAAGTTCGGCGGCAAAGCGCAAATGGCAGCAAATCGAGAAAGACGTCCGGCGCGCCCTCGACATTCATTTAGAGGCCGCAGACGAGATGGAGGCCGACGATGACATATTGCTTCGGTATGGAAGAATTTCGCTCGCCCTGACGGGTAACCCGATCCGATAACCGCAGGCTCCCTGATGACGCGATCGTGCAGTTTAGATCTGCTTTGGTAACCACTGTGGGCAGACCGGCTATATTCGAACCAGCGCTAACACTGTCCCACGCGGTCGCCTCGTGGCTCAATGATATAGCGGCATCGCGCAGGCCCTTTCAGGCCTTGATCAGCGACAAGCCACTATCGGCGCGGGTGGAAGGGCTTGCCTGGCAGCAGGAACCTTGTGGAATTCCGATGCTTGACTGCGTTTGGCGCGTGGGAGCTGAAACGATCGTACTGTCGCTGTCCCGACGGCTTGTAGAGGCGCTCGTCTCCACAGTACAGGGTGATCTGGCTTTCCCTTCCGAGCCAACTGCTTCGCTCATTCTGGAACTTGCACTTGAGCCGCTTATCGCTCAATTGGAGGATAAAACGCAGCGGGACGCGCAGCTTCTACACGTACGTGAAGCCACGACACTGGCTCCTTATCTCGAACTGGAAATCGTGTTCGGCCCAGTCAATGGCAAAGCTCGTCTCTTCCTGTTCTCGCCTCTTGATGGCCTCGTGCCGTTCGCGTTCCGCGCGCTAGGCGAACTGCTTGGCCAGTTGCCGCTACAGCCGCGCGAGCAATCCCCGGAGCTCCCGGTCATGGTCGCAGGAGAGATCGGCACGCTTCGCGTTCCGGCGGCGCTTCTTCGCAAAGCATGTGTTGGTGATGCTCTGTTGCCAGACAAATCGCCGTTCGGCCGCGACCAGATCACCCTATCTGTAGGCCTGTTATGGGCCCGGGCAGATCTTGAGGGCGATCACCTAATCCTGCGGGGGCCATTCCGCCCCCGATCGTGCCCTTTGGAGAATGCGCATATGACAAAACCCGAATCACCACTGGGGCCGTCGGAAGCCAATCTCGACGATGTCGAGATCGAGCTTGTCTTTGAATGTGGCCGCTGGCCCATGCCTCTGGGAGAATTGAGGAGCGCTGGTAAAGGACATGTTTTCGAACTTGGTCGGCCAATCGACGGTCCGGTGGACATACTTGCCAATGGTCGGCGTATCGGACGTGGCGACATCGTGCGCATCGGAGATGAGCTAGGCATCAGACTGCGTGGCAGGTTGGCATGCAATGACTGAGATTCAGCCGGCAATCTTTTCGCTTCTAGCGGTCACCGCCGGACTCGGTCTGCTGGTTTTGGTAGTCGCCACGACCACGGCGTTTGTAAAGCTATCAGTTGTTTTATTCCTCGTCCGCAATGCGCTGGGGACCCAGACGATACCGCCTAACTTAGTGCTATACGCAGCGGCACTCATCCTCACCATTTTCGTTAGCGCGCCTGTTATTGAACAGACCTATGATCGTATGACGGATCCGAAGCTCCGCTATCAGACGTTCGATGACTGGCTAAGCGCCGCCAAAGCCGGCAGTGAGCCCTTGCGCGATCATCTCAAGAAGTTCACGAACGAAGAGCAGCGGCGATTCTTCCTCTCCTCGACCCAAAAAGTCTGGCCAGAGGAAATGCGAGCCAGAACCACACCTGATGACTTCGCCATTCTCGTACCATCTTTTCTAATTTCGGAACTAAAGCGTGGGTTCGAAATCGGCTTTCTCCTTTATCTTCCCTTTATCGTCATCGACCTTATCGTAACGACAATTTTGATGGCGATGGGTATGTCGATGGTATCTCCGACGGTTATATCCGTCCCATTCAAGCTCTTTTTGTTCGTCGCTATTGATGGCTGGTCAAGGTTGATGCACGGACTTGTATTGAGCTACACGATACCGGGAGGTTGATCATTATTGAATCCAGTATTGTCACTCTTATGAACCAATCGTTGGTGGTTTTCATGATCTGGATTCTGCCGCCGCTCGTTGCGTCGGTAATTGTTGGCCTAGGCATTGGCATCATCCAGGCGGCAACGCAGATCCAGGATGAAAGCTTGCCGCTCACTGTGAAGCTTCTGGTCGTTGTCGCGGTAATTGGCCTGTTTGCCCCCGTGCTGAGCGCCCCGCTCATAGGACTGGCCGGCCAGATCTTTACCGAGTTTCCCGCAATGACACCTGGCTATTAGTCCTCGCCATGTATGCGTCATCGGCCGAGATTCAAATCCTGATCCATACGGCTATCGAAATCGTCGTCGCGGCTGGTCTCGGCGCGGCCCGCGCGATAGGCATTATGCTGATCCTTCCTGTATTTACACGATCTCAGATTGGCGGGCTGATCCGCGGCTGCCTGGCTGTTGCCTTCGGACTACCGTGCTTGGCACACGTCAGCGAGGGCTTGCAGGCGCTAGATCCTGAAACACGTTTGATCCAGGTAACTCTTCTCGGATTGAAGGAGGTTTTTGTCGGCGTACTCCTTGGCACTTTTCTCGGCACTCCCCTTTGGGGACTTCAGGCGGCCGGTGAGTTTATGGACAATCAACGCGGCATCACTAGCCCGTCCGCTCCGAGCGACCCCACGACGAACAGTCAGGCTTCCGCTATGGGAGTCTTTCTCGGGATCACTGCAATTACGATCTTCGTCGCAGCAGGAGGTCTGGAGACCGTGATCAGCGCCCTTTATGGCAGCTATTTGATCTGGCCCGTGTATCGGTTTCACCCCGCATTGAGCGCGCAGGGAGCAATGGCGTTATTGAGGCTGCTCGACCAGATTATGCGCACGACATTATTGGTCTCGGGGCCCGTAGTGTTCTTTCTGGGGCTAATTGATATTTCAATGATGATCCTGCGTCGCTTTGCGCCCCAATTCAAGTCGAGCCAACTGTCCCCTGCGATCAAGAATATCGTCTTTCCGATTATCATGGTCACCTACGCTGCCTATCTGGTCGAGAGCATGAAACTGGAGATCACACAAGCGAGTGGCGCGCTTGAGTGGTTCGACAAGTTGCTGAAATGAGCGACACGAGTGAAGAAAAGGCACACGCCGCCACCCCAAAGAAACTAAGCGAAGCGCGCAAAAAAGGGCAGATATCGCGTAGCTCCGATTTCGTCCGCGCAGGCGGCACTTGCGCTGGGCTCGGCTATCTTTGGCTAAGAGGGAGCGTGATCGAAGACAAATGCCACGAAACGCTACTATTAACCGACAAGCTGCAGAACCTGCCTTTCAATGTCGCGGTCCGGCAGGAACTAGTCCTGCTAATCGAACTCACCCTGGCGACCGTTGGCCCGCTGCTTGGCACTCTCGTTGCTGCGGTAATTCTGACGGGATTATTAGCCAATGGTGGATTTGTCTTCTCTCTCGAGCCGATGAAGCCCAACTTTGGGAAAATAAACCCTTTTGAAGGGCTGAAGCGCATGGCGTCCATGCGTTCTGTAGTCGAAGTTGGCAAGACTCTGTTTAAAGTAATGGTTCTCAGCGCGACCTTTTCCCTCGTCCTTCTCGGCATGTGGAAGACGATGGTCTATCTGCCGCTGTGCGGCATGGGTTGCCTCGGCATTGTCTTTACGGAAGCGAAGCTGTTGCTCGGGATTGGCGCCGGTGCGCTTCTGATCGGCGGACTGATTGATCTCCTGTTGCAGCGTGCGTTGTTTCTGCGCGAAATGCGCATGACCAAGACCGAAGTGACGCGCGAGGTGAAGGAACAGCAAGGAACGCCGGAGTTGAACAATGAACGACGTCGCATCCGCAATGAAGCGGCCGGCGAGCCTCCGCTTGGGGTGAATCGCGCCACGTTGGTCTTCAGAGGGAAGGCGATACTGGTCGGTCTGCGTTACGTACGAGGTGAGACCGGTGTGCCGGTCTTAGTTTGCCGCGCCGAGGGCGAGGCCGCCTCACGAATGTTTAGTGAGGCGCAGGCGCTACGTCTCGAAATTGTCAATGATCATGTCTTGGCGCATCAACTCATCAGCACAACGAAACTGGGCAACGCCGTTCCCATGCAATATTTCGAGCCCGTCGCGCGAGCACTCTTCGCCGCAGGCTTAACCTAGCCGTGGCCTCAACAGGTTGTCTCCGGTCAGGCAAAATCTGCCGATTGGCGTGTACGACTTTAGGTTCGCGCGGTCTGCGGCTTATAGCGACGAGGTCAGGCAGGCGGTTCAGCGGCATGACGTCGGGTATGCCGCGGCAAAGGCCAATTCGCTGAGGCCGGTCTGGATCTGGATGAAGTGTTGGGCCCAACCGCATCTATCGGCTCCATCGCGAGGAAGGGCTGGCGGTGCACAAGCGGCGCGCGACGGCGTGCGGTCGGCACCGGGACACCGATCCTGGTGGAGGCGCGGCCGAAAGCGCGCTGGTCGCTGGACTTCGTCCACGACCAGTTTGCCTGCGGCCGTCGCTTCCGCATCCTCAACGTGGTCGACCTCGATCTCGGGCCGGCGTGTGGCGCGGGAACTGACGTACCTGATCGCCCGCCGTGGCAAGCCGGGCATGATCGTCTGCGACCTCGGCACCGAGTTCACCTCGAACGCCACGCTCGCCCGGTCGAAGGATCATCAGGTGGAATGGCACTACATCGCGCCGGGCAAGGCGATGCAGAACGCCGCTGCGAGAGCTTCAACGGGCGGATGGGGGACGAGCTCTTGAACGAGGCCCTGTTCTTCAGCGTCGACCATACCCGCACGACGATCGCCGAATGGAAGGACGACTAAAACCGCCCACATTCAGCGCTCCGGTTCCTCACGCCGACGGCCTATGCCGCCAGTCTCACCGCAACGGCCGGCTGGGCTGAGACCCGCCCGCGGTGGGGCCTCGGGGCAAAGCCTAGAGCCTGTACCGGTAAGACCGGGCGCGCCAACCTACTCCTCATTCCTTGGCTGGAACTACTTTAGCCGCGAACGCGTATATTTCCTTTTTATACGCAAGTGCGCATATTTCGGCTTTATACGGCATCGCGTATATTGATATTTTATACGGGCTCGCGTATATTGGCCTTGGAGGTCATCATGAACGAGCAAATCGCCCGTACCGAAAAACAACTGGGAGCCATCCTGCGCCGCGCGCGCAAGCAGGCGGGGATGACGCAATCAAGCCTGGGGCACAACATCCATCTTCGGCAGGGAACGGTCTCCCGGCTCGAAGCCGGCGAGCCCGCAGTCCAACTGCGCACCGTTATGGAGGCACTCGCTGCCCTCAACCTCGAACTCGTGGTCCGGGACCGGAGCAAAGCGAGCGCAGCGGACATTGAGGACCTCTTCTAAATGGCGCGCCAGCGAACGCACGCTCCCCTCAACGTCTTTCTCAACAGCCGCCTTGTTGGCGTGCTGCGACGTGAGACAAGCGGCGCTATCGATTTCCGCTATGATCTCGACTGGCTTGGCTGGAGGGCGACGTTTCCGATTTCGTTGTCGCTACCGCTGCGCGAGGACCGCTATATCGGCGAACCCGTCATCAACGTGTTCGACAACCTGCTGCCGGATAGCGACGCAATCCGCAAGCGCGTCGCGGAAAGAGTGGGAGCCGCAGGCACAGACGCATACAGCATGCTCACAGCCCTTGGTCACGATTGCGTCGGCGCGCTTCAATTTCTGCCGGATGGGATCAATCCAGGCGCGCCGGGAAGTACCGACGGAAAACCTGTCGACGTTTCGGAGATTGGGGACATCATTCGCAATCTCGCAGCTGCCCCGCTGGGCATGGGCGAGGATGATGATTTCAGGATTTCCATCGCGGGCGCGCAGGAGAAAACGGCCCTGCTGCGCAAAGACGGCAAATGGTACAAGCCCGTTGGCACGAGCGCGACAACCCACATTCTCAAACCTCAAATCCGGCAGCTGCCCAACGGCATCGACCTGTCGAACAGTGTCGAGAACGAATATCTCTGCTTGAAACTCCTCGCCGCATTCGGCGCGCCGAGCGCCGACGCCGAAATCACGGACTTCGGAGAGCGAAGGACGCTGATAATCGAGCGCTTTGATCGCCGCTGGACACGTGATAATCGGCTGCTCCGCCTGCCGCAGGAGGATTGCTGTCAAGCCCTTTCCTTCCCGCCCACACGAAAATATCAGTCCGACGGGGGCCCGAGCATGCGCTCAATCCTGGAGCTCCTGAAGGGCAGCGATACGCCTGAGAGCGCCATCGCGATGTTCATGCGGGCCAACATTGTGTTCTGGTTGATCGGAGCAACCGACGGCCACGCGAAAAATTTCAGCATTTTTCTGGGACCCGGCGGGCGGTTCAGAATGACGCCTCTTTACGACGTGCTCAGCGCGCAGCCGAGTCTGGACGCTGGCCAAATCCAGAAGAAGAAATTCAAGCTTGCCATGTCTGTCGGCAAGGGCCGCCACTACGCCATCAACGACATCATGCCGCGCCATTTCATTCAAACCGCTGAGCTCTCCGGAGTGGGAGCGGCACTTGTAAAATCGATCTTCGACGATCTCGCGGAAAGCGCGGTGCGGGCGTTTGATGAGGTAGTTGAATCGCTGCCAGGTGGCTTCCCGGAAGCGATGACGGATTCGATCGGGAAGGCAATCGTTCACCGGCTTGGGCTTTTGGAAGTTGAAGCATCCGCTGAGAACGCCGCCGTTTAGAAATGGGAGGCGCCGGATGAAGATGGCAGCAGGACCATGGACGCCGATGCGATCCAGGCCCGAACCTGGCCGTTCGTACCTGATCTGCGGCACGTATGGCGGTATGCAGACGTGCGATGTCGCCTTCTACAACGGGACACGAGCCGATGGTTCGCATTGGTGGATGCTGGGCAATGTCGAGATCGCGCCCGCGGCGATTGACCGCTACGCAGAAATCCTCCTGGAAGAGATCGATCAGACGCACCCCTCTCCGAGTCTTCATTCCTCTCGCGTATAGCGATGCCCCCGCGGGCGGTTCTGCTTGTGGCCGGAGTTCTCGCCAATGTTCTTTTTCCAGCTCCTTTTGGGCTCGGCTTTGAGACCAACCGCTGGAACCGTGATGTCGAGATTGTTGACCTCGATCTGATGCTGGCGCGCCTTCCACGTTTCGACGTGGAGGCTTTCAGCCGCCAGGATTTCTCGCCGGATTTTCGTTTCGAGCGAGCGCCGCTCGCGCAGGTCAAGGCGATGCAACGCCTTGTGACGACGCTCCAGCATGAACTGCTCGCGTTGGTGACGACGGCCTAATGCCTCCTGTTCGATGCGGTGGCGCTCCGCGGGATTGATCCGGGGATTGATCTGGCCGAACTGCATAATCGAAGCCTTCTGCGGGAAATCTGAGCGCAGAGCCACCGAAAGGCTCTTGATCCAAGAAAGCTATCGGAAAGAACCTCTAACCGCCGCCCTCGCCTTGCGACAAACCAGCGTAAGCGAACAGCTTAAACTACAAATCTGGGGGGGAGGACTTCGAATCTCGTCGGGCGCGCCAATTATCTCAAGCACTTAGCCGCCGCGCGCCATACTAATCTTAGGATTAGTACGGGAATTAGTATGGCAGATTCCCTCACTTGTTCGGTTGCCTTGACGCAATTTCGCGTCGGCGCGGTGCCAGGGGAACACTCCGACCGGCTCATGCGTTGCCCTCCGAAGGCAGAGGTCACAGGTTCGAATCCTGTCGGGTGCGCCACTTGCGAACAAAACTGGGAACTCCGGCCGGAGTGGCCCCGCCGCCCATCACCAGCCTCTCAAGAGTCGTCCTGCGACCGATGATGCGGATTTCCGTGTCGTCCACTTCCACCTGGTCGATGACCGAACGAATATAGGCACGGCGAAACGGCGTATCGCCGGTCAGCACATTCTGGCGCATCACGGCGACGAAGGCGGCGATGCTTTCTTCGGTGATGCGGGCACGTGGGTTCAGTTCGGCCACAGCCCTGTCGAAGGCGATCTGCGCCAGGTCCCGTTCCGTTTTCACCGCTGCGATACGGTCCTTGAGGGTCGGGTCTCCCGGATCGGCAATGCCGCTTTCAATCGCAGCATAGAGTCGGTCGAGGCGCCCTTTCGCGTCAGCGGTCTTTGCCCGCAGGGCGGAAAGGCGCGCGCCGTGATCCTCGTCCCTTGCCGTCTGCCGCTGCATCAGTCCGGCAAGCAGGTCGCCGATGCGCTCCGGCGTTAGAAGCTTGTCGGCAAGGCGTTCGGTTACCATCCGGTCGAGCTTGTCCATCGGGATGGAGCGGCCCTTACAGGCTGACTTGCCCTTCTGGGCGAAAGTCGCGCAGGTGTAGTACCGGTAGCGGCCATATTTGCCGGTGCGGAGGGTCATGCCGCCGTTGCAGTCCGCGCAGGTGGCGATCCCGGTGAGGAGAATAGGGCCGGTGACCACGCGCGGCGGCATAACCTTCGGGTTCTTCGCCTTGAGCGTCGCCTGCACGGCATCAAACGTCCCGGCCTCTATGATCGGATCGACCGCGACGGCGATCTGCTGATCGTCAGGCTTTGTTTCCTTCGTCTTCCAGACTTTTCGGTTGAAGCGGTATTCGCCCTTGTAAGTCGGGCTGGTGAGAATCTTGTGCAGCGGGCCGATGCCCCACCGCGCGCCGACACGCGTACGGTAACCGCGCTCGTTCAGCCAGCAGGTCAGGGCTTTCACGCCCATGGGACCGGACGTGCCGTCGCCTTCGCGGAACAGTTTGAACATCAGGCGCACGGTTTCGGCCTCGACCGGGTCGATGGCGAGGCGCTTCTTGGTTTTCGCGCCGCGCTGTTCGGCGGCGACCACGGCGTAGCCGAAAGGCGCTTTCGAGCCGTTCCAGAAGCCCTGTCTTGCATTCTCCTGCATGGCGCGCAGCGTGTGCTTGGCGTTCTCCTTCGACTGGTATTCGTCGAACAGGGCGAAGACCTGCCGTACCATCACGCTCATCGGATCGTCGCCGAGGTCCTGCGTGATGCTGACCAGCCGGACGCCTGCCTTGCGCAGGCGGCGCACATGGTATTCGAGCGCGAAATGGTCGCGCGCGAAGCGGCTGAAGGAATGCACGACGACGACCTCGAATGGCGGCGAGTCCGTCGTCGCCATGTCGAGCATGCGCTGTAGTTCGGGGCGGCGGTCGTCCATGCCGCTCGCGCCCGGTTCGACAAATTCAATAGCGACCTGCCAGCCGCGGCTGGCGCAGTAGGCCATAGCCTGACGGCGCTGGTCCGGAATGGAAAGGTCAGCTTCCGCCTGGCGGCCCGTGGAGACGCGCAGGTACAGCGCGACCCGTGTGCTTGTCGCGGGCTCCGCTTGTTTGGCTTGAATGGAAGGCTGCATGACGGCGACCCCTCGTTCCTTCCCGTCAACCCGTTTTTTGCGGCGCTTGTGAGTCCGCGAGCGGCATCCTGATCAGATCATCATGGTCATCATCATGATGGCCAGTCTGGTCGCCGCGCAGGATGGCATTGACGAGCGGCATGAGGAAGGCCTCGACGGCATCGAGTTCGGCAGCGCCGATTGGAATGTCGGTCGGAAAGTCATCGACGACGCGCCAGACCTGGCGATCGCCGCTCAATTCCTTTCGCGCATGAAGCCGATCCTTGTTCATGCAGGCAGTCTGCCAGCGCGCGACCGAATGCGCGTGGCCACGAACAGGTCATTGTGAGCGCGTCACCCTGGCCCGGAGTGACAGTCGCCAAATTCCGTGATGTCTTCGGAGCTACGTGCAACGGAGGCAGGTCGCATGGAACTTTCCATTCAACCGATGCAGTGGTCAGTGTTACCCGAGCTTCAGGATGCGCCGCCGCTCGGCGACGACGATCTCGATTGTCTCGCCGAGGTGCGGGACGTGCTGGCGCGGCATGGCAAGCTTCGGCGTTTTGCCCTGCATTTGGCGCACCGGCATTTTGTGCTGGGGTCTGATGAAATCCTGATCGAGTGGCCCGATCCGGACGGGCGGACCCAACATGTGACAGTCGGCAGGCTGGCGGAGGCGCCGGATGCGCAGCCGACCACATGGCTCTTCGAGGAAGGGCCGGAGCTTCGATTGTCTGACGCCGTCTACTGCGTCTGCGTGTCCGACCCCAACAAGACAGATGCCTGTATTCGGCATGGCAAAAGCCGCTCGCCGGGCGGGGCGCGCCAGAAGGAGGATGGCGCGAGGGACAGGAGGATTTCAGAAGAGAAGGGGCAGCATGAGCGGGGATTTCCCGTCGGCGGGCACGACGAGCGGGGGCGTGGACGGTAGGGCGTGCCGGGGGCTTCGGCCGTCGGGTCATACTCGGTTAGACGCTAGGCCTGAGCCATTTCCAGATAGCGGCAGAACGCATTGGCAAGCTGCATCTGCCGGGGCGTCTTGCATTCTGCTTCGAATATTTCGGGTGATGCGACAAGGATCGCGAGGCATTTTGCGCGAGAGATTGCGACATTGAAGCGGTTGGCGCTGTAGAGGAATTCCATGCCGCGCGGGGCATCGGCATGGCTCGACGTCGCCATCGAGTAGATCGCGATAGGCGCTTCCTGCCCCTGAAATTTATCGACGGTGCCCACGCGCACGCCCGGATGGCGGTGTTGAATCTCGAAGACCTGCGCATTGTAAGGCGTAATGACGATGATATCGTCGAGCGTGACGGGTTTTTCGTTGCCGTCGCGGTCGATCCAGCGTGTGTTGCTGTTCATGATCGTCACGACGACCCTGATCACAGCGTCCGCTTCTTCAATCGAATAGCTTTTGTTGCCCGCGTGCTCGACCGCGATGTAGCGAAGGCCGGAGCCTTTGAACGGCCCGTCAGACAGAATGACCTGCTTCTCGCATCCAGCCACGGGGTGGAGCTTGCTCTCGTAGAAGAGTTCTGAATCGAAGGCACAAATCGGCGGGTTCATCCGCCAGGTCTCGGCAAGAAACAAACCACGGTCGGCCTCAATCGTCTGCCTGCCGTCCAGCACATGCTCCAGCGACGACACGCCCGTGCCGTCGGGATGCGTTCCCTGCGTCGGCTGATCGAGCTGCTGCGGGTCCCCCAGCAGGATAAGCCGTTTTGCCGCGTGGGATACGGCCAGCACGTTGGCCAGTGACATCTGGGCCGCTTCGTCGACCACAAGCACGTCGAGAACGTCCTGTGCGTCCGCCATCGCCCATGTGAAGGACACGGCTCCCCCCACCTGGCATTGCCCGGAAGACAGCCTGCCGAACAAATCCTTATTGTCTTTTGCAAATTTCAGCCGCGGTAGGTCGTCCTCTTTTTCTTTTGCCTTGTGTATGCAGCAGAGATCGACCTTCATCTCGTCCGCCGCTTCGAGAACCTTGTCGAGCAGATTGCGGATCACTTTGTGGCTGTTGGCTGTAATCCCGACTTTCATTCCCTGCTGCACGAAGGCGCAGATCATGCGGGCTCCCGTGTGGGATTTTCCCGTGCCGGGCGGCCCCTGGATCGGCAGCACGCCACCTTCATGGCGGCTGGCGAGACGAAGCGCGGCGTCGAGCGTCGTCTCACCTTCATTCTGAATGGGCTGGCCATTGATGCGGGGCGGGACGCGCAAAAGGAGGTCCCTCGCCGCAAGGTAGGGACCGGGTCCGACGATGCCATGCTGGGCAACGTGCTCGCCGATCCGGAGCAGGCATTCGGCCTGCTCTTTCGATGGAACGATGTCATGAACATATATGGCCGCTGGATGGATAGCGGCTGTCGCCCCTGTCTTCTTGATGTCGATCGTTCGGTTCTCAGTTGAAATCGCGACGACCTCACCAAATGGATCACCGCCGATCGATCGTAGCTTCTTACTGGCCCGAATGTCGGTATCCTGCTGCGGGAACGCATATCGATGCGTCGGCAACCTCACTTTTCCTGTCTTCGGCAACTCGGTGATGTACGTCAAACCGGACAGTGCAGCCCGTTCGTCGAGCAATTCCTCGGCACTTAAAGCCTTGAGCCTGAAATGCTCCCACCAGGTCGCCTTATCTTCCCGGCGGTGCCAGTCCAGAATATTGGCCAGGACCCATTGTGCCTGCGGCTCTTCGCTGCGCTCGGCAGGGTCGACCGGGATGCCGCCCGTGAGACGCTCCACCAGTCGGTTGACCCGTTCCTGCCTGTCTGAAACCTCCTCGCTGGCTTCTTCCTGACCAGGTGACGGGCGGGGAACGGAGGTGCCTGCCGTCACAAGGTCGGATCGGAGTGACTCCAGCCAGTCGCGCAGCGCCTCCGTCGAGACGCAGTCATCCTGATTGTAGCCCTGGACGACTTCCCTGTCCGTGCGCGAGATCGAGCCATGGTCGCCGAGTTCAAGTCCCGCCTGAAGGCTGGTGAGCGCGACGTTCGCATCACTGAGGGGGACGACCCGCTCATAGCCGTAGAAGGCTTCGAGCCGCTTGATCGAGTAGCTTTCGACGCTGGCGCGCAGCGCGTTGCGCACGACGCCGTAGAGGTCGACAAATGCGTGACCGCGCAGCAGGTCGTCGATCTCGCTTTCGCGCGACGCGTAGCGGCCCATCAGGCGTTTTAACGCCGCAGGTTCGTACGGCGCGAAGTGGTAGATATGCAGATCGGGCCAGGTCTTTTGCCGCTCGATGGCGAAATCGACAAATCGTTCGAAGGCCGCCTTTTCCTGGGTCCGGTTGAACGACCAGTCGGCCCGGTACACGGCGTTGCCGCCTTCGTCCCGGAAGTGATAGCCGAACAGATATTCGAGGCCGTGCTCGCCGACGAACGGATCGCCTTCCAGATCGAAGAAGATATCGCCCGGCGAAGGCGCGGGGAGCGCGCAAAGGCCAAAACCCGGCTGCACGTCCAGCAGTTCAAAACGGCGCTCTCCGGATTCCCTGGCTGTGAACTGGATGAGCGCCTGGCTCTTCACCTTCTCATAGGATTGCACCGCGCCGCGCTTCGGTTTCCATGTCATCGGCGTTGGCAGGCCAGCAAGTCCCGCCAGTGTCCCGATGCCATTCTCGCGCAGCTCGGTGATCTGATTGCGCGATATGCCAGCCACGTAGGAGAGATGATCGTCACCGCGACGCCGCTTGTCGCAGGTCTCGTTCCAGCGGCAGACTTCGCAATGTTCGTTCGGCTCCGGATAGGTGTCCGGCCCAAGCTGGCCGTCGGTGACGCGCTCGATTGCCGCTTTTGCTTTTCTGAAGTAGGCGGCAAAATCCGCGGTTCGAAAGGTTTGCGGCACGAAATTCGTCCAGGGGGCGACGACGTGCGCAAACTCGGGTTGGTGCTGCTGCATCTCCGCCAGCATCTCGGAATAGAGACAGAGCTGAAGGACGGTGCCCCCCTTTGTCTCGCGTGCGAGCTTTGTGTCGGTCACCTCGTAGGACCAGTCGCCGAAGACGCTGGGCGTGCTGACACGGCGCAGGATATCGGCGCGGCCAGCCCAGCGTCCGCTGCGCAACGAGCCCTGGACGATGATCTCCCGACCGGCTTTCATGGCGTCGAGGGTCGCGTTGACACTTTCGTCCGTAATATCGACGCCTTCGATTGTGATCGCGTCCAGCCCGCTGGCCTGGAGGTGGACAATGAACGCCTGCTCATGCCGGAACCCGCGCACCCGCAGGATTTCAAGTAACGGGTCCCAATGGGAGGGTTTGGCGAGCGTGCCGACCGCAACCTGAATATCCAGAGCGGTCAGATGCTCACAGTTCACGTGGCCAACCAGATCAGTGGCGCTCAACAGTATTTTATCGTGAAGTTTCCTCATTATAGCCGATGCTACCAATGAAACCGGGTCCGATCCATCGAGAACCGCCGGTGTTCGAGTGATTCCGGTGTGTCAGGCAGAGCGCGTACCGGGCGTTTGCCCGTCGGGCCATACTCGGCTGAAGCCTCTCCGAGCCTGCCCGCTGCGACGGGCGCAGCGCGGCGAGTAGTCTCGGCCCGTATGGGTAACTGTCCCTCACGCGGGTCGGCTACTCGTGACTGGATTTGCGGGCTTTGGGGCGCGGCGCTTCGTTCAGGATGTCGCCATGGCAAAGGCCAAGGGCCTCCGCTACGCGCAGGCAGAGGATCAGGGTTCGTGACCGTTCGCCTTTCTCAATCATGCCGATGGCTGTGGGGCTCACGCCGGAAAGCGTGCCGAGCTTTTGAAGTGACAGCCCCTGACGCCCCCGATCCTATCGCAACGTTTGCATAACAACGAGAAATATACTCTCAACAACATGACGTATTTCATAAGTCTACTCTATCATTGAATAACAATCGTCTGCACAATGACAGTTATGCTATCGCTTCACGTGTATATAATGTACACTTTGCACGCGATGCGACGCTACCAGCTGCGGCACTCAATGACTATTGGAAATTTGTTGACTAAGTTCTGTTCTCTCCCACCAGCCGAAATGCGGCGGGAAACCATCATTCCTGTCAGCCTTCTTGGAAAACACGCAAGCCTTAGAAGCGACATGGTGTTTCTCTCGTACCGTCTGCTCCATGTCCTCACTCTGGTCCACCTGGTGATCCTTGCTACGATGTTTGTTGGAAACCTGATCGGGTTCGGCACTCTCATCCAGCCCGGTGAATTGCAGACAAACCCCAAGCTGGTGCCAGTAGTTTTTGCGTACCTTTCTCGCTTCTTCGACCTGCCGCTGACGCTTCTTTTCTATGCTCGGGCCCGCGCCGAGAGCAGTCCTCGGAATGAAAAGTGGATTATCGAGTTAAATAAAATTGAGATGGTAGATAGAGGCAGGTTTGTTTGGAGACTTCTTTCAGTATGTTGGTTATTGTTGGCCGCCATCCTATTTGTCTTCTGCAATATTCCGCCGATAGCGGGAATAATTCTATTTAAGATGCAATACACGATCGGAAATATCTGCCTTTTCCAAATCATCTGGGCGCTCTTGCTAGCTGGTGGATGGGCGGCTTTTGTACGAATGTTTTTCGTTATCGAAAAGATATTCCGGTTCTTTCCAGAGTTTCACCAGGACCTGATTTCTTGTGCGCGCGATCAAGGATACATTAATCAATAAGGAGAAAATTTATGCCTACTGATGCGGAGAATTTGGATACGGGTGCCCAGCTTACGATCTCGGAATTCATAGATCAGAATCCGGACTATAGCACTGCGTTGCGGGTGATCTTCGGAAATGACAACGCATCAGGCCTAAATCTCAACTCCGACGCGGAAACAACGCTTCTCGCATGCATGCCAACGTTGCCAAACGCCTTAGCCGCCATGCAGATTCTATATCAAGCGGACCCATCAGATTATGTGAAAGATGGCTTCGCGGATTTCCTGATGACGCTTACCGCGAAGGGGCTGGAGAAGCAGGAGGGGCTTAGCCTTCAAGTCTCCGCTGAAATGTCTACGCTTACCGCGACTCAGACCATCGAGCAGGCTTTCGTAACAGTGCTGGATAACCAGACATTGGTAGCTTATGTGTCAAAAGACACCGCACAGATTGTTCTGAGCGAGACGACGCTCTCGACGACTGCGTATATCCCAATCGGCGAGTACGCCGTTACCGCCGGAAAGCTTGTTTCTAACTTTGCCCTATACACCGCTCTCTTCGACGTGGTGGAGGCCAGCTACAATGCCGCTACGGGACACGAAGCTGATGCTTTTGCAAACTCCAAGGATGCGCTGGTAGCAGGAATCGCCTTTGCCGTTGCCGCTCTATTCGAAGCAATAACCGCCGCTATACCAATCGCGGATGTGGTCCTCCCTGTCTTGATGGGAGGCCTGACCGCTGTGGAGATGGACAAGCTAACGGACGAACTTCCTGTTCTAATTGCCACCGATAAGGCAAACGGGAAGACCGAAAGTGAAATACTTGATCATGTACGCGAGCACATAGCCAATGTTGTGAATGCACAATGGGCGGCAACTGGCTCTACAGCCACTACTGCATTAAGCGATGCACAGGGGTATATCGGTTCGCTCTTCAATGGCACTAAAGATCTCGCAGCAGCGGGCAATTGGGCACCGGTAGCGCCTTTGCCCGACTACTGCGTTGCCGCCAAAACCCCCTGGAACAGCGCCTTCTCCGAAGGCTCGCCGCTCGTCCTCGACCTCACCACGACCCACACGGGCATTGCGTTGACGACGTTCAACGCTTCGACAACCACGACCTTCTTCGACATCGACAATTCCGGCTTTGCGACGCAGACGGCATGGGTCGGCGCGAACATGGGATTGCTGTGCCGCGACCTGAACAGCAACGGGACTATCGACAATGCGGGCGAGTTATTCGGCTCTCCAACCGTGGATGGGTTCGCGCTTCTTTCGACGCTCGATTCCAACGGCGATCATCGGATCGATCAATACGATTCAGCCTGGAGCACCCTGAAAATCTGGGTGGATGCGAATGGCGATGCGGTGACGCAGGGCGGCGAATTGCACAGCATGTCCGACCTCGGCGTCGCGAGCATTGATCTTGCGGCGGTGGCGTCCTCGACCTCGGTAATTTCCGGCAACGCGATCAGCCACACCAGTTTCTTCACCTTCACCAGCGGTGCGACGGCAGCGATTGACGATGCGTGGTTCGTGCATGACAAGACGGACAGCTATTACAACGGCGATTACACGCTCGATGTGGACACATTGTTCCTGCCGACACTGCGGGGCTTCGGCACGCTGCCGGACCTTGTTATCGCGGAAAGCCAGGATTCAACGCTGAAGGGGCTGGTGAGCGATTTCGCCTCCGGGTTCGATCCAGCGACCAGCTTTGCGGATGCCACGACACTGAACGACGATATCACGGATATCCTTTACCGCTGGGCGGGTGTGGACGGCGTCAGTTCAACGAGTCGAGGCGCGAACATTGATGCGCGTGTGCTTGAGTTCCTGGAAAAATTCTTTGGGCAAAACTTCGTTCAGAATGGCATAGGCCCGAATCCGATGGCCCATGCGGCAGATGATCTGACAGAGGCGTGGCAGCGCCTGTACTATTTCATGAAAGCGGCGTTACTCACCGAGGTAGGGGCGGATATCATCTACGGAGGAACCATCAGCTACAATCCCTCCACCGGGGATTTTGATGGGGACAAGGTATTGTCCCAAGCGGAGATCGACGCACTGCAGGCAGCTGCGCCGACAACCAACACGGCGGATCGCTCCGAGTATTGGCAACAAATTGCTGAGTACATCAATTTCACCAAGGGTTTTGAAAATCTGGTCACTGCTGAAAACACAATGATGAACAACGCCATCGTGGCAACGGACTCCAGCCTTTCGTGGACAATCGTCAGCAATGCGGCGCTGGGGTTGCCTGATGTGACCGATCAGACGATCACCGGCACTTCGGGCAATGACACGCTAAATGGCTGGCTGGGCAATGATACCATCAATGGGCTCGGCGGCGCGGACACCATCCACGGCGATGCCGGCAACGATACTATTACTGTTACCGGCGCAGGGTCCGTTCTATATGGCGACGGTGGAGACGATGCGCTCCATGCGGGGTCGGGTGGCAATACCCTCTATGGCGGCTCAGGCAATGATACCCTGACGGGAGGATCGGGAAATGACCTTCTTGATCCGGGATCGGGCGGCAACTTCGTTTACGGCAAGGGGGGAAATGACACGTATGTCTTCAGTGGCGCTGACGATGTCTATAGCGAATACAGCGGCAGCTCTGGAACTGATACGATACTTCTTCCGTCCGGGATAACGCTTGGCAGTTTGACATTTACCCAGACGATGGAGCTGGGAGACTCGATCGATCTGACCATAACGGTAGGTACGATCGGCGAAATCACGATACAGCATTTCTTCCTTTCGAATGGAGGCTCTATTACGGCAGGCGGAAGCAATATCGAGACGCTGACGTTCGCCGATGCCTCGACGTATACGCTTACCTCGATGACGTCGATCGTGACTCAAGGCACATCGGGCGACGACAGTATTCATGGCGCGAGTGTGTCGGGACATACTATCAATAACACTGTTTATGCGGGCGATGGAGACGATCTTATTTACGTAGGTAACGGCACAAACAGCATTGATGGCGGCGCAGGCAACGACATAATCCATGGTGGGACGGGCAGCGATACATATGTCATGTCAGCCGGGTTCGACAGGATTATCGATAGCAGCACCGGGACAAACATCTTGCTGATGCCCGACGGCGTTACAGCCGAGGACGTGCACTTTTTGCGCCATTCAAATACGTCGGCTAATCTTGATGTCACAGTCGACGGCTTGGGTCAGGTGACCATCGACGCGCAGTTTACCACTGCGGTCAAGATAGCGCAGATAGAATTTCACGACAGTAGCACCATCAGCCTGTCTGGTCAGGTCGTGGAAACTGTCGGAACAACTGGTAATGACACGCTCACCGGCATAACCCTCGGTGGGAGCACGAATGATATCCTCGACGGGCGAGAGGGCAACGATCTCCTGTCCGGCGGCGCGGGCAATGACACGTATATTGTGTCAGTTGGGCACGACTCGGTTAATGACTCGGGCGGAACCGATAAGATATTTTTTGGCGACAACTGGCTGCCGACCGACATCACTTTCTACCGTGGAATTTACAACGAGCTTTATCTTCAAGACGGCGCCGGAAACGTAACGTCCATCACGGGCGAGTTTCAAAGCACCGGAGCTGCCGTTGAAACAATAGAGTTCTCAAACGGCACAACCTGGAATCCGATGACCATGGCCATGGAAGTCCATGGGACGTCGGGCAATGATACGATTAGCCCGTCGGCATACGGAAACCAGGCGCTCGCGGTCTACGGCTATGATGGCGCTGACAATCTGCACGCAGGAACGTCAGACAGTCAGATTTATGGAGGAAACGGGAACGATGCTCTCTATGGGCAGAGCGGGAACGACTTTTTCTCCGGCGGAGACGGCTCTGACACGATCACCGGCAACAGCGGCGCAGATACCATCGCCTTCTATTCAGGCGAGACAGGCTCCGATACGGTTTACGGTTTCAGCACGTCACAGGGCGACAAGATCGACCTCCATGACTTGCTGACCGGCTACGATCCTCTGACGAGTGCGATCACCGACTTTGTCCATGTCACCGCGAGCGGCAGCAATGCCATCGTGTCGGTTGACGCGAACGGTGCGACCGGCGGCGCGAGCTTCACGCAGATCGCAACCCTTTCTGGGCTGAGCAGCCTGGCGGGCCACGAAGCCGACATGCTGGCGAACGGCAACCTGATCGCGCACGCGGCCTGACGAACAGCATCCTCAATTTGCAATGGCCGCGGCGAAAGTCGCGGCCAATTTTTCTATGCAGACTCCGCAGCGATAGGCGGTCGGCCGCACCTTTCCTGTACAATCTGCCCCTGGTCATAAACTGGTCCCTCTCCGCTCAGGGGGCAGACATGGCGCTCGATGCGCGATATGTGGTTGGAATTGAGACACGAATTGCACCGGCAGCAGGCTGATCATGTCCAACCAGGATTTTGAGAACGGCAAGTATGGCGGACCGGCCAGCGACACGACCGAATACAAAAAAGGCCGCGACCAGCGCATGCTCAGGGAAGATGCGGAGATGAGAGCGCAGCTTCGCGCGTCGCTCTCTAGTCATTCTCCACAGTCGGTCACGCAAACTGACGCGCCGTTTTTTTGCGATCCCACGCCGCGCGCCGCTTCAAGGCCCGCCGTGAGACGCCCCCCAACGAAGACGCCTCTCCAAAAGGCGTGGGACGACAACCCCGTTCGCTGCATCATGGCGTTCGCCATCCCCCTGGCCGTGTCCGCATTCATCATCTGGCCGCTCCTCGCAATGACAGGCGCTCTCCAAGTCGCAGTCTGGCTTGGCGGGTTCCCTTACAACGGCTATTTCGCGGAGGTGTTCGGCTACGGCGCACCGGCGATCTTTCTCCTCTATGGAAGCTGTATGCTGGCGGAGTGGAGGATCGCACGCAGAACCAGACCGAAAAGGGCGGCGGATGGTGCCGTCGTTGCCGGTCGTCCCTTCGCGCGAAAGACGCAAAAGTAGAACCCGTGACCGGCATTCCGGGAGGCCGTCCGGCGGGGGATGCCTAGCTGACTACGGGCTTCCCGCCATTCATCACATTCTAGCGTCCGTCTGATCGAGTCAGGTTAAGGCAATTGAGTTCTTAGAGGCCGCCGGCAGGCGGCCTTTTTTTCATGGCATTTCCTGATGCAGATCACAGCGGCTGGCGTGCCGGGCCTCGCCCGTCGGGCCATATTCGGCTGCCGCCTCGCCGAGCCTTTAAGTCTCGGCCCATGCGGGTGACTGTCCCTCACGCGAAGAAGCAGGACAGGAAAAAAGAGGGGCCTTGCCCCATGCCGTCAAGGACCCGGCGCAAGCGTGAAAACCGCAAACCGTGTTGTCGCTGACGCTCCGGCCCGCACCAGCTTTGCGGTTTTCAGTCCCTGACGGCACTCCCCCCGCTCATTGCCGCTCCGGCTAGCAGGGTTGCATGCGCAACCCTTTTAGCAAGGAAGGAAAAGGCAGTGAAAACAGACATTTATCAGCGCGTGACTGACAGCATCGTGGCCAGCTTAGAAACGGGCATCCGCCCGTGGATCAAGCCTTGGAGCGGCGATCATGCGGCGGGCCGGATCATGCGGCCCCTGCGCGGCAACGGTGAACCCTATCGCGGCATCAATATCCTGATGCTGTGGGGTGCGGCGATGGAGAAAGGGTACACCAGCCCCAGCTGGATGACCTTCAAACAGGCGCTGGCGCTTGGCGGCAATGTGCGGAAGGGCGAGCAGGGCAGCCTTGTCGTTTATGCCTCGACGTTCTCGCGCACCGAAGCCGATGCGACGACGGGCGAAGAGCAGGAAAGGGATATTCCGTTCCTGAAAGGCTACACCGTCTTTAACGCCGAGCAGATTGACGGGCTTCCGGCGCAGTACATTGCGCCCGTGCCGCCGCGCCTCGATTCCATCGAGCGGATCGGACATGCCGAGGCGTTCTTTGCGGCGACAGGTGCTGCCATCCGGCATGGCGGCAATCAGGCCTATTACAACATGGGCACCGACCATGTGCAGATGCCGCCGTTTGAAGCGTTCCGCGATGCCGAAAGCTACTACGCCACGCTGGCCCATGAACTGACGCACTGGACCCGGCACAAGTCACGCCTTGAGCGGGATTTCGGGCGCAAGCGGTTTGGCGACGAAGGCTATGCGATGGAGGAACTTGTCGCCTTATCCTGACTCTGTAATCCTGTCTCAGAATCAGGCATTGAGGGGCCCCACCGACTGTTCCGGTGAGGCTCTTCAGACGTCCGGGTCAAGCGTTCCCGCAGCGTAGCGAGGACAACGCTTGACGCGGCGGCGGCACGACAAGCTGTTCATGGGGTGCAGGCGAAGTCCTGCACCCCTGCCACGCGGCGAGCGGGAGAGCGCGAGGGGAACCCCTCGCATTCAAGACAATAACTTGCGCCGTAGGCGCTCCGCTTAGGTCACGTGCGTGCAGTTGTATTTTACCGATCTTGGCGCTCTGTCGCGCCCGCTTTCTGTTGACGGCTCCCCCGTGAACATCATGACCGGCGCGCTCGACATCGCCGAGCGCGCCGGTCTGATCGACGGCATGCCCTTCATCCTGATGGATGACGGCAGCTACGATCCCAACCTCAATCGGTTCTTTCGCGCCTGTCCGGGCGTGGGCGCGCGGTCGCCGAACACGTGGCGCTCCTATGCCCGGGATATTCTCGTCTGGGCGCGCTTTCTCGGCGAGCGGCGCGGCGGCAAGACGGTCTGGCAGGCGGACCGTCATGACGTGCTTGCCTTTCACCGGGCGCGGCGCCTGTCGGACGCCGCGTTCCGCATTTCGGCGGCAAGCTGGAATCGGAGCGTTGCAGCGCTTGATAAGCTCTACCGCTGGGCCGTCGAAGAAGCGATCACCACGGCATCACCCTTCAGCTATGGCGTCGCTCTTCGCAGGGCGGCGGGCACGCGCGCCGTGCTGGCCGTCCAGACGAACCGGGCGCGCGAGCGCGCAGCGCGGCGGCACGATATGCGCTACATCGACCTCGGCCGCTATCTCCTGTTCCGCGACGTGGGGCTGCGCGGACGCTTGCCCGACGGCTCGGAGGACCCGACATGGCGCGGCCGCAATGGTGAGCGGAACGCGCTGTTCGCCGAGCTTCTGGTAACCACCGGTCTGCGGCTGACGGAGGCGGGCAGCCTGCTTCTGACCGAGCTGCCGCGCTCGACCGAGCCCGGATCGCGCTCCGTTCCATTCGATCTTCCCGGTCCGATCGCCAAGGGCGGACGACCGCGGCGCATTCGCATTCCCCGCCGCGTGCTGACCTTGATCGGCGACTATGTCGATCTCGAGCGCACCATCACGTCCGCGCGCTCAGAGCTTTCGATGCCCGATCCGCTGTGGTTGACTCCGGATGCCGGGAAGGCTGTCGACGCGGCGGGCAAGCGCGTCCGGCTCGACCGGCTCACGCCGGGCGAGCGCCGGCGTGTGCTGATCGGCGCACTTGGCAAGGCGCAGCACGCCTTGCTCTGGCTCACCGAAGGCGGCCAGCCTGTGCCATCGGCCACCTGGGAAGCCGCCTTCCGCCGGGCCTGCGCCCGCTGCCGCCGCTTCGGTATTGATCTCGACGTGACGCCGCACACCCTGCGGCACACCTTCGCTGTCAGCATGCTTTCCATGTTGATCCGCGAGCAGATCGGCGCGGTGTTCGATCCACAGGATCGGCATGGTGCGGCCTATCGACGGATTCTCGGCGATCCGTTGCAGAAGCTCCAGCACCTCCTGGGGCACGCTAGTGTGACGAGCACCTACATTTATCTCGACAGCCTTGCCGAAGCGCAGGAGCTGGTCGATGCGGCGGCCGATCGTTGGGCTGAAGAGACGACCGGTGATGTGGAATGACCACGGTAGCTGCGGCGGTGCGGCGGCCGGGCCGCCGTGCCCTCTTTCCCGAGGCGTTGCCCGATCCGGAAGGCGAAGCCGGTGCTGCGATCGCGTCGCTCCGCTTCACCGTCACACTGGCGGATCGCAGCGTCACGATCGACCTGATGACGCTGAGCGGTCGAACCGCATTGGCCCGGACTTTTGCAGGCGCGCTCTGGCGCGCCTGCCAGGTCGGGGGTCCAGCGGGCTCGATCTCGACAGCCTCCGCCTATGCCAATGCGCTCAAGACGTTCTGGCGCTATCTCGATTCCACCAGACCGCGCGTCGCCAGTCTCTCCGACGTCAACGCCGCTTGCATCGACGGCTTCGATGCCTGGATGGAGGAGAGCGGTCTCCATCCCAATCACCGGCTGCAGCGGATGAGCAAGGTGCTCAACCTCCTCCGGCTCGCCGAGGCGGCGGAGCCCGGCCGCCTGCCGCCCGATGCCTCGCGGCGGCTGATGTACACGAGCGACCGGCCCGGCGTGCGCGCCCGTCCACGCGATGCCTATGGCGACTACATCGCTACGGCGTTGCGGACCGCTGCGCGCACCGATCTCGCCGCCATCATTCGTCGCTTCGCCGAGGCCGATCGCATTCCGACGGTCGACGTTGTTGATCGGAACGAGGCTCTGGCAACGGCTCACGAAGCGGCCATGGCGTTGATCGATGCGGAAGGCGTCATCGGGCACCGGCATCCTCTCTTCACGCGGCTCTACACGCTGCGCCGCGAGAGCGGCCTGCCGAACGACCGCCTCATCCACGATCTGCATGGCCGCCGGCATCTCATCGCCGCCGATCTCGTGCCGCTCATCGTGCTTATCTCGCTCGACACGGGTCTCGAGATCGAAGCGATCAAGGAGTTACGCGCGGACTGCCTGAAGAACCCGGCAGGCGGCTATGTCGAGATCGAGTATTGCAAGCGGCGTGCGCGCGGCGCCGAGTGGAAGCGGCTACGCGTGCGCGACGGCGGTTCCTCGACGCCGGGCGGCCTGCTGCGCAAGGTGCTGCAATGGACGGAGCCGGCAAGAAGCCGGCTCGTCACCGACACGCTCTGGGTCCATTGCGCCTGGGGCCGACTGACCCCGCGCGTGTTGAGCATGAAGGAGACTGCGGCTTCATGGGTCAGGCGACATGGCATCGCCGATGAACAGGGTCAGCCGCTTCGTCTCAATCTGACGCGCCTGCGCAAGACCCACAAGGCGGCATGGTATCGGCGCACGGGCGGCCAACTCGACCGCTTCGCCGTCGGCCACACCGTCGCGGTCGCGGCGAACCACTACGCCGATATCCCCGCGCTCCGCCACCTGCACGAGGCGACCGTTGCCGACGCCATGAGCGATGCGCTCGACGCCGCCATGCGCCCCTGCGTCCTATCGTCGGAAGAGGAGGCGGCCGTTCGGGCCGATCCCGACCAGGCGACCGGCCTTCCGATTGCAGGCGCCGCCGCGGTAAACGCGCTGCTCGGCAGCGAGCAGGACGTCTGGCTCGCCAGTTGCTCGGGCTTCTACGCGAGCCCGTTCGGCGCGCAAGGGGAGGCCTGTCCGTCCCCTTTCTGGGGCTGCCTTGAATGCAGCAATGCGGTGATCACCTCCCGCAAGCTACCAGCGCTTCTGGCCTTCCTTGGCTTCATCCGGGCGCAGCGACAGGTGCTGAGTGAAGCCGACTGGATCACCAAGTTCGCCAAGGTTCACGGGCGCATTGCTGATCAGATTCTTCCCCGCTTTGCAGACGTCGAGATCGAGGAGGCGCGCCGGATTGCAACTTCGGATCCGACGCTCATCTACCTGCCACCCGAAGCGCGGGCGCCGTAATGCCGGGCTCTGCCAAGCATTCGCCGCGGCCGTCGCTGCCTTCGGCCATGTACCGGGATGACGAGCCGGTGCTCAGCGGCATTCCGATCAGGGACGATGCCGACCGCGCGCAGCTTCCCCGCTTCGGTGACGATCACTGGGATTTGAGCGCCGCCATTTTCCGGGTCAACGCCCGCTACAGCAATTACCGGCTCAACTTCGCAGGGATCGCCGATCCGGCCACGCGGCGGTTGGCGAAGGAATACGTGATCGCCCGCCTGCGCATCCATGTGCCGGGATATCGCGCACCTTGTGGGGCGACCTCGGCGATCCGGCTCCTGCGCTACGTCCAGCACTTTGCTGCGTTCCTGTGCACGCAGCTCGGCGTAGTCGACCTCGGCCGGATCGATCAGGCTTTGCTCGACGCCTATCTGGCGCATGCCCGCGATGGCGGCCGGAGAACGCCTCACGAGACAGTCAAGTATGTCGAGGTGCCGATCGACATGCATCACCTGTCGCCGTGGCTGACCGGCGGCGGCATCGGCCTTCTGCCGTGGCGCGGGCGCGCCGCGCACCGCGTTGCCGGCCGGCCGCCGGCGCCGGCCGAGAACGCCACGCCGCGCATTCCCGAGCCGATCATCGGGGCCATGCTCCGCTGGGCGCTCAAGTATGTCGAGGTCTATGCATCCAATATCCTTGCCGCGCGGGCGGAACTGGACGCTCTCGAAGCTCGTGGCGCCCGGCTGATGGCGCGGGATGCGCGCACAGGACGGGCCGTCGCCAAGACCTATCGCGCCCGCGTGGCGAAGTGGCTCGACGCGCGCCGAGCCGCCGGCCGAGGCGTGCCGATCTGGGAGCGCGCGCCCAACGCCGCGCGGCGGATCAATCCGCTGACCGGCGAAGAGCTGCCGCCCTACAACCTCTATCTAATGCGCTTGCACGCCGGCGCGCCGGAGAGCGGACGCGTCAGCCAGTCCGAGCCGACCGCGCGGCTGATCGAGGAGATGGTCGCCGAACTTGGGACCGAGGTCGGTGGTCTCGATACGCCGATCTCGGTCGATCCGGACACGCGCCTGCCATGGCGCGAGCGCTTCGATAGCCTCAGTCTCGCCCGCGAGGAGCGGATGCTGCAGGGCGCCTGCTATCTCGTCTGCGCCTATCTCACGGGCATGCGCGACAGCGAGGTTCAGGCCATGCAGCCGGGCTGCGTGTCGCTGGTGCGAAGCGCCGACGGCCTGGTCGAACGCTATCGGGTGCGCAGCACCGTCTACAAGCGCCATGGTCCGCGCGGCGTAACGGCCGACTGGATCACGATCGAGCCGGTAGCCCGCGCCGTGGAAGTCATGGAAGTGCTCTCGGCACGCAACCGCAAGGAGAAGGGGCTCTCGTCCCTGTGGGTGACCCTGAAGGACTGGCCCTGGAGCGCCGATCATCTCGGCATAGGTGCGGCGCCGACGCTCAATCTTTTCCGCGACGGTGTCGATGCGCATGCGCAAGACGGGCCGGCCATCCCGCGCATTGGTGACGAGCCCTGGAAGTTCACGACGCGGCAATTGCGCCGCACGGTCGCCTGGTACATCGCCAACCGGCCGTTCGGTACGGTCGCCGGCAAGATCCAGTACAAGCACGCCTCCGTCGCCATGTTCGAGGGCTATGCCGGATCGAGCCAGGCCGATTTCCGGCTCGCTGTCGAGCGCGAGCGCGCGCTCGGCCAGCTCGACGATATCGTCGCCCATTACGAGGCGTTCCTTCGCCAGGAAGGTCCGGCCGGACCGGGTGCGGCCCGATTGCGACGGGAGTTCGTCCGCGTTGAGGGCGAACTAGGCGATCTCCCCGGCCGGATGATGGACCGCAAGCGGCTGCGCACCATGCTTGCCCATCTCGGGCGGACGCTGCATGTCGGCTTCCTCAACGACTGTCTCTTCGAAGCGGCGACCGCGCTTTGCCTCACCGGCGTGTCGGACTCCGAACGAACGGCGCCGGCCTTGTCGCGATGCAGCCCGGACCGCTGTCCCAACGCCTGTCTGACCGTCCGGCACCTCGGGCCTTGGCAGACTTCGATCGCCGAGGGCGAAGCGCTCCTTTCCGACCGGCGCCTGTCGCAGCTGCAGCGCACGGCAATCCTTAAGGACAATGAGCGGAAGCGCCGACTGGTAGCACCCCTCCTGGAGGGTGACGCATGACAGCGCTCGGGCCGAAGAGCGAAGCCGCGTTGAGGGCGGCCATGGCGCGGCTTCTCGACGGCCGCCCCGAGCGCACCGACGGGGCGCTGACCATCGCCAATCTGGCACGCGAGGCCGGCATCAGCCGGGCGACGGCGAACCGGGCCGGTGATCTTCTCATCGAGTTCCGGACCGCCGAGGTCCGCCAGCGACGATCGTCGCCCAGCGCCCTCAAGGAACGCGTCCGCGCTCTCGAAGCGGAGCTGCGCGCCGTGCGCGGTGCCGAGATGGCCGAGCTGCGGGCGCTCGCCCGCACGCTCGCGCAGCATATCCAGGTGCTGACATTGCAGGTCGCCGAGCGCGATGCCGTGATCGACGGTCTGCAGGACGAGCTGGCACGATCCGTTGACGCCAGAGTCGTGCCGCTGCGGCGTCCGCCTCGTGGTGGCGGCTGAGAGCCGCGCGTCATCCTCATCGATCCGGTCTCGGCGCGCCGGTCATGGCCGCCTCCTCAAGCTCGCCCGTCGAGGCAGGGCTCGGGTTGTGGCAGACGCTGCCGGCCCGTCAACCCTGTTCCGCACCAGCACCGAGAACAGGGTGTGACGGGCCGGCTTCCCGCGTCTGCCTCTGCCGCCTCGCCCTCGACGGAGAGGGCGAGCTTGAGGAGGCAGCCATGACCACGAATCGCACACATGAGACCCGGACCGACATCTACGAGCGCGTCACCAGCCAGATCATCGCCGCCATCGAGGCCGGCGCCGACGACTATCGGATGCCCTGGCACCATGACGGATCGGCCATCACCACGCCCGTCAACGTCGCCTCGCAGAAGGCCTATCGCGGCGTCAACGTCATCGCACTCTGGGCCGCGGCTCACGGGGTCGGCTATCCCGCCGGCATCTGGGGCACCTATCGCCAGTGGCAGGCACTCGGCGCCCAGGTCCGCAAGGGCGAGCGCGGCCATCTGGTCGTGTTCTGGAAGATTGCCGATCGCCACGGCGAGGCCGACGCCGAGGACGGCGACGAAGATCGCGACGAGCCTGCCCGGCGCATGTTCGCCCGCGGCTACACGGTTTTCAATTGCGCCCAGGTCGATGGCTACACGCCGCCCGAGATGCCGGTGCTGCCCGAGGCAGAGCGTATCGAGCAGGCCGAGCGGTTCTGTGCGGCGCTTGGCATCGACATCCGGCACGGCGGCTCACGAGCGTACTACAGACCGTCCACGGATCACGTGCAGATGCCCGAGTTTGCCTGCTTCCGCGATGCCGTCGCCTAC
>NZ_NNRI01000002.1 GCF_002270415.1 Mesorhizobium sophorae | reverse complement strand
ACCATAATGTGGAGCGAGGTGAAGTTCTCAAGCCTCTTTGCCTTGGTCCGAACCTTAAGCGCCAGCAGCTCCTTGCCGATATTGGAGGATGCATCAAAGAGGAACTGCCTGCTTCGCAGGCGGGAGTAAGCGGGGTGTGTGCTGGGAAGCTCGTGCTTGACAAACGAAGCCAGCACCGCGCGCGACAGGACCAGATACTCACCGGCTTGGTTAGTCAGCACGTACCGCTCGTCGTCTAGCGGCGAAAAACGAAAGTACGCCAGCTGATAGGTGTCGTCCAACGGTCGTTGGAACTCAGTTGCCGGAGCAAACTTAGTCATCGGACTGGAGGCCCGATCTGGAAAACGCCAGCGCCAGTATCGCGTTTCTAACCGTGGCGGTTTCGGCGGCGATGCTGCTACGCAGGTCCTGATCCAAGACCTCTAGCCGCAGCCTTTCTACCGCTGCGTCGGCCGAAGTTCGCGCGGCCGCCTTGCTGAAGTTGATCGTGCATACTGCGAAGCCGCTTTCGATCGTGATCTCAACCGCAGCGTTGCCGGTTATCCGATACGCTGCGCGCTTCACACAGTCGAGGCCGAAGACTGACAGATCAAACCTGACTTGGGCAGTCTGGACGAGCTCGCTCTCGCGAGAAGTGTCCGCCATCAACAATAGCTGTAGCCAGAGCAGTGAGATCCGTGACTAGCATGGCTCGAATGGCTGGTGTGGTACGCCATGATAACGTCCGTACCATTTGAGCGGTCGAGCACCTCACCGTAGCCGAGGTCCGCCGGAACAGTGCCAGCTTCAGCGAGCTTGGCCGAAGGCTGATTTGCCGATTCGACAAGAACTGCAGCCTGAACTTGGCCGCCGAGAATCATCGTGGCCGACAAGGCCATTGGTGACAGGAAATTGCGCTTCGACATTATCCAAACCCCCGTTTGTACGGACTCATTAGCAAAACGGGCCAAGCCGGGCAAGTACCGATTGTGGAGAAGTGCTTAAGAGATCACTAAATGTTCCGACCAAATACTGTATTGTGGAGGTTACGGGTTCCGACTTCTGAGCGGAATCGATCGTCATTTTCGCGCTGAACGCGACGGGTCACCTGCGATGACCCGCGCAACATAAGTTATCGCGCCGTGCTTATTGATAGTTGCGGCGTCGCAGCTATCGCAGCAAGCGGTGTGGTGGGTTCTCGGCGCACGTGTTCCAAAAACCCACTCAAGGATCCGCTCTGCAAGGCTCAGTTTGTGCCGTCCCTCGTTATCGCCGAAATAGTCGCGGATCGACTTACGAAGACAAGAGGTCGAGCGGAGCATCCCGGCCACTTGATCGATATTCTGGGTCCGCTGCTCCAGCATGACCGCTCTTTGGTGTTCATCCCCCGGTGCATTCGAAACAGTCATCTCGGCCATGAATTTGAGGCGGCCCGTATCACCTCGGCCCTTACCGTCGTGGAACATGACAGAAACCGACGGCTTCCCATCTCTTCCAGCGCGGCCAAATTCCTGCAACAGGTCTTCAACAGATGCTGATTGTTGCCAGTGCACCACCAGCCGCACGTTAGGAACGTCGAGGCCCATGCCAAAGGCGTTGGTGCAGATGATCTGATCGACCACCGGGCGGCTCTGCCCCAAGAAGCGTTTGACCAGTTCCTGCCGCTCCCAAGCGTTGCCGAGTTTGGAATGATAAAATGGGAGATTCAACCCCAGAGATGACAGAGCCGCCTTGAGTTCGTCGCCGACTTTAACCGTCGGGACAAAGATCATGGCCTTTTGCGCCCTCAACTGGGTGAGATTTAGCATGGAGGCGATCTCCTCCGCCCGCCGGTCAGCTCGGCAGTGCCGCCGCAACATGGCAATGTTCGGTCGATCCACGTCACGGACGAAGACCTTTGCATCCGGGATGCCAAGCGAAGCGAGTATCCGGTCCTGCATTTCCTTTCCAGCGGTGGCTGTGAATGCGAGGACGGGAGGAGCACCAAGTTTTTCGCGCACTTCGCGTAGCCGACCATACTCAGGTCGAAAGTCCTCGCCCCAGCGGTCCACGCAATGGGCCTCGTCAATGATCAGAAAGGACGGCTCGCTGAGCCTGAGCTGGCCGCGCTCGGCATCACTACGAACAAAAAAGCGCTCCGGCGCGACGTAGAGGAGCTTAATGGCCTTCAGAGCTAGGAGAGCAAAACGGATACCCTTCTCCTCGCGGCTCAGATCACTATTGATGAAAGTCGCCGGAATCTTCTTTCCGAGAAGATCGGAGACCTGCTCGGCCATCAGGGCCTTCAAGGGAGAGACAACAAGGGCAACACCGCGCCTCAGCACCGCGGGGAGCTGAAAGCACAGGGTTTTGCCGGACCCTGTAGGACTGACGACTAACACGGATTTTCCCGAAAGCGCCGCCAATATGATCGGCAACTGACCGTGACGAAATCGCTGCAGCCCGAACAGACGTAGAGCAGGTCCGAAGTTACCTGTGGCTTCGGTCACCACTCCTTCGCGGTCCAGCCATCTCGCGAGCCTCACGGCCCATCTCTCAATCGCCCTTCTTGCCAGACCACCAGCCAAGTTTGGGTGATGGCGCGCGTGGCAGCCGTCGCAGAGGGGAACTAGGTTCGACATTTCGTCGGTTCCGCCCATCGAGCGGGGGAGCAGATGGTGGACGTCCGCATCCGCCGACGTGAGCCTGATGCCGCAAGACACACAGCAATTGCCGTCGCGCCGCAAAACCTGCTGCCGGATTATGGACCAGCTATTGGATGGCACGTTCAGATCAAATTTCCCCAATGTAGTCAGCAGTTAGCAGGGTAGTCCCTCGAATGCATCTAAAGGCTACGCGGAATAGTGAGAGGTCGCAGTTAAAACCGAGTGTAGGAAGCTATTGACAGGTTTGGCGGTCGGAGGCATTGCCCTGTCGTTGAGGGGATTTGGGCAGCATGATGAAACTGATTTCAGCGTTGTTGGCCGCCGTCCTCCTTGCGGTCTCACCGGCAGCGGCCGAGCCCAAGTTCGGCGACTATCCCACCAAAATGTACCTCAAAGGGAAGCCCGTCCTGCCAAAGTTCGCGGGCTCCGCTGCTCAATTCAAAACGAGGATTCGGAACGGCATGAAGTCCGGCTCGAATTACGGCGGCCACTTCTCCCTCATCGAAATCGGCTGTGGCACGTCGTGCATCTTCGCGTTTCTGATCGACGGCCGCGATGGCAGGCTGGTCGATTTCCCGCTCGGCGGCGAGGACAACTACCAGCTTCAGCTCCAATACGGCATTGACAGCACTCTCCTGCAGGCTGACTGGATGGACACGAGCAACGGCAAATATGACACGTGCGTCCGGCGCTTCTACGATGTGGGATCGGGGAATCTGACGAAGATCTCCGAGAGCACGTATACGATCAAACCATCCTCGTTTTGCAGCCAGTGACAACGGATCGGGTCGCGCGTCTCAAGGCTTGCTCTTCCAACTAGAATTCACGCGTTTGTGGCAGGCGGGAGACCGATTTGCTAAATTGCGAGCATGGCGGCCGAGAATCAACACTACGTTCCTAAGTTCATCCTGCGACAGTTTCTTTCCGACAAGAAACGCGAGCAGGTCTCAGTCTTCGACAAACACACAGGCAAGACCTTCATAACGTCCATCAAAAACATGATGGCGGAACGCCGCTTCAACGACTTCACTTTCGACGACGAATGGATTGCATCCTTTGAGCCGATCGCTTGTGCTGCCGAGCACCAGATTCAACCAAGCTATGGAAAGGTGTTGAAAGACCGACGGCTCGACAACAGCCCCGAGCAAAAAGCCGCGTTGGCGATGATGCTGGCGTTTCAACTGTTGAGAACTAAGGCCGCCCGCGATCAATGGCAGGCAATAGAGGAGGCGCTCGTCAAGAAGGTCGAAGAAAGTGGCGGGAGAATGCAGGATGTTCGCGGGTGGGAAGGCTGGCAACCTATGACCGAGGATAGGCTGAAAAGGGAACATCTTCTGAGCATTCAAGGCAGCATCGGGGACTACGCCCAACTCATTGCCGCAAAGGATTTTGTGCTGGCAGAGCCAGCGCCGGGGCGTGGCTTCTATCTAGGTGACAATCCGGTTTGCCTTGCCAACGCGCTTGATTTTGGTCCGCGCGGCAATCTTGGCTTGGCCGTTAAAGGCATTGAAATCTACATGCCGCTCGCATCGGACCTTATGCTCTGCGCATTCTGTCCTTCGATCATCGAAGGGTTGAGGGAAACCCACAGGCGAACAAAGAACGCTTGGCAGGCAGAGGCAGTGTCGCGTCTAATGAAAGGTCAACTTTCAGCAGCTGGGATGAGGCAGTTTCTGGATGCGGCAACGGCTACAAACAGGCCAATCGAGGAGTTGCTTTCGGCTGCTGCGGACGGCCACCCTGTCTCGTCGAACGATGACAATATGGACTACTATAACTCTCTGCAGACCTCATACGCTTACCGCTACATCGTGTGCCAGCAGGCGGACTTCGCGTTGGCGAAAAGGTTCAACGGCGAGAACCCCGCGTTGAAGCGAGGGCGCAGGATTCAGGTCGCTTAGGGAAAGATCTCAGCCAACAGCTCGGGTCAAAGCGCGAAGCCGGGTCGCTGCTTGAGGATGGTCGCAACAGATCGAGCAGCGATATCCTTCAAAGCCTCTCGGCCCTCTAGACCTGCGACACACAGCTTAGCGATCTCTGCACCATGCATAAACCTGATGGTCTTATCCACTGCCATTCAGAGCCGTGAGCAGGCTGTCGTAGTCGAGAACAAGCAGCCGGTGCTTGGAAATACGGCCATCGACGTTAAGCCAAACCTGTTTAGCCGATCGCTTCCCGTGCCCAGACTCCACAATCCGTTCGGCCTGAAGCTGACGGAGAAGACCCTTGGCCGCCGATCCCACAGCGTTTCGAAATGCGGCCTGTGTGATCATCAGTTCCGTGTTTCCCGATTTGACCCGCCGATATCCTTCGAAACCCGCTTGCAGCTTGGGGGTGGAGTTTGTCACGACGGGGAAGCGCTCGGCATCTTGAACGGCCATCAAAAGATTCGCCTTCGCGTCCTCTAACGCCCGTTCCAACCCCCCGTTTGTCTCCAAGCAGCGTAGGTAGAGGCGCTTGCACACTCTGAGCGGTAGATTTTTTGGCCATGGCAGCAAGCCATGGCGGATTGCTAATCTGCCAGCGGCATAGACAAGCCCGAACTTGGCTGCGACACGACTATCGACCCCGGCACTTGTGGGACACGCTTTTTCGACGAAGCGATCTATCTCGCTCGCAAGTCCGGCGGCAAAGATCTGTCGCTGCTGCTGCAGCAGCCTAATCCATTGACGGCCGATGGTCCCGTGCGCCGTTTTGCAGGCCGTAAAGAGGTTGCTTGAGCGCTTTCCGCGCTCCCTAAGACCCTCGCTCGCTGGCACTCGATCCCAGATGCCGCCCTCGCTTCTGTTAGGCACCGGTACATCGATCCAGCGAGCCCTGTCACCATCGGTCCAAGTGTGATTGGACCCCGCAAACTCCTTTTCCATAACGTCCGGACCAGTGCTAATCGCCCAACCGCGCCAACGAAGCTGGGGTAGGCCCTTCTCAACAATTTGGGCGTAGGCGCGAGAATTACCGTCAGTGAGAGTGTGGGCTATCGAAGCGATTGCGTGGTAACGGTTTCGAGATGTGAGCGGTAGTTTCTCCGTATCGTCGAGGATCAGTTGCAGGTCGCTGTTGGCCGCTGCACGTTCATGAAGACCACGCTCACCGGCCTGCCAACTGGGTAGGGGGTGCGGAGCTCCATAGACTGAAGCGCCAGCCATAAGCGCAGTTGATTTTCCGGTTGAGCCTCGTCCGCCAAAGTGAAAAATCGCGCCTTCTGGAAGCTCGGTGAAGTTGAATAGAGGTGCCGACAACGCCTGCATGATGGCAAATGCGGCGTAGCTCGATTTTGCTGCTGACTGCGCGACGGAGCGCTTCCAAGTATCAGATGTCTCGGCCTTCTTGGCCAATCGTTCTGTCCCTCGTATCAAATGCTCGTGAACGCGATATGTCCCCTTGGGGGCTCCGATAGCCACCTTGCCAAACATGAACACGTCGCCAACCCAGCCGGAGGTCCCCGAGATCACGCAGGCCTGAAGAGGGATCGCTGCAATGATTTGTGCCGTCCAAAGCTTTTGCTGGTCGCCATCGTTCGGCCAATTCGCGCCTCGGTCTATCAAGGCCTCGATGATGTCTTTAGGCGCAGTCGTAACGGACATCGGCAGCAGCAGCTTACCGCTTCCGCCGCCAAACGTCGGGAAAGAAAGTCCCAACAGGTGCGCACCCGAGGAGCCGTCCGCAAAGCGCCGGACGAACCACTTTTTCGCAGGCTGTCCATCGTCGGCCGACGGAATCTGGACGGCTTGGACCAACTGGACACGCAACTTGGTTTTCTTAGACATTGCCCTCTGCCTCACCTGCCTCACCTGTTTCGATACAGGGTGCTATCGCCCAACATCGCGCACCTGCAGTTATCAAGGGTTCACCTCCAACAGGCCCCTCGAGGCCATCAACCCATGCCCCGTGAGCGTCTGCCGAGGAATTCGCGAACCAGCTCGCGCAAATCGGCGTTCATGAACTGTCGCATCAAGCCGGGCTGAAAGCCCTTAAGGATCATGAGTTCGGGGATGCCGTATTGCGCGTACCAAGCAAGCCACTCAGCGCGCTCGGATGCCTGCATCTTGTTGCGCTGCCGACCTTGGTTGCCGCGGTCGTCCTCGTAGCCAGAGCGCGTCTCAGGCTGGAACTTGGTGAAATACAAACCGGAACCCCCGGCGTGGTAGACAGGGTCAATTCGAGAGTTGTGACGAGGACGACGGGGGACCACCGCCTTCAGCTCCTCGTAAGTCGGACCCTTGATGATCATGTGGACGTGGGGCTCGAAGAGCAGCGTACCGTCCACATCGATCAGCGAAACTTCAACGATGCCGAAGACCTTGGATGCGACCCCGGCTTTGCGTAACCGTCGATGGATCGTGCTGACCATCCTCAACGCGGCCATCGGCCGCAACCGGTGAAGCGATCCAACCGGCTGCCGGTGGCGAATCTTCGCCAGCGCAACCGTGTGCACGTTCTCGCCATCGGCGAACAGCGGTGCGATTTTCGTCAGCACCGTCAGGCGGGCGCGGAAGCGCTCGTAGACGCAGGCGGCACTTTTCGCCGGTCCCCGGCCGAGGCTGTCGAAGTCGTCATGGATGGAAGACTTGTAGGTGCGAACGTCGAGACCCGCGGCCTTGATGTCATGGACGGCGTTGGCCTGCTTTCTCGCCAACCCGCTAATGGAAAACCTGACGGACGAGGATTTACCCTTGTGGCGACGACCGGCCTCTTCTGCCGCGTCGGCGGCTTCCTTCACGATGGCCTTCAGCCGATCGCGGATATCAAATTCGTGATCGTAGATGAACTTGGAAAGCTTCATTGTGCGTCCGGAAGGGAGAGTTGCTTAGCGACCCAGCGGGTCAACAAGAAAGGACCGGCGACCTCGGAAGATCGCCGGTGTTTACTCGTTTAAACAGGGTCCGGAATTCGAGCACTGATCCGGACGTGATGAAGACGCTCAAGCTCCGCCGAACCGGCTAAGAACCAAGCGCCGCCTTCATTCCTTATGGTCAACAGCGGGGACAGATATTCCGCCGCCACCAATAACCGCAGGAAATGTAGCAGCGGGAAGCATTTCTTGTTCTCGTCTATCATCATCGACACCGCCATCATGTACATGTGGGCAATGTGACGACTGCATGAAACGACCCCCATTGCGCTGTGTGTCGTCGTCTCCGGATATATCAAGCTCTTCAAGAGGTCGTCTGAATCTGGAAGGCGATAACAATATTCTTCCTGAAGGCTAATTTCCATTTGCAATATGTTACTATAAGCAGCCGTCGTAACGTAGATCTCTTCCCGAGTAATAATCTCATCGAGGACTCGTTCAACAGCGAGACTGATTTCAGTAATTTCTTCCATGGGCTTCTCCGGATGTTGGCGCATGGCAACGCGTCACCCGCGCTTTACGAGGGAGAGCAGCTATGCGATTTCAGTTGATTGACGACCGGGCATCCCGGCCGAAGTGCTATTGCTCGATTCCTGCCATCGGTGCTCCTTCTTGATGTGCGGAGCACCGATGGCACGAGATGAGGCTGTTTGATCGCGTAGACCTGCGTAATTACGCGTCTGGCGAACTCGGGTTCTTCAGTACCCCCTTTAGACCCGGCTGCAGCCTAATGCCCTTCCAAGCGTCTTGCAGGTTCCTTCGGACGATGCTCAACGATGTCTTCAAACCGGCCGCATTCAAGGCCGCAACAATTGTTGCTAGAGCCTGCCCATTGGCTTTTGCGTAGGGGTTGTAGCCGTATTTCTCCGCAGCCATGACGAGGATCATTCTGTCCAAAGTCGGCTTGTCACGAGAGGTGTTTTTTGCGTCCAAGCTCTTACTACCTTCGGGAGGAAGCAGCTGGTTCTCGAACGTGTTTGGAAAATCGATAGCCATTCTAGTGCAAAGCCCCTTCAAGTGGTCACGTTCTATCCCCTTCGGAATTTCGCCCAGTTCGATCGCCCTGTTCACTATTGAAAGAACCCGACGAAAATTTTTTGCGAAGGGCGATTTCCTGAATGACTTCAGGCTCCGTGCATTGACCCGTCGCGGATCCTTGTCGAGGCACAGCGCCACGGTTTCCTCGGCCGACCACATCGGCAGACCTCGCCAGTAAGCGTAGTCGGGCCGAGCGGATTCTTTTGAGAAGAACCTGCCTTTGTCGAGCAGCCGCTCGTGGAGATCGTCCAATTTGGTGTCACTAAGACAGTTGAGCCGCGCTTCCTCCTCCACGACCAACTTAATCAAGCGCTGGAGCCGTTCGGCATCAGGCTGGGAAAGGTCGATCTCTCCGTCAGAAGTTTCGTAGGGGTTGGCAGGCGTCCAACCTCCGTCGGAGATGTAAAGCAGATGTCCCGCAACCGTGTTCAGCCAGTCTGCTGTGAAGCGCGCGCTCAACCCTCGTTCGTTATCCGCCATGGCAATTGCCCACACGATCCAATGCGAATCTCGGTTCTGGCTGTTGAGAAGGGTTTCAATTTTGGCCTCGCGATTAGGGCAACGAGTTGCGAGGGTGCGCGATCCAATCAAAACGCGGGCGGTCATTTCGCACCTCCCTTGTCGGAGGTGCTGGTCCGAGAGCGGGCAGCTACGAACGACTTGAGGTCGCCAAAGTCGTAAACGACCGAGCTGCCGATCTTTTTGTAGGCCGGACCTGCTCCGGACCAACGCCAATTATTTAAGGTCTTGACGCTCAGCTTGAGGAACCGGGCTGCCTGTGACGGAGTCAGCAAATCACCGTCACGAAAGGGACGTCTCCGGGCCTTTCGCCGTCCAAGTTGGGCTGGCCGCGGCAGAAGGCCTCTGTCTGCAAAATATAGATATAGATCGACGAAAGTCTGCTCTGTTTTTCGCTTGCTCATCGTGTCCTCACAAATGCGGGACGGTGATGAGAGTGCGACGCGCATACTGATCACCGCCCCTTTAGCCAAAGGGTCGATAGATCAGAGCGGAGCGCTTGGAAGCGACAGGGGGAGCCATCCCCCAGACCTTGGCTAAAAGCCGAGATCGTCCTCTGAAGGGCACTGGCTACGGCGCCAGTTTTCTTCTTAGAGCGGTACTTAGTAAGGGCATCGCTGCACTACAATACCCCGTGCGCGCCTCAGGGAAAATTATGATCGGCAAAGGCCTCCGAGGCGGTTGGAGCCCACAAATCGCGGCAGAGATACACTCGAGAGCCGTTGCTATTCTGTAGCTAGCGGCTCAAAATTGAGGGGATTTTAGCTGCAACGCTCGCGTAATTTCGTGTTATATATCAAAGTGGTGGGCGATGACGGGCTCGAACCGCCGACATCTTCGGTGTAAACGAAGCGCTCTACCAACTGAGCTAATCGCCCGCTCCGGGCCGGACCTTTAAGCGGTCGAGGTCGGCTTCGCAAGGCCAAATGAGCTGGGGATGCCCTGGTTGGAGGCTGGTTTTGCCAACAAAACGCCGGCTGTCAAAAAACCTTCTCCTGTTTGCTGTTATGCTGTCTTGCCACGCTTGACACCCGATGGCGAACCCCTTATCCAGCGCCCCAACGACGAACACGGCTGACACGTGCTCGTCAATGCGCGGGTGTAGCTCAGTTGGTTAGAGTGCCGGCCTGTCACGCCGGAGGTCGCGGGTTCGAGCCCCGTCACTCGCGCCATTTATTTCAAGGGGTTAGCTACCGCCCCTTGAAAAGTTCCAACTCTCATTTTCCAGAGAGTTTCAGCTTCTTGTATTCATTCTGTTCCTGACCGAGCAGTTTTCGCCCCTTGCGGCGGCTGGTATCGGCGGAACGAACGGTGGCCAGATCGGTCTTCTGCAGCGCCTTGTTCTCGTCGGTCGAATTGCCCATCTTGGCGGGAATCGCTCCGACCGAAGCGCCGCCTGCGTTGGGTCGACAGTGACGGAAACGCCGAGTGAACGCCGCACCCGACTTCCCATGGGTTTGAAGCTGCCCTCAGCCCATCCCGCGGCAAGCCCACCACCAATCGGCTTCATTCACACCACGACGAAATCGGCGTTGGTCAGCGCGAGGTTAGCGGCCAGTGTGGCGAAATGGGTTGAGCCGCCAGCCGCACTGCCGTCGCTGTCATAGTAGAGCCAGCCGGTGTCCGTCTCGTAGATGATGTGCTGGTTCGCAGTGGTGGCGGCGCCCGAGGCGTTGGCGACAAACTGGTCGGCCGTCAGAGTGCCATTGCCGCCAAGCGCTGCGAAGATGGCGTTGTCGACCTCGATGGTGTCGTCGGCCATTGAGAAGTCGATGATGTGGTCGACATTGGTAACGTCATTGAGCGCTGTGGTGAAGACGAAACTGTCCTGTCCCTGTGCGCCACTCAGCGTGTCGTTGCCGCCGAGACCATTGATGACGTTGTCACCCGAATTGCCGGTGATGATGTTGGCGATCGAATTGCCGGTGGCATTGATCGAGGCCGCACTCCGGAGCGCCACGTTCTCGATGTTGCCCGTGAAGTGGTTGCCGTCACTGAGATTGATCGAGATGTAGCCATTGACGATATCCGAGCCGTCGGCGCCGGCGGTGCTTTCACTGACGATATCGCCGACGTTGTCGACGAAGTAGGTGTCGTTGCCGATGCCGCCCTGCATGGTGTCGGCGCCTTCCTTGCCGTCCAGCGTGTCATTGCCGCCAAGGCCGATCAGCGTGTTGACACCCGAATTGCCGTTCAGCGCATTGGCCAGGCTGTTGCCGGTGGCGTTGATCGAGGCTGCACTGCGCAAAGCGACGTTCTCGATGTTGCCGGTGAAGTGATTGCCATCGCTAAGGCTGATCGAGATATAGCTGTTGACGATATCGTTGCCGTCGGCGCCGGCGGTGCTTTCACTGACGACATCGCCAGCATTGTCGACGAAGTATGTGTCGTTGCCGATGCCGCCTTGCATGGTGTCGGCGCCTTCCTTGCCATTCAGCGTGTCGTTGCCGCCAAGGCCGATCAGCGTGTTGACGCCAGCGTTGCCGTTGAGAATGTTATCAATCTGGTTGCCAGTGCCGTTGATATTCGCCGATCCAGTCAGCGTCAGATTTTCCAGCTCCTGGCCGGAGAGATTGAAGGAGATGGAGCTGTTGACCGTATCGGTACCCTGGCCATTGAGCTCGATGACATGATCGCCGGCATTGTCGACAAAATAGGTGTCGTTGCCTTGAGCTCCGCTCATCGTGTCGGCGCCAAGAAGGCCATCGATGATGTTGTTGCCGCTGTTGCCAGTGATGATGTTCGCGGTGGAATTGCCGGTGCCATTGATGGACGCGGCACTGCGCAGCGCCAGGTTCTCCAACTCCTGGCCAGAGAGATTGAAACTCACATAGGCCTGAACATTGTCGATGCCTTGCCCATTGGCCTCGATCACCTGATCGCCGGCGTTGTCAACGAAGTAAGTGTCGTCGCCGGCGCCTCCGTAAAGGTGATCGCTGCCCGTACCCCCGATCAGCGTGTCAGCCAGCGGCGTGCCATAGAGCGTGTCGGATCCCGCGCCCCCGTCGATATAGTGCTCGTTGCCAGACAAATGAACGACATCGTCCAAGCCGGACGTGCGAGCATCTCCTACGACAGTGAGGAAAATGGGAGACGACCCCTGCTCACCGGTTTGGATTTCGCTGATCTTGTGGGTGCCGGCAGTCGTCCCGTCGGTAATCCAGAGTTCGTCGTTGACGACGCGGTTGTTCGTGTTGACATCGCCACCCACAAAATCGGTGGCATGAAAGATCAGCCGGTTTCCAAGCTGCGTGTAGCCTGAAATGTTGTCATATTGCGAACCATTTAGGGCAAAATCACTTACCGTATCGATATCCTTCACAAGTTGCGTAACACCGGTCTGGGTATCATAAGTATAGAGCGCCGACATTCCTTGGTTGCTGTCCTGAAAGCCCTCAAAGAAGATCTTGTTGCCAAGTGTGCCGATGTCAGACGGTATAGCGTGGATAGCATGCCCCATATAGGTCATACTGACCGCCTGCGTTCCAGCACTGGTCCCGTCCGTGCGCCAGAAATCATAACCGGTGAGGCCGAGAAACGCGCCGGGCTTGACCTGCAGGAAATAGAACTTGCCGTTGACCACCGCGGAGCGATCCTCGATTGCAACGACACCGTCATTTCCTAGTGGAGCCGTGTCCACCAGAAGATGTGTCCCTGGACCGGTTCCGTCGGTGACCCAAAGCTCGCTTCCATGCGTGCCGTCGTTTGCGACGAAGAACGCCTTGTCACCCAGGGCCACGAAAGCGTGGGAAAGGTTGGGACCGGCGGTGACCATCGATCCGATCGCTCCCGGACGGACGTCCAGGAGGAGATGCGTTCCTTGCGAGGTGCCGTCGGAAATCCATGGCTCTTCGCCATTTGCTCCCGTCTGGTTAGTGAAGATCACCTTACTGCCGAGTTGGAAGAAGGATGATGCTACCCCATGGGAATTATTGGGGCCGGTGCTCGAAAAGCTGAACGCAAGCGTGCTGTCATTCGCATTCAGTCTATAGACAAAAGTCTCGTTGAGGGCTACGTCGTCGTATTGAACATACGTACTTTGATTAAACGTAAAAAATTCAAAAAGGTTTGCCGTCGTTCCAGGTAAATTAAGCAATGACTTGGTGCCGGCGACTGTCCCATCACTTGCGTATATGTAATTTGGATTTCCGCCTGGGTCCTGCCCGTTGTAGACATGGCTATACAGTCGCGTACCATCGGAGAATTTTTCCTGCCCCCCCAACTGAAAGGATGCAGAAAGTTGCGCAGTCTCGGAATAGAAATCTGTAATCGGAATGTTATTGGTATCTGTGACGAAGGCGCCCCCGTCGATTGCGAACAACTGCTGTATACCGCTTGCTTGGCTATCGAACGGGTTTAAGTAGAGGTGTACTAGTTTCGTACCCGAGGTAGTGCCATCGGATTCATAGAGGCCCCAACCGCTGTCACCCTGCGCGGCAAAGAAGACATTGCCCATACTGCCCCCCATCTCAAATGGTCATTTTTCGCCGCGACATGACGATTTTTGAGTCGTGGACCCCCACCGAGCTTCGGCGAATTTCTGAGCGGTAAAGTATAGCTCCAATCTTGCGATCCTTTATTATGTGATCCTTTATTAGCAAGTATGCACGTAACAAATCCGTGATGGGCATTAACTCTGGATCGAGAGGTTTCTGCGAAGCGCTTTCCGCCCTACGCGTCGTGCCTCGTCCACTCGGCGGACCATCTCGACTTGCCGGCCATTGCCTTCAGGACATCGGCCCACCCGATCCAGATTCCGATCAACTGACACGCTTGCAACGGCAAGTCTGGCCGCTCCACGCGCTCAGAACCTTGCACTGCGCCCGAAAAAAGTCGTCGTCGCGATGCGAAGCTGGTGGTCCGGTCAGGACATCCAGCTAAAATTGTGGGAGTTAGTCCGATCCGACTCGATCAAAATAACGGGGGCTTTGTTCATGAGCGATCATTCCGGGATCCGCGCAAATATTCTCGAATCCACACTGGCCGCGGCTCAGCGGGATCAACGGACCCTCGACGAGCAGCGGCAGGGCATTGCGCCTCTGGTAGACGGAATGTCGTTTTTCGACAGCATCCGGCACAATGATGACCGCGGCAGCGTCACGGAGGTCTACGATCCGCGCTGGGGCTGGCACGCCGACCCGCTGGTCTTCTCCTACATCTTCACAATTCGGCCCGGGCTGGTGAAGGGCTGGGGCCTGCACAAGCTGCATGAGGACCGCTATTTTGTGATCAGCGGCGAGTTGGAACTGGTCCTTTATGACCCTCGTCCCGAATCCAGTACATATGGCAAGATTTCGAAGGTTTACCTCTCCGGCAATCGTCCACGCCTGGTCAATATTCCGAAGTTTGTCTGGCATGCCGACCGAAACATTGGAACGTCCGAAGTGGTGGTCATCAATTTTCCAACGATACAGTACGATCATTCAAATCCCGACAAGTACCGACTGCCCATCGACACCGATCTCATTCCCTATGATTTCGGCAGCGCGAAGGGATGGTGAGCAAGCCTCGCTTTTCCATCCTGATGCCGACGCATTCGCGCGTCGACGTCATCGGCGTGGCCATCCAATCGGTGCTCGATCAGACCGTCGAGGACTTTGAACTCCTGGTCGTCGGCGACGGCTGCGCGCCCGGCACGGCCGAGGTGGTCGACGCTTTTCAGGACGCCCGCATCCGCTTCTTCGATCTGCCCAAGGCGCCGAGCTATGGCTACGCGAACCGCAATATCGCGCTGCGCGAGGCCCGCGGCGACCTGATCGGCTTTGCGGCCGACGACGACCTGCTGTTTCCGGATCATCTTGAAATCCTGGCGGATGGCCTCAAAGGTGGGGCTGCTATTGCGTACAGCCAGGCGCTGTGGGTTTCCACCGATGGCATCGCAGCACCCTTCCTGACCAATCTGGAGCTGGCCGACGAGTTCAGGGTGTTCACCGAGGTCGGCAACACGATACCCGCCAGCTGCTTCCTGTATCGGGCTGATTGCCTGCCGTCGCGCGATGTCTGGCCGGAAGACGTCGCATCGGGCGGGGATTGGCAATTGTGGCGGCGAATCATGCGTGAGAACCCGCGCAATCCCCTCACCTATTGCCGCGTCCCAACCGTCCTGCATTTCAGCGCCAAATGGAAAAATTCGCGTCACTCACAGGCGGGGCAACTGGCCACGTTTCTTGATATCGCGGACGGAGCAGGCTGGTGGCCTTCAGCCTTGCGCGTCTGGATACCGAACGGCAGCAACGAACAATATGAGTACTCGCGCCTGATGCGCGTTGACCCCGCGGCCTGGAGCGCGCAGATGCGCCGCGTGGTCGGTGATCTGGTGGCACGGCTTGCCTGGGAGGACGTCCAAACGACCCGCCCGATGCTGGCAAGCGCCGAGGCCGAGAAGGTGACGCTGCAGTCTGAAATCTCGAGACTGCACAATGAGCTGCAGGCGGCTCAGCAAGGCAATGCCGAGCTACGGAGGGCCGCTTCGGACGCGTTCGACAAGGACGCTGCGTTGCAGCCGGAAATCTCAAGGCTGCGCACCGAGCTCGATCTGGCTCACCAAGGCAACGCCGAGCTACAGAGCGCCGCTTCGGATACAAGAAACGAGAAGGACGAGATCGAACAGGCGCTGCAAGCATGCCGAATGCAAATCGCGGCTTTGCATCAGTCCACAAGCTGGCGCATCACCAGCCCCTTGCGCAGGATCTCCACAAGCTTGCGTTCGAAAAAATCATAGGGCTCAAAGTCTTGAACTCAGCTTGGTTGGCGGCATCGGCGATCCGGCCGCCAAGGTGATCATTACCCCTTGGCCAGCAGAGCACCGATGAAGGCGGCGCCCGAGGCAGCGGCGGGCGCGTTATCGCCAACCGTCATGCGATGTTCAATGGGACGGCACTCGGACTGAGCGGCACACCAATATCGGAGACTAGCTTGACGAGTTCCGCCTGCCGCGTCGTGTTGGTCTTGGCATAGATGCGGCCAAGGTGGGTCTTGATCGTGTTCTCACCGACCCCGAGCGACAGCGCACTCTTCTGCGTGGTCAGTCCGCCACCCACGGCCAGCAAAACCCGCACTTCCGCCGGCGTGAGATCGAACAGTGTCGTCAGCACCGCCTCTGAGGGCGGCGCGGCCGAGGTTGTCGCCGAGATGAAGACGGCGGCGCATGCGGGACGGAAAGCCGCGCGCGCGGTCCCCTCGGTCAGTGGCAACACATAGGCAACCGCTGGGGGCTGGCTGGCCGCGGACAAGGGCAAGCCGATGCCGCGCGCGCCAAGCGAGGCATCGGCATGAGCGGCTCCCGATATCGCTTCCAGCAGGGCGCGGCCCGTTATCGGATTTTGTGCCTGGAGGATGCCGTTTCTGGAAAAGATGGGCTGCTGCGTCGAGAGCATCGCCTCGGCACGGCCGTTCGCATAAAGGATCGCGCCATCCGCTTTTGTAAGAACGACGGCGGTTGCAAGATTGTCCAGCGTCGCGCGATAGAGACTGGCGGTCACGCGCGCCTGATCGAGCAGGTCGCCGATCAGGGAAGCGCGGCGCAAATGAGGAGAAAGCAACGCCATAAAGCGCTGCTCCTCCGCAGTGACGGCACCCCTGCTCGCGCGTGTCGTGAAGCTCACGAGGCCGATCCGATCCGAGGTGTGCACGAATTTGGTTATGCAGCCCTCGCGCAATCCCTGCGGGCCAGCCCAGTTCCGGTAGAAAGGTGACTGCTGAAGTTCGGCTTCAGTCATGCTCGACAATGTCGATAACGGTGTGTCGATGTCGCCGACGACCACGGCCTTCAGACCTGGAATGTCCTCGAAGCCATAGTCCTGCTGCAGAACCCGCATTTGCTCCGCATCCCAGGGCGATTGGGCCGCGAAACGGCCATACTGATCGCCGGGATCAGCCAGCGCGATGGTTGAATAGGCGGCGTCCACGGCCTCCGTGAGCCGGACCATGACGACGGTCCAGAGCTCCGAATTGAGTGCGCTATCGTAGATGTCGCCGATGATCGACGAAAGCAACTCGTTGCTCAGCCTGTACATTTGCCCCTGCCCAACAGAGCCTTCCCTTTTTGTCAGTCAGGGATACCGCACGCCCTGCCTATACCAGCATGGCCCTGAAAAGCTCAACGCAAGCCGAAGGATTTCTGAGACCTCATTCTTTCGGGTGACGACATTGCAACACGCCAGGCCTAGTGGGCCGCACAAGGCAGGTTCCAGAGCGCGTCAATTCAAGGCGCCCTGGCACTGAGTAGCGTCGGATTCCAAGACTGCGTCCAGGCGCAAGGACTCAGGAAAACGTCTGCTTCAATTGAGAATCAGCTTTGACGGGGGTCAGCATGTCGGTTTGGAATGGTCTTGCAGGTGGCGCGTGGTCCAACGCTTCATTTTGGACTGGCGGCGTGCCTGACGCAATCGGTGCTACAGCGGATTTCAGCAATCTAGGTGTCAGCCTCACGCATCACATCGACCTGGCGGTTCAGGGTCCGTTCACTGTCGGCACCTTGAATCTGGCGAGTTCCGCCATCGAGAATTACAGTCTCGAACACGGCTCGCTCATCATGAACAAGGCGGGCGGTGCGATCATCAGCGTAACGTCGACCTCCAATCTACAGGCAAGCGTGCTGGCGTCGTCGCTGACGCTGCAGCTCAATGCGGCAACGTTGATCGCGACGACCGGAGGCAACACGACCCTCGACGTTCAGGGGCAGATTACTGGAACGGGACTCCTAACCAAATCCGGCCTCGGCACCCTGAAGCTGTCTGATGCGACCAACAACTGGTCGGGCGGAACGCAGATCAATCAAGGCACAGTTTCGTTTGGCGCCGCTGCGTTTGGAACGGGAGACATCACGTTCGCCGGCGACAGCGTGTTCCGGTCTACAGGCGGCGCGACGCTTGCCAACGATCTGATCGAACTCGCCGGCGTTTCAACATCAATCAGGGCACAGACGGGCACGTCACTTTCGTTGACCGGTACCTTCGCGGCGCTCGGCGGCGCCGGGACCACCGTGCATTTTGGCAGCGCGACGGATAAGGGAACGATTTACTTTGGCTCAAGCAGCATCACCGCCAATGATGCGGGCTCGCTTGCCATTGACGGCGGCACGCTGAGAGCGGGCAAGGCGTTCGCGTCCTTCACCAACGGGCTGGCCAACACCAATATCGCGGCCGGAGCGGTTCTCGACGCCAATGGCTTCTATCTGGAACTGAACCATCTGACCGGGGCGGGCTTGATCACCAACAACGGCCTTTCCGATGTTGTCGCTGACGTCTATGAGGCCGGCAGCTCCATCTTCTCGGGCGTTTTCGCGAATAGCTTGAGCCATACAGGGTTAAACAAGATCGGCACCGGGACCCTGACATTGTCAGGCGCCAATACTTACTCCGGCACGACCACTGTCGCGATCGGAACATTACGGGCGGGAGCCGACCACGCCTTCAGCGCCACCAGTGTCGTCGACGTAAAAGCTGGCGCGACGCTCAATATTAGCACTTTCGACCAAACCATCGCCGGACTGACCGGCAGCGGCGAAGTCCGGGCCGATACTGTTACCACGGCCACCTTGACGACGAGTATAAGCCTTGACGACGTGAGGGAGTTTGCAGGCGTGATCTCGAACGGCTCGGCGGTATTTGGCGAGCTCAACCTGATAAAAAGCGGCGCGGGAACGCAGGTTCTGTCAGGCCTGAACACCTACACGGGCCAGACTACAATAGCGGCGGGAACATTGGTGCTGTCCGGGTCGGGTTCGATTGCCGATTCATCCGGACTGGCCATTTCCGCAGGGGCCACTTTCGCTCTCGGCGGGCTGTCGGGAAACAGCGCGTCGGTACAGGCATTGGCGAATGTCGGCACCGTCAGCTTCGGCGGAACGACGTTGCATCTGCTCGATCAGTCAGCCGCCCTGGGAGGCACATATATAGGGTCGGGCTTCACGGATGGTCTTCACATAGACCTCGATGCGACAGCGTCGAATTTCAGCCTTTCGACCGCAACTTTCACCAACTGGGCAGATCTTACTGACCAAATCGCCATCGTTGGCAATGGCCTTGCCAATACGATTACCGGGTCGTCCCACGCCGATACCATTAGTGGCGACCTCGGCAACGACGTGCTGATCGGCGGAGGCGGCGAGGACAATCTGAATGGTGGCGACGGTTCCGATACGGCCTCTTATGCAAGTGCGGCCGCAGGCGTCATTGCGAACCTCTCAAATCACAAGGTCAATACCGGCGACGCCAACGGCGACAGCTATACCCTCATCGAAAACCTGACCGGATCGAGCCATGCGGACCAGCTCTACGGCAACGATGTTGCCAATATTCTGGATGGCGGCATCGGTGCCGATATCATGACCGGCGCACAGGGCAGCGACTCATACTACGTCGATAATGCCGGCGACATCGTCAGTGAGAGCACCGCCGGTGCCGACGGCACCGATACCGTCAATGGCTATATCTCGATCAACCTTGGCGATGGCAATCACTTCACTGGCAATATCGAGAACGTCGCGCTGCGCAGCGCGGCCTCGATCGACGCCACTGGCAACAGCCTGGCCAACGTGCTGACCGGCAATTCCGGCGACAATTTGCTGGACGGCAAAGGCGGCGCCGACACGATGAGCGGAGCGCAGGGCGACGACACCTACTTCGTCGACAATGCCGGCGATGTCGTCAGTGAAAGCACCGCCGGCGCCAACGGCACCGATACCGTCAACGGCCACATCTCGATCAACCTCAGTGATGGCAACCACTTCACGGGCAATATAGAGAACGTCACGCTGCTCGGTGCCGCCTCGATCAACGCCACCGGCAACAGCCTGGCCAACGCGATGAACGGCAATTCGGGCGTCAACACGCTCACCGGCCTGGGCGGCAACGACACACTGGATGGCAAGGCGGGCGCCGACACCATGCAGGGCGGTATTGGCAACGACACCTACTATGTCGACAATGCCGGAGACCATGTCGTCGAGCTCAACGGCGAGGGCACCGACAATGTCCAGGCCTTCGTCTCGTTCAACCTGTCGGGACAGGAGCTCGAGAACCTGGCACTGCGCAGCGCGGCCTCGATCAACGGCACCGGCAACTCGACCGCCAACATCATCACCGGCAATTCCGGCAACAACGTCATCAACGGCCTGCTCGGCAATGACACGCTCTCCGGCAGCACCGGCAACGACAGTTTCGTCTTCACCACGGCGCTGAACGCCTCGACCAATGTCGACCACATCACCGACTTCTCAGCGGTCGAAGACACCATCCACCTCGACAATGCGATCTTTGCCGCACTTGGGGGCAACGGCACGCTGACCGCCGACCAGTTCGTCAAGAACACAACTGGCCTTGCCGCCGACGGCAACGACCACATCATCTATGAGACGGATACCGGCTGGCTCTACTATGACAGCAACGGCAGTGCCGCTGGCGGCTCAACCCATTTCGCCACGCTGGCCGCAAACCTAGCGCTCACCAACGCCGATTTCGTGGTGATTTAGCCGGATAGATTCTACCGCACAGTCACGCGATCTCGGCTGTAAATGATCGTCACCGGACAAGGGTTGAACCCAGACGGTCGCCGACACAAGGCTATCAGGTCGCCTGCGCCAGCAGCGCCTCGACCTCCTGCAGCGTCGGCATGGACGGCGCGGTGCCCGGTCGCGTCACGGAAATTCCGGCGACGGCGCAGGCAAAACGCACCGCCTGCAGCGGCTCGACACCGCGCGACAGCGCGGCGGCGAGGCCACCGTTGAAGGCGTCGCCCGCCCCCGTGGTCTCGACAACCGGCCCCGCACTAACGGCGGGAACATGCTCGGAGCGGTTCTTGGAGTGCAAAAGCGCGCCCTTGTCACCGAGCGTGACGATGACCGTGCCGACGCCCTTTTCGATCAGGCTTGCGGCGGCGGCGCGCGCCTCATCGATCGAGGAGACCTTCATCCCGGTCAATTCCTCCGTCTCCGTCTCGTTGGGCGTAAGATAGTCGCACAGCGTGTAGATGCGGTCGGGAAGTTTTGCCGCCGGGGCCGGGTTGAGGATGGTCGTCACCCCTGCCCCGCGCGCGATCTCCAGCGCCCGCAGCGCGGCATCGATCGGTTGTTCGAGCTGGGTGACGAAGACGCCGGCGCTGCTGATCAGCGTGGCATTGGCTTCGATATCGGCCGGCGAAATCAGCATCGCCGCGCCGGGACTGACGATGATGGCGTTGCTGCCGGTCGTCTCCTCGACGAAGATGTAGGCAGCGCCGGTGTAGCTTTCCGGCGTGTCGATCACGGCATCCTTGACGCCCGCGCCGGCCCAGGTCTGCCTCGCCATGTCGGCGAACGGATCGACGCCGAGGCGGGTGAGGAAGGTGACGTCGGCGCCGAGCTTGCCGGCGGCGACCGCCTGGTTCGAGCCCTTGCCGCCCGGCCCCAGCTTGAACGAGTTGCCGAGGATCGTCTCGCCCATGCGTGGCTGGCGGTCGGCGCGGTAGGCGGTGTCGGCGACGAACACACCAAGGATGACGACAGGCTTGCCCGAGACCATGCCGCTACTCCGCATCCGGCGGCACAACGCCCTTGCGGAAGGCGAAGCAGCCATAGAAGCGGCGCTCACCGGTCTGGATGACGCAATAGGCCTGCTTGGCGCGCTCGTAGAAAGCGTAGCGCTCGACCGCGATCATCGGCCACGATTTGCCTTCGGCCTTGTCGATTTCCTTCTGCACTTCCTCCTGCACGGGCGGGATCTCGTCGGGCTTGCCGACGATCTCCATGCGCGCCGCGGCATCGTCGACGAACGTGTCCAGCGGGTAGAGCGACAGCACGGCCTTGGCCACGTCGGCGGCCGGCGCATCGATGCGCAGCAGGCGGCCGAGCGCCGTCTGGCGCGCCACCGAATCGGCCGGAAAATTGGTGTCGGCGATGATCAAATCATCGCCATGGCCCATCGCCCGCAATGCCTGCAGCACGTCGGCATTGAGCAACGGATTGATCCCTTTGAGCATGGTATTCCTCGTGAAGTCGGTTGGAGATCAGAGACGCTTGCCGGTCTCGGCGTCGAAGAGATGGATCTGGTCGAGCCGTGGCTTCAAGGTAAGCGTGTCGCCCGGCTTGAAGTCGTGGCGTTCGCGAAACAGTGCCACCATCTCACCCTCGCCGAAGCGCAGGAACACCAGCGTTTCCGAGCCGGTCGGCTCGACCACCGAAATCCTCGCCGGCACGCCATCGGGATGGATCTCGAGATGCTCCGGCCGCACGCCGTAGACGACAGCCTGCCCGTCCCGCGCGGCATTGTCCGATGCGATCGGGAACAGCGAGCCTGATATCTCGACGCCGGCCTTGCCACCCTTGCGCATGGTGGCCTTGAGCAGGTTCATCGAAGGCGAGCCGATAAAGCCGGCGACGAAAAGATTGGCCGGCCGGTCGAACAGTTCCAGCGGCGCGCCGACCTGCTCGATGCGGCCGTCGCGCATGACGACGATCTTGTCGGCCATTGTCATGGCCTCGATCTGGTCGTGGGTGACGTAGATGGTTGTGGTCTTCAGCCGCTGGTGCAATTCCTTGATCTCGGTGCGCATCTGCACGCGCAGCTTGGCGTCGAGATTGGACAGCGGCTCGTCGAACAGGAACACCTGCGGATTGCGCACGATGGCGCGGCCCATTGCCACGCGCTGGCGCTGGCCGCCTGAGAGCTGCCGGGGATAGCGCTTCAGGTAGGGATTGAGGTCGAGGATGTCGGCGGCGCGCTTGACCCGCTCGGCGACCACGGCCGGATCGGTTTTCCGCAGCTTGAGGGCAAAGGCCATATTCTGCTCGACCGTCTTGTGCGGATAGAGCGCGTAGTTCTGGAACACCATGGCGATGTCGCGCTTGGCCGGCGGCAAATGATTGACGATGCGGTCGCCGATGGCGATCGTGCCCCCGGAGACGGTCTCCAGTCCGGCCACCATCCTGAGCAGCGTGGACTTGCCGCAACCCGAAGGACCGACCAGGACCACGAACTGTCCGTCGGCGATATCGACGCTGACTTCGTGCAGAACCTTGACGGTTCCAAACGCCTTGGCCACCTTGCTGATTGCGACTTGCGCCATATCTCCCCCATCGGCTCCACTGCCGTAGGCGCAGAAGCTAACCAACGCAATCGGTCAGGGCAAGTCAGTCTCTTATAGATAAAAACCTGCCCTCGTTGACACGGCGTTTGGTTGTGAGAATAGTGACGAGTGCTGGTCCAAAGTCGGAACCAGATCCGCAATCGGAGATTCAATCGACGCAGGGTGGGGTCCTGCCAATTCGTTTCCGAGCCGGGCGTATCGCTGGTGCTCCAGCGTCCGACAGAATGGCCACACCCATTCACACTGATTTCTGGGAGGAATAGTCGATGAGAACAGGTCTTTACGAAAAACTGGTCCGTGCCGGCGCCACAAGGCGTGATATCTTGAAGGGCGCGGCCGGTATGGCCGCCCTCTCGGCGGCATCCGGCGCCGGCCTCGGCGCATTGACGCGTCCAGCATCCGCCGCCGATGATCTGCGCGCGCAAATCCTGCAGGTCCCGGGCGTCGGCAAGGGTCAGCCAACCGACGCCGATTTCCAGAAGGTCGGCGAGATGTGCCTTGGCGCTACCAAGGCCAGCGTCAAGCAAGGCGAGTTTGCCGGTGTCCAGCTCACCTTCATGGGTCTCAACAACCAGAACCTGCACAATGTGCTGTACCGCGGTTTCCTGAAGGCGTGGGAAGACTATACAGGAGCCAAGTTCACCTGGATCGACCTGGCACAGGCCGACTATGGCGCCCGTCTGCAGCAATCGATCGCCACCGGTACCGTCGACTTTGACGTCATCGAGATGGGCGCGCCGTTCGAAGGCGACGTCTGCGGCAAGGGTTTGGCCTCCGAGATGCCGGACTGGGTCAAGAAGCAGATCGATATGGACGATCTCGTCAACTATCTGAAGCCACCTGTCGGCACCTGGGATGGCAAGCAGTACCGCGTGACCGTCGACGGCGACGCGCACAACTTCAACTACCGCACCGACGTCTTCTCCGACAAGGATCTCGCCGATGCCTGGAAAGCTGCGGGCAATTCAACACCGTGGGGCGTGCCGACCACCTGGCAGCAGGTGCAGGCGGTGACCAAGTTCCTCAAGGGCCAGAAATTCAAGGGTCAGGACGTCTATGGCTATCTCGACGCGCCCAAGCCGTGGGGTGGCTTCGGCTTCTATTTCCTGGGCAGCCGCGCCACCGCCTATGCCAAGCATCCCGATGACAAGGCCTGGCTGTTCGACGCCGACACAATGAAGCCACGCATTAACAATCCAGCCTGGGTGCGCGCTATCCAGGACGTGATCGACGCGCTGCCTTTCGAACCGGCGGACCAGATCAACGCCGATCCCAACACGACTGGTTTCAGCCAATTCCTCGCTGGCACCGGCTCGATGATCCCGTGGTGGGGCGACATCGGCTCCAACGCCAAGACCAACGATTCCTCGGTCATCGGCGAGACGGTCGGCTTCTCGATCCTGCCCGGCTCGGACGACGTCTACAATTCAAAGACCGGTAAGTGGGACAAACTTGCCAGCGGCCCGAACTTTTCGCCGAACTGCGCCTATCTTGGCTGGGGCGTTTATGTCATGGCCCGCGTCGACAGTGACGAAAAGAAGAAAAGGGCGGCCTGGTCCGCCGCAGCCCATCTCGGCGGCAAGGACCTGTCACTCTGGTGCGCGGCGTATCCGTCGGGCTTCCAGCCTTACCGCAATAGCCATTTCAACATTCCGGAATGGGTAGCGGCGGGTTACGACGAGGCGTTCATCACCTCTTATCTCAAGTCGGAAGCCGACAGCTACAACCATCCGAACGCGGCCATCGAGCCACGCATCCCCGGCATCTTCCAGTATTACAGCGCTGCCGAGGACATTCTGGCCAACACCTTCGCCGGCAAGATGAAGGCACAGGAAGGCGCCGATGCCATTGCTGCGGCCTGGGAGAAGCTGACCGACCAGATCGGCCGCGAAAAGCAGATCAAGCTCTACAAGGCCTCGCTCGGCATGTAGGCTGATACTATAGTGAACCAGGGTCCGGCGGCGCAAAGCCGCCGGACCCTGACCGGCCGGCAAAGGGCCTTCTGTGAACGGACGGGACGCGTGGCTAACCAGACTTTGCCCACCAATGCGTGGCCGGCGGACGCCGCCCCTTACGATCTGATTTCACCGAGCCGCAAACGCCTGGGCTGGGCTTTGATGGCTGCTGCAACTCTCGGGCTGCTGGCGGTGATCGCGCTGGAGATCCTGTACAAGACCGACGCCGACACTGTCGGCTTCGACACCTGGCGTCCGGTCGTCTACGCCTATGTGCTGTGGGGCGTGGCGCTCGGCATCGGCCGGGTGCTGACACGCGGCGAGGACGGACAGCGTGCCCTGTTCCTGCTGCCGGCGCTGCTGTTCACCATTGCCATGGTGATCTTCCCGACGCTGTTCGGTTTCTACATCGCGCTCACCGACTGGAACCTCAGTTCCTTCAGCGGCCGCAAGTTCAACGGGCTCGCCAATTTCTGGCAGATGCTGGGCGATCCCTACTACCGCAACGCGCTGCTCAACATGGTCCTCTATGTGCTGGCGGTGTCTGTCGAATATGTGATTGCCTTTGGCCTGGCACTGTTGCTCAACGCGCAGATCCGCGCCCGCAAATTCTTCCGCGTCGTCTTCCTGATGCCGCTGATGCTGTCGCCGGTCGCGGTGTCGTGGATGATTGGCAAATCGCTGATGGAGTACCGGTTCGGACCGGCCGCGACGCTGGCACGCCATCTCGGCTGGGAAAATCCCGCCTTCTTCTCCGATCCGATCACGGCGCGTATCTCGATCATGGTGCTGGATGCCTGGACCTTCATCCCGTTCATGATGATCATGCTGCTTGCCGGCCTGCAGGCCATGTCGCGCGAGGTTCTGGAAGCCGCTCGGGTCGACGGCGCGAATGCGTGGCAGACCTTCTGGCAGGTCACCTTCCCGCTGATGCTGCCGGTGTCGGTGACGGCAGTGATCCTGCGCATCATCTTCAAGTTGAAGCTCGCCGACATCATCATCACGGTGACGTCGGGCGGCCCAGGCGGCGCCACCGATTCGGTATCGAGCTTCATCTACCGCGAATATCGCGACCGCTCGAATGTCGGCTACGGAACCATGCTGGCGATGGTGTACCTGATCATCATCGTCGTATTCGTCACGTGGCTGCTGAAGTTTGCCAGTCGTTTCGTCCGCAATGTGAATTGAGCCAGATGAGCGTCCAGACCACCGAATACGTTGCCTCAGAGATCCGCTCGCCGGCGAGCTTCGTCGCCAGCCGCGTTTTCATCTATGGGGCGCTCGTCTTTTGGGCGTTCATCTGCCTGTTCCCGATCTACTGGACGATAACCACCTCGTTCAAGACAGCAGTCGACGTCACCCAGGGCCACCTCATCCCCTTCGTCGACTTCCAGCCGGACTGGAAGGGCTGGCGCTCGCTCGGCCTGTCGCCGGATTCGATCTTCCAGACCTCGACGGTGCGCGAGGAGTTCCTCAAACGCTTCATGAATTCGGTGATCACCTCGGTCGGCGCATCGAGCCTCGCCATCATCATCGGCAGCCTCGCCGCCTACGGGCTTACCCGCTATCGCTACCATTTCGCCTGGTTCAAGAACGAAGACATCTCGTTCTTCTTCCTGTCGCAGCTGATCCTGCCGCCGGTGGTGCTGGCCTTGCCCTTCCTGGTGCTCTACCGGGAGGTCGGCCTGCTCGACACGCGCGTCGGACTGATCCTGCTCTACACGCTGATGGTGCTGCCGATCGTCATCTGGATCATGCGCGACCAGTTCAATTCCATACCGGTTGAGCTCGAGGAAGCAGCGCTCGTGGACGGGCTGTCAATCTGGGGGGCTTTCTTCCGGATCGTCATGCCGATCGCGCTGCCGGGCATGGTCGCCGCCTTCATCCTGGCGATGGTGCTGTGCTGGAACGAGTATTTCTTCGCTGCGCTGCTGACCTCGACCGACGCCAAGACAATTCCGGTCATGGTGGCGAGCCAGACCGGCTCGCAAGGCATCAACTGGTGGTCCATGGCCGCGCTTGCCACTGCGGCGATTGCGCCATTGGCCGTCATCGGCATAGCGCTCGAACGCTATCTGATCATGGGCATGACCGCGGGAGCGGTGAAATAGGCGATGGCCGCCAAATACTGGTTCGCGCGCAACATCCGCGTTGGCCACAAGGGCTACGACCGCTACGGAAAGGGCGTCATGCCGATCGCCTGGCAGGGACGCGCCGTCATCGCCGGCTTTGTGGTGGCGATGGTCGGAGGCGGCCTGTCGATGCTGCTGATTGTGCTCTACACCAAGACATTTCCGCTCGGCATCGCGCTGTTTGCCATCCTTGCCATTGCCGGCGGCGGCACCTTCATCTGGGCCGTGGCGACCAAAAGCGATCCGGACAAGTCGATCTCCGACTATAGGGCGGAGCGGCAGAAAATCGGCGGTTAGCTCCTCAGGATAGCGCGCAAATGATCCATGATCATGGCGACGCCCTTTTGCCCGAGCTCGGCCGAAGCGTCCTTGGCGGTCGCGGTGTACCAGCTCTTGTTGTCTTCGAAGTGACTGGCATCGACAGCTTCCGGGCATAGCGCAAGCATCAGCGACGTCTCGCCGATGCCGGCATGGTCGAACGGGTACTTGCCGTTCATTGCCGCCGACATCAGCGGATGCACCTGCACCCAGTTGAAGAAATTGCCGCCCTCGGCGTGCTGGGCATAATAGCCGGCCATCGCCTCCGAGCCCCACCAGCCCTCGCCGCGCTCCTTTTCGAGGAAGCGGAAGATCGCCTGCCGGCCGGCGGTCTTGAAGGCGAGATCGGTCGGCATGCCGGCGGCGAAATTCTCGGTCTGGTGGTGGATGATGGCGTGGATGTTGCGAAAGCCGATGCGCAGCAAGCTGTAGAACAGCTCTTCGCCGAACGGCGCCAGCGCGTTGCCGCCGACCTGCACCGAGCCACTGCCTTCCGGCGCCGCCACGGCGTAGCTTGCCGCGCCATAGTAGAAGGGCGGCAGGATGACGATGTCACGCTCCTTCTCGAACAGCTCCAGCGTCTTGATGACGGCCAGCGTGTCCATGCCGACGGCCATGTGCTCGCCATGGTATTCGAGCACGCCGAGCGGCAACGCGACCGGCCAGTTCTCGACTATCGCCTTGCGGATCTGGTGCGGCAGCATCAGTTCGTAGCGCATGATCTATTCCATGTTGGTGTGGCGGGCGCGCATCGCTTCCGACGAAGCGCCGATCAAATCCCTGAGCTTCAGCACCATCACCTCGAACAGCAGGAACAGCGCCCCTTCGAACACCGAACCCATCGGCAGCACCGACGTTTTCTTGGTCCCCTGGTCGTTGGCCATGGTCTGCGCAGGAATGAGCAGCGTGAAATCGGCGCGCTTTGCCGCACTGCTTTCGACCTGGGCTGTCAGCAGGAGGTTCGTTGCGCCGGCACCGTGCGCGACCTGCATCAAGGTGAGCACGGTCGAGGTTTCTCCCGGCCCAGAACTGGCCAGGAAGACATCGCCGGGTCCCAGCGGCGGCGTGTTCATGTCGCCGACAACCGAGACCGGCAGGCCGAGATGATAGAGCCGCATGGCAAAGCCCTTGACCTGCAAGGCCTCGCGCCCGCAACCATAGACGACGATTTGTCCGGCTCCTGCGAGCATCTTGCAGGCGGCGTCGATGCGGCTGCCGTCGACGCGTGCCAGCACGCTGCCGAGTTCGCCAAGCGCGGTCCTGAACGGATTTTCGCTGTTGTCGGTCACGGCGAACCTGGCATCGAAATCATCCCGGGGATTGTCGCTCTTGCTGCGACGAACAGCTTGATTTCGCTCATGCTAGCAACCGCGAAAATGCGTGTCCAACGATCCGCAACGCTTTTGCCGAGCCACAGGCATGATAGTGTCATGTCAGACAAATCAAGTGAGGCAGACAGCAGCATATGAAGACACGGCACTTCGACCGCATCGGCAATGGCGGCATCCCTTTTACCGAGCTCGGCTTCGGCACCGCGCCGCTCGGCAATCTCTACCGTGCCGTGTCGGACGAGGACGCCAACGCAACTCTGGAGGCCGCCTGGGCGACCGGCTGCCGCTACTACGACACCGCGCCGCTCTACGGGCTCGGCCTGTCGGAAACGCGGCTCAATCCGTTCCTGCGCTCGAAGAAGCGCGATGACTATGTGCTGTCGAGCAAGGTCGGCCGCATCATGCGCGCCTGCCCGCCGGAACAGCGCACCGGCATCGGCAAGTTCTTCGACACGCCGTCGCGCCGCGAGGTTTACGACTACAGCTATGACGGTGTCATGCGTTCGTTCGAAGCCTCGCTCGAGCGCCTCGGCGTCGACCGTATCGACATCCTCTTTGTGCATGATGTCGACATCTTCACCCATGGCAGCAAGGAAGCGTCCGACCGGCGCATCGAGGAGTTCATGCGTTCGGGCTATTACGGGCTGCTCTCGCTGCGCGACCAGGGCGTGATCAAGGCGTTCGGTGGCGGCATCAATGAGTGGCAAGTTGCCCAGACGCTGGCCGAGCGTGGCGATTTCGACCTGTTCCTGCTCGCCGGGCGCTATACGCTGCTCGAACAGGAGGCGCTGGCGTCCTTCCTGCCGCTCTGCCAGGCACGCGGCATCGGCATCGTCCTCGGCGGACCCTACAACTCCGGCATACTGGCGACCGGGCCGAAACCCGGTGCGTATTACAACCACTCGGAGGCGCCACAGGATATCATGGACCGCGTCGCGCGCATCGACGCCGTCTGCAAGCGCCATGGCGTGCGGCTGATCGAGGCTGCCCTGCAATTCCCGCTGCAGCACCCTTCGGTGGTTTCGGTGATCCCCGGTGGCCAGCGGCCGAGCGAAGTCGAGAGCAACCGTTCGTTGCTCGATGCGAAACTGCCGGCGGCGCTCTGGGCCGATCTCAAGCAGGAAGGCCTGATGCGCGCCGACGCGCCGACCGCATAGTTTGCTTCCGACGCAGGCAACCGCTGTGCCTCGGGCACAAAAAAAGAAAAGCCGGGCCAAGCCCGGCTCAGACTGCTGACAAACCCCGTCTATTTTAGGCGGGGTTTTGTTTTATGCGACTGAACGGGTTAGCGATTTCGTTGTCAGGACAATTTGACAGGAGGTTGCAGGACGGGGACCCGTGGTTCGCTGGCCTCAGGCGATGCCTGGTTTTGGCTTTGGCCACAGGCAAAGGGCGATTTTCTTGATGTTCTGGGCGGCGGCTGCAATCAGGCACTGGCAGGCGACGCGAACGTGACTTCGGAAGCGGGCGTAGCGGTGGCCATGCAGTTGCTTGGCGTCCGCGAAGGAGCGCTCGACGGTCTCCTTGCGGCGGCGGTAGATAAGCTTGCCCCAGCCGGTGAGGCGATTGGCGTCGATGCGCTCTCGCGCATCTTGCCAGACATGGCGGGTGATGGTGCGTGTCGCGGCGGCGTTGGTCGTGCAGGAGGCCAGCAGCGGGCAGGTTTGGCAAATGGCCGGGTCGCTCTTGTATTGGCGGTAGCCGTTGCGATCGGTGGTGGCGTAGCTGAGAAGCTGGCCCTGTGGGCAGCGATAGCCATCCAGATCCGGCTCATAAGCGAAGGCGGTTTTCCTCATCATGCCGGGCTTGGGTGGTGTTGGATTGCGATAGCCGGTGACGCCGAGGATGTCGCGGTCCTCCAATCCCTTGGCGATGCCAGCGGTTGCGTATCCCGCATCGAGCCCAACCGCCCCCACTTGGAAGCCGAAGCGTTGGCGCTGTCGGTCGAGGCGTGAGAGATAGACGATCGAGTCATGCACGTTGGCCGGCGTGGCATGGGTGTCGGTGATGATGGCATGGGCGGCGTCCACCGTGCGGTGGTCGAGATAGAAGAAGCCCTTCGGCTTGCCGTCGCGCACCATGTAGCCGCTGTCGGGGTCGGTACGCGACACCTTGGTCTGCTTCTCGGCGGGCTGGCGTTCCTTCTCCTTCAACGGCTTCTTGCCATGTTGGACCCGGTCCTCCTCGATCGCGGCGTCCAGCGCTTCCCAGTAGTCGGCGCGCGACTTGGCCACCACCGCAAGGTCGAAGCGGTTCTTGTTGGCGCTGGCCTTCAGATGCGTACTGTCGGTGTAGAGCACTGTGCCGTCGACAAGCCCATGCCGGATCGCCTGCTCGACGATCCTGTCGAAGATACCCTGCGCGATGGTCTCATCCTGATAGCGCCGGCGTCGGTTCTGCGACAGCGTCGAGGCGTCGAACACCTTGTCCGTCAGCTTCAGCCGCAGGAACCAGCGATAGGCGACGTTGACCTCGATCTCGCGCACCAACTGGCGTTCCGAGCGAACCCCAAACAGGTAGCCGATGAACAGCGCCTTGAACATCAAGGTCGGGTCGAGCGGCGGCCGGCCATTGTCGGCGCAGTACAGCGGCGCGGTCAGATCGTGGATGAACGAAAAGTCGATCGCGCGCTCGATCTTGCGCAACAGATGATCAGCCGGAACAAGCTGATCCAACGTTACCATCTCAAGCGCGGTCTGTTCGGGGGCGGGTCGCTTCAACATGACCCAGTGAATCAAAAACCCCCAGCAAAAGCCAGGGGTTTGTCAGCAGTCTGAGAAAAGCCGGGCCAAGCCCGGCTTTTCTGGTCGCGTGTACCGGCGTCGGGCACAAAAAAGAAAAGCCGGGCAGGCCCGGCTTTTCTGGTCTCTGAAAGAAAAAGTCGCTTAGTTGACCGCGTCCTTGAGGCCTTTGCCGGCCGAGAACTTCGGCACGGTACGCGCCGGGATCTGGACTTCGGCGCCTGTCTGCGGGTTGCGGCCCGTCGAAGCCGCACGCTTTGACACGGTGAAATTGCCAAAGCCGACAAGCCGGACATCGCCGCCCTTCTTCAGTTCGCCGGTGATCACGGAAAACACCGCGTCGACCGCCGACTGTGCGTCACCCTTCGAAATGCTCGCGGCGTCGGCGACAGCGGACACCAGTTCGTTCTTGTTCATAAAAATTCCCTTCCATGAGAACACCGGAACTTACGACTCATCCGGCAGGAAACGGACTTTAGAAAGAAGCGTTCCCGCAACCAAGTCGAAATGCCCAAGAAAAAGCGGAAAAAGCCCGGAATTCCGGGGTTTTTCACATGAAAAAGCCGGGCGCGAAGCCCGGCTCTCCGTTTGTGCACTGCAACCTTAGCGAAAACTTACGCATGACCCCGAAAACCGTAGCCGGTTTTCGGAAGGGACTATGCGCAAGTCTCGAGTGTTAGAGCGTCCCTAGCGCGTCCAGGTGGACGCGTTGCGCCGCTCTAATGTGCAAGCGTCTTGCCGGCATCGTCCGCGGTGTCGGCCGTCGCCGGCGGATTGACTGGTTCGACCCACTCGATCGGCTCCGGCATACGCACCAGCGCGTGGCGCAACACCTCACCGACCCGCGAGACCGGAATGATTTCCATGCCGTTCTTCACGTTGTCCGGAATCTCCGCCAGGTCCTTGGCATTGTCTTCCGGGATCAGCACCTTCTTGATGCCGCCGCGCAACGCGGCAAGCAGCTTCTCCTTGAGCCCACCGATCGGCAGTACCCTGCCGCGCAGCGTGATCTCGCCGGTCATCGCCACATCGGCCTTGATCGGAATGCCCGTCAGCACCGAGATGATCGCGGTCGCCATCGCCACGCCGGCCGACGGTCCATCCTTGGGCGTCGCACCTTCCGGCACGTGCACGTGGATGTCGCGCTTGTCGAACAGCGGCGGCTCGATGCCGAAATCGATGGCGCGCGAGCGGACATATGAGGCCGCCGCCGAAATCGATTCCTTCATCACGTCGCGCAGGTTGCCGGTCACCGTCATGCGGCCCTTGCCGGGCATCATGACACCTTCGACCGTCAGCAGCTCGCCGCCGACTTCCGTCCAGGCAAGCCCGGTAACGACACCGACCTGATCGTCAGCCTCGACCTGACCGAAGCGGAAGCGCGGAACACCGAGGTAGTCGGCGAGGTTCGCCGCCGTGATGTTGACCGTCTTCTTCTTCGTCTTCAGGATCTCGGTCACCGCCTTGCGCCCGAGCTTCATCAGCTCGCGCTCCAGACTTCTGACGCCCGCTTCACGAGTGTAGGTCTGGATGATGGCGCGGATCGCGTCCTCGCCGACGGAGAACTCCTTCGGCTGCAGGGCATGGTCGCGCACCACCTTCGGCATCAGGTGCCGCTTGGCGATCTCGATCTTCTCGTCCTCGGTGTAGCCGGCGATACGGATGATCTCCATGCGGTCCATCAAGGGCGCAGGGATGTTCAGCGTGTTCGCCGTCGTCACGAACATCACGCTCGACAGGTCGTACTCGACCTCGAGGTAATGGTCCATGAACGTCGAGTTCTGTTCCGGATCGAGCACCTCGAGCAGCGCCGACGACGGGTCGCCACGGAAGTCCTGGCCCATCTTGTCGATCTCGTCGAGCAGGAAGAGCGGGTTGGACTTCTTCGCCTTCTTCATCGACTGGATGACCTTGCCGGGCATCGAGCCGATATAGGTGCGCCGATGGCCACGGATCTCGGCTTCGTCACGCACGCCGCCGAGCGCCATGCGGATGAATTCGCGACCGGTCGCCTTGGCGATCGACTTGCCGAGCGAGGTCTTGCCGACGCCGGGAGGGCCGACGAGGCACAGAATCGGCCCCTTCAGCTTCTTCTGGCGGCTTTGCACGGCAAGGTACTCGACGATGCGGTCCTTCACCTTGTCGAGACCGAAATGATCGGTGTCGAGCACGTTCTGCGCGAAAGCCAGGTCCTGCTTGACCTTGGAGTTCTTGCCCCACGGGATCGACAGGATCCAGTCGAGATAGTTGCGCACGACGGTCGATTCCGCCGACATCGGCGACATCGTCCGGAGCTTCTTCAACTCGGCTTCCGCCTTTTCGCGGGCCTCCTTGGAGAGCTTGGTCTTCTTGATGCGCGCCTCGATCTCGGCAGCCTCGTCGCGGCCGTCCTCGCCTTCGCCGAGCTCCTTCTGGATCGCCTTCATCTGCTCGTTGAGGTAGTATTCGCGCTGTGTCTTCTCCATCTGGCGCTTGACGCGCGAACGGATGCGCTTCTCCACCTGCAGGACGGAGATTTCGGCTTCCATGAAGCCCATCGCCTTTTCCAGCCGCTCCTTGACCGAGAGCGTGGCCAGCATTTCCTGCTTCTCAGGAATCTTGATGGCGAGATGCGACGCGACCGTGTCGGCGAGCTTGGAATAGTCGTCGATCTGGCTGGCGGCACCCACCACTTCTGGCGAGATCTTCTTGTTCAGCTTGACGTAGTTCTCGAAGTCGGTGACCACCGAGCGAGCCAGCGCCTCAACCTCGACCTCTTCCTCTTCCGGCTCGACCAGCGCCGTGGCGCGGGCCTCGTGGAAGTCGGGGCGGTCGGTGAACGAGACGATTTTCGCGCGCGAGGCGCCTTCGACCAGAACCTTGACGGTGCCGTCGGGCAGCTTCAGCAATTGCAGCACATTGGCGAGCGTGCCGATGTCGAAGATGGCATCGGGCTCGGGATCGTCGTCGGCGGCATTCATCTGGGTGGCGAGCAGGATCTGCTTCTCCTGACCCATCACCTCTTCCAGCGCCTTGATCGACTTTTCACGCCCGACGAAGAGCGGAACGATCATGTGCGGGAACACCACGATGTCGCGCAGTGGGAGGACTGCGAAGACGCCGTCGCTGGGAGCCTTGGATATTTTGGCCATTGTCCAACCTTTCATGTCGCGGCCGCCAATCAGCCAACCGCGAATCTCATATTAACGACCGGGGATCGTTCCGCCTACCACCGTTTATGACGGGAGTTTTACAGCACAGAAATCGGGCACCTCGGCCTTCTCCAGTTAGTTGGATGCACGATCCACAAAGATCAAGGGGCCCGTACAAATCCGCTCCTCCAACTTACCCGCAAGTGACAGATTTGCGACGGCGAGACCGGGCGCAGCCGCAAAACCCTGCGTGACAGCAAAACGGCGCCTTGCGGCGCCGTTTCAAAATTCCGCTGTGGGCTCATGTCAGGCGCTGACATTGCCCTTCTTTTCCTTCTGCTCGGAGTAGATATAGAGCGGCCGGGCACTGCCGGTAACCACCTCTTCCGAAATAACCACTTCGCGCACGCCTTCGAGCGCGGGCAGTTCGAACATCGTGTCGAGCAGGATCGCTTCCATGATCGAGCGCAGGCCGCGCGCGCCGGTCTTGCGCTCGATGGCGCGCTTGGCGATCGCCGACAGGGCGTTCTCGTGGAAGGTCAGGTCGACATTCTCCATCTCGAACAGCCGCTGATACTGCTTGACCAGCGCGTTCTTCGGCTCGGTCAGGATCTGGATCAGCGCCGGCTCGTCGAGGTCCTCCAGTGTTGCCAGGACCGGCAGACGGCCGACAAATTCGGGGATAAGACCGAATTTCAAGAGATCCTCGGGCTCTACCAGGCGGAAGACATCGCCAGTGCGGCGATCCTCGGGCGAAGCGACGATGGCGCCGAAGCCGATAGAGGTCTTTCTGCCGCGATCCGAGATAATCTTGTCCAGCCCGGCGAAGGCGCCGCCGCAGATGAACAGGATGTTGGCGGTGTCGACCTGCAGGAATTCCTGCTGTGGGTGCTTCCTGCCGCCCTGCGGCGGCACGGAGGCGACGGTGCCTTCCATGATCTTCAGCAGCGCCTGCTGCACGCCCTCGCCCGACACGTCGCGGGTGATCGAGGGATTGTCGGACTTGCGCGAAATCTTGTCGATCTCATCGATGTAGACGATGCCGCGCTGAGCCCGCTCGACATTGTAGTCGGCCGACTGCAACAGCTTGAGGATGATGTTTTCGACATCCTCGCCGACATAGCCGGCTTCGGTCAATGTCGTCGCGTCAGCCATGGTGAAGGGCACGTCGATGATGCGGGCCAGCGTCTGGGCCAGCAGCGTCTTGCCGCAGCCGGTCGGGCCGATCAGCAGGATGTTCGATTTGGCCAGTTCGACATCGTTGTTCTTGCCGGCATGCGCGAGGCGCTTGTAGTGGTTGTGGACGGCCACCGACAGCACGCGCTTGGCGTAGGGCTGGCCGATGACATAGTCGTCGAGAACCTTGAGGATCTCCTGCGGTGTCGGCACGCCCTCGCGCGACTTCACCATCGAGGTCTTGTTCTCCTCGCGGATGATGTCCATGCAAAGCTCGACACACTCGTCGCAGATGAAGACCGTCGGACCGGCGATCAGCTTGCGCACTTCGTGCTGGCTTTTGCCGCAAAACGAGCAGTAGAGCGTATTCTTGGAATCGCCGCTGTTGTTGCCGACCTTGCTCATTTTCATGTCCTTTCATGGCCGCCCGCCGATGGTCTGGCTGAAAGGGCGCATACTCTCATCTATCGCGGGAATCCGCCGCCGCCAGTGTCCGGCTCCTGCAACGCATTCCGTACGAAACACAAATCAGAAAACGTGGCAATGATTCGCGACAGCCCCGCATAAAGCTAAGCCGCCGAAACTCAACATAGCCTTAACGTAGGCAATCCTGGCCCCCGAGGGAACAGGCAATTGTGGCTGAAATGCCGCAAGACACGCCAAAAGCGCGTGATGCCGCCATCCAACTGCCAACTAGCCCTTATGCCACAGCGCCTTCTACCGGCTCGCGCGACGAAATGACCTTGTCGATGAGGCCGAAATCCCTGGCTTCGTCGGCGGTCATGAAATGGTCGCGGTCGAGCGTCTTTTCGATCTCTTCGTAGCTCTTGCCGGTGTGCTTGACGTAGACCTCGTTGAGGCGACGCTTCAGCTTGATGATGTCCTGGGCATGGCGCTCGATGTCGGACGCCTGGCCCTGGAAGCCGCCGGAAGGCTGGTGAACCATGATGCGGGCGTTCGGCGTGGCAAAGCGCATGTCCTTGTGGCCGGCGGTCAAAAGCAGCGAACCCATCGAGGCCGCCTGGCCGATGCAGAGCGTCGACACTGCCGGCTTGATGAACTGCATGGTGTCGTAGATCGCCATGCCCGAGGTGACGACGCCGCCCGGCGAGTTGATGTAGAGGTTGATTTCCTTCTTCGGATTCTCGGCTTCCAGGAACAAAAGCTGCGCGCAGACCAGCGTCGCCATGCCGTCCTCGACCGGACCGGTGATGAAAATGATGCGCTCCTTGAGGAGGCGCGAGAAAATGTCGTAGGCCCGCTCGCCGCGATTGGTCTGTTCGACCACCATCGGAACGAGGTTCATGTAGGTTTCGACGGGGTTCTTCATTAGTTATCTCTTATCTCGCGGTGGGATTCCGGCGCCGGGAAGGCTCGCAGATCGGGCAGAATCGGTTCTGGATCGTCATTCCGTAAATAGGATGTCGGCTCATCCTTGTGCAAGGCCGACCCGTCCTAGCCATCTGGGTAAGTCGAATCAAGGTTATTCACGGGGATCATCGACCCGTGTCGTCATCGTTTGGCGATGTCATCACCACCCGTAGCAATTTCTTAACCGCATTGCTTAACGAAATACGGCAAATCCCCCTTTTACCCGACGCTGCTTCCCCTACAATCCAACGTTGAACCGTCTTCGTACCGTTCAACAGGGGGAGTGTCATGTTCAGGAAAACCGCATGCTTCGCCATTGCCGGGCTGACCGTGCTCGGCACGATTTCGCAAACGGCGGCCGGCGGCCGCGCCGTCGAATGCTATGAACCGTTCCGCACGCCTGATGTCTACGACACCGTCTACGAAGACGTGCTGGTCAGCCCGGCCGGACAGCAGGTCGACTATGTTCCGGCCATCTATGGCACCCGCGAACGCGTGGTGATGACGGTTCCGGCGCAAGTGACCTACGAGGTCGTGCCCGCCCTCACCCGCACCGTCTACCATACGGTCCAGATCGATGATGGCGGCTATTCCTGGGAATGGCGCGTCATCCATGGCCGCAAGGTGCTGTGCAAGGTCTGGCACAAGGCGCGCTACGGGCGTGTCGCCGAGACCGTGGTGATCCAGCCCGAACGCACACGGCGTGTCGTCACCCCGGCGCAGTATAACAGCATCGCCGAGGAGGTGCTGGTGCAGCCGGAGCAAAGGCGCATCATCAATGTTCCCGCCTCTTACCGGACGGTGGCGCGGCGCGTGCTGGTCAGCGAAGGGTCATCGGGCTGGCGGCGCGTGCATATTCCCAGGCACTGCCAGGATTAGTTGCGTTCACGCCGATCACGGCACCAGATAGCCTCCAATGATGAGAGGTTGTTGGACTGCAACCGGGAGGGTAGCCTGCGCCGCAGCAGGGTTTCGGCGGGACTGAGAACATGCGCGACCTGGAAATTTCCAATCAAGAACTATCAGATCTTGCGGAAGAAGCCCTGGGGCTCGCCAAAACCTATTGGACGTCCCTCGAGGGACGTCGGACGTACCCCTTGACCAGCGGCAAACACACGACCGAACTCTTCTCGCGACCTTGGCTCGAGAACGGTCGTGGTAGGGAAGTCTTGCAGGACTTCAAGTCGATCTCAGAGCATGTGCGACCTTCGACAGGCAGATTCTTCGGTTACGTCGTCGGCTCGGGCGAGCCGGTCGGCGCGCTGGGAGAGTTGCTCGCTGCGGCGCTCAATCAGAATGTGACCTCGTGGCGGTCGGCGCCGGCGGCGACATCGATCGAACGCGCGGTTGTCGGATGGTTGGCTGACGCTGTCGGCTGCATCGGATTTGCCGGCAGCCTGTGCGGCGGAGGCTCGACGGCCAACCTCATGGCATTGGCGATGGCGCGGGAAGCGAAGTCGCCCGCCAACGAAACAGGTGCACGGCCCTGCGTGGTCTATGCTTCCGAGCAAGTGCACATGTCCATTCCCAAGGCCGTCGCGCTGCTGGGCATCGGCAGAAAAAACCTTCGCTTGATCGCTGTCGACGACAAATTCAGAATGCGACCGGACGCCCTCCAGGCAGCTATTGTTGCCGACCGCGAGGCCGGAAACGTGCCGATCGCCATCGTGGCTACGGTCGGCACCATCGTTTCCGGCGCGATCGATCCCCTCCCCGAAATTGCAGAGATCGCTCGGAGGGAAGCGCTCTGGGTGCATGTCGACGGTGCCTATGGGGGACTGGCGGCTCTGGCGGTGCCGGAAAAGTTCCAGGGGTTGTCTTCAGCAGATTCACTGTCGCTCGATGCGCACAAATGGCTCTATCAGCCACTCGATTGCGGCTGTCTGCTCTATCGCCGCCCAGACATCGCGCGAACGACTTTTTCGCACAGCGACGACTACGTCAGGATACTGAGCGATGACCCGACGGAAGCATTTGCGTTCTTCGAGGAGTCGATCGGGCTCTCTCGACGCTTCCGCGCGCTGAAGCTCTGGATGTCGCTGCAGTATCACGGACGCCGCGCCTATCGCGAAGCCATCACGCGCGATCTCCACCATGCCCAGATGCTCGCACAGACAATCGCGTCGCAGCCGGAGCTGGAACAGCTTGCGCCGGTATCGTTAAGCGCAGTCTGTTTCCGCCACCGCTCGAAGGACAACGAAGCGATCCTGCGCCGCGTGATCGCGCGCGGCCGGGTTTATCTGTCGAACGCAACGGTCAACGGTCACTTCGCGCTGCGGGCGTGTTTCGTCAATCATAGAACGACCCCAGATGATGTGCGGGCGATTGTGTCCGAAGTCATGGCCGCCGCCGACGAGCTCAATCGCTGAGCCGCCGCGAGTCTTCGACCTGGTGCGGTTCAGGCCACCTCCGCTCGCAGCCAGCGCTTCAGTCCGGCGATGTCGCCATCATCAATGGCAGCGGCAACGCGCCGGCCTACCGCAGCACCGAACTTGTAGCCATGGCCGGAGCAGGCCGAGACGACCAAGCATCTGCCCTTCTCGTGCGCCATGAATGTCTCGTCGGCGGTGAAGGTGTAGGCGCAGGTGACGACCTCGGTCACCTCATACTCATCGATGCGGGCGATCGGCGGCGAAAACAGGTTGCGGATCGCCTCGCCCTCGCCCGGCACCGGCTCCCGGTTCCAGTCGGCGTCGCTGGTCGGCACCCTGTGCAATCCGGAACCGAATTTCATGCCGCCGCCGCCGGAAGGCGGGATCACGTGGCCGTCGACCGTACCGCCGACATCGAGGACGACCGGTGCTGCCTGCCAGGCGGCCTTGAGGTCGGCCGGCGGTTCGACATAGGCAAGTGCCGTTCGATAGGTTTTCAGTTCGCCGTCCAGTTCCGGGAAAAGTTTCAACACCCAGGCACCGGCAGCGACGACGATGCGGTCGGCCTGCATGGTTTCGCCGCTTTCGAGCGCGATGTGGCCGGTTTCCTCGGCGATTTCGACGACCTTGCTGTTCTCGTAGACATTGGCGCCATTGGTCCGCAGCCATTTGGCCAGGCCGGAGGCGATCTTGCGGCAGTGCAGCGCACCGCCTTCGGTCGAAAAATAGGCATAGCGGAACGAGCCAGCCTCAAGAAACGGCCAGCGTTGCGCGGCCGCATCCGGCTCCAGCAATTCGAAAGGGAAATTCCCCTCCTCCAGGCCCTCGCGGTATTCCTCGGCCTCGTCGCCCGGCGCGCGCGAGATGCAGACAAAGCCTCTGGGATCGAGGTGGCTTTCGCCGAGATCGGCCCACATCTCGTCCCAGGCCTGATAGGCTTCGGTGATCAGCCGGCCATAGCCGGTACCGGCCCGGTAGGCGCGGCGGATGATGCGGTGATGGTCGCCCGATGCCGCCCGCGGGTTGGGGATCGGTCCCTGCTCGACGATGGAAACGCTGTGGCCGGCCTTGACCAGCGACCACGCGGTGGAAAGACCGGCAATGCCCGCGCCGACAACGATCACATTCATCAGTTCAGTCTTTCCGCAGCCATATGGCTGGCTCAACGCATTGGGCTATCGGGCGCAACATACGGTCTGGAACCGGGCTGGCAAGCCGCGCTATTGGTCTGGCATGACCAAATTGACGCCACCTTATCTGGCCTTTGATCCAGCCATCCGCCACCTGCGGCTCGATCCGCACGAGCCTGCCTTTTTTCAAGATCCTTACGAGGCCTACGCCTTTCTGCACGGCACCTCGAATGCATCCTTCTGGGAAGAGTTCGGCTTCTGGTGCTTTGGCGGCTTCGACGACGTCAACCGGCTGCTGCGCGATCGTCGCTTCGGCCGGCAGAACCCGGCCGGCGTTCCAGATAGGCGCGGTGTCGGCCAGGACCGCAGCCATCTCAAGGCATTCGACGGCATCGAAGCCAATTCGATGCTGGAGCTGGAGCCACCGGTGCACACGCGGCTGAGAACGCTGGTCAACCGGGCCTTCGTCTCGCGCCAGGTCGAACGGCTGCGGCCACGCGTCGAAGCGCTCGCCAACGAGTTGATCGACCGTTTCGAACAAGGCAAGGCTGTCGACCTCTTGCCCGCCTTCGCGGCGCCGCTGCCGATCACCATCATTGCAGAAATGCTCGGCGTGCCGGTCGAGATGGGGCCGCAACTGCTCGACTGGTCGCACCAGATGGTCGCCATGTACATGCATAGCCGCACGCGCGAAACCGAGGAGACGGCCAACCGCGCCGCAGGCGATTTTGCCGATTTCCTGCGCGGCCATATCACCGAGCGGCGCAAGAACCCCGGTGACGACCTGCTGTCGTTGCTGATCTCGGCGCAGGAGGACGGCCAGAAACTGTCGGAGGACGAGATGGTGTCCTCGGCGATCCTGCTGCTCAATGCCGGCCATGAAGCGACCGTGCACCAGACCGGCAATGCCGTGCGCTCGATCCTGGCGCAAGGCGGCGATCCCCGTCGCTTCTTCAGCTCACCCGAAGCGACCGCGGCGACAGTGGAGGAGTGCCTGCGCTTCGACGCGCCACTGCACATGTTCACGCGCTACGCCTATCAGGAGTTCGAAGTCGCGCCAGGCATCGTCGTACAGCCGGGCCAGACGATCGGGCTGCTGCTTGGCATGGCCAATCATGACCCGCGCGCCTTCGCCGAACCGCTCGCCTTCAACCCGGATCGCGCCGACCAGAAGAACGTATCCTTCGGCGCCGGCATCCATTTCTGCATCGGTGCGCCGCTGGCCCGGCTCGAATTGCAGCTATCGCTGAAAACCTTGTTCGACCGGCAGCCAAAGCTGCATCTTGCCGAACAGCCGCGCTTCCGCGACACTTACCATTTCCATGGGCTGGAAACGCTCGCCGTCGGCTTCTGACGATCGCGGGCCTGGGGCTGCGACATGAGGGTGTTTTCGAGACCGGCGACGGCGTTCGCAGTGGCAATGCTGTCATGCCTCGGTGTGGCGCATGCCCAGCAACAGCCGGAAAACATCCCGTGGGAAAACAGCGTGGCGATCGCCCAGAAAATGGCGGCCGGCCTGCTGGAGCGGCAGACCGGAGCCAAGGATTTCCCGCCGCCATCCTTTGCGGTGGAGGTCGATCTCAACCTCGACGGCTTTCCCGAGATCTTCGCCTATCGCTATGCGCCGGACTGCGACGGCATCCATTGCGGCAACTTCCTGTTCGTCCTCGAAGGCGACAGCTACCAGGAAGTCCTCGGCGACATTCCCGGTGCGAGGCTGGTGCCGCAGGACAAGATCGGGCTCAGCGCCTTCAAACGAAACGGTTTTCTCGACATCCAGACCGACCAGATGATGATCGGCTGGGACGGAAAACGCTATGTCGACGCCTCTACATTTCCTGCCTCGTCGCTCGATGGCGCCGCCTTCATGGCGGCCTGCCGGAAAAGCAGATCCAACGAGCAGCCGGCGGAGGGTGAAGCGGAACGCGTGAGCGCTGAATGCCAATGCCGGTTCAGCCGGTTTCAGGTGACCGGCTTCACGCAGCCCGATCTCGATATGTACACCGCATCGCTGGGCGAGAATTTCGAATATCCGACGGGCGCGAAAGAGATTGCCTGGCAGGCGCTTCTGAAGAATGCCGAGGATGTCGGCACCGGCTGCGATGTCGCCAGCGGCAAGAGCCAATGGCCGCCGGCCTACTTCAATCATGGCGACCAGCCGCAGCAGAAGCTCAATTTCGCCGGCTTCCTCGATGCCTGTCCAGCGCAGGACTTCATCCTCACCAACCACAAGGTTGGCTCACCGGACCGAGCGCTCAGCCTTTGCGGCTGCCTTGCGCGCGAAATGCCCACCCAGGGCATCAGCCAGGAAGGCCTTGATCTCGTGGCGCAGTACTATCGCAACGAGATTTCCGACGCCGATATCGAGACACAGGACGCCAATGCCCTGACCTTCCACGACAAGGCATCGGAGGCCTGCCTCAGCCAGTTCCCGGCGAAATAGGATGGCGACGGTTTGCCCAAACATCTGACGGAGTTGAAATTCGCCTTCCTCGAAGAGCCGCCATTCTGCTTCACCGGTGCATCGGGCGAGGTCTCAGGCTGTGACGTCGAGCTTGCGCGCAGGCTCGGCGAGAAGCTCGGATTGGCGGGCTTCAGGCCGATCGAGACCGAATTCGCTGAATTGCTGCCAGGGCTGGTCGAGGGCCGCTGGACCATGACGACCGGCCTGTTCGTCTCCGACGAGCGCCAAGAGATCGTCGACTTCACACGGCCGATCTGGGCGTTGCAGGATGGGTTGCTGGTCGCGAAAGACAATCCGCGCGGCTTTGGCGGCTACCAGTCCATTGCCAGCGACCGGACGGCGTTGCTTGGCGTCATTACCGACCAGGTGCAGCATCTCACGGCGTTGCACAACGGGATTGCGCCGGAGCAGATCAGGATGTTTGCAACCCAGGCCGACGCAGCGGATGCAGTCGCCAACGGCGTGGTGCACGCCTATGCCAGCGTTGCGATGGCGCATCGAGGCTATCTGACCCAGCGGTCCGAAATGCCGCTTGGCCTTGTCGAGGTCCCGGCCAGCGAAAAACAGCCATCGGCCGGTGCCTTCGCAATCGCCAAGGGCAACCGCGCCCTGCTCAGGGACATCGATGCTTGCCTCGATGAATTGCTGGGCGGTGACTGGCACCGGCAGATGATGGCGCGATACGGATTTTCGGACAGCGATATCGATCGCGTCGTCTGACCCCGGCCTGGATGCCTGTTTTTATGCATGTCGTTCCCCCAAAACCGGGGCCACTTTTGGGCGACATGCATTAGAGCTTGATCACATACTCCTTGCGGGTCGTTTCAAGCACTTCCCAACTGCCCTTGAAGCCGGGCCTGAGCACAAAGCTGTCGCCGGCCTTGACGGTGCGCGCCGCACCGCCTTCTTCGGCGATCACCGAAACGCCGGACAGGATGTGGCAGAATTCCCATTCGTCATAGACGATGCGCCATTTGCCCGGGGTCGATTCCCAGATGCCGGCATAGAGGCCACCGTCACGCTCCTCGACGTTCCAGGTGCGGAATTTCGGATCGCCCGAGATCAGCCGATCCGGCGCCGGCGCGCCAGATTCGGGTTCCACGTTTTTGATGTCGACGGAAAGAAACGCGGTCATGATCGATCAGACCTTGGCAAGCGCCTGTTCGAGGTCGGCAACGATGTCGTTGACGTCCTCGATGCCGATGGAAAGCCGCACAGTGTCCGGACCGGCTCCGGCCTTGACTTTCTGCTCGTCGGAAAGCTGGCGGTGCGTGGTCGATGCCGGGTGGATGACCAGCGACTTGGTGTCGCCGACATTGGCGAGGTGCGAAAACAGTTCCAGCGCCTCGACGAATTTGACGCCGGCGTCATAGCCGCCCTTGAGACCGAAGGTGAACACGGCGCCGGCGCCTTGCGGCGAGTACTTCTTCTGCAGCGCGTGGTTCTTGTCTGAGGGCAGGCCGGGATAATTCACCGAGGCGACCTTAGGGTGATTGGACAGCCAGGCGGCGACGGTCACGGCATTGTCGCAGTGGCGTTGCATGCGCAGCGGCAAGGTTTCCAGGCCGGTCAGGATCAGGAAGGCGTTGAACGGCGAAATCGCCGGGCCGAGATCGCGCAGGCCAAGCACGCGTGCGGCAATGGCGAAAGCGAAATTGCCGAACGTTTCGTGCAGGATAAGGCCGCCATATTCGGGGCGCGGTTCCGACAGCATCGGGTACTTGCCCGACTTGGACCAGTCGAAGGTGCCGCCGTCGACGATGGCGCCACCGATCGAATTGCCGTGACCGCCGATGAATTTGGTCAGCGAATGGACGACGATGTCGGCGCCGTGCTCGATCGGGCGGATCAGGTAGGGCGAGGCCAGCGTGTTGTCGACGATAAGCGGCAGGCCGTGCTTGCGGGCGATGTCGCCGATCTTCTCGATGTCGACAAAGGTGCCGCCCGGATTGGCGAGGCTCTCGATGAAGATCGCCTTGGTCCTGTCGTCGATCTGGCTCTCGAAGGTCGAGATGTCATTGGTGTCGGCCCAGCGCACCTCCCAGCCATAATTCTTGAAGGCGTGGCCGAACTGGTTGATCGAGCCGCCATAAAGCTTGTTGGCGGCGACGAAATTGTCGCCCGGCTGCATCAAATTGTGGAACACGATCACTTGCGCGGCATGGCCGGAGGCGACCGCAAGCGCCGCCGTGCCGCCCTCGAGGGCCGCGATGCGTTCTTCCAGCACTGCCTGCGTCGGGTTCATGATGCGGGTGTAGATGTTGCCGAAGGCCTTCAGCCCGAACAGCGAGGCGGCGTGATCGGCATCGTCGAAGACGAAGGAGGTCGTCTGGTAGATCGGCGTGGCCCGCGCGCCGGTCGCCGGGTCAGGCTTGGCGCCGGCATGGACGGCGAGCGTGTTGAAACCGGGCGTGCGGGTCATCGAAACCTCTCTTTTTGAAACTCTTGAAATGGCCGGGCATTCTTGGCGAAGCCCGGACGCGAATGCAAAGAAGAAAATGCCCTTCGGCGAACGATCTGCGGCCGGGACGCGAGAAAATACACGACCTTGCGGAATAATTTTTGCTTCCAAGGCGCGCCGCGTTTGAAGGACTTTATCCGACGCGCCTTAGAGGCTCCTTTTTGATGCATGTCGTTGTCTCAAAACCGCTGCGCACTTTTGGGCGACATGCATCATTTCTGGCGAACGCCGAAACTCTGGAACCCGGGGCGCATCAACGGCTTCTTCGACGACAGCACGCCGGAATTGACACCAGTCCAACCGATCTCGCCGGACAGCTTGCCATATTCGATCTTGGGGCAGCGGTTCATCACCACCTTGATGCCGGCAGCCTCGGCGCGCGCGGCTGTCTCGTCATGGCGTACGCCAAGCTGCATCCAGAGGACTTTCGGCAAGGGATCGAGCCGCAACACCTCATCGACAATGCCCGGCACTGCCGACGCCGCGCGAAAGATGTCGACCATGTCGATCGGTTCGGGAACATCAGCCAGCCTAGCATAGGTCATCCGGCCGAGGATTTGCTTGCCGGCCTGGCCAGGGTTGATCGGAAACACCGAAAAGCCCTTGGCCAGCAGATATTTCAGCACGAAATAGCTTGGGCGCACGTCATTGGCGGACGCGCCAACCATGGCGATGGTCTTCACCGAATTGAGGATGCCGGCGATGTAGGTGTTGTCGTAACTATCGTGGTTCATGCGGCTTCCTGCGGTAGTGATAGCGGTAAAGTTCACGGCTGAACCCAAGCGAAGCATAGAGCGCACGGCCTGGCGCATTGTCGGCCACCACTTGCAGGCATGCCGCGTCAGCACCCGCCCGTCGTGCCCAGTCGATTAGACCGCCGACCGTCTTGCGGCCCAGGCCTTGCTGCCTGAAGCGGCCGTCGGTTTCAACCGATTCCACCACAAGCAGCCCGTTTCGGATGACGCCATAGGCCAGGGCGGCAATTTCGCTGTCGCGTTCGCAGGATACGAACGCCCGGTCGCCGGCGATCAGCCCCGCCATCTCGCGAAAGACGCGGCGATCAATGTCGTCGTAGGCGCCTATGCGAAACCGCGCTGCGAGCCAGTCTTCGGCGGGCACCGGCGATACAGTGACGCGCCCGTCGCGGATCTCCGCCAGGTCGTCGATACCGGCATAAAGGTGGATGGTTCCGCCTTCGAGCTGATAACCGCGATGGTCGAGTGCGCCTTCAAGTTCATCGGCGATATCAGGCACCCGAAACAGCGGCGTCTGGTCGTGGCCGACATAGAAGGACTCGGCAGCGTCGATCACCCTGTCGGGCGCGCCGCGCTTGCCACGCAAGGGATTGACCGAGTTTGCGCGCCGGGTCCGGCCACCGGAGCGCCTAAGAAGCCAGCCGTCGACGGCGGTTTCGGCCGCTGCCGGCCAGGCTTCGCGGCACGCCTGTTCGCTGCGCAAGTTGAGATCGTCGTCGGTCACGCATCATCCTCCGACAGCGCTTCCTGCACAAAAGCTTGCGGATCGGTGCAGATCGGCGTGGTGAATTCGAGTTCGAAATCGTGGTCGCGAAACAGCGGCAGGTTCCAGTCAAGCCGGATGCGTTTGAGATAGGGTGCCTTGAGCCGCGTCAGCTGCTTACGACAGGTCATCAGCCAGGCAGGGAAATGGTGCCGTCCTCCGCGATTGGAAAGGCCGGATTGTGCGCCACTTCCCAGACATGCCCATCGGCATCGGCGAAATAACCGTACCAGCCGCCCCAAAAGGCGCGGCCGCCCGGCTTGACGATACGGCCGCCGGCTTTTTCGGCCATGGCGAGCACCTCGTCGACTTCGGCATCGGAGCGTGTGTTGTAAGCAAGGTAGACGGCGGACGGCGCCCCAGTGAAGGCAACGCCCGAGTCCTCCTCTGCGCTGGCGCGCGGGAACAGGCCGAGAATGGCGCCGCCCATCTGGAAAAAGGCGACACCGTCGGTGATGCCGGCATGACGGGTCAGGCCCATCGCCTCGTAGAAGCGCACAGCGCGGTCGAGATCGTCCGTCGCGATGGTGATGATGGAGATGCGCGGTTCCACGACTACTCGTCCGTCCATTGCGGCTTGCGCTTGCCGATAAAGGCGCCGATGCCCTCCTCCGCGTCGCGCGCCAGCATGTTGTCGACCATGATCCGACCGGTGTAGGCATAGGCGTCGGCCAATCCCATCTCAGCCTGCGCGTAAAAGGCTTCCTTGCCGGTCTTGACCACCAAAGATGATTTGGAAGCAATGGTTTGCGCGTATTTGGTGACAATCTGATTCAGATATTCACGCGGCACGACGCGATTGACCAGGCCGAACTCCTTGGCGGTTGCCGCATCGATCGTCTCGCCGGTCAACAGCATCTCCATCGCATGCTTGCGCGAGACGTTGCGCGACAGTGCCACCATCGGCGTCGAGCAGAACAGGCCGATGTTGACGCCGGGGGTGCAGAAGGTCGCCTCATGCGACGCAATTGCCAGATCACAGCTGGCGACCAGTTGCAGCCCGGCGGCTGTGGCAAGGCCGTCGACCTCGGCGATCAGCGGCAAGGGATGACGCACGATCGCCTGCATCAGCGTGGCACAGGCCGCAAACGTCTCAGCGAAAAAGGCCTTGCCATGATCGGCATCGGCACGGCGCGCCGTCATTTCCTTGAGATCATGGCCGGCGCAGAACACCTTGCCGGCTGCCGAGAGAACGATGACGCGAACCGCCTTGTCGGCCTTGGCGCGCTCGAGTTCCGCGGTCAGCGCCGCCATCACCGCCAGCGAAAGAGCGTTGGCAGGCGGATTGGCAAGCGTGAGGCGCAGCACGCCCTTGTCCAGTTGTGCGACAACCGGACCTTCAACGGCGGCAGGCTTGATGGCAAGGATTTCAGCCATGGTCGTTTCTCCGCGATTCAGGATCGTGGGTTGGATGCTTCAATCTAGTACGCCATCGCGCCTCGTCCAACACCATCAAACAGATTGCTGGCACAAGCGACAAGGCTGCGCTGCATTTGTCCCGGTGGCTTAGGATTGTCATCAATGACGGCTGAAACGGTGTTGCCAGAAGGCCCGGCCGCGTTCAAACAGGCGCATACGAGGGAGACCGCCATGCCCGCCCAGAGCAATCTCAAGCCGGTGCTGACCGCGGCGGAAGTCAACGTGCTGATGGGAAGCGTCTATCCCCAGCTCAACGACCAGTACAAACATTACGAGGCGATCGACGTGTTTCCGGGCGGTTGCCTCGTGCGGCTCAATGCCGACGAGCGGCACCTGCGCCCTGGCGGAACGGTGTCGGGTCCGTCGCTGTTCACGCTCGCCGATATCGGCGGCTATGTCTGCGTGCTCTCTCATGCCGGGCCGGACGCGCTTTCCGTTACAGTCAACCTCGACATCAACTTCGTCCGCAAGGCCGAAGCCGGGCCGATCGATGGCCATTGCCGGATCCTGAAGCTGGGAAAGAGCCTGATGGTGTTCGACATCGACATCGTCGCCGGCCCGGACGGACACACCGTGGCGCATGCCACCGGCACGTATTCGATCCCGCCGAAGCGAATTGGTGATGTGGTAAAATAATACCTTTTGTCCAAGACGTTGGTTTTGCTTTACTTTTCCTGCTGTTCCCCTTTTCGTTAGCCTTGACGCGACGGCTGCCCTCGCCTATAAGCCCTCACGAAGCAGTGGCCCGCAAAGGCCGCCGTTTTGTTATTGGCGGCGGGCAAGCGCTTTTCGCCAATCCAAGCAACAAGAAACGCCTTCCCTGGTGAAGGTCCGAACCGAAAGCAGAAAACATGACAACCTTTTCGCAGAAGCCTGCGGATGTGGTGAAGAAGTGGATCCTGATCGACGCCGAGGGTCTCGTCGTCGGCCGTCTCGCCACTGTCATCGCCAATCATCTTCGCGGCAAGCACAAGCCGACCTTCACCCCGCATGTCGACGACGGCGACAACGTCATCGTCATCAATGCCGACAAGGTGGTGTTCACCGGCAAGAAGTTCACCGACAAGGTCTATTACTGGCACACCGGCCACCCCGGCGGCATCAAGGAGCGCACCGCGCGCCAGCTGCTCGAGGGTCGTTTCCCCGAGCGTGTCGTCGAGAAGGCCGTTGAGCGCATGGTCCCGCGTGGCCCGCTCGGCCGTCGGCAGATGAAGAACCTGCGCGTCTATGCAGGTGCAGAGCATCCGCATGTCGCCCAGCAGCCCGAAGTTCTCGACGTGGCCAAGCTGAATTCCAAGAACAAGAAGGTCGCATAAGATGGCTGAGCTTTCCTCGCTCGCAGAACTGGGCGCCGCCACCGGCAACACCAACGCGCAGGCCGCGGCACCCGTCCATGTCCAGAAGCTCGACAAGTCGGGCCGCGCCTACGCCACCGGCAAGCGCAAGAACGCCATCGCGCGTGTCTGGGTGAAGCCGGGTTCCGGCAAGATCATCGTCAACGACAAGGAATTCGCGACCTATTTCGCGCGTCCGGTCCTGCAGATGATCCTCAACCAGCCGATCATCGCCTCGAACCGTTCAGGCCAGTACGACATCGTCGCCACCGTCATCGGCGGCGGCCTCTCGGGCCAGGCCGGCGCGGTGCGCCACGGCATCTCCAAGGCGCTGACCTACTACGAGCCGGCGCTGCGCGCCGTGCTCAAGAAGGGCGGCTTCCTGACCCGCGACAGCCGCGTCGTCGAGCGCAAGAAGTACGGCAAGGCGAAGGCCCGCCGCAGCTTCCAGTTCTCGAAGCGCTAAGCGCTCCGCAGTTTTGCCAATCGAAAAGGCCGCCTTCGGGCGGCCTTTTTGTTTTGCGGCTCCGCCATCACCCCACCCGCGCCTTCGGCGCAACCTCCCCGTCAAGGAGAGGAGGTAGAAGAGCGCGGCACCCTACCTCCGCTCGATGGGGAGGTGGGCGCGTAGCGCCGGGCGGGGTGGACGGCGCCAACGCAATTCATGCCTGGCGCAGGTCTCAGGCTCTGCCGGCCTTGATATAGTCGATGAACGCCCGCAGCGGGGCCGGCACGAGGCGGCGGCCGGGATAATAGAGGAACGGGCCGGAGAAGCTCTGCCACCAGGGTTCGAGAATTGGTTCAAGCGCGCCGCTTTCGAAGTGAGGGCGAAGCCAGCCCTCGAACAGGCCGATGATGCCGGTGCCGGCGATGGCCGCATCGACGGCCAGATCGGTCGCCCCGCCGATCCGCACGATCAGCGGCCCGGTCGGATCGATGCGCACCACCTCGCCGTCGCGCTCGAACTCCCACGGCAGCATCGCGCCGCTGGCAAAGCGGCCGCGCACACAGGCATGGGCGAGCAGGTCGCCCGGATGTTGCGGCCGCCCATGGCGATCGAGATAGGCAGGGCTGGCGGCGGTGGCGAAACGCTGCACGCGCGGTCCGATCGGCACCGCGATCATGTCCTGTTCCAGCCGCTCGTCGTAGCGGATGCCGGCGTCGCAGCCGGCAGCCAGCACATCGACAAAATTCTCGTCGGCGATCACCTCCAGCCGGATGCCGGGAAAGGCGGCGAGGAAGCCTGGGACGATGTCGGGCAATATCAGCCGCGCGGCGCTGACCGGCACATTGAGACGCAACGAGCCCGCCGGCCTGTCGCGAAAGCCATTCACCACATCGAGGGCGGCCTCCACCTCCGACAGCGCCGGACCGAGCCTCTCCAGCAGGCTGAGACCGGCCTCGGTCGGGACAACGCTGCGCGTCGTGCGGTTGAACAGCCTGACACCGAGCCGCGCTTCCAGGCGACGCACCGCCTCGCTCAAGCCCGAGGCGCTGCCGCCACTGGCGCGCGCACCATCGCGAAAGCCCCCGGCGCGCGCCACCACCACGAAGGCGTTCAGGTCACTGAGATCCATCATTGTTCGCAATTCCGTACAGCCTGTGTGGATTGTACCTGATTATCACAAGATTGAGCAGCGCCTATCTTCGCCTCCTCAAGGGAGATCAATCATGTCCACTATCCAACAGGCCGGTACCTTCATCCTTGGCAGCCACACCGTGAAACGGCTTGGCTACGGGGCCATGCAGCTCGCCGGGCCCGGTGTGTTCGGGCCGCCCAAGGACCATGACGCGGCACTGGCAGTGCTGCGCGAGGCCGTTGCACAAGGCGTCGACCACATCGACACCAGCGACTTCTATGGCCCGCACGTCACCAACCGGCTGATCCGCGAGGCGCTGGCCCCCTACCCCAAGGATCTGGTCATCGTCACCAAGATCGGCGCGCGGCGCGGCGCGGATGGCTCGTGGCTGCCGGCCTTTTCCGCCGAAGCGCTAACCCGGGCGGTGCACGACAATCTGCGCAACCTCGGCCTCGAGGTGATCGACGTGGTCAATTTGCGCATCATGTTCGATACCCATGGTCCTGCCGAGGGGTCGATCGAAGCGCCGCTTACCGTGCTGGCCGAACTGCAACGCCAAGGCCTGGTCAGGCATATCGGACTGAGCAACGTGACATCGACCCAGATCAGGGAAGGACGCCGGATCGCCGAGATCGTCTGTGTGCAGAACCAGTACAATCTGGCGCATCGCAGCGACGACGCCCTGATCGACGACCTCGCCCGCGACGGCATCGCCTACGTGCCGTTCTTCCCACTCGGCGGCTTCAACCCGCTGCAGTCTTCGACGCTGTCCGATGTGGCGCAGCGCCTCGGCGCCACGCCGATGCAGGTCGCGCTCGCCTGGCTGCTTCGGCGCGCGCCCAACATCCTGCTGATCCCCGGCACATCATCGGTAGCGCATCTGCGGGAGAACCTCACTGCCGCCGAACTCAAGCTTTCGGATAATGTGCTCAGGGAATTGGATGGTATGGCGGCGGCGGCTTGACGGCGCAGCACTGCGCGCAGTTGCATAAGCAGAAGGCCGTCCTTCGGGCAGCCTTTTTTTGGGGGACGGCTGTCACCCCACCCGGCGCTGCGCGCCGACCTCCCCATCAAGGGAGGTAGGGCGCCCAGGTTTGCCATCGCTCTGCAAACATTCCGACGACCAACTGGCGACAGACTTTTGCCTTGCAGCCACTCGGCGCGCGCGGTTAGCAGCAACCTCTACCTCCCCTCGATGGGGAGGTCGGCGCGTAGCGCCGGGCGGGGTGACGGCGCTGGCATTCCCAGGCGGGGTGCGGCGCCAACGTTCCTAGTTGATGCTCGCCGTACTCGCCGGCTCAGCCGGCCGCGCCTCGTCGGCATAGGGCACGCGGTAGCCATTCGCCGCCAGCCAGTCGATTGCCGCCTTCGGCTCGTCGGTCTGGATGATGGTGGCGCCGCGATCGGCCCAGAAGCCATATGTCTCTCGCGGCAGGTTGGCCTGGACCGCCAGCTCGTCGCCGCGGCCACCCGCGAGGAAGCCGCCCGGCTTGTTGACGATGGCGTAGGTGTCGGCCCAGATGTGCCAGTTGCCACGCACCGCGGCCGCGCGCATGCGCGTGCTGAACAGCGGCCCGCCGGTCTCGGTCAGCGTCTCGGCGCCTGCCCGCCAGTTGATCAGCTCGGTCGCGCGCGGCGAAAAGGCGTGGTCGACCGTCTCGGCGAAAGCGGCATCGTGCACCGCGTCGTCAGCAATGATCGGCATGAACTGGAAGCCGCCGCCTATGGCATCCATGGCGGCCTTGACCGTGGCAATCCGGGTGGAGTTCCAAAGGTTTTCCTTGACGATGACCTGTTCGGCCATGCCGAGATCGCGAGCCACCGCAATCATGCCGGAGAGGTCGCCGACCTCGAGCTTGTTGTCGAGGTTGATGAGGATCTGGTCCCTGGTCGCCAGCAGCATCTCGCGCAGCGTCGAAACTGTCTCATTGGTGATGGCGCCGGTACCCTCAACCACCAATCGGCAGGTCTTCAGTTCGGCCAGCGTGTTTTTTGCCACCTCGCCCCTGCAGGTCGTGGTGCGGGCGAGCCAGCTGTCATGCATGACGACCAACTCACCGTCCTTCGAGCGCCTGATGTCGACCTCGACGATTTCGGCGCCCATGGCGATCGAACCTTTGACGGCCGCGATCGAATTTTCCGCATAGAGCGTCTTGCCGGCCTGCATGCTGCCGGCGCGATGCGCGGCGATCATGACGTGGTCGCGCCACTGGTTGGCATGCTCGAAGCGGTCGAGGATCTGCCTGGCGCGGGTTTCGCCGGCCAAGGCCTGGCCAGAGGCGGCCGCAAGTGCCGCGCAAAGCAGAAGGCTCTGCCAGATGGTCCGCATCGAGAATCGCTCCTTGCCGGATCGAAACCCGGATAGGCGATGCCCGTGACAGCCCGGTGAACGACGCCGGCTAGCTGATGTCTTGTTTGAGCATGATCCCTTTCCGAAAACCGGCTTCCACTTTCTTTCGGGATCATGCTCGCATCAGATGCGTTTCGACAGCCGGCGGAACCAGGCCATGGCCGGCATTTCGACGAAACGCCAGGTGATCCAGGAGGCGGCGATGGTGGCGACAAGCATAACGATGATCGCCACGGCCCCTGTCCAGCCGGCGCCGAAGCCGGTCGCCGGCTGGCCGCGCAGCACGATGTCGTCGATCAGGCCCAGGCCAAACCTGCGCTCGACGAGCCCGGCGATGTTGATCATGCGTGCCTGGACGAAGATGTGGACCATGTAGATCGAATAGGACAGTGCGCCGAGCGTCAGCATGAACGGCGTCCTCAGCAGAGCACTGATCCAGCCGCCTTCATGCGCGAAGAGGAACAGCGCCAGCGCGAACACCAGGGGTGCCGCGATGCCGAAATCATTGTCGCCCGACAGCGAGACAAAAAGCACGATGACGGCGACCATGACGATCTCGGCAAGGGTCCAGGCCATGCGCGGGCCGCCCCTGGCCAGGGCCTGTCGCGCCCCTGCAATGGAATCATGCTGAAACCAGGCAAGCAAGGCGCCGAGCGAGAAGCCGTACAGGCAGCGGATGAAGCCGAAATCGAAGGACACATCCATATGATGGGTCGAGAAGCCAAGCAGGAACAGCGGCGCGGTGACGGCAGCGCCGACGAACCATATCCAGGCGAGCTCGCCGGCGACGAAGACCACGCCCGCAAACAGCAGATAGGCGAAGAACTCCGCCGAAATGCTCCAGCTTGGCGCATTCCAGGTCAGGTGATCCTCGAAGCCGACGCCTTGCAGCAAGAGAAGATTGGCAAGCAGGCTCCTGAGGTCGAAACCTCCGGTGAAGGGAGCTGCCCCGGTGCCGTGCAGTTGCGGCAGCGCCAGCCGCAGCAGCTCGAAGCCGGCGAAAGCGGCCAGCATGAGCAAATGCAGCGGGTAGATGCGGCCAAAGCGGATCAGGGCGAAGCGAGCCACCTCTTCCGGCTGGCTGAGCCGGTTGCCGTAGCTGCTGGCGATGACGAAACCGGAAAGAACGAAGAAGAAGTCGACGAAGAGGTAGGACGAACCGATGAAGGCGCTTTGCGAAATCGTCGAACCGGTCGGGAAGTGAAACAGCGCCACCATCAGCGCGCAGATGCCGCGCCACGAATCGAGAACCAGGAAGCGTTCGCCGGCAATCGTGCCGCTGTGGGTCGACACCACGGCGCGGGGAGGATTAAGAAACGCGGTCTGCGTCATGATGATACAAATCCTGTTTTGCCATGGCACTTGAGGGGCGCCATTTCGTCTCCCCAAGCTGTGACTGGCATCTTCCGTGCCGGTTCTGTAGTTGTTGCACCCCGATGAAAAACAAGGACCCGTAATGGCGACCAACAACATCGACCATGCCTTCACCGCCCGCTCCAAAACGGGTGCTGCCCTCGAGCCGACCTATTCCGGCGCGCTGTCCTTCATGCGGCGCAAATACACGAAGGACGTGAAGGGCGCGGACGCGGTGATATGGGGCATTCCCTTCGACGCCGCCGTCACCAACCGGCCCGGCGCCCGCTTCGGGCCGCAGGCGATCCGCCGCGCCTCGGCGATCCTCGACAACGACCCGCAATACCCGTTTTCACGCGATCTGTTCGAGCATCTCGCGGTGGTCGATTATGGCGATTGCCTGCTCGATTCGGGCAACCACCAGAAGACGCCCGGCACGATCGAGCGCGAAGCGGCGAAGATCCTCAAATCCGGCGCCTTCCTGTTGTCGCTCGGCGGCGACCATTTCGTCACCTGGCCGTTGCTCAAGGCGCATGCCGCCATCCACGGCCCGCTCGCCCTGGTGCAGTTCGATGCCCATCAGGACACCTGGCCGGACGACGGCAAGCGCATCGACCACGGCTCCTTTGTCGGCCGTGCCGTCAATGAAGGTATCATCGATCCGGACCGCTCGATCCAGATCGGCATCCGCACCCACGCGCCCGACACGTTCGGCATCAAGATCCTCTACGGTCACGAAATCGAGGAGATGCGCGCGTCCGATATCGCCTATGCCATCGTCGACCGCACCGGCGGCAAGAAGACCTATCTCACCTTCGACATCGACTGCCTCGACCCGGCCTATGCGCCCGGTACCGGCACGCCGGTTGCCGGCGGGCCGTCCTCGGCAAAAATCCTGTCGACGCTGCGCCAGCTCAACCAGATCGATATTGTCGGCGCCGATGTCGTCGAGGTTGCGCCGGCCTATGATCACGCCGATATAACGGCGATCGCCGGCTCGATGGTGGCCATGCAGTATCTCGGCCTGCTGGCCGAACGAAAGGCCCGGCTGGAAGAGCTGAACAACAACGGCAACCACAACGGTGCCGCGGTGAATCACGGTCAGGGCATATAGTCTTGAGATATCAGGGAATTTGATCAGGCAAATGAAACCGAAAATCTTCATCGACGGCGAGCACGGCACCACCGGCCTGCAGATCAGGGCGCTGCTTGCCGAGCGCGGTGACCTGGAAATCATCTCCGTTCCTGCCGAGCGCCGCAAGGAAACGGCGGCGCGCGCCGAGTTCCTCAATGCCGCCGATGTCGCCATCCTGTGCCTCCCCGATGACGCGGCGAAGGAAAGCGTCTCGCTGATCGCCAACGACACCACCAAGGTCATCGACGCCTCGACCGCGCATCGCGTCGCCGAAGGCTGGGCTTATGGTTTCGCCGAGATGGACAAGGAACAGGCAAAGACGATCGCCTCGGCAAAACGCGTCGCCAACCCCGGCTGCTGGCCGCAGGGACCGATCGCGACGCTGCGGCCGCTGGTCACCGCCGGCCTGCTGCCGGCGGACTTCCCGATCACGGTCAATGGCATTTCCGGCTATTCGGGCGGCGGACGGCCGATGATCGAGGACTATGTCGCCAAGGGCGAGAACGCCTCGGAGTTCCTGCCCTATGGCCTCACCTTGCAGCACAAGCACGTGCCTGAACTCAGGGCCTATGCCAGGCTGTCGCATGATCCGATCATGCAGCCGGCGGTGGGCAATTTCGCACAAGGCATGATTACGGTGGTGCCCCTGCAACTCGGTGGTCTCGACCATGTGCCGACGGGTGCGGAGCTTCATGCGGCGATTGCCGACCATTTCGCCGCCATCGAGGGCGGTGTGGTCGAGGTGGCGCCCTATGCGCATCTGGAGCGCATGCCGGAGATCGATCCGGAGATCTACAACGGCACCAACCGGATGAAGGTCTACGTCTTCGCCAACGACAAACGGGCACAGGCTCTGCTGCTGGCGGTCTATGACAATCTCGGCAAGGGGGCCTCGGGTGCCGCCGTGCAGAACATGGACTTGATGCTCGGCCTCTGATGGACGCACCTGTCTTTCCGACGCGCTGGAAGGTCAGCGCGCCCGAACTTATTGCCGAAACCTTTTCGAGCCGCATCTGGAAGGTGCGGCACGAGGATGGTTCGCCGGCGATCGTCAAGGCGCTCAAGCCTTTCGACGACGTCGCGGACGAATTGCGCGGCGAGCATTATCTCGCCTGGCGGCGCGGCGACGGCGCGGTCCGCCTGCTTGGCCGCCACGGCCACAGCATGCTGCTCGAATATGCCGGTGAAACCCTGCTGCAGCAGGTTCTCGACAAAGAGGGCGACAACGCCGCCACTGAAATCGCGGCCGAAGTGATGGCGAAACTGTTTTCGCCTGGGAAAGACCCCTTCCCGCCCGAGTTGCAGCCGCTCAGGGAGCGGTTTGCCAGCCTGTTCAGGAAAGCCGCGAGCGACCGCAACGCCGGCCATGACAGTCTCTATGTCGAGGCCGCGGCAATCGCCGATCGGTTGCTGGCCGATCCGCACGATATCATGCCTCTGCATGGCGACCTGCATCACGACAACATCCTGCACGGGTCGCGCGGCTGGTTGGCGATCGACCCGAAGGGTGTGCTTGGCGATCCCGGCTTCGACGCCGCGAACATGTTCTACAACCCGCTCGACCGGGACGATCTTTGCCTCGATCCGGAGCGGATCGCGGATACGTCTTCGTGATGCCAGGATGCCGACAGGCAACCATAGGCGATGGCATGATCAAGAATGGCGCGCGGAGCCTGGCCCAGCGTTTTGGCGAAGACCTCGGCCAGACAACGCGGTCGAGGAGAACCGCGAATTGTCGATCGCCGAGGCGATCCGGGCGGTGCGGCCAAGCTTCTGATCCAGCCGGTCAAACGGCGACGGTAAGGGCTTGTTCACCATGATGGGCTACTCACATTGCGTGGCTCCATCAGGGAATTGTCATGGTCAGCGCGATTTCGGGTTCCTCCCAGGCAACCCAGTATGCTTCGTCCAGTTCATCGAGCAATGCAGCCCAGGAAGCCGCGCTCGAAAAGCAGATCCAGGATCTGGAAGACCAGGCCAAGGCGATCAAGGACCAGGTCCAGGCCGCCCAGGTGCAGCAGGATATCGCTGTCGCCCAGGCCAAACTTGATGCGCTCAGGGCCGCCGACGCCGACAAGGCGGCCAAGGCCGCTCAGAGCCAGTCAACGCCATCCGGCGCCGCCTTGCGCCAGGCGGAATTCGACGGCGAGAAGACGACAGCGTCAAACGAATTCTGGATGTGACCGGCCGATCGGCTCGGGATCAGCTCCTGAGCGCGATTTCGTGCGGCAAGGGATAGGCACCCTTGGTGCCGCGCCAATGCGCGGCGGCAAAGCCCAGCACGATGAGCGCAAACCCCTGATGGGTCAGTGCCATATGCAGCGGCACATGCATCAGCAGCGTGCCGATGCCGATCGAAGCCTGCACCAAAACCAGCGCAAACAGCAGCGTGGCGCGGCGGGCGTGCGTTGTTCCAGGGAGGCGCCGACGCGTGGCGATCATGTGCCAGAAGGCCACGACGAACACCGTATAGGCGCCGAGCCGGTGGACGAACTGCACCGTCTTGGGGCTTTCGAAGAAATTGCGCCACGCCGGCTCCAGGATCAGCAAATCACCCGGGATGAGCTTGCCGTCCATCAACGGCCAGGTGTTGTAGCTCAGGCCTGCGTCGAGCCCGGCGACCAGGCCGCCGAGATAGATCTGGATCAACGCCAGAAACACGATGAAACCGGCCAGCCTCTGCGTCGAGCGGTCGGCGGCGGGTTCGGAATGCGGCGCCAGCCCACGCGCAACGACCATGGTGGCGGTGAAGATCAGCGCCGCCAGCGTCAGATGGGTTGCCAGCCGGTACTGGCTGACCGAAACCCGGTCGACCAGCCCTGAGGCCACCATCCACCAGCCGATGGCGCCCTGCAGGCCGCCGAGCAAAAGGATGCCCACCAATTTTGGCCCCAGGCCGCGCTCGATGCGGCGCGTCGCCCAGAAGAACAACAGCGGCAAGGCAAACACCAGGCCGACGCTGCGCGCCAGGATGCGGTGCGCCCATTCCCACCAGAAGATCGACTTGAACGCCTCGATGCTCATGCCCTTGTTGAGCTCGGCATATTGCGGGATCTGCTGGTAGAGCTGGAATTCCTCCTGCCACTCGGCGTCGTTGAGCGGCGGTATCACGCCATGGATCGGCTTCCACTCCGTGATCGACAGGCCGGCACCGGTGAGCCTGGTGGCGCCGCCGACCAGCACCAGCGCAAACAGCACCAGCACCACGACATAGAGCCAGCCGCGCAGCAGCGCCCGATTATACAGGTCGCGGTCGCGGGCCACGAAGGGCGCGGCAGCTGATATGGCAGCCATGGTCTTGTCCCGGCAGATTGGTTTGGCGGATTGGTGGACCATCGCACCCTTGCTGGCAAGACCAGACGGCGCGGCACGCCGTCGCGCCGCGTCTCACCGGTTGCACAGGGTCGCGTCAAGGCCTATGCGAAGCGATGAGCTTGCCGGACCTGCGAGGTCCCGGCGGCCTAGACCAGGAGGCCAACATGCCCGTGCGCCTGAAAAAGCTGATCGGAGCGTTCCTGCTGGTGGCGCTGGTCATCGTCTACGCGCTGGTCGCATCGATCTTCGCGGTCGCCCGGCTCTCGGAGTCGAGCCCGTGGGTGCATTTCCTGTTCTTCCTGCTCAGCGGCCTGCTGTGGGTGCTGCCGGCGATGGGCATCATCAAGTGGCTGATGCTGGAGCCGAAGGCGAAGCGCTGAACCGGAACCCGGCCCCGGCGCAGTCAGATCGTGACGAGCATCTTGCCGGCGTTGGCGAGCGGCGTGGTCACGCCCGACAGCATGGTGCGGATATGAGCGAGGCTCTGGTAGCGGCCGTTGACTGAAATGCGCGGCAAGGCATGCAGGAACCCGGCATGTTCGGCGCGCAGCACGCCATGGCGCGTGGTCACGGCAGAGGCATAGCCGGCGTCACGGGCAAAGCCCACTTCGCGGCAACCCACTGCCCTGGCATAGCCATAGGGATAGGCGAAATGGCTGGGCCTTTCGCCCAGTTCGGCCTGCAGCATGTCACCCACGGCGCCGATCTCGTGCCGCGCATCGGTTTCGGAAAGCCGCTTCAGATTGCTGTGGTTGATGGTATGGGCGCCAATGGCCACCAGCGGATGCGCGGCGATGCTGCGGATTTCGTCCCAGTTCATCAGTGTCCGCAGGCGCGGGCCGTCGGCGTCGACGCCATTCGAGCGAGCCAGGTCACGCAGCACGGCTTGCAGGTCCTCCTCGCGGACTTCGGAGGTGAGATAGACATGAAGGCGTATGTTGGCCTGTAACTTCTTCGCCGGGGTCGAGCAGTCGATCACCAGCGGGCCATTCGGCCGCGTCAGGGTGAGGCTGTCGCGCACGTTGACGATGTCCTCAACCACATCCCACCACAAATCGGCGGTGCCGTTGATCAGCCCGGGCGCGACATAGATGGTCATCGGCGCGCCGTGCTTCTCCAGCACCGGCAGCGCCTCCGTCATGTTGTCGCGATAGGCGTCATCGGCGGTGATGGTTGCGAACTCGCCACCCTTGCCGCCCGCCTTGATGCGCTCGACCGCTTCGTCCATCGAAACAAAGGCATAGTCGCTCGCCTTCATGTCGGCGATCACAGCATCGAGGAAGCCAGGCGCGATGTTAAGATGACGGTTGACGCTGTCGGGCTTTTCGGGCGTCGCGGTCACGCGGTGCAGCATAAGTATGGCGCCAATGCCGCCGATGAACGGCTTGGCCAGCGGTGCAAGACCGGAATAACGGGCGACGTTCAGCGCCAGTTTCCGGATTGCCTCGCCCCCGTCGATCATTCATTCACCTTTTGCGCCTAGGCTAAACCAAGCACGGAATGCGCCTATGCGGCTCCCCAAATCGCCATCAGTACGCCCTAAGGATTGAGGTATGGTTGACGCAACAGCGTCATTTGACGGCAATCGGCTCGCTGCAACCGAGGCGTCGCCGCGAGCCTTGCCGGGAGACCAGGCCGGCCTGTCGATTTCCGTGACATCCGCGGAAGGGCTCGCGGCCTATGCCGGGTTCTGCCGCTCGGCCCTGTTTGCGCCGGCGCAGAGTGCCGGCTGGATACTGAACTGGGCCGAGCAGGTCGGACCGGATCTGCTCATAGCGACGCTCAGCGCCGAAGGCCGGCCGGTTTTTTCGCTGGCCCTTGAGGTCACCGCGAAAGGTCCGTACCGCGTCGCCCGCTTCATGGGCGACCGCCACGCCAACGGCAACTTTGTCGCCGCCGATCCGCAATGGCTGGCCAGGGCGGATATCCCGGCCATTCGATCGCTGTTGGCGACCATCGCCAAGGCACGCCCGGACATCGATCTCGTCGCGCTCGAGCGGTTGCTGCCCGATCTCGACGGTGTCACCAATCCACTCGCCTTGCTTGACCATTTTGCCAGCCCAAACTTGTCGCTGGCCGTCGATCTCGGCGGTGGCTTCGATGCGCTGCTGTTGCGCGCCAGCGGCAAGCGCAAGCGCAAGAAGCACCGCTCGCAGATGCGCAAGTTCGAAGCCGTCGGCGCCCACCGGCGCATCAAGGCGCGCACGGCGGACGAGGTGGACAGGCTGCTCGATGCCTTTTTCGAGATGAAGGAATTCCGCTTCCGCAAGATGGGCATCTCCAACGTCTTTGGCGACGAGCAGGTGCGCGCCTTCTTCCGATCGCTGTTCACGAACGCGCTTGCCGAGGACAAGCCCTCCTTCCTGCTGCACGGGCTCGAGGTGGCCGGCAAGCTCCGCGCCGTCACCGGATCAAGCCGCTCGGGTAAGCGCCTGATCTGCGAGTTCGGAGCGATCGCCGAGGACGATCTCGGCAACACCAGTCCCGGCGACTTCCTGTTCTTCGACAACATCCAGGAAGCCTGCGAGACCGGTTTTGCCGTCTATGACTTCTCTGTCGGCGACGAGCCCTACAAGCGGCTATGGTGCGATATCGAAACCCAGCATTTCGAGGTGCTGGTTCCCTTGACGCTGAAGGGCCGCGCGCTGGCGGTGACGCTCCGGCAAGGCGCAAGGTTCAAAGCCTTCATCAAGAACAGCCCGACGATCTGGAAGCTGACCAAGATGCTGCGCCGCAAGACTGCCGGACAAGCAGCGCCCACGACCGGCGAGAATGAGAGCTAGTTTCGGAAATTCCGGGCTTCTCTAAGGGCAGGTTTGACTCAGAGATCGAGATCGGCCTCGATGTCGTCAAAGCCTTAAGTTGTCGCCACGGAGTGAGGACGATGATGCCGACCATCCGCACGCTGTCGCTGCATGAGTTGGCGGTTCTCGTCGACTGGGCGGCGGCGGAAGGATGGAACCCTGGTCTTGAAGACGCGGCGATGTTCCAGGCTGCGGATCCCGCGGGCTTTATCGGCGCCTTTGCCGGCGACGAAATGGTCGCGGCAATCTCGGCAGTGGCCTATGGAAGCGGATTCGGCTTCATCGGCCTCTACATCTGCCGGCCGGACAAGCGCGGCAAAGGCTACGGCAAGGCGGTGTGGGACGCCGGCATGGACAGGCTTGCCGGCAGGACCGTCGGCCTCGATGGTGTCGCCGAGCAGCGCGCCAATTACAGGCGCAAGGGCTTCGAACCCGCCTACGAGACCATCCGCTATAGCGGCCGCGCGGCAGGTTCGACGGTCAAGGCCGATGGGTTGCACACGGTGACGGCCAAGCTCGTGCCCGACATCATCGCTTATGACGCATATTGTTTTCCGGCACCCCGGCGAGCCTTCCTGCAGCGATGGCTGCAGGCGCCGCATCATGCGTTGGCGGCGGTCAGCCCGCGCGGCACCACCGGCTATGCCGTGGCTCGACCGTGCCGCTCGGACTTCAAGATCGGCCCGCTGTTTGCCGACAGCAACGACACGGCGCTGCAGCTGCTGGACGGACTGGCGGGGGCCTGCGAGGGCGCTGACCTGCACATCGACGTTCCCGCCGAAAAGGCCGGCTTCATTGCGGCGCTGGAGGCTGCCGGCTTTGCGCCGACCTTCAAGACCACCCGCATGTACAAGGGCCCTGCCCCGGCGCTCGGCCTGCAGCGCCTGTTCGGCGTGACGACCCTGGAATTGGGATAGATCAGGCGGAGCGTCCGCCTGGGATCTGCGTCTCTTCAGGCCGCCGAGCGCCGTCCCGGCACCGGATTGCCGGGCGGCTCGTGGCCGAGCGGCGTCACCAGCGTCAGGTCGGGATAGCCGCTTTCGATCAGCTTGACCGCGGCCTGCGTCACTTCATCGTCCGGCTCCAGCATGGACAGCAACACTTCGGTGGCATCGCCGGCCAGGCGGCTGATGCCTTGCGCGTCGGCCGGTCCGCATTCGACCACCACCAGATCATAGGCTGTGGTCAGCGACTGCATGATGATCGGCAGCCGGTCGGCGGCGCGCATGGCGCGGACCGGATCGGCGGTGCCGACAGGAATGACGTGACAGTCCGAATAGAGATCGGCATGGATAACGTCACTGAACTGCGCTTCCGAAGCGAGCAGGTTGGTGATGCCGGGGAAAAGGCCGCTGTCCAGCATCGGCCGCGAAGCAGCCCCCGAAGCGGTAAGGTCCAGCAAGAGGACACGCAGGCCGGCGTCGGCGACCTCGCGTGCCACTAGGACCGCCGATGCGGCAGCCTCGTCGCCCTCCGGCGAGACGAATATGGCGCGCGCCGCACCGCTGGCGATCAGCTTTTCGGCGGCCTTCTCAATGTCGATCTCGCCCAGGGTGGAACGCACCGGTTCGGCCTCGGCAGCCGTCTCCTGCGCTGTCGCCGCTTCGGTCATCGCGACCATATCAGGCGCCTCGGCCGCATGCGCATAAGGCGCGTCGGTCTCGGACATTGCAGTGGCATAGGGCATCGCGGCTGTGTAGGGCTCCGACCTCGTGTCAGCCGGACCTTCTCCCATCTCCTGGCGAAGGACCGGGTCCTGGAGGACGGCGGGCTCCTGGTGGACAGCCGGCATCGCGATCCTGTCAGGCGCCTGAGCCACATGGGGCATCGCGACCTCATCGATGCGTTCGAAGCGGGAACCGGTCGCCGGTCGCATCGCACGGCCAGAAAACAGCTCCCGCAGGAGCCTCACGATGGCCATGACCAGCAGCGATGCGACGAAGGCGGCACTGACGATGGGCAGGACCTTCGGGAAATAGGGCTCGGACGGCACCTGCGCCAGGGAAACCACCCTTGCATCGACGGGCAGATAGTTGCGATCCTTGCGCGACGCCGCGCTGAGGTAGTTCGCCTGGTACGATTCGAGCTGCTGCCGCTTGGCGGCCGCATCACGCTGCAAGGCGTCAAGCTCAACCTGCTGTTCGCCGGCGCGGGCCGATGCGGCCTTCAATGTGTTGACGTCGGCAACGAGTTGGTTCTCACGAGCCTGCGCGGTCTGCGCCTGGGTCATCAGACCCTTCATCAGCTTTTGCGCCTCGTTGCGGATCTGGCCGTCGAGATCGGCAAGCTGAGACTTCAACGCCCGGATGCGCGGATGATTGTCGAGCAAGGTGGTGGAAAGATCGGCGATGTTGGCCCTGAGCTCGACCTGCCGCTCGCGCAGGCGCTGGATCAGATCGGAAGACAAGACCTCAGGCACGGCATCGAGCGAGCCGCCGCCCTGCAACGCCTTGCGCACGCTGTCGGCGGTCGCTTCCGCCGAGGCGCGGTTGGCGCGCACACGCATCAGTTCGCTCGACAGTTCGGAAAGCTGCTGCGTGGCAAGCACCGAATTGTTGCCACCCATCAAAAGATCGGATTGCGCTCGGTAGGTGGCAACCTTGGCCTCGGCATCCCTAACCTTCTGCTGCAGGTCGGCGATCTCCGGCGCCAGAAAATCAGCGGCGGCGTTGTTCGATTCGAGCTTGGCGGCCCCTTGCCCCGCGATATAGGCGGCGGCGATGGCATCTGGTACAGCGGCCGCGAGCTTGGGATCTTCCGACGAGAACTCAATGGCAATGATGCGGGTCTTCTCGACGCTATAGACGTTGAGCTTCTCATGCATTTTCTTGAGGACGCGCTCTTCCGTCGGAATTTCCATCGGGTCGCTCTTCAGGCCGACGAGGACCAGAGCGCGGTTCAACGGCGACATGTCGAGTGCTTCGTCGAACTCGGGCAGCTTCTCCAGACCAAGCTTTTGCGCGACCTGCTTGAGGATTTCGTTGGAGGAAATGATCTGGACCTGGGTGGCGACGCCCTGTTCATCGAGAATTGGCTTGTCGGCGTCGTTGTTGCTGGCCGGCCGCGTATAAACGGATTCACGCGGCGCAATCTCTACCTGGGTCTGTGCCTTGTAGTGACGCGTGGCAAACGAGGCGAGCGCGAAAGCCGCGCCGGTCACCACCAGTGCGACGACAAGGATGCGCAGCCAGTTCCTCGCCAGACTGGCGAAGAGCTGCCTGAGATCGACGTCAACATCTGCGGCCGCGGACTGAACGGACATGCATCCCTACTCCGATACTGGGTCAGGACACACCGTAAACAACTATGGTAACTCAGCCGTTAAGATGGCCGTAAGTTTGCGTTAGGGTTTACTGGCGGACGCCAAACAAAACCGCCAAAAAATCGAAAAACTCTCGCCGGCGCGCGCCGTGTCGGCCGCTCCCTTTACCGGCCATTAACCCTAACAGGATGATAACGGACCTCGATCCCTAGAGTTGCTGCGGGGCTGCAGCGACCAGTCGAAGGTACCTATCCGGTCATGAAAAGCACTGCCTCCCTGTTTCGCGCGCTGCTTGCCGTATCGATGCTTGCCGGCTGTTCCAGCTACCGGCCGACGCCGGCAGCCTTCCACGAGGTGCTCGAACAGCCCTATCGTCTTGGCGCCGGCGACCGCGTCCGGGTCACCGTGTTCGAGCAGGACGGGCTGACCAACACCTACAGCGTCGACCAGTCCGGCTACCTCTCCTTCCCGCTTGTCGGCGCCGTACCGGCGCGCGGCCACACAGCGCAGCAGATGGAAAAGGAAATCGCCGACAAATTGCGACAAGGCTACCTGCGCGATCCCGACGTTTCGGTCGAGATCGACCGCTACAGGCCGATCTTCGTCATGGGCGAAGTTGGTGCTGCCGGGCAATACTCGTACGTCCCCGGCCTGACGGTGCAGAAGGCAATCGCCATCGCCGGCGGTTTCACGCCGCGCGCAAACCAGGAAAGCGTCGACATCACCCGCGACATCAACGGTAAGGTGATGACCGGCCGTGTGGTCACGTCCGACCCGCTGCTGCCGGGCGATACAGTCTACGTCCGCGAACGCCTGTTCTGACGACCCACGTGGTGGACAACCTCAGGATCGTCCATTGCTTTCGCTCACCCGTCGGAGGAATTTTCCGCCATGTGCGCGACCTGACCGAGGCGCAGGTCGCCGCCGGACATTCCGTCGGCATCGTCTGCGATTCGACGACCGGCGGCGAGTTCGAGGAACGTCTGTTCGAGCAGATGAAGGATATGCTGTCGCTCGGCATCCATCGTACGCCGATGCAGCGCCATGTCGGCCCGGGCGACCTTGCGTCGGCCTGGCGCACTTACAGGATCATCAAGGAATTGCGGCCGGACGTGTTGCACGGGCACGGCGCCAAGGGTGGCGCCTATACTCGTCTGTTCGGCTCATTGTTGCGGGTATCAAGGTCTCGCGTAGCCCGCCTTTATTCGCCGCATGGTGGCTCTCTCCACTATGACGAGAACACGACCACCGGAAAGCTGTTCTTCGCGCTCGAGCGCTTCATGGCACGCTTCACCGACCACCTGCTGTTTGTCTCCGACTACGAAAGGCGAACCTATCGCCGCAAGGTCGGGGAGCCGCAGATCCCCAACTCCCTGGTCTACAATGGATTGCGCGCCGCCGAATTCGAGCCCGCAATCACCGGGGCCGACGCAGCCGATCTGCTCTATATCGGCATGATGCGCGACCTGAAGGGTCCCGACATCTTCATCGACGCGCTGGCCCTCGCCGGCCCCCGGCTCGGCCGCGCGCTGACCGCGGTGATGGTCGGCTCCGGCGACGACCTGCCCCGCTACCACGCCCAGGTGAAACGGCTCGGGCTTGAGGGCTACGTCCGCTTCCTGCCGCCGATGCCGGCCAGGGAAGCCTTCGCGCTGGCGGCGCTCGTCATCGTTCCCTCGCGCGCCGAAGCCATGCCCTACATCGTCCTGGAAACGCTTGCCGCGGGAAAGCCGATGATCGCCACGTCGGTCGGCGGCATACCGGAGATCTTCGGCTCCGGCTCCCCTGCCCTGATCCGGCCCGACCCGGTCGCGCTTGCCGACAAGGTGAGCCAGGCGCTGGGCGACCTCGCCGCCTATCGCAAGCTGATGCCCGATGGCGCCAGCCTCAAGGCACGCTTCGGCGCCGATGTGATGGCCGCCGACATCGAGAAGGCCTACTTCGCCGCGATCAACAAATAGGCGTCAAGCCCCAGGCCGTTTCAAAGCCACTTGTTGTTTCAAGGCTTTCTTAGCTCTCTTTTGCTATTCACCGTAGGGAAGCTTGCGGAAAGCCCCATGAACGAGATCGACCCCGCGCGCCGCTTTTCACCAGAGGCGGTGCGTAAATTCGACGGCCCGGCCGAAGGCGACACGCCGCCCGGCGGCATGAACGATGTCGCCCGCCAGGTCGCCTCGCAGTACAGGCGCGATACCATGTCGCCGATCATGGTCAGCGGCGTGCTGCGCATGGTCGAATTCGGGTTGCTGCTGGTGTCCGGGCTCGGCATCTATTTCTACTATGTCGGGTTCTTCAACTATCTTGCCTGGCAATACCCGCTGACGATCGCCGCGTCGTCGTTCCTTGCCGTGGTGCTGCTCGACGTCACCGACTGCTACCAGATCGTGGCCCTCATGCGGCCCATCGCCAATTTCGGCCGCGTGCTGCTGGTCTGGGCCGGCACTTTCGCCCTCATGGCGCTGATGGCATTCGTCATGAAGATGTCGGAAGACTATTCGCGCCTTCTGTTCGGCACCTGGTTCGTCATCGGCTTCGTTCTCCTCTTCGGCCTCAGGCTGGTGATGTCGAAGCTGATCCGGCGCTGGGCGCGCGATGGCCGCATGGAACGGCGCGCCGTCATCGTCGGCGGTGGCAAGGCTGCTGAAATGCTGATCCGCTCGGTCGAAAAGCAGCCCTATAACGACATCCGCATCTGCGGCATCTTCGACGATCGCGGCGACAAGCGCTCACCGCCCATCGTCGCCGGCTATCCCAAGCTCGGCACCATTTCGGAGCTGATCGAGTTCGCCCGCATCGCTCGCATCGACATGCTGATCGTATCGCTGCCGCTAACCGCCGAATCGCGCGTGCTGCAGCTGTTGAAGAAGCTGTGGGTGTTGCCGGTCGACATCCGGCTGTCGGCGCATTCCAACGCGCTGCAGTTTCGCCCGCGCGCCTATTCCTACATCGGCTCGGTGCCGATGCTCGATATCTTCGACAGGCCGATCAACGACTGGGATTCGGTCGCCAAGCGCGCCTTCGACATCGTCTTCAGCCTGATCGGCATTGTCGTGTTCTCGCCGGTGATGCTGGCGACCGCCATCGCCATCAAGCTCGACAGCAAGGGGCCGGTTCTGTTTCACCAGAAGCGGCACGGCTTCAACAACGAAATCATCGAGGTCTACAAGTTCCGTTCGATGTATACGGACAAGGCCGACCCGACCGCCAAACAGACGGTGACCAAGAACGACCCGCGCGTCACCCGCGTCGGCCGCTTCATCCGCAAGACCTCGATCGACGAGCTGCCGCAGTTCTTCAACTCGCTGCTGGGTTCGCTGTCGCTGGTCGGCCCGCGCCCGCACGCCATCGCCGCGCAGTCGCACAACCTTCTCTACAACGAAGTGGTCGACGGCTATTTCGCGCGTCACAAGGTCAAGCCCGGCGTCACCGGCTGGGCGCAGATCAATGGCTGGCGCGGCGAGATGGACACCAACGAGAAGATCCGCATGCGGACGGAGTACGACCTCTATTACATCGAGAACTGGTCGCTGCTGTTCGACCTGCGGATCCTGTTCCTGACGCCGGCCCGGCTGCTGAACACGGAAAACGCCTATTGAGCGCGATTTCCCATGAGCTGCCGCAGGCCGCGGTCAACGCCAAGCTGATCGCGCTGATTTCCTCGGCGGCGGTGTTCGTCGGCATATTCCTGTCCGGCTTCGTCATCAGCGAACCGGCGCCCTATGAACTCTACATGGCCGGGCTGATCGCCATCTGGGCTCTCTTCGGCCTCAGGCTGTCGCGCGCGGCAATGCCGCTGCTGGTGCTGCTGGTGACGATGAACATCGGTGGCATGATGGCGATGACGCAGATGGCGGATCTCGCCAACACGCCGCTCTATCTCGCCGTCTCGCTGTTTCTCGCCTTCACCGCGGTGTTCTTCGCCTCGGTGACCGCGGTGCAGCCCAGCCTCTACCGGCTGATCTTCTTCGCCTATGTCGTGTCGGCGGTGATAACCTCGCTGCTTGGCATAGCGGGCTATTTCCACGCCTTTCCGGGCGCCGAGATGTTTACAAAATACGACCGTGCCGCCGGCGCCTTCCAGGACCCGAATGTGTTCGGCCCGTTCCTGGTGCTGCCCGGCATCTATCTGCTCTATCTGCTTTTGACCGGGCCGGTCACGCGCATGCCGCTGCTGGCGGTGCCGCTGTTGATCATCACCGCCGGCATCTTCTTTTCCTTCTCGCGCGGCGCCTGGGGCATGTTCGCGGTCTCGGCTGTCCTGCTCACCGGCTGCCTGTTCCTGCAGAGCGCCAGCGGCATGTTCCGGCTGCGCGTGGTGGTGATGACGGTTGCCGCGCTGTCGCTGCTGGTCGTCGCCATGATCGTCATCCTGCAGCTGCCCGGCGTGTCGGAGATGTTTTCCAACCGCGCCCATCTCGAACAGAGTTACGACACCGCCCGCCTCGGCCGCTTCGCCCGCTATGCAATCGGTTTCCAGATGGCGCTCGAACATCCGTTCGGCATCGGCCCGCTGGTCTTCGGCACGATCTTTGGCGAAGACACCCACGATATCTGGCTGAAGATGCTGATGGACTATGGCTGGCTCGGCTTCGTGTCGTTCCTGACGCTCGTCGCCTGGACGATAGCAGCCGGATTCCGCATCCTGCTGCGCGACCGGCCGTGGCAGCCCTATCTGCTATGCGCCTATGTCGCCTTCATCGGCAATATCGGGCTCGGCACCTTCATCGACATCGACCACTGGCGCCACGTCTACCTGCTGCTCGGTCTGATCTGGGGCGCCATTGCGCTTGAGTACAGGCACCAGCGGCTGTTGCGGCCGAACCCGGTAAAAGCTCAAAGCGGAAGGCGAGCTTTGGAAGGCGGTTGGTTTGCGAGCGTCAAGGATTTTGAGCGCTCGTAAGTTCCTCTATTTTCTCCAGGAGGTTTTTGACCAGCAGCTGGTAGACCTGCGTAAGTTCCCCAGGCGATAATTCGACTCTGATGTCGTACTGCCCGGAATAATTCACCTGCAGATTTACCGTCCCGAACAGCGTCGTTGCGCCATCGCGAATGTCGGTCGCCACGATCATGTTTTGCAATGACTGGTCGAGCAGAATGACGCCCGGTTCTCCGGGGTGATTGTGTCTTGTCGTCCTGATCTTCACGTCAACCTCCTTTTCGGACCTTTCAAGAAAAGCGCAGAGCCAGCCGAGATTACCGCAGTTCCCTGTTCGATGCTGTGCGCTTGGTATCTGGATGGCAGAAGGGGACTTTGACAATATCAATTGGCGGGTTTGGGCGGCTCTCTGTCGTCGTGGTTCAAAACTGAGGCGATCCGCCTAAGGTTGGACATCGCCTCATCGATCAGTCGCCAGGATGGCTGCCCTTGTGCCGCGTCTCTAGCGCTCGCCAGATCGCCTCTTACGATCTGCATTATCTCCTGGGCGGCTTCTTTCTTGTCCATACGACCGTTCCTGCGAGACAATGAAGGCAGTCTTGACTGCTATCATGTCACGACGTCAGGCGGGTCCACAACGGAACTATGTGGCTGCCGCCGGGTTGCTCCCGTGGCGGGCACAATAGAAGGGATCCGCATTTCGGGTTTCTTGGTGGTTGAGCAGACCGGATTCGGAAATCGATTGAGCGCCCACCATATCTTTTCGATGTCGGAGTCGCCTTGACCCTCTTCCCAAGGTGTCCAGCCCTTGCCCGGTCGCGCAGTCAATTCGCTATCGCGCATCAGAGAGCCGCCCGACCTACGCTGGATTAGGGAGCTTCCGTCTCAACACTTGAACAACCTTGCCGTAGATCTGCCCTTCCAGAGCGGTGAGCGAAGTGGCCGATTTAGGCGGCCGACGCTCCTACCTAGAAAACTCCGTTCCCGGATTGTCATTATCCGCTCGCAGCGACACTGCCGCGAGGAAGGAGGGCACAGACCGTTTTGATTTTGCGCGCGCCCTCTTCAAGCGTGTTTCCGTGTACTCTACGAATAAGACGCTCTTGCTAAACATCAAGTTGAAATCCTCGCCCTTAAAACCGCGACTTAGGGTGGCGTAGACTCCGGATAAAGCGGACGGCGGCACGTTCACCTTTTCCATGGGGATCTTTGATTTCCAACTCATCGAGCAGCCAAGCGAGATGGCCTTGTAAATACTTGTTTTCCCCTTTTTCCAAGTTACAAGTTGGCAATCCTATTTCTGAGATCCTCTTCATCCGCAGGCGTCGACCATAAACCGCGGCCACATCGACCGCGGTAGATGCAGATGATTCTGCGCGACGCCTATTCCCTCCAGCGCGTCCCAGCGTGCCGCTTCTTCCTATCGGGTGGGCCGAACTCACGCTCTGCCCAGATAGGCCGCTCCGGGGGCACGAAGCCGCGGTGGAATTCCACCCTGTAATCGAGAACATCATTGCCAATGCGACGCCAAGTTTCCTCTGCCAAATCGCGCGGCACCTCGCGGCGGTTCTCAACAATTCCAGCCTCTGCGAGATCCTCAAAGAAGTCGTAGCCGCTCAGGCGTCCATGCGACGTTGCTCGTCCTGCTTGTTCATGGCCAGCCTGGCGCGTAGGGCAGCACGCTCTTCTTTCGTATTGCAGTGAAACAGCTCCCCGCTGCTTTCGCGGCACAGCAAGCGTGGTCTGCTGATGAATGATGAGTTGGTCATGGGTGGTCATCCAATCTGGAGAAACCGGCCAGGCCGGTAGTGCCGACCGCGATGGGCGGCCAGTAGAAAATCATGGTGCAGCGCAACAAAGATATTGCGTTGCACGCAAACTTCCGTAAGCTGTCTCTAATATGCAGCAGCATAGGCCGGGGGGCGGTAGCCACGGCTCTTCAGTTACTAGGGAGAGCCGTGGTGGCTACCTGGGCCGAGAGATATTTACCGGTGGGGGATTTCAAAAGTCGCAGTCCGTACATCCGGACATCTGCTGTTATCTCAGCGTCGAATTTGGCGACGCACGGAAAACGCCCGTCGCCAGGATCGCTGGTGGGCTCTATAGGAAGGACCCGCATTTCGGGTTTCTTGGTGGTTGAGCAGACCGGATTCGGAAATCGATTGAGCGCCTTTCGTTCCGAAAACGGGAAAAGGCGCCAGAAGGCGCCTCGATAAGAACCAGGGATTTCAAGGAAAAATGGTCGGAGTGGCCGGATTCGAACCGACGACCCCTTGACCCCCAGTCAAGTGCGCTACCGGGCTGCGCTACACTCCGGACCGGTCGCGATGTATCGTGATAACCCCGCCCGGGTCAACCGAAATTCGGCGACTTTCGCGCCGATGCGATCGCGGGTGCCGGCGAGCCCCCAGGCTAGCCTTGGCAGACATCGACCCATTCGGGCCTGGTGAGATCGACCATGCGCCGTAGGCTGAGCCGCAGCGCGGCGTTGGCGGCGGCGGGCACGACATCGTCGAATTCGCGCAGCGATACATCGCAGTAGACCGGCAGCGGCGCCGGCAGGCCGAACGGGCAGACACCGCCGACCGGGTGGCTGGTTGCTTCGACAACCTCCGCAGCGTCGAGCATGCGCGGTCACCTTGCCGCTCTCGATATCCTCAATCTCGTCGGCAGCCAGACCGCATATCAAGGAACGATTTTCCACATTGTAGCCGTGGGTTTCCCGCATTGCTCTGAGGGTGCTGCAATCTGGCCCACCCCTCTCCGAGAGAGTTGCCCGCCATATTAATCATGACTAATATGATAGTCGGAAGGGCCGAAGGTGGAGAGGTTCTTGGCAAGCCAGTTGGCCGCGATGCTGGTGGCGTCGGCAGGAGAATGCTGGTCCGAGGAGGGCCTACCTTACAAGCCGATCTCCGAAGAAACTTTGAGAGTTGTCAGCACCCAGATGTATTCCGACATTCTGAGGCGAGCTTGCTTGCAAGGTCGACGCTATCCGAGAAGCCAAATTGAGAGCGGCTTCAAAAGGCACTTCCAGGAAATGAGACTGATATTGGTGGAGGATGGGTACACCATCGTGCCCAATGTGACCGAGAACAACTCATCCTGGTCTCTATCGGAGATGGAATTTGATGCCAAACGGCGCCTTGGTCTCCCATCCCAATTCGGCTGTTTTGGTGCATACTGGCTCAACGAAAATCGGGGCTGGTGACATGCTCCTCGCGCCGGGATTTGCCGGCGCGTCGGGGCCGAACCGATCGCGAAGCTTCACCAAAGTCGCGTCGGGGACATCATTCGGGAGCATCCGTATCCAATTTCCCCGCCGCTGATACAATGAGATCATGACGCTGCGGAAGCGGGCCCAAATGCTTGATCGGATTGCCCAGGAGGCAATCGCCCTTCTCGGTACGGGACGACAGGTCCCGACCTTTTCCAGCCGCTTTCCCCAATTCGGCCTTACAGATGGATACGACGTCGCCGCGAGCGTTCGCGCGGTACGGGGCGCCAGAGGCGAGAAGGTCGTCGGCCGCAAAATCGGCTTCACCAACCGCTCCGTCTGGAGCGGCTATGGCATTTCGGGGCCAATCTGGAACTACATGTTCGACAGCACAGTCGGCGATCTGCCGGAGAACGGCGGAATGTACTCGTTGGCGGGCCTGGCCGAGCCACGCATTGAACCGGAAATCATCTTGCATCTGGGGAGGGTTCCAGATGTCTCCATGAGCGAGGATGAACTTGTCGGCTGTGTCGACTGGATTGCGCTTGGCTTCGAGATCGTTCATTCGATCTTTCCAGGGTGGGTTTTCACAGCCGCCGACGCCGTGGCCGCCTATGGCGTACATGCCAAGCTGTTGATTGGTGATCGGCAGTTGATAACGGAAAATCCGGCGATCTGGGCCGATCAGCTGTCAAGTTTTACGATCACGATCGAGCGCGGTGACGGCTTGATGCGGAGCGGCGGCGGCGCCAGCGTGCTGGGAAGCCCCTTCAAGGCATTTCGCTTTCTTCTGGTGGAAATCGCAGCCAATTCCTCGAGCGACCCGTTGCAAGCCGGCGAAATCATCACGACCGGCACGCTCACCGAGGCGATGCCGGCGATGGCAGGCGAAACCTGGACTACAGACGTCCGCGGGATAGCCTTGAAGCCGGTGCAACTCCAATTCCGATAACCAGACGCAGCGCGGTGCAAAGCATCGCTCGATCGCTATTGGCAGACATCGACCCATTCGGCGCCAATGAGATCGACCATGCGCTGCGGGCCGAGCCGCACGGCGGCGTTGGTGGCGCCGGCGGCGGGCACGACCTCGTCGAATTCGCGCAGTGACATGTCGCAGTAGACCGGCAGCGGCGCCGGCAGGCCGAAGGGACAGACACCGCCGACCGGGTGGCTGGTTGCTTCGATAACCTCCGCGGCGTCGAGCATGCGCGGCTTGCCGCCGAACTGGTCCTTGCACTTGCGGTTATCCAGCCTGGCGATGCCGCTGGTCACCACCAGCATGGTGCGATCGCCGACGCGCAGGCAGATCGTCTTGGCGATCTGCGCCGGCAGCACGCCATGCGCCTCCGCCGCCAGTGCCACCGTTGCCGAGCTCGCTTCCGTCTCGATGACTTCGATGTCGGGCGCGTGAGCGGCGAAGAAGGCACGAACGGATTCCAGGCTCATATTGAAAACCCATAGTTCAGGACTGATGGACAGCGGATCAGATCGCCGCGCGTATAAACACGTGCGGCATACAAATCGGCAAGCCCCGGCTGCCGCAGGGCGGCTGCCGCACCCCAAAAACAAACCCGCCAAGGCTATTCCTTGGCGGGTTGTCGGGCATGCCTGATGTTGAACTATGCCAGGGATCGACCTTGCGCGGCCGGCGTGTGCACAGCCGAAGCGATCAAAGCGTCCTGGGGAAGTCGAAGCGCGGACACAATACGACGCAGCTTCGACGGATCGGTCACCTTACCGCTCTCGATATCCTCAATCTCGTCGGCAGCCAGACCGCATGTCAGGGAAAGCTTTTCCACACTGTAGCCGCGGGTCTCCCGCATCGCTCTGAGGGTGCTGTAATCCGGCCCGATCTCATTGGCTACCGATTCGGAGAGGGCTTCGCTTTTTGCAGTGTTGGGCATTGGCAACTCCGTAAGCTGAAAGAGTTTGATGAAATGACGAAGTTGCCTGAGACGATCGGGAACATGCCCGCTCGCCAGTGATTTGCCAAGTGCCAATCTGACCGTCACGCTATCGTGAAGCAGGCGGCTTGCGCGGCCGGGCCGCGCGCACATCTCGATCAAGTTGTTTTGACCGTGCAACCGCGCTTTGTCCGGCAGTTTCGCCGCGCCAGTTCGTTATTTCCTGAGTCGCTGGCCTGAAAACCATCCGGTTCCAGCCAGCCGTTCCCGGAAGGATCTCTGCAATGAACTTGAAGACACTCATCGTCGTGCTCGGCACGATTTCCAGCCTTTCCGCTGCCGGTGTCGGCGGTGCTCAAGCGGCGGACACGCTGCGCGTGCGCGGCACTGTGGCCAGCTTCGAGCCATCGCTGCTCACCGTGAAAACCCGCCAAGGCGATACCTCCGCCATCAAGCTCAATGCCGGCTGGAAGATATCGGGCGTCGCCAACGCATCCGTGAAGGACATCAAGCAAGGCGATTTCCTTGGCATAGCCTCCGTATCGAAAGCCGATGGCGGCAGCGGCGCGCTGGAGGTGGTGATCTTTCCGGCCGCTTTGAAAGGCACCGGCGAGGGCGACCGCCCCTGGGACCTGCAGCCAAACAGCCGCATGACCAACGGCACCGTGGCCGACGTCACCGACATAAACGGCCGAGCCGTCACGCTGACCTATGACAATGGGCAGACGAAGAAGATATCGATACCTGACACCACACCTGTCGTGACCTTTGCGCCGGCCACGCCGACCGACCTCAAGCCAGGTGCGACGGTCGTCGTCACCGCTGAGCGTGAGGCTGACGGCACGCTGAGCTCCGGCCGCGTCGTCGTCGGAAACAACGGCGTGGCCCCGCCAATGTAGGCAAAAAAGGCGTCAAACCATGGCCTTTCGGCCCTGGCGATGATGATGGTGGACGCCCGGTTTGCGTAGAAACAGTCGAGAAACAAGATTCTACCATCGGGAAATATCGAGGAAAAAATTCAGGAGCGTAATCCCATTCGCGGCGATCGGGTCATCGACTCGATTGACATGCCAAAAAAGGAAAACGACCCATGAAGACGTCCCTCCTCTCGGCCCTCGGGCTTGCGGTTGCACTTGCTTTCACGGTGCCGGTGATCGGCGCGACGAGTGCGGATGCAGCCCCGATGGCAAAGCATCATGACCACCATCATCATCCCTACCATCCTGTCCATCACCGCCATCATTACCATCATCACTACCATCATCATCACCACGACATGAAGAAGGCCTAGGCAACCCAGACTGCCAACGAGAAGACCGGCCTTGGTTTCTTGTTCAAGGCTGTTCTTCTCGTGGCAGTGCGATACGATTCAGCGCCGGCTGAACAGCAGGCTGGCAACGAGACCGACCACCACAAGGCCGACCGCGGCGGCTGCCGCCGGATGGTCGCGGGCCGATTTCTCGATGACCCTGCCCTGCTTGCGGATGGCCGGCATCGCATCCCGCAGACGTCCTGCGAGATCGGCATAGGTGTCGAGCGCCGCATCGCGACCGTCTTCGTAATAGGCGCCGCCGCGCCTGGACACCGCCTTCCTCAGGCTAGCCAATTCCCTGGTGAGAGCCGCGACCTGCCTGTCGAGGTCGATGTCCGAGAGGGTCGAATATGATGCCATGACGTGTTTCCTTCAATTGCAGAAGGAAACGTAACGCCTCACGCCAAGGCGGGTTCCGGTTTTCGACCGGCCCCACGTGCTCTGTTGGCGGTCAGCGCACCTGATCGAGCAGTCGCTTGCATTCCAGGAGGTCGAACAGCGCTTCCTGCAGCAACGCGCGATTGTCGCGCGAGAGTTTCGAAGCGTCCGGCTGAACCGGACCGTCCTCGTCGCTCTTGCCCAGGCCGAAAAAGCGGCGGCTGGGTTTGACGCGCGGCTGGCCAACCAGTTCATCATCCATGCCGCGCGGCTGTGCCGCGGGCGTCAACGGCACTTGATCGGCCTGCCGGCGCTGCGAGATCGCCTCGACGGCGGCCATGTCACCATTGCCGATGGCGACCAGGAAATGATTGCCGTTCTCGCGCAGCAGCTTCTGCACGCCCTTAATGGTGTAGCCTTGGTCGTAGAGCATATGGCGGATGCCCTTGATCAGTTCGACATCCTGCGGCCGGTAGTAACGGCGGCCGCCACCGCGCTTCATCGGCTTGATCTGGTTGAAACGCGTTTCCCAGAAGCGCAGCACATGCTGCGGCAGGTCGAGATCTTCGGCGACCTCGCTGATGGTACGAAAGGCGTCGGGGCTCTTGTCCATGGGCGAATCCTCACGCTGGACGATGATCCGGCCTACCTGCCGAATCGAACCTTATTTCAGCGGTTTGTGAAACAATATTCAAGCCCGGCGTCATGGCGCGGCGCCGTTTTCAACCGCTGAGCCGAGCGAGGCTACTTACTGCCCTTGGCCTTGCCGCTTTGATGGGACCGCAAGATGCGGCTCTTCAGTACGTTCGACGACTTGAAGGTCATCACCCGGCGCGGCAGGATCGGCACCTCTTCGCCAGTCTTGGGATTGCGGCCGATGCGCTCGTTCTTGGACCGGACGTGGAATGTCGCGAAGGACGACAGCTTCACCGTCTCGCCACGGACGATCGCTTCGCATATCTCGTCCAGCACCGCTTCGACAAGTTCGGCCGATTCAGTGCGCGATAAGCCGACCTTCCGGTAAACAGCCTCGGCAAGGTCGGCGCGCGTAAGTGTCTTTCCCCCCATGCGACCGTCCCATCAGCTCAAAACATTAAATTCGGCACAACAACGGCAGAGCCTAAGTAATTGATCCGGCAAGGTCAAGGACCGAAACCGGACCGTTCGGCACTTACCAGCGAACCAGAACAGCACCCCAGGTGAAGCCGCCCCCCATGGCCTCCAGAAGCACGAGAGCGCCCTTCTTGATGCGGCCGTCGGCGACGGCCACCGACAGCGCCAGCGGCACGGAAGCAGCCGAGGTGTTACCGTGCAAATCGACCGTCACCACCACCTTTTGCTCGGCTATCCCGAGCTTCTTGGCGGAAGCGTCAATAATTCGTTTATTGGCCTGATGCGGCACGAACCAGTCGAGATCATCGGCCGATATGCCGGCCTGCGAGAACGTCGCCTCGATGACGTCGGTGATCATCCCGACCGCATGCTTGAAGACTTCGCGGCCCTCCATCCTGAGATGGCCGACCGTGCCCGTGGTCGATGGCCCGCCATCGACAAAGAGCTTCTCCTTGTGGGTGCCGTCGGAGCGCAGGCTGGCCGCCAGAACGCCACGATCGGCGATCCCGCCAGTCCCCTCGCCGGCCTCCAGGATCACGGCACCGGCGCCGTCACCGAACAGCACGCAGGTCGAGCGGTCGCTCCAATCGAGGATGCGCGAGAACGTTTCCGAGCCGATCACCAGGACGCGCCTGGCCAGGCCGCCACGGATGTAGAGATCAGCGGTGGTCACCGCATAGACGAAGCCGGAGCAGACCGCCTGCATGTCGAAAGCAAAACCGTGATGCATGCCGAGCCGGTTCTGGATCTCGACGGCGGTGGCCGGAAAAGTGTTGTTGGGCGTCGAGGTCGCCAGCACGATCACGTCGATGTCGGCGGGCGTCAGCCCGGCGTCGGCAAGTGCGGCACGCGCGGCCGCTTCACCCAGCGAAGCTGTCGTCTCGTCATCACCGGCGATATGGCGCTGGCGGATGCCTGTGCGCTGGGCGATCCATTCGTCGGAGGTTTCCACCATGCCTTCGAAATCGGCATTCTTCATAATTCGGCGGGGCAGCGCGGCGCCCGTGCCGCGCACGACTGATCTGATCAAAGTTCTTTCCTATTCCTTTGCGTCGATAACGACGTCGGATTTCCTAGATGTCTGAGTATGCGGATTGCGCGCATGAAACAGGTCCAGATCCGCCTCGATGCGGTCGAGCAGATTGTTGCGAACCATATCGTAGGCCAATTCGATCGCCGCGGCGAAACCATCCGAATCGGCTCCGCCGTGGCTCTTCACAACGATCCCGTTCAGCCCCAGGAAAACGCCACCATTCGAGCGTCCGACATCCATCTTTTCACGCAAGCGGTTGAAGGCGCCCTTGGCGAAGACGTAGCCTATCCTGGCCATCAGGGTGCGGCTCATCGCGGCGCGCAGATAGCCCGCTATCTGGCGCGCCGTTCCTTCGGCCGTCTTCAGGGCGATATTGCCGGCGAAGCCCTCCGTCACCACAACGTCGACCGTGCCCTTGCCGATATCGTCGCCTTCGACAAAGCCATGATAATTCATCGAGGCCATGTTGGCCTCGCGCAGCATGCGCCCCGCTTCCTTGACCTCTTCCTGGCCCTTTATCTCCTCGACCCCGACATTGAGCAGGCCAACCGTCGGTCGCGTGATGCCGAAGACAGAGCGCGCCATACCGGTGCCGAGAATGGCGAAATCAATAAGCTGATGGGCGTCGGCACCAATGGTGGCGCCGACGTCGAGCACCACGCTTTCGCCACGTGTCGTCGGCCAGAGCGCTGCAATCGCCGGCCGTTCGATGGTGGCCATGGTGCGCAGGCAGAATTTCGACATCGCCATCAGCGCACCGGTATTGCCGGCGGAGACGCAGGCGTCCGCCGACGCTGCCTTGACCGCTTCGACAGCCTTCCACATCGACGACTTCCAGCGGCCGTGGCGCAGCGCCTGGCTAGGCTTGTCGTCCATCCTGACCGCGATCTCGCAGTGGAAGAATTCACTGATCTCGGCCAGCTTCGGGAATTTGGCCAGTTCAGGGCGCACCACCTCTTCACGTCCGAAGATGACGAAGCGGATGTCGGGACGGCGGGTCGCGACCGTCATGAGCGCCGGAATGACCACGGCTGGTCCGTGATCGCCGCCCATGGCATCGATGGAAATCCTGATCACGCGGTATTCATCTCACGGTTAGGCGGCAGGTCGCTTTAGTGGTCGCGAAGGTTCGGCGAAAATAGCGGTTTTGGGCTGCCGCACAACCGACTTTTCCGTCGCGGGCGTGGTTTTCAGGATTTTCCCAGCAAGGATCGCAGTTTTTGCTGAAATTCATTCTCCGCCGGTTCGCTCTCGCCGCCGGCATCCAGAGACGCGCCCTGCTTACGCGGATATGGGTCGATCGCCAGTCCGAAGAACTGCTCGGCGAGCGCCCCGACATCGATCGTGTCGCCGGAAAATGTTTCGGGAGCGTCCGGTCCGTCCGCGTCGAGCAGGATCTCGCCGCCGTCATCGAAACCCTGCCGTCCGAGCTTGGAGTCCTCTGGCAGCAACAGCGCTTCGACCGGCTCGTCTATATGCGCTTCGACAGGATCGAGTGTGACGATGCAGGCCTGGGTGATGTCGGCTTCGACGCGACCGCTGACCTTCACGCCATTGCGCTTCCATGACGTCACCAGAAGCTCGGCGCGATAGGCTTCGACCGAAAGCAGCCCGTGCTCCTCGGCCAGTGCCGCGCGCTGCGCGGCGTCAGCCTCGATCACCACTGGCAACCCCTTCTGCGGCAGACGAGCGATGTTTGCGCGGAACGATACCGGGCTTTGCGGGTCAATGTGTTTCATCGATCAACCTCCGTTGGCGACGGGAAACGCCACCGTGCCGGAGACTATCGATTCGGATGGCTGGGTGGCCAGCTGATCGCGGGCGTCGGTGACATAATTGGCCAGCAGCGACGCTTCCGGCCAGGCGCCGGTGTCGGGCCGGACATTGCGGGCAAGGGCCGCGGTGAGCCCGTCATAGTCGTTTCTTTCCAGGGCATCGTCATAAGCGGCGGTTCGGCCATAGAACATTTTTGCCAGCTTTTTCATGCGTTTGGGCACGCCGACATCGCCAATACCCAATTCCCGCAGCGAATGATCGACATCGAGGAAGAACTCGTCGATCAGCACCTGCGCAACCTCTTGCGCCACGCCGTCCTCGCCGCGCAACCGGTGCTGGAACAGGAACATGTGCAGCGACACCATCTCGAAGCGGCCAAGCGGCGTATCGGGCACATTCCAATGGGAATAAAACACAGTCTGCCGCGCCGCCGCCACGATTTGTGCGTAAAGCGCCTCGGTGATAGCGCGGTTGGCATGGCGTTCGCGGCCAAAAAAGCGCTGGAACATTGGGGATGGTCTCCCGGGGACCGTTTGTTGAAGTGGCCTTGTTGCATCGGCCTGCAAGCTGGTTTACCGGTTTTGCGGCCCAGCGCAAGTTGCGGCCAGCTAATGGAGTTGTTGTTGCGCGCGCTGAATTTCAAGTCGACTTTCTCGTCCCGGCCCGCCGGTGCGATCTCGCTACTGGTGATTGTTTCGGCGCTGTCCGCCTGCCACACCTCCAAGATGATCGGTGACCTCAGCCCGAGCGAAACCCTCACCCAGGGTTATGTGATCGACCAGCAGGCGATCGACCTGGTTCCGGTCGGATCGAGCCGCGAGCAGGTGCTTCTGGCGCTCGGCACGCCATCGACGACGGCGACCTTCGACAACGAGGCCTTCTATTACATTTCGCAGACGCGCAAGCGCTACGTCGCCTTCGACAAGCCGCACCTCATTGACCAGCATGTGCTGGCGGTCTATTTCGGCCCCGACAGTCGCGTCACTCAGATCGCCAATTACGGCTTGAAGGACGGCAAGGTGTTCGACTTCGTCTCGCGCACCACGCCGACCGGCGGCAAGGACCAGAACTTCCTCAGCCAGATCATCAACGGCGCCAGCAAGCTGGCCCCCGGCATCCCCGGCGGCGGCACTCCCTGATCTCAGACCTGCCTTCCCCTCGAGGAGAGCAGCACCATCTCAGGCGACCAAAAACCCGCGGGAGCGATCCTGCGGGTTTTTGTTATGGGAGATCAGTGGGCAAGGCTCGCAGCGAGACCTCGCCAAAGGGACGAACTGAAGGGCGGCCGGTCCATCGGCGCAACAAGAAACCCGCGGGGATTGCTCCCCGCGGGTTTTGTCTTGGGGCCAATGGCTCAGCCGTGCGCGAGCACGGCCAGCAGCAGCAACGCGACGATGTTGGTGATCTTGATCGCCGGGTTGACGGCCGGACCTGCGGTGTCCTTGTAGGGATCACCGACCGTGTCGCCGGTCACCGAAGCCTTGTGCGCTTCGGAACCCTTGAGATGCTTGACGCCGTCCTTGTCGACAAAGCCGTCTTCGAACGACTTCTTGGCGTTGTCCCAGGCGCCGCCGCCAGACGTCATCGATATGGCGACGAAGAGGCCGTTGACGATCACGCCGAGCAGCGAGGCGCCGAGGGCGGCAAAGGCGGACGCCTTCGAGCCCGAGATCAGCAGCACGCCGAAATAGACGACGAGCGGCGCCAGCACCGGCAGCAGCGACGGGATGATCATCTCGCGGATCGCAGCCTTGGTCAGCAGATCGACAGCGCGAGCGTAGTTCGGCTTCGACGTACCGGCCATGATGCCCGGATCCTCGCGGAACTGCTTGCGCACCTCCTCGACGATGGCGCCGGCCGCACGGCCGACGGCCGTCATGGCGATGCCGCCGAACAGATACGGGATCAGGCCGCCGAAGATCAGGCCGGCAACGACGTAGGGGTTGGACAGATCGAAGGAGATCTCGCCCATGCCCTGGAAGTATGGATATTTGTCGCCATTGGCGGCAAAGAACTTCAGGTCGTTCGAATAGGCGGCAAACAGCACCAGCGCGCCGAGACCCGCCGAACCGATGGCGTAGCCCTTGGTCACCGCCTTGGTGGTGTTGCCGACCGCGTCGAGAGCGTCGGTGGAGTGGCGCACTTCCTTGGGCAGACCGGCCATTTCAGCAATGCCGCCGGCATTGTCGGTGACCGGGCCGAAGGCGTCGAGCGCAACGATCATGCCGGCGAGGCCGAGCATCGTCGTGACCGCGATCGCCGTGCCGTAAAGGCCGGCGAGCTGATAGGTCGAGATGATGCCGGCGACGATGACGATCGCCGGCAGCGCCGTCGATTCCAGCGAGACTGCAAGGCCCTGGATGACGTTGGTGCCGTGACCGGTCACCGACGCCTGGGCGATGGAGTTGACCGGGCGCTTGTTGGTGCCGGTGTAGTATTCCGTGATCACCACGATCAGACCGGTCACCACGAGGCCGACTAGGCCGCAGATGAACAGGTTCTTGCCGGTGATGGCCATGCCGGCAACCACGCCGATCTCGCCCCAGCCCAGGGTAACCGAGGTGGCGACGCCGAGGCCGACGATGGACAACAGGCCGGTGACGATCAGGCCCTTGTAGAGCGCGCCCATGATCGAGCCGTTGGAACCGAGCTTGACGAAGAAAGTGCCGACGATCGAGGTCAGGATGCAGGCGCCGCAGATGGCGAGCGGATAGAGCATCGCCGCCCCCAGGACGGCGGTGCCGCCGAAGAAGATGGCGCCGAGGACCATGGTGGCGACGACGGTCACCGCGTAGGTTTCGAAAAGGTCGGCGGCCATGCCGGCGCAGTCGCCGACATTGTCGCCGACATTGTCGGCGATGGTGGCCGGGTTGCGCGGATCGTCTTCGGGAATACCGGCTTCGACCTTGCCGACCAGATCGCCGCCGACGTCGGCGCCCTTGGTGAAGATACCGCCGCCGAGACGGGCGAAGATCGAGATCAGCGAGGCGCCGAAGCCCAGCGAAACCAGCGAGTCGATGACGATGCGGTCATTGGGCTGAAGGCCCATGAAGTGGGTGAGTATGAGGTAGTAGATCGACACGCCGAGCAGGGCCAGGCCAGCGACCAGCATGCCGGTGATGGCGCCCGACTTGAAAGCGATGTCGAGACCGGCGGCGAGGCTGTTGGAGGCCGCCTGCGCGGTACGCACATTGGCTCGCACCGAAACGTGCATGCCGATGAAGCCGGCGGCGCCCGACAGGACGGCGCCGATCAGGAAGCCAACCGCGGCGGTGATGGAAAGCAGCCACCAGGCGAGTATGAGCACGACGACGCCGACGAGGGCGATCGTGGTGTACTGGCGCGCCAGATAGGCCTGCGCGCCCTCGCGGATGGCCGCGGAGATTTCCTGCATGCGTGCATTGCCCTGATCGGCCGCGAGGACCGAACGTGTCGCCCAGATGGCGTAGAGGACAGAAAGCAGACCGCAGGCGATGACGGCGGAAATAATTGTCATTGCCGGATTTTCCTCGATTGATGGCCCAAAAGAACCCCTCCCTGGGCCGTTGAGACAAAGACCGGACCCGTGCACGGAATCCGCCTCTTCGCAGCGGTGTATGCGAAACAGGGCTGCGAACGTCAAGATATTGTTCGGTTTTTGCCCGGCTTTCGCCCAAAAGGCATAGGGCCACGAGACCGCAGCCATCGGCATTGTCCTATTAGATCGATTGAAATCGATCTCGACGCGGCACTTGGCTACTCGACTTCGCGGCCCATGCGGCGCGCCGTGTAGCGTTCGACCGCCGAAAGACCGTCATAGATCAGCACGGCAAGGGCTGCCACGATCAGCCCGCCCTGCAGGATGAAGGCAAGGTTGTTGGACAACAGGCCGGCGATGATAACCTCGCCCAGCGTCTTGGCGGCAACGGTCGAGCCGATGGTGGCGGTGGCAAGGCCGATCACCACCGACAGCCTGATGCCGCCAAGGATGATCGGGGCGCTGAGCGGCAGTTCGACCTTGGTGAGCCGTTGCCACCCGGTCATGCCGGCGCCGCGCGCCGCCTCCGTGACATTGGCCGGCAATGTCGTCAGGCCGGTCAGCGCATTCTCGAAGATCGGCAGCAGGCCATAGAGAAACAGCGCGATCAGCGTCGGTTTTTCGCCGAAGCCGACCGCCGGGACAGCGAGCGCCAGCACCGCCACCGGCGGAAAGGTCTGGCCGATGTTGACCAGGCTGCGCGACAGCGGCAGGAACTCGGCGCCGGCCGGCCTCGTGACCAGGATGGCCAGTGCGACCGCGACCACGGTCGCAGCCACCGTGGCGATCAGAACGATGCGTAAATGCAGCAACGTCAGCGTCAGCAGGCTGCCCTGATTGTAGATCACCGGCGCATTGTTCTCAGTCAGCGGCTTCAGCAGCGGCTCGAACCAGCCGGGATTGGTGACGAAGGCAACCAGCAGCACCACCAAAGCCAGCCTGAGCAGCGAGGGAAGCCAGGCCTTCATGCCGGCCTCGCGGCGCGCTTGACCAGCCCGTCGACGGTGACGCGGCCAAGCGGCTTGCCGTCGGCGCCTTTGACCGGCAGCGCCGGCCGGCCCGACCACAACAGTTCGGCAAGCGCATCGCGCTGGCTGGCATCGCCTGAGATCGCCTCGCCTTCGGCGGAGCCGTCCTCCACGGCGTCGCGTACGCGGCCGAGCGACAAGAGCCGGAACGGCCTTTCGCTTGCGCCGACTAGGGTCCCGACGAACGCACTGGCCGGATTTGCCAGGATCTCCGCGGGTTTAGCGTATTGCACAAGCTTGCCGGCATCCATAACGGCGATCTTGTCGCCCATGTGCACGGCCTCTTCCATGTCGTGGGTGACGAGAATGATGGTGGTGCCGAAGCGCTTCTGGATCGCCAGCAGATCTTCCTGCGCCTTGTTGCGGATGATCGGATCGAGCGCGCCGAACGGTTCGTCCATCAACAGCACGTTGGGCTCGGCGGCGAGCGCGCGGGCAACGCCGACGCGCTGCTGCTGGCCGCCGGACAGTTCGTGCGGGTAGCGCGGCCCGAACGCGTCGGGGTCGAGCTGGTAGAGCGTCATCAACTCGTCGACGCGGGCCTTGATGCGGGCCTTGTCCCAGCCGAGCAGCACCGGCACTGTGGCGATATTCTGCGCCACGGTGCGATGCGGAAACAGGCCGTGGCCCTGAATGGCGTAGCCGATGCTGCGGCGCAGTTCGTAACCGGGCAGCGAGCGATTGTCCGCGCCATCGAGCTTGATGACGCCAGCCGTCGGCTCGACCAGCCGGTTGATCATGCGCAGCAGCGTCGTCTTGCCGGAACCCGAGGTGCCGACAATGACGCAAACCGTGCGCGGCTCGATGACCATCGAGACGTCATCGACGACCGTTGTCGAATCGTAGCGCTTGGTAATGCCTTCGATCTCGATCATGCCGTTTCAACCCTGCGCTTGGTGGCGGTCATTTCGATCACTGCGTCGAGGACGATGGCGGCGGCGAAGGCGAGCGCGACCGTCGGCACGGCGCCGAGCAGCACCAGATCCATCGCCGTCTGGCCAACCCCCTGGAAAACGAACACGCCGAAACCACCGCCACCGATGAGCGCGGCGATGGTGGCGAGGCCGATGTTCTGCACCAGAACGATGCGGATGCCGGTGAGGATCACCGGAAATGCCAGCGGAAACTCGACGCCGAAAAGGCGCTGCCGGTCGGTCATGCCCATGCCGCGCGCCGCGTCGTTGGCGGCACGCGGCACGCCGGCGAGACCGACCACGGTGTTGGCCACAACCGGCAGCAGCGAATAGAGGAACAGGGCGACGAAAGCCGGTGCCGTGCCGATGCCGCGAATGCCGAGCGCGGCGGCTCCCGGCACATGCGTGGCGACCCAGCCGAGCGGCGCGATCAGAAGGCCAAACAGCGCGATCGAGGGAATGGTCTGGATGATGTTGAGCACGTTGAGCACGCCGGCGTGCAGCCTTTCGACGCGATGGCAGAGGATGCCGAGCGGCAGGCCGACGATCACAGCCGCAGCCAGCGAGCCGAGCGCCAGCGTCACATGTTTGGAGCCTTCGGCCCAAAAACTGTCGGCGCGGTTGGCGTATTCCTTGAGGATCGACAGATTATCCCAGCTTCCCGAAATCAACAGCAGGCCGATCGCCAAAGCCGCCACAACAAGCACGCCGACCCGTGCCAATGGCGACAGGTTCAGCCGTGTCAGCACATCGGCCAGCAGAAGCGTGAAGGCGAAGATCAGTATCCAGAAACCGGAGGCAGGCGACACTCTCGCAAGGGTGTTGCCGGCCGGCGTCAGAAATGTTCCGGCGGCGCCAATCAGCAGCGCCAGCGCTGCAAGCACCACCACGCTGGCGACGAGGCGCAGGACAAGCGGTGTCCTGAACAGCGCGACAAGTGCGGCGGCAACAATGATGGCGAGCAGCAGCGTCCCGGTCGCCGTCGGCAGCGCCTCGAGAATCGAGCGCGCCTGGCCGGGAACGATGCGGTTGGCGCGGAACGTGGCAAAGGGCGCAGCGAAAGCCGCGTAAGCTACTATCGCGGCGATGACCACGCCAAGCTTGTCGAACCGGATCTGCACGCCCTCCCCCGTCAGTCGATCCGGCGCGCAACGGATGCGGCGCGCCGGAATCGTCCTACTTCAGGAAGCCGTTCTTCTTCAAAAAGTCCTCGGCCACGCCCTTGACCGGCTCACCGCCGACCTGCACGCGACCGTTCAGCTCTTGCAGCGTGACGAGGTCGAGTTTAGCGAAGACCGGCTTCAGCAGCGTTTCGATCTCGGGATGTTCCTTCAGCACCTTTTCGCGGACGATCGGCGCAGGCTGGTAGACCGGCTGCACGCCCTTGTCGTCCTCGAGCACGACCAGGCCTGACGGTGCGATGCCGCCATCGGTGCCGTAGACCATGGCGGCATTCGCCCCGCTGGTCTGATTGGCGGCGGCTGCGATGGTTGCCGCCGTGTCGCCGCCGGAGAGCGTGATCAGCTGGTCCGGCTTCAGCGTGAAACCATACGTGGTCTGGAAGGCCGGCAGTGCGGCCGCCGAATTGACGAACTCGGCGGATGCCGCCAGCACCACCTGGCCGCCGCCCGCGACATACTTGCCGAAGTCGGTGAGCGTGGCGAGCTTGTTGGTCTCGGCGACCTCCTTGCGCAGCGCGATCGCCCAGGTGTTGTTGGCAGGCGACGGCGACAGCCAGACGATCTTGTTGGCGTCGTAGTCGAGCTTCTTGGCCGTCTCGTAGGCCTTGGCGGCATCCTTCCAGACCGGGTCGTCGGCCTTCTCGAAGAAGAAGGCGGCGTTGCCGGTGTATTCAGGATAGATGTCGATCTCGCCGGCGGTGATCGCCTTGCGGACCACCGGCGTGCCGCCGAGCTGGATACGGTCAGTGGTCTTGATGTTGTTGGCGTTGAGAACGAGCTGGATGATGTTGCCGAGCACACCGCCCTCGGTGTCGATCTTCGAGGAGACAACGACCTGGGCACTGGCGGAAACCGCCGTGATGCCGAGCGCCAATGCCGCGCTGGCCAGAACCTTGACTGAAAACATTGTGAAATCCCTTGCTGTGAACCGGAATGCGGCGGCCGCATATGAGCATGGCTTCAACGGCCAGTCGGGGCACACGGTTTCATAACATCTGGCACAGACGCAATAATTTTGTTCGGGCGCTGCGTATTCGACCGACACCATGCTGACAGGGCGTGTCAGGCATGCGGCGACCGGGTCAGGCGTCGGCTTTGCGCCGTCCCGTCAGCTTGAGCGCGCCGAGGGCGACGAAGCACAGAACGGTGACAGGGAAGACCATCCAGTTAAGCATGGTCCAGCCCCAGGCGTTGTAAACCATGCCCGACATCAGCGACGCGCAAGCGACAGAGCCGAACAGCACGAAGTCGTGGAAGCCCTGGACCTTGCCCTTTTCCGACGGCCGGTAGCTGGCCGCCACCATCGCGGTGGCGCCGATGAAGCTGAAATTCCAGCCAAGGCCGAGCAGGATCAGCGACGTCCAGAATTGCCAAAGCGCCAGGCCCGACAGAGCGACAGTGGCGCAGCCGATGAGCAGGACCAGGCCGGTGGCGACGATCCGTTCGGCGCCGAAGCGATGGATCAGCGAGCCGGTGAAAAAGCTCGGCGCGAACATCGCCATGACGTGCCAGGAAATGCCGAGCGTCGCATCGTCCTCCGACAGGCCGCAACCAACCATCGCCAGCGGCGCGCCAGTCATGACAAAGCTCATCAGGGCATAGCTGCCGACGGCGCAGAACAGCGCCGCGACGAAGCGCGGGTGGGTGACGATTTCGACCAATGGTCTGGCGTCGCTGTCGGCGATCTCCACCTTGCCCGATACCTTCGCCGGCAAGCGCAGGAACGACAGGATGATTGCGCCAACGGCCGCCAGCGGCAGGATGGCGGCGAACGAACCGGCAAACATCACCGGCGCGAACGATTCACGGGTGAAGATGACGATCTGCGGCCCGAGGACGGCGGTGACGATGCCACCGGCCAGCACGAAGGAGATGGCGCGTGCCTTGAACTGCGGCGGCGCATTGTCGGCGGCGGCAAACCGGAACTGCTGGACGAAGGCGCCACCGACGCCGATCACCAACAGGCCGAAGGCGAACAGCCAGAAACTGCCGTGGAAAAGCGCTGCTGTCGCAACCAGCCCGCCAAGCGCAGTGACGATCGTGCCGGTCATGAAGCCGCGGCGCTGACCCATGCCGCGGATGATGGCCGCTGCCGGCAGCGCGCCGAGCGCCACGCCGATGTTGAAGCCGGTGATCGGCGCTGTTGCCAGCGACTTGTCGGGACCAAGCAGATATTGCCCGGCCAGCCCCCCCATGGAGATGGCGATGGGGGCAGCAGAACCGATGATCGCCTGCGATGCGGCAAGGATCAAAGCGGTGCGCCGCGCATCCTTGCCTGCCTCGACGGCGATTGCCGTCATGATGCGTCCTTGCCGCGCCCCTCGCCACGCACCCGGCGAGACACACGGTCAAGCACAGCATTGACCAGCTTCGGCTCGTCTTCCTCGTAGAAAGCCTTGGCGATATCGACATATTCGGAGACGATGACGGCGACGGGAACATCCTCGCGCTTCATCAACTCGTAGACGCCGGCGCGCAGAATGGCGCGTAGCGTCGAATCGAGCCTCGACAGCGGCCAGTCCTCGGTCAGTGCCTGTCGGATGATCGGATCGACCGTCTTCTGGTTCTCGACGACACCGGCGAGGATAGCGCGAAACCATTGTGCATCGGCTTCACGATAGAGCGCGCCGTCGACTTCCTTGCCGAGGCGAAAGGCCTCGTATTCGGCGGTGATCTCGAAGACGCCGCTGCCGGCGACATCCATCTGATAGAGCGCCTGCACGGCGGCCAGCCGGGCAGCGCCGCGCTTGTTGGCCTGGCGTACCGGTGGTCGGTCGTTGTCTCCGGATTGCGTCACGCCGGTCAGGCTCCGAGCCGTTTCTTGACGGCGATCATGGTCAGCGCGGCGCGGGCGGCAAAGCCACCCTTGTCGCCTTCCGTGCGCCGGGCGCGGGTCCAGGCCTGCTCGTCGTTTTCGGTGGTCAGGATGCCGTTGCCGATGCAGATCGATTCCTGCACCGACATGTCCATCAGGGCGCGCGCGGATTCATTGGCAACGATATCGAAATGATGCGTCTCGCCGCGGATGACGGTGCCAAGCGCGACAAAGCCGTCATAGTCGGTGCCCTCACCCTCGGCGGCATCGAGCGCGAAGGAGATCACGGCCGGAATCTCCAGCGCGCCCGGCACGGTGACGACATCGTACTTGGCGCCGGCTTCGTCGAGCGCAGCCTTGGCGCCTTCGAGCAGCGCGTCCGCCAGATCATCATAGAAGCGGGCTTCGATGATCAGCAGCTTGAGTTTCTTGTTCCTGGGCATTTTGCGTCACGTCTCCGGCGGAGCCGGTGACTTAGGCCGAAGCCCGTTTGATCGCAAGCAGAAGATGTTGCACGTGCCCAGTTTGGCGCTGAAGTCCATCCGACTGTGACCGTCAAAGCCCCTCTTTCGCGGCCTCCACCAGCCGCGCCGCGTAGCGGGCCATGGTGTCGATCTCGAGATTGACGCGGTCGCCAACCCTGCGCTCGCCCCAGGTGGTCACGGTCAGCGAGTGGTGGATCAAAAGCACGTCGAAGCGCGTGCCTTCCACCTTGTTGACGGTGAGCGAGGTGCCGTCGAGCGCGACCGAGCCTTTCGGTGCAATGAACTTCGCCAGATCGCGCGGTGCTTCGAGGGTAAAACGCACCGCGTCCCCTTCATCCCTGCGCTCGATGATCTCGGCCATGCCGTCGACATGGCCCGAAACGATGTGACCACCAAGCTCGTCGCCGATCTTCAGCGCCCGCTCCAGATTGATCCGCGTGCCCGATTTCCAATTCGTCGCCGTCGTCAGCCTGAGCGCCTCTTCCCAGGCCTCGACCTCGAACCAGCGCGCGTTCGTGCCGCTGTCGGGCAAGGCGGTAACCGTCAGGCAGACACCACCGCAGGAGATCGAGGCGCCGATGGCGATGGTTTCGGGATCGTAGGCGGTGTCGATGCGTAGCCCCACCCCTTCCCTCAGCGGCTTGACGGTCGCGACGGTGCCGACATCGGTGACAATTCCAGTAAACATCGGTGATCCTTCCGTTTGACCATGATCCTGTCCAAAACCGGTCCCACTGTTCGGGATCGTGGTCTAAATGTCCCTGATCCACTCGGCGTAGCTGTCTTCACCGAAACGCATATCGCGGAGCTTTCGAAATCCTGCCGGGATATGGTCGGCATCGATGGGCGATGCAATGCCGTCGGCGCCGATCGCTTCCGATCCCTGGAACAGCACGATGCGGTCGACCAGCCCCTCGGCCAGGAAAGCGCCGGCAACCTTGGCGCCGCCCTCGACCAGAACACTGGCCATGCCGAGCGCGGCCAGATCCTCGAGCAGTTCCGGCAGCGCAACGCCGCCCTCATGCGTTTCGGTGCCGATGAAGCGCACTCCGGCGCGCTCCAGCATGGTCCGCCGCAGCGGATCGGCCTCCAGGCAGGCGGCGACGTAAAGCGGCACCCGGTCCACGCCCGAAACCAGCTTCGAGGTCTCCGGCAACCTGATCTGCCGGTCGAGTACAATGCGCGCCGGCGACCGGTTCTCCAGCCCCGGCAAGCGCACCGTCAATGCCGGGTCATCCTCAAGGGCGGTGCCGATGCCGACCAATATGCCGTCGGCCTCGGCCCGCATCAGATACACTTCGCGACGGGCGACATCGCCGGTGATCGACACTTGCCCTTGGCCTTCCCTGCCGATCTTGCCATCGCTGGAAAGCGCAAGCTTGAGAATCACTTCGGGGCGTTTTTTCAACGACCTGATCAAATAGCCGGCCATCTGTTCGGCTGCTTCCGCCGCCAACACCTTCTCGACCACTTCGATCCCGGCGGCACGCAGGATCGCGTAGCCCTGGCCGGACACGCGCGGATCGGGATCGCTGGCAGCGCCGACGACACGCGCGACACCCGCGTTGACCAGCGCGTTGGCACAGGGCGGCGTGCGGCCATGGTGGGCGCAAGGTTCCAGCGTGACGTAGGCGGTGGCGCCGCGCGCCAGCGCGCCGGCCTCGGCCAGCGCCTCGGTCTCGGCATGCGGGCGTCCGCCGACAGCGGTGACGCCTGTGCCGACGATCATCGGGCCATCGCCGTCGTCGCGCACGATCAGCGTGCCCACGGATGGGTTGGTCGCGGTGCGCCCGGCATGCTTGCGCGAAAGGCGGAGCGCCGCTGCCATGAAACGGCGATCAAGGCCGGCCTGTCTGTCGCTTGCAGTCATGCTCAGCCGGCGTCCTCTTCGCCCTTGATTTCGTCCCCCTTGAGCTCGCCGAGCAATTCGTGGAAATCCTTGGCCTCGCGAAAATTGCGGTAGACCGAGGCGAAGCGGACATAGGCGACATCGTCGAGCGACTTCAGCGCGTCCATGACCAGCCGGCCGACCTCGCCGGAGGCCACTTCGGTCTCACCGGAGCTTTCGAGCTGGCGCACGATGCCGGTCACAGCGCGGTCGATGCGTTCGGGATCGACATTGCGCTTGCGAACGGCGATCTCCACCGAGCGCAACAGCTTGTCGCGGTCGAACGGCACTTTGCGACCGGATTTCTTGACCACGACGAGGTCGCGCAGCTGCACGCGTTCGAAAGTCGTGAAGCGGCCGCCGCAATCGGGGCAAACGCGCCGCCTGCGGATCGCGGCGCCATCCTCGGCGGGGCGCGAATCCTTCACCTGCGTATCTTCTGACTGGCAATAGGGACAGCGCATGGAGAAGCCTTTGGTTGGCGAATCTGGTGAAGCGAAAGGCTTAGAGGTTTTTGCAACGATGGCAAAGCAGCCCCTCGCCCCTCAGAGCCGCTCGCCCTGAGAGATAGCGAGCTGCAAGCAAGATTGCCAGCGCCGCAGGCGGCTGGACAGCGACGCCGTCAAGGGGCGACGTCGGTGGTCGCAAACCCGCATGATGCGCCGAGGCTGCGATAGGCCTTGGTGAAGCCGTCCATGGCTATGCTTCCAACCGGCACGTCGCCAAAGGACACATCGAGCACCGATGCGCGGCGCATGACGCGCAAGAGCGCCAGGCTGGTCTTGGCCTGATTGTCCACGGTCCAGCTGAGCCGGCCGCCCACGGTGGCGTCGGAATGGAGCTTGGCGGCGACGTGGCCCTTGTCATCGCCAAAGGTTGCCGCGACCGACTTGCCCGTTGGCAGCGCCGTGTTGTCGGCCGCAATGGTCACGGACGGATAGGCAGCCGGCGGCAGTGCATCGCCGTTCGTGATGATAAGCGTCAGAGTGCCGCTTTCGCCGCGGGCGCCGATAAAAGCGGTCGACGCTGCACAGGTCTTGCGGATGTCCTCGCCGGTATCGACCTCGTCGACCAGGGTAGACCATCTGCCGAAGGTTTCAAGCTTGGGCGCCGCCGGGGCGGGTGCCGCGGGTGCGGCCTGGGCGGGTGCCGGTTGCGCAGGCGCGGTTTGCGCCGAGGCGATGCCGGAGAGCGGCAAGACAATCGAAGCAGCCAGGACGCCGGCGATGGCAAGGTCGGCGAGACGGACAATTCGCATCATCAAGGCTCCTGTCGCAGCCTTGCCGCGACGACGCTTGTCCGTCGCGGCAAGGTGGTGAGACCTCCTATCTCGTCAGCCGAGATAGGGATAGAGCGGAAAGCGGTCGGTCAGAGCCACAACCTTGGCCTTGACCGCCGCTTCGACAGCGGCGTTGCCCTCGTCGGAATTGGCGACCTTGAGACCATCCAGAACTTCGGCGATCAGCTTGCCGATTTCGCGGAACTCGGCCTGGCCGAAGCCGCGTGTTGTGCCGGCCGGGGTGCCGAGGCGCACGCCCGAGGTGACGAAAGGCTTTTCCGGGTCGAACGGAATGCCGTTCTTGTTGCAGGTGATGTTGGCGCGGCCGAGCGCTGCCTCGGCGCGCTTGCCGGTGGCGTTCTTGGGACGCAGGTCGACCAGCATCAGATGGTTGTCGGTGCCGCCGGAGACGATATCGAGGCCGGTTTCCTTGAGGCTGGAGGCGAGCGCCTTGGCGTTGGCGGCGACGCTCTCCGCATAGACCTTGAAGCTCGGCTTCAAGGCTTCGCCGAAGGCCACCGCCTTGGCGGCGATGACATGCATCAGCGGGCCACCTTGCAGGCCGGGGAACACCGCAGAATTCATCTTCTTGGCGATGTCCTCGTCGTTGCACAGGATCATGCCGCCGCGCGGGCCGCGCAGCGACTTGTGCGTGGTGGTGGTCACCACATGGGCATGCGGCAGCGGCGACGGATGCACGCCTCCGGCGACGAGACCGGCGATGTGCGCCATGTCGACCATCAGATAGGCGCCAACCGCGTCGGCGATCTCGCGAAAACGCTTCCAGTCCCAGACACGCGAATAGGCGGTGCCACCGGCCAGGATCAGCTTCGGCTTGGTCTCATGGGCGGTCTTCTCGATGGCGTCCATGTCGAGCAAATGGTCGTCCTGGCGCACGCCATAGGACACGACCTTGAACCATTTGCCGCTCATGTTGACCGGCGAACCGTGGGTCAGGTGGCCACCCGAATTGAGGTCGAGCCCCATGAAGGTGTCGCCGGGTTGCAAGAGCGCCAGGAACACCGCCTGGTTCATCTGGCTGCCGGAATTCGGCTGGACGTTGGCGAAGTTGCAGCTGAACAGCTTTTTGGCCCGCTCGATGGCAAGTTCCTCGGCGACGTCGACGAACTGGCAGCCGCCATAGTAGCGCTTGCCCGGATAACCTTCGGCGTACTTGTTGGTCATGATCGAGCCCTGCGCCTCGAGCACGGCGCGCGAGACGATGTTTTCAGAGGCGATCAGTTCGATCTCGTGGCGCTGGCGACCGAGTTCGTTCCGGATGGCGCCGAAAATCTCCGGGTCGGCATCTTCCAGCGTGGTTTCGAAGAAGGATTCAAATTTGTTCGACACTGCCGCTGCTGATGCCATGGCCTGAAATCCTTGGGTTCGGGGGCAATTTTGATTTATGCATGTCGCTGTCCCAAAACCGCTGCACACTTTTGGGCGACATGCATTCGCCGCGCCATTAACACAGTTGTTTTCGCCCCGCCACGTTTGCGGCGCGAAATTTGCTGGCCGGTTTGCGCCAGCGAGGCAACGAGCGTGCTATTTTCACGCCTGCCGTCCCTTCAGCAAGGCCTCGGTAAGCGTGATCTCGGTGAACAGCGCCCGCGCCGCATGGTCGTTGATCTCGCCGCTGCGCAGCATGGCGCGCACGGCACCGCGCTCGGCCTCGATGCCGGCGAGCCTGAGCTCGAGTTCCAGCCGGCCGGCCTCCCGCGCTTCGGCCCGCGCCTCGTCGGCTTCGTCGGAAGCGGCGATACGGCGACGATAGGCTGCGACAATCCCATCGGCCGCGGCCAGCCGGGCGCCGGGCACCTCGCCTCCCTCTTCGGTATCGGTTGCAGCAAGTAACTCGATGCGGGCGATTGCCGCCTTGGCCGCGCCGACACGCGCCAGGCGTTCCTCCGTAGCACCGGCATCCTCAACCGGTTCGACCAGCCCGCTGGCGATCGTCGGCAAGGCGAGACTGGCAAAGACCAGCGAGCAGATGATGACACCGGTGGCGAGGAAGATGACGAGGTCGCGCGCCGGAAACGGCGACCCGTCCGGCATGGCGAGCGGCAGCGACAGGATGCCGGCCAGCGTGATTGCGCCGCGCACGCCGGCCACCGACCCGGCGAGCCGCACGCGCAGACCGAACGGCTCAACCCTGCGCTTGCCCAGACGTGCCGCGATGCCAGCCGCGATATCGCCGACCCATATCCACAGGAAGCGCAGGGCGATCAGGCACAGCGTCAGTGTGATGACGGTCGCGACCGGCTGGATGATCGGGTGCATGCTCATGAGTTCCGGTGGCACATGACGGATGATGTCGGGAAGCTGGAGCCCGAGCACGATGAAGAGAGCACCGTTGAAAATGAAGGAAAGCGTCGTCCATAGCGACATCGTCTGGATGCGGGCAGAGACGCCAAGGAACCGAAACACGCCGGAGCCACCAGTGAGGAGGCCGGCGGTGACCGCCCCAAGGATGCCGGACGCTCCGATGTGCTCGGCGCCGAGGTAGGCGATGAACGGCAGCAGGATCATCACCAGCACCTGCGCCTCGGCCGGCACGCCGCCGATGCGGTTGAGCAATTGCAGCACCTTGGCGGCGACGAACAACGCCGCCACGCCGATCAGGATGCCGGCAGCGACGGCATAGAGAAAATTCAGCGATGCGGCGGCCAAGGAAAAGCTGCCCGTCAGCGCCGCCGCCACGGCGAAGCGGAACATGACCAGGCCGGAAGCGTCGTTGAGCAACGACTCACCTTCCAGAATGTGCATCAGCCGCGCCGGAACCTGGTTCCTGTCGACGATCGAGGACACCGCCACCGCGTCGGTCGGCGACAGCACCGCGGCGAGCGCGAAAGCGACGACCAGCGGGATGCTCGGCACCAGCCAGTGCAAGGCATAGCCGAAGCCGACGATGGTGAAGAACACCAGCCCGATGGCGAGATCCAGGATCGGTCCGCGCAGCGCAATCAATTCACGCTTCGGCGCACCATAGGCATCGCCGAACAGCAGCGGCGGAATGAACACCAGCAGGAACAGTTCCGGATCGATCTCGACATGGATGCCGCGCACCGGCCAGGCGAGTGCGGCACCCATGGCGATCTGCAGCACCGGCAACGGCACCCGCACCAGACGCACCAGTGCGCCGGAAACGGCGACGAAGACGAGCACAACCAGAATGAAGACGGCGACATCCATGGTCCGGTTCCAGCCTTGTCCGCCGACCACGCGCAAAGCCGGTCGATCCGTCCAGCCGCCCTCCCGCGAAAAGGCGCAGGCAATCCGAGCAACGAAAAGGCCGCCCTTGCCGGCAGCCTTTTCTCATAAAAAAATCAGTTAGTTAAAGCGAAGACGTGATCTGCAGCTCGTTGGCACCGTCGAGCGCGTAGACGTCGTCGCGGAACTGCACGACGCCCGGGCCCGTCGACCAGGCCGAGAGATAGAGGAAATGTACCGGCACCGGGTTGGTGACCTCGACCGGCGTGTTTTCGCCGGTCTTGATCGCCGCCTCGAAATGCTGACGGTCCCAGCCGGGCGTGTCGCGCAGGATCCAGGTGACGAGGTCGCGCACATTCTGCACGCGCACGCAGCCCGAGGAATCGAAACGCATCATCTTGCCGAACAGGCTCTGCTGCGGCGTGTCGTGCATGTAGACGCCGTCCGGGCTCGGGAAATTGATCTTCACCGACGCCATGGCGTTGCCCGCGCCTGGATCCTGGCGGAAGCGATACTTGGCGGCGTCGTCGGTCGACCAGTCGACATTGAGCGGGTCGACCTCGCTGCCGTCCGGAGCGAACAACCGGATATGGCTGTCCTTCAAATAGTTGGGATCCTTCCGCATCAGCGGAATGATGTCCTTGCGGACGATCGAGACCGGCGCATTCCAATACGGATTGACGATGATCTCGTTGATCTTGGAATTGACGATCGGCGTCTGGCGATCGATCTTGCCGACGATCGCGGTGTGGCGAAGCACGACGCGGTCATTCTCGACGGCTTCGATCTGCGCCGCCGGAATGTCGACCAGCACGTAGCGACTGCCAAGCGTGCCAGCCTTCTCCTTCAGCCGCTGCAGGTTGGTCTGTAGCTGGCCAAGCCGGATCTGCGCCGAAACGTTTATCGCCAAGTAGGTGTATTTGCCCATGGAGCCGTCGGCGGGCAGGCCGTGACGCAACTGGAAGCGCTTGACCGCCGAGTCGACATAGGAATCGAAGGCCGTCGAAATGCCGGCGCTCTGCGACAAGTCGCCAGAGACCATCAGTCGCTTGCGCAACGGCACGACATCGGGATCATCGACGCCGAGCTGCAGCTTCTTGGTCGCGGGCACCTCTACCCAGCCGCCCTGGCTGACGATGTTCTGGTATTGCGCTACCGCCTGCTCGGTAAAGGCGACGGTCTGCGGGCTAAAGATCGGCAGCGTCGAGGCCACCTTCCCGCCCTCGCTGGCGCGGGCGTCGAACGTGTCGTCCCAATTGCCGCGCGCCGAGGATTTCAGGATATCACCGATGACGTCCTGCGCATTGGCGCCGCCGGCGACCATCGCGGCTGCGAGCGCGGAGGCTCCGGAAAGGAAAAGACGGCGGCTGGTTCTCATGGACGTTCCAGACATTCTTGTAGCGTTCGATCTTGCTGCATTCGGTTTTCAGGGCGATGTTGCCCGCACTCTAGAGTTGGCAATCTTAACAATTAGCCAACCATGTCCGTATCAGTTCGGCCACAAACGCTTGAGCCGCGACACGGGTTCCGGGTGAACGCACGGCCTTCACCACAGCATCACCGGCATCCTCGGTTCCATTGGAATATGGCGGCAACGTGGCCTTGTCCCGCGATTTGCATCAGGCGACGCAGCGAAATGAAAAGCCCGTGCTTTTTCAGCACCGATCCCGGTCGCCGGCCGCGATATCGACCGGCTACCACGAGCCCTTGATGCTACACTGATAAGCTAGTCCAACGCGAGGAACGAGACCATGCCTGGTGTCCTTTCAGTCGTCGCGGCCTTCGCCTTGGCCGCAGGTCCGAACGGCAGCACTCCGACGCCGGAGGAAACGGTTGCCTATTTCGTGCATGGCCTGGAACAGGGCGCGATCCCCAAATACGGGCAGCAGACCGATGAACCGCTGAAGCAGGTTTCCCGATCGCCGGCGATCTTCACCAGCACAGGCCCGAACGAGGTCGGCGACGAAACCGAAACGCTGAGGTTCATCGTCGCTCGGCTGGATGATTGCACCTTTAGAGCCGAACAGCAGTTCGAGGAGGACGGCGCAATCTACTACCGCCTGAGCTACGAACTGCGGCTTGGCGGTGTAACCGGCCTGTCGTTCGACAATCCGCCGGCAACCATCGCGCTGAAAGGGCTGGTGAAGACATGCACGACTGACACCGAGGGCAGCTGCGACCTGACGCGCGAGCCCGAAGCAATCAGTCCGTTCTTCGGCGAGCCAGGCCAGGCCGAACAGGCGCTTGCCTATTTCCACGAGAAATTCTGCCCGCTGAAGCCGTGATCCTGTCTGGACTGACTATCTCACGATCTCAGTGCGGATTTTCAACATTTGGGGCCGGACTTGGCTGCGCCCTCAATTCGGAACATCTTTGCAACACCTCATGCTGGGGATAGCGCAGAACCTTGTTGTCCTCCAGTTTGAGCAACAGTTCCCGCCTCTTGTCCGTGCTTTCACCATCCGTACACGACATGTCCAGGATGACGACATCCAGGCGGTTGATCTTCTGAATTTTGTCCAACGTGCAGCCGACCTCCCACATCTCGACTGCCTTGTCGGTAAACGTCACGATCGAGTCATTGTTGTCACATGGGGCGCTGCCTTCCGCGGCGAAAGAATCCTTCCACCACTCCTCGGCGAAAGCTGTTTGCGAGACCAGCAAAAGCACTGCCGCAACCGAGCAGATCTTCGAGCGTTTTCCCAGACCCATCATGCGCCCCCCTCCGGGCCGTGACATTAGGCACTGCTGCAGCGAAAGCAAACCTGGCGGAATAGTGTCGACCGGGCGGCTGGGCTTCTGAATCAGGAAAAGAAAAGGGCCGATGCCTTTCGGCACCGGCCTTGACCAGAGGTCGTCATTTCGGCCGCGCTTCTGTGGCGCGGGCCAGATCCGATGCGCCGGCTCACATCCGGTAGGCGATGGTGTCGTTCCAGAAGCGATCGAGCCGCTGCAACGCGCGGTTCATCTGCTTGAACTCGTCGGTGTTGATGCCGCCGACCTGCTCGATCGAGCCGACATGGCGCTCATAAAGACCGGCGACGACGTCCGCCACCTCGTTGCCCTTCGGCGTCAGCGAGACGCGGACCGAGCGGCGGTCGATGCGCGAGCGCTGGTGGTTGATGAAGCCGAGATCGACCAGCTTCTTCAGATTGTAGGAGACGTTGGAGCCGAGATAGTAGCCGCGCGAACGCAGCTCACCGGCGGTCAGTTCCGAATTGCCGATGTTGAACAGCAGCAGCGCCTGGATGGCATTGATGTCGGAGCGGCCGTTGCGGTCGAACTCGTCCTTGATCACGTCAAGCAGGCGGCGGTGCAGCCGCTCTACAAGCTGCAGCGATTCCATGTACAGCGAGCGGATAGCCTCGCGGCGGTCGTCGGATACGTTGGCGGTCTTCGCCGCCGGACGCGAATTGATCATTGTCTTTGCCTCTCGTTTGTCGCCTTGGTGATTTTTTGTTTTTCACCTTGATCGCGACACTATCGAATACTCATAAAATTCGACTTAAACGCTAGGGCTAACAAGAGCTTACCGGTAAGAGGTTTCGAAAGAGGCTTAACGAACGGTCTCCCGAGCAAGGATAATTAACCTAAAGATTTAGCCAACAATTGCGGGGCCGAATTGAGGCAGCCGCCAGGGTGCCAATGGGCTCAAGGGGTTAGTGCCGCACCGGTCGTTTCTGCAGCCAGATGATCACGCGGAAAGCGATATAAAGCAGCGCCACGACAGCATGCGAGACGACGATAAGCATGCGGTGGCCGAAAAGCTCGGGAAAACCGGCATACATGACTGTCTCGGTCACCGCGCAGATAAACCAGATCACGGGTCCCCAGGACGCCAGCATCCACAGGCCGGCGGCGGCGAAGGGGAAAAACACGGCGAGCATCACCGCCGCAACCTGCCAGTGCACCGGCATCAGGTCGAAGCGCCACAACGAGCCCGGATAGAAGCCGATCAGCCTGATCCAGTAGAGAATGCCGAACAGCAGGCAGTAGCCGGCGACGACGCGCTGGAACCAGGCGAAGATCAACTCCACGCCCGAGGGCTGCAGCACGACGCGTCTGGAGGTCACCTCGCTCACAGGTCGAGCTCCCGCTCGCCGAGCGAGGCGAAATAGGCGTCGACATCCGCCTCGCTGACCGCGCCGAGGCTCGCCGGCCGCCATTGCGGCTTCGAGCCCTTGTCGATGATGGCGGCGCGGATGCCTTCGTAGAAATCGTGGCCGGCCAGCATCCGGTTGAGGATGCGGAACTCCATCTTCATGCAGGCGTCCATGGACATGGTTAGCCCGGCGCTTATCTGGCGCCAGGCGACGCGCAGGCTGGTCGGCGAACGCGTCCGGATCGTCGCCAGCGTCTTGGCCGCGAATTCGTCGGCGCCTGCCGCCTGTTCGAGGCTGTCGATGACGGCCTTGAGGGATGGTTGCGAAAAATGACGGACGATCGCCTCCAGCGTCGGCCTGTCGGTTTCCCGTTTTGCCTGGACGAAGAAACCGCGCAGCACCGATTCCGGATCGCCGGTCAACGTCACCCGGTCGAGGAAGCCGCCCTGGTCCGCGGCCTTGATGGTGTGGGTGGCGAGCCCCGACCACAGCGCGTCGCCGTAGCGGATGCGATTGCCGGTCAGCGCCAGAT
>NZ_NNRI01000019.1 GCF_002270415.1 Mesorhizobium sophorae | reverse complement strand
ATCCTCGCCCCGTCGAGAACGCACGATCGTGTCGGTGCGCATTCCGGTGAAGAAGGCCGCGCCGGCGATCAAGGTCGCGGCCTAGGATATCTCGCCCCACCTTAATCCTCATCTCCCGTGCAGATGCGAGGTGAGATGCTTGACAAGTTATCTATTTTATCTATTTTAGATAAGAGAAAGGAGAATTTGTCATGCGGGTGACGTCAACGGAATTCCAACAGAATGTCGGGCGCTTTCAGGACGCTGCCCAGCATGCGCCGGTCGCAATCACCAAGAATGGCCGGACTCACACGGTGCTCCTGTCGGCGGCGATGTTCGAGGTTCTGGTCAAAGGGCGGGTCGCCCGTCCCGTGGAAGAACTCGACGACGAGACGCTTAACGCCATCGCCGAGAGCACCGTTCCGAACGAATATGCCGGGCTCGACGCAATGCTCAAAGACTGGACGCCGTGAGCCTGCCCAAGCCTATCCCCGGCTTGGTGATTTCCTATTCGTACCTCTGGGTGAGAGAACACGAAAAGGGTGCGGAAGAAGGCCGTAAAAGCCGACCCTGCGCGATTGTCGCAGCTCGCCGGATAATAGAAGGCCGTGAGGTCGTAACGGTGGTCCCGATCACGCACTCGGCGCCGTCCGATCCTGCCGATGCAATAGAGATACCCGCGCCACTCAAGGCCTATCTCGGCCTCGATGGCACGCCGTCATGGATCGTCGTGACTGAAACCAACGATTTCCTTTGGCCGGGCCCCTATCTCAGACCCATTGCAGGCATCAAGCCATCCCGCTTCGACTATGGCATGCTGCCGCCGCGCTTCTATGCCTATCTGCGCGACAGGATTTTGAAGGCACACGCGAGCCGCGTGCTCCAGCAGATACGGCGGACAGAGTAGCTGCACGAAAGTTGAAGATCGAGAAAGCTCTCCGGCGAGCCGCGCCGCCGCCGGAGCTCACCTGATCGTGTTACTGTACGTCATCACCGCCATTGCCGTCGCCATCCCAGTCACGATGACGGCCAAAGCGGTCGCCTTTCGGCAGTTCGCTCTTCTCGATCTTGCCGTCATTGTTCCTGTCGAGCATGGCGAAGACCTTCTTCTGGCGACTGGTGATGTCGTCTGATGTCAACGTGCCATCGCCCCTGGTGTCGTAGCGGGCGATGATGCGTTTGGCCATCTGCTCAAAACGCGCCTTCTCCAGCGCGTCGGCGAGCTCGGCGACGGTCAGCTTGCCGCCATTGTCGGCGACGAGTTTCTTCAGCCGTGCGTTCATGGCGTCGGAAAACTGGTCGAAGCTGATGGTGCCGTTGGTATCGCTCATCGCCTTGCTGAGGCGCATCATCGTGCCCTCGCGCATCTTTTCGCTGGCATTGTTTTCGGCATAGGCCGTGGTGCCGACGGCGCCGGCCAGGGCGACGAAGGCAAGGGCAAGTTTGGTTGTCGTTCTCATGGTCTTCTCCTGTTGCATCGTCACCCCCGATGCGGTCAGAGATAACCGCTCGTCGCGATCATCCCGTACGAAGCAAAAGGTCAAAGTCCTTCCTGACCTTTTGCGACGTCTCCTTGAGGTGCGCTTCCAGCACACCGAAATCCGGCAGGTCAGTCACCGCCAGAAGCAGATCCGAAAGCCCCGGCGGGACATCGTCGCGCTCGAAGGCTCCGGTGAGGCACAGCCGCGTCATCTGGGTCAGCGCCAGATAGAGCGCGTAGGCTTCGCCAAGTTCCTGCCTGACCCCGGCATCGGCAAAGCCCGGCGCCAGGCGGGACAGGATTTCGGCCGTGCCGGTGGCACGTCTAACGGCCGGGGCACGTGCAATTGGCAAGGCCGGAGCACGCGGCCCGGCTTCGACCTGCCCGGTGAGCACGGCCACCTGGGCGATGAATTCGAGATCGATCAGGCCGCCCGGGATCAGCTTGATGTCCCATAGGTCGCGCGGCGGCTTTTCCCTTTCGATCATGGCGCGCATATCGGAGGCCTCGGCCATCACTTTTGCCGCGTCGCGCGGCTGGCCAAGCACTGCCGCCACGTCCGCCTCAACCTCGCTGCACAGGTCGGCATCGCCGGCAATGGCACGCGCCCGCGACAGCGCCATGTGCTCCCACGTCCAGGCCTCCTGGCGCTGGTACTTCTTGAAGGCATCGACATGGGTGGCCACGGGCCCCTTGTTGCCGGATGGCCGCAGGCGCAGGTCGAGTTCGTAGAGCACGCCTTCCGCGGTTGGCGCGGACACGGCGGCGATCAGCCGCTGCGTCATGCGAGTGTAGTAATGCGAAGGCGCCAGCGGCTTGTCGCCATCGGATTCCTCGGCATCCGGCGCGTGGTCGTAGAGCAGGATGAGGTCGACGTCCGATCCGGCGGTCAGCTCGCGGCTGCCGAGCTTACCCATGCCGAGCAGCGAAACCACGCCGCCGGCAATCGTGCCGTGGCGTGCCGCGAATTCGGCGGTCACCGCCTGCAATGCCGCCTCGATGGTGAGATCCGCCAGATCGGAAAAGGCGCGGCCAGCTCGAGCCGGATCGATCGAGCCGGCCAGCAGCCGGACACCGATCAGGAACCTTTGCTCGGAGGCAAAAATGCGCAGCCGGTCGAGCACGTCCTCATAAAGCCGGTCGCCCTCGACAAAGGCGGAAAGCCGCGCCGACAGATAGGCACGGTCCGGCAATTCGGTCAGCAAGGCCGGGTCGAGCAAACCATCGAAGACATGCGGCCGGCGCGTGATGATCGCCGCCAGCCGGGGTGCGGCACCCATGATCGTCGCCATGAGCTTCAACAGGGCCGGATTGGACTGCAGCAACGAAAACAGCTGGATACCGGCAGGCAGGCCGGCGAGAAACTCGTCGAAGCGTATCAAGGCTTCGTCGGCCCGGCGCGTCTGGCCGAAGGACCGCAGCAGCGCCGGCGTCAGTTCCGTCAGCCGCTCGCGCGCTTCCGCCGACTGGGTGACGCGATAGCGGCCGAAATGCCAGCCGCGGATGACCCGGCAGATGTCGCTCGGCCGCTGAAAACCGAGGCCGTGCAAGGTCCGCAGCGTGTCGGGATCATCGACATCGCCGGTGAAGACCAGATTGCCGATGCCTGTCGAAAGCTCCGGCGCGGTTTCGAACAGGGCTGCGTAGTGGCGTTCGACCTGTTGCAGCGAGGCGCGGAAGGCCTGGGAAAAGGCGGCGGCGTCGGCAAAACCGAGCATGCGGGCGATGCGCTCCAGCCCTTCATCGTCTTCCGGCAGCGTGTGCGTCTGCTCGTCGGCAACCATCTGCACGGCATGTTCGACACGCCGCAGGAACCAGTACTGTCGGGCCAGCGCATCGCGCGCGTCTGAAGTGATCCAGCTGCGCGCCGCAAGCTGGCCGAGCATCGGCACGGTCTCTCGCCCGCGCAGTTCCGGGAAACGTCCGCCGGCGATGAGCTGCTGGGTCTGGACGAAGAACTCGATCTCGCGGATGCCGCCGCGCCCGAGCTTGACGTTGTGGCCCTTCACGGCGATCTCGCCATGGCCCTTGTGGGCGTGGATCTGGCGCTTGATCGAATGGACATCGGCAATCGCCGCGTAGTCCATGTATTTGCGCCAGATGTAGGGCTGCAACTCCTTGAGGAAGGCAGCGCCGGCGGCGAGGTCGCCGGCGACTGGACGCGCCTTGATCATCGCGGCGCGCTCCCAGTTCTGGCCGCGCGCCTCATAATAGCGCAGCGCTGCCTCGACCGGGATCGCCAGCGGTGTCGAACCAGGGTCGGGGCGCAACCTAAGATCAGTGCGGAAGACATAACCGTGCTCGGTGCGGTCCTGCAGGATGCGCACCAGGCGACGCGTCAGGCGCGAAAACAGCTCGGTGGCATCAAGTGGATCAACGACGGCGGGCGCTTCCGGATCGAAGAAGACGACGAGATCGATGTCGGAGGAAAAATTCAGCTCGTGCGCGCCAAGCTTGCCCATGCCGAGCAGGATCCAGCCCGATTGCCTCGACGGACCGTCGAGATCCGGCAGCTTGAGCTTGCCCTGGCCATGCGCGTCGCGCAGCAGGAAGTCGACGGCAGCGCGGGTGCAAGCGTCAGCCAGATCGCTTAGCCGCCGCACCGTCAGCGCCGTTTCGGCTTCGCCGGCAAGATCGGCCAACGCGATCAGGAAATGCGCCTCGGCCTTCCAATGGCGCAGTTCCATCATCAGGCCGGATTCCGAGACCGCCTCGACCAAATGCGCCTGGCCGATGGCGGCGCCGATCGCTTTCAGCCGCGCCTCGACCGTCTGTTCGAACAGGCCGTCCAAAATCTGCGGCCGACGACGCGCCGTATCGCGCAGGAACGGCGACAGATCGAAGACGGCTGCCAGGAAATCCTGGTCTGGCCCCTGGCCGGCCAGGAAATTGGCCAACCGCGCCAGCTCCTCTTCCCGCGCCGCCGAGGAGATCTCGGCGAGCTCTTGCCGAGCCCCACTTTCATCGAGCGGAGCAAGCCTGGCGACCGGCTTCAGCAGCCAATCCGTCTCCACCTGCTCGGCAGCCGTGCTCATCAGTGATCCTCCCGCGAAGGGAAACTCATGACCACGGATAATCCGGGATCGCCAGGCAAGAGATCAAGCCGGCCATTGTGGAACGTCATGACCGCCTTGGCGAGGCTCAGGCCAAGACCGGAACCCGGCTGCGAACGGCTTTTCTCCAGCCGCACGAACCGCTCGGTCGCACGGGCACGGTCGCCATCGTCCGGAATGCCCTGGCCATTGTCGGCAACCGACAGTCGAACTTCGGTACCGATCCGCTCAACAGCCACGCGCACGGCCGGTTGGGCGTTGGAGTCGGTCGAATATTTGATGGCGTTGTCGACGATGTTCGACAGTGCCTGGCCGATCAATTCGCGGTTGCCGTTGACGAAGACCGTTTCCCGCACGTCTGTCTCCAGCGAGACGCCTGCCTCCTCCGCCACCGGTTCGTAGAGCTCGACGACATCGCGCACGGCTTCCGCAAGATCGACGCGGTTGGTGTTCTCTGAGGAGTAGCCAGCCTCCAGCCGGGAGATCATCAGGATGGCGTTGAAGGTTTTTATCAGCTGGTCGGATTCGGCAATGGTGCCTTCCAGCGCCTGACGGTAATCGGTGGTCTTGTGCTTGCCCGCAAGCGTCGCCTCGGCCCGGTTGCGCAGCCGGGTCAGCGGCGTCTTCAAATCATGCGCGATGTTGTCGGAAACCTGTTTCAGGCCTTCGTTGAGCGTGGAGATCCTGGCCAGCATGGAATTGAGGTTTTCGGAGAGCCGGTCGAACTCGTCACCGGCGCCGGTGACCGGCAACCGGCCGGAAAGATCGCCGCCCATGATGCGGCGGCTGGCTTCCGACACGCTGTCGATCCGCTTCAGCGCGGCGCGGCCGACAAAGAACCAGATCAGCAGTCCGCCCAGCCCCATCATGCCAAGCGCCAGCATCAGGGCGCGGCGGATGACGGCGCGGAACCGCTCCGGCTCGCCGAGGTCGCGGCCGACCAGCATGATCATCTGGTTGGGCAGCCGAAGCACCAGCGCGATGGCGTTGTGGCCCTTCTCGCCCTGCGCCTGCGCTTCGTTCGGATCGGATTGAGTGGTGCTCTGGTCCGCCGGCAGATTGCGCTGCCGCTCGAGCTCTCCCTCACCAAAGCGCTGATAGGAGAACGGGCTGTTGGTCCAGCCTTCCGTTTCGAGCACGCCCGGCTCCAGGCTCTGCACGTTGCCGGTCAGGATCTGGCCGTTGGCGTCGGCGATCAGATAGAGGTTGGCGCCGGGCTGGCGCGAGCGCTGCTCGACGACGCGCACCAGGATCGGCAGGCCGCCACGCTGATAGGCGCGAGCGAGGCCGAGCACTTCGTCGTTGATGGTCTCCTGCGTCTGCGCGGTCAGCATGCGCGCCGACAGCGAGGTCATGTAGAAGACGAGCAGCACGGCGCAGAGCGCGAAGAGCAGGAGATAGAGCGCCGAAAGCCGCGCTGCCGTCGTCTTCATGATGGCTGGCACGGATAGGGCCATGCTGCTGCTAGCCGCTCTTCAGCATGTAACCGGCGCCGCGAACCGTATGCAGTATGGACTTGTCGAAGCCCTTCTCGATCTTGCCACGCAGCCGCGAAACATGGACGTCGATGACATTGGTCTGCGGATCGAAATGATAGTCCCAGACATTTTCGAGCAGCATGGTGCGCGTCACCACCTGGCCGGCATGGCGCATCAGATATTCCAGCAGGCGGAATTCGCGCGGCTGCAGCGTGATCTCGCGCGCCGCGCGGCGGACCGAGTGCGACAGCCTGTCGAGTTCCAGATCGCCGACGCGGTAGACGGTTTCGGCTTCCTTGGCGCTGGCGCGGCGGTTCAGCACCTCGACGCGGGCCAGAAGCTCCGAGAAGGCATAGGGCTTGGTCAGATAATCGTCGCCGCCGGCGCGCAGGCCGGTGACCCGGTCGTCGACCTCGCCGAGCGCCGACAGGATCAGCACCGGCGTCGTGTTGCCCCTGGACCTCAGGCCGGCAATGACCGACAGGCCGTCGCGGCGCGGCATCATCCGGTCGATGACCATCACGTCGTAGTCGCCGGCGTCGGCGAGCGCAAAGCCGGTTTCGCCGTCTCCGGCAACATGGGCCGTGTGACCGGCCTCGGCGAAGGCTTTCTGCAAGTAATCCGCAGCCTCGCGATCGTCTTCTATGACGAGAATCTTCATAGGACCGTTATACGCGATTTCGCTGGAAGGTTGAGTGGCAGACATCTGCATTGTGGCCTTTGCCAAAGCGCATCGCGATCAAGATCATCCGAAGCCGCGCGCGAAAAAAATCCTTGTCCCGACCTCGTTGCGCCAAGACCGCTGAAACTCTTTTTGACGACATGCCTTGAGGGTGCGGCAGCGGGCGATGGGAAGCCCGCTGCCGCCGGGGAGAGCGCGATGACTGACTAACGCGCGCTCCACCATGCTTTCCCGTACGGCGGCTCGGGGGTGTTGAAACCGCCGCACTGGAAAAGTCGAACCTGCCGCCGGAGCGCCCTCATCCGCAGGGAGAAGACAAGAACGCTCCGGCGTCGTGCCTCAGCCCTTGGCGACGGGCAGCGCGACGAAACGATTGTTGTCGTCGCGGGTGATCTGCATCAGCACGGCCTTGCGGCCGGACTTGACTGCCTCGGTCATCGCCTTGGTGACGTCGTCGGTGGCATTCACTTCGGTCGAATTGACCGATGTGATGATGTCGCCCGGCTGGATGCCGCGGTCGGCGGCATCACTGTCGGGATCGACATCGGTCACCACAAGCCCCTTGCCGTTTTCGGACTTGGTGACGGTCAGGCCGAGATCGGCCAGCGAGTCGGGCTTGGCCGGAGCGGCGGGCTGCTGCTGGTCGGCCGATGCCTGCTTGTCGCTCGAAGGCAGTTTGCCGAGATCGACCTTGACGGTCTGGCTCTTGCCATCACGCCACACGGTGACGTCGACCGACTTGCCGGGCGAGTAGGCGCCGATCAGCCGGGCCAGTTCTTTCGGCGAAGCAACGTCCTTGCCGTCGACCTGGGTGATCACGTCACCAGCAATGATGCCGGCCTTCTTGCCGGGACCCTCGTCCTGGGCACTGGAAACCAAGGCGCCATTCTGCGACTTCAGGCCCAGCGATTCGGCGATGTCGGAGGTGACCGGCTGGATTTCGACGCCGAGCCAGCCACGCTGCACGGAACCGCTCTTCATCAGGTCCTGAACGACCTGCTTGGCGGTCGAAGCCGGAATGTCGAAGGCGATGCCGACGCTGCCACCTGACGGCGAGAAGATCGCGGTGTTGATGCCGACGACCTGACCGTTGAGGTTGAAGGTCGGGCCGCCCGAATTGCCGCGATTGACCGAAGCATCGATCTGGATGAAGTCGTCATAGGGGCCAGCGCCGATGTCGCGGCCACGGGCCGAGACGATGCCGGCGGTAACCGTGCCGCCGAGGCCGAACGGATTGCCGACGGCCACCACCCAGTCACCGACGCGAACCTTGGAGTCGTCCGCGAAGTCGACATAGGTGAACTTGCCGACGCCGTCGACCTTGAGCACGGCGAGATCGGTGCGTGGGTCGGTGCCGATCAGCTTGGCGTCGAGTTCCTTGCCGTCATTCATCACCACGGTGAAGGCCGAGCCTTCCTCGACGACGTGGTTGTTGGTGACCAGATAGCCATCATCGGAGATGAAGAAGCCGGAACCCTGTGCAACCGGTCGCGGCTGGTCGTTGTTGTGGTCGCGGTGGCTGAAGCGGCGATTACCGCCACCCTCGCCGTTCTGATCGCCAAAACCACGGAATTCCTTGAAGAAGCGGCGCAACTGCGGATTGTTGGGCAGGTTGTTCATGCCGTCCGGATCGTCGGACTGATCGGAGCCGTCATCGGCCGCCGGGCTGATCTTGGCCTTGACCTTGACGCTGACCACAGCCGGAGAAACGCGCTCGACGACGTCGGCGAAGCCCGGCACCTGCGGCGCCTCGACACGCACGGCATCGGCCAGAACGGGCCCTGTTCCAGTCGTCAGCGCACCGATGCCGATCGCGCCGGCAACAGCGATGGATGCGACGGCGGCCATCAGACGCTTGCGGGTGACGGAATATGAATTGGGGGCAATACTCATGGGGTCTCGTATCCTCTTTCAAATGGACGCCCTTGATCGGCATCCTCGGGAAAGAGAATTAGAGAGGCGCACATTACAGCGCTATTTCCGACGCATGAAATTTTGGTAATGTTTGGGAACGATCGCGACCGTCAGTCGCGGCGCAAAATGGCGTCCAACGATGCCTGCTCTTCGGCGGACAGGGATTTTGTTGCCAGCGTGCGACGCGACCGCGCGGTCATCACAATGAAAATGCCGCCAATGAGCAGCAGGATGACCGGCGTACCCCACAGCAAGGCATTGCGCAGCTCGAAGCGCGGCTTCAGCAGGACGAACTCGCCGTAGCGCGACACGACATAGTCCATCACCTGTTGATCGGTATCGCCGGCAACGAGGCGCTGGCGCACAAGGATGCGCAGGTCGCGGGCCAGATCGGCGTCGGATTCATCGATCGACTGGTTCTGGCAGACCATGCAGCGCAGGCCTTCGGACAGCGCCCGCGCCCTCGCCTCGAGCGCCGGATCGGCCAGCATCTCGTCTGGCTTCACCGCCTGCGCCGCACCGGCGAAAAGCAGCGCCAGCAGCAGCACGATCGAGGTCAGCGAAAGCCGAGCGCTCATGGCAGGCCCGCGGACGGCACGGCACTGGCCTGCTTGCGCCGGCGCGACGGTGCGCCGACACGCAGGCGCCTGTCCATCAGCGACATGGCCGCGCCTGCCATCATCACCAGGCCGCCGCCCCAGATCAGCGTCACCAGCGGCTTCCACCACAGGCGCACCACGACGGAGCCGTCCTTGCCCTCGTCGCCGAGCGAGATGTAGAGCTGCGAGAGGCCCATCGTCCTGATGCCGGACTCCGTCGTCGTCATCTGCCGTACCGGATAGAAACGCTTGGCGGAGCTGATTTCGCCAATCGCGCTGCCGCTGACGCCGATCAGCTCGAAGCGGCCGCGATCCTCGCTGTAGTTCGGACCCTGGGCAGGATAAAGCCCGACGAAGCGCAGCGTGTGACCGGACAGTTCGACGGTCTCGCCGGCATGCATCGACAGGATTTTTTCCGTGCCGAAGCAAAGCGTGCCGACGATGCCGAGCGTGGTAAGGCCAAGGCCAAGATGCGCAAAGGCAGTGCCGAAGACCGAGCGTGGCAAGCCGAGCATGCGTGTGACCACGTTCCCGGCAGCAACGTTGCCGAAGCCTGACTTGACCGCGAGATCAGTGAGTGCGCCAAGGATCAGCCAGACGGCGAGGCCGACGCCAAGTGCGGCGAACACAGAGGCGCCGTCGATGAACAGAGCGGTGACCAGCGTCGCAAGAAGGGCGGCGGCAAAGGCCACCATCAGGCGCTGGGCGACGGCGAAGACATCGCCGCGCTTCCAGGCCAGCAGCGGCCCGAACGGAACCATCACCAGCAGCGGCACCATCAGCGGGCCGAAGGTCAGGTTGAAGAAGGGCGCGCCGACCGAGATCTTGTCGGCCGAGAAAGCCTCAACGGCGAGCGGATAGAGCGTGCCGACGAGCACGGTCGCGGTCGCGGTGGTCAGGAACAGATTGTTGAGGACGAGCGCACCTTCGCGCGAAATCGGGTGAAACAGGCCGCCGGCCGTCAGCCGGGAGGCACGCAGCGCGAACAGCGCCAGCGAACCGCCGATGAACAGCGTCAGGATGCACAGGATGAAGACGCCGCGTGTCGGATCGGTGGCGAAGGCGTGGACGGAGGTCAGCACGCCCGAGCGGACCAGGAAGGTGCCGAGCAGCGACAGCGAAAAGGTCAGGATGGCGAGCAGCAGCGTCCAGATCTTCAGTGCCGAGCGCTTTTCCATGACGATGGCCGAATGCAGCAGCGCGGTGCCGGCCAACCACGGCATGAAGGAGGCGTTCTCGACCGGGTCCCAGAACCAGAAGCCACCCCAGCCGAGCTCGTAATAGGCCCAGTACGAGCCCATGGCGATGCCGCCGGTCAGGAACATCCAGGCGACCAGCGTCCACGGCCGCACCCAGCGCGCCCAGGACGCGTCGATGCGCCCTTCGATGAGGGCGGCGACCGAGAAGGAAAAGCAGATCGAGAAGCCGACATAGCCGAGATAGAGAAACGGCGGGTGAATGGCGAGGCCGAGGTCCTGCAGGATGGGGTTGAGATCGCGGCCTTCGATCGGCGCCGGATTGAGCCGGATGAACGGATTGGACGTCGCCAGGATGAACAGGAAGAAGGCGGCACCGATGGCCCCTTGTACGGCAAGCACATTGGCGCGCAGCGTCGCCGGCAGGTTTGATCCGAAAGCGGCGACAAGCGCGCCGAAGAAGGTCAGGATCAGCACCCAGAGCAGCATCGAGCCTTCGTGATTGCCCCAGGTTCCGGTGATCTTGTAGATCAGCGGCTGCAGCGAATGCGAGTTTTCCCACACGCTCGCCACCGAGAAATCGGAACTCGCATAGGCGCTCGCGAGCGCTACGAAGGACAGCGCCGTCAAAGCAAAGCCTGTCACCGCGACCGGACCGCCGACAGCCATCAGGCGCTGGTTGTTCAGGCGTGCGCCAAACAACGGCACGATCGTCTGCACCAGCGAAAGCGCAAACGCCAGGACCAGCGCGAAATGTCCGGTTTCAACCATGGTTGCGCCCAGACTTTTGTTTTGCCGCAGGTTCTTGCCGCAAAACCATGGGATCCCTTTGCGGAACCTGCTTACTCACTCTTGCTCTCCTGCCAGACGCCCTTGGCCTTCAGGCCGTCGGCCACCTCCTTGGGCATGTAGCGCTCATCATGCTTGGCCAGCACGCTGTCGGCAACGAAGGTGCCGTCAGGGCCGAAACTGCCCTCGGTGATGACGCCCTGCTCTTCGCGGAAAAGGTCGGGCAGGATGCCGGTGTAGGTGACTTTGACCGATTTGTGCGTGTCGGTGACCGAAAAGGCGACCGTCGCCCCCTGCCCGCGCTGGATCGTGCCTTTTTCGACCAGTCCGCCCAGCCTGATGCGCTGGCCGGGCTGGACACTGGCGGTGGTGAGGTCGGCCGGCATGTAGAAATAGGACGCCTTCTGGCCAAGCGCATAGAAGGTCAGCCCGGTGGCGGCGCCCAGGAAGGCCAGCCCGCCCGCGATCACCGACAATCGTTTCTGCTTGCGCGTCATGTCAGTCCTACTCCGTCGCCGTCAGGCCAAGCGAGGCGGCAAAGGCGGTGAATTTCTTGGCTTCGTCACTGTCGGCTCCGAAGACGGCAATAGCGCGACCCAGCGCGTCACGCGCCTGGTCGGCCTTGCCGAGCACGACATACGAACGAACGAGCCGCATCCATCCTTCCGGGTCACGCGGATTCTGCCGCAGTTTGTCGTCGAGACCAGCGACCATGGTGTTGATCATGGCTTCCCTGTCGGCGGGAGACATGGAGGAAGCGGCGTCGACATCGCCGGCATCGGGACCGTTGGTGGCGCCGCCGGAGGCGACTTCGGGGCTGCCGGATTTGGCCAGCGCCTGCTCAACCGCGCCGCGCCATGGCGAATCCGGCGGCAGCCTGCCCAGCATCGCCTGCCAGGACGCGACCGCCTCCTTGACGCGGCCCTCCTGCGCCAGCGCCATGGCCAGGTAGAAGCTGGCTTTCGCATTGGCCGGATCGAGCTTCAGTGCAGCCTCAAAGGCATCCTGGGCATCGGCCGAGACAATGCCGCCCGCCGCATTGGCGATCGCCTCGCCAAGACCGGCCCGGCGGACCGCGCTGTCGCCATCCAGGCGAATGGCATTGCGATAGGCTGCAGCCGCATCGGAAAAGCGCTGCATGCGCAGATAGACGGGGGCGAGCACGTCCCACCCCCTGCCATCGGATGGATTGGCGGCAAGATGGGCCTCGGCCCGCGCCACCAACTCGTCCACCGAACTGTCGGCCGGATTCTTGGCCAATCGTTCACTGAGTGGTTGAGACGGCAGATCGGGAGAGCCGAGCTGGCTGTAGAGCCCCCAGCTGACCAGCGGGACCGCCAGAACGGCCGCGGTCGCCACCAGCCTCGCCGCGACCGAGGCCTGCCTGACGGATGCCTTGCCGGTCGCAGCCGCATTGTCGAGGCGGAGGATGCGGCGCGCGATCTCGGCGCGCGCTTCAGCCGCTTCCGCCGGCTGGATCAAGCCACGCGCGGCGTCGCGGTCGAGTTCGGACAACTGATCGCGATAGACTTCCAGATCGTGATCGCCCGTCGACGACGCGCCGTTCGAGCTGGCGGCCAGCGGCAGCAGCACCGCCAGGCTCGCACCCAGCGTGAGAATTGCGGCTATGACCCAGAACAGCATGGTTCTTCCAATAAAGGCAGAGCCATGCCCTGCCAACAGATGCATCCTGCGACGCTTTGACGGCAGGCGCGCCGCATGTCCTTGATCGACATCAACCGGCCGGACATCAGCCGGACCCGGTTGATCGTCAGGTCAGCGGCGTCCAGCTGCCGTCGGCGTTGCGACAAGCAGTGCCGCGCGCCGTGACGCCGGCTCCGCCGGCAAACACCGTCTGCGTGTACTGGCGGCAGTCCTGCGAACCGACCCGGTAGGGCTGCCCGGGAACCACCTCGCCGTAGTGCGAAGCCTGGTCGCCCTTCCATGTCACCTTCTGGCCACTGGTCGTATATTCGAGCGCCTTGTATTCCGCCTCGAGCGCGCTGCGCTTCTCGGTCTCGCTCAGGCCGTTGCCGATCGAGCCGCCGACCAGGCCGCCGTCCATCGCAGAAATGATCGTCGTGGTGACCTTGCCGCTGGACGGAGGCGTCGAGGCCGGCGTCGGCGCAACCGAGGGGCCCTTGCCGCTCAGGGTGGTGCAGCCGGAAACGGCCAGCAATGCGGAAACAAGCGCGACGCGAATCTTCATGCCAACAACCGGTTTTCTTGAGTTGGAGCCTGTCATGGATGAGCCGGGGGCCGCGTCATCGAAGAAGTCGGCGTGGCCATAGTATTGATATTTGTCGGAAATTTGGCCGCTGGGATCAATCGACATGCCGCCATAGTAAATACTGTCCGTCGAACTCGGATTGATCCGGGAAGGCATCATTGAAGGCTCCGCAATCGCACCACCGCCTTCAATCCGCCCATGCCGGACCGTTCGAGCGCCAGAACGCCTCCATACTCGTTGACGAGGTCGGCGACAATGGCCAGCCCCAGACCTGTTCCGGGCTTTGTCTCATCCAGGCGCCGTCCACGCTTCATCGCCTCGCGCGCCTTGTCCTCGGGAATGCCCGGGCCGTCATCCTCGATGCTGATCTCAAACAGGCTGGCCGCCTCGTCCTTGCCGGTCAAAGGCACGACCGATACCAACACCGCGCTCCTGGCCCATTTCATCGCGTTTTCGAGCAGATTGCCCAGCAATTCCTCAAGGTCTTCGCGCTCGCCGGCGAAGACGATCTCGGTGGCCGGCAGCGCCAGCGACAGGTTGGTCTGCGGGTTGAGTTTCTGCAAAACCCGCACCATGCGCTGCACCAGGGGCGCCACCGGCGTGCGGTAGACGACGCTGTCGCGTTGCGCCGCGACACGGGCGCGCTGCAGGTAGTGATCGACCTGCTTCTGCATGGAAGCGGCCTGCTCGGCAATCAACTGCCCCTTGGCGCCGCCAAGCGCCCGGCCCTCGTTGAGCAGCACCGCCAGCGGCGTCTTCAGCGAATGGGCGAGATTGCCGACCTGGGTGCGCGACCGCTCGACGATACGCCTGTTGTTTTCGATCAACGCATTGGTTTCGTTGGCAAGCGGTTCGATCTCGGCCGGAAACTGGCCGTCGAGCCTGTGCGCAGTGCCCTCGCGCACCATGGCAAGTGCGTTCCTGACCCGGCGCAGCGGCTGCAGGCCGAGCAGAATGGCGATCGCGTTGATGGCGATCATGCCGACACCGAACAGGCTGAGATACGTCAGCAGGCGGCGCTGGAAGGTCGAGATTTCCTGTTCGAGTTCGCTCTGGTTGCCCATGACGCGGAAGCGCGCGGCGCGGTTCTTGGAGTCGAGAACGAATTCGCTCTCGAACACTTCGAGCTGCTCGCCGTTGATGCCTTCGGTCGCATAGCTGCGCTGGAAACTGGAATTGAAGGGCACATCGGCGACATCGGGCGATGGGATCGTCTTGGTCATCGACGATGAGTGAAGATCTCCGTGCACGCCTTCCGAAGCAGGTTCCACCGACCAGTACCAGCCCGAATTCGGCTCCGAGAACCGCAGGTCACCGAGATCCGGAGCGCCGGTGAGCGCACCGCTGTCGGAAATGCCGATGGAGCCGATCAGGTTGAACAGATGCGCCGAAAGCAGGCTGTCGAAGCCGCGCTCGCTGGCCTGGCGATAGAGCGTGGTGATCAGAGTGAAGATGATGACAAGGGTCACGATCGCCCACACCGTGGAAAAGGCGATCACACGGAACGTCAGCGAACGCGGCCACAAACGCAGCGAAAGCGGCGTCCTTGCGGTTTGTTTGAGCGGTTCCGAGTTACGCCTCCGGCTCACGCATGCGGTAGCCCATGCCGCGCACGGTTTCGATCATGTCGATCCCCATCTTCTTGCGCAGCCGCCCGACAAAGACCTCGATGGTGTTGGAATCGCGGTCGAAATCCTGGTCGTAGAGATGTTCGACCAGTTCGGTCCGCGAGACCACCTCGCCCATATGATGCATCAGATAGGCAAGCAGGCGAAACTCGTGCGAGGTCAGTTTCAGCGGCACGCCGTCGACATCGGCCTTCGACGCCTTGGTGTCGAGGCGTAGCGGCCCGCAGGTCAGTTCGGACGAGGCATGGCCGGCGGCGCGCCGGATCAGGGCCCTGAGCCTCGCCAGCACCTCCTCGATGTGGAACGGCTTGGTGACATAGTCGTCGGCGCCGGCGTCGATGCCGGAGACCTTGTCGCTCCAGCGATCGCGCGCCGTCAGGATCAGCACCGGCATCTTGCGGCCGCCGCGACGCCACCGCTCGACCACGCTGATGCCATCCATCTGCGGCAGGCCGATGTCGAGCACGACGGCATCGTAGGGCTCGGTGTCGCCGAGGAAATGCCCCTCCTCGCCATCGAAGGCGCGGTCGACGACATAGCCGGCATCGACCAGCGCGTCCGATATCTGCCGGTTGAGATCCTTGTCATCCTCGACGACGAGTACGCGCATGCGAAAATCGATACCTGTTGATGAGCTGGGGGCAGATATAGGCCGATTCCGGCGGCCTGGGAAACGAAGGCCTGTAAGATGAAAGATTGGTCAGTTTTGCGGCACGACGATTTCGGAGCGGCGCGGACGCTGCCCGTCCTTGCCCGGGACGAGCACGACGATGACGCAGACCGGCTGGCCGCCGCGTGTCGATTGCGAGGCCTTGGCCAGCGTTCCGCCATTCTGCGCGGCCACCTGCTGGCCGATGGCGTAGCAATCGGAAGCCGCCAAAACGATCGGGCCGCCCTGGTCAGGCGTGATGACCGGTGTCGCCATCGCCTGCAACGCAAACAGCCCGGCAGCACAGAGCGCCAGTGTCGCGGTTCGGAAGTGGGAGCGAAGCGTTTTCATGGCTGGCGTTGTAACGCATCGGTGCTGAACGTGAAATGAACAGTGAACGCCACCAAGACCATGCCCGCTACCCCCTGAAACGCGAGACGACCGATCGGATTTCGCCGCCCACCCGACGAAATCCCGGAAGTGTCAGTCTAGACCCCGTTTGGACCATATTGAAAGCGCATCAGTCACTATCCTGCGTTATGGCGCGAAAACGCAGCAAACCATGATGCACGAGCAGGTCCTCGTCATAGCGGGCCTCGGCGAATTCCAGCACGAGGCGTGTCTGTCCACGCGGGCCGATGATCAGCACCGCGTCGGCGAGGCGCGCCTTGATGCTGTCCATGATGGCACGCGTTTCGGCCTCGCCATGGGTCTTCGACCAGACGTGCAGCGTGACCAGTTGATCGGCATCGTTCTGGACCCCGGTATCCCAGTCGAAGGCGCTGGTCTGGCCGCAGGTTACGTGTGGAAAGGCGGCATTGTCGGCCGCGTGTTCGAGCAGCCCGGCGCCGCCCAGCAGCGCCGACAGCGATGCATCGCTCCTCAATCTCTGGAACAAGGCCTGCTGCAAGTCGCCGGACGCGGTCATCGTTTTCCTTCATCGTAGCGGCTTGCCGATCATGTGCCGGGATTGCCCCTCGAGGGTATCCGGCTTCTGCCCGGCTTGCCAATCAGCGGACGCCGCGCAACCTAACCACGAAACTGCGCAGCGCAAGCACCAGCACCGTGATGATGATCAGAATCACGGAAAGCGCGGCGATCGCCGGATCGATGTTGTCGCGCAGGCCCATCCACATCAACCTGGGCAGCGTGATGGCGTTGACCGAGGTGATGAACAGCGTGACGCCGATCTCTTCCCAGGACAGCACGAAGGACAAAAGTGCCGCGGTGACGATTCCGAACTTGATGTTGGGCATGATGATGCGGGTGGCGCGCTCCCATACCGAGGCGCCAAGGCCGCGCGCGGCGAGATCGATGCGCCGGTCGAGCTGGCTGAGCGACACCAGCATCAGCACGGTGGCGAAAGGCACCGTCATCACCGAGTGCGCCATGGCAACGCCAAGCCAGGTGTCGTAGCCGAAGAGCGAGCTGAAGCCGGAGATCGAGGTGAGCAGGAAGTAGAGCGTGATGGCCGAGACCACCGGCGGTACGACCATGGGCAGCAGCACGAAGCCGACGAGTGCCGCGGTGAAACGCGGCTGGAACATCCACACGCCGAGGCTGAAGCACAGTGCCAGCACCGTGGAAAAGGCGCTGCTGACGATGCCGATGCGGATGCTGAGCAGGATCGAGTCGATCCAGCGCGGATCCTCGATCAGCGCCCGGTAGTGGCGCAGCGACAGTTCGCCGGATGGCATGGCCAGCATGCGGCTCGGCGTCAGCGACACCGGGATGACGGCGAGCAAGGGCATCAGCAGGAACAGCGCCACGAAGGCTGCGATGATCAGGGAGACGGGACCGGGGCGATAGGTCGGCATCAGATCAATTGCTTCGGTCTGACATAACGGAACAAGAGCGCCATCAGCGCGCCGACGAACAGCACCAGCACGACGCTGATCGCCGCGCCCAGCCCCCAGTCCGGGCTCTGGAATATCCTCAGATAGATCAGCTCGGCGACCATGACGCTGCGGCCGCCGCCGAGGATCGCCGGCGTCACGAAGAAGCCGAGCGAAAACACGAAGACGATGAGGGCCGCGCCGATGATGCCGGAGCGGGTCATGGGCACGAAGACCGACCAGAAGGTGCGCATGCGGCTGGAGCCGAGTCCGCGCGCTGCCAACAGCACGCGGTCGTCGAGGCTGCGCATGGCGGACGCCAGCGGAAAGACGGCGAAAGGAATGAGGAAATGCGTCATGCCGACGATGACGCCGAATTCGTTGCGCACCAGCGCCAGCGGTTCGGAAATGAAGCCGATCGCCTGCAGCCAGGTGTTGATCAGGCCGCGATTGGACAGCAGCGCCACCCAGCCGAAGGCGCGGGTCAGCACCGAGATCCAGAAGGGAACGAGAATGCAGAACTCGGCAACCAGGCGCTGAGCCGGGGTTCCGCGCACCCAGACGACGGTGATGGCATAGGCAGCGGCCACCGAGACCACGGTGACGACCGCCGCGATGCGCAGCGTGCGGATGAACACCGACTGCACCAGATCGTCGGTGAGCAGCGCCTCGTACTGGCCGAGCCCCGGCGTCGGCAGCGTAAAGCTCCATTTGACGACACCGAGGAACGGCCAGGCATACGCCAGGACAAGAAACAGGAGCAGCGGCGCCATCAACAGCGCCGCCCCCATCCTGTCGGAGAGATATGCTCTCATGTCGACCCGATAATCCCTGCCTCGGTCAGGCGGAGATGATCTTGGTGTATTCGTCGAGCGCTGGCCCGTAGTTCTTGGCGTACCAGTCCATATCGAGCGCGATCTGCTTCTTCATGTTCTCGGGGTCGACCGGGTTGATGCGCTTCTTGTCGGCGGGGATCAGCGCGTCGGCGGCCGGGTTTGCTGGGCCCTGGCCGAGCTTGTCGAACATGACCAGCTGCTTTTGCGGGTCCTGGGCGCTGGCGATGAACTTCATGGCCGCGTCCTTGCCGCCGGGATTGCCCTTGAGCACGGCGAGCGCGCCGGGCGAGATCAGCCCCTGGTCCCAGATGAACTTGATCTTGCCGCCGGAATCCTGCTCGATCAGCGAGGCGCGGGTCGACCAGACGATCGCCATCGAGGCCTCGCCATTGAGCAGCACGCTCTGGCTTTCGGCACCGCCGCCCCAATAGGCAACGACGTTCTCCTTGAAGGCGGCGATCTTGTCGTGCGCGCGCTTCAGGTCGAGCGGATAGAGCGAGGCGGGCGCGATGCCGTCGGCCAGAAGCGCTGCCTCCCAGCTCGACACGCCCCATTTGTAGAGCGAGCGCTTGCCGGGGAATTTCTTCACGTCGAAGAAATCGGCCATGCCGGTCGGCGCGTCCTTGCCATATTTCTCGGAATCATAGGCGATGACATAGGAGAAGAAATAGGTCGAAGCGGCAAAGTCCCAGCCGAAGCCGGGCCGCATCTTCTTCTTGTCGACGATGTTGTAGTCGATCGGCTCGAGCATGCCTTGCGCGCCGAGCGTGATGGCGGAGAACGGATCGACGTCGACGAGGTCCCAGGTCGGCGCGCCGCTCTTGAACTGCGCGGCGATCGCGCCTTCGGTCGGGCCGGAGCCGTCCATCTTGACGGTGATGCCGGTGTCCTTGGTGAAGGCTTGGCCATAGGCGGCATCATAGGCCGTGATGGCGTCGCCGCCCCAGTTGACCAGCACCAGTTCCTTCGCAGCGGCAAAGGCTCCGGTCGAGCGCAACAGCATCGGCGTGCCGGCCAGCACGATTGCCGCCAGCTGCGCGAATTGCCGGCGCGAGATCTCGCCGCGCCCTGCCCTTGCGGACAGGCTCTCGATGGCTTGTTTCTTGGTGTCATTTGTCATGTCAGTTCCCCTTTTTTGTCGTTGATAGTACCGGAAAGCGGTGGCGCCGATATCTCGCCACACCGTTCGTCATTGTCCTCCATGCGGAAGGAGGAAACCCTTTTCCGCCGGCCAGGTGAGCCAGACGGAGTTGCCCTTGCTCAAGGCGGCGGCAGCTATCTCGTTGGGCACCGAGACCGTGACCTTCGCGCCTTGCCGCGTCGTCAGGTCAAGCCGCGTTGCCGCGCCAAGATAGGTGGAGTTGGTCGCGGTCGCGGCGATGCCGTTCTCGCCGGCTGTCGCCTCGCCTGATATCGACATATATTCGGGCCGGATCGCCAGGATTGCATCGCCGCGCACCGTCTCAGCCTTGCAGCGCATGGAGACCGCGCGGTCTTCGCAGAGGCCGGTCGAGCCATTGTCGGCCGGGCGCACCCCCTTCAGCGGCAGCATGTTGATCTCGCCGAGGAACTCGGCGACGAAACGGTTGTCCGGCCTGTCGTAGACCTCGTCGGGCGCTCCGACCTGCAGCAGTTTGCCATGATTGAAGATGGCGACGCGCGACGACAGCGCCAGCGCCTCGCTCTGGTCGTGGGTGACGAAGACGAAGGTGGTGCCGGTCTCCTGGTGCAGCCGCTTCATCTCGGCCTGCATCTGGCCGCGCAGGCCCTTGTCGAGCGCGGAAAACGGCTCGTCGAGCAACAGCACGCCCGGCTCGAACACCAGCGCGCGGGCGAGCGCGACGCGCTGCTGCTGACCGCCTGAAAGTTGCGCCGGTAGCTTCTTCTCGTGGCCCTTGAGGCCCACGCGCTCGATCATCTCGCCGACTCGGCGCTTGATGTCGGCCGCCGATTTCTTGCGCACCTTGAGTGGGAAGGCGATGTTGGCTTCCACGCTCATATGCGGGAACAGTGCATAGCCCTGGAACACCATGCCGGCCGTGCGCTGTTCGGCCGGTCGGTCGGTGATGTCGACGCCGTCGCTGAACAGCCGGCCCTCGGTCGGTTGCACGAAGCCGGCCAGGATCATCAGGAAGGTGGTCTTGCCCGAACCAGACGGCCCGAGCAGGGTCAGGAACTCGCCACGGCCAATATCGAGCGTCAGATTGTCCAGCGCACGGAACGAGCCGAAGCTCTTGCCGATTCCGATTGCCTTGATCTCTGCGGCCCGGCCGGGTTGCTGCATCCTGTCTGTTTCCTCAATTCCAAAAGAAATCGTAGGGCAGCGTGCGGCCTCACCGCAACCAAATAGTTTTCGCCGGATCGGCAAATTCCATTCATCTGTCCAATCGGTGGCGCCCGTGGTCGGCCATGACCTTGGCAATGCTCTCCGCGAGTTTCGATCGCAGCCATCCGGCAAACGCGTCAAGCACCGGATGCGTCGCCTTGGCGTGTTCGGAGACGAGGAAGTAGGAGCGCGGCGATTTGATCGCGATGTCGAAGGGACGCACGAGCCTGCCTTCGGCCAGGGCCTTGCCGCTGGTCAGTTCGTCGCCCATGGCCATTCCCTGGCCGGCGATCGCGGCCGAGAAGACGAGATTCATGTCGGAAAAGAAGATACCGCCTTCCGGGTCGGGGTTCTCGACCTTGGATAGCGCCAGCCAGCGCGCCCAATCCTCGGTGTCGCCGAGATGCAGGAGAGTGGCGCGCAGCACATCGGCGGGCTTGGAGAATCCGCCGACTTTGTTGAGGAGCATCGGACTGCAGAGCGGCGTAAAGGAAATCTCGCACAACAGTTCGGCGGCCCGGTTCGGCCAATTGCCAACGCCAAAGGCGATGAAGGCGTCGGCGTCGGCATTGCTGACGTCATCCAGCCGACGCGGCGTCAGGATGCGCAGCGCGACATCGGGGTACATCTGCCTGAACTCGCCGATATGGGTGCACAGGAACAGCGAGGCGAAGCCCGGCGTGCAGCTGATGCTGAACGAGCCGCCGACGCCTGTGCCGGCATGGCGCGTCACCGCATCGCCCAGCACGGTCAACGCTTTGCGCACGTCGCTGGCATAGCGCTGGCCACGCGGGGTCAGCGCCACGCCCTTGCCGATGCGTTCGAGCAGATCGAAGCCAAGGTCGCGTTCAAGCAGGCGAAGCTGATGGCTCACCGCGCTGCGGGTCAGATGCAACTCGTCGGCGGCGCGCCAGACGCTGCCATGACGAGCGAAGCTGTCGAGCGCACGCAGCGCTTGGGTGGATGGTATGCGCAAGAGGCCTCAGGTGAACCGAATTTGCATGAGCCGGGAAAACATATCACTTTCTAGCGAACCGCTTCACTGCTTTCTTCTCGGCTCATGGAGGAACCCGTGGCCACCTCGGCGCAAACGACCGCCCTTGCCTGTCTCGACGACATCCAGCCGTTGCTGTCGGCGTGGACGCGGACCATTTTCGACTTCGGCGAGACCGCATGGCGCGAGTATCAATCTGCCGCCTGGTACGTGGAGCGGCTGAGGCGCGAAGGCTTTTCCGTCGAAGAGGGTTCCGGCGGCATGCCCACCGCCTTCTGTGCCCATTGGACCAACGGTCCCGGCCCGACCATCGGCATGTACGCCGAATACGACGCGGTGCCGGGCAATTGCCAGGATGCCGCCACCGTCAAGCGTCCGCGCCCAGGCCTCTCCGAACATGCCGGGGGTCATACCGACCCGCATTCCGGGCTGGGCATTTCGGGCCTTGGCGGGCTGCTGGCGACCAAGGCGGCGATGCAGCGCCACGGCATTCCAGGCACGCTGCGCTTCACCGGCGAGCCGGCGGAAAAGGTGCGCGGGTCAAAGCCGATCCATGCCGCCAAGGGCTATTATGACGGCCTTGCCGGCATGATCTCCTTCCATCCGTTCTACATGCTGCCGCTCTGCAACACGGCGCGCTGGGACACGCATTGCGGCGCGGCTTACGCGATGATCTATCGCTTCATCTGCGACCAACCGGAGCGCTGGGCGCGGGCGGCGGGCGGCGCGGCACCCATTCCGCAGGCGCATTCGGCGGTGCGCGCGCCCGGCGCCAACGACGCGCTCATGATGATGTACATGGCGTCCAAGGCGCTGCGCGATTCCATGCTGCCGCACCAGGGCGGCTGGTCGATCAGCGAGGCGATCCTCACCGCCGGCCAGGCGACCGCCGACAACCTGCCGGCCGAGCTGGCCGAAATCCAGTACATGATCCGCGTGCCGACGCTGGCGATGGCCGAACAGGTCACCGCCGTGCTCGACCGGAATGCCGAGGCTGCTGCCGCCGTGAGCGGCTGCCGCCACGAGCGGCATTGGGTGTCGAAGTCGCGGCCCGGGCTGGCCAATCACGCCATGGCCGAAATCGCCTATGAATCGCTGTCGACCGTCGGGCCGCCGCGCTGGGACGAGGACGCCAAGGCAATCGCGCGCGACATGCAGGTCAATGCCGGGCGCATGGCGAGCGACGAGCCGTTCATCGAAGACCTTGAGCGCCTGATCGAGCCGCAGGCGGCGGAAGCGATCCTGCGCCGCGATCTGCCGCCCTCGCAGGTGAATTCGACCTCCGACGATTACACCGACATGAGCTGGCATGCGCCGACGGCGCGCTTCTATGTCGCCCGCCCGGCGCTGCGCTCGGAAACCGGCTACCCCTATCCGTCATGGGTGATGAACGCTCTGGGCGGCATTCCCGCCACCATCGACCCGATGGTCGTCTGCGCATCGAAGACCATTGCGCTCGCCGCCCTTCGGCTGCTGGAAGACCAGGCCGCCCGCGATTCGGCGATGAATGAATTCATCGCGCGCACAGGCGGAGGAATCGGCGGCTCGAACTGGATCGCGCCGCTCTGCGACTACGAACCGCCGATTGGATTTCGGTGGCCGGAGTATGTCACCACCCCGCGCGGACGAGACTGGTGGATACCGGGCAACCAGCCCAAGTCAAACGCATGATCAAAGCACGAGGAGAAACCCCATGACCGTTCATGACCGCATCGTCGCCGAGCCGTTTTCACTGCAGCGCCGCAACCCGGCCGGCGGCACCAAGCCGCTGACTGCCTGGGGCTTTGCCAACGAGACCGATGTCTTGACCGACGTGCTGCTCGGCTCGCCCAATTTCCTGCGCCACTTGTCGACCAGCTCGCTGTCGCGCAAGCATCTGCGCGAGGCGCCTTGCAACGTCCAGATCGCGCAGGCGCAGCACAAGGACCTTGTCGCCGCCTATGAGCATTTCGGCGTCAACATCCACTGGCACGAGCCGACGCCGGAACTGCCGATGCAGGTCTATTCCCGCGATTCCAGTGTTATGACGCCTTACGGCGCCTTCATCACCGCAATGGCCAACTGGTGGCGGCGCGGCGAGAACTACGCGGCGATCCGCACCTACGAAAAACTCGGCATCCCAATCTACGACATGGTCACAGCGGGCACGTTCGAGGGTGGCGACTTCAACGTCATCGAAGAGGGCGTCGTATTGATCGGCTGCGGCGGCGCCCGCACGCAGGAAGAAGGCGCGCGGCAGGTGCAGGCCTGGTTCGACAAGGAAGGCTGGGAAACCCGCATCGCTTTCATCGACGAGTACTATGTCCATATCGACCTGATGGTGGTGCCGATCGCCGAGAAACTGACGGCCGTCTGCCTCGCCTGCACCGAACCCGGCATCGTCGACTGGCTGAAGGGCAAGGGCCACGAGATTATCGACGTGCCGTTCCAGGATACGATGGCGCTCGGCTGCAACTTCATGTCGCTGGGCAAGGACCGGGTGATCGCGCCGACCTCCAGCCAGGCGCTGATCGGCCAGCTCAAGGCACGCGGTTTCGAGGTCGCGGCGGTCGACATGAGCGAGATCTCGAAGACCGGCGGCGGCATCCACTGCATGGCGCAAGCGCTGAAGCGCGAACCGGCCTGAGGAGTGGAATAGCGCTGCGCTACTTCGTTCACATTCGCATCAGCATGATCGGCATCCTGCCGGCCGAGGATGCAAGGTTGGGCGTGAAAACCGGCTGAGATCGCCGGCTGGCAGAAGCAGGTGCCCAAGCCAATGCAATCACTACATCGGCTGCGGACGCCCACTTGGGCGCCGCAACGCCAATGCGAAACTTGCACGATATCTAATATAAGCGCACAGTAAAAATGTTTTTTGGGGAGGGGGACGGCTCATCTGCAAATCGGGAGGAAACCATGAACACCATGAGCCTCACCACGCTTGAACGCGGCAAAACGACAATCGACGCCGCTGCCTTGGAAGCATTTTCGGCACAATTGCGCGGCACGGTGCTGAGCGAAGGCGATGCCGCTTACGACGAAGCACGGACTGTCTGGAATGCCACGGTCGACCGACGGCCTGGGCTGATCGTGTGCTGCGTGGGCGCTTCCGACGTCATCAGTGCCGTGAATTTCGCCAGGGAGAACAGACTTCTCGTCTCCGTGCGCGGCGGCGGCCACAACATTGCCGGAAGTGCGGTCTGCGATGGTGGCCTGGTGATTGATCTCTCGTTGATGAAGTCGGTGCGGGTCGATGTCGCTGCGCGGCGGGCATGGGTCGGGCCTGGCGCGACGCTTGCCGATGTCGACAAGGAAACGCAGGCCTTTGGCCTGGTGGTGCCGACCGGCATCAACTCGACCACCGGCATATCCGGCCTGACACTGGGCGGCGGCTTCGGCTGGATAACCCGCAAATTCGGCCTGACCATCGACAATCTTGCCTCGGCAGATGTGGTCACCGCCGACGGCAAACTGCTCCGGGCCAGCCAGACCGAAAATCCGGACTTGTTCTGGGCGCTGCGCGGCGGCGGCGGCAATTTCGGCGTCGTCACGGCATTCGAGTTCCAGCTCCATGAGCTTGGACCGCAGGTGCTTTCGGGGCTTGTCGTCCATCCCTTCGCCGATGCCGAAAAGGTGCTGCAGGAGTATCGCAAGGCGCTCGAAACCGCTCCTGACGAGTTGACCTGCTGGGTGGTCATGCGGCAGGCGCCGCCGCTGCCCTTCCTGCCGGCCGAATGGCATGGCAAGGAGGTGCTGGTTCTGGCCATGTGCTATTGCGGCGACATCGCCGCAGGCGAAAAGGCGACGCATAAGCTTCGAGCCATCGGCACGCCGATTGCCGATGTCGTCGGCCCCAGCCCGTTCACCGGCTGGCAGCAAGCATTCGACCCGCTACTTGCGCCCGGCGCCCGCAACTACTGGAAGAGCCATGACTTCACCGAGTTTTCCGAGGAGGCGGCTGCGGTCGTCACGGGGGCAATAGCCAAGCTGCCGGGACCCGAATGCGAGATATTTGTCGGCCATGTCGGCGGCGCGGCAGGCCGCGTCAAGGCGGATGCTACGGCGTTTCCACAGCGCAGTTCGCATTTCGTCATGAACGTTCACGCCCGCTGGCGCGAACCGGCGATGGACAAGGCCTGCACCGACTGGGCTCGTGCGATCTACGAGGCGGCCAAGCCTTATGCGGCCGGCACCGTCTATGTGAACTTCATGCCGGAGGACGAGGTTGACCGGGTCGAAGCGGCCTACGGTGGCAACCATCGGCGGCTTCTGGAAATCAAGCAGCGATACGACCCACTGAACCTGTTCCGCATGAACCAGAATTTGCGCCCGAAAGAGAACCTGCGGGCCGCTTGAAGCGTTCTATCGCTGATCGCTTTGACGTCGAGCCAGACGCTGACCTGCCAGTTCGAGGCACACCGTTTCGAACTGGCGATCGTCGACGTGAGCGAGATCTCAAAGACCGGCGGCGGCATCCACTGCATGGCGCAGGCGCTCAAGCACGAGCCGGCCTGAGGCGGCAGCGGTTGGCTGGGCGCCAACTATCCCGCGTTGACTGACAAAATCGGCGCGCGGCTTTACGCTGCGCCTGTCATCTCAGCGTATCGTCTGAGCCCCATCCCGGCAAAAAAGATGACCATCAGGATGGTGAAGGCGATGAGCAGGCCGATGCGAAAGAACTTCGCAAGCGGCGAGATCTTGACGTTTGCAAGCTGCTTGAACGGAACGCCCCTCGGTTTCGTCGCCGCCAGGCCAAGCCAGAAAATGCAGGTGATGACAAAGAGCACACCAATATAAGAATCCATCCAGTCCGGCACTCTCATAAACCCGAAATTGAACGCGAATGCTCGGCTTACGGACAGGAACAGCAAGGAGGATATGGAGCAGATAAAAAACAGGCGTTTCATGCTACTTTCTTTCGCTGCAATTTTTAGCTCACCAAACATATAATTTGCCTTGATTGAAGGAACGTTATGTCTGCTTGCCTTCAACAATTTACCTTTCTCTGGGCGCGCGACAGAGTTGCCTTTCACGCTGCCCCCTGCCCTTGCGCCAACAAACCTTGCAGCTGTGTCCTCGCCGCCCTTGTGAGCGTCCACAAAATGGATGAATAGTCGGGACAGGCGCCGCCCTGAAATTGCCGGTTTGCGGTTTTCAGGTCACGCCACAGCCGAGCCGGATTTCCGAATGGCCAGTCCTGAACCGCACAAGAGAAGAGGTCCGATCGCAGCCCGGCTGTTGGCGCTCGATGCATGGCTCGATTCCTCGCTCTACGAGATCGGTTTCAAGGCGCGCCAGTTCTGGGAAGCCGCGACGATCTTCTCGCGGCGCTTCCGCGTCAACGGCTGGCGCCGCGGCATCATCGAACTGTTGAGCGAAGGTTTTACGCTGGGCGCCGGTGGCATTGTGGTGATGCTGGCGCTGGCCGTTCCGGCATTCCAGGATACGGCTGGCGACTGGCGCGCGCAGGGTGACTTCGCCGTCACCTTCCTTGACCGTTACGGCAACGAGATCGGGCAGCGCGGCATCATCCAGCGCGATTCGGTGCCGGTCGACGAGATGCCCGATCACGTCATCAAGGCGGTGCTCGCCACCGAGGATCGCCGCTTCTTCGATCATTACGGCATCGACGTGCTTGGCCTTTCACGCGCCATCTTCGAGAATGTGCGGGCGAACTCCGTCGTCCAGGGCGGTTCCAGCATCACCCAGCAGCTGGCCAAGAACCTGTTCCTCACCAACGAGCGCACCCTGGAGCGCAAGATCAAGGAAGCCTTCCTGTCGCTGTGGCTCGAGGCCAATCTGTCGAAGAAGGAAATCCTGCAGCTCTATCTCGACCGCGCCTATATGGGCGGCGGCACGTTCGGCATCGAGGCGGCCGCCGACTTCTATTTCGGCAAGAGCGTCAAGGACCTGAACCTCGCCGAAGCGGCGATGCTGGCCGGCCTGTTCAAGGCGCCGACGAAATATGCGCCGCACATCAATCTGCCGGCGGCGCGCGCGCGCGCGAATGTGGTGTTGTCCAACCTTGTCGATTCCGGTTTCATGACCGAGGGTCAGGTGCTGCAGGCAAGGCTGCACCCTGCCGATGTCGTCGATCGCGGCGAACAGAAAAGCCCGGATTATTACCTCGACTGGGCGTTCGACGAGGTCAAGAAGATCGCCAAGCCAGGCCAGCACTCGCTGGTGGCCCACACCACCTTCGACGCCAACATCCAGAAGGCGGCGGAAGAATCGGTGGAGTTCCACCTGCGCCAGTTCGGCAAGGAGTATAACGTCACCGAGGGCGCTGTCGTCGTCATCGAGACCAACGGCGCCGTCAGAGCCATCGTCGGTGGCCGCGACTATGGCGCCAGCCAGTTCAACCGTGCCACCAAGGCGCTGCGCCAGACCGGCTCGTCGTTCAAGCCCTATGTCTATGCAACGGCGATGGAGCACGGCTTCACGCCCGACTCCATCATTTCCGGCGGCCCGATCAGCTGGGGCACCTGGTCACCGCACAATTACAGCGGCGAATCGGCCGGCCGGATCACACTGATCATGGCGATGGCCAAGTCGATCAACACCGTGCCGGTGCGACTGGCCAAGGACTATCTCGGCATCCCGCCGATCAAGGCAATGGCCGAGGCGATGGGGGTGGAATCGCCGCTCGAATCGCACAAGACGATGGTGCTCGGCACCTCGGGCATGACGGTGATGGATCAGGCGACGGGCTACAGCGTGTTCGCCCAGAACGGCTTCGTCGGCTCCCGGCACGGCATCACGCAGCTCGTCACCCGCACCGGCGAGGTGGTCTACGACTTCGCCAAGGATGCGCCGCCGCCGCACCGGGTGTTGTCCGAGCAGGCGCTCAAATCCATGAACACCATGCTGGCGGCGGTGCCGGTGATGGGCACGGCGCGCCGCGCGCAAATTCCCAACATAGTCGTTGCCGGCAAGACCGGCACGACGCAATCCTACCGTGACGCCTGGTTTGTCGGCTTCACCGGCAACTACACGGCGGCCGTGTGGCTGGGTAACGACGATTTCACGCCAACCAAGAACATGACAGGCGGCTCGCTGCCGGCAATGGTTTGGCAGCGTCTCATGGTCTATGCCCATCAAAACATCGACCTCAAGCCGATCCCCGGCATCGACAAGCCTTTTGTCGATGAAGAGATCGCAGCCAAGGCCGGGGAAGCGCAGAAGAAGAGCGACGACCAGGCGGCAGCCGATGCCGCGGCCGAACGGCCGCCGGTGTTGTCCAGCCGGACCACGCAGACGTTGAGGGACATGACTAAGCAGTTCCAGTCAGCGCCGGCCCTCGCCGCGCCTCAACCGCCGGAAAAGCTGTCGGCACTGTGATTCTTTTCGACTGAGTGGGTGTTTGCGACTGGCTTGGGCGGGCAAATCCATCGGCCCGCTTGCCACGGGACCCCGCACCGCGATATCCCCGAGCGGCAACTCTTCGTGTCCCCGGCCCTTCATGCTCAAGAATGCACTCCTGACGCTGCTTTCGCTTGTCATAGCCATCGGCGGCGGTGGCGGCAGCGTCTGGTATGCGCTGAAAGCCCAGGATGGTGTCGGCGCCATCCGGATCGGCCAATGGACGGCCTTTCCCGATATTGGCACGCCAGCCGCCGACCCCTATTCGAAGGCCCGCGTGGCACGCGAGGGCGTGCTTGCGCTCGGCCGTGCCGAAGGGCTGTCCTTCGTCGCCGAGCGCGACGCTGGTGGCGGCGAACTCAAGCGCGAATGCACCTACACGATCGAGGGTGGATTTCCGACGGCACGGTTCTGGACGCTCTATGCCGCCGATCAGTCGCTCGGCGTGGTCGAAACCGGCAAATCACGCCTGGCGGCGCTGCAATCCTATGGGGTGGTACGACAACCCGACAATTCGGTCATCATTTCCGCCAGCGATCACCCGATGCCGGGCAACTGGCTGCTGACCGGCGGCTTCGGCAGAATGTATTTCGTGCTGACATTCTACGACACGCCGATCGCCAGCAGCACCGGCCTGTCGGACGTTTCGCTGCCGCGGATCCTGAAGGTCGGCTGCAATGCGTAGCTCTTATGCGGCGATGCGCAAGCTTCTGCATGCTGTCCTGCTCGGCCTGGTCGGCGCCGGCATCGTGCACATCGTCGTGCTGCTCCTGGTGCCTGAATTTTCCGAACGAGACGCCTGGTCGCGGCTGTCCATGGCCTCGGACCTTTACAGGATGACCCGTCTCGATGCGGAGGCCGGTGGCGCGCCAGTGGTGAAATCCGTCGACCCGTTGTTTTACGCGACGGCGTGCCGGTTCGATCTGGGCGAAGGAGTGGTTCGCATCAAGGCGCCGGGACATGTGCCGTTCTGGTCGGTGTCGGTCTATGACCGCAGCGGCCACAACATCTATTCCTTCAACGACCACACCGCCAACGACCGCGTGCTGGATGCCGTCGTGCTGACGCCGGCGCAGATGATCGACGTGCGCAAGGACCTTCCCGAGGACCTTCAGGGCGCAATCTTTGTCGAGGCACCGATCGAGGAAGGCATCTTCGTCATCCGCACCTTCGTGCCCGATGACAGCTGGAAGCCGATCGTATCAAGCTTCCTCGAAAAGAGTTCCTGCGAGCTGCAAGACTTCTAGTGGTGAGGAACCGGCTTCGTCCCTGGCGATCCCGGCTTGTCGGGATCGACCGGCCGCACTTCGCCGGCATGCGACCGCTCGTAGCGGATGCCGGGGAAGATGATCACCGCCGCCGGAATTTTGGCGGGTTGCTTTGTCCGATTGCTTGGTGCCGTACGCGGCACGAAAGACAGTACCATGCCCATGATTCGCGCATTCCTCTCGGTTTCCCCGGAGCACAACGCAACGCCTCCAAATATCATTAAGGACGGCAGAGGGTTAACGGAGCGCTAACGGATCGTCGCTAACTTGATCTTTGTCTCGAGGTCAGGGCGTTCTGACCCGCGGCAAACGCGAAACCGACACAGTCCCGGTCGAGCGTGGTCGAGTTTGTGTCGAGTGCGGGCGTATCCTTCGTGTCATCTTCCGACTTCAGGCAAATCGCGATACGGACCGACTCGGGCAAAGCTGAAAGGCTGTTCCGCGCCGCAGTGTCGGCGTTCTGCTCGCTCACCCGCCCGTCACGCCGCGAGATCGGCCAGCTCGAGGACCTGACGCTGCCGCTGTTCGACAATGTGTCCGTCGAATCACGCCGTTACGTGGCAGCCGCCCTTTCCGAATGCGAATATGCCCCCGCCGCATTGGTGCGCCGTCTTTGCGAGGAGCCGGTCGACATTGCCGCGCCGCTGCTCATCCGCTCCCGCGCGGTCAGTGACATCGACCTCATCGCGCTGATCGGGCAGCACGGCCTGCCGCATGCACGCGCCATTGCGCGGCGCAAGGACTTGAACCCGACCATCGCCGACCTGATCAGGGCGCTTGAAAGACCAACCCTGGTACGCGTGCGGGAGCCGGACGCGAACGGCATCGCCGCGGACAGGGCCGTGACGGCCACGGCGGACAAGATTGCACCGATGAGCACGGATGCCGTCTCGGAAGAGCCCGCCAGAGAACGGGCGGCCGGCATTGCCGCTGAAAACGCACGGCGCAGGCTGCGCACCATGATGCGCACCGGCGACGAAGCCGGGGCGACGACCGCCGATCCGTTCACGGGCGCGGATGCCTATGTCAAACTGCGCGAGACGGCGCTGACGGGAAACGCGGCGTTCTTCCAGACCGCGCTCGCCGACGCACTGGATATCGATTTCTCGATCGCGCGATCGCTCACCGGCAACCAGAATTATGCCTCGCTGCTTGCAGCACTGCGCTCTCTTGACCTCAGCGAGGACCGGGCATTCCTGATCACGGTTGCGGTCTATCCCAGCCAATTCCCGCATCCGCAGGCCATCCGCGCCTTCCTCGACCGCTACCGCCTGCTGCATCGCGATGCGGCTCAGGACAAGGTGCGGCTCTGGAAGGCGGAGACCCTTTCAAGAGCGGTTCGCGATGCGGCACCGGCAAACAGCGATAACCGGACGGGATCGAACAGCGACGATGCGGCGGCTTCGTCCGGCCTCAGGGCGACTTCACGGAAATAAGCTCCTCGACGGAGACGGCACCGGCCTCGATCTCGACCACCCAGATGTCGGGATCGAATTTCTTTTCCCGTTCCAGTCGTGCTTCGAGCACGGTGGCATCATCGCCGGCGCCGAGAAGGCTGAAGAAGCGATCGTCGGGCTTCGCCGAATCGTAGCTTGTCTGCGATGCCGGCCCGAACAGGGCAATGTCTCCAGACCTGCCACGCGCCAGCACGAACACAGCGCCGGCTTCGGTTGCGCCGCGCTTGACCACGGCGGCAAATCCGCCGGCGCCGAAAACCCGGCGCAACAGGGCCGAGACCCACAGATCCGATGTGACGCGCATGAGAAGCTCCAGAAAGCGTACGGGCTATCTATCGATATTTCCGCCGCTCTGCGAGCCGTCGTTTCAGCCCTAGTTGGTCAGGCCGATCTCGCGCATCTTGACGTACACGAGCTCATCGGGCTCGCCGGTCTGGGGCAGCCCGAACAGTGACTGGAATTCCTTGATCGCCGCCTTGGTGCGCGTGCCGACGACGCCGTCGAGCTGCATGTCGTCATTGCCGAATGCCTTGAGCCCGGCCTGGATCTTGACGATGCGGGCATCGGGTGCCTGCGTCGGCGCATTCGCCTGGTCGGCATTCGCCTGCCCGGAATTGGTCTGCCCAGAATTTGTCTGCAACGATACCGGAACGGCGGCCGGCGTATCCGGACGCGGCTGCGGTCTCGGTATGACGGCCGCTGTTTTCGGCGTCGCGCCCAATTGGTCCAGCAGAAGCGCGTCGATCTCGCCGGACGCGTTGAGCCCGACCTTCTGCTGATAGGCCTGGATGGCCTTGCGCGTGTTGGGCCCGGAAATGCCATCGACCGTTCCGGAATAGAAATCGAGATCCTTCAATATGCCCTGCACCTGCTCGACCACCGGATCGCCCTTGATCGGTGCCGGCGTGCCGGATGGCCGCACGATGTTGAACGTCGTCTCCGGTTCGTCGGACGCCGTATGCCGGAAGCCCTCCATGCTGCGGGTCGCGAAGAACGCGCCCGCATGCGGGAAAGGCTGGTACCACAAGGCATTGGCGGAAACGTAGAACAGCGTCACCAGGAATGCCGTCGACCCGCCGACCAGGACGGGATTGCGCGAGATCGCGCCGCCGACGGCGACGGCGCCGTCCTGAAAGGCGTTGCTGCGGCGCTTGACCGCCTTAGGCCGTTTTGCGGAGCGAGCCATTTCTGTCCCCTTTCGCCATGGCCGCCGGCATCGTCAGCACTCCGGCCTTCTCCGCCTGGTGTCCCTTCGGTCCGTTCACCGGCAGGCTGATGGTCACCGTGGTGCCCTCGCCCGGCATGCTTTCGATGGACATCGTGCCTTCGTGCAGGGCCACCAGGCCCTTGACCAGCGAAAGGCCGAGGCCAGTCCCCTCGAACCGGCGGGTATAGTCGTTCTGGATCTGCATGAAGGGCTTGCCGAGATTGGCAAAATCCTCCTCGGCGATGCCGATGCCGGTGTCCCTGACCCAGAAATGCAGACGCGAACCAATCCGCTTGGCGCCGACGACCACATCGCCGCCATCGGGGGTGAACTTGATCGCATTGGAGACAAGGTTGATGAGCATCTGCTGCACGGCACGCCGGTCGGCATTGATATCGCCGGCGTCCGGCGCGACCTGCGTCTGCAGATCGATGTTCTTCGCCTGCGCCTGCAGCCGCAGCATGGACTGACACATGTCGACCGCTTCCGCGAACCGGAACGGCTCCGGCTCGGTCGCATAGACGCCCGACTCGATCCTGGACACGTCGAGTATCGAGGTCACGACGGCCAGCAGATGCTGGCCCGAATCCCTCACCAGGCCGACATACTCCTTCTGGCGCGGATCCTTGAAGGCGCCGAACATCTCGTGCAGCAGCATGTCGGAGAAACCGATGATGGCATTCAACGGCGTGCGCAGTTCGTGGCTGACCACCGCCAGGAAGCGTCCCTTGGCGACTTCGGCCGAGGCCGCCGCTTCATTGGCCGCAGCGAGATTCTCGCGCAGCCGGGCAATGTCGTCGTTCTCGCGCAGGACAAGCGTGAAGACGTCGCCGTGTTCTTCACCTCGCACTAGATCGAGTGAGAACGGGCGATAATTGTCGGCCGCCTGGCCATTGCCGTTCTGAGGCAGCCTGATGCGCAATTCGAGCCGGCGCGACTGCGCGCCGTCGCGCATGTCGGCCAAGGCACTGAGATAGCAGACGCGATCCGACAGATGGACACGATCGAAGAAGCCGTTTCCGGACAGCAGCTCGGGCGGCAGCTTCAAAAGCGTGCGCGCCTTTGCCGAAGCGTCCAGAACCTCGCCATGGCGGGCGACGCGCAAGACCACCGCATCGATGATGTCTTCAAGACGGTCTGCCGTGTCGGTGACGTCGGCCGCACCGGTCGTGTTTTGAAACGCCGACGCGCGCGGGATCAATGTGAGGGCCCAGGCCAACGGCACCAGCCAGTGCCACGCGGCAATCTGTGCTCCGGCGAACGGCAACAGAATTCCTGCCAGAGGCTGCGCCAGGATGGCCACAGCGGCCGACACGGCTCCCCACAATGCCGCACGCCGCGAGGCGCCGATCCACCAGACTTCGAACGGCAGCGCCACAACGAGCATGGCGACGGGAGAGCTCAGCCCGCCGGCGGCGGCGATGAGACCGCCTAGCGCAATGCCGGCCATCGCCAGAGCGACCTGAGCAGCGATGGCCATCTTGCCGGTCGCCGCCACCAGCAGGGCGACGAACCAGCACAGACCAAAGGCCGCGAAGATGGCGGCCACGGTGACGGCGGCGCCCATTCCCGACGTGACCAGCGTGACCGCGGCGCCGGCGGCAAAGAAAGGAGCCGCGAGCATGACGCCGATGAAGCGGCGCTGGCGCTCGCGGTCGTTCTGCCCAAGGATGGACGGGTGAACCATACGTTCGCAACCAGCCGCTATCGCGCCAGGCAATTCAACGTATCTGGCCTTGATCGAACTCAACTCAACGCACCCGTACTTGTCGTGGACAGCTCTGCTTTTGCAGATTGTTTTGGTTGACTCAGAAACTCGCATCCAGCGTTTAAGGAATGGATAAGGCAGCGCCGACCAAGGCCCGGCCTGCGGCAAATATCGGGATGCCGGCAGCCGAAAGCCCGGGCAAATGCAGCCATAGTAAACGGAGGGTTATCCGGCGCCGGCGCGCATGGGGTGTATCCACGCGACGCCTGGACTCCCGGGTTTCACGAAAAACGCATTCAAGACAAATAGATAGATGGTTATCCGGCGTTAAGAAAAATCGTTCGGATTTGAAACAAACTGTTTGCACAACGGTTCGTTTCGGATTTGCCTAAAATTTGCGGAAAATTCTCGGCGAACCTGCAAGCCGTCCTTTGCGCCTGTGTGCCACCATCCTGCCTACAAAAGAGGTCATGCCATATGGATGCATGATCCGGTCACGACGAGAGGCAAGGGAATGGTCTTCCTCATAAGAATGGCTTTCTGGTTCTCGCTGGTGCTGCTGGCGCTGCCACTGACTGTCGGTCCCGACGAATCGGGCCGCGAGAGCGTCGGGCCGATCCAGGCCCTGTTTGCGGCGCGTGAAGCGGTTGGCGACATCGCCGGCATTTGCGAACGCAAACCCGACGTCTGCGAAACCGGCAAGTCGGCCATGCACACCATCACCGCCCGCGCCAAGGAGACCGCCAAGATCGCGGCCGCGATGCTGGACGACAAGTCCACCGCGGGCCCTGACACGTCGACGATGACCGGCAGCGTGCCGGAGGAAATCGTCTTGCCCCAAACGGTCAATTTGCCAGTCAACCTGCCGGTCCAGAATTAAGCCGTCTCGACGGCGCACCGCGGGCCGTCTGCCCTCTCGACGCCCGCGGTGTCCTTGTTTTTTCCGTGACGTGGCGCCGCCGCGTGACTATATCCGAACTATGACGACGATGATCCAGACGATCCGCGACGACTTCTCGTTCCTCGAGGAATGGGAAGACCGCTATCGTTATGTCATCGACCTCGGCGAGGCGCTGCCGCCATTTCCGGACGATGAGCGCAACGCTGCCAACAAGGTGCCGGGCTGCGTCAGCCAGGTCTGGCTGACCACCGAACGCGGACCGGGGGCCGATCCGGTCATAACCTTCACCGGCGATTCGGACGCCCATATCGTGCGCGGGCTGGTCGCAATCATGCTGGCGCTGTTTTCCGGCAGGACCGCCAGCGAGATCCAGAGGACCGACGCGGAAGCAACGTTGAAAGAGCTCGGCCTCGACGAACATCTGTCGCCGCAGCGCGCCAACGGCCTTCGCTCCATGGTCAAGCGCATCAAGCGCGATGCCGAGGCGGCGCTGAGGCAGACCGCCTGACAGCCGGAGCGGTTCATCGTTCCACGGAGCGTAGAAGCGCTCTACTTCGTCATCTTGACGCAATTCCGGATGGAAAACCCTTTCACACAAAATCAAACGGCGCCCGAAGGCGCCGTTGATGTCGATCCGATGTGGCGAGCAGCGATTACCGCGCCTTGCGCTTGCGGCCGAGACCCATCTTCTTGGCAAGCTGGGACCGCGCAGCGGCATAGTTGGGTGCAACCATCGGATAGCTCGGGTCGAGGTTCCACTTTTCGCGGTACTGATCCGGCGTCAGGTCGTAGTGGGTCATCAGATGACGCTTCAGCGACTTGAACTTCTTACCGTCTTCAAGGCAAACGATGTAGTCGTCATGAACCGAGCGCTTCGGGTTGACTGCCGGCTTTTGCTTGTCGGCAGGCGGCTGTTCGGCAGTTCCACCCACGCGCCCGAGCGCGGCATGGACATCGGATATCAGGTTCGGCAATTCGCCGACCGGCACGGGATTGTTGCTGACATAGGCGGCCACCACATCGGCGGTCAATTCGATCAGCGCATCGCTGTTTCTGGAAGGTGTTTCGACAATATCCATGGTCATCAGGCCCCAACAAGAGTTACGTCAGTGTGCGCCCTTTTTTTCAGGCAGGGCATCGCGCGAATTTTATGCAGGTAGAGCTTCTGCGATTCGTGTCGCGTGCACATCAATGACCCTGCTGATCAAGTAAGTCAATTCGGTCTTTGCGCTATATTGAACAATGTTGATCAATTGTTCCCGGATTAGCTTCAACCTTTCGTGCATTTTGTAATTTTTCGATATTTCGCCCGCCAACCAGCAACCGCTGACGCAACGTCAGTTCGTCGTTACATTCGCGATAACTCACAAAGCAGGTTTCAATGCTTGATTTTGCTTGGCAATCGCACGGGCAAGCTTGGTTGCTCATACCTGTCCACAAAACCACAGGTTGCCGCATGTCCTGCGCAAGCAACCAGGCGACATGCCGGTCATGTGAACTGGCTTGGATCAGTCGCTGCCAGGTCAGTCAATGCGGCGTGATGTATTTGCCATAGGCCCAGCCCGTGACGAAGTTGCCGTTCTGGGCCGGGTCATGCCAGACTTCGCACCAGCGATAGCGAACCGTCTGTTCCTGCTTCCACGCCGGTTGATTGGCGATGTCGAGCAGGCTTATCCCGCCGGTGCATCGTCCGGTCATCTGCAGAACAGTTCCGTTCGGATACGCCGCCTGTTTCTGGGATGTGCCCGAAGGGTATTTGCGCACATTGAGCGTGTCACCGAACGGCACATTGGCCACTTGCCAAGCCGCGAATACGGTCGCATGAGACTGGCCGGTAGAAGCCAGAGTTAGCGAAGCAACGGCGAAAGCTGCTGCAATCCGAGGATATATATTCATCATCTCTCCTCCCGGCCCATCATCTGGAGCCGACACGACCCTTAAGCTGCGGCTCTTGAACCCGACCTGATGGGCGTGTTCATTCGCTATTCAAGATAGTTCCCCATTCAAGATGCTTCCCCATTCAAGAAATCGGCAAAGCGAGACGCAATGACCAGCACTTCCGCATTTCCGCACGTCAGCCCGCCAGCGCCCGAGAAACGGCCTGTTTCCGACACGCATCACGGCATCACGCGAACCGACGACTATGCCTGGCTGCGGGCCGACAACTGGCAGGAGATGTTCCGGGATCCGTTATTGCTCGATGCGGGGATCCGCGCCGAGCTCGAGGCCGAGAACGCCTATCAGTCGAAGCTGATGGCCGACACGGCCGAGTTGCAGAAGCAGCTTTTCAAGGAAATGAAGGGCCGCATCAAGGAAGACGATTCCTCCGTGCCGATGAAGGACGGACCTTATGCCTATGGCTCGTCCTTCAAGCTTGGCGGCGAGCAGCCGCGTTATTTCCGCATGCCGCGCGACGGCGGCGCCGAGCAGATCCTGCTTGATGGCGATGCGGAAGCGACGGGCAAGGCCTATTTCCGTCTTGGCGGCGTCGACCATTCGGCCGACCACCGCAAGCTCTTGTGGGCATTCGACGACAAGGGCTCCGAATTCTACACGCTTCGCGTGCGCGACCTTGACGATGGCAGGGAGCTCGCCGACCGGATTCCCGACACGGGCGGTTCAGGCGTCTGGAACGCCGGCGATGACGGCTTCTTCTACACGCGTCTCGATCCCAACCACCGCCCGTCCAAGGTGCTGTTCCATGCGCTTGGGCAAAGCCCTGAAAGCGACCGGCTGATCTACGAGGAAAGCGATCCCGGCTTCTTCATGAATGTCGACGGCACGCGCAACAACGAATGGATCATGATCGGCATCAACGATCACGAGACCTCGGAATACCGCCTGATGCCCGCCAGCGACCCGTTTGCCGAACCGAAGCTGGTCTCGCCGCGCGAGACCGGCCTTCAATATGATCTGGAAGAAGGCGGCGACATCTTCTTCATCCTGACCAATGCCGATGGCGCCAAGGATTTCAAGATCATGACCGCGCCGGCGAGCGATCCGGCACGCGCCAACTGGCAGGAACTGGTGCCTCATGAACCTGGCCGGCTGATCCTGTCGGTGATCGGCTTCAAGGACCACATGGTCCGGCTCGAACGCTGGGAAGGCCTGCCGCGCATCGTCGTGCGCGACCGCAGCAGCGGCGAGGAGCATCTTTTGTCCCTCGACGAGGAGGCCTTCTCGCTCGGCCTGTCAGGCTCTTATGAGTACGACACCGAGATCATGCGCTTTTCCTATTCCTCGATGACGACGCCGGCCCAGGTGTTCGATTACAATATGCGCACGCGCGAGCGGGTGCTGCTCAAGACCCAGGAAGTGCCCTCCGGCCATGACCAGGATCACTACGTCACCAGGCGGCTGATGGCGCCCGCCGCCGATGGCGAACTGGTGCCGATCTCGCTTCTCCACCACCGCGACACGCCGCTGGATGGATCCGCACCTTGCCTGCTTTACGGCTACGGCTCCTATGGCATCACGGTGCCGGCCGCATTCAACACCAACTGGTTCTCATTGGTCGACCGCGGCTTTGTCTTTGCCATCGCTCATGTCCGCGGCGGCAAGGACAAGGGCTATGGCTGGTACGATGACGGCAAGCGGGCGCACAAGATGAATACGTTCACGGATTTCATCGCCTGTGCGCGCCACCTCGTTGCCGAGCGCTATACGACGCATGACCGCATCGTCGCGCAAGGAGGCTCGGCCGGCGGCATGCTTATGGGCGCCATCGCCAACATGGCGCCGGAGTGTTTTGGCGGCATCGTCGCCGAGGTGCCCTTCGTCGACGTGCTCACCACGATGCTCGACGCCAGCCTGCCGCTGACGCCGCCGGAATGGCCGGAATGGGGCAACCCGATCGCGTCCGCCGACGACTACCGAACCATCGCCGCCTACTCGCCCTATGACAATGTCGCCGCGCTCGACTATCCGCCGATCCTGGCGCTGGCCGGTCTCACCGATCCGCGCGTCACCTATTGGGAACCGGCAAAATGGGTGGCTCGGCTGCGCGACCGCAAGACCGGCGACAATCCCGTGCTGTTCAAGATCAACATGGATTCGGGCCACGCCGGCGCTTCCGGTCGATTTTCGCGACTGGAGGAGATCGCCTATACTTATTCCTTCGCACTGAAGGTGATGGGCAAGGCGCAGCTTACAGGAGAGAACCGCCAATGATCGATCTGTCAACATTGACAACCTACATCGCGGTTGTGCTCGGCTTTGTCTTCATTCCAGGCCCAGCCACCCTCCTTACCGTCGCGCGGGCAACGAGCTCCGGAACGAAGGTGGGCATAGCGACCGGTGCCGGGATCGCGGCCGGCGACGTGTTTCACACGGTCATGGCCATGGTCGGCATATCGGCGATCATCGCCACTTCGGCGGCGCTGTTCAGCATCGTAAAGTACATTGGCGCCGCCTATCTCGTTTATCTCGGCATTCGGGCGATCATCGAGAAAATGCCGGCCAACCCGGCTGCCGGCGCACTTGCCATCTCCGCCGGTAAGGCGTTTCGACAGGCTATCCTGACCGAAGTGCTCAACCCCAAGACCGCGCTTTTCTTCCTTGCATTCCTGCCCCAGTTCGTGCGGCCTGAAAACGGGTCGGTGATGCTTCAGTTGACCACACTAGGGGTCATCTTCGTCATGCTGGGTCTTCTCAGCACGGTCGTCTTTGCCGTGAGCGCCGGTCGGCTTGGCACTTTCCTGCGCCGAAATCCGAGGGTGCTCAAGTGGCAAGGCAAGATTGTCGGCGGCATCTACTGTGCCTTGGGCGTCCGTCTGGCACTGCAGCAACGCTGACGCGAAGCGATGTGTCGGCACTGCGCCGCCGGCCGCTCACGGTCATCATTTTTTGATTTGCGCATTGTCCCTTTCCGACGCTTCTGTTCCAGCCATGTGAAGCGGATTTTCCGCTCGCAATTGCAATGGCTGCGCGCTACCCAGTGCACGGCTTCTGTGAGGCCACTACAGCCCCAATCGCGTAAAGGTCCATTATGCTGCTCGTCGACGTCTATCTCGACAAATCGCCCATCCAGGGCATCGGCGTCTTTGCCAGGAACCGCATTCCCCGCGGCACGCGGATCTGGAAGCTGGATCCGAGGTTCGACCGGCTCATCAAGGTCGAGACCTATGAGCGCGAGAGCGGGTCGGTGAAGAGCTATCTCGACCGCTATTCCTATCCCGACAGGCGCGACCCGAACTTCATCGTCTTCGAAGCCGACGATGCGCGCTACATGAACCATGCCGACGAGCCGAATTGCGACGTCTCCTCGCCCGAGGAGAGCTTTGCGCTGCGCGACATCGCACCCGGCGAGGAGCTGACCTGCAACTACAACCATTTCTTCGAGACGGGCTTCGACTTTCTGGGCGACCGCCACCCGGCGTCCGACAACTGAAAGCGTCGCACCTGACGAGAGCCGCGCGCGGCGCTTCAACTGTTGTTTTTATACACGTCGTTGACCCAAACCGCTGAGCAGTTTTGGCGGCATGCGTCAGTTCGCGGTCTTCTTGCGCGCCGGATAGCCGTTTGGATGCGGTGGTACTACCTTGAGGTAGGCGGCAATCGCCGCACGATCCCCCGCGGTCAGTTCGGCCATGTTCTTCTGCACGTCGACCATCGCGCCGCCGACAGCATCGAAATCGGGCGTGAAGCCGGTCTCCAGGTAATTGGCGATGTCGGCTTCGGACCAGTTGCCGATGCCGCCCTCGCCCGATGTGATGTTCGGCACGACGCCGCTGCCTTCGGCGGCCACGGCGCCCGCCAGCCACTCGCTCTTCTTCGTCCCGCCCGCAAAGTCGCGCGGCGTGTGGCATTCGCCGCAATGGCCCGGCCCTTCGACCAGGTAGCGACCAGCCATCACCGGATCAGGCGTGCCTTCGGGAAGCGAAACGACCGGCTGATCGCCGAGATAAAGCCGTTTCCAAAGGCCGATGCCGCGGCGGATGTTGAACGGGAACGTCAGCGAATTGCCTGGCGCCTTGCCGGCGACGGCCGGCAGCGTTTTCAGGAAGGCATAGAGGTCGGCAATGTCGCCCGGTTTCATGCGAGCGTAGGACGCATAGGGGAACGCCGGATATAAATGCTCGCCCGACGGCGACACCCCCTTCAGCATGGCATTGGCGAGGTCCTCGACCGACCATGCGCCGATGCCGTCCTTGGCGTCCTGCGAAATGTTGGGCGGCACGAAGGTGCCGAATGGCGTCTTGAGCGCGAGGCCACCCACCAGCTGAAGCCGGGCATCGCCCTGCGACCCCGGCTTTGCATGGCACGAGGTGCAACCGCCGGCATAGAAGATGCGTTTGCCCCTGGCCGCGTCGCCAGGGCCGAGCTTGGCCAGGGTCTCGCTGTCGAGCCTCACCGGCGCCGACAGGACCCACCCGGCAACCGCGCCGACGCCGCCCAAAACGACGAGGGCGCCGACGAGCTTTTTCAGCCAGGGCATCGCCCGCCATCAGCCCTTTTTCACTCGATAGGTCTGGTGGCAGGTGCCGCAGTTGGACGCGATGGTGTCAAATTGCGCCTTCAACGTATCGACGTCTGCGGGAGCGGCAGCGGTCGCTGCCTTGACGTCGGCGATGAATTTGTCGTTGGCCGCCTTGAAGCCGGGCATGTCTTCCCAGATCTTCGGCGCAGCCGTGGTGTCGCCCGTGTCGCTGCCGGCCGGGAACAACGCGTCGACATCGACCTTCTCGGCATTCGCCTGCAGTGCCTGCAGGGCCGTCAGCACAGCCGCGGCATCAAAAGGTTCCTCGCCCTTTACCACCTTGGAAATGCCGCCGACGATCTTTCCACGCTCCTTCATCAGAGCCTGCCGATCGAGGATCGGGTCGGCAAAGGCCGCCGACGCCGCGAGGGCGAGCATTGAGATGGCGATGACAAGCTTTCTCATTCAATTGGCTCCATGATGAAGGTATTTTGGGGATGAGGGCATTTCGGGACAGGACGTTAACGGATGCCACGAAGGGAATATTCCCTTCGCCTCGGATGAATTTGCTGCGCCACAGCAAAAGAAAAGCCCCGGGAGTGCCGGGGCTTTGCTGGAGATCGATCAGGTCATCAAACGCGTCGCGCCCAAACGGACCCAAACGACGCGGCTTGAGTCCTTGCTCTCGTACAAATCGTGGTCCCAAAACCGCTGCGCACGTTTGGGCGACATGCATCAGGCCTTTTCGTAGAGCTCAAGCACGTGATCCCAGTTGATCAGGCTGTCGACGAACGCCTCGAGATATTTCGGCCGGGCGTTGCGATAGTCGATGTAATAGGAATGCTCCCAAACATCGACGCCGAGGATCGGCGACGCGCCATGGACGAGCGGGTTTTCGCCATTCGGCGTCTTGGAGATCGCCAGCTTGCCGTCCTTGACTGAAACCCAGGCCCAGCCGGAACCGAACTGCGTCGTGCCGGCGGCGATGAAATCGGCCTTGAACTTGTCGTAGCCGCCAAGATCGCTGTCGACTGCCTTCTGCAGGGCGCCGGGCAATTTGTTGCCGCCGCCGCCTTTCTTCATCCATTTCCAGAAATGGATGTGGTTGTAGTGCTGGGCGGCATTGTTGAAGAGGCCGGCATTCTTGCCGAACGACTGCTTGACCACCTCTTCGACCGACAGATCGCCCATTCCGGCTTCCGCGGCCAGCTTGTTGCCGTTGTCGACATAGGCCTTGTGGTGCTTGTCGTGGTGATATTCCAGCGTCTCTTTCGACATGTAAGGCTGCAAGGCCTCATAGTCGTAAGGCAAAGCGGGCAATTCAAAAGCCATGGGTAGTACTCCCTCGTGGAAAATCCGGTGTCGATACCGGACTAAGATAGGTCTGGATTGAGCTCGGACAACTCCGGAATGAAGCGCCGGTTCCCTTTCTAGGCGGGTAGCGGAAAACTGTCACACGGTTTTCCGACGACGAACCGCGCAGCGACAAAAAGCCAGGCCGGACGCGTCAGCCAGCCGACGTCGAATGCGCCCAATCCCAATAGAGTTCGCGCGCCTTCTTGGCCACCGGTCCGGGTTGCAGGTTGCGCTCCTCGATGCGCGTGATCGGCACCACCTTGGAATGGTTTCCGGTCGAAAAGATTTCGTCCGCTTCCAGGAAATCCCGTATCGACAGGGTCTTTTCGGTGGTCTTGAAGCCATACTCGCCGAGCAGCGTCATGGTGCGGGAGCGGGTGATGCCGGACAGGAAGGTGCCGTTCGGGGCCGGCGTCAGGACATGGCCATCCTTGACCAGGAAGATGTTCGAGGTTCCGGTCTCGGCGACGTTGCCCAGCATGTCGAGCACCAGCGCGTTGTCGAACCCGCGCATCTTGGCTTCGAGAATGGCACGGCCGTTGTTGGGATAAAGGCAGCCGGCCTTGGCATTGGTCGGCATGGTTTCGATGGTCGGGCGCCGGAACGGCGATACGGTAACCGAAAAGCCCGTCGGCGGGATCATCGGCGACTCATAAAGGCAAAGGCAAAAACGGGTCGAGGCGGGATCGGCCGGAACGCCCATATAACCGCCATGCTCGGCCCAGTACATCGGCCTGATGTAGACGGCTGTCTTGCCATCGAACTTCTTCAACCCGTCCCAGGTAAGCCCGACGATCTTGTCGGCGGTCATCGACGGCTTGAGGCCGAGCGCAATCGCCGAGGAATTCACCCTGGCGGCATGGCGGTCGAGGTCGGGGGCAACACCTTCGAACCAGCGGCCGCCGTCGAACACGCTGGTGCCAAGCCACATGGCGTGGCTGCGCGGCCCCAGAATGGCGACATTGCCCTCGTGCCAATCACCATCGACGAAAGTCCATGTCGCAGATAGTGCCTCAGCCGCCAGTGTCATCGCGTTGTCCCGTCCCGATCGATCTCGTGTGACGGCCAATGGAAGATGCTTTGGCGGGCGCCGTCAACCGGCATTGCGGAGTTTTGTTGAGGCCAGCGGCGCGCGCGATGCAATCAAAGCTTGCACCTTCTCGCGCCTCGCCTCAAAACTGTTGCCATGCAATACGCCGCCTATGTCTTCGACGCCTACGGCACGCTGTTCGACGTCCATGCCGCCGTGCGGCGTCATGCCGACCAGATTGGGCCGGACGGCCAATTGTTGTCCGAAATCTGGCGCGCCAAACAGCTCGAATACTCCTGGGTGCGCACACTGATGGGCGCCTATGCCGATTTCTGGCAACTGACGGAACAGGCGCTCGATTTCGCCTTGCGCAAGGTTCCCTCGGCCGATCCTGGCCTCAAGGCCAAACTGCTGGACGCCTACTGGCGGCTGGATTGCTATCCGGAAGTGCCGGCCGTGCTCAAGGCGCTCAAGGCTTCGGGAGCCAAACTGGCGATCCTGTCCAATGGCTCGCCAGAAATGCTGCAGGCGGCGGTCAAGTCCGCCGCGCTCGATCAGGTTCTGGACGACATCTATTCGGTCGATACGGTCAGGCGCTTCAAGACCGATCCGGCGGTCTACGACATGGTCACTACCGGCTGGCGCCTCTATCCCAACGCGGTTTCCTTCCAGTCCTCCAATCGCTGGGACATCGCCGGTGCGACCAAATTCGGCTTCCGCACGGTCTGGATAAACCGTTCCAACCAGCCGGAAGAGTACCGGGACTTTCCACCGGCCCTGATCCTGCCATCGCTCGAAGCATTGGTGCCCGGCAGCTAGGTTGCAAAGCTGTGTCTCTGACGCCACAGTGGCAGCGCAGTCACAGCTTCGCCTTTGTTTGTCCACGTTCGGGCCAGAATCGGAACCGCCTATCGCGCCGGGTGTTGTCAGACACCCACGCAGCAGTCGGCGTTTCAACCTTTGTTGCGATTTGACACCTAAAGAAGGCAACCATGTCCATAGCCGAAATCGAATCCTTTCGCCTGAGCCGTCGCGGCTTTCTCAACGCCGCTGCATTGGGCGCCGCTTCGATCGCGGTTTCCGCATGCGCCACCACCGGGCCGGAACCGGTCGAGCCGCCACCGCCGCCAACCTATGTCGAGCCGCCGCTGCCCGACTATGCGACCATGTACGCGGCCGTCAGCGACGGCGGCTTCGACCTTCCGCCAATACCGTTCGAGAGGATCGATCCGCAGTTCCTGCGCCAGATCGTCCCCGACCCGACGGGACAGAAGCCCGGCACCATCATCGTCGACACAACCGGGCACCATCTCTATCTCGTGCGCCAGGGCGGCCAGGCGATCCGCTACGGCGTTGGCCTTGGCCGCGCCGGCTTCGAATGGTCCGGCGACGCCGTCGTCCAGTGGAAGCAGAAATGGCCGAAATGGACGCCGCCGGATGAAATGGTCGCCCGGCAGCCGGAACTGAAGCCATACAGCGCCGAAAATGGTGGCATGCCGGGCGGGCTGAAGAATCCGCTCGGGGCGCGCGCCCTCTACCTCTTCCAGGGCGACGTCGACACGCTGTACCGCCTGCACGGCTCGCCCGAATGGAAGTCAATCGGCAAGTCGGTCTCGTCAGGCTGCGTGCGCCTGATGAACCAGGACATCATCGATCTCTACGACCGCGTGCCTTCGAAGACACCGGTGATCGTGACCAGCGATGTCAGCCAGCCAATGGTGGCAACGGCCAATCGCCGGGCTATTCCGATCGACGCCGGCGTGCCGGACGGATCGGTCCTGCTCGGGCCAGTGAAGGCCATCACGAATTCGATTTTCTGAGCCGCGGGGTGCGTGGCGGAAGGGCCATGCGAGCACAGTGCGCATTTTCGGACGTGCAGGTTTTGACGAAGGCCGTCAACCTGTCGGGGGTGCCGCGACGCCGGCGTAGTGGCTTCCCAATTGCCAGAAGGGCAGCGAGAACCGCCCGCGCTCCTCTTCAACGAGACTGAAGCCCGCCCTGCGGATCAAGAGCAACGGATCGCGATTGAGGTGGCAGCCGCCGGCGATCCGCCCCCACAGCCTGTTCAGGCGCTCCTGCCATCTGCGGCAACGCGGCTCCTCGGCCTGGCCATGCTCTATGAAGATCAGCCGGCCCGTCGGCTTCAGGATGCGTCGGATTTCGGTCAGCGCCATCTCAGGGTCCGGAATGGTACAGAAGGCATAGGTGACGACAACCGTGTCGGCGAAGGCATCGGCCAGCGGCAGACTTTCGCCGCTGGCCCGGAGGCATTCGACATCGAACGGCAAGGAGCGGCTCTTCGGTGCGGCCAGGCCGAGCATCGTGCCGTCGGGATCGACGCCGATCAGCCGCTCGACCCTGGCAGCGTCGTAATAGGGAAGGTTCAGCCCGGACCCGAAGCCGACTTCGACGACTATGCCCTCTGCCCGCGGGATCATTCGCCTTCGCATGTGTGCGAATGTGTTGGCCGAACAGCCGGCGTGGACGACGTAGGGAGCAATACAGCGTGCATACCAGGAGAGACAGGTTTGGCACATGACTTAGTCTCCTTGCCTTGTGCTCTGAGCACCGACACGGTCCAGAAAAGCGTCGACCACCGGCGTCACGGTGTCGACATCGAGGAAGGCGGTGACATGGTTCTTGCCCGCGAGCGGCAGAAACTCGCCGCCCGCCAGTTCCGCGAAATTCCGGACGGGCTCGCAACGGGGATCGAGCGTGCCGCTGATTGTCAACACCGGTATCCCCAGCCCCGCGAAGGCCGCCGAGAAATCCAGCCTGTCCCTGGCAAGGCTTGCTCGAACAGCGGTGAGATCGTTGGCCCTGATCCGCCGGCTTGCGGCCTGCGAAAGGTCGGGGGCCAGTTGCGTCAAGGAGGCGAGCCAGGTCTCGAAGTCATTCTTGAGCGCAGCTCGGAGGGAGGTGAGATCCTCCGCGTACGGATGCGCGCCATTGACGATCAGCGCGCTGACGCGGTCCGGGTGGTAGAGAGCCACGGCCAGCGCGACCACGCCGCCCATTGAATGTCCCATCAGTGCAGCATGCTGGACGCCGGCACTGTCGAGCACGGCAACGACATCTGCTGCCCGCCTGAGCCCGGAATAGGCAATCGGGTTGTGAGGCTTTCCGCTCCGGCCATGGCCGCGGCAATCGATGAGGATCAGCCGGCGCCCGCGCCGCAGCAGCTGGTCGACGTAACCCGCCTCGTACCAGGACTCGCTGTTTTCCGTCACGCCATGCAGCAGTACGAGCGGCTCGCCGCGACCCAGATCCTGGTAGGCGATGGAGATGCCGTCCCTGGCAACAGCCTCGGACGTGCGATGACAGGTGAGAGTATTGACCGGTAACATTTCTCGCTCCAAGGGAAGTCTCCTGATTGGGCCCAATCGGCCCGACCTCCTGGGGTGGATAGAAGGCCGGCGTCCCCTCAACGTCCCCGCGCGGCCGCATACGGATCGATGGAGCGATTGGAGTTCCGACTTCTGGGTTTTCCTGAGTTCCGTCTGAACGGGCGGCGGGTGGAACTTGCCTTGCGCAAGGCGACAGCGCTTCTCGTCTACCTCGCCGAGTCCGCCGGGCCTGTGGCGCGTGAGGTCGCAGCCACGCTTCTATGGCCCGAAACCGACGAGGAAGCCGCACGCGCACGCCTTCGGCGCACGCTGTATAAAATCCGCATCGCGTTCGGCAGCGAGGTTATCGCTACCAGCGGAACATCCCTAAGCCTGCACCCGGCGCTGTCCGTTGAGGTCGACTCCAAGGTCTTCGAGCATGCCTGCAATGTCGGTCCTCTCGACGAGGCAGCCGACATGCTTAAGGGCGACTATCTCGCCGGCTTCTCCGTCCCTGATTGTCCGGAATTCGAGGAATGGGTCTTCTTCAGGCGCGAGGCCCTGCGCAGCCGGCTCGTGCAGGCGCTGGAGCGGCTCATCGAAGCGAAGATCGCCGCCGGTGAGCCTCGCAGCGCGGTCGTGCATGCGACGCGCCTGACGGGACTGGACCCTTTGAGTGAAAGTGCGCACCGTCACCTGATCCGTGCCCACCTGGCGGCCGGGGACAGGGCGGCAGCCGAGCGCCAAAGGGACACCTGTGTTCGGTTGCTGCGGGAAGAACTCGGCATAGCGCCGGACCCAGCCACGCTTGCCCTGCTGCGTGAGCCATCTCACGATGCCGCCCCGGACGTGCCCAGAACGCGCTATGTCGAGGTGGACGGCATCCATATCGCCTATCAGATCGTTGGCAGCGGTCCGATGGATATCGTGCTTGTTCCGGGCTTCATTTCGCATGTCGAGCGGATCTGGGAAGACAGAAGCTGCCGCGCCTGGATCACCGCGGTTTCGCGTCTCGGCCGCCTGATCCTTTTCGACCGGCGAGGCATGGGACTTTCCGACCGTGTCGGTGCCCGCCCGACTGTCGAAGCGACGGCGCAGGATATTCTGGCGGTCATGAACGCGGCCAGTAGCCGTAGGGCCTTGCTCATCGGCGCGTCAGAAGGTGGGCCGGGTTGTGTCCGTTTTGCCGTAAACCACCCCGATCGCCTGATCGGTCTTGTTCTGTGGGGTTCCCTTGCGAAAGGCAGCCGCGCACCCGACTATCCTTTTGCCCTGACCGTCGCGCAATACGATCTGTGGAAGCCACGACTGCTCGCCAGTTGGGGTGGCCCGGCGGAAATCGAAACTTTCGCCCCCAGCCTGGCCGCAGACCGCCAGGCGCAGGCCTGGTGGGCTGGGTTGCTCAGGGCAGCCTCCAGTCCCGGCGCGGTCGCGGGCCTCCTGGAAGCGCTGCGTGATACCGATGTCCGTCATTTCCTTGCAAAGGTTTCGGCAAGGACGATGGTTCTGCACCGCTCCGGCGACCGCGCCGTTCGCATCGAAGCCGGGCGCTTCCTCGCGGCCAACATCCCAGGCGCGAAGTTCATTGAGGTTGCCGGCAATGATCACTGGTTCTGGGTCGGGGACCAACAGCCGCTGCTTAACAGCATCGGCGCGTTTGCACGACGTAGCTGATCGCTCAGCCAAGGGCGCTCACACTGCCGGGATGATCTTTGCAAGAGATCGGTGAAGGCCGCGCGCTAGGCGGCCTCCGCCATGCTGGTCAGATGGCGGAGCATTGACTTTGCCTCGGCCGTCATGCGCCGGACTGCCTCGCCCGCCGGCCGAACTTCGTCGATGTTGCCGGCGCTTTGTCCGGCCGTCACGCATGCTTGCTCCGGGATTGTCTGGCCGTTGAGGATGGTAGGGCCGATGAACTGGCCTCCGCATCCCTGGTGGCTTCGGCCTCCCGCTCCAGCGCCGCACGTGCGCCGTCATTGACGATGGCTCGCATCATCTGATCGGGCCACTCCGGGCCGTAGATGGTGGCGACGGCCAACCGCCGGGCCATTCCGGTCGACGCCCGCATGCCGGACGGATCGGTCCTGCTCGGGCCGGTGAAGGCCATCACGAAGGTGCTGCTCGGCAATCAGGCAAGCGAGGAAATCCGATTCTTGTTGTTGTTGCCGGTACTAGGTTGGGATAACGTTGCGTCATGGGGGAGTTGATCCAAAAGAATTTGGCGCTGTGGGGAGGTATTTTGGCCTCTCTAGTGGCGCTGATTGGAACGTTTGAAAGTTTTACCAACGCGCTCCTCTTCTGGCGCCTACTGGTGACAGGGGTGGCAGCCTCTCTAATTCTGTGGGAGGTGGCAGAGTATTTTGCGGCCCGGTCGAAGCCCGCCCCTAGAAAGATCACCTATGGCGAGGCAACCAAACCATCGCCACCGTGGGGGCTGATCCTATCCGGGGCGGTCATTTTGGCCGTGTGCGCCGCATTTGTCTTGCTTGCCTGCCTGCAAACTCAGCGCTTCATAATGAGGGTCGACGAGCAAATGGCCGGCTCCAGTGTCCGGACCGATTTGTATGCGCCCCTCAGGATGGTGGAGAAGGTCCTCATCCAACTTCCGGCGAAAGCTGAGAATATTTGCGACTGGCAAGATCTGCGACCTGGCGCATTGCCTGCGCTGTTTCCGCAGGAGATCGATATGGCAACGCCCACACCGAAACTACTCCTGCAAGATTTCGTGCAACCACAGGCGGTCAGGGTCGATTGCAAGGCTCCAACCTCAATCGCGAGCGGTATTCGAGTTTCTCCTCCGTCTACCGAAGTTTTCCGGACCAGCGATCTTCGCACTTGGCGACTGTGGATTTACATCATGGGAGGTCTGATATGGTTGAGCGCCGTTGGTCGAATGTGTTGGCTGTATTTTCGGTAGCTGCGGTTTCGTTGTTGCTTGGGGCGGTCGTAGGGGCGCATTCGGCAAACCCTCATCGTCATCCTGGCCGAGTGCTTGAACGTGCGTCGGGAGACCCAATTGTGGCCTCGGTGAAAGCGTGGCCTAACTCAGAACCGACGGGAAGCGAGGGAGACTGCGGGCTCTACGGCGAAAAGCCGCTCGCGTCGGTGATCTCGGACGCGGGGGGCGCATTCGAACTCGCGTTAGACGCCGATCAAAAGACCTACACGGCGGTTTATTGCGCGAACGGCTACACCACCTATGTCGCCCGTGACTTGCCGAACCTGACTGATGGCGACGCAACCATTCCCATCCCTGTCTTCCTAAGGGCAAAAGCGTCCCAACAAACCGGCGCAGCCGATTTCCCGGGTGACGTTATTCGCACAGCCCTGGGCGCTCTCAACGAGCTCGCCTATCTTCGCAGCGTTGATTCAGAGCGCTACAATTCCGCAATCAACGATTATGCCAGCCTTATCAAGGAAACGGACGGCAACCGAGCCGAGCTGTTTTTGGCGCTTGCGAATGTCACGGCGTCCTGGGGAAAATAGAGTCCCTAAGGTGAGCCTCGCCAAGGTCGGGAAGCGACGAGCAGGGCAAGCGATACCAAAATCACGGGGCACGGACGCGGCAGCCAGATCAGCATGCGCTTGAGCGGGGTCTTGGCCGCATAGACGGCCCGCACAGTGGCGCGTTCTCTCTCCTCGTCTGCGAGATCGGCCCTCCATGGAGATTGTTTGGGCCGACAGAGGCGGCGGTGGCATTGAAGGGTGCTACCTGAGCGTCGCCAGCAGGTGTTCGGCAGTCTTGACATCCGCCGTGTTCAGCCCCTCCACAAAATGCGCCGCAACCGGTTGCAAGAGCTCGCGAGCGCTATTGATCTCCCCTCGCCCGGCCATCAGCGTCGTCATGTCGATTGCGGTTCGCAACTCCCATGCCCGTGCGTGCTGACTGCGGCTCAACTCCAGTGCCTGCATGAGGTAGGCGGCAGCTTCGTCGCGGTTGCGTTGCGACTGGAGAAGGAGGCTTCCCTTCATCCGCAGCAACTCCGGGAGGTACAATTGGTCGCCGTTCTTTTCGACGAGGCCAAGCGACTCGTCGATCAGCGCAGTTGCTTCATCGACATGACCGATTGCGGACAATCCCCTGACCAGCGAGAGGTTGAGCGGAGTTGTGAGCAATTCGTAAGGTGCCGCGTGCAGCTTCTGAAGAGACGTCTGCAGGCCCTCGACACCGCCTTCTGCATCGCCTTGACGGATCGCTACTTCGCTTTTGAATCCCCGACCGACCAGCAGGTAAGGAGTCATGGAATGGGATTCCGCGCGGGCGATGAGCATGTCGATGTAAGCCTCGGCGCTCTTCAGGTCGCCCGTCCACAGGAAGACCGATATCGCCCAGATCAACGCGATCGCCAGCGTTAGAGAATGATCCATGGCGGCAGCCTCTTCGACGGCCTGCCGAGCATGCGCCATGGCTTGATCGGGATGGCCTTGCAGCCAAAGGTTCCTCGCCAGAATTGCCCTGGCCAGGATTTTGCCTTCGAAGCCCAGATAGATCGTGGTGGTCCGCTGAGAGCGCGGCCCACGGTCGAGCGCCGCCTCCAGCTCGGCGCGCGCTTCCGCTAGGTCACCCCGCAGGTGAAGCGAGATACCCAGGATCGAGTGTGCAAGCGCAATCGCGACCGAATCCTCCAGACCGGCGGCTGTGGCTGAACACCGTCTTGCAATTTCGAGGGCGGTTACGAAATTGCCCGTCCGCAGATGGAACATGTTGAGCGGACCCAACAGACGCGCCTGATCCAGCGGATCGCCGCGCTCCTCGGCGATCGCCAGGCTTCTCTGCAGGGCTACGCGCGCCCTGTCGCGTCCTCCCCGCATGAACATGAAGGATACGCCGAGAGCTGCCTGAAGATGCATCTCGTCAAGTCCGCCAAGGGCGGTACCGTCGAAAGCCAATATTGCTCTTTCAGACCAGCGATGACACTCCGGCAACAAGGACATCGCCAGGAAAACCGGCGCGGCAGCGATGGCGAGTCCGATGCCGATGTCGGTGTTTCCGTTGTTGCCGAAGCACCATTCCAGGGCAGCCCGGACATTGTTGATGGCGGCGAAGTGAGGAGCCCGTTCCTCACCGGTCCCGAGTTTTGGCCATCCGATCCCTGTTTGCTCCAGCCATCTCCGATAGTAGGCGGCGTGGCGCACTGCCAGATCGGCAGCCTCGGCATCATCGATCCGGATATCGAGAACGTAGGCGCGCGTGGTATCGAGGAGCCGGTAGCGCATCATCGCTCCGGCCGGACGCGTCGCCACAATCGATTTGGCGACGAGACTGTCCATGGCGCCCAGGACGGTCGATCGATCGAGGGTCGCGCTCGTCACCACCTCCAGCGCGGCATCGAGCGTGAAATGACCGACGAATACAGCGAGCCTGCGCAACACTATGCGCTCAAGGTCGGTCAGGAGCCCAAAGCTCCAGTCCAGTGTCGCCTGCAGGGTTTGCTGACGCGGCGGCGCGGTCCGCGAACCGAGCCATAGCAGTGTCAGGCGTTGATCAAGAAGTGCGGCGGTCTGTTGCAGCCCATAGGATTCGACGCGCCTGGCCGCCAGTTCGATGGAGAGCGCCACTCCGTCGAGCTTTCGACAGATGCTTGCGATGAGCAGGGCCTCCGCGTCGCTGATGTCCAAACGAGCGCCGCCTGCCGCCGCTCGTTCGACGAACAGTTGGGTGGCCGGGAAGGTCTGGACAATGGCCGCCGTCAGGCCAGGTTCGTCGGGCGGATAGGCAAGCGCATCCAACCGATAGATATGCTCGCCTTCGACCCGAAGCACCTCGCGGCTCGTCGCCAGGATGTGGACCTGTGACGCCGCATCGACAATGCTTGCTGCCAAAGGCGCCACCGCATCCAAGAGATGCTCACAGGTATCGAGGATCAAGAGAATCCGCTTGTTGCGCAAGTAAGCGATCAGGTTGGGCGTGGCATCTTCTGTTTGAACGGATAGCCCAAGCATCGAGGCGACGGCTGTCGTCACCAGACCGGGATCACCGATCATCCCCAGATCGACGAAAAGAACTGCCCCATAAAATGCGTCGATCAGATGATGTCCGACTGCGATCGCGACGGTGGTTTTGCCGACACCGCCGGCGCCAACGATGGTGACGAACCGCGAAGCATTCAGCTGCGCCGACAGCTTGAGAACGTCCTCATCCCGCCCGACCATTCTGCTCAAGCGGTTCGGAAGATTCGCATGCGGAAACCGGGCGGCGATGAATGGGGCTTCGTCGTGTGGGCTGCTTAATCGCGAGACCGGTGCAACGAAGCAATAGCCGCGCCCCGGAAGCGTCGCGATGTAACGCGCGCCATCCTTTCCATCGCCCAGCGCCTTGCGCAGTCCGGTCATGTGGAACCGCAGGCTGCCTTCCTCGACAACCACATCGGGCCAAACGCGCGCCATCAGATCCTTCTTGCTGACGACTTCATTCGGCGCGGAAGTCAGCACGATGAGAATTTCAAGGGCGCGCGAGCCCAACTCTACGGGAGCGCCTTCTCTTGTCAGGAGCCTTTCACCCGCAGCCAAATAGAAAGGGCCAAACGACAATCTGTCTTTGGCCTGACTTGGCGTTATCGTCATGGCGTCTCTTCTTTTGGGAGCCGCCTGCACCCAGCGCCTTACCTTAGGTCAAGGAGCGCTCCCGCACCATAGGGAGTCTCCACTGTCTGGCGCGCCTCCTATCTGCTCAAAAAAGCGGCAGGCGGGCAGCGACTAACAAGAGCTCACGACGCATAACGGGCTAATCCCATCTCCCGGGGGTACGTCAAGCAGCGCAAATCGCATCCGTCAACCCCAGGAGAGTCACATGGACACGACCAGAACCTCCGAAACAATCGACCAGGATCGCCGGCGACTTTTGGGCACTGCCGCGGTCGGCATCGCCGCCGCAGGCGCCGCGAGCCTGCTCCCGTCACAAAAGGCCGCCGCATCAACCAGCGATGGCATCCGCCCCTTCACCGTTAGCTTCCCGCAGGAAGAGCTCACCGAGCTTCGCCGGCGCATCGTCGCTACGCGCTGGCCCGAGCGCGAGCTCGTATCCGACGAGGCTTCCCGGCGGATCTGGTCCACCCCGGCGACGGTAGGGCCAACGCAGGGCGTGCAACTCGCCACGATGCAGAAGCTCATGAAGTACTGGGGAACGGAATATGATTGGAGCAAATGCGAGGCGCGGTTGAAGGCGCTGCCGAATTTCGTCACCGAGATCGACGGCCTCGACATCCACTTCATCCACGTGAAATCCAAGCATCAGGGCGCCCTGCCCGTCATCATCACGCATGGCTGGCCCGGTTCGGTCATCGAACTCCTGAAGATCATCGATCCGCTCACCAATCCCACCGCGCACGGCGGTGCCGAGGCCGACGCGTTCGACGTGGTGATCCCGTCGATGCCGGGCTACGGTTTTTCCGGCAAGCCAACCGAAACCGGATGGGATCCAGCGCGCATCGCGCGGGCGTGGATCGTGCTGATGAAGCGCCTCGGCTATGACCGGTATGTCGCGCAGGGTGGCGATTGGGGAGCACTTATCACCGAACAGATGGCGCTGATCGCGCCTCCCGAACTGGCCGCCATCCACACGAACATGCCGGGGACCATTCCGCCCGAGATCGTGAAGGCGCTTGCCTCTGGCGGCCCGCCCCCTGCCGATCTCGGTCCCGACGAGAAGCGCGCCTACGAGCAGGTCGCGTTCTTCTACAAGAACGGCCTGGGCTACGCCAACGAAATGGCGCTTCGTCCGCAAACGCTCTACGGGATCGTCGATTCACCGGCCGGCCTGGCGGCGTGGATCCTCGATCACGATGCGGACAGCTGTGCGCTGATCGCCCGCTCCTTCGACGGAGAGCCGGAGGGCCTTACCCGCGACGACATCCTCGACAACATCACGTTCTACTGGCTGACCAACACGGCGATCTCCTCGGCACGTCTCTATTGGGAACACTCGCAAACGGCGAAGGCCGGCTTCTTCGACGCCAAGGGCATCACAATTCCTGTCGGCGCCACTGCGAACCCCAGCGAAATCTACACAGCGCCGAAGAGCTGGACTGAACGCGCGTTCCCGAAGCTTCTGCATTACGGCCGCACAGACAAGGGCTGCCATTTCGCGGCCTGGGAACAGCCGAAGATCTTCACCGATGAGGTGCGCGCAACATTCAAGACGTTACAGACCTGACGAGTTGGCGGGGGATGGCGCGCCGGACGTGGGTCATCTTCCGCCCTGCGATAGCAGCGTACCGAACTTCCGAAGGGAGCGACTGCAATGAACCCCCTCACCAAGACGCTTGCCGCCGTTGCGGCTTGGACCGTGCTCGCTATCGCTGCGCTGGTGTTCGGGCTTTGCACCCTCTCCGCGCCCGCCTTCGCAAATCCGGTCGAGGATCGCTCGATCCGGCCCTTCAAAGTTCAGGTGCCGCAAGTGGCGCTCGACGATCTCCGCAGGCGTATTGCAGAAACACGGTGGCCCGACCGGGAGACCGTCGGTGACCAGTCGCAGGGCATTCAACTCGCGAAGATCAGGCCGCTCGTCGAGTATTGGGGCACGGCCTACGACTGGCGGAGAGCGGAAGCGAAGCTGAATTCCCTGCCTCAGTTCATGACCACGATCGACGGCGTGGACATTTACTTCATCCACGTTCGCTCGAAACATTCCCATGCCCTGCCGCTGATCATGACGCACGGCTGGCCCGGCTCGGTGCTGGAACTGTTGAAAACGGTCGGCCCGCTCACCGATCCCACCGCGCATGGGGGCAGTCCTGAGGACGCGTTCGACCTCGTACTGCCGTCGTTGCCGGGTTTCGGCTTCTCCGGCAAGCCGACCGAGACCGGTTGGGGTACAGATCGCATCGCGCGAGCCTGGGCAGAGCTGATGAAGCGCCTCGGCTATACGGAATACGTCGCCCAAGGCGGCGACTGGGGCTCCCCTGTTTCGAATGCGATGGGCCGCCTGGCCCCTGCAGGACTTCTTGGCATCCATGTCAACCTGCCGGCTGTCGTACCACCTGAGATAGCTGCTGTGCTCGCCACCGGCGGACCAGTGCCGGCAGGCCTGACGGGTAAGGAGCGCACGGCATTCGACGCGCTCAGCATGGCCGCCAAGATGGGGAACAGATCCTACGCCACGATGATGGGCACCCGACCGCAGACGATAGGTTACGCCATCAATAACTCCCCTGCGGGGCTCGCAGCGTGGATGCTCGGGCATCCGGGCTTTTCAGGCTGGACCTACGACGACAGCGACCCTGAAAAGTCGCCGGACGAGGTGCTGGACGACATAACTCTGTACTGGTTGACGAACACCGCCACCTCGTCCGGGCGAATTTACTGGGAGTACGGCGGCGGCCGCAGTCCCGTTTTTGCCGACCCTGAAAAGACCAACGAAGTCTCGCTGCCGGTCGCCATCACGGTCTTTCCGGGAGAAGGCTATCAGGCCCCCGAGACGTGGGCCCGGCGCGCCTACCCCAACCTGATCTACTTCCATGAGGTCGACAAGGGCGGCCACTTCGCCGCGTGGGAACAGCCGGAGCTCTTCTCCGCCGAGTTGCGCGCTGCCTTCAGGTCGCTGCGGCAAAGAAACTGAACTGACCGGAGGCACAAAGAAGCATTCCCATCAAACTCAACTGAGGAGGCAGACATGACGATTGCCACTACCCGCAGCAACACCGCAGTCGATATCAAGCTCGAGGTCGTAGTCATTCCAGTTTCCGATGTCGACCGCGCCAAGCTGTTCTATGCAGGCTTGGGTTGGCGGCTGGACGCCGACCTCATAGGCGACGAATTTCATATCATCCAGTTTACGCCTCCTGGCTCCCAGTGTTCGGTTGTCTTCGGCTCAGGCGTTGCACCAGGCCCTTATGCTCGTATCGAGCTCGACATCCTCGAAACCGCTGGTGAACTCGTCGTGTCGGACATCGAGGCAGCACGCGCCGAACTCGCCGATCGCGGGGTCGACGTAAGCGAAGTGTATCACTATGCCGGTGACAAAGGGCGCGTCAGCGGGCCCGATCCGGAAAGACGCAGCTACGCCTCGTGGGCTTCCTTCAGCGACCCGGCCGGAAACAAGTGGCTCTTGCAGGAGGTCACTGCGCGAGCACCAGGCCGCGTCGACGCTGGAGGCGCCACATTTGTCTCGTCGGCCGAACTCGCAGCCGCGCTTCGGCGTGCATCTGTGGCTCATGGCGAGCACGAGCAGCGGACAGGCGGCCAGCGTGATGAGAACTGGCCGGACTGGTACGCCGCGTACTTGGTGGCGGAGCACGCCGGCCAACCGCTTCCGCAATGAGTACTTCGATTGAACGGACGGCGTCGCGGGCGCTACCTGGCTAGAACTCGCGGCATTCGGGTTCTGTCCCGAGCCGCACGCGAGACGAGCTTCTCACGCAACTTAACGCAGGAGGTAGATATGGACATCACTAGCACCGTCAGCAGTATCGCAGTTGAGACACAACGGTCGCGATCCCTCGACATGAAGCTCGAAGTTGTTGTCATTCCCGTCTCGAATGTAGAGCGCGCCAAGCAATTCTACGAAGGGCTGGGCTGGAGACTCGACGCTGACTTTGTCGTTGGAGACACGTTCCGTGGGATACAGTTCACACCTCCCGGCTCGCCGGCCTCGATACACTTCGGCACCGGGATCACGACGGTCGCGCCCGGCTCGGCAAGCGGACTTTATCTTATCGTTTCGGACATTGAATCGGCTCGCGCCGAGCTTATCGGCCGCGGCGTCGAGGTCAGCGAGGCGTTTCATCGCGAAGGCCCCGGCAAGCCAACGGTGAAAGGCCGCGATCCCCAGCGACGCAGCTACTCCTCGTTTGCTACCTTCAAAGATCCGGACGGCAACGAATGGTTGCTTCAGGAAATCACCACCCGGTTTCCCGGTCGCATCGACTCCAGCACCACGACCTACGCCTCCGAGGCGGATCTTGCTTCCTCGCTGCGACGCGCGTCGGAGGCCCACGGCGAGTACGAGAAGCGCAACGGCGGTCGGCGCGATGAGAACTGGCCCGACTGGTACGCGAAATACATGGTGGCTGAGCAGGCCGGCAACGAGCTTCCGCTGTGAAGGGTTCGGCAGGCAGAGCGCATTCGAACCGTTCGCGCGACGACAGCGATCGAACCAAAAGGCGTCGTTGATGAAAGCAACCAAGCTGCTGCTCGCCACGGCGCTCGCAATGGCAATCGGGGCTCCGATTGCCGGTTTTCTAGGAGGCACGAACGTGGCGCAGTCCATAATCTCCACACCAATGCGGGTTCCGTTTCTTCACGAACTCTCTACCTACCGGCTTGAGGAAAAGTCGCAGCTTGCTTCGCTCGAAGCGGCGCACGAGTGGATAAATTCACCGCCGCTGACGGCGTCGGCCTTGCATGGCAAGGTCGTCCTCATCGATTTCTGGACCTTCACCTGCATCAACTGGCTGCGCACGCTTCCCTACGTTCAGGCCTGGGACGAGAAATACCGGAAGCATGGTCTGGTGGTGATCGGAATCCACGCGCCGGAGTTCGCATTCGAAAAAGACCTGAACAACGTGCACCGGGCGGCGAAAGACCTGCGGATCGATTATCCGATCGCCGTCGACAACGACCATCTCATATGGCGGGCCTTCAGCAACCAGTATTGGCCGGCACTCTATTTCATCGATTCGCAGGGACGTGTCCGGTATCATCATTTTGGCGAGGGGTCATACCAACAATCGGAAATGGTCATCCAGGAATTGCTGGCCGAGGCTGGCGCTGGCGGATTCGATAGTAAGCCTGTGTCGGTGGATGGCCGCGGCATCGAAGCGGCGGCCGATTGGGAGAGCCTCAAGTCTCCGGAGAACTATTCCGGATATGAACGCACCCAGAATTTTGCATCCAGCGGCGAGCTGGTCTTGGACGAGCCGCATGCCTACGAATTGCCGGCGCGGTTACGCCTGAATGAGTGGGGGTTGTCTGGCGATTGGACGGTAAGGAAAGAAAACGCCGTACTGAACAAGCCCGACGGCCGCATCGTCTACCGTTTCCACGCACGCGACCTTCATCTGGTCATGGGTCCGGCATCGCCGGGAACGTCCGTGAGATTTCGCGTGCTGATCGACGGACAGCCACCAGGCACGGCTTACGGCATCGACGTCAATGAAAAGGGCGAAGGTGCAGTGACAGAGCAGCGCCTGTACCAGCTGATTCGACAATCGAAACCCATCGTCGATCGCCAGTTCGAGATCGAGTTTCTCAACTCGGGCGTGGAGGTCTTTGCCTTCACGTTTGGCTGATCGTCCGGACAACAATAGAGGTTTATAAATGCATTCGTTCAATATCCCGGATGAGATCGACCAAGAACGCCGACGGTTCTTTGGCGCCACCGCGATGGCGCTCGCCGCCACTCAGTTCGGCTTGATGGGCCCGGCACAAGCGCAAGAGGCGGCGGGAGAGCCCGTGGCGGCGTCCTTCGGACCCTTGAAGCAGATCGATGCCGGTCTGTTGAGCGTCGGCTATGCCGAGCTTGGACCCGCCGACGGCCCACCCGTGATCCTGCTGCATGGCTGGCCGTATGACATCCACACCTATGCCAATGTCGCGCCTCGGCTGGCGGCGAAAGGCCACCGCGTGATCGTGCCGTACCTGCGCGGATACGGGCCGACCCGTTTCCTGTCGCACGATACGATTCGCAACGGCCAGCAGTCGGCGATCGCCGCCGACATTGTCGCCCTGATGGATGCACTGGGCATCGAAAAGGCGACGATCGGCGGCTGCGACTGGGGCGCCCGCACCGCGAACATCATTGCCGCGCTATGGCCTCAACGCTGCAAGGCTTTGGTCTCCGTGAGCGGCTACCTCATCGGCAACCAGCAAGCCGGCAAGCTGCCGCTGCCACCCAAGGTCGAGTTGCAATGGTGGTATCAATATTACCTCGCAACCGATCGCGGCCGCGCTGGCTACGAGAAATACACACGAGATTTCGCCAAGCTGATCTGGCAACTCGCGTCCCCCCAGTGGAACTTCGACGATGCCACATTCGAGCGCAGCGCCGCGGCCTTGGACAATCCCGATCACGTGGCCATTGTGGTTCACAACTATCGCTGGCGGCTCGGACTGGCCGCCGGCGAGCAGCAATATGACGCGTTTGAGGAGCGACTCGCGCAGGCACCGGTCATCGGCGTGCCGACGGTCACGCTCGAGGGCGACGCCAATGGGGCGCCGCATCCGGACGCCAGCGCGTACGCCAAGATGTTCTCAGGGAGATACGCGCATCGGGTTGTCACCGGAGGCATCGGGCACAACTTGCCCCAGGAAGCGCCGCAGGCCTTCGCTGATGCCGTTGTCGAGGTCGACGCCTGATCGAGTTCGCGGTAACCGCAGCCGGCGGTTACCGCTGCCAGCAAAAAGAATGCCCATGAGCCGCATCGCAAGGGTTGTCTACACGGCCAGGACCGCAACTACGGGCGGCCGCGAAAATGGCGCCTCGCGCAGCTCCGACGGCCTTCTGGACATCTGGCTTTCGGCGCCCGGATCGGCGCGCATAGGCACCAATCCGGAGCAGTTGCTCGCGGCCGGCTGGTCGGCCAGCTTCGCAAGCGCAGTCGCATCTGCGGCCCACGAACGAAAAATCGCGCTGCCTGCAGGGGTGAGCATCAAGGCGGAGGTCAATCTGAACTACGGAGAAAACGGCCACTTTCTCAGCGTCCAACTGGATATTGCCGTGCCGGATCTGGAGCGTGATGTCGTACAAATTCTGGTGGATGAAGCGCACGAGATCTGTCCTTACTCCAAAGCGACATGGGGCAACATCGATGTCATAACGAGGATCGTCTGATCTGATCTAAATCGCCCGTCGACGTTGAAGGGACCTCGCTCCCGGCCTGTTCTGGGTCAGATCATGATCATGCCCACGTCGACGCGAATGTCCGCTTCGATATCCGCGGGCTCGAAGCGGCCGGTCCGTTGTCGGCCCAACTGCGGTCATTTGGGAACCGTGGATGACCGCTTCTGGCGCATAGCTGCCGCTCCTTACCGCCCTCGCGACAAACTTCCCAATATGCCGCGCACGATCGCGCGGCCGACCGACGAACCCACCGAACGCACCACCGACTTGATCGCGGCTTCCGCCACCGTCTGGCGGTTGGACGGGCGCGGCGCCGGTGCGCGCCTACCACCCGATTGCGGTGCCGGGTCGTCATTGCCGAAGCCGGGAATGGTCCAGCGCGAACCGCCGCCTCCCGCCTGCTGCGCCTGCTCTTCGGCGTCCTGCGCCTCCCTGGCCTTTTTCTGCAGCATCTCGAAAGCCGATTCGCGATCGATGACCTGATCGTACTGGCCGGCGACCGGGCTTTCCTGGATCAGCTTTTGCCGCTCGGCAGGGGTGATCGGTCCAAGGCGCGAGGCCGGCGGGCGGATCAGCGTTCGCTGCACCATGGACGGAACACCCTTGGTTTCGAGCGTCGAGACCAGCGCCTCGCCGGTGCCGAGCTGGGTGATCGCGGTGGCGCAATCGAAGTCGGGATTCGGCCTGAAGGTTTCGGCCGCGGTCTTCACCGCCTTCTGCTCGCGCGGCGTATAGGCGCGCAGCGCGTGCTGCACGCGGTTGCCGAGCTGGGCGAGAACGGTTTCTGGAACATCCAGCGGGTTTTGCGTGACGAAATAGACGCCAACGCCCTTCGATCGGATCAGGCGAACCACCTGCTCGACGCGGTCGATCAGCACTTTCGGCGCGTCCTCGAAAAGCAGATGCGCCTCGTCGAAGAAGAACACCAGCTTCGGCCTGTCGGGATCGCCGACTTCCGGCAGCACCTCGAACAGCTCCGACATCAGCCACAACAGGAAGGTCGCGTAGAGCCGCGGATTCATCATCAGCTTGTCGGCGGCAAGCACGCTGATGGCGCCGCGCCCGTCACGGGTGGTGCGCATGATGTCGGCGATGCGCAAGGCCGGCTCGCCGAAGAAATGCGCCGCACCTTGCTGCTCCAGAACCAGCAGCGTGCGTTGGATGGCTCCCACGGAAGGCTTGGTCACATTGCCGTAACGCGAACCCAGCTCGTCGGCGCGCTCGGCGATGTTGGCCAGCAGCGCCTGCAGGTCCTTCATGTCGAGCAGCAGCAGGCCTTCCTCGTCCGCCAGGCGGAAGGCGATGTTCATGATGCCTTCCTGTGCCTCCGTCAGGTTCATCAGGCGCGACAGAAGCAGCGGCCCCATTTCGGAAACGGTGGCGCGGATCGGATGGCCTTGCTCGCCGAACAGATCCCAGAAAATGACTGGAAATTCCTGGAAGTCATAGGGGGCCAGCTTGACCTGCTCGGCCCGCTTGACCAGAAAATCCTGTGCCGTGCCCATCATCGCAATGCCGGACAGGTCGCCCTTGATGTCGGCGCAGAACACCGGCACGCCCGCATTGGAAAAACCCTCGGCAAGAATCTGCAAGCTGACGGTCTTGCCCGTGCCGGTGGCGCCGGTCACCAGGCCGTGACGATTTCCATATTGCAGCAACAGGTGCTCGGCACGCTGATAGCTGTCGTCCGGCTTGCGGCTGGCGCCGATGAAAATGCTGGTGTCGTCAGCCATATGTCGGTCTCCGCAAACTGATGTGTTTAAAGCCAGTGGCCTTGCCGCAGGTATAGTGAGGCCCTTGCACAGCGACAATGCCAATCGTTCAAGTGGGGCCAATCGTCCAAATCCGGCCCAATCGTCCAAATCGGTTTTTTGGAACTTGCGGATTTTGCCGGTGTTTGGCAATCGTTCATGGTTCGTCCATGCAGGCTACCTATATCTGGTGGATTGAATTCCGACCCTGAAAGCGCATTGCATTGCGATATCGGACCGTGGACCTTAGACTGAACTGCTCCAGGCTGGTGCGGCCGCATGAAAACGAGGAAGACGGATGGGCGCCGGAGCCTTGATCCAGGACGTTGAACCAGAGAATGCCGAGCGCCAGCGATGGCTGGCCCTGGCGGAAAAGGCGTTGGCCGGCGCCTCCTTCGAGGAAAAGCTGGTCTCGCATACCGACGACAACATCCGCATCGAACCGCTCTACGACCGCAGCATCGCAGCGGAACCGATCGTGCGCGCAAACCCGAAATTGCCCTGGATCGTCAGCCAGCGCATCGATGATCCGGATATCGAGCGCGCCAGAACCCAGGCCCTGGAAGAGGTGGCCCAAGGCGCGACGGGATTGTCGCTTGTCTTCGAAGGCGCGCCCAACGCATTCGGCTACGGCCTGCCGAGAACGGCGCAGGCGCTTGAGACGGTGCTGGACGGCGTACCGCTCAACCGCATCCAGGTCCGTATCGACGCCCATCCCTGGAGCCGCGCCGTGGCCGACTGGCTGGTGGCGTTCCTGAGCAAGCGCCGCTCGGATCCGGCAAAGCTCAACCTCTCCTTCGGCATCGATCCGGCGGCGATCTTCGCCGGAACCGGCCGACTGCGCATGTCGATCGAGGCGCTGCAGGCCTCGATGCCGCAGTCGCTTGCGCATTTCTTCTCGATAGGCGTTCCGGGCGTGCTCCTGGAGGCGGACGGGCGCGTGTTCCACAATGCCGGCGCCACGGAAGCGCAAGAACTTGGCATCATGCTGGCTTCGGCGGTGTCCTACCTGAGGATGTTCGAGACGGCGCGGCAGCCGCTTGTCTATGCCGCACCCCATATCGGCTTTGCACTAAGTGTCGACCAGGACCAGTTCCTGTCGGTGGCCAAGGTCCGGGCGCTGCGCAGGCTCTGGGCACGGCTGCAGGAGGCCTGTTCGATCCCCAATTCCACCGCCAATATCCATGCCGAGACGTCGTTTCGCATGATGACGGCGATGGATCCGGAGACCAACATCCTGCGCACCACAATTGCCTGCTTTGCCGCGGCATCCGGCGGCGCCGATTCGATCTCCATCCTGCCGCACACGATCGCGCATGGCTTGCCGGCGGGGTTTGCACGTCGCGTTGCCCGCAACGCGCAGCTGATCATGGCCAATGAAAGCCATATCGATCATGTCGCCGATCCTGCCTATGGCTCCGGCGGGGTCGAAGCGCTGACCGCGGAACTGTGCGAGATGGCGTGGGCGGAACTGCAGACAATCGAGGCCGAGGGCGGCGTCCTGTCCAGCCTTCAGGACGGACATATCCAGAAGCGCGTTCACGCCGCGGCGGCGCGACGCAACGCAGCCTACCAGGCCGGCGAGCGGGTCATCATCGGCACCACGCTCTACCCGTCCACAAGCGAACGTCCCGTCGAGACGCTGGCAGCGGAACGGCGGCCCGCCTTCACCGAAGGTGTTGCCGTCTGCGAACCCCTGTTTCCGGTCCGCATCGACCAATCGATCGGAGCCGCCTCTTGATCCCTGATTTCAGCCAGATCGGCTGGGCGCCGCCACGCCGCGCACCCGTCGAGGTCAAAGGCCAGCGGACGACGCCGGAAGGCCTTGTCGCCAAGCATCTGTACAATCAAAGCGACCTCAAGGGGTTGCCGCATCTCGACACCTATCCCGGCCTGCCGCCCTTCGTGCGCGGCCCCTACCCGACCATGTATGTCCAGCAGCCCTGGACGATCCGGCAATATGCCGGCTTCTCGACGGCCGAGGAGTCCAACGCTTTCTACCGCCGCAATCTTGCCGCCGGCCAGAAAGGACTGTCGGTCGCCTTCGATCTCGCCACGCATCGCGGCTATGACAGCGACCATCCGCGTGTCGCCGGCGATGTCGGCATGGCGGGGGTCGCCATCGATTCCATACTCGACATGCGGCAGCTCTTCGACGGCATTCCGCTCGGCGACATGACGGTGTCGATGACCATGAACGGCGCGGTGCTGCCGATCATGGCGCTTTACATCGTGGCGGCGGAAGAACAGGGCGTTGCGCAGAAGGATCTCGCCGGAACCATTCAGAACGACATTCTGAAGGAGTTCATGGTCCGCAACACCTACATCTATCCGCCGAAGCCCTCGATGCGGATCGTTTCGGACATCTTCTCGTATACGTCGAAGAACATGCCGAAGTTCAATTCGATCTCGATCTCCGGCTATCACATGCAGGAGGCCGGGGCGACGGCCGACCTGGAGCTCGCCTATACCATCGCCGACGGCATCGAATATGCCCGCGCCGGCGTTGCGGCGGGCCTCGATATTGACCGCTTCGCGCCGCGCCTGTCCTTCTTCTGGGCGATCGGCATGAATTTCTTCATGGAGGTCGCCAAGCTGCGGGCTGCCCGCCTGTTGTGGGCGACCTTGATGGCGAAGAATTTTTCGCCCAAGGACGAGCGGTCGCTGTCATTGCGCACCCATTGCCAGACCTCGGGCTGGTCGCTGACGGCGCAGGACCCCTACAACAACATCATCCGCACCATGATCGAGGCGATGGCGGCGACGCAGGGCCACACGCAGTCGCTGCACACCAATTCCTTCGACGAGGCGATGGCGCTGCCGACCGATCATTCGGCGCGGATCGCCCGCAACACGCAGCTGATCCTGCAGAAGGAATCCGGCACCACGCGCATCATCGACCCATGGGGTGGTTCGGCCTATCTCGAACGGCTGACGCATGACCTGGCGGCGCGCGCGCTTGCCCATATCGAGGAAGTCGAGGCGCTCGGCGGCATGGCCGCGGCGACCGAACAAGGCATTCCCAAACTGCGAATCGAGGAAGCAGCGGCCCGCACGCAGGCACGCATCGATTCCGGCGAGCAGATGCTGGTCGGCGTCAATGCGCATCGCCCCGAGACCGACATCAAGGTCGACGTGCTGAAGATCGACAATGCCGAAGTCAGGGCGCGGCAATTGTCGAAGCTGCAGCGGCTCAAAGGCACACGCGATGTCGGCGCGGTCGAGAGCGCCCTCGATGCGCTGACCCGTGCCGCTGAAGGCAATGAAAACCTGCTGGAGTTCGCCGTCCGCGCCGCGCGCGCCAATGCCACGGTCGGCGAAATCTCATTCGCCCTGGAAAGAACCTTCGGCCGCCATGTCGCGACGGTGCAGACGATCTCCGGTGTCTATCGAAAGGCACTCGGCGACAATTCCGTGGTCGAAGGGCTGCAGGGCAAGCTTGAAGCCTTTGCGAAGAAATCCGGCGGCAAGCCGCGCATTCTCGTTGCCAAGATGGGACAGGACGGCCACGACCGTGGGCAGAAGGTCATCGCCACCGCCTTCGCCGATCTCGGCTTCGATGTCACCGTCGGTGCGATGTTCCAGACACCGGATGAGATCGCCAGGCTGGCGGTCGCGCATGACGTTCATATCATCGGCGCCTCTTCACTGGCGGCGGGACATCTGACGCTGATCCCGGAATTGCGCGATGCGCTGAAGAAGCTCGGCCGCGGCGACATGCTGATCGTCGCCGGCGGCGTCATCCCGCCACAAGACTATGACGCGGTGCTGCAAGCCGGTGCGGCGGAAATCTTCCCGCCGGGCACGGTCATTCCGGAAGCGGCGGATCGCCTGCTGGACCGTCTGCTGAAGGCCTGACGGGAGCTGTTATAATCTCTGTTGCAACAACACTTCGCTCTGGTTATAATCGGCGTTGCAACAGGATGATCCATCATGAACACGACCATTCGCAAGATCGGCAATTCCGAAGGTGTGATCCTGCCCAAGGAGCTGCTTGAACGTCTGAACCTCAAAGCCGGCGACCAGCTTCAGATTCTCGAAACGGATAAGGACATCGTCCTCAAGGTGGTGGACGACAGTTTCGAGCGGCAGATGGAAGCAGCTCGCAAGGTCATGGACAAGTACAAGGTCGCACTACAGAAACTCGCCGAATGAGCTGGGAGTTTCTGTCACGTCGCGCGGTCGAAGCAATGCATGCCGAGCAATTGCGCAGGCACGGCGGAGCGCAAGGTTTGAGAGATGAAAATGCGCTCGAATCGGCGCTCGCCCGCGCTGAAAACAAGGCGAACTATGGGGACCCCTCGGTCGAGGATCTCGCCGCTGCCTATGTCTTTGGCACTGCCAGGAATCATGCCTTTGTCGACGGCAACAAGCGTACTGCCATCGTGGCCGCCGGCGCATTTTTGATTGTGAACGGCCATGTTCTGACAGCTGACAACGGCACGCTTTACGAATTCGTCATGGCCGTCGCTTCCGGCGAAATCGATGAAGCCGGAGCCGCGGCTTTCTTCCGCGATCACGTCGCCAAGCTCGAGGACTAGCTGTCGGAGAGCTTGACGATTTCCCATTCCTTGCCGTTGACCACAGCCACGTCGCCGACCTTCTTGCCGAACAGGGCGACGGCCATCGGCGACACGTGGGAAATGGTGCCCTTGGCCGGGTCGGCCTCGTCCTCGCCGACGATTTTCCAGTGCACCTTCCTGTCGTCATCGCCCTCGAGCGTGACGCCCATGCCGAAGCGCACCAGATCGCTGCCCGGCTCCGGGACGGACAGTTCGGCGTTTTCGCGCCGGGCGGTCCAATAGCGCAGGTCGCGCGACACCACCGCAATGCGCTCGCGGTCCGCCTTCCTTTCGGCTTTCGCCAATATGTCGCGCAGATCGGCCAGATTCTCCTCGATCATGGCCAGGCCGGTCTCCGTCACCAGGTTGCGGTGCTGGCTGATCGGCCGCTCGCCGATGCCGGCGATGGCGTTTTCGCTGTCTTCCTCGCGGGTAAAAGCTCTGCTCATCCGCTGAGCTTAGGCGCGGAGAGGCTGCTCGACAAGCCATTGTCGCTGCGCTGGCAAGCAGCGACAGACCGTCTGGCACGAATCCTGCGGTGTCTGGGTGGAACGCCAGGACCCTGTGCCGATGTTGAACAGACGAACGTTTTTAACCGGAACCGCCGGCTTTGCCGTCTTGGGCCTGTCGCTTGGCAGAGCGGCGGCCGCCAGCCTGACCGGCATCGAGAAAGCCTCGATGCGCGGTTCGATCAACGCCACCGAACTTGGCGTCTCACCCGGCACATTCGACGATCAGAGCAAGGCCTTCGCCAAGCTGCTGCGTGATGCCAACGACCGCGACATGCCGGTGTTCCTGCCGCCCGGCACCTATGTGGTGTCCAACCTCTCGCTACCCGGCCGTGTGCGTCTTTCCGGCGTGCCGGGCGCAACGCGGATCGTCTATGGCGGCGATGGCCACCTGTTCATGGCCGAACAGGCCGACCATATCGGACTTAGCGGGCTGGTCTTCGATGGCAGCAACCGCTCGATGGGCGACTACGCGCAAGGATTGCTCGATCTGCGCCGGGTCGCGCACCTCATTATCGACAATTGCCAAATAACCGGCAGCGGCAAGAACGGATTGGCGCTGGAACACGCGGCGGGCCGGGTCGAGCGCTCGGACATCTCAGGGGCTGCCGATGCCGGCATCTATTCGGTCGAGGCTGATGGGCTGGCAATTGCGGGCAACACCGTCTCCGACTGCGCCAATGGCGGCATCCTGGTGCACCGCTGGCAGGCGGCGGAAGACGGCACCATGGTCACCGGCAACCGCGTCGAGCGCATCCAGGCGCGCAGTGGCGGAACCGGGCAGAACGGCAATGGCATCAACGCCTTCCGGGCCGGCAATGTCGTCATCTCGGGCAACATCGTCTCGGACTGCGCCTTTTCGGCGATCCGCGCCAACAGCGCCAGCAATCTGCAGATTTCAGGCAACACCTGCTCGCGCTCAGGCGAGACCGCGGTCTATTCCGAATTCTCGTTCGAAGGCGCCATCATCAGCAACAACATCGTCGACGGCGCCGCCAACGGCATCTCGATCGTCAACTTCAACGAAGGTGGCCGCATGGGTGTCTGCTCGGGCAACATCGTCCGCAATCTGTCGACCAGCGGTCCCTACCCCGCTGACCCGCCCGGCTTTGGCGTCGGCATTGGCGTCGAGGCCGACACCACTGTTTCCAACAATGTCATCGAGAACGCACCGCTCTATGGCATGCAGATCGGCTGGGGGCCGTACCTGCGCAATATCGTGGCCACCGGCAACATCATCCGCAAGGCTGGAACCGGCATCGTCGTCAGCGTGGTCGAGGGCGCCGGTACGGCCGTCATCTCGGACAATGTCATCGATGGCGCGCTGAACGGCGCCGTTGTCGGCCAGCGCTGGGCCGAGCCGGCGACAGGCGACCTGACATCATTGGACAAGAGCGGCTACGCGCACCTGACCGTCGAGCGCAATCACGTTAGCTGAATGCTGGACTTTTAGTCCAAGGCCACCGTGGGCCTCAGCGCCCCGACCTTGGCCCCAATCCGGCTTTCAATCGGAGCGTTGGCCATTTCGAGCAGCTTCGCCGCCAAAGCCTCGTCCGCGCGCAGCAGCCTGGCAAGGACGGCGGCAACCATGGCTTCGCCGGCGCGGCCTGCACCGTCATCGCATTTGAGCGCGATGCCGAGGCCAATTTCCGGAATTGCGGCACAGTGAACACCTTCCGCGCCGCCTTTCGCAAAAATCCGCCCGGGCGCGGCCTCCATCAGAGCGACATCGGCACGGCCGGTGCCAGCGACAAAGAACGGTTCTGCCATGCAGGCGGTCATCAGACGCTTTGCGGCCTTGGCTCGCTCGGGACCAAAACCATTTGTCGTGGCCATACGGGCAAAGCCGAGGGCGAAGCTCCTGAGCGGCACCGCGTAGGTCGGGATCGAGCAGCCATCGGTCGCTCGTTCATCAGCACCATGGACAGCGCCCGTCACTGCCTGCATGGCGTCGCGCACCATCTCCTGCAGGGCGTGCTCCGGCTTGACATAGCCGCGATGCGCAATGCCGGTGTGGACGCAGGTGCAGAGGAAGCCGGAATGCTTGCCGGAGCAGTTGTTGTGCAGCGCGTTCGACGACCCGCCGGCGCGGGCAAGCGCAATCTCCGCGTCATGACTGGAGGGCCAATGCGCGCCGCATTCCAGCGCTGACCCGTCCAGCCCGGCCCTGGCCAGCATGGAACGCGCCAACTCCACATGCGCCGGCTCGCCCGAATGGGAGGCACAGGCAAGCGCCAGTTCTCTGTTGCCGAAGCCGTACGCGTCCGCCGTGCCGCTTTCGACCAGCGGCAATGCCTGGATCGCCTTGACCGCGGAGCGCGGAAACACCGGCTTCGAGGTGTCGCCGATCTCCAGGACCGGCTTGCCGTCGGCATCGAAGACCGCGACGGCACCGCGATGGGCGCTCTCGACGATCGCGCCACGCAAGACTTCGATCAGAACCGGATTTGTCATGAACCCTCCCGCTTGCGCATGACCTCGAAGATCGGAACCGATCTTCGAGGTCATGCGCAGAATCAAAGTGTTACAGCGTCCTTTGCGCGCCTCAAAAGGCGCGCGGCGCTGTAATGCGGGCGGTTTATCTGATCCGGTCGAGAATGGAAACGTAGTTGGCGACCGCTGCGCCACCCATGTTGAAGATGCCGCCGAGTTTCGCGCCCGGCACCTGGATGCCGCCGGCTTCGCCGACAAGCTGCATGGCGGTCAAAACATGCATGGAAACACCGGTGGCGCCGATCGGGTGGCCCTTGGCCTTCAGCCCGCCCGATGGATTGACCGGCAGGCGGCCATCCCTGGCGGTCTCGCCGCTCATGGCGAGCTTTGCCCCCTCGCCCGGCTTGGCCAGGCCCATCGCCTCATACTCGATCAGTTCGGCGATGGTGAAGCAGTCATGCGTCTCGACGAAGGAGAGATCGTCGAGCGTCACGCCGGCATTCTTAAGCGCCCTGCCCCAGGCCTGTTCGCAGCCTTCGAAGGTCAGGATGTCGCGCTTCGACATCGGCAGGAAGTCCTGCACATGCTCGTTGGCCCGGAAGGCAACGGCGCGGCGCATCTTCAGTGCCGTCGCGGTGTCGGCAAGGACAAGGGCCGCGGCGCCGTCGGAGACCAGCGAGCAGTCGGTGCGCTTCAACGGGCCGGCAACGAAGGGGTTCTTTTCGCTTTCCTGGCGGCAGAACTCATAGCCGAAATCCTTACGCATCTGCGCGTAGGGATTGTCGACGCCGTTCTTGTGGTTCTTGGCGGCAATCATCGCCAGCGCGTCCGACTGGTCGCCATAGCGCTGGAAATAAGCCTGCGCGATCTTGCCGAAGACGCCGGCGAAACCCGCCGGCGTATCGCCATCCTCAGGCAGATAGGAAGCCTTGAGCAGGTTCTTGCCGATCTCGGGGCCGGGCGTCGTCGTCATCTGCTCGGCGCCGACCACCAGCACGATGCGGGCAGCGTTGGCATCGATGGCACGGATGCCTTGCCTGACCGCCGCCGAACCGGTGGCGCAAGCGTTCTCGACGCGCGTCGCCGGCTTGAAGCGCAGCCGGTCGTCGGCCTGAAGCACCAGGCTGGCGGTGAAATCCTGCGCCGAAAAGCCGGCGTTGAAGTGGCCGAGTACGATCTCGTCGACCTCGTCCGGGCCGATGCCGGCATGGTCGAGTGCGTCGGTCGCCACCTTGACGATCAGGTTTTCGAGCGTCTCGCCCTCAAGCTTGCCGAAGCGCGAATGCGCCCAGCCAACGATGCATGCGGTCATGGCGGTCTCCATCCTTGGCGCCAGCCTAGCATGTGGGCTCATGGCGCACTTCGCCTTTATTGTTCAAATATAAACAATCGTGCCCGCGCCGGGAAGGGCCGGAACCGGACAATCGCTTGGTGCAGGCTAGCGACCACCGATTTTTTTGTTGATTGACCCGTCAATAAAAAATAATCCTGCTTCAAAGGACCCTAGCGAGATGCCGAAAGTCGGAATGGAACCCCTGCGCCGCAAGGCGCTCATCGACGCGACGATCTCGGCGATCGGCGAACGCGGCTCGCTCGACGTGACCATGTCCGAGATCGCCGGCCGCGCCGGCGTGTCCTCCGCTCTTGCCCATCATTATTTTGGCGCCAAGGATGAGCTGCTGCTGGCGACGATGCGTCATATCCTGGCCGAACTGACCATCGACATGCGGCGCGCCCTTGGTGCCGCCGGCAGCCCGCGCGAGCGCGTTTCTGCGGTCGTGGCCGTCAACTTCTCCGAGCTCCAGTTCCAGCCGGAAACCATCGCCGCCTGGCTCGCCTTCTATGTCGAGGCGCAGAAATCGGCGGCGCTGCGCCGGCTGCTCAAGGTCTATGCGCGGCGCCTGCACTCCAACCTGTTGAGCGGGCTGACCGGCATCCTGCCGAGAGCCGAGGCCGATCGCGTCGCCGAAGCGACCGCGGCGCTGATCGACGGGCTCTACATCAGGCGGGCGCTGAAGGACGGCGTGCCCGACGCCGCGACCGCGATCGCACTGGTCGAGGACTATCTCGAAACCAAACTCGGTGGACGGCAGACACAGTGACAGCCAAGCGACCCAATTTCCTGATCGTCATGGTCGATCAGCTCAACGGTACGCTGTTCCCGGATGGGCCGGCGGACTTCCTGCATGTGCCACATCTCAAGGCACTGGCCGCCCGCTCGGCGCGCTTTGCCAACAACTACACAGCCTCGCCGCTTTGCGCGCCAGGGCGGGCCTCGTTCATGAGTGGGCAACTGCCGTCTCGCACCGGGGTTTATGACAATGCCGCCGAATTCGTCTCGTCGATCCCGACCTTCGCCCATCATCTGCGCGCCGCCGGCTACTACACCTGCCTGTCGGGCAAGATGCATTTCGTCGGACCGGACCAATTGCACGGTTTCGAGGAGCGGCTGACCACCGACATTTATCCGGCCGATTTCGGCTGGACGCCGGATTACCGCAACCCCGGCGAGCGCATCGAATGGTGGTATCACAATCTGGGTTCGGTGACCGGCGCCGGCGTCGCCGAGACCACCAACCAGATGGAATATGACGACGAGGTCGTGTTCCTGGCCACGCAGAAACTCTTTCAGCTCGCGCGCGAGCAGGACGATGCGGACCACCGGCCCTGGTGCCTCACCGTTTCGCTGTCGCACCCGCACGATCCCTATGTCGCGCGCAAGCAGTATTGGGATCTCTACGAACACTGCCAGGCTCTGGACCCGGAAACCGGGTTCATTGCGCATGACGAGCAGGACACGCATTCGCAGCGGCTGTATCACGCCAGCGACTATCCGTCTTCCGAGATCACCCCTGAACAAGTACGTCGTTCCCGGCGCGGCTATTTCGCCAACATCTCCTATGTCGATGACAAGCTCGGCGAGCTTCTGGACGTCCTGCAGCGAACGCGCATGCTCGACGACACCATCATCCTGTTCTGCTCGGACCATGGCGACATGCTCGGCGAGCGCGGCCTGTGGTTCAAGATGAGCTTCTTCGAAGGCTCGGCGCGGGTGCCGCTGATGATTGCCGGCAAGGGCGTTCGCGCCGGGCTGATCGAAGCGCCCGTCTCCAATCTCGATGTGGCGCCGACGCTTTGCGACCTCGCCGGCATCGACATCGGGGCGATCGCACCGTGGACCGACGGCCAGTCGCTGCTGCCGCTCACCGAGGGCACTGAGCGCACCGCGCCTGTGTTGATGGAGTATGCGGCGGAGGGCTCCTGCGCGCCACTCGTTGCAATCCGCGACGGCAGATACAAATTCGTCCATTGCGAGCTCGACCCGCCGCAACTGTTCGATCTCGAGACCGATCCGCTCGAGCGAGACAATCTGGCCGGCGACCCGGCCAATGCAGACTTGGTGGCGGCATTCATGAGCAAAGTCCGCGCGCGCTGGGACATGGCCGGCTTCGACGCCGCCGTGCGCGAAAGCCAGGCGCGCCGCTGGGTCGTCTATCCGGCGCTACGCAACGGCGCCTATTACCCATGGGATTTCCAGCCGCTGCAAAAGGCGTCGGAACGCTACATGCGCAATCACATGAACCTCGACAATCTCGAGGAGAGCAAACGGTATCCACGAGGCGAATGATGGCAGACCTACTCGTCCCCTCTCTCGACCATCTCAGGCAGGCCTATGCCGTCACCTCGCGGGCGACACAGATCACGCCGCTGCTGGAATCGGCGGCACTTGCGCGCGAGACGGGCGCCGCCCGCGTGTTCATCAAGCCGGAATCGCTGCAGTGGGCAGGCTCGTTCAAGATACGCGGCGCCTATTGGCGGCTGAAGCAGCTTTCGGCCGAAGAGGCGAAGAAAGGCGTCGTCGCCTATTCCTCCGGCAATTTCGCGCAAGGGCTGGCGGCGGCCGGCCAGGCGCTTGGCATTCCGGTCACCATCGTCATGCCGATCGATGCACCCGTCGCCAAACGCGACGCCACCGCAGGTTATGGCGCCCGCGTCGTGCTGACCGACCATGGCGAGCGCGCGCGTGAGGAAGTCGCCGCCGCCAAGGCGCGCGAAATCGCCGAGACAGAAGGACTGGCACTGCTGCATCCGTTCGACGATCCGGAGATCGTCGCCGGCCAGGCGGGGGCCGGCCTCGAAGCGCTCGACCAGCTTGCCGCCAAGGACGCCAGCGCCGACCTTTTGTTCTGCTCGGTCGGCGGCGGCGGATTGATCGGCGGCGTTTCGCTCGCCTTCCACTATCTGTCGCCGGCCACCGAGATCATCGGCGTCGAGCCGGAAGGTTTCAACGGCATGGGCTCGTCGCTGGCGCATGGCAGCATCGAGACGATGCCGATCGGCCCGAAGTCGATCTGCGACGGGTTGATGTCACGACGCCCCGGCGACGCTCCGTTCGCGGCGGTCAAGACCGCCGGCGTTCGCGGCATCACCGTCGACGATCAATCGGTACGGCGCGCCATGCGCATCGCCTTCGAGCGCATGAAGCTGGTGCTCGAACCGTCGGGGGCCGCCTCGCTGGCGGCGCTGCTCGGCGGCAAGGTGGATGTAAAGGGCAAGACCGTGCTCGTGATGGCAACTGGCGGCAACGTCTCGCTCGCCGATTTCATCACGCATATGAACGATGGGCTGAAATGAACCATGCTTGAAGCGGATTTCGTCATCATAGGCTCCGGCTCGGCCGGCTCGGCCATAGCCTATCGGTTGTCCGAGGACGGCAAGCATTCGGTGATCGTCATCGAATTCGGCGGCACCGATATCGGACCGCTGATCCAGATGCCGTCGGCACTCTCGATCCCGCTCAACATGAGCCTCTACGACTGGGGCTTTGCCAGCGAGCCGGAGCCGCATCTCGGCGGCCGCGTGCTGGCGACGCCGCGCGGCAAGGTGATCGGCGGTTCGTCCTCGATCAACGGCATGGTCTATGTGCGCGGCCATGCCCGCGACTTCGACCATTGGGCCGAAGAAGGTGCGACCGGCTGGGGCTTTGCCGACGTGCTCCCCTACTTCAAGCGCATGGAGGACAATGACCGCGGCGAGGATGGCTGGCGCGGCCATGGCGGGCCATTGCATGTACAGCGCGGCTCGCGACGCAATCCGCTTTACGGCGCCTTCGTCGAGGCGGGGCGCCAGGCCGGCTTCGAACTGACCGACGACTACAATGGCTCCAAGCAGGAAGGCTTTGGGGCGATGGAGCAGACCATTCGCGGCGGCCGCCGCTGGTCGGCTGCAAGCGCCTATCTGAAGCCGGCGTTGAACCGCAAGAATGTTAGCCTGCTCAAGGGTTTCGCTCGCCGGGTGATCATCGAGAATCAACGCGCCATCGGCGTCGAGATCGAAGCTCACAAACAGATTCAGGTCGTTAAGGCGCGACGTGAGGTGATCGTCGCCGCATCGTCGATCAATTCGCCCAAGATCCTGATGCTGTCGGGCATCGGCCCGGCCGAGCATCTGAGGGAAAACGGCATAGAAGTGGTGGCCGACAGGCCCGGTGTCGGCCGCAACCTGCAGGACCATATGGAGCTCTACATCCAGCAGGAATCGACACAGCCGATCACGCTGAACTCGGTGCTCAACCCGTTCTCGAAGGCGCTGATCGGGGCGCAGTGGCTGTTCTTCAAAACCGGGCTAGGCGCCACAAACCATTTCGAGGCAGCGGCCTTCGTGCGCTCGCGCGCCGGTGTCGACTATCCCGATATCCAGTACCACTTCATCCCGGCGGCGGTCCGCTACGACGGCAAGGCGGCAGCGAAGTCGCACGGCTTCCAGGCGCATGTCGGGCCGATGCGGTCGAAGTCGCGCGGCTCGGTGACGCTGCGCTCGCCGGACCCGAAATCGAAGCCTGTGATCCGCTTCAACTACATGTCGCATCCTGACGACTGGACGGAATTCCGCCACTGCATCCGGCTGACCCGCGAGATCTTCGGCCAGAAGGCGTTCGATGGCTACCGCGGCAAGGAAATCTCGCCGGGCAGCTACGTGCAGTCGGATGACGATCTCGATGTCTTCATCAGGGATCACGCCGAGAGCGCCTACCATCCTTGCGGCACCTGCAAGATGGGCCGCGCCGACGACATGATGAGCGTCGTCGATCCGGAATGCCGGGTCATCGGCGTCGAGGGATTGCGCGTCGCCGATTCCTCGATCTTCCCGCGCGTCACCAACGGCAACCTCAATGCGCCGTCGATCATGACCGGCGAGAAGGCTTCCGACCACATTCTGGGCCGCACGCCGCTGGCGCCGTCCAACCAGGAACCCTGGATCAATCCGCGCTGGCAGGCGTCCGACAGATAGAGCATGATCCGGCGAACGTTCCGACCAAGCGAAGACGATTTGGAGACCTCCATGCGCGCCCAGCCCACGGCATCGCACTATGTCAACGGACGCTACATCGACGATGAGCAAGGCGCGCCGCTGCCGGTCATCTATCCGGCAACCGGCGAGACGATCGCCATGCTGCGTTCGGCGACGCCGAACGTGCTGGAACTCGCCGTCGAGGCCGCGCGTGCCGCGCAGCCTGCCTGGGCGCGGCTGAAGCCGGTCGAGCGCGGACGCATACTGCGCCGCGCCGCCGACATCTTGCGCGCCCGCAACGCCGACCTTGCCCGCATAGAGACGCTCGACACTGGTAAAGCGATCCAGGAGACGCTGGTGGCGGACGCGCCGTCGGCCGCGGACTGCCTGGAATATTTCGGCGGCGTGGTTGCCGCCTACAATGGCGAGGCGATAGACCTCGGCGGGCCCTTCGCCTACACCCGGCGCGAGGCGCTCGGCGTCTGTGTCGGCATCGGCGCCTGGAACTACCCGATCCAGATCGCCGGCTGGAAATCAGCGCCGGCTCTGGCCATGGGCAACGCCATGGTGTTCAAGCCGTCGGAAAACACGCCGCTGTCAGCGCTCGCGCTGGCCGAAATCTACAGCGAGGCCGGCCTGCCCGATGGACTGTTCAACGTCGTGCAGGGCTATGGCGATGTCGGCGCTGGGCTTGTCGGTCATGATGTCGTAGCCAAGGTCTCGGTGACCGGCTCGGTGCCGACAGGCCGCAAGGTGCTGTCGCTGGCCGGTTCGAAGATGAAGCACGCGACGATGGAGCTTGGCGGCAAGTCGCCGCTGATCGTCTTCGACGATGCCGACATCGAGAATGCCATCGGCGGCGCCATGCTCGGCAATTTCTATTCGACCGGCCAAATCTGCTCCAACGGCACGCGGGTCTTCGTGCAGAGCGGCATCCACGACCGCTTCGTCGAACGGCTTGTCGAGCGGACGAAAAAAATCCGCATCGGCGATCCGCTCGACCCCGAAACCCAGGTGGGGCCGCTGGTCTCCAGAGCGCAGCATGAGAAGGTGGTCGGCTATATCGCGGTCGGCAAGCAGGATGGCGCAGTTCTGGCCTGCGGCGGCAACGTGCCTTCGCTGCAGGGGTTCGACGGTGGCTTCTTCGTCGAACCAACGGTCTTCACCGGCGTCACCGACACGATGCGCATCGCCCGCGAGGAGATTTTCGGGCCGGTGATGAGCGTGCTGAAGTTCGACGGCGAGGACGAGGTGATCGACCGCGCCAACGACACCGAGTTTGGCCTTGCCGCGGGCGTCTTCACGCGCGACCTGCCGCGCGCCCATCGCGTCATCGCCGAGCTGCAGGCCGGCACCTGCTGGATCAATGCCTACAATCTGACGCCGGTAGAGATCCCCTTCGGCGGCTTCAAGCAGTCCGGCATCGGCCGCGAGAATTCGCTGGCGGCACTGGCGCTCTATTCGCAGCTGAAGTCGATCTATGTCGAGACCGGCGACGTGGCCAGCCCCTACTGAGCCTAGCCTACGGCGCCTTCTGCGCCGTGCTGTCCAGATACTGGGTCAGCGCACAAACCAGGTGGTAGAAAATGCTGGCCGGCACATCGGTCGCCAGCGAGCGGCCGCGTTCATCGATGCGGTCGATCCACAGGCCGAGCGGCGCCGGGTCGATGTGCCAACGGAACAGGCGGCCAACGCGTTCCTCGATTTCGGGCTTGAGGTCGGGCCCGCCCGAGCCATCCAGCGCAATCGCCGCCTTGACCGCTTCGGCCTGCGGCCAGCTGCGGGAGACGCGGTCGAGCGGCAGGCCTTGCCTGGAGACGGCGCCATAGGCAAGACCGGTGGCGCGGTTGAGGCCATTGGCGATGGCCGAGGCATAGAGTTTTCGGGCGAAGCCGCTCAGTTCGGACTGGCCGCTGCGCCCGGCGAAATCGACCAGCAGGGAGGCCCATTCGAAGTGATGACCGGGCTCGGTCCAGGCCCCCTTCTCGCCGGCGGACGGTTTCCATTCGGCGTCGAAATATTCGCCCAGGGTCCAGCTTTCGGCGTCGAAGAAGTGGCTGCGGAACAGGTCGATGATGCGCGCCGCACGGCGCAGATGGGTGCGCTCGCCGGTCGCCTGGTACCAGGCGAGAAACGCCTCGAGCAGGTGCATGTGCGGGTTGGAGCGCCGCTCGCCCTCCCCGTCCGATGTTTCGAGGAAGCCAGTCAGGCGGCTGTCCTCGAGATATGTGTCGAGAAAGGCTAAGGTTTCCTGACCAAGCCGCAAGGCGTCGGGATTGCCCGACATATGCGCATGCGCCAGTGCCAGCAGCACGCAGGAATGATCGTAGGCATCCTCAGTGGCGTCGGCCACGGAGCCGTCGACGTTCAGCGTGCGCACCCAACCGCCTTTGTCGGTGCGGCCATTTTTGGCCACGAAGTCGATGCCGTGGCTGATCAGCCGGTCGGCCGGACCGTCCCAGCCGCGCGCTTTGGCGACGGCGAAGGCATAGACCTGCCTTGCCATGGTGCGCATGCGCTTGGGCTTCATCAGCGGTGAGGCATCAAGGCCGAGCGCTTCGTGAAAACCGCCATGACGCTCGTCGACGCCCGATGTCGACCAGAGCGGCAAGGTCTCCTGAAACAGCCAGTGATGCACGCGCCGTCGCCAGGCGCCGCTTTCGATGACGCGGTCATGCGCCGGCGTGAACCGGGTTTCCAGCCGCCCCGATTTCTCGAGCTGTTCGACGATCTTCTTGACGTGCTGGCTGTGGCTGACCGGGGCGACGAAGGTGGCGTCAGTGGTCGAGACGATGGCGACGTCCTTCATGCCGATCGCCGATAGCAGGCGCCCGTCGCTGCGGATGTAGGAGTTCTCGCAGTGAATGGCGACGACATCGCCGATGACGACATTGCCCTGGTCGTCGGCAGGGCCGACATCGAGCAGCGACTGCCAGGAGCCGAGATCGTTCCAACGGAAGCCGGCTGGCACCATGGCGATGTCTTTCGCCCGCTCCATGATGGCGTAGTCGATCGAGTTCGACGGGATGGCCCCATAGAGTTCCAGTGGCATATAGAGACCGGACAGATCCGATGTCGCCGCTCTGTAGGCCGCTTCCGTGGCCTGCCAGATGTCAGGTTGGAACGCCGCGAAGGCGTCGCGCATGGCGCCGGCGCGAAACAGGAAGATGCCGGTGTTCCAATAGAAACTTCCGGCCTGGAGATAGTTTTGCGCCGTCGCAAGGTCCGGCTTTTCGACGAAGCGCGACACGTCGAAGGTGCCGCCGCTTTCGGCCGCGACTTCGATATAGCCGTAGCCGGTCTCGGGCTGCGTCGGCTTGACGCCAAACACCACCAGCCGGCCGGCGCGCGCTGCCTCGGTACCGGCTTCGATACTCCGCCAGAATTGGCGCGGGGTGTTGATCTCGTGATCCGACGGCACCACCAGAACCAGGCTGTCGCCGAACTCGGACAGCGTGCGTAGCGTCGCCAGCGCGACGGCGGCGGCGGTGTTGCGACCGGTCGGCTCGAACAACGGCCCGCCGCCGGCGAGATCGAGGCCGGCAAGGTCGGCGCGGACGCGGTCGGCATGACGCTCCGAGGCGATCAGAAAGATGGGCGTTTCGCCCTCTGGTCTCGCCGTGAGCCGACGCAAGGTCTTGGCCAGCATCGAGCCATCGCCGGACAGATCGTGGAACTGCTTGGGATTGTCCTCGCGCGACAGCGGCCAGAGCCGCGAGCCGATGCCGCCGCTCATGACAAAACTAACGATCCGCTCGGTCATTCAGGTCTCGCGCTCAGAGGCAATTGGTGGCCGGTGCTACTACACAAGCCTTAAGCGGTGTTTATGCCCTTGGAAATGCGTTTGGATGCAAGCTCGATAAATGCCTTGACCAGGGGCGATAGGTGGCGGCTGCTCGGATAGAGGGCATGCAAGCCGCCGGCCGGTGTCGTGTAATCCGCGAGAACGTGCCGCAGTCGCCCCTCCTTGATCAGCCCCTCGGCCATCGCCTGGGGCAATTGGGCGATGCCGAAGCCGGCGAGCGCGGCCGCAACGACCGCCTGCATTTCATTGGCGGCAAACCGCCCTGCCACCACGACCGTTTCCTGGCCGTGTGGCCCTTCCAGCACCCAATGGGCGCCTGAGGTCGAAGCGCCTGCGATGACGCATTGATGGTGCGTCAGGTCCGCCGGGCTTTGCGGCGTGCCGTGCCGGGCGAGATAGTCCGGGCTGGCGCCGAGCAGCCGGTGCGTGGAGCCGAGCTTGCGGGCGATCAGTGTCGAATCCTGAAGCATCCCGGTGCGGAAAGCGAGGTCTATGCCGTCCTCGACCAGGTTGAGCCTGTCGTCTGTGAGGCGGAGTTCGACATTGGTCTTCGGATACATTGCGAGAAAGTCGACCACGGCGCGGATCAGGAAATGGCCGCCAAAGCCGACCGGGGCCGAAATGCGAATCGTGCCCGACGGCTCCGCCCTCGCCTCCGCCAGGCGCAGATTTGCCTCCTCGATGGTGCGCAGGCCCTGGCTGCTCTGCTCATAGTAGAGACGCCCGGCATCCGTCAGGTTGAGGCTACGTGTCGTGCGCTGCAGCAGGCGGACGCCGACTTCGCGTTCGAGCGCGGCAATTCGGCGGCTGACCGTCGTCTTGGGCATGGCGAGCAGCCGCGCGGCAGCGGTGAAGCTGCCGGCTTCGACGACGCGAGCGAACACGACGATATCGTTGAGGTCGATCATTGTATTCAAAATTGGGACGACGTTTCCCAATTATAGTCAATTATGCATCAATTCGAAAGACCCTAACTTTGCTGCAGCCAAACAAGAAGGAGCAGACACCATGGCCAGCAAACGAAACATTCTGGTGACCGGCGCTACCGGCCAGCAAGGCGGCGCGGTTGCGCGCGCATTGTTGTCCAGGGGACATCGCGTCAAGGCCCTGACGCGCAAGCCGGACAGTGACGCCGCACGCCAACTGGCGTTGGCGGGCGCCGAGATCGTGGCCGGCGATCTCGCTGACGCAGCCTCTGTCGTCAGGGCCGCAAAAGACGTCGAGACCATGTTCCTGATGGGCAACAGCTATGAGGCTGGCATGCAGGAGGAAACCCGCCAGGGGATCATCGCCGCAGATGCCGCCAAGGCTGCCGGCGTCGGACACCTGATCTATTCATCCGTTGCCGACGCCGACAAGAAGACCGGCATCCCGCATTTCGAAAGCAAGTATCTGGTCGAGAAGCATGTCGTCGGGCTTGGTATCCCCTACACGATCAGCGCGCCGGTCGCCTTCATGGAGAATGTTGTCGCGCCATGGTCGATCGGCGCGCTCAGCCAGGGCACTTATGCCTTCGCGATGCCTCCCGAACGCGTCCTCCAACTGGTCGCCCTGGCGGACATTGGCGGCTTCGTCGCCGCCTTGGCCGAACGGCGAGAACAGGCGTTCGGCAAGCGGTTCGATTTCGCCGGGGACGAATTGTCGGGTGAAGAGCAAGCGAGAATCCTGTCCGAGGCCATCGGTCGCCCGATCCGCTATCAGGAAATCCCGCTCGCCGTGGCGCGCCAGCAAAGCGAGGATGCGGCCCTGATGTTCGAATGGTTCGACTGCGTCGGCTACGACGTCGATATCGCCGCCTTGCACAAGGATTTTCCGGAGGTCCGCTGGCACAGTTTTGCCGACTGGGCGCGAGCGTTCGACTGGAGCGCCCTGGAGCAGACCGCTTCCGCCGGCTGAGTACCCTGTCGCCGACGGTCTGCGTTGCTGCGACCAGGTCCCGAAGCTAGAAAGTCTGGTTGTAGGCGCCGACTTCGGGGCTGCGGCGCAGCACGGCGTCGACGGCGTCGAACATCTGCCGGCGACGCTGCGACGACACCGGGCTTTCGACGACGACGACAAGCTCCGGCTTGTTCGACGATGCCCGGACCAGGCCCCAGGTGCCGTCCTCGGCGACCACGCGCACGCCGTTGACGGTGATCAGATCGATTATCTTCTGGCCAGCGAAGCTGGCGCCATCGCGCTTCATCGCCTGAAAATCGGCAACCACCCGCTCGACCACGCCATACTTCACATCGTCGGCGCAGTGCGGCGACATGGTTGGGGTGCCGAAGGTCAGCGGCAGCGCCCGGTAGAGGTCGGCCATCGAACTGCCGGGGCTGCGATCCAGCATCTGACAGATGGCGATCGCGGTGACCAGCCCGTCGTCGTAGCCGCGCCCGATCGGCGGATTGAAGAAGAAATGGCCTGACTTTTCGAAGCCGGCGACGGCGCCGAGCTCGGCGACGCGGCGCTTGATGTAGGAGTGGCCGGTCTTCCAGTAGTCGGTGACGGCGCCGTTGGCGCGCAGCACCGCGTCGGTGTTGAACAGGCCGGTCGACTTGACGTCGACGACGAAGGTCGAGGCCGGGTGAAGCAGCGAAATATCGCGCGCGAGCATGACGCCGACCTTGTCGGCAAAAATCTCGTTGCCTTCATTGTCGACGACACCGCAACGGTCGCCATCGCCGTCGAAGCCGAGACCGACATCGGCGCCCGTCTCCAGCACCTTGTCCCTGATGGCATGCAGCATCTTCATGTCCTCGGGATTGGGATTGTAGCGCGGGAAGGTGTGGTCGAGTTCGACATCGAGCGGGATGACCTCGCAGCCGAGGCGTTGAAGCGCTGCCGGGGCAAAGGCGCCGGCGGTACCATTGCCGCAAGCGGCGACCACTTTCAGCTTTCGCGTGATGCGCTTGTCACGGACCAGATCATCGAGATAGGTCGCGCGGAAATCGCGGACGAAGTCATAGGAACCGCCGCTGGTAAGGTCGAAGTCGCCAGCCAGCACGATCGCCTTCAGGGCGCTCATCTCCTCCGGGCCGAAGGTCAGCGGCCGCGCCGCGCCCATCTTGACGCCGGTCCAGCCATTCTCGTTGTGCGAGGCGGTGACCATGGCGACGGACGGTGTGTCCAGCGCGAACTGGGCGAAATAGGCCATCGGCGACAGCGCCAGGCCGATATCCCTCACCTTTGCACCGGCGGCCATCAGGCCGGTGACCAGCGCCAGTTTGATCGACAGCGAATAGGAACGGAAATCGTGCCCGGTGACGATATCGGGGCCAGCACCGAGACGGCGGATCAGCGTGCCAAGCCCCATGCCGAGCGCCTGGACTCCGATCAGATTAAGCTCCGGCGGCTGCGCGGAGCCGGGATGACCGAACCACCAGCGCGCATCGTATTCGCGAAAACCCGACGCCTTGATCAGCGCCTCGGTTTCGAATTCGAAGCTGTTGGGGCGGGCTTCGCCAACGATTTTTGGGGGCAAGACAGCAAAGCTCCAGGCGGCAGAAATACGATCCATCTAGGCGGCGGTCTAGCACACAAGGCTTTATGCCCGGTTTATCCCGGGTGGAAATCCGGGCTTTCCGGGAATGCCCGACGAAAGACGACGAAATGCGACAGAACCACTGCCATTGCCGCTTGCAGGAACGAAGTGCGGCGGCTATAAGCCCGCGGTCTGGTCACGGAGTGTAGCGCAGCCTGGTAGCGCACCTCGTTCGGGACGAGGGGGTCGCAGGTTCAAATCCTGCCACTCCGACCAGAAAAAGCAGACACTTAGGTGTTTGTTTCTCCCGACACCCCACAGATTTCCCCACAGAAAAACGGAAAAAACCAGGCGCATGCTGCACCTCAGCAGCGTTTAGTCACCGGCGGTTGTCGGATGACGGCAATGGGGCCGGAAGCGGTCGGTCGGCTTCCGGGGCTTGGATTTTGAAAGCAGACCTTGAGCCCTCTGCCGGCCTTGACGTGATCTGACCCAACTCGGTCGTCGTCGCTGGCAAGATGGAATGTCTTGATTGCGCCGGCGAGCGGACTTCGGTCAGCTGGTCGTTGCTTGGTCCGGACCCATAAACGGATTCCGTTGACAGCGGTTCTGTGATTCACGGTCTCTAAGGGAGACCACAGATGAATCGGAATTATTTCTGGCTCACGGAGGAGCCGTTTTTGCGGCTGCAGGCGCTGCTGCCAACCGACGCGCGCGGCAAGCCAAGAGCCGATAACCGCCCGGTGATCAGCGGCATCGTCCATGTCCTCAGATCCGGTGGCCGCTGGGTCGATGCCCCTCACGTCTACGGGCCGAGAATGGCGCTCTACAATCGACTCGTCCGATGGGCTGCCAAAGGCGTTTGGGCCGACAACCTCCACAAGTTGGCCTCGGCTGGCGGTCCTCCGGCTGAGGTCCTGATCGACTCTTCGGCCGTGAAGGCTCATCGCTGCGCTTAAGGCCGCAAAGAGGCGCGAAATCAGGCGATCGGCCGGTCGCGCGGCGGGCGAACCACGAAGATCCACGCCCTGACCGACGGCTTGTGGCGCCCAATCGCTTTCCTTTTGACCGGTGGTCAGGCCGCCGATTGCGCTGCTGGCGAGCTGCTTTGGAGCAGTTGCCCAAGAGCCCGATCCTAAATGCCGACAAGGGCTATGACACCAATGCCATCCGCCACAAGGTCGAGGGCAAAGGGACAATGCCGAACATTCCGCCGAACCAACCGGCGCTGGAAGAACTGCTTCGCGCCGTTCCTCTGCCGCGATCGCAACGCCATCGAGCGCGTGTTCGGACGGCTCAAACACTTCCGCAGCATGGCCACCCGGTACGATCGATCAGCGACGAACTTTCTCGCGGCCATCTGCCTCGCGCCGCTGTCATCTACTGGTTACGTGTCAGAGCACGAATTCACGTCAAACAGCTAGACGAGCAGCATTTCCTTCGTTCTCACTTGGCGGCGCCAAGAAGGTAGCCTCCGTCCCAGTGCCAGATCTGCTTGTCGTCGACCGTGACCGTGACGATCGCCTGAAATCCGGCGAGCGTCCCGCTGCCGGCATGGAACGCACAGGTTCCGAGCGGCGGGCTGGCCGTGTCGTAGACAACACAGTACCCGACCGCCGAGTCTCCCTTTCCGACGGCAATGACCGCCGTGCTGCTGGTGAAAAGGGGACTGCCGGTCACCGGCCCATAGTAGAATATCTTAGTGCCCGCCGGGATCGCCGCGAGGTTCGATTCCGTAATGGTGCAGAAGCTCGGCGTATCGCCGGTGTACTGGCTGCATTCCTTAGAGATCTTGAGCGGTTGCGTAGCCGGCGCAGCGGACGCTACGGACGTTAGTGCCAGGATGGCACCAGCCGACAGGATCAACAGTCTGCTCATTTCCTCCTCCCTACGGTCAAATTGATGTCTGAGATTTCTACGCTATGAGTCCGGACCCTATCTATGGAGGGTGCTCGCAACTCTGTGTGCTTTTACACCGCATCGTTGAAGCTCGGTATCCCCCGAACAGGGGATGCCGCCTACGGAACCCGGGCGACTGTTGCGGCCGCCAGCAAAAGCGCCAGTGCGCTCTGGCGATTGACGCCGGTCTTGGCATAGATGTGCTTGAGATGTGTGCGCACGGTTTCCGGCGAAAGTGCCAACGCTCTGGCGGCGCGCCCGATGCTACCCGACCGCATGACCAGCCAGGCGACGCGCGCCTCCGTAGTGCTGAGCTTGTAGAGCGCCCGCAGGCGTTCGGTTGAAGCGGCAGCCTGGACTTCCGGGTCCGACAGGAGAACTGCAGCAGCGCCAGGCCGGCCTTGAGCGGCAAGCGACAGCGCGAGCGCGCCGGCAAGGGGTGAGACGAGCGCGGACACGGGAAGCCGCGGTGATGAACTGCTCAGCAAGAGCGAGCCGCCGGCACCTCCGGCGATGGCGGATCCGATGAGTCTTCGGAAGAAATCGCATTGTTCCCGTTGTCGAGGCCTGACCGTCCCGTCCGTCAGGACCAGTACATCTCCGGCCGCGGCGATCTCTTGTGCTGCCATATTCGCAAACAGCACACGCGCCTGGCTGTCGAGGATCACCACGCCCGCTGCCAGCTTGTCGAGCGTTTCCAGCGCCAGCTTTTCCTGTCTGCGGCTTCGTTCGAGGAGAAGCCGCAGTTGCATCGCCCGCCTCAGGTGGGGAAGCAGCTCTTGCGAGGCCTCGAGCTCGGTCGACGTGAATGGTCCGCGCCTTGTCGAGCGATTGATCGACATTGCGACGTGGAACGTCGGCATATCGTCCAGAGCGAACAGGGCCGAATGCCCGATGTCCCAAGGCTCCAGAATTTCACCGTAGAAGTCAGTGCGGCGCACCTGATCGAGCGAGACGAATGAGTCGCTGGCAGCTGGGATTCCCACGGGCAGAGTCACCATGTGCTGTCGCCAGACGTTGTTGAGATGGCGCGCGTTGAGCGTCGGCATCAGTGCAGGATCGAGGCCAGAGAGGACCGCAAAGGGTACCGGACCTGGGGTCTTCATCAAGATCCCCAGCATTCCGTTCTCGCCGCCCATGCGCTCACACATGCCGGACAGAACATCCGGCAGCGCATCAACGTCATCTACCGCGTCGTAGATCCGCCGAATAAGAGAGCTGGTGTCGCGTTGCATGTTCAGTGCCCCAATTAGCAGCCCCATTTTCGACCGGCAAACGCGGACTGGAACCTACGGCGAGTTTGTAACTGAGGCTGAGCAATTGGAGGATCATGCAACGTTGAATGCCCCCACAGCAACAGCTGCAGGTGGAGCCTTGCCGTCGTCTCGGCGATGCGCATAGGGCTGATCCCCACTGCCCACCGCAATGTTAGCACAGCTCAACCAATCTGTGCAGGCGCCTGAGCGGGCGGCGAAGCGGGTCGCCAAATGCCACGAGGGGGAGCCGCGCCATGAACCGCCGCGTGAAGCGCCAAGGCGAAGGTCGACTCAGCTCTGCGCCTAGGCCCCAACCAGTTGGAAATATCAAAACGGCTGAACTCGGCGTTCTTAGCAAGCCCTTAAGGCGTCCGCAAAGGAGGCGCAAAGCCGGATTTGCCTACTCCTCGGACGGTCCACCCGGCGGGTCAACTATGCTGACATTGTGGCTGATTAAACGGCGCGCCATGTTCGAGGCTTGCCGAGGTTCCTAGACGCTAGTCTGGGCATTGTAGGCGACGCCGGAAAAGTCCGCATTTGGCCGCTTTCAGGCTGTCCGCTTTTGGGGGCAGAAGTGAGAAAGTCGACGAAAAGGGGATCAAATTCGTGGCCGTCCGGCGCTTCGAGAAATGCAAGCAGCTTTCTCATCCTTAGCCGGGAAGTCTATTGGGGCTGGCGCGTCGGGATCGAGGACGCGCCAGCAGTGCTAGGAGAAGGACGAGGCCGGCTAATGCATTTATCCGGCCCGTTGCTGGACGGCGGCAGCCGCCTCCCGGATAACTTCGTACACGCGCTTGGGTTGCGACAGCATCGGAACATGGCTCGAAGCCAGCTCGGTGACTTTCGCGCCCATGCGCTGTGCGAGAAAGCGCTGTAGTTCGGGATGAACGGTTCGGTCTTCGGAACCGATGATGTAATATGTCGGTTTGGATTTCCATGCTGCACCGACGACGGGCTGACTGAATAGGTCCGCCAATGGCGCCATTTGAGTGGCCCAAACCAATTTTTGCTCTTCGTCAGAAAGGTCGCCGGCGAAGTCCGCGGTCCCCGCGGGACGCAAGAACAGTCTACCGTCAGCCCCCTCTATATGCTGGAACACCGGTGTCTGAGGAAATTTGGTTTGATCGGCCTGTGATGTATCGCCGTCCTCCGGTGCAAGCGCACAGATATAGACGAGCGCTTCAACGCGGTCGTCGGTCCCGGCTGCCGTAATGACCGTGCCACCGTACGAATGGCCAACCAATACGACTGGGCCGCTGGCGCGGCCCAGCGAAGTCCGAACTGCAGCCGCATCGTCAGCGACAGTGTTGAGATGATTTTGAGTCGCAATTACTTCAAAACCATCAGCAAGAAGCAGCTTGATGACTTTGCTGAAACAAGATCCGTCGGCCCAAAGGCCATGAGCGAACACAATGCTTGGCATGTCGGACATGCAACACCTCCGAAGGGGACCGTGGTTGTCTTAACTGGACGTCCGGACGTCCGGCGTACGATCAACGTGCGCGGGAGATTCCTGCCGGAGTCCCAGTCTGCTGCAATATGCTCCCGGCCATTTCCCGTATATTGCGATCTTGCGGAACGCTCTACAGTTCTTGCTTCGATCGCGGTAACGCTCTGGACCGGGACCATCGATATAGCAGCAGGTCATTTCCACGGGCAAGACTTGCCCGTCGGCTCAGTGCCCAAAACGCGACATTTCGAGCGTCATCTCTGTAAGGACAGCTTCTGGCGCAACCCCGACCTCCACTGTTGTTATCAGCAAAGTCTGCTTTCAGGAAACGGCAAAGCTGATCTCTATGACCGAGATGAAGGCGCAAAGCCGCCGGGCGTTTGGGTCCGGAAGTTGACGGTCTGCTTTTGGTGCTGACTGGTCCGAAAGCAGCCGTTACGCTGCCGATCTCAACCTCACCGTAGCCACCGCTCCAACCTGTCGAACGAGTGGAAGTCTGCGCAACTCTTGGTCCTGTCGTTCGGACGCATCTGCTTTCACGTCACTGCGATAACCGATAAACCTCTCGAAGGTGGGGTGGGCGAGGCTCAGACTTCCCTAGTCTCAAAGAGCAAAAGCTCCACTCCGCCGTCTGCGAAATTGCCAAGATCGGCCGCCGTGGCCTGCCCCTCGGGAGAGGCAAACGCGGCTTGAATGTCCGCAACGGAACCGAAGTGAAGGATAGCCACAAGATGATAGCCTGAGGGCCCTCCCGGCGAATGGACCCCGCCATCGCTGATCTCGTATTTCCTCAAGCCGGGAATCGTTTTGGCCAGCGGAATGTGGGTCGAAAAATAGTAACGGTCGAATGCGGTCAGGTCTTTCGGCGTCTTGTAGAGTGCGACAAGTCTGGCCATACGTCCCCCTTTTTGAAACGACACCCACCGCCGGCTATTTGCGCAAACAGTACCCTCCAGCGAAAGCGCTGGCAAATGGTGGCGACCCTCAATCTGAGAAGGTCAACCTGCAGATTGTATGAGCGAATATTTGGAAGAAGTGGCAAATCATATCGGTCAAGGCAGAATCGTTAAGTCCGACACCACCAGTCCATCACCGGCTCCTATTGGGCGCCGGGGGATGAAACACCACCATCTCGACGAAGCGGCTGAACAGGATTGACAGGCTCCGGTTTTACGTCGGTGCTCTTCGTCGAGCGCTTATAGAAAAGCCCTAATGTCAGCAGGAAATATCCAACCTGCAATACAATCAGCGTGAGGACAGCCCAAACGAGCGCCGACCAGATGGACCCGGTTTCCATGCCAGCCCAGATCGCCACGATGAATGACGTCCCGAACATGCCCACCAGAAATCGGGGAAAATACATTGTTGCAGCACCCAAAGTTTCGGCGATTTTGGGGGCTTTTGAATTAGCGGTTAAAGAGCCCACCGCTCCATTTGCGAAGCGGTGGGGGCCCCAAAGGTTACCCCCGACTGCCGGGGTCATCGACTCCGGCATTGCTGAGAGAGCAATTGCGGTGCCAGATTTATCGACCCATTACGGGACACCTATGCCGATGGCGCAAGACTGGATATCCGAATAATATTAACTGTGGCTAATGTATCACCCTTGGTAGGGGACAGAGTCGCGGCCACGCCAAGAAACATGGTTCCAGCACACAGCAGGCCGGCCGCTGGCACGCCACGTTGGATGGCGAACGTCATCACGAAAAGTGTTATCGGACAGTGAACAAGCTTGCCGTCACGCCGACCGCCTCGCCCTTGCGCTTATGGTGATGGCTGCCACGAAACGCCGGCCATACCATCCAGGCACCGTGCAGACCGCAGGCTTCGTGATCGAGAAGCTCAACACATCGCCACCGACAATCGCGCCGTACGTGCGGGGGCGCAGCAAAGTCCCGGTCTAGTAGCCGATCGCGCAGCCGTCCTTGCGCGGGTCAGAGCCGCCGATCAGGTTGCCCTTCTCCCAGTCGATAACGATGCCTTGCCCGCCGCCATGCGGCAGCGGACGAAGCACGACGTTGTGCCCGCGCGACTTTAGTCCGGCGACCGACTCTTCCGGCACGCCGCGCTCCACCTCGGTGTCCTCGTCCACGTAGAATACGCGCGGCGCGTCGATCGCCTGCTGAATGTCCATCTCGTAGTCGACCATGTTGGTGACGACGTGCGCGTGACCCATCGGCTGGAAGTCCGCGCCCATCACGCCGAACGACATCGTGCAGCGCCCATCGCGCATTGCGAGCGCCGGAATGATCGTGTGCATCGGCCGCTTGCCCGGCGCGATGGTGTTCGGATGGTGCGGCTCGACCACGAAGCCCGTTCCGCGATTGTGCAGCATCACGCCGCTCTTCTCGGTGCAGATGCCAGTGCCAAAGCTAGAGTAGAGCGAATTGATCAGCGACACCGCCATGCGGTCGCGGTCCACGACCGTGAGATAGATCGTATCGCTCGACGGCGCGGACGACGTCGGCAGCGGCACGCGCTTGCCGGGATCAAGCAACTTCGCAAGCTTCCTCGCAAAGCTCTTGTCAAGCAACCCCGCGACCGGCTCACGCATGTATGCAGGATCCGCGATGTGCATGTCGCGTACGCCGAATGCAAGCCGCGCGGCTTCGAGCGCGAGATGCAGCCGCTCCGCGCCCATCGGATCGAGACTCTTCAGATCGAACTGTTCGAGGATGTTCAGCAGCACCAGCGCGGTCAGCCCCTGCCCGTTCGGCGGCAGTTCGACGACATCGAGCCCGCGATAGTTCGTCGAGATCGGCTCAACGACGTCGCCCTTGTGGCGTGCGAGGTCTTCCTCCGTGAGCAGCCCGCCTGCGGCCTGAACGGTCGCGGCGATGTCGGCGGCGATCGCGCCCTCGTAGAACACCTTCGCGCCGCCCAACGCGATCGCCTTCAAGGTCGCGGAGAGCGCCGGCAGGCGCATCACATGTCCGACCTCGGGCGATTTCCCGTTGACCAGAAAATGCTTCACCGAGCCGGCATGCGGGGTGAGCTTGTCGACCATCATGGCCCAGTCGGCCGCGACGCGCGGTGCGATCGGGAAGCCATCTTCGGCGTGGCGGATGGCGTGCTGCAGCACCTTGTCGAGACCGAATCGGCCGTGCGCCTTGAGGATCGCCTCCCACGCATCGATCGCGCCAGGCACCGTAACGGCATGCGGCGATGTCGCCGGAATCTTGTGCGGCAGTCCTGCCGCGAGCATCCGCTCGGTCGTGGCAGCAGACGCCGCACGGCCCGAACCGTTGTAGCCCCATACCGGTGCATTCGGCTTCGCCACGAGGCAGAAGCAGTCCCCGCCGATGCCGGTCATCGCCGGCTCGACCACGCATAGTGTTGCGACACCCGCAACGGCAGCATCGGCGGCGGTGCCGCCAGCCTTGAGTACGTCGACCGCCGCGATGCTTGCGAGCGGATGGGAGGTCGCGGCCATTCCTTCGCGCGCGTAAACCGGCGAGCGGCCGGGTAAATGGAAATCGCGTGGTGTCATGTCGGGTTGGGTAGCGTAGCAGCGCGCCAACCCTAAACCGATCACGAGGGAAAGGCTACTCGACCTTTTGCGGCAGAATGATCCCAACGTGCTCGACGACGCTTGTCGGGCAACTCGTCACCCAATTGCCCAAAGGTCCGCCCATAGCGCAAACGCAATCTCCAGCCTGTCGCCGGCGATGTCTGCTTTCAGGAAGTGGCAACGCCAATCCCTACGGCCGACATGAGGCGCGATGCGGACGTTCGAGACAGCTGGACATGAGGCACTAGTTGCGTAGTGTCACATGCACTAGTGGACACTGGTCGGAGAGGAAATGCCGAAGTGCGCTCGCTTGATGTGGTGCGACTTCCAATTTCGCTGCTGGACCCCGCAGTGGATGTGTTGGTCAGGTCATTCGCCGCTGATCCGGGCCTTCTTTTCGTACTGCCCGACCGCGTGGCACGTGAGCAGCTCGCGCCGACAATGGCACGCGCCCTGTTGCAGTTCGTTGTGCGGACCGGGACTCCCTACTGTACTTGGGAGCCGGTGCGGGGCGTGGCACTTTGGTTTCCGCCCGGGCCGTCTCCGCCGTCCGAAGAGGACTTTTCGGCGACTGGGATGTCGGGCATCCCGGGTCAGATCGGCGCCGAGCCCTGGATGCGGTTCAAGCAGCTGGCCGAGTGCTTGGAGGCCTTCCACCCCCAATATGCACCGGAGCCTCATTGGTACCTTGCGATGCTTGGTGTTGACCCGGAGTGGCAGCGCCAAGGCATCGGCGAACTCTTGATGCAGCCAGTTTTCGATGCCGCCGACCGCGATGGGATCCCCTGCTACCTTGAAGCGCCGACACTAGAAAACGCGCTCTACTACCAACGCCGTGGCTTTCGGGTCGTTGGAGAGACGGATGTTCCAGGCAGCAGCGTGCACATCTGGATGATGCGTCGGGATCCGTCGAGACACACATAGACGCCGCATGTCGTGCAGGCTGCAGTTCCAACGTCTGGTCGGTCAATCATGGCTGGGCCGCCGACCTCCCTTCCTTGGGTTTCACCGGGGACGAATCCCGCTTCAGTGAAATCATAGATGCCCACAATACGCTCAAAGATCCGGTCAAGCGCGCGCAGTACGACATCGAGTATAAAGAGCATTTGAACATTCGCCGCGGGTTGAGCGAGGAAGCCAGCAACACCAAAGGCATAGAACGGGATGCCGTCATTCAGGCCAAAGTGCTCTCGTTGCTCTATGTCAAGCGCCGACAAGACGTCAACAATCCCGGCATTGGCGATACAGAACTCGAACGCATGGCCGACTGCCCGCGTGAACATCTGGAGTTTCATCTTTGGTATCTAAAAGCCAAAGGCTGGATAGGAAGGATAGAGAACGGGACGTTCGCGATCACCGTGGAAGGCATCGATCGCACCCATACCGAACATCGTCGTGAGCCTGCCACCAGACTTCTGGACTTCGCAGGCTGAAACCCTTGCAATGCCTCGCCAGTTCCGTTTTCCCGCCGGCCGGCCGCTGTCCTAGACCGCCAAAGCACTCCGCGCGGCCTGGCGCCTATGGAAGCAGCTCGGAGCGTGGAACGCCTCGATCATAGCCGGTATCGCTTTCCTGATCGTGTTTGCGCTGGTCAAGGTGGCGCTGCCCGACATCAACGAGGTGCTGGAGAAGTTCTCGGCCGTGCTGTTGTGGCAGTTCCGCGTCGCGTCGATGGGGATCCAGCTCATCCTGTGGACGGTGATCGGGCTCTTGTTCGGCGTCGTGGCTGAGCGGAAACTCGCGGCCGCCAGCCAAGCCCGCCTCGCGCGCGCTTGAAATCCCATGCGTGCCCTGGCGGCCATTTTCTTTTTGGCCGTTTAGCCCTGGCTTTTGCCTATCGCAACCGCCGAGGCGCATGGCGAGTTTAGCGATTCGCAACCGGCAAGTCGGGGCACACGGATCTTCGAATCGTGCGCGGCCGGCTTAGCTATGAGGAGTTCGGGCCGCACGACCGGCACGATACCCCACTATCCACTCGGCCGTAGCCAACTCTTGTCGAACACCTTTTTAGCGCGATGACGGTCGACATGCGGCTCGATCAGCTTCTTGTACGCATAACTGACCTGTTGGTATTCGTCTGCGCAATCCTCGGCTCGTTCCTTCGGCAAGTATCCCTTATCGACGATGTAGCCGAACTGCTCCTTGTCGGCACCATAGGCTAAGCACAACTCGTTGTAGAGGCGTTGCGCTGGCGTGCCATGTACGTCCGCAAATTTCGCCATTTGAGGTGGAGCTGTCGCGGCCTCCGCCTCGGTCTTATACGCGTAGGCGGTGCCCCCGACGATCCTGCGTGCCTCGTCCTTATGGAGTTCCAGCGTGATGTAGGCAGACACCTGATCGGCGGCGTCTTCCTCGCGTCCAAACACCGGCACCCGCAGCATCTCGAATAGGGCGTGGCCAAATTCATGGAAACAGGTATCCAACAAGGGACCCATGACGGCGTCGTCCGGCGTGACGCCGGCCAACGTGGTGTTTGCGGGCATGGTTTTCCGGAGTCCCTCAATGTACTCGTAGCAAATCGTTATCACGTTGTCTTCATACCAGGCATTGGCGTCACCGCCGCATCCCTCCACCTTTACCAGCAAAGGGCGCGGCAGTCGGAACGGACTGAGAAATTGCTGCAACCTCTCCAGAAACCTGACTTCCTTCAGTTGTTCGTAGATCGGCTGATGCGCTGAATTCTTGGGAAGCACATAGCTCACGGTCACCCGGTTGGCTTGAGCGGCAAGTGCTGTCGTCAAGGTGTCAGGCGCGACTACCACCCAGGTGATAAGCAACAGCAAGATCACTCTCATCACGTTCTCCTTTTTGCCATCGCGGCATTGTCGGACGTCTGCGCACTGGCAGCCCTGCCCCTTGTGTCCGGACAACCTCTGCCGTGCCTGCCTGATGCAGTCGCGGCCGACAAATGCTGTCGTTTTCTCACACCCACGCACAATCTGGTTACTGATCAGATGATGCGCTAATCATCGCGCTGATCCTGGACGAGGGAAAGTAGGTCACTGTTAAGAGCGGCCGAATGGGCAGAGATTTATTCTCGAATGTCAGCTTGCTGGCGTCAGCGGCGGCCTTCAACGTTGAGACTGGCATACGTTCAGAGCGCTACTCCGCCGCTTGGTACTCCCGACGAACGCAACGCAGCGAGCATTTGGCTGGAGGAAGTGCGTATGGCCGCTTCGCGGATAGTGAACTTCTGCACCTAGCGCTACCACGACCTCCAACACGGTCCGCCGCGATGTCTGCTTCCGGGCGGGGGCAAAGCTTGCCTCTACGGCCGACATGAGGCGGTGGGTTCAACCGATCGTGGCAACACCTTTAGTCTGAGAGGATGAGGAGGTGTCGCATGGTGACGTCACGGGTCTGGTTTACATCAGCGCAGAAGGTCGAGCTTTGGGAGCGATGGAAGCAAGGCCAAAGCATTTCGTCGATCTCGCGGGCATTGGACCGCAGGAACAAAACCGGCGTGCAGCGGATCGTATCCCTACATGGCGGCATTGCTCCGTCAGCAAGGCGTAGAGCGGCTTGGGCGCTTGGACTGGCGGAGCGAGAAGAGATCTCTCGGGGGATCGCGGCGGGTCTTGCGATACGCGCCATTGCCAGAAGTCTTGGGCGCGCGCCATCGACAATATGTCGGGAGATCACGCGCAATGGAGGTACGCGAACTTACCGTGCAACTCGGGCTGACAAGCAGGCTTGGGAGCGCGCGCTACGCCCGAAGCAGTGTCGCCTTGCATGCTCTGGACGGCTACGATGGCGGGTCGCGCAAAAGCTGGCGCTACAGTGGTCGCCGGAGCAAATAGCGGGCTGGTTGAGGCGAGAGTACCCGGGCGATCCAAGCATGCGGATATCTCATGAAGCAATCTATCGCAGTCTATTCATCCAGTCGCGAGGGGTACTCAAGAAGGAACTGACGGCACATCTGCGCACCAAACGGCAGATGCGCCTCGCCAAAGGTGCACAGCGCCGGACGGGGCAAGGGCAGATACTCGATATGGTCTCCATCCGCGAGCGTCCCGCTGAGGCTGAGGATCGAGCTATCCCAGGCCATTGGGAGGGTGATCTGCTCACCGGTGCGAACGACACGAACATCGCCACCCTCGTCGAACGACACAGCCGGTTCACGATGCTTGTGAAGTTGACGAGAAGGGACTCGGCCACCGTCGTGGCGGCCCTCGCCAAGCAGATCGGCACATTGCCCGAAGAGCTGCGGCGCTCGTTGACATGGGACCAGGGCAAGGAGATGGCTCGTCACAGGAGCTTCACCGTTGCAACCGATCTACAGGTCTACTTCTGCGATCCGCGCAGTCCCTGGCAGCGCGGCACCAACGAAAATACCAACGGTCTGCTCAGGCAGTACTTCCCGAGAGCAACCAACCTCTCCCGTGTCTCCCAAGCCCAACTCAACGCCGTCGCTCTGCGGCTCAATCAGCGCCCCCGAAAAATCCTGGACTTCGAAACGCCGGCCGATAGGCTACAGAAGGTGTTGCGGTGACCAGTTGAACTCACCGGCGCAAAGCTGCCGTTCGCCTCGTGGACGACGGACGTCGGGTTCGGGTCAACAGAGGCCTACCGCAAACTAAAGATCATTGGTCTTTGGGAAGGTAGGTTGCAGGTGTTGGCGGGCCCGGAGGACGTATTAATATCGTTGATTTTATTGACTTTTTCGTGAGCAACAATCAAAAGTCTTCCCGTATTGTACCGTATTGTCCCGTTGCGCTTCATCCCGGCCCTGCAAATACTCTGCCGGTTCCCGAAATCGCACATTAACAGGCGACCGTGATGATGATCAATCATGGCCAGGTGGCGCCTGTATGCTGGAAGCCAGGCCGGGATTGATCTGGTCCGGTTCGGGCGCCGCCTGTGCTTCCCACTCCGGAACCGATTGCGCCAGCTCATCGTCGGCCATCTCTGTTGGGATACAGTCCGGGCGGGCCGAGGGGCCGTCGAGCACGTTGGACAGGCTTTCACGTGCGCTCTTGAGCCAGGTGGAATGATTGGGAGCGGTATCCCGGATCGAGACGGTTGCCGTCATGCCGGAGACAAGCGGTACGCCGGGAGGCACTTCGTCTATCGCGATGCGAACGGGAACACGTTGGGCCAGCCGCACCCACGTATAGATCGGGTCCACATTCGGTAGTCCCTGGGCGCCGGCGGCCGCGTTGGAAACGCTGAGGCCGCGTGTGATCGTGCTGACGTGCCCAACGATCGGCGCAGAGTAACCCATCAGCTTCGCCTCGACCGGTGCGCCGGTGCAGACACGCGCCATCTTGGTCTCTTCAAAATATCCGTCGATCCAGAAACTGTCGGTATCGATGATCGAAACATTCGGATCGGTGACGGAAACGGTGTTCGAGAATTGCTCAGCGGCGTAGACGCGGTCGTGATGGCTCGCGGCGACGTCGCGCCCCCAAGGCGCCTGCCGCTGCTGCGCAAGTGCTGCTGTCGCTACGGAAGCTAAAATCAGCACTGCGAATGTTTTGTACACCTCAATGCTCATTCTGTCGCTCATGGTTGGGTGGGAACAGGTTCCGACGGAGGGAGTGGATCGCCAATGGCAAGTCGCATGGCGGCGATCTCCTGCTGCTGATCGACGATGATCTCCTGGGCGATGCGCTTGAGCTGCGGATTCGTGCCGTAGCGAAGCTCGGCGACGGCCATGTCAATCGCGCCCTGGTGGTGCGGGATCATCATCGTGGCGAAGTCGCGATCGACGTCGCCGGTGGCCCGGGCCTGCATCGCTTCCATCATGCGGTCCATCGCGGCATTCATTTCATCCGCAAACTTGCTCGTTGCCGCCGGCGCCGGCGTGGCCGCCGCGACGAGAATTGCAGCGCTCAACAAAATGGCAGTTCTGTGCATTGGCCACGCATCCTTTCTGACGGCGGCGATCGTCCGGACCTATCGGCTCGCGACGTCCATCACCGCCTGTGCGAAATCCCGCGGCGCTTCCTGTGGAAGATTGTGGCCGATTCCGCCCCGGATCGTCCGATGCTCGTACCGGCCGGTGAACCTCGCGCGATAGGCTTCGGGCGCCGGATGCGGCGCACCATTGGCGTCGCCTTCCATGGTTATCGTCGGAACGGTGATCGCCGGATTCGATGCCAGCTTACGCTCGACATCGGCGTAGTGTGCTTCGCCTTCCGCCAGGCCAAGCCGCCAGCGATAGTTATGAATCACGATCGCAACATGATCGGGATTGTCGAACGACGTCGCGGTTCGATCGAACGTCGCATCGTCAAAATGCCACTGCGGCGAGGCGAGCTTCCAGATCAGCTTGTTGAAGGCGTGGGTGTTTTTTTCGTAACCGAGCCGGCCTCGCTCGGTCGCGAAATAGAATTGATACCACCATTGATATTCGGCGTCGGGCGGCAGCGGCTGCTTGTTCGATTCCTGGCTGCTGATCAGATAGCCGCTGACCGCGACTAACCCGCGCACGCGTTCGGGCGAAAGCGCGGCGACGATGTCGGCCGTGCGCCCGCCGATGTCGAAGGCGCCCAGGATTGCGCGATCGATCTTCAGCGCATCCAGCAGATCGATTGCGTCCTGCGCCAGCGCAGCCGGCTCGCCGTTGCGCATCGTATCAGTCGACAGAAAACGCGTGTCGCCGAATCCGCGAAGGTAGGGCACAATGACGCGATATCCTTTCCCGGCAAGGATCGGCGCCACCTCGACGAAGCTATGGATGTCGTATGGCCAGCCGTGCAACAGGATCACGACAGGACCGTCCGGCGGCCCCGCTTCGGCATAACCGACGTTGAGCAGCCCGGCCTGCACCAGCTTGATAGGTGCAAAGGTCGCGGCCGATATCGGCTGAACCGGTTTTGGGGTTTGAGCAGCCTCTCCACTCGAGGTGCTCACCATACTGAGAGGCATAGCGGCAAAAGCTGCGGCGGCACCGCCGCAAAAGGTCCGGCGATGACAATCGATATCTTCCATCTGGATGTCTTCGCTCTGTTGTTCGCCACGCATAGCGATTTCCCTTTTCTCCCGAGTAGCGTGCTCGCGTCCCAAGCATGGGAGCGCGGAATGAGTGACGGGGCAGCTGGGAGTGAGCTAACCGTCCGTTCTCATGGACACCTAAAATGTCGTTCGCGATCGGCGACCGCTATCTTCCCTTAGTGCGCAAAATGTACGCACGCTCACTTCCCGAGCTGGTAAACTTCGGGCAAGAGTGGGCCTCAACCGAGGCACGCAAGCGGCTCAGCCCAGGTGGGTTGGTTGTGGGGCTGCCCGCCGGCGATGTTAGGATACCGTAGCAGATTGAGCGCGCCGTCGCATCAGCCGTGACACATCCACTGAACTCGCTCCCGAAGTTGATTGTCCGAACGGACTCGGTAGTAGGGGATCGGCTGGCGGCGGCTTGTCGTCAGTCGACTCATCCGCTTTGACGGGAGGAAAGCCGGAACCTCCGACCTGTGCCGATATCCCGGTCTCTTTCATAAGGGCGCGCAGTTCGGCTGGGGGTGTGAGGCAGAAAGTTCGAAAAGCTTCCAAGAACCCCAGTCGATCCCCAATTGTAGAACCGTAACTGGTCCCTTTGAGGCCGAACGCGGACGGACAGCTCCAGGTGACAAATGCGAGAAAGCGGACGTCGAGCCTGACCGGGAACCTCAGCCGGCTGATAGTATGTGCGCCCCTAGGCGGATCGGACGACGAGCTCAATGTTCCTAGGTCGATTTCGTCTACTTTGCGGCAGCCTCGATCACGCGAGCGACCGCAGCCGGCTGAGAGATGAAGACAGCGTGGCTTGCGGCCACTTCAGTCACCTTCGCGCCCGAGCGTTGATACATCCAGCGCTGAAGCTCCGGGCTCACGACATGATCCTGGGTGGTCAGGATGGCGAAGCTGGGCTTGGTTCGCCAGGCGGCCACGGAGACCGGCGCTCCCAGAGCTTTCTCCGCGAGCTGCTGTTGTGAATCAGCCAGGAATTGAGCATCCGCTGCCGGGACATCCTGGGCATAGGTCGCAGCGAACAGCGCCGGCTGCATGAAGAAATACTTGCCCGTAGTGGCAGTGGCGGCCGGGGTGGCCCGCATGGCGTCGCTTGGCGCGGCGAACTTGGACAGAAGCTGCCCGCTGGCTTCCCCTACATCGGGCTGGAGTGCGGCCACATAGACGAGCGCACTGACCTTCGGATCGGCGCCTGCCTCCGTGATCACCGAACCGGCATAGCTGTGACCGACCAGCACGACAGGCCCTGTTTGTTGATCGAGGATGCGCTTGGTAGCGTCGACATCCTCTGCCAGACCCGTGAGCGGCTCCTGCACGACAGTCACATGGAACCCATCCTTGGACAGGATGTCGTAGACGGCCCGCCAGCCTGAGCCATCCACCAGGGCGCCGTGGACGATGACGATATCTTTCGCAGCCGGCTTTGAATCGGCGTTAGCCACGGTGCCGGTCATGGCAACCATCAAGGCAATGGCAAAGCTCTTTCGCAGTGTGGACATGTGAGTCTCCTGGGTTTCAATTTGCCCGCCGTTTCGCGTAGCCATCTGGGTGGCAGGCATGTATCGATCGGTGATGGCCAACCGGGGTCGTGGCTGGTCGAACTCGCGCGCCGGCGTGCCGGGGCTCCGCGCTCATCGACGGTGTTGAAAAAGGGCCTCCCTTCCCGGCCAATCGCTGCCTGAACCGGATCACCGCGCCTTGCGCGCGTCCTCGAGGCGAGGATCGAATGCAAACTCGATCCGTATCCCACTGGGCTCCCGCACGATGAAATGGAGCTTGGGGCCTGCGCCCGAGGCTTCCGGACCGAACTCGACGACGACGCCAGGCCAACTCGACACGCGCTGATAAAGAGCATCGAGGCCGATCCGATCGACGACAGCGAGGGCCAAATGGTGCAATCCGACATTGGTGCGCCGATCGAACGGGATCGCTTTGCTCGGCGTTTCGACCTGCCACAGCGTCACGACGTCGTGTCCATCCGATACGAACACCGCTGGATAGTCCGGTCGCTGGCCAACGATCCGCCATCCGAGACAATCACAAAAGAATTGTCGCGTGCTCTCAAGGTCGCGAACACTCAGTCCGATGTGGTCGACACCGCATGTGCTGGTTTCATCTGTCATAGGCCCTCCGTGACCGGCGCCTCATGCGCCGAGGAAACGGTGGGTTGTTGAAGGTCACTTCCCAGCACGCATCGGACTTTTCGGTCGAAGTGCCCCGCAACGCGCGTCGGTGTTTCATCGTTACCTCTCCACGGGGTTGCAAGGCACTGCTTTGCCTAAGCCGCGATTTCAAAAACGAGCTCGACTTCGATCGGCATGCCGAGAGGCAGGCTGGCAACGCCGAGAACGATGCGGCCTGAGAGCATCCCGGTGCCGAAGACCTTGACGAGGAGTTCGGACGCTCCGTCGGCGACTTTCGGATGGTCCCGGAAGTCGCCTTCCGTCGCGATATAGACGCCGAGCTTCGCCACGCCGGTAATCTTGTCGAGCGAGCCGAGATGCGCCTTGGCCGCGGATAAGGCGTTGAGGCAAGCGATCTCGGCTGCCTTTCTCCCGTCCTCCGCTGAGAGCGCGCCACCGACGCGTCCGACATATTGCGGCTCGCGCCCGACGACCGGCAGCATGCCGCTCAGATAGAGCAGATTGCCGATCTTCACGGTTTCGACATAGGCGCCGAAGGGGGTGGGCGGCGGAGGGAGCGCGATGCCGAGATCGGTAAGCCGCTGGTCGGCACTGGCTTGCGTGCTCATCGAGGTCACCATCTTCCCAGATGTGCGCCGCCATCGACGTGCAGCACCTCCCCGGTAATGCGTGGCGCTTCCGTCAGGAACAGCACCGCATCAACAATCTCCTGGACGCTGGAGATGCTGTGCATGGGCGAGAGCGTCTTCAGAAAGTCCTTCGGGTTATCCTTGTGCAGCGGTGTGTCGACAACGCCGGGGGCGACCGTGTTGGCACGGATCTGCTCCTTTGCATATTCCATGGCGATGTTCTTCGACATGGCTTCGATGCCTCCCTTGGTCAGCATGGCGACCGATGCATTCACACCGGCGATCGGGCGATCCACCAGGGGTGTCGTGATGCTGACGATGCTACCACCACGCTTCTGCGCCAGCATCTGCCGCACGACGCGCTGCGTGAGGTGCAGAAATCCTTCGAGATTCGTTGCCGCGAGGCGACGGTAGTCTTCGACCGTGTAGTCGACGAAGGGCTTGGTGAAGAAGATGCCGGCATTGTTGACCAGGGCGTCGATCGAACCGAATCGCGCAAGCGCGGCTTCGACGACGGTCTTGGCGGTATCCGGGTCGGCGATGTCGCCATCGACGCGGGCCAGGCGGTCGGATGCGTTCAGCTCCGTCGACCGGCTGACCTGCCGCGAGGTCGCGACGACATTGTAGCCCCTTTCGAGAAAGCTGTTGGTGAGGCCGGCACCGATGCCCTGAGAAGCCCCTGTGATTACGGCCGTTTTCCGCGTCTGCATTTTCGTCTCTAATGGGTGGGCAGCGTCAGTGCTGCTGGATTGCCCTAATGCGACCGATGTAGTGCAGGCGCGATTTCTCGATTAGGCGGAAATATCTGGAATGTGTTTTCCACCTATGCAAAAATCTAGACATGGCCGATCTGAACGACATCGCCGTGTTCGTAAGGGTTGCGCAGTTCGAAAGCTTCAGCCGTGCCGCGCACGCGCTCGGCATGCCCGTCTCCACCGTCAGCCGCAAGGTGACGGCGCTGGAGGAGCGGCTCGGCGTGACCCTGCTGCAGCGGACGACACGCAAGCTCAGCCTGACGGCGCAGGGCCGTGCCTATTTCAATCAATGCAGCGAGCCGCTGAGCCAGCTTTTCGACGCGGAACGGGTGCTGACCCAGACCCAGAAGAAGCCTGAAGGTCTTCTGCGTATCTCCGCGCCGGTCATCCTTGGCCAGGAACCGTTCTATGCATTCCTGTCCTCGTTTCTGAAGGCCTATCCACGTATCCAGATCGACCTGTTCATGACCAACCTGTTCCTGGATCTGATAGCCGAGAATATCGACGTCGCCATCCGCTTCGGTGAATTGCAGGATTCGAGCCTGATCGCCCAGCGCATCGGTAAGAGCGTGCGCTATGTCGTCGCCACACCGGAGTATCTGCGCGGCCGGCTTCCTCCGTCGCAACCCGAGGACCTGCGCCACCATCAATGTGTGCTCGTGCAGGCGCGCAACAACGAGGTGGAATGGCATCTGGTGAGCGGCAAGAAATCCATCAAGCTCCACGTCTCGGGACCGGTGGCGGCGAGAGATTTCCAGGCGGTGAGCGCTTTCACCTATCGAAGCCATGGTATCGGCCTGCTGCCATCAACCTATTGCGATGCTCAGATCGCGAGCGGGGAACTCGTCCGGCTTCTGCCTGATTGGTCGTCTCCGGAAATTTTCGTGCATGCCGTCTATCCGACACGCCGGTTTCTGCCGGCGAAGCTCCAGGTATTTCTCGAGGAACTGAAGGCCTGGAAGAGTCCCCTTTGGATTCCGCTGCGATGACCACGGCGGCTATCATAGGATAGTGGCATCAATTCATGCGGAGATGCGTTCAAGGGCCTCTACAGGTATCACTTCCCGCTCGGGCAGACGCCACCAATGCTCGTTGACGGGTGCGACCGTCTCGACCACCGCCTTCAGTACGGCTCGTTCGGGCAACTGCGCGCGTCGGGCAAATGCTTCCAACGCGACGCCGTCAGCGCCTTGAACGACCGCTCCCCTCCGAGCGAAAGGGCCATGGCGTCGATGGGGATGTAGGGCACCGTCGAAAGCACCTCATAGATTGGAGCCAACGCCGGGCTGTTGACAGCCCGCCAGGTCGGCAAACGCCTCGCGCGCCGCACCAGACAGTATGTAAGACTTGGGGATCTCTGGCGGCTTGGATCGCATCTTTTGAAGTGTGGGGACGCCAAAGATCTCGGTACTGTAGTCGTCGAAAGCGACTGCGGACGAACGGCTCGCGAAATGAGCAGTGCGATACAGGAAATACCTCCGGCCCAGAACCAAGGCCCATGACAGCGCTAGCAGCTTTACTCGGGCGAAACCATGTACATTTCCGGACTACATCATCTGCCTGGAGGACAGGAAAAAGTTCAAGTCCCAGAAGCGCCATTAACACCCACTAAGGGCTTCCCCGGACGAATACCGTGAAAAAAATGTCGCCTTCCCGTGACTATCCGATGGTGGTGCCGAACTATTCCGGCGGCCGTTCGCAGTCGCAAGACGACAGCCCCCTACGCCAAGAAACCGGCGAGGGGCTAAAGGGTGCCCGCTAGTACCCTCGGGAAAAGCCTCCTCCAGGGCGTTAAAACCTCCGTGGAGCTGGCCTCGTGTTTGGTCGGGCTCGGTGCAGCTGGGTGGCTAACGGGCTTCTCCCTCGGTTAATCTCCCCAGTTATACTCTCCATTGAGGAAGAAAATGTCACGATCTTCCTGGATCCCGACCTGCCGGGTTCCTTGGCATGACCGTCGAGGTGCTAATCCAGACGTACGGCCATCATCATCCAGACTTTCAGGCGGATGCCGCCAAGGCGATCGTCTCCAAGTCGCGCTCCAGAAATCCTCCGAAAAATGTGGTCCTCATGCCGACGGCACAGAAGACGAACGCCCCAAAGCTCCCCACAGAAACTCCACAGTTATGTCAGAAACAAAGGTGAACAAAGGCCACCGACCACAACGCAAAATGGCGGAAATCCGGGCTTTTGCTGGCAGACCCCGTCGTTCGGGACGAGGGGGTCGCAGGTTCAAATCCTGCCACTCCGACCAGAAAAAACAGATACTTAGGTATTTGTTTCTCCCGATACCCCACAGATTGCTTCGCCTATTTATCCACCGCGCCCACAGTGGTCAGGCGCGTGAACGCGCGGCATGCCCTTGGCAGTCCCACGGTCGCCGTCGACCGACATGCAGGGCACTCCTTCGCCTGCAAGCGCAACTCGGTGCGCGAGGGGCGACTGTATCCCTGCGGAAACAACTTGATGAAAAACTTCGCTACCCATACCATGCCACACCTTGGTGAAATCTGATCAGGAGGTCAGTGGAATCGGTCGGGTTTTGAGCCAGTGCAAGGTAGGGAGGATAATCATGGCTTCCGAAGTACAGGCCAACAATGGCGTTAACGTAGAGGCGCTTCTCGCCGCAAAGGAAGCGCTTTCCAACGCCCCGGAGGCCGCGCAATTCAAGTGGCGCGCGGCTTGCGAATGGAAGGACGGCACCCACAGCCACTCGACAGTCGAGAGCTTTTACGGTCTCGGGCAGGACCAGCATCGCAAGACCACGTTCGCATTCGATGCCGACCATCCGGAGGTCTTCGCTTCCTTGGATAAGGGCGCCACGCCTGTCGAATACGTGCTGGTCGGGCTGGCGAGTTGCCTGACCGCCGGCATCGCCGCGGTTGCCCAGAACCGCAACATCCAGTTGAAGTCGGTGAAGGCTACAATCGAAGGCGACATGGATCTCGCCGGCATACTCGGCATCGACAGCGACGTCCGCAACGGCTTCAGCGGCATCACGGTAAAGTACAACATCGACGCCGACGCCAAGCCCGAGGACATCGAGGCTCTCGTCGCTCAGTCGCAGAAGCGATCTGCGGTCTATGACATTGTCACCAATCCGACGAACGTCACGGTCGTGGTGAATTGAAAGGCACTTCGAGCGGTAGACTCTGAGAGGGCGCGATTAGTTCCGTCACCACCGTGATCGTCGGTGCAGGGCACGCGGGGCTCGCGATGAGCCGCTGCCTCGCGGAGCGTTCGATCGACCATGTACTGCTGGAGCGCGGCGAGATTGCCCATACCTGGCGCACCGAGCGGTGGGATTCGCTGCGGTTGCTCACCCCGAACTGGCAGAGCCGGCTACCGGGCTTCCGCTATGACGGCGACGACCCCGATGGCTACCGGACGATGCCAGAGGTGATCGATTTCCTCGGGAACTATGCCAAGGCGATCTCGGCCCCGGTCAGAACCCACACGACCGTCACCTCGGTTCGCAGCGACGGGGCGGGATATCTTGTGCGCACGGATCGCGGCGAGTGGCGGGGCCGGACCGTGGTGCTGGCGTCGGGCGCGTGCAACATCGCGCGCCTGCCCGATTTCGCCGTCCGCGTGCCACCGTCGGTCACCATCCTGACGGCGCAGTCCTATCGCAATCCGGGTCAGGTCGCCGACGGTGGCGTGCTGGTGGTGGGCGCGTCGGCGAGCGGCACCCAGATCGCTCAGGAGCTGCAGCGTTCGGGGCGCCAAGTGACCCTGTCGGTGGGGGAGCACATCCGGGCGCCCCGCGTCTATCGCGGCAAGGACCTGGAGTGGTGGATGGACGCCGCCGGCGTGCTCGACGAGCGCTACGACGAGGTAGACGACATCAGGCGGGCACGACGGGTTCCTTCGCTGCAGCTTGCCGGCACGCCCGACCGCACCACCCTAGACCTCAATGCGCTGGTCGACCTCGGGGTCCGGCTCGTCGGCCGCCTCGCCGGCATCACCGAAGACGGCAAGGCGCAGTTTGCGGGGTCATTGCGCAACATGTGCGCGCTTTCCGATCTGAAGATGGCCCGGCTGCTCGACCTCATCGACGAATGGGCGCGCGACAACGGCCTAGACGCGACGGTCGGGCCGCCGGATCGCCCGCCGCCGACCCATGTCGAGGACAACCCGCCGCTCGGCCTCGACCTCGCCAGCGGCGCGATCAGGACGATCATTTGGGCCACCGGCTACCGTCCGGACTACTCGTGGCTGGAACTGCCGGTCATCGACCGCAAGGGTTACGTCCGTCACGACGGCGGGGTTGCTGAACATCCGGGCCTGTACCTGATGGGGATGCAGTTTCTGCGCCGCCGCAAATCTGCGCTGATCGACGGCGCTGGCGACGACGCGCGTGATCTCAGCGCCCATCTGGCATCGTACCTCGGGTAGAATTCAATCCAAGACGAAAGGAACAGGTCGGTTGCCGCGACACCTCCGAATTCGGTGACCCGCAATCATATTCCCAAGTGCAACTTCGGCTTCCAGAAGGGGCGGAACAACTCGATCTTTGGGCAGCGGTTCATCACCACTTTCAAGCCTGCTTCCTCCGCCAACTGAGCGGCAGCGTCATCGCGCACGCCAATCTGACCCCACAGAACCTTGGCATTGATGGCGATGGCTTCCTCAGCAACGTCCAACAGATCTTCGGAACGGCGAAAAACCTCAACCATATCGACAGGCCGGTCGATGGCCGCCAGCGACGGGTACACCTTGAGCCCTCGAATTTCATCCAGGCCGGGACTAGGGTTGACGGGGATCATATCGTAGCCGATCTCGTGCAGCACCCGGAGTACACCATAGGAGAACTTGGTTTTGTCGGGGCTGGCCCCCACCATCGCGATGGTTTTGACCGATTTCAGAATTCCTTGCAGATAAGCCTCCGGATAGGGCTCATCATGGTTTATATGGGTCATTTCTGTTCGTCCAAAGGGGTCGCAATATCGGCTTTCAATTCATGAGCGGCCAGGGGGTCAAGGAAGGGGTTGCGGTAGAGCTTGTCGTGACTTTCAACGCCGACCTCCAGCGTGCAGTCGCTCAAAGGGCGGGCGACGCAGAGGATTATGTAGCCATTGTTGATCTGGCGGTTGTTCAACGCCCGCTGCGCTTGCTGATTGACTTTGCCGCTGATTATTTTGGCCGCACAGCTTATGCAGCCGCCATACTGGCACCCGTAGGGCAAATCCACGCCCTGCTCGCGCAAGCTTTGCAAGAGGGGCTTGCGGTGATCGACGTCAAAGGCCGCACCGCCTTGGTTGGCGAGAGTGATGGTGAAGCTGGTCATACCCAGATGTCACTCGTGCAATCACCGCCGGGATAACGGGTTTCATGGCAGCGGCTTGGTCCATTTGGTTCCTTGCCAAAATCGACAACAAATCGCGGATCGATTTCCATGCCGCCGTTTTCGGTATCGCAATTGACCATCAGCATGCATCCGCCATTGGTGCGGATTTCCGGATAGAACTGATTGTCCCAGGTGGAGAAAAGTGAGGTTGTCACATACAGGCGCTTGCCGTCGAGGCTGAGCTGTATCATCTGAGGCCCGCCAGTCACTTTCACGCCATTGACCTCAGGCGCACGGCCGAGAAGTCCGCCCATCCACACTTGTCCAGTAAGCTTGGCATTGTGAGGGTCCGAGATGTCGTACTGACGGATATCGCCGTGCAACCAGTTACAAAAATAGAGGTATCTATCGTCCATGCTGAGCAGGATGACCGAGATCACGCCCGGAATCGGGATCGGCCATTCGGGATGTGGCTCATTGTCGACATCGATAATTTTTTCCCATTGCCAATCACCCGCCGCATCCTTCCACCAATGGATGATATTTGCTGAAAGGGCCGCGCCAACAAAGCCGTGACTGCTGTCGGGATTGTGGTGGAACCGCACTTCCAGTGGGATCAGGCCATCTTCACCGAGATAGAATGTTTGCTTCGGCTCCTTCTTTTCAAAATCCCAGAAATGGATCTCCCGGCCATATTTCAGATGGCCAACCTCTTCCAGGTCAAAACCAGGCATGAAGGTATTGGGAGCGGCCCACTCCGAACTGACCATTACGTTGTGTCGCGGCTGGTACCAGAAATCATAACCAAACTTGATACCGCCCATGGAGTTTTCCCAACGGCCGACAATCTCGAACTCCTTGCTGAGTTGCAAATAGCCGCCGGGGGCATTGCCCTGAGCGTCGCCAAGCATGGAAACGATGATGTCCGAGCCGAGGCAATGCACCGTGTGCGGTGCCGACAAGTTGGTCCTGGCTTTGATGTCAGCGCCGTTTATGACTTTGAACAGTGTCGGATTGCGGGGATCGGTACCGCAATCGACAATGTGCAGATTGGACGAGCGCACACCCGGCACAATCAGATATTTCCGCTCCATGCTCGCATCGCCATGGCACGACGAGCAGGCATTCCAGCCCGAGTGATGAAGCTCATCGCCAATCCCCGGCATTTGCAAACGTGAAATCACCTGGCTGTAGGTCGAACTCTCGGGGTCGACATCAATGGTGCACAAATAGTCCGGCTTCTGAATGCCCGTGCCGGTGTAGATGGCAACCGTATAGAGCAGCTTTTCGCGAGGTGCGGTCATCGCCTCGGCTGGGGAAGCATAGCCCGGTCCACAGCAATGATTGGTCATGGGTATGTCCCCAATTTAAACAGATCACTGGGCAGCCCCTACGGGGTCAAGCTGGGATGTTAGTGCATGCTTGGCATCGGCGCTACGGCCGGGTTGGCCGCCGGGGGGACGGAATGCGAACACCCCCGCTCCTCCCCACGGAAGCCTCAGAGGAACAGGAAAGTCGACGAAAGGCCGACTGGCCGATCAACGGGCGACCGGCCAGAACCCGCGTCGCACCTATCGGAGGCCGAAGAAGCTCAATATCGCAATTACGATGACCACCGCGCCAACGAGCCAAATGATGTTGTTCATAATCGTTCTCCTGTTGCCTGGGGAAGCCCGCGCCTCTGGCGGAGAACGCGGGCCGACCAGCCTTTGCCGGCTGATCTTCAGCAGACACGGATGTCGGCTGTGAGGAGTAGAACAATTAGGAACGTCTAATGTTCCGCCATTTGGCAAATCGAGAGATGGCTTGGTGAATTGCCTTTGTATTAGCTGCACCGCATATTTATCCTCACGGCGGCGACAGAATGCCGGTCAGGTCCGGAGCCAACATGCGCAAATTGGTTGTCACAGCAGCAGTCGCACTTGCCTGCGGTTGCGCGCCCTCGCAAGCAAACGACGAGCGGTCATGCAAGATAGTAGCGGCGGCAGCGCAGCTCTCCGGAAAGACCAACTGTAGCGAAGGTGATATCGCTGCGATCTCTGGCATGAGCGGCAAGGAGCTGCCGGAGGCAGTAGCCAGATATTGCGATTTTTGGGGGCAGATCGTTGTGCTGCCCGACGTGAGCGAGACCGACGCGTCAAGACGCATCGTTCTTTGCAAGTACCATCAGCGAGAGGCAGCCCCTTCTCAGCCCTAGGCGATGCGATCGCCCCTCTTTCGACATGCCGCAAGCGTTTCGGGCTGGCCCAAGCAGGCCGGAACCAAATTGATCACGGGCAGTTATCCAAACGAAGGGCCAATTCAGGAAATGGAGAAACTGCGATGAAAACAATGATCATGTGCGCGTTGGCGCTTTCCGTCGGCTTGCCGGCCATAGCTTCGGCAGCCGAGGCCGACGTGGTTATCAGAACCCACCATCGACACCACAACAGCGTCAGGATCATCAACGAGGACGGTCAGCGCTTGCATCACCGCCGCCACGGCGAAATTGCGTTCTACGATCATGGACGCCGGCATCATCGCGGAGACATGGTCGTCGTGAGACGGCATCATCGCCCAGACACCGTCGTGACAGGCTCCGTTTCCACTCACCGTCACTATCGCCACCACCCCGTGGTCATCGAAAACGACGGCTACTGATCGCCCACTGCCTGCCCAAGCGAACACGAAAAGAAAACCCGCCCCGGCGTCAGCCGGGACGGGCTTTCCCGTTTACCAGTCATTTTTTTAGTGCACTCGACAAACACCAACTTCGAGTGACAGAGAACGTTCCTGAAATTTGCGGGAACCCCGTGTGTTCATGTGGCGATGGGCTCGCCTCTGTGATGGGTTCCGTAGCGATCGGAAACTTTGACGAAGATCGCCGTCGGCTCTAGTAGTTCGATGCATATGATAGAGCCAGTGAAGCGGCTGTGCCGGGGTGCGGACATGAATCTGATTTCAACGACAGCCTCACCACCGGCTCTTGTGATTGCACTGCTTCTTCTCGCCGGCTGTTCGTCGATCGGCCGAACCGTCGATCCGGCGAAATACGACAGCATGAGCTGTGCCGAGCTCAACAGCGCGATGGGTGTCGTCGCGCGCGACATCTCGCAAACAGCAATCACCCGCGGCAAGGTCGCCAACACCAGCGTTCCACGCTGGCTGCTGGGCGGCGCGCGCGTGAAGAGCGCGGTCGCGGAGCGTGAAACGGCCAGGATCGACCGCCTGAAACAGCAGCAAGCGGCTCTTGCCAGCGCCAGGGCACGCCGATGCACCTCGCCATCGCAATGAGCTTGATCTCACCCGGACGGACGCGCTTCAGGCGCTCAGCCTGAAGCGTGTAACGTCGATCGCTGCGGCCATCAGCGTCTGTGTGTAGGCGTGCTGCGGGTTGCTGAAGATCGCCTCCGTCGGCCCCTCCTCGACGATCTTGCCTTGCTTCATGACGATGATGTAGTCGGCCATGGCGCGCACGACCGAGAGATCGTGGCTGATGAAGAGGTAAGACAGTTCGTGGTCTGCCTGCAGCTTGCGCAGCAGTTCGACGATCTGCTTCTGCACCGAGCGGTCGAGCGCGGAGGTCGGTTCGTCCAGCACCACCAGCTTGGGCTTCAGGATCATGGCCCGCGCGATGGCGATGCGCTGCCGTTGCCCGCCGGAGAATTCGTGCGGGTAGCGGTTGCGTGCATTGGGATCGAGGCCGACTTCGTTCAAGGCCTCGACCGCGCGTTGATCGCGCTGCTTGCCCGACAGGTTCGGCTCATGCACCAGCAGCCCTTCGGTGATGACCTGGCCGACGGTCATGCGCGGCGACAGCGAGCCGAACGGGTCCTGGAAGACCAGTTGCATCTCGCGCCGCAGCGGCCGCATCACTTGTCGGTCGGCGGTGGAAATGTCCCGGTCGCCGAAACGGATGAGGCCGTCGCTCGGCAACAGCCGCAGCAAGGCGCGGCCGAGCGTCGATTTGCCCGAGCCGGATTCACCGACAATGCCGATGGTCTGGTTGCGCTGCAGCCGGATCGAGATGTGGTCGACGGCGCGCAGCATCAGCGGCTCGCCAGCAAGAAACCCGCCGCCGATCCTGAATGTCACTTCGACATTCCTGCCTTCGAGCACCACCGGGGCGTTGGCGGGCGGCGGCGCCTTGCTGCCGGTCGGCTCGGCCGCCAGCAGCATTTTCGTATAGGCATGCTGCGGATTGACGAAGATGGCTTCCGCCTCCCCCTCCTCGACGACCTCGCCCTGGCGCATGACATAGACGCGATCCGCGAAGCGCCGCACGATGCCGAGATCGTGGGTGATGAAGACGATCGCCATGCCGAGCTTGCGTTGCAGCTCGGCCAGAAGCATCAGGATCTGCGCCTGGATGGTCACGTCGAGCGCCGTCGTCGGCTCGTCGGCGATCAGGATGTCCGGGTCGTTGGCAAGCGCCATGGCGATCATGACGCGCTGGCGCTGGCCACCCGACATTTCGTGCGGGTAGGATTTCATCCGCCGCTCGGGATCGGGGATATGCACGAGGCGCAGCAACTTGAGCGCCTCTTCGTGCGCCTCGGCGGCATTCAAGCCCCGATGCCGGCGGATCGGTTCGATCAGCTGGTTGCCTATCGAATAGAGCGGATCGAGCGAGGTCATCGGCTCCTGGAAGATCATGCTGATCTTGGCGCCGCGGACCTTGTTCAGTTCGGATTTGCTCAATGTCAGAAGGTTGCGGCCGCGATAGTCGACACTGCCGGTGGCTTCGCCATTCGAGGCGAGCAGGCTCATCGCCGCCATCATCGTCTGGCTCTTGCCGGATCCGGATTCGCCAACCACGGCAACGGTTTCGCCTGCATTGACGTGGATATTGATGCCCTTCACCGCCTCGACCGCGCCATCGAGCGTGCGGAAGCGGACGCGCAGGTCCTTGACGCTGAGGATCGTTTCGGAAGCAGCCATCTCAGCGGTCCTTGGGGTCGAGCGCGTCGCGCAGGCCGTCGCCGACGAAATTCAGGGCGAACAGCGTCGAGACGAGGAAGAAGGCGGGAAACAGGAGCAGCCAGTTGGCGGTGCCGATGTTCTTGGCGCCGACCGAGATCAGCACGCCCCAGCTGGTCATCGGCTCCTGCACGCCGAGCCCGAGGAACGACAGGAAACTCTCCAGGATGATGACCTGTGGCACCAGCAGCGTCATGTAGATCACCACGGGGCCGAGCAGGTTGGGAATGACGTGGCGCAGCAGGATGCCGCGCTGGCCGACGCCCATGGCTTCCGCCGCCTGAACATATTCCTGGCGGCGGATCGACAGCGCCTGGCCGCGCACGATGCGGGCCATGTCCAGCCACAGCACGGCGCCCACGGCCAGGAACATCAGCACGAAGTTGCGGCCGAAGAACACCACCAGCATGATGACGAAGAAGATGAAGGGTAAGGAATAGAGGACGTCGACGATGCGCATCATCACCTCGTCGACCTTGCCGCCGGCAAAGCCGGCCGCGGCGCCATAGACCACGCCGATGACCACCGCCACGACGCCGGCGAGCAGGCCGATGGCCAATGAGATGCGACCGGCCATCAGCGTGCGCGACAGCAGATCGCGGCCGGTGTTGTCGGTGCCGAACAGGAAATACTGCTGCTTGACCGAGGCGCTCATCGTCACTTCGAGCCCGTCGGGCGACTTGCTCTCGATCTTGGTGTCGTCAAAGGCGTCGGAACGGTCGAGATAGCGGATGTTACGGTCATCGATCGGCTTTGCCGACTTGACGGTGACGAAGACCTGATTGCCTTCCTGCCGCCACTCCTTGATGTCGACCCGCATGCGCTTGATCGCTTCGGTGAGCGCCGTCTCGATCATCTCGGCCTTCGGATAGGCCGACAGGCTTGGCGGCATGCGCACATAGTCGGCATAGATGGTGGTGTATTGATGCGGCACGAACCAGGGCCCGAACACGCTGACGACACCGATCAGGGCAAGGTAGTACAGACTGAACATGGCGGCGCGATTGGCCTTGAGGCGCGCCCAGGCGTCCCCCCAGAGCGAGCGCCCGATGACGGCGGGAGCCGTGGCTGCGATGTCAGTCATAGCGCACCCTCGGGTCGACGACCGCGTACATGACGTCGACGATCAGGTTGAAGACGATGGTGAAAATGGCGATCACCACCACCGTTCCCATCACCAGCGTGTAGTCGCGGTTGAGCGCGGCATCGACGAAATAGCGGCCGACGCCCGGAATGGAGAAAATCGTCTCGACGATGACCGAGCCGGTCAGCAGCGCGGCGGCTGCCGGGCCGGTGAAGGAGACGATCGGCAGGATGGCGCCGCGCAGCGCGTGCTTGACCACCACCGACCAGTCGGAGAGGCCGAGCGCGCGGGCTGTGCGGATATGATGGGACCGCAAGGATTCGATCATCGAGCCACGCATCAGCCGGGCGACGATGGCGATCTGCGGCAGAGCGAGCGTCAGCACCGGGCCGACCTTGTTGATGAAAGCGCCATCCCCCCAGCCACCGATCGGCAACAGCTTCCAGGTCAGCCCGAACAAAAGCTGGATTACCGGCGCGATGACGAAAGTGGGGATGGTGCTGCCGGCTGTCGCCAGCGCAATCACCGTATAGTCGCCAAGCTTGTTCTGGTTGAGCGCGGCGATGGTGCCGAGCACCGAACCGAGCATCAGCGCCAGGATCAGCGCCGACGCGCCGAGTTGAACCGAAATGGGCAGGCCCTTGGCGAACAGTTCGGTGACGGTGAAATCCGGCATGTTGTAGCTCGGGCCGAAATTGCCGCGCAGCAGATTGCCGATATAGTGGACAAATTGCAGCCAGAGCGGGTCGTTGAGGCCGAACTGGGCTTCGAGATTGGCCCTGATCTCTGGGCTCAGCCCTCGCTCCTGGTTGAAGGGGCCGCCTGGCGCGACGCGCATCAGGAAAAACGCCATGGTCACGATGACGAACAGCGTCGGAATGGCGGTCAAAAGCCGCCTTAGTACATATCGCAGCATCGGTGCCCCGCTTGATCCAGAGCAACGCGCGTCCAGCTGGACGATTGCGCTCTAGCCTGCAAATCTTCGCACCGACATTGCCGAAAATCGATTCCGGTTCCCGGGCCGATGCGATGGCAAACCAGCGCCGCCGCACATTCAGTGCGCGGCGGCTTGGCCAGGGATTAGTCCTTGCTGACGAAGCGCGACGGATGCACGTCCATCACGTTGTCGACGAAGCCATGCAGCTTCGAGGAAACGATGTCGTGGTAGCTGTAGTAGAGCAGCGGGATCTGGCCGACGTCGTCGATGAGGATGCGTTCGGCCTCGGAGAGGTCCTTCATGCGCTCTTCTGGCTTGCCGCCGGCAGCGGCTGCCTTGTCCATGGCCGCTTCGTATGCGGCGCTGTTGTAGTTCGAATAGTTGTTGCCGCTGGCCTTGCGGGTGATGCCGAGGAAGGTTTCCGGATCCTTGTAGTCGGCGATCCAGGCGGCACGCGCCACGTCATAGTTGCCCTTCTGCTCGAGGAAGGAGTAGTGGGTCTTGGTGTCGGTGTTGAGCAGCGTGATGTCAACGCCGAGCGGCTTCAACTGTTCCTGGATGGCGACCGCGGTGTTCTTGTGGTTTTCCGAGGTGTTGTAGCGGATCTCCATCTTCAATGGATGCTCGGGCGTATAGCCCAGTTTCTCGAGGATCTTCTTGGCCGCGTCCTCGCGGTCGATCTGCGGCATCTCGGCATACTTGGCCATTGCCGGCGTGTAGCCCTCAATGCCGGGAGGCACCATCGAATAGCCAGGCAGCATCGAGTTCTGCCAGACCTTTTCGGCGATGAAGTCGCGGTCGATCGCCATCGAGATGGCGTTGCGCAGCTCGACATTGTCCCAAGGCGCCTTGTCGGTCTTGATCGCATAATAGTAGGTGCCGAGGTACGGTCCGACGTGGATCTGATCGCCAAACTTGGTCTTGAGGTCGGCGAGCTGTTCGGTCGGCAGATCGTCGTAGCTGTCGAGTTCGCCGGCCTCGAAGCGCTTCATCGCCGATGAGCGGTCTTCGGTCGGAATGTAGTTGACCACGTCGAACTTGACGCTCGCGGCGTCCCAGAATTTTGGATTCTTGACCAGCTTCATGTGGTCGTTGGGAACCCACTCAGCCAGCGTATAGGCGCCGTTGGACACCAGATTGCCCGGCTTGATCCAGTCGGCACCGAGCTTATCGATGGAGGCCTTGCTGACGGGGTAGGTCGCCTGGTGGGTCAGCATCTCGAGGAAGTAAGGCGTCGGCGCCTTCAGCGTCACCTCCAGAGTGTTGGCGTCGATCGCCTTGACGCCCATGTCCTCCGGCTTGCCCTTCTTGGTGTTGACTTCCTCGGCGTTCTTCACGGGATAGAGCATGGAGGCATATTCGGCGCCGGTCGCCGGATCTTCCAGGCGATGGAAGGCGTAGACGAAGTCATCTGCCGTCACCGGGCTGCCATCCGACCACTGGCCGTCCTTGCGCAGCTTGAACGTATAGACGGTGCCGTCGTCCGATACCGTCCAGCTCTCGGCGGCACCTGGAATGAGGTTGGCCTTCTGGTCCTGCATGACCAGGCCCTGGAACAGGTCGCGCAAAACATTGGCTTCATAGACGGTCGAAGTCTTGTGCGGATCGACCGATTCCGATTCGGCGGCGGTACCACGGTTATAGACGCTCTCGGCGAAAGCCGGCGTGTAGAAGGTGCCTGCGGCCAGCGTCATCGTTGTGGCGAACACAGTCGCCTTCAGCATGTTTTTCAGCATGAAGTTCTCCCTGTCGGCGCTGCCGTCGGCGCGCCCTTAAGTGTTGACGCCCCGGAGCCGATGTCTGACCCCTTTGAGCGCGCCGCCGGTTCCCTTCCTGCGGCTGGTGCCCAGACACTAACGCGGAGAATTTTTATTTCAACAGACTCTCTGGGTCACCCAAAGTAAGGCGGCACGAAAGTTGTGCCGTGACGGCCGAAACACCAGCCGAAACCAGAAGCTTGACTTGGTTTCCTCATCTCGACGCCATTCTTCACCCGGAATCTGTGGCCGCGCCAGTTTGCCGGAATGTGTTAATGCGTTCTTAAGCAACCAGAAGTTACATTATGGGTGCCTTTTATACGATTCCATCTCAGACGCGTGGCAGTCATGAGTATCTGGACAAGTAAATCAATAAAAATCCGTCAGTTAATGCGGAAATTTCAAGAAGAATCCGGTACTTCTGCGGTTGAGTTCGCACTGCTCTCGCCCATCTTCATCCTCCTTCTACTCGGAATGGTTGCATACGGCATATATTTTGGCGCCGCCAACTCGATCCAGCAGATCGCGGCGGATGCGGCCCGCACTGCAATTGCCGGACTGAACCAGACCGAGCGCCAGACGCTCGTCGCCAGCTTCGTCACCAACAATGCCGGCGGATATCCCTTCGTGGATGCCGGCAAATTGACCTACCAGGCCAACGACAGCACGGCCGACGGAAGCCAGTTCGTGGTGTCCATCCAGTACGATGCCCGCAACCTGCCGATCTGGAACCTCTTCCCGGGCATCGCCATGCCAGGAACCACGATCAAGCGCCAGTCAACGATAAGGGTCGGGGGCATCTGAATGCCGCTGCTGGCGTGCAATGCGATCGGCCGGCTTGCCCGATTGATGCTGGCCGACAGACAGGCGAACATCGCCGTCATGACCGCGTTGAGCGCGCCGGTCGCGCTGGCGCTGGTGGCAATCGACGAAGCCTCGATCTATACCGAGCGCCGCGAAGCCCAGGCAATGGTGGACCTTGCTGCGATCACCGCTGCCTCGAACATCACCAAAGTCTACACCGCTGTCGTGACCACGCTGACCGACAACGGCATGCCGGGCGTGGTCGTTCAAGGCTCGGGACAGACGATCGCGCCGGCCGTCGGCAAAACCGTCGTGTCGGTCACGCCCGGCCGCTACGCGGCATCAACCGCCGATGTCAGCCAACGCTTCCAGTCCGGCGTAACGCCCTACAATGCCGTCCGCGTCACCCTGAAGAAAATCCCTGCCCGCTATTTCGCGAGTTCGCTGCTCCCCACTCCCGTCATCGGCACCGAGGCCACCGCCAGCATGACGCCGCAGGCGACGTTCTCCGTTGGGTCGAGGTTGCTCAGCGTCAATGGCGGCATTCTCAACGCTCTGCTCAGTGGACTTCTCGGCGGCAACATCTCGCTCAGCGTCATGGACTACAACGGGTTGATCTCGGCCGATGTCAGCGTGCTCTCGTTCATAGACGGCCTTGCCACACAATTGAGCCTGACCGGCGTCACCTATTCGGACGTGCTGGCATCGAAAGCGACCGTCGGCCAGATCGCCACCGCCATGGCCAACGTGCCCGGGCTTGGCAACACGGCCAAGCTGGCGCTGCAGACCATCGCCTCGAAATCGACCAGCACGGGCAAGATCCCGCTCAACAAGCTTGTCGATCTCGGTGCAGTCGGCAGCCTGGCTCTCGGGCAAAGACCAACCGGCCTTGGGCTAGACACCAACGCCATGGGCATGCTGACCGCTGCCGCCGTGCTGGCCAACGGCACCAACCAGGCCCAGGTCAATCTTGGCGCCACCGTACCCGATGGCATCGGAACCGTGGTGCGCACCGCCCAGACGCGCATCAAACTGATCGCCAGCGTCGGTGTCGGCACGCCCGGTCTCGGCGGCGGTATCAGCCTGCTGGCCGTCAATCTGCCGCTCAATGTGGAAGTCGCTTACGCCGAAGCCAAACTGACCGACATCACCTGTCCGACCGGGCCTTCCAGCATCAATGTTTCCATCGCCGCGCACCCGGGTATCGCCTCGCTGCACCTGGCCAACAGCAACAGTTCAGGCTTCGGCGACTTCAGTCAGCCGCAGACGTTCACCGACGCGGAGATCGCCGATGTGAGCCTCCATCTGCTGCTGATCAACATTCCGCTGATACAGGTGATGGGTTCCGCCGCCACCGCGATCACCAACAACAGCCCGACGACGCTGAACTTCAATGCGACCGACATCGCCAACAAGACGGTCAAGACCGTTTCGACCCGCAACATATCGCAGTCGCTGACCACATCGCTGGTCGGCAACCTGTCGCTTTCGGTCAATGCGCTTGGTCTCGGGATCGATCTGACCGCACTGCTCGCAACGGTCAAGCCGGCAGTCGTGGCCGTGCTGAACGGCGTAACGGCGCCGGTCGACGACCTGCTCTACAACGTGCTTTCGGCGCTCGGTGTCGGCGTCGGCCAGGCCGATGTGCGTGTCACTGGTGCGACCTGCGGGCGCGCGGTTCTCGTTCAATAAGGCATTTGCAGCCCAAGTGGATCACTTGCGTTGCAGCAGCGGCCGAAGCGCGAAATCAGTTCAGCTGACCAAGGAAACAGCCAAGCGCCGGCAGCGATATCTGGTTCTCTTCAAAAACCCCGCTGCCACCATCAATAGCCACGACAGCTCCTGTATCCGGCGGCAACGGCCAATTCGCCGGCTCCTCGGCGAAGTTGAAGACACAGAGAAGTTTCTCACCGCCGTCTTCGCGGATGAAGGCGAGAATTTCGCCCTCCGCATCGAGAAACCGGATCGAACCGCCGACCAGCGACGGATGCCCCCTGCGCAAGGCGAGCATGGTCCGATAGAAGGTCAGCACCGAGGCCGCGTCGGCGTTCTGGACGTCGACCGCGCGGGCGCGATGGCTGGCCGGTATCGGCAGCCACGGTTTACCGGTGGAAAAGCCCGCATTGTCGGCACCGGCCTCCCAGGCCATCGGCGTGCGACAGCCGTCCCTGCCCTTGACGCCCGGCCAGAAGCGGATGCCAACGGGATCGCGCAGATCCTCGAAGGCGAGTTCCGCCTCCTCCAGGCCGAGTTCCTCGCCCTCGTAGAGACAGATCGATCCGCGCAGGCAGGAGAGCAGCATGATCGAGAACCTTGCGACCGTATCGGGATCGCTGCCGGGCCTCGTCCAGCGGGTGACGTGGCGCACCACGTCATGGTTGGAAAACGCCCAACAGACCCAGCCGTCGGACACGGCTGCCTCGAAGGCTTCGACGCAGCCACGCACGTGCGCCGCCGAGAATTGTGGGCCAAGCAGATCAAAGGTGTAACACATATGGAGCTTGTCGCCGCCGGTGGTGTAGGCGGCGAGCGTCTGCAGAGACCGGCCTTCGTCGCCGATCTCGCCGACGGCAGCACGGTCCTCATACTCGTCGAGCAGCGCCCTGAAGCGCTTGAGGAACGCCAGGTTTTCCGGCTGCGTCTTGTCGAACAGATGTTCCTGGTAGAGGTAGGTGTTGGTCTCGCTGTTGGTGCCGGCGACGCTTGACGCCAAGGGTGGATTGCTGCGCAGCCAGCGGTCGTGGACATAGTAGTTGACCGTGTCGAGCCGAAAGCCGTCGACGCCACGCTCCAGCCAGAACCGTACCGTTTCCAGAAGCGCGTCGTGGACCTCCGGATTGTGGAAATTCAAATCCGGCTGAGAAGCGAGAAAATTGTGCATGTAGTACTGCCGGCGGGTCGAATCCCACTCCCAGGCCGGGCCACCGAAGACGGAGAGCCAGTTGTTGGGCGCGCCGCCATCGGGCTTGGTATCGGCCCAGACATACCAGTCGGCCTTGGGGTTGTCGCGGCTGGAGCGGCTTTCGACGAACCATTCGTGCTTGTCGGATGAGTGCGACAATACCTGGTCGATGATGACTTTCAGGCCGAGCCGATGCGCCTCGGCGACCAGCGCATCGAAATCCTCCATGCCACCGAACATCGGATCGACGGCGCAATAGTCCGACACGTCGTAGCCCATGTCAGCCATCGGCGACTTGAAGAAGGGCGACAGCCAGATGGCGTCGACACCAAGGGAGGCGACATGCTCCAGGCGGTTGGCGATGCCGCGCAGATCGCCGCTGCCGTCGCCGGTCGTATCCTGGAAGGAGCGCGGATAGATCTGATAGATGACGCAGCCACGCCACCATCCGATCCGGTCACCTGCCGCCATTGCGCTTCTCCCCTGTGCCGGCCTGTGCGGCTGCGCATTCGATCATGAAGATCACCGTGCGCCCCGATACCGGCCGCTCGATGTCGGCCGTCTCAGCAATCGCCGGCTCCCAGGAAAATCCCTCGCGCGCAGGCAGCGTGAACGTGCAAGCCCGACGATCGCCATTGATGAGCACCGCAAGACGGCGTTCGTCATCGCTGTCGCCGCCCAGGATCATGACCAGGCGGTGCCGCTGCGGGTCCTGCCAGCTTTGTTGGTCGAGCGGCGCGCCTGTTTCGGTTAGCCATGCGACGTCCGCTATGTCCGAATCTGCTGGTGGCCGGCCCGTGAGAAAGCGCGTGTCGGAGAGTGCCGGCACCGCTCGGCGCAGCGTCGAAAGCAGGATCGTGTAATGCTCCAGCGCCTGGTCGCGCCCGGCCCAGTCGAGCCAGGTGATCGCGTTGTCCTGCGCATAGGCGTTGTTGTTGCCCTGCTGGCTGCGGCCGAATTCGTCGCCGGCCGTCAGCATGATGGTGCCGCGCGAGGCAAACAAAGTGGCGAGCAGCGCGTGCTGATCGTTGAGGCGCGCCGTGGCTACGGCCGGCTTGTCCGCATCGCCTTCCACGCCGTTGTTCCAGGACAGGTTTTCATTGTGGCCGTCGCGGTTCTGCTCGCCATTGGCCTGGTTGTGCTTGCGCTCGTAACGCACGATGTCGGCCAGGGTCATGCCGTCATGGGCGGCAATGAAATTGACCGTGCGGCTGGCGCTTTGTCCGTTTGCGGCAAACACATCGGACGAACCGGCGAGCCGGGTCGCCAGTGCGCCGACCATGCCGGCGTCGCCGCGCCAGAAGCGCCTGATATCATCGCGATACTTGTCATTCCATTCGAGGAAAGGCGGCGGAAAACTCCCGAGCTGATAGCCATCCGGACCGATGTCCCAAGGTTCGGCGATCAACACGCGATCGGCCAGCAGCGCGTCCTCGCCCATCGCCTTCAGCAACGGCGCCTCGGCGTCGAAGGTCCCTTCGACCCGTCCCAGAATGGGCGCCAGGTCGAAGCGGAAACCATCGACGCCGGCATCGCGGACAAAATGGCGAAGCGTGTCGAGGACCATCTCCCCAGCGATCGGGTGGTCGCATGCCACCGTGTTGCCCGTCCCGGTGTCGTTGGCCAGCCTGCCGTCCGGCGTGTGCCGGTAATAGGCCTGGTTGTCGAAGCCGCGCAGCGACAGTGTCGGCCCGAGCCGGTCGCTCTCGCCGGTGTGGTTGAAGACAAGATCCAGAATGACGCCGATGCCGGCCTGCCGCAGCGCGGCGACCGCGTTCCGCAATTCCATGATGCCGCCAGGCGCAAGGCGTGGATCAAGCGCCATGAAGGTGACTGGATTGTAGCCCCAGGCGTTGCGCAGCCCGAGCGGCGGCAGGTGCCGTTCATCGATCGACGCCGTCACCGGCATCAGTTCGACAGCACTGACGCCAAGCTTTTTCAGGTGCTCGATAACCACGGGATGAGCGAGAGCAGCGACCGTGCCGCGCAGCTTCTCGGGAATGCCCGGATGCAGCATGGTGAAGGCACGCACCGGCACTTCGTAGATCAGGCCGCCGGGCTGGAACAGCGGCGGCGCTGCCGGCACCGGTTTCGGCAAGGCAGCGGCAATGGCCTTTGGCATCAGCGGCGCGGTATCGAGGCCCTCGCCCCGGCGTCGGGTCAGCCGCCAGTCATAGGCGTAAGGCCTGTCGATCCCGAGGGCGTAGGGATCGATCAACATTTTTTCGGGGTCGAACCATAGGCCGCGATCCGGCGCATAGTCGCCATCGGCGCGAAACCCGTAGCGGGTGCCAGGGCCAAGACCGGCGACGAAGAGCGCATGCACGCCCTCGCCTTCCGGCTGCAGCTCAAGCCGTTCGATTTCCTGGTTGCCCTGCTCGTCAAAAATCGAGACCCAGAGCCGGCGGGCGGCCTGCGACCATGCGGCAAAGCGAATGCCGCCCTCCGAAACAAGCCCGCCAAATCGCGGCCGCTGATCGGCCGGCATCGCAGATTTCATTAAGTGATGACACTCGGCTTGGCGCGGCCGGTATGGCTGCGAATCCCTGCAATATCATCGGCCGCCGATATCAGATCGGCAAGGGCGGCCTGGGTATCGAGATCGTGCCGCGACGTGTCCGGCTCGTAGCGCTCGATATAGACGCGTAAAGTCGCACCAGACGTGCCGGTGCCCGAAAGCCTGAAGACGACGCGCGAACCGCCTTCGAACAGCACCCTTATGCCCTGGTGTTCGCTGGTCGAACCGTCGACCGGATCGTGATAGGCGAAGTCGTCGGCGCTGGCGATCGTCATGCCGCGCACGCTGGTGCCCGGCAATGAACCGAGCTTGGCGCGGAGTTCGTCGATCAGCGCGTTGGCGCGGTCACTCTCGACCTCCTCATAGTCGTGGCGCGAATAGTAGTTGCGGCCATAGGTCGCCCAATGCTCGGTGACGACCTGCTTGCAGCTTTCACCGCGCGCGGCGAAGATGTTGAGCCACAGCAGCACCGCCCACAGGCCGTCCTTTTCGCGGACATGGTTGGAGCCGGTTCCGGCACTTTCCTCGCCGCAGATCGTCGCCATGTCGGCGTCGAGCAGGTTGCCGAAGAACTTCCAGCCGGTCGGAGTTTCATAGATGCCGATGCCGAGTTTTTCGGCGACGCGATCGGCCGCGCCACTGGTCGGCATCGAGCGGGCGATGCCCTTCAGGCCTTCGCTGTAGCCGGGAGCCAGGCGGGCGTTGGCGGCAAGCATGGCGACCGAATCCGACGGCGTGACGAATATGCCCTTGCCGATGATCAGGTTGCGGTCGCCGTCGCCGTCGGAGGCGGCGCCGAAATCCGGCGCGTCCGGCCCCATCATCTCGTCGTAGAGATGCTTGGCATGGACGAGGTTGGGGTCCGGATGGTGACCACCGAAATCGGGTAGCGGCTTGAAGTTGCGGCAGGTGCCGTTGGGTGCGCCAAGCCGGTTTTCGAGGATCTCCTTGGCGTAGGGGCCGGTCACCGCGTGCATGGCGTCGAAGCGCATGCGAAAGCCGTATTTGAAATTGGCGCGGATGGCGTCGAAATCGAACAGGCTTTCCATCAGCTCGGCATAGTCGGCGACCGGATCGATGATCTCGACCGTCATGCCGCCGGCCTTCACCGTGCCGATCTTGTCGATGTCGATCGCCTCGATATCGGTGGTCTTGAAGCTCGCAATCGTCTTGGTCTTTTCGAAGATCGCGTCGGTCAGCTTTTCCGGCGCCGGGCCGCCATTGCCGGCATTGTACTTGATGCCGAAATCCTCGTGCGGGCCGCCCGGATTGTGGCTGGCCGACAGGATGATGCCGCCGAAGGTCTTGTATTTGCGGATGACATGCGAGGCTGCCGGCGTCGACAGGATGCCGCCCTGCCCAACCATCACCTTGCCGAAACCGTTCGCGGCGGCCATGGCGATCGCCTTCTGGATGACCTCGCGGTTGTAGAAGCGGCCATCGCCGCCGATCACCAGGGTCTTGCCCTTGAACCCGTCGAGTGCGTCGAAGATCGACTGGATGAAGTTCTCGGCGTAGTGCTCCTGCTGGAACACCGGCACCTTCTTGCGCAGGCCCGAAGTACCGGGTTTCTGGTCGGAATAGGGCTTGGTGGGGACGGTCCGTATCATGCTTCAGGCAACCCTTTTCGAAAGCAGCAAGCGATAGAGTTCGACGTATTTCTCGGCGCTCTTGTCCCAGGAGACATCGGCTTTCATGCCCTGGCGCTGCAGCGATTCCCAGACCGCCGGGCTGGCATGCGCTTCGACGAGGCGACGCACGGCGTGCAGCAGGGCGCCGCCATTGTTGGGCGCGAACTGGAAGCCGGTCGCGACGCCGGCCGAGACGGCGGCCTCGTTGGCATCGATGACCGTATCGGCCAGGCCGCCGGTGCGGGCAACCAGCGGCACGCAGCCATAGCGCAGGCCGTAAAGCTGCGTCAGCCCGCAGGGTTCGAAGCGCGAGGGAATGACAATGGCGTCGCAGCCGCCTTGCATGATGTGCGACAGCCCCTCGTCATAACCGATGACGACGCCGATGCGGCCACGATGTCGAGCCGCGGCGGCGAGCAGCGCGCCTTCGAGGCCGGCATCGCCCGAACCCAGGATGGCCAGCCGCGCGCCCCTGGCAACGATGCCGTCGACGACCATTGCCAGTATGTCCATACCCTTTTGCCAGGTCAGGCGGCTGATGACGCAGACGATCGGGCTGTCGTCGCGCTCGAGGCCGAAGCGGTCCTCCACGGCAGCCCTGTTGGGCGCGCGCGCCTTCAGCGTCGCCGCCGTATAGTCGGAGACCAGATGCTTGTCGGTTTCCGGGTCCCAGATGCCGGTGTCGATGCCGTTGACGATGCCATAGAGATCGCTGGAGCGCATGTTGATGAGGCCGTCGAGCCCCATACCGAATTCCGCCGAGCGGATCTCCTGCGCATAGGTCGGGCTGACGGTGGTGATTGCCCAGGCTGCCTGCAGACCGGCCTTGAGGAAGCCGACGCCGCCATAATATTCGACGCCGTCGAGCGCCATCGCCACCGCCGGCAAGCCAAGCTCGCCGAAGATGCCGGCGCCGAACTGGCCCTGGAAGGCAAGGTTGTGCACGGTCATCATCGAGGGGACGCCGACCGCCTTGCCGTAGCGCATGTAAGCCAGCGTCATCGCCGACTGCCAGTCATGGGCATGGACGATGTCGGGCTGGTAGCCCGAGATGGCCCCGCCGGCGATGTCGCCGCCGACCTGGCTCAGCGCCGCAAAACGCCGCCAATTGTCGGGCCAGTCGACGCCGCTCGCATTGCCATAGGGGCCGCCGGGTCGGTCGAACAGATGTGGCGCGTCGAGCACGAACAGTTCGAGGCCGGCGAGCTGGACGGAATGGACGGAGGCCTTGGCGCCCTGCAGCAAGGGATATTGCAGAACGGCCTTCTTTTTCTTGAAGGCCGCCATCACGGTCGGAAAGCCGGGAATGAGCGTGCGCATGGTCACGCCCTTGGCCGCCAGCGCGATGGGCAGCGCGCCGGTCACATCGGCAAGCCCGCCGGTCTTGATCAGCGGAAAAATCTCGGGCGTGACCGACAGAACCTGCATGCGCCTACAATCCGATCCTGTCTGTCCTAGAGCCTTTGGTCTTGACCCAATTCCGGACGGAAAACCGTTTCACACTTTTCCTGGAATTGCTCTAAAGCGCCAGCTTGTCGATCATGTCCTGGGTGACCAGGCAGATGCCCTTTTCGGAAACACGAAAGCGCTTGGCGTCGAGGACGGGGTCTTCGCCGACCACCAGCCCTTCCGGTATCCTAACACCATGGTCGATGACGACGCGCTTCAACTTTGCGTTCCGGCCGACATGAACGTCGGGCAGCATGACGACTTCTTCCAGCGTCGAATAGGAATTGATGCGCGCACCGGTGAAGATCAGACTTTTTTTCAGTGAAGCACCCGAGACGATGCAATCGCCCGAAACAAGCGAGGAGACGGCAGAGCCGCGGCGGCCATCCTCGTCATGCACGAACTTTGCCGGCGGCTTCAATTCGGCGTAGGTCCAGATCGGCCAGTCGCGGTCGTAGAGGTCGAGTTCCGGCGTGACATCGGTCAAATCGATATTGGCTTCCCAATAGGCGTCGACCGTTCCGACGTCGCGCCAGTACGCCTCGTTCTCGGCGGTCGAGCGGACGCAGGACTTGGCGAAGCGGTGGGCGATCGCCTTACCGTGCTCGACGATATAGGGAATGATGTCCTTGCCGAAGTCGCGGCTGGAGCCCGGCTCGGCCGCGTCACGGCGCAGCTGCTCCATCAGGAACTTGGTCTTGAAGACGTAGATGCCCATCGAGGCCAGCGCGAACTCCGGCCTGTCGGGAATGCCGGGCGGATCGGCGGGCTTTTCGACGAAGGCAATGATGTTGTCCTTGGCGTCGACATGCATGACGCCGAAGCCGACGGCTTCCATGCGCGGCACTTCGAGGCAGCCGACGGTGACGTCGGCATTGGCGTCGACGTGCTGGCGAAGCATCATCTCGTAGTCCATCTTGTAGATGTGGTCGCCGGCGAGGATGACCATGTATTCGGGCCCGTAGGCCTCGATGATGTCGATGTTCTGGTAAACCGCATCGGCCGTGCCCTCATACCACTGCGTTTCCGAAACACGCTGGCTGGCCGGCAGGATGTCGAAACTCTCGTTTCGTTCGGGCCGCAGGAAGTTCCAGCCGCGCTGCAGATGGCGGATCAGCGAATGCGCCTTGTACTGGGTGGCGACGCCCAGGCGGCGAATGCCGGAATTCAGCGCGTTGGAGAGCGCGAAGTCGATGATGCGCGTCTTGCCGCCGAAATAGACGGCCGGCTTGGCGCGTCGGTCGGTCAGTTCCTTGAGGCGGCTGCCACGGCCGCCGGCCAGTACATAGGCCATGGCATCGCGCGCCAGCGGCTGGGTCCGTTTCAAGTCTGCCATTTCTACCCTCCCAAGTTACTCAGTCTCGACATGTTACCCAGTTTCGGGGCTCAGTCCGCAACCAGTTCGAGCATGATCGTCGACAGCGGCGGCAGAAGCATCGTTGCCGAGATGCCGCCTCCCTCCGCCCGCGCCTCGACCATGCCGCCATTGCCCTTGCCGGAACCGCCATATTCCGCAGCGTCGGTGTTGATGATTTCGCGCCAGTTTCCGGCCGTGGGCAATGGCACGCGATAATTGTCGCGCGGCACCGGCGTGAAATTGGAGATGACCGCCACCGGGCTGCCGCCCGGTGCACTGCGCAGCCAGGCAAAAACCGAATTCTGGCTGTCGTCGACGATCAGCCAGGAAAACCCTTCCGGTTCGCAGTCGCGGCCATGCAGCGCCGGGCGCGAACGGTAGAGATAGTTGAGATCGCGCACCGTCTGCCAGACGCCGCGATGCGGGCGGAACTCAAGCAGGTTCCAGTCGAGCGCGCGTGCCTCGCTCCATTCGCGGCGCTGCGCGAACTCCTGCCCCATGAACAGCAGCTTCTTGCCGGGATAGCCCCACATGAAGGCGTAGTAGGCGCGCAGCGTCGCGAATTTCTGCCAGTCGTCGCCGGCCATCTTGCCAAGCAGCGTACCTTTGCCGTGCACGACCTCGTCATGCGAGAGCGGCAGCACGAAATTCTCCGAGAAGGCGTAGGTCAGGCCGAAGGTGAGATCGTTGTGGTGGTGCTTGCGGAATATCGGCTCCTTGGAGAAATACTCCAGCGTGTCGTGCATGAAGCCCATGTTCCACTTGAAGCCGAAGCCCAGCCCGCCTTCATGCACCGGTGCCGAGACCTTCGGCCATGAGGTCGACTCCTCGGCGATGGTGATCACGCCCGGATGGTGGCCGTAGACCTCCTTGTTCATCTTCTGCAGGAAGCTGACCGCCTCGAGGTTCTCGCGGCCGCCCTTCTCGTTGGGGATCCATTCGCCCTGCTTGCGCGAATAGTCGAGGTAGAGCATCGAGGCGACCGCATCGACGCGAAGCCCGTCGACATGATATTTCTCGGCCCAGAACAACGCGTTGTTGACGAGGAACGACACCACCTCGCGGCGGCCGAAATTGTAGATCGCGGTGTTCCAGTCGGGATGAAAGCCCTTGCGCGGATCGGCGTGCTCATAGAGCGCGGTGCCGTCGAAATGAACCAGGCCGTGCTCGTCGACCGGAAAATGCGCTGGCACCCAGTCGAGAATGACGCCGACGCCGGCGCGGTGGGCGCCATCGACGAAGCGGGCAAAGCCGTCGGGATCGCCGAAGCGGGCCGACGGCGCATAGAGTCCGGTTGTCTGATAACCCCACGACGGATCATAGGGGTGTTCGGAGATCGGCATGAACTCGATGTGGGTAAAGCCGGTCTCGACTGCATAGGGGATCAGCCGGTCGGCCAGTTCGTCCCATGACAGGAACGTGCCGTCGTCGCGAAGCTGCCAGGACCCGGCATGGACCTCGTAGATCGAGATGGCTTCACGCCGGTGATCGGCATTGCGCCAGAAACTGCGATGGGCCTCGTCGCCCCACGGATGCGCCGGCGGCACCGCGGTCACCGAGGCGGTCGCCGGGCGCAATTCGGACTTGAAGGCGAACGGGTCGGCCTTCAGCGGCAGCCTGACACCATCGGGCCCGATGATCTCGTATTTGTAGGGCCGGCCGGCGCCGATATCGGGAATGAACACTTCCCAGATGCCGGTGTCGCGGCGGTCGCGCATCGAATGCCGGCGGCCGTCCCATTCGTTGAAATCGCCGACCACCGAGACGCGCCGCGCGTTGGGAGCCCAGACGGCGAAATGCACGCCCGTGGCGCCCTCGTGCTCGATGACATGCGCGCCGATTTTGTCGAACAGCCTCAGATGCGAGCCCTCGGCGATGTAGTAATCGTCCATCGGCCCGAGCACCGGACCGAACGAATAGGGATCCGTCAGCCACCAGTCGCCGCCGGCGTTCCTGGCATGATAGCGCAGCGGCTGACGCTTGCGGATCGACAGCTTGCCTTCGAAAAACCCACCGTCGTCGCGCCTCGACAGTTCACCGGCGATGTTGCCGGTCAGCGTATAGGCGGTGACGAACTCCGCGTGCGGGACAAAGCAGCGGGCAAACAGGCTCTTGCCGACCTCATGAACGCCAAGGATAGCGAAGGGATCGCCATGCGTGCCGGCAACAATCGCCGCGACATCGCTGGCTGCCGCCAGTCCGTCCGGCCCGCTTGTCGCAGCGGTCGCGCGCGGCTTCTTCATCAGGCAGTGTCCCTCCCCGGGCACGACTCTTTGTTCTTGTGCATGTCGTTATCCCAAAACCGCTAGGCACTTTCGGGCGACATACACCAATGTTTGTTTCGTGCCTGTCATTGTCCCAAAACGGCTATGCACTTTGGGCGACATGCAACGAGACCGATTGTTCGTGGCCTCATGCAATCACATCAGACAGGCACGTTCCAGATTTCTTTCGCATATTGGCGGATCGTGCGATCGGAGGAGAACCAGCCGACACGCGCAACGTTGCGGATTGCCTTGGCGTACCAGTCGGGACTGTTGCGCCAGACGGCATCGACTTCGCGCTGCGTCGCGGTGTAGGCGTCGAAATCGGCGGCGACCATGAACCAATCGCTCTGATAGAGACCGTTGATCAAGTCGCGGTAACGCTCCGGATCATCCGGCGAGAAGACGCCCGACGATACGGCGGCTACGGCCTGTGCCAGTTCGGGCGATGCTTCGATCACAGCGCGCGGGTTGTAGCCATTGTTGCGCCGCTCGGCGACCTCGGCCGTAGTCAGGCCGAAGATGAAGATGTTGTCGTCGCCGACGCATTCCTTGATCTCGACATTGGCGCCGTCGAGCGTGCCGATGGTCAGCGCGCCGTTCAGCGCGAACTTCATGTTGCCAGTGCCCGACGCCTCCATGCCGGCGGTCGATATCTGCTCGGAAAGATCGGCTGCCGGCATCATGATCTCGGCCAGGCTGACATTGTAGTTCGGCACGAACACCACCTTCAGCAAACCGCGCACGGCCGGGTCGCGGTTGATGACCTTGGCGACGTCGTTGGCGAGTTTGATGATCAGCTTGGCGTTGTGATAGCTGGGCGCCGCCTTGCCGCCGAAGAACTTTACGCGCGGCATCCAGTCACGCTCGGGGTGCGAGCGGATCTGGTCGTAGAGCGCGATCGCTTCGAGGATGTTGAGGAGCTGGCGCTTGTATTCATGGATGCGCTTGACCTGGATATCGAACAGCGCCGAGGGATCGACCTTGATGCCGAGCCGGTCGGCCACGAGATTGGCCAGCCGCACTTTGTTGGCGCGCTTGACGGCGGCGAACTTGTCGCGAAAGGCGGCATCGTCGGCGAAGGCATCGAGATCCTTGATGGCGTCGATGTCATCGAGAAAACGGTCGCCGATCGCCTCGCGGGCAAGCGACGTCAGCCCGGGATTGCACTGAATCAGCCAGCGCCGCGGCGTGATGCCGTTGGTCTTGTTGTTGATGCGATCGGGATAGAGCTTGTGCAGGTCGGCGAACACCGTCTCCTTCATCAGGTCGGTGTGAAGAGCCGAAACGCCGTTGATCGAATGCGAGCCGACAAAGGCCAGGTTGCCCATGCGCACCCGGCGGTCGCCATTTTCCTGGATCAGCGAGATGCGGCTGATCTGCTCGTCCGAGAACTGGTCGGAGGCACGCGCCTCCAGAAGCACTTCGGCATTGATCGCATAGACGATCTGCATGTGGCGCGGCAAAAGCCGCTCGAACAGCGGCACCGGCCAGCTTTCCAGCGCTTCGGGAAGCAGCGTGTGGTTGGTGTAGCCGAAGGTGCGCTTGGTGATGCTCCAGGCCTGGTCGAAGTCCATACCGTGGACGTCCATCAGCAGACGCATCAGCTCCGGCACCGCGATGGCCGGATGGGTGTCATTGAGATGGATCGCCGCCTTGTCGGGCAGCGACTTCAGATCACCATACTGGCTGAGATGGCGCTGGACGATGTCCTGCAGCGAGGCGGTGGAGAAGAAGTACTCTTGCCTGAGCCGCAGCTCCTGCCCGGCCTTGTGCGAATCCGCGGGATAGAGCACGCGTGACAGGGCATCAGCCTTGTTGCTTTCGGCAAGCGCGCCGATGTGGTCGCCGGCATTGAACTTGTCGAGCAGGATCGGATCGACCGGCATGCCCGACCACAGCCGCAGCGTGTTGACGCGGTTGGCCCGCCAGCCAACGACGGGCGTGTCATAGGCGACGGCCAGGACATGCTCGGTCGGCTTCCAGACATGGCGTTCGAGCCGGCCGTCCTTCGAGGTGATCGATTCCACCGAGCCGCCGAAACCGACCTCGAAGGAGCGTTCGCGCCGTTCGAACTCCCAGGGGTTGCCGTGATCGAGCCAGGTCTCGGGCAGTTCGACCTGCCAGCCGTCGTGAATCTCCTGGCGGAACATGCCATTGGCGTAGCGGATACCGTAGCCATGCGCGGGAATATCGACGGTCGCCATGCTTTCCATGAAGCAGGCCGCGAGCCGGCCGAGGCCGCCATTGCCAAGTGCCGCATCCGGCTCGAGTGCAGCGATGAGGTCGAGATCGACGCCAAGCGAGGACAAGGCTTCGCGCATATTGTCCATCAGGCCGAGATTGGAGAAGGCGTCGCGCATCAGACGGCCAATGAGGAACTCCAGCGACAGATAGTAGACGCGCTTTTCCTTCTGGTCGTAGGCCTCTTTCGTCGCCTGCATCCAGTGATCGACAATACGGTCGCGCACGACCTTGATCGAGGCGGTGAGCCAGTCGTACTGGGTCGCGACGGTGGTATCCTTGCCGACCCTGTATTTGAGGGCCATCAAGACTTCCCTTGCGAGCGTCTGGGGGTCAGGATTTTTGAGCAGTGGCGGGAGGGGTTCGGATGTCATAGCGCGCGTCATGCTGCCTCTCGTACGATTGCCATGATCATACCGGCTTTCATCGTTCCTCCCAGCCCATGCTAGCCGATACTCCCACATATTCAATCGATTTAGATGAACCCGCGCGGAGTTACCCTGCGGCAATTTGACAGTTCAGGCCGCCAGTGCCGCCTCCGGCGGAACCTTGGCTCCCGTCATGAAGGCCACGGCATCCGACATCGTATATTGCTTGGGATCTATGACGCAGAGGCGACGGCCCAGCCGGTGGATGTGGATGCGGTCGGCGACTTCGAAGACATGCGGCATGTTGTGCGAGATCAGCACGATCGGCAGCCCGCGCTTCTTCACGTCAAGCATCAGCTCAAGCACACGGCGGCTTTCCTTGACGCCGAGAGCGGCGGTCGGCTCGTCCATGATGACGACGCGGCTGCCAAAAGCAGCGGCGCGCGCCACCGCAACACCCTGGCGCTGACCGCCGGAGAGCGTTTCGACGGCCTGGTTGATGTTCTGGATGGTCATCAGCCCCAGTTCGGAAAGCTTTTCACGGGCGATCCTCTGCATCGCTGAGCGGTCGAGCCTTCGCAGCCACTGCCCGACAAAGCCCGGTTTGCGGATCTCGCGGCCGAGAAACATGTTGTCGGCGATCGATAACGCCGGGGACAGCGCAAGGTTCTGGTAGACGGTTTCAATGCCCGCCACACGCGCCTCGATCGGTGAGCGGAAATGCACCGGCTGGCCATTGAGTTCGATCCTGCCTGAGTCTGGAATGACCGCCCCACACAGCGCCTTGACCAGCGTCGACTTGCCGGCGCCGTTGTCGCCGATGACAGCGAGGATTTCGCCTGGCAACAGGTCGAAATCAGCATTGTCGAGGGCAACAACCCTGCCGTAGCGCTTGTTGAGGCCTCTGGCTTGGAGAACCGGAGTGTCGTTCATGCCGAAATTCTCCTGATCCATTGGTCGATGGTGACAGCAACGATGATCAGCACGCCCACGGCGAAGTCCTGCCACAGCAACTCAAGCCCGGAAAGCGCAAGGCCGTTGCGGAAGACGCCGACGATCAAGGCGCCGATCAGCGTTCCGACGATCGAGCCGCGGCCGCCAAACAGGGAGGTGCCGCCGATCACGACAGCGGTGATCGAGTCGAGGTTTGCGGTCTGACCTGCCTGCGGGCTTACGCCACCGATGCGCCCGATCAACACCCAGGCGGCGATCGCGCAGATGAAACCGGCGAGCCCGTACACGGCGATGAGGGTCCGTTTGGTGTTGATACCGGCCAGTCTGGCTGCATCCGGATCATCACCAGTGGCGTAGATGTGTCGACCCAACGCCGTTCTGTTCAGCACGTACCAAATAACGAACGCCAGGATCAACATGACCAGCGAACCATAGGTCAGCACCCAACCTTTCAAAAAGGTCCAGTCGAGCCCGAGCGTTTTTGAGAAGAAATCATAAGGTTTGAAGATCGTACCCGTCCACTGCAGGAATGGCGCCGCCGCCTCCATGTCTTGCTGGCGAATGGTTTCGCTCTGGGAATACCAGACATTCAGCGCGCCAAAAATGCTCCAGGTGCCAAGCGTGACAATAAAGGGCGGCAAGCGCAGCATCGTCACGATCAGGCCGTTGACGACGCCGCATGCCAGACCGCAGAGCAACCCGAGCGGAAATGCGATCAATACCGGAACGCCGTAGACGACCGCGGTCCGCCCCATCACCACCGAGCACAGGATCATGATAGCGCCGACGGACAGGTCGATTCCGGCCGTAAGGATTATCAGCGTCTGCGCCACACCGAGCACAGCGATGATCGTCACCTGCTGCAGCACCAACGAAAAGTTGAACGGAGCAAAAAACTTGTCCGGCGCTGCAATCGAAAAGATGACCACACCCAACAGCAGAACGAAAAAGGGAATGGACGTGGGAAATTGATGAAGGAAAGCCTGGAGGCGGCGGATCGCGCCGGCATCCGACTCATCAAAACTGGCTAGGGCTTCGGTGGCACCCTTCAGCCCGCGTTCGGCGGTGACCGAACCCGCGGTATCGTCGCTCATCAGGCAATCCTCCCCAACGCCTCGCTGTCAGGGGGCGCTACGTGCGCCCCCTTTGAGTTCTGGACAATAGTCTTCATGGTACGATGTTGAAAGGCGCTCAGCCCCAGCAGAGCTTCAGGCCTTCCTCGACCGAGATCGACGTCACGCCCTCAGCCGGCTTGGCTGTAATGAGTTGCGCACCGGTGTCGAGGAAGCCCATCTTCGGGTCGATATCCGGAATCTTGCCCGAGACGATCGCCTCTAGCGCCATCGCCGCCATCTTCAGCGGATACTGCTGGCTGGTCGCGCCGATTACGCCTGCCTGAACGTTCTTCACGCCAGGGCAACCACCGTCGATCGAAACGATCATCACGCTGCCGTCATCCTTGCCTACCGCCTTGAGCGCTTCCCACGCACCGGCCGCGGCGGGCTCGTTGATTGTGTAGACCACGTTTACATCCGGGCACTTCTGCAGCGCGTTCTCCATCGCCGTGCGGCCCTTCTCCTGGTCGCCTTGGCTGATTTCGTGATCGCAGATACGCTTGTCGTCTTCGTCGCCGTATTTGTTGGGATCCTTTACGTCGATGCCGAAGCCCTGCATGAAGCCCTGATCGCGCAGAAAATCGACGGTCGGCTGGTTGGTCGCGAGATCGAGAAATACGATCTTGGCGTCCGCTGCCTTGTCGCCTAGGGTCTTGGCAGCCCACTGACCGATCAGCATGCCGGCCTTGCGGTTATCGGTCGCAAAGGTCGCGTCCGCAGCGTCCATCGGATCGAGCGGCGTATCGAGCACGATCACTTTGAGGCCTGCGTCGCGCGCCTTCTTGATGGTCGGTACAATCGCCTTCGAGTCGCTCGGCACGATGGCAAAACCCTTGGCGCCGGCCGAGATCAGGTTCTCGATCGCCGCCACTTGGCCGTCATTGTCGCCGTCGAACTTGCCGGCGGCCGCGATCAGGGTAACGCCAAGTTCCTTAGCCTTGGCCTGAGCGCCCTCACGCATTTTCACAAAGAACGGATTGGTTTCGGTCTTGGTAATCAGGCCGACGGTATCGGCCGCATACGAGGCGCCTGCCATCGCGCCGTAAAAGGCAAGGCCGGCAACAGCCGCCTTCATGATATTCCATTTACCCATGACTTCCTCCCAGTGATGCATTTTCGAGTGCCGGCCAACCGGCCTCCACGGCATCCACGACATTCTCCCAGCATGGACGCCTTATCGCAACAGATACCAGTCCACGATTGCTGTCAATAATTAAATCACTCTTATTTATTATTGACAGCCTTGCTTCGTTCACCCATTCTGGCCCAAAAGCATTGCCGGGAAACGACGGGAGGAACAGGGTGGAGACCGCCATTGCGAGGCACGGTTCGCCCGAGGCGAATGACAGCCTCATTCACCGTGGCACCAACCAGAGCGGCATGCGGGACCACAACGAGCGGTTGGTGCTCTCACTGGTGCGCCAGCATGGCAGCCTGGCTAAGTCCGACATCGCCCGCATGACCGGGCTTTCGGCGCAGACGGTTTCGGTCATCATGCGCGAACTGGAGGAAGAAGGCCTTCTGCTGCGGCAGGCGCCGTTGCGCGGCAAGATCGGCCAACCCTCGATCCCGATGGCGCTCAACCCCGACGGCGCCTACTTCATTGGCCTGAAGATCGGCCGCCGCAGCGCCGAACTCGTGCTGATCGACTTCCTTGGCCAAGTCCGTTCGATGCTGCAGCATTCCTACCGCTACCCTGCCCCGCATGAGACAGTGGACTTCGTCAGCAACGGCATGCGGCAGATGCGCGGCGAGCTGACGCCCGCGCAGGACAAACGCATCGCCGGGCTGGGCATCGCCATGCCGTTCGAATTGTGGAACTGGGCCGATACCGCAGGCGCCCCGCGCGACGTCATGGACGAATGGCGTCACCGCGACATCAGGGCGGACATCCAGGCGCAGTGCGATTTTCCGGTTTACCTGCAGAACGATGCGACTTCGGCTTGCGGCGCCGAACTCGTCTTCGGCCAGACCGGTGCTGCGCGTGACTTCGTCTATTTCTACATCGGCGCCTTTGCCGGTGGCGGCATCGTGCTGAATGGCCGGCTTTTCGGCGGGCCAACCGGCAATGCCGGAGCACTCGGCTCGATGCCCGTGCCGGGGCCGGATGGCAAGCCGACCCAACTGATCGATGTGGCGTCCATCGCCATGCTCGAAAAGGCGCTCAATGCGCGCGGCGTCGAGGCTTCGCATCTGTGGACATCGCCGGAAGACTGGGGCGAGATCGGCCCCGAACTCGATGACTGGATTGCCAGCGCCTCGCGGGCGCTCGCCTATGCCATCGTTGCAGCATCCTCGGTCATCGATTTCGAGGCAGCGGTGATCGACGGATGGATGCCGACGGCAGTGCGCCGCCGGCTGGTCGACGCCATCATCGCGGGCATCGCCACGATCGACGGAGAAGGCCTGAAGCTTCCCGCCGTTCGCGAGGGGACCGTCGGCATCCACGCCCGGGCGCTCGGCGGCGCCAGCTTGCCGCTCTCCGAGCGCTTCCTGATCGGTTCGACGACGATTTCCAGGAGTACCTGATGCTGATCGGAATCCCGGCGCTGCTTGGTCCGGAGCTTCTGGCGACATTGCGCGCCATGGGCCATGGCGACGAGATCGCGATTGTCGACGGAAACTATCCGGCGGAAGAGCAGGCCAACCGGCTCATCCGAGCCGACGGTCATCATCTCCTGCCGGTGCTCGACGCGATCTTGAGCGTGCTGCCGGTCGACGATGCCGTGCCAGAGGCGCTGTTTCGCGCCTCGGTCAAGGGAGATCCCTCTCTTGCCGATCCCGTGCATCACGAGATCGAGGCGCTATGCGCAAAACGCGCGCCCGGCCGCAAGGTGGTTGCGCTGGCCGGCGCCGACTTCTATGCACGGGTCAAATCGGCGCATGCCATCGTCGCGACAAGCGAGCCGCGGCTCTACGCCAACATCATCATCCGCAAGGGCGTGATCTATCCGCCGGAGACCAGGAAGCCATGATCCTCTGCTGCGGCGAAGCCCTCATCGACATGCTGCCGCGCACGACGACCAACGGCGAGCCGGCCTTTGCCCCCTATGTCGGCGGCGCCGTCTTCAATACGGCCATCGCGCTCGGGCGGCTGGGCGCGCCGGCTGGGTTCTTTTCCGGCCTGTCGTCGGATCTGTTCGGCGGTCAGTTCAGGGATGCGCTTGGGGCGAGCAAGGTTAGTTCCACCTATGCGCACACGTCGCCACGGCCGACGACGCTTGCTTTCGTCAAGCTGGACAACGGCCAGGCGACCTACACGTTCTACGATGAAAACACCGCCGGCCGCATGCTGACCGTCGACGACCTGCCGCAGCTCGGCAACGAGATCGAGGCCATGCTGTTTGGCGCCATCAGCCTGATCTCCGAGCCAGCCGGCAGTGCCTATGAGGAGTTCATGAAGCGCGAGCATGAAAGCCGCGTCATGATGCTCGACCCCAACATTCGGCCGAACTTCATCCCTGACAAGGCCAAGCACCTCAGGCGCATCCGCGCCATGATGGCGATGGCCGATATCGTGAAACTGTCGGATGAAGACCTGAACTGGTTCGGCGAAGCCGGCTCGCACGAGGATGTCATCCGCAACTGGCTCGACCGCGGCCCGAAGCTGATCGTCGTCACGCATGGCAGCGAAGGCGCCATCGGCTACACCAAGGAACACGCCGTCACGGTGATGACGGAGAAGGTCAAGGTGGTCGACACGGTCGGCGCCGGCGACACGTTCAATGCCGGCATCCTCGCTTCGCTGCAGGAACAAGGCCTGCTGACAAAGACGGCAATCGCCGGCCTTTCGCTGGACGCCATCGGCAAGGCACTGGCGCTTGGCAACAAGGCGGCGGCCGTGACCGTCTCGCGAGCCGGCGCCAATCCACCCTGGCGGCATGAGATCGCCTGACCAGGTCGCGATGGGACCGAGACAGATCGGGGGCTTCTCGATCACTTTATGTTTCGCAGGGCCGATCTCAGGGATTATCAAGGTAGGATCGGGGCTGACGAAGGCCGGATTTCCGGCATATCACGAAGAACACGCCGGAAAATACAGGTAACAGACTGCGACACTTGCGCAATTCGCGGTTTTGCTCCTGCGGCTTTCTCGCCCGGCACAACTCTGATACCAGCGGCCGGTTATCTGGCTAACCCGTTTTGAGGCCGACATGCAGTTCATCGATCTTGGCGCGCAGCGCGAACGAATCCGCGACCGGCTGAAGGCCGCGATCGACCGTGTCGTCGAAGAAGGCCGCTATATACTCGGCCCGCAAGTCACTGAATTCGAGAACAAGCTCGCCGCCTATGTCGGCACCAAGCATGTCGTGGCCTGCGCCAACGGCACCGATGCGCTGCTGTTGCCGCTGTTTGCGGCCGGCGTAGGCCCGGGTGACGCCGTGTTCGTGCCAAGCTTCACTTTCGCCGCCACGGCCGAAGTGGTGGCGTTGGCCAAGGCGGAGCCGGTGTTCGTCGATGTCGACCCGCATAGCTACAACATCGACATTGCCAGCCTCGAGGCAGCCATCGCCATGATCAAGAAAGAAGGCCGGCTGAAGCCTAAGGCGATCATTCCCGTCGATCTGTTCGGCCTTGCCGCCGACTACGATGCCATCATGGCGATCGCCAACCGCGAAGGGCTGATGGTGATCGAGGATGCCGCCCAGTCGATGGGCGGCTCGAGCGACGGCAAGATGTGCGGCTCGTTCGGCGCGGTCGGCTCGACCAGCTTCTACCCGGCAAAGCCGCTCGGCTGCTATGGCGACGGTGGCGCGATGTTCACCAATGACGATGCGCTGGCCGAGCAGCTCAGGTCGTTTGCCTTCCACGGCAAGGGCGAGACGCAGTACGACAATATCCGTGTCGGCATCAATTCGCGGCTCGACACCCTACAGGCGGCGATCCTGATCGAGAAGCTGGCCATCCTCGAAGACGAGATGGTGGCCCGCCAGGTGGTGGCCAACCGCTACGCCGAAGGGCTTGGCGATATCGTCACCGCGGCCCGCAATCTGGACGGCAGCCGGTCGGCTTGGGCACAGTATGCGATCGAGACGCCCAAGCGTGACGGGCTGAAGGCGCATCTCGGCGAAAAGGGCATTCCATCGGTCATCTATTATGTGAAGCCGCTGCATACCCAAGTTGCTTATCGCGACTACCCGCGCACGCCGACCGGCCTTGCCGTGTCGGAGGACCTGCCGAAGCGGATCCTGTGCCTGCCGATGCACCCCTATCTCGGCGAAGCCGACCAGGACCGGATCATCGAGACGATCCGCAACTATATCGGCTCGAATTCGGCGCAGGCGGCAGCCGAGTAAGCTGCCGGCCCGCCTCAGCTGCGGCTGGCCTCGCCTGCCCTGCTGCTGGCGCCAACCTTGCCACTGGCAATGAAATGCGGATTGGCGAAATCCTCGTCATCGCTCTGCTTGCGCTTGCCGTAGACCAGGGGCTGGCCGTCCAGCGTGCGCGTCATGCCGCCGGCCGCGCGCAGCACGGCATCGCCCGCCGCCGTGTCCCATTCCATGGTGCGGCCGAAGCGCGGATAGACATCCGCTTCGGCGCTGGCAAGAAGGCAGAACTTCAAGGACGAGCCGACCGAGACGATCTCGGCAGCACCGAGGTCGCGAATATAGGCCTCGGTTTCCGGCGTGTTGTGAGAGCGGCTGGCGACGACGGCCAATGGTTCCACAGCCGTCCGCACCGAGATCGGCCGGCGGCCTGTGATCCGGTAGTCGTTGTCGACCTCGATGGCTTCCGCCCTGCCCGGCCGGCCCGAAAAAAAACGGCCGCTGCATGGAGCAAAGACGACACCGACTTCCGGTACGCCATGGCGGACCAGCGCGATGTTGACGGTGAAATCGGTACGGCGGTTGACGAATTCCTTGGTGCCGTCGAGCGGGTCGATGAGAAAGAAGGCGCCATGCAGGTCCGGCGGCACGATGCCGGCGGATGCTTCCTCCTCGGCCACGCAGGGGATGTCGGGAAATGCGGCGCGCAGCCCGGCGAGAATGATCTTCTCGCTCTCACGGTCCGCCTCGGTCACCGGCGAGGCGTCGGACTTGCGGTCGACCGCGCAGCCGGCATGGAAGACACGCATCACCTCGCGTCCGGCCGCCAGGGCCAGCCGCTCGAAGATTTCGAGCATCAGCCTGTCGTCAGATGCCGCCGCCGTTGTCGTATTGGTCTTCGGCAATGTCGCGCTCGTTCAGCCAGTGTTCCAGGGCGTCTACCATCTGTTCGGCCGATTTGCCGAGCGTCTGCAGATGGATTTCCGGTTTTTCCGGCGCTTCGTAGGGTGAATCCACGCCGGTGAAATTCTTTATCTCGCCATTCAGCGCGCGGGCATAGAGGCCCTTCGGGTCGCGCCTGGCGCATTCCTCGAAGGGCGTGTCGACAAACACCTCGATGAATTCGCCGTCGGCCATCAATTCGCGCGCCATGCGCCGCTCGGCGCTGAACGGCGAAATGAACGAGACAATGACAATCAATCCGGCATCGGCCATCAAACGCGCCACTTCGGCGACGCGGCGGATGTTCTCGACGCGATCGGCGTCGGTGAAACCAAGATCGCGGTTGAGACCATGACGGACGTTGTCGCCGTCCAGGATATAGGTATGGCGGCCGGTGGCGAACAGCTTCTTCTCGAACAGGTTGGCGATGGTCGACTTGCCTGAGCCCGACAGTCCGGTGAACCAGAACACGGCGGGCCGCTGGTTCTTCATGTCGGCGCGGACGCGCTTGCCGACATCGAGCGATTGCCAATGGATGTTCTCGGCCCGGCGCAGCGAATGCAGGATCATGCCTGCGCCGACCGTGGCGTTGCTGATGCGGTCGATCAGGATGAAGGCGCCCGTGGTGCGGTTCTCGGCGAAGGTATCGAAGGCGATCGGCGTCCGTGTCGAGATGTTGCAAATGCCGACTTCGTTCATGTCAAGCGACTTGGCCGCTTCATGGGCGAAGTCGTTGACGTTGATCCGGTACTTCAGGTCGGTGACGGTGGCGCTGGTCTGATCGGTCTCGGTGCGCAGGATGTAGGAACGGCCTGGCAGCAACGCATGCTCGTCGAACCAGACGATGTTGGCGGCGAATTGGTCGGCGACCTGCGGCCGTGCGGCCGGCGAAACCAGCATGTTGCCGCGCGAGATCTCGACCTCGTCGTCAAGCACGAGCGTTATGGCCTGGCCGGCGGCCGCCTGGGCCAGGTCGCCGCCATAGGAGACGATCCGCTTGACGCGCGAGGATTTGCCGGACTTGGCGACGACGACCTCGTCACCGGGTGCAACCGAACCGGACGCGATCGTGCCGGCAAAGCCGCGAAAGTCGAGATTGGGGCGGTTGACATACTGGACCGGGAAACGGAACGGCAGTTCGACCACTGCTTCCTCGACCGAGACGGTTTCGAGATGCTCGATCAGCGTCGGACCAGAATACCATGCCATGCTGTCCGAGCGGCTGGTGACGTTGTCGCCGTAGCGGGCTGACATCGGGATCGGCACGATGGTCTGGAAGCCGAGATCGCGCGAGAATTGCCCGTAGGCTTCGGTGATGCGTTCGAAGACGGCCTGGTCGAAGCCGACGAGATCGATCTTGTTGACCGCCAGCACGATGTGCCGGATGCCGAGCAGCGAGGCGATGATCGAATGGCGTCTCGTCTGCGGCAATACCCCTTGCCGGGCATCGATCAGCACGATCGCCAGGTCGGCGGTCGAGGCGCCGGTCGCCATGTTGCGCGTGTATTGTTCATGGCCGGGCGTGTCGGCAACGATGAACTTGCGCTTCGGCGTGGCGAAGAAGCGGTAGGCGACGTCGATGGTGATGCCTTGCTCGCGCTCAGCTTCGAGACCATCGACCAGGAGGGCGAAATCGATGTCGTCGCCGGTCGTGCCGTGTTTGCGCGAATCGCGTTCGAGCGCGGCGAGCTGGTCCTCGAAAATCTGCTTGGTGTCCGAAAGCAGGCGCCCGATCAGCGTCGACTTGCCGTCATCGACCGAACCGCAGGTCAGGAAACGCAGCAGCGACTTCTTCTCCTGCGCCGCCAGGTAGTCGCGGACGCCGTCGGTGGGTGCGAGGCTCTTTGCCAAGATGTGGCGCATGGTCAGAAATACCCCTCGCGCTTCTTCTTTTCCATAGAGCCGGCTTCATCGCGGTCGATCAGGCGACCCTGCCGTTCGGAGGTGCGCGCGGTCAGCATTTCGCCGACGATGGCTTCCAGCGTGTCGGCATCCGATTCGATGGCGCCGGTCAGCGGATAGCAGCCGAGCGTGCGGAACCGCACAAGCCGGTTCTCCACCGTCTCGCCGGGACGCAGTTTCATGCGCTCGTCGTCCCGCAGGATCAGCATGCCGTCGCGCTCGACCACCGGCCGCTGCTTGGCGAAATAGAGCGGCACGATCGGGATGTTTTCCTGCAGAATATACTGCCAGATGTCGAGCTCGGTCCAATTCGACAGCGGGAAGACGCGGATCGATTCGCCCGATGCGATGCGGGTGTTGAATATCTTCCACATCTCGGGCCGCTGGTTCTTCGGGTCCCACACATGCTGCGCGTTGCGGAAGGAGAATATGCGCTCCTTGGCGCGGGATTTCTCCTCGTCGCGACGGGCGCCGCCAAAGGCCGCGTCGAAACCGTATTTGTCGAGCGCCTGTCGCAACGCCACGGTCTTCATCACATGGGTGTGGGTGTTCGAACCGTGATCGAACGGATTGATGTTATCTCGCACGCCGTCTTCATTGACATGAACCAGCAGATCGAAACCGAGTTTCTGCGCCATCTGATCGCGAAAAGCGATCATCTCGCGGAACTTCCATGTCGTGTCGACGTGGAGGAAAGGGAATGGCGGCTTGGCGGGATAAAACGCCTTCATCGCCAGATGCATCAGCACCGAAGAGTCCTTGCCAACGGAATAGAGCATGACCGGCTTGGCGAAGGCAGCCGCAACCTCGCGGAAGATATGGATGGACTCGGCTTCAAGCCGTTGAAGATGCGTAAGCGCAATGGTCATGGACTGTAAGCGTTCTTTCGTGCCTTCCGACAGAAGACCTTGCCTCAAATCATCGGGCTTTTTGCGCCCGGTTCAAGCCTTGCTTCTGGACAATCTCTCTCGTGCCGGCGTTCTAGCAGATAGCCGTCGGAGAGAACAATGCTGGACTGGCCCCGCGGCGCACGGTTCGGGAATGAATTTTCCATGGGCGCGGCAAAACCCGGAAATTCCTGCTCACAGGGCAAGCCGCTAGGAAAAGCGAGGGAAAATATTGCCTGGCTGAACATGCAAATTGCTACGTGAGAGCCTCACCCAGGCCATCGTCGGTGGCCATCGATTTCTGGCGGCGATCCCACCTTGCCGCACTATCGAAAAAACGGCCAAGCCGCTATACCGGCTGCTGAAGACGAGCACGACGCATGATGGAACACGTGCAATTTCGAGGCGATATCCGTTGCCGCCGACGACACCTATCGCTCCCAGAGAATTGTGACCTAGAGCATTGAACCGGTTTTCATCGATAAGACAGCAATTCACTGCCTCGCGGGTGAATGTCTACTTCTCCATCCTTTGCTTCTTTTTTCCACCGGTTCTGGGATCGCTGGTCAGTTTTGTGTTCAATGGCGGAGCCCTCGCCTCCCTCGCGCTGATTGCCGCCGGGAAAAGGCACTTCAACATTGACCGGCCCATGATCTGGCTGACGGTCTCGATCTATGCCTATTGCGCGGCCAATCTCATGGCTTCCATCGTCAACAACGCGTTCGCCAGAGATGCGCCACACCTGATCCCGCTCGCTACCTTCCTGTTTTTCCCAATCTCCTATTCGACCTGGAGCATCACGCAGAAAGCCACGCTTGCCCGTACTATCGTGCTCAGCAGCATGGCCGCCTGTTTTGTCGCGCTGCAGATGGCTGTCATCCAGCAATACTGGATTGGGGTCAGGGCCGAGGGCGGGGCCGGCAATCCGATCGTCTTCGCAACCGTCGTCTGCCTTGCCGTGGTGGTCTGCGTGGCCGGTGCCTTGTCAGGCATAGAGCGAGCCCGGAACCCTCTCTTCTACGCCGCACTGGCCGGGACGATCGCCATTATCTATTCCGGTTCGCGTATTGTTTGGCTGGCGCTGCTGATTGCCGGCATCGCCGTTCTTTTGATCAACCATCAGAGGCTCAGAGGCAGGAATGCGGTTCGCGTGCTGCTGCTGCTGACTGCAGTCGGTGTCGTCATCGCGGCTTTCGGCTCCCAGGCGATATCCGGGCGCGTCGACTTTCTGCGTTCCGATTGGGATGCGCTTGGGACCCACGACAACTACGACACCTCGTTGGGGATACGTGTTGCCCTTTGGGACATCGGCCTCAAGGCATTCCATGACATGCCGGTGTTCGGACATGGTGTGGGCGCGAGCCAGCTTCTGATCAAGCAGGGCTTTCATGACCAGTTCGCAATGGACACAGGCTTCAACCATTTCCACAACGGCTTCCTGACCGCCTTGGTACAAGCAGGAATTCTGGGCGCCATGACGCTGGCGGCGATCTTCGTCTTTGCCGCTGGAAATGCCGTCCGGGTCTTGCGAAACAGCAGCGATCCGGTCGAACGGTTCGGCGCGACCATGATTGTCATCGTCGTGATCACCTATCTCACAGCCGGGATGACAGGCATCCTGATCGGCCATGACATTCTGGACTCGGTGCTGATGGTCTTCCTGGTGTGCGGGACATATCTTGCCTCCGGACGTCAGGCTCCGTTGGCGGAAGGGCAAGCACTTCCACCAGAGGTGGAAGGGCAGGCGCTTCCACAAGCCACCCAAGAGCTGTCGCGAGCAAGGCAATGAAAGTCTTGGTGACAGGTGCGACGGGTTTCATCGGACGTCTTGTCGTGCACCACCTTCGCGACGCCGGTGCCGAGCTTCGCCTCGCCTCCCGTCACCCGGAGAGGCTGGGTTCTGGAAGCGAAGCTGTGGCTATGCCCGGTTTCGATGCGCCGGCCGCGGCCTTCCTGGCGCTGACCAGGGATGTGACCCATGTCGTCCATTGCGCCGGCCTCAACAATGATCAGGGCGACGCCACCGAAGCCGATTATCGGGCGGCCAATGTGGAATTGAGCGCGCGGCTGGCGCAGGCAGCGGCCGCGCAGGCCAGCGGACGTTTCATCCACCTCTCGTCGATCCGCGCCGTGATCGGCGCTCGCGTCAGCGCAACGATCGACGAGACCACGCTTCCTGCCCCGCAATGCGACTATGGGCGCTCGAAGCGCGAAGCCGAAATCAAGGTTCTCAACGCCTATGCGTCGCACGGCCGTTCCGATGCCGCCGTGTTGCGCCTGCCTCCGGTCTATGGAAGCGGCATGAGGGGAAACCTGGCGACGCTGATGCGCCTGGCCGATACGGCGCTGCCGCTGCCGACAGGCGCCTTGGCGGGAATCCGCTCGCTGATGTCCTCCGAAGCCGCGGCGCGAGCCGTGTCGCACCTGCTGAGCCATTCGGAACCGCTTCGCCCGATCTATGTCGGCGCCGATGTGCCATCGGTCACCGTGGCTGCCGTCATTGCCGCCTTTCGCAGGGGTTTCGGACGTCCGACGCGCCTGATCACGGTGCCGGCCGGCCTGATGCGGCCGGCCGCGGCCGTGCTGGGCAAGCGGGCGTTTTGGGACAGCATGACCGCGACGCAGATATGCGATCCTTCGCTGCTGATATCGCAGGGCTGGGCACCTGAAACCGGTACGCTGGAGCGGCTGGCCGACCTGGCGCGGCTTCGTGAACGTCGACCTCTCGCTTGACCATGACCTCTTCCCAAAACCGGCTTCGGTTTTTGAGATCATGGCCTGCTCAGCTTCGATAGAGCGTCCCAAACAGGATCCGAAGGTCGAGCCAGAACGATGCCGTCCTGAGATAGGCGGCATCGGTTTTGGCCAAGAGCTCGGGGTTCGACATGTCGATGCCCCTGATCTGGGCCAGACCCGTTATGCCTGGAAGTGCCGCCAAGACCCCTAGTCGCCTGCGACACTCGATCAATTCCGTTTGCGTCGGCAGACAGGGACGCGGCCCAACCAGGCTCATCTCGCCCTTCAGAACGTTCCAGAACTGGGGCAACTCGTCGAGCTTGAATTTCCGCAAGACCTTGCCAACCGAGGTGACGGAATTCGTAGGCGCCTCGTGCGTGGGCAATGACGGCGTTCCAACATACATCGTCCGCAATTTGTGACAGCGAAAAAGCAGGCCGTCGCGACCGACCCGCGTCTGCGAAAAAATGGCCGGACCGGGTGATGATGCGCGAACAGCAAGGAAGGCGAGCACCAGAACAGGCGATGTGACCACCAGCAGCAGAGCCGCGCCGGCAAGATCGAAGATTTGCTTGGTTGCCTTCATGAACGGCCGATAGCGCTCCCTGCCAAAGCCCCGAGACAACGCCGCAGACGAAGCCCGTCAATACGGTCGACGTAGCATGAGGTCATCTCCTGGCCAAGCACACCATGCAGCCGTTCGATGCTCAGATGCGCCCCAGGATGAATGCGAGATAGAGCCCCAGGGTGCCGGCAAGTGTCTGCCGATAGACACCGCTTTTGCGCAAGCCGCCCAAACGCTGGAAAAGATTGCCCTGCCGCCCTTTTGTAAACAGATCGACGCACGCCGCTGCATCCTCGGTCAGCAGGTCGCGGTTGACGGCAAGTCCGTCAAGATTGCGATCCGTCCAGCCGGCAAAGTCGCCCTTGAACAGACGGCCAAGCCGGGAAATCCTCGCCCTCCACGACACGTTGGCGCCAACCAGGTTTGCCGCATGCTGGCGGTAGCGCACCAGCGGCCGTGGATCGTAGCGGACGATGCCGCCGGCGGCGGTCATGATGAGATAGGCCCACCAGTCGTGGCTGACGAACTCGGTTTGCGCTGAGGCCCTGGCCAGCAGGTCGCGGGCCGCGGCGTTGAGCAGGATGGTGTTGCCGCCGGCGATGCTTTGCACAAGCGCGTTGCGAAAGGATGGCGACCGGCGAAACAGCGGCGAATGGCCGACGAGGCTTCCGGATTCGGTCATGGTCGCGGTTCGCGAGCAAAACATCAGCGGGATTTTTGCGTCATAAGCCTGCATCCAGCGGACAGCGCTCTCCAGCCGGTCGGGCTCCCAGATATCGTCCTGGTCACAGAAGGCATAGCAGTCCGCATCGATGCGCCGATCAAGGATCATCGACCGGAAATTGGGGGCGAAGCCTTGCCGCGGCCCTTCCACCAGGGTCACTCGACCCTTGGGCCAGCGGGATTTCCACGCCTCGATGATGGCAATCGTGTCATCGACGGAGCCATCGTCGGAGATCCACAGGTCGATCAGAGGGTGCGACTGCGCGAGCACGGATTGCAGTTGCTCATCGATGAAGGCGGCGCCGTCTTTCGTGCCCATCAGGACTGCGATGCGCGGATCTTCTTTGCTCACGAGCTTCAAACACCCTGCAAATGCCTGGAATGGCTAGAGCGGCTCATCGTTTCACGGAAACGCAGAACCGCTCAATTTCCTTGTTTCGACGCAATTCCGGACGGAAAACCGTTTCACACTTTTCCTGGAATTGCTCTATCTCTTTGTTTTGACGCAATTCCGGACGGAAAACCGTTTTCACACTTTTCCTGGAATTGCTCTAGGTTTGTCCAATCCACGAGCAAGATCGCTATGCGGATTGGGTTAGGTCGCTTGCCGGGCCGTTTTCGGGACCACGTCCTGATGAATGCCGCCCCTGGCCTTCTTGGCCTGGTCAAGGCCTGCCAGCACGGCCAGCGCGGCATCCTTGTCCTGGTTCTTGACCGACTGCTGCAGCGCCGTGAGCGCGGCCTGGACATCCGACCATTCCACGACATCCGTGCTCAGGCCAAAGATCTTCGAAATGCCGAGTTCGACGAGTTCCTCATCCTCGCCATGCAGCATTTCGTGGAGTTTCTCGCCCGGCCTTATGCCGGTGAACCGGATCGGGATGTCCGTGTAGGGGCTCTTTCCGGACAGGCGGATCATTGTTTCGGCCACTTCAAGGATCGGCACCGGCTTGCCCATGTCGAGCATGTAGACGGCATAATCGTCCCCGCTCTGCCGCGATGCGGCATCGGCGGCCGACATAATGACGAGATCGACGGCTTCGGCCACTGTCATGAAATAGCGTGTCATGCGCCGGTCCGTGATGGTGACCGGCCCTCCGGCCTCGATCTGCGCCTGGAATATGGTCGCCACCGAACCGTTGCTGCCAAAGACATTGCCGAAGCGAACGGCCACGAACTTGGTGACCGAACGACGCGCGCCCGGCTCGCTGGCGGGGGGCCCATGCAAGGCGCTGATGATCTGTTCGGCAGCCCGTTTTGTCACCCCAAGCACCGATGAGGGATCCACCGCCTTGTCGCTCGATATCAGGACAAACTGGGCAACCCCGCATTTGGCGGCGACTTCGGCACAGACAAGCGTGCCGAAAACATTGGTCTGGATGGCCGAATCCCAGTTTTCCTCGAGCAGCGGAACATGCTTGAGCGCCGCGGCGTGAAAGACGATGTCCGGTCTGAATTCGGTGACGACACGCGTTATCTGGCGCCGATCCGCGACATCGACGATGCGGACCTTGAGGCGGTCGTGGTCCTTCTCGTCAATGTACTGGCTCAACTGGAAGATGCCGAACTCGGAGTTGTCGGCGACGAGCACCGCCTCCGCCCCCAGTTCCAACGACCGTTTGACCAACGTTCGGCCGATCGACCCGGCACCGCCCGTCACCAGGACGCGCTTGCCGCCAATAAAGGTCCCGATACGCTCGACATCGGAAGGCACTGTCGGGCGGCGTAGGATCGTTTCCATCTCGACGGCGTCGAGAACCAGTTTTCCCTGCTGTTCCAGTTCCGAAAGACCGGAGAACTGCACCACACTTATGTCGCCATGCCGGGCGACGCGGACGAGTTCCGAATACTCCTCGATCTCGTGCTCGGCGCCACTGCCGAAAATCAGCAAGTCCAGGCTTTCGGTGCCTGTCGCATAGTCTTCCAGGACGTCGATCAGCCGCGGTCGGGTCGCCACCACGGGAACACCTTGAATCCGCGTGCCCAATTGTACGGCGCGCTCGGTCGCCATGATCCCGGCGATGGAATAGTCCGCCGGCTCCGCCGTGCGCGTGAAGCGAATGATCAGGTCGGCTTCGCCGAGCCGGCCAACGAACAACGCCTGCTTGGCCTGCGTCTTGCCGGTCTTGGTGCTTAGAATGCCCCAGCTCGCGCCGTCACGCAGGAAGCGGTAGAACAGCCGGGGCGCCGATATGATCGTGAAGGAGACGAGGAAGAAGACGATGAACTGACGCTCGTTGAGCCCCTGCACAGGCTGGAAGGAACGAGCCAACATTGACGTGGCGTACAGAGCCAACGTCAAAATTGCGCAGCTCTTTAGGATATTGAAAAAGTCGGGCGTCGAAGCGAAGCGCCAAACGGTCTTGTAGAGACCACAATATCTGAACAGGAGATGGCTGATGACGACAATGCCCCCCCAGGTTCCCAAACCCTGGTTGGAGAGCGGATCGAACGAAAGATTCGACCGCGAAAGCACAAGGCTGAGCGCCACGGCGACCAGGACCATGACCACGTCCTGGACCATGATGAAGGCGCGCCGCATTTCCGGCCTGAGTCCGAATACAGCTTCGAGGTAAGAATTCATTGGACTGCACTAGACTCCAGGCTCACGGACATCAACATCACCAAGGTGCGAGCACGAATATGCTTCGTGGCCGATCGCTCTTTCAAAGTGCTATCCCTGGCCCCTGCCCTGTTGTATCGCATACTGCGGGCTCGAAGTCATAGCTAGATGTTTTTTCAAGAGAGCGCGAGGGCAAGCGATCGGACCCGAGGCCCAACTCGCGACATTAAAACGCAGTGCGTTGCCATAAGCACGTCGCAATGGCTATTAAGAGCTCCGTGGTGGTTCGTCACGGGCCTTGAAGCGATGAAGCGCCGGAAAAACCAAGCGCTGGAAAAAAGCAGATTGCGATACTCCCAACGATGATTGCGGCACTAAACGGCGCTTTTGACGATATCTCCAAGGCCGTGCGGTTGCACCGGGTCTGGGTCGCGCTCGCCCATGAGGACATCGGCGACCAGCACCGGCGTACGACCCTGGGTCCGCTTTGGATGCTGGTCAATTATTTTGCTTTCGTCGGCACATTTGTCTTCGTTTTCGTGACCAAGGACGCCAGCGATCCAAGCTACATAGCCTATGTCGCCATCGGCATGCTGGTGTGGTTCTACCTCACCGAAACCATCACCATGAGCGTGTCACTCTTCCAGCGCGAAGCGAGCTTCATTCAAGGCACGACGCTGCCGTTGTTCGTGTATGTGATGCGATTGACGATGCAATGCATCATCCGGGCTGGTTATTCGTTGGCGGGTTGCGTTCTTATTCTGCTGCTGGCCGGTTACGGAATCAACTCAAACTGGCTGCTGTCGTTGCTGGGTCTGTTGCTCATCGTCGTGGCAACTCCTGCACTTGTCACGGTTTTTGCGTTCTTGGGCGCCTTCTTTCCCGATAGCGAGTTCATCGTCGGGAACCTGATGCGGGTGGGCATGTTCCTGACGCCTGTTTTCTGGGTCTACAGCGGGCAAGAGGGCGTTCAAAAATACGCCTATCACTGGAACCCGTTCACCTACTTCCTGGAGGGCGTGCGTGAGCCGATCACGGCGGGCATCTTTCCGACGCATGCGTTGACGGTGACAGGCTACGTTTGTCTCGGCGTCTGGGCCCTTGCGTTGCTGCTGCTGGGCCTTTATCGCAAGCGCATCGTTTTCCTGATCTGAGTTCCATGACCTCCATCAAACTGAACAATGTCAGCCTCGTTTATCGCCTGTTCGAAAAGTTGACGCTTTCGGCGCCTGGCCGGCGTCGGAGCGCGCTCGGCGGCAACATATCGAAGTCGGGCACCAAGCAGGTCGTGCAGGCGCTCGACGATGTCAGTTTCGAACTCAAGGCGGGCGACCGGCTGGGGCTCGTCGGCCCGAATGGCGCCGGCAAGACCACCCTGCTCAAGGTTCTCTACGGAATCTACCAGCCATCGGGCGGCACGATATCGATCGCGGGCAAGGTCGATGCCTTGTTCAACATCAGCATAGGGTTTCGTCCCGAGGCCACCGGGCGCAGAAACATCGTGCTGAGGGGGCTGATCAGCGGTTGGACGCTGGCCGAAATCGAAGAGAAGATGGAAGAAATCATCGATTTCAGCGAACTGGGCGATTTCATCGACCTGCCGTTCAAGGCTTACAGCCAGGGCATGGCGGCACGGCTGGCGTTTGCAGCGGCGACCGCGCTCGAACCTGAAATTCTGCTGATGGATGAATGGATTGGCGCCGGCGACGCGTCATTCCAGGAAAAAGCCAAACGACGCATGGACGAATTGGCGGAAAAGGCCGGCATCATCGTGCTGGCCAGCCACGACGAGTCGCTCATCCAGCGCGTTTGCACGAAGAAGATGACGCTTCGAGCTGGCCGGGTAGAGTCGCTGACTTAACAGCGCCTCGTGATTGATCGGCCTCCTATCCTCGGGTGCCGAAACCTCAAATGGGATGTCGCCTGAGCGAAATTCGCCTTAGCTCGCCTGGAGCCTTTCCCGAGCGAATTGGCCATGGGGTGAGCTTAGTTTGTCGCGCCGCGACCAAGCGTGATTATCCTTCGCAGACCGCGGTAGATCGGCCGGAGGATCCTGAACGCTGTTGGCGATGTGGTCACGATCGATCTCTTGATCGAGAAGAGGAGGCCACGAAAGGACCTTGCCACTCCCAAGTTTCCGAATTCCGCCGGCGCTCCGTCCGCCAACAACGCCTGCAATTTGGCTTCCAACATGACGTAGTTGTGAGCCGCATTCCTCGCGGTCACCACATGCCGGAAGGTGTATCCGGCGTCGATTGCGACATAGGCAATGATCCGCTCTATAGCGTGGACCAAACTCCCATCCCGATAATCCATGTTGGCGAAGTCGTCCCAGGCCCACTTATGTTCGAAAAGCTTCCTGAGAGCGGCAGGACGAAACCAGTACATCCCACCGTAAGGCGCCACGGGCGAATTGGCATCCAGATGCACGATCAGATTCAGCTGTTTGGCTATCTTTTGGACGTTGTCCTTGTTGCCAAACCATGAGTTTCCCAGGGTCGGGTAGCCGATATGAATCATTGGCGGCATGACAAGGCCAAGCGCTGGGTTGTTGGCAAAAAGCTCGAGCAAATTCGAGACATACCCAGGCGTATGAAGAAGGTTTTCAAGGGTGTGAAGCTTGAACAGTTCCCCCTTTGCGCCGTCTTGGGAAGATTGCTTGGAATGTATCCGGCAGATCAGGTCGTAACGGTCCTCGAGCACGTAATCGCGGCACCCGATGAGGAGAGCAGAGGTATCCCTGCCGTCGTTCTCGACAACCAGAACGACGGCATTTCCGACGTTCTGCGCCTTTGCGATTGCTTGCTCGATCAATGCCTGCTTGTTTGCATTGTCGGTCGTGATGATCAGGTCGTAGCCCTTCGGCACGTTTTCGCTGTAGCCTAGAATCTCGTCGATCATGTCGACGTGATAGACGTGCGCGAGAACCGCTATCCGATAATCGTCCCAGTTCCTTTGCGGACCGACCTGTACATCCGGCAGGACGGAGAGCAACGCGGCGTTGCCATTTAGCGTACGAGGCGGGCCCAGGCGGCCAACGCTCTTCCATATCAGCGACAGATCATAATCGGATTGGTTCTCTATGATCTCCAGCGCGCGCGGCAGATTGATGGCCTCGCGCTCGAGGAACAGCGTGTCATGAAAAAACAGCCGCTTCTTCAGGATCGGGCTGCGATCCTCCAGCGTTTTGTCCGGCTCCATCAGCACTGGATATGACGTCTTGTATCGTGCGGGATCGAGCAAAACCGAACAGGTATAGCCCAAGGCCTGGAAATGCCCTGTGAACACCGTCTCATGTTTCGCGATTGAGTCCATGTAGGAGTTGATGGGCCCCATCTGGGTCCAATAATCCCGAAACGCCTTTGACTGATGCAGGGACCGCCGTACCGCGATGAAATGGGAGTTGAGATGGAAGGGCAGCTCCGCTTTTCTGACATCGATCGGATTAGGCCTCATCGCCCCGTGAGCGGAGATCCCCCAGAAATCACACTGACGCTGGTCCATCTCCGAGAACATTTCCGAGAAAGGGAAAATCGGCCCGTAGAAGGTGTGGTTGAAAAGCAAGATCTCATCGAAGTGCGAAAGCTCGTCCCACCCGATATGTTCGAGCGCAGTGCGATAGGCCCATGCATCGAACCCTTTGTTTTCCCTGATCAGGAAGCTGTCGGCGGCCTCGGAAAGACGCGATTCGGCCTCTTTGTCCACCGGACCGTTGCAAACCACCAAAACCTTCTCAACAAAAGGTTTGATCGATGCAATCAGGTGAAAATAATACTCATCTATCTTGCCGTGCTGGTCGTAGTAAAATGCGATAGCCAGACGCCTCATCGACCTATCTCTCTTTGGCGCTAATGGCACTTGAAAATAACTGCGAAAAACAACTCACGATATTTCAACATCCGAAATGTTGGAGGGCGATATAGGTCGATGATCCCTCGGCTCGAATGTGACCATGTTCCAGCCGGTGAATCTTTGGCAATTTCGAGCCAATGGGCAAGCTGCATTAAACCATTCGGTGCCGATAAAAAAGGCCGGAGACAGGCAACCTTCCATTCGGCGCCGACGCGCGGCTTGCGACGTTTGTCGAGGTGAACCCGCCCGACACTTTGGCTGGCTCGATCCTGGCTTAACTGTTGCTCCTAACCCGGCGCTACAACCGGGCGCGATCGTCAGCGCCCTTGCCATGACCCGGCCTTGGCGGCGGACTTGATCGGCAACTCCCATGCCGATAGAGGATGGCTTTGGGGAATTCAGAGCTATGCACTATCGGAACGTCCAGGGCCTGCGTGCCGTCGCATCATTGATGGTGCTGTTCAGTCATGTGCTTCACCCCTTCACGCCAATGCAGGCACACTGGATAACTCCATACATCTACAACCTTGGCCCTGGTGGCGTTGACATCTTCTTCGTAATTTCGGGCTTCATCATCTACACGGTTGGGGTCAAATCCGGTGGCGATCGTACGAAGAGCCGCTGGCAATCGACGCTGGATTTCCTGCTGAGGAGGCTAATCCGAATCTACCCGATCTATTGGGTGATGTTCCTTTTTGCTTCACTTACAATTGCGTATATCGTCGATATTCCCTTCCTGCCGATGCCAGTGCCACCCACATCTTCATTGCTGCTGTTGTTGAGCGCATCGAACAACATCATCCTGGCGGCATGGTCCCTTCACTATGAAATGATATACTACATGGTGGCGACACTATCATTGCTGATTTTTCGTCAGCATCTTCTTATCGGATTGATGATCTGGTTCGCTTTCACGCTTGCCTGCATTCTGGTTGCGTTTGCCCTGGGCAAGGATTGGATGCACCATGTCTGGGCGTCATCCTTGTTCTTCGAATTCATGTTCGGTGTTTTCGTCGCCCTGCTGGTCGGCAGGGGCCAAACAGCCTTCGCGAAAACATCGTTTGTTGTGGGAGTGGTGTTGTACGCGCTCGGCAGCGTTGTGTTGCATCGGCATGGCGGCTGGTGGGTTCTCGCTCCATGGTGGCGAACGGCCTTTTGGGGCATTCCCTCGGGCTTTATCCTTTATGGTCTCATCGCGATCGAATTGCGCGGCCTGTGGACGTTCCCGAAGGTTTGGCAGTACCTCGGCAATGCGTCGTATTCGATCTACCTGAGCCACCAGACCTTTTTCGCAATCCTGGCGCTAATCGTTCTGCGGGCCGGGCTGATGGACCTGCGGCCGCGCCTCCTTGTTGCTGGTCTCGCCTGCGTGCTGGCGATCGCTTTCGGCGCGGCTATCTATCAGTTCGTCGAAAAATGGCTTCTCGATAAGATCGGCAATGCGGTTCTTGGAAGACGCGTGCCGGTCTCGACAATTCAGCCCGCCGAGTGATCACCATTGGCAGGCTAGCTGGTCGTCGAGACCGCCACCATAAGGGTCTGACGCTCGCCAACCTTGGCGCCAGAGGTGGGTGATTCCGGGAAAGCGCTACAGAAGTACGCCGAGAATTGGCTTCAGGACCGCCCTTATGCCGCGATAGAACGGTCTGAGTATTCTGAACAAGATAGGCGATCTGAACTTCAGAGAGCTCTTGATGGCGAAATTGAGTCTAGCCAGAGCGTGTTTCACTGACGTCTGCGGCCCTGACATCAGCGCCGTCTGCGTCGCTGGCGTCATTGGAATCTGCATCGTTGACGCCCCCAAGGGATAACCGGCGTTCTTCCACTCAGACAACAGATGAGCATGCCACGGGAAGTCGTGCAGTGGCAGCATGCCGACAAGCCTTTGCATCTTGAACTCCAACATGCTGTAGTTGTGCGCTACCTGATGCTCGCACATAATGTGCTGCGTGGTAAATCCGGCATCCTGAGCAGAGTAGGTGATCAGCCGCTCCAGCACGTGAGCCAAGCCTCCGTCAATATGATCGGGCTCGGCATTGAACTCTTCCCATTTCCATTTGTGTTCGAACATTTTGCGCAGCGCGCGCGGCCGGAACCAGAACATGGTGCCATAGGCTGCGACCGGAGTGGTGTCATCGAACTTGACGTCGATGTTCAACAGGCGCGCCGTTTCCTCGGCCCTTGGCTTGTTGACAAACCATGAGTGGCCCATGGTCGGGTAAGAGATATGAAAGATCGGCGGAATGGCGACGCCGACTGAAGGATTGTCGTGAAACATGTCCAAAACATTCTGCACGTAACCGCGGGTATTCAGCAGATTGTCGAGCATGTGACGCTTGAACAGATTGCCTCTCGACGACTGAACTTGAGGCGATTTTTTTGTATGCAAACGACAGACAAGGTCGTAGCGATCGTCGATGAACAGATCTCGGAACGAGATGAAAAGCGACGACATGTCACGACCGCGGTTCTGTTCAACAACGCGGACGATGGCCTTTTTCACGCCAGGGCGCTTTGCCAAGGCGGCTTCGATCTCCGCCTTCTTTTCCGGCGTATTCGTGGTTGCAATGAAGTCATAGGGAACCGGAATGTTCTCGGTCAGCGCCAGCAACTCGTCAAGCAACTCGGTGTAGTAAATATGCGCGCAGACGGCCACCTTGCCGTAGTCGGCAGCAGCGTCGTCATCCTTGATCCGCTTGTCCGGCAGGACGCTCATCAGCGCCGCGTTGCTGTTGAGATTCCTCAATTCCGAAACGCGCAGAACATTGCGCCAAATCAAATTAACGTCGTAGTCGGACGTTTCTTTAAGTATCCGCAAAGCGCGCGGCAGATCGACCGCATTGTGCTCCAGAAAAGTCGGATCGTGAAAAAACGTTCGCCGCTTTAGCAGGGGGAAGCGGTTGATGATTGTTTCGTCGACGTTGATGAACGCCGGATAGTGCGAGCCATACTGATCCGGATCAACATATGCTTCTGCGGAATAGCCAAGGTCTGTAAAATGCTTGGTAAACTGCGACTCATGAAGCAGAACAGCATCGGTGTAGGTTTTTATCTCCGGCAGGTTCTCCCAATATCTCTTGAAGGCGCGCGACTTCAGCATCTCGTTGCGAATTGCAATGAAGTTTGCCGTGAGATGACGGGGCAGATGGCCTGTCCCGGTAAATGGGTTTGGCGTCATTTCCCGATGGGCAGAAGCGCCCCAGAAATCAGTGTTCCGCCCTTCCATTTCCGAAAACATTTCTGAAAAGGGGAAAAGAGGTCCGTAGCAAGTATCGTTCAGCAGGATAAGTTCGTCATACTTGGAAAGCTCATCAAAGCCGATGGCTTCGATTCCGGCCTTGTATCCACCGACATCAAATCCCTCGTTCTTACGAATCAGGAGCTGATCACACACTTTTGCAACCGCGACTTCAGAATGTTTTGAAAGATTGCCGTTGGAGACAACGACAATTCTTTCAACCAGTTCTCTCAGTTTGGTCAGTAAAAATATGACATACTCGTCCGCGATGCCGCGTTCGTTATACAGAGAAAACACCGCAACACGACGCAATACAGAGCTCATTCGTCGTCCCCTCAAGAAATCCAGATTTTCCAAACCAGCAGGGCCCAAATTTTAGCCGAGCTGTGCATCTATCCATTCGGAAAGCTGGTCGATCCCCTCGCCCACACT
>NZ_NNRI01000018.1 GCF_002270415.1 Mesorhizobium sophorae | reverse complement strand
TGATAGACATACATGCCGCGCCGGCCGGCGCCGAAATTGGCATCGATGTCGGCGATGATCTCGTCCTTGCGCGCCTTGAAGATGTCCAGGACCTCATTGACCTCGCGCTGATAGTCGGCGGGGAACTGTTCCAGCTTCCAGACGCCGGGATTGCGGTAGCACAGGAGATCAACCAGCAGGTTGAAAGGCGAAAGCAGCCAGGTGAAGAGGCCGTTGCCGAGGAAATAGCCGGAGAACAGCGACAGGTCCTTGCGGTCGTTGCGCAGGACATCGATGAGGCCGAGGACGATAAAGACCGATGTCAGGATCGGGATGAAGTAAAAGCCAAGGGCGAGAAGCGGGATGGCAATGGCGAATTTGCGAAGGGTTTTGCGAAGGGTTCTTGTCATTTTTCCACGCGCGAAGCGCGATCCTGTTGCGAATGAGGTGCCAAAATCATGGCAACGACCACCGCCCGGCCGTGCGCCTTGATAAGGTTTTTTGGGTCACCACACAACGGCCGTGGTATCGTGGCCGGCTGGCTGCCTTGTGAAGCCTGCCGGATTTCGGTCAATGCACCGCCGGTAGGCCAAGCTCGTCCCATTTTTTCCTGGGGACCAGATCGCCAACCAGGAACTCAAAGCTGACGACGCTTTCGCCGTCCCCAGCCAGTTGGCATCTGAACTTCAGGCTATACCAGTTTCTGCGACTACGGAAAGCCGCGCCATTCGCGGCGATGGTGGTTCCAGTGATTTTTTCCTCCGCCATCGCGTAGGGCACGACCCGCTCCGGCTTGAAATCCGTTCGCCATTTGCGGATCTGATCCATGGCTTCGAGATTGCACAGCTGAACCATGCGCTCGTCGGAAGCGAAGGTGGCGAGATCGGCGCGCGCCTGCCGGCTGCGCGGATCGGCCAGTGTCTTGGCCGACAGCATTTCGGTCGGCCGGATCATGGCCGGCGCGGCGGGCGGTTGCGGTTCGGGCGGGATCGAGGCAGGCGGAGGCGCCGCTGCAGGCGCTTCAAGCGGTGCCGGCGTCATTGGAGCAGGCGGTGGCCTGGTCGCCGCCTCGAATTGTCGCGACGTCAAGATGTCGACCGACACCCGCTCCTCTTCGACCCGCTTGGGCCGCTTCGGCAACGGCATCAAGGCCAGCATCGCAGCCAGCAGCGTGTGCAGGACGACCGAAGCGGAGATTCCCCAAGGCGAAGCCTGGTTTGGAAGCGTGACGACGACCGGGGCACGCAAGCCTGCTATTCCCGCTCTTTGCGCAGCTTCGCCCAATAGTCGAGCCGCTTTCTGATGTCGCGCTCGAAGCCGCGTTCAGGCGGATCATAAAAGGTCTGCCGCCCCATCTTCTCGGGAAAATAGTCCTGGCCCGAAAAGGCATCCGGCTCGTCATGGTCGTAGCGGTAACCAGCGCCGTAATCCTCCTCTTTCATCAGCTTGGTCGGCGCGTTGAGGATGTGTTTCGGCGGCAGCAGCGAGCCATGTTCCTTCGCCGCACGCGTGGCTGCCTTGAAGGCGGTGTAGACGGCATTGGATTTGGGCGCGGTGGCGAGATAGACGGTGGCCTCGGCAAAGGCGAGCTCGCCCTCGGGCGAGCCGAGATAGTCGTAGGCGTCCTTGGCGGCGTTGGCCACGACAAGCGCCTGCGGGTCGGCAAGGCCGATGTCTTCCATGGCCATGCGCACCAGCCGGCGGCCGAGATAGAGCGGATCCTCGCCGGCATCGAACATGCGAGCCAGATAATAGAGCGCGGCGTCGGGATCCGAACCGCGCACCGATTTGTGCAGCGCCGAGATCAGATTGTAGTGGCCGTCCTGGCCCTTGTCGTAGATCGGCGCGCGGCGCTGGACGATGCGCTGCAGACCTTCGGGGTTGAAAATCTCGCCTGGCTTTGCAGCCCGCCACACCTCTTCAGCAAGCGTCAGCGAGGCGCGGCCGTCGCCATCGCTCATGCGGATGAGCATCGCCCTCGCCTCGTCGTCGAGCGGCAACGCCCTGCCCTCGGTCTCCTCGGCTCGCGCCATCAGCTTGGCGATGCTTTCCTCGCCCAATGAGTGGAAGACCAGCACACGCGCGCGCGACAACAGGGCCGCGTTCAGTTCGAAGGACGGGTTTTCGGTGGTGGCACCGACCAGCACGACGGTCCCGTCCTCCATGACGGGGAGAAAGGAATCCTGCTGGGCGCGGTTGAAGCGATGGATCTCGTCAACGAACAACAAGGTCTGGCGACCGTTGGTACGGCGCAGCTTGGCGGCTTCGAACACTTTTTTCAGGTCGGCGACGCCGGAAAACACCGCCGATATCTGCTCGAAAGCAAGGCTGGTTTCGCCGGCAAGCAACCGCGCCACAGTGGTCTTGCCGGTGCCGGGCGGTCCCCAGAAGATCATCGAGCCGAGTGAGCCGGAACCAATCAGCCGGGTCAGCGCGCCATCAGGGCCGGTCAGATGCTCCTGGCCGACGACCTCACCGAGGTTTTTCGGCCGCAGCCTGTCGGCGAGCGGCCGCCCGGGCGACGCCTTTTCCGGTTCATCGACGCTGAACAGATCGGCCATGCACTTCTTTTTGGTTGGAGCATGAACCCGAAGGGACGTGCTTTAATAACGCAATACCTGACGCAGTATCTGCCCGCCGCGCTCGACGGTAAAGCGCCACCAGCGCGTATCCGCCTGGGCGGCCTGCTCCAGGGTCGCCGCGGTATCGATGGTGGTGCCGTTCACCTCGCGCACGATATCGCCCGGCTGGAAGCCGAAATCGGCGGCCGGCGAGTCGCGGTTGATGTCGACCACGGTGACGCCCTTGATGTCGGTGCGCAGGCCAAGCTTCTGGGCAAGCCGGGGCGACAGTTCGGCGACCTTGGCGCCCGAGAACGGGCTGCGGCCGTGCAGCGTCACTTCAGCCGCCTTCATGCCTTCCGGAGCGCGCTCGAGCGCGATGTCCATCGCCGCCTGCTGGCCCTTGGTCAGAACCGCGAAATTGGCATTGGTGCCGATCGACAGCGTCGCCATCCGGTAATCCAGCGCTTCGATGCTCTCGACCGGCTTGCCGTTGAGCTGCATCACGACGTCGCCAGGCTTGAGCCCCGCCTTGGCGGCCGGGCCGGTCGCCTCGACCGACGAGACCAAAGCACCGGTCGGCTTCTCCATGCCCAGCGATTCGGCAATCTGCGGTGTCACCGCTTCGAACTCGGCGCCGATATAGGGCCGTTCGAAGAAGTCGAGCCCGGCCTTGGCCGCATCGGCGAAGGCGCGCACCATGTTTGCGGGGATGGCAAAGCCGATGCCGATCGAGCCGCCGCTGCGGCTGTAGATTGCCGTGTTGATGCCGACCAGCTGGCCGCCCATGTTGATCAGCGCACCTCCCGAATTGCCGGGATTGATGGCGGCGTCGGTCTGGATGAAGAAGCTTGAATCGGCGACGCCAATATGGCTGCGGGCAAGTGCCGAAACGATGCCGCTGGTGGTGGTCTGGCCGACACCGAAGGGATTGCCGATGGCCAGCACCAGATCGCCGACCTCGAGCGCGTCGGAATCGCCGATGGCGATGACCGGAAACGGTTTGTCCGAGGTTATCTTGAGCACTGCAAGGTCGAGTGTCTCGTCCTTCAGCATCACCTTGCTGTCGAACTCACGCCCGTCCGCGGTTGCCACCTTGACCTGGTCGGCGTCCTTGATGACGTGGTAATTGGTGACCACGATGCCGGTCGGGTCGACCAACACACCGGACCCCAGGGAAGACTGCGCGCGCGGCTGCGAACGGCCAAAGAACTCCTCGAAGAACGGATCGCCGTCGAAGGGCGACGTTACCTTGGCGGTCTGCGAGGCATAGACGTTGACCACGGCCGGCGCCGTCTGCTTGACCAGCGGGGCGAACGACAGTTGCACCTCTTCGCGGCCGAACGGCACGCGCTTGTCGGGACCGGATGTAGAGTTCTCGCCTTCGACGCCATGCAAGAGGTCGGTCAGCACGTCGGACAGGCCGGGATCGGTCTTGGTCTCCTCGGCCAATGCCTGCCTGGCCACCGGTGCGGCTGCGAACGCCATCATGGCGAAGAGCAGAACAAGGGACAGTCGGTTGGCGCGCATTCACGAATCCTCCAAGGCGAGTTCGGGGGCATTGTCCCGACGATTGTGCAAAATGAAAGGCTAAGCCGCTGAAATCCGATTATTTTGGCCAAAGAGCCTCGGTTCCGGCCTGAAGATCGGCTTTGGCTGCAATCTCCTGCTTTCAGAAAACAAAAAGGGGCCCGTGGGCCCCTTTGCATTCATTCCGGAAACCAAGCCTTATGCGGCTGCGGCGTCCGCGTCGGTGCCTTCGGCTTCGATGCGGGCGCGGTCGCCGGCGCCCTTGGCCGAGGTGTCGCGATCGACGAACTCGATGACAGCCATCGCGGCATTGTCGCCGTGACGGAAGCCCGCCTTCATGATGCGCAGATAGCCGCCGTTGCGGGTGGCGTAGCGCGGGGCGATGGTGTCGAACAGGCGCTTGACGACGCCTTCATTGCCGATCTGCGCGATCACTTGGCGGCGGGCGTGCAGGTCGCCGCGCTTGCCGAGCGTCACCAGCTTCTCGACGATCGGACGCAGATCCTTCGCCTTCGGCAGGGTGGTGACGATCTGCTCGTGCTCGAGCAGCGACACGGCCAGGTTGGCGAACATCGACTTGCGGTGGCTTATGCTGCGGGCGAACCGGCGGCCCTTAAATCCGTGGCGCATGGCTCTTCTCCTTCATTGCGGGTTCAGAGGCAACGCCTCAATATTGATCTTCGTAACGCTTGGCGAGGTCTTCGATGTTTTCCGGCGGCCAGTCCGGCACTTCCATGCCGAGGTGCAGGCCCATTGCCGCCAGGACTTCCTTGATCTCGTTCAGCGACTTGCGGCCGAAGTTCGGGGTGCGCAGCATCTCGGCTTCGGTCTTCTGGATCAGGTCGCCGATATAGACGATGTTGTCGTTCTTCAGGCAGTTGGCCGAACGCACCGAAAGCTCGAGCTCGTCGACCTTCTTGAGCAGCGCCGGGTTGAAGGCGAGCTCGGTGACGGCTTCGGCGGCGACTTCCTTCTGCGGCTCGTCGAAGTTGACGAACAGGCCGAGCTGGTCCTGCAGGATGCGAGCAGCGAAAGCCACCGCGTCCTCGCCGGTGATCGAACCGTCGGTCTCGATCGTCATGGTCAGCTTGTCATAATCGAGAACCTGGCCCTCGCGGGTGTTCTCGACCTTGTAGGAGACCTTCTTGACCGGCGAATACAGGCTGTCGACCGGGATCAGGCCGATCGGCGCGTCTTCGGCGCGGTTGCGGTCGGCCGGCACGTACCCCTTGCCGGTGTCGACGGTGAATTCCATGCGGATTTCAGCGCCTTCGTCCAGCGTGCAGATGACGTGGTCGGGGTTGAGGATTTCGACGTCGCCAACCGTCTGGATGTCGCCGGCCAGAACCGCACCCGGTCCCTGCTTGCGCACGACCATGCGCTTGGGGCCATCGCCTTCCATGCGGATGGCGATTTCCTTGATGTTCAAGACGATGTCAGTCACGTCCTCACGCACGCCGGCGATGGACGAGAATTCATGCAGAACGCCGTCGATCTGCACAGCGGTAACAGCCGCACCGCGCAGCGAAGACAGAAGTACGCGGCGCAGCGCGTTGCCGAGCGTCAGGCCAAAGCCACGCTCGAGCGGCTCGGCGACCAGCGTGGTCAGCGTCTTCTTCTTCGACGAGAACTCGATCTTGTTCGGCTTGATCAGTTCCTGCCAATTTTTCTGGATCATGATGCTTTCCTTCCGTTGACCCGCCACCATCCAATCGTGGCGGGCGACCTGGAATGCCGTGGAGGAGCGCCACAAAGGGCGCTCGCGCGGCGTTCGGTAATTTTTTAGACGCGGCGCTTCTTGCGCGGGCGACAGCCATTGTGCGGGATCGGCGTCACATCACGGATCGAGGTGATGGTGAAGCCGGCCGCCTGCAGGGCGCGCAGTGCCGATTCACGACCGGAGCCGGGTCCGCAGACCTCGACTTCGAGCATGCGCATGCCGTGTTCCTGGGCCTTCTTGGCAACGTCCTCGGCAGCCATCTGGGCAGCGAACGGGGTCGACTTGCGCGAACCCTTGAAGCCCTGGGCACCGGCCGACGACCAGGCAATCGAATTGCCCTGTGCGTCAGTGATGGTGATCATCGTGTTGTTGAAGGTCGAATTGACGTGGGCAACGCCCGACGAGATGTTCTTGCGTTCGCGACGGCGAACACGAGCGGCTTCCTTGGCCATGATAGTCCTTTCAGTTGATCTCTACACCGCCGTAATGCCAGCGGCTCCACCTTGCAAAAGCGAGTAGGGCGTAGCGAATAGTGGGTAGAAACCTATTCGCCACGGCCCAATCGCTATTTGCTCAATTACTTCTTCTTGCCGGCGATCGACTTGGCCGGACCCTTGCGGGTGCGCGCATTGGTATGCGTGCGCTGGCCGCGAACCGGCAGCGAACGGCGGTGACGCAAGCCGCGATAGCAGCCGAGGTCCATGAGCCGCTTGATGTTCATCGAGACTTCGCGGCGCAGGTCGCCCTCGACCTGGTAGTCGCGGTCGATGGTTTCGCGGATCTGCAGCACTTCCGCGTCGGTGAGATGGTTGACGCGACGCTCGGCCGGGATGCCGACCTTATCGACGATCTCCTGGGCGAACTTCTTGCCAATGCCGTGAATGTACTGAAGCGCGATGACGACGCGCTTGTTGGTCGGAATGTTGACGCCGGCTATACGAGCCATATTCTTCTCTTCTCCATGTGGGCCGGACGAACCGGCGCTATCTTAAGTTGCCCCGCGTCCGGTGGAGGCCGGCCCATGCGGGAGTATCCAGTTCAAAGCGGCTGCCTTGCCCTTGCGGACAAGCAAAGCCGATGCCTGATAGGAAGACGGGCCGCCATACCGCAGCGAACCGCTCCCGTCAAGTGCAATCGTTTAAATTCCCCGCGTTGCGTCCCTTAGCACCGCTTCGATCTGTCCCGTCACGGCGTCGATATCGGCCATGCCGTCGACGCTGCGGAGCGTGCCCTTGGCATAATAGTAGCCAATCAGCGGCGCCGTCTTCTTGTAGTATTCCCTCAGACGCTCCTCGAACACGGTCGGATTGTCGTCCTTGCGCACGGGCTGGCCGGCGGCTTGTGCTTCGTTGGCGCGCTTGACGATACGACCAACCAGCGCCTTGTCGTCGACGACAAGTTCAATGACCGCATCGAGGCCCTGCGAGCGATCCGAAAGCATCTGCTCAACCGCGTCCGCCTGCACCAGTGTCCGCGGATATCCGTCGAGGATGAAACCCTTCGCGCAATCCGGCTGATCGATACGTTCGGCGACGATGGCGTTGACGATGGCGTCGGAAACCAGTTCACCGGCATCCATCACCGCCTTGGCGCGTTTGCCGACTTCGGTGCCAGCCTGGACTGCAGCACGCAGCATGTCGCCCGTCGAGAGCTGGGGTATGCCGTGTTTTTCTACCAGTCTTTGTGCTTGTGTCCCCTTGCCCGCCCCTGGCGGCCCAAGCAATATCAACCTCATCTGGCTTTCTTCCCCCCGCGCAGCTTCGACTTCTTGATCAGGCCTTCATACTGGTGCGCGATCAGGTGGCCCTGAATCTGCGCAACCGTATCGAGCGTGACACTGACCACGATCAGAAGCGATGTGCCACCAAGGTAGAATGGTACGCCAGTCGCCGAGATCAGGAACTCCGGCAGCAAGCACACCAGCACCAGATAGATGGCGCCGACGACGGTGATGCGGGTGAGAACGTAATCGATGTAATCGGCCGTGCGCTCGCCCGGACGATAGCCCGGGATGAAGCCCGAATGCTTCTTGAGCTGGTCGGCGGTGTCCTTCGGGTTGAAGACAATCGCAGTGTAGAAGAAGGCGAAGAACACGATCATCGCCGCGTAGAATGCCATGTAGAGCGGCTGGCCGTGGCCGAGCGACGCCAGCACGGTGCTGGCCCAGGCCGGCATGTTGGTCGTCTGCGAGAAGCCGGCGACGGTGGCCGGCAGCAACAGCAGCGACGACGCGAAGATCGGCGGAATGACGCCTGACGTGTTGAGCTTCAGCGGCAGATGCGAGGTATCGCCCTGGAACATGCGGTTGCCGACCTGGCGCTTCGGGTACTGGATCAGCAAGCGGCGCTGGGCGCGCTCGAAGAACACGATCAGGGCGATGACGACGACGGCCAGGACGATGATCGCCAGGATCAGGCCGGTCGACAGCGCGCCGGTGCGGCCAAGCTCCAGCGTGCCGGAGATGGCATGCGGCAGGCCGGCGACGATGCCGGAGAAGATGATCAGCGAGATGCCGTTGCCGATGCCACGGGCGGTGATCTGCTCGCCCAGCCACATCAGGAACATGGTGCCGCCCACCAGAGTGACGACCGTCGAGATGCGGAAGAACATGCCGGGATCGCTGACGATGCCGTGGCCGCCCTCCAGGCCGACCGAAATGCCATAGGCCTGAACCAGCGCAAGCAGCACCGTGCCGTAGCGCGTGTATTGGTTGATGACCTTGCGGCCCTGTTCGCCTTCCTTCTTCAGCGCCTCCAGCGACGGGATGACCGACGTCATCAGCTGCATGATGATGGAGGCGGAGATGTAAGGCATGATGCCAAGCGCAAAGATCGCCATGCGCTGCACGGCGCCACCGGCGAACATGTTGAACATGCCGAGGACGCCCTTGCTCTGCGACGAGAAGGCCTGGGCGAAGGCGTCGGGATTGATGCCGGGAAGCGGAATATAGGTGCCGAGGCGATAGACGAGCAACGCGCCGATGGTGAACCAGATGCGTTTCTTCAGGTCCTCCGCTTTGGCGAAGGCCGAGAAATTCAGATTCGAGGCTAGTTGTTCAGCAGCCGAAGCCATGCCTGATTCTCCGCTTGGTAACGCTTGATGGCCCTTGAGGTCAGGCGGCGCGTTTCACCGAAGCTCACGAGATAAGCTCCGGGCTCTAAACATGCAAGCGGCCGCGTTGACGCGGCCGCCTAATTGAGCAGATCAAAGCACGATCGTGAGCAAAAACGGATCCCGCTCGCGCTTCAAATTGCCGTTACTCGGCAGCTGCCTTTTCCGGCAACTTGACCGAGCCGCCGGCCTTTTCGATCTTCTCGATCGCAGCCTTGGAGGCGCCGGCGACGTCGAAGGCGAGCTTCGCCTTGATCTCGCCGTCCGAGAGGATGCGCACGCCGTCCTTGACGCGGCGGATGACGCCGGCAGCGACCAGCGATTCAGCCGTCACGGTTGCCTTGGCGTCGAGCTTCTTGGCGTCGATGGCGACCTGGATACGGGCCAGCGAGACGACGGTGAAGCTCTTGGCGAAGATGTTGTTGAAGCCACGCTTCGGCAGACGCCTGTAGAGCGGCATCTGGCCACCCTCGAAGCCGTTGATGGCGACGCCGGAACGCGCCTTCTGGCCCTTGACGCCGCGACCGCCGGTCTTGCCGGAGCCGGAGCCGATGCCACGGCCGAGACGCTTCTTGGAGTGCGTCGCGCCGTCCTTGTCACGCAGATCGTTGAGTTTCATCTGGGTTCTCCTGCGCTCTGGCTCAGCCCTCGTCCACGACGCGGACGAGATGCTGGACGGCAGCGATCATGCCGCGCACGGAGGGTGTATCTTCCAGCGTGCGCTGCTTGTGCATCTTGTTGAGGCCGAGCCCGACCAGCGTCGCGCGCTGTTCCTTCGGGCGGCGGATCGGCGAGCCGATCTGCTCAACGGTGACGGTCTTTGTTGCTTTCTTGGCCATGGTCAAAATCCCTGGTCAGATCGACTATTCTTCAGCCGCAACGGCGGTGCCGCGGCGGGCCTGAAGGGTCGAATACTTGATGCCACGAGCAGCAGCCACATCCTTGGGATGCATCTGGCTCTTCAGCGCGTCGAAGGTGGCGCGAACCATGTTGTAGGGGTTCGACGAACCCATCGACTTGGCAACCACGTCATGCATGCCGAGCGTCTCGAAGACGGCGCGCATCGGGCCACCGGCGATGATGCCGGTACCTTGCTTGGCAGCGCGCAGCAGAACGCGTCCCGCGCCCCAGCGTCCTTCGACGTCGTGGTGCAGCGTACGACCCGAGCGCAGCGGCACGAAGATCATGTCGCGCTTGGCCGATTCAGTTGCCTTGCGGATAGCTTCCGGCACTTCGCGCGCCTTGCCGTGACCAAAGCCGACGCGGCCCTTCTGGTCGCCGACGACGACGAGTGCTGCAAAACCAAAGCGACGGCCGCCCTTGACGACCTTCGCGACGCGGTTGATGTGGACGAGCTTGTCCACCATGCCGTCATCGCGTTCTTCACGATCGCGGCCGCGGCCGCCATCCCTACGTTCCTGTGCCATATCCTGTTCCTTGTTTTTTTCCGGAAGCACGGTTGCTGATAAGATCCGGCGCCTCTGTGGGTCACCCGGGGGCGAAATTCCTTGGATTTAGAAGCTCAGACCACCTTCACGGGCGGCCTCGGCGAGCGCCTTGACGCGGCCGTGATAGATGTAGGCGCCGCGGTCGAAGACGACTTCCTTGACACCGGCCTTGGTGGCGCGCTCGGCGATCAGCTTGCCGATCGCGGCGGCAGCGGCAGTGTCGGCGCCGGTCTTGAGCGAACCCTTGAGGTCCTTCTCAAGCGTCGAGGCAGCGACGATGGTGTGGCCCTTGGCGTCGTCGATGACCTGCACATAGATGTTCTTCGACGTGCGGTGAACCGACAGACGCGGACGCTCGCCGGCGACCTTCTTGATCTGGCGACGGACGCGCTGCGCACGGCGCTGCGTGGATTCCTTGGTACCCATGATAGTCTTCCTTGCCTTCAAAAAACGGGGGCCGCCATATGCGGTAGGCGAAAGCGCCTCCCGCGACCGCTCCCCGCGGCGTTACACTTCTTTGGCTTGGACCTTTCCGAAAAGTCTGCAACTTTTCGGGGCAAAGCCCACTACTTCTTCTTACCTTCCTTGCGGACGATCTTCTCGCCAGCGTAGCGGACGCCCTTGCCCTTGTAGGGCTCGGGACCACGGTATTCGCGGATCTCGGCGGCAACCTGGCCGACCTGCTGCTTATCGATGCCGGTCACGGTGATTTCCGTCGGCTTCGGCACAGCGATCGTGATGCCCGCCGGCGTCTCGTAGACGACGTCATGGCTGAAGCCAAGTGCCAGCTGCAGGTTCTTGCCCTGCATGGCGGCGCGATAGCCGACGCCGGTGATCTCGAGCTTCTTCTCGAAGCCGTCCTTCACACCCTGCAGGATGTTGACGATCTGCGTGCGCGACATGCCCCACTTGGAGCGCGCCGTCTTGGTCTGGTCGCGCGGCTGGACAGCGATCTCGCTACCTTCCATCTTGACCAGCACTTCTTCGTTCACCACGAACTTCAGCTCGCCCTTGGGGCCCTTCGCCGTCACGGTCTGGCCGTTGACGGTCGCGGTCACGCCCTGCGGCAGCGAAACGGGTTTCTTTCCAATACGAGACATTTTGTTGTCCTCGTCACTTCTCTTGTTTCAGGTCTCTGTCTTCCGGGCATGACCCCGAAGACCGGATTCCAATTTTTCCGATCACGCCAGATCAGAAGATCTGGCAGAGGATTTCACCACCGACGTTCTGTTCACGCGCTTCGTGGTCGGCCATCACGCCCTTCGGTGTCGAAAGGATGGCGATGCCGAGGCCGTTGGCGACGTGCGGAATCGACTTGGCCGAAACGTAGACGCGGCGGCCAGGCTTCGAAACGCGGGCGATTTCGCGCACGACGGGCGCGCCGTCGAAATACTTCAGCTCGATCTCGATTTCGGACTTGCCGTTGTCGAAGTCGGTCTGGCTGTAATCGCGGATATAGCCTTCAGCCTTCAGCACGTCGAGGACGCGGGTACGCAGGCGCGAGGCCGGCGTCGAGACGCTCGACTTCTTGCGGCCGTAGGCGTTGCGGATGCGGGTCAGCATATCGCCGAGAGGATCGCTCAATGACATGTTATGTCCTCCTTACCAGCTCGACTTGACCAGGCCCGGGATCTGGCCGTTATTGCCGAGATCACGGAGCGCGATGCGCGATACTTTGAGCTTGCGATAGTAGGCGCGCGGACGGCCGGTGACTTCGCAGCGGTTGCGGATGCGGATCTTGGCCGAGTTGCGCGGCATGGCAGCAAGCTTGAGCTGAGCGCGGAAACGCTCTTCCATCGGCTTGGACTGATCCATGATGATCGCCTTGAGCGCAGCGCGCTTGGGACCGTACTGGTCGGCAAGCTTGCGGCGCCTGTTGTTCTTCTCGACTGAGCTGGTCTTTGCCATTTCAGATTTTTCCTTTTCTCGCTGCCGTTACTGGCGGAAGGGGAAGTTGAAAGCCTTGAGCAAAGCCCTGGCTTCGTCGTCCGTCTTCGCAGTCGTACAAACGATGACGTCCATGCCCCAGATCTGATCAACCTTGTCGTAGTTGATCTCCGGGAACACGATGTGTTCCTTGATGCCCATGGCATAGTTGCCACGGCCATCGAAGCTCTTCGGATTGAGTCCACGGAAGTCGCGGACGCGTGGCAGTGCGATGTTCACGAGGCGGTCGAGGAACTCGTACATGCGTTCCTTGCGCAGCGTGACCTTGGCGCCGATCGGCATCTTCTCGCGGACCTTGAAGCCGGCGATGGAGTTGCGGGCGCGGGTGACGACGGCCTTCTGGCCGGCGATCATCGCCAGGTCTTCGGCCGCGATCGAAGGCTTCTTCGAATCGCCGGTCGCTTCGCCAACGCCCATGTTCAGCACGATCTTGTCGATGCGCGGAACCTGCATCTCGTTGTCGTAGCCGAACTGCTCCTGCAGCGCCTTGCGGATGGTCTCGTTGTAGACCTGCTTGAGGCGCGGCGTGTTCTGAGCCTTGGACTGCTTGCTTTCAGCCTTGGGCTTCGTGGTTTGAGCCTTAGCCATTGATGACTTCTCCCGAGCGCTTGGCGACGCGCACCTTCTTGCCGTCCTTCTGGAAGATGAAGCCGACGCGGGTCGGCTTGCCATCCTTGGGGTCGGCCAGCGCGATGTTCGACAGCTGGATCGGCGCTTCCTTGGTGATGATCCCGCCCTCTTGGGACTGGGACTGCTTCTGGTGACGACGGATCATGTTGACGCCGCGCACCAGCGCGGTGTCTTCCTTCGGCTGAACCGAGAGGACTTCGCCCGAACGGCCCTTGTCCTTGCCGGCCAGCACGACGACCTTGTCGCCTTTTCTAATCTTTTGCATTGGTCCGGCTCCTTACAGCACTTCTGGCGCGAGCGAGATGATCTTCATGTGGTTCTTGGCGCGGAGTTCGCGCGGAACCGGTCCGAAGATACGCGTGCCGATCGGCTCTTTCTTGTTGTCGACGAGAACGGCTGCGTTCTTGTCGAAACGGATCACGCTGCCGTCCGGGCGGCGGATGTCCTTGGCCGTGCGAACCACGACCGCCTTCATCACATCGCCCTTCTTCACGCGGCCGCGCGGGATGGCTTCCTTGATCGACACCACGATGATGTCGCCCACGGAAGCGTATTTCCGCTTCGAGCCGCCCAGCACCTTGATGCACATGACACGACGGGCGCCGGAATTATCCGCGACGTCGAGGTTTGTTTGCATCTGAATCATGACTGGCCGCCTTCTTCTTTTCTAACGGGACGGGCTCAAAGCCCCTCCCCGGTCTGTCCAAAATTCGTTGTTTACGCCTGGTCCGAAGACACGACGATCCAGCGCTTGTCCTTGGAAATCGGCTTCGATTCCTGGATGAACACCTGATCGCCAACCTTGTGGGCGTTGTTCTCGTCGTGCGCCTTGTACTTCTTAGTCATGCGCACGGTCTTCTTCATCACGGGATGCGTGAAGCGCCGTTCGACCTTGACGACAACCGTCTTCTCGTTCTTGTCGCTGACGACGGTGCCCTGCAGAATGCGCTTTGGCATGGTTTTCGTCCTTAAGCCTTCTTAGCCGCGGACTTTTCCGCAGCGATGGTCTTGATACGCGCAATGTCCTTACGGACCTGTCTCACGCGCGCGGTCTTCTCGAGCTGGCCGGTGGCCTTCTGGAAGCGCAGGTTGAACTGCTCCTTCTTCAGGCTGGCCAAGTCGTCGGTCAGCTGGTCCTGGGTCTTGGTCCGGATGTCTTCGGCTTTCATGATCAGCCCGTCCTTATTCTGCGATGCGCTGCACGAAGCGCGTCTTGACCGAGAGCTTGGCCGCGCCGAGACGCAGTGCCTCACGGGCGGTTTCTTCATTGACGCCGTCGATCTCGAACATGATGCGGCCCGGCTTGACGCGCGCCGCCCAGTAGTCGACAGCGCCCTTGCCCTTGCCCATGCGGACTTCGGTCGGCTTCGAAGTGACCGGTACGTCCGGGAAAATACGGATCCAGACGCGACCGGCGCGCTTCATTTCACGGGTGATCGCGCGGCGGGCCGCCTCGATCTCACGTGCGGTGACGCGATTCGGCTCAAGCGCCTTCAGCCCGAAACCACCGAAATCCAGGTTGGTGCCGCCCTTTGCGGTACCATGGATACGGCCCTTAAACTGCTTGCGGAACTTTGTGCGCTTTGGCTGCAGCATCGTTCTAACTCCAAATTCCTAAATGTCTCAGGCGTTTTCGCGACGACGACCGCGTTCGCGATCACCACCACCGCCATGTGCAGCATCACCCTCGGTCGCACGACGTTCCGAAGCCATCGGGTCGTGCTCGAGGATCTCGCCCTTGAACACCCAGACCTTGACGCCGCAGATGCCGTAGGCCGTGTTCGCCTCGGCCGTGCCGTAGTCGACATCGGCGCGCAGCGTATGCAGCGGCACGCGGCCTTCGCGGTACCATTCCATGCGCGCAATCTCAGCACCGCCAAGACGGCCGGCGCAGTTGATGCGGATGCCTTCGGCACCAAGGCGCATCGCCGACTGCACGGCGCGCTTCATGGCGCGACGGAACGCGATACGACGCTCGAGCTGCTGGGCGATCGACTGGGCGACCAGGGTCGCGTCGATTTCCGGCTTGCGCACTTCAACGATGTTGAGGTGCGTCTCGGACTTCGTCATCTCCATCAGCTTCTTGCGAAGCTTCTCGATGTCGGCGCCCTTCTTGCCGATGATCAGACCCGGGCGCGCGGCGTGGATGGTGACGCGGCACTTCTTGTGCGGACGCTCGATGACGACCTTCGAGATCGCGGCCTGCTTGAGTTCCTTCTCAAGATACTTGCGGATCTTGATGTCCTCATGCAGCAGTTTGCCGTACTCGCCGGTGTTCGCGAACCAGCGCGAATCCCAGGTGCGGTTGATGCCGAGGCGAAGACCGATCGGATTGACTTTCTGGCCCATTATGCGGCCTCCCCTTTTTCTTCGACTTCACGAACGACGATCGTGAGGTGCGAGAACGGCTTCTCGATACGGCTGGCGCGACCACGACCACGGGCATGGAACCGCTTCATGACGATCGACTTGCCGACATAGGCTTCCGCCACGATCAGTGCGTCGACGTCGAGGTCGTGGTTGTTTTCCGCGTTGGCGATTGCCGATTCCAGCGTCTTCTTGACCGTGCCGGAAATCCGCTTGGCCGAAAATTCGAGATCGGAAAGCGCTGTCGCGACCTTCTTGCCGCGGATCAGCGCGGCAACGAGGTTCAGCTTCTGCGGGCTGATACGGATCGTGCGCAATACGGCGCGCGCTTCGTTGTCAGCAAGCCTGCGCGGAGCTTTGGCCTTGCCCATGATTATTTCCTCTTCGCCTTCTTATCCGCGCCGTGACCGTAATAGGTCCGGGTCGGAGCGAATTCACCGAACTTGTGACCGACCATGTCCTCGTTCACCGAGACGGGAACATGCTTCTGGCCGTTGTAGACACCGAAGGTGAAGCCGACGAACTGCGGCAGGATGGTGGAGCGACGGCTCCACATCTTGATCACCTCATTGCGACCACCTTCACGAACCTTGTCCACCTTCTTGAGAAGGTAGCCGTCGATGAAGGGGCCTTTCCAAATAGAACGAGTCACTTGGCGTTACCTCTTCTTAGCTCTTGCGCTGATGGCGCGAGCGCAGGATGAACTTGTCGGTCGCCTTGTTGGACCGCGTCTTCTTGCCCTTGGTCGGCTTGCCCCAAGGCGAAACCGGATGCCTGCCACCCGAGGTGCGGCCTTCGCCGCCGCCGTGCGGATGGTCGACCGGGTTCATGGTCACGCCGCGATTGTGCGGACGCTTGCCACGCCAAACCGTACGACCAGCCTTGCCGTCGTTGATGTTGCCATGGTCCGGATTGGACACGGCACCGACGGTGGCCATGCAGGAGCCGTGCACGACACGCTGCTCGCCCGAGTTGAGGCGCAGGATCGCCATGCCCTGGTCGCGGCCGACCAGCTGGCCGTAGCCACCTGCCGAACGGGCAACCTGGGCGCCCTTGCCCGGCTTCAGCTCGATGTTGTGGACGATGGTGCCGACCGGCATCGAGGCCAACGGCATCGCATTGCCCGGCTTCACGTCGACGGCTTCACCGGAAACGATCTTGTCGCCGGGGGCCAGACGCTGCGGAGCGATGATGTAGGACAGCTCGCCATCGTCGTACTTGATGAGCGCGATGAAGGCGGTGCGGTTCGGATCGTATTCGATGCGCTCGACCGTGCCGACAACGTCGAACTTGCGGCGCTTGAAGTCGATGATGCGGTACGAACGCTTGTGGCCACCACCGATGAAGCGGGCGGTGATGCGACCGTAGTTGTTGCGGCCGCCCGACTTGGTCAGGCCCTCGGTCAGACCCTTGACGGGCTTGCCCTTGTAGAGGCCCGAGCGGTCGACGATGACCAGCTGGCGGGTGCTCGGCGTTACCGGGTTGAATTTTTTCAGTGCCATTGTTCTGTCCTCGCGGCCTTGCTCAGAGACCCGTCGCGACGTCGATCGACTGGCCGTCGGCCAATGTCACAATCGCCTTCTTGACGTCGCTCTGGCGGCCGATCGTGCCGCGGAAGCGCTTGATCTTGCCCTTGCGGACAAGTGTGTTCACGGCCATCACCTTGACGCCGAACAGCGCTTCGACGGCGGCCTTGATTTCCGGCTTCGACGCCTTCTTGGCGACGTTGAAGACGACCTGGTTCTGCTCGGAGGCCATGGTCGACTTTTCGGTGATCGCCGGCGAGACGATCACGTCATAATGACGAAGGTCGGTCATTTAAAGCGCTCCTCGAGAGCCTCGACGGCGGCCTTCGAAAGGACCAGCGTGCCGCGGCGCAGAATGTCGTAGACGTTGATGCCCTGGATGGGCAGCACGTCGATGTTGGGGATGTTCGTCGCCGCCAGCTTGAAGTTCTTGTCAAGCTCGGCACCGCCGATCACCAAAGCGTTGGTCAGGCCCAGCGTCGCGAAATTCGCGATCAGCGCCTTGGTCTTGGCCTCGGTCAGCTTCAGCTCGTCGATGATGATGATCGACGCGCTCTTGGCTTTGGCCGAGAGAGCATGCTTGAGGCCAAGCGCGCGAACCTTCTTCGGCAGTTCGTGCTCGTGGCTGCGAACGACCGGGCCGTGGGCCTTGCCGCCGCCGCGGAACTGCGGAGCGCGTGCCGAATGGTGACGGGCGCGGCCCGTACCCTTCTGCTTGTACATCTTGGCGCCGGTGCGCGCGATTTCGGCGCGGCCCTTGGCCTTGTGGGTGCCCTGCTGCTTCTTGGCGAGCTGCCAGCGCACGACGCGCTGCAGGATGTCCTCGCGCGGATCAAGGCCGAAAATCTCCTCGGAGAGTTCCACCTTGCCGGCGTCCTTGCCGCCAAGCGTTGTGATCTTGAGATCCATTATTCCGCTCCCTCTGTGGCCGGAGCCTCGTTCTTAGCAACGGCGCGGATCGCGGCAGGCTTCGGCGCATTGGCCGGCAGTGCCACCTTGGCCGCATCGCGGACCAGGATCCAGGCGCCCTTCGATCCGGGAACCGCACCGCGGATCAGGATCAGGCCGCGGTCGGCGTCGGTCGAAACGATCTCGACATTCTGCGTGGTGACGCGGGTGTCGCCCATGTGGCCAGCCATATGCTTGCCCTTGAACACCTTGCCCGGGTCCTGGCGCTGGCCGGTCGAACCGTGCGTACGGTGCGAGACCGAGTTACCGTGCGTCGCGCGGCCACCACCCATGTGGTGGCGCTTGATGACGCCCTGAAAACCCTTGCCGATCGTCGTGCCCGTCACATCGACCTTCTGGCCGGGGACGAAATGCTCGACGGTGATCTCGGCGCCGACATCGATCATGTTGTCGGCGGAGACGCGGAACTCGGCGACCTTCGCCTTCGGCTCGACGGAAGCGGTCGCGAAATGGCCGCGCAGCGCCTTCGACGTGTTCTTCACCTTGGCAAGGCCAACGCCGAGCTGAACGGCAGTGTAGCCATTCTTCTCCTGCGTGCGCTGCGCCACGACCTGACAGTTCTCCATCTGGAGAACGGTGACGGGAACATGTTCCCCGGCATCGTTGTAGATGCGGGTCATTCCCACCTTCTTTGCAATCACACCTGAACGCATCGGTTCAATTCCTTTAGAGTTCCGGGCCAGGGGCACCGCCCCTTACCGCGCTCTCATTCCCTTAGAGCTTGATCTCGACGTCCACACCGGCGGCCAGATCGAGCTTCATCAAAGCATCGACCGTCTGCGGGGTCGGATCGACGATGTCGAGCAGACGCTTGTGCGTGCGCATCTCGAACTGCTCGCGGCTCTTCTTGTCGACGTGAGGCGACCGGTTGACCGTAAACTTTTCGATCCGCGTCGGCAGCGGAATGGGGCCGCGGACGTTGGCACCGGTGCGCTTGGCCGTCGACACGATTTCCTTCGTCGAGGCGTCGAGCACGCGGTGATCAAACGCCTTCAGGCGGATGCGGATATTCTGTCCGTTCATGCGTCACTTCCTTGTTCTGGCGCGGCGCGGGCAACTCCTGCGCCCGCGACAGATCGGTTTAAGTCCAAATTACTCTTTGATGGTGACGACGATGCCGGCACCGACGGTGCGGCCGCCTTCACGGATAGCGAAGCGCAGCTTCTCTTCCATGGCGATCGGCACGATCAGCTCGACATCGACCGTGATGTTGTCGCCCGGCATCACCATCTCGGTGCCTTCCGGCAGCGACACGATGCCGGTCACGTCCGTCGTGCGGAAATAGAACTGCGGACGGTAGTTGGTGAAGAACGGCGTGTGACGGCCACCTTCGTCCTTGGTCAGGATGTAGGCTTCGGCCACGAACTTCTTGTGCGGCTTCACCGTGCCGGGCTTGGCCAGAACCTGGCCGCGCTCGACACCTTCACGATCAACGCCGCGCAGCAGCGCGCCGATGTTGTCGCCGGCCTGGCCCTGATCGAGCAGCTTGCGGAACATCTCGACGCCGGTGCAGGTCGTCTTGGTCGTCGGACGGATGCCGATGATCTCGAGTTCCTCGCCGACCTTGACCACGCCACGCTCGACGCGACCGGTCACAACCGTGCCACGGCCCGAGATCGAGAACACGTCTTCGATCGGCATCAGGAACGGCTTGTCGAGCGGACGAACCGGCGTCGGGATGTAGGCGTCGACCGCAGCCATCAGCTCGCGGATCGCGTCCTCGCCGATCTTCTTGTCGGAATCTTCCAAAGCAGCCAGCGCCGAGCCCTTGACGATCGGAATGTCGTCGCCGGGGAACTCGTTCTTGGTCAGCAGCTCGCGAACCTCGAGCTCGACCAGTTCGAGCAGCTCGGCGTCGTCGACCTGGTCGACCTTGTTCAAAAACACCACGATCGACGGCACGCCGACCTGACGGGCAAGCAGGATGTGCTCGCGGGTCTGCGGCATCGGGCCGTCGGCAGCCGACACAACCAAGATCGCGCCGTCCATCTGCGCGGCACCGGTGATCATGTTCTTCACATAGTCGGCGTGGCCGGGGCAGTCGACGTGAGCGTAGTGGCGGTTGGCCGTCTCGTATTCGACATGCGCCGTCGAGATCGTGATGCCGCGCGCCTTCTCCTCAGGTGCCGCGTCGATCTGGTCATAGCGCTTGTATTCGCCAAAATACTTCGTGATCGCCGCCGTCAGCGACGTCTTGCCATGGTCAACGTGACCAATCGTGCCGATGTTCACATGAGGCTTGTTACGCTCGAATTTACCTTTTGCCATGTGATGTCTCCAATCCTGCTCGCCCGTGCGGGCCTTGAATTAAGTTACCGCTGCAACCCGTTCGAGTTACGCGTATTTCTTCTGAACTTCCTGGGCGACCGCGGTCGGCACAGGCTCGTAGTGATCGAACTGCATCGTGTAGGCCGCGCGGCCCTGGCTCATCGAGCGCAGGTTGTCGACGTACTTGAACATGTTGGCGAGCGGCACCATCGCGTTGATGACCACTGCCACGCCACGTGCTTCCTGGCCCTGGATCTGGCCGCGACGGCCGTTCAGATCGCCGATGACGCTGCCGACGTAGTCTTCCGGTGTCACCACTTCGACCTTCATGATCGGCTCGAGCAACTGCACGCCAAGCTTGGGTGCAGCTTCACGGAAGCAGGCGCGGCCGGCGATTTCGAACGCCAGAACGCTGGAGTCGACATCGTGGTAAGCGCCGTCGATCAGCGTCGCCTTGACGCCGATCATCGGGAAGCCCGCGAACGGACCCGAGGTCATGACGCTGTTGATGCCCTTTTCGACACCGGGGATGTATTCCTTCGGAACCGCACCGCCGACGATCTTGGTTTCGAACTCGAATTCGCTGCTGTCCGGATTCGGCTCGAAGACGATCTTGACGCGGGCGAACTGACCGGTACCGCCGGTCTGCTTCTTGTGCGTGTAGTCCTGCTCGTGCCTGCGGGTGATCGTCTCGCGATAGGCCACCTGCGGCGCACCGACATTGGCCTCGACCTTGAACTCGCGACGCATGCGGTCGACGATGATGTCGAGGTGAAGCTCGCCCATGCCGGAAATGATGGTCTGGCCACTTTCCTCGTCGGTCTTGACGCGGAAGGACGGATCCTCGGCGGCCAGGCGGTGAAGGGCGAGGCCCATCTTTTCCTGGTCGTTCTTGGTCTTCGGCTCGATCGCGATCTGGATGACCGGATCGGGGAATTCCATGCGCTCGAGGATGACCGGATGCAGCGGATCGCTCAGCGTGTCGCCGGTGGTCGTGTCCTTGAGGCCAGCCAGAGCGACGATGTCGCCGGCGAAAGCCTCTTCGACATCGGCGCGCGAGTTGGCATGCATCTGCAGCATGCGGCCGATGCGTTCCTTCTTGCCCTTCACGGTGTTGTCGACCGAGATGCCCTTGGTGAGCTTGCCCGAATAGATGCGGGCAAAGGTGAGCGAACCAACGAACGGGTCGTTCATGATCTTGAAGGCGAGCATCGACAGCGGCTCGTTGTCGTCGGCGTGACGCTCGATCTCGGCGTCGGTCTTGGCATCGACGCCCTTGATGGCCGGAACATCGGCCGGCGACGGCAGATATTCGACGACGGCGTCGAGCAGCGGCTGCACACCCTTGTTCTTGAAGGCCGAGCCGCAGAACATCGGGTAGAACTTCACCGCGATGGTGCCCTTGCGGATCAGCGCGCGGATCTCGTCATTCGACGGCATCTTGCCTTCGAGGTAGTTCTCGAGTGCCGTCTCGTCCATTTCGACGGCGGCTTCAATCATCTTCTCGCGGTATTCCTCGGCACGAGCCTTGAGGTCGGCCGGGATCTCGACGACGTCCCAGGCAGCGCCCAGCGTCTCGTCGCGCCAGACAAGCGCGTTCATCTCGACGAGGTCGACAACGCCCTTGAACTCGGTCTCGGCGCCGATCGGCAGCTGCATGACGACGGCATGCGCACCGAGGCGCGAACCGATCATCTCGACCGAGCGGTAGAAGTCGGCGCCGATCTTGTCCATCTTGTTGCAGAAGATCATGCGCGGAACGCGATACTTGTCGGCCTGGCGCCAGACGGTCTCCGTCTGCGGTTCGACACCGGCGTTGGCGTCGAGCAGCGCAATAGCGCCGTCGAGCACGCGCAGCGAACGCTCGACTTCGATGGTGAAGTCGACGTGTCCGGGGGTGTCGATGATGTTGAAGCGGTACATCTTGCCGCTGCGACCCTTCCAGAAGGTCGTGGTCGCGGCGGACGTGATGGTGATGCCGCGCTCCTGCTCCTGCTCCATCCAATCCATGGTGGCAGCGCCGTCGTGGACTTCGCCGATCTTGTGCGACTTGCCCGTGTAATAGAGGACGCGCTCGGTGGTCGTCGTCTTGCCGGCGTCAATATGCGCCATGATACCGAAATTGCGGTAGTCTTCGATTTTGTATTCGCGGGCCATCGTAGCTGCCTCTCAGTCTCGTACGCGCTTTACCAGCGGTAGTGCGCGAAAGCGCGGTTGGCTTCAGCCATCTTGTGGGTGTCTTCACGCTTCTTGACGGCGGTGCCGCGGTTGTTGGCCGCGTCCATCAGCTCGCCGGAGAGGCGGTCGACCATGGTGGTCTCGTTGCGGTTGCGGGCCGCGGCGATCAGCCAACGAATGGCCAGAGCCTGGCGGCGCTCGGGGCGCACGTCGACCGGAACCTGGTAGGTGGCGCCGCCGACACGACGCGAACGCACTTCCACATGCGGCGCGACATTGTCGAGCGCCTGATGGAAGACGGTGACCGGCTCCTGCTTGGTCTTCGACTGAACCTGGTCGAGCGCGCCGTAGACGATGGTCTCGGCAACCGACTTCTTGCCGTCATACATGACGGCGTTCATGAACTTGGTGACGATCAAATCGCCGAACTTCGGGTCCGGATTGATCTCACGCTTTTCTGCACTGTGACGACGCGACATTTTTTCTCTGCCTCAATTATGCGTGGTGGCCTTGACCCCGGATGTTTGCCCGGGATGACCTTCGCTACGCTTCGGTCACTTCGGACGCTTGGCGCCGTACTTCGAACGGCGCTGCTTGCGGTTCTTCACACCCTGCGTGTCGAGCACGCCGCGGATGATGTGGTACCGAACGCCCGGAAGATCCTTGACGCGGCCGCCGCGGATCATGACCACGGAGTGTTCCTGAAGGTTGTGACCTTCGCCGGGGATGTACCCGATCACTTCAAAACCATTGGTCAGGCGGATCTTGGCCACCTTGCGCAGCGCCGAGTTCGGCTTCTTCGGCGTCGTTGTATAGACGCGCGTGCAGACGCCCCGCTTCTGCGGGTTCTGCTGCATGGCCGGGACCTTGTTGCGCTTCACCGGCGCAATGCGCGGCTTGCGGATCAGCTGGTTGACGGTAGGCATTAAACCCTCTTGTCTCTCAATTCCGTGTCTCGCCCGGTCAGGGCCGCTCAAAGCGTCATTTCCATACGCAAATTCGGGCCACAAACCGCGCCTCGCGGTCTTTGCCCGAACAAATGGCAGAGGAAGCGGACCCGCTTCGTGCACGCCGGAAATGTCTTTTCGCTCGTAAAACGAACCCTGTTTGAGGCAAACTCCAAAGCGTGTCGCTTCGGAAGGGAGAGCCTCACATCGGTTCTGACTGGGCGGCTTCTACTCGTAAGACCGCGAACCGTCAAGCCCGGAGCGCCAAATATTGCGCGCCAACCAAGGCTCGGCAGCCATGCGAAAAACGCATGTAATTTTGTTTCGCAATTTTGCAAGGGCGAGGAAGAAAGTGACCGGCTTTGCGCTGTTGCACGGCCCTGCTTCATGCGAAAAGGCCGCATGAGCAGTGAAAGTCCCCTCGCCCGCCCGCAATCTGCCAAGAGGAATCGGCCCGTGAACGACAATGAAGAGCGCCCGGTCACCATCATCACCGGCCGGGTGTGGAAGAAAAAGGGCGGCAAGCCGGAAGGCGTGCACGTGATGCTGGTCGCCCCCGACGACGATTCGGCGGTGCGCCGGGCGCTCGAATCGCTTGCTGCGGAAGGTTACGCCGAGGCAGAACTCGACCAGATCGGCGACATGGACGGCGCACCCGACGATGAGCCGCATCTTTCCGCCTTCCAGGGCGCGCTCGAAGGCGAAGTGTCGATCGTTACTTTCGACGTGCCGATCTGAATCGGGGTGCGCTGACGATGGCCGGACCAAAAGCGGTTGGACCTGCGTCCCGAACCTGGGTCGACCAGGCCGTCGCGGCGATCGAGGCCGATCAGCGTCGCTCGGCCGACACGCATCTGTGGAAGCTCGATCTACCGGCACTGGCCGGCATCGATCTCTATCTCAAGGACGAATCCACCCATCCGACCGGCAGCCTGAAGCACCGGCTGGCGCGCTCGCTGTTTCTTTATGCGCTGTGCAATGGCCTGATCCGCGAAGGCGCGCCGGTGATCGAAGCGTCGTCGGGTTCGACCGCGGTATCGGAAGCGTACTTTGCCCGTATGATCGGGGTGCCGTTCTATGCGGTAATGCCGCGCTCGACCTCGCGCGAAAAGATCGCCGCGATCGAGCATTATGGCGGCAACTGCCATTTCATCGACGACGGCAGGCGCATCTATGCCGAGTCGGCCGAACTCGCGGCGAAACTGGGCGGCCATTTCATGGACCAGTTCACCCACGCCGAGCGCGCCACCGACTGGCGCGGCAACAACAACATCGCCGAATCGATCTTCGGGCAGATGCGCGAGGAGCCGCATCCGGTTCCGGCCTGGATCGTGATGAGCGCCGGCACCGGCGGCACGACGGCCACGATCGGCCGCTTCCTGCGCTACAAGCAGCATGCGACGCGGCTGTCGGCTGCCGACGTCGAGCGCTCGGCCTTCTTCGACGGTTTTGCCACGCATGATCGCAATTGCCGCTGCGAACAGCCGTCGCGCATCGAGGGGATTGGCCGGCCGCGCATGGAGCCGTCCTTCGTGCCTGGCGTCATCGATCATATGCTGAGGGTGCCGGACGCGGTGTCGCTGGCGGCGATGCGGGTGTTGTCGCGACGGCTCGGCCGCCGTGTCGGCGGTTCGACCGGCACCAACTTCATCGCCATGTGCTTTCAGGCCGCGCGCATGATCGAGGAAGGAAGGGCGGGTTCGCTGGTGACGCTGATCTGCGATTCCGGCGATCGCTATGCCAACACCTATTATTCCGACGAATGGCTGGCTGCGAACAGCCTCGACCCCTCGCCTTTCGAACCGGCGATCGAGGCCTTCCTGGCGGGTGGAAAACTGACCTTGCCGTTCGAGGAAAGCTGGGGCTGACTTTTCGGCGTCGGCTCGCCGGCTTCGGCTTGTCGGGGACAAGTGTTCTGCTAGAGCGGTTCGCCGTTTCACGGAAACGGCGAACCGCTCTAGCTCTCTGTTTTATCGCAATTCCGGACGGAAAACCGCTTCACACTTTTCCTGAAACTGCTCTAAGAAGCCACCACCATCATTCAACAGACGGAGCGGCCGTGTCCCAGCCCATCAAGATAGGCATCGTCGGCGTCGGCAAGATCGTCCGCGACCAGCACCTGCCGGCCCTGGCGAAGGACCAGGATTATCGCCTCATCGCCGCCGCCAGCCGGCACGGCAAGGTCGACGGCATTCCGAATTTTCCTGATATCGAAGCCATGCTCGACGCGGTGCCGGAGCTCGAGGCGGTATCGCTCTGCATGCCGCCGCAGTTTCGCTACGACGCGGCGCGCACGGCATTGGAAGCGAAGAAACACGTCTTCCTTGAGAAGCCGCCCGGCGCGACTGTCAGCGAGGTCGAGAACCTCAAGGCATTGGCGGCGAAGAACGGCGTCTCGCTGTTTGCGAGCTGGCATTCGCGTTATGCGCCGGCGGTCGAGGCCGCGCGTGCCTTCCTGAGTTCGGCCAAGATCAAGTCCGCCGCCATCAACTGGAAGGAGGACGTGCGTCGCTGGCACCCGAACCAGGAATGGATCTGGGCTCCCGGCGGCTTCGGCGTCTTCGATCCCGGCATCAACGCACTGTCGATCGTGACGCACATCCTGCCGCCGATGTTCATCACCTCGGCCGTGCTCGATTTTCCCGAAAACCGCGCCGCGCCGGTCGCGGCACAAGTCACCTTCCGCACCTCGAACGGATTGCCGGTGGCAATGGAGCTCGACTGGCTCCAGACAGGCCCGCAAAGCTGGGACATTGTCGCCGAGACCGACAAGGGCGCGATGGTGCTCTCAGGCGGCGGATCGAAGCTCGCCATCGACGGCGGCGTCGTCCATGACGAACCGGAAGCGGAATACCCGATGCTCTACAAGCGGTTTGCCGAGATTGTCCGCGCCGGCAGCTCCGACGTTGATCTCACGCCGCTCCAGCATGTCGCCGATGCCTTCATGCTCGGCAAGCGCAATGTGGTGGAAGCGTTTTTCGACTGAGCACCGTCAATCCACGATAGCGACTGCAAAGCCGTCATAGCCCTTGGCGCCGACAGTCTGGATGGCGGTGCCGTCCAATCGCTTATCGCTCCCGATGAAGGAAAACGCCGCCCGTGCGCCTTCGACGTTGGCGTCGTGGCCGTCGTCATCAAGTACCGCGCCGTCACGAATGACATTGTCGCAGACGATGACGGTCCCTGGACGCGACAGACGCATGGCCCAGGACAGATAGTGCGGGTTGTTGGGCTTGTCGGCGTCGATGAAGATGAGGTCGAATGGCCCGGCATCCTCGGTACTCAACGCGGCAAGTGATTCCAAGGCCGGTCCGACACGCCTGCCCGTTCGAAGTTCGAGCGCGCGACCCTGGCGTGGTGCGGATCAAGTTCAAGCGTCACGATCTTGCCGTCGGCGGGCAGGCCACGCGCCATCCAGATGGTCGAATAACCGCCCAGCGTGCCGATTTCGAGCACCCTCCTGGCTCCCTGCATTCGCGCCAGAAGCGAGAGCAGCTTGCCTTGTGCCGGCGACACGTCGATCGCCGGCAGGCCTTGGTCATGGTTGGTGGCCAGGACTGCATCGAGCGCAGGATCCGCCTCGAACTGAACGTCGACGATGTAGTCGTCGACCGAAGCCCAAGTCTTTCTGCCCATCATTTTCTTCTCCGATCCAATTCAAAGCACAAAAGTCTCGCACAAACAAAAAAGCCGCCGGGTTGCCCCGACGGCCCTGTTGCCTGAGATTCCTAGAGCGGTTCACCGAAACGATGAACCGCTCAATCTTTTTTGTTTTGGCCGCCGCGCTTACTGCGCGGCGGTTGTCATGTCGGCGAGCATCGGCTCGGCAACTTCCACGCCGGAGGCCTTGCGGCGCTCGTCGATGATCAGTTCGTCACGCGAGGTGGCGATGCGCCGGATCTGGCTCATCGTGCCGCCGGTACCGGCCGGGATAAGCCGGCCGACGATGACGTTTTCCTTCAGCCCCTGCAGCATGTCGGTCTTGCCGGCAACCGCGGCTTCCGTCAGCACCCTGGTCGTCTCCTGGAAGGAGGCGGCCGAGATGAAGGACGGCGTCTGCAGCGATGCCTTGGTGATGCCGAGCAGCACCGGCTGGCCTTCGGCCGGCTTCTTGCCGTCCTCGATCAGACGCTCGTTGACCTCTTCCAGCTCGATCACGTCGACGTGGTCGCCCGGAATGTAGGTCGAGTCGCCCTGCGTGGTGATCTCGACCTTCTGCAGCATCTGGCGAACGATCACCTCGATGTGCTTGTCGTTGATCGACACGCCCTGCAGACGGTAGACTTCCTGGATCTCGTTGACGAGGTAGGAAGCAAGTGCCTCCACGCCCTTGATCGCCAGGATGTCGTGCGGCGCAGGATTGCCGTCGAGGATGTAGTCGCCCTTCTCGATGACGTCGCCGTCCTGGAGATGGAACGGCTTGCCCTTCGGGATCAGGTATTCGACCGGCTCAAGCGTCGAGTCATGCGGCTCGATGATGATGCGACGCTTGTTCTTGTAGTCGCGGCCGAAGCGGATCGTGCCATCGATCTCGGCGATGATGGCGTGATCCTTCGGACGGCGTGCCTCGAACAGTTCGGCAACACGCGGCAGACCGCCGGTGATGTCCTTGGTCTTGGCGCTTTCCATCGGGATACGCGCCAGCACGTCGCCGGGGCGAACCTGCGCACCCGGCTCGACCGAAAGAATGGCCTCGACCGAGAGCAGGAAGCGGGCGTCGCCGCCCTTCGACAGCTTGCCGACTTTGCCCTTGGCGTCCTGGATGGCGATCGCCGGCTTGAGGTCGTTGCCGCGTGGCGTCGAGCGCCAGTCGATGACCTCACGCTTGGTGATGCCGGTCGACTCGTCGGCAGTTTCCTGAACGGAAATGCCGTCGACCAGATCCTCGTACGACACCCTGCCCTCGATTTCGGTGAGGACCGGGCGGGTATAGGGATCCCACTCGGCGATACGCTGGCCGCGCTTCACCTTGTCGCCATCGTCCACGAAGATACGCGAACCATAGGTGAGACGGTGCGTGGCGCGCTCCTTGCCGGTTTCGTCGAGGATCAGCACCGCCATGTTGCGGCCCATGACCATCTGCTGGCCGTCCGAGTTGCGCACCACATTGCGGTTGCGGATCTCGACCTTGCCCTCGTAGGAGGCTTCAAGGAACGATGAGTCCACCACCTGCGCCGTACCGCCCATGTGGAAGGTACGCATGGTGAGCTGAGTGCCCGGCTCGCCGATCGACTGTGCCGCGATGACGCCGACGGCTTCGCCCTGGTTGACCGGGGTGCCGCGGGCAAGATCGCGTCCGTAGCAGACCGCGCACACGCCAACCCTGACCTCGCAGGTCAGTGCCGAGCGGATGCGGACCGACTGGACGCCGGCCTTTTCGATCTTTTCCACGTCGCGCTCGTCCATCAGCGTTCCGGCCTTGACCAGAACCTCGCCCGACACCGGATGGTTGATGTCGTCGAGCGACGTACGGCCCAGCACACGCTGTCCAACGGAAGCGACGACCTGGCCGGCATCGACGATCGGCTGCATGGTGAGGCCCTTGTCGGTGCCGCAGTCGACGGAGTTGACGATGCAGTCCTGCGCCACGTCGACCAGACGACGGGTGAGGTAGCCCGAGTTCGCCGTCTTCAAGGCGGTGTCGGCCAGACCCTTGCGGGCGCCGTGGGTCGAGTTGAAGTACTCGAGCACGGTCAGGCCTTCCTTGAAGTTCGAGATGATCGGCGTCTCGATGATTTCACCCGACGGCTTGGCCATCAGGCCGCGCATGCCAGCGAGCTGGCGCATCTGGGTGGGCGAGCCACGCGCACCGGAGTGCGACATCATGTAGATCGAGTTCATCGGCTTCTGACGGCCGTTGTCCTCGAACTCGACCGCCTTGATGCGGGCCATCATTTCGTCGGCGACCTTTTCCGAGCACTTGGCCCAGGCGTCGACGACCTTGTTGTACTTCTCGCCCTGCGTGATCAGACCGTCATTGTATTGCTGCTCGTATTCCTTGGCCAAAGCCTCGGTGTCGGAGACCAGCTTGATCTTGGCATCGGGGATCAGCATGTCGTCCTTGCCGAACGAAATGCCGGCACGGCAGGCATGGCTGAAGCCGAGCGCCATGATGCGATCGCAGAAAATGACCGTCTCCTTCTGACCGCAGTGGCGGTAGACGGTGTCGATCATCTTGGAGATGTTCTTCTTGGTCATCTCCTGGTTGGCGGTCTCGTAAGGCACATTGACGTTCTTCGGCAGAAGCTCGCCGATGATCATGCGACCAGGGGTGGTGTCGTAGATCTTCGACACGACCTTGCCATCGGCATCGACCGAGCGGAAACGACCGCGGATCTTGGAATGCAGCGTCACCGCCTTGGTCTCGAGCGCGTGCTGGAGTTCGCCCATGTCGGCAAACACCATGCCCTCGCCCGGCTCGTTCTGGTTGACGATCGAGAGATAGTAGAGACCCAGAACCATGTCCTGCGACGGCACGATGATCGGCGCGCCTGAAGCCGGGTGCAGGATGTTGTTGGTCGACATCATCAGCACGCGGGCTTCAAGCTGCGCTTCCAGCGACAGCGGCACGTGAACGGCCATCTGGTCGCCGTCGAAGTCGGCGTTGAAGGCCGTGCAGACCAGCGGGTGAAGCTGGATCGCCTTGCCTTCGATCAGGATCGGCTCGAACGCCTGGATGCCGAGACGGTGCAGCGTCGGCGCGCGGTTCAGGAGCACCGGATGCTCGCGGATGACCTCGTCGAGGATATCCCAGACTTCCGGACGCTCCTTCTCGACCAGCTTCTTGGCCTGCTTGACGGTCGAGGAGTAACCCTTGGCGTCAAGACGGGCGTAGATAAAGGGCTTGAACAGTTCGAGCGCCATCTTCTTCGGCAGGCCGCACTGGTGCAGCTTGAGCTCCGGACCGGTCACGATGACCGAGCGGCCGGAATAGTCGACGCGCTTGCCGAGCAGGTTCTGACGGAACCGGCCCTGCTTGCCCTTGAGCATGTCGGACAGCGACTTCAGCGGGCGCTTGTTGGCGCCGGTGATGACGCGGCCGCGACGGCCGTTGTCGAACAGCGCATCGACGGCTTCCTGCAGCATGCGCTTTTCATTGCGCACGATGATGCCGGGAGCGCGCAACTCGATCAGCCGCTTCAGACGGTTGTTGCGGTTGATGACGCGGCGATAAAGATCGTTGAGATCCGAGGTGGCGAAACGGCCGCCGTCCAGCGGGACGAGCGGACGCAGGTCCGGCGGGATCACCGGAACCACTTTCATGATCATCCATTCCGGACGGTTGCCGGACTCCATGAAGTTCTCGACGACCTTGAGCCGCTTCAGATACTTCTTCTGCTTCAGCTCGGAGGTGGTCGAAGCCAGTTCCGTACGCAGGTCGCCGGCGATCTTCTCCAGGTCCATGCCGGCCAGAAGGTCATGGATGGCCTCTGCGCCGATCATGGCGGTGAAGCTGTCCTCGCCATACTCGTCGACGGCGATCATGTACTCTTCCTCGCTGAGCAGCTGGTGCTCCTTCAGCGCGGTGAGGCCAGGCTCGGTGACGATGTAGTTCTCGAAGTAGAGGACGCGCTCGATGTCCTTCAGGGTCATGTCGAGCAGCGTGCCGATGCGCGACGGCAGCGACTTCAGGAACCAGATGTGGGCGACGGGCGCTGCGAGCTCGATATGGCCCATTCGCTCGCGGCGGACGCGCGACAGCGTGACTTCGACGCCGCACTTCTCGCAGATGACGCCCTTGTACTTCATGCGCTTGTACTTGCCGCACAGGCACTCATAGTCCTTGATCGGGCCAAAAATGCGCGCGCAGAACAGACCGTCACGCTCCGGCTTGAAGGTGCGGTAGTTGATGGTCTCCGGCTTCTTGATCTCGCCGAACGACCAGGACAGAATCTTCTCAGGGCTGGCGAGCGATATCCGGATGGAATCGAACACCTGTGCCGGCGCCTGGGGATTGAAGAGATTCATGACCTCTTGGTTCATGCCGTTCTCCTTTTCGGGGTCCTCGAAAACCCCTTGCATCTAGTCGCGAGCCAAACGCCCGCCGTCTTTGTCGGCCACTGGCCGTCGAATACTTCTTGGTTGAGCATGATCCTGTCCGAAAACCGGTAGCCACTTCTCGGGATCATGCTCATGGCGCGCCGCGGCTTTCCGCGGCGCGCCGTTGCCTTACTCGGCCGCGTCGGGCAGCCGGACCGGGTTGTCGTCGAGCTTGGTGTTCTCCAGCTCGACATTGAGGCCGAGAGACCGCATTTCCTTGACGAGAACGTTGAAGCTCTCGGGAATGCCAGCCTCGAAAGTGTCGTCGCCACGGACGATCGCCTCGTAGACCTTGGTGCGGCCGGCGACGTCGTCCGACTTCACCGTCAGCATTTCCTGCAGCGTGTAGGCGGCGCCGTAAGCTTCCAGCGCCCAGACCTCCATTTCGCCGAAGCGCTGGCCGCCGAACTGCGCCTTGCCGCCCAGCGGCTGCTGGGTGACGAGCGAGTACGGACCGATCGAACGCGCGTGGATCTTGTCGTCCACGAGATGGTGAAGCTTGAGCATGTAGATGTAGCCCATCGTCACCTTGCGATCGAACGGCTCGCCCGTGCGTCCGTCATAGAGCTGCGACTGACCGCTGGTATGCAGGCCCGCCTGCTCCAGCATGATGTTGATGTCAGCCTCGTGCGCGCCGTCGAACACCGGGGTCGCGATCGAGACGCCGCGGCGCATCTGCTCGCTGAGGCGAACGATGCTCTCGTCGTCATATTCGCGGACCGGCTCGTTGCGGTCGTTGGCCGGCATGAAGCTCTCGAGCGTCTTGCGCAGCGGCTTGATGTCGCCGGCTGCCTTGTACGTGTCGATCAGCTCGCCGATCTTCCTGCCCATGCCGGCGCAAGCCCAGCCCAGATGCGTTTCCAGGATCTGGCCGACATTCATGCGGCTCGGCACACCCAGCGGGTTGAGCACGATATCGGCATGCGTGCCGTCCTCGAGGAAAGGCATGTCCTCGACCGGAACGATCCGCGACACGACACCCTTGTTGCCGTGACGGCCAGCCATCTTGTCGCCGGGCTGCATCTTGCGCTTCACGGCCACGAAGACCTTGACCATCTTCATGACGCCCGGAGGCATTTCGTCGCCGCGCTGGACCTTCTCGACCTTGTCCATGAAGCGCTGTTCAAGCGCCTTCTTGGAATCGTCGTACTGGCCACGCAGGGCTTCCAGTTCGCTCTGGAGCTTTTCGTTCTCCACCGCAAACTGCCACCACTGCGAACGCGGATACTCGTCGAGCGTGTCCTTGGACAGCGTCGAGCCCTTCTTGAAGCCCTTCGGTCCAGCGATCGCTTCCTTGCCGACGAGCACGTCGGAAAGACGCGCGTAGACGTTACGATCCAGAATGGCCTGCTCGTCGTCGCGGTCCTTGGCGAGGCGTTCGATCTCCTCGCGCTCGATCGCCATGGCGCGCTCGTCCTTCTCCACACCGTGGCGATTGAAGACGCGCACCTCGACGACGGTGCCGAAGGTGCCCGGAGGCATGCGCATCGAGGTGTCGCGCACGTCCGATGCCTTTTCGCCGAAGATGGCGCGCAGAAGCTTCTCTTCCGGCGTCATCGGGCTTTCGCCCTTCGGCGTGATCTTGCCGACCAGGATGTCGCCCGGCTGAACTTCGGCACCGATATAGACGATGCCGGCTTCGTCGAGGTTCTTCAGCGCTTCTTCCGAGACGTTCGGGATATCGCGCGTGATTTCCTCCGGACCGAGCTTGGTGTCGCGCGCCATGACCTCGAACTCCTCGATATGGATCGAGGTGAAGACGTCGTCGGCGACAATGCGCTCGGACAGGAGGATCGAGTCCTCGTAGTTGTAGCCGTTCCACGGCATGAACGCGACCAGCACGTTGCGGCCGAGCGCCAGATCACCGAGCTCGGTCGACGGGCCGTCGGCGATGATGTCGCCCTTGTTGACCCGGTCGCCCATGCGGACCAGCGGACGCTGGTTGATGCAGGTGTTCTGGTTCGAACGCTGGAACTTCATCAGCCGGTAGATGTCGACGCCGGACTTGCCCGGATCGAGATCTTCGGTGGCGCGGATGACGATACGCGTCGCGTCCACCTGGTCGACGATGCCGCCGCGGCGGGCGCCGATGGCGGCGCCCGAGTCACGGGCGACGATCGGCTCCATGCCGGTGCCGACGAACGGCGCTTCGGCGCGCACCAGCGGCACGGCCTGACGCTGCATGTTCGAACCCATCAGAGCGCGGTTGGCGTCGTCGTTCTCGAGGAACGGGATCAGGGCCGCGGCCACCGAAACCATCTGCTTGGGCGACACGTCCATCAGGTCGACGTTTTCGCGGGGCGCCATCATCACTTCGCCGGCGCTGCGGCAAATGACGAACTCGTCGACGAAGCCGCCGCTCTTGTCGAGCTCGGCGTTGGCCTGCGCGACATGGTGCTTGGCTTCTTCCATCGCCGAGAGATAGACGACGTCATTGGTCAGCTTGCCGTCGACGATCTTGCGGTACGGGCTCTCGATGAAGCCGTACTTGTTGACGCGTGCGAAGGTGGCCAGCGAGTTGATCAGACCGATATTCGGGCCTTCCGGCGTCTCGATCGGGCAGATGCGGCCGTAGTGCGTCGGGTGCACGTCGCGCACCTCGAAACCGGCGCGCTCGCGGGTCAGACCGCCCGGTCCAAGCGCCGAGAGGCGGCGCTTGTGGGTGATCTCCGACAGCGGGTTGGTCTGGTCCATGAACTGCGACAGCTGCGAGGAACCGAAGAACTCGCGCACGGCGGCAGCCGCCGGCTTGGCGTTGATCAGGTCCTGCGGCATCACCGTGTCGATCTCGATCGAGGACATACGCTCCTTGATCGCGCGCTCCATGCGCAGCAGGCCGACGCGGTACTGGTTTTCCATCAGCTCGCCGACCGAACGCACGCGGCGGTTGCCGAGATTGTCGATGTCGTCGATCTCGCCCTTGCCGTCACGCAGTTCGACCAGCGTCTTGACCACGGCCAGGATGTCGTCCTTGCGCAGCACGCGCACGGTGTCCTCGGCCTTGAGCTCGAGGCGCATGTTCATCTTGACGCGGCCAACGGCCGACAGATCGTAGCGCTCGCTGTCGAAGAACAGCGAGTTGAACATGGCTTCGGCGGTCTCGAGCGTCGGCGGCTCGCCGGGGCGCATGACACGATAGATGTCGAACAGCGCGTCCTGGCGGCTCTCGTTCTTGTCGACGTTGAGCGTGTTGCGGATATAGGCGCCGACGTTGACGTGGTCGATGTCGAGAACCTTGATCTCGTTTTCACCGGTGCCAAGCAGCACCTTCAGCGTCTTTTCGTCGATCTCGTCGCCGGCTTCGAGGAAGATCTCGCCGGTGGCGTAGTTGACGATGTCCTCGGCCAAGTAATTGCCGAGCAGATCCTCGTCGGTCGACTTGATCGCCTTGAGACCCTTTTCGCCAAGCGCCCGGGCCTGGCGGGCAGTGATCTTCTTGCCGGCTTCGACAACAACTTCGCCCGTATCGGCGTCGACCAGGTCGCCGACGGCCTTGAGGCCGCGGAAACGCTCGACGTTGAACGGAATGCGCCAGTGGTCGCCGGCGCGCTTGTAGGTGATCTTGTTGTAGAAGGTCGACAGGATCTCCTCGCCGTCCATGCCGAGCGCCATCAGCAGCGACGTCACCGGAATCTTGCGGCGACGGTCGATGCGGGCGTGCACGACGTCCTTGGAATCGAACTCGATGTCGAGCCACGAGCCGCGATAGGGGATGACGCGCGCGGCAAACAGAAGCTTGCCCGACGAGTGCGACTTGCCCTTGTCATGGTCGAAGAAGACGCCCGGCGAGCGGTGCATCTGCGAGACGATGACGCGCTCGGTGCCGTTGACGATGAAGGTGCCGTTGAGCGTCATGAGCGGCATGTCGCCCATGTAGACGTCCTGTTCCTTGATGTCCTTGATCGACTTGGCGCCGGTATCCTCGTCGATATCGAACACGATGAGGCGCAGCGTCACCTTCAGCGGCGCGGCATAGGTGAGGTCGCGCTGACGGCATTCGTCAACGTCGAATTTCGGTCCTTCGAACTCGTACTTCACGAACTCCAGCATCGAGGAGCCGGAAAAGTCCTGAATCGGGAAGACCGACTTGAAGACGGCCTGCAGTCCCTCGTCCGGACGCCCACCCTTGGGCTCCGCCACCATCAGGAACTGGTCATAGGATGCCTTCTGAACCTCGATCAGGTTCGGCATCTCCGCAACTTCCGGGATCTTTCCGAAGAACTTGCGTACGCGTCTGCGGCCATTGAAAGTCTGGGTCTGGGCCATCGTCGCTCCTTAGCTCTAAACTCGGGACGAACCTCGCCGCGGTTCGCCTTGCATTCTGGGCCACCTGGGCGGCGACCCTTTGTCTGTTTTTCCCGGCGCCTGTCGGCGGCCGGCTAAAACGGGAGAAAACCCGTTTCCTGAAGGCCGGTTTGCGGCCCTCAGGAAAGAGGTTCTCGTACGTCTCGCGCTACGCGTGCTCCCTCCAGCCGAAGGGAGTGGCGGACGGCGCGAGGCCGTCCGCCGCTTTTACGCTTACTTCAGGTCGACCTTGGCGCCGGCTGCTTCCAGCTGGGCCTTGAACTTGTCAGCGTCGGCCTTGGAAACGCCTTCCTTGACCGGCTTCGGAGCCGCTTCGACCAGATCCTTGGCTTCCTTGAGGCCAAGACCGGTGATTGCGCGGACTTCCTTGATGACGTTGATCTTCTGAGCGCCTGCCTCGGTGAGGACGACGTCGAATTCCGTCTTTTCCTCGGCCGGAGCAGCAGCAGCCGCACCACCGCCAGCGGCGGCAACAGCCACCGGAGCAGCGGCGGAGACGCCCCACTTTTCTTCCAGAAGCTTCGACAGCTCGGCCGCCTCGAGGACGGTCAGCTTCGAAAGGTCGTCTACGATCTTTGCGAGATCAGCCATTGTTGTATTCCTTCATCAGGTTCGAACGTGTGTTTGTGATAGCGAGGAACGGCCTCATGCCGCCTCGTCCTTCCGGGCGTAAGCGCCGATGACGCGCGCGACCGAAGCCGCTGGCGCATTGACGATCTGGGCGATCCGGGTTGCCGGCGTGGCGATCATGCCAACCAGCCTGGCGCGCAGCTCATCGAGCGACGGAAGTGTGGCGAGTGCCTTCACACCGTCGGCGTTGAGCGAGGTGGTGCCCATTGCGCCGCCGAGAATGACGAGCTTGTCATTTCCCTTGGCGAAATCGGACGCGACCTTCGGCGCCGCAATCGGATCCTCCGAATAAGCAATCAGCGTCTGTCCCTTGAACAGGTCGATGATCGATGCGGAGTCCGTGCCCTGAAGAGCGATTTTGGCGAGACGGTTCTTCGCGACTTTGACGGTGCCACCGGCAGCGCGCATTTTCGACCGAAGGTCGTTCATTTGCGCGACGGTGATACCGGCGTAGTGGGCCACGACCACTGAACCTGCGTTCGAGAACGCACCGTTCAGGCCCGTGACGAGTTCGCGTTTTTCCGCTCTGTCCACTGCCTATCTCCAGTTGACCCCCATCCTGTTAACGGGAACATTCCCATTCACGAGGACAGGCGTCGGGTTGCCTTTTGTCGGCCGGGCCATCCAGTAACGGATCTCCCGAACGACGCTCGAGGATCCTGCCCCCTTTCGCCACATCGACGGCCAGGCCGACGATGCGCAGACAAAAGGCAAACACGGTTCGAACCTTTCATTGGAGCAGTCGCTCCGTTGTCCGGTCTTCACCCGTCTCATGCAGGCCCACGTGAATTAAGGCTTTTGGGCCGCCTGCAATCTCGGACAGGATGTCCGGAAGCCTTTCGACTTCCGGCACCGGGCCGCCAACCTAAATCGGAGGCCCGGAATTCTTTTGCGGATCAGCCCTTTAACGGCCGATCCCAGATAAACTTATCAGGACGCCGCGAGCGTCGAGACGTCGAGCTTGAGGCCCGGGCCCATCGTCGAGGTGACCGACACCTTCTTGACGTAGTTGCCCTTGGCGCCCGTCGGCTTTGCCTTGGTCACCGCGTCAGCGAAGGCGCGGATGTTCTCTTCCAGGGCCTTGACCTCGAACGAGACCTTGCCGACACCGGCATGAACGATGCCGGCCTTCTCGACGCGGAACTCGACGGCGCCACCCTTCGATGCCTTGACGGCGGCGGCAACGTCGGTGGTGACGGTGCCGACCTTCGGGTTCGGCATCATGCCGCGCGGGCCGAGCACCTTACCGAGACGGCCGACCAGCGGCATCATGTCCGGCGTGGCGATGCAGCGATCGAAGTCGATCGTGCCCTTCTGGACGATGTCGACCAGATCCTCGGCACCGACGATGTCGGCGCCAGCGGCGCGCGCTTCGTCAGCCTTGTCGCCACGGGCGAACACGGCAACGCGAACCGAGCGGCCGGTGCCGTTCGGCAGGTTGACCACGCCGCGGACCATCTGGTCGGCATGGCGCGGGTCGACGCCGAGGTTCATGGCGACTTCGACGGTCTCGTCGAACTTGACCGAGGAACGGTCCTTGAGCAGCTTCAGCGCTTCACCCAGGGCGTAAGCCTTGTTGGGATCGATGCCTTCGCGGGTCTTCGATACACGCTTTGCAATCTTTGCCATGATCTTAGCCCACCACTTCCAGACCCATCGAGCGGGCGGAGCCCTCGACCATGCGCATGGCCGCTTCGACGTCGTTTGCGTTCAGATCCTTCATCTTCTGCTCGGCGATGGCGCGAACCTTGTCGCGGCCGATCGTGCCGGCCTTGATCTTGCCCGGCTCCTTCGAACCCGACGTCAGGTTCGCCGCCTTCTTCAGGAAGTAGCTCACCGGCGGCGTCTTCATGACGAAGGTGAAGGACTTGTCCTGGTAGTAGGTGATGACGACCGGAATCGGCGATCCCTTTTCCATTTCCTGGGTCTGCGCGTTGAACGCCTTGCAGAACTCCATGATGTTGATGCCACGCTGACCAAGCGCCGGGCCGATCGGGGGAGACGGCGTGGCCGATCCCGCTTTGACCTGGAGCTTGAGCTGGCCTGCAATTTTCTTAGCCATCTCTTTTCCTGCCTTTGTCTATGCCGGTCTTGCCGGCGGTTGCAGTCTGGTGGTGCGATCCATGCGGCCGGCTAAGCCGCATTCGTCTCCCACCGTTCTCAGGACCTCGCGATTTCCGCGCCGCCCTTCCCCGCCGCGCTTGGCGGCGGGATTTCGGATCAGCCCTTTTCGACCTGTCCGAATTCCAGATCGACAGGCACGGCGCGCCCGAAGATCGAAACTTCCACCTTGAGCCGCGCCCGCTCCTCGTCCACTTCCTGGACGAAACCGTTGAACGACGCGAAGGGACCATCCGAAACGCGGATTGCCTCGCCGATCTCGAACGTGACCGAAGGCTTCGGCCGCTCGACGCCTTCCTGCACCTGGTTCAGGATGCGCTGCGCTTCCGCCTCGGTGATCGGCACCGGCTTGGAGTCGCCCAAGAAGCCGGTGACCTTCGGCGTGTTCTTGACCAGCGAGAACACCGCGTCGGTCAGATTGGCCTTCAGGAGCACATAGCCCGGAAAGAACTTGCGCTCGGCATCGACCTTGCGGCCACGACGAACCTCGACGACCTTCTCGGTCGGCACCACGATCTGCTCGATATCGGCGGACAGGCCCTTCTGCTTGGCCTTGTTCTCGATATCCTCGGCGACCTTTTTTTCAAAGTTCGAATAGGCGTGGACGATGTACCACCGCGCAGTCATTTCAAGACTTCTCCGTAATCGCCGGACTTAGCGTCCGATGCCAAGAATCTGCTCGACCGCGAGGCCCATGAGCTGATCGGCGGTGAAGAAAAAGATCATCGCGATCACAGCGAAAGCGAGGACCATCACCGTCGAGATCATCGTTTCGCGTCGCGACGGCCAAGTCACCTTGGCGGTCTCCGCGCGAACCTGCTGGAGAAAGACGAAAGGATTTGTGGTTTTCGAAGCCATATGCCGCTCTGTCTTCAAGACCCGTTGGCCGGGTCCCCTGGATGATCCCGCTGGCCGGGACGTGCCGCCTGGGCTTGTTTTCGCGCCGAATCAGCGCAATCATTTCGCCCATGCAAATCAGACGCGTAAAGCCGGCTTCCCAGCTCCACGCGTCGCGTGTCTGTTTCGTCTACATAAAACCGATTCTTGATCCACGCAAGTGGCAAGTGTCCGCTTTATGACCAAACGCCGCCTCGGAACCATCCAGTCGTTCCGTCCCGGCTATGGCGCCCTTATGCCCCAATCGAGCTAATATGGCAAGCGGGTCGCCGATTTTCAAAGGGCAGCCGCGAAATATCGTTTCGAGGGCCATTTCGAGAAATGGCGAAACATCGCGTTGAGTGCCATTTCGAGAAATGGCACGGGCAGCAGGGCTCGAACCTACGACCTGCGGTTTTGGAGACCGAATAGCCTTTTCACATCATCTTGTTTACACAACGATATTTGCCATTTTTTAGATCTGTGTGCAAGGATTTGTGTAACGGCACCGGGTTGCGAATAGTCAACTATTCGCACCCGCACCTAGCCGTTCATGCCTTGACGCCCCACTTTGCGCGCCTCACTACGGGAGGCTATCTGGCCAGCGAGGCTCGTTTCGTTCGGAGGCTATGTGATCAGTCACGTCCATTTCGACCTGGCTCCTCCTAAGAGTTGGGATCAGTTCGAGGAGTTGTGCGCGGACACATTCCAAGAGGAGTGGCAAGATCCAGCGATGGTCCGCCATGGTCGAGCGGGCCAAGCTCAGCATGGCATCGACATTGTTGGGCGTAACGGCGCGTTGTGGCCGATCGGTATCCAGTGCAAGAAGAAGTCGATATGGCCGGTAACGGTGGTGACAACGAAGGATCTCGATGCTGAGGTTGAGAAGGCCAAGGCATTCAAGCCGAAACTCAAGGCCTTCTATCTTGTCTCGACCGCTCCCGATGACCAACCACTGCAGGAATACGCGCGCACTATCACCGAACGTCATCAGCAGTGGGGTTTGTTTCCTGTCGTGGTATTGGGGTGGTCCGAGGTGGTGCGGCGCGCTACTCGCCATCAGCAGGTCGCAGCAAAACACTTTGGATCCCATTCCACCGGACCAGCATCACCGCTGCTGGCGACCTGGCCCGCGTCCGCTGCAAAACTGCAACTCAACGATCGAGAACTGGGTATATCAATCCGGGAGATCATGCATGATCTCATCGATTTCCCCGAGGGCCGAGTCGTCGTGCGACAACAGGAATCGGAAGATCTGCTGTTTGAGATAAAGAAGCTCCAGGCCACTACATCCCGATCGCTAAAGGGCCGCGAGGCAGTTCTCGAACTGAGAGATAAATTCAAGGCGCGTCGCGACCGGGAAGTCGCTGTAATTAAGGCGCTTAGGCTACTCCTCGGTCACAAAATCTTTTGCGATCTAATGTGGGTTGCCTGGGACGATCAGGCGCCGCTCTTGGTCCGTTCATTGGTCGAGCAAGGACTCGATCCGAACTTTAGCACCGTGACCGGGTTGGAGAAGATACGAATATACCCACCAGACCACCCGCCCGGTTTTGGTGATGACCAGTCGATCGCGGTGTTCATGCCCGGAGCCGAGGTCGGATCAATTGTACGCAATCAATGGCACCTGCAGAAACAGTTTCCTAACCTCGAGACCGACAACATTGGCGAGATGCCGAGGCCGGTACAATTCCGATACGCGATTCCGGCGGTCATCCGCGAGGTTATGTGGAAATTAGAGAATGGTGTGTCTTTAGAGGAGATGGAACGACTCCAGTGGAATCAAATGCATAGGTGGCGCATCAGTAACCGGGGCAAAACCGGTGGCGTTTGAGCGGGTCGATCTGCTGTTGGGGTTCACTGAGCGGCGACGAGAACGGGAAGCGGTAGGATCTTGCTGCCAGGGATGCCGAGGCGATCGCCGAGATAATCCCAGAAGCTGACACCGAGCTTGTTGCAGGTCTTCATCATGCTGAGCATGGTGTCGCGGGCAGCACGGCCCTGGTCACTGTGGGTTCCGCCGCTGATCTTGCGGCGGGTCACCACGCTGCGGATATCGTTCTCCGAGCCGTTGGTGTGGAGCGGAATGTCCGGGCGTCGGAGGATCCTCAGGAAGCTTTGGCGGTCGGTCCGGATGCGCGCGAGCAGACGGTCGAGGGTCACGAACCTGGTCTTCATGCCGACGATCCGGTCGAACCGCCGGGCCAGTTCCCTGGCTCTTCGGGGCGTGGGATCCAGACACCACGCCTTGATGTCGTTGTAGAGCCACCAGATCCGGCTCTGGATCAGGGCCTTGGCGCGGCGCTGCGGGTCGGTGAAGCTATCGAGGGCATGGATCTGCCGCTCCATGTGGACCCAGCACCGCGCGTGCTCGCCGATTGCGAACTGGCCCGCCCCATCACTGAGGATGACGGTGCCGTCGAGGGCCTTTGCCTCGGTCAGACCGCCCCACAACGCGCCTTCACTGGCGATGCGGAACGGGTCCAGAGGGCCATCCTTGGGCTCCAGGCCATGGGCGAGCAGATGGGCGTCCCATGACGCCGCGTCCTCGAACCCGGACGGCTCGCGCCCGGCATGCAGAAGATCCGTCGTGATCACCGGCAGCCCGCGCTCCAGCATGTAGGCGCGTGAGGCGGCGTTCAGGACCCACCGGGCCGACCCGCCGTGCAGGAGCCGCAGGAAGTTCAGCCGGCTCTTCGACTGGGTGGTCGTGAACACGGCGAACCGGTCATTGCCGATTTGCGTGCACACGCCATTGACCGCGCCATGGCGGGCCCCGGTGTCGTCGACGCTGACCCAACCGGCCGAAGCGAGCCCGGCCGTCAGAACCTGCTTCGCTTCGGCGACAAAGGCGTCGATCTTGCTGGTCAGGATCCGCACGACCTGGCGCTTGGAGATCGACACGCCGAAGTCGCGCAGCAACGCGACGATCCGCTCCACGGTCGATTGACCCTGGTGATAAAGCGACAGCACCAGACGCCGAAGCTCCAAACCGAAGTGCCCGTCGACCCCGTCCGGCAGCGGAGCGACGACGATCCGGCCATCCGGCAAACGCCAGCGGTCCCGATGATAGCGGACCACCCGCACCCCAATCGTCAGATCCTGCACCACGAAGCTTGTCCGCCCCACAAACTGCGAGCCCGGTGGCGGCTCATAACAAAGACGGCGCTCTTCGGTGACGACCGCCCGGCTCGAGCCACGTCGCTTCGGACCCGTTGCCGCAGGTGAATTCCGCTTGGACGACTGCTCCATCCCGCTCGGCTTCAGCGTCGGGCGCGGCGGTAGACCTTTCAGACGCCGGATCTCATCCTTCAGAGCCGCATTCTCGGCGCGAAGCCCGGCGACCTCTGCCCGCAACTGCAGGATCATGTCGAGCAGGTCCGCAGGGGTCAGCGTTCGAGAATCTGGTGGCTCCGCCATGGCCCGATGGAATCACGCCGCCCGCCAAACCGCCACCCACCCCAACCCGATACACCCGAGTCATAACGCCGCGTCCGCCACCGGTTTTGCCCCGGTTACGCGCATCACCACTTGACATTCCTGCAGGCGAGTCTGCGTTCTCGGCACCTTCTCGCTCAGTTGGAAAGGATCGTCCGACTGCTCCTTGTCCAGAAACCGGAGATTCGTGGCTCTGCTCTGATTTTCGGATACTTTGAGCATCGGCTTTAAAGTACCCCGGGCGTCTTAATGCAGCATCACAAAGCCAATTCATTGATGTCTCGTTCGATAAGCCTGAAACGATCCCTCACTTCTTCGCCCGAGTAAAACTCCAGCAGGTCTTCCTTGGAAAGGGTGCCTTCCGAGAGAAATTTAACGAGATAGCGCTGACTGAACTCCATCAGCAGCATGCTCTTTTCTATCTGCGAGATGATCTTCTTGCAGTTGTTGATGTTCGCATGGACCAGGGCCTTGATGGACGAGACGTCGACCAGGTCCTTGATGATGCGGTTAAGGAGGACATTCAGGACATCGACGTCCAATGAGACTTCCTTGGTGTTGAGCACCACGTCTCGCGCAAGCATGTATGCGATGGCCAGATTCTTGTAGTCCCCTTTCTGGGAGTCGATGATCGCGACAAAACCGACGGCTGGCACGAACCTGACGTCTTGGATCGCGTTCAGGATGGAGCTATCCACCAAGGACAGATCAAATACGATGATGCCGGCCCGTCCGTCACGATTGGCCTGCGCCTCTAGGAGCTGGCTCCAGGCAGTGTCGGACTTGCGCGTGAACACATCCTTGCTCTGGATGTCTCCCAAACGAATGCCTTTGTCGAATTTGCATTCAATGGCTATGCGACGCCCTCCGTCTCCGTTGAGGTAACAGACAATGTCCCCGGTCTTGTTCCTGTGGAGGCGCCCCGCGACGTCGCCTGTCAGTTCAACCCGATCTGGCAGCCGCTGCTTCTCCAGGAAGCTGACCAAGAACTCGGCGATGTCCTCCTCAGCTAGCAGGCCCTTCACCGACGATCGGTAAAACAGCTCCTTCTTCATGTCGAAGATAAGCTTGAGGCTTTCCAACTCAGTTCCAAGCTCGTTGCTCGTTCGGGAGAGGAAGCTTGAGAGCCGATCCTCCATCAGCGCCAAGACGCCGATGTAGAGGGCCTTGTGAAACTGCTCGTCTCGATCACCAATGCCGATCTTGTTGAAAAACTCGAATAGGACTCGATTTTCGATCTCGAAGGAGGAGACCTGAACCCTGCCCGACTTCTGATCCAGGCTGACGATACCCATGCTCACACTTTGCTGTAGCGATAGTGGCCCTTGATGCGCTCGGCGAGAAAGACGCCTTTGGATTCGGCGGCCTTGAACTCGTCGACTACATGCGACGAAACGTCGAAATACTGGTAGCTGCCGCCGCTGTTGAAAACGACCTCCAGCACCATTTGTGCGTCATCGTACCTGATTGAGGCGATGTTGGAGGATGTAAAAGGGGGAAAATTTTGCCAGGCCAATGCTATTCTCCTGTCGCGTTAGGCTTCGTGTTAAGAACCGGATTCAGTGACAGCCATGTCTCGACGAAACTGTCGTAGTCGGGGTTTTCCAATCTCTTAATGTTCCACCCGCCAGGCGTCATGGATTCCTCGGGTGGTAGCTCATCGCACACGACCGGGTCCTGACTGTCGGGACGACGGTCCTTTGGCGGGGCTTGAATCATCGTACGCATCGGCAGCCCAACAGCTTCGCCGAGAATGATCGCCTCCCCCGTCCTGAGGATCGGCAACATGTTCGTGAGCCCTTCCAAATTGTCAGGCAGAGCTCCTGTCACGTGGGACCGGTCGGACGCGTTGCTGAGCCTCATGGCGAAGAACGTGCCGCACTGTGAGAGAATGGTGGGATTGATCTCAGAAGGTCGCTGGCTGACGATCATTGCGCCGATACCGTATTTGCGCCCTTCTTTCACGATCCGTTGCGTTACGATTGAGGCGGCACTGTCGAAGTTGTCATTGAGATAGGTGTGGGCCTCCTCCATGACGACCAAGAGTGGGCGTTCCCGCCCCCCTTCCGACTGGTTCCTCGCCCAGAACAATCCATCGTAGAGAACCCGAAGCACGTTGCCGATGATGTCGTTCGTCATCGCCGACGGGACGCCTGACAGATCGAGGATTGTAACGGGATTGGGACTTCCGACCCAATCCTTCATCAAGTCGGACAAACCACTGACGATCTTTCCATCAAGATCGGGATGCCAATCGCCGGCACGGAGTAGAAAATCGTATCGTGAAACCCGCAGCTTCGATCCGAGGGCTTCGAGCTGGCTGCGAAGGTTGAGTCCATCCGGGATATAATTGATCTTCTCTGGGTCTTCCTTAACGTTCTTGACCTTTTTGAAACGCGGCGGAATTCCCGTCTCTGCGTCACCTAGCAGCAACTTTCCGCCGGCGCCAATCTCATAAGCCCAATTCGCAGGGTCCGCGGCGCTCCCTTTGTTGCTGTAGTAGGTTCCGAATTCGGTACAATAGAGCTCGTGCCACAGCTTGTTGAGCGAAAATGGGACGGGGCTGTCGGCGCTCACGGTCTCACCCGTCACTCCGTCAATTGGATATGCCTTCAGGGATTGTGCCTTTGCCTCGATTACTCGCTCAAGGATGATGTTCCTGGCCTTACCGTCAGCAGGCAGCGATCCGAAGGTGACGCGCAACAGCTCATCGAAGCTCAATGCCCAGAATGGGATACAGAGTTTGCGTTCGGTGTCCCTGCGCTCGTCCGGATTGACCTTAAAAACGTTCGCTCGATCGCCCAAGGCTCGCGAGTATTCTCCGTGGAGATCCAGCACAATGATCCGGGCGGAGGGGAATCGCTCGGTGTTCGACAGGACGTGCAGGATTCCGGCGACCGTGGTCGACTTGCCGGAACCGGTCGTGCCCACAATCGCCGAATGACGGGTGACAAGCTTGTTGATGTCGACGAGGGCGTCAATAGACTCGCTGCCGGCGATGTGACCTATCCTGACGAAGTGGTTCTGCCTACCCGAACTTCCGTAGATGGAATGGAGGTCTGCTTCAGAGACCAAGTGCACTTCGTCGTCGATAGTTGGGTACTGGGATATGCCTCGTTGGAATTTTCCTGACCGGTACCCCTCACCGACAAGCTGCACTGTTATCCAGCGCTGGCCGTTCGGCATCGCCTTTGCCATGCTCTCCGGCACGGCGCTCGCGCCGACCTGCGAAACGATTCCGAATAGGTCGACATAGCCGACGGGAATCTTCACGAAACTGCCGATCTGGCCAATCCTGTAGCCTTGGCCGTCGACAAAACTCAGGCCTGAGAAGCGATCTGCTCGCAAGGTCGCGCTCACAGACGTACCACTCACATCCTGAACGGCACCAATCACGGTGGCATCGCTCAAGCCGCTAGGCTTCATCCGATTGCTCCTGCTCACCGGCAAGGCCACGAAGAAGATTGCCTAACGCTGCGAAGTCTCCCAGCCGGACCGAGACCGTTGTTCCATCTGTAACGATCACGTTCTGCGGCAGCACCAACTCGTCGGCTCCGTCCCCTCGCCATTCGCCGTGATTGCGACCGATAATCGCCTTATCGAAGCCCAGCATACTTAGATTGGGCGTCGAAAACGCGCACTTGCGACCGTACTCGTACTTCGGTTCGTCCAGCTTGCCATGCATGAAGGCGAAGGCTTGTGCCGTCGAATTGGTCTCAAGGCTGCGACAGATGACGTCATTAATATGTTCGTCGGCGAACGAGTAGCCGCATACGAATAACAATGCCGATGGCTTCAGCAGGAAGGACTTGAGACGGTCGAGCATCGCCAGATAGGGCATCTTACGGCTCTGATCATATTTCAAGTGCGATGGGTAGATGAGATAGGACCGGGCACTTGTCTTCTCGTCACTTCGGACCACCGCCCCGTTGGCGTCGAGGCGCCAGTTCAGGGAGCCGTGGATCTTCCATAGGCGCGACCAGCGAGGAGGTAGCAAATCCTCGTCTTCGACAGCCCCCAGGTCAAAGAATGCCCTGCGCGTCCCGACGAAACCATCGAAATAGGGTGCTGAGCTTTCCTCCAAGGCTTGCTCGAGCAACAGATCGTAGTTGGTCGTAAATAGGTGAACCGGCTGCGCTCGACGGATTGATCGGGCCCAAATCGCCAGATTGTGGTAGGCAGTATCCCTCTGGGGGAGTTCCCTGTCGACCTGCTCCGAGATGACACCACAAATCTGGTCATCGAGCTTGTTGAGCTCTTCGGCCGACAGGTCGCGTACCAAGCCCTTGCCTGCCACGCCACTTAGTTGCCGTATCTTGCTAAGCAACAGCTCGATGTTCTTGGTGTCGGCGCCGTCCTCCGCCGCCACTTTCACAATCTTGTCCCAAGTGGATAGCTTTCCTTCCTCCTTGCTCGTGAGCGTGTCAGCGATGATCGTGGTTAGGCCGCTGACATCTGGGATTAGTGGTCGGTTTGTCGGCTGCCCGTTGACGTTCTCTTCAACGCGCACAGAGAGTGGGCAACCAGCCCCGATGAAGAACGCGATCGGCTTTCGATTTTGCGACAAGGCCTGCTGGATGAAACTGACCTGACGAACTGGATCGTGGGACTGCATGAGCGAACATCCGATGCCGGCAATTGAGGGAGCGGTCTTACGCTAGCGTTTGTAGGTTATCAACGCTGCCATCTCGGGAAGCGTCGGTAATACACAGGAGTATTCTATTGTGATTTTTAAGGCCCGATTTACACGAAACTTATATGAAAACATTTTCGGATCTCAATTCATGTAAGTGATTGAAACTTTGTAGGCAGTACAGCATTCAGTCTGTGGTTATTATCGCATTAGGGCGCGCTACAGTAAAGTAACAGAACGTATATAACACAGATTAACTCATCACATAAAAAATTAAAAGAATTGGCGCACCCGACGCTATTTGAACGCATAACCCCTTCCTTCGGAGTGATTCAATGCCTGCCTTAAGATCAAGCACTCGCAAATATCTGCAGCGGGATACGCCAAGTCTCCATCAGATATGACGCAGTCGCCGCAAAGAGCTCTAGATGCGCCGGGACGACCTTTGCGCGAGAGTAGCCGGGCTGAACGAGCGTTACCGAAAACTCGGCGTGCAGTTCATGGCTCTGACTGATGAAAGTCATCAGACTAGCAAGGCTCCCCCGCTCGAAGCGAGTAGGTTTTCCAGCAGAATTGCGGTCCAGCTCTCGCCGACGCAGATGGTCTAACAGCTTCGTAAAACGCTCAGCCCAGCGCACTGACTTTTGGGCCTGTCCACATACCTCATAAAGGTCCTCGACCCGCGCACCCGGCAGCCTTCCTGAAGAATATTTGCAGTGAAAGAGGTCGATGATCAACGTTCGGCCGGAGCGCCGGATGGCGACAACGTCAGCCACTTCGCCAGCCCCATCATCGTCGAAAATGATGTCGTACGGAATATCGCCATTGCGCAACATTTCAACAACACGCCCCTGCACAGTGTCGGTGCGTTTCTTCAGGCCTTGGGATTCAGATTTGATGTCGACTCCTGTCCAGTCCTTAGGAAGAATCTCGTTCGGGTCAAAGGCTTGGAATGCCGACTCTTTCGATAGTTCGAGGATATCCGGTGCTACGAGGGTATCACCGTCGGCAAAGTAAATATGTGGGGGATCCTCATGGAATAGTTCAACGAGCGGCTTCTCTTTGCGCGCCCGGCCCCTAACCACCTGAACATCCTGGCCTGCCTTCTGCGTAAACAAGGCGCCACTAGCTCCAATCTGAAGTTCGAAATGGGAGCTTTGTTCGCCGCTCGAAACCCTAAATTTGATCACGTCGGTTATCGCAAACTCGTCAAGCTCAATTTCGCAGTTATAAAGCGGGACCGGCTGCCCCTCGATGATAAGGTCGATCCGATCCTCGGCGGCATCGAGAAACGTCTCAGGCCAAGCAACACCTATGGCAATTTTGGCTGATGGAAGCGCGGCCAACCGCTTGGGACGGACGACGTTTCGAAGAATCGTTTCTGGCGTGATGTTATCATTCAGGACCTTACGGCCGATGTCATGGCACCAATCGATCCATTCGGAAAAACTGTTGGAAGATTGATACGACCAAAACTTGCCCTTCTGCGAGCAGCCGATTGTTTCCTTGGCCGGATGGATACCGATAACGCTGCCATTTTCGTCGAGGTCCTGAACATCGACATAACCAAGCCCGAATAGATTGGTCTTAGTCCGCGACCGGTTCCCCGGCAACGTATCCAGTTGATCAGCGATATCCGATCCCATGAATTGAGAATAGCGCACTGGTTTTCTCTGAGTCTCGCTAAGCCCCAGACTCGTCAACATTAGGCGACGGAACCCGTAGAGGACCCGGAAGACCTGCTCGCCCGTGATCCGCTGGACGCTGTCGCCGGCCAGCACTTTCGCCAGCTCCGCGTGCAGGTCGGCGAGATCCGAGCCATGAATAAAAAGTAACGCGAGATCCGGGTCCCAATGGGCCATCACCAGATTGTAGCTGACGTTGCGAGCGGCCTTGACTGACGTCCAGCGCAGCCGTTCTTCATCCCGCCTTACGAAAAGGACAAGCCGGCTCTCCGCGTTGATTGCGGGCGGCTCCACTATTGTCGACCAAGGCCCGGAGCTTAGTTCCACAGCTGTGGGACCCCACTCCGCACAGGTGGTCCGGTAAATCACGGTGCTGAAACGCGGCTCGATCGTCTCCAACGGAAACGTTTCGATTGCTGCATCGGGGAAACCTCCAAATAGGTCTTCACGGCGTCGTTCGCGTTCGGTGCGATTATGTCCGATGACCGCCAGGATATGATTCCAGTCGGCGTCCTCCGCAAAGAGCGCATTAAGGCTGCTTGCCGTGTTTCCAGCCTGAATATTGGCGATGACCGTAGCGGTGCCTAAATCCTGACGCGCCCGCGTAAAACGGCCAATGAACTGAAGCGTGACTGACTCACTCTTGTGCTTGTCGTGCAGCCCGGCGATCTTGAGATCAGGTAAATCGAACCCCTCCCCCAGCATATCGACACAGACGATAATCCGTGAGCGGCCCGACCGAAGCTCCGTGAGAGCGGCGGCCCTTTGCAAGCTCGACATCTCGCTGTGGATTAGAGTGGGGGCCGCTTCGGGAGCGATGGCACGATAAACCTCATGCAACGCTATGGCGTGCTTGACTGAACCCGTCCGGGCCATCGCCAGGTGCTTGTATCCTTTCGCCTCGTCTTCCAGCAGTTGTTTTTTTACGCGAGCGGCAATTTGCCGATCGGTATCGCTCTCTCCGTGTCCGTGGACCGGCACGTAGGCGATTGATGTAAAAAGCTTGTCTTTCTGGGCGCGTCGCAGGGGATAAACGTAGATGAACTTTCCATCAAGGCGGCGACCGTCGTTACGGAACGGCGTCGCCGTAAACTGAAGGGTCGTTTTGCCGTGGAACAAGGCCTTGAAATCGCGCCAAGTGTTAGCGCCAATATGATGCGCCTCATCAACAAAGAGATGACTCATAGACGCGGCCAAATAGGCTCGCAGCTCCTCTGACATGCTCGTGAGCAGGCTCATTGTGGTCACCACCACATTGGCCTCGGCCACAAGCTCATCGATTTGCTGGACGCTCTTGAGCCCTCTAGACAGGATGGCCACTGCCGGGTGGCGTAGATCGCTCGGCACTAAGCCTGCCGCCTTCAAAACGTCGAGTTGGGCGAACTTCAAACCAATTTGTCGGCGGAGGGGGTCGGAAGGGACGATTACCAAAAGGCGGGGGATCTGCTCAGAAACCAATAGCGCCGCCATGGTATCGGTCTTGCCAGCTCCAGTCGGCAAAACAAGCGTTGCAGGTTGGCTTGAAACGCTCCAATGGGCCTTTACCGCGTGGATGGCGCCGACTTGAGGTGGCCGCAGGCCCAAACGCGTGCATCGGTCCCCCTCATACTCCTCGCTGATCAGATCAAACCGGTCTTTCCAGGATGTGGTTACAGCGTCACGTTCAGACGGCCCCTGCCCTGGCTTCCGTGGCTTGGGCCCGATCCAGACGCCCATGCCCGCCTCTAACGCTTGTGTGACGGCCGCAGAGGAAGAAATGTCCGGTATTTTTAAAACCGCATCGCAGCCCAAAAGTGAGATTGTGTCGTAGTCAACGACTGCAATCGAGCCTAATTCCGACGAGACCGCTCGCCAAAAAGTTCGCCCGCGTATCACCTGTCCTTGTTGGAGCGTTACAGCATCTTGTCGCGCTGGATGGGCAACTTGAAATATTCGATTTCCACCAATGTGCCCGAACACGGCTAAACGCTCCGGAACCTTACACGCGCATTTTATAGCGAAGAGATCGTCCATCGTTGCTAGCAACACTCCGTGGTTTCTGTACGTAGATGAGTATCCCGGTGTGCGCAGAAATCTTCAAGCCCTATGAATACATATCAACCCGTAATACGTCATTGACCCAACACGGCCAGACGGCCCCTTCCGAGTAGCCGGCATGGCGGAGGTCCTGCTACCCAGCCAGATCGCAATGGCCGGTTACATGAAAGTTACATGAGAAGATTTAGCAGATCCGGTCTTCACGTAAATATTTGAAAATCATGGTGCCGGCAGAGAGGATCGAACTCCCGACCTTCGGTTTACAAAAACAGCCACAGGCTAATATTACCGTAACATAAAAATATATCATCATTTGTCATATCGTCATTTCTTGACATATATACGCCCAAGGCCTCCACTGGCCTGAAAGCAAGCTGCTGTTCCCGTCACATACCGACCAGACCCAGCCCCACGATAACTTTCGCAAGGGGCTGGACAGGTTCAAAGCGATGCCGGGCGTTCCGGAGTATTTCCAGCTTTACGACCTCAAGCGGATTGCCATCTCCCTGATGTTGACAGCCCAAGGCGTATCGCACGAGGCTATTTCCCATTACGTCGACCACAAGGGGAACCACGAAACGACCATGATCTACGACCTTGGCCTTGTCGATCCTCTGCGACCGGTCACCGAACGACTTGGCCCCTGCTCGGCGTATAGCACAGCGCGTCAATACACTGGCTCCTTTGATACCCAATGAAGTAAACCGACGATCTCCAAAATATCAGGACTTACGCCCATGGAACTCACAGAAAATTATGCAGTACGAGGTGACCGCGCTTTGGGCGCAGGCGACGAGGATAAACTTGGGTTCCGCGAGGTAGCAAAGCGTATTGCCACGTCCTTGGTTGATCGAGCATCCGAGGACGGATTGGTTGTCGGGCTTGAAGGCGCCTGGGGGTCTGGAAAGTCGAGCTTACTGTTTTTGGTGGGGGACGAGCTCAGCAAATTACCTCTCGCGACCCGGCCAACAGTCATCCACTTCCGGCCTTGGCTGATTGGCAATCGAGACGCCCTTATCACCAGCCTCTTTACCGAGCTCTCCAACCAATTGGATCAGGTCGCCCTCGCGGCCGGGGACGCCACGCGGATTTCAATCACAAAGGCCAAAAAGGCTGGCAAAGCGCTTCGAAGCTTTATGTCCGCACTGAGCAAAGCGGGGGAAATGGTTGAGGTAGCAGGGGACGTCGCGGGGATTGGTGCGGTCAAATATGCCGGAAAGGGCCTGAAAGCCGCGGGGGGAATGGCCGGGACCAATGCTCCTCCCCAGTTGGCGGATCTCAAAGACCAACTCGTCACATCGTTGCGCGAGCTTGGTCACCGCTTCGTAGTCACTATCGATGACGTGGATCGACTGGAGCCGGGAGAAATTATGGAAATCCTGCGCCTGGTAAGGTCGGTCGTCGACCTGCCAAATGTCATCTATGTGCTCTGCTACGACAGTGAGGTGTTAGCACATAGCATTCAAGCGGCCGCTAGCGTTCAGAACGGTCGAGCTTTTCTTGAGAAGATCATTCAGCTCACGGTGATGGTGCCCAAGCCAGAAGCTTTCCAATTGCGCCAGTGGTTCGCTGAGGCATTACGGCAAATAGGCGTAGCCAAGGACGAGGACGAGCGAGAGCGGCTGCGCGAGGTAATCGATCACGAAGGCGGCCGACAATTGCGGACCCCCAGATCTGTGGTTCGGGCATTAGATTCAATTCGCTTTTTCTGGCCCCCTCTCCGGGAAATTAGCGCCGATTTGGCGGACCTCGTCTGGCTGCATCTGATCAAAGATGGCAATCCAGCGCTGTATCGATGGATCGAAGAGTACTGTGGCACGGCGGCCGCCCTGTCATTGGGAACGGCCCGGGTGGATGAAGCGGAGAAGAGCCAGCAATCGGCTGCAGTTGAGGCCGCAGCCGGCGAACACGTATTCGACAACGATCTCTATCGGCATTCTTTCTCGGCACAGCTTGCTGGTGTTACCCCGAACTTCTCAAAAAGCGGACCTGTATTCCAGCTTTTCGAAAGGGTTGATGACCGAACGAGGGATGAGGCAATTCAAAGTCGGCGCTTAGCGAGCCCGGACCACTACAGGCTCTACTTTGCGATGGCCACGCCATCTCATGCACTGAGACAAAGTGATTTCAATGCCTTATGGGACGCCCTGGGTAACCGGGGCAAAACCGGTGGCGGACGCGGCGTTATGACTCGGGTGTATCGGGTTGGGGTGGGTGGCGGTTTGGCGGGCGGCGTGATTCCATCGGGCCATGGCGGAGCCACCAGATTCTCGAACGCTGACCCCTGCGGACCTGCTCGACATGATCCTGCAGTTGCGGGCAGAGGTCGCCGGGCTTCGCGCCGAGAATGCGGCTCTGAAGGATGAGATCCGGCGTCTGAAAGGTCTACCGCCGCGCCCGACGCTGAAGCCGAGCGGGATGGAGCAGTCGTCCAAGCGGAATTCACCTGCGGCAACGGGTCCGAAGCGACGTGGCTCGAGCCGGGCGGTCGTCACCGAAGAGCGCCGTCTTTGTTATGAGCCGCCACCGGGCTCGCAGTTTGTGGGGCGGACAAGCTTCGTGGTGCAGGATCTGACGATTGGGGTGCGGGTGGTCCGCTATCATCGGGACCGCTGGCGTTTGCCGGATGGCCGGATCGTCGTCGCTCCGCTGCCGGACGGGGTCGACGGGCACTTCGGTTTGGAGCTTCGGCGTCTGGTGCTGTCGCTTTATCACCAGGGTCAATCGACCGTGGAGCGGATCGTCGCGTTGCTGCGCGACTTCGGCGTGTCGATCTCCAAGCGCCAGGTCGTGCGGATCCTGACCAGCAAGATCGACGCCTTTGTCGCCGAAGCGAAGCAGGTTCTGACGGCCGGGCTCGCTTCGGCCGGTTGGGTCAGCGTCGACGACACCGGGGCCCGCCATGGCGCGGTCAATGGCGTGTGCACGCAAATCGGCAATGACCGGTTCGCCGTGTTCACGACCACCCAGTCGAAGAGCCGGCTGAACTTCCTGCGGCTCCTGCACGGCGGGTCGGCCCGGTGGGTCCTGAACGCCGCCTCACGCGCCTACATGCTGGAGCGCGGGCTGCCGGTGATCACGACGGATCTTCTGCATGCCGGGCGCGAGCCGTCCGGGTTCGAGGACGCGGCGTCATGGGACGCCCATCTGCTCGCCCATGGCCTGGAGCCCAAGGATGGCCCTCTGGACCCGTTCCGCATCGCCAGTGAAGGCGCGTTGTGGGGCGGTCTGACCGAGGCAAAGGCCCTCGACGGCACCGTCATCCTCAGTGATGGGGCGGGCCAGTTCGCAATCGGCGAGCACGCGCGGTGCTGGGTCCACATGGAGCGGCAGATCCATGCCCTCGATAGCTTCACCGACCCGCAGCGCCGCGCCAAGGCCCTGATCCAGAGCCGGATCTGGTGGCTCTACAACGACATCAAGGCGTGGTGTCTGGATCCCACGCCCCGAAGAGCCAGGGAACTGGCCCGGCGGTTCGACCGGATCGTCGGCATGAAGACCAGGTTCGTGACCCTCGACCGTCTGCTCGCGCGCATCCGGACCGACCGCCAAAGCTTCCTGAGGATCCTCCGACGCCCGGACATTCCGCTCCACACCAACGGCTCGGAGAACGATATCCGCAGCGTGGTGACCCGCCGCAAGATCAGCGGCGGAACCCACAGTGACCAGGGCCGTGCTGCCCGCGACACCATGCTCAGCATGATGAAGACCTGCAACAAGCTCGGTGTCAGCTTCTGGGATTATCTCGGCGATCGCCTCGGCATCCCTGGCAGCAAGATCCTACCGCTTCCCGTTCTCGTCGCCGCTCAGTGAACCCCAACAGCAGATCGACCCGCTCAAACGCCACCGGTTTTGCCCCGGTTACACGCCCTGGCAACTGGTCCCGATCAAACGGCAACCGTGCTCTTATCGTTCCAACGCCAAGATGTGGCCGGAACACTTACCAAAACTGACTTGATGATAGAGCGGATAAAAGGCGGCGCCTACGAACTCCTGAACGCGAAGCAGTGTCGAAACCTTCTTATGGCATTGGCTAACAGCATGGACGAGGCATATCGTCTTCGTCCCTTCGACGGGTTTGCCTTCAGTTCCCTTTGGGACAGGACGCTTCCACTGGTAGGCTTGCTTTTGGCACGGCTAAAGCCGGCTCAACGCAGTATCGCAACCCGTGACATGTTCGCAAAGGGTGCTGCAATCGGGTGGCTTACGTTTGTGTTTCGGCATGAGATCTTTGCTCACGGCCGGTTCGGAGATCGAAGCCGTCACGAGGGCGAGTGGGTGTTGGCTTCGGAGCTGCAATTGGATGACGCAATCCGCATCACGCTATCGAGGTATAATGCGATGACTCTAAAAGACATTCAGCAATGTCCTCGCCCGCTAAGCCTCCTCTTCGCCTGGCAGCAAGCCGGCGATGAGGAAGGTCCGCGCCGACTGTTGGGCGCTCACAGCAAATCTGACGAGGGGCTTTTGCAAACCCTTGAGGGACTCACCTCTCAAATCAACAGCAGTGACCGAGGAATCTTCACCGTGCTCTCAAGACAGAATATTGAGCCGTTTCTTGATTACGAAGATGCAACGCTGCGTGTAAAGGCGCTAACGAAGAAAGCTAAACTCAAGGAGGCTGCTACTAAGATCATGACGCTTATCGCCGAGGGGAAGCGGTACTGAGCCTTTTTAACAGATGACCTTGTCACAAGGCGCTTGACGTCATTTTTTGGTGTGACGCAATGAACCGCTGCCGGTCTCCGGTCGTCAATCCCATCAAAGAAAGTCAGGCCCATGGAAGCCTTGCAGGCGGTCGTGCTGTCGAGCGCGCAACTGCGCGAAATGTTGATGGATGCGGCAAAGCTGGGAGCAGAGCTAGCCGTCCAGGCACTCCGGTCGCCCGACCGCAATCGGCGCGGCATGGCCTGTAGCCTTGGGCGTCGCGCGTCCTTGCCACTTTTCTTCTCGTGGTAGACGCGTTCGCAACCGGCGGCCATCGGGCGGTCAAGCTGGTCCCCAAGGTCTTGGCCGTCGGTCGAGACGCGCGCGTAACCGTTTTTCATTCACATGCGCCTCCCTGCTGCTTCAAAACTCGCGAGATTTGCAACATCTCTACCGCGATATTTTTGTCGATATTTCCGCTGTCGGTCACGACCGTTTGCCTAAACTTTGCGCAAAAAAGCCAATTCCACGTTCGTTAGCGCGAGCTTATGTTTGAGCTCAAATCTCGTGAAAGCTGAGCCTGCTTCGTCGCGAGCCATTCGTCGCCCCACAAACGGCGGGCGACTAGGCGACAGCGAACTGGTGCGTTCTGGGCTGACCGCCATGGGCTTGTTAGATAGAAGAACTGGAAGTAGCCGCCGCTCACGCGGCGGCTACTTCGGAGGCGCTGGTACGCGACAGATAGTCTGCGGCGCGCTGCGCGTGCGCGGCGGCGGCGAAGATCGCTCGCTTGTCGTCCTTCAGCACGGACAGCCAGTGGCCGATATAGGCGGCATGGTCGTCGCGATCCTCGAGGCGCAACCCCAGGTCGGCGCACAGGAACGCGGCACCCAGCTCGGCACGTTATCTGAACAGTCAAGCTGTCTCAGGCGGATTTTGCGGAGGCATTTGCCTGAAGATCCGCGCACTTCGATCGGTCTGGGGCGCGTGAGACAGATTCCAGGGGTGGTGCGAGCGCCATGCGGCTGCTCAACCGATCGAGTTTGAGGGCCTATGCGGCGCCCCGGACCTTGTGTTGGCGAGCGCCCGCCTGCTCGGCGTGCATCCAGTCGGCGATCTGTTGCGCCTTAGCCGCGGCGGTGAAGATGGCCCGCTTGTCGGCACGAAGCACTTCGAGCCAGGACGCGACATAGGCGGCGTGATCGGGCCGCGGCTCGACACTGAGGTTGAGGTCGGCGCAGATCATGGCGCTCAGGAGTTCGACCGTGCATTCCTCCATGGCGTAGGCCGCCGAGCCGAAACGTCCGGAGAGATCGCGGTCGAGGCGATGGCTGACGCCGGAGGCATGCCCGCATTCATGGAGCAGCACGGCGTAGTAGGCGACGGCATCGCGGAAGCAGGCAAACTCGGGCATCTGCACGTGATCCGTGGACGGTCTGTAGTACGCTCGTGAGCCGCCGTGCCGGATGTCGATGCCAAGCGCCGCACAGAACCGCTCGGCCTGCTCGATACGCTCTGCCTCGGGCAGCACCGGCATCTCGGGCGGCGTGTAGCCATCGACCTGGGCGCAATTGAAAACCGTGTAGCCGCGGGCGAACATGCGCCGGGCAGGCTCGTCGCGATCTTCGTCGCCGTCCTCGGCGTCGGCCTCGCCGTGGCGATCGGCAATCTTCCAGAACACGACCAGATGGCCGCGCTCGCCCTTGCGGACCTGGGCGCCGAGTGCCTGCCACTGGCGATAGGTGCCCCAGATGCCGGCGGGATAGCCGACCCCGTGAGCCGCGGCCCAGAGTGCGATGACGTTGACGCCGCGATAGGCCTTCTGCGAGGCGACGTTGACGGGCGTGGTGATGGCCGATCCGTCATGGTGCCAGGGCATCCGATAGTCGTCGGCGCCGGCCTCGATGGCGGCGATGATCTGGCTGGTGACGCGCTCGTAGATGTCGGTCCGGGTCTCATGTGTGCGATTCGTGGTCATGGCTGCCTCCTCAAGCTCGCCCTCTCCGTCGAGGGCGAGGCGGCAGAGGCAGACGCGGGAAGCCGGCCCGTCACACCCTGTTCTCGGTGCTGGTGCGGAACAGGGTTGACGGGCCGGCAGCGTCTGCCACAACCCGAGCCCTGCCTCGACGGGCGAGCTTGAGGAGGCGGCCATGACCGGCGCGCCGAGACCGGATCGATGAGGATGACGCGCGGCTCTCAGCCGCCACCACGAGGCGGACGCCGCAGCGGCACGACTCTGGCGTCAACGGATCGTGCCAGCTCGTCCTGCAGACCGTCGATCACGGCATCGCGCTCGGCGACCTGCAATGTCAGCACCTGGATATGCTGCGCGAGCGTGCGGGCGAGCGCCCGCAGCTCGGCCATCTCGGCACCGCGCACGGCGCGCAGCTCCGCTTCGAGAGCGCGGACGCGTTCCTTGAGGGCGCTGGGCGACGATCGTCGCTGGCGGACCTCGGCGGTCCGGAACTCGATGAGAAGATCACCGGCCCGGTTCGCCGTCGCCCGGCTGATGCCGGCCTCGCGTGCCAGATTGGCGATGGTCAGCGCCCCGTCGGTGCGCTCGGGGCGGCCGTCGAGAAGCCGCGCCATGGCCGCCCTCAACGCGGCTTCGCTCTTCGGCCCGAGCGCTGTCATGCGTCACCCTCCAGGAGGGGTGCTACCAGTCGGCGCTTCCGCTCATTGTCCTTAAGGATTGCCGTGCGCTGCAGCTGCGACAGGCGCCGGTCGGAAAGGAGCGCTTCGCCCTCGGCGATCGAAGTCTGCCAAGGCCCGAGGTGCCGGACGGTCAGACAGGCGTTGGGACAGCGGTCCGGGCTGCATCGCGACAAGGCCGGCGCCGTTCGTTCGGAGTCCGACACGCCGGTGAGGCAAAGCGCGGTCGCCGCTTCGAAGAGACAGTCGTTGAGGAAGCCGACATGCAGCGTCCGCCCGAGATGGGCAAGCATGGTGCGCAGCCGCTTGCGGTCCATCATCCGGCCGGGGAGATCGCCTAGTTCGCCCTCAACGCGGACGAACTCCCGTCGCAATCGGGCCGCACCCGGTCCGGCCGGACCTTCCTGGCGAAGGAACGCCTCGTAATGGGCGACGATATCGTCGAGCTGGCCGAGCGCGCGCTCGCGCTCGACAGCGAGCCGGAAATCGGCCTGGCTCGATCCGGCATAGCCCTCGAACATGGCGACGGAGGCGTGCTTGTACTGGATCTTGCCGGCGACCGTACCGAACGGCCGGTTGGCGATGTACCAGGCGACCGTGCGGCGCAATTGCCGCGTCGTGAACTTCCAGGGCTCGTCACCAATGCGCGGGATGGCCGGCCCGTCTTGCGCATGCGCATCGACACCGTCGCGGAAAAGATTGAGCGTCGGCGCCGCACCTATGCCGAGATGATCGGCGCTCCAGGGCCAGTCCTTCAGGGTCACCCACAGGGACGAGAGCCCCTTCTCCTTGCGGTTGCGTGCCGAGAGCACTTCCATGACTTCCACGGCGCGGGCTACCGGCTCGATCGTGATCCAGTCGGCCGTTACGCCGCGCGGACCATGGCGCTTGTAGACGGTGCTGCGCACCCGATAGCGTTCGACCAGGCCGTCGGCGCTTCGCACCAGCGACACGCAGCCCGGCTGCATGGCCTGAACCTCGCTGTCGCGCATGCCCGTGAGATAGGCGCAGACGAGATAGCAGGCGCCCTGCAGCATCCGCTCCTCGCGGGCGAGACTGAGGCTATCGAAGCGCTCGCGCCATGGCAGGCGCGTGTCCGGATCGACCGAGATCGGCGTATCGAGACCACCGACCTCGGTCCCAAGTTCGGCGACCATCTCCTCGATCAGCCGCGCGGTCGGCTCGGACTGGCTGACGCGTCCGCTCTCCGGCGCGCCGGCGTGCAAGCGCATTAGATAGAGGTTGTAGGGCGGCAGCTCTTCGCCGGTCAGCGGATTGATCCGCCGCGCGGCGTTGGGCGCGCGCTCCCAGATCGGCACGCCTCGGCCGGCGGCTCGGCGCGCGTCGAGCCACTTCGCCACGCGGGCGCGATAGGTCTTGGCGACGGCCCGTCCTGTGCGCGCATCCCGCGCCATCAGCCGGGCGCCACGAGCTTCGAGAGCGTCCAGTTCCGCCCGCGCGGCAAGGATATTGGATGCATAGACCTCGACATACTTGAGCGCCCAGCGGAGCATGGCCCCGATGATCGGCTCGGGAATGCGCGGCGTGGCGTTCTCGGCCGGCGCCGGCGGCCGGCCGGCAACGCGGTGCGCGGCGCGCCCGCGCCACGGCAGAAGGCCGATGCCGCCGCCGGTCAGCCACGGCGACAGGTGATGCATGTCGATCGGCACCTCGACATACTTGACTGTCTCGTGAGGCGTTCTCCGGCCGCCATCGCGGGCATGCGCCAGATAGGCGTCGAGCAAAGCCTGATCGATCCGGCCGAGGTCGACTACGCCGAGCTGCGTGCACAGGAACGCAGCAAAGTGCTGGACGTAGCGCAGGAGCCGGATCGCCGAGGTCGCCCCACAAGGTGCGCGATATCCCGGCACATGGATGCGCAGGCGGGCGATCACGTATTCCTTCGCCAACCGCCGCGTGGCCGGATCGGCGATCCCTGCGAAGTTGAGCCGGTAATTGCTGTAGCGGGCGTTGACCCGGAAAATGGCGGCGCTCAAATCCCAGTGATCGTCACCGAAGCGGGGAAGCTGCGCGCGGTCGGCATCGTCCCTGATCGGAATGCCGCTGAGCACCGGCTCGTCATCCCGGTACATGGCCGAAGGCAGCGACGGCCGCGGCGAATGCTTGGCAGAGCCCGGCATTACGGCGCCCGCGCTTCGGGTGGCAGGTAGATGAGCGTCGGATCCGAAGTTGCAATCCGGCGCGCCTCCTCGATCTCGACGTCTGCAAAGCGGGGAAGAATCTGATCAGCAATGCGCCCGTGAACCTTGGCGAACTTGGTGATCCAGTCGGCTTCACTCAGCACCTGTCGCTGCGCCCGGATGAAGCCAAGGAAGGCCAGAAGCGCTGGTAGCTTGCGGGAGGTGATCACCGCATTGCTGCATTCAAGGCAGCCCCAGAAAGGGGACGGACAGGCCTCCCCTTGCGCGCCGAACGGGCTCGCGTAGAAGCCCGAGCAACTGGCGAGCCAGACGTCCTGCTCGCTGCCGAGCAGCGCGTTTACCGCGGCGGCGCCTGCAATCGGAAGGCCGGTCGCCTGGTCGGGATCGGCCCGAACGGCCGCCTCCTCTTCCGACGATAGGACGCAGGGGCGCATGGCGGCGTCGAGCGCATCGCTCATGGCGTCGGCAACGGTCGCCTCGTGCAGGTGGCGGAGCGCGGGGATATCGGCGTAGTGGTTCGCCGCGACCGCGACGGTGTGGCCGACGGCGAAGCGGTCGAGTTGGCCGCCCGTGCGCCGATACCATGCCGCCTTGTGGGTCTTGCGCAGGCGCGTCAGATTGAGACGAAGCGGCTGACCCTGTTCATCGGCGATGCCATGTCGCCTGACCCATGAAGCCGCAGTCTCCTTCATGCTCAACACGCGCGGGGTCAGTCGGCCCCAGGCGCAATGGACCCAGAGCGTGTCGGTGACGAGCCGGCTTCTTGCCGGCTCCGTCCATTGCAGCACCTTGCGCAGCAGGCCGCCCGGCGTCGAGGAACCGCCGTCGCGCACGCGTAGCCGCTTCCACTCGGCGCCGCGCGCACGCCGCTTGCAATACTCGATCTCGACATAGCCGCCTGCCGGGTTCTTCAGGCAGTCCGCGCGTAACTCCTTGATCGCTTCGATCTCGAGACCCGTGTCGAGCGAGATAAGCACGATGAGCGGCACGAGATCGGCGGCGATGAGATGCCGGCGGCCATGCAGATCGTGGATGAGGCGGTCGTTCGGCAGGCCGCTCTCGCGGCGCAGCGTGTAGAGCCGCGTGAAGAGAGGATGCCGGTGCCCGATGACGCCTTCCGCATCGATCAACGCCATGGCCGCTTCGTGAGCCGTTGCCAGAGCCTCGTTCCGATCAACAACGTCGACCGTCGGAATGCGATCGGCCTCGGCGAAGCGACGAATGATGGCGGCGAGATCGGTGCGCGCAGCGGTCCGCAACGCCGTAGCGATGTAGTCGCCATAGGCATCGCGTGGACGGGCGCGCACGCCGGGCCGGTCGCTCGTGTACATCAGCCGCCGCGAGGCATCGGGCGGCAGGCGGCCGGGCTCCGCCGCCTCGGCGAGCCGGAGGAGGTTGAGCACCTTGCTCATCCGCTGCAGCCGGTGATTGGGATGGAGACCGCTCTCCTCCATCCAGGCATCGAAGCCGTCGATGCAAGCGGCGTTGACGTCGGAGAGACTGGCGACGCGCGGTCTGGTGGAATCGAGATAGCGCCAGAACGTCTTGAGCGCATTGGCATAGGCGGAGGCTGTCGAGATCGAGCCCGCTGGACCCCCGACCTGGCAGGCGCGCCAGAGCGCGCCTGCAAAAGTCCGGGCCAATGCGGTTCGACCGCTCAGCGTCATCAGGTCGATCGTGACGCTGCGATCCGCCAGTGTGACGGTGAAGCGGAGCGACGCGATCGCAGCACCGGCTTCGCCTTCCGGATCGGGCAACGCCTCGGGAAAGAGGGCACGGCGGCCCGGCCGCCGCACCGCCGCAGCTACCGTGGTCATTCCACATCACCGGTCGTCTCTTCAGCCCAACGATCGGCCGCCGCATCGACCAGCTCCTGCGCTTCGGCAAGGCTGTCGAGATAAATGTAGGTGCTCGTCACACTAGCGTGCCCCAGGAGGTGCTGGAGCTTCTGCAACGGATCGCCGAGAATCCGTCGATAGGCCGCACCATGCCGATCCTGTGGATCGAACACCGCGCCGATCTGCTCGCGGATCAACATGGAAAGCATGCTGACAGCGAAGGTGTGCCGCAGGGTGTGCGGCGTCACGTCGAGATCAATACCGAAGCGGCGGCAGCGGGCGCAGGCCCGGCGGAAGGCGGCTTCCCAGGTGGCCGATGGCACAGGCTGGCCGCCTTCGGTGAGCCAGAGCAAGGCGTGCTGCGCCTTGCCAAGTGCGCCGATCAGCACACGCCGGCGCTCGCCCGGCGTGAGCCGGTCGAGCCGGACGCGCTTGCCCGCCGCGTCGACAGCCTTCCCGGCATCCGGAGTCAACCACAGCGGATCGGGCATCGAAAGCTCTGAGCGCGCGGACGTGATGGTGCGCTCGAGATCGACATAGTCGCCGATCAAGGTCAGCACGCGGCGGGGAATGCGAATGCGCCGCGGTCGTCCGCCCTTGGCGATCGGACCGGGAAGATCGAATGGAACGGAGCGCGATCCGGGCTCGGTCGAGCGCGGCAGCTCGGTCAGAAGCAGGCTGCCCGCCTCCGTCAGCCGCAGACCGGTGGTTACCAGAAGCTCGGCGAACAGCGCGTTCCGCTCACCATTGCGGCCGCGCCATGTCGGGTCCTCCGAGCCGTCGGGCAAGCGTCCGCGCAGCCCCACGTCGCGGAACAGGAGATAGCGGCCGAGGTCGATGTAGCGCATATCGTGCCGCCGCGCTGCGCGCTCGCGCGCCCGGTTCGTCTGGACGGCCAGCACGGCGCGCGTGCCCGCCGCCCTGCGAAGAGCGACGCCATAGCTGAAGGGTGATGCCGTGGTGATCGCTTCTTCGACGGCCCAGCGGTAGAGCTTATCAAGCGCTGCAACGCTCCGATTCCAGCTTGCCGCCGAAATGCGGAACGCGGCGTCCGACAGGCGCCGCGCCCGGTGAAAGGCAAGCACGTCATGACGGTCCGCCTGCCAGACCGTCTTGCCGCCGCGCCGCTCGCCGAGAAAGCGCGCCCAGACGAGAATATCCCGGGCATAGGAGCGCCACGTGTTCGGCGACCGCGCGCCCACGCCCGGACAGGCGCGAAAGAACCGATTGAGGTTGGGATCGTAGCTGCCGTCATCCATCAGGATGAAGGGCATGCCGTCGATCAGACCGGCGCGCTCGGCGATGTCGAGCGCGCCGGTCATGATGTTCACGGGGGAGCCGTCAACAGAAAGCGGGCGCGACAGAGCGCCAAGATCGGTAAAATACAACTGCACGCACGTGACCTAAGCGGAGCGCCTACGGCGCAAGTTATTGTCTTGAATGCGAGGGGTTCCCCTCGCGCTCTCCCGCTCGCCGCGTGGCAGGGGTGCAGGACTTCGCCTGCACCCCATGAACAGCTTGTCGTGCCGCCGCCGCGTCAAGCGTTGTCCTCGCTACGCTGCGGGAACGCTTGACCCGGACGTCTGAAGAGCCTCACCGGAACAGTCGGTGGGGCCCCTCAATGCCTGATTCTGAGACAGGATTACAGGAGTCAGGATAAGGCGACCAGCTCCTCGCGGGCATAGCCGTCGTCTCCGAACCGCTTCCGACCGAAGTCACGGTCAAGGCGCGTAGC
>NZ_NNRI01000017.1 GCF_002270415.1 Mesorhizobium sophorae | reverse complement strand
GCCCAGCTCCACGCATCGGCGGGAAGCTGGGAAAGATTTGCGAAGGGCGCCAACATGACGACGCCGACGCAGACCTGGATCAGCGCGATCAGGTGCGGCGGCGTGCCCTTGAGCTTCTTGGTGACGATGGCGGCGACGGCCCAGAAGAAAGCCGCGCCCAACGCCATGACGATGCCGGTAAAGTAATCGGTGCCGACATCGCCGGCATCGGGGGCGGCCTGCACGATCAGTACCATGCCGGCGAAGGCGATGGCCAGCCAGGTCAGCTTGGTCAGGGTTAGCCGCTCGGCGAAGAACAGCGCGCCGAAGCCGACCAGCATGAAGGGCTGCGTGTTGTAGACCGCGGTGGCGATCGAGATCGACGCGCGGGAGAAAGCACTAAAGAGCAGCAGCCAGTTGACGACGATGGCGACGCCGCCGAGCGCGGCGAAGCCGATGATGCGCAGCGACAAGCTGTTGCGCAGCAACCCCGGCCCGGCGCAGATGACAAGCAGCGTCAGCGCGCCGAACGCGCAACGCCAGAACACCACGTCCATGATCGGCTGGCCGGACATGACGACGAACCATCCGATCGTCCCCAGGATCGCCATTGCGGCGGACATTTCGACCGTACCGCGCACTGTATCGTTCACGACAAACCTCCGAACCCGTTGAGCCGGTATAATCTCATGCGGCAACGAAGCTTTCCATCCGATGAGGAAGGTAGTATAGACGATTGACCTAATTATATTAGGCCTCGCCTCCAAATTTGCGGGAAATGTAAAATGCTTGACGATCTCGACCGACGCCTCCTCGAAATCCTGGTCAAGGACGCGCGCACCTCGCTGAAGGAATTGGCTGCCCAAGTTGGGCTGTCATCGCCGAGCGTCTCGGAAAGGCTTCGACGGCTCGAGGAACGCGGCGTCATCCGGGCGTTCACCGTCGAGATCGATCCGCTGGCGCTAGGCTATACGTTGCAGGCCATCGTGCGCATCCGGCCTTTGCCGGGCAAGCTGCACATCGTCCAGAAGCTGATCGAGGAGATCCCCGAATTTGGCGAATGCGACAAAGTGACGGGCGATGACTGCTTCGTCGCCCGGCTGTTCGTGCGCTCGATCGGCGATCTCGACGGCATTCTCGACCGCATCGCCGACAAGGCTGAGACGAGCACCGCCATCATCAAGGCGCAGCCGATCCGGCGGCGGCCGCCACCTCTCGACGCAACCGCCCCGCGTGACAAGGCAAAGATCTTGCAGGCTTCCTGATCGACGCCGGGTGAAACGCCGGCGGCCGGTGGGGTATATTTGCTGTCGCTCCGCTGGGGAATCTGGGCTATTCAGGCGTCGATACGCTTTCCCTCCAGCCCAGCCCCTCCCCATGTCAGGCCTGCTTCTCGAACCGTGGTTCTACGCGGCCGCCATTCCGGCGGTCATTCTGGTCGGCCTGTCCAAGGGCGGCTTCGGCGGCGCCGTTGGTTTCGTCGGCGTGCCCTTGATGGCGCTCACCATGCCGCCGGTGCAGGCGGCGGCGATCCTCCTGCCGATCCTGTGCCTGATGGACATCGTGTCGGTGTGGACATGGTGGGGTGTCTACGACCGCAAGATGCTGGTCGACATGATGCCGGGCGCGGTCGTCGGCATCGGACTCGGCTGGCTGACGGCAGCACTGGTCACCGAGGAGGCGGTACGGCTGATCGTCGGCGCCGTCGCCATCATCTTCGTCCTGCGCTGGCTCTATCTGCAGTTTCGTCATGGCGCCGACCACGCGGCCGCGCCCAACCGCGTGGCTGCCGCCATCTGGGGAACGGTCGCCGGCTTCACCAGCTTCGTCGCCCATGTCGGCGGGCCGCCGTTCCAGGTCTATGCCTTGCCGATCCGGCTCGATCCCAAAATTCTGTCGGGCACAGCGGCGATCTTTTTTGCCGCAACCAATGCGCTGAAGCTCATTCCCTATTTCGCGCTCGGCCAGTTCGACACCGCCAATCTGACGGCGTCGGCGGTGCTGATGCCGCTGGCGCCGCTCTCGACCGTCGCCGGCGCCTGGCTGGTGCGGCGGATGCGCCCGGAAACCTTCTATCCCTTCACCTACGCAACCGTGGCGGTGGTGGCGCTGAAGCTGTTGTGGGACGGCGTCGCCGGCCTCATGTAGAGGGGGCGGCCGTGCAGCCGCCCGCATGATCACGGCGGTGTCAGGCGGCGCTCGGCACGAGGCGACGGTCGACGCCAAGGGCCAGTGTGGCGCCGACCACGACGACCAGCACCATGCCAGCAAGAATGCCGATGTCATGCACAGTCGGCTTGAGCACCATGTCGGCGATGACTACCAACATCACTGCGTAGTCGAAGCGTGCGGCGCTCATCATGCGCTGGCCAATGGCCAGAACAGCAGGCGTGATACCATCCTTGGCGATCATCGCTCCCATGCGCTCGCCCGTTGGCTTGAAGATGAACATGCCGATCGAAAAGGTCGTCGCGTAGCCGACCAGACCGATGATGATCCATAGATCCGAGAAGCCAACCCAGAAACTGCACATGATGAGGCCGAAGATCAGGGTCAGCATCGACATCGGCGCGAAGAAGCGGCTACCCAACTGCCCGCTGGCGCGCATCGCCTGCAACTTGTCCTCAATGTTGCCGGCGCGCTCGGCAAGCACGCCGAGGAGGAACAACACGAAGCCGCCTCCGACCCATAGAATGGCCGTGACGACATGGAGGAATTTTACGATCGAGTACCAGTCCATGGTTGCTCCTGGAGTGTTCTGGAGGGATGCGGCAGGGGCGATTTGCGCCGGCCGTCAGAGGAGCGAGCGTTTAGCGCCGCGCCCGTTTCGGAACGATGTCGCGAAAAGCCGGTTCTGTTTCAGTTTGCAGCCAGCACACGAAGCCACTGAGATGGCGAATGCGCTTCCTGGGTTTCTGCTATTGGGAAAAGTGTCGGGAGGGGTTGGCGCGACATCGTCTGGAAACAGTGCCGATGCTAGTGCGCCAATGCCGGGAGCCCGGTGGCGACAAGATTCGCCTGACAATCAACCCATTCCCGCACACGGGAAGAGGCATTCGAGGGGACATTATGCAAGGGGTAGCACGGAATTTCTTCACGCTGGCGATCATCTATTCGCTGTGCGGAATGGCGCTCGGCCTGCACATGGCGATCAGCCAGGACCATAGCCAGATGCCGACCCACGCCCACACGATGGTGGCCGGATGGCTGATGTCGGCGGTCTTCGCCTTCTTCTACCATCTGTTTCCGGCAGTCGGACAAAAGATGCTCGCCACCATCCATTTCTGGCTGACGGCAATCAGCGGCATCGGCCTGTTAATCGGTCTCTATTTCCTGCTTGCCGGCAATGCCGCGATCGAACCGCTGGTCGGGATTTCTTCGATAGGCTTCTACGCGGCCATGCTGCTGTTTGCCTTCATCGCCTTGCCGGCTGTCTGGAAGAAAGCCTGAGCCGAGAGCCTGTCCGGAAACTCTACTCTGGCGGCCATCTGATGGGGTTTTCTGCGCCTCCGGTGCTCACGGACCAAATGTCCGCTCCGCTCCGGTTCTCGAAACCACCGCCTGTGACTCGCCAGAGCGAATTTCGAAACGGACTCTGGAGGTGAGGTTCGGGCTGTGCTGTTACGGCACAGGACAGCGGCGTTGGATCAAAAAACACGCGCGCCGTTAAGGCTTCATTAAGCTTTACAGGTGTTTACTATGTCCATCCAGTGATCTGGATTCTTACCGAGTGGTTGGAGCCACTTTGTTTGACGCCTCCCTGTTAAACTCCTGAGAGCCGCCTTATCCGCGGCTCTTTTTTTGTCTGGATTCCGGGGGCGTCCGATGTCGGCTCGCCGTTAACCTTCTGTTAAACATGTGCTTGCCATCGCGGGTGACGAAGCGCATTTTGAAGCTTCAGTCATATAGGCTGCCGGGTGTATCGGCAGTGAGCCGAATCAGCCGGCTGTAGGTGCAGGGGCGTAGCAATGAACGAGCCTTCGACGGGCAGTGCGAAAACCGTCAAGCTGGCGGAGCGCCGGGTTTTCACGCAATCCTTCAAGCCGCTTTACCAGGAAGGTATGGGCCTTGTCGAACAGGCTGCGGAGTATCTCGACGGCAAGGGCCGGGCCGAGGCAAAGAAATTGTCCAGGCTGGGGGCCACGCTCTATGCGGCCGAATCGATGCGGCTGACCACAAGGCTGATGCAGGTTGCCTCGTGGCTGCTCTTGCAGCGCGCCGCGAATTCCGGTGAGATGACCCGCGACCAGGTTGCGTCTGAGAAGTCCAAGGTGCGCCTTGACACCGCTTCCGCCCATGACGAAGCCGCGGGCTGGGCCGAACTGCCCGAGGATTTCCTCGACCTCGTCACGCGCTCGCTGCGCCTGCAGGCGCTGGTGCGCCGCATGGACGAGGAGATCTACGGCTCCGACGCCGTGGTCGACATGCAACCGGCGGCCCGCCGCCCCAATCCGGTTTCCGACCAGATCAGCCTGCTGAACACGGCTTTCGCTCGCGGCTAAACCTGGGCGGCCATTTGTTTCCGGTTTGTTCACATTTCGCTGGCATCGCTGTCCGTCGGAGGTAGACTGGCAGCATGGGGGAAGCGATTCGCATCATAGGTATCGATCCGGGGCTCAGGCGCACCGGTTGGGGCATCGTCGAGAGCCTCGGCAATTCGCTGCGCTTCGTTGCCTCAGGCACCGTGCGTTCCGACGACAAGGCGGCACTGGCGACGCGGCTCTGCCAATTGCATGACGGGCTCGCCGAAATCCTGCACACCGCCATGCCGCACGAGGCAGCGGTCGAACAGACCTTCGTCAACAAGGACGCGGTGGCGACGCTGAAGCTCGGCCAGGCGCGCGGCATCGCCATGCTGGTGCCGGCGCGCGCCGGTCTCGTCGTCGCCGAATATGCGCCCAACGCCGTCAAGAAGGCGGTGATCGGTGTCGGCCATGGCGACAAGAAACAGATCCACATGATGGTGAAGGTGCTTTTGCCAAAGGCCACCTTCGATACCGAACATGCCGCCGACGCTCTCGCCATCGCCATCTGCCATGCGCATCACCGGCAAAGCGTCGCCTATCGGATGGCGCTCGCCGGGTAGCAATGTTCTTGACTTGTTCCCGTGCCTGCGATAAGTAATACTTCAGAGGTATTACCATGCGCGTGACCACCAAGGGGCAAGTCACAATCCCCAAACAGATAAGAGACCATCTGGGAATCGGCCCGGGCTCCGAGGTGGAGTTCGTGGCCACCGACGAGGGCGCTCGTCTTGTCGCCGTCAACGAAAACCTGTCCGAGGAAGAGGCATCCCGCAGGTTCAGTGATGTGCTTGACCGGATGGAGGGGACCCTAGATCTGGGAGGCATGACGACGGACGAGTACATGGACTGGCTGAGGGGGCCGCGTGAAGATCTCGACGTTGATTGACACAAATGTCCTGATCGACGTCTGGGGACCGGCCGGACCGCTGACAAAATGGTCGGCATCGGCGATTGTTTCCTGTCGCCGCGATGGAGCCTTGCTGATCAATACGATCATCTGGTCCGAGCTCGCGCCGCTGATAGCGACAGAGACGGCGCTTCGAAAAGCAGTCGACATGCTCGAGATGGATCGTGAGTTTCTGCCTTGGGACGCGGCATTCCTTGCAGGCGTTACGCATTCCCGCTATCGCCGTGCTGGTGGGGTTCGCGAGCGGACGTTGCCAGACTTTTTCATCGGAGCCCATGCGACCGTTGCCGGACATCGTCTGCTGACCCGCGACGCTGCTCGCTACCGCAGTTATTTCCCGGATCTCGACATAATCTCTCCTGAAACGCACCCATGAGGGCCCATCTTCCATGAAAGATCTGGCATGATCGGCAAACTCAAGGGCACGCTCGACGAGATCGACGAGGATCATTGCCTCGTCGATATCCATGGGGTCGGCTATGTCGCCTATTGCTCAGCGCGCACACTGGCCGCGCTGCCGGCGCCGGGCGAAGCGGTGGTGCTGTTCATCGAGACCTATGTGCGCGAGGACATGCTGCGGCTCTACGGCTTCCAGTCGCAACTGGAGCGCGAATGGTTCCGGCTGCTGATGAACAATGTGCCAGGCGTCGGCGCCAAGGTGGCGCTGGCCATCCTGTCGACATTGGCGCCGGCCGATCTCGCCAACGCCATTGCGCTGCGCGACATCGCCATGGTCTCTCGTGCGCCTGGCGTCGGCAAGAAGGTGGCCGAGCGCATCGTCACCGAGTTGAAGAACAAGGCGCCGGCCTATGCGGGCACCGCCTCGGGCACCATCGGCTTGAAGCAGGAACTCGGCGAAGGCGTTGCTCCGGCGCCGATCACCGACGCCGTCTCAGCGCTGGTCAATCTCGGCTATTCGCGCGACACAGCCGCCAATGCGGTGGCGGCGGCGCTCAAGACAGCGGGCGAGGATGCCGATGCACCGAAGCTGATCCGTTTCGGCCTGAAGGAACTGGCGCGGTGAGGCGTCGCTTGTTCAGGTCCTTGCCGCGTGCAAGGAAGGTGCCATGAGCCTGTCACCCCGTCTCATTACGCCCGAAAAACGCGGCGAGGATGCCGAGCAGACCTTGCGGCCGCAGACGCTTGACGATTTCGTCGGCCAGGCGGCGGTGCGGGCCAATCTCAAAGTGTTCATCGAGGCTGCCAACGGCCGCAACGAAGCGCTCGACCATGTGCTGTTCGTCGGGCCGCCGGGTCTCGGCAAGACGACGCTGGCGCAGATCATGGCGCGCGAGCTCGGCGTCAATTTCCGCTCGACCTCCGGCCCGGTCATCGCCAAGGCCGGCGATCTCGCGGCCCTGCTCACCAATCTCGAAGATGGCGACGTGCTGTTCATCGACGAGATCCACCGGCTGAGCCCGGCGGTGGAGGAAATCCTCTATCCGGCAATGGAGGATTTCCAGCTCGACCTGATCATCGGCGAGGGACCGGCGGCGCGCTCGGTCAAGATCGACCTTGCTCGCTTTACGCTGGTCGCCGCCACCACGCGGCTTGGCCTGCTGACCAACCCGCTGCGCGACCGTTTCGGCATTCCGGTGCGACTGAATTTTTATTCGGTCGAGGAACTGGAGCAAATCGTGCGGCGCGGCGCGCGCATCCTGCAAATGCCGCTCGGCGACGATGGCGCGCTGGAGATCGCGCGGCGCGCGCGCGGCACGCCCCGCATCGCCGGACGGCTGTTGCGCCGGGTGCGCGATTTCGCCTCGGTCGCCGGCGATGGCCATGTCGATCGCCAGATTGCCGATGAGGCGCTCACCCGGCTGGAGGTCGACGCGCTCGGCCTCGACGCCCTCGACCGCCGGTATCTGTCGATGATCGCCCGCAATTTCGGCGGTGGCCCGGTCGGCATCGAGACGATCGCAGCCGGCCTGTCCGAGCCGCGCGACGCCATCGAGGACATCATCGAGCCCTATCTGATCCAGCAGGGTTTCATCCAGCGCACGCCGCGCGGCCGGATGTTGACGGCCAATGCCTGGCGGCACCTCGGCCTCGATGCGCCGAAGGATCTGGCGCAGCAGCAGATCAACCTGTTCCAGGAAGAGTAGCGGCTCGGGCGATTGGACTGGGATCGGCGATCAAGGATCCGTGACCGTCCTTGCGCAAAATCTCCTCAGCTTCGCCGGTTTGCCGGCGCAATCGTGGACTTTAACGCGGCCTTGGCGACTGTCGCCGCGATTTTGTCCCGGAGCCGAGCATGATAACCAGACGCGGGTTCCTGCGCTTCGTCGGCGGGTCGTTTCTGTCGGTCGCCGCGCTCGGCGCCTATGCGGTCGGCATCGAACCGATGCTGCTGACGCATGTGAAGCGCTACGCACTGACGCCGCCGCATTGGCCTGCGGGATTGAAACTGCGCATCGTCGCGCTCGCCGACATCCATGCCTGCCGGCCGTGGATGACACCGGAGCGAATCGCTTCGCTTGTCGAAGACGCGGATGCGCAGCAAGCGGACGTGATCGTCCTGCTTGGCGACTACATCGCCGGGATGCCCTTGGTGACCGGGCCGGTGACGCCGTCACAATGGGCATCGGCGCTGTCGGGCCTCAAGGCACCGCTCGGCGTGCTGTCGATCCTTGGCAACCACGACTGGTGGAGCGATGGCTTCGCGCAGCGGGCCGGTGCCGGCCCAACCATAGCGCGTAAAGCCTTGGAGAAAGTCGGCATCCCGGTCCTGGAGAACGATGTCGTGCGCCTGGAGAAGGACGGGCATGGCGTCTGGATCGCCGGGCTCGCCGATCAGCTGGCCCTGCTGCCGACTAGGGCTCGCGCCGGCTTCAAGGGGCTTGACGATCTCGACGGCACGCTGGCCAAGGTCAGCGATGCCGCGCCGGTCATCCTGCTCGCGCATGAGCCCGATATTTTTCCCACCGTACCGTCGCGGGTGTCGCTGACCCTGTCGGGCCACACCCATGGCGGACAGGTACGGCTGTTCGGCTACTCGCCGGTCGTGCCGTCGCGGTTCGGCAATCGCTATGCCTATGGCCATGTCGTCGAGAACGACCGCAATCTGATCGTCTCGGGCGGGCTTGGCTTCAGCATTGTGCCGGTGCGTTTCGGGATGCGCCCTGAAATCCTGTCGATCGACCTTGGCTGAGCGGTCAATGCAGGGCGCGGATCACATCCATCACCTCGGGCTCGGCTCTGTCGCCGTTGAAGGCATCGACGATGCCGAAGGCGCCGCCATAGCTCCACACCGACCATGAGAAGCCGTGCGCTTCGGCTCGTGCGATCATGTCCCTGACATAGGCGGCGCGGTACGCGGCCGGCATCACATAGGCGTTGCCATATTCCTGGCGGATCATGCCGAATTCGCCCAGCGTGACGTTCTGCGGCTTGATGCCGTTGGCCTTCGCCCACGCCTCGACTTGTCTGAATGGCGCATCCATGAGGCCCAGCAGCTTGTCGGGGCTGTCCATACCGGCGACCTGTTCGTCGAGATAGGCAAGCAGGCCGCCCTGCCGTGCCCATGGGGCCTCGGCCTTGATCCTGGCGCGGATGGTGTCGAGCGTCACGACAAACTGTGCCTGTGGCACCGCGGTCAGCGGATAGGGCAGGCCGGTCACATAGGGGATGAAGTCGCCGGCCCAGGTCGCGCCCTGATGGGTGAGCAGGAACGGATCGTAGGAGTGGAAGGTCCAGATGACATTGTCGTCAGGGATCGTCTTGGGATCGATCTTCTCGAGTGAAGTCGCGGCCGAATAACAGGCGCCGGTCAGCACCAGGGTCAGTTTCGTCGCCGAGGAGCGCGCCGCCGCGAACAGCTTACGCTGGCGCTCCGGCCAGAGGCTGGTACCGTCACTGTCGCAGTCGACGATCGGCTCGTTCATCGGCTCGAAGGCGACTTTTTCGGGATCTTCGCCGGCCAGCGTGCGGGCCATCTCGCGCACCATGTCGACATAGGCGTCGAAGGTCCGCGGGTCGTCCATCACTTGGCTCATGCCGATCTTGCGGCTGCCGCCGGCCGGGATCAGGTGCATGTCGACGATCACCTTCAGCCCGGCGCGGTTGATCATGCGCACAGAGTCCAGCACGCTGGCATAGAGGTCGTCGCGCAAGGCCGCGGTCTGGCCGGACAGGAAAGGCGACGGATCGACCGGCATGCGCAGGAAATCGAAGCCTGCCTCCTTAAGCGCCTTGAGGTCCTCATCCCCAAGGAATTTGCGCCATTCCGGATAGGGCAGGATCGCCTTGGCATCGCCCCACTGGTCCTCGCCTGGCCACGTCGTCCACTGGTCGAGATTGAGGCCGCGCTTCATCGAGAAGGTGGCCGCCTGGCCGGGCAGCGACAGAGCCACCAGCACGAACAGCGCTGCCATCAAGGTCTTGATCATCGCCGTCAACAGTGCCATCCGATGCTATGTCGCGCGGAAAACACGTGCCCGGTCGGGACTGAAAAAGGAAGCGCAATGGACGATCATGGTGAATCGGCGGCGTTGCTGGCTGGGCTTTCCGGCGCGTTGACGGAGTTCGGCCACCGGCTGATGGCGCGCGTCTATTACGCCGACACCGATTTCTCCGGCGTCGTCTACCATGCGCGCTATCTCGAATTCTTCGAACGCGGCCGCTCCGACTATCTCAGGCTGACCGGCGTGCACCACACCGAGCTCGCCGACGGCAAGCATGGCGAGAAGATCGTCTGGGTGGTGCGTCGCATGGAGATCAATTTTCGCGGCCCCGCCCGCATCGACGACATCCTGACGATCGAGACCCGCACCGAGGACATTTCCGGCGCGCGCATCTTTATGGCGCAGCAGCTCAAACGCGGCGACGAGGTGCTGGTTGAGGCCAAGGTCGAGGCGGCTATCATCGGCGAGAATGGCAGGCCAAGGCGCTTTCCGAGGGAATGGATGGCGGCGTTCATGCCACGGGTGCGCTGATATTCAGGTGCAAACGGCGGCTTCCTGCGCTTCCGGTGCTCACGTACTTCAAGTACGCTCCACTCCGGTTCTCGGAAACCACCGTTTTCGGCTCGGTCTGACCTGAATCTCAGCACACCCTGGTCCAGGCATCGAATCGACGGCATTGCGATGGCGGGACGCGGCAATGCGCCGCGCCTTATGGACTAACCCATCCTTAACCATAACGGTTCATGAAGAGATTGGTGAAGATTGGCGTTATCAAGCGCCTTCCTTTCACCAATATTTGCCCCGAAAAGGCCACCAAAGGCACGGTTTGGGGTTGTTCCGGTAGCTGCGTGCGAACCGACCACAAGGGATGCCAGGGGCCAGCCGCCAGCTTCGCCCGGAAAATCTTAAGGACGTAACGATGGAAAATATCGCACTCGCCGAACCGGGCGCGCAATTGTCGATTTGGGCGCTGTTCATGCAGGCCAGCTGGGTGGTCAAGCTGGTCATGATCGGTTTGCTCTGCGCTTCGGTCTGGACCTGGGCAATCATCGTCGACAAGTTGGTTGCCTATGCCCGCATGCGGCTGTCACTCAACCGGTTCGAGCAGGTGTTCTGGTCCGGGCAGTCGCTGGAGGAACTTTACCGTACGCTCGCCGACCGCAAGACCACCGGCATGGGCGCCATTTTCGTGGCGGCGATGCGCGAGTGGAAGAAAAGCTTCGAGAAGGGCGCCAAGTCGCCGCTCGGCCTGCAGACCCGCATCGACAAGGCGATGGACCTGGCGCTGACTCGCGAGATGGAAAAGCTGGAGGGGCGCCTCGGGTTCCTCGCCACCACCGGCTCGGCGGCGCCCTTCATCGGCCTGTTCGGCACGGTCATAGGCATCATGACCTCGTTCCAGGCGATCGCCGGCTCCAAGAACACCAGTCTCGCGGTGGTCGCGCCCGGCATTGCCGAAGCGCTGCTGGCGACGGCCATCGGCCTGCTCGCCGCCATCCCCGCCGTCATCGCCTACAACAAACTGTCGTCCGACGCGAGCAAGATAGCGGTGCGCATGGAAGGGTTTTCCGACGAGTTCTCCGCCATACTCTCGCGCCAAATCGATGAAAAAGTGGCCCCCAAGGCCTGAGGAGTAACTGATGGGTATGTCCGTTGGCATGGGAGGACGCGGTGGGCGCGGCCACAGGCGGCGCGGCCGTCACCATGCACTGATGTCTGAGATCAACGTCACGCCGATGGTCGACGTGATGCTGGTGCTGCTGATCATCTTCATGGTCGCGGCACCGATGCTGACGGTCGGCGTGCCGATCGACCTGCCGGACACGCAGGCCAAGGCGATGAACGCCGACACGCAGCCGATCACCGTCTCGATCAACGCCGCCGGCCAGATCTATCTGCAGGAAACCGAGATCCCGATCGAGGAACTGGTGGCCAAGCTGCAGGCGATCTCGAAGACCGGCTATGAAGAGCGCATCTTCATCCGTGGCGACAAGTCCACCGACTATGGCACGGCGATGAAGGTGATGGCCCGCATTTCGGCCGCTGGCTACAAGAATATCGGCCTAGTTTCACTGCAGGAACAGGATCAATAGACGCGAGATGAAGACCGGCCTCACCACATCGGTGATCTTGCATACGGCGGTGCTGGCCTTCGGCCTGTTCACGCTGTCGGCGCCGGCCGCACTCCCGTCCGCCGATGTCGAGTCGGTCGCGGTCGACATCGTGCCGATGGAAGCCATTGCGCAGACGTTGCAGGGCGACAAGAAGGCCGTGATGCATGAAAAGCCGGCCCCTGTGCCGACCCAGCGCCCGGATATCGTGCCGGTATCGCAGAAGGTCGGCGAGAACAGCGTCGACACCGACAAGCCGGTAACGCCGGAAGCCAAGCCGAAGCCGGTGGACATGACATCGGCTCCGCCGCCGGCGCCGACCCCGATCGAAAAGCCGAAGCCCGAGGACGTGCCCAAGCCGCAGGAAAAGCCGAAGCCCATTCCAGCAACGGAAGTGGCGCCTGCGCCGACACCCAAGGAAGAGGTGAAGCCCGAGCCGGTCAAGCAGGCGGACCCCAAGCCGACGCCGGCCAAGCCGGCGCCGACCCCGCCGCCGCAGGACAAGACCGCGGCCATCGATCCGACGCCCGAGGTCAAGCCTGACGCTGTCGCCGAAGCCATAGCCAAGGATCCGCCGACCGAAGAGACGCAGCTGCCGAACTCGGCGCCCGCGCCGGAAGCGCGGCCGAAGCCGCAGCCGGCGCAGGCCGAAAGCGCCAAAGCGCCGGAACGCAAGGATGCCGACAAGCCGGTCAAGGAAGCCTCGTCGAAGCCGAAGTCCGAAGACAAGCAGTTCAACGCCGACGAAATCTCGGCTCTCCTCGACAAGCAGAAGCCGTCCGGCGGCGGTGCCAAGCGCTCGACCCAGCAGGCCTCGCTCGGCGGCGACAAGGATCAGGGCCAGAAGCTGTCGAAATCGGAAATGGGCGCCCTGGAAAGCCAACTCGGCGGCTGCTGGACCCTTCCGGTTGGCCTTGAAGGTTCGGAAAACTTCGTCGTCGTCGTCCGCTTCAACCTGGACGCCTCCGGCAAGCTGGATGGCCGCCCGAATGTCGAAAAGTCGAGCGGAAACCGCCAGTTCGACGAAAGTGCCGTTCGCGCCGTGCAAAAATGCGATGTCACCGGCCTGCAGGTCCCCGCGGGCAAGCAGGACATCTGGGCCGACGTCCGCGTCACCTTCGATCCAAGGGAGATGCTGGGCCTGTAGGCCCGAGTATCCGAAAATCAGTACGAGAAGCGAGAAGACATGAAATCAATCCTCAAGCCGCTCCTGATGATAGCAGCTATGGCGATGGGCATGACCGCGGCCGGCACGTTGCCGGCCCTGGCGCTCGTCGAGCTCAACGTCAACAAGGGCAATGTCGAACCGCTGCCGATCGCCATCACCGATTTCCAGGGCGGCGACGCGCTTGGCGCCCAGATCTCCGAAATCGTCACCGCCGATCTGAAGCGCTCGGGACTGTTCGCGCCGATCGACAAGAGTGCCTTCATCGAGAAGATCTCCAATCCGGATGCAGCACCGCGCTTCGACGACTGGAAAGTGATCAATGCGCAGGCGCTGGTCACCGGCAGCGTCGGCAAGGAGGCTGACGGCCGCATTCGCGCCCAGTACCGGCTGTGGGACACCTTTGCCGGCCAGCAGATGTCCGGCGAGCAGTTCTTTGCCAACGACGCCAATACGAGGCGCGTCGCCCACATCATCGCCGACGCGATCTACGAGAGGCTGACCGGCGAGAAGGGTTACTTCGACACCCGCGTCGTCTTCATCGACGAATCCGGCGCCAAGAACGCGCGCAAGAAGCGCCTCGCCATCATGGATCAGGACGGCGCCAACGTCCGCTATCTCTCCGATGGCAAGTCGATCGTGCTGACGCCGCGCTTCTCGCCGAACCGCCAGGAAATCACCTACATGTCCTATGAAAGCGGTCAGCCGCGGGTCTACCTGCTGCAGATCGAGACCGGCCAGCGCGAACTGGTCGGCAATTTTCCGGGCATGACCTTTGCGCCGCGCTTTTCACCCGACGGCCAGAAGGTGATCATGAGCCTGCTGCGCGACGACGGCAATTCCAACATCTTCGCCATGGACTTGCGGAGCCGTTCGACGACGCGGTTGACCAATTCGACCGCCATCGACACGTCGCCGTCCTATTCGCCCGACGGCAGCCAGGTGGTGTTCACCTCCGATCGTGGCGGGCGCGCCCAGATCTATGTGATGGGCGCCGATGGCTCGGGCCAGAACCGCATCTCCTTCGGCGACGGCGTCTATTCGACGCCGGTGTGGTCGCCGCGCGGCGATCTCATCGCCTTCACCAAACAGACAGGCGGCGAGTTCCAGATCGGCGTCATGAAGACCGATGGCTCGGGCGAGCGGATCCTGTCGTCCGGTTTCCAGCAGGAAGGGCCGACCTGGGCGCCGAACGGCCGCGTGCTGATGTTCTTCCGCGATTCCGCCGGCGGACCGAAGCTGGTCTCCGTCGACCTCACCGGCCGCAACGAACAGTCGATCCCGACGACGAATTTTGCTTCGGACCCGGCTTGGTCGCCGTTGCTGGAATAAAGCTGGGCTTGAGCATGCCTTGCTCCAGCATCCCGCGCGGCACTGCTGAAAGAGGCCCAACAGGGCCTCTTTTCACGTCACGGTCGCGTTTTGGCCGCATTTACGCCTACGGTCCGCGCGAAATGTGGCTTTGCCAAACGGCTGCGGACGGGCAGTCTAAACCAAATTTTAACCGTGTTTCTTGAATGCCGGTTAACCCAAACGTGGTTACTGGGTGATCAACGAAATCACTCGAAATGCGAAGGAGAGGCGGCATGGGCCGTATCGCAGCACTTACCAGAAACCCGGTCATGATCGCGCTGGTGGCGATGCTCGCCATCGCCGGTTGCGCCTCGAAGAAAACACCGAACAATGCCGCCGACCTTGGCCTCAACGGCGCCGGCGCGGCAACGCCCGGCTCGGCAAAGGACTTTACCGTCAACATCGGCGACCGCATCTTCTTCGATACGGACTCGACCTCGATCCGCGCCGATGCGCAGACGACGCTTTCGCGCCAGGCGCAGTGGCTGAACCAGTACAAGCAGTATGCCATCGTCATCGAAGGCCATGCCGATGAACGCGGCACGCGCGAGTACAATCTGGCGCTCGGCGCCCGCCGCGCCGCCGCCACCCGCGACTTCCTCGTCGCCAAGGGCGTTTCGGCGAGCCGGTTGAAGACGATTTCCTACGGCAAGGAGCGTCCGGTCGCGGTGTGCGACGACATCTCCTGCTGGTCGCAGAACCGCCGTGCGGTCACCACGCTCAGCGGCGCGGGTTCCTGAGCCGTCGTGCTGCCGACCGGAGCGTCAAGGAGGCGCGACGGTCTAGCGGCAAAAATGCCACACACCCTTGCGAAAGGCGGCCCCAGGGCCGCCTTTTTCATATCCGGATGCCCGAAACAAAATTTGGCCGAAGTCTCGGCTCCTGCTATGAGCCGAGGGCGCTTGGCTGGTCCCACTCTGATTGGAAGGCGCGAACAAGCTAACGAAATCACGGCGAGAGGCACATGCATTTGAGATCGGTTCTAAGCGGCACCCTTGCGCTGTTGCTCCTATCAGGCGTCACGGCTCTGGCGGGCACAGGGCAATCGACCGACAGCGGCTTTTCCTTCCATCTGCCCAGCATCGAATTGCCCGGCATTTTCGGCCAGAAGAAGAAATCGGATCAGGTTCAGCTGGTGCAGTCCGACGGTACCGCCGTGACCGGGCTGGAAGAGCAGCTGCGGCAGATGAACGGCAAGATCGAGGAACTCAATTTCCAGGTCCTGCAGATGCAGGAGCAGATCCGCAAGCAGCAGGAAGACAACGAGTTCCGCTTCCAGCAGCTTGAAGGCGGCACGCAAGGCGGGCAGCCGCCGGCACAGAAGAAATCGGACGCCACCACGACGGATACCAACACCGATGTGGCAGCGGCTCCGGCAACGCAGGCGCCGGCCGATGCGGGCACCGCGCCCGCCGCCGGCCAGGAGGTCATCGTCGAATCGCCCAATGGCGACCCCGGCAAAGTGATTCCAGGAACGGGAGCGCCGGAAAAGACTTTCGGCACCATCACCGTCGACAAGAACGGTAATGTCATCGATGCCGGCGGCAGCACCCAGGCGACCGCGCCGGTGCAGGACACCGCGCCAGCCAGCGGCGCTCCGGCCAAGGCCGGCAAGTCCGACGGCACGGTGGTGGCGGCATTGCCCGCCACCAACGACCCCGAGGAACTCTACCGCAACTCCTATCAGTTCATCCTCTCGGGCGACTACAGCACCGCCGAGCAGGGTTTTCGCGATCATATCTCCCGCTTCCCCAAGGATGCGAAGGCGGCGGATGCGCATTACTGGCTTGGCGAGTCTTTGCTCGGCCAGCAGAAATATCGCGACGCGGCCGAGACTTTCCTCTCTGCCAGCAAGGACTATCCCAAGGCCAAGAAAGCTCCCGACATGTTGCTGAAGCTCGGCGTGTCGCTGGTCGGCCTCAAGCAGCATGACGTGGCCTGCGCCACCTTCAGCGAGATCGGCAAGCGCTACCCCGACATCTCCGGTGCGCTCAAGGAACGCGTCAAGCAGGAAAAGGCGCTGGCGGCGTGCTGATCCTTTCCGTGCATGTCGTTGCCCCGAAACCGGGACCATCTTTGGGCGACATGCATTGATGCTCGATATCGAGCCTGACCTCTCGAAGAGCCTTTTTTCGCATATCGATTTTACCAGCGGCGCCGTTGCGGCCGTGTCCGGCGGCAGCGACTCGACCGCCCTGCTCCTCCTTCTCAAACACCATCTCGACCGCACTGCGCCGGCAACGAAGCTGCTGGCAGTGACGATCGACCACGATTTGCGGCCCGGTTCGGCAGCGGAAGCGCAGGGGATGGCGAGGCTGTGCGCCAAGCACGCCATTGCGCATCGCATCCTGACATGGTCCGGCCCCAAGCCATCGACCGGTCTGCCCGCCGCGGCCCGGGAAGCGCGTTACCGGCTGCTGGCCGAGGCGGCACTGGCGCAAGGCATCGGCCTGATCCTGACCGGCCATACCGCCGACGACCAGGCGGAAACGGTGTTGATGCGGCAGGTCCGTGATGAGGGCCGGGGCCATGCCGACACGGCAGGTCGCGGGCTTGCCGGCATGGCGCCGGCCACCTTGTATGACTGGCGCAGCTGGATCGTGCGGCCGCTTCTCGGCACGCGCCGCGCGGCCTTGCGCAACGTCCTGCGGCGTCAACATGTCGACTGGGCCGACGACCCGACCAATGTCGACGAGGCGTTCGAGCGACCGCGCCTGCGCGCGACGCTAGCCGACGAGAACGGCATGCAGCGCATCGACGATGCGCTGGCGCTGGCCGCGCATGAGGGCAACGCGCGCCGGCAGCTTGGCCTGGCTGCCGCGGACCTGATCCGCCGTTTCGCGACGCAGCCGGCGGCGGGGCTCATTCGTCTTGATCCTGGCTTGCTGACCGCCGGGGAGGAGCATGCGGCCGTCTACGCACTGCGCCTTCTGCTGGCCACGACCGGCGGGATTGCCTTTCTGCCGAACCAGGCCCGCAGCGAGGCGCTGTTTGGCCGGCTGAAGGCCGGATTTCTTTGCGCCACATTGTCGCGGACGGTGGTCGATTCCCGGCGCGCCGGCATTTTCCTGCGCCGCGAGGCGCGCGGCCTGCCGCCCGCCGCCGCAGTCACCGAGGGCACCCTCTGGGATGGCCGCCGGCGCATCACATTGAACGACAGCAGCGGCGCATTGTTGATCGCCCCGTTCGGCGCAGCAGCCAAGCGGCCGCCGATCGGCGAGGGGCAAACCCCGCCAAGCCTGATGCGCGCCGCGCTCGCCGCCGAGCCGGCGCTATGGCGAGCCGGTGAATGCCTTGGTTTGCCGGGGAGCATCCGGGCCCCTGCTGTGGTCGAGGCACGGCCGGCCGTTGCCCCCTTTGCCCGCTTCCTGCCGTCCTTCGACCTGGCGCCGGCGCGGGCCGTCGCAGGGCTGATTGGCGCGGCCCCGCTTCCCGCCTTGCCTTTCAGTGGCCACAGTGCCGGTTGATGTTGGGCGAAAGCTTAACCCAGACCTGCTGTTCTGCTTGGCAAGGGGAGGCGCTCTCCCTATGTTAGGCGCAAGTTTCCTCTCATGACGTGTGTCCGACGCGCGGACGCCAACGGGACAATTGATGAATCCGAACTATCGCAACCTCGCGCTCTGGGCGATCATAGCGGTCTTGCTCATCGCCCTGTTCAATCTGTTCCAGACGCCGCAGACGCGAGGGGCTTCCAGCGATGTGCCTTATTCGCAGTTCCTGCAGGACGTCGCGGCCGGCCGGGTCAAGACGGTGACCATTGCGGGCGCTCGCATCACCGGCACCTACACCGACAATGCCAGCGGCTTCCAGACGTATTCGCCCGGCGATCCGTCGCTGGTCTCGCGGCTGCAGGACAAGAACGTCACCATCAATGCGAGGCCTGAGAGCGACGGTTCCAATTCGCTGTTCGGCTATCTGATCTCGTGGCTGCCGATGATCCTCATCCTCGGCGTCTGGATATTCTTCATGCGCCAGATGCAGTCCGGCTCCGGACGGGCCATGGGGTTCGGCAAGTCGAAGGCCAAGCTTTTGACCGAGGCGCATGGCCGCGTCACCTTCCAGGATGTTGCCGGCGTCGATGAAGCCAAGGAAGACCTGGAAGAGATCGTCGAGTTCCTGCGCGATCCGCAGAAGTTCCAGCGGCTCGGCGGCAAGATTCCGCGCGGCGTGCTGCTTGTCGGCCCTCCGGGAACCGGCAAGACGCTGCTCGCCCGCTCGGTTGCCGGCGAAGCCAATGTGCCGTTCTTCACCATCTCCGGCTCGGACTTCGTCGAGATGTTCGTCGGCGTCGGCGCCAGCCGCGTCCGCGACATGTTCGACCAGGCCAAGAAGAACGCGCCCTGCATCATCTTCATTGACGAAATCGATGCCGTCGGCCGCCATCGCGGCGCCGGTCTCGGCGGCGGCAATGACGAGCGCGAGCAGACGCTGAACCAGCTGCTGGTCGAGATGGACGGCTTCGAGTCCAACGAAAGCATCATCCTGATCGCCGCCACCAACCGGCCCGACGTGCTTGACCCGGCGCTGCTGCGGCCGGGCCGCTTCGACCGCCAGGTGGTGGTGCCGAACCCCGACATCGTCGGCCGCGAGAAGATCCTCAAGGTGCATGTGCGCAACGTGCCTCTGGCACCCAATGTCGACCTCAAGGTCGTCGCTCGCGGTACGCCGGGCTTCTCCGGCGCCGACCTGATGAACCTCGTCAACGAATCGGCGCTGATGGCCGCTCGGCGCAACAAGCGCCTGGTGACCATGGCCGAGTTCGAGGACGCCAAGGACAAAATCATGATGGGCGCCGAGCGTCGTTCGTCGGCGATGACCCAGGCCGAAAAGGCGCTGACCGCCTATCACGAGGCCGGCCACGCCATCCTGGCGCTCAACGTGCCGTCGGCCGATCCGCTGCACAAGGCCACCATCATCCCGCGTGGCCGGGCGCTCGGCATGGTCATGCAGTTGCCGGAAGGCGACCGCTACTCGATGAGCTACAAATACATGATCTCGCGCCTCGCCATCATGATGGGCGGCCGTGTCGCCGAGGAGTTCAAGTTCGGCAAGGAAAACATCACCTCGGGCGCTTCCTCGGATATCGAGCAGGCGACCAAGCTGGCGCGTGCCATGGTCACGCGCTGGGGCTTTTCCGACAAGCTCGGCCACGTCGCCTATGGCGACAATCAGGAGGAAGTGTTCCTCGGCCATTCGGTGGCGCGCACACAGAACGTTTCTGAAGAGACCGCGCAGATCATCGACGCCGAAGTGCGCCGCCTGATCGACGAGGCCTATTCGACGGCAAAATCCATCCTGACCAAGAAGAAGAAGGAATGGATCGCGCTGGCGGAAGGGCTGCTCGAATACGAGACGCTGTCGGGTGAAGAGATCAAGCAGTTGATCGCCGGGCAGAAGCCTTCGCGCGACCTTGGCGACGACACGCCGCCCAGCCGTGGCTCGGCGGTGCCGAAGTCCGGCGGCCGGCGCAAGAAGGGGCCGGAGCCCGAAGGCGGCATGGAACCGCAGCCGTCAAGCTGACAGGGGCCACTGATTTCAGAAAAACAAACGCCGCGGCTTCAACCCGCGGCGTTTTGCTGTTCGGCGTTGGTCATAGGCCCTGCGGCGCGAGCGCGCTTGCCTTGCCGTGGCCTTGCCCGTCGGACCGGCCGGCATGTTGCTTGCCCCATCTGGCGAGCGGGATCAGGGCATTGTCCAGCTCGATACCGAATTCGGTGATCGAGTATTCGACCCGGGGCGGAACTTCGGGGAAGACCTCGCGGTGGACGATGCCGTCGGCCTCCATTTCGCGCAGCTGCTGGATCAACATCTTTTCACTGATGTCAGGCACCAGCCGCTTCAGTTCACCGAAGCGCGCCGGCGCCTTGTGGATCTGCCAGAGCAACAAAGCTTTCCATTTGCCGCCGATCACCTCCAGCGCCGGTCCCAATCCGCAACTATCTGGCTGTTTCTTTCCCATGTTTCATCCAATTCTGAGCAATCGGTGGGTGGCTTACATTTTTGTCGGTACTTGAGAAAACCCAAGCCGGTCCATAACTTCAAAACAGATCGCCGGCACCGGCAAACAGCACAACAACATATCGGTACCTTGCTTCGGCCTGCAAAGGCCGTCGGCGGTCGAATTTTGGCGAAAAGGATGGATCATGACACGATACGCAAACAAGAAGGCCGTGGTGATCGGCGGAACGCACGGCATGGGGCTGGCCGTGGCGGAGGCGCTGGTCGAAGGCGGCGCCGACGTGCTGGTCACCGGCCGCGATCATCGCAACATCGAAGCCGCCCGAGCGAAGTTGTTTTCGCGCGCCCATGTCGTCCAGTCGGACATGGGCGACATGGCCGATATCGTCACGCTCGGGGCGGAAGTGGGACAGAAGCTCGGCCAGATCGACTTCCTCCACATCAATGCCGGGGTTGCCAATCTCGAGCCGGTGGAGCGGGTCACCGAGGACAGCTACGACCGCATCTTCAGCGTCAACACGAAAGGCGCCTTCTTCACCGCACAGCGCCTGCTGCCGCTCATCAAGGATGGTGGTGCGATCGTCTTCACCTCGTCGATCGCCGATGAATCCGGCAACGGCGGAATGAGCGTCTATTCCGGGTCGAAGGCAGCACTTCGCGCTTTCGCCAAGGTCCTCGCCGCCGAGCTCCTGCCGCGCCGGATCCGCGTGAATGTGGTCAGCCCCGGCTTCATCGATACGCCGACAATGGGCGTGGCGAGCGCTTCCGCCGAGGAGCGGGCGGCCTTCATGGCGATCGGCGACGCGGTCACGCCGATGAGGCGTCACGGCACCATCGATGAGGTGGCGCGTGCGGTGCTGTTCCTGGCTTTCGACGCAACCTTCACCACAGGCGCGCGGCTGACCGTCGATGGCGGCCTTGGCCAGGACCTGAGCCCCTTGCTGGCTTGAACCTTCAAAACCCGAACCGCGAGAGGCACAAGATGAGCGAAATAACTGTAATCGGCCTTGGCGCCATGGGCACGGCTCTCACCGAGGCCTTTCTCGACAAAGGCCATGTGGTGACGGTGTGGAACCGTTCTCCCGCAAAGGCGCACGCTTTGGCGGCCAAGGGCGCTGTCGTGGCTGCCAGCGTCGAGGACGCCGTCAGGTCGAGCCCGCTGATCGTGGTGTGCCTTCTACGACACGGTCCACGAGGCGCTTGCTCCGGCGCGGGAAGCGCTGTCGGGCCGCACACTGGTCAATCTCACCAACGGCACGCCCGAGCAGGCGCGGGCGATGTCGCAGTGGGCCGTCACGCACGGCGCCAATTATGTCGATGGCGGTATCATGGCGGTGCCGCCGATGATCGGCGGGTACCACGCCCTGATCCTCTACAGCGGCTCCAGGCAGGGGTTCGACATGCACTCGGGACAACTCGATGCGCTCGGCACCAGCAAATATCTGGGCGAAGATGCCGGTATGGCACCGCTTCACGATATCGCGCTGCTGGCGGGCATGTATGGCCTGTTCGGGGGTGTGATCCAAGCGCTGGCGCTGACGGGATCGGCGGGAATTCCAGCCGGTGTATTCATGCCGCTGCTGATGTCATGGCTGCAAGCGATGCAAAGTGGGTTGCCAAAATGGGCCGAGCAGATCGACGCCGGCGACCACACCAGCAATGTCGCCTCCAATCTCGGCATGCAGGCCGAGGCCTATGTCAATCTGATCGATGCCAGCAGGGCCGCAGGCATCAGCACCGAACTCATGCTGCCGCTGCAAGGCCTGATGAAGCGCGGCGTGGCGGCCGGCAAGGCCAACGCCGATCTCACCAGCCTGGTCGAGCTTCTGCGGTCAGCGAAACAGGTCGATTGAGACTGCTTGAAGGCAACAAAAAGGCCCGCGAAGCTGACGCCTCGCGGGCCTTTGTGTTTGTCTGGCTATGTGGCGCTCAGGTCTTCAGCTTGGCGTTGCAGAGGCTGTAGAAGCCGCCGCCCTTCTGGATCCACTTGAGGCCGCCAAGCGCGTTTGCGTCCTTGAGGGCATAGTACTGGTCGAGACAGGTATGCATGCGGCCCTTTCCGGGGGTCTCGCTGGCGTATTTCGGCGAGATCGCCGACGGGAAAGTGACGCCCTTCGGCGCAGCCGTCGTCGGCTTTGCCGGCTCTTTGGTGTAGTTTGCCTCACTCGGAGCCGGCACCGTGTCGTCATCCGACGCGGCGGCACCGCATTCGGTCTTGCGGAAGTCGTTCCACTTCATGCCTTTCAGCGTGTTGGCCGTCTTGGCAGCCTGATACTTGGTGCTGCATTCGGCCATGGTCAGACCCTTCCTGTCGGCGGGAGCCGCGGCAGCCTTGGTGGTTGCCGGCTTGGTGTCGGCGGCGGCAGACGCGCCGGCGGCGCATTCGGCCTTGCGGAAGTCGTTCCACTTCATGCCGTTCAGGGTGCCGGCAGCCTTCGCCGCCTGGTACTTGGCGCTGCATTCCTTGGCCGTCAGACCCTTGGCGGTGCTGTCTGTTGCCGCGGCGGTGGTCGTCTTGGCTGCCTTGGCTGGCTTCGTTTCAGCTGCCTTCTTGGTGTCGGCTGGCTTGGTATCGGTGGTCGCGGCGGCATCGGTGCCGCACTGCGCCTTGCGGAACTGGTTCCAGGTCGCCCCGGCGAGTGTCCCCGCGTCCTTGGCGGCGTTATACTTCGTGCTGCACTCGGCCATCGTCAGCGCGTTGGTTGGCGAAGCCAGGAACAAGGTCGCGACGGCGAGGCCGGTCAAAGTGGCAAGTCGGTGGATGAGCATAGCGTTTCTCCGTTGCAGCAGCCCATGATACGTCCCTGCAAATCAATAACGCTCAACGGTCGGTTGCGCCAGATGCTAAGTGGCGTATATACCGCCCAAAGCTGGCTCCTCCCGACAAGGTGATGAAATTGTTGCCTGTTGCTGGATTGCGAGCAAGATTTTTCCAGGTGCATCCGCGCTGAAATGCTCGCATGACTGGTATATTGCAGCGTGGCAGTCTCAGCAATTGGGTTGCAGTCATGTTGTGTGCAGTGCACAACAATGATTTTCTAAGGATTGGTAACATACAATCACACAATGTGATCATGGCGCCCTGGCCAACTGTGGCATGACGTGCCGGCAAAGAACTGTCGAGGAATCTGGTAAGCATGGCAGGGAATTATTTCGGCACGGACGGCATTCGCGGGCGCGCCAACAAATTTCCGATGACCGCTGAAATCGCGATGCGGGTCGGTATGGCCGCCGGCCTCTCGTTCCAGCGCGGCAGTCATCGTCATCGCGTCGTGCTAGGCAAGGATACCAGGCTTTCGGGCTACATGATCGAGAATGCGATGGTGTCCGGCCTGTGCGCCGCCGGCATGGACGTGTTCCTTCTCGGCCCGATCCCGACGCCAGCCGTCGCCATGCTGGTGCGTTCGCTGCGCGCCGATATCGGCGTCATGATCTCGGCCTCGCACAATCCCTATTACGACAACGGCATCAAGCTGTTCGGCCCTGACGGCTACAAGCTCTCCGACGAGATCGAAGAGCGCATCGAGGGCATGCTCGACAAGGACATCGAATTGACGCTCGCCGACTCCGACGGGCTTGGCCGCGCCAAGCGCGTCGACGGCGTGCATGACCGCTACATCGAATTCGCCAAACGCACCTTGCCGCGCTCGATGTCGCTTTCGGGCCTCAGGATCGTCGTCGACTGCGCCAATGGCGCCGCCTACAAGGTGGCGCCCGAGGCACTGTGGGAACTGGGTGCCGAAGTCGTCGCCATCAATGTCGAACCCAACGGCTTCAACATCAACAAGGAATGCGGTTCGACCCATCCTGCGGGTCTGCAGAAGAAAGTGCACGAAGTGCGCGCCGACATCGGCATCGCGCTCGACGGCGATGCCGACCGTGTCGTCATTGTCGATGAGAACGGGACGATTGTCGACGGCGATCAGATCATGGCGCTGATCGCCGAATCCTGGCACCAGAGCGGGCGGCTTGCCGGCGGCGGCGTCGTGTCGACGGTGATGTCCAATCTCGGCCTCGAGCGCTTCCTCGGCGACATGAAGCTGCAATTGCACCGCACCAAGGTCGGCGACCGCTATGTCGTGGAGCATATGCGCGCGCATGGGCTCAATGTCGGCGGCGAACAGTCGGGCCATATCGTGCTGTCGGACTTCTCGACCACCGGCGACGGCCTGGTTTCGGCGCTGCAGGTGCTGGCCTGCATCAAACGGCAGGGTCGGCCGGTCAGCGAGTTGTCTAAGAAATTCGAACCGGTGCCGCAGCTTCTGAAGAACGTCCATATATCCGGCGGCAAGCCGCTTGAGGAAGCGCCCGTCAAGGCAGCCATCGAGGACGCCCGTCACCGCCTGGGCAAGGCCGGGCGGTTGGTCATCCGGCCATCCGGCACCGAGCCGCTGATCCGCGTCATGGCCGAGGGCGACGACCCGCAACTGGTCGAGGCGGTCGTCAACGACATCGTCGAAGTCATCTCGGAAACACGCAGCGCCGCCTGATCCCCAGCGCGCCCGAAGGGCGTCGCCCAGAGCCCACGCAGGCGTCGCGCCTCGGCATATCCGCCTGCCAAAAGGCCCGCCCTTCTGGCGGGCTTTTTGTTGGCCAGCAGTCGCTTCCGGTCTCGAAAGTCGCGCTCCGATTCCTCGAAGTGTAGAGATTCGTGGTTAAGCAACAGGGTTAAACGCCTTTTAACCTTTGCAATTCATTATCCACGACTGAAAGCAATCGCATTTCGGACACGATCGCCGTTCCGAACTTCCTAGGGGTGACAAGCATGTTCAATACAGCAAGAAAGGCCCTGCTCGCTGCGCTGTTCGCGGGGCTGACCGGGCCGGTTTTCGCAGCCGACCTCCCGGTGGTCGAAGAGGCTCCGCCGCCGGTCTACGAGCAGCCGGCCGATATTGGCGGCTGGTATATTCGCGGCGATATCGACTATCACAAGTCGGATGTGCGCGGCGTCGACTACATGACTTACTCCATCGATCCCTGTAATTGCCTGATCACACCCGGCAACAAGAGCTTCGATTTCGCCAATCTCAAGGGCGGTTTCTCGCTCGGCGGCGGTGTTGGTTACAAGGTCAATGATTACTTCCGCACGGACTTGACTGCCGACTACTGGTTCAAGTCGAACTTCGACGGCGGCACTTCGGATGCCGTCTCGACATCGACCGAAGAGTCAAAGATGAGCGCCTTTCTCCTGCTGGCAAACGCCTATGCCGATCTCGGCACATACCATGGCATCACGCCCTATGTCGGCGCCGGCATCGGCGGCGCGCATGTCAAATGGGATGATCTCAGGGACCCGAACACCACCGAGTTCAACCCCGGCTCGTCCAACTGGCGCTTCGCCTACGCTCTGATGGCCGGTGCTTCCTACTGCCTGACCGACAAGATCATCCTTGATGCCGGTTATCGCTACAGCCACATCCAGGGCGGTCGCATGTTCGAATGGGACGCAAGCAGCGCCGGCCCTGGATTCGACGGCGGCATCAACACCCACGAGGTGCGCGGTGGCCTGCGCTATCAGTTCGGCGGGAACAACGGTTGCGCGGCGCCGGTGGTTGCCTATCAGCCCGAACCCGAGCCGGTCTACACCAAGTAACGCTAGCATTCCCAGCAAGTTCGCGAACCGCCCGGCATCGACCGGGCGGTTTTCGTTTGAGCGGTTCTGCGTTTCATGGAAACGCAGAACCGCTATATCTCTTTGTCTTGACGCAATCCGTTTGACACTTTTCCGGGAATTGTTAGTGGGTCGCCTGCAATGAAAGCTTCCGCCGGAAATGAATTCGCTAACGCTCTGTTAGCCTTAACCGGCACTTAACCACTATGGTTAACAATGCTTCCTGAAACGATGGCTGCCGTTGCAATTGCTGGCGGCGCCAAATTCGGGAGTCGGGTCCATGACAGTTATTTCGCGTATAGCGCTGGCGCTCGGCGCACTTGCCCTCATGCCGCTGACGCCCACGCTTGCCGCCGACTATGATCCGCCGATCTACGTCGACCAGGCGCCGGACTATGTGCCCGTCGAGGTCGGCTCTGGCTGGTATCTGCGCGGCGATGTCTCCTATCTGGTGCAGAAGAGCTTCGAGAACGAGGATTTCACCTTCACGCCGGCGAGCTACGACGACAAGGAAGATCCCATCTTTGTCAGCATCGGCTTTGGCTACCATTTCAACGATTATCTGCGTGCCGATCTCAATCTCGGCTACCTGCCCGGCAACAAGATCAGCGTCGGCTATGACAATTCAGCGATCGTGACGCCGCCGGTAGAGTCGACCGTGGCATCGGCATCGCTGAAGAACTACGCCTTCTCGGGCATGCTCAACGGCTATGTCGACCTTGGTACCTATGTCGGGATCACGCCCTACCTCGGCGCCGGCATCGGTGTCGTCCGCAGCACGCGCAAGCTTTCGGCTAGCTTCATCGACAACAATGACCCGACCAGCGAGTTGATCCAGCAGGACGACAAGACCAAGTACTCGCTGGCCTACACGTTGAATGCGGGCCTTGCCTATCAGGTGTCCAAGAATGTTTCCGTCGATCTGGGCTATCAGTATTTTTCCGCCCCCGATGCGGAATATGTGACTGCCGAAAGCCTGACTTCCTTCCCGGTCCACAAAGGGATCAGCAACCATCAGCTCAAGCTCGGGCTGCGCTACGATCTCTGGTAGCAGGCTCGGTACACATAAGAACACCGGCGGCGGATCTTCGGATCCGCCGTTTGCGTTTGAGGTCGCGACATCCTGATCACGGTTCGCCGGTATCCTGCCAACGACAAAAACTTTCCTCTTGACGCCTGAAGCCTGAACGCATATCGCCGTCCGTGGGCCACCCCTCCCCAACGAGGGGCCACTATCTGGAAGGATAGACCACGATGACGACACATACGAAGCCCGGACTCCGTCCGGCAAATCCCAATTTCTCCTCAGGTCCCTGCGCAAAACGCCCCGGCTGGTCGGTCGAGGCGCTGAAAGCTGCCGCACTCGGCCGTTCGCACCGCGCCAAGATCGGCAAGGCCAAGCTTGAACAGGCGATCGAGCTGACGCGGGAAATTCTCCAGGTTCCGGCGGACTACCGCATCGGCATCGTGCCGGCGTCGGACACCGGCGCAGTCGAGATGGCGCTGTGGTCGCTTCTCGGCGAGCGCGGCGTCGACATGGTCGCCTGGGAGAGCTTCGGCTCCGGCTGGGTCACCGATGTGGTCAAGCAACTCAGGCTTGCCGACGTGCGCAAGATCGAGGCCGGCTACGGCCAATTGCCCGACCTGGCGAAGATCGACTTCGATCGCGATGTGGTCTTCACATGGAACGGCACCACGTCGGGCGTGCGGGTGCCGAACGGCGATTTCATTCCCGCGGATCGCAAGGGCCTGACCATCTGCGACGCGACTTCGGCCGCCTTTGCGCAAAGGCTCGACTTCCACAAGCTGGATGTCGTCACCTTCTCCTGGCAGAAGGTGCTGGGCGGCGAGGGCGCGCATGGCATGCTGATCCTGTCGCCTCGCGCCGTCGAGCGGCTGGAGACCTACAAGCCGGCCTGGCCGCTGCCGAAAATCTTCCGCCTGACCTCGGGCGGCAAGCTGATCGAAGGCATCTTCAAGGGCGAGACGATCAACACGCCGTCGATGCTGTGCGTCGAGGATTACCTCGACGCGCTGCACTGGGCAAAGTCGATCGGCGGCCTCGAGGCGCTGATCGCCAGGGCCGATGCCAATGCCGCCGTGATCGATCGGTTTGTCGGCAAGTCCTCATGGCTCGGTCATCTCGCCGTCGAGCCGGCGACGCGGTCGAACACCTCGGTCTGCCTGTCCTTCACTGACCCGGACGTGTCCGCGCTCGACGCCGACGGGCAGGCGGCTTTCGCCAAGGGGCTGGTCTCAGTGCTCGACAAGGAAGGTGTCGCCTATGACATCGGCGCCTATCGCGACGCACCGCCCGGCCTGCGCATCTGGTGCGGCGCGACGGTGGAGACCGCCGATCTCGAAGCGCTGCTGTCCTGGCTCGACTGGGCCTTTGCCGCGCAAAAGGCCTCGCTCAAGGCCGCGGCCTGACTCCGAAGGGCTGGGTGGGGTCGCCTCCACCCGGCTCAACGATCCAACATCCAGAAGATCCGGCCACAAGGACCCCATCCCGGCGCTTTCGCGCCGACCCTCCCCTCAAGGTGGAGGGACGCCAATCGCAAAGGATCAAATCCATGCCTCGCGTTCTCGTCTCAGACAAACTTTCTCCCACCGCCGTGCAGATCTTCAAGGATCGCGGCGTCGAGGTCGACTATCTGCCCGACCTCGGCAAGGACAAGGAAAAGCTCGCCGAAGTGATCGGCCAGTATGACGGCCTCGCCATCCGCTCGGCGACCAAGGTCACCGAAAAGCTGATCAATGCCGCCACCAATCTCAAGGTCATCGGCCGCGCCGGCATCGGTGTCGACAATGTCGATATCCCGGCGGCGAGTCGCAAGGGCATCATCGTGATGAACACGCCCTTCGGCAATTCGATCACCACCGCCGAACATGCGGTGGCGATGATCTTCGCGCTGGCGCGCCAGATCCCGGAAGCCAACGCCTCGACCCATGCCGGCAAATGGGAAAAGAACCGCTTCATGGGCGTCGAGATCACCGGCAAGACGCTGGGCATCATCGGCTGCGGCAACATCGGCTCGATCGTCGCCACGCGCGGCGTCGGCCTCAAGATGCATGTCATTGCCTTCGACCCGTTCCTGTCGGACAAGCGGGCCGAAGAGCTTGGCGTCGACAAGGTCGAGCTGGATGAGCTTTTCGCCCGCGCCGACTTCATCACGCTGCACACGCCGCTGACCGACAAGACGCGAAACATCATCGACGCAGCTGCGATCGCCAAGATGAAGAACGGCGTGCGCATCATCAACTGCGCGCGTGGCGGGCTGGTCGTCGAAGCCGACCTGATCGCGGCGCTGAAGAGCGGCAAGGTGGCTGGTGTCGGCATCGACGTTTTCGAAGTCGAGCCGGCCGAGCAGAACGCGTTGTTCGGCATGGAGAATGTGGTGGCAACGCCGCATCTCGGCGCCTCGACGGCGGAAGCGCAGGAGAATGTCGCGCTGCAGGTCGCCGAACAGATGGCCGACTACCTGATCAAGGGCGCCGTCTCCAACGCGATCAACATGCCGTCGATCACCGCCGAGGAAGCGCCGAGGCTGAAGCCCTTCGTCAAGCTCGCCGAAGTGCTCGGCGCCTTTGTCGGCCAGGTCACCGAAGACCCGATCACGGAGGTCGAGATCCTGTTCGACGGCTCGACCGCGACGATGAACACGCGCGCGCTGATCAGCGCCACCCTTGCCGGGCTGATCCGGCCGCAGGTCTCCGACGTCAACATGGTGTCGGCGCCGATCATGGTGAAGGAGCGCGGCATCATCGTTGCCGAGGTTAAGCGCGACAAGTCCGGCGTGTTCGACGGCTACATCAAGCTGACGGTCAAGACCGAGCACAAGACACGCTCGATCGCCGGCACCTGCTTCTCAGACGGCAAGCCGCGTTTCATCCAGATCAAGGGCATCAATCTCGACGCCGAGGTCGGCCAGCACATGCTCTATACGACCAATGCCGACGCGCCGGGCATCATCGGCCTGCTGGGCACGGTGTGCGGCGAGAACGGCGTCAACATCGCCAACTTCCAGCTTGGTCGCAACCGGCCGGGCGGCGATGCCATCGCGCTGCTCTATCTCGATGCGCCGTTCCCGGAAAACGTGCTGGAGCAGGTCAAGGCGCACAAGTCGATCGACTCGGCCAAGCGGCTGCACTTCGACGTCAACGCGATGTGACGCCGCGACCTGTTGCGAAAGATCGAAAGGCGCGGCTGGTCCGCGCCTTTCGTCTGTTCAGCGTGGCCTGGCCGACCCCAGCGCTGCCTTGCGCCCGCTGTATTCGGCAAGCCCGATGCCGCCCACCACAAGCACCAGAGCCAGCGCCTGGTAGAGCCGGAATGTCTCGCCGACGATCAGCACCGAAAGCAGCGTGCCGAAGATCGGTACCAGGTTGATGAACAGGCCGGCGCGGTTGGCGCCGATCAGTTCGTTGCCCCTGATGTAGAAGATCTGCGAGATGGCCGAGGCGCCGACCGCGGTATAGACGATGACCGACCAGCCGCGCGCATCGGGCACGATAACCTTGCCGGCGGCGATCTCCCACAGGAAGAAGGGCAGCGAGGTGACAAGTGCGGCAACCGACAGGGCCAGCATCAGGCTCTGCCAGTGCATTACCGGCTTCAGCCGCAGCCCGACCGAATAGCCGCTGTAGAGAAACACCGCGACCAGCATGATGGCGTCGCCGAAATTAAGCTCCAGCGTCAACAGCCGGCGCGGGTCGCCGTGGCAGGCGGTCAGGACCACGCCGGCGATGGTCAGCACGACGCCGACAATCTGCGCCCCGTTCACGCGCAAGCGGAAGAAGACGAAATTGGCGACGATGATCAGGATCGGCATCGCCGCCTGTTCGATCGAGACGTTGATGGCCGTCGTGTAGTTGAGCGCGGTGTAGAAGATCGTGTTGAACAAGGTGAAGCCGCTGGCGCCAAGGGCCGCCAGCACGAGCCAGTGCTTGCGCACCACCGGCCAGTCCTTGCGGATCGTCTGAAGGCCGATCGGCAGCAAGATCGCCACGGCCAGCACCCAGCGCAGGAAGACGAGTGTCATCGGCGAAACGTGATCGACCGCCAGCTTGCCGGCCACCGAGTTGCCGCCCCACAGCAAGGTGGTGAGCAGCAGGAATATGTAGGCGTGACGATGCATGGCGGGATTCCGGCCGCCGGAGGTGAGCTGCGGTGTTTGCCGGCCTACTGCCCCGTCTGCCCAAGTAAATGATGTCAAAGCCGAAAATTGTTGTGCCTCAGCGCAATTTTGGCGGCAAAGAAAGGTCGCGCTCACGAGGTCTTGACGTTATAGAGGCCTGTCGTTTCGAACCATATTCAAGCCGCTCGGCGGCGTCTCAAGGGAAAAGAAACATGGCCAATGTGGTGGTCGTCGGCTCGCAGTGGGGCGACGAGGGCAAGGGCAAGATCGTCGACTGGCTGTCGGAGCGCGCCGATGTCGTGGTGCGCTTTCAAGGTGGCCACAATGCCGGCCATACGCTGGTCGTCGACGGCAAGGTCTACAAATTGTCGTTGCTTCCGTCCGGGGTCGTGCGCCAGGGAAAGCTGTCCATCATCGGCAATGGCGTCGTTTTCGACCCGCATGCTTTCGTCGCCGAAGTGGCGAAGCTCAAGGCGCAAGGCGTCGAAGTGGCGCCGGATCGCCTGAAAATAGCCGAAAACACAGCGCTTATCCTGTCGCTGCATCGGGAGCTGGATGGATTCCGCGAGGACGCCGCCTCCAATTCCGGAACGAAGATTGGCACGACCCGTCGTGGCATTGGCCCGGCCTATGAAGACAAGGTCGGCCGGCGCGCGGTCAGGGTGATGGATTTGGCGGATTTGGAAACGCTGCCCTTGAAGGTCGACAGGCTGCTCACGCACCACAATGCGCTGCGTCGCGGGCTTGGCCATGCCGAAGTCACGCATGATGCGATCATGCATGAGCTGACCTCGGTCGCGGCCGAGATCCTGCCCTATATGGACCGGGTCTGGAAAATCCTGGACGACAAGCGCCGCGCTGGCGAACGCATCCTGTTCGAGGGCGCGCAAGGCACGTTGCTCGATATCGACCACGGCACCTATCCGTTCGTCACCTCGTCGAACACGGTAGCCGGGCAGGCGGCCGCCGGCTCGGGCGTCGGCCCGGGCGCCATCGGCTATGTGCTCGGCATCACCAAGGCCTATACGACGCGCGTCGGCGAAGGCCCGTTCCCGACGGAGCAGAAGAACGAGATCGGCGAGTTCCTCGGCACGCGCGGCCATGAATTCGGCGTCGTCACCGGCCGCAAGCGCCGCTGCGGCTGGTTCGACGCGGTGCTGGTGCGCCAGGCCGTCGCCGTCAACGGCATCAAGGGCATCGCGCTGACCAAGCTCGACGTGCTCGACGGCCTGGACGAGATCAAGGTCTGCACCGGCTACCGTCTCGACGGCGAGATGATCGACTATCTGCCGGCCAGCCAAGGCGCGCAGGCACGCGTCGAACCGGTCTACGAGACGTTGGAGGGCTGGAAGGGCACCACCGCCGGCGCGCGCAGCTGGAACGATCTGCCGGCCCAGGCCGTCAAATATGTTCGCTACATCGAGGAGCTGATCGGCGCCCCGGTCGCGCTCCTGTCCACCAGCCCGGAACGGGATGACACGATACTTGTGACCGATCCGTTTCAAGACTAGTTTCTCAGCCTTTCCGGGCATCGCGGCCGATTTGCGGGGGCCGGCCCGGGAGCAAAATACAGGTCGACCGAAGCATGGCAGATTTCGTTTCTGTTCTGAAAAGGCAGCTCGACAAGCACGGCGAGCCGGGACTCGATACGCGCAAGCGGATCTATGACGGTGCGCGTACCGCACTCGAAAAGAGGCTTGCGGAATTTTCGCCGCCGCTGTCTGCCGAGGTCATAGCCAAGCAGAAGCGCTCGCTGGAAGACGCTGTCGCCAGCGTCGAGCGGGACTACGCCAAGAGCGCGCCAGACACTGATCCGCTTGCGGAACTGGAACACATCTTTTCCTCGATCGACCGCAACAAGAACCAGCCGAGCCATGCACGGCAACCGGCGAAGGAAGAACCAACCTGGCCGGCACCGCCCGCGGCCAAGCCGGAACCTTATCGACCGGCGCCACCACCTGCAGCCAAGGTCGAGCCAAGCTGGCAAAAGCCGACGCCAGCGCCTTCTGCTCGCACAGAAACGCCCCTTCCGGGAATGGACAGCGAGGAGGCCGAGGACGACGGGGTCGATGTCTTTTCAAGCAACGAAGAGCCGGTGTCGGACACTTTCCAGCGCCTCAGGCCCGCCGAACGCAGGCGCAGCTATGGCGGCTTGATCGCTATAGTCGTCGCCTTGCTGGTCGTTGCCGGTGGTGGCTATGGCATCTGGCTGAACAAGGACGCCTTCGGCAAGATGCTGGGGCTCGACGGCAGCACCAAGGTCGTGAAGACGGAACCGGTGAAGCCGGCGCCGGCCAAGCCGGCAACAGATGCCGCGGCAGCGCCGCCAGCACCCGCGGCCGGCGGCACCGAAAGCGAAGCCCCGAAATTCACCCAGCGGCTGACGCCGCAGGGCAGCGAAGTCGACCCCGGCCCGGCCGGCGGACAGAGCGGCATCGGCGAAGGCGAATCGGTCGCCGCACTGACCACGCCGCCCTCGGCGACGAACGCGCCAGCGGTTTCTGCACCGGCTGCCGCCACTCCGCCAGCGGCCGCACCCGCCACAACGCCGCCACCCGGTACGGCACCGGCGACGCCTCCTGCAGCGGAGGCCGCACCTGCGGCGCCGGCTGCAGCCGCCACGCCGCCAGCACCGGCAGCCGCCACGCCGCCAACACCGGCAGCAGCACCGCCGCCAGCACCGGCAGGCGCCGCGCCGGCGGCGCCGGCAGCCGCACCGGCGGCCGCGCCTGCGGAAACCGCGTTGCCGGTGGGCCAGAAGGCAATCTTCTATGAGGAGCGCACCAGCACCGCCCAGGGTTCGGCGGAGCCCGGCAGCATCGTCTGGTCGCTGGTGCAGGAATCGCCCGGTGGTGACCTGCCGCCGGAACCGGCGATCCGTGCTGAGGCAACCATTCCCGGCAAGGACATCCAGTTGCGCATGACCATCCGTCGCAACACCGACCAGACATTGCCGGCCAGCCATATCATCGAGATGATCTTCCTGACGCCCGACGGCTTCGAAGGCGGCGGTGTCGACAACATCTTGCGCGTCGCGATGAAGAGTTCGGAGCAAGATGCCGGCAGCCCGTTGATCGGCATTCCGGCCAAGATCGCCGACGGTTTCTTCCTCGTTGCGCTCAACGACACCAAGGCCGATGAGGACGCCAACATGACCTTGCTACGCGGGCAGGACTGGATCGATGTGCCGGTCGTCTACAAGACCGGACGGCGGGCGCTGCTGACCATGGAAAAGGGCATTCCCGGCGAGAAGGTGTTCGACGAGGCGATCAAGGCCTGGCAGGCGAAGACGGCGGGCTGAGCAGGGCGTCGGGCGTGGCGGCCGCTGTCTCAAAAGCCCTGGAACAGCATGTCGAGCGCGGCGACGATGACGTCGTGCTGCTTCGCCAGGTTCAGTCGACTATCACCCAATTCGCTGGCAGCCACGGTTGCGATCAGATGGGTGGCATGACCAGTTTTCGCCCGTTGATTTCGAAGGTGGGATGGAGCTCTCGCATCGGCGGCGGCGCAGTTGCGACCGGTAGAAGCGGAACCACCACCCGTGTTTTGAAATTGTCGAGCAAGTCGGATTGAACGTCGAGCAAATAGCTGTCTTCGATGCGCCCCGCGAAGACATCGAAACGTGCCATCAGAACTGCCGCGAGTCTTCCAGCGGGATGCCGTGTTTTTCGACATAGTCGTTCCACGCATCCATGGTGGCGCGATTCTCAAGTTTCCACAGCCGTGTTTTTTCGGCCGCCACCGCTTCCGCGATGCCAGCCTCCGCGGCGCGCGAGACATTCACGTCAAGGCCCTTGGCTTCCTTCATGAGGTTCGAATCGATCGACAGATTTGCTGGCTTTCGGATCGCATTCAAGGCATTCTTGCGCATAGTAGCCTCCACAGTATGCGCGTAATGGCTCCGGGCGTTCGTCACTTCAATCGACAAATCGTTGTCGATTGATCGGCCTGCGGCCGAACGCTCCTCACCCTTCCATCTCCTCGCGCAGCATCTCCAGTTCCAGCCACTCTTCCTCCAATGCGGCCAGCGTCGCGCGCTCCTTGTCGAGGGCGGCAATGGTCTTCTGGAACGAGGCCGGATCGCGCTCGTAATAGGCCGGATCGGCGATGTTGTTCTCAAGCCTCGAGATCGACGCCATCACGGCTTCGATTTTCTTGGGCAGGGTTTCCAGCGCGAATTTCTGCTTGAACGACAGCTTCTTCGCCGGCCCCTTTGGCGCGGCGGCTTCATTTTTGGTTGCCGCCGTGGCTTCGCCGGCTTCGGCTTTCACCCGCGCCTTGCGATCGTCTAGCCTGGTGCCGCCGCGCTGCGCCAGCATGTCCGAATAGCCGCCGGCATATTCGATCCAGCGGCCGCCGCCGTCCGGCGCAATGATGCTGGTTACGGTGCGGTCGAGGAAATCGCGGTCGTGGCTGACCAGGATGACGGTGCCGGCAAAGCCGGCAACCAGTTCCTGCAGCAATTCCAGCGTCTCCATGTCGAGATCGTTGGTCGGCTCATCGAGCACCAGAAGGTTTGCCGGCCGCGCCAGCACGCGCGCCAGCAAGAGCCGCGCCCGTTCGCCACCGGAAAGCTCGCGCACCGGCGTGCGTGCCTGCTCGGCCTTGAACAGGAAATCCTTCATGTAGGAGACGACATGGCGCTGCTCGCCATTGATGACGAGGTTCTCGCCGCGTCCGTCGGTGAGATATTGCGCCAGCGTCTCCTGTGGATCGACTGCTTCGCGCTTCTGGTCGAGCGTGGCGATCTCCAGATTGGTGCCGAGCCGCACCGAGCCGGCATCGGGCTTCAACTCACCGGTCAGCATCTTCAGCAGCGTCGTCTTGCCGGCGCCGTTCGGCCCGACGAGGCCGACGCGATCGCCGCGCTGGATGCGGGTCGAGAATGCCCTAACCACGGTGAGGTCGCCGAAGCTCTTCTCGATGTTTTTCGCCTCGATCACCAGCTTGCCGGATTCGGCGGCGTCGCTCGCCACCATGGTTGCCGAGCCTTCGGCGCCGCGATGGCCACGAAAACGCTGGCGCATGGTCTGCAATTCGCCAAGGCGGCGCATGTTGCGCTTGCGCCGCGCCGTCACGCCGTAGCGCAGCCAGTGCTCCTCGCGCACGATCTGGCGGCCGAGCTTGTGCTGTTCGCGCTCTTCCTCCTCCAGCACGAGGTCGCGCCATTCCTCGAAATGGCCAAAGCCCTTGTCCAGCCTGCGGGTCTGGCCGCGGTCGAGCCAGACGGTGGCGCGCGATACGCGCTCGAGGAAACGGCGGTCGTGCGAGATGACGACGAGTGCCGAGGAGGTGCGGACGAGCTCTTCTTCCAACCATTCGATCACCGAGAGATCGAGATGGTTGGTCGGCTCATCAAGCAGCAGAATATCGGGCTCCGGCGCCATGACGCGGGCGAGTGCCGCGCGCCTGGCCTCACCGCCGGAAAGATCGTTCGGCCGCTCCTCGCCCGACAGGCCGAGATGCTCCATGAGATAGCTGGCGCGGTATGGATCGTCGGCAGGTCCGAGCCCGGCCTCGACATAGGCGCGCACCGTCGCAAAACCCTCCATGTCGGGCATCTGCGGCAAATAGCGGATTGTCGCCGAAGGCTGCCGGAATACCTCGCCGTCCTGTGGCTCGATCAAGCCGGCGGCGATCTTCAGCAGTGTCGACTTGCCCGATCCGTTGCGGCCGACCAGCGCGATCTTGTCGCCGGCCGAGGCGGTCAAGGCGGCGCCATCGAGCAGCGGCGTGCCACCGAAGGTCAGTTTTATCCCGTCGAGATTGAGAAGGGGCGGGGCCATATCAGCTTTCAGGTAGTGGATAAGGGTGGGCGAGCAACAGCGCGCGGCCCTGGCCGAGTGTGATTTCGAGGCGGCCCTTGACCTCGTTGGAGATGGTCAATGACGAGCCGAACGCCACCTGGACGCGGTCGAGCGGCCATTTGGCGCCGGTGACGGTCAGGCCGGAAAGATCGCAAAAGCCGAGCACCGAAAACAACGTGCGGTCGGCAAAGTCGAAGCTGGCTTTCCCTTGCAGCAGTGGAACGCCTTCCTGGGCGCCACTGGTCAAAACTATCTCTGTTCCGGCTTCGGCCAGCCGCAGGGCAAGTGCCAGATGCAGGAAGGCGTGGTCGGCGCGCTTGCCGCCGAATGCGCCGGCGAGCACCAGGCTGGTCGCGCCGCGCTCCAATGCGGCGGCGACCGCCAGTTCGCCATCGGTCTGGTCCTTCTCCGTCGGAAAGGTCCGGCGGGGCACGGCGGCGAGGTCATCCGGCAGGTTGGCCGGCACGGAATCGAAATCACCCACCCACAGTTCCGGGACAAGGCCCAGCAGACGCGCATGGCCGATGCCGGCGTCGGCGGCGATGACGCGGGAGCCTTCGACCTGTTGGTCGAGCCGCGGCGTGCGGATGAGGTCGCCGCCAAGCAGGATGGTGAATGTGCTCATATCGTGTGGCCCTTACCAGCCCGGCACGGGAAACGGAAGGCCGGCAAACTGCCACTTGCGTGAGGGATCGGCCCGGCCTATGTCTCGAAACGCTCTAACGGGGTGCCGGACGCGATCTTCGCGGACCGGCTGAGAGGCAATCTCGCCAACCCGCTGAACCTGATCCGGTTTGTACCGGCGGAGGGATTAGACGTTTCGGACAGTCCGGCGCCTCAATTCCTTTCAATTCGAACGAAGGAGGCGCCGATGCGCACGCTTTTCTACTCCCTTGCCTCAGCTATGGTTGTGGCCCTGTCCGGACCTGCCTTGGCCAAGGACAAGCTCACCGTCTACACCTATGAGAGTTTCACCGCCGACTGGGGTCCAGGTCCCGTGGTGAAGAAGGAATTCGAGGGCGAGTGCGGCTGCGACGTCGAGTTCGTCTCCGTCGCTGACGGCGTCGCGCTGCTCAACCGCGTCAGGCTGGAAGGGGCATCGACCAAGGCCGACATAGTGCTTGGCCTCGACACCAATCTCACCGCCGATGCCAAGGCCACGGGCCTGTTTGCGCCGCATGGCACGGTGTCCGACGTCAATGTGCCGGGCGGCTGGAGCGACGATACTTTCGTTCCTTTCGACTATGGCTATTTCGCCGTCGTCTACGACACCGAAAAGCTGAAGAGCCCGCCGAAGAGCTTGAAGGACCTGGTCGAAGGCAGCGCCGACGACAAGATCGTCATCCAGGATCCGCGCACCTCGACCCCGGGTCTCGGCCTGCTGTTGTGGGTGAAGTCGGTCTATGGCGACAAGGCGCCGGAGGCTTGGGCCAAGCTCAAGTCGAAAGTGCTGACCGTGACCCCCGGCTGGAGCGAGGCCTATGGCCTGTTCACCAAGGGCGAGGCGCCGATGGTGCTGTCCTACACGACGTCGCCGGCCTATCACATGGTCGCCGAGAACACCGAGCGCTACCAGGCAGCGTCGTTCGAGGAGGGCGAATATCTGCAGATCGAGGTTGCCGGCATCACCACGACAGGGGCGAAAAACCCGCTGGCGGAAAAGTTCCTGGCTTTCATGACTGGGCCGAAATTCCAGGATGCCATCCCCGAGACCAACTGGATGTTCCCGGCCGGTAAGACCGACAAGCCGCTCAACCCGGTCTTCGACAAATTGGTCAAGCCGACCAAGACCTTGCTGTTCAGCCCCGAGGAGGTCGCCGCCAACCGCAAGGCCTGGGTCGATGAATGGCTGGCGGCGATGAGCAAGTAGGATTCAAGCTTCGCCATATGTTTGTGCCAAGTCACCCCCCTCTGGCCTGCCGGCCATCTCCCCCGCAAGGAGGGAGATCGGCAGCTCTGTCACGTCGCTCATTCCTGCCATTTTGGAAAATGGCCTGGGTGGCGAAACGAGCAATCGCCCCCCTTGCGGGGGAGATGTCCGGTAGGACAGAGGGGGGTGGGCGGGAACTAGACCTTAGCCAGGCATTTCAATCAATTGACACCCATGACAGCGTTGGGTAGCGCGACATGCCCACGCGCCATCCAGCTGACCCCCGCACCACAGCCGGCATCATCGCGCTCGCCGCCATCGCGCTGCTGATCGGCGGCGCGTTTGCCGGGCTGCTTTTCGAAGGCGCTCACGACTTCTCCGGTGCCTGGGCGGCCTTCGATCCCTATCTGCTGCGCGTCGTTCGCTTCACCCTCTGGCAAGCGGCACTCTCGACGCTGCTTTCGGTCGGGCCGGCGCTGTTGGTGGCGCGCGCGCTGTCGCGGCATCCGCGCTTCCCTGGCCGCACCTTCATCCTGCAGCTGTTCGCCGTACCGTTGGCGCTGCCGGCGATCGTCGCGGCACTCGGCATTCTCGCTCTCTATGGCCGTGCCGGTTATTTCGCCGGCGTGTTCGCGGTGATCGGCGGTGGGAGCTGGCCGGGCATCTATGGCCTGTCGGGCATCCTCGTCGCGCATGTCTTCTTCAACCTGCCGCTCAGCGTGCGGCTGTTCCTCGAGGCATTGCAGACCATTCCCGCCGATCAGTGGCGGTTGGCCAGCCAGCTCGGCATGGGCGCGCGGCCGGCGTTCCGGCTGATCGAATGGCCAACGCTGCGTGCGGCGTTGCCGGGTGTCGCCGGGCTTGTGTTCATGCTCTGCATCACATCCTTCACGATCGTGCTGACGCTCGGCGGCGGGCCGGCTGCGACGACGCTGGAGGTCGGCATCTACCAGACGCTGCGCTTCGATTTCGATCCCGCTCGAGCCGTCACGCTGACCTTGCTGCAGATTGCCTTGACGTTTGTCGTCGTGCTGGCGCTGACGCGGCTTGGCGCCAATGTGGCCGGCGACACCAATCTGCCGGTGGCGCCACGCCGCTACCTCTCCGTCAATGGGACAGAAACCTTGCTGAACGTCGTGCTCATCGTGCTCGCGTTGCTGTTCGTCGTCGGACCGATGGCGGCCACGGTAATGGCCGGGCTTGGCGCCGATCTCGGCCGGCTGGCCGGCGAGGCCGTCGTGCGGCAGGCGACGCTGACCAGTGCGGTGCTCGCCTTCCTGTCGGCCCTGCTTTCCGTGACGCTGTCGCTGGCGCTGACCATGGCGCGCCGGGCGCTGGCGCTGAACCGCCGCTCCGGCGCAAAGACGATGCTCGAACACGCCGCCGATACCGGCGCCGGTTTTGTCCTCGTCGTGCCGCCGATCGTCGTCGGCGCCGGCTGGTTCCTGTTGCTGCGCCATGTCGGCGATGTCTTTGCCATCGCCCCGGTCATGGTCGTCACCGTCAATGCGGTGATGGCAATGCCGTTCGCGCTGCGCGCTGTCCGTCCCGCCTATGATGCGGCGAGCGAGCGTCACGAAAGGCTCTGTGCTCAGCTCGGAATCACGGGCTGGAACCGGTTGATGCTGGTCGACTGGCCGTCGCTGCGGCGGCCGCTCGCCACCGCCTTTGCTTTCGCCATGGCGCTGTCGCTCGGCGATCTCGGCGTCATCGCGCTGTTCGGCAGTGATTCCGTGCAGACCTTGCCTTACCTTCTGTTGGCGCGCATGGGCAGCTACCGCACGCAGGACGCTGCCGGCCTGGCGCTGCTGCTCGGCCTGGTCTGCCTCGCGTTGATCATGGCGGCGCACTGGCTGGGAACGGAGAAGGACCGGGATGCCTGACGGGGTGGCCAGCAGGACTGAAAAGGGCGCCCCGGTGCGGCTGGACCAGGTGTCGTTCAGCTATGGCGAGGCGCCGCTCGTTTTCGATGTCGATTTCGCCGCGGCGAAAATCACCGCCATCATGGGGCCTAGCGGTTCTGGCAAGTCGACGCTGCTCAACGTAGTGGCGGGGTTCGAGACGCCGCAGTCGGGCCGCGTGCTGATCGGCGGGGTCGATGTAAGCGCTGAGCCACCGTCAGCGCGGCCCGTGTCGATGGTGTTCCAGGAAAACAATCTCTTTGCGCATCTCTCAGTGGAGCAGAATGTCGGGCTCGGCCGCTCGCCATCCTTGCTGCTGACCGAAGCGGACCGCGCCGCGATCGCCGAGGCGCTCGAACGCACCGGCCTTGCCGGCAAGGAAAAGCGCCTGCCGCGCGAACTCTCCGGCGGTGAGCGCCAGCGCGTCGCCCTGGCTCGAGTCCTGGTGCGCGACCGGCCAGTGCTCCTGCTCGACGAACCTTTCGCCTCGCTCGGCCCGGCGCTGCGCGACGACATGCTGGATCTGGTCGCCGCGGTGCATGCCGAACGAGGCATGACGGTGCTGTTCGTCACCCACCAGCCGGAGGATGCCCGCCGAATCGGCGAGCACGTGGTGTTTCTGGACAATGGCGTTGTCGCGGCAACCGGCAAGGCGGACGAATTCTTCACCGGGGCTGGCCCGGAAGTGTTCCAGCGCTATATCGGCACGGGTGCCGGGGATGCCGTATCACGAGATGTTGCCCGGAAGCGGACATAATTTACGGTCAAACCGGCTCCAGGCGATGCGGCGCTTGCTTGCCATGGCTGGAGGAGTGTGGCTAGGTCCGCCCTACTGGTCCGGCACAGGCCGTGATTTGCCTGCAGCATCCGCCGCTCGCCCCCGAGGGGACGCGCGACGGATGCTGCAGCAGTTTGAGATAGCGCATGACATTTTCCGAAGATCGCCCCCGATTTTCGTGGTCATGCGCCGGGACCCGAAAGGAAGCCGTTCTGGCGATCGGCGTTGACAAACTACGAATGAATCCGCTGGCGCGCTTTCTAGCGCTGGCCGGCTTTGCCGTGGCGCTGGCAAGCTGCCAGATGTTCACGCCTCCCGAGGTTCAGGAATCCGGCTTCCAGCCTTCCGACAGGCCGATCACTGTCGACAATGTCGCTGCCAACAGCAAGCTCGCCGAACTAGCCAAGGCGCAACATCCTCGCATCCTGGCCACCTATGGCGGCGAATACTCCGATCCCAAGCTCGAGCGCATGGTCGCCAAGGTGGTCGGCAATCTGACCGTCGTGTCGGCCAATCCGACGCAGACCTATCGCATCACCATTTTGAATTCGCCCAACGTCAATGCCTTCGCGCTGCCGGGCGGCTATCTCTACATCACGCGCGGCCTGCTGGCGCTGGCCAATGATTCGGCCGAGCTCGCCGCGGTCATCGCGCATGAGATGGGCCACGTCACCGCCAACCATGGCTTGCAGCGCCAGCAGCTAGAAGCCGAGGAAGGCCTGGCGACCAAGGTGGTTTCCGATGTGCTGGGCGACAGCCCGACCGCCAAGGCGGCGCTGATCCGCGGCAAGCTCAGACTGGCGCAATTCTCGCGCAACCAGGAACTGGAGGCCGACGCAATCGGCATCAAGTCGGTCGGCGAAGCCGGCTACGATCCTTTCGCCGCCGGCCGCTTCCTGCAGTCGATGTCGGCCTATACCGATTTCCGCTCGATCAGCGGTGCCACCGACGCCAGCCTCGACTTCCTGGCCACCCACCCCAACACGCCGCAGCGCATCGATCTGGCGCAGCGCCATGCCCGCCAGTTCGGCGCGCCCGGCTTCGGCACGCGCGACCGCGATTCGTTCCTCGCCGGCATAGACGGCCTGCTCTATGGCGACACGCCCGAGGAAGGCTATGTGCGCGGCGAAACCTTCCTGCATCCGGGCCTCGGCGTGTCCTTCTCGGTGCCGCAAGGCTTCATCATCGATAATTCGGCGGCGGCGGTGACGGCAACCGGGCCTGGTGACATGGCGATCCGCTTCGACGGTGTTTCGATCGACAAGAACCGGGCGCTCACCGACTATATCCGCAGCGGCTGGGTGGCTGGGCTGGACGACAGCACCGTCAAGCAGGAAACGATCAACGGCAACGAGGCGGCGACCGCGCATGCCGGCGCCGAGGGCTGGCAGTTCGACATTGCCGTGATCCGCGCCGGCGGCCAGGTCTACCGGCTGCTGACCGCAGCGCCGTCGGCCAGCACCTCGCTGGATGCGGTGGCGCGTTCGGTGAGCGGATCGTTCCGTATCCTCAGTGCCGCGGAAAAGGCGGCGCTGAAGCCGCTGCATATCCGCGTCGTCACCGTTCAACCCGGGCAGACGATGGGCTCGCTTTCCGCCCAGATGGTTGGTGTCGACCGCAAGCTCGACCTGTTCCGCGTGCTGAACGCGCTGTCGCCGGGTGCCGCGGTCTCGGCCGGCGACAAGGTCAAGATCGTCACCGACAAGTAAGACGCCTGCCGCGGGTCAGGCGGCAGTCGCCAGAAACTCCGGATTCTGCTTCACCAGCGCCACCTTGAGCTTTTCCATGGCGCGCGCCTCGATCTGGCGGACGCGTTCCTTGGAGATGCCAAGCGTCTCGCCAAGCGCTTCCAGCGTTGCACCTTCGTCGCTCAACCGGCGCTCCTCGATGATCCGGAGTTCGCGGGCGTTGAGGGCGGCGAGCGCCGCTTTCAACCACACGGAGCGGCGCTCGACATCGATCGTGTCACCGACGACCTCGTCGGGCAGGGGATCGTCCGAGACGAGGAAATCCATGCGCTCGTTCGAACCCGCGTCATCGGCAACCGGCATGTTGAGCGAGGAGTCGGGTGCCGACAGCCGCGAATCCATCATCGCAACGTCGGCCTCGGAGACGCCGAGCGCCTCCGAAACCTCGCGATAGAGCGTTGCGTTGGACAGCGGTTCGGTGCCGTTGGCCAGCCGCGCGCGCAAGCGGCGCAGGTTGAAGAAAAGTGCCTTCTGCGCCGAGCTGGTGCCGCCGCGCACGATCGACCAGTTGCGCAGGATGTAGTCCTGCATCGAGGCGCGGATCCACCACGTCGCGTAAGTCGAAAATCGCACCTCGCGTTCAGGCTCGAAGCGGGCGGCCGCTTCAAGCAGGCCGACATGCCCTTCCTGGATCAGATCGCCGAGCGGCAGACCGTAGTGGCGGAATTTGGAAGCCATGGAAATGACCAGCCGCATATGCGCAACCGTGATGCTGTGCAGCGCGTTCTGGTCGTTGTCTTGTTTCCAGAGCAATGCGAGCCGGTGCTCTTCTTCACGTTCGAGGTAGGGAGCCCTCATTGCCGCGCGGACCATGATCCGTCCTGCAGTGTCTTCCATCATGAGGCGCTCCCTGGCTCTGGCGATGCGGATGACTTTGCAAACTTGGCAGGGGCGCCCGGGTTGAAATCGCAGCGTCGTGCCCTAGAAATCCAGAACGTGCCATGCAGGAAAATGGTTCCGTAGCCGTTGGCGGCTGGATTTGTTGCCTGAGGGATCTCGGCGATGATCGGCGACCCTGTCGATTGCGGCCAAAAAGCACTATTTCGAGAATCTGATTTCAGAAGTTGGCTGTTTTTGAAATCCTGTTCCTTATTTTTTCGACTTGTATCTGTCAGTTTCCAACCCTCACAACATGCCGGACAGCCGGCCAAGGACGGGATCACAGAAAAATGAAATGGCTCAAGTCGCTTATCGTCGCCGGAACGCTGCAGGCTCTGGCTGTCACGTCGGGCCATGCCGGCGCCAATCTCGACCAGATCAAGCAGGCGGGCGTCATCAAGGTCGGTACGGAAGGCACCTATGCGCCGTTCACCTATCATGACACTTCGGGCGCGCTGGTCGGCTTCGACGTCGAAATCGCCAAGGCCATCGCCGACAAGCTCGGCGTCAAGGCCGAGTTCCTCGAAGGCAAGTGGGACGGGCTGATCGCCGGTCTCGACGCCAATCGCTATGATACCGTCATCAACGAAGTCGGCATCACCGACGCGCGCAAGGCCAAATATGACTTCTCCGATCCCTACATCGCCTCCAAGGCGGTACTGATCGTGCGCGGCGACAACACCGACATCAAGACCTTCGCCGATCTCAAGGGCAAGAAGTCGGCGCAGTCGCTTACCTCGAATTTTGGCAAGCTCGCAGAGACCAACGGCGCCGAACTCGTCGGCACCGACGGCTTCGACCAGTCGATCCAGCTGCTTCTGACCGGCCGTGCCGACGCCACCATCAATGACAGCCTGTCGTTCCTCGACTTCAAGAAGCACAAGCCCGACGCCAATGTGAAGATCGCCGCGCAAGAGGAAAACGCCGACTATTCCGGCGTCATCGTGCGCAAGGGCGATCCGGAACTGGTTGCGGCGATCAACAAGGCGCTGGCCGACATCAAGGCCGACGGCACCTACAAGAAGATCGCCGACACCTATTTCGGCCAGGACGTTTCGAAGTAGTCTACGCGGCGAGGCCGGTCACCGGCCTATGAGATATCAAGCGGCGAGCCGTCTTTGACGGTCCGCCGCTTTTGTCGTGATATGTCGAGCGCATTCGCGCCTGATCAAGCCGCCTCGACCATCTGGAGGGTCTTACGTGCCGCACTGGCTGCAACTGATGCTGGAGTCGCTGCCTTCGCTCTTGTGGGCGGCCCTGATCTTCACCGTGCCGTTGACACTGCTGTCCTTCGTTCTCGGCTTGACGGTCGGCCTCGGTGCAGCGCTTGCCCGGCTGTTCGGCCCGAAGCCGCTGGTCGCGCTTGTGCGCTTCTATGTCTGGATCTTCCGCGGCACGCCGCTGTTGGTGCAGCTGTTCCTGATCTTCTACGGCCTGCCGTCGGTCGGCATCCTGCTTGACGCCTTCACCGCCGCGTTGATCGGCTTCACGCTCAACATCGGCGCCTACACGTCGGAAATCATCCGCGCCGCTATAGGCTCGGTGCCGAAAGGCCAGTGGGAAGCCGCCTATTCGATAGGTATGACTTGGAGCCAAGCGATGCGGCGCACCATACTGCCGCAGGCCGGACGGGTCGCGGTGCCGCCGCTCTCCAACACCTTCATCTCGCTGGTCAAGGATACGTCGCTGGCCGCCGCCATCACCGTTCCGGAGATGTTCCAGGCCGCGCAGCGCATCGTCGCCACAACCTATGAGCCGCTGATCCTCTATGTCGAGGCGGCGATCCTCTATCTGGCGATGAGCTCGGTGCTGTCGGCCTTGCAGACGCGGCTGGAAGAACGACTCAACCGCTATGGCGGCTTCCTGGAGGCGCGCTCATGATCGGCCTCACCAACATCGAAAAGCGCTTCGGCGACAATCTCGTGCTGAAGGGCGTGACGGTCACCATCGCCGAAGGCAGTGTGACGGCGCTGGTCGGCCCTTCGGGCGGCGGCAAGAGCACGCTGCTGCGCTGCATCAACCTGCTGGAGATCCCGACATCCGGCACGGTGCGGATCGGTGACGAGACGCTCGAATTCCGCCCCGGCGTCAAGGTTCCGGCCAGGGATATCCAGCGCCTGCGCCTGCAAACCGGCATGGTGTTCCAGAATTTCCAGCTGTTTCCGCATCGCACCGCGATCGAGAATGTCATGGAGGGCCTGGTGACGGTGCTGAAATGGCCAACGGAGCGGGCGCGCGAGCGGGCGCTCGCTTTGCTGGAAAAGGTCGGCATGGCACACAAGGCCGACGCTTGGCCGGCAACCCTGTCGGGCGGCCAGCAGCAGCGCGTGGCGATCGCCCGCGCGCTCGCCCCGTCGCCGAAAGTGTTGCTGTGCGACGAGCCGACCTCGGCGCTCGACCCGGAACTGGCGCAAGAGGTGGTCGACGTGCTCGGCAAGCTTGCCAGCGAAGGGACGACCATGGTGATGGCGACGCATGATCTGCGCCTCGCCTCCAAGATCGCCCAGGAGGTGGTCTTCCTCGATGCCGGCGTCATCGTCGAGAAAGGTCCGGCGGCCCTGCTGTTCGGCAATCCGGAACACCAGCGGACGAGGCGTTTCATTGCGACGCTGAAGCAAGAGGCGGAGAGGGAAGGCGGCGGCGAGGGGTAGGCGGCTACACGCTTCAGCCTATCGTCCCAGAAACAAAAAACCCGGCGCGAGGCCGGGTTTTTCATGGATTCAAAGGTGAAAAAAGTTCAGGCAGCTTCTTCCTGCTCGGCTTCCTCATTGTCGGCCTTGGCGCCCCGCTTAGGGCCCTTGTTGAGGTTGACCTCGATCAGGCGCACGGCTTCGGTTTCCGACATCCGGTTGACGGCCGCGATCTCGCGGGCCATGCGGTCGAGTGCCGCCTCGTAGAGCTGGCGTTCGGAATAAGACTGCTCGGGCTGGTTGTCGGCGCGGTAGAGGTCGCGCACAACTTCCGAGATCGAGATCAGGTCGCCGGAATTGATCTTCGCATCATACTCCTGGGCGCGGCGCGACCACATGGTGCGCTTGACGCGGGCGCGGCCCTGCACGACTTTCAGCGCGCGCTCGACATAATCCTCTTCCGACAGCTTGCGCATGCCGATGGAGGTCGCCTTGGCGACCGGCACCTTCAGACGCATCTTGTCCTTCTGGAAGTCGATGACGAACAGTTCCAGCTTGTGCCCAGCGACTTCCTGCTCGTCGATCGAGACGATCTGGCCGACGCCATGCGCCGGATAGACAATGTACTCGCCGGTCTTGAAACCGTGACGCGCAGCGGTGGACTTCTTCTGCGGGGTTATCGTTGCCATTGCGCCCTGAACTCCTTGTTGTGGTACCGGCGTCCTGCCGGCCCGAACTCGCGCGATCGGGGAAACCGATCGTTAGCCGCACAACAGATGAACCCATCCGGAAAAGCCGGGACCGGCAAACCGCAATAGTGCGACCGCCTGGCCCAGATCGCTCTGGTCCGGAATGAGATTTTCACCTTTCAGTGATTTGGGGCGTCTGCGCCATAAATCGACGTTGTGTCACCGGCATGTTTGGCTGATGTAACACAAAAAGTCGGAAGAATCAAGGTTTTGCTGCATAAGCGAAGGCCACAGTTAAGCGCCGCCTGTCAAGGCGCTTTATGTGACCTGTCTCTTACCCAACGTAATACCAGCCTTTGCGGACCTGTTGTCAATCGCCTTCGCCGGGCTCGGCCGAGAAGTATTTCTCGAACTTACCGGCCTCGCCGTCGAAGGATTTGGCGTCGGCCGGAGGTTCCTTCTTGGCGGTGATATTGGGCCATTTCTCGGCGTATTCGGTGTTGATCTGCAACCATTTGTCGAGCCCTGACTCAGTGTCGGGCTTGATCGCGTCGGCCGGGCATTCCGGCTCGCAGACGCCGCAGTCGATGCACTCGTCGGGATGGATGACGAGCATGTTCTCGCCTTCGTAGAAACAATCGACCGGACAGACCTCGATGCAGTCCATATATTTGCATTTGATGCAATTGTCGGTCACGACATAGGTCATCGGTCGGCTCCGGGACGTCCCATTTTGTTGGGCTTTTTCCGTGAGGTAACGCCTTTGCCCGCCGCTTGCAAGGGCAGCCATGCCTTGTGGCATCAGCGTTTCCGAAATGGAATTCCAGACAGCAGGCCCAGCAGGGATCGGTCATGTCCTGCGAAGTGCCTCGTTCGCCGGGTTCAGGCTTCGTTTTGTGCGTCTCGTTGCCCCAAAATCGTCGCGCACTTTTTTGGCCGACACATCAGTCATCGCCAAGCAACCGGTCGGTCTGGCGGCGTTCCTTCTTCGTCGGGCGGCCGCTGCCGGCCTCGCGCAGCGCCGGAATTGCATCGGGAGGGGCTTCGCCCGTCGGCGCGGGCGGCGGCGAGATATCCTCGTACAGCGTGCGTGCCTCCTCGGCCGGACCACGCCGCACGCCGGCGGTCAGCACCTTCCAGACGAAGATCCGACGATCAAGTGTGATGGTCAGGACGTCTCCGGGCTTGACCAGATCGGAGGCCTGCGCTGCTTTGTCGCGATTGATGCGAACCCGGCCGGCGACCACAAGTTTCGCCGCCAGCGAGCGCGATTTCACGGCGCGCGAGAAGAACAGCCATTTGTCGATGCGCTGGCGGTCTCGGGCAGCCGTTGGGGCAACCATCGACGCGAGCCCTGAGTCTACTTCTTCAGCTGGTCGCGCAAAGCGGCGAGCTTGGCGAAGGGCGAGTCCGGATCGAAGCGCACCGGGCGCTCCTCGCGCGGCTTCGGCTGAAAGGTCGGCTTTCCGCCGCCCTTGCCTCGATCGGGGCCGCCACCCTTGCCATCCGGCCTGCCGCCCTTCCAGTCGGGCCGACCTTCGCGGCGGTCGGGGCGCTCGCCCTGTGGGCGGCCTTCACGACGCTGCTCGCCCTCGCCCTGCGGCTTGGGCTTGAACTTCGAGCGGTCGAAGCGCGGCTTGCCGGTGCCGTCGCGTCGCCCCTCGTGAGCAGGACGTTCTCCAGGCGTCGCTGGGGCCGGTGCTCCGGCAGCATCGGCCGGTGCATCGCTTCGGCCGCGCGCCTGTCCGTTGCGCGAGCGATTGTTGCGGCCGGGATGGCGGGGGCGCTGTTCGAAACGGCCCTGACGCCACAACAGGATCGGCTTTGGCGCCTCGGCTTCCGGAGCGGGCTCGCTGGCGGCTGCATCGGCCACCACGACAGGCTCGTCCGACGTCACTTCCGCCGCGGGCGCAGTTTCGGAAACTGGCTCGGCCGATGCGGTCGCGACAGGTTCGGCTTCCGTCTCTGGCTCGGCAGCCAGCACGGGTTCGGCGACCACTTCGACGACGGCCTCCGTTGCTGCTTCTTCCGTGGCTTCGGCCGGCGCTTCGGGTTGTTCTTCCGCGACCGGCTCGGCCGCCGCTTCCGCTATGGGTTCGACAGGAATTTCGGCCGTGGCCTCGACAGCGGCAGCCGGCTCCGAACCTTCGACCGGCGCCTCCGCAGCCGCGTCGACCGCCGCGGCTTCCGCTGCCTTGGCCTGCTCGGCCCGTGCGGCCTCTTCAGCCGCGGCCTTCGCCGCCGCCGCTTCGCGCGCGGCATTGTCCTGCGCCTCGAGCCGCGCCTTGACCTCGACGGCCGGCTTCGGCTCGGCACGGTAGCCGAGACCTTTCAGGATCTCTTCCATGTCGTCGGCGGTGGCGCCCAGGATCGACATCATCGGCGGCGTCACCATGAAGGACTGGCCGTCATAGGCGCCGTCCGGCCGTTGGCCGAGACCAGGCTTCCAGTTGGTCGCCGGGCGGATCAAATCCGCCAGCCGCTCCAGAATGTCGATGCGCACCGCGCGGCGGCCGAGATTGCGGTAGCCGGCAAGCTTGTAGAAGGTCTTGTCGAAAGTGGGATCGATGACCACCGAGGTGCGGCCGGAGGCGAGTGCATGGACCACGTCGCCAAAGCCCGGCTTGTCCTTGCCGTCGTTCTTCAGCGCCCACAGCAGCGTCACCAGTCCGGCTGGCGCCGGCTTGATCAGCGCCGGCACGAAGACATGGTAGGCGCCGAAGCGCACGCCGAGCCGTCGAAGGGCTGCACGGCCCTCCTGGTCGAGCGACTTCATCTCTTCGGCAATGTCGCGGCGGTTGATGAGGCCGAAATTCTCGACCAGCTGGAAGGCGATACCGCGGCCGATGCCGGCAATCTGATCGGCGTTCTTCAGGTCGATCAGCGGCTTCAGCAGCAACTCGATCTGGAAATTGACGAAACGTTCGGCACGCGCCGCGACCTTGTCGCGCGCCGGGCCGGTCAACTGTTCGTCGGCCAGCAGCACGAGGCGCGGCTTGAGCGTGTCTTCGCCGGCAACCAACGTGCCGATCGGCGCGCCGATCCAGCGCAGCGTGCCATCCGAGCCAAGTGCGATGTCGCCATTGGCGCTAGCACCGAAGCGTTCGGCGCGCGCTTCGAATTCGGCGGCCAGCGCCTTCTGGGCGGCGGTGCGCACAGCCTTGGCGTCTTCGCCGCCGGCGGTCTGGTCGGCGGTGAAGCGGAACCCTTGCAACTCGCCGACATGATGGCCTTCGACAAGGACGGTTCCGGTAGGACTAATTTCGGCTTCAGGCATGGTATTTTCTCTAAGGCGCCGCATGAGGACGGAAGTCCTGCGGTCTACGAAGCGTTTCGTCAACCGCTCATGCAGCGCATCCGACAATCTGTCTTCGATTTCGCGCGTCTTTTCCTGCCAGTGTGCCTGATCGGCCAGCCAGCCGGGCCGGTTCGACACGAATGTCCAGGTGCGGATCTGGGCAATGCGATGCGACAGCGTGTCGATGTCGCCTTCTGTGGTGTCGGCGCGGCGCACCTGCTCGGCCATGTAATTTTCATCGACATGGCCATGCCGGGCAAGGTCCGTATAGATCGAAGCAATGAGGTCGGCATGCTGGGCCGGCGCGATCTTGCGGTAGTCGGGCAGCGCGCAGGCTTCCCACAGCAGCGCCACGCGTTTGGCATTGGTGGCGAGTGCGCGGATGTCCTCGTCGCGCGACAGGTGCTCGAGCGCCTGCGCATCGACGGCAGGCAGTGCCCGCGTCAGCCCCTCGACCGGGGCGTTGGTCTCGATCGAGCGTTTCAGCGCGTCGAGGCTGGCGAAGTCGAAATGCGCGGTGCGCCACTGCAGCACCTTCACCGGGTCGAAGTCGTGGCCTTCGATCTTCTTGACCAGATCCTCGTCCAGCGGATCGACCTGGCCGGTGACGCCAAACGTGCCGTCGCGAAGATGCCGACCGGCGCGGCCGGCGATCTGGCCGAGCTCGGCCGCCGTCAGGTTGCGATACTGATAGCCGTCGAACTTACGGTTCTGGGCGAAGGCGACATGATCGAGATCAAGGTTGAGACCCATGCCGATGGCGTCGGTGGCGATCAGATAGTCAACGTCGCCCGACTGGAACAGCGCCACCTGGGCGTTGCGGGTGCGAGGCGACAGCGCGCCGAGCACGACGGCGGCGCCGCCCTGCTGGCGGCGGATCAATTCGGCGATGGCATAGACCTCGTCGGCGGAGAAGGCGACGATCGCCGTGCGCCGCGGCAGCCGCGTCAGCTTCTTCGAACCGGCATAGGCAAGATGCGACAGCCTCGGCCGCGTCACCACGGAGACGCCCTTCAAGAGGCGCTGGAGGATGCCGTGCATGGTGGCCGCACCCAGCAGCAGCGTTTCCTGGCGGCCGCGCAGGTGCAGGATACGGTCGGTGAAGATGTGGCCGCGCTCGAGATCGCCGGCCAACTGCACCTCGTCGATGGCGACGAAGGCGGCGTCGGTCTCGCGCGGCATGGCCTCGACGGTGCAGACCGAATATTTGGCGCCGGGCGGCTGGATCTTCTCCTCGCCGGTGATCAGCGCGACCTTGTGGGCGCCGACCTTTTCGCAGACGCGGCCATAGACCTCACGCGCAAGCAGCCTGAGTGGCAGCCCGATGATGCCGCTCTCGTGCGCCACCATGCGCTCGATGGCGAGATGGGTCTTGCCGGTGTTGGTCGGCCCAAGCACGGCGGTCACGTCACGGCCCGACAGGATCAGCGGCTCGGTATGTTTCGACTGGATGTTCATCGACCTGGAAATAAGGCTTTCTGGTCTCTCGTTGTCGGGAGCGTGCCTCAAGTGGCGCGTATGACAGGCGACACATAAGGATTTCGAGCGCGAAGCGAAAGCGGAATGTTCCACCGGCGGCTCGAAGTCGTCTCCTGTCAAGCTCCAGATTGGTTGCGGATTAACAGTTGGAACGAGTCTGGAACGAATCGGACACGAATCAGTGACTCGACCAGATTCAGCTTTTGTTCACGGCTACATATGGATTTTGTGACCATGAGTCTCACCACATGCTGAATCAACGAACTGGCCCGTTTCATGCAGGGCGAGCTCTGCCGTTAACCTTTGCCGGCGAACGACTGGAGTGCCTTGGCCAGCCACATCCAAGATTATGAAATTGTTGATCTTTCCTAAGCGGCGTTAAGGATTTGACGGGCGATTCCGGTTGTCGTCGTTAACACTCCGCTCAAAGCCGGAACGAATCGGCTACGAATCGGCGATGCCAGAATCTTCCCGGTTTGTTCACCCCAATATCTTGTGTTGCGAACAGCTTATCCACCAAGAATCCACAGGTTGCAAAGCCACTTTTGCACAAGGCGGCCGGTGGTTGTTAACCTCTGCGTGCCGGATTGGGTCAGCAACCGGCGAATGACGGACCGGTTTGCCGGTCCGTCGATCTCTCCACTCACACCGGCGCTTCTGCCGTGGACAGAAAACCGCTTCGCACTTTCCTGGCCTGCTTCAGGCGAAGTGAGATGCTTCAGGCGAAGTATTGGCCGCCATTGGCTGTGATGGTCGAGCCGGTGATGAAGCCTGCATCTTCGGATGCGAGGAAGACGACGCAGCGGGCGATCTCTTCCGGCTCGCCGAGGCGACCGATCGGGATCTGCGGGATGATGCGCTCGTTGAGCACCTTCTCGTCGATCGCCTTGACCATTTCGGTGGCGATATAGCCGGGACAGATGACATTGACGGTGATGCCGGCGCGGGCCCCTTCCTGGGCGAGCGCCTTCGAAAAACCGATGTCGCCGGCCTTGGCGGCGGAATAATTCACCTGCCCGGCCTGGCCCTTCTGGCCGTTGATCGAGGAGATGGTGATGACGCGGCCGAACTTGCGGTCGCGCATGCCGCTCCACAGCGGATGCGTCATGTTGAAGACGCCGGACAAATTGGTGTCGATGACCTCTTTCCACTGTTCGCGCGTGATCTTGTGGAACATCGCGTCGCGGGTGATGCCGGCATTGTTGACCAGCACCGAGACCGGACCGAGATCAGCCTCGACCTGCTTGATGCCGGCGGCGCAGGAATCGTAGTCGGCGACCGACCATTTGTAGACCGGGATACCGGTCTCGGCCTTGAATTTCGCCGCCGCGTCGTCATTGCCGGCGTAGTTGGCGGCAACCGAATAGCCGGCGTTCTTCAATGCGATCGAGATCGCCGCGCCGATGCCGCGCGATCCGCCTGTGACGATTGCTACCTTGGTCATGCGTTTCCCCTATTTTGATATCGCCCTGTTGTCGGGCTTGGCAGGCACTGCATACCGACCGGGCGGCTCGCGCCGCCCGTTCAGGTGATATCCTTAGAGCGCTTCCACGCACATGGCGACGCCCATGCCGCCGCCGATGCACAGGGTGGCGAGGCCTTTCTTGGCGCCGCGCCGGCGCATCTCGAAGACCAGCGTGTTGAAGATGCGGGCACCCGAAGCACCGATCGGATGGCCGATGGCAATGGCGCCGCCATTGACGTTGACGATCGAGGGATCCCAGCCCATGTCCTTGTTGACGGCGCAAGCCTGGGCGGCAAAGGCCTCGTTGGCCTCGATCAGGTCGAGATCGCCGACCGACCAGCCGGCCTTCTCCAATGCCTTGCGCGAGGCCGGTATCGGACCGGTGCCCATGATCTGCGGGTCGACGCCGGCGGTTGCCCAGGACACGATGCGCGCCAGCGGGGTGATGCCGCGCCTCGCCGCTTCCGCTTCGCTCATCAGCACCGCACCGGCGGCGCCGTCGTTGATGCCGGAGGCGTTGGCGGCGGTCACAGTGCCGTCCTTGTCGAAAGCCGGCTTCAGCTTGGTCATGGCGTCAAGCGTGGCGCCGTGACGGATGTACTCGTCCTGGTCGACAATGGTGTCGCCCTTCCTGCCCTTGATGGTGACGGCGACGATCTCGTCCTTGAACTTGCCGGCCTTCTGCGCCGCCTCGGCCTTGTTCTGCGAGGCGAGCGCAAACTGGTCCTGATCGTCGCGGGTGATCTGGAACTGACGAGCGACGTTTTCGGCGGTGTTGCCCATGTGGTAGCCGTTGAAGGCATCCCACAGTCCGTCCTTGATCATGGTGTCGATCAGCTTGAAGTCACCCATCTTGACGCCGGCGCGCAGGTGCTGGGCATGCGCCGAAAGCGACATCGATTCCTGTCCGCCGGCGATGACCACCTTGGCATCGCCGGTGGCGATCTGCTGCATGCCGAGCGCAATGGCGCGCAGGCCCGAGCCGCAAACCTGGTTGAGGCCCCAGGCCGTGGTTTCCTTGGGCAGGCCGGCATTGATCGATGCCTGGCGGGCCGGGTTCTGACCCTGAGCGGCGGTCAGCACCTGGCCGAGGATGACCTCGTCGACCTCGCCTGGTTCGACACCGGCACGCGACAGCAGTTCCTTGATGACGATAGCACCGAGCTCATGCGCCGGGGTGGTGGCGAAAGCGCCGTTGAAGGAGCCGACCGGCGTGCGCGCCGCACTGGCAATGACGATGGAAGCGGACATTTTCTTCTCCAGACTTCAAGGGTGTTGTTCTGTCGTTGAGGACTTTTCTTGCCCTTTCCAGAACCCAAGTCAAACCGGAAATGGGCATGGCGCCCATGCGCTGCAAGCACATCGCGCCTTGCGATGGCGCTGCTCTGTCCGTTGCTGCGCAGCATATTTTGCCTGCTATGCAGCATTTAATGATGCCGCAGTGCACAAACTGCTTGGAATTGTGAGGCTTTTGCGCATATCCTCAAAAAAGGCACAATCGTTACCGGCGGCTTACTCGGGGGCGCCGGTGTCCCGGGGAGGATGCAGATGGCCGCGAAAGACGATCCGATCATCATCAAGAAATACGCCAATCGCCGCCTCTACAACACAGGCACCAGCACCTATGTGACGCTCGAGGACCTCGCCGAGATGGTCAAGAAGGGCGAGGAGTTCACCGTTCAGGACGCCAAGACTGGTGACGACATCACCCATCCGGTGCTGACCCAGATCATCTTCGAGCTGGAGAACAAGGATGGGCAGAACATGCTGCCGATCCCGTTCCTGCGCCAGCTGATCGCCTATTATGGCGACCAGATGCAGATGATCGTGCCGAGCTTCCTCGAACAGTCCATGCTCGCCTTCTCCAAGGAGCAGGAACGCTTTCGCGAGCAGATGAAGGGTGCGCTCGGCAAGTCGCCGCTGGACATGATGAAGATCACCACGCCGATCAAGGCGCTGGAGGAGCAGACGCGCCGCAACATGGAAATGTTCCAGAATGCGATGCGGCTGTTCACGCCCTTCCCGCCGGCGGGTTCCGCGCCGACCCCGGCCGAGCCGGCCAGGAAGGAAACACCGGAAAAGCCCGACGACCTTCAGGATCTGAAGGATCAGATCGCCGCCATGCAGCGCAAGCTCGACACGATGTCGTGAGCGGTTCCGATCGAAAGATCCGCTAGCCGGCACATGCCGCTATAGCGGCAGCAATCCCTCATAGCGGCCGCGTGGCCTGATGACACTTCCACTTGTCACCTGTTCGATCGTGTGCGCGGCCCAGCCGACGCTGCGTGCGAGTGCGAACAGGCGGAACGGTGCATCGCGCGGCAAGCCAAGGCCGCGTGTCAGCACGGCCAATGCGAAGTCGATGTTCGGGCGCGTGCCGGTCGCGGCAAGGGCCGCATCACGCAGCGATTGAGAGAGATCATCGATGTCGATCACGCTCAGCAATGCCGCCGCGCGGGGATCGCCGTCGGGATAGAGCGGATGGCCGAAGCTCGGCAGAGGCCGGTCATGGCTGAGCCAGCGCCGGATCGCCGCCTCGGCACCGTGCCGCCCCGCATCCTCGGCCAGTTGCATCACCGCTTCGCCGGCGCCGCCATGGCGAGGGCCTGACAGTGTCGCCAACCCAGCGAGCAGGCAAGCGGCCATCGGCGCTCCGGTCGAGGCCGCGACGCGGGCGGCGAAGGTCGATGCGTTGAGTTCGTGGTCGGCGAGCAGGACGAGCGCGCGGCGGATCGCATCGGCTCCCGCTGCATCCACCGACCAGTCCCGCGCCAATCGCCGATGAACTGGGTCCGGTCCCGGCGATGCTCCCAAGGCGCAGGCCAACACGCCGACCGCGTGCGCGGCATCGGCATGCAGCGAGGTGGCGCTGCGCCCGAGTGAAGGCCGCCCCTGGCCGGCAAGCACGGCAAGTTGCGCAAAGGCCGAGGTCCGGCCGGGTTGGTGGGCCGCATCCGGCGCCGGCGCTCGGAAGGCCACCGGTTCTGGCAGCGCCCACAGCACTGCCGCTGTTTCTTCCAGCGTGGCACTCGCTGAAAGCGCAACGGCGTCCTGGCCACGATAGACAAGATGACCGTGCAAGACGGTCGAGATCGAGGTGACGATCGACGGTTCGCCCCAGGCAATGGCGCTTTCGGCGATGGCCGACGGGCTGCGTCCTCGCGCCCTTCGCGTTGCCAGTGCCGCTATGTCGTCGGCACGATATTGGCTGCGGCGCGGATCGGCGCGGTCCGGTTGCATGCCGATGCGGCCGCGGCTGACATAGGCGTAGAGTGTCTGGGGCCGCACCTTGAGCCTTTCCAGCGCCTCTTCCCGCGACAACCACTCGGACATATCGAACTCTGATATTGATTATATTGATCAAGATTGATCGGCAGATTGCCTAGCCTTATCTCTGACACGGAAATGGATCAAGGAGGCAGGATATGGCGAATGGGCTCGACGACGTGGTGGCGGCTGAAACCGTTCTCTCCGACGTGGATGGTCTTGGCGGCCATCTGACCATCCGCGGCCATTCCCTGCGGGACCTGGCCGGACGCTGGAGCTACGCGCAAGTGGTCAGCCTGCTGCTCGATGGCTTCTTCGAAGACCTTCCCGGCGATGCCGAACTGGCGCGAGCGCTGGGCCAGGCACGCGCAGAAGTGTTCGAGCGGCTTTTGCCCTCATTGCCCTTGCTGACTCCGCTCGATGTCTACAGCGCCATGCGCGCCGGCATGGCGCTGCTGCCGGACGGCGAGACTTTGCCGGACGCGCTACGGCTGGTTGCGGCGCCCGCGGTGCTGACGCCGGCCCTGCTTCGCCTACGGCGCGGTGGGGCGCCCATCGCGCCGGACAGCCTGTCCGATCATGCCGCCGACATGTTGAGGATGCTCAACGGTCGCGCCGCCTCGCCGGTGCTGGCGAAAGCGCTCGACACCTATCTGGTGACCGTCTGCGATCATGGCCTCAATGCCTCGACCTTCGCCACCCGCGTGGTCGCGTCGACGCAGGCCGGCCTGACATCGTCCGTGCTGGCCGGGCTCGGCGCGCTCAAGGGCCCGCTGCATGGCGGCGCGCCCGGTCCGGTGATCGAGATGCTGGATGCGATCGAGGCGCATGGCGATGCCGCCGGCTGGCTGCGCGACGAGGTCGCGCATGGCCAGCGCATTATGGGCTTCGGCCATCGCATCTACCGCGTGCGCGATCCGCGTGCCGATGTGCTGAAGGCGGTCGTGCGGCAACTCGGCGGCGAGAGCGAAACCGGTCGCCGGCTGGCCTTCGCGGAGACAGTGGAGCAAGCCGCGCTCGACGTGCTGCGGATCGCCAAGCCGTCGCGCTCGCTGCAGACCAACGTCGAGTTCTACACCGCGCTGCTGCTGGAGGCGGCGGGTTTCCCCAAGGAGGCATTCAGCAACGTCTTCGCCGCCGGGCGTGTCGCCGGCTGGATTGCGCACGCCCGTGAACAGCAGACGACCGGACGGTTGATCCGGCCGCAGTCGCGCTATGTCGGGCCGGTGCCGGACCTCGTTGCCTGAGGCTGTCTGCCTGTTTCGATGGATGCCGCCTCCTCCGCTCCGAAGCGGCGAGGCGGTTCTTCATGACCGAAATTTCATGTGATCACGCGACCGTGTTCGTGTTCTTGCCTTGGTCAGGACTTATATGCTGCACTGCAACATAGGTCCGCTGTAACCGAACCGTCCCGATCCCCGGGCGTGATGAGGCCTGCAGCATCCAAAACGACAGGAACGCCATGACGAAAAACGGCAAGGCGGAGGAAACGAAGAAGATCAACATCGCGCTTCAGGGCGGCGGCTCGCACGGGGCCTTTTCCTGGGGTGTGCTCGACCGGCTGCTGGAGGATGGCAGGCTGGAGATCGCAGCGGTGTCCGGGACCAGCGCCGGCGCCATGAACGCGGTGGCGCTAGCCGACGGCTTCGTGCGTGGCGGCGTCGAGGGAGCACGGCAAAAGCTCGATGATTTCTGGCGCGCGGTGGCGGCAAAGGGCCGGTTCAGCCCGGTGCAGCGCATGCCGTGGGATGTCGCCTGGGGCAATTGGTCGATCGAGAACACGCCGGGCTATGTCTTCTTCGACACCATGTCGCGGGTATTTTCGCCTTATGTCGCCAACCCGCTCGGTCTCAACCCGCTGCGTGACGTCGTGCAGAAGGAGATTAATTTCGCCAATGTTCGCGCTTGCAAGTCGATGGAACTGTTCATTTCGGCGACCAATGTCGAAACCGGGCAGTTGCGCGTCTTTTCCGACGGCGAGATCGATCTCGACACGGTGATGGCCTCGGCTTGCCTGCCGCAACTGTTCCGCGCCGTCGAGATCAAGGGCGTGCCCTATTGGGATGGCGGCTATGGGGGCAATCCGGCGCTTTATCCGTTCTTCAAGACGGCGGCGACCGAGGACGTGCTTCTGGTGCAGATCAATCCGGTGGTGCGGGAAGGAACGCCAAGGAGCGCCAACGAGATCCAGAACCGCATCGACGAGATCACCTTCAACGCCGGGCTGTTGCGCGAATTCCGCTCGATCGCCTTTGTCAAGGAGCTGATCGCCGCCGGCCGCCTGCCGCATGGCGAATACCGCGACATCCGCATGCACCGCATCGATGCCGACGAGGCGTTCAAGGACCTGTCGGCGTCGTCGAAGGTCAATGCCGAATGGGCGTTCCTGAGCTATATGCGCGATCTCGGCCGCACCGCCGCCAGCGACTGGCTGGAGGAGAATTACGATGCGGTCGGCAAGCGCCCGACGCTCGATCTGTCAGGCGAGCTCGATGACGGCTTCAAGCCGGTGCGTGGTCCCGCACCTGGCCGGCGGGTCAAGGAATTCCTCGCTGTGCGCAAGAACCCGGAGGCAGAGCGCCGACGCGCCTGACCCGAAAACCGGCACAGCCTGGCTTCTTGGCTTCATCCAGCTTTTAGGGTCAGGTCGATCACCCTGATCAGGGCGGCGGCGGCCTGCCGCTGCCCGCTTGGATCGCTGATCCGCGCCTTCATGCCCTCCAGCCCGTCGAGCAGCATGTCGGCAAGCAGTTGCGCCGACAGGCCCTTGGCGGTGAGATCGGCGCCGTTCCTGGCAGCCTCGCCGTCGATCGCGGCGGCGATATGTTCGACAAGACCGCCGCGCCAGCAGCCGACCAGATCGCCAAGGCTCGATTTCATGTCCAGCAATTCGGCGCCGTGCGGCGAGGCAACGACCGCGCTCATCATCGAGATGAACGCCTCGTCGATGGCTTGCGTCATGCGCTCAGTGAAAGCGCCATCGCCGGCCAGAGCCATTTTCGCCGACTCGACCGAGCGCGACAGCACCATCATGGCGATGGCGCGGAAAATGTCGGTCTTGTTCTTGAACAGGAGATAGAGCGCCGGCCGCGACATGTCGGCGGCGCGGGCGATGTCGTCCATGGTGGTGCGGGAGAAGCCATAAGCCAAAAACACCTTCATTGCGCCGTCCAGGATACGGACGCGTTTGGGGTCAGCGGCGGCGATGTCTTCGATCTGATTCATGAGACAACATTATCCTGTAAAAATCTCAATTGACAAAATGACGTAATTTGTCAATCTGTATCGAGACGAAGCGACCCAAGAGGACGCTTCGCCTTTGGGCTGTGGACGACAACAAAAGGGTATCCCCATGCGCCTCACCGTCGATGGGCAGTCATTCGACATCAACGCCGATCCCGACATGCCGCTGCTGTGGGCGTTGCGCGATCTCATTGGCAAGACCGGACCGAAGTACGGCTGCGGCATCGCCGCCTGCGGCGCCTGCACCGTGCATGTCGACGGTCAACCGGTGCGCTCCTGCTCGCTCCCGGTCGGCGAGGTCAGCGGCGCCGTCACCACCATCGAAGGCATCGGCACGGCGGACAAGCTCCATCCGGTGCAACAGGCATGGCTGGAGGAACAGGTCGCGCAATGCGGCTACTGCCAGGCCGGCCAGATCATGAGCGCGGTGGCACTGCTCGACGAGGTCGCCGATCCCAGCGACGCCGACATCGACAACGCCATGGGCGGCAATCTCTGCCGCTGCGGCACCTATCCGAAGATCCGCTCGGCCATCAAGAAGGCCGCCGCGCTCAAGACGGCGGGGCTCTGACCATGGCCAGTGTCGGAAAGATTGCTCGCCGCACGTTCCTGATCGGCGCGGCTGCCGTGGCGGGCGGCGTGGCCGTCGGCTACTACTACTATCGCAAACCGTTTCCGAACCCGCTCGAGACCGACCTCGGCAAGGATGAGGCGACGTTCAACCCCTATGTGAAGATCGGCGCCGACAACACCATCACCATCGTGGCGCCGCGCGCCGAGATGGGGCAAGGCATTTCGACGACGCTGGCCGTCATGGTCGCCGAAGAGCTCGATGTCGGTCTCGATCAGGTCAAGGTCGAGCCCGGCCCGGCCTCCTATGCCTACTACAACGCCGCGATCCTCGAAGAGGGCGGCCCGTTCGCCTTCTTCGACGAGAGCATGACCGCGCAGGCGGTGCGCTCAGGTCTCGGCGTGGTCGGCAAGCTCCTTGCTATTCAGGCCACCGGCGGCTCGGCTTCGGTGCGCGACGGTTTCGACAAGATGCGCCAGGCGGGCGCCGCAGCCCGCCATTTGCTGATCGCCGCGGCGGCGCAGAAACTCGGCGTTGCCGCCGCCGATCTGGAAAGGGCCAATGGGTCGATCCTGCATAAGGCATCTGGCAAGTCGCTGACCTATGGCGCGGTTGCCGCGGCTGCCGCCGCCATGGCGCCGCCGGCCGAAGTCAGGCTCAAGGACAGGGCCGACTGGAAACTGCTGGGAAAGCCGCAGAAGCGCATCGACATGCTGACCAAGGTCACCGGGGCGCCGATCTTCGGCATCGATGTCAGGCTGCCAGACATGCTCTACGGCACGGTCAAGATGAGCCCGCGCTTCTGGGCCAAGCCGGTCAAGGCGGATCTCGCCAAAGCCGAAAAAATGCCCGGCGTGATCAAGATCGTAGCGCTCGAGACGAATTACGGTCATGGCTTCGGCATCATCGCGGAAAATACCTGGGCGGCCTTCAAGGCGGCCGATGCCATCGACGCCCAATGGGCGGATCCCGAATATCCGCTCAGCAGCGCCGCCATTTCCGACGTGCTCAAACAGGCGCTCGGCACCAATGGTTCGGCGATGCGTGACAATGGCGATGTCGATACCGCCTTTGCCGACGCGCCACGCGAAAGGATGGTCGAGGCAGACTATGCGGTGCCCTATCTGGCGCATGCGACGATGGAGCCGATGAACGCCACGGCGCGGTTCAAGGATGGTGCCCTCGACATCTGGTGCGGCAACCAGGCGCCGACCCTGGTGCGGCAGCTTTGCGCCAACGCGGTCGGCATCGAGCAAGACAAGGTCACCGTGCACACCACCTTCATGGGCGGCGGTTTCGGCCGCCGCGTCGAGATGGACTACGCGCTGTGCGCCGCACTGATGGCGAAGGCGACAGGCGGGCGTCCGGTCAAGGTGACGTGGACGCGCGAAGAGGACATGCGTCACGACGCCTACCGGCCGGCCGCAGTCGGCAAGTTCCAGGCGCGGCTCGGCGACGACGGCATGCCGGTCGCCGTCGACCTGAAGATCGCCTCGCCATCCATGATAGCCAGCACCTTGCGCCGGCTGTTCCCCTCGATATCGCCGCTTGGACCCGACAAGAGCATCGTCGACGGCGCCTATGACCAGCCCTACACCATCCCGAACTATCGGGTGAGCGGTGTCGCCGCCCCTGTCTCCATTCCCGTCGGCTCCTGGCGATCGGTCGGCAGTTCGATCAACGGTTTCTTCCATGAGGGCTTCATGGACGAGATCGCCACAGCCGGCAAAATCGATCCGGTCGAGATGCGCAAGAGGCTGATGGCCGCCTATCCCGCGGCGGTGAAGGTGGTGGAGAAAGTCGCGGCGATGGCGAAATGGGGCGAGGCGCTGCCCGCCGGCAAGGCCAAGGGCATGGCCTTCACGCTGTCCTTCGGCAGTTGGGTCGGCGAGATCATCCAGGTGGCGGACACACCGGCCGGCATCCGCATCGAGAAGGTGTGGATCGCCGCCGATGTCGGCACCGCGCTCGATCCGGGCATCATCGAGGCGCAGCTGATTTCCGCCGCGATCTACGGTCTTTCGGCTGCCATGGGACAGGAAATCACCTTCGCCGACGGCATGGTCGAACAGTCGAACTTCCACGATTTCGACGCCATGCGGATCTTCCAGTGCCCGGTCTTCGAAGTCGCCATCCTGGAAAATTTCCACAAGATGGGTGGCGTCGGCGAGGTTGGCACTCCGCCGGCCGCACCGGCGCTGGCCAATGCCATCTTCGCGCTCACCGGCAAGCGCATCCGCACGCTGCCTTTGTCGAAAACGGTGGCCTTCGCATGAAGAGGCGCGTCATCATGCTGACGCCTGCTGCCATGCTAGTCTTTGTGGCGTCGTTCGCAACCGCACAGGAGAGCCAAACATCACCGAGCCAGGCGGTCGACATGACCAAGGGCCTGTCCGAATGGGACAAGATTTATGCGGTGTTCTCACACCCGCGCTGCGCCGATTGTCATGTCGCGGACGGCCGGCCGCGCTGGTCGGGTGCGCACTATGGCGGCACGCGCGTGCACGCCTTCAATGTCCAGCGCGGTGACGACGGATCGGGCTTCGGCAATCCTGGTCTGCGCTGCACGACTTGCCATTTCGCAAGCAATTCCAATGCATTGCATGGACCGCCCGGAGCCGAGAACTGGCGCCTGGCGCCGGCCGAGATGGCCTGGTTCGGGAAATCCTCCGCCGAAATCTGCGCCCAGATCAAGGATCCGGCGCGCAATGGCGGTCGCAGTTTGGACGATATCGCGCTGCATGTTCGCGACGACAGGTTGGTCGGCTGGGGCTGGGCGCCGGGGTCGAACCGTGAGCCGGCTCCGGGTTCGGCCGAAGCAACCTTTCAAGCGATCGAAAACTGGTTGGCGGTGGGTTCACCTTGCCCTGTGCCGTAATGGTCTTGCAACTTTAAGGCTATATCGCGGTGCAACTTTGATGTAGAAGCGCGCTTCGCCGATCACGGCAAATTGAAGATGGCCTGGCGCGCACCCATATCGGCGACGCGCCCGCGTTATGAGGACGCTGGCCGAATCCGCAGTGGAAAAAACGACGATGAGAATCAGGTTTCACAAGCTTGCAGCCGTTGTTGTGCTCATTGGTTTCGCGGCCTGGATGGCGACAGGCGAGTTTTCGTCGGTCGGCAGCGTCGCCGCCAACAAGGCCAAGGCGGCCGAAGCCGAGCAGGCCAAGGCGCCTGACGCGAACAAGCCCAAGGCTGCCGAAGCCGAGCCGAAGGCCCCGTTGCGCACCGTCGCGGTGGTGACGCCGCCGCGCAAGACCTATGCGCGCGCCATTCGCATTTCCGGGTTGACCGAAGCCGACAAGCGGGCCGTGCTGGGGACGCGCGTTGCCGGTGTCATCGACAAGTTGCCGGTCAAGCAGGGCCAGCACGTCAAGACCGGAGATCTGGTGCTGATGCTTGCGGCCGAAGAAAAGATCTCCATGGTCGACAACGCCAAGCAATTGGTAGTGCAGCGCCAGGCTGAGTTGGACGCAGCTCTGCGACTGATGAAGTCAGGCAATTTGCCGAAGCTGCAGCTCGATACAGCGCGCTCGAACCTGACTTCTGCGCAGTCGATGCTGGAAACGGCACAGGCCTTACTCGAGCGCAATGAGGTGAGGGCACCTTTCGACGGCGTTATTGACCGGGTGCCGGTGGAACTCGGCAGTTCCATCATGGAGGGCGGCGAGGTGGCAACCATCCTCAAGCTTGACCCGGTGATTGCCCGCGGCGAGATCAGCGAGCGCGACCTCGGCTACCTCAAGCTCGGCGACAAGGCCAATGTGCGGCTGGTCAGCGGCCAGACGGTCGAAGGCACCGTGCGCTACATCAGCCGCGACGCCTCGTCGGCGACCCGCACTTTCCGTGTCGAGGTGGCGATCCCCAATGGCGACGGCTCCGTGCCCGCCGGCATGACGGCGGAAATCGCGCTCAACGCTCAACCGACCGACGCGGTCGTGCTGCCGCGCTCGGTGGTGACGCTGGGCGACAAGGGCGACCTCGGCATCCGTGCCGTCGGTAAGGACAACAAGGTGGCGTTCTTCCCGATCGACCTCGTCGATGACACACCGACCGGCCTTGTGCTCGGCGGAATCCCGGCCGACGCGCGCATCATCGTCGCCGGCCAGGAACTGGTGAAGGAAGGCGATGTGGTCAACCCGGTCGAGGCCGACCAGGCGACCCTCCGGAAGCTGTTGGGCGAGGCGACGGCCGGGACACAGTAGCAACCGGTCGCGACGGGCCAGCCCTGGGCGGGGACAATCGGCTGCGACGCAGCTCCTGAAATTCGAAAACAGGCGTTAGCCATGGATATCGTCAGACTCGCAATCAACAATGCCCGCCTGACCATCTCGGTTCTGGTCTTCCTTCTGCTCGCAGGCTGGGTTGCTTATCAGTCAACGCCAAAGGAAGCGGAACCAGACGTTCCGATTCCGATGATGTATGTCAGCCTGATCTATCAGGGCATTTCGCCCGAAGATTCAGAGCGCCTTCTGCTGCGGCCGATGGAAAGCAAGCTGAAGAGCCTGAAGGGCCTCAAGGAAATGCGCTCGGCCGCCTTCCAGGGCGGCGGCTACGTGCTCGTCGAGTTCCAGCCGCAGACCAACCTGGCGACGGCACTGCAGGACACGCGCAGCAAGGTGCAGGATGGCAAGGCCGACCTGCCGCAGGCGGCTGAAGAGCCTGTTGTCACCGAGGTCAATATCTCCGAATTTCCCGTCCTGGTCGTCACCCTGTCAGGCGAATTGCCTGAGCGTGTGCTGACCGCTGCCGCGCGCGAACTGCGCGACCGCATCGAAGAAGTGCCCGGCGTTCTCGAAGGCTCGCTGCAAGGCGCGCGCGATGACCTCGTCGAGGTCGTCATCGACCCGATGAAGCTGTCTTCCTACGGCCTGCAGCTCGATCAGCTGATCGGCGCGGTGGGCGACTCCAACAGCCTGGTCGCCGCTGGCAATATCGAGGGCTCCGAGGGCAAATACGCCGTCAAGGTGCCGTCGCTGATCGAGACGCCTGAGGATGTGGCGGCGCTGCCGGTGGTCGCCGGTCCCAATGCCGTGGTTCAGGCCAAGGACATCGCGACGATCCGCTCCACCTTCAAGGATGCCGAGACGGTGACCCGTCTCAACGGCAAGCCGGCCATCGCCATCGAAGTGAAAAAGCGCATCGGTGCCAACCTGATCGACACGCTCGCCAAGGTCAGGGAGGTCTCCGACGCCTTCGTCAAGACCATGCCGCAAGGCATGAATGTCACCTACACGCAGGACAAGTCGGTCTTCGTCAACCAGCTGCTCGGCGATCTTCAGAACCATGTGATGATCGCCGTCATCCTGGTGTTCATCGTCATCCTCTACGCGCTGTCCGGCCGAGCATCACTGTTGATCGGCCTGGCCATTCCATCATCGTTCCTGATCGGCATCCTGTTGCTTGCGATGATGGGTTACACGATCAACATGATCGTGCTGTTCAGCCTGATCCTGGCGGTCGGCATGCTTGTCGACGATGCCATCATCGTCACCGAATTTGCCGAGCGGCGCATGGGCGAGGGTATGCCGAAGGCGGAAGCTTTCGCGCTTGCCGCCAAGCGCATGGCCGGTCCGGTCATCGCCGCCACGATGACGCGCATCGCCGCCTTCTCGCCGCTGCTGTTCTGGCCGGGCATCATCGGCGACTTCATGAAATACATGCCGATCACGCTGATCGTAACGCTGTCGGCGTCGATGCTCTACGCGCTGGTGTTCGCGCCGACGCTGGGGGCGATCTTCGCCAAGGCACCCGAGCACCATGCGGATGACAATCGCGACGGTTGGTACATGGCTATCGTCAAGCAGGCGGTGCGCTTCCCCATCACCGTGGTCGTGCTGACCGTGGCGCTGCTGTTCGGCGTCGGCTTTGCCTATTCGAAATATGGCGCCGGTGTCGAGTTCTTCCCCAGTGTCGAGCCAGACTACGGCCTGCTCTACGTGCACGCTCGCGGCAACCTTTCGCTGGCCGAAATGGATACCGCGACCAAGACCGCCGAAAACAGGCTGCTCGGCTGGCCCGGCATCAAATCGGTCTACACCCGCGTCGGCAAGACGCAAGGCGGCGGGCAGGATGTTCCGGAAGACGTGGTCGGCGTCATCCAGTATGAATTCATCGACTGGCGCGAGCGCAAGTCGGCGAACCAGATCCTGAGCGATTTGCGTGGCGTCATGGCCGGCATTCCCGGTGTCGATGTCGAGGTTCGTGTACCTGAAGCCGGTCCGCCAACTGGCAAGCCGATCCAGATCAGGCTTTCGGCGATCGATCCCAAGGGGCTCGACGACAAGGCGCGCGCCGTCGCGGCGCGCATTGCCAAGGTGCCCGGCGTCATCGATATTTCCGACGGCCTGCCGCCGCCCGGCGTCGACTGGGCGCTCGAGGTCGATCGCGCCAAGGCGGCGCAGTACGGCATCAGCCCGACTTCGGTCGGAACGGTGGTGCAGCTGGTGACCAATGGCCTGAAGCTCTCGGAATACCGGCCGGCAGGTGCTGACGATGCCGTCGACATCCGGCTGCGCCTGCCCGAAGACCGGCGCACGCTGTCGACGCTCGACGAGTTGAGGGTACAGACCTCGCAAGGTTCGGTGCCGATCTCGAATTTCGTCGTGCGCAAGCCCGAGCCGACTGTCGGCATCCTCAACCGCATCGATGGCGCCCGCACGGTGGTCGTCCAGGCCAACGTCGCCGCCGGCACCCAGGTCGCGGCGGTGCAGCAGGAGGTCACCAAGGCTGTCGCCGATATGGATCTCGGCAGTGGCATACGCTGGAAGCTGGCCGGTTCCAACGAGGACAGTGCGGAGGCCAGCGCCTTCCTCGGCAAGGCGTTTGGCGCGGCGATCTTCCTGATCTTCCTCGTGCTGCTGATGCAGTTCAACAAATTCACCAGCGTGCTGATGGTGCTGTCCTGCGTGGTCATGGCGACGATCGGCGTGTTCCTGGGGCTGCTGTTGACGGGAGAGGCATTCGGCATCGTCATGTCGGGCATCGGTGTCATTGCGCTGGCCGGCGTGGTGGTGAACAACAACATCGTGCTGATAGACACCTATGACCGGCTGCGTGAAGAAGGCTGGGACAAGATGGAAGCGGTGCTGCAGACCTGCCGCGAACGGGCCCGTCCCGTGGTGCTGACGGCGGTGTCGGCGATCCTCGGCGTGCTGCCGATCGCCTTTGGCCTCGGTCTCGAAATCTTCCATCATGAGACGACGATCAACGCGCCGTCGACGCAATGGTGGATCTCGCTGTCGTCGGCGATCGTCTTCGGCCTGTCCTTTGCCACCCTGCTGACGCTGGTGGTGACGCCGTCGATGCTGATGATCTTCACCCGCAGCAAGAACAGCCGCTTCTACGCGTTTTTCCGTCGGCTATTCCGGCGCGACAAGGGAAAGGTCTCGTCGACCGCCACACCGGATACGGATGTGGGCAGCGAGCCGGCTATCGCCTTTCCGAAGGCAGCCGAATAGACCTGCCTGCGAACCTCCGACGCAAAGGCCGCCCGGAACAACCGGGCGGCCTTTTGCATTGTCCCTTGAGCAAAATGCCGGCGCGGGGAGTTCTTAATGCCGATCACCACCATCCTCATCATCGTCCTGATCCTTGTCCTCATTGGCGCGATACCGGCCTGGCCGCATTCGCGCTCCTGGGGTTATGGGCCGTCGGGCATTGTCGGTGTCGTGCTGGTGGTGCTTCTGGTGCTGCTGTTGATGGGGCGGCTCTGAGCCGCCCCATTCGGTAGCGAGACGGTGTGGACAGACGGGCGGGGGGTGGCTGCACCCGCCGACGTGCCTATCAGGCCGCTTTCGCAACGCCATTTACGGTGGCGATGCCGATGTCCCCGAGAGCCTCGGCGACTGCTTGATCCAACGGCGTGCGCGGAGTCTCGCCGATGATGTGTTCCAGCCGCGTCGAGACCAGCCGATGCGGCTCGAAGCGCAGATAGGACATCGAGACGATCTCGCGCCACATGGCCACGAACGGGCTGCCGGCACGCAGCACCCACCAAGGCATCGAGGTCATCTTGAGTGCTCGGCCAAGCGCCTTCTCTGACGCGGCCTTTAGTTCCAGATCGGTGATTGCATGGCCTGGAAAGTTCAGCGCCTCATAGAAGCCGAGCTTGTCGAGATTGCGCGCCAACGCGACGAAGCCTACGGCGAAGTCCGGCAGGTAAGCCCATTCATGCACCAGATCGACCGGACCGGGCGCGGTATAGATGCCCTTGTTCATCTTGGCGGCGACGACGAGGTCGAACCACGATCCGCTGCCGGTGCCGCCGAAGAAATCGCCGGCGCGCAGGAGAATGGTGCGTACACGGCCGGCGTCGGCCTCGCGGCGAAACAGCTCTTCCATGGCGCAGCGTATGCGGCCCTTTTCCGTCGTCGGGTGGAAGGGCGTGTCCTCGGTGATCACCGCCGGCATCGGCGAGCCGTAATTGTAGACGGTGCCGGGAAAGAGGTGCAGCGCGCCGTTCGCATGGCAGGCGGCCATGACGTTTTCGGCCATCGGCAGGCACTTGCCCCAGTCGGTGTAGATCGGGTTGAGGCCATTGAAGATGATGTCGACGCCTTGCGTGGCGCGGATCATGGCTTCGCGGTCGAGCGCGTCGCCGGCAACGGCCGTGGCGCCTTTGAGTTCGGCCGGCACCTTGCCGCTGCGGGTGATGGCGCGGACATCATAACCGGCATCGATGAAGGCCTTGGCGACCACGCGGCCGAGCCGGCCATTGGCACCGAGAATTGCGATCTTGGTCATTTTTCGTCTCCGTGTCGATGTTTGCAGCTCGAATATGGTCTCCTCGCAGGCGAATGGAAATTGACTATGTATGGAGGTTTGATATTCATGAATGAATGAACGAAATCGACTGGAACCTGATCAAGAGCTTTGTCACCGTGGCGGAGACCGGCAGCCTGTCGGCCGCCGCTCGGAAGCTCTCGGCCAGCCAGCCGACGCTTGGCCGCCATATCGCCGAGCTTGAGCAGGCGCTTGACATCACGCTGTTCCGGCGTGGGCGACGCGGCTATGAACTGACGGAAGCCGGCAGCACTCTGTTCGAGCGCGGCAAGGCGGTTAGCGAGCAGGCGAGCGCCTTTTCCCTGCTGGCGCTGGGGTCGGTCGAGGCGATCGAAGGCACGGTGCGCATTGCCGCCAGCGAGGTGGTGGCAGCTTATGTGCTGCCGGAGATAACGGCGCGGCTCGGCATCGAGGAGCCCGGCATCGAGGTCGAGATCGTTGCCTCGAACCAGGTCGAGAACCTGTTGCGCCGCGATGCCGACATCGCCATCCGCATGGTCAAGCCCGGGCAGAACGAGTTGCTGGCGCGCAAGGTCTGCGATATCAGGCTCTGCGCCTGCGCGGCCAAGTCCTACCTCGACAGGCGCGGCCGCCCGCTGAAATCTGCCGACCTTGTCGAGCACGCTCTGGTCGGCTTCGACCGCAGCGACGAGATGATCAGAGGCTTCACCCAGCACGGCATACCGGTCACCCGGAACAGCTTCCGCTTCAGGGCCGACAACCAGATCGTCTTGTGGGAAGCGGTGCGGGCGGGAAACGGCATTGGCCTCGGCCAGGAGCCGCTGGCAGACAGCGATCCATTGATGGAAAAGGTGCTGCCTGGCCTGCCGCTGCCGGTGCTGCCGGTATGGCTGGCCATGCATCGCGACGTGCGCACCAGCGTGCGCATCCGCCGCGTGGCGGATTTCCTCTACGAGGAACTCAAACGCTACTCGGCCGGCGTGGCGTCGGGCGCGAATTCGGCGCGGTGAGCAAGCCCGGCCATCAGCAGCACGACGACCAGCAGCGCCGACATGGCGATGAAGATCGGGCCGAAGCTGAAATGCTCGGCAACGAAACCGATCGCCGACGGTGCCACCAAAATGCCGGAATAGCCCATGGTGGTGACCACGCTCATGCCGGTGCCCGACGACATGCCTTCCTGGTTGCCGCCGGCCGAAAAGATGATCGGCACCATGTTGGCGATGCCGAAGCCGCACAAGGCAAAGGCCGCGATTGCAAGCCAGGGCGAGGGTGACAGCCCGGCGATCAGCATGCCGGCGGCAGCGACGAGCGCCGACGCGCGCAACGTCATCACCGCGCCGAGGCGGTTGCGAACGCCGTCGCCGAAGAAGCGCATGATCGCCATGACACCTGAGAAGGCGGCATAGGCAAGACCGGCAACGGCAAGGTCTGCACCAAGTTCCTGCCTGAGATACAGTGCCGCCCAGTCGAGCACCGCGCCTTCGGAGATCATCGTCAGCAGCGCCATCAAGCCGACGAGGTAGACCAGCGGATTTCCCGGCAGCGCGAATTTGTGATGTTCGGTCGCCTGCGGCCTGTCCTCGGCGACCAGATGGCGAACCGCCACCGCGATCACCGCGAAGGCGAGCGCCGTCACCACCGCAGCGTGAGCGAGGTGGCCGCAGTGCTGGATGGCAAAGCCGCCAAGGCCGCCGCCGGCGAAACCGCCAAGGCTCCAGAAGCCGTGCGAGGACGACATGATGGCGCGCGAGAGCCGCCGTTCGACCACCACCGCATTGGCATTCATGGCGACGTCCATGCCGCCGATCGAGCCGCCGAAGATGAACATGGCGATGGCCGCCAGCGGCACGTTGGGGGCCAGCGCCACCACCAGCAGCCCAAGGCTGCCGCAAAGGCCGAACCAGCGCAGCACGGTGCGCGAACCATGTTTCGAGATCAGGTGGCCGCACCAGGTCATCGCGGTGACAGCGCCGGCGCCGAACAGCAGGATCAGCAGGCCGAGCGTGAACTTCGTGATCTCCAGCCGTGTCAGAAACACCGGGATCTGCGGCGCCCAGCTGCCGGTCAGGAAGCCGTTGGCGAGGAAAATGGCCGCTACGGCCCATCGTCCGCGAATGGCAGTCTGGATGGCGTTTTGCGCGTCCAAGGCTCGAATCCGGTCAAGAAATAGCGTTGCGCGGCAAATTAGATCGATTCAATTTTCAGTCAAGCGGTCTTTCGGAAAAGCATTTGGGCCAAACACCGCCTTGGAAATGGCCGGGTAATGTCGAGGGCTAACTAATGGTCCTTGGGCCGCCGCGCCTCGAATTCAGCCTTCTTGGCATCGGAGGCCTCGGTCTGGTTGAGCGCCTGCCATTCAGCATAGGGCATGCCGTAGACGATCTCGCGCGACTGGTCCTTGGACAGGCCAACGCCTTCGGCCTCGGCAGCTTCGCGATACCAGTTTGACAGGCAGTTGCGGCAGAAGCCGGCGAGGTTCATCAGGTCGATGTTCTGCACGTCGTTGCGCTCGCGCAGATGCTCGACCAGACGGCGAAAGGCGGCAGCCTCGAAATCACGCTTCTGCTCGTCGCTGAGTTCGGTCATCGAAACCTCCTTGCGGCTTTAAAGCGGCCCGGTGCGGGAGCCGAATTGCTTGACCACATGTATATCAGGACGGCGGTCGATCGCGTCAACGATCGGCGCCAGGCGCTGCGCCCAGACGATCGCGCCTGTCTGGTCCGATATCAGGTCTTGGCGGATCTCGATCAGCGCATGAGCGAAGCCGTTGACGATGGCGTGCTTGTACATGGTGTCGCCGCGCAGCGCACCGTCATAGGGTTCGTTGTCGCCAACCACGAGGCTCTTGTCACCGGCCAGCATGTCTATCAGCGGCCGCGCCACCCGGTCATCCCGATCCCACAGGATGCCGACATGCCAGGGACGTTGGATCCCTTGCATGACCGGGGTGAAGGAATGCACCGAGAAGATGAAGGGCGTCTGGGCAGAGGCCTGCGCGACCGAGGCAATCATGGCGCCGACGGCGTCGTGATAGGGCCGGTAGAAGGCGTCGAGCCGCCTTTCGCGCTCCTCGGCAGCAATCGGGTAATTCCCGGGCACGACGGTGCCGTCATAAAGCTGGCGAATGAGCGTCGGATCATCCTCGCCCCGATTGGGGTCGATCAGCAGCCGTGAGAAATTGGCCATTACCGCAGGCACACCGAGCAGAGCAGCCAGTTCGCGCGTCACCGCCTCGACGCCGATATCATAGGCGATGTGACGGTCGAACTCCTCCGCCGGCAGGCCGAGGCTGCCATAGTCCTCCGGCAGATCGCGGCGGGCATGGTCGCCCAGAAGCACAATGCCTCGCTTGCGGTCGCCTTCGACGATGTCGAAAGGCGCGAAAACTGTGGATCGGGTCATTGGCGGGAAATGGTCTGTTCGCTGGCTTCCGGGGAGGGTGCTATCGTCATTCCACGAAGACGACGCTTGCGCAATGCCGTTGTTTGGCCAAGGTTTCCCGGGAAATCTGGCAGAAGTCGGCGAATTGTGCGCCGGAGCCTTTCTAAATCGATTGGAATTGGACAAAACGGCGCGTTGACATGCGCCCGGACTTTTCCGAAAAGGGGCGCAGAGAGATGCAGATGTGGTTCTTGAGGGGTTTTCGGATGGGTTCCGCCGGCAGGCAGCGCATGCGCTCCGCCTTTGCCATGCCGCTCCTGATCCTTGCCGTGGGCCTGTCGGCGATGGTCATGGCCTCGCCGGCGCGTGCCGATTTCCGTGTCTGCAACGCCACGCAGAACCTGGTCGGCGTCGGCATCGGCTATCGCGCCAAGGCCGGCTGGATCACCGAGGGCTGGTGGCACATCGAGGGATCGAGCTGCAAGACGCTGATCGAAGGACCGCTGTCATCAAGGTTTTACTATCTTTATGCAGAAGACGCCGAGCGCGGTGGACGCTGGGACGGCCCGATCAACATGTGCGTGGCTGAAAAAGAGTTCAAGATCGCCGGCGTAACCGATTGCGTCGCCCGGGGCTTTCAGCGCGCCGGATTCCAGGAATATGACACGGGCGAACAGGCAAGCTGGATGGTCCAGCTGACCGATGAGCCCGCAACGGGAGGCGCTCCAGCCGCCCCGGGAACAAACAGTCAATGAGACGTAGCCGCAAGGTCAAGATCCTAGCCACCATCGGTCCGGCCTCCTCGTCGGAGGAGATGCTGAAGAAATTGTTCGAAGCGGGCGCCGATGTGTTCCGCATCAATATGAGCCATACCGATCACGAGCTGATGCGCACGCTGGTCGGACGCATCCGTACAGTCGAGGAAGCGGTCGGCCGGCCGATTGGTATTCTGGCCGACCTGCAAGGCCCCAAGCTGCGCGTCGGCAAGTTCGCCAATGGCAAGGAAGTGCTGACTGTCGGCCAGACCTTCACGCTCGACAACAATCCCGAGCCGGGCACATCAACCAGGGTCTACCTGCCGCATCCCGAAATCCTGAGCTCGGTCGAGGCCGGTCATCGCTTGCTGATCGATGACGGCAAGCTCGAATTGAAGGCGGTGAGAAGCGACGGCAAGTCGATCGTCTGCACGGTCATTGCCGGCACCACGATTTCCGACAAGAAAGGCGTCAGCCTGCCAGATACCGATCTGCCGGTCGGAGCGCTGACCGAGAAGGACCGCAAGGATCTCGATGCCGTTCTGTCGACGGGCGTCGACTGGGTCGCGCTGTCGTTCGTGCAGCGGCCGGAGGATCTGGCCGAAGCGCGCAAGATCGCGCGCGGCCGGGCATTGATCATGGCCAAGATCGAAAAGCCGCAGGCCGTTGCGCGGCTGGCCGAGATCATAGAACTGTCCGATGCGCTGATGGTCGCCCGCGGCGATCTCGGTGTCGAAATGCCGCTCGAGGCGGTGCCCGGCATCCAGAAGCAGATCACGCGCGCTGCACGCCGCGCCGGTAAGCCGGTGGTGGTTGCAACGCAGATGCTGGAATCGATGATCACCGCTCCCGTGCCGACCCGCGCCGAGGTGTCCGATGTTTCGATCGCCGTCTTCGAAGGCGCCGATGCCATCATGCTGTCGGCGGAGTCCGCCGCAGGCGCCTATCCGGTCGAAGCGGTGGCGATGATGGACCGCATCGCCACCAAGGTCGAAACCGATCCGACCTATGCCGGGATCATCAACGCGCAGCGCTCCGAGCCGGAAGCAACCGGCGCCGACGCCATTTCGCTGGCCGCCCGCGAGATCGCCGAGACGCTGAAACTGTCGGCGATCATCACCTATACGGCGTCCGGTACCACCGGCCTGCGCGCCGCCCGCGAGCGTCCGCAGGTGCCGATCATTGCGCTGTCGCCGATCCTCAACACGGCGCGGCGGCTGTCGCTGCTGTGGGGCACGCATTGCGTCGTCTCGCCCGATGCCAGCGACCTCGACGACATGGTCAACCGCGCCTGCCGCATCGCCTTCGACGAAGGTTTCGGCAAGCCGGGCGATCGTGTCATCATCACCGCCGGCGTGCCGCTGAGAACCCCCGGTTCGACCAACATGCTGCGCATCGCCTATGTCGGATCGGACGTGCAAAGCACCCGTTAGATCGGTTCGCCTGAACCAGCAAGCGTGATCAGGTCGGCGCGAGTTCGGCCTGCGGCACCTTGAGGTCGGCGCATTTGCCGGCGCCGTAAGCGTCGCCGGCGATACGCGCTTCCACGGTCCTGGCCATCGCCTGCAGGTCGATCTCCTTGCCGGCGGCCTTCTCGATGGCGCCGACGACCAGGTCGGGGGCAATCCAGTCCGGCTTATGGCCGAGATTGTGCACCCAGACCAGCTCGGCGCCGGCAATGTCGCGGACGAGGCCGATAGAGTGAATCTGCGCATAGACGACCTTGTCGCGGTCGCCCGAAATGACCACGGTCGGCGCCTTGATCTCGGCGTAGCGGGGCGCGGCACCAAGGGCATAGCGATAGAGCCCGGCGACGTCGGTGGCGTTGGCGCGAAAGGCCGGTGGCCGCAGCACCAGCGGGATCGAGGCCGTGACGAGATAATTGTCCGGCACCTTGTTGGGCGAGAAGACGCAGGTCGTGGCATCAGCCATCTGCAGCGTTCCCGCGGGATAGCTCAGTGTCTCGGAGAACAGCCAGCCGATCACCGGAATGGTCGTCAGATCATAGTACCAGGAGGTTGCGCCGCCCGGCCAGGGATGGGTCGCCGGCGCGAGAAAGACCAGCCCAAGCGTCTTGTCGGCATGCTCGCGGCCGAACGCGGTGGTCGCGGCGGCGCCAAAGGAATGGCCGACGACGACAGCTTTCTTCATGCCGAGACGGTCCATCAGCGCGGCGATGGTGTTGGCCTGGGCCGACGGGCTTTCGTTGTTGCCAGGGCCACGCTCCGACCAGCCGAAACCCGGCCGGTCGAGGAACAGCATTTCGGCGCGGCCTTCGAGCAGCGGCCGCAGCGGCAGCATCTGATCCCTGAGATTGGCACTGGCGCCATGGATGAAGACGATCGGCGGCAGCGAGGCATTCGCAGGCGCCGGAATATGCACATAGTGGATGCGGGCGTCATTGATGTCGGCGAAGTCACCAATCGGTGGATTGCGCCGCTCGATAAGCCACGACCCGACGCGGGTGACGCCGACAAGGCCGAAGACAAGCGCCATCAGGAAGGCGAGGGCAGCGTAGATCAGGTTCATGCGGGGAAAATACGGGCTGGAGCGGAATTAGTTCTGGGCAGGGGAGCAGGGGCATGTGCAATCTGCACTCACTTACTGCCTTACTCCCCTATTCCCTTAAAGGCATCAAATGCCTTCGCCGGCAAGCTCTTCCGACAGTGAGGCGACCTGGTCCTGGGCGCTGCGCATCATCGGATAGATGGCCAGCACCTTTTGCCAGGCCTCGAGCGCCGATTGCTTGTGGCCGGTCAGGGCCATGATCTGCGCCAGGCCGGACAGCGCTCCGAAATGGCGCGGCTCGAGCTGCAGCGTATGGTCGATGTCAGACATCGACTTACCATAGTTCTTCATCATGAAATGCACGGTGGCGCGCCGGTTCCAGCCTTCGGCATAGGTCGGCTGCAGGGTCACCACCTGATCGAGGAAATCGAGAGCGACATCGAATTTCTGGCCTTCTATGGCCTTTTGCGACCACATCATCATCAGGTCGATCGAGGCGCTGCCGGATTGGAACCACTCGCTCCAGATGTTGCCGGCAATGCGCTCGGCGGCCTTTTCGTTGCGCTCGCGCTTCAGGTCGCTGAACAGCTGGTCGAGATGGGCCTGTTTCGTCATCACCGGCGGCGGGGCATCCGGGGCCGCCGGCGCCGCCGCCTGATCATCCGCCCGAGCCGGTAAGGCGACGGCACCGGAAACGAGAAAGATTGCCAGAAATGCAAAAAGAATCCGCATCACCCGACTCTAATCCCGGGCGGCGGAACATCAAAGTGATTTTAGCGTGAGAAGGTCGGAGGACGACAAGCATCAATTGGCGGAGGCACGAAGCCTCCGGCCGAAAGCTCAGCCCTGGCGTGCCTTGTAGCGCGGGGCAGTCTTGTTGATGACGTAGACGCGGCCCTTGCGGCGAACCAGCTGGTTGTCGCGATGACGCGCCTTCAGCGCCTTGAGCGAATTCTTGATCTTCATGGTCTTGCCTGTCGGTGTGGACCCGGTCCGGGTCGAAATTTTAAGGCGCGCCAGAAGAGGCGCCTTTGAACTGTGGGTGGCTCATAAACGAGGAGCCTTGTCCGTGTCAACCGCAAGCGTGCTCTATGACAGGGCGAACCTGCCATATCATCAAATATCCGCCATGTCGGCCTGGCGGCATTGCACGGCCTCCAGCCGGCTGGGATGATGCGGCCGCCGTGAAGTGATTTGGGGATGAATATGCGCCGAATTTTCCTGTCCGCCTGCCTTGTCTTGCTGGCGGGAGCTTCGGCTGCCCGGGCGCAGGAATGCGACCGCAGCGACGACAGCCAGCAGATGATGAACATCTGTGCCGGGGAGGACTATCAGGCCGCGGACGCCAGATTGAACAAGGCCTACCAGGACCTCATCAGCTCGGATGATGCCGACAGCAAGAAGTTGCTGCAGGCGGCGCAACGCGCCTGGATCGCCTTCCGCGACGCCGAATGCGCTCACTCGACCGCGGCCAGCGCGGGCGGCTCGATCCATTCGATGGAAGTTTCGCAATGCCTGACCAGGCTGACCAATGACCGCACCAAGCAGCTCGCTGCCGCGGCCAATTGCGAGGAGGGTGACGCGAGTTGCGCCAGTCCTGACGAGGACGAGAGCGGTGACGTACAATAACGCGGGTTTGTGAAGTCAGGCGCGAAGGCTGACCCGGGTGAAATGGCCCATCTTGCGGCCGGGCCGGGCCTCGGCCTTGCCATAGAGATGCAGCATCAGGTCGGGCTCGGCGAGCAATTCGGCGACACGCAGCACATCGTCACCGATCAGGTTTTCCATCACGCAGTCAAAATGGCGTTTCGGGTCTCCCAGCGGTAAGCCGGCGACGGCGCGGATGTGCTGCTCAAACTGCGAGACGATGCAGGCGGCTTCCGTCCAATGGCCGGAATTGTGCACCCGCGGAGCGATCTCGTTGGCCAGCAGCGAACCGTCGGGCAGCACGAAGAACTCAACGCCGATGACGCCGACATAGTCGAGCGCCGACAATATCTTCGATGCTGCCGCCTGTGCCGCGGCGGCTGTCTCGGGCCTAATGGCGGCCGGCAAGGTCGAAGTGTGGAGTATGCCTTTGCGGTGGACATTTTCGGCCGGATCGTAGGCGGCGACGGCGCCGTCCAGCCCTCGTGCCGCGATCACCGAAATCTCGCGCTCGAACGGCACGAAGCTCTCCAGGATCAGCGGTACATTGCCCATCGCCTCGCAAGTGCCGGCGAAACCGCCGGCTTCCATGTTGCGGAAGACGCGCTGGCCCTTGCCGTCGTAGCCCATGCGGCGTGTCTTCAATATGCCACTGCCGCCGAATGCTTTCAGCGCCGCCGTCAGCTCGTCGTCATTGTCGACGGGGCGGAAATCCGCGGTGGCAATGCCGATGCCATTGAGGAATGTCTTTTCGCTCACCCGGTCCTGCGCGACTTCAAGCGCGCGAGCCGGCGGATAGACCGGAACCTTGGCGGCCAGCGCGCTCGCAGCCGCAACCGGCACGTTCTCGAACTCGTAGGTCATGACGGAACTCGCCGCCGCCAGCTCGGCAAGTGCGGCCGGGTCGTCATAGGCAGCCGTTATCTGCCGGTTGGCGACCTGTGCTGCCGGGCAATCCGCTTGCGGCTCCAGCACCACCGTGCGGTAGCCAAGGCGAGCAGCCGCCATCGCCAGCATGCGGCCGAGCTGGCCGCCGCCAATGATGCCGATCGTCGATCCGGCGGGCAGGCTCACGCTGCATCCGTCGGTTCGACCGCGACCTTGGCGGTCTGCGAGGCGCGCCAGTCGTCCAGCCGCGTCGCAAGCTTGTCGTCGTAAAGCGCGAGCACGGCGGCAGCCAGTAGTGCAGCGTTGGTCGCACCGGCCTTGCCGATGGCCAGCGTCCCGACGGGAATGCCGGCCGGCATCTGGACGATCGAGAGCAGGGAATCCTGCCCGGAAAGCGCTTTCGATTCGACCGGTACGCCGAACACCGGCAGCGGCGTCATCGCCGCGGTCATGCCTGGCAGGTGCGCCGCACCGCCGGCGCCGGCGATGATCACCTTGTAGCCGGCAGCCTTGGCGCCCTTGGCGAAATCATAGAGACGGTCGGGTGTGCGATGCGCGGAGACGATCAACCGCTTGTGCGGGATGCCGAGTGCCTCCAGCGTTTCAGCCGCATGGCGCATGGTTGCCCAGTCGGACTGGCTGCCCATGATGATGGCGACATCGGCGCGTTGATCGTCCAAGTCCTTGCTCCTCGGCGACAAAGGCGCGCCTTAGCGGAATTCGGGCGAAGCCGCAAGGATAGGCGGCCGCCGCTGCCGTTTGGCAAGACGGAAAGTGGGTCCTCCGGAGTCCAGACGTCAGATGCTGCCGCGCTCGGCCTCGGGTTTCGAAACCAGCAAGGCCGAAGCGGCGTTGGCGGCGGTGACGGCGGCCCGCATGGCCTCTCCACGGGCAAGTGCGGCGGCCAGCGCACCAACGAATTCATCGCCCGCGCCATGCGTGCTGACGACCTTGACCGGGATGGCCGGCAACGCGAAGGCGGCACCGGTCCGGTCGCAACAAGCGACGCCCTCGCCGCCCGCCGTCACAATTGCGGTTGGGCAGAGTTCGACCAGAAGTCGCGCCGCTTGCGCGGCACCTTCCAGTGTTTCGACCACAGCCAGGCCGGTCAGGAATTCCGCCTCGATGGCGTTGACCACCAGGATGTCGACGAGCGCGATCAGTTCACTGGAGAGTTTGCGCGCGGGGGCGGCATTGAGCAGGACGCGGCAGCCATGTCTCTTCACCGCGCGTGCGGCGGCAACGTTGGCGGCCTCAGGTATCTCGTTCTGCAAAAGCAGTACGGACGTTTGTGCCACTACCTTGGAAGCAGCCGCGATGTCCCTGTCGCCAAGCGTGAGATTGCTGCCCGAAACGATCACCGCGCCGTAGTCGCCGCTTTCGTCGAAGATCGCCACGCTCATGCCGGACCCGGCGTCCGGCGCCAGCCGAACGAAGCGACGGTCGACGCCGGCACGATCGAGATTGGCCAGTAGCGCCCTGCCGAAATCATCGTCGCCGACGGCGCCGATCATCGCCACGCGCATACCGGCCCTTGCCGCCGAAACCGCCTGGTTGCCGCCCTTGCCACCGCATTTCGGGTGCCAGGCATGGCCGGTCACCGTCTCGCCCTTGCGCGGGCGGTCGGGCGCGTCGACCATGATGTCATAGTGCAGGCTGCCGAACACGGTGACCAGCGGCGTTGTCCTCATGAGCCCCGGTCTTTTCGTTTTGATGTCACCGCCGACATGGTGCGGCCGAGATTGCGTTCCGCCGCCTGGTAGTCGCGCTGCGCCACCGCCACGAACAACGCGTCGAGGATGTTGAGTTGGGCGATGCGGGCCGCCGCGTTCTCCCCCATCAGCGGCGAGCCCTGCGCGGTGGAGCACAGCACGACGTCGGCAACCGCGGCCAACGGCGAATTGTTGTAGTTGGTGATAGCGAGCGAGCGGGCGCCGTTCCTGCGGGCAAGCTGGATGGCGTCGATGACAGCCGACGTATTGCCGGAGTGCGAGAAGCCGACGGCGATGTCGTCGGGGCCGAGCAGCGAGGCCGACATCAGCATCATGTGCGAGTCATCAAAGACATTCGTGCGGATGCCGATGCGCAGGAATTTGTGCGAGACGTCGCGTGCGATCTGCGCCGAACCGCCGACGCCGTAGAAGTCACGGTTTCCGGCGCGGTAGAGCAGATCGGCGGCGCGGTCGAAATCCTCGATGTCGAGGATGGCCAGAGTCTCCTCCAGCGCCTGGATGGAGGTGCGGAACACCTTCTGCACGATCTCTGCCGAACTGTCGTCCGACGACAGTTCCTGGTGCATCTCCGCGGTCGGCAGGCGGCTGTATTCATAGACGGCGGTGCGGAAGTCGCGATAGCCGGAGAAGCCGAGCTTCTTGGCGATCTTGACGACCATCGCTTCCGACACGCCGGATTCCTCGGCGATCCGCTTCAGCGGAATGCTCTCGTCGAAGCCGCGTCGGCCAAAGACCGTTTCCACCACCTTCGCCTCCAGCGGTGTGAGATGCGGCATCATCATGCGGATGCGCGGTCCCACCGCCTTCAGGTCCAGCCCGCTCGAGGTCATCCACGTCCCCTCGTCATACGTCAGGCCCGAGCATGATTTCCTGGATGATGGCCTGCGACGTCACCGCGTCCTGGCGCTCGATGGCGGCGGACAGCCGGTTGTCCTGGTCGATCCGGTCGACGACCCGCAGCATGCGCTTGACGGTGGCAATATTGACCTCGCACTCATGCACCGGATCGAGACCCGTCATGTCGGGGAAGGTGTCGAAATAGATAGCGCCGGCGTAGCCGTCCCTGCGGATCTGCCGGAGCAGTTCGATGGTCTGCAGCGTATGCACGGCGCCGACCATCAGGCCGTCGTCGCGTTTGGCGTAGCCGTCATTGAGATGCACGCCGAGCAGCTTGCTGTGGCGCGCCACCAGGGCGGCGGCGAAGGCCGGCTGCTCGTCGGCATAGAGCACATGGGCGAAATCGAGCGTGACGCCGAGATTGGGCAGTCCGACATCGCGGATTGCCAGCAAGGTCGTCGCCGCATCCGGCATCAGGCTGTAGGAGCGCGGCTCGTTTGGCTTGTACTCCAGGCTGATCTGGCAGCCGGGGTCATGCGCGGCTACTTCACGAATTCCGTCAATTTCGTGTTGCCAGAGTGTCGCATAGTCGGCCTGGAAGGCGTAATCGAAGCCATCCTGTCCGAGCCACAGCGTCATCAGGCTGGCGCCGGCCTCGCGCACGGCGTCGATGCCGGCCTTGGTCAGGTCGATGGCTTCGCGGCGCACTGCCGGATCCGGGTTGGTGAAGGCGCCGAGCTTGAAGGCCGGGTTGGAGTAGTAGCGCATGGCGAAGCCATTAATGGAAAGGCCAAGGTTGCCCAAGTTTCGCGCGATTTCAGCCGGCCTTTCGCTGACATGGTCGGGGAAATTCAAATCGAGGTCGGTCAGCCCGGCAACCCTGGCAGCGCGCGCTGCCATCTGCATCAGTGACGGCTTGCCGGTGAGATCCGGCCATTCGGCCTGCGGCTGCGAGGCAAAGGAATTCAGGCGCGTGGCGAAACGATTGGCTGTCATGATTGGCCCTTCAACGTTCATAACTTCACACAACCAAAGATATTTGTAAAGTTATTGATGTCAGGGCGTTAGATCAACGGTCAGGCCGCAATCCCGGCCCGGCCGAGCCGCACAAACGCGCGCCGGCAAGCGGCGACTTCTTGACTGGCGCCGTGGGTCGGAGAATCTGTCAGGGCGGCGGCGGGATCAGTGACGAGGCTGGACCTCCTCACACCGCCGCCTTGCGGAAGCGGGCGACGAAGTCGTCGAGTTCGGGGCGCTCCATGTCGGAGATCGCCCAGTAGGAGAACGCGCCGTCGCTCCAGTGCACCAGCGAGAAGCCGCCTGACGAGAGATCGTCAGGTGCTGTGGTGCCGCCGCCCTGCTGCGGTTCGGCGACCAGCGTGATCAGATGCTCGCGGTGGCGGTAGACCAGCGCCGGTACCGGCCGGTCGGCGATCACCTCGACTCGGCCGCCGATCAATGCGTAGCCATCCTGGGCGAGGTCCGGCGCCGGCGGCGACACGCCGATCCGAGCATCTAGCCACGGCTTCACCGTGTGGCGGTCGGACGAGACGATGTCGATTGGGCTCGCCGCAAGCAGGCTACGGCGATGGCCGCTGGCGACCGCCGCGGCAAAGCTGTCGGACGCGCTGTTGACCATCACCCATTGTGTCGCGCCGCTTGCCAGCACGGCGCTGATCATGATCGACGCTGCCATGGCACGCCAGTCGAACGAGCCGAAGCGGCGTGCCCTAGGCAGGACCCGCGTCTGCGACGGGCGTGTCTCGGCGTTTCGCCTCTGGCCTCCGCCGGTCGGGATAATCAACCCCGGTTGCGCCGGCGGCGCGCCCTGCTGCGGCTCCGCCGGCTCGTCTTGCGTCTGTTGTGCCATGGCTGCAACGCCGATCGCCGCGATGCGGGCCTGAAAGGCATCGCTGACATCGGGGCGCGGCAAGCGGTTCACCGCCGCATGCAAGGCGACGATGCGAGCGTGTTCGGCGGCAAGCTGCGGGTCGGCGGCAATGCGCCGCTCCACCGCCAGCGCCGCGGCCGCGTCGAGCTCGCCATCAATGAGGGCATGGATCATCAGCCTGATACCTTCGGGATCGTTGGGCAGTCCGTCGTCATGGTTGGTCATGGCGCTCTCCCCAGTTCAGACACAAGCAGGCCGCGGGCACGGGCCAGCCGCGACATGACGGTGCCCATCGGCACGCCGAGCATCGCCGCTATCTCGCGATAGCTGAGGCCGTTGATATCGCGCAGCACCAGCGTCTCGCGAAACGGCTGCGGCAGTGCCGCGATCGCCGCTTCCAGTGCCGCCGTGTCGGCCCTGGCGATCAGGCTCGCCTCCGGACCGTCTTCGTCCGGCAGCCTGGTACCGTGCGCCGCTGCCATCTCGTCGAGATCGCCGAGGTCGCCGACGGCCAGCATGGCGCGCGGCCGGTTGCGCGACATCCAGGTGTAGGCGGTGTTGCGCACGATGGTCAGCAGCCAGGCGCGGGCATTGCCGCCGGCATAGCCGGCAATTCCGGCATGCGCCTTCACGCAGGCTTCCTGCACAACATCCTCGGCATCGGCGGCATTGCCGGTCAGCCAGCGGGCGAGCGCAAGCGCATCGCCGAGATGGGGCAGCACCACCTCACCGAAGCGCTCGGCCAGGGCCTTTTCGCTCAACACGGCAGCATGATCCGGCACTCCGGGCAGGTTCTGCCATGCGCCCTCAAGGCGCGACGGTGATCTTGCCCTGCATGTGCGGGTGGAGCCCGCAGAAATAGGCAAAGTCGCCTGCTTTGGTGAAGGTGAATTCATATGTGTCACCGGTGTCAAGCGCCTTGGGGGAGGGACTGACGACGATCATGCACTCCGGCGCGAGACGACAGCTGGTGCCATGGTCGCTGTCATCCTCGCAATGATGGGGCATGTCAGGCTCCTCAACGCCTGCAATGGCGTATGTCGAGGAGACTTGTTCCAGTGACGGTTTATTCCCGCCGGGTGCAAATGCGGCCGTTCACAGTCGCGTGATCAGCCGGTCGTAGCCGCTGCATTTTTGGATGTATGTCGGTTTGGCGCTCAATCCGGCCAGCGCAATGAGCCGGACGAATCCTTGCGGGCGGGCTTCATGGCGTCGATCGGTCGGTCGGCCGCGGTCAATACGGCTCGCAGCCGTTCGGCGACGATCTCCGCTTCGCCAGGGTGCAGATTGCACGGGTCGAGGAAGAAATGGCCGCGCTCCACCTCGTGGTTGCGCACAATGATGGGCGGCGGGCCTGCCGCCAGGGCCGAGGCGAGGCCGGTGGCGGTGAACCGGCTCTCGGGCGACACGAAGATCTGCAGCCGGTCGAGCGGATTGGCGGTCGGATCAGGGATGATCTGCGCGACGATGCCCGGCAAGCCCTGCAACGTGTCCTTCCAAAGGTTGAGGGCTGCTTCTTCACGCCGGCGGATGCCGGCATGGTCCCGCTTTTCCCAGGCTTCCAGTGCCGCCATGGTGCCGGCGATGCTCTCCTTGCCGACCTTCATGGCGCGTGCGACGCCGCGGTTCTGCAGATAGGCGGCGCGCACCAGATCCTTGCGCCCGGTGACGATGCCGCTGGTCGGTCCGCTGAGGAATTTGTGTCCGCTGTAGATGACGATGTCGGCGCCGCGCTCCAGGAAGCCGCGCAGGTCATATTCGGAAGCGGCGTCGACAATCACCGGGACGCCCTTGGCGTGGCAGATTTCGCAGAATTCCTCCAGCGACAGCATGCCGTACTGCACGGTGTGGTGCGCGACGACATAGAGGCCCGCCGCCGTGCGGTCGCGGATCGCGTCGCGCACATGATAGTCCTGGGTCACACTGACCGTGCCGGCGGGAATGGTCCTTGCTCCGGCCAGCCGGATCGACTGGTCGATCGGGGCGCCGTAGTTGACGATGTGACCGAGCTGGACGATGACTTCCGACTTGAGGTCCTCGGTGTCGTCCGGCAGGCGCTCGATGGCGAGCAGGTTGGTTCCGGTCATCGCGCCGGCGATCGCCATGGTGATGCCGCTGGCACAGCAAGCGGTGATGAAACCGGCCTCGCCGCCGGTGAGGCGGGCAACGACCGTGCTTGCGGCGCGCTGCAGATCGTCCATCTCCACCCATTGCGAGGCTATTTCAGCCATGGCGCTGATCGCTTCCGGGACGATGATCGATGCGCCAAGCGCAGTCATCGTGCCGGAAACATTGATGATCGGGCGAAGGCCGAGCCGTTCGCGGATGGTGGTGTTGGAGCCGTCGGCGGAATAGGTGTTCATCTCTCGGATTCCATTTCTAAAGGTCAGGCGGCGATCTCGACAACCGCCTCGATTTCAACGGTGATATTTCCGGGCAAGGAGCCGACCCCGATCGCCGAGCGGGCATGACCGCCAATATTGTCGAAGACATCGGCGAACAGGTCGGAACAACCGTTGACCACCTTTGGGTGATCGCTGAAGGTCGGTATCGCGTTGACGAAGCCGAGCAGCTTGACGATGCGCACGATGCGACCGAGGTCGCCGGCGGCTGCGTGCATGACGGCGAGGAGATTGAGGCCAGTGAGGCGGGCATGCTGATAGGCCTCCTCGACGGTGACATCGTCTCCCACCTTGCCGGTGAACAGCGTGCCGTCGGCCCGCAGTGGTCCCTGACCGGACAGGAAAATCAACCGCCCGCTTTCGGCATGGGTGACGAAGTTGGCGATCGGGGTCGGCGGCTCGGGCAGCGTCAAGCCGAGTTCGGCGAGCCGGATGTAGGGCGTCATCAAATGCTCCTTGCGAACAGCTTTCGCTGTCCAGTGTCAGAAATGCGAGGCGCGGAAGCGCGCCAGGAAAGTGCGGAGGCGCTCGTTGGTGGTCTCTGCCGCGAGAATCTCCTTGGGTGGGCCGACGGCGCTGACGCCACCATCGGCCATGAAGACGATGCGGCTCGAAGCATCGCGGGCGAAGGCCATCTCATGTGTCACCATCAGCATGGTCATGCCGTCCTCCGCGAGGCTGCGGACGACGGCCAGCACTTCGCCGACGAGTTCGGGATCGAGCGCCGAGGTTATCTCGTCAAGCAACAGGATCTTCGGCTCCATAGCCACGGCCCGCGCAATACCGACGCGCTGCTGCTGGCCGCCTGACAGTTCGGCGGGGAGGCTGTCGGCCTTGTGGGCGAGGCCGACGCGGCCGAGCCAGTGCTCGGCGATCGAGCGCGCCTCGGCTTCGCTTTTTCCACGCACCTTGCGCAGCCCGAGCATGATGTTGCCGGCCGCCGTCAGGTGCGGAAACAGGTTGAAGCTCTGGAACACCATCCCGGTTTCGGCACGCATCGCGGCGAGATCGCGTTCGCTGCGGCGCTGACGGGTTCCCGGGTCGCGAAAGCCCACCTCCTTGCCGTCGATGCGGATCGAGCCGCTGTCGTAGCTTTCCAGGAAGTTGACGCAACGCAGCAGCGTCGTCTTGCCGCTGCCCGAGGGGCCGATGACCGTCACCACCTCGCCGCGCGCCACCTCCAGGCTGACCGAACGCAGGACTTGCACGGCGCCAAAGGATTTGGAAACGTCGCGGACGTCGAGAAGGGCCGGCGTGTCGTTCGAACTTGTGGACATTGCTATTCCCGGATGAAGGAGAAACGCCGCTCGAGCCGCCGGCTGGCGAGCGAAAGGGCGTAGTTGACCGCGAAGTAGATGAGCGCACCGAGGATATAGAGCGGCATGGCCTCGTAGGTACGGCCGATGACCTGGTTGATGGCCTGCATCAGGTCGGTGATGCCGAGCAGCGACACCAGTGCGCTGCCCTTGACCGCATCGGTGACGCCGTTGATCCAGGGTGGCAGGAAGCGCCTGAACGCTTGCGGGAAGATGACGTAGGCTAGGCGCTGGCGGAAGGTCAGCCCGATCGCCATCGAGGCTTCCGACTGCCCTTTCGGGATCGAGCCGACCGCACCCCTAAGATACTCGATGACCTGCGCCGTCTTGAACAAAGTGAGAGCAAGCACGGCGGCCCAGAACGACGGCAGATGAAGCCCGATCGCGGGCAGGCCGTAATAGACGAAGAACATCAGCACCAGGATCGGAATGCCGCGGATCGTGTCGCTGAAGATGCGTACCGCCCAGCGCAGTGGCGCGGGACCATAAACCAGGCCGACGCCGAGCAGGACGCCGGCGATGAGCGACAGGACCACGACCAGCAGCGACACCCACAAGGTCAAGGCGAAGCCCTGGGCGAGGAACGGCAAGGCATAGGCGATCTGGGTGAGCATGTCAGCGCGCCGCCCTGAATCGGCGCTCGACCAACCGCAACCCGAAAAGCAGCGCATAGCCGGTCAAGAGATACATCGCCGTCGTGACCAGGTAGACCTCGACGATGCGGAAGGTGTTGAAATTGATCCACTGGGCGCCGTAGGTGAGCTCCGGCACCGAAATGACCGAGGCTATCGAAGTGTCCTTAAACAGCGAGATGAAGGTGTTGGACAGCGCCGGCAAGGTGATGCGCAGCATGGTCGGCAGGCGCACATGGACCAGTCGCTGCCATGGCGTCAGGCCAATCGCCTTGCCGGCATCGAGTTGGCCGCGTGGGACGGCTTCGAGCCCGGAGCGGAACACCTCGACCAGATACGCGCCGCTATAGACCGACAGCGTCAAGATGAACGAGGTCGGGGCGCTGTAGGCAAGATCGACCACCGTCGGCAGGCCGTAGAACACCAGATAGACGAGCAGGATCAGCGGCACATTGCGGATGAATTCGACGTAGGCGGCGATGATTGTACGCACCACGCGCCCGGCCGAAACGTACCAGACCGCCAGAACCAGGCCGATGACGATGCCGATGGCAATCGAGATGATGGCCAGTTCGAGACTGAGCAGCAGTCCGCCCCACAGCTTGTCGAAATGCCGCCAGATCAGGTTGAAATTCAGGGCATAGCCCATGCGTCAGCCTCAGTGCGAAGGGCCGTCGAGGAGAAGCTGGCGGAAGGGCGCTGAATGCCGCCCTTCCGCCAACTGGATCAGATAACCGGAAAACCGGGATGGCGAGCCGGCGGCTCCTGTCCGAAGTAATCCTTGAACGCCGCGTCGTAGAGCGCCGTTTCGTGACCGAACATGGCGATGGTGAAAGTCTGATTGACGAAGGTCAGCCAGTCGAGATCGCCTTGCCGGAGTGCCGCACCGTACAGCATCGAGAACCAGCTCTTGCCGGCGTCGAAGTATTTGTCCGGATTGCGCGAGGCAAGCCAACGCACGGTCGAAAGATCGACCGCTGCAGCGTCGACGCGCTTGGCTTCCAGTGCTTGCAACACGTTGGCCTGGGTGTCGATCTGCATCACCTGCGACTGCGGCAGAGCTATGTGCACCGATGCTTCGGCATCGACGTTCTGCAATATGGAGACGCGTGTCGCCGAACCAGCGGCAAGCAATTTGTCGAAAGTCTTGTTCTCGGCGGTGGGAAGGGTCAGCAGCGCGACGCCTTCGACATAGTAAGGCCGGGAAAAGTTGATGAGCTGCGAGCGCTGGGCGCTCATCGTCATGAACTGGATGGTGATGTCGACCTTGTTGGTGGTGACGTTCGGAATGCGCTGCGCCGGATCCTGCATGACGAACTCGACCTTGGTCGGATCGTCGAAAAGGCCCTTGGCAAGGATACGTCCCATGGTGATGTCCATGCCGACCAGTTCGCCGGCATCGTTTTCGAAGTGCCAGGGCGCATTGGTGCTGCCAGTGCCGACAATCAGCTTGCCGCGGTCGAGCACGGTGCGCAGCAGGCTGTCGGATGCTGCCTGAGCGGCAGCCTTCTGGGCATCGACGGTTGCAAGCACGCCAGCCGTGGCCAGTCCCGCCATTCCAAATTTCAGAAAATCACGTCTTCCGGATGTGTCGTTCACGGCGACCTCCTTTCGTGTTGTGTTCCCCTATGCACAGGAAATTCACGCATCGTCGATTTTCAGAGCGATAGTCTCTTACAAGAGACGTATGTATCCTGTACAAGACAGATACTAGCATCAGGAATCGACAATGCAAGACGGCAATGCCCCAGCAGTTTCAGCCGACGAGAAGATTTCGGGCTCCCGCGAAAAAGGCCTCAACCGGGTCCTCGAGATCCTGGAATTTCTGCACACGACGCAGCGCGCGATCGGCATTGGCGATCTTGCCAAGGGGGTGAACGCACCCCGCTCGACGACCTACACGCTTGTGCGGTCGCTGGTGGATGCCGGCCTGCTGGAAATGGCCGGCGACGGCAATCGCGTCTATTTCGGCAAGAAGCTCTATCTCTACGGAATGGATTATGTGCGCGGCAACGACCTCTTGAGGCGCGGGCGCCAGGAGGTCGACAATCTGTCGCGCGAAACGGGCGAGACCTCGGAACTGTGTATGCTGCAGAGCGGCCGCTATACGATCGTCCATTCAAGCCCGGGCACCAGGCCGTTCCGCATCAGCTCCGCCACCGGCCTGCAGATACCGCTGCCCTGGACCGCTTCGGGACGGCTGCTGCTGGCGGGCTTCCAACAGGCCCAGATCGAAGACATGGTGTCCGAAGACGATCTCGTCCTGCCGGACGGTCGCAGATTGCTTCTCAACGACTTCATCGCCGACATAGCGAAGGCCGAAGCCACAGGCTATTGCGTCACCTCGGGCCTTGTGGATGCCTATACGAAATGCCTCGCCGCGCCCGTCTTTTCAGGGCCTGGCAAGGTCGAGGCGACGATGTGCCTGGTGGTTCCCATCGACACGTCCGAGGAGCGGACCGGCAGTCTCATCGGTCTGCTGCGCGACCGCGCCGCCAGGCTTTCGATCGCCGGATAGCTGCAAGGCGATCAGGATCGACCCCGGCTCGTCGTCTCACGCAATGATGTCGGGGATGATCTTGTCTTCCAGCGCCATCAGCCGGTCCTTGAGGAACAGCTTCTTCTTTTTCATGCGCTGGATCTGCAGCGGGTCGCAGTTCGTGGCGATCATTGCGTTGATCGCCGCATCGAAATCGGCGTGTTCCTGCTTCAGCCGGGAAAATTCGAGGCGAATATCGGCCTGTTCCTGATCGGACATTCTCTACCGTCTGCACGTCTGCGGCGCCCAAAAACTGGGCCTGATTGGGCGGGACCGGCAACTTCTGCCGCTGGCGCGCAGCCCATATCACATTTCACATTGTCGTGGAATGCTACCACGCAGCATTCGACATCGCCGCCGGATGGTGGCACAGTGTCATTGTGCCGTCACAGAAGCGAACCTGCGGTGGACGCGCCGTGACGGTTGCAATCGAGGAAAACCATGAAAGGGAGAACCAATCATGTCTCTTGCTTCCCATCTTGATGAGTTGCAGCGGAAACACGGCGACATCGAGCGCGAGATCGATGACGCGATGAACCATCCGTCGGTGGACGACCTCGAAATCGTGAATCTGAAGCGACGCAAGCTGGCACTCAAGGACGAGATTGAAAAACTGAGAGCACAACCGACCACGCATTGATGCCCTCCTGATATAGACGATCACGATCCACGGCCTTTTTGCCGGCGGTAGCTGTCGCCGGTGTGGTGGATTTTGATTTCCAGCGCGGCGATCGCCCAGACTGGACTTCCGTTCAGGTCAATTGTCGCTTCGGCCGTCGCCGGATCACCGATTGTTTTTGATCCCGGCGGCGAGCCAAATGCGGCCAGTGGCGACCTGTCGCCATTGACAAGCCATCTTTGCTCCTCCACCTCATGCCCGGACTTAGCGCATCGGCCCGGGGCGTTTGTGTGCGTCCGAGTGGACGCATGACGCTCCAGAGACAAAAGGCTGCCGGGCATGACCGGATATTTTTCCTCTCCCTTCCCCCGCCGCACCTCGGTCGGCGTCGATGTCGGCGGCGTGGTCGTCGGCGGCGGCGCGCCGGTTGTCGTGCAGTCGATGACCAACACCGATACGGCCGATGTCGACCAGACGGTTGCGCAAGTTGCGGCGCTGCACCGCGCCGGCTCCGAGATCGTGCGCATCACCGTCGATCGCGACGAGAGCGCTGCGGCCGTGCCGCGCATCCACGAAAGGCTGGCGCGGCTCGGCGTCGACGTTCCGCTGGTCGGCGATTTCCACTATATCGGCCACAAGCTTTTGGCCGACCATCCGGCCTGCGCCGAGGCGCTGGCCAAATACCGCATCAATCCGGGCAATGTCGGCTTCAAGGACAAGAAGGATCGGCAGTTCGCTGCGATCGTCGAGATGGCGATCAAATATGACAAGCCGGTGCGCATCGGCGTCAACTGGGGTTCGCTCGACCAGGAGCTTTTGACCCGGCTGATGGACGATAACCAGGCCAAGGGCTTTCCGCTGACGGCGCAGGAAGTGACGCGCGAGGCGATCGTGCAGTCGGCGATCCTGTCGGCCGAAATGGCGGAAGAGATCGGCCTTGGCCGTGAAAAAATCATCCTGTCGGCCAAGGTCAGCGGCGTGCAGGACCTGATCGCCGTCTATACCGAACTCGCCACCCGCTCCAACCACGCGCTGCATCTTGGCCTGACCGAGGCCGGCATGGGTTCGAAAGGCATCGTCGCCTCGTCCGCCGCCATGGGCATCCTGCTCCAGCAAGGCATCGGCGACACCATCCGTATCTCGCTGACGCCGGAGCCGAACGGCGATCGCACGCGTGAAGTGCAGGTGTCGCAGGAACTGTTGCAGACGATGGGGTTCAGGCAGTTCGTGCCGATCGTCGCGGCCTGTCCGGGCTGCGGCCGAACGACCTCCACCGTGTTCCAGGAACTTGCCCAGAACATCCAGGCGGATCTCAGGAAGAACATGCCGGTGTGGCGCGAAAAATATCCCGGCGTCGAGAACCTCAAGGTCGCGGTGATGGGTTGCATCGTCAACGGCCCGGGTGAGTCCAAGCATGCCGATATCGGCATTTCGCTTCCCGGCACCGGCGAGACGCCGACGGCGCCTGTCTTCGTCGACGGCAAGAAGGCAGCGACGCTGCGCGGGCCGTCGATCGCGGCGGATTTCGAGAAAATGGTCGCAGACTATATCGAGCAACGGTTTGGTCGCGGCAAGGCCGCGGCCGAGTAGGCGCCATGCAGCGTTTCCTGTGGGTGGCGCTGATCTTGCTGTGCGGAGTGGAGTGGTCGACGCTGGTTCAGGCAGACCCACCGCAATCCGCCAAGCAGCGGCTCATCGACAAGGTCTGCACCCTGATCCAGGCCTATGCCGACCAGAACGGCCTGCCCAGGGATTTCTTCGCCCGGCTGATCTGGAAAGAAAGCCGCTTCGATCCCAACGCCGTCAGTCCGGTCGGCGCCGAAGGCATCGCCCAGTTTATGCCGGGCACCGCCAAGATGCGCGGCCTTGCCAACTCCTTCGACATCAACCAGGCGATCCCGGCCTCAGCGAGATATCTCGCCGAGATGAAGGGCGCCTACGGCAATCTCGGCCTGGCGGCCGCCGCCTACAATGCCGGCGAAAGCCGGGTGTCTCGCTGGCTCGGTTCCGGCGGCTTCCTGCCGATGGAGACCGAGAGCTACGTATTCGACATCATGGGCGAGCCGGTCGATAAGTTCACCGATCCGGCCTATGCCGGAAAGGTCGAGCCGCTCGATCAGAAGGCGGATTTTGCCGTCGCTTGCCGCAGGCTGCCGGTGATCATGTCGCAGACGGTGGCGATGGCCTCGATCAACATAAAGCCATGGGGCATCCAAGTGGCCGGCAACTTCCGCCGCAGCGCCGCGATCAGCCAGTGGCTGCGGGTGAGGGGTCGGTTCCCGGCGCTGCTCAGCGGCCACGATCCGGTGGTCAGCCGGGTACGCACGCCAATCGGCCGGCGTGGCATCTACGCGGTCAGGATCGGTGTCGACGACCGCGCCGCCGCCAATGTCATCTGCCAGAAATTGCAAAGCGTCGGCGGAGCCTGCGTTGTGGTGCGCAACCGGTAGTCTGACCCGTGGCGGGCAAGATGTTCTGGCCAAAAAGGGGGCGCTGACGTGAAAGCCAGCATCATTCTGCTCAATGGCGTCGGCAGTGCCGGCAAGAGCTCCATCGCAAGGGCGTTGCAACAGATCACCGCCGCGCCCTTCCTGCATGTCCAGATGGACACTTTCATCGAGATGCTGCCAGACGCCTTGCAGGACCATGCGGATGGCTTTTCGTACGAGACCATCCGGCAGGACGGCAAGCCTGCGGTCGTAATCAGAACCGGACCGGTGGGGGCGCGGACCCTGCGCGGCATGCGCCACGCCATCGCCGCTATGGCTGGGCAAGGCAACAACCTCATCGTCGACGAGGTGCTTTGCAACGGCGAAATGTCCGAATATCTCGAACTGCTGTCGGCCTTCGACCTCCATGTGGTTGCTGTCCTGGCGCCGCTGGAGGTGCTGGAGGCGCGCGAAGCCCAGCGTGCCGATCGGCTGCCGGGCCTGGCGCGCTGGCAATATGGGCGCGTGCACGAGAACATTCGCTACGACCTCGAAGTCGACACCAGCGTGCTTACTCCGCTGGAGTGCGCCCGTCGCATCCAGCAAAGATTTCAGCTATAGCGCGACCATTCCTTGCCAGGGGCGACAGCCTTCCCACCGATGAACCGCGAGAGCCGTGACATGTTTGACGGATACATCATCTGCGGCACGCCGAGGACCGGGAAGCACCTTGCTGTGCAAGCTTCTGGCGTCCACGAAGACGGCTGGCAATCCTCACTCATTTTATCGGCGGCAGGATGTGTCGGAGTGGGCCGAAGAGTGGGGCTTGCCCGATCGCGACACGATGAGCGAGCTCGACTTCAATGCCGCCTATCTCAAGGCGGCGATCGCCAATGGCAGGGGTGGGACAGGCATTTTCGGTCTTCGTCTGATGCGGGAAAACCTGGATGAGCTTTCAGCGATCCTCGACCAGGTTTTCCCAAAACTTCCATCGGACATAGCGCGGTTCGAGAAAGCATTCGGCCGTGTTCTCTACATGCATCTCTCGCGTGAGAACAAGCTTGCGCAGGCTGTCTCCCTGGTCAAGGCAGAGCAAACCGGTCTTTGGCATATCGCCCCCGACGGAACCGAGATCGAAAGGGTCGCACCCGCGAAAGAACCGCAATATGATTTCGAGCGGCTCAAACGTGAGGTCACGGAGCTCGAGGCCTATGATGCCGCCTGGAACATCTGGTTCGTAGAGCAAGGCATAATCCCGCTGCGGCTTGGCTACGAGCGCCTTGCCGCCAACCCGGCCGGGACATTGTTAGACATCTGCGGAGCCTTGGGCGTTCAAGCGCCGATCGCCGATGACATAAAGCCAGGTGTTGCAAAGCTCGCTGACGAGACGAGCCTTGACTGGATGCGCCGCTATCATCTGGACGCCGCCGCCTGATGTGCCGATGGCTGCAGGCTAGGCCGTTTTCGCCACCACCGTCTCGCTGAGCCAGGTGCCGATCTTGGTGCCGAGGCGGTCGGGTGAAACCGGCTTGGGCAGATAGTCGTCCATGCCGGCCTCGATGCACTTGTCGCGATCGCCCTTCAGCGCGTGCGCGGTAACGCCGATGATCGGGATGTGCGTGCCCGACGAGGTCTCCATCGCACGGATGGCGCGGGTCGCCTCGTAGCCGTTCATCTCCGGCATCGAGACGTCCATCAGGATCAGCCTGGGGCGCAGCGCCCGGTACATCTCGACCGCCGTGCGGCCGTTGCCGGCGATGCGATAGCTGAGGCCAAGGCCGTTGAGGATCTGGCCGAAAACCAACTGGTTCACGTCGTTGTCTTCGGCAATGAGGATGTCGATCGGACCGTTCAGCGTAGCCGTCGATTCCGGTGCCGCGGCAACCGGTATCGCCGGGCCGCGGATAACGGTGAAAGCGGGTGGCGCAGCCGGGGGAATCGGCACGATCGGTTCGCGGACGAACTGGGCCTTGCCGACCTGCGAGCGGGCCCTCTGGATGACCGAGATGACGGTGCCGAGCAGGACAGCGGAACGCGCCGGCTTGGTCAGGTGCGCGGCGATGCCGAAGTCGATGATCATCTTGCCGAAATCGACCTGGTCGACCGAGGTCAGCAGCACCACCGGAATGGAAGCCAGCCGGCTGTCGGACGCAATGGCCCTGGCAACATCGGCGCCGTTCATGCCCGGCATCTGGTAGTCGAGGATGATGCAGTCGACGGCGGCGCCCAGCTGGAAGGCGCGATCGAGGAAGGCTAGGCCCACGGCGCCGCTTTCGGCGGCGGCACAGTCGAAGCTCCAGCTTCTCAGCTGCTCGAGCAGGATCTCGCGGTTGACCGGATTGTCGTCAATGACCAGCACGCGCGCGCCGGTGACGTCGACCGGCACGATTTCGTCGCGCGCCACGGCGTGGTGCGCCGGCAGCGGCACCGCGAACCAGAACACCGAGCCGCGGCCGATCTCGCTCTCGACGCCGATCTTGCCCGCCATCAGATCGACGAGGCGCGCGGCGATGGCTAGGCCAAGGCCAGTGCCCTCGTGGCGGCGGGTCGACGACCCGTCGACCTGGGCGAACTTCTCGAAAACGTTCTGCAGTTTTTCGGCCGGTATGCCGATGCCGGTGTCCTCGACGCGGACCTTGAGCTGGACCACGTCGTTGACGATTTCGCCGCCGACATCGATCAGCACGTGACCCTTTTCGGTGAACTTCACCGCATTGCCGAGCAGGTTGGTGACGATCTGCCGGAACCGTCCGGCGTCGCCGACGACATAGGCCGGCAGCCGCGGGTCGACACGCACGATCAGTTCGAGGTTCTTCTCGGCGACGCGCGCCGACACCAGCGTCGCCACGTCCTCGACCGCCTCGGAGAGACGGAAGGGAGCCGGATCGAGGGTCAGTTGGCCGGCATTGATCTTGGAGAAATCGAGGATGTCGTTGATGATGGTGAGCAACGCGTTGCCGGATTTGACGATGACGTCGGTGAAGGTTTTTTGGCGCGCGGTCAGGTCGGTCTTGGCCAGCAGCTCGGCCATGCCGAGCACGCCGTTCATCGGCGTGCGGATTTCGTGGCTCATATTGGCCAGGAATTCAGACTTGGCGCGGTCGGCGGCCTCGGCCTTGAACAGGGATTCGGCGGATTCGGCAAAGGCGCGGCGGATGGCCACTTCCATCGGGCGGAAGATCCAGAAGGCGACGATGGCAAGGGCGGCGAACAGGATGCCGCTCGCCCACAGCAGCAGCCTGTCGCTGGAGACATCGGCCAGATGGCGCTCGTCGTCCATCGCGGTGCGGACGCGGACCAGCATGGGTTGGGCGAACAGGTCATTCTGGTTGCGGATTTCGCGATAGCTCCATTCATCGACCTTCTGCGCCATCGACATCAGGTTGAAGTTGCGCACCATATCGCGCGGCGACCAGAACAGGTCGCCGTTGACGGAAGCGGTTTCGAGCTCGTTGATTGTCTTCACCGACAGGCGCGGCTTGATCGCGGCAAGCTGCGCGGTCAGCGTTTCGATCTCGCCGGTCAGGCGCTCCGAATGACCGCGCGCCGATGAGGTGAGGGCATCGCGCGTCTCCGCCCGCCAGGCGGTACCGGTCGTCTCGGCAAAGCTCGTCGCGTTGCGCAGGTCGCGGGTGAAAACGACGAGGTTGCTGCTTAGCGCATCGATGTCATGACGAAAGGAATTGACCCGATCGAGCGCGATCACGATGGCGGCGGAAGCCAGCGCAAAGATCAGCAACCCTGAAATATAGCGGGCCCGGACCGAACGGATGAAGGACGAATATTCCGGCATGCGCAACCCCAACACATACGCATCATTTTAATGACCGGGATTACGCTTCATTTACATTAAAATTTCGTTCGTCGGGCGAACCATGCGCCGGCGCGAAGCTCGAACGGCTGACGGAAACGCTGTCGGCAAGTCGGCTCGATTGTATCCGGCCTGAAACAGACCACCAGCGACCCGGCTTAAGGCTGAAACGAAAGGATCATATCGATGGCCACCAACAACTAGGCGCCCAAGAACTCAAGCACCCGGGAAGCGTTCACCACGGCCAGTTTCGCCATCGCGGCCTCGAAGACGGTGGGCGGCATCCACCTTGTTGAGGGCATGATTTGCCGCCAAGGTTCCATGCGATGGCGGCGATCGTGCTCGTGCAGAGCTCGATCGTCAGAAGCGGAAGACCCAAGCCGCTTCATCAACTGGCTGGAGGACGCCAAGACCGAGACACTGCTGATGGACGTCAACCGCAGTAACGAAGTGTAACCGGGTTTCCGCTACCACTACGCTCAAACCGCGTAAGACCGTTGATTGATCGGACCAGGACTTCAACGGCCTTGCCCAATGGAAGTCGCTGCCATGGACATCGCTCCGAACAATCATACGAACAGTCATCTGATGATGACACGGCGCTTTGCGCCTCTCTTCTGGACGCAGTTCCTGTCTGCCTTCAACGACAATTTCCTGAAGAACACGCTGGTGTTCCTTATTCTGTTCACGCTGGCGGCGGACAAGGCGGCATCACTGGTCACCCTGGCCGGTGCCGTCTTCATGGCTCCCTTCCTGCTCTTGTCAGCCCTTGGCGGCGAGATCGCCGACCGCTTCGACAAGGCCCTCATCGCCCGTCGGCTGAAATTCACCGAGATCGCCGCTGCTGGCGTCGCGGTCGTCGGCATCGCGCTGTCGTCGATACCGGTGCTGATGGTGGCGTTGTTAATGTTCGGCATCATCTCGGCGCTGTTCGGACCGATCAAATACGGCATCTTGCCGGATCATCTCGAGCGCAAGGAATTGCCCGGCGCCAACGCCTGGATCGAATCGGCGACCTTCGCCGCCATCCTCGGTGGCACCATCGCCGGCGGCATCGTCTCGGCCGATGGCATAGGCGTCTCGGTCTTCGGGCCGATCATGATGATCCTCGCCGTGAGTTGCTGGATCGTCAGCCGCTACATCCCGTCCACCGGTTCTGCCGCCCCCGACCTCGTCATCGACAAAAACGTCTTTCGCTCGACCTGGCGGCAGGTCAACGGATTGCGTGGCGACAAGCGGATCTGGCGCGCCGGGCTGATGACGTCCTGGTTCTGGCTGATCGGCGCCATCGTTCTTTCGATCCTGCCGACCTTGATCAAGGATTCGCTCGGCGGCAACGAGATCGCCGTGACTGCCTATCTCGCGGTGTTCGCCGTTTCGATCGCCATTGGCTCGGCCATTGCCGCGTGGATGTCGCAGGGACGCATCGTGCTCTTGCCTGCACCGGTCGGCACGGCGCTGCTGGCGCTGTTTGGACTGGACCTGGCCTGGACCATCTGGAGCATGCAGCCTTCGCCCAGGACCGAGACCCTTGCCCTGTTCTTCGCCGGGCCAAACACGATCCATGTCGCGATCGACCTCGCCGGCATGGCGATTGCCAGCGCCTTCCTCGTGGTGCCGACCTTTGCTGCCGTACAGGCATGGTCGCCCGAAGCGAGTCGTGCCCGCGTCGTCGCCGCCGTGAGCATCGTCAACGCAGGCTTCATGACAGTAGGCGGCATACTCGTCGCCGCGATCCAGGCAGCCGGCGTCTCCACCGGAGCCATCCTGTTCGGCCTCGCTGCGGCCAACGCCATCGCCGCCTGGCTGATGCTGAAATGCCTGCCGACCAACGCTTTCCGCGATTTCGTCTCCATTCTGTTTCGGGCCTTCCACCGCCTCGAAGTCGAGGGTATGGAGAACCTCAAGGCGGCAGGCAAAGCGCCGATCCTGGCGCTCAACCATGTAAGCTTCCTCGATGGTCCCCTGGCCTTGACCCTGACCGATGAGGAGCCGGTCTTCGCCATCGACCACACCATCGCCCAGGCCTGGTGGATGAAGCCGTTCATGAAACTCGCCCGCGCGCTGCCGCTCAACCCATCCAAGCCGATGTCGACCCGAACGCTGATCAAGATTGTTCAGGGCGGCGATCCGCTTGTCATCTTCCCGGAGGGCCGCATCACCGTCACCGGCGGCCTGATGAAGGTTTATGACGGCGCCGCGATGGTCGCCGACAAGACCGGCTCGATGGTCGTACCGGTGCGCATCGACGGGCTGGAGAAAAGCTATTTTTCACGGCTGACCTCGCAGCATGTGCGCCGCCGGCTGTTCCCAAAGGTCAAGGTGACCATCCTTGAGCCGGTAAAGTTGGAAGTGCTGCAAGACCTAAAGGGCCGCAAGCGCCGCGCCGCGGCGGGCGCCGCCCTCTATCAGGTGATGTCGGACCTCGTCTTCCGCACCCAGGACATCGACAAGACGGTGCTGGAAAAGATCATCCAGACGGCGAACGAACGCGGCATGAGAGAGCTCGCCGTGCAGGATCCGGTCACCGGTTCGCTGAGCTACGGAAAACTGCTCACGGCCGCTGCGGTGCTCGGCGAGAAATTCCAGAACCTCTATGCCGGCCAGCAGACGCTCGGCATCATGCTGCCGAACGCCAACGGCTCCTGCGCGACGCTGCTCGGCGTCATGTCGGCCGGCAAGGTTCCGGCGATGATGAACTTCACCGCCGGTGCGGCCAACATCCTGTCCGCCTGCAAGGCCGCCGAAGTGCGCACCGTGCTCACCTCTCGCGCCTTTGTCGAACAGGCAAAGCTGGGCGGTGTCATCGAAGAGATCGGCCGCTCGGTCGACATCGTCTGGCTCGACGATTTGCGCGGGACCGTCGGCCTCAGGGACAAGCTGCTGGGCTTGCTGCGCAAGAGCACGCCACGCGCGCCGCGCAAGCCCGACGATGCCGCGGTGATCCTGTTCACCTCGGGTTCGGAAGGCACGCCGAAGGGCGTCGTGCTCACCCACCGCAACATCCTGGCCAATGCCGCCCAAGCCGCCTCGCGCATCGACTTCCATTCGGGCGACAAGGTGTTCAACGTGTTGCCGATCTTCCATTCGTTCGGCATGACGGCGGGCACGGTGCTGCCGCTGATCTCCGGCGTGCCGGTCTATTTCTACCCCTCGCCGCTGCACTATCGCATCGTGCCGGAACTGATCTACGCCTCGAACGCGACGATCATCTTCGGCACCGACACGTTCCTCGCCGGCTATGCGCGCACCGCGCACCCCTATGACTTCCGCTCGATACGTTATTGCTTTGCCGGCGCGGAGCCGGTCAAGGCAGCGACGCGCATGACCTATATGGAGAAGTTCGGCGTGCGCATCCTCGAGGGTTACGGCGTCACCGAAACAGCACCTGTGATCTCGATCAACACGCCGATGTACAACCGCTCCGGAACCGTCGGCAAAATCATGCCCGGCATGGAATATCGCCTCGATCCGGTGCCCGGTGTCGACGATGGCGGACGGCTTTTCGTGCGTGGGCCCAATGTCATGGCCGGCTATCTCAGGGCTGAGAAGCCCGGTGTGCTCGAACCACTCGAAGACGGCTGGCATGACACCGGCGACGTCGTCGCCGTCGACGACGTCGGCTTCATCACCATTCGCGGCCGGGCCAAGCGCTTTGCCAAGATCGGCGGCGAGATGATATCGCTGGCTGCTATCGAGGCGCTGGCCGGCGAATTGTGGAAAGGCTCGCTCTCAGCGGTCGCCACTGTGCCGGATGCGCGCAAGGGCGAAAAGCTGATCCTGATCACCGAGGCCGCCAACGCCACGCGCGCCGAATTCCTGACCTTCGCCAAGGCGAACGGCGCCATGGACCTGATGGTGCCGGCCGAAGTCCGCGCCGTTGCAAAAGTGCCGGTCCTCGGTTCCGGCAAGCTCGACTTCGCCGCTGTGACCAAAATGGTGCGCGGCGAAGAAGAGATGAAGATCAAGGTGGCTTGAAGCCAGTCGTAGCCAATGGCCGACGGACCGCGTCCGCCATGGCGCAAAGCAGCCGGATTTCGCAATCCGATCACGCCGACGTCTTGGTTGGCCCAGCGTCAGTTGTTACGGGTCGCCACGAATGTCGCCGCTTCTTTCAGCAGCGCCGCCTGCTCCCCGTATGGCGCGAGCAATTCATGCGCCTGGTCGACGAGGCCGTGAAGCTGGCTGCGCGCCCAGTTCGCGCCGTGCAGCGCCACCAGCGTCGCCTTGCCGGCGGCTGCATCCTTGCCGGTTGCCTTGCCCATCTGGCTGGCATCGGCGGTCAGGTCGAGCAGGTCGTCGGCAAGCTGGAAGGCAAGGCCGATCGCCGAGCCGAATTCGGCCAGCCGCTCGCGGTCCTCGGCCGGGGCGCCGGCGACCAGCGCCCCCGCCTCGCAGGCGAAGCGGATCAGCGCGCCGGTCTTCATCGCCTGCAGCCGGATGATGCCGGCCTCGTCCGGCGGCGCCTGTTCGGCCTCGAGGTCAAGCTTCTGGCCGCCGACCATGCCGCCGCCCCCGGCCGCGCGGGCCAGCGCCAGCACCAGGGTTGCCCGCCGCTCCGCCGGCAGCGCGGTCGCCTCGTCGGCAATGATGTCGAAGGCCAGCGTCAGCAAGGCATCGCCGGCCAGGATGGCGGTTGCCTCGTCGAACGCCTTGTGCACCGTCGGCAGGCCGCGCCGCAGGTCATCGTCGTCCATGGCGGGCAGATCATCGTGGATCAGCGAATAGCAATGCACGCATTCAAGGGCGGCCGCGACGCGCAGTGCCGCCTCGCCATCGGCGGAAAAAAGGGCGGCACTTTCCATGACCAGGAAAGGGCGCAGGCGCTTGCCGCCGTTGAGCACGCCGTGGCGCATCGCCGCCATCAGGCGGTCGGGCCGCGTGATCTCGCCCGAAAGCGCGCGGTCGTCGAGCAACCGCCGCAGCAGCACCTCGACGGCGGCTGCCCGTCTGATGAGCGCCATTTCGAACGCCATTTCGTCCTCATTCGTCATGGTCGGGACCGGTAGCCGACACTCAGACGTTGCGCAAGAAGCCAAGCGCCATTATGCCGGAGCAGGGAGAAGTACGGGTTGGGCGGCTTGGCGGAACCGATCGTCGATCATGAAACCGAAAAGCTGGACATGGCGACCAGATCGCGGAGCGTGAACCGCCGCGGTCTCAAGCGCTGGGTCCGGCGCGGCATCGTCGTGGCCGCGGTGCTGGCGCTCATACCAACGGTGCTGACGTTCCTCTATCTGCCGTCCTTCGTGCATCCGGTCTCGACGCTGATGCTGAAGGACCTGGCGACATTCTCGGGTTATGACCGCCGCTGGGTGTCGATCGACGACGTCGCACCTGTGCTGGCCAATTCGGTCATCATGTCGGAGGACGGGCAGTTCTGCTTTCATCGCGGCGTCGATCTCGGCGAACTGAGGGGCGTCGTCGACGATGCGCTGGCCGGCGAAGCAACGCGCGGCGCCTCGACCATCACCATGCAGACGGTCAAGAACCTCTTTCTCTGGTCACGACCGCTGGGCTCGGTGCGCAAGGTGGTCGAATTGCCGCTGGCTGTCTATTTCGACGCGGTGATGTCGAAACGGCGCATCATGGAGATCTATCTCAACATCGCCGAGTGGGGGCCGGGCATCTATGGCATCGAAGCCGCCGCACAGCACCATTTCGGCGTTTCGGCAAAACAATTGTCGCGACGGCAGGCCGCCCTACTCGCCGTCTCCCTGCCAAATCCGATCGCCCGCAATCCGGCAAAGCCCGGGCCCGGCCTGAGACGGCTTGCCAACCTGATCGAGCGGCGGGCCGGCCGCTCCGGCGCGTATGTCGGCTGTCTGCAGTAGCCAGCTCAAAAAAATTCGCGGCAGTGCTGGCCAAAACGGCGTAGGGCGTGTATAGGCACCCGACTTTCTCAGATTCCGGCCTCGACACGGCCCTTTCACGAGGGCGGGCGGGGCTTTTTGACCATGTAATGGAGCATATCCATGGCCGTTCCGAAACGAAAAACCTCTCCGTCCAAGCGCGGCATGCGCCGCTCGGCCGACGCCCTCAAGGCCCCGACCTATGTCGAGGACAAGAATTCCGGCGAAATGCGCCGTCCGCACCACATCGACCTGAAGACCGGCATGTATCGCGGCCGCCAGGTGTTGACGCCCAAGGAAAGCTGAGACCAGCGTTTCGAGGTATTGAGCATTCGAAAGACCGGCCGGTGGCCGGTCTTTTGCGTTGGGTGGGCCGATAACCGGGCGGCCTGCGTTGGCGCTTGGCCGCTTACCCTATGCCAAACGCGAAATGCCTGGCGTGGGCGATATTCATCAGGATCGTTGCGCCGGGGGCTGACATGGTTGTTGCATCCGGTCTTCGACCGTGTTCGTGGCATTTTACGAAAATTCTTGACGGCGTGCCTGTGGCGCATTCTACAGAGATTGCCCCCATATGGAGACGCCAGATGTTCGGTGCCGTCCCGCTTTTGATCGTGCCATTCGTGCTCTACAATCTCGGCCTGCTCGGAATATTCGGCGGCGGCGACGATCCGTGGGCGAGCGAAATCTTCTCCTTCCGCATGATGTCGGGCGGGGTGTTCTCGATGACTCTCGGCGACCTGATAGTGCTGATCGGGCTGATTTCCCTTTTCGCCGAAATGGTGAAGTCGGCGCGCACGACCGGCGCCTCGATCATGGATCATCTGTTGTCGACGCTGGTCTTCGTCGCATTCCTGGTCGAGTTCCTGCTGGTGAAGGGCGCGGCACATTCCATCTTCTTCACGCTGATGGTCATCGCGCTGTTCGACGTGCTGGCGGGGTTTGCGGTGTCGATGCGGTCGGCGAGCAGAGACATCAATCTCAACTAAGGCTGCATTGATCTTCAGGTGATGCCGGCCTGCAAACGGCGGCCTCCTGCGCTTCCGGTGCTCACGTACCCAAAAGTACGCTCCGCTCCGGTTCTCGGAACCCACCATTTTCGACTCGGCCTGTCCTGAATCTCAACGCAGCCTTGGCCGTGATATTAAAGCTCAGCCCGGGTCGGCAGTGAAGCCGGCCGCTTCGATGCCGGCGATGGCCGCCGCTTCGTCATTGTCCGACGTATCGCCGGAAATGCCGACGGCGCCGATGATGGCGCCGGCCTTGTCGCGGATCAGCACACCGCCGACGACCGGCAGCACGCGGCCGCCGGACACGTCCGAGATGCCGGCGACGAGATGCGGGCGTTCCTTGGCGAAGGCCTCGACGCGACGCGAGCCCATGCCGATGGCGAGCGCGCCATAGGCCTTGCCGGCCGACATTTGCGGGCGCAGGAACGAGGCGCCGTCCTGGCGCTGGAAGGCGACCAAATGTCCGCCGGCGTCAAGCACCGAGACGCCCAGCGGCTTGAGCTTGAGATCGGCGCCCCTGGCAAAGGCGGCATCGATGATTTGCCTGGCTTTTTCGAGCGGCAGCGCGGTCATGGCAGTCTCCTGTTTGAAAACGCGCCGATCATCGACCGTCGACGGGCACGGCAAAATCCCGGTTTCGGTTGAAATTGCTTCGCGTTAAGAGGTGGAATGGAACGATCCGGATATGGCGTTGCCATTTTGCAGCTTCCAGACCTGCAGTCGATCGTGCCGGCCGGCAGCGCTATTTTTTCTTGGCTCGGGCAGGCTTCTTGGCGGGTGCCATCGGTGCGTTGGCAAGGTCTTCCGCTTCCTTGGCGAGACGCAGCGCCCGCAGCTTGTTGGTCTTGGCCTGGCGGGCGTCGCTCTCGGCGACGTATTCGGCCATCGCCTTCTGGCGGACGGTTGCCGCCTCTTCCTGCTTCTTGAAACGCAGGTCAGCACGCGCGCGGGCAGCATCCCGAGAGTTCTCAACCAAGACCTTATCCAATCCCGTGAATTGTGATTTTCCGCCCCTTCTAGCAGAGCCGGGCCTCAAACGGGAAAATATGTTGGTCAAGCGGCCGGGCTGGCGCCGGGGGCCTTGCCGGCGACCACGGCCTCATAGGCGGCCTGCAAGGTCGCACGGACAGAAGGGCCAGCCGATGTATCGAGCGGCATGCCGAGATGCTCGTGGCGCAACTCGTCCATGAACTTGTCCCACATCTGCGGCCCGCCCTTCTCCAGAAGTTCGGCGCGGATCGAGAGTTCCGCGCTGACCGGCAACCAGACGCGGCCCCAGGCGCCGAGGTGGGCCAGGATCGGCACGAGGGTGATCGCCATCTCGGTCAGGCTGTAGATCGCCTTCTGCTTGTGGCTGGGGTCGTCGGCCTTGGTCAGAATGCCCAGTCCCATCAGCCGCTTCAGTCGGTCAGCGAGGATGTTGGAGGCAATGCCCTCCATCGATCCGTTGAGCAACTCGCGAAAGTGGCGCCTGCCGCCAAAAATCATGTCGCGAAGGATGATCAGGCTCCAGCGGTCGCCGAACACTTCGAGCGACAGGTTGATCGGGCATCCGGACCGGCGATCCATGCTCATGAGATTTTCTCCGCAAAACCGGTTGCATTATCGTATCAGTTTTATTATCGTGCAACCGATTGCAAAAAGCAATCAGTTTGCTGAGGAGGAGACCGAGCCATGACAACCATTGAGCGCCCCAAGATCGTATCCGAGGCCTTTGGCGATCCGGCAAACCCGCCGCTGTTGCTGATCATGGGATCGATGGCCTCGATGCTCTGGTGGCCGGAGGCGCTGTGCCGGAAACTGGCCGATGGCGGCCTGTTCGTCATCCGCTATGACAATCGCGATACCGGCCGTTCGACCAAATATCCGCCGGGCGAGCCGCCCTACACATTCGACGACATGGCCGACGACGCGATGCGTGTTCTCGACGACCACGGCGTCGGCAAGGCGCATGTCGTCGGCATGTCGATGGGCGGCATGATCGCCCAACTCGTGGGCCTCAAGCACCGGTCCCGTGTCGCTTCGCTGACCGTGATCAGCAGCTCGCCCCTGGGGATCGACACATCGCATCTGCCACAAACGAGCGATGCCTATGTCAAGCATTCGGCGGACGGCGCGAAAGTCGATTGGTCGGACCGTGGCCAGGTGGTCGATTTCATGGTCAAGGATACGCGGGCGATCGCAAGCACCGTACAACCGTTCGACGAGGCCGGGATGCGAGCCTTCATCGAACAGGATTACGATCGATCCGGCGGTTTGCTGAACGCGACCAACCACTTCATGGTCAAGGGCGGCGACGCATGGAAGGGCCGGCTGCGCGAGATGACGGCGCCGCTGCTGGTCATTCATGGCACCACCGATCCGATCTTTCCGGTCGAGCACGGCGAGGCACTGACCGAGACTGTCGCCGGTGCGAAAATCCTTCGGATCGAAGGTGGCGGCCACGAGTTGCATCCGGACGACTGGGCGGTGATGGTCGCCGCCATCGTCGATCACACTCAAGCTGATTGAGCCATCCTGCGCGGGCCTTGACGAGCAAGGCCCGCCGCAATAGTTAAGTAAATGCTTCAGTGTCAATCCTGGCAAGCAGCATGGCACCGACCACTGGCGCATCTCGAAACAGACGAGCAAAAAATGTCCCTGACGCTTCATTTCCATCCGCTGGCCTCCTTCTGCTGGAAACCGCTGATCGCGCTGTATGAGAACGGCATACCGTTCGCGCCGGTTGTCGTCGATCTCGGCGACACCGAGTCGCGCGCGGCCTTCCTGAAGATTTCGCCGACCGGCAAGATGCCGGCCCTGCGTGACGATGCGCGCGACCGCACGGTGCTGGAATCGACCATCGTCGTCGAGTACCTGGCCGCCCACTATCCGGGGCCGGTCGACCTCGTTCCGGCCGACATCGACCTGGCGCTGGCGGTCCGGCAGTCCGATCGTTTCTATGATTTCTACGTGCAGGAACCGATGCAGAAGATCGTTGGCGACCGGTTGCGGCCGCAGGACAAAACCGATCCGTTCGGCGTCGAGCAGGCCCGCGCCCAGCTGCGCAATTCCTACGCCATCGTCGAAGAGGAGATGCAGACGAAGACCTGGGCTGTGGGCGACGCCTTCAGCATGGCCGACTGCTCGGCGTCTCCCGCACTCTTCTACGCCAATAAGGTCGAGCCGTTCGGCGACAAATACCCGGCCGTGAAGCGATACCATGACCGCCTGGTGCAGCGCTCCGCTTTCGCCCGCGTGATTGAGGAGGCGCAGCCCTACTTCAAGTTCTTTCCCTACAACAACGGCTGATCGCAATGCTGCACGATCCTGCCCAGCTCGATCTGATGTTCCAGGCGCTCGCCGATCCGGCGCGGCGGCAGATGGTCGACCGGCTGTCGCGCGGCCCGGCTTCGGTAAGCCAACTGGCCGAGCCGCTGGCGATGTCGCTATCGGCCGTCGTCCAGCATCTGAACCTTTTGGAGGCAAGCGGCCTCGTGCGCACGCAAAAGGTCGGTCGGGTGCGCACCTGCCAGATCGAACCCAAGGCACTGAGAGCAGCCGAACACTGGATCAATGAACGGCGTCTCGTCTGGGAGCGCCGGCTGGACCGGCTCGGCGATTTTCTGGCTGAGACCAAGGACAAAAGCTGAAGGAGGCAATTATGACGGAACGTTCCGTGATTCATTCGACCATCGTGCTGGAGCGCACCTACGACGCTGTGCCGGCGCGCGTGTTCCAGGCCTTTGCCGACCCGGAGGCCCGCATGCGCTGGGGCGCGCCTTCAAAGACTGCCGAACTGGTCTACGACAAGGCCGATTTCCGCGTCGGCGGACTGGATGTCAGCCGCTGCGGTCCGCGTGGCAGTCTGATCTACCGGGTCGAAAACCGCTACGTCGATATCGTGCCTGAGCAGCGCATCGTCTCGACCGAGCTCGTATGCGAAGGGTGGGACCGGCTGTCCGTCTCGCTGATCACGATCGAGTTTCAGCCGGTAGGTGCGTCCACGCGGCTGGTGCTGACCGACCAGATCGCTGCCTTCGGCGACAAGGACATGATCGCCGGCAGCGAGGCCGGATTCAGCGCGGCGCTGGACAATCTGGCTGCCGAATTCGTGCCCGAGACCGCCGGTGCCTGACGATCCCTCGATGAGGATCATGCTCAGAATTCAATCCATCCATCGAGGAGAATCCCATGACCGAACGTTCCGTCGTCCATTCCACCTTCGTCATCGAGCGCAGCTACCCAGCGTCGCCCGCAAAAGTCTACTTTGCGCTGAGCAATCCGGCGGCCAAACGGCGCTGGTTCGCCGATCCGCACGATCCGGTGCCCAGCAGGCATGAAATGGATTTCCGTATCGGCGGCAAGGAGGTCAATGCCGGCTGTCCGAGCGATGGCCAGATGCATTTTTTCAATGCTGTCTATCAAGACATCGTGCCGGACCAGCGCATCGTCTACAGCTATGAGTTGTTGTTCGGCGAAACCCGTGTCTCGGTGTCACTGGCCACGATCGAGCTGCTTGCCGAGGGCGACGGGACGCGGCTTGTGATGACGGAACAGGGCGCCTTCCTCGACGGCCACGATACGTCGGCCACACGCGAGCATGGCACAGGAGAACTGCTTGATGCGCTCGGCGCTTTCTTGCGCGAGGAAGCTTGAACTGCGTTGCCGATACGGCGGGGCCGTCAGGCTTCCCAGAACTGATCGAGCCAGATGTTGAGTTTGAGGAAGCCGGGATTGCTCACCGTATAGACGCGTCTGGTGCCTTCGGCCTTGGCGTTGACCAGCCCGGCATCGAGCAGCACTTTCAAATGTTGCGAAACGGCCGGGCGCGATACAGGCAAACCCGCAGCCAACTCGTTGACGGTTTTCGGGCCGCGGCGAAGTTCTTCCAGAAGATGGCGCCGGTTGGGATCGGCAATCGCCATGAAGGCGTCGGAAAACATCATGCCTTTATTAGTGAGGCAAAGCCTTTCGAATCTCAACTGTCTGCTTCTGCTTTTCTTCTGGGATCAAGCCGCAATGCTTCCGGCGTCACCGACCGGTCGGCCGGTTGCGTCTTGAAGGCGTCACGATCTTCGATCGGCACCGGAGCTCGGCGGCTGATGCGCAGCAACGTATAGGCCGCCAGGCAGACATGCGCGAAAGCGGTCGCCAGGAACAGGCCTTCCGGGCGCGTCCAGCCCATCAAGGCGGCTGCCAGCAGAGGTCCGATCATCGTGCCGAAGCCGTAGAGCAGAAGCAGGCCGCCCGATACCTTGACGAAATCCTCGGCGCGGGCGTGGTCGTTGGCATGCGCCACCGCGATCGAATAGAGCGTATAGGCGAAGCCGCCATAGGCGGCCGTGAAGACGATGACGAAGACGCTGGAGCGTGGCTCGAACACGAAGATGGCAAGCGCAACCAAGGCCGCGCCGAAGGCAGCACCTGCCAGCACGAAACGCCGGTCGGTCTTGTCCGAGAGGCGCCCGGCAGGAAGCTGCATGGCGGCACCGGCAACGACCACCAGACTCATCATCAGGGCGATCTCGGCCGTGGGAATGCGGATACGGGCGCCATAGACGGCGCCAAGCGTGCCCCAGGCGCCGTTGGCGATGCCAATCAGGACGCAAGCGACAGCCGACACCGGCGAATTGACATAAAGGCCTTTGACGTCGAGCGAGACATCCTGCAGCGGCTTGGGGTGGGAAGCGGTCGAAACCGCGGTCGGGAGCAGTGACAGGCAAAACAGGATGCCGGTGATCATGAACAGGGAGGCCGATTTCACGTCGCCGCCAGCGACGATCATCTGTCCGCCCATGATCGAGGCATAGGTGACCATCATATAGAGGCCGAAGATGGTGCCGCGGTTCTCGTTGGTGGCCTTTTCGTTCAGCCAGCTTTCGATGACCATGAAGGCGCCGGCCATCGTGAAGCCCGTGAAGGCGCGCAGCAGGATCCAGACATACTCGTCGATGATCAGTCCGGTGAGCAGCGCCACGATGGCGCCCGATGCGGCAAAGGCGCCGAAGGCGCGCACATGCCCGGCACGGCGCACGATGCGCGGTGCAAAGAAACAGCCGGTGACGAAGCCGCCGGCCCAGGCCGTGCCCATCAGGCCAAGCGATGCGGTCGAGAAGCCTTCCAGCTGACCCCGCAGCGGCAACAGCAGCCCGTGCAATCCAGACGCTGCGAGCAGGAAGGCAGTGCCGCGAAGCAGCGAGAGGATCGGTCGGTAGGTTGCGAACATTGTTTGATCCGGCTCGGGTTGGCGGGGACGCTGGGTCTGAAGACAGTCGCATTCGGGCTTTTCGGCGGCGGGCCCTGCGCCAGCCTCTATCCGCGACGGAACAGTGCTTCGGCGGCCGATTTGGTGCTGTCCTTGGCCTTGATCTCGTTTTCGAGGCGGGTGATCTCATCGCGCAGGATACCGATCCGCTCGGTCAATTCACCGACCGAAAGCAGCGACAGGTCCTGCCCGATCTCGTGCGGGCGCGCCTTCTTCTTGGGTTCGTCGTCGAAGATCGCCATCGTCGCTCCTCCCACATTGGCCATTTGCCTGATTTGGCAATCAGCATACATAGGGCAGGGGCGTCGATGCAAACAGCCGGTCGGATAGCGGCGAGGAAAGACGGGAAATCACATGGCGAGCGGACAGAAAATTCCGGCAAGAATGACGGCCATCGCGATCTCGGTGCCGGGCGGCCCCCGGGTGCTGAAACCCGAAACGCGCGACGTGCCGCAGCCGGGCCCCGGCGAGATCCTGATCAAGGTGCACGCCGCCGGCGTGAACCGGCCCGACATCCAGCAGCGCAAGGGCGCCTACCCGCCGCCGGCCGGCGCGTCCGACCTGCCCGGCCTCGAGGTGTCGGGCGAAGTCGCCGCCCTTGGCGATGACATATCGCGCTGGCGCATCGGCGACCGCGTCTGCGCGCTCACACCCGGCGGAGGCTATGCCGAATATGTCAAGGTTCACGCCGGCAGCGTGCTGCCGCTGCCGGCCGGCTTTACCCACACCGAAGCCGCGGCGGTGCCGGAAAACTACTTCACCGTCTGGCACAACGTGTTCGAGCGCGGCGGCCTGAAGAGCGGCGAAACGCTGCTCGTCCATGGCGGCTCGTCCGGCATCGGCACCACGGCAATCCAGCTTGGCTCGGCTTTCGGCGCTAATGTCATCACCACCGCCGGCAGCAAGGAGAAATGCGACGCCTGCCTGAAGCTCGGCGCCGACCGGGCGATCAACTATCGCGAGGAGGATTTCGTCGCCACGGTCAAGGAGGCGACCGCTGGCAAGGGCGCCAATGTCATCCTCGACATGGTCGGCGGCGACTATGTGGCGCGCAACTACGAGGCCGCGGCGATTGAGGGTCGCATTGTGCAGATTGCCGTGCAGGGCGGCGCCGTGGCGAGCGCCGACTTCTCGAAGATCATGGTCAAGCGGCTGACCCATACGGGGTCGACGCTGAGGCCGCGCACCGTCGAATTCAAGGCGGCAATCGCGGCAGCGCTGGAGGCGCAGGTGTGGCCGTTGCTCGGCACCCGCAAGGTCGCTCCCGTGATGGATATGATCTTCCCGCTCAGCGAGGCCTGGCGGGCGCATGAGCGGATGGAGGAGGGCGAGCACATCGGCAAGATCGTGCTCGACGTCGGCTAGGCCGCATCGAGTTTCAGCTGCTGCGGGCCTGACCTGAATCTCGACACATTCTGGTCGTGCGCCTCGCTGCCTACAAGATGAACAGAGGCTTAATGGTGCAATGCAGCATTTGCATCATTGCTATGCAAAAACGGCCGTTCAAGTCCTGATCGATGATGACTATTTGAGCATCAGCGAAACGAACAACCCATTTGGAGGACTACCATGAACCCGATCCGCGCTTTCCGTAACTGGCGTAGGTACACCGAGACTGTGCGCGAACTGAACAGTCTCAACGCACGTCAGCTCAACGATCTCGGCATCAACCGCGCCGACATCGAAAAGATCGCCCGCAAGGCCATCTAAAGCCGAGCACGGTCCGCGCAGGCGGACGGTGCCGTGGAAGCCAGAGCCGCATCAGACGGATCCCGTCGCGGTTCCGAGCCCGCTGGACCCAGTCCGGCGGGTTTTGTCGTTCTGGGGGTCGGCCGACGAGGCCGGTCGACCGCGGCCTCCGTCGGCAAAGCCAGTTTGTCGCTGCTCAAGAGCGCGAAGCCGTTCCAGTAGTCGCGGGCCACGGTTTCTGGCCGATGACATCCAAAAACATTGCGAAGCGGCGACGGAGCGGCTATACAGGCCGCGAATTTCCCATTTTGGTGGCTCTAAACCACCGCCCGCGCGGGAACGCGGGCGAACGAGAAGGATTTTTAAAATGGCCAATACGCTGCTGATGCCCAAGGCGACTGCCGTCTGGCTGGTCGACAACACCGCGCTTTCTTTCGAGCAGATCGCGCAGTTCTGCGGGCTGCATCCGCTCGAGGTCAAGGCGATCGCCGACGGCGAATCGGCGCAAGGCATCAAGGGCATGGATCCGATCATGACCGGCCAGTTGACCCGCGACGAGATCGCGCGCGCCGAAAAGGATCCGAACCAGCGCCTGAAGCTTTCGGACCCCAAGGTGCGGGTGCCGGAATCCAAGCGCAAGGGTCCGCGCTACACGCCTCTATCTAAGCGCCAGGACCGGCCGAATGCCATTCTGTGGCTGGTGCGCAACCATCCCGAACTGAAAGATGCGCAGATCTCCCGCCTCGTCGGCACCACCAAGTCGACGATCGAGCAGATCCGCGAACGCAAGCACTGGAACTCGGCCAATCTGCAGCCGATGGACCCGGTGACGTTGGGCCTCGCCTCGCAGATCGACCTCGACATGGAAGTCAACCGCGCTTCGCGGGGCCGCGAACAGGCGCAGCCGGTCGGCGACACGCTTTTGCCGGCGGCCTTGACCGAGCGGCTGGTGCCGGCTCCGGAGAAGCCGAAAGACGAGGACGCCGAGCTCGACGCCAACGCCGTTTTCGCCAAGCTCTCGGCCCTGAAGTCGAAGAACACGGACAACGACGACGAGTGATATTTCCGACACCCAACAAAAAGCCCGCTTCGAGCGGGCTTTTTTTGTGCGGTCCGGCAGTCCCTTTTTACTTTGACACAATTCCCCAATGGAAACCGCTACGCGCTTTCCCGGGAAAACCGTTTACCCATTTCCTGGAGTTGCTCTAGGTCCGCGCCGCGCGGTCCGGCGCCATGCCGTAATCCTCGCTGCGCTCCACCGCCCGATAGAAGTCCGCAAGCTGCTTGCCTCGCTCCGGCTTGAAGATGCGGCCGGCGATGACCACCGAAGCGATGCGATCGATGCGGAAGGCGCGAAAGTCGTCGCGCATTTCGCACCAGGCGACCAGCGTCCACACCTTGCCCCAGAACCACAGGCCGAGCGGACGGATATCGCGGGCGGTGCCACGGCCGGCCTCGTCGCAATAGTCGATGGTGAGCACCTGCCGTTTTTCGACCGCGCGCTCGATCAGGTCGATTGCCTCTCGGGCGGCGTCGCTGACCACCCACATCGGCGTGTGGATCTCCGTGCGGGCGATGCGGTCCTTCTCGGCATCCGGCAGCACTGCACCGATCTTGACCAGCGCCTCGTCGGCGGCGCGCGCCATGGCGGCGCCGCCAAAGGCGCGCACCATGCGGGCGCCGGCAACCAGCGCGACGATCTCGTCACGCGTGAACATCAGCGGTGGAAGGTCGAAACCCTCCCTCATCATGTAGCCAACCCCGGCCTCGCCGTCGATCGGCACTCCGGTCGATTGCAGGTCGGCGATATCGCGGTAGATGGTTCGCTCGGAAACCTCGAGCCATGTGCCGAGCTTCTGGGCGGTGACCAGACGGCCACCGCGCAGATGCTGCACGATCTGGAAGAGCCTGTCGGCGCGGCGCATCGTTTGGTCCCTCGGCGTTGTTTCTATGCATGTCGCCCAAAACCGCAGAACAGTTTTGGGGCGGCATGCATCATCGTTTCAGCCCTTCGCGCTTGCGCTGCGCGGCGACGAATGCCGCGCCGAAGGACAGTTTTCTCGTGGTCGGCGTGTTCGAGTCGAGCACGCGCCAGAACGGCGCAATATCGCTCAGTGTCATGCCGCGCTCGAGATCCTCGTTGGCGGCCTCGGCAACAGTGCGCAGATGATAGCCGATGGTGACCGGGCATGTCACTTCGGCGCCGTGCTCGATGGCAAGCGCCGTGCGCAGCGCGCGGACATCCATCTCGACGCCTTCCGGTATCGAACGGATGAAATCATCGACCTGGCGTGCAGTCGGCACCAGCATCGGCTGGCCCTCGATGACATCGGCCATCGTGCGCGGCGTCGGCTTCACGCCGTTGATACCGGGCGTATTCAGCCTGTCGTTCCAGCTCTTCACCATTCCGCGAGGCCCTTCCCGTAGAAGGCTCCTGTCCTGTCCATGTCAGTGACGGGAATCTGGAACCAGGCCGAAGCTTTTGCAGCAATGGAAGCCATGCGTTTCTCCCGAAGTGAGTTTGCTCGCGACACCTATTGCACGTCTATCCTGACAGCATACTGTCAGGAGGCTTCAGCATACTCCTTGGCGAACAGCGTCCGCATCTGCGCGAGATCGCTGCTTCTTTCCGGATAGAGCGTTTTCAGAAAGGCGAGCGCGAAGGTGCCCGGCGCCGAGCCCGGCGCGGAAATCACAGCGCCGTCGGCAACGGCATGCGGCACGTCCTGATAGTTGCCGTCGCCGGCATAACCGGCTTCATGACTATTGATCCAATCGCGGCCATTGCTGGTATGCTTGGCCTTCTCGAACAGGCCGGCTCGGGCCAGCGCCAACGTGCCGGCGCATATACCGCCAACGACGCCGCCGCGCGACGCAACAGCGGTGAGCAGTTCTGCCGCATTCGGTGGCGCCTCGCCTGCCCACTGGTCGGAGCCGATGACGACGACGGCGTCAAGATCGGCATTCTCCCCAGCTTCAGCAGAGCGATCTGGCGTCAACCGAAAACCACTGATCCCGGTCACTGGCTTGCCACCGGGCGTCAGCGATACGGCGCGCGCACCGAACCATTCGACCGCGGAGGCCGCCAGCAGCCCGTATTCCCAGTCGGCAAAGCCGTCGATGAAAAGAAAGCCGATCTGCTTCTGTTCGGGCATGAGCTCGCTCCTCCCTTGCGCGCCGGACTTATTATCTGGGCCTTGGGGCGCCCACATCCAACCGCTGTGTCGAAAAATTAGTCTCAATTGCCGCGGTAGCGACGTTCGCCATACATGTCCGGCCAGCCGATATCCTTGCGAATGTCCGCCGGCAGCGAGTTCATGAACCGCTGGGTGCGGATCTCGTTGCGCATCGTCCGTATCTTGCCGACATAGTGCTGCACGCCGCGCAGAAGGGTGGAACCGTTCATAGCTAGTCTCCTCTCTTTAACTGGAGGCAGTATCGCATACCCCTCCTGACAGCAGTCTGTCAGGAGGGTGGCAGGGCGCGGACGATAGTTGTGATCGCAGTGTACCCCGAGAGAAGACATCGTTTTCGCTGCATCAAGTCGAGGCCATGCAGCACGCTTGCCGGTCGGGATTGTTCACCGAGCGAATATCGATCGAGGGTCCATTGTTCAATCCTGAGCGACGGACTGTCAGGATACGCGGTCTTCAGCGACGTGGCCGAAGTTCTGATATGGAGGGAGAAAATTATTCCCCAAAAACAGGGAGACGACCATGAGCCTGCAACTGACAGGAATCCACCATCTGACGGCAATCACCGCCAATGCGCCTGGAAATCTTCATTTTTACACAAAGGTGCTGGGCTTGCGGCTGGTCAAGAAGACGGTGAACCAGGACGACACCTCGGCCTACCACCTCTTCTATGCCGACGGCGAAGCGACACCGGGCACCGATCTTACCTTCTTCGACTGGCCGGTTGGCCCGGAGCGGCGCGGCACCCATAGCATCGTGCGGACCAGCCTCAGGGTCGGCAGCCAGGAAAGCCTTGCCTGGTGGAAGCAGCACCTGACCAGCGAAAACATCGCGACGAGCGAGATCGTCGACATCGGCGGCTACCGCAGTCTGGATTTCGAAGATCCTGAGGGCCAGCGTCTGCGCCTCATCAGCGATGACAGCAAGGGCGACAGCCACCCCTGGGCGCAAAGCCCGGTGCCGGCCGAGCATCAGATCCGGGGACTCGGGCCGATCGTCATCAGCGTTCCCGACATCACCAACACCGAGGCGGTGGTGACGCAAGTGATGAACATGCGCAAGGCCCGCGACTATGCCTCGCCCGAAGGCCAGGTTCACGTCTTCGAAATGGGCGAGGGCGGACCGGCGGCGGAGCTTCATGTCCTGGTGCAGCCTGGACTGGCGCCGGCAAGGCAAGGCGCCGGTGCGGTCCATCACGTCGCCTTCAGGGCGCCGGACCAGGAGACGCTGCATCAATGGACGGCGCGGCTGGCCGAATTCCGGCTGCCATCGAGCGGCGAGGTCGAGCGCTATTACTTCCGTTCGCTCTATTTCCGCGAGCCGAACGGCATCCTGTTCGAGATCGCCACCGATGGGCCGGGGTTCACCGCCGACGAGCCGCTGGAGACGCTGGGTGAAAAGCTGGCCTTGCCGCCGTTCCTCGAACCGAAGCGCGCCTCGATCGAGGCCGGCCTCAAGCCGCTGAAGTAGATCGTTCCTCAGTCAAGGCGGGCGCCGCGTTCCGGCTCGGGATCGCGGCGCCCATTCTTCTCGGGCAACGACGACGTGCTTTGACAGCCGGCCGTGTTGCTGGTCAAAGGCGGCATGTCGAAACTCCTCGCGCTCGTCATTGTTGGCATCATGGTCATCCAGCTGATCAAGCCGCTCGGCTGGCCGGGGCTGAAACGGCGCAGCGACTCCTGGAAGCTGGCGCTGCTGGCGATGGCGGCGATTTCCATAACAGCCGTGCTCGGACACTGGACATAGAGCGGTTCATCGGTTCACGGAAACGCTCTATCTCTTTGTTCTGACGCAATTCCGGACGGAAAACCGTTTCACACTTTTCCTGGAATTGCTTTAGGCCCGCGTCAAGCGAGCCCGACCTCGGTTCAGCTGGCCAGCACCAGGCCCACGAGATGCTCAGCCCAGGCCCGGTAGCCGGCTTCCGAGGCATGAAAACCGTCGGAGGCAAAACCCTCGTCAGGATTTGTGATCGGCAGGCGCGGCGCTGGCACCGCGCCGCGTTCCAGGCAAAGGCGTTCGCCCATCCGGTTCATCTCGGTGGCGCGGATCTCCAGGATCTTGCCGAGCAACGACGGCATGGCAGGTGCCCGCGTGAACTCCAGCACCGGCGACCACACCACGCGCGCTTCCGGCCATTTGGCGCGCAGCGCATAGAGCAGGCCGCCGAACTCCTTCTTGAAGCGCGGCACCGAGTGAAAATTCTTGGTGTCGTTGGTGCCGATGGCGAGCACGATATGCGTCCACGGATCGGCCGACAGATTGGGCAGGACATGGTCGCGGATCTGGCCCGACGTTGCCGAATTGAAGCCGGCCGCCCGCCAGCACACGGCGCGGCCGGTGTTCTGCGCAATCAGCACGGCGAGTTGCGCGGCAAGCCCGTTCTCCGAATTGCCGATGCCAACCGAAGCGGCCGAGGAATCCCCCAGCACCAGAAGCGAGATTGGTGGCGCCTTGCCCGGGAGATCGTGCATGACCGGACCCTGCGCCGGCAGCATGCGCGTGGTGCGGCGGCGCACGCCGAGGCCTTGCCAGACATAGACCGGGTAGGCGAGCCAGGTGAGAAGGGCGAGAGGGCGCTGCATGCGCACCCTTTAGCGCATGTTGCGCTCGAGGTGAACGGCCGGCTCGCCGACACGCTGATCGCAACAGGTCTCCTGCTCTCCAGACCGGTCGCCATATTCATCGTGCAGCCGCACCCAGTCCATCAGGCCATGATAGGGGCCGGTCTCGTTACGGCCCTTCGGCGCCATGTCGAGATAATCATACGTGCCGATCAGCGCCTCGCCGCCGCGGGCGCGCGACATGAAGGTGAGAAAGATGTCGCCGTTCTCGTCTCGGTAGAAAACGCTGGTGCCGGGAAGCTCCTTCGACGTCCGGGGAATGGTCTCGAAATTGTAAGTGGTGTCGCCAGCCGCGATCTGCTTGTCGGTGAAGGAAACCTGCATGTCGAAGTTGAAATCCGAGGCATAGGACGACACCCAGTCGAACTTCCAGCCCATGCGCTGCTTGTAGGGCAGCAATTCGGCCAGCGGCGCCCGCGAGATCACGACCAGCGACACGTCGTGATGCCTGAGGTGCTGGTTGGCGCCGTCGATATGGTCGGCAAGGAACGAGCAACCTTCGCAATGATGGTTGCACCCCGGCCCGAACATGAAGTGGTAGACGATCAACTGGCTGTTCTCGGCAAACAGGTTCGCCAAATTCCTCGGCCCTTGCCCGGTCTCGAAGACATAATCCTTGCGGATCTTCAGCCAGGGCAGTTCACGCCGCTCAGCGCAGATGCGTTCGCGAAGCCGCGTCAGTTCCTTCTCGCGGGTCAGATGCGCCTTGTGCGCCTGGAACCAGTCTTCGCGCGAAACGACCTTGTTGCGATGCATGAACCTCTCCCTGTCTGTCATCCCAAGGACGTTCGGGACGGGCGAAAACCGACATCGCCGGTTGTTTGTTTTTGAGCATGATCTTGCGAAACCGGATTCCAGTTTCGGGATCACGTTCCAGCGCCGGAGAGGAAGTAGGGATGCAGGCGCGTCGTCCCAAGTCCAGGCAAGCCACAAACAAGAAACCCGGGCGCAGCGGCCCGGGTTCGAAGGAAGACAGAAAAAGCCCCGATCAGGCGGCCTGTTCCAGGCTCGCCTTCCATTTCCCAAGTGCGGCCAGATGGTTCATGTGGGCACGGTGGGTGAAGGCGGCCTGGCCGGCGGCGACGTTCGAGGCCTTGCCGCTCCACGCTTTCTGCGGCGCGGCCTGCAGGGCGCGGCCATAGGAGAAGGTCAGCTTCCACGGGTGCGGCCCGATGGCGTTGATGGCGTTGAGGTTGGCGGTCGCTTCCTCGTCCTCCTGACCGCCGGAGAGGAAGGCGATGCCAGGCACCGCTGCCGGCACAGTCTCGCGGAACAGTTTTATGGTTTTTTCCGCGACTTCTTCCGGGCTACTCACCTTGCCCGATTTCTTGCCAGCCAGCACCATGTTGGGCTTCAGGATCGTGCCTTCGAGCACGACGCGTGCCGCATGGAGCTCGTCATAGAGCTTGATCAGCGTCGCCTTCGAAATCGCATAACAGGTGTCGATGTCGTGGGCGCCGTCCATCAGCACTTCCGGCTCCACGATCGGCACGATGCCGGCTTCCTGGCAAAGTGCTGCATAGCGGGCGAGCGCATGGGCGTTCGAGCTGATCGAATTGGCCGAAGGCACGCCCTTGCCGGTGTCGATGTCGATCACCGCGCGCCATTTGGCGAAGCGGGCGCCGAGCTTGTAGTAGTCGGCAAGGCGCTCACGCAGGCCATCGAGGCCCTCGGTGACGGTGTCGCCGGGGAAACCGGCCAGAGGCTTGGCGCCGGCATCGACCTTGATGCCGGGGATGGCGCCGGCCGCCTTGATGATATCGACCAGCGGCGTGCCGTCGGCGGCCTTCTGGCGGATCGTCTCGTCGTAGAGGATGACGCCGGAAATATACCGGGTCATCGCCTCCCTGGCGCGGAACATCATCTCGCGGTAGTCGCGACGGCTGTCGGCGGTCGATTCGACGCCGATGACGTCGAAACGCTTCTTGATGGTGCCGGAACTTTCGTCGGCGGCCAGCAAGCCCTTGCCATCGGCCACGATCGCGGCGGCAATGTCTTCGAGACGTTCGCTCATTCTGCTTCTCCTGAAACGGTTGTCTTCCGCGCTTAACGGAAGTCTACCGCCAAAGGAATGGCATCGGAAAGCTCGAATCGATTGAAAGTCTTGAGAGCCCTTGCCCGCTCTCTTTGTGTTGATCGGGGCGTTCGGTTTAGCCGCATTTCCGAGGCGCCAGGCGTTTCCGCCTGGCTGAAGAATGCATTAGTGCTTCAGCACGTCGACGCCGGGCAGCGGCTTGCCTTCCATCCATTCCAGGAAAGCGCCACCGGCGGTCGAGACATAGGTGAAGTCGTCGGCGACGCCGGCATGGTTGAGAGCCGCCACCGTGTCGCCGCCGCCGGCGACCGAGACCAGCTTGCCGGCTTTGGTGCGCGCCGCCGCGTGCTTCGCCGCCGCCACCGTCGCATGGTCGAAGGGCGCGATCTCGAAAGCGCCGAGCGGGCCATTCCAGACCAGCGTTGCGGCGCGGTCGATCCATTCACCAATGGTCGCCACCGTTTTGGCGCCGACATCGAGGATCATGCCGTCGGCCGGCACATCCGAGATGGCGACGGTCTCGCAGGCCGCACCGGCCTTGAATTCCTTCGCGACGACGCCGTCGACCGGCAGGATGATGGCGCAGCCGGCCTCGGCCGCTTCGATCATGATCTGCTTGGCAGTGCTGGCGAGATCATGCTCGCACAGCGATTTGCCGACATCGGTGCCGCGCGCGGCAAGGAACGTGTTGGCCATGCCGCCACCGATGACCAGCGCGTCGACCTTCTTCACCAGATTCATCAACAGGTCGATCTTGGTCGAGACCTTGGCACCGCCGACAATGGCAACCACCGGACGGACCGGATTTCCGAGACCCCTCTCCAGCGCCTCGAGCTCAGCCTGCATGGTGCGGCCGGCGAAGGCCGGCAACAGACGCGCCAGCCCCTCGGTCGAGGCGTGGGCGCGGTGCGCCGCGGAAAAGGCGTCGTTGACGAAGATGTCGCCGCAGGCGGCGAGCCTTTCGGTGAAAGCCGGATCGTTCTTCTCCTCGGCCTTGTAGAAACGGGTGTTTTCGAGCAGCAGCACGTCGCCCTTGTCCATGGCGGCGATGGCGCTTCCCGCCGTGTCGCCGACGCAATCGCTGGCGAAGCCGACGGGCCGGCCAAGCACATCGGCTGTCGCCCTGGCGATCGGCTCCAGCGAGAATTCGGGCGAGGGGCCATCCTTGGGCCGACCGAAATGGGCGAGCAGGATAACCTTGGCGCCCTTGCCGGACAGTTCGGCGATGGTCGGCGCGATGCGTTCGATGCGGGTGGCGTCGGTGACCTTGCCGTCGGCGACAGGCACGTTGAGGTCGACGCGCACCAGCACGCGCTTGCCGCTGATGTTGCCGATGTCGTCGAGGGTCTTGAAGGCGGCCATGCAGGTTCCTTTCGCAAAAAATCGGGGGACCATACCCCGCGCCAACGATGATGCAAGGCTTAGGCTGGGTTCGATACGAAATTTTGAAGTCGGGACCGGGGCTGTGCCGGCAGGCGGACGAGGGGTAGCGCAGCAATCGCCGTGTCAGCTTTCGGTCGCAGCCTTTTCCGCTGCCGGTTCCGGCGCAGGCTTCTCGTCCGCCCGCGCCTCGGCCAATTGCATCTCGGTCGGTTTGCGCCAGTTGCGGATAAAGGCAGAGAGCCGGTCGCCGATTTCGCCGGCGCTCAGGAAAACCGGCACCCGCGCCACCGGTGCGGTCGGCTCGAAGGAAAGGCCGAGGCCAATGATCTTGCCCTTGTCGTCGACGTCGCGGACGATCAGCTCGATCGGACCGAGCAGTACACGGTCGGCATATTCGGCATGGCCGCCGAGCCGCCCAGTGACCAGCGCGCCGACGGTGAGCTTTTGCTCCGCTTCAGTCAGACCGGGCGCATAGGCGGCTTCCAGTTCGGCGGCGGAGCGCGCGGGGTCCACGGCGAAGGCGCCGAAGAAATCTGCATCCTCGGGATCGACCACCGCGCGGCTGGCGAACAGCTTGTCGAGCAGGCGCGGATAGCGATCCGGCACGAAAATATAGACCTGGTCGCCGGCGGCGAGCCTGCCCATGTCCTGGAAGCGCATCGAGCGCCCGTCGCGCAGCACCAGCGAGGGCCGCGCCCAGCGCGGAATGCGCTCGCCGCGCGCCACGGGACTGCCGTGTGCCACGCGATAGGCAAGAAGCTCGTGATGGGCCGAGCCCGGCAGCTCCAGCTCGACCTTGTCCAGCGGGCCGAGCCGCGCCGGCACGATCAGGCCGAGGCGACGTGCCAGCGGCCCAACCGTCCAGCCCTGGATGACCAGCGACACCAGCACGATGATGAAGGCGGTGTTGAAGATGACACGGCCGTTTTCCAAACCACCAAGGAGCGGGGTGATGGCGAGCAGGATCGACACGGCGCCACGCAGACCGACCCAGGAGACAAAGGCGACTTCGGGGCGCGGCAAGCGGAACGGGATCAGGCAGAGCCAGACCGCGATCGGGCGGGCGACAAACATCAGGAACAGACCGAGCGCTACCCCCGGCACCATGATCGCCGGAAATTGCGACGGCGTCGCGAACAGGCCTAGGATCAGGAACATGATGATCTGCGCCAGCCACGACATGCCGTCCTGGAAGCGCTTGAGGATGGTGACGGCGCGGATGTCGGAATTACCGGCGATCAGGCCCGCGAGATAAACCGCCAGGAAGCCCGAGCCGCCGATGGCGCCGGCGGCGGCAAAGATCATCAGCGACAAGGTCAGCACGAAGATCGGCAGCAAGCCGTGATCGAGATTGAGCCGGTCGACGAGGCGCACGATGGCGAGGCCGCCAAGCGCGCCGACGACGGCGCCGAGGCCCATGTTGAGCAGGAAGCCTAGGGCCAGGCTGGTGACCAGCACATTGGCCTCGGGGTTGGCGTGAGCGGCGATGATCTCGACCAGCGTGATGGTGAGGAAAATGGCGATCGGGTCGTTGGTGCCGGATTCCACCTCGAGCGTGGAGCGCACGCGCTCGCGCAGATTGATCTCGCCGGCACGCAGCAGGAAGAACACCGCCGCGGCATCGGTGGAGGCGACGGCGGCGCCGAGCAGGAAGGATTCGAGCCAGGTGAGGTCGAGCAGGTAGTGGGCGGCGGCGCCAAACAGGCCGGTGGTGAGAAGCACGCCGAAGGTCGCCAGCGACAGCGCCGGTCCCGCCGCCTGCCGCAAGGCGTTGAGCGGGGTGCCGAAACCGGAATCGAACAGGATGACGGCCAGCGCCAGTGAGCCGGCAAAATAGGCGATGCGGGCGTTGTCGAACTCGATGCCGAGGCCGTCGGTGCCGGTGGCCAATCCGATGCAGAGAAACAGAAGCAGAAGCGGGGCGCCGAAGCGGAAGGCGATCAGGCTCGAAAACGCGGCGGCGACGACAAGTGCTGTGCCGACCAGCGTGACGAGATAGATCGCGTGCTCCATCCTGAAATCAGCCCCTCAAATTCGTCTGTCTCCTGGTTTACGGCAGAGTGGGGCGAAGACGTGACCAGTGCAAGGCGGCGGGGTGGTTTTTTGCCCTATGCCGCTGATTTTCGGGCGCTTTGGCGCTCAGGGCACAATTTGAGAAGGCGCACGGCGCTCGCATGAAAAACGCCCGGACAAAGCCGGGCGTTTCAGGTCTCGAAGGAAGGCGTCGCGATCAGGCGATGGTCTTGCTGAAGGCGACCGCCGTGTCGGCCATGCGGTTGGAGAAGCCCCATTCATTGTCGTACCAGGACAGCACCGACACGAAGTTACCGTCCATGACCTTGGTCTGGTCGAGCGCCATGATCGAGGAGCGCGGATCGTGGTTGAAGTCGATCGAGACGTTCGGGTGATGGGTGACGCCGAGAATGCCCTTCAGCTTGCCGTTGGACGCAGCGATGACCGCATCGTTGATCTCCTGGACGGTGGTCGGCCGCTTGGCGATGAACTTGAAATCGACGACCGAGACGTTCGGGGTCGGCACGCGGATCGAGATGCCGTCGAGCTTACCCTTGAGGTCGGGCAGGACGAGGCCGATCGCCTTGGCGGCACCGGTCGAGGTCGGGATCTGCGACAAGGCAGCGGCGCGGGCGCGGTAGAGATCCTTGTGCATGGTGTCCAGCGTTGGCTGGTCGCCGGTATAGGAATGGATCGTCGTCATCATGCCCTTTTCAATGCCGACCGTCTCGTGCAGCACGGCGGCCAGCGGCGCCAGGCAGTTGGTGGTGCATGACGCGTTCGAGATGACGATGTGGTCCTTGGTCAGCTTGTCGTGGTTGATGCCGTAGACGACGGTGAGGTCGGCGCCTTCGGCCGGCGCGGAGACCAGCACGCGCTTGGCGCCGGCGGTCAGATGCGCAGCGGCCTTGTCACGGGCGGTGAAGATGCCGGTGCATTCGAGCGCGATGTCGACGCCGAGTTCCTTCCACGGCAGCTGCGTCGGATCCTTGATTGCGGTGACCTTGAACTTTTCCTTGCCGACGGTGATCTGGTCGCCGGAGACCGAGACCTCGTGCGGGAAGCGGCCATGCACGCTGTCGAAGCGCAGGAGATGGGCATTGGTCTCGACCGGGCCGAGATCGTTGACGGCGACGACGTCGATGTCCTTGCGGCCTGATTCATGGATGGCGCGCAGGATGTTGCGGCCGATGCGGCCGAATCCGTTGATGGCAACTCTGACGGTCATTTTTCTCTCCCGGGGAGCTGGAGGGCAGACGATGGGTCCGCAGCTTCATAGCGGCGGAAGCGGAAAGAATCCAGCCGCAGCGACATGGATTTAAATCGATTAGGTTGGGCCAGTCCGGCGAAATCGCTTTGTGCGTTTCGCCGGAGCACTTTTTGCTTCAGCCTGTCGTTGTCCAAAACCGCGATACGCTTTTGGGCGACATGCAAGACCTTACTTGCCGTGCAAGCGGGCTTCCGCTGCCTTGGCGGCGGCATCGGCGGTGATGCCGAAATGCGGATAAAGCTGTTCGATGGTGCCGCTGGCGCCGAAGCCGGTCATGCCGATGAAGATGCCGTCGGAGCCGATGAGATGATCCCAGCCCTGGCGGATGCCCGCCTCGATCGCCATCTTGATCGGCGCGCTGCCGATCGTCTTCATGCGGTAGTCGTCGCTCTGCTTGTCGAACAATTCGAAGCAAGGCATCGACACGACGCGGGTCGGATGACCATGCTTTTCCAGCAACTCGCGGGCGGCGAGCGCGATCTCGACCTCGGAGCCGCTGGCGAAGATCGTCACCGCGGCCTCCCCGCTGGCAGCGGCCAGTTCGTAGCCGCCCTGGCTGCTCAGGTTCTTGGCCGAGAATTCGGTGCGCACTGTCGGCAGGTTCTGGCGGGTCAGCGCCAGCGTTGACGGCGTCTTTTCCGACTCGAGAGCGATCTGCCAGCATTCGGCGGTTTCCACCGCATCGGCCGGACGGAAGACATTGTGGTTGGGAATGGCGCGCAGTGCCGCCAGATGCTCGACCGGCTGATGGGTCGGGCCGTCTTCGCCCAGACCGATGGAATCATGGGTCATCACGAAGATCGAACGGATGCCCATCAGCGAGGCCAGCCGCATCGACGGACGGGCATAATCGGAGAAGCACATGAAGGTGCCGCCATAGGCGATCAGGCCGCCATGCAGCGTCAGTCCATTGAGTGCGGCGGCCATGCCATGCTCGCGGATACCATAGTGGACGTAGCGCTGGCCATAATCGTCCGGCGAGATGTTCTTGGTCTGGCTGGTCTTTGTGTTGTTGGAGCCGGTCAGGTCGGCGGAGCCACCGATGGTCTCGGGCACGGCGCCGTTGATGACCTCCAGCGCCATTTCCGACGATTTGCGGGTGGCGACCTTCGGCTTGTCGACAGAGAGCTTCTTCTTGTAGTCGGCAATGACGGCGTCGAAGTTGGACGGCAGCTTGCCGGCGATACGGCGCTCGAACTCAGCCTTCAGCTTCGCTTCGGCCTTGGCGAGGCGGCCTTCCCAGTCGGTACGCGCGTTGACGCCGGCCTTGCCGGCGGTGCGCCATGCGTCGAGGATGTCGGCCGGAATCTCGAAGGGCGGCGAATCCCAGTTGAAGAACTTCCGCGCGCCGGCAATCTCGTCGGCGCCGAGCGGCGAGCCGTGTGCCTTGTTGGTGCCGGCCTTGGTCGGCGCGCCGAAGCCGATGGTCGTCTTGCAGGCGATCATCGTCGGCTTGTCGGAATGGCGGGCGGCTTCGATGGCATAGGCGATCGCTTCCGGATCCGTGCCGTCGATGTGGCTGGCGTTCCAGCCGGAAGCCTGGAAGCGGGCGACCTGGTCGGTGTTGTCGGCGAGCGACACCGGGCCATCGATCGAGATGTTGTTGTTGTCCCAGAAGACGATCAGCTTGTTGAGCTTGAGGTGCCCGGCAAGTGCGATGGCCTCCTGGCTGACGCCTTCCATCAGGCAGCCATCGCCGGCCAGCACGTAGGTGTAGTGATTGACGAGGTCGTTGCCGAAGGCGGCGTTCATGATGCGCTCGCCGAGCGCGAAGCCGACCGAATTGGCGAGACCCTGGCCGAGCGGGCCGGTCGTCGTTTCGATGCCGGTGGCGTGACCATATTCAGGGTGGCCGGCGGTCTTCGAGCCCAACTGGCGGAAATGCTTGATCTGGTCGATGGTCATGTCTTCATAGCCGGTCAGATGCAGCAGCGAATAGAGCAGCATCGAGCCGTGACCGGCCGAGAGGATGAAGCGGTCGCGATCGGGCCAGTGCGGGGCCTTGGGATCATATTTCAGGAAGCGTGTGAACAGCACCGTGGCGATGTCGGCGCAGCCCATGGGCAGGCCGGGATGGCCGGACTGAGCCTTCTCGACGGCGTCCATGGAGAGAAAGCGGATCGCATTGGCCATCCGGTCATGTTGTTCACGCGACGTCATGGTTCCTCCAGAAATGGGGGTTTGGGGGCTGGGGAGAGCCCTGGAAAAGGGTGCGCGACACATAGCAGGCGCGGGCTTTTAGTCAACAAATCGGTGCGTATTTGCCGGTCTTATGATGCCGACGGCGGGCCTACATTAGCGTTAGCAGGGGACAGTCGCGAGAGCTTTGTTGACGTTGCCTTCACCCGGTGCCTAATGTTTCGCGGATAACGCGTTCTGAACGCGAACGATTCGGTGATGGGCAGGGCACAGGACGAAGGCCATGACCGGGGAAACCACGCTCAAGGAAGTCATCTCCAGGCTGGGTAAGGCCATCGAGGGGCTGGAAAATGCTGTCGCGGCCAAGCTCGAGCATGAACGCGATTACTCGGAAGCCGAGGCCGAGGTACAGCGGATGAATGCCGACAGATCCCGGCTGGCGCAAGAACTCGACAATTCCGAAGCGCGCGCCGAAAGGCTGGAAGATGCCAACAAGGAAGTGTCGCGACGGCTGGTGACCGCCATGGAAACCATCCGCGCTGTGTTGGACAGATAGGGCTGGACAGGTAGGCTCATGGCACAGGTCACGGTTTCCATCGACGGCAAGCAGTATCGGATGGCCTGCGACGAAGGTCAGGAAGAGCATCTGATCGATCTTGCGGAACGCTTCGACCGCTATGTCTTGCATCTGAAGGACTCATTTGGCGAGATCGGCGACCAGCGGCTGACCGTCATGGCCGGCATCATGGTGATGGACGAGCTCTCGGAGTTGCAGAAGCGCGTCAAGGGCATGGAAAGCGAAGTGCTGACCTTGCGCAAGACGCGCGACGATGCGCTGACCAAGGCCGACAAGAACGACAGCGTGCTGACCAACGCGCTTGGTGCACTGGCGCAGCGCATGGAAGATCTGACCGAGACGCTGGCCGTCAACAAGGCTTGAGCCGCACGGAGCCTTCCTGTCCACACGTGGCTCGTGGCTCGTGGCTCGTGGCTCGCATGCACTGGCGTTGCCGCCGGCTGCACAAAAATGCTCGTTCTGCCGCCGACAAGAGTTTCATATTATCTCGCGGCCGCGATTTTTGCGCTAAGATGCAGCAATGCCGGAACGTGGGGACGCCTTGATGGCGGCATGGTTTGCCGCCCGTAGCCCTCTCTACTGGCAGGATTTGTTTCAGGGGAGATGTGCCATGAGCCTTCGTATCAACGACATCGCGCCGGACTTCACCGCCGAGACCACGCACGGGACGATCAAGTTCCATGAATGGATCGGTGACGGCTGGGCGATCCTGTTCAGCCACCCGAAGAATTTCACCCCGGTCTGCACGACCGAGCTTGGCACGATGGCCGGGCTGGAGGGCGAGTTCAAGAAGCGCAATGTCAAGATCATCGGCATTTCGGTCGATCCGGTCGAAAGCCACGGCAAATGGCAGGACGACATCAAGACGGCGACCGGCCATTCGGTGAACTATCCGCTGATCGGCGACAGGGACCTCAAGGTCGCCAAGCTTTACGACATGCTGCCGGGTGGCGCCGGCGAGACGTCGGAGGGCCGCACGCCCGCCGACAACGCCACGGTGCGCTCGGTCTATGTCATCGGGCCTGACAAGAAGATCAAGCTGGTGCTTACCTATCCGATGACCACGGGCCGTAACTTCGACGAGATCCTGCGCGCGGTCGATTCCATGCAGCTGACCGCCAAACACCAGGTAGCGACGCCGGCGAACTGGAAGCAGGGGGAGGATGTCATCATCACCGCCGCCGTCTCCAACGAGGATGCAATCAAGCGTTTCGGCGCCTACGAGACCATCCTGCCCTATCTCAGGAAGACCAAGCAGCCATCCGCCTGACCACTTCGGAACAGTTTTTGGCTTTCTCGCCGCAGCGAGCGAAATGATACTTGACTGGGTCAAGCGAGGGGGCAACCATGCTCCCCTTGGGTGCCGGTAGAGAAAATCATTCCTACCTACCAAAGCGCGTCGCTTCTGAATGGATTGAGACGGCGCGCCGAGGTGTGAGTTGTTATGCATGTCGTTCTCCCAAAGCCGGGGCCACTTTTGGGCGACATGCATCAAGGGTTGGGGGAGCTGAAATTGGACCTAGCTTTGGCCAGGCCGCAGGTCAGCGGCTTCTATGACAAGCCGACCGGGGCCATCCAGTATGTCGTCGCCGACCCGGCGACGAAGCGATGCGCCATCATCGATCCGATCCTCGACTTCGACGAGAGGTCCGGCGCCACGGCGACGAAGAGCGCCGATGCCCTGCTCGACTTCGTCAGCGAGCAGGGGCTGGGCGTCGAGTGGATCCTCGATACCCATCCGCATGCCGACCATTTCTCGTCGGCGCACTATCTGAAGCAGAAGACAGGCGCGCCCACGGCGATCGGCGAGAGGATCGTCGACGTCCAGAAACTGTGGAAGGCGATCTACAACTGGCCGGATTTTCCCGCCGACGGTTCGCAATGGGACAGGCTGTTCGGGGAAGGCGAGACCTTCCGGATCGGCACCCTTCCAGTCACGGTGCTGTTCTCCCCCGGGCACACGCTGGCCTCGATCACCTATGTGATCGGCGATGCCGCCTTCGTCCACGATACGCTGTTCGTGCCCGACAGCGGCACCGCGAGGGCGGACTTTCCCGGCGGCAGTGCAGCGCGGTTGTGGCACTCGATCCAGGACATCCTGGCATTGCCGGACGAGACGCGCGTTTTCGTCGGCCATGACTATCAGCCCGGCGGACGAGAGCCGTTGTGGGAAAGCACGGTCGCCATGCAGAAGGCCAGCAATACCCACCTCGTTGCCGCGCGCACCGAGGCTGATTTCGTTGCCCTGCGCGAAACCCGCGACAGGACACTGCCGATGCCGAGGCTGATCCTGCATGCGCTGCAGGTCAACATGAATGGCGGACGGCTTCCTGACCCGGAAGCCAATGGCCGGCGTTATCTGAAATTTCCGCTGGACTCACTTTGACCTGACGGCGCCAGAGCGGTTCACCGTTTAACGGAAACGCCGAACCGCTCTATCTCTTTGATTTGACGCAATTCCCTGAGGGAAAGCGCTACGCGCTTTTCCCGGGAAAACCGTTTCACACTTTTCCTGGAATTGCTCTCGACAGCGCTACAAAAAAGGCGGCGTCAGTTTCCTGACGCCGCCTTTGTATTTTTGTTGCCGAGCTAGCCTTAAGCCGCCGGCTGTGCCTCGATGGTGCGCAGCGCCTGGGTCTGGCGTTTGGCGGCGGCCTTGACCGCGTCCTGCACCTTCTCGAAGGCGCGCACCTCGATCTGGCGCACGCGCTCGCGGCTGATGTCGAACTCGGCCGACAGCTCTTCCAGGGTCAGCGGCTCCTCGGCGAGGCGACGAGCCTCGAAGATGCGCCGCTCGCGCTCGTTGAGCACGGCAAGAGCGCCCGACAGCATGCCGCGCCGGTTTTCCAGCTCGTCCTGCTCGATCAGCATCTCTTCCTGGCTTTCATGGTCGTCGACCAGCCAGTCCTGCCATTCGCCGGATTCGCCTTCGCTCGCCCGGATCGGGGCATTGAGCGAGGCGTCGCCCGACAGGCGGCGGTTCATTGACACCACTTCGGCTTCGGAAACGTTCAGCCTTGTGGCGATCTCGGCGATCTGGTCGGGCTTGAGGTCGCCGTCATCCAGCGCCTGGATCTTGCCCTTCACCTTGCGCAGGTTGAAGAACAGGCGCTTCTGGTTGGCGGTCGTGCCCATCTTGACCAGGCTCCACGAGCGCAGGATGTACTCCTGGATCGAGGCCTTGATCCACCACATGGCATAAGTCGCGAGGCGGAAGCCGCGCTCCGGTTCGAATTTCTTGACGGCCTGCATCAGGCCGACATTGCCTTCCGAGATCACCTCGCCGATCGGCAGGCCGTAGCCGCGATAGCCCATGGCGATCTTGGCGACGAGCCGAAGGTGGCTGGTTACAAGCTTGTGTGCGGCCGTGGTGTCCTCATGCTCGGCATAACGCTTGGCGAGCATGTACTCTTCCTGCGGCTGCAGCATGGGAAAGCGGCGGATTTCTTCCAGGTAGCGGCTGAGGCCGCCTTCGCCGGAAACAATGCTGGGTAGTGACTGGGCCATGATAGCGCCCCCTCTCTATTGGAGTGATGCCCCCGAAACGCGGCGGGCATGTGACGCGAGCACCAAAAGGCTCGCCCGCGACATCAGATGTATACAGGAACAAAACCAGAAAAGACAGGCATTTGTTCAACACGAAACAGTGTGTCACGCTGAAGTGAACAATGCCAGTCAGGTTTTTTGATGGCTAGCTTGAAGCTTGTTGGTGACCGGTTCAGAGCTTGCGGAAACCGCCGACGAGTTCCTCCATGTCCCTCGGTATCGGCGCCTCGAACCTCATCGTTAGATGGGTAGTCGGGTGGCGAAATGCAAGCAGCCAGGCATGCAAAGCTTGCCGGGAAAATGCCTTGACCTGGCTTTTCAGCGGTTCGGGCAGCCGGTTGGCCTTGGTGCGGAAGGCCTGGCCATAGTCGGGGTCGCCGATCACCGGATGGCCGATATGCGCCATGTGGACGCGGATCTGGTGGGTGCGACCGGTCTCGAGCCGGCATTCGACCAGGCTGGCCGTGGCGAATTCCTGCTGATCGACGCCGAAGCGCTCCCGCACGGCAAAGTGGGTGACGGCATGACGGGCGTCGTCGCGTCCTTCCGGCACCACGGCGCGGCGCACGCGGTCGGCGGCGCGGCCGAGCGGCGCGTCGACCGTGCCCGTCGGCCGCTGCGGTATGCCCCAGACCAAAGCCAGATAGGCGCGTTCGAGATCGCCGGTCAGGCCGTGATCGGCGAAGGCTTCGGACAGCGACTTGTGGGCGCGATCGGTCTTGGCGACCACCATGACGCCGCTGGTCTCCTTGTCGAGGCGGTGAACGATGCCCGGACGGCGCACGCCGCCGATGCCGGAAAGGCTGTCGCCGCAATGATGGATCAGCGCGTTGACCAGCGTGCCGGTCCAATTGCCGGCGCCGGGATGCACGACAAGGCCAGCCGGCTTGTTGATGACGATCAGTTCGTCGTCTTCATAGAGCACATCGAGTGCGATGTTCTCGCCCTGTGGCTCCGCCGGTTGCGGCTCCGGCATGGCGACCGAGACGCTTTCGCCCGGCGTCATCTTGCGTTTGGTCTCGTCGACCGGCTTGCCGTTAATCGAAACCGCGCCCTGCCTGATCAGCATCTGCACGCGGCTGCGCGACATATCCGGGCCGAGGCTCGCAGCCAGCCATTGGTCGAGGCGCTGACCGGCCGCATCCGCGCCCGCCACCAGCACGGTGGGCGCCGTCGCTATGAATTGGTCCTCTATCAATTCAGGGGCCTCTTCGCTATGAGCGCTCATTGAAAAACCGTTCCGGACTATTTGCCATGGCCAGCCCAATTGCCGAGGAAGATCAGGAGAAACCGCTCGACCCCGAGGTCGAAAAGGTGCGCAGGAAACTCGTCCGCTTCGTCGGGATCAATCTCGGCCTGCTGTTCCTTGCCCTTATGGTGGTGATCGGCGCCCTTGTCTACAAAGCGCGCAACGCGCCGCCGGCGAACCCGCCGCTGGCCGGCGACATCCAGATGCCGGCCGGCGAGCCAGTCAGCGGCGACATCGTGCTGCCGGTCGGGGCCAAGCTGGTCAGCCAGTCGCTGTCCGGCAACCGCGTGTCCATAGACACCGAGCTTGCCGACGGCAGCCGCACGATCTTCGTCTACGACATGACAGAGCGCCGGATGATCGGCCGCTTTGCAATTCGCAACAAATGAGCGGGCCGCGACAAAAGAGCGTCGGCAACAATGAGCAAGGCTTAAGGGATGACCGGGTTCGCCGAACATCGTCGCGTCGCGACCGTCGCACTGGTCGTCGCCAACTATGACGAGGCGATTGCCTGGTATGTCGAGCAGCTGGGTTTCCTGCTCATCGAGGATGTCGATCTCGGCGCCGGCAAGCGCTGGGTCACGGTGGCGCCGGCCGACGGGCAGGGCGCGAGGCTGCTGCTGGCCGAGGCCTCCGACGAGGCACAGGAGAAAAGAATCGGCAACCAGACTGGCGGCCGGGTCTTTCTGTTTCTCGAAACCGACGATTTTGCCCGCGACCATGCAGCGATGCTGGAGAAGGGCGTCGAATTCCGCGAGCCGCCGCGCTTCGAGCCCTATGGCACGGTCGCGGTTTTCGCCGATCTGCATGGCAATCTCTGGGACCTGATCGAGCCGAAACGGTAGGCTTGCGGCCGGCCTTTCCTCGATACGACAAAGCCGGCGAAGCCCAGTTGCTTTTTTCCAGCCGTCAGCCTATATCGCCGGTTCTTGAACGCGCCCATCGTCTAGCGGTCAGGACACCGCCCTCTCACGGCGGGAACAGGGGTTCGATTCCCCTTGGGCGTACCACTCTCTCCACCAGTTGTCCGATCTCGGCTACGCTCGTCGCTTCTGGCGCAGCGGGGCCGATTGCATTAGCATTGCGGCGTGGATCCTAAGGCACGGCTCAAGCGGCGCGCAGAACGCCGGGTGCGTTGATGCCGCGCGGGGAGGAAGGCCAATGCAGAAACTGCAATCGCAGGGCGTGCATCACATCACGCTGGTCGGCGCCGGGCGGCAGACCTCGATCGATTTTTGGGAAGGCGTGCTCGGCATGCCGTTCATTTTCGAGCAACCCAACCTCGACAAGGCAAAAGAGAGCCACCTCTATTTCGATCCGGGCGACGGCCGGCTGATCACCATCTTCACCGATGAGAGTCGTACGCCGGAGAAGCGACGCACGCCGACCGATCCGGGTTGCGTCCACCACATCGCCTTTTCGGTGTCGCGCGTCACGTTCCTGCAGGCGGTTGGCCGGCTCGACGAACGCGGCATCAAGCACAGCGGCGTCAAGGATCGCGGCTTCATGGATTCGATCTATTTCGAGGATCCGCTCGGCCTGCTGATCGAGCTTGCCTCCTACCGCTTCGAGCCGCCGGCCGGCTTCACCCATGCCGACGTGCTGATGGAAGCGCACAGGCTGCGTGTCGCTCGCGGCGACTACAACATTGCGGAAGTGCATCTCGCCGATGCGATCCAGGCGCTCGTAGAGCGTTCCCGCGCAACCTTGTCGGACGACCGGGCACCGAAGAACCCATACTGAACAAACCAGAGGGAGGAACAAATGGCCAAGACAGCAACGAAGAGCGCGAAAAACCCGGCGGCCAAGGTAGCCGCAAAACCGGCGGCGAAAGCGGCGGCAAAGCCGGCGGTAAAGGCAGCTGCCAAGCCCGCTGCGAAGGCCAAGGCAAAGCCGGCTAAGAAACCTGCCGTGAAGCTGAGCATGCTGAAGCCCAGCGTCAACAACATGACCGTTCGGGTGTTCGCGCGCGCGGCCGGGCTGGGCGCCGACGAGACCGATGCCTGGGGCCACACCCGCTCGCCCGAATTCACGGCGCGAAACCCCTCGCATTTGACGCCAATGATCGAGGACAAGGGCCTTCCCAGGGGCGTGTTGTGGGAAAGCTGCGCCATCATGCAGTATCTGGCGAACAAGCACGGGCTGGAGAAATTCTATCCCAAGGCGCCGGCCAAGCGGGCGATGATCGACAGTGCCATGTTCTATCTGGTCGGTACGCTCTACCCCTATGTGGCGCGCGCAACCTATCCGTTCCTCGGCTTCCCGCAATATGCCGGCGAGGTCGGCCACAGCGACGCCCACCCCGACAAGAAGTCCGAAGCCCAGAAGGCAGCGATGGCCGCGATTGCCGAGCCGCTGGAGGTCTTCCACAGTTTCTTCAGGGACGGCAAGCCGTTCATCGGCGGCAAGAACCCGTCGATCGCCGACATCCGCCTGGCGGCGACGCTCGAGTTCCTGGCGGTCGTCGATTATCCTCTGCCCAAATGGGCCAAGGAGTATATGGCGGCGATCGAGAAGAAGCTCGGCAAGGCGTACGCCGAGCCTGCCGGCGACGTGCGCGGCTACATCGCCTATGTGAGATCGCAAGCCAAGGCCTGAGGTTAAAGGGGGCCCGAGGTTAAGGATTCGTTAACCAAAGCCCTGTCTACTGCCGATAATTCACCCCGCGACCACGGATGTACTGGCGCCGAGGTGGAAGGAAAGGTCGGCGCAATGCCGGCCTTTTTGCTTTCGCTCACTGTCGACGTGACGTCCTATCTTCTTGTTTTAACGCATTCCAGACGGAAAACCCGTTTCACACCTTTCCTGGAATTGCTCCGGTGTCGCATTTTCGGCGTCAACTTTTTGCCCAGAGATATTGTCATTGCCGGCGTTGGCCTTACCATCCATTTCGGCAGTCGGCATGGACTGCCGGTCAGGAGTGAGACGAGGGCTGGCGATGAAAAGCGTTGCGAGGCAGGCTGTGGTTGCGGGGATGATGCTGGCAGGCGCCGTTCATCCTTCAAATGCCGCTGAACTCAACACCATGAGCGATGTCGGGGCTGCGATCCAGGCATGCTGGACGCCGCCGGCGGATGCCGGAACTGCCAGCATTACCTTGAGCTTCAGCTTCAAGCGGGACGGCACGCTGATCGGCCCCCCGAGGCCGACAGCCATCCATGTGAACGGCGACGCCAAGGCGAAAAAATCATTTGTCGACGCGGCTACGACGGCCTTGCAGAATTGCCTGCCCCTGACCTTCTCGTCGAAGCTGGCGCAAGGGGTCGCCGGCAACGTGTTCACGTTGCAATTCACGTCTCCCAAGTAAGGCGACAGGGAAGCCGGAACCGCCTTGCCACGGCGGTGCGCTCAGCTCTTGGCGTATGCTGGTTCAGTGGTGACTGCGCCTCGCCTCGGCATGCCGGGCAAGGTCAGGCGTCTCGAAGACATAATCGTTCCAGGCCGATTCCGGAACCTGGCCGGCCAGATAACATTCCAGCAACAGGCTTTGCTCGGCATTGAGGGGCCTTGGTGCACGCTCGTGATCCAGCCCCAGCGACTGAAACAGGTTCCTTGTCAGGTCCGAAACCGTGAAGTGGATCGACATCTGCGTTCTCCTCTCTCCTGGCCCATTCAACGCTGAAGCCCAGGCAAAGGTTTCAAGCTCAAACACAAATAAAGGATGGTCTGGAACACAAGGACAGTTGGAACAGAGGGACGCTCACGGCGTTGTGATCGACATCAGCCAGGAGAAACGCCATGGCAACGTTCAGGGAAATGAGGGTGCTGGAGATCGTCGAAGACGGCTCCCTGACCACCGAACAGAAAATCGCTGAACTGCGCGAGATCGAATCCGAGGCTCGTGGGCTGCAGCGGGCTGCATCGGAGAGCCCGATGGGCGACGATGATGGCTGGCAGGACGATTTGCGTCAGGTACGTCTCGCACTCGACAAGCTCGGTGCGAGAGAACCCAAAAAGGGCGCTGCCTCGCTCTGAACGCAGAGCTTGCTGACAGGCATTTGCCAATCGATCGCTATTCGCAGACCATGCGAGCTCTCTTGCCGGGCTCGGTGACGTTTCTGCACGTCAGCAGCTTCGCCGGTTCAGGTGAGGAAGGCGGTGTCGAGACCCTCGTCCGGTGCCGTCTTGGCGGGGCATGGGTCACCACCCTGCGCTCGGAAAATCGCTGCGGCGGCTGCGGCGCCACCGGAAAGGCGCCGTCTTCAACCTGCTCGTATTCGACACGCGGTGGCGGCCGATCCCAGAAACGCCTGACATCGAGCGGCCTCGGGATGACCACGGTGCCGTCATAGGTGCGCGAGCAGCCGCTGCCGAAAAGCAGCATCAGCCCCATGAAACAAGGCAAAGTCCGTCCAACCATCCGCAATATCCCTTGGAGCTTATATAGCGGCTTCAATCCTGCCGGCAAGCCGGCGGAACAACGCAGGCCGTGTCGGCCGAAATATCTAACCGCCCATTAAGGTTAGCGGATCGTTAATGCTTGTCGGGCACATTCCGGCGACGAACCGCGGGGGAGGGTTCGGCCTTGGTTTTCGGGTGGGACGGCATGGCGGAAGCGGACGACACAATCGGCGCGCGCGGCAAGCGCGAGCCTCGCAAATCGGCAGCGCATGGCGACGCTGCATTACCGTCCCCTGCGGACAGGGATTCCACCGACACGCTTCGCCAGCTGGTCGAAGCCGGTTCGGACTGGGTCTGGGAGACCGACGCCGAACTGCGCTTCTCCTGGCTCTCGCAAAACTACCAGGCAGCCACCGGTATCGATCCGGCTGATGTGCTTGGCCGGTTCCGCTTCGACTTCCTCGACCAGGTCCTGAACGGCGACCGCAGCGGTGCCGCGCATCTGGCGGATCTGCAGGCGCATCGGCCGTTTCGCGACTTCGTGCATGAGCTGAAAGGCGGCCGCGCCGATTGCCGCTGGATCTTGACGTCGGGCTTTCCAAGGTTCGATGGCGAGGGAGGATTTGCCGGCTATCGCGGCATTGGCCGCAACGTCACGGCGCTGGCCGGCGCCTTCGGGACCCTGGAGCGGAAGCCTGCGGCGGATAGCGAACCCGTCCAGCATCTTGCCGATCTCGAGCGGACGATGGACGCCATGCACATGGGCGTCGTGCTTCTTGACGCGAGGCTCGATACGCTGATCGTCAACAAGGCCTATCGCGACCTCTCCAGGATCCCGGACGGTGCCGTGACCGTCGGCGCCCCGTTCAGCCTGTTGATGGAACTCAACCGCCGCAACGGCATCTATGGCGATATCGACGAACAGCAATGGCAGCGCTACCTTGCCACCCGGCTCGAAGAGATCCGCGCCGGCTCCGTTGCGCCACGCGAGTTCCCTCATGCCGATGGCAGGACCATGATGTTCTCGGTCACTGCCCTGTCCGGCGGCAGGCGCCTGCTGACCTACTACGACATCACCGATCTGAAGCTTCGCGACGCCGAAGTCGAGAACGCCAATGCCAGGACGGCGGAGACCTTCGCCAACCTTCGCGCCATGGTCGACCAGATGCCGATCGGTGTCCTCGTCCTCGATGCCGATTTGCGCGCCGAAGTCATCAACCGTGCCTTCTACGATTTCTGGCAGATCGACGCCCGGCGCGCCGAGATCGGCTGCAGCTTCCGCGAGCTGATGGACGCCAGCCGTGACGTCGACCCGTATGGTGCCGACGAGGCGACATGGCAACGGCATATCGCCGATCGCGAGGCGGAGATCAGGGCCGGCACGGCCGGATCGCGACAGTTCCCGCGCAATGATGGCCGCACGCTGATCTCGTCGATGGCGCCGCTGGCCGGCGGCAAGCGGCTGATCTCCTATGTCGACGTCACCGACATGAAGGATCGCGAGGCCGAACTTGCCGAGGCGCTGGAGAAAGCGCGGCTGGCGGAAGCGGTGATCAACGCCGTCAAGGATCCGATCTTCGTCAAGGACGACCATTTGCGGTTTGTGTTCGTCAACGAGGCGTTCGCCGCCTTGTTTGGCCAGACGCCGCAAGCCATGCTTGGCAAGCCCGGCGGCGATTTCGTCTCAGGCAGCAATGTCGCGCTTTTCGAACAGAGCGAACGGGACGTGCTTGCCAGCGGGCGTGCCTACGAAGTCGAAGAAAATTTTGAGGCCGATGGCGCCAGCCGCTCGCGCATCGTCAGGAAGAGCCGCGTCGGCATGGCCAGCGGCCGCAACTACGTCGCCGGCTTCCTGTTCGACATTTCCGACATGAAGCGCCGCGAGACCGAGGCCGAAGATGCGCGCAAGCATCTCGCCAGCGTGCTGGAATCCCTGCCGGCGGCCGTCATCATCTACGATCGCGACGACAAGTTCGTTTTCGCCAACCGCAAGATCCAGGACACGCTGCCGGCTTTGAGGCCGGCATGGCAGCCCGGCTGTACACTTCGCGAAGCGCTCGTCCTCGGTCATTCGAACGGATATTTCCGCAACAGCGGAGACCCGCAAGTCGACACGCTCTACGACGGCGAGCCCGATCGCTGGCTGGATGCGATCCTTGCCCGCTACCGCCTGTCCAGTTCCTCGTTCGAACGTCACAACCCCGATGGCCGCTGGTATCAGGTCTACGACATGCGGACCGACGATGGCACGTTCATCGGCGTTCGCGTTGACATCTCAGAGATCAAGAGCCGCGAGAAGGCGTTGCGCGACTCGATGCGCCAGATCGATCTGTTCCGCCACGTGCTGGACGAACTGCCGGTGGCTGCCTTCATCAAGGCGCAGGACCTGAGCATCGAGTTCGTCAACAAGGCCTGGTGCGCGATAACAGGTCTCGCCAAGGAAGAGGTCATCGGCCGCACCGACCGCCAGCTGTTCGGTGGGCAGGATGGCGATAGCTACAGCCATGACGACACCGAGGTGGCCGTGACGGGCGCCGTCAAGGAGGTCGAGGAACCCGTCACCCATCGCGACGGCACGGTCCGGCAATTGATGACGCGCAAGAGCCGCCTGGTGGCGCTGGACGGATCGGTGCATCTGGTCGGTTCGAGCACCGACATCACCGAGGTCAAGGCGCGCGAGCGCGCGCTGGAAGAGAGCATGCGCGAGAACGAGGTGTTCCGCAGCCTGATCGACAACGTGCCGGTGTCGATCTACGCCAAGCGCTCCGATCTCAGGCAGTTCTATGTCAACAAGGGCTGGTGCGACCTGACCGGCTTCGCCAAGGAAGAGGCGATCGGCAAGACCGACATCGAGATCTTCGGGCCGGACGGCGAAGCCTTTGTCGCCAGCGACCTTGCGGTGCTGCGCACCGGTGAAACCCAGGAGGTCGAAGAGACGGTGACGTTGGCCGACGGCACCGTCAGGCATCAGTTCGCCCGCAAGGGCGCGATGATCGCCTCCGACGGTTCGCTCTACCTGATCGGATCGACCACCGACATCACCGAATTGAAGACGCGCGAGGCCGAGCTGCGCGAGGCACGGCAGCGTGCCGTGCTCGCCGACCGCGCCAAGTCGGAATTCCTCGCCAATATGAGCCACGAGATCCGCACGCCGATGAACGGCGTGCTCGGCATGGCCGAACTGCTGGCCAAATCGGACCTCAACTCGAAACAGAAGACGTTCACCGACATCATCGTCAAATCGGGCAATGCGCTGCTCACCATCATCAACGACATCCTGGATTTCTCCAAGATCGACGCCGGCCAGCTGGTGCTCGATCCGGCGCCCTTCAATCTTGCCGAGGCGATCGAGGATGTGGCGACGCTGGTGTCGACACGCGCCAAGGAGAAGGATCTCGAGCTCATCGTGCGCATCGAGCCTCGTCTCGAGAGCCTGTTCGTGGGCGATGTCGGCCGCATCAGGCAGATCGTCACCAACCTGCTCGGCAACGCGGTGAAGTTCACCGACGAAGGCCATGTGCTGGTCGACGTCACCGGCGAAAGGGTTCCGACCGGGACGAAACTGACGATCTCGGTCACCGATACCGGCATAGGTATCCCCGAGGAAAAGCTGAAACTCGTGTTCGAGAAATTCAGCCAGGTCGACACCTCGTCGACGAGGCGGCACGAAGGAACCGGCCTTGGCCTTGCCATCACCTCGCGGCTCGTCGAGCTGATGGGCGGCGACATCGGTGTCGAGAGCGCCGAGGGCAAGGGCTCGACTTTCTGGTTCACCGTCACGCTGCCTCGGGCCGGACAGCAGAACGGGCAACGTATCACGCCTGTCGATGTGACCGGCGCGCGCGTGCTGATCGTCGACGACAATGCCGTCAACCGGGCCATCCTGACCGAACAGATGACATCGTGGACGTTCGATTCCTGCGCGGCCGAAAGCGGCGCCGAGGGTCTCAAGGTGCTGATCGCGGCCGCCGCCTATGGCGTGCCGGTCGACTGCATCGTGCTCGACTACCAGATGCCGGGCATGAGCGGCGCCGAAATGGCGCGGATCGTGCGCAACACCGCTGGCCTTGCCGGCACGCCGATCATCATGCTGACCTCGGTCGACCAGTCGCTCGCCAACACCAGCTATCGCGATCTCGGCATCGATGCGCAGCTGATCAAGCCGGCGCGGTCATCGGTGCTGCTGGAAACGCTGGTTGCGACGATCCAGCGGCATCGCCACAACACGGCCGACACCCAGCCGCCGGCAGCCGACATCCCTCCAGGCAAGGTTGTGCGGCCACCGCCGCCGGCGTCGGAACAACGGGCGCTGTTGCAGCCGCCCTTGGTCCGCCCCCGGCCACCCGCGACGGCCGGCGGCGACAGGCTGGATATCCTGGTGGCCGAGGACAATGAGGTGAACCAGATGGTGTTCACCCAGATCCTCGGCGAGACCGGCTATGGTTTCGAGATCGTCGGCAATGGCCGCAAGGCGCTCGACGCCTTCGGCCGGCTCAATCCACGTATGATCCTGATGGATGTCTCGATGCCGGAGATGAACGGGCTCGAAGCCACGGCCGCCATTCGCCGGCTGGAGGAAGAAACCGGCACGCATGTCCCGATCGTGGGCGTCACCGCGCATGCGCTGAAGGGCGATCGCGAACGCTGCCTGGAGGCCGGCATGGACGATTACCTGCCCAAGCCGATCAGCCCAAGAGCCTTGCTCGAGAAGGTCGAGCGCTGGGTCGGCGCCAGCCGCCAGGCTCAGCGCAACGCCGGTTAAGGCCGGCGTCGCAACCGGGCTTGCCCGGGGGAATCGGCGGAGATTCGCGGGCCCCGCTGAAGGCAAGACTATGGCGCGATCGCACCATATCCAAGGCGGCGCCCAGCCGAGACAATGGCCACATTCGAATTCCGCTCTTCCAGTTACGGGCGGGAGCAGCGACCGCCGGCATGAGACAGCGTCAACCTACCCCAACGGACCTGTTTTCGGCGATGGCCCGGCCACGACATCTGGCCGAGAGCAACGCGTTCCCGTCCGGATTTTCTTTGCCGAGGCGTCGATCGCGAAACCGCAGGTCGCTCTCGGTCTGAAACGGCGCAAGTGCCTGATTCCGGGCACAAAGCCGGGCTCCCCCGCAAGCGCCGGCCGGCCGGCATTTTCCCTGCCCCGATGACGCGTTACCGGGGTGACACGAAACTGTCATGCGACTGTTATAATCGAAGGCTATTGGCCTCAGCGGGCGCCGAGAGGAATGGCGCCGAGAGACCATCTTCCGAACAGGAGCAGGCCACATGAGACATTTCATCCGCTCAGCGGTCGTTGCGATTGCAATGGCCACAGCGTCTACCGTCACCCTTTCTGCAGCCATGGCCGCGGACCTTTCCGGCGCCGGCTCGACCTTCATCTATCCGGTGTTCGCCAAGTGGGCCGACACCTACAAGAAAGACACCGGCGTCGGCCTCAACTACCAGTCGATCGGTTCGGGCGGCGGCATCAAGCAGGTCATCGCCAAGACCGTGACCTTTGGCGCCACCGACAAGCCGATGTCTGACGCCGATCTGGAAAAGAACGGCCTCGTGCAGTTCCCGATGGTGATGGGCGGCATCGTGCCGATCGTCAACCTGACGGGCGTCAAGCCGGGCGAACTCATCCTTGACGGCAAGACGATCGCGCAGATCTACCTTGGCGCCATCACCACCTGGGACGACGCCGCGATCAAGGCGCTGAACCCGACCCTGACCCTGCCGTCGACGGCGATCGCCGTCGTCCACCGTTCGGACGGCTCGGGCACGACCTTCAACTTCACCAACTATCTGGTCAAGCTGTCCCCCGACTGGAAGGACAAGGTTGGTTCGGACACCGCCGTCGAATGGCCGACCGGCGTCGGCGCCAAGGGCAGCGAAGGCGTTGCCAACACCGTCAAGCAGACCGACGGCGGCATCGGCTACGTCGAGTATGCCTACGCCAAGCAGAACAACCTGTCGTACTCCAAGATGTTGAATGCCGCGGGCAAGGTCGTCGAGCCGTCGCTCGAATCCTTCGGCTCGGCTGCTTCGAATGCCGACTTCAAGGGCGCGAAGAACTTCAACGTCATCATCACCAACGAACCCGGCGATACCACCTGGCCGATCGCTGCTTCGACTTGGGTGCTGATCCACAAGACCCCCGATGACGCCGCCGCGACCGGCGAAGCGCTGAAGTTCTTTGCCTGGGCCTACAAGGACGGCAAGGAAACCGCCAAGGGTCTCGACTACGTCTCGATCCCCGACAGCGTCGTCGACCTGATCAAGGCTTCTTGGAAGGCCGACATCCAGGCTGACGGCAAGCCCGTCTACGTCGGCGAATAACATCCCTTTGAAGGAGCGCCGCGCCGCGGCGCTCCTTTTCCCTCAACTCAAAGAGCCGAGCTTCACATGAGTGCTGTCCAGGAAGCCTTGCCAGCCATTCGAGGTTCGCGCGACGCGACTGTCAGACGTTTCGCGCTGACCGACGCGATCTTCCACGGGATGACCCGTGCCGCCGCCATACTGGTGCTGGTCTTGCTGGGCGGTGTTGCGATCTCGCTGTTTGCCGGCTCCTGGCAAGCCCTTTCGACCTTCGGCTTCTCCTTCCTGACCAGTGAAAGCTGGAACCCGGTGACGGAGAAATTCGGCGCGCTGGCGCCGATCTACGGCACCATCATCACGTCGGCCATCGCCATCCTGATTGCTGTGCCGCTCGGCATCGGCATCGCCATCTTTCTCACCGAGCTTTGCCCGCGCCCGCTGCGGCGTCCGATCGGCATGGCGGTTGAGCTGCTCGCCGGCATCCCCTCGATCATCTACGGCATCTGGGGCCTGTTCGTGCTGGCGCCCTTCCTGCAGACGACCGTGCAGCCCTTCATCATCAACGTGTTCCATGGCATTCCCGGCCTCAACAGCCTGTTTGCCGGTCCGCCCTACGGCATCGGCCTTTTGACGTCGTCGCTGATCCTTGCCATCATGGTGCTGCCTTTCATCACCTCGATCACCAAGGACGTCTTCGACACGGTGCCGCCGGTGCTGAAAGAGTCCGCCTACGGCATCGGCTGCACGACCTGGGAAGTGACCCGCCGCGTGGTCATTCCCTACACAAGGATCGGCATCATGGGCGGCGTTATGCTCGGCCTCGGCCGCGCGCTCGGCGAAACCATGGCAGTGACCTTCGTCATCGGCAACGCGCATCGCATCAGCACCTCGCTGTTCGCGCCGGCAACGACGATCTCCGCGACCATCGCCAACGAATTCACCGAAGCCGTCGGCGATCTCTACACCTCTTCGCTGGTGGCGCTCGGCCTGATCCTGTTCGTCATCACCTTCCTGATCCTCGCCATCGCACGCTACATGCTGATGCGCATTGACGCCCGCACGGGAGCCTGACCGATGTCGACAGCCACATCGCTTCATCAGAGCCGCAAGAGGAAGAATTCCGTGATGATGACGCTGTGCGTCGCCGCCGCCGGCATCGGACTTGCCTGGCTGGCGCTCATCCTCGGCGCGCTGCTGTACAAGGGCCTGTCAGGCGTCAATCTCGCGGTGTTCACCGAAATGACGCCGCCGCCCGGCGATGCCGGTGGCCTCCTCAACGCCATCTACGGCAGCATCATGATGACCATCATCGGAGTCGTCGTCGGTACACCGATCGGCGTGCTGGCCGGCACCTACATGGCCGAATACGGACGCTTTTCGAAGCTCACCACCGTGGTGCGCTTCATCAACGACATCCTTTTGTCGGCGCCGTCGATCATCATCGGCCTGTTCGTCTACGAACTGATGGTCCGGCCGATGGGGCATTTCTCGGCGATCGCCGGCGCTGTCGCGCTTGCCATCCTGGTCATCCCGGTCGTCGTTCGCACCACCGAGGACATGCTCAACCTGGTGCCGAACGCGTTGCGTGAAGCCGGCACCGCGATCGGCGCGCCGCGCTGGGTGGTCATCAAGTCGGTCGCTTACCGCGCCGCCCTTTCCGGCATCGTCACCGGCATATTGCTGTCGATCGCCCGTATCTCCGGCGAGACGGCGCCACTGCTCTTTACGGCGCTCAACAACCAGTTCTGGTCGAGCAATCTCAACGCGCCGATGGCCAGCTTGCCTGTGACCATCTTCCAGTTCGCTCTCAGCCCTTACGAAGAATGGCAGCAACTGGCCTGGACCGGTGCACTCATCATCACATTGACGGTTCTCGCGCTCAGCATCTTTGCTCGCAGCCTGACCGGACGCAGAGAGGACAAATGAGCCAGATGTTGTCTCCAGACATGACGATCGCCGCCGAGGCAATTGCCGGCAAGGCCAAGATCGAGGTCAAGAACCTCAACTTCTACTACGGCCAGAGCAAGGCGCTGAAGGACATCACGCTGTCGCTGCCCGAGCGCAGCGTCACCGCCTTCATCGGACCTTCGGGCTGTGGGAAGTCGACGCTGCTGCGCGTCTTCAACCGCATCTACGAGCTCTATCCCAAACAGACGGCCGAGGGCCAGGTGTTGCTCGACGGGCAGAACGTTCTCGACCGCTCGCAGGACCTCAACCTGCTGCGGACCAAGATCGGCATGGTGTTCCAGAAGCCGACGCCGTTCCCGATGTCGATCTATGAAAACATCGCCTTCGGCGTCAGGCTCTACGAGAAGATCAGCAAGTCCGAGATGGATGGCCGTGTCGAGCAGGCGCTGAAGCGCGCCGCACTGTGGACCGAAGTCAAGGACAAGCTCAACGCCAGCGGCCTCAGCCTCTCCGGCGGCCAGCAGCAGCGACTGTGCATCGCCCGCACCGTGGCGGTGAAGCCGGAAGTCATCCTGCTCGACGAGCCGGCTTCGGCGCTTGACCCGCTGTCGACCGCCAAGATCGAAGAGTTGATCGACGAGTTGCAAGCCGACTACACGATCGTCATCGTCACCCACAACATGCAGCAGGCGGCGCGCGTGTCGAAGCAGACGGCCTTCATGTATCTGGGCGAACTGGTCGAGTTCGACCGCACCGAGAAGATCTTCACGTCGCCCCGCGAGAAGCGCACGCAGGACTACATCACCGGCCGCTTCGGCTGAGCTCAGGCATACGAGGACTAAGATCATGGGCGAACACACAGTCGCTTCTTTCGACGAGGATCTCGGACAGATCAGCAGGCTGATCCGCGACATGGGCGACCTCGCCGGCTCGATGGTCGGCGGCGCCACCAAGGCGCTGCTGAATTCCGACAACGCCCTGGCGCAGCGCGTCGTCTCCGACGATGCGATCATGGACGCGCGCCAGCGCGAGCTCGACGACCGCGCCATCACACTGATCGCCAAGCGTCAGCCGATGGCCGACGATCTGCGTCATGTCGTCGGTTCGATCCGCATGGCCGGCGACCTCGAGCGTATTGGCGACCTTGCCAAGAACATCGCCAAGCGCGTCGGCACCGTCGGCCTCAGCGTCACCCCGCGCGACCTGTCGCACTCCATCGACGCAATGGCGCAGCTGGTGCTGATCCAGGTGCAGGGCGTCATCGAGGAATATACGGCGCGCGACGCGGCGGCGCTGGCGAAGCTGCGCGCCGACGACGAGCGCATCGACGTCAAGTACACCTCCGTGTTCCGCGAACTCCTGACCTACATGATGGAAGACCCGCGCAACATCACCGCCTGCACGCACCTTTTGTTCTGCGCCAAGAACCTTGAGCGCATCGGCGATCACGTCACCAACATCGCGGAAAATGCGTACTATGTTTTGACCGGCACGCAGCTGCCCGCCAATCGTCCGAAGCAGGACGAGACGGCGATGTCCGCGCCGGCGGCATGACGGCAGGGGTGACCAGTCGATGATCGCGCCACGCATCATGGTGGTGGAGGACGAGGAGCCGCTTGGCGTGCTCCTGCGCTACAATCTCGAGTCCGAGGGATACCAGGTCGAGGTGGTGACGCGCGGCGACGAAGCCGAAATCCGCCTCCAGGAAAACGTGCCTGACCTGCTGGTGCTCGACTGGATGGTGCCGGCGGTTTCCGGAATCGAACTCTGTCGCCGGCTAAGAATGCGGCCCGAGACCGAGCGGCTGCCGATCATCATGCTGACCGCGCGTGGCGAGGAAAGCGATCGTGTGCGCGGCCTCTCGACAGGCGCCGACGATTATCTGGTCAAGCCGTTCTCGACGCCGGAGTTCATGGCCAGGGTCAAGGCGCTGCTGCGCCGCGCCAAGCCGGAAGTGCTGTCCAGCGTGCTCAAGGTCGGCGACATCGTGCTCGATCGTGAATCGCACAGGGTCTATCGCAAGAAGAGCGAGATCCGGCTCGGACCGACCGAATTCCGCCTGCTCGAATTCATGATGCGCCATCCCGGCCGCGTGTTCTCGCGCAGCCAGCTGCTCGACAATGTCTGGGGCGAGACGATCTACATCGACGAACGCACGGTCGACGTGCATGTCGGCCGGCTGCGCAAGGCGGTCAACAATGGCCGCATGCCCGATGTCATCCGCACCATCCGCGGGGCGGGTTACGCCATCCGGGAAGATTAGGGATATGCTGATATTCAGGGTGATGCCGGCCTGCGAACGGCAGTTTCCTGCGCTTCCGGATCCAAATGTCCGCTCCGCTCCGGTTCTTGGAACCCGCCATTCTCGACTCGGCCTAACCTGAATCTCAACACATCCAGGCGCGCTATTCACGCGACGTTCTTGCCGCCGAGGCCGGACCTCGCCTGCGTGCCGGGCGCGAAAATCTCCTGGTCGACAAAGGTCAATGCCCGCGTGGCGCAGCCTTCGCGGATCAGTGGAAGTTCGTTCGGTTCGGTGTCGAAAGAAATCGATTGCGAATGCTGGCCGCCGGCGGTCTGCGCAATCGCCTCGCGCAATGCCGGCTCGATCAGGTCGAAGGCGGCGGCGCTGACGCCGACCATGGCGACGGGCGCCGGGTCGATCAGCGCGAACAGGCTGCCGAGACCGTAGCCGAGTGCCTCGCCGGCCTTGCGATAGGCCTCGCGCTCGGGTCCATCCCTCTCGCGGGCCGCGGTCGCCAGGGCGCGCATGTCGGCATCACTGACATCGGCGACCGGTTCCGCGTCCTCGCTCATCTGCCTTGCGTTGCGCCAGATGGCGTAGTTGCCGGCATAGGCCTCGACGCAGCCGCGCCGCCCGCAGCGGCACAGCGCGCCGTGTGGCCGATGGATCATATGGCCGAACTCGCCGCCCGAGGAATGAGTGCCGGTGAACAGCTCGCCCTTCAGCACCAGACCCATGCCGATGCCGTGCGACAACAGGATGGCGATGAAGTCGTCGCGGTAGCGATCAGGGTCGCGCCAGCGCAACGCTATCGCCATCATATTGCAGTCGTTCTCCATAGTGGCAGGGATGCCGAACTCGTCCTCGAGTATGTCGGCGAAGGCGATATCGGTGTGCGGCGTGATCGGCGACCACAGCATGGCGCGGGCACGTGTGTCAGTGATGCCCTGGATCGCCAGCGCGATGCGGGCGACACTGCGGACGTCGAGGTCGGGGTCTTCGAGACGACGCCGTACGATGGCAACGCATTCACCGACCAGCGCGTCGCGCGACATGGTCAGCGTGTCCAGCCGGCGCTGTTCCTCGGCGATCACCTGGCCGGCATAGTCGATGACGGCGACCGAGAGGAAGTTCAGTGACAGCACCACGGTCATCACCGCCGCCGCTTCCGGATTGAGGCCGAGGCCGACCTGCGGCCGGCCGCGTTTGAGCGAGCCGACCTCGCTCGGCTTGCTCTCAGTCAGGATGCCTTCGCCGATGAGGTCGGAGGAGATCGCCGATATGGTCGAATGGCTGAGGCCCGTGGTCGCGGCGATCTCGGTGCGGGACGGCTGTCCGGCGCGGCGCACGGCCGCAATCACCATCGCCCGGTTGCGGCGGCGCAGATCGTCGTGGCGGATTCCGACCGACATGCTTTTTCACATCCTCCCGGTCGCTGCAGCCTTTCGTGCCTCCCGAAGGCCATCAGCGAAGCCTAAAAGCGCGACGCGCTTCAGGCACTTGTTTCTGCGCATGTCGTTGCCCAAAACCGCTGCGCACTTTTGGGGCGACAAGCGCCAAGCCAAATTCTGGCAGAACCCCACCATCCTGTCATTATTTATTACGGAGCTCGAAAAAAACTCGGAGAGACGTCAAAATCCATCAGAATCGATGTTGACAGCGTTCGGGCGTTGGATCACTATTTTTTCGAGGCTCGAAAAAATAGAGCCTCTGTGCCGGCCTACGGGTCAGTTTGGTCGCGCCATACGCGGCGCAGGGAGGATAATATGAAAAAATTCACAGCCGCCATCCTGGCGGGTGTCGCCATGTCGCTGACGCTGGTGTCGGTCGCGCAGGCGAAGGACAAGGTCATCGGCGTTTCGTGGTCCAACTTCCAGGAAGAGCGCTGGAAGACCGACGAAGCGGCGATGAAGAAGGCCATCGAGGCGGCTGGTGACAAATACATTTCCGCTGATGCGCAGTCCAATCCGGGCAAGCAGCTCACCGACGTCGAGAGCCTGATTTCGCAAGGCGCCAACGCGCTGATCGTTCTCGCGCAGGATGCCTCGGCCATCGGCCCGGCGGTCCAGAAGGCACTGGACGAAGGCATTCCGGTCGTCGGCTATGACCGGCTGATCGAGAACAAGAACGTGTTCTACCTGACCTTCGACAACAAGGAAGTCGGCCGCATGCAGGCCCGCGAAGTGTTCAAGGTCAAGCCGGAAGGCAACTACGTGTTCATCAAGGGCTCGGGCGCCGATCCGAATGCCGATTTCCTGTTCGCCGGCTCCATGGAAGTGCTCAAGGCAGCCATCGACAGCGGCAAGATCAAGAATGTCGGCGAAGCCTATACGGATGGCTGGCTGCCCGCCAATGCCCAGAAGAACATGGAACAGTTCCTCACCGCCAACGACAACAAGGTCGATGCCGTGGTGGCAGCCAATGACGGCACCGCCGGCGGCGTCGTCGCCGCGCTGACGGCGCAAGGGCTGGCAGGATCGGTTCCGGTGTCCGGCCAGGACGGCGACCATGCCGCACTGAACCGCGTCGCACTCGGCACACAGACCGTGTCGGTATGGAAGGACGCACGCGAACTCGGCAAGAACGCCGCCGAGATCGCCTCGCAGCTGGCCGCTGGCACTGCCCTGGACAAGATCCCGAACGCTGTGAAGTTCACCACGCCGGGCGGCAACGAGACCAACTCGCTGTTCCTGACCCCGATCGCGATCACCAAGGACAATCTCAACGTCGTCATCGACGCCGGCTGGATCAAGAAGGACGAAGTCTGTGCAGGCGTCGCCGCCGGCACCGTCGCGGCCTGCAACTAAAACCGAACGGGATCCCGGTTCGATCTCAGCGCCGCGGCCCCTGGGCCGCGGCGTTTCTCAAGGGGCATTCCGCTTCAAATGATCGCGGAAAGCAAATAGCATCGTGTTTCCGGCATCCGCGCCAGACGGCAAACCGGTGGGAGGACTTCATGACCGACACGGCCTCTAACACGCCTGCCGCCAATACGCCCGCAGACCGGGCGCGTGCGTCCGAATTGAGCGCCGTCGGACGCTTCCTCAAGGCGACCGAACTCGATACGCGCATGCTTGGCATGGTCGGTGCGTTGCTGGTCATCTGGGTCGGCATTCATATCCTGTCGGGCGGACTTTTCCTGACGCCGCGCAATCTCTGGAACCTGTCGGTGCAGACTTCCTCGGTCGCGATCATGGCGACCGGCATGGTGCTGGTCATCGTCATGCGCAACATCGACCTTTCGGTTGGTTCCGTCGAAGGCGTGATCGGTATGATCATGGGTGTGGCGCAAGCCGAATTCCTCATTCGCGTCATCGGCTTCCAGCTTGGAAATCCCTGGCTCTGGATCATCGCACTGGTCGTCGGCGTGGTGCTCGGTCTTGTGATCGGGGCCTTCCAGGGCTTCATCATCGCCTATCTCGAGGTTCCTGCCTTCATCGTGACGCTGGGCGGTCTGTTGGTCTGGCGCGGCATGGCATGGCTGATCACCAACGGCCGCACGGTCGCGCCACTCGACGCTACCTTCCAGTTGATGGGCGGCGGACCGCGAGGCTCGATCGGCGCCACCGCCAGCTGGATCATCGGCATCGTTGCTTGCGTGGCTGTTGCTTTCGCGTTGCTCAACGGCCGGTCGCAGCGCAAACGGTTCAACTTTCCACTGCGCCCCGTGTGGGCGGAAACCTTTCTCGGTGTGGTCAGTTGCGCTGCCATCCTTGGGGCCGTCTGGATCGCCAATTCCTACCCGTGGCCAATCGGCATCGTGCGCCAGTATGCACAGCAGAACGGCATCACCATTCCCGAAGGCGGGCTGTTCATCGCCCACGGCATCGCCATACCGGTGCTGATGGCTGTCGCGGTCGGTATCGTCATGACCTTCATCACCAAGCGCACCCGTTTCGGCCGCTATGTCTTTGCCATCGGCGGCAATCCAGAGGCCGCCAATCTCGCCGGCATCAACACCCGCTGGGTGACCATGAAGGTGTTCATGATCATGGGTGTACTGGCCGCGATTAGCGCGGCGATCTCGTCGGCCCGCCTCAACGCGTCGACCAATGCGCTGGGCACGTTGGACGAGCTGCTGGTGATCGCCGCCGCCGTCATCGGCGGCACCTCGCTTGCCGGCGGCTCCGGAACGGTGCTCGGCGCCATGCTCGGCGCGTTGCTGATGCAGTCGCTGCAGTCCGGCATGGTGCTGCTCGGCATCGACTCGCCGCTGCAGAGCATTGTCGTCGGCGCCGTGCTGGTCGTCGCGGTCTGGCTCGATACCGTCTATCGCAAGCGCGTCTAGGGGAGGACAAGGATTATGGCAGACAAGACCGCTCCCACCAGCACTGCGCTGATCGATATGCGTAACATCTCGATCGCCTTTGGCGGCATCCGCGCCGTCGATGACGCCTCGATCGACCTTTTCCCCGGCGAGGTCGTGGCGCTGCTGGGCCACAACGGCGCCGGCAAGTCGACGCTGATCAAGATCCTGTCCGGCGCCTACAAGCGCGACGCGGGCCATATCTTCGTCAACGGCGAGGAGGCATCGATCTCCAACCCGCGCGACGCCAAGAAATACGGCATCGAAACGATCTACCAGACGCTGGCGTTGGCCGACAATGTCGATGCCGCAGCCAATTTGTTTCTCGGGCGTGAGCTGATGACCGCCTGGGGTACGCTCGACGACGTTGCGATGGAGGCCGAGGCGCGCAGGGTGATGGGCCGGCTCAATCCCCGCTTCCAGCGCTTCAAGGAGCCGGTGATCAAGCTGTCTGGCGGTCAGCGGCAGTCGGTGGCGATCGCGCGCGCGATCCTGTTCAATGCGCGCATCCTGATCATGGACGAGCCGACGGCGGCACTTGGTCCGCAGGAAACGGCGCAGGTCGGCGAACTGGTCAAGCAGCTCAAGTCCGACGGCATCGGCATCTTCCTGATCAGCCACGACATCCACGACGTGTTCGAGCTAGCCGATCGGGTCTGTGTCATGAAGAACGGCCAGGTCGTCGGCACCGCGCGCACCACCGATGTGACCCAGGACGAGGTGCTCGGCATGATCATTCTGGGCAAATGCCCGCCTGGCGCCATTCCCGGGCCAGGCGCCCTGAAGATCGCCGCCTAGAACTCCAGCGGATCTTCCGAAAAAAATCTTGCTACGTCTCGATCCGTTTCTGCCCGTCGGATCGTCCTTGGTGTGTCCAAACAGAAGGAGACATACCATGTCCGACGAGCCCGTCATCTTGATCAATCTGCTTAAGGTCGAACCAGGGAAGCAGGATGCGCTGATCGCGCTCTTGAAGCAGAACACCGACACGGTGATCCGCACGCTCCGAGGCTGGAAGACGACCCGGCTGATCGCTGCAAAGGACGGCGCCGGCGTCGTCATCTACTCCGAGTGGGAGACCCCGGCAGCCGTCGAGGCGATGCGCAGCGATCCGTGCATGAAAGCCTATTTCCCGAAGATCCTGGAGCTGGCGAGCCTGGACTCGGCGGTGTTGAGCGAAACACACAAGTAAGAATGCCTCACACAAGCAACAAAGGAGAACCGCAATGGCTCGGATGGTTGTGATTTACCCGACACCGGAGAACGTTGAGGCGTTTGACCGGCATTACTTCGAAATCCACGTGCCTCTCGCCAAGAAGCTTCCGGGCCTCAGGAAATACGAGGTCAATGACGGCCCTATCGCAACGGCGGTAGGACCCTCCAACGTTCACCGGATCGGAACGTTGTATTTCGACGACCTTGCGGCGATCGAAAAGGCGTTTGCAAGCGCGGAGGGACAAGCGGCCGGGGCGGATCGCCGCCTTTTTGCGCCTGATGACTCGGGTGTTCAAATGTTCCTTTTCGACAACAGGGAAGTTTGAACCCTCCTCCTTTGTTCGTCTCGGGTAAAATGACGACGAACGAGCGCGCAGGCGCGGTAGGTCTCGATACATGAACGCGAATGAATTCGAGGATCGTCTGAAAGCGCTGCGGCCACGCCTTCACCGCTACTGCGCGCGCATGACGGGATCGGCGGTCAATGGCGAGGACGTATTGCAGGACACCCTCGTCAAGGCCCTTCACGCGCGAGCCCAGGGCGCCGGAGTGGATAACCTCGAGGGCTGGCTGTTCCGCATCGCCCACAATGCGAGCCTCGATTTTCTGCGCGCAAAATTCCGGAACACGGTCGTCCCGCTTACCGAAGACGTCGAAGCGGCGCCCATACCCGAGGCGGACATCGTCGCGATCAGCTTTCAGACGTTTCTGCGGCTGCCCGAACTTCAGCGCTGCGCGGTGATCCTCAAGGATGTTCTGGGTCATTCGGTCGACGAGATCGCAAGCATCGCAGGGTGCTCTCCGACAGCCGCAAAATCGGCGCTTCAGCGCGGGCGCGCTGCGCTGCGGCTTTTCGCACAGGCGCCCGAAGACACAAGGGTGCCGCTGATGTCCGATTCGGACCGGCGCAAGATCGCGGCTTATGTCCATCTGTTCCGGAGCGGCGATTTCGACGCAATCCGCGTCATGCTTGCCGACGACGTGAAGCTCGATCTGGTGAACCGGATCCAACTGGAGGGGCGCGACAAAATCGGCGTCTATTTCACGCGCTATGCGCAAGAGACGAAATGGCGGTTCGCCCTCGGCGCTGTCGAAGGAAAGCCGGCTATGCTGGTCTTCGACGGCACCGGCCGGATGGAAAGGCCTGCGCATTTTGTCCTGATCGACTGGTCGGAAAGCCGGATCATCGAGATCCGCGATTTCTTGTTCGCTCCCTATGTGCTCGAAGAAGCCACAGATTGGGTGCGGCTGGACTAGCGTCTACAGTACCACTTGGCCGGACGAGCCGTGCCCGGCCGCTGGTTGCCGGTCATGTGATGTGCCAGCTGTCATGATGGCTTGGCCTTGCCATTGTGTTGGCACATCGACTTGCCCATAAAGGTCCGACATTGCCCATGGACCGCATCATCCGTTGAAGAAGCTTTTTCCAATCGTCGCGTTCGTCGCCGTTGCACTGATCAGTATGACGATGGCGGGGTTTGCCTATTTCGCCACGCAGGAAGCCGCCCGCATTAAATTCGAAGCGACGGCCGACGACGCGCTCAACCGGATCGAGAGCCGCATCGACCTGCATCTGTCGCTGCTGCGGTCGACGCAGGCCCTGTTCGATGCCCGCAACGGCGATATCTCGCAGAACGAGTTCAAGGCCTTCTTCAACGCGCTCGATGTCGACAACAATTTCGCCGGCTTGCGCGGTATCGGCTTTCTCAGGCTGGTGAAGACGGGGGACGAGGCGGCGGTCGAACGCGACATGCTGCACGACCTTGGTGTCAGCCATCCGATCTATCCGGACACCACGCAGCCCTGGCGCGCGCCCATCGTGATGTTCGAGCCGCTGGATCCATCCAACCAGGCCGCCATCGGCTACGACATGTTCAGCGAACCGGCGCGGCGCGTGGCCATCGAAAAGGCAATGTCCGACGATGAGCAGCACGCCAGTGCGCTGGTGCAGCTCGGCCAGAGCACGGGCGCCGCGCAGACGTTCCCCGGCTTCCTGGTCTTCGTGCGGCTCAATGTCGAAACGGCTCCCGATGTCATCAATGCGTCCAGGTCCTCCACGGCCGGCTTCCTCTACGCGGCTTTTCGGGCACGGGACCTGTTCCAGATAGCGCTCAGCCGGTCGCCGCTGCTGCCGGTCAACACGGAAATCTATGACGGCGTTGTGAGTGGCGACAATCTTTTGTTCCGGTCGGAGACGCCGCCAGTGTCATCCTTCGGGGACAGGCTGCTGGTCACCCGCAAGATCATGGTGGCCGGCCAACCGTGGACGGTCCTGTTTCGGCCGACAAGCGCCTTCTCGCAGCCGTCGTCGCGCGCCATTCCGGTGATGCTGGGGCTGTTCGGCTTGCTGCTGGCGGGCGCCATCGCTCTGGTGGCGCGCTATCAGGAGCGGGCCTATGAGGCGGCGTCGCGCCTGCATGAGACGACGGAAAAGAGCCTGCTTGAAAAAGACCTGATGCTGCAGGAGATGAAGCACCGCATCAAGAATTCGATCACCAGGGTGCTGGCGATCGCGCGCCAGACCGCTTCGCGGGCCACTGACGTCAACGAATTTTCCTCGTCCTTCTCGGCCAGGCTGCAGGCGATGGCGGCGTCTCAGGACATGCTGACGCGCTCGCGCTGGCAGAAGGCAGACCTTGGCGATCTCCTGCGCATCGAGCTCGGTCAAGTGTTCGGCAAGGAGCTGCCCGAAGAGCTTCTGTCGGGGCCGGAGGTGCTGCTCGACGAAACCACGACGCAGGCGCTCGGCCTGACGTTCCACGAACTGGCGACGAATGCATTGAAATATGGCGAAACCGGCAATTCAGCCAATTCGCTCAAGGGAGATTGGGCGCTCAAGGTCGACTGGTCGCTCGAAGGACGCGGGCGCGACAGGGTGCTGATTCTCAACTGGCGCGAAACCGGTCAAAAGAAACTCGAGACGCCGGCCAAGACCGGATTCGGCACCAAGCTGATCGACCTCAACGTCACGCGCGAATTGCGCGGCACGATCAACCGCGATTATCGCGATGATGGGTTGAATGTGGAGATCAGGATTCCGCTGACGGGCTAGCTCGTTTCACTGAAACGCAGAGCCGCTCTATCTTCTTGTTTTGACGCAAAATTCCGGACGGAAAACCGTTTCATCAAGCGAACGGAAATGGTGCGTCCAGACGCCGAAAATCCGGAGGCCGGCGGACCGGTCTCCGGATCGACGTTTCGATTATCGCCGAACTAGTTGCAGCGAGCCGTGTAGATCTGGCCGCGATGATCGCGATACTGGCAATAGCCGTTGCGCAGGTTGCGCACCAGCAGGCCGGAACCGGCGCCCACAGCCGCGCCGATCAGCGCGCCCTTGCCGCCACCGACCAAGCCGCCGACGCCGGCGCCAATCAAGCCGCCGCCGACCACGTCCTTCTCGGTGCTGGTGCAGCCGCTGAGGGCAGCCACCGCAATCATGGCAATAATCATCTTCCGCATAGAGTCACTCCTCGCTTTGTGTCCACACTTTGGTAAGCTCCAGCAGCCATTTAGCATGAAATGGCCGCCTTTGCTGCTGCAATCTATTGTTGGCGAAGATAGTCTTTTTCTGGGCGCGCGCCGCTCGATGCCATGACGACGTTGGAGATTGCCAGGGAAGCGTCGAGCGTGCCGTCCGGGCGAACGTTCCAGACGATCTGGTCGTAGTCGTCTTCCAGCGCCGGATCGACGGCAAGGCACTTGGCGACGATGTGCTGAGCCTGGCCCTGCACGTCGCCCAGCGCGAAGGGCCGTTCGGCGACGCATTGGTCGGCGGTTTCGAAAACGCTTACCGGTACCTGCAATTCATGGCAGTCGGCCATCGTGTTCGAGCAACCGATGACCAACAACAATGCAGCAATGTGTTCCATGGCGACATGTCCTCTCGCCACAGTAACGATCCATAGCCGCCAAAGTTCCTCGGCCGCAGGGCGACCAGCGAAATAACGCGGCGCAACGGGCAATTCCGGCGCCGACCGCGACAGCAGACGCAGTCGGCGGACGTCCGGAGATCAACTTCAACGCGGCAATGTTCGACGGTCCAGCAGGTTCCAGCGGAACCCTGGGAAAAACAGAATCCGCTTTTATGGTGAATAGCCGGTTAAGGATGGATGATCAGACGAGAGGCGCGGCCGCTCACTCGGTCTCGAAATTGCCGTGCGGAACGACAAGGCGGTATTCAAGGCGACCGGGCATCAGCTCCAGCGTCGCCGTTCCGTTCAGGGAGGCGGGCACGACCCGCTCGAGCGCGACACTGCCGAAGCGCTTCTCACTGTGCTCGACGTCGCTCGCCGGTATCGCTTCGGACCATGTCAGCGACAGCGCCAGGCCGCCGGCAGCAGCATTGAGATCGGCCGTAACGTCAACGAAGCCATCTGGACGTGAGAGCGCGCCATAGCTGACCGAGTTGACGGCGAGTTCATGCATGGCAAGGCCGATGTGCAGCGCGGCGTTGGGATTGAGATAGGGATTTGCGCCGCGGAAGCGCAGGCCGTGCGACGGATTCACCCCGTTGCGACCGACCTGGCCCGACACCAGCTCGCGAAGTGCGGCGCCGCGCCAGTTCGAGGAGGTCACCAGATCCTGGGACGAGGCCAGCGATTGCAGCCGACCTCGAAAGCGCGTCAGGAAATCAGCGATGCCATCGGAATAGCGACCGGTCTGGGTGGCTATGCTTTGAATGATCGCCAGGAGGTTCTTCGAGCGATGGCTGACTTCGCGCAACAGCGTCGTCAGGGTCTGCTCACGGCGCTTCTGATCGGTCGTTTCGACCATGGTGGTGACGACACCTTGCACCGTTCCACCATCGCCATGGTCGGCGTCGACCCAGACCTGAAACCAGCGAAAGCCGTCCTCGGCGGGGACGCTGATTTCAAGGCGTTGCGGATTGCCGGATGCGATGACGTCGCGCTTTGCCGCGCCGATGCGGTCGATCTGCGCCGCGGGCAGGATGCCGTTGCCGTCCGCGGTGTCGGAAACCCACGGCGCACGCATATTGCGCGCCCATACCGTTTTCAGCTCGCGATCCTGATAGAGAACGGAAATGCCGGCATTGTGCAGCGCGTGGAGAAGAGCCCGGCCAAGTTGCATGCCACTTTCGGCGGGATGCAGGGCGATGACTTCATCGCTTGGCACGTCGTCTTTCCTATCTCCGGCCCTGGAACGCATCGCCAATCTGTCCACCCAACTCAGGCTGAACGGCTCACCGCGGAATGGGTTCCAGAGGGCTTCCCGAAAACCCGCCACCAAAAGCGGTCCGCCGAGCGGTATCCGTTGAAGGATGCCGCCCGGCGGTGGCTGGAAACCGTTTGAGGGGTGCGGCTTCCAGTGTTCGCTCGGATGATCGTTCGGTCCTCACGCCCGTTTGAACAGGCCGGCAAGAAGCGAAATGACCAGGAAAGCGAGAAAGATGAAAAACAATATCTGCGCTATGCCGGCAGACGTGCCGGCGATGCCGCCGAAACCAAGCGCGCCGGCTATTATTGCCACGACGAGAAATACGAGCGCCCAGTAAAGCATGATCCATCTCCTTCGAATGGTGTGATGAAAACGTGGGTAGATGCGGTTTGTTCCACCATTTGCCGAAAAAGACGATGCTTGCCAATCGTTCCAGACAAGGGTGGCGCCGGGAATTCGCTGATGACGGGGTCCCGGCATGTCAAAGGCCGCCCGATGCATCGCATCAGACGGCCTTTTGATATCGCGTCGTGCCTGCCGCTGCCCCTAGGCGGCGGCTTTCGCCTGGCGATCGAAGAACAGCGCCTGGCTGATCAGAGCCTTGACCATGTCAGGGTTGAACGGCTTGGTGACCAGGAATGCCGGCTCGGGGCGTTCGCCGGTCAAAAGACGCTCGGGGAAGGCGGTGATGAAGATGACCGGCACCGACGTCGACGACAGGATCTCGTTCACGGCCTCGATGCCCGAGCTGCCATCGGCAAGCTGGATGTCGGCAAGCACCATCTTGGGCCGCGTCTTGCCGAACATCGTCACCGCCTCGGCATGCGTGCGCGCCGTTCCGACGACGCGGTGACCGAGGCTCTCGACCATTTCTTCTATGTCCATAGCGATCAGCGGTTCATCCTCGATGATCAGCACGTCCGTTGCCACCTGGCGGGATATTTCGTTGCTTGCCTGGGCAAGCAGTTCTGAAAACTCCTGGTCGCCAGCATCGAGGATCTCGGACGCCTCGTCTTCACTGAAACCTTCGACGGCGACCAGCAGGAAGGCCTGGCGGGGACGCGGCGCAATCGCGTTCAGATTGGCGGCGGCGCGCTGTTCCCATGGCGACTGCGCCTGCTCCTGCGGGACGCGGATAGCGACCGACGTGAACAGCTTGGCGAACACCTTGTAAAGCGCGATGCGGTCGCTCGAGGCCTCGGGAAAGATATCGATATCGGCGATGATGGCTTCCAGCATCGCGGCGACCAGCGCGTCGCCACTTTCCTGCGATCCGGAAACGGCCCGCGAGAAGCGGCGCAGGAACGGCAGATGTGGTGCGATGGTGGCTGATAAGCTCATGGTAATACGTCTCCCTCAGAATGACGTGGTTGCATAGAGTGCAGGTCAAGCTGATTGCAAGCCCCGGTCAAACAACGCGGGTCTTGAGAAAAAGTTCCGACCTTGATGGAACTAACGCGCCGGGACGGCGTTTGAAGTTCGGACGGGCAACCAGACGAGGGGGCCGCTTGCGTTGTGTTGAGTAGTGTTATGAGCGGCTTAGGCGCTGGGAATACAAGGGCAAAATGAAGGATATGACGAAAGATATTCTGGCTGGCGTCGCGGGCAGGCGCCGGAACGGGTCCAGTGACGCACTCGGGCCGAATTCCGAAATCGGACGCAAACTCAAACAATATTACGATGAGCTGGTCTCTGACGATGTGCCGGATCGCTTTGCACAGTTGCTCAGTCAACTGGAACAGGCCGAACCCGCACAGAAGAAGGACTGAAGCATGGCAGCGGTCTCCCAAGGCTTCAAGACCGATCTGCTTGGGGCAATCCCGAGCTTGCGCGCCTTTGCCGTGTCGCTGACGCAAAATGCCGACAAGGCGGACGATCTCGTCCAGGAAACACTGGTCAAGGCCTGGGACAAGCATGAGAGCTTCCAGCCCGGCACCAATCTCAAGGCGTGGCTGTTTACCATCCTGCGCAATGAATTCTATTCGCAGATGCGCAAGCGCGGACGCGAAGTGCAAGACAGCGACGGTATCATGACGGCCAGGCTTGCCGTTCATCCGGCCCAGCATGGCCAGCTCGACCTGAAGGATTTTCGCGGCGCCCTCGAGCAATTGCCGGAAGATCAGCGCGAAGCCATCATCCTCATCGGTGCGTCGGGCTTCTCCTACGAGGAGGCGGCCGAAATCTGCGGTTGCGCTGTCGGGACGATCAAGAGCCGGGTCAGCCGGGCCCGCACGCGCTTGCAGGAGATCCTGAAGATATCCGGCGAAGACGAGTATGGTCCGGATGCGATTTCGACTCAGGTCACGGGCTCGCCGGCCAACTGAGCTGCGATCGCAAGGTGCGATCCGCAGAAGTTGGATCGTGTCTCAGCCGGGAGAACCCCGCCCGCAGGCCGCCGCCACCGCTTGCATGAGGTCCTCACCCGAATAGGGCTTGCCGACCAGCCTGACGCCCGGAAACGATGTCTTGATTTCATCGGGATCCGAATAGCCCGAGGCAAACACGAACGGCACGCCCGCCGCGCGCAGCCCTGAGGCGAAATCGAGTGTCGAGGCGCCACCCAGCATAAGGTCGACAATGGCGGCGTCGAAGTGCGTGGCGATTTGTCGATCGTCGATCTCGGCCAGATCGCGGGCGATCACCACCTCACCCGCACCATGATCGCGGCAAAGCTGCTCGACATCCATGGCGATGAGAAACTCATCCTCCAGGACCAGAATCCGCAATCCATCAAGCAAAGGGGACACAGGCAAGGGCTCCTTGTAACGGATGGAGTCATGATCGCTATTTGGCAAGCTGTCATTTAAAAAAGACATGTGCCCGCGCGGAACCTCAATCCGCGCGACGCGTTGGGACGCAGCCTTGTGCGGGCTTTCGAAGAGGGGTCGAAATGTCAGGCCAGAGCGGTCGTGCTTTCTCAAGTCGTCAGTATCCTTGCGAGAACTGTCCGTTGCGGCCGTTACCGGTCTTCCGCGACTTCGAAAAACAGGAACTGGCCTTCATCAGCAAATTCAAGAAGGGCGAACTCGCCGTCGACAAGGGCGCCACGGTCCTAGTGGAGGGAAGCCACAGCGCCCATCTCTACACCGTGCTCTCCGGCTGGGCGTTCCGCTACAAGCTGTTGCAGGACGGCCGCCGCCAGATCCTCAACTACCTCATGCCCGGCGATCTGATCGGCCTGCAGGGCAGCGTGATGGGCGAAATGCAGCATTCCGTCGAGGCCCTGTCGCCGATGCTGCTGTGCGTTTTCGAACGCGAGTCTCTCCACGAACTCTACCGCAATCATCCCGGGCTGGCCTACGACATCACCTGGATCGCATCGCGCGAAGAGCGCATGCTGGACGAGAATCTGCTCAGCCTCGGGCGGCGCAGCGCCATCGAGCGTGCCGCCTATCTTATCGCCTTCATCGGCAGCCGGGCAAAGGTCGTTGGGCTGAACGGCAAGCAATCGGTTCAGATACCGATCACCCAACAGCACATCGCCGACACGCTCGGCCTGTCGCTGGTCCACACCAACAAGACGATCCGCAAGCTGATGGACCGCAAGCTGATTGTCTGGCGCGACGGCGGTTGCGAGGTCACCGATAATGAAGGGCTCAAGCAACTCGCCGGCTGGGAAGGGCTGGGCGAGGCGCGACGGCCACTGATCTGACGAAGTGCCTTTTTGTCAGCGCCAGCGGATCGGGTGCACACGCACGCGTTTTCGGCTACTTTGTCCCTGATGCCGGAACCTTGAGACATGCGGCGCGTTTGAAATCAAGCAATCACAAGGAGTTAAGCAATGGCAACTGCCGCAGGAAAGACCGCAACCGAAGGCCCGTCGAATTCAGATCTCGAAGCCGATATCAGGCAATTGAAGGCCGATATCGACAAGCTCACCAAGCAGTTGGCCAAGACCGGCGAGCATGGCTACGGCACCGCGCGCCGTGCGGCCACGGAAGGGGTCGAGCAATTGCGTGCGCAGGGCGAAGCAGCCTTTGACAGCCTGCGCGGCAATGCCAAGGATATCGAAGCGCAGTTGATGGCGAGCGTGCGCGAAAAGCCGGTGACGTCACTGGCGATCGCCGCCGGCGTCGGCTTCCTCTTCGCGCTCCTCGCGCGTCGCTAGTCGCATTCCAGATGGGAATGCTCGCATCCCTGATTGCAGGTCTGGCATCGGGCGAAACCGCCGCCGCCATACGCCGGGCGCGCACGGCGGCAATCGTCTATGGGCTCGCCATATCCGTGGCGCTCTGCGGCCTCGGCTTTCTGGTCGGGGCAGCCTATATCTGGACGGCAAGTCGCTACGGATCGCTTGCCGCCGCGCTGGGCTTTGGCGCCGGTTTCCTGCTGCTTGCCGGGCTGATCCTGCTGATTTTCCAGATATCCGCAGGCTCACGTGCCCGGCGCCGCGTACAACAGCGCAATGCCGACATGAAAGCGATCGGAATCACGGCGGCGCTTGCCGTGCTGCCGGCGCTGCTCAAGGGCAAGGGCGGTCTCGGCGTCATTCTGGGTCCTGCCGTGGCGCTGGCTGCCTACGCCATCTACCGCGAAAACGTGAAACCAGACGATCCGGAAGAAGACGAGCGGAAGTAAGGTCGGTTCTCTCTTTGACCATGATCTCTTCCGAAAACCGGCTTCAACTTTGCGTCGCGGCCTTTTGGTTCGGCATCATGGCTTGTCACTCGGCAGATCTTCCAGCGGCATCGATATTTCGGCAAACACGCCTTCCGGCCGGAACTCATGGGTCACTTCGCTTGAAATGACCTTGGCAAGGCTGCGTCGGATGAGGATCGAGCCGAAGCCGTGTCGCTCCGGCGGGGCGACTTGCGGGCCGCCGCTTTCGCGCCAGGTCAGCACAAGGCGCCGAGTCCCCTTTCTGCCTTTCGTCCTCCAGCCGAGATCAACCTTGCCTGACGCCACCGACAGCGAGCCATATTGCAGCGCATTGCTGGCCAGCTCATGCAGGATCAGGCCGAGCCCGACAGCCTGGTCTGGCGACAGCAACAAATCGTCGCCGGAGATCGTCATGCGCGGCTGGTCGGCGGTGTCGAAAGGCCTGACCTCGATCTGGACGAGTTCACGGATGCCGATGCCGCGCCACTCGCGGTCGGACAACAAATTGTGGGCGATGCCCAGGGCCTGAAGCCGGGCACCAAAGGCTTCGAGGAACTCGCTCGGCTGGCGGGCATGGCGCACGGTCTGCGTCGCCAGTGCTTGGACGGTCGCCAGCGTGTTCTTGACGCGGTGGTTGAGCTCGCGCAGCAGCAGCCGTTGCCGCTCTTCACCAAGCTTGCGCTCGGAGATGTCGTAGTTGACGCCGAAGATCAGGGTCGGCTTGCCGTCACCGTCGCGCTCGATGACGCGGCCGCGCGTGGCGAGCCAGCGCGGCGGATGAAAGCCCTTCACCCGGTATTCGCCGAAATAGTCGTCGCTGCCGGTCAAGGCATCGCGAAAGCGGGTTTCGGTCTGGTAGACGTCGCGAGGATCGATGGCGGTGAGGATGTCGCGCGCCCGCAGCCGGTTCGAGCGCGGCAGGTTGAACAGCTCCGACAGCAAAGTATCGCATTCGATGATGTCGGTGCGGATGTCCCATGCCCAGCTGGCGAGCGAAGCTGCGTCGAGCGCAATGGCGCGCCGCTTTTCCTCACGCACCAGTGCTGCCTCGGCGATAGCGCCGCTGCGGGTCGCATCCTTCAAGGTGAACAGGCTGCCGGCGAGGCCGGCGAGCGCCTTCAACTGCTCGAGCATGGCGCTGGACGGAAAGGCATGCGGCTTGCGGTCGAGCACGCACAGCGTGCCGATGCGGGCGCCAGCCACGATCATCGGCGCGCCGGCGTAGAAGCGGAGATGATGCTTGCCGGTGACCAGCGGGTTGGTCTTGAAACGTGGGTCCGTCGTGGCATCCGCCACCACCATCGGCTCGTCGCCGGCGGCAATCGCATGGGCGCAGAAGGAGATGTCGGTCGCGGTTTCGGTCTCGTCCAGACCGACACAGGATTTGAACCATTGGCGCTTGTGGTCGACAAGCGTCACCAACGCGATCGGAACCTGCATAGCCGCCGCGGCAAGGCTGCTTATGCGGTCGAAATCCGGATCGGCCGCCGTATCCAACGCCTCCAGACCGTGCAGCACGGCCAGCCGGTCCTCGTCCTTGACCGCGCGCGCAACTTCGGCCGGCAGATTCGGCACTGTTTCCGACTTGCTGTTCACCCAAGTCCCCAATGGCCCGTCACGGCCTTCGCTGCTTCCCGCACCTGCCGGCTCATGACCAGCCGGCGTCCCCGGAACCATCCTAGCGAGGAACCGTTACCCGACCGTGTTTTGCCGACCGCGCCAGTTGGCGAATAACGAGACAAGGACCGATCATGACCAAGATCATCCCCGAAAACAAAGCGCGTCAGGGGCGGTGGGGCTGGCACGGCTTGCGTATCCTGATTGCAGCGCTGCTTTTGGCCTTCGCGGCCTGGGGCATCGCCGAAATCTATGGTCAAATGGCCAAGACGCCGGCGACGGAGCAAGGAAGCGCGCCAAGCGGCTAGATTCTCGGCCTTCATCGTTCGAGATCGCATCAGGCAGCCTTCGCCTCTGCGATGCGGGCCGGCACCAGGACATTGAGTGCGCCAGGCCGGATTTCGATCGTCGTCTCACGGTCAAGCCTGACCAGTTCACCGTCGATGACGGCACGGAACTTTCTGCTGCCCGAATGGATTTTCAGGACCGTTCGGTCGGCTTGATGGATTTCCACGTGTTCGTTGTCGCGCCATTTTCCGCGCGCAATGTTGAAGAAGAATTTGACCAGTTCCGCACGTTGCTGCGCCACCGTGACATAGACGCCAAGCACGCCGCCCGCCGGGTTGTCGGCGTAGGGCAGGTGGCCTTCGCCGAACAGATTGTTGGTGATGCCGATGCCGGTGATGCGGGCCGCCATCTCGGCGTTGCCGATGCTGAGCGTCACGTTCATCGCCGGTGGATTGTTGATCGTCGCCCAGGCCGCCTTGGCCGAGGCGCCGATCTTTCCCAAACGTGAACCGAATTCCATTTTCTGGCGCAGCTGCACCATCTTGGCATGCATGCCGATCGAGAACTGATGAACGAAGGGCCGGCCGTTTGCCGTGGCCACGTCGACTGCGATGATCTCGCCATCGGCGAAGGATTTCAGCGCGGCATCGAGGGACTGCGGAATACCCAGTCCGCGTGCGAACAGATTCATCGTGCCGGCCGGCAATATGGCAAGCGCCTTCCTGGTGCCCATCAGCCGAGCGGCCGCGGCGGAAATGGTTCCATCACCGCCGCCGGCCAGCACGACATCGACAGAGCGTCGCGATGCAGCGCCATCGAGCGTCTCCACCACGTCCTTGCCGGCAACAACGTCAATGCTGAGGGAGTGGCCTGCCGTCTCCAGGGTCTGGCGCATCCTGTCGGAAAAGGCGGCAAGGTCCGTTGTGCGCAAGGTGCCGCCGTCCCGGTTCAGCACCGCAGCAAATTTCATGCCCCGCTCCGCCATTCCATCACGATAGGGCCGGGATAGACCCAGCCACGGGCTGAAACGCGACGAAGCGGGAAAGGTTCCGTTTTGAAAAATCGCAGGCGCTTCCCCGCTTCTTGGCTTCGCCACAACGCGAAGTGTTTTGTCGGAACAACAGCATGGTCACGACGTTGTGAAGAAGATGCCGCGTCCGAACCTCCTCAGCGACGGTTCACCCGGGCGCGGCGCGTACGAAATCACCCACGAGGAGAGATCATCATGACCCGCAACCTCTTAGCCACGACCGCACTCGCAGCGCTGGTCGCGACCGGGGCCTATGCGCAGAATGCGACATCCCCGGCGCCCGCCCAGCCCCCCGCTGTTCAGGAGCCAGCCGCCGCTCCGGTGCGCACCGAAGGCAGCATCGTCACCAACATCATCGGTGAAACCGTCTACAACGGCACCGGCGACGATGCCGAGAACATCGGCCAGGTCAGCGATGTCGTCTTCGACAAGGATGGCCAGGCCAAGTCCGTCGTCATCGGCGTGGGCGGTTTTCTGGGTGTCGGAGCGAAGAATGTCGCCTTCGATTACGACAAGCTGCAATGGGCCGAAAGGAACGGCGACCGCTGGCTGGTTGCCCAGACGACCAAGGACGAACTGACGGCGCAGCCGGAGTTCGACAGCAAGCCCTATGCACCGGCTCCGGCACCGGCCGCATCGACGGACGCAAAGGCTCCGGCTGCATCCGCGCCGGCTGACACCGCGCAGACACCCGTCGACATGAATGCTGCGCCGGCCGAACCGGTGAAGCGCGCCGACGGCAATCTCGCCACCAACATCATTGGCGAAACCGTCTACAACGGCATCGGCGATGACGCGCAGAACATCGGCAGCGTCAACGACATCGTGCTGACGAAGGAAGGCAAGGCCGAGTCGCTTGTCATCGGCGTCGGCGGGTTCCTCGGCCTTGGCGCCAAGAATGTCACCTATGACTTCGGCAAGGCCCAGTGGGCGGATAAAAACGGCGACCGCTGGCTGGTGGCTCAGACCACCAAGGAGGAACTTCAGGCGCAGCCGGATTTCAACCGCAAGGCCTATGATCCGGCACCGGCAACGACGGCTTCCAATGAGCCGGCTGCAACCGCACCGGCTGCTGCACCGTCCGATGCCACGGCTCCTGCCGTCGCACCGGCTGACAAGACGGCTGAGGCTCCTGCTGCTTCGACACCCGATGCCTCGGCACCCGACCAGACCCAGACGGCGGCCATCGACAAGTCGACCTTAACCGAGATGCCTGTCGGCGAGATTCGCGCCGACGACCTGAAGGGCACGACCGTCTACGGCGCCAATGATGCCAAGGTTGGCGAAATCGGTGACGTCGTGCTGGCGCCCGACAACAAGACTGACGCTGTGATCGTCGACGTCGGCGGCTTCCTCGGCATTGGCGAGAAGGAAGTCGCGGTCGGCATGGATAATCTCAAATTCATGGCCGACAAGGATGGCAGGAAGTACCTGTACACGACCTTCACCAAGGAACAGCTCGAGGCTCAAACTGCTTACGACAAAGGCAGCTATACGGAGAAGCGTGACCAGCAGCGCATGATCGTGCAGTAGGATAGTAGGGCAGTAGGGCAGTAGGGCAGTAGGGTGCGGCGCATCCAGGCCTACCGCTCTATTGCCGTGATCCCCTGCTAACATGGCCGACAACGCCATGCTCGGTCAGTTCGGCCAATGCCAACGACTGGTCGAGATGTTCAGCCCGCCAGGCAAGCAGCCTTTCGGCGAACTCCAGCCGCACGGCCAGGTGGGCCGGATCGGCGGCGAGATTGTTCAATTCGCCCGGATCGCTTTCCAGGTCGAACAGCAGCGGCGGCAAGTTACCGCCGAAATGCACATATTTGAATTTTTCCGTGCGGATGACGGCGAGATTGCATTGGCGTGAGGCGATGCCGAAATGCCGTTCGGCTTCGCCCTCGGCAATCGAGCGGAAATCGAACTCCCAATGCGCGGCATCGCGCCACGCTGCAGGGCTCCCGCCGCTCAGGAAAGGCTTTAGCGAGCATCCGTCGAGATGCGGTTGTGGGGCTTCGCCGAGCAGGTCGAGAAGCGTCGGCAAAATGTCCACCGCTTCGGTGAACCGATCGACACTGCCGCCGGCGGCCTTGCCGTGACACGCGTCGCGGATGATCAGCGGAATGTGGTAGCTGCCGTCGAAATAGCCGCCCTTGCCCAGCATGAAATGGTCGCCCATCATCTCGGCGTGGTCTGATGTCAGCACGATGATGGTGTCGTCCCACGCGCCTGCGGCCTTGACCGCTTGCCAGATACGGCCGAGCTGCGCGTCGACCTCCGAGATCATGCCGTAGTAGATCGCGCGGATGCGACGAAAATCGTCGCCGCTCCAATCATGCACCTTGCCACTGGCCTCGGGACGGAACTTGGCCTGCTTCTGCCGGCCGAGATCATAGGCGAGATAGGGGTGGCTCTCTGCCTCTGCCTGCCAGCTTGCCGCACGGTGGAAGGCGGGACCGTCAGCCGGATCATACAGCGTGTTGTATGGCGCCGGCGCGACGAAGGGAGGGTGCGGGCTGATGAAGGAAAGATGGGCAAACCATGGTGTATCGGCCTCCTGCTCGCTGAGCCAGCGCGTGAATTCGCCGGTCAGAAAGGAGGCTGGGGTTTCGTCCTTCGAATAAACGGGCGGTGCGTTGCTGACGGCCTTGCCGCCTTCGTTCACCGGGCGATGGATATCCGGCGATCCGGCGCCGGTATCGATGCCCCGCTGCTTGAGCCAGGACAGCCACTGCTTCTGATGCTCGGGCAGCAACTGGCGCACCGTGAATCCAGGCAGCACGCCTTCATAGCTTTGCAGCCGTGGGTCGCCCGGCGCCAGCAGGCGCGGGTCGAGCGATACGTCGGTGTAGCCGAACAGCGTCGGATCATAGCCGAGGCTCCTTGCATGCAGCGCGATGTTGCCGTGACGGGCGTCGAGCGGCGTGCCGTTGCGGCAGACGCGGTTGTTCATCTGGTAGAGGCCGGTGTAGAGGCAGGCGCGGGCCGGCGAGCAAGGTGCCGCACCACCATAGTGCCGCTTGAACAGCACACCCTCGGCGGCCAGCGCGTCGGCATTCGGCGTCTTGACAACCGGATGGCCGGCAGACGACAGGCAATCGCCGCGCCACTGGTCGCATGTGATCAGAAGAACATTCGGGCGCCTGGCTTTTCCGGTCACTCGCGATACCCTTATCCTGTACGGTCGAACGCCGCTCATGGAACCGAATTCCGGCGACGGCGCAAGCCTGACATGTTCGTCAATTGGTGAACGAAGTTATTTGGATTGTTCACTATTAAAGTACAGTCCATTCTGTGTTTGCCGCCTTTGCCGCAGGCGGTGGTGTCCTCATATAGGCGTGGACAGCGGCACGGGCCGCACAAGCACCAAGGGAAGGAGCAAGACAATGCTCGATCAGATCAAGGGCCTCCATCACGTCACCTCGATGGCCAGGGATGCCCGGCAGAACAACGATTTCTTCACCAGGAAACTCGGTCAGCGCCGGGTCAAGAAGACCGTCAATTTCGATGCGCCTGACGTTTACCATCTCTACTATGGCGACGAGGCCGGCACGCCGGGTTCGGTGATGACCTATTTTCCGTTTCCCAACATCGGCAAGGGCCGTCATGGCGTCGGCGAAGTCGGCACCACGGTCTATTCCGTGCCGGAAGGCACGCTCGCCTATTGGGAAAAGCGTTTTGCCGATGAAGGCGTCTCGGGCCTTTCGCGCGACGAGACATTCGGCGAGAAGCGCCTGGCCTTTGCCGGACCGGACGGCGATGGTTTCGCCCTGGTCGAGGACAAGGCCGACGCCAGAAAGCCATGGGTGAAAGGCGGCATCCCCACCGATGAGGCGATCCGCGGCTTTCACTCCGTGTCGCTCAGGCTGAAGGATGGCGGCGCCACCGAGGAGCTGCTTAAGTTCATGGGCTACGAGGAGATCGACAAGTCCGGAAATGTCAGGCGGCTGGCGGTGAAGAACGGCAATGGCGCCGACGTCGTCGACATCGAATCGCTGCCGGGCGCCGCCTTCGCCGATCTCGGCGCGGGCTCCGTCCACCATGTCGCCTTCGCCGTCGAGAACCGCGCCAAGCAGCTCGAAGTGCGCAAGGCGTTGATGGACACCGGCTATCAGGTGACGCCGGTGATCGACCGCGATTATTTCTGGGCGATCTATTTCCGCACGCCGGGTGGCGTGTTGTTCGAAGTCGCCACCAACGAACCGGGTTTCGATCGCGATGAGGATACCGCTCATCTCGGTGAGGCGCTGAAGCTGCCAACGCAGCACCAGCATCTGCGGCCCTATCTCGAACAGCATTTGCAGAAGCTGGAAGGCTGAGACCATGAGCAAGGACGCTTACACTTACAAGGTGCTGCCCGGTTCGCCGGGCGGTCCGCTGCTCTTCGTCTTCCACGGCACGGGGGGCGATGAGAACCAGCTTCTGTCGCTGGGGCGCGATCTCTTGCCCCAGGCAACCATCATCTCGCCACGCGGCGATGTGGCGGAACATGGTTCGGCGCGCTTCTTCCGCCGCACCGGCGAAGGCGTCTACGACATGGGCGATCTGGCGCGGGCGACGGACAAGATCGCCGGCTTCATCAAGGCCCATATCGAGGCGGCGAAGCCGTCATCCGTGTTCGGCCTCGGCTATTCCAACGGCGCCAACATCCTGGCCTCGGTGGTGTTCGCCGCGCCGGAGGTGTTCGATGCCACGGCGCTGATGCATCCGCTCATCCCGTTCGAACCAGAGATCAACGGCAGTCTCGCCGGCCGTCATATTCTCGTGACCGCCGGTAGGCGCGATCCAATCTGCCCGCCGAACCTGACCACGCGGCTCGAAGCCTATTTGCGTGCCGACGGCGCCGATGTCACAGTGGCGTGGCATGAAGGCGGGCACGAGGTGCGGCCAAACGAGATCGAGGCGGCACGGCATCTCTTTGCCGGCGCCACCCAGGGAGTATAGCGATGCCGGACCAACTGCCTGAAATCGAACTGGAAGATCGCGGTTCCAAGGGTCGCTATGTCCTGCGCGGGCCAGACGGCGCCGAGGCGGAGATGACCTTTACCAAGATCGGCGAGCACCAGATCATCATCGACCATACGGAAGTGCCGGACGTCTTCCGCGGTCAGGGTGCCGGGCTTCGGCTCGTCACCCGCGCCGTCGAGGATGCGCGCGCGGCGGGCAAGAAGATCATCCCGCTTTGCCCGTTCGCGAACGCCCAGTTCCGCCGCCACCACGAGTGGGCAGACGTGCTGAAGCAGTAGGATCGGCCGGCATTTCGTCGATCGGAACGGGCGCGACATCAGGCTGTCGTCCCGCTTCGATGGCTTTGGCATTTGCACGGGTAGCGCATCTTGCCTAAGTGGATATGATCTATCGCAGCCACCGCGCCGACAAACGAACCGAATGATCCCCCAATGACCGAAACCGACCTCGTTCCCGTCTTCGACGGCCACAACGACACGTTGCTCAGACTCTACCAGTCGAAAGACACGGATGTCGAAAAGCTGTTCATCGAGGGGAAATCGGGCGGTCATATCGACCTGCCGCGCGCGAAAGCCGGTGGCTTTGCCGGCGGCATGTTCGCCATCTTTCCGCCGCCTGTCGAGAAAACCAGGCGCAGCGCCGTGCCGCTGGCGCCGAGCGATGCCGAGCCACTGCCGCCCGAGGTCCCGCGCGCCGATGCGTTGACCTCGACGATCGCCATGGCCTCGATCCTGTTCAGGCTGGAGCGAGCCGGAGGGCTCACCGTCTGCCGCAGTGCCGGCGATGTCCGCAACGCCATGGCGCAAGGCTCGATCGCGGCGGTATTCCACATCGAAGGGGTCGAGGCGATCGATCCCGAGCTCACCATGCTCGACGTGTTGCATGCTGCCGGCCTGCGCTCGCTCGGCATCGTCTGGAGCCGGCCCAACGCCTTCGGTCACGGCGTGCCGTTCCGCTTTCCGTCCTCGCCCGACACCGGCCCCGGGCTGACCGATGCCGGCAAGGCGCTGGTCAAGGCCTGCAACCAGCTGAAGATCATGATCGACCTGTCGCATCTCAACGAGAAGGGCTTTCGCGATGTCGCCGCGCTCAGCGACGCACCGCTGGTCGCCACTCATTCCAACGTGCACGCGATCTGCGGCCATTCGCGCAACCTCACCGACTGGCAGCTCGGCGCGATCCGCGAATCCGGCGGCATGGTCGGGCTGAACTTCGCCACCGGATTCCTGCGTGAGGACGGCCGGATGAATGCCGACACCAGCCTCGACATCATGGTGCGCCATGTCGATTCGCTCCTGCAGGCGCTGGGCGAGGACGGTGTCGGCCTTGGCTCGGATTTCGACGGCGCCATGATCCCAGCCGTCATCGGCGATGTCGCCGGCCTGCCGAAGCTGATCGATGCATTGGCGGCGCGCGGTTTCGGCCGCGCGCTGATCGAGAAGATCGCCTATCGCAACTGGCTCAGCATGCTGGAGAGAACCATCGGGTAGAAAGACCTATTCGAAACCCATGCGCTTGAGCCAGTCCTTGCCGACACCGCGATCGCGGATGATCGGCAGCGGATCTTCCGAATCGAGCCGCGCGCAGATGCGGTAGACTTCGAGCGTCTCGGCGCTCATCTCGCCGCCCTTGTAGAAGAACATGGCGGCGGCATAGCGCGTGCGGCCCGACCATTTCTCGCCGAGCGGCGTGTTGACCAGCTCCCATTGCTCGGCGGTTTCGAGTTCGGCTTCGTCGGTCATGGTCAGAAATCCGCCGGCGGATTGGCGGTGCGGCGGTCGAGCTTGATGAAGGGCCGCGCCACCACCTTGGCCCGCTTCATCAGCTTCTGATGCTGCAGCTCGCGCATGGCGTAGATCTCGACCCAGAGGTCCTCGACCATGGTGTCACCATACGGCCGCGCCAGCGAGGCGATGGCGATGTTGCGCTTGGCCATTGGCGACCACATGGCGGCGCTGACCAGGCCGACCTCCTGGCTTTTCTTGTGGTAGACGATGGCGTGTTCGGCGGGGATGTTGCCGTCGATCTCCAGCCCGACCAGCACATGGCGCAGCTTGCGTTTGGCGCGAGCCTCGAGGATGGCGCGGCGACCGTTGAAATGACCTTTCTGCAGATCGATCATGAAGCCGAGGCCGATCTCGTCCGGCAGGCGCAGGCGATCGGCGCGGATGGCGTGCTCGGCTGTGGTGAAATCCGCATTGGCGACGATCAACCCGGCTTCGAGGCGAGCGCGATTGAGCGCGGTGTAGCCGATGGCGCGGATACCGCGCAGTTGGCCGGCCGTCATCAAGCGGTCCCAGAGGCTGAGCGCCCTGTCGGCCGGGACGAAAAGTTCGTAGCCGAGATCGCCGGTGAAGCCGGTGCGCGAAATGCCGACGGTGCCGCCATCATGCGGTAAATCGGCGAGGTCGAATATTTTCAGCTTCTCGACGCCAGCGAAACCGGCATCACGCAGCACCGCAAACGAGGTCGGCCCTTGCAGCGCGAGCCCGGCGACGGCCTCCGTTTCCTCCGCGACGCTGACATCGAAGCCAATCGCGCTGTCGAGCAGCCACGGCAGATGCCGCTCCTGCGAACACAGCCGGAAGCGTGTCGGCGACAACCGGAACAGCGTGCCGTCATCGAGGACGAAGCCCTCGTCGTCGCACCACGCCGTGTAGTGGACACGGCCCGGCCTGAGCTTAGCGACATCGCGCAAGGTGACGCGGTCGAGGAAGGCTTCGGCGTCCGGCCCTTCGATCCGGTATTTGGTCATCGGCGAAATGTCGAACACGGCCGCCTGGCTGCGGATGGCGAAATATTCGAGTTCCTCGTTCCACAGCGAATTTGGCGCGCGGTAGCCGGCCCAATTGTACCAGTCCTGGGTCTTGGCCAACGCATCGATGCGCGGCTGGAACGGCGTGCCGAGCCGCAGCGTGCGGAAATGGTCCTGCGCGACGATGCGGGCGGAAACAGCCGCGTTGACTGTCTTCGAGAGGGGCTTCTTCCTGATTGCCTGGGCCATGGCTTACCCCTTCATCGCAATGATGCGTCGCGCGGCGTTGAGGCCGGGAGCGCCGGAGACGCCGCCGCCGGGATGTGAGCCGGCGCTGGCCAGGAACAGCCCTTCGAGTGGTGTGTCATAGCCTGACCAGCCGGACACTGGTCGCGAGATCAGCATCTGGTCGGCCTGCAATTCGCCGTGGTGCCAGTGGCCGCCCGGCATGCGGTAGCGCGTTTCGATGTCGGCCGGCGTCAGAAGCTCGGCGTGGACCACGCTTTTGCCGATGCCAGGCGCATAGGCTTCGAGCTGGGCCATGATCGCCTTGAGGAATTTCGGCTTGCCGGCATCCCAACCCTCTTTCAGCGCGTAGGGCGCGTATTGCACGACCGCCGACAGCACGCAGGCGCCGCTCGGCGCGAGCGACGGGTCGGCGAGGCTTGGCAGCGTGATCTCCATCACCGGCTCGGGTGAGAACTCCCCATATTTGGATGGGTTGAAGGCGCGCTCGACATGGTCGGGCGAGGGCGCGATCACCAGGCGGCCCTTGTGGCCGGCGGCATCGACTCCGGTGAATTGCGGCGGCCGGTCGAGCGCCAGATTGAGCTTGGCCGCATCGCCTTTCATGCGAATGTTTTTCACCTTGCGCACAAAGCCGGTATCGATCTCGCGCGGCCCGACAAGGTCGAGGAAGGTGGTCGCCGGATTGATGGCCGAGACGATCGTCCTGGCACGCAGCACCTCGCCAGTGTGGAGCGCAACACCGACTGCGCGGCCTTTCTCAACAATGATCTTCGCCACCGGCGTCGACGTGCGGATGGTAACACCGGCCTTTTCCGCCGCGGCACGGATGGCAGCGGCAACCGCGCCCATGCCGCCTTGCGGAAATATCTGCGCGCCGGCTGCACCGCCGGTCTCGCCGGCCAGCCGGTAGTAGAGGCCGAGCAATGATGTCGGCGAGCGGGGGCCGAGATTGCTGCCCAGCGTCGCATCGAAAGCGAGCAGGCCTTTTAGCCTGATATCGGCCAACTGCTCGTCGAGCAGGTCGGCAACATTCATCAGCAGCACGCGCAGGAAGTCGCGCATGTCTTCCTTGCCGAGCTTCTTCAGCGCCAGCGCGGTCTGGCCGAGCGAGGCGGTCTCGCGCAGCGACATGCCGGCGAGATCGGGCGGGCGGCGGGAGAGGAACGGCTTCAATATGCCGGCATAGCGCAGCAGCTGCGCGCGCAATTCCTTCCAGGCCGACTGCTCGGACGAATTGGTGCCTGTCAGCACCTCGCCATAGGCGCCATGCAAGACCAGCGGGCCGTCCTTCGACAGCGCAACCGACGGCATGAAGTCGGCGCGCGCGAATTGCAGCCCGTGCTTGTCCAGGTCCAGCGCCTTGACCACATCGGGATGCAGCCGGTTCAGCAGATGGGCGACTGACGAGACACGAAAGCCCGGCGCGAATTCCTCGGTGCGCGCGGCGCCGCCGACTTCGCTACCGGCTTCGAGCACCAGCACCTTGCGGCCGGCTTTCGCCAGCGCGGCCGCGGCGACGAGGCCGTTGTGGCCGCCGCCAATGACGATTGTCTCAGATGACGTCATGGGCAGCGCTCATATGCGAGGTGGATTTGGCGAGGTCGCGCAGGATTTCCGCCGCGGCGTTGCGCCCGGGCGCTCCCATGACGCCACCGCCGGGGTGGGTCGAGGAGCCGCACATATAGAGGCCGCCGACCGGCGAGCGGTACTGCGCGTAACCCGGCACGGGCCTGTTGAACAAAAGCTGGTCGAAGGTCAGTTCACCCTGGAAGATGTTGCCTTCGGTGAGGCCGACCTCGGCTTCGATCTCGCGCGGCGTGCGCACTTCCATATGAACGATGCGATCGCGAAAGCCCGGCGAGTATTCCGCGATCTGCGAAATCACGCTCTCGGCAAAGCCGTCGCGGTCGGCATCGGTCCATTCGGCTCCTGCAATCCTGGGCGGCGCGTATTGCACGAAGCAGCTCATGAAGTGCTTGCCGGGCGGTGCCATGGTCGGGTCGAGCGTCGTTGGAATGACCATGTCGAGGAACGGATCGGCCGACCAGCGCCCGGCCTTCCAGTCGTCATAGGCGCGCTCCATGCGTTCCATCGAATCGGTGAAATGCATGTCGCCGCGATAGACCGGCGAATCCTTCGGCAGCGCCGGGAATTCCGGCAGCGAGTCGAGGGCGATGTTGACCTTGCCGGACGAGCCGCGGATCTTGAAGTTCCTGACCCGGCGCAGGAAGACATCGGGCAGTTCCTTTTCCTCGACCAGCTTCAGGAAAGTGCGCTTCACGTCGGCATTGGAGACGACGAGCTTGCCAAAAATCTCCTCGCCGCCGGCCAGCACCACGCCCTTGGCCTTACCCCTGCCGACCAGCACATGGTCGACCTCGGCGCCTGTGCGGATGGTGCCGCCCGACGCCTTGAACGACGCGGCCAGCGCCTTGGTGACCGCGCCCATGCCGCCGCGCGCATAACCCCAGGCGCCGACCGAGCCATCGACCTCGCCCATATAGTGGTGCAGCAGCACGTAGGCGGTGCCGGGCGACATCGGCCCGAGCGCGGTGCCGATGATGCCGGACAAAGCGAAGTTCGCCTTGATGACGTCGGTCTCGAAATATTCGTCGAGGAACTCCGAGATCGACATGGTCCAGAAGCGCAGCGTCAGCGCCATTTCCGGCGCCGACAGGCCAGCGAATTTCTTGCCGAGATAGAGCAGTTCTCCGAGGTCGCGTGGCCGCAGGCTGGTTGGATCGGGTGCGGTGCGCATCAGGAGCGGCTGGATGAAGCGGCACTGCCGCGTCACGTCGCGGGCGTAGCGGTCATAGGCTTCGGCATCGCGCTTCGAGAAGCGGGCGAACTCGCGCCGGTGGGCATCGTGGTCGCGGTAGTTGGCGAGGTAGTCACCGTCGCGCGTGAACACCGCGCCGCCCTCATAGGAGATGACCTGCAGGCCGAAGCGCGGCAGTTCGAGGTCGCGCATGATCTCGGGGCGAAAAAGCGAGCAGACATAGGAGCAGTTGGAATAGAGGAAGCCCGGCGTCAATTCCCGGCTGGTGGCGGCACCGCCGACCCAGTCGTTCTTCTCGATCACCAGCACGTCGAGGCCGGCGCGCTGCAGATAGCAGGCGTTGACCAGGCCGTTGTGTCCGCCGCCGATGATGATCGCATCCCAAGCTTTCATTTTGGCCCAGTCTTCCCGTGCGACCCGCTCTTCATTTTTGCGTGATCTGTTCCCGAATGCGCGGAATTTGGCATGGCAAAGGCCAATCTGTCTAGCCATTCTGAATGAATGTTCAACAAACGAGGTTGCAATTTCATCATGTTGAGCTACGCTTTGCAGGGAATTGGGAGTTGAATTTCGTGTCAAGCCGAAGAGGGGCCGTGGCCGAGCGGCCGCTGGCGAAGATAAGATACCGCAAGGCCGAGGGGATGGATGCCGACCGGCTCGCCACCTTCGCAGCGCGTGTCTTCCGCGACACCTTCGCCCACACGGCGACGGTCGAGGACATGGATCGTTATGTCGACGAATCCTACGGTCCCGGGTTGCAGGCGGCCGAGATCGCCGATCCCCGGACGACCATCCTGCTGGCCGAGGACCGTTCCGCTCCGGTCGAGGCCGGCGGACAGCATCCGATCGTCGGCTTCGCGCATCATCGAGAGGACGAGGAAGGGGAATTGGTTGAGCTGCAGCGCATCTATGTCGACCGGATCTGGCAGGGGACGGGCCTGGCGAAAGCTTTGCTGGACGAGGTCCTCGGCGCAGCCGGCAGGCTCGCTGCCCGCCGCGTCTGGCTCAATGTCTGGCATCGCAACGACCGCGCCATCGCTTTCTACGTCAAGCAGGGCTTCAGGAAGACCGGTAGGATGGAATTCGAATGGGGCGACGGCAAGGAGTTCGGCCATGTCATGGAATTCGATCGACTGACAGGTACACCTTCGCTTCCGGAAACTTCCCCTCTGCGCAGCAAAAGCCCGCCCATGCCCCATGACGAAGCCGAGTATGACGACACCGCCATCCGCTTCCTCGAGGCGCTGTGGGGTGATGGCTACCTGTCGCCCGGTGGGCCGGACGAGGTCGACCGGGTGGTCGAAGGGCTTTCGCTCAAAGGCAAGACGATCCTCGACATCGGCTGCGGCTCGGGCGGCATCACGCTGCATCTGGTCGAGCGCCATTGCGCTGCACACGCCACCGGTTTCGATGTCGAACAGCCGGTGATCGAGACGGCCCGGCGCCGCGCCGCCGCGCGTGGGCTCGCGGGTCGTGTCAGCTTCATCCAAGCACCACCAGGCTCGCTGCCTTTCGCCGACCATTCCTTCGATGTCGTCTTCTCCAAGGATGCGCTGCTGCATGTGCCCGACAAGGATGGCCTGTTCGCAGAAATCTTCCGCGTACTGAAGCCGGGCGGCGTCTTTGCGGCCTCCAACTGGATGATCTCGCATGACGGCGAACCGTCGCCCGAGATGAAGGCCTACATCGCCGCCGAAGGCCTGTCCTTCGCCATGGCATCACCCTCCCGCTATGCGCAGGCAATGCGCCGGGCCGGCTTTGCCAATGTCACCGTCAGGGACCGCAATCCCTGGTACCGCGATGTCGCGCGTGGCGAGTTGGAAAGGCTGAAAGGACCGCTCTATCCGACTGTGGCCGCGGTGGTCGGCGCCGCCTATGTCGACAAGAACATACGAACCTGGGAAGCCATGCAGAAGGTGCTTGACAGTGGCGAACACCGTCCCACTCATCTTCGCGGTCGGAAGCCGGTTGGATAGCCGGCGATGCTGGAGACCATCAGACCCATGAAGACGGCAGACGCCAGGGACGCCCTCCTTGAACCAATGCGGAAAGCTGAATCCGAGAAGCGCGGACGCAAGGCCTCGAAGGAGGTCAGGCAGCTTCAGCTGATCGAGGCGACGATCGATTCACTGGCCAAGCGCGGCTATTCGGAGACGACGATGGCCGATGTCGCCGATGGCGCGGGCCTGTCGCGCGGCATCGTCAATTTCCATTTCGAGAGCAAGGAAAAGCTGCTCATCGCGACCTTGCAGCATATGTATGACGAGTACTCGGCGCATTGGCGCAATGCCCTGCAGAAGGCCGGCGATGATCCCGCCCGGCAACTCCAGGCGCTGGTCGCGGCCGATTTCGACCGTTCGATCTGCAACAAGCGCAAGCTCGCCGCCTGGTGCGCCTTCTGGGGCGAGGCCAAGTCGCGGCCGACCTATCAGGCGCTGAGCAGTGCCCGCGATGCCGTCTACCAAAACATCTTCATCGACCTTTGCGCGGCGCTGAAGCAGAGCGGCGACTATGCCTATGAGCCGCAGGTCATGGCGCTGGCACTCAGTGCCATGACCGAAGGGTTGTGGCTGCGGTTGATGATGGGCACCGAGGACACCACCCGTGAAACCGCCTTGCAGGCGGCCAATGAATTCCTGTCGGCGGCATTCCCCAAACACTATCCGTGGAAGGCGGCCGGCGCGGCGAAACCATAAGAAAACCACAGAGGATGGAACAGCAATGAAGACACTGACAAGACGCCTGACACTGACCCTGGTGCTGGCCGGAACGCTGGCGGCGTCGGCAGCCGCACTTGCGGTCGCCGCCGACAAGGACTTGATCGTGTTCGACTGGTCCGGCTACGAAGACCCCAGCTTCCACCCGAAATATGTCGAGAAGAACGGCGACTCGCCGACCTTCGCCTTCTTCGGCGACGAAGACGAGGCGTTCGAGAAGGTTCGCTCCGGCTTCAAGGCCGACCTCGGCCATCCCTGCTCGCAGAGCGTGGTGAAATGGCGCGAGGCGGGCCTGCTGCAGCCGCTCGACACGTCGAAGATCACGGGCTGGAAGGACCTCAATCCCGGCATCATGGCGATGAAGGATCTTGCCACCACCCCGGACGGCAAGGCGTGGTTCATGCCTTGGGATTGGGGCAACACCCAACTCACCTACAACACCTCCAAGATCGACGCCAAGGACGTGCAGTCGCTGAAGGCCTTCGCCGACCCCAAGTTCAAGGGACGGGTGTCGATCGGCGACAACGTCGACGACGCCTATGCGCTGGCGAGCCTCGCTATCGGCCTCAAGGACTGGACCAAGATGACCGACGACCAGTTCAAGCAGGCTTCGGATTTCCTGCGCCAGGTGCACAAGAACGTGCGCTCCTACTGGACCGACACCACCGACGTCGTGCAGCTGTTAAGCGGTGGCGAGGTCGACCTCGCCTGGGCATGGAATGACGCGACGGTGCAGTCGGTGGCGGCCGGCGTGCCGATCATGTCCAAGAAGGACACCGACGAAGGCATCTCGACCTGGGTCTGCGGCTACGTGCTGTTCAAGGACGCGCCCGACAATATCGACAAGGCCTATGACTATCTGAACGCCGTCAACGATCCGGAGACCGCCAAGGTGCTGGTCAAGGACTGGGGCTATGGCCAGGCCAATGCCAAGGGCATGGCTGGCGTCGATCAGGCGGTGCTGAAGGAAAAGGGTTATGACGACGTGCAGAAATTCGTCGACAAGACGCTGTTCCAGTCGCCGGTTCCTTCCGAACTCAAGCTCAAGATGATCGCCGAATTCGAGAAGATCAAAGCCGGCTATTGAGCCTGTCTAGCCGGTCCGTCCGCCCGTCGACATGGCGGGCGGACGGGCTCGCCAAAGAAGCCGAATTCTCCTAACGTCGCAGCAACCTTTTTCGCGACGGGGGAGTTTTCGAGCCATGAAGTCAGTGCTACGCCGCCTTGCCCTTGCCGCCGCGTGTTTGATCGGCGCAGGCTCCGTCCATGCCTTGGCGGAGGGTGGTGGCGACCTCGTGGTGTTCGACTGGTCGGGCTATGAAGATCCGCTGCTGCACCCCACCTACGCTGCCAAATACGGCGCCGAACCGACCTTCGCTTTCTTTGGTGACGAGGACGAAGCCTTCGAGAAGATGCGGGCGGGCTTCAAGGCCGACATTGCCCACCCCTGTTCGCAAAGCGTGGTCAAGTGGCGCGAGGCCGGCATGCTGCAGCCGCTCGACACCTCCAGGATCGCCGGCTGGAAGGACCTCAATCCCGGCATCATGGCGATGAAGGATCTCGCCACCACCGCCGACGGCAAGGCCTGGTTCATGCCGTTCGACTGGGGCAACACCTCGCTGCTCTACCGCACCGACAATGTGACGGCTGAACAGGCGCAGTCGCTCAGGATTTTTGCCGATCCCAAGTATAGGGGCCGCGTCACCATCGGCGACAATGTCGACGACGCCTATGCGCTGGCGAGCCTCGTCATCGGCCTCAAGGACTGGACCAAGATGACCGATGCACAGTTCCAGGAGGCATCCGCCTTCCTGCGCGACGTGCACAAGAACATCCGCTTCTACTGGACCGACGACACCGACCTCAACCAGGCCTTTATCGGCAACGAGGTCGACCTCGTCTGGGGCTGGAACGAGACCTTCGTGACGCTGAAGGGGCAAGGCATGCCGATCGCCATGAACCGCGACACCAAGGAAGGCATTTCGACCTGGGTGTGCGGCTATGTGCTGATGAAGGATGCGCCGGGCAAGCTCGACGAAGCCTATGATTTCTTGAACTCCGTCAATGCACCCGCCGTGTCGGACTACTTGGTCAAGACCTTCGGGTATGGCCATGGCAATGGCGCCGGCATGGCGGCGATCGACCACAAGGTGCTGGTCGACCGCGGCTTCGACAATCTCGACAAATTCCTCGACAAGACGCTGTTCCAGCAGCCGGTGGCGCCGGAGCTCAAGCAGCGCATGGTCGCTGAGTTCGAGAAGATCAAGGCCGGCTATTGACGAGCGAACCGCAAAGAACCGACGTCGTCATCGTCGGTGCCGGCTTCACCGGCCTGTCGGCAGCGCTCGAGCTGAAGGCGGTCGGCATCGACTTCCTGCTGCTCGAGGCGCGTGACCGCGTCGGCGGGCGCGTCGAGTCCAGGCAGAATGGGCTTGGCGAGCGCGTCGACAGCGGCGGTCAGTTCCTGTGCGAGGACATGCCGGAGCTGATGGCCCTCGTCGCGGCGCGCGGCAAGACGCTGGTCGAGACTTATCTGGATGGCGACTTCGTCGCCCAACCGGCGATGTCTGCGAGGGAGGCGGAACGAACTTATGCCGGCTCGATGGCGATCCGCGACCGCATGAATGCGATCTCGCCTGATGATCCGGCAATTGCCGGCCTGACCGTAGCCACATGGCTCGCTGGCCAGAGCGATCCTGACGACGCCAAGGCGGTGTTCCGCTCGATGATCGAAGGCCTGTGGTGTCAGGCTCTGGAAGAGCTGCCGTTGTGGCACCTGATCGACAATGACCGGCGCATCACCAACGAGGTGACGGAGCTGCAGTATTTCGTGCGCGAAACCATGCATTCGCTGGCCGACGATCTGGCTCGCGATCTCGGCGACCGGCTGCGGTTGAGCAGAGCGGTTACGGGGATCGAACATGGGCCGGGAAGGGTCCGTCTCGCATCGGCGGCGGGCACCATCGAGGCGCGGACGGTGTTGATCGCCGTACCGCCGACGATGGCCGCGAACCTGGATTTTGCGCCGCCGTTGCCGGCTAGCCTGCAAAGAGCCCTGGCGGTCTGGCAAAGCGGCGCGGTGATCAAGGTGCTGGTTCGCTTTCCCACCGCCTTCTGGCGCGACCGCGGCCTGAGCGGCATGGTGATGTGGCGCGACCTGCCGGGGCTTTTTGCCTGTGATGTCAGCAAGGACGACGATGACGCCGCGCTGGTCGTCTTCGTCGGCGGGCCGCTCGCCTTGCGCTGGCGCGAACTCGGCGATGCGGCACTGCGCGCCGAAATAGCGAAAAGACTGGTGGAGGCTTTGGGGCCTGAGGCGGCCGGCATCCTCGATCTCAGCTATCGCGACTGGACAGATGACCGCTGGAGCGGCGGCGCCTACGGCGATCTGATCATCGATGCGACGGCAACCGACGCCGAGCGCGCGCTTCTCACCGGTGCTGCGCCGGTGTATTTCGCCAGTTCAGAACTGTCGCCGTCATTTCCGGGCTATGTCGAAGGCGCCATCGTTGCCGGGCGCATCGCGGCGCGCAAGATCATGGCCGATCTTCAGTCGGCCATCGCCACCAGCGCTTCGGGATCGTAGGCAAGGCGGATCGAGGTGCCGACCGGAATGTCGTCGGCGCCGAAATCGTTGGTCTCGGTCACTGACAGCGGCTTTTCCAGGCCCGGTATCTCGACGATCAAATGGGTGATCTCGCCGAAATAGTGGCGTTCAACGACTTTGCCTGCGACCTCGAACTTGGCCGTCGCGTTGTCCCACAGCACGCGCAGGCGTTCCGGCCGGATGCCGAGCGTGGCTGCGCCTCCATTGCGCACGAAGGCCTTGGGCTTGTCGGTCTTGACGCGGCCGAAGCCCAGCGTGTCGACAACCAATGAGGCGCCATTCTCCTCGACGATCTCAGCCTTGACGAAGTTCATGCCGCCGAGGAAGTCGGCGACCTGGCGATTGACCGGCCGCTGGTAGATTTCCTTGGGCGAGGCGACCTGCGCGATTTTTCCACCGAACATCACGGCGATGCGGTCGGACATGGCGAGCGCCTCATACTGGTCGTGGGTGACCAGCACGAAGGTGATGCCGACGGCCTGCTGCAGGCGGCGCAGCTCGACCTGCATCTGCTCGCGCAGTTTCTTGTCGAGCGCAGACAGCGGTTCGTCGAGCAGCAGCACCTTGGGCCGCATGACCAGCGCACGGGCGAGCGCCACGCGCTGGCGCTGGCCGCCGGAAAGCTCGGTTGCCAGACGCTTGCCGAGGCCGGTCAGCGACACCTGCGCCAGCGCTTCCTCGACGCGGCGTTTCTCCTCGCCGCCCTGCAGCTTGAGCCGCTTCAGCCCATAGGCAACGTTCTGCTCGACATTGAGATGCGGGAAGATCGCATAGCTCTGGAAGACCATATTGGTCGGCCGGCGATTGGCCGGGATGCCTTCCATCGGCTGGCCGCCGACCGAGATCGAGCCGCCGGTCGGATTGTCGAAACCGGCGATCATGCGCAGCAGGGTGGTCTTGCCGCAGCCGGATGGACCGAGCAGCGAAAAGAATTCGCCCTCTTTGATGGTCAAGGAGGCGTCGTCGAGCGCCTTGAACGCGCCATAGCTGCGGGTGACGTTGCGGATCTCGATCATTGGCCTATCGGACTGCGAGCGCTCGACTTGAGGCTGCTCAGGCATAGAGGCCTCCCTCGTTCTGGGTGCGTCTGGCGGCGCGGCGACGCAGGATTTCGGCAATTGTCATCAGCAGGAAGGAGGCAACCAGCAACAGCGTGCCGAGCGCCAGCACGCCGGGCAATTTCGCCGCGAAACGCAACTGGCCCCAGATGTAGATCGGCAGTGTCGCCTCTGTGCCGGTGAGGAAGAAGGCGATGATGAACTCGTCCAGCGAAATGGTGAAGCAGACCAGCAGGCTGGAGATGATCGCCGGCGCCACCATCGGCAGCGTCACCCGCCGGAACGTGCCAAAGGCGCTTTCGCCGAGATCGGCAGAGGCTTCCTCCAGGCTGCGGTCGAAGCCCTCGAAGCCGGAGGTCAGCACCGTCATCGAATAGGGGATGCAGACCAGGACATGGCCGAGAACGACGGTGAACAGCGACAGGCTCAAGCCGAGCTGCAGCATCACCAGCAGCATCGAGATGGCGACGATGACTTCGGGCAGAACCAGCGGCGCCATGATCAGGCCGTTGATGGTGCGGCGGCCGGGATAGCGGTAGCGGGTGATCGAACGGGCGGCGAGGATGCCGAGCACGGTGGAGAGAACCGCGGCCGACACGCCGACGATCAGGCTGTTCCAGGCGGCGTCGAGCAGTGCCGGGGTTCGGGGCAGGTCCTCGTACCAATGCAAGGTGAAGCCGGAGAGCGGGAACTTCGGGGTCGCCGCCGTGTTGATCGAGAAGATCGGCAGGAAAATGACCGGCAGGTAGAGAAACAGGACGTAGAGAAACGCGTAGGACGGCAGCCAGCCGCCGGACAGGAAACGCCGCACCGCCGTCATCGCGCCAGCCTCTGCAGAGCGCGGATGATGAGCACCGTGGCGCCCGCCATCAGCGTCACGATCAGCATGGTGGTGACGGACAGGGCCGCGCCCAGCGGCCAGTTGGAGGCCTTGCCGAACTGCGCCTGGATGGCATTGGCGATCATGACGCCGTCCTTGCCGCCGACCAGCTTCGGCGTGACATAGTCGCCGACGGTCGGGATCATGACGATCAAGGCCGCAGAAATCACGCCTGGCGCCGACAGCGGCAAGGTCACGCGCAAGAATGAGCGTAGTGGGCCGTCGCCGAGATCGGTGGCTGCTTCGACCAGCGTTCGGTCGACCTTTTCCAGCGAGACAAAGATCGGCAGGATGGCGAAGGCCGCCCAGGCATGGGTGAGCGTTATGATGACGGCGCTTGAGTTGTAGAGCAGGGCGGTCGACGGTTCGTCGATGATGCCGAGACCCATCAAGCCCGAATTCAGGACGCCGTTGTAGCCGAGGATGACCTTCCACGACATGACGCGCAGGAGATAGCTGGTCCAGAACGGGATGGTGATGAGGAACAACCACAGGCTCTTGTGGCGACCGCCGTGGAACGAAATGAAGTAGGCGATCGGATAGGCCAGGATGACCGTGAACAGGCTGACCGTCAGCGAGATGTAGAGAGAGCGCCACAACAGATCGCGGTAGATCGGCTCGGTCAGCGCGATGCGGTAGTTTTCCAGCGTGAAGGTGCGGTCGATGGTCAGGTAGTTCTGCGTCCAGAAGGAGTGCGCAATGACCACCAGGATCGGCAGGACGAGAAGGATGAGCGCGTAGAGAAAGGTCGGGCTGATCAGGGCAAGGCCCTGTACGGGTTCGGATTGCAGAAGGGCATTTCGTCTGGCCCGCGTCATGCGCCACGGGGGCGACCCTTCTGCCGCCGCCGTCATTGCAGGGCTCCGGGTGTGATCTCGGTTGCTGGCTAGGACTGTCCCGCCATACGGCATCCCATTGTGCTGGCGCCGGCGCCTGTTCCCAATTTTGTTTTGGCTTGCCGGCTTTCTTTGATCATGCGCGCATCGGCGGATTGAAATCAAGCGCTATTTCTGTAATATTGATTGAACGGACATTCAAAATGAAGTGAAGAAAGCCCTCATTTCCGGCATTTGACGCTGAATTTCATGCCCGAGAGAAATTGGACGAGATGATGTGGAGGTGATTGTGGCTGCTGTGAGAGACCTGAGGGCTAGCGATACGGCTGATGTCGGCGATGACGATGCCGTCGAGCTGGCCAAGCGCCATCTCATCCAGCCCTGGCCCTATGCCGGTTCGGCCGGTGCCGAAGCGCGCACGCTGATCGGCGAAGGCGACGGCATCTACATCACCGACAGCACCGGCAAGCGGCTGATCGACGGGCCCGCCGGCATGTGGTGCGTCAATGTCGGCCACCGCCGCGAGGAACTCGCCAGGGTGATGTACGACCAGGCGATGGCGCTGTCCTACAACACGCCTTGGTACACGATGAACGCGCCGTCGGCGGAACTTGCCCAGCGCATCGCCGGCCATGCGCCAGGCGATCTCAGCCATGTCTTCTACACCACCGGCGGCTCTTCGGCCGTCGAGACGGCGCTGCGCTTCATGCAGTTCTACAACAATGTGCGCGGCCGGCCGGAAAAGAAGCTGATCCTGAGCCGGGGCGGCGCCTATCACGGCTCGACCTATCTGTCGGCCTCGCTCAATGGCCGACCGCGCGACCACGACTGGATGGACGGCGCCGACGAGCTGGTGATCAAGCTGTCTTCGCCCGATCCGTTCCGCCGCCCGCAAGGGATGAGCCTTGCCGCTTTCACCGATTTCCTGGTCGATCAGTTCCGCGACACGGTCGCCCGAGTCGGCGCTGAGAAGATCGGCGCCTTCGTCGGCGAGCCGGTGCAGGCGTCCGGCGGCGTCGTCGTGCCGCCCGACGGCTACCTCAAGCGCATCCGCGAGATCTGCCGCGACAACGACATCCTCTATGTCTCCGACGAGGTGGTGACTGCCTTCGGCCGGCTTGGCCATGTCTTTGCCTCGGGCGACATGTTCGGCATCGATCCCGACATGATCACCTTCGCCAAGGGGGTCACCTCGGGCTATTTCCCGCTCGGCGGTGTCATCATCTCGGAGCGGCTGCTGGAAGAATTGCGCCGGTCGAACCATCCGGACGCGATCTTCGGCCACGGCTTGACTTATACCAGCCATCCCATCGGCTGCGCCGTGGCGCTGAAAAACCTCGATCTGCTCGAGGAGGGCGTGCTTGCCCATACACGGGACGTCGCGCCCTATTTCCAGGCGCAACTGAAGACACTGGAAGAGCTGCCGCTGGTCGGCGAGGTGCGTGGCCTCGGGCTGATGGGCTGCGTCGAATGCGTGGCCGACCGCGAAAGCAAGGACCCGCTGCAACTCGACAAGAATGTCGGCAAGCGCATCGACGCGCACTGCCACGAGCTTGGCCTGCTGGTCCGGCCGCTGATCAACATGTGCGTGATGTCGCCGCCGTTGATCATCACGCGCGAGCAGATCGACGACATGGTCGGCATCTTGCGCGAGGGCATTTCGCGCACGATGGATGATCTGACGAAAGAAGGCGTGTGGCGGGGGTGAATTCTCCCCTCTCCCGTTTCACGGGGAGAGGCCTCTGATGGCCGTCTGCCCTTAAGACCGCGACCTGAGCGCGTCGTTCAGATTCCACATGTCCTTCTCCTCGGGCGCGGTTTCCAGGCCCAGCACCGGCAGCATCTTGCGCAGATGGTCGTGATGGGTGCGCACGCCATATTCGAGGTCCGAGAGATAAAAGCCCTCGAAGGCCTCGGACAGCATGGATTCGTTCGACCATACCGAAAGCTGGACGTCCTCCGACATGGTGTCGCGATCGATGCGGAAGGAGAGGTAGCGGGCGGCGGCCTGCTCACGGCTCTCGTCGCGGTAGCGGTAGATGGCGCCGCGCAGCAGGGTCTGCCCGGTCGACAGCGGAAACTCCTGATAGAACTGCACCGATTCCGGCATCACCGAAATGACCGCATTGGGGAAGATGCCGTAATAGACCCAGGCCTTCTTCAGATAGTCGGGCAGATGCGTCGGCTCGGGCGCGATCTTGACATAGTTCTTGACGCTCCAGCGGCGGCCGGCATGCGGATTGTAGGTGGCAAAGGAGCGTGACACGCCGTTGATGAAAGGCTCGTCGAAATAGGTGGCGCCATAGAGATCCTGCAGCGCGGGATGCGCCATGGCGACGTGATAGCCCTCATTGTCGACATCGCGAACCGACTTCCAGTTGACCGGCGTCTTCTGGGTCCAGATGCCCCAGGAGGGCACCATGTCGGCGGCGTTGTAATGCGCGAATTCCGGCTCGATCGGCTTCATCAGCTCGGCAACCGAAGGCTGCGGCCCACCTTTGCGGAAACGGATGAAGATGAAACCCATCCAGATTTCCAGATCGAGCGGCATCAAGCCGAATTCGGTCTTGTCGAGATCGGGGAAGGAGCGCGGGCGCGCGGCACCGCGCAGCGTGCCGTCGAGATTGTAGACCCAGCCATGGAACGGGCACACCAGCGCGTTCTTGCAATTGCCCTGGCTGTGGGCGACGACGCGGCTGCCGCGGTGGCGGCACATGTTGTTGAAGCCGCGCACGACGCCGTCCTTGCCGCGCACGATCAAGGCGCGTTCGCCGACCACGTCCATGGTCAGGTAGTCGCCTGCATTCGGGATGTCCGAGACATGACCGACGATCTGCCAGTGGTTGCGGAAGACGTGCTCCTTCTCGAGTTCGAGAAGGGCGTCGGAATGGTAACTCCAGCCCGGTAGTCCCCGCCGGTCCCAATCGTTGGGGATCGCCACGTCGCGGAGGTGCGGGTTCATAAAACGTCTCTTCTATTTATTGAATATTCATTCAATAAAAGCATATTTTTCATTGAAATGCAATGGCTTGTGAAAATCGGAAGGTTTCCGGGGCGGAATCTTGATGTCGTCTGGAGCCAGAATCTGCGCGGCTGTCGGCCCGGAAAATCCCGGAGAATCCGGGTGTTAGTTACGTTTTCAATGACGCTGTCCCGGCACGACTTTGCGAGGCGGACGGAGCGGCGGACAAAGCACCTTGCAGGGGCCGGAACGGGCTTGCCGGTCGTCGGTTTGGGCCGCGCTGCGGCGGCGCTTGGCCAGAGCAATCAGGGCCGGAATCGGGTGAAGACTCATTCTTCGAGAGGATGTGCGAAACGCTGTGACCGGTTTTGCCCGATTCTGCCCGAAACACTGTTTCAGGCCGGTTACATTGTCAGACTTGCGCCACCCTAGCCCGGTTACAAAGTGCGGCTAAGTTCGTTTCATCACCAAAAAGAAACTCAGCGAAGGGAACGGCGATGTATGCGAAAATCAACACGACCCGTGGCGAGCACCTCCTCCAGGCTCCAGAGCGCGATGACCGCCGTCCGAAACTGGCGCTGCGCCAGCAGGCCAGCGACCATCCCATGGCTATGTTCATTCTGCTGGCTGTTTGCGCCTTCATCGGCATGGCGTTCGCGCCGACAGTTGGGCCGGCCTTCGCTTCGTTGAATCCGCCAGCCAACCTTGTCGACGGCGCGCAGACGACGACCAGGACCGCGCGTCTGCCGATGCCGACGATCGACTTCGCCTGCAAGGGGCAGGCCTGGGGCGCCGAGAGCATGGATTGCCTGCGCGCCATCGCCGAGCAGTCAGGAGCGCACAAGATCCGCGCGATCCGCATGATCGCCAATGCTGCGCCGTTGACCAGCACGCCGAACGTTTTCTGATTTTTGTCAAAGCCTTATCCCAAAACCGGTTCCCTCTTTGGGATCATGCTCTGACCTCCCCCGAGCGCTCCCTCCAGCGCGCTCTTCTTCGGCCCCCTGCCACGAGCCCGGCTGGGGGCCTCTTTTTATCCTTTCAAGGCCGCCTGTTCGGCAATGGCGGACAGCACGCTGCGTACATCCAAAGTGCTGAACGGCTTTTCCAGGATCTGCGGCCGCTGCTGCGCCGGCAAGGCCTCGATTTCGGCTTTCGCGCCGATCAGGTCGCCGGTGACCAGCACGAAACGCTGCGCCAGGTCGGGCCTTTCGACAAGCAGCTCGCGATAGATCGATATGCCACTGATGCCGGGCATTCGCAGGTCCGAAAAGACGATATCGGGCGGCATGTGGCCGCCCAAGGTGATGGTGCCTGATTCCCAGACGGGTGCAATCCGCGACTTGATGCCCATCAATTCGAGGATGTCGGAGAGCGAGCCGGCGACATCCGGCTCGTCGTCGATGATCAAGGCATGACGCAAGCCGCTCGAGCGCGGCTGGTTCTCGACGGCACTGGCGGCGCCGGCCGCAATGGCCGGCAGCTGGACCACGAAGCGTGCTCCCCTCGGTATCACTTCCTCGAACCAGACATTGCCATTGTGCCGCTCGATGATCGATTTCGAGATCGACAGGCCGATGCCGGTGCCTACGCCGACCGGCTTGGTGGTAAAATAGGATTCGAAGATGCGGCCCCGGATCGCTTCCGGCACGCCGGGCCCATTGTCCTCGACCGAGAAGCCGGGGTTGCCCCGGTCGTCGCGGAACGTCCGCACCTTGATCAGCCGGTCGCCGGCAATGCCGGCCAATGCATGCTGGCTGTTGATGAGGAAGTTGGCCGCCACCTGCGTCACGTGGTCGGCGTCGGCCATGGCCAGCAGCGGGCCGGCGGCGAAATCGGTGTCGATGATGATGCCGCTCGACCGCGCGCCATAGGCGGTCACCTCGAGGGCCGCGCGGATCACCTGGTTGAGATCGGTCTCGGCTTGGGCGGCGGGGTGAAGGCGGACCATCGACAGGAAGCTCTTGACGATGCGGCCGCAACGCTCGGCGGCGGCGCGCACCTTCTCGGCACGTACCTTGGTCTGCGGATCGGAGGCGAATTCGTGCAGCAGTGTCGATTGCGCCACCACCACGGCCAGCGGGTTGTTGAGTTCGTGCGAGACGCCGGCCAGCAACGAACCCATCGCCGCCATCTTCTCGTTCTGGTGTAGCTTCTCGCGCTGGCGACCGATCTCCTCCTCGGCGCGTAGCCTATCGCGCAAATCGCGGATCGAGCCGAAGATCAGTCGGCGATCGGCGACCCGCATCTCGGTCGCCGTCAGCTCGATCGGAAACACCTCGCCGGCCGCATTCTGCGTCACGGTCTCTAGCCGCTGGCCAACCATAGGCGCGCCGCGGCCGGACATATAGTCGGCGCCCGAAGAATAGCCCTTGCGGTAGTATTCGGGCACGACGGTGTCGAGCAGGTCCTTGCCGAGGATGTCGCTGCGCTGGAAGCCGAACATCTTTTCGGCGGCAGGGTTGAATTCGATGATCGACCCGGCCTCGTCGATGACGATGATGGCGTCGAGCGAGGCCTGCAGCATGGTGCGGCGAATGACCTCGCTGGCATGGGCGTCGGAGGGCGATCGTTCGATGGCGTCACCAATGGCGAGCGCGATGATGTGCAGCGTCGCCTCCTCCTCGTCGGTCCAGTCGCGCTCGTCGACGCAGTCATTGACCGCCAGCGTGCCCCACAGATGGCCATGCGCGAAGACCGACACCGACAGGAACGACTTGATGTTCTGCTTTTCGAAGTCGGTTCTCAGGAAGCCTTCGAGATCGCGCGTGTGACCGGCGAAGATCTTGCCTTGCCGTTCATCCTCGGCCACCCGCTCCAGCAGCGGATCCGAATTGACGACCGACTGCATGATGACGGTTGGCGAGGCCAGTTCTCCGCCGAAGTCTGGGTCGATCCAGTAGGCGGCGACCGACTGGGCGAAGCCCTGGCCGGGCAGCTCGCGCAAGCGAAACAGGATGCCGCGCTGGCATTCTATGGCCCGGCAGAGCGTTTCGAGAATGCCCTCCATCTCGCGCTGCCAGTCGCCGGCCTCGCGCAGCCGGCGAACGACGCGCACGGCCGCCATTGCCGCGCCCTGCCTGAACCCTTGCATATCCGTGTTTGCTGTTTCAGCGGTCATCTTCTGCCGTCATTCCAAGGCCAGTTCGATCGGCGAGCGACGGCTGCGAGCCTGACCCCTCTTTGGGGTCGGGTGCTCAGTTGCCGTCGCCGGTCGGCAGCGAAAAGATATAGCCTTCGCCGCGCACCGTGCGCAGAAATTTCGGATTGGCCGGATCCGTCTCGATCTTCTTGCGCAGCCGCATGATGCGGATGTCGACCGCGCGCGACGAGTCCGGGTCTTCGGTGAAGCCGATCGCCTCGGAGATCGCGGCGCGGGTCAGCAGCCGGTTGGCGCGGGTCAGGAAAACCTCCAGCACGTCGAACTCGCTCTTGGCCATGTCGATCACCGAGCCATTGGCGCCGGTGACCAGCCTGCCGTCGAGATCGGCCTGGAAAGGGCCAAAGGCAACGGAACGGCGATCCGTCGCGGCCTTCTTGCCCTGAGGCTCCTGCGGCTGAGGAACCCGGCGCAGCACACTACGGACCCTTGCCAGCACTTCGCGCAATTCGTAGGGCTTGACGATGTAGTCGTCGGCGCCGAGTTCCAGCCCGACGATGCGGTCGAGCGCGGTGCCGGCGGCGGTCGCGTAGATGATACCGATCGGCAGCCGCGAACGCAGCCAGCGACCGAGCGAGAGGCCATCCTCGCCCGGCATGGCGATGTCGAGGATGGCGAGATGGAACGACTGCGTTTCAACAAGGCTGCGCGCGGCGGCCGCACTTTCAGCGGTGGCCACGTCATAGCCGGCGGCGCCGAGATATTCGGCGACCGCGTCCCTCAAGTCGGGCTCATCCTCGACGATGACAATTCTTGCCCGCACGATGCTCTCGCTCCCACTTTCAGTGGAAAGTAGATTGGGTATAAACATGATGTCCAGCACTCATATCTAGTTGCCAGGGAACGGTTGAAAAATATGGCCGCACGATCCGTCATTGCGCTCGTTTCGGTCGCCGAAGTGGTCGCGACCGAACTCGCCGACCATCTCGAGCGGCGTGGCCACGATGTGCATCAGGCGCGGCAGCCATGGGAGGCTGAGTCGCTGCTGTCGGGAAAGGGCATCGACGTCGTCGTCATCGGCGACAGCGTCACCCAGGCGGAGGGGCGGGACCTGCTCAAGCGCCATGGTGGCGAGGGCGGACCGGATTTCATCCTGATCTGCCGGCCGGCAGATCTCGTCGACAAGGTGCTGGCGCTCGAGCTTGGTGCGGCCGACGTCGTCGAGAGCCCACTCAATGTCAGGGAACTCGCCGCCCGTGTCGGCGGCCTGCTTTCGCGGCGCGGCAGGGGCACGCAGGAACTGATCGTGCTGGAGAACGCGACCGTCGATCTGAGATCGGCCATGGTCATGCATCGGTCCGGCACGGAAGAGCAGCTTTCGCCCGGTCAGGTGGCGCTGCTCAGGCTGTTCCTGGCCAGTCCGCGCAAGGTGCTGACGCGTGACGATATCATTGCCGCGGCACCGGCCGAAAACGCTGACGCCTTCGATCGCTCGATCGACTCGCGCATCGTGCGGCTGCGCCGCAAGCTCGACACCGACACCATCACCACCATTCGCGGCGCCGGCTATCGGTTCGATCCGCCGCAGCAATTCGTCGACTGACGGCTGGGCACTGACGCCATCTCTTCGTTCGAGCATCGGAGTTTCCACCTGGGTCCGATGCTCCTGACGCTCAGCGCACCACCAGCAGCGAGGGACCCGCCGGCATGTCATTGCCCATGGTTAGCTCGCTCGCATGGGCGCGGTCCCTGAGCAGCACGGTGGCAACAGCGGCAAAGCCCAGCAGGCCCTGTGCGTAAAGCAGTGCAGAAAGCACCGAAGCGGCGAATTTCGTGTTCATCGTATCAGTTCCCCATATGTGTGTTGCAGGTCACTTCAGGATACTCCCGAAGTGCCCGCGCCGCTCACGGAGCCCCCCGCTGCGGCGCGGGCCTTCGGTCCTCTCGGCAGCAAGTTGCCGGAGGGGCCGCGCATTCCCGTCAGCTTAAGACCGACCCGCCAGAGGGCCTTGAGCCGAACGACGCGCAGGCTGGAAACAATCCAGACCGTGGCAAAAAACAGTGCGGTATGCATGGTCGAAATCTCGCCCGACGTCATCGCGCCGAGACTTGTCAACGAGTTGCCGGCAACCGTGCCGACGCCGCCGATGACCACTGCCGCGATGCTGATCCTGAGAACCCAGGACAGTGCGTTCGATTTCGTTTCCATTTTCGTACCGGCTGTTTTCGTTACGTCAACTTTGCTTGCGGCCCGTATCCGGATCATGCCGCTTGGAGTCGCGCTTTGTTGCCGCTTGGTTTCGAGATCGAAGGTCATTGTTTCATATACAGAAATTCGCACCTTCGTTTAGAGGCAAATACCCATGTTTGTGATCTGGGCCCCGCCAGCAAGCAGTGTCTGTCCCCCATTCTCGGCTGCGTCAGCGGCGTTTCTTGTTAACCAGAGGAAACAGATTCGAAACACAAACGAGCATTTCACGAAATCTCCCCGAAACATGCCATTGGGATAAGCAGCCATCGAATTGGAGCCGGCCAAGTCCGGCAGAGAGAGGGGATACCATCATGCACACCGCCATTTCCGCCAAGCTGATCAACGTCGCCGCCGCCGCCCTGACTGGTGCGGCACTGTTGTTCGGCGCCGGCTCGGGCGCAGCGCACGCCGCCAACAAGATTGTGGCGCGCGTCTCGCTTTCACAGCAGGTCATGGAAGTGTCGGTCGACGGTCGGCCAGCCTTCGCCTGGAAGGTTTCCACCGGCGACGGAGCCCATGTGACGCCGACCGGCTCGTTCAAGCCGACGCGCATGCATGAGATGTGGTATTCGAAGAAGTACGACAACGCGCCGATGCCCCACTCGGTCTTCTTCAGCGGCGGCTATGCGGTGCATGCCACCAACGCGATCAAGCGTCTCGGCCAGCCGGCTTCGCATGGCTGCGTGCGGCTGCATCCCGACAACGCGGCCGATTTCTATCAACTCGTCGAAATGTTCGGGCCGACCAACACCAGCATCGTCATCGTCAAGTAGCAGGCTGTGAAACGAGCAGGCCAACTGCCGCGTCCTCGTTCAAGGCTCCCGCAGGAAAGTTTGCGCGGTATCGAGTACAGCTCAAACCGGCGGTATCGAGCCCAGCCAAAAAAAGAGGCCGGAATTTTCCGGCCCCAGACTGCTGACAAACCCCTGGCTTTTGCTGGGGGTTTTTGATTCACTGGGTCATGTTGAAGCGACCCGCCCCCGAACAGACCGCGCTTGAGATGGTAACGTTGGATCAGCTTGTTCCGGCTGATCATCTGTTGCGCAAGATCGAGCGCGCGATCGACTTTTCGTTCATCCACGATCTGACCGCGCCGCTGTACTGCGCCGACAATGGCCGGCCGCCGCTCGACCCGACCTTGATGTTCAAGGCGCTGTTCATCGGCTACCTGTTTGGGGTTCGCTCGGAACGCCAGTTGGTGCGCGAGATCGAGGTCAACGTCGCCTATCGCTGGTTCCTGCGGCTGAAGCTGACGGACAAGGTGTTCGACGCCTCGACGCTGTCGCAGAACCGACGCCGGCGCTATCAGGATGAGACCATCGCGCAGGGTATCTTCGACAGGATCGTCGAGCAGGCGATCCGGCATGGGCTTGTCGACGGCACAGTGCTCTACACCGACAGTACGCATCTGAAGGCCAGCGCCAACAAGAACCGCTTCGACCTTGCGGTGGTGGCCAAGTCGCGCGCCGACTACTGGGAAGCGCTGGACGCCGCGATCGAGGAGGACCGGGTCCAACATGGCAAGAAGCCGTTGAAGGAGAAGGAACGCCAGCCCGCCGAGAAGCAGACCAAGGTGTCGCGTACCGACCCCGACAGCGGCTACATGGTGCGCGACGGCAAGCCGAAGGGCTTCTTCTATCTCGACCACCGCACGGTGGACGCCGCCCATGCCATCATCACCGACACCCATGCCACGCCGGCCAACGTGCATGACTCGATCGTCTATCTCTCACGCCTCGACCGACAGCGCCAACGCTTCGGCTTCCAAGTGGGGGCGGTTGGGCTCGATGCGGGATACGCAACCGCTGGCATCGCCAAGGGATTGGAGGACCGCGACATCCTCGGCGTCACCGGCTATCGCAATCCAACACCACCCAAGCCCGGCATGATGAGGAAAACCGCCTTCGCTTATGAGCCGGATCTGGATGGCTATCGCTGCCCACAGGGCCAGCTTCTCAGCTACGCCACCACCGATCGCAACGGCTACCGCCAATACAAGAGCGACCCGGCCATTTGCCAAACCTGCCCGCTGCTGGCCTCCTGCACGACCAACGCCGCCGCGACACGCACCATCACCCGCCATGTCTGGCAAGATGCGCGAGAGCGCATCGACGCCAATCGCCTCACCGGCTGGGGCAAGCTTATCTACCGCCGCCGCAAGGAGACCGTCGAGCGCTCCTTCGCGGACGCCAAGCAACTGCATGGCCACCGCTACGCCCGCTTCCGAAGTCACGTTCGCGTCGCCTGCCAGTGCCTGATTGCAGCCGCCGCCCAGAACATCAAGAAAATCGCCCTTTGCCTGTGGCCAAAGCCAAAACCAGGCATCGCCTGAGGCCAGCGAACCACGGGTCCCCGTCCTGCAACCTCCTGTCAAATTGTCCTGACAACGAAATCGCTAACCCGTTCAGTCGCATAAAACAAAACCCCGCCTAAAATAGACGGGGTTTGTCAGCAGTCTGAGGCCGGAATTTTCCGGCCCCTTTTTTGTTGTCATCCTGTTTTGCTTTAGAGCAGTTCACCGTTTCTCTGAAACGGCCGACTGCTCTAACTCTTTGTTTTGACGCAATTCCGGACGGAAAACCGTTTCACACTTTTCCTGGAATTGCTCTAGTTCGGCAGTGCCGGCATCAGCTTGGGATCCGGCTTCTCGGCCAGATGCGGCAGGTCCTTGCTGGCGATGAAGGTGTAGAACATGGGCACGACGAAGAGCGTGAACATGGTGCCGACCAGGATGCCGGTGAAGATGACTAGGCCCATCGAATAGCGCGCAGCGGCGCCCGCACCGCTTGACGTGATCAGCGGCACCACGCCAAGCGCCATCGCCGCCGTCGTCATCAGGATCGGGCGCAGGCGGACCTTGGCTGAGGCGATGATGGCGTCACGCCGCCGCATGCCATGGATTTCACGCTGCTGGTTGGCGAACTCGACCAGAAGGATGCCGTGCTTGGTGATCAGGCCGATCAGCGTGATCAGGCCGACCTGCGTATAGATGTTGAGCGTGCCGAGACCCAGATTGAGCGGCACGATGGCGCCGAAGATCGACAGCGGCACCGCCATCATGATGATCAGCGGGTCGCGGAAGCTTTCGAACTGCGCCGCCAGCACCAGATAGATGACGATGACGGCCGCCGCAAAGGCGATCAGGATGGTGTTGCCCTGTTCTTTCTCCTGCCTGGACTGGCCGGAGTAATCGATGAAGAAACTATCGGGCAGGTTCTCTCTGGCGATGTCCTCCAGTGCCTTCAGCCCGTCGCCGGTGGTGACGCCGGGCAGCGGAAGCGCGGAAATCGTTGCTGAATTCAGCTGGTTGAACTGCTCGATGGCCGCCGGCGCGGCATTGTTGGAGATCTTCACCACGGCCGACAGCGGCACCATCTCGCCCGTCACGCTGCGCACGAAGTATTGGCCGAGCTTTTCGGGATTGTCGCGGAATTCCTGCGGCACCTGCGGAATGATGTCGTAGCTGTTGGAGTCGCGATCGAACTGCGCCACTTCGGCGCCGCCGACAAGCAAGGTCAGCGTCCGGCCGATATCGGCGATCGGCAGGTTGAGGGCCGCGGCGCGGTCGCGATCGATGGTCACCGTCACCTGCGGCGCGTCATAGGCCATCGAATTCTGCACGACGATGAAGCGACCGGAGGCCTGCGCCTTGTTCTTGATCTTCTCCGCCACATCGTACACTTCCGAGGAATCGCCGGTCGATCGTACCACCATGGCGATGGGCAGGCCGCCGCCGGAGCCCGGCAGCGTCGGTGGCGCAAAGACGAAGGCCTGGACACCCGCCACCTTGGCGAGACGGGCCGTAATGTCGGCCTGCAATTCCTTGGAATTGCGTTTGCGTTCAGCCCAGTCCTTGAAGGCAAAGCCGACGAAGGCGCTGTTTGTCTCACCGCCGAAGGCGACGGCGGAGAACTGCGCCCGCGTCTCGGGAATATCCCTCACCAGGCCGAGCATCTGGTTGACGTATGTCTCGGTGTAGTCGGACGTCGCATAGCGTGGCGCTGTCACAATCGAGAGCAGAAAGCCCTGGTCCTCTTCCGGCGCCAGTTCGCTCGAGGTCTTGGTGAACATGAAGCCGGTGACGCCGACAAGCGCGAGCACGATGATCAGCGTCAGCGGGCGATAGTTCAGCGAACCGGTGACGGCCCTCTCGTAGACGTGTTCGACCCGCGCGAAGGTGCCGTCGACAATGCGCTGGAAACGGCCCGGTGTGCCGGACTTCAAGAGGCGCGCCGACATCATCGGGGTGATGGTGACGGCGATGACACCTGACAGCACAACCGAGCCGGCGAGCGTGACCGCGAATTCGCGGAACAGCGCGCCGGTCAGGCCGCCGGTGAAGGCCAGCGGCGCGAACACGGCTGCCAGCGTCATCGTCATGGCGACAATGGCCGAGGCGATCTCGCGCATGCCGCTGAACGCCGCCTGCATCGGCGACATATGGTCTTCTTCCATGTGACGGTGGATGTTTTCCACCACCACGATGGCGTCATCGACGACGAGGCCGATGGCCAGCACCATGGCCAGCAGGGAGAGAAGATTGATCGAATAGCCCACCGCAAACAAAAGGAAGCAGACGCCGATCAGCGACAGCGGGATTGTGACGATCGGCATCATCACCGAACGGAAAGAGCCAAGGAACAAAAGGATGACGACGACGACGATGGCAACTGCCTCGGCGATGGTCTTGAACACCTCGTCGATCGAGGCACTGATCTGCCCGGTCGCATCGTAGACGACCTCAATCGTCATGCCCTTCGGCAGTGTTTCCTGAATCTGCGGCACGAGCTTGGTGAGCGCCGCCGCCGTGGTCAGCGGGTTGGCCGCCGGTGTCGGGAAGATGGCGAGGAAGGTGCCGGGCTTGCCGTTGAAGCTGACCCTGGTGTCGGTGTTCTCGGCGCCGAGTTCGACGCGAGCTACGTCGCGCAGCCGCACCACGTTGCCGTCGGTCGAGCGCAGCGGCAGCGCGGCGAACGCTTCCGGCGTCTGCAGTGTCGAGCGCACGGTGATCGACGAGACGACATACTCGTTCTGCGTATTGCCCGGTGCCGAAAGGAAGTTGGAATTATCGATCGCCTCCAGAACTTCGGCGGCCGTCACGCCGCGCGCGGCAAGCTTGACCGGGTCGATCCAGACGCGCATCGAGTATTCCTGGGCGCCGAAGATCTGCACGTCGGCGACGCCTTCGACCGTCGACATGCGTGGCCGGATGACGCGCTCGATGTACTCCGTCAACTGCTCCTTCGTCATGTTCGGATTCTGCATCGAGATGTACATCATCGCGAACTGCTGGCCCGTGCCCTTGACGATGACGGGATCCTTGGAAGCGTCCGGCAAGGTGCCGCGCACGCCCTGGACCTTGGACAGCACTTCGGTCAGTGCCACGTCGGGGTTGGAGCCAAGCTTCATCTGCACCGTCACGGTGCTGGAGGACGGACGGCTCGAAGAGGTGACGTAGTCGATGTTCTCGGTCGAGGCGACGGCGCGGGCGATCGGGGCGGAAATGAAACCCTGGATCAGGTCGGCACTGGCGCCCGGATAGGCCGTCGTGATGGTGATCGCCGTCTCGTCGACCTTCGGATATTGCCGGATCGACAGGTTGAAGATGCCCTGGAAACCCAGCAGCAGGATCATGCAGGCAAGGACCGTCGAAAGGACAGGCCGGCGAATGAAGATATCGGAAAAGCTCATTGCTGGTCGGCCTGCTTGTTCGCCGATTTGGTCGGGTCGATGGTGTTGTCGACCGCGACGGACATGCCATTGAAAAGCCGGTTCTGACCGGCGGTGACGACTTCGTCTCCAGCCTTCAGCCCCTCGACGATCTCGACCATGCCCTCGTTGCGACGACCGGGCTTGACGAAGACCTGCGACAGCACCAGCGCGGGCTTGTCGGCTTCCGCCGCCGGCTTGGCCGGATCGGCAGCCTTGTCTGCCGGCTTCATCGCATCGGCCGGCTTGGTATCCGCGGGCTTTTTGTCTGCGGGCTGGCCGTCCGCCGGTTTGTCGGTTGCCGACGCGGCGGGCTTTTCCTCCGGCTTGGCTGCCTGCGTGGGGGGCGCTTCGGCGGGCTTCGCCGGCTGCACGACGAATATATAGTCGCCATAGAGACTGGTGGTCAGCGCCGTCTGCGGCAGCGCCAGCACATTCTGCTCTTCGGGCAGTTCGACACGGACCTGCACGAACTGGCCAGGGGTCAGCTTGCCTTCAGGATTGGCGACTTCCGCCCTGATATTCACCAACCGGCTGGACGGGTCGATTTTCGGGTCGATGCCGCGAATGGTACCGGCATAGGGCATCTCGCCGCCGCCGATGCCCAGCCGCACCGTCTGGCCGATCTTGAGCAGCGGCAGTTGTTGTTCCGGCACCGAGAAATCGACCCGCATCGTGTCCAGATCCTGCAGCGTCACCACTACGGTGCCTGGCGCCAGATACTGGCCGAGGTCGATTCTCGGAATGCCCACCGTGCCGCTGAAAGGCGCCGTCAACTGCTTCTGGTCGAGCACCGCCTGAAGTTTGTTCACTTGCGCGGCGGTTGCCGATGCGGTTGCCCGCGCCGTGTCAAGCGTAGCGTCCGCATTGACGCCACGCCTCTGCAGTTCAATGGCGCGAGTCAGCGCCATCTGGACGACCGCGACTTGCGCCTTCGTCGCTTCCAGATCGGCGCGCTCGACCGCACCGTCGAGTTGCAGCAGGACCGCGCCTTCCGCAACCTTCTGGTTGGCGTGAAACAGGATCTCCTTGACGATGCCGGTGGTTTCAACCGTCAGATCGACACCGCGCACAGCCCTGACCGTACCGATCGCCTCGACGCCCGGCGTCCAGGTCGACGGCTTGGCGATGGTCGTCGACACGGTCGCCGCCGGCGGCTTCATCGTTGCGAAATACTGCTTGATGCCGTTGTCGCGCAGGAAGTTGAAGCCGACAATGCCACCGACCACGACGAAGAGGACGAGCAGAACCAGGGCGATGATGACGATACGAAGGATGCGCTTGAACAAGGAAGTCCCCTCAGCCGAAATCCGGCGCGAAGCGCGGACATCGGGACACATATCGACTGCGGGTCCCGATTTCAAATAACGGCGGTCTTACTGTACCGTCTGGACGGTCTTGTCAATTGGGCCTAAGCTTGCGATGGGAGGGGCCATGAAAGCTCCAAGATCGAATTCGCGCGAGAAGATTCTTGCTGCGGCGGCGGACGTCGCACGAGAATCCGGGCCCGGCAGCCTGTCGCTGGAAGCGGTCGCCAGCCGCGCCGGCGTATCGAAAGGTGGGTTGCTCTACAATTTCCCGACCAAGGCCAAGTTGATGCAAGGACTGGTCGAGGGCTATTTGCGTGACTTCGGGCAAGCGCTCGAAACCGCAAACAGTGCCGACAAAGGCAAAAACCCACTCGCCGTCTACATCACGCTGTCGGCAAGCGATTGCGAGGAGAAGCGGCCATCGGCATCCTGGATCTTTTCGGCGATCGCCGAGGATCCCGACTTCATGACGCCGATAAAGACGTTCAAGCAGCAGCTTTTCGAGCGGCTGAAAGGCGAGACGCCGGATCTGAAGTCGCTGCTGGTCTGCTACCTGGCCATAGAAGGGCTGCGCAGCATGAGCCTCTTCGATGCGGATGTCCTTTCGAAAGACGAACGGCAGTTGCTGGTGTCGTCCCTGCTTGAGATTGCGGGGTCGCCGCATACCCGCGAGGACATCGATCAGGGCTGATCCAGGAAGGCCTTGCCGGTTGCCGGGTCAAACAAGCGAAGCGCTGTCTCATCGAAGGCGAAGCTGCATGTTTGGCCCTTGGCAAGCCGGGTCCGTGGCGGCAGGCAAGCCGTCAGCCGCTGTGCACCGATGCGGGCCGTGGTGACCAGTTCGGGTCCGGTCAGTTCGACGACCTCGATCTCAACGGGCAACGACAAGTCCGTCGCAGCACCGGACGTCGCGCGAAGCGCTTCGGGCCTGATGCCGACGACGACCCGTGCGCTGTCACGGGCCGAGTTTCGATAGCGTGCAGGCACGGGTATCCGCACGTCGGTATCGGCAATGGCCAGCTTTCCGTCGGCGACGACCGCCTGCAGCATGTTCATCGACGGCGCGCCGACAAAGCCCGCGACATAGAGTGTCGCCGGCTGGTCGTAGATATCTTCGGGCGTGCCGAGTTGCTCGATCCGGCCGTCGCGCATCACCGCGATGCGGGTCGCCAGCGTCATTGCCTCGATCTGGTCATGGGTGACATAGACGATCGTGGTCTGCAGCATCTGGTGCAGGCGCTTCAGTTCGGTCCGCATTTCCAGGCGCAGCTTGGCGTCGAGATTGGACAGCGGCTCGTCGAACAGGAAGACCTGCGGCTTGCGCACGAGCGCCCGGCCAATGGCGACGCGCTGGCGCTGACCGCCGGAAAGCTGGCTGGGCTTGCGGTCCAGCAAGGTCTCGATCTGCAGCAGCTTCGCCGCTTCGTGTACCGCCCTGTCGCGCTCTTCGGCGGCAACCCCGCGCATCTCCAATCCGAAGCCGATGTTGCGGTGGACGGTCAGGTTCGGATAGAGCGCATAGGACTGGAAGACCATGGCGATATCGCGGTTCTTGGGATGAACGCCAAGGATCGAGCGGCCGCCGATCAGCACATCGCCGCTGGTCGCCTCGGCCAGCCCGGCGATGATGTTGAGCAGCGTCGATTTTCCGCAGCCCGAGGAGCCGAGCAGCACCAGGAATTCGCCGCTCTGCAGCGCGATGTCGATGCCTTTCAGCGTCTCGACACTGCCGTAGCTCTTGCGGATGTCGCGGATTTCAAGCGCGCTCATGTGTGGATTCCCTGAACTGCATCGGCCCACCATAGTTGCGGGGCAAGGTGGAAATCGCGCGCGACGCCACATGCGTCGCGGCGGAGAGACAGGCCGACAGCGGCTGCTCCTGCGCCAGTGCAGCGAGGAAGGCGGCGTTGAAGACATCGCCGGCGCCGATCGTGTCGACCACCCGGACATCGGGCGCGGCGGCTTCGACAACTGCGCCGTCCGGGCCGATGGCGATGGCGCCCAGCGGGCCGCGCTTGACGACGAAGGTCGCGCCTTCCCTCATGCTCGACCGGAGCGCGCGGGCCGCCTCCACAGGGCTCTGCGTTCCGGCCAGGGTCACGGTCTCGACCTCGTTGAACAGCGCCAGTTCGCAGCGCGACAGCCATGCGCGGGTGGCCGTGCAATTGGCCTCGGTCCAGCCATCGATCGGCCAGCCGGTGTCGAGCGCGACCGCAATGCCGTTGCTGTCCGCCCAGTCGAAAAACGCGTCGTAATGGCGTGTGAGATCGTCGGTCAGGAAAGAGCCGCACAACAGCGCGTAGCCGCCCGAGAGCGCCCTGCCGTCGAGCATGGAAAACACATCGCCGAGGCCGAAGCGCGGCAGATGTCCGCGTGTGGTGAAGAAGGTCCGCTCTCCGTCCGGGTGGGTCATGCCGACGGACAGCGTCGTGCCTTCAGGGCGGACCGGCCATTTCTCGGCGCGGCGGCCGAAGGCCTCGCGAAGCCAACGGCCGAACTGGTCGTCGCCGACATTGGCGGCAACGGCGAAATCGACGCCTAGCGCGTCCCAGGCCAGCGCGCTGTTGCCGGCCTGACCGCCGACGCGCAATTCGTCGTGGTCGACGACGGTCTCAGTTCCGGCGACAGGCCACGGCGCTACCGGGCCGACAATCAGGTCGACGTTGACGTTGCCGATCACCGCAAGCGGACGCATCACTCGCTCCTGGTGATCTTGGTCGAGCGAACCGGCGTGCCGGCATTGTCGATACGGGCATCGGCGAAAGCGATCATCAGGCGTTGCGCTAGAGGCAGCATGGCGAAGATCGCGGCCATACCGGAAGCCGGTTTGAAGGAAAGCGTCACGGCTCCTGCGACTGGCATTTGCCCGGACGAATCGAAGACGACGAGCGGTGCGCCGGCCTCGACCACGGACATGGCCATGGCGGTCACCAGATCCGATGTCGGGTCGTTGCCGCGAAACAGGATGACGCCGATGTGCGGGCCGAGCATTTCCATCGGCCCGTGACGCAACTGGCCGCCCTCGAGTGAAAAGCACGGCAGGCGCGACAGTTCGGTGAGGCCAAGTGCCAGCGCTTCGGCGAGACCTTGCAACCGGCGGCCCGAGGTGACGATGGCCGTCGCTTCGGCCAGTGCTGCGAGCGCCTGTGTGATGTCGTTGTCTTGTGGCTGATCCAGGGCGTCAAGCGCGGCACTCGGATCCTCGCCGAGTGCCGCGAGGATCGCCAGATGCAAAGCGAAGGTCACGGTGAGGCTGCGGGTCGCGGCAAACGCCAGTTCGGTGCCGCCGGCGCCGACCAGGCAAGGCACCGTGCGAGCCAGGAACGAATCGCCTTCAAGCGTCAGGCCGAAAACATCGGCGGTGCTGCCAGCCTCCGAGAACCATCTGACGACCTCGGCGCTCTCACCGGACTGTGAGGTGACAAGCACCGTCCTGCCGGCCAGCGGCAGCGGTTGGCCGAGTTGCTCGGAAAGCGGCAGTGCCAGCGCATCGATGCCAAGCGCGCGGTAGAGCGGCTCGACGGCGCGGCCGACGGCATGCGAGCCGCCCATGCCGAGCAGCAAAAGGCGCCCGCTCTGCCGGATCGAGGCGGCGACCTTTGCCGCCATGGCCGCGTTGCGTTCGAACGACGCGATCGCATCGGCATGCTGGCGCGCCATCTCGCGGTCGATCGCCATGAGCCCGGCGGGGCGGCTCTTGCCAGTGGTCATCGTCATCCTTTCACACCGCCGCTGGTCAGTCCGGAGATCAGCGCTCGCTGCATGACCAGGCCGATCAGCACAGGCGGCAAGGCTGCCAGCACGCCGGCAGTAGCTATCAATCCGTAGTCGGAAACACGGCCGCCGGCCAAATCGGCGATGGCGACGGTCAGGGTCTTGGCGCGCTGGTCCGAGGTGAACAGCAGCGCATAGAAGAATTCGTCCCAGGCAAGCAGCACGGCAAACAGCGCCGATGTCGCCATCACAGGTGCGGCCAGCGGCAGCGTTATGATGCGCAGCGTCTGGAACAGGCCGGCGCCGTCGATCATTGCCGCCGCCTCGATTTCGCGTGGGATCGAGTCGAAACCAGACTTCATCAGCCAGGTGGTGAAGGGCGCCAGAATGGTCAGGTAGACCAGCGCCAGGCCGAAGACATTGTTGAGCAGGCCGAGATACGACAGGCCCATATAAAGCGGCACGGCAAGCGCCACCGGCGGCAGCATGTAGGTGGCGATGACCATCGACAGCGACCAGCCGATCGACGGCGTGCGCGAGACGGCCCAGCCGGCCGGGATCGCCAGCGCGAGCGCCGCGATGGTGGCCATGCCGGCAATCTCGAGGCTGTTGCGCAACGATGAGGTGAAGGCAGCGCCGGCGCTGTTTTCGGCGGTCGACAGCAATTGCCCGTAGCGCGAGAAGTCAGCACTTTGCGGCCACCAGCGCAGCGGCTTGGCGGCAAGGTCGGCGGCCGGCGAGATGCTCATGATGAACAGCCAGGCAAGGGGCGCCAGGATGACGGCTGCGAGCAGCAAAGCGCAGGCATGGATGAAGATGGTGAAGGCCGGGCTCTGGCGTTCCATCAGGCGGCACTCCCGGCGGTCTTGCGCACCAGCGCCGCATAGGCGACGGCCAGCACGGTGACGAGCAAGGTGACGATCAGCGCCAGCGACGCGCCGGATCCGGCGCGCTGGAAGGAGAAGGCCTCCTGGTAGACGAGGATCGACAGCGTGCGCGTGCTGTTGGCCGGGCCGCCGCGGGTCATTACCCAGATGATGTCGAAGACCTTGAAAGCCTCGATGGTGCGCAGCACCAGCGCCACCATCAGCGGGCCGGCGAGATAGGGCAGGATGACGAAGCGGAAGCGGTTGAAAGCCCCGGCGCCGTCGACGAGCGAGGCGGCGGTGATGTCGCGCGGCACCGCCTGCAGCGCGGCCAGCGCGATCAGCGCCACCAGCGGAAAGTTCTTCCAGCAGTCGGCGACGATCAGCGCCGCCAGCGCGGTGCCCGGCTCGCCGAGCCAGGAACGGTAGGCATCGATGAGGTGCATTTGTGTGAGGGCAGCGTTGAGCGCGCCATATTCGGGATTGTAGATCAGCCGCCACAGGGTGGCGTTGACCACGGTCGGCAGCGCCCAGGGCAGGATCATCAAGGCGCGCAGGATGGCGCGGCCATGAAACTGCTGATTGAGCAGCAGTGCTGCGAGAACGCCGATCACCATTTCGGCGGCGACCGAAATCACCGCGAAGAGTGTCGTGGTGACCAGCGTGCGCGAAAAATTCGAGCTGGACAGCATGTTCGCATAATTGTCGAAGCCGACGAAATTGCCGCCCGTGCCGACAAGCTTGGCGTCGGTGAAGGAAAGCCCGACGGTATCGGCCAGCGGCCAGCCGATGACGGCGACCATGACCACGAGCAGCGGCAGCATCAACAGCCATGCACGGGTTGTCATCCAGGTGCCCGACATCGGAGCAGCCTTTCTTCGTTCATCTTTGATCTGGACATAACATGGGCGGCACAAGGCCGCCCATGTTGAACGACAACAGTGCTCAGAGGCCGCTGTTTTGCGCGGCGGTCTTCAAGGCGTCTTCCGGTGACGACTGGCCGAGAAGCGATTCCTGGATCGCCTGCTGCAAGGCGGTCGACAGCTCCTGGTATTTCGGCGTGGTCGGGCGCGGATACATCGCAGCCAGGCCGAGCTTGGCGGCGGCGATCAGCTCTTCCTGGCCCTTGGTCACCGCCGGGTCGTCATAGGACGACGCCCATATCGGCAGCGAGAGCTTGGCATACTGGTTTTGCGTCGCCTGCGAGGTCATGAATTCAATGTATTTCCAGGCTTCGTCCGGATGCTTGGAGACCGCTGTGACGCCAAGGCCCATCGAGCCGTTGACGGCCGACACCTCGCTGGTGCCACTGACGCCTGGCGCCGGCACAACGCCGACCTTGCCCGCCACCTTGCTGTCCTTCGGATCGTTGGCCATGTTGTACATGTAGGTCCAGTTCAGCGCGAAGGCGGCGTCACCGTTTTCGAAGACCTTGCGCACGTCCTCTTCCAGGAATTCCTTGGAATTGGGATTGGTGAGGCCCGACTTGTAGCTGTCGACCATGTATTTCAACGCCGCGACGCCGGGGCCATTCTGGAAGTCCGGCTTGCCGTCCTTGAGGAAGTCGCCGCCATAGGCACTGACCAGCGTGGCGTAGTCGCAGATCGCGGCCTCGGCCTGCGACCAGCTCCAGGCGATCGGTGTCTTCAGCAGGCCCTTGTCCTTGATGATCTTGGCCTGTTCGCCGAGTTCTTCCCAGGTCTTCGGCGGCGCCTTGATGCCGGCCTTCTCCAGGATATCCTTGTTGTAGAACAGGTATTTGGTGTCGAGGATCCACGGCATGCCGTAGTACTTGCCTTCATACAGGACCGTGGTCCAGGCGCCGGGCAGCACGCCCTTCTTCATGTCGCCGGTGATCTTCGACGACTCATCGACCAGCACCTTGTTGGTGGCGTATTCGGCCGGCCAGATGACGTCGAACAGCACGACGTCGTAGCCACCGCCCGAGCCCTGCGCGAGCACGGTCTTGTCGTGCAGGCCCTCATAGGGGACGAATTCGAGATTGACCTTGATGTCGGGATTGGCCTTCGTGAAGGCGTCTGTCATGGCGCGTACGTCAGCCTCGCTGTAGGCGGCCTGCGCCATGAAAAGCGCATTGATGGACGTTTCGGCGAAAGCATGGGGAACGAGCAATCCTCCGACAAAGACTGCGCCCAAGAGTGTCTTACCGATCGATTTCAGCATCTTCTTCTCCCATTTCCGATGTTGGCGGGCGGGCGATATATGCGTTGCCTTCCCCGGATTGATGTCACGTGACCCAATGGTCCCCGACCGTGGGCGGCGCCCGGCACAAAGCCCTGGCCGTCTTTTTCTGCGTCGGTTTGCTATTAAGTCAATTCGCTTGACTTAATTAGTCGATCAATATCCTAATGGAGTCAAGAGGGAAACGCCGGTGGACGATATCAGCCCGATCCGCGCCAAGAGCGGCACCAACCAGGAAGGCACGAGCGCGCACAACCGTCGTGTCATGATCGAGGCGCTGCGCCTCAATGGCGCCCTGTCGCGCGCCGACCTGGCGCGGGCGACCCAACTCACCAAGCAGGCGGTCTCTAACATCATCGAGGATCTCGAAAGCGACGGCCTGGTCATTGCCCTCGAGGCGGTGCGCAAGGGCAGGGGCCAGCCCTCCACCCCTTACAGACTGGTTCCCGAAGGCGCCTTCGCCATCGGGCTGCAGATCGATCGCCACCTGACGCGGGCGGTCGCCGTCGACCTGGTCGGCAGCGTGCTGGCGCGAGCCGAGGCCAACCTGCCGTTCGATGAGCCGTCGAAGGGCGTCGAGGTGATCCTTGGCCTGGTCGGCGGCGTCCGGCGTGAGCTATCCCAGATGTCCGCCCAATCCGAAGAGAGGCTCGTCGGCCTCGGCGTCGCCATGCCGGGTCCTTTCGGGCTGAAGAATTCGGACGATAAATGGATGATGCCGGCCTGGCAAAAGTTTCCGCTGCTGGAGACGCTCGCCGAAGGCACAGGCCTGAATGTCAGCTTGCAAAATGATGCCGCCGCCTGCGCGACGGCGGAGCGCATCGTCGGTGCGGCGCATGGTGTCGATCACGCGGTCTGCCTCTACGTCGGTTACGGCATCGGCGCCGGACTGATCCTGAACGGCGAGCTCTACAGCGGCGGCTATGGCAATGCCGGCGAGATCGGCATGGCGCTGCTGTCGCCGGCCGGCCCCGGCTCGACGCCGCTCGAACATCGCGCGTCGCTGGCCTCGCTTTACCAGCATCTCGGCCTCAACCCGGCCGACGACGACATCTACCAACAGATGAACGGCCTGGTCGCGGCCGAGGATCCCAAGATCATTGCCTGGATCGATGGTGCGGCGCATGATCTACGCTGGAGCGTGCATCTCATCGAAACGATCTTCGATCCGCAGACCGTCATCCTGACCAGCGGAGCGCCGGAAGCGCTGGCCCGCCGGCTGGTCGAGGCGATGCATCCGCTGCTGCCGTCGATCGCCGACCGGCCGGAGCGGAATTTGCCGCGCCTGCAGCTCGGCACCACCGATCCCTGGTCGATCGCGCTCGGTGCCGCCGCGGCGCCGATCAGCCGGGCCTTCGATCCGCTGTTTTCGGCGATCCTGAAGACGCGGTCGCGCGGCGCCTGACAGCGTCGGCCGCCAGGTTTTTCGCCTGAAATGTCCTCGGAAGTTGTGTTCGATATCGTCACACAGGGTTCATTGTGCGGACATAGCGTTCGTCCCGGTTCTTTGCTGCAATGCAATAGGAGTGGGACATGGTGGACATAGTTTCTAGTGAGGCGGGCATTCCGAGACCGGATCATCCGCTGCACAATTCGGGTAGCGCGAAGTGGTTCCTGCCGGCTTTCGGCGTGCTGGTGCTCGTTGGCGTCGTCTATGTCGGCTATGCGCTCAGCCAGGATCTGGCCGAGGCCAAGACCGTGCCGTGGATCCTGCTCGGCATTGCCTTGCTGATCGCGCTCGGCTTCGAGTTCGTCAACGGCTTTCATGATACCGCCAATGCGGTGGCGACGGTCATCTACACACGCTCCATGCCGGCCGAGTTCGCGGTCATGTGGTCGGGCGCTTTCAATTTCCTCGGGGTTCTCACCTCCAGCGGTGCGGTCGCTTTCGGCATCCTGTCGCTGCTGCCGGTCGAGCTGATCCTGCAGGTCGGCTCATCCTCCGGCTTTGCCATGGTGTTCGCACTGCTCGTCGCCGCGATCCTGTGGAACCTCGGCACCTGGTTCCTCGGCCTGCCGGCGTCGAGCTCGCACACGATGGTTGGCTCGATCATCGGCGTCGGCCTCGCCAACCAGTTCATGGCGCCTGCCGGCAGCGCCACCAGCGGCGTCGACTGGTCGCAGGCGACCAATGTCGGCATCACCTTGCTGGTGTCGCCGATCATCGGCTTCTTCGCGGCGGCGATCCTGCTTTATGCGATGAAGCTGCTCGTGCGCAATCCGGCCCTCTACGAAGCGCCGAAAGGCAACACGCCGCCGCCATGGTGGATCCGCGGGCTGCTGATCTTCACCTGCACCGGCGTCAGCTTCGCGCACGGCTCCAACGATGGACAGAAAGGCATGGGCCTTATCATGCTGATCCTGATCGGTGTCGTGCCGACGGCCTTTGCGCTGAACCGGACGCCCGACATCAACTATCTCGAGGCCTACAAGTCGGCTTCCGTCAGCGTCGAACAGGCGCTGGGCAAATATGTCAAGCCGGGCGTCACCGTCACCGACGCCAAGGCCGCCGTCCAGGATGCCGTGCGCACCCGGACCTGGAACGACCAGACGACGGTCGCGCTGCAGACCTACATCCACAACACGACAGCGGGCCTGCAGCCCTATGCCACTGTCGACAACGTGCCGACCGATCTGGTCAGCAACGCCCGCAACGACATCTACCTGATCGGCGAGGCACTCAAGCTGATCGACAAGAAGAAGTTGCTGGCGATGGAGGCGGCCGATCTGAAAGCGGTCACCGACTATCACAAGGCGGTCGACAACGCGACGAAGTTCATCCCGATCTGGGTGAAGGTCGCCGTTGCCCTGGCGCTCGGCCTCGGCACCATGGTCGGCTGGAAGCGCATCGTCGTCACAGTCGGCGAGAAGATCGGCAAGAGCCATTTGACCTATGGCCAGGGTGCCGCCGCGGAGCTTGTCGCGATGGTGACCATCGGCATGGCCGACCGGCTAGGACTGCCGGTGTCGACAACGCACGTGCTGTCGTCGGGCGTTGCCGGAACGATGGCGGCCAACGGTTCGGGCCTGCAATGGTCGACGGTGCGCAACCTGCTGCTTGCCTGGGTGCTGACCTTGCCGTGCTCGATCACGCTCGCCTTCGTGCTGTTCATCGTCTTCCGCCAGGTGTTCTAGAGCGGACAATCAGATGTTGAAATGAAAACGGCGCCGGTTTCGGCGCCGTCTTTCGTTTGGGGTAGTCTGGCTTATTTCAACGCGGCCGAAGGCCTTGGTCTGCAAAACTGTGAAATTTGGCGTGCGCCTCGTCAGAGGAAGGCGCAGCAATGACCTCAGGTCGGATCCTCGCGGTGCAGATCGTGGATGGCGACGCCTTCGACATTGGTCGGCAGGGTCAGCCACTGGCGATGGCGCAGCGTGCGCTGCGTGTCCTCCAGCCCCATCTCCCAGTGCTCGCGCATCGAGGTGCCGGAGAATTCGTAGTCCTTGGCGTGACCTTCATAGCCTTTGTGCTGGTAGATCAGGTGGACGATGTTGACGACGCCGGCCTGCGAATAGTCCTCGATCAGCTCTTTTTCGCCATCCTTCAACAGTTCGGCGGGCACGCGCTTCAGCGCCTCGAGCAGCTTCATCTTCAGCGCATGGATGCGCTGGAAATTGTCGGTGTTCTGCCGCGTGCGGCTGGAATACATGATGTCCTTGTGCCGCGACAGCACGTCGGCCATGCCGCGTGGCAAGGTGCCGCGCGCGCTGAACAGGTCGACCTGGAACACCAGCGATGAGCGGTCTTCCTCCTGGTCGAGCAGGTATTGCAGCGGCGTGTTGGAGACGATGCCGCCGTCCCAGTAGTATTCGCCCTCGATGCGGATCGACGGGAAGGCCGGCGGCAGTGCGCCGCTGGCCATGATATGCTCCGGTTCGATGCGCACTTTCTCGGTGTCGAAATAGACGAAGTTGCCGGTCCTGACATTGACCGCGCCGACGCTCAGCCGCTTCTTGCCGTCGTTGAGGATATCGAAGTCGATCAGGCTTTCCAGCGTCTCCTTCAATTCGGCCGTGTCATAGAAGCTGGTGGCGCCTTCGGCTCCCGGCTGTTCGAACCAGGGATTGGGATTGCGCGGCTTGAAGAAGCCGGGCTGGCCCATGGTCATCGTCATCCACGAACTGGTGCGGTTGCGGATGTCGCGGTAGATGTCGCCTTCCGGCGTAAAGGCCCAGATCTTGCGGCCCGAGATCGTCTGCCAGAACTGCTCGAGACGCTGCAGGCGGCGGCTTGATTCATTGCCGGCGATGATCGCCGCATTGATGGCGCCGATCGATACGCCGGAAAGCCAGCTCGGCTCGCAGCCGGCGTCGGCCAGTGCCTGATAGACCCCGGCCTGATAGGCGCCGAGCGCGCCGCCACCCTGAAACACCAGCGCGATACGGTCATACTGCGCCGAGATTTCCTCAATGGTGGCGGTGGCCTCCTTCTTGCGATTGCGTTCAAGCACGAATTTTCTCCGGCTGGGTTGCGCTGATCTCGGAGTGGTTGCGATCAGCAAGGTAGTCGTAAACCACCTCGCCCAGCCCGAGCGTCAGATCGGCGGTGAAATGAACAGCCGATACGATGTCGAGCACCGGCAACTTCGCCACGTCGGCCATGACATGGGGCCGCAGATCGAGTGCCGCGGGCGCCGTCCATGCCTCCTTCAGCGTGATATCGGTAAGGTAGTAGCGAACCAGCTCGCAGATGCGCGGCGTGCCGTCGACATGCGGGATGATCTTGACCAGGAAGTTGGGAGCAGCCAGCGAGGCAAGCACGGAATCGTGATCGGCCTCACGGTGCTTGTAGCCCATGGTGCCGGTGGCGCACAGAACGCTGCCATAGTGCAGCGTGCCGACCACCACTTCGCCCTCATGCACGATCTTGGGGCTGGCCAGCTTCTTGGGAAATCCCCACAGTTCACGCCCGCCGGCGATGGGCGCGTCGTCGTCGAGATACATCGAATGAACGTAGCCGCCGTGCTGGCCCTTGTAGCGCACCGGGATCACCTGGCCGGTCTCGGTATAGTCGCCGAAGCCAGTTGAATCAGGCATGCGGATGAATTCGTACTTGACCAGCGGCTCATCGATCTCCAGCGGCGCCGGCACGACGGCCTCGAGCGCCTCGCGCGTCGTGCGGTAGGTGATGATGACGTATTCGCGATCGAAGAAACGATACGGCCCCGGAGGGAAGGACGGATTGGTCAGCGGCATCGCATAGGCGCGCTTGACGACATCGGCGATTTCCAAGCTGCACCCCCAAGGTCTTTTACAGGCAAAATTTCGTCAGGAATGACCGCGCGAATGCGCAACCGATTATGTTGCACGGCACCATGACAGTGCCGTGTCACCCCGGCGACAGCGGTTTCGAAGGGACAGGAGCCATGTTCCAGCGGTGTCGTCAGGCTGTAATCGCATCGACACATGGCTCTGCCATTGTCATGCTGCGATGCACAATTATATGTCATGTTCCCTCCCACCTCGCGCGAGATCACCATGGGTTCCCTGTCTTCGAAGAATGCCCTCGTCACCGGCTCGACCAGCGGTATCGGCCTGGCAATAGCCCGCGCCTTTGCCGCTGAAGGCGCAAACGTCACCATCAACGGGCTGGGCGATGCCGCGGCAATCGAAAAGGAGCGCGCCGGCATCGAGAAGGATTTCGGCGTCAAGTGCCGCTACTCCGATGCCAACATGATGGACGGCGCGGCGGTGAGCGCCATGGTGCATGAGGCCGAGGCCGCGTTCGGCAGCCTCGATATCCTGGTCAACAATGCCGGCATCCAGCATGTCGCGCCGATCGAGGACTTCCCGGACGACAAATGGGAAGCCATCATCCGCATCAACCTGCTCGCCGCCTTCTATGCGATCAAGGCCGCGCTGCCCGGCATGAAGGCGCGCAAATGGGGCCGCATCATCAACACGGCCTCCGCGCATGCGCTGGTCGCTTCGCCGTTCAAGTCGGCCTATGTGTCGGCCAAGCACGGCATTGCCGGCCTGACCAAGACGGTGGCTCTCGAGACAGCGCTTGACGGCATCACGGTCAATGCGATCGCGCCAGGCTATGTCTGGACGCCGCTGGTCGAAAAGCAGATTCCCGACACGATGAAAGCGCGCGGCATGACCGAGGAACAGGTCAAGCACGACGTGTTGCTGGCGGCGCAGCCGACCAAGGAATTTGTGACCGTCGACGAACTTGCCGCGCTGACGCTGTTCCTGTGCTCGGATTCTGCCAAGCAGATCACCGGCACGACCTTGCCCATGGACGGCGGCTGGACCGCACAGTGAGGATGGTCAAGGCGTTTCGTTTGCCGGCTGGTGTTGCCAGGCTTCAACATGAAAGCCGCCAGCAGGAAGCATCCCGGCCAGGTCCATGAAAGTCATCCAGATATCCGATCCCCATCTGATGACGCCGGGCGGTCTTCTTTACGGCTCCAATCCGCTCTCCAGGTTGCAAGCCTGCCTTGCCGACATCGGCGCCAACCATGCCGACGCTGATCTGGTGGTGATTTCCGGCGACCTGACCAATGACGGCGAGCGCCCCGCCTATGCCGCGCTGAGAGAGAGTCTGACAAAATTCGGTCCGCCCTGCCGGCTGATGCTCGGCAACCATGACGACCGGGCACTGTTTCTCGAGATGTTCCCGCAAGCCACCGCCGAGCGCGGCTTCGTCCAGAGCGTCGTCGATGGCGCTCATGGCCGCCTGATCCTGCTCGACACGCTGGACAGCGGACGTGTCGAGGGCAAGCTATGTGCAGCGCGTCTCGACTGGCTCGATGAGCGGCTGCAAGAGGCCTGCGATCGGCCGGTCTTCCTGTTCATGCACCATCCGCCGTTCCGGATCCACATCCCCGAGCTCGACCGTGTCATGCTGGTCGACGCCGATGCCTTGCATGAGGTTCTGCTACGCCACGGCAATGTCCGCCACATCTTCGCCGGACACGTCCACCGGCTGATCGCCGGCAGCTGGCGTGGCATTCCCGTCAGCACGTTGCGCAGCACCAATCATCAGACCGCGCTGGATTTCTCGGAGGGCTGGAGCCTCGGCCACGAGCCACCTGCCTATGCCGTGATCCTGATCGATGCGGGTGGGGTGATCGTGCATTTTCACGATTTTCCGGTGCCGACGGCTCCATAGCCTGAAGCGTCGAGAGGCGTGGCGCAGCGATCGCCACGACCGGTGGACAAGCTACCCAGAATCCGTGTGCCGGGAGGCACGCAGCCATGCCAGTGTGTTGTCTGCGCAACCCGCTGCGCGGCCCCGCTTTGGTGGGCTGTTTTGGGTCACGCGGAGCCTCCACAATGGGGCGCCAAAAAAACGACAAGTATGCACATTAGTCTTGACAGAAATACATATGTTCAATACCGGTCAGGCAGTTGAATAGCCTGCATTATGGGAGGAACGAGCGGTATGGCTTCCAATGTTTCGTTGACGGGCCTTGCCCGCGATCTCGAGGAGCGCGCCAGGTCGGGCAAGCCCATCCGCATCGGCCTGATCGGCTCCGGCGAGATGGGAACCGATATCGTCACCCGCGTCGCTCATATGTCCGGCATCGAGATCGGCGCCATTTCCGAACTGAACCTGCCCGCCGCCAGCAAGGCGGTGGATATCGCCTTCCAGCAAACCGGCCATGCGCGCGAAGTGTCGAACGCTTCGGCGATGACGGCGGCGATGGAGGCCGGCAAGGTCGCGGTCACCAATGATGCCAGCCTGGTCATCGACAATGACCTGATCGATGTCGTCATCGACGCCACCGGCGTTCCGGCGGTCGGCGCCGAGATCGGCCTGCGCGCCATGGAGCATGGCAAGCATCTGGTGATGATGAATGTCGAGGCCGACGTCACCATCGGTGCCTATCTGAAAAGCGAGGCAGACAGGCTTGGCGTCACCTATTCGCTGGGTGCCGGCGACGAGCCGTCGTCCTGCATGGAGCTGATCGAATTCGTCTCGGCGATGGGCCATCCGATCGTCGCCGCCGGCAAGGGCAAGAACAATCCGCTCAACATCGACGCCACGCCCCCCGACTATGAGGAGGAGGCCGAGCGCCGGCATATGAATGTGCGCATGCTGGTCGAATTCGTCGATGGCTCCAAGACCATGGTCGAGATGGCGGCGATCGCCAATGCCACCGGACTGGTTCCGGACAAGCCCGGGATGCACGGCCCAGCGGCGACGCTTGGCGAACTGTCCAAGGTCCTGGTGCCGCAGAAGGACGGCGGCGTGCTGTCGAAGGTCGGCGTCGTCGACTACTCGATCGGCAAGGGTGTCGCGCCTGGCGTCTTCGTCGTCGCCGACATGTCGCACCCGCGCATTTCGGAGCGCATGGAAGATTTGAACATGGGCAAGGGTCCGTATTTCACCTTCCACCGCCCCTATCATTTGACCTCGCTCGAAGTGCCGCTGACCTGCGCCCGTGTCGTGCTCTACGGCAAGGCGGATATGGTCCCGCTGGCGAAACCAACGGCCGAAGTCTGCGCGGTGGCCAAGAAGGACATGAAGCCGGGTGAGAAGCTCGATGCCATCGGCGAATATTGCTACCGCGCCTGGATCATGACGGCGCTGGAGGCGCGCGCCGCCAAGGCCATTCCCTGCGGCCTGCTGCAAGGCGGCTCGGTGACCCAGCAGATCAAGAAGGGCGAGCTCATCACCTATGCGAATGCTGCTCCCGCGCCAGGCTCCAAGATCGCCGAATTGCGCGCCCGCCAGGACAAGCTCGTCTACGGGTCCGTGGGAGCCTGACCATGGCCGGAGCCAGCAAAGCCGTCGCCGACAGTCGCGCCAACCTGCCCTTCGTCTATCGACAGTACAGCGCCGAGCAGCTCAGAAATGTGCTCTACAAGATGTACCTCATCCGGCGCTTCGAAGAGGGCGCGGAGGAGTGCTACACGCGCGGCCTCATCCACGGCACAATGCATTTGTCGATCGGCCAGGAAGCCAGCGCCATGGGCATCTGCATGCCGCTTGCCGAGGATGACCAGATCACCTCGACGCATCGCGGCCACGGCCACTGCATCGCCAAGGGCGCCGAGGTCAAGCGCATGTTCGCCGAGTTCTTCGGCAAAACCACCGGCTACTGCAAGGGCCGTGGCGGCTCGATGCACATCGCCGATGTCGGCAAGGGCAATCTCGGCGCCAATGGCATCGTCGGCGGCGGCATTCCGATCGCCGTTGGGGCAGCACTTTCCGCCAAGATGATGAAGACCGGAAAGGTCGTGGTGTCGTTCTTCGGCGATGGCGCCAACAATGAAGGCGCCTTCCACGAGGCGTTGAACATGGCCTCGGTCTGGAAGCTGCCGGTGATTTTCGTCTGCGAGAACAACGGCTACGGCATGTCGACTTCGACGGCGCGCTCGACCGCCGTCAAGAACATCGCCGAGCGCGCTGCCGCCTATTCGATGCCGGGTGTCATCGTCAACGGCAACATTTTTTCGGAGGTCGCCGAGGCGTCGTACAAGGCTGTCGAGCGTGCACGCGCCGGCGAGGGGCCGACGCTGATCGAATCCAAGACCTATCGCCATCGCGGCCATTCCAAGAGCGACCGCAACCGCTATCGTAGCAAGGAGGAGATCGAGGACTGGATGTCGAACCGCGATCCGATCACCCTGTTCGAAAGCGAGCTGCGCGAATTCGGCTTCATCGACGACAAGGGCATCGAGGCCATTCGCGGCGCGGTGGCACAGGAGATCGCCGACGGCATCGAGTTCGCCAAGGCGAGCCCGTCGCCGGATGTGCGCGACACCGGCAATTATGTCTATACGGAGCAGGCGTGATGGACGCGATGGTGCGTGAACTGAGCTACGCCCAGGCGATCCAGGAAGCCATGGCGATCGCCATGGACATGGACGAATGCGTCTTCCTGATGGGCGAGGATATCGGCGTCTATGGGGGCGCCTTCCAGGTGACTGGCGATCTGGTCGATCGGTTTGGCAGCGAGCGGGTGATCGACACGCCGATTTCGGAACTGGGTGGCGCGGGCATGGCGGTGGGCGCCGCCCTCACCGGCATGCGGCCGATCTTCGAGTTCCAGTTTTCCGATTTCGCCACGCTCGCCATGGAGCAGATCGTCAACCAGGCCGCCAAGATGCGCTTCATGCTCGGCGGCGAGGTTTCGGTTCCGGTGGTGATGCGCTTTCCCGCCGGCTCCGGCACAGGTGCCGCGGCCCAGCACAGCCAGAGCCTCGAGGCCTGGCTCGGCCATGTGCCGGGCCTCAAGGTCATCCAGCCGGCGACACCATACGATGCCAAGGGCATGCTGCTGGCCGCAGTCGCCGATCCCGACCCGGTGATGATCTTCGAGCACAAGCTGCTCTACAAGATGAAGGGCCCGGTGCCCGAAGGCTACTACACGGTGCCGATCGGCAAGGCCGACATCCGTCGCGAGGGCCGCGACCTGACCATCGTCGCCACCTCGATCATGGTGCACAAGGCGCTCGACGCCGCGGCGGCGCTGGAAGCCGAAGGCATCGACATCGAAGTCATCGATCTCCGGACCATCCGGCCGATGGACAAGCAGACCGTCATCGACAGCGTCAAGAAGACATCGCGGTTGATGTGCGTCTACGAAGCGGTCAAGACGCTGGGCATCGGCGCCGAGGTCAGCGCGATGATCGCCGAGAGCGAGGCGTTCGATTACCTCGATGCGCCGATCGTGCGGCTGGGCGGCGCCGAGACGCCGATCCCCTACAATCCGGAGCTGGAAAAGGCTGTCGTGCCGCAAGTTCCTGACATCATCGCGGCTGCGCGCGACCTCGTGAAAGGGGTTCGCTGATCGATGCCGACCGAAGTCATTCTTCCCAAGGTCGACATGGACATGGCGACCGGACAGATCTCGCGCTGGTTCGCCGAGGAAGGCGCCAGCGTCAAGAAGGGCGATGTGCTGTTCGAGATCGAGACCGACAAGGCGGCGATGGAGATCGATGCGCCGGCCAGCGGCGTGCTGCGTGACGTCACCGGGAAGGAGGGGATCGACATTCCTGTCGGCGTGGCTGTCGCCTGGATCTATGCCGACGATGAAATTTACGGGGCTGCTACGAAGCAGGACAAGGCGCCAATCTCCCCCCTCGTGGGGGAGATGTCGACGAAGTCGACAGAGGGGGGCGCTGTCCCACCTGCATCTCAGTCCGTCGCGCGCCCCTCTGCCCTGCCGGGCATCTCCCCCTCAAGGGGGGAGATTGGCCAATCGGCATCGGTCGCGCGTGCAACACCCTTGGCTCGTCGTCTTGCCCGTGAAGCTGGCCTCAACCTTTCAGCAATATCAGGCACCGGCCCGCACGGTCGCGTGGTGAAGGCCGATATCGACGCAGCGCTTTCCTCTCCCATCGAGGGGGGGGTGTCCGCGAAGCGGACGGAGGAGGGCGCCGCAGAAGACACCGCCCTGGCGCCGAGCACCGCCGAGATGACCCCACCCGACCGGCCTTTGGCCGGCCACCCTCCCCTCAAGGGGGAGGGGGACGTGCTGCGTCTGTTCGAGCAAGGCTCCTACGAACTCGTCCCGCACGACAATATGCGCAAGACCATCGCGCGCCGCCTAGTCGAGGCCAAGACGACCATCCCGCATTTCTACCTGACACTCGACTGCGAACTCGATGCGCTCTTGGCATTGCGCACGCAGATCAATGCGGCAGCCCCAGTCAAGAAGACTGAAAAGGGTGACGTGCCGGCCTACAAGCTGTCGGTCAACGACATGGTGATCAAGGCAATGGCGCTGGCGCTGAAGGCGGTGCCGGATGCCAATGCATCGTGGACCGAAAGCGCCATGGTCAAGCACAAGCATGCTGATGTCGGCGTTGCGGTGTCGATCCCCGGTGGTCTGATCACGCCGATCATCCGCAAGGCGGACGAAAAGACGCTGTCGACCATCTCCACCGAGATGAAGGACCTGGCCAGCCGGGCGCGCAGCCGCAAGCTGAAGCCGGAAGAGTATCAGGGCGGCACCACGGCGGTGTCCAACCTCGGCATGTTCGGCATCAAGGACTTTGCCGCGGTGATCAACCCGCCGCATGCGACGATCCTGGCGGTCGGCGCCGGTGAAGAGCGGGCGGTGGTCAAGAACGGCGAGATCAAGATAGCCACCGTGATGTCGGTGACGCTGTCGACCGACCATCGCGCCGTCGATGGTGCGCTGGGGGCCGAATTGCTGGTTGCTTTCAAACGCCTGATCGAAAACCCGATGGGCATGCTGGTCTAGGGCCCGCCGGCTCACCAAAGCCCTCGGGTGCCCCGAAGGATCGCAGGTCCAGGTGCAGCCATGAGGCACGTGGAACACTGGTTCCGCGGGCAGGTGTTGTTGTGCTGTGAGAGCATTCCGCGCGAAGCCGTTGCCTGATCGGACCGGGCATGCGCGCTGTCATCCACCAGTCATATGCGCCGTGCAGGGAGGGGAGACGGGAACCGGTCAAGGCGCCGGACCGCTCATGCACAGACAGACAGGAGGTCTCATGAAGACGCTATTCATCAAGCTGCTGGCCAGCCAGCTTGCACTCGCGGCAACTTTGTTTGCCGGCGTGGCCGGTGCTGAAACGTTGACGCTCTACACATCCCAACCGGAAGCCGATGCGGCCAAGACCGTGGATGCCTTCAAGAAGGCGCAGCCCGGTATCGACGTGACTATCTATCGTTCGGGAACGAGTGACATCCTGACCAAGATGGCAGCCGAATTCGCCGCTGGCAGCCCGCAGCCCGACGTGCTTTTGATTGCCGACGCGGTCAGCATGGAGCTGTTGAAGAAGGACGACCGGCTGCTGCCCTATCCCGAGGCAAAGCTGGACGGCATCGAGGCAGATGCCTATGACGCCGGCAAGACCTATTTCGGCAGCAAGCTGATCACCACCGGCATCGTCTACAACACCGCGGCGGCTGAAAAGCCTGCGCATTGGGCCGATCTGGCCAAGCCGGCCTATGCCGACGGCCTGGTCATGCCGAGCCCGCTCTATTCGGGTGCGGCCGCCTACCTGCTCTCCGGCTTCGTCGGCGACACCAATTATGGCTGGGATTTCTTCCAGAAGCTGAAGTCCAACAACACCGTCAGCGTGCGCGGGAATGGCGCCGTGCTGAAGTCGGTGGCCAGCGGCGAGAAGCCCTATGGCATCCTGGTCGACTTCATGGCGATGAACGCCAAGAAGAAGGGTTCGCCGGTCGAATTCGTGTTCCCTAGCGAAGGCGTGCCGGCGGTGACCGAACCGGTCGCGATCATGAAGACGGCCAAGAATGTTGACGGCGCCAAGAAGTTCGTCGACTTCATTCTTTCCGATGAAGGCCAGAAGCTAGCGCTGTCCATGGGCTATCTGCCGGCGCGCGCCTCGGTCGGCCGCCCCGAATGGATGCCGGAAGGCGTCAAGGTCAAGGTGATGCCGTTCGACACCAAGGCCATCGTGGCCACCACCGACGCCGACAAGGCGAAGTTCTCGGAACTGTTCGGCGGCTGAGCCCGACAATCGCGGCGGGATGCCCTTTAAGCGGCATCCCGGACCGCCGACCGATCCCAGGAAACGCAATCATGTCGACACGGATCAGGGAACGCCGGGGCCAGGAAATGGCCCTGACGGCGATGGTGGCCGTCGTCATCGCCCTGCTTTCCTTGCTGCCGGTGCTGCGTCTCTTCAAGGAGATCGTGGCACCCGGCGGCACCTTGTCCGGCATGGCGATAGAGGCCGGATTGAAAAGCCCGGCGACCTGGATCGCGACCTGGCACACGCTGGTCGTCGGCATTGGCGGCACCTTGCTTGCAGTGCTATCGGGGACGCTCGTGGCTCTCCTCATCACGCTGACCGACATACGCGGCCGCAGTGCGCTGGTGCTCTGCTACGTCATGCCATTGATGATCGCGCCGCAGGTGACTGCGTTGGCCTGGCTGCAACTGTTCGGTCCGGCAAGTCCCTTCCTCAAGCTGTTTGGCGCGGCACCGCCGCTCGGCACCAGAAATCCGCTCTATTCCACCTCGGGCATCATCCTGCTGCTCGGCGTGCAATACGGCCCGCTGGTCTTCCTGCTGGTGCGCGCCGGCCTGCGCAAACTGCCGCGCGAGCTGGTCGAGGCGGCGCGAGCCGGCGGCGCCGGCTGGTTCACCGTGCTGGTCACCGTCGTGTTGCCTTTGATGACGCCGTCGATCATGGCGGCCGCCGCACTTGCCTTCGTGTCCTGTGTCGGCAATTTCGGTATCCCTGCCTTTCTCGGCATTCCCGCCAATTATCTCGTGCTGCCGACGCTGATCTATCAGCGGCTGGCCGGCGGCGGCCCTGCGGTGCTCGGCGAAACCGCGTTCCTGTCAGTGTTGATCGGCATCATCGCCATGGCTGGCATTCTTGCGCAGGAGGTCGTGAGCCGCCGCCGCGATTATCGCATCAGCTCGACGTCGCTGCCGGCCGAGCCCTACGAACTCGGCCGCTGGCGACCTGCCGTCCAGGCCGGCATGTGGCTGCTGATCGTGGCGGTGCTGTTCCTGCCATTGTTCGGGCTGGTGCTGACGTCGCTGGTGCCGGGCTACGGCATTGCTCTCACTGCCAGGACGGCAACGCTCGACAATTATCGCTTCGTGCTGTTCGAGCATGACGCGGCCAGCCGCGCCTTCTTCAACAGCTTCTGGCTGTCGATCGCGGCGGCCTTCTTCGCGGTTCTCGTCGCCGTGCCGATCGGCTATCTCATTGCCTGGGGCAAGCAGCGCTGGGTGCGACTGCTCAACCTGTCGGTCGAACTGCCCTATGCCTTGCCCGGCGTGGTACTGGCGATCGCCTCGCTGCTCCTGTTCCTGCGGCCGATCCCGCTCACCGGTATCCAGCTCTACAACACCGTCTGGATCGTCCTCTATGCCTACCTCGCCCGTTTCCTGGTGCTGGCGCTGCGGCCGACCATCAGCGGCTATCACCAGATCGACCGGGCGCTGGAGGAAGCGGCCCAAGTGGCCGGCGCCGGACTGTTCCTGCGCATGCGCACGATCATCTTTCCACTGGTGGCGCCGGCGGCGATCGCCGGCGGCCTGCTGATCTTCATGACGGCGCTCAGCGAGCTCACTGTTTCGGCGCTGCTCTGGTCGTCGGGCTCGGAGACGATCGGCGTGGTGATGTTTTCCTTCGAGCAGGGCGGCGATTCCAACTACTCGGCGGCGATGTCCGTAATCACCGTGGCGGTCACCTTCGTGCTGATGCTGGCGACCAATCTGCTTGCCCCACACCTTCCAGGCGGAGTGCTGCCATGGCGCGATTGACCCTGGACCATGTGACCAAGAGTTTTGCCGACTTCGACGCGGTCAAGGATGTATCGATCGATGTCGGCGACGGCGAATTCCTGGCCGTGCTCGGCCCCTCCGGCTGCGGCAAGACGACGTTGCTGCGCCTCGTCGCCGGGTTCGAGAAGGTGACGTCAGGCGAGATCCGCATCGGCAATAAGGTCATGTCGGGCAAGGGCGGCAGCGTTGCGCCGGAAAAGCGGCGCGTCGGCATCGTCTTCCAGAACTATGCGCTGTGGCCGCATATGACGGTCGCCGAGAACATCGGCTATTCGCTCAAGGTGGCAAAGCTCGACAGAGCGGCTGCGCGCCAGAAGGTCGAGGACGCGCTTGCTTTGGTCAATCTGCAGGGGCTGGGCGAACGCAGGCCGGCCAATCTCTCCGGTGGCCAGCGTCAGCGCGTGGCGCTGGCGCGCTGCCTTGTCGCCGCGCCGTCGCTGGTGCTGTTCGACGAGCCGCTCGCCAATCTGGATGTGCATCTGAGAGCCTCGATGGAGGATGAGTTCGCCGCCTTTCACAAGCGCACGGGCACCACCATCGTCTACATCACCCATGACCAGGCCGAAGCGATGGCGCTGGCCGACCGCATCGCGGTGATGGATCATGGGCGCCTGGCGCAGCTGGCGACGCCGCGCCAACTCTATCATGAGCCGGCAAATGAAATGGTGGCGTCCTTCATTTCGCAAGGTATTTTGCTTCCCGCCGATGTGCTGAGCCCAGAGCAGGCCGGGCACTGCAAGGTCAGGGTTCTCGGCACCGAGCTGGTCGTTCGCTGCCGGACCGGCGAGCGGCCGCGCGTCGGCGCAAAGATCTGCTGTCGGGCAGCCGATCTCGAGGTGGTGCCGGACGGTCCCGGCTTCGATGGCCTCGTCAAGCGGGTGATCTACCAAGGTGGCTCGGCGCGCATCGAATTTGCGCCTTCCGCCAGCCCCGACCTCACCTTGCATTTCGAACAGCCCGATCCGGTGATGCTGGAGCGCGGCGCGCAGGCGCGTCTGCGGATACGATCCGGATGGCTCATCCCGGCGACGGGGGCGGCATCATGATGATGCTCGACCTGCTCGGCGGGTTTGGGAAAAGGCCGCACCGGTCTCGCCGCCAGCTGCTGCGCCGGGTATCGAAATCACCAACCTGTCAGCGGCTAAATTGCGCCAATACAGTGCCTGTGCTTGAAGCCGCCGCTTTTTCATTCCACATCGGGCGCAATGAACGGCAAGATACGAGAGTGGTTTCGCAGTTGGCGATGGGCCTTGGCGGCATCGCTGATCCTGCATGCCTTGATCGCAGCGTTCTTGTTCTTTGGCGTGCCGAGATCCGAGCAGCAGCCGGATCAGCAGGAACAGCCCGTCAATGTCGCGATTGTGCCGCCGCCCGAGAAGCCTAAGCAGAAACCTGCTCCAAAGCCACCGGAGCCGACACCTGAAAAGAAGGCTGAAAAGCCGCCTGAACAAAAGCCGCCTCCGGAGCCCCCGAAACCGCCAGACGAGCATGTTCTGAAGCGCGTTTTCCAGTACGGCCAGAAAGATACGGGACCGGAGAAATCGCTCGACGGAAGCAGCGCTAAACCCAACACGCCATCACCGGCCAAGGATGAGGCGGCGAAGCCGCCTATAACACCGACACCCGCGCCGACACAGCCCGCCCCGGCTGCAACGCCACAGCAGAAGGCAGAGCCCAGCAAGCCTGACGAGAAGCCGGCCACCGTTGCGCCGGACGAAAAGCCCGCGCAAGGCGAGGAAACACAGGAGGCCGCCGCGCCGGACGCCAAACCTGCGCAAAACGAGGAGAAGCAGGCGACCGAGGACGCTGACAGACAGCAGCCGGACAAACAGAAGCTCGCACCGCAACCCGCCGAAAAGCAAGCGGTTGTGACGCCAAAGCCATTGGCGGCTGAGACTGGTGGCAAGCCAGCGCCTCCAGCCTCAACTGGAAGGGCAAAGCCCAAACCTGCCAAGACCTTGACGTTCAAACCCGCAAGAGCCTTCAAAGCGCCGATCGGGAATGCTGGAAGGTCAAATCCCACCAACAACGATGTTGCAGGATCGCCAATCTATTCCGGCCTTCCGGGCGTCAGAAAGCTTTACTCGCAGGGGGCAACCGGCAATGCCTTCGCCACAAGCTCCATGGAGAATGTGTCGCGCGGTCAGCGCGTGGCAACCCTGCGGCAATGTTCTGAGCCAGGAACTGCAAAGTGCCGACTATTCGGTCAAATGGGTGCCAACCATTACGCTGGACAAAGGTAATGTTCTCAACCCTACTCAAGCGGCCTTCAGCACCAGAAGCACTTGGTACGATCTAAACTTCCGATGTGAAGTCGACGCCGATGCGACGAGGGTCCTATCTTTCAACTTCCGTGTGGGGTCATTAGTCCCGCCTGGCGAATGGGCCAGCCGTGGATTCACTAAGTATCCGCTAAATTAGGCCGGTACGCCAAAAGGACAATTGCCGGCCATTTCTTGCCAGTCCGCGCAGACGAAATCGGCACCAGCCGCCGTCAGGCCGGCGGCAACCGCGCCCTGGCTGCCGAAGGACGAATCCTCGATGACGATGCAGTCGGCCGGATCGGCACCCATCCTGGCGGCGGCGAACTGGCTGATCTCCGGTCTTGATGGATCGGATCGTGGGTAGCCGCTCATTGAGCCGCCCCAGCGCCTTGGCCGGGCTGCCCTGGGTGTGGTGATCCAAATCGACAAGCTGTCAGGGGCTAAACGGCGCCAATACAGTGGCAGTGCTTGAAGCCGCCGCTTTTTCATTCCACATCGGAAGGAATGAAGGACGAGACACGAGACCGGCGCCGGAATTTGTTGTGGGCCTTGCCCGCATCGCTGATCCTGCACGCGCTCGTCGCAGCGCTCGTGGTCTACAACGTGCCTAGGCCTCCCCAACAGCCGCAGGAGGAGCAGGCGGTCAATGTCGCGCTCGTGCCTCCGCCCGAGCAACCAAAACCGAAACCTGCTCCGGTGCCGCCTCCGAAGCCACCGGAACCGAAGGTTGAAAAACCGCCGGAACCGAAAGTGGAAAAACCACCTGCGCCGGAAAAGCCCTCGAAAGTCGAGGTCCTGAAGCCGGTTTTCCAGTTTGGCGACAAGGACACCGGTCCCAGGAAATCCCTGGATGGGGCCAGCGCTCAAGACACCTCGCCTTCGCCGGCCAAGGAGGACGATTCGAAGCCGCCTGTCGTGCCGAAGCCTGCAGAGAGCCGATCCACCACCCCGGCGGTCGCCGAGGGGCGGCCAGATTCAACCAAAGTCGACGAGAAGCCGGTAGACGCTGCGAAGGACGCCGAGCCCGAACAGGAGAAACAGGCAGCTCCAACCCAGGAGATGGATAAACAGCAGGCGGACAAGGAAGAGGCGGGAGCGAACGAACCCGACAAGCAGACAGAAGCGGCGCCACCGCCTTTGGCTGCCGACGGCGACGGTGAGATCGAGCTTCCCACGTCAACCGAAGCGCCGAAGCCCAAACCCGCAAATGCGCCGAAGCCCGGCCCTGCGAAGGTCTCCAAGTCCCGAAGCGAGAGCGCCGGGAGGCCAAATTCCACGGATACCGCTGCTAGTGCTTCGCGGGCTTATTCGGGCCTTCCGGGGGTTCACAGGCTCTACTCGCAGGGCGCTACCGGCGATGCGCTGGCTACAAGCGCGATGGGCGGGGTGCCTCGCGAGAAGCGTATTGCCCAACTTTGCGCCAGCGCGTTGCAGCAGCAACTGGTGGATGCCTCTTATTTCCCCGACCTGATCCCAAGTGTTCCGCTGAAGGTGGGCAATGTCCTCGACGCCCCGGATGTCGCTTTCCGCGCAACGACGAAATGGTACCATCTGGGCTTCCGGTGCCAGGTCGACACCGATGCGACGAGGGTCTTGTCCTTCACCTTCCGCGTCGGACCGGCGATCCCGCCCAGCGAATGGGTTCGCCTCGGACTGCCTGTTCGCTGATAGATTAGGCCGGCACCCCGAGCCCGGCCAGTTGCCGGCTAACTTCTTGCCAATCGCTGCAGATGAAATTGGCACCGGCCGCTGTCAGTCGCGCGCCGTGCTCCGCATAGGTATGGCCGCCACCGGTGTAGCCGATCGCCGTCATGCCGGCGGCGACCGCGCCCTCTATCCCGAAGGGCGAATCCTCGATGACGATGCAGTCTGCCGGCTTGGCGCCCATCTTGTCCGCGGCGAACAGGAAGATGTCCGGCGCGGGCTTGCCGCGTTTGACCATCGAGGAACTGTAGATCGCATCGCCGAAGAACCGCGCCAGTCCGGTGACAGCCAGGCTGTGGTTTATGCGATCGACGGAGGATGACGAGGCGACACAGCGGTCGCCGGCAAGCGTCTCCAGAAACGCTGTGATGCCGGGGGTCGGCTTCAACTCCTGCGAAAACAGGATCTTGGTCTCGGCCCAGATGTCGCCGTCCGCCGCCGCCGGAAACTGGTGACCGGTCAAATCCCTGATCTTGGCGATGATGTCGGACTGTTTCATGCCGATGCATTGGGCGATGATACCGCCGTGAACCCCAGGCATGCCATGCTTGTCATAGACGCGTTCATAGGCGCGGGCGGCCAGAGGCTCGCTGTCGACAAGAACGCCGTCGCAATCGAAAATGATAGGCCTTGATCGCGCCACGCGCTTTTCTCCCGAGTCGATATCGCACATCGCTATCGGCAAAAAGTCAGATGTTCAAGGGCGGGGCTTTGACAGTCGCCCAGCCTGGAGGCGCGAAACCGGTGGTCAATCAAAGCCGGCGGATGGCATCGCTGGCACGCGCGGATCCGAGTGCCCGTTGCATGGCCTGCCGGGACTGCGCGCGATCGGGCGTGATCCAGTTCGGTTCGGCGCCGAGAAAGCGGTCGAGGAAAGCCACTGCGTAGGCCGGCATCTCGGTCACGTTCTCGCGATAGGACCACCATGTGCGCAGGTCATCGGCGCATTTGTCGATGCTTGGCGCACTGCCGAATTCCTGCTCGTGGATCGCCGAGATCACCGAGACGCAGTAGTTGGTGTAGAGGAACCCTTCCGGCCAGAAACGGATGATTTCCAGCGTGCCGGCATTCGAATCCGTTTCAATCAACTGGCTGAGGCCGGAGATATCCCTTGCCGGCGCCTGCCTGATCAGTTCGCGCAGAACGAGGCCGGCGGCAAAGACGATGAAGTCGGCGCGGTCGACCGCGGCGAAGCCTTTCTGCGCCTCCATGACCTCGACCCAGTCGAGAAAGGCCCTGGTGAGCTTCGCTTCATCGATTTCAAAGCGCACGCCGAACGTGTCCGACACCACCTTGGCGCTGCCGCGGAAGGTGGCGCGGAACCAGCGCAACTGCCGCAACCGGTGGCGAAGGTCGGGCATCAGCGCCAATTCGTCCCTGAAGGGCAGATCCATGTTTCTCATATCCTGTTCCCAGCCAGGCTAGCACAACGACGCCGCCGCCGAAATCGGTTGACGGCCTGTGGATGACCGAGGTCACGTCCAATATCATACATATTGACATTCGCGGAAACAAATGTTCTCACTTTGCTGTTGTCACGCGTCGGTCCAAGGTGCGGCTCAACACAGGCTTCGGGAGGAGAACCGAATGGCGATTTGGCAGTGGGGACTGCTTCTGCTGGTCATTGTCTGGGCGCTGCAGTCGGTCGGCGTTTGGCTGCAAATGCGGCACTATTCGGATGTCTTCAGGGGCGTCACCGACCAGTACAAGGATGGCTTCGTCGGAGCCGGCAATTTTCGCGGTCGATTGGCCAAGGGCACCATCGCGCTGGTCGTGGTGACGCCTGACCTGGTCGTGCGCCGCCTGATGGTGATGAGCGGCCGTTCCGTGTTCACCAAGTTCAAGAGACATGAAGAATTCGAGGGCGTTCCCCTCGATCGAGTCCGGTCCAACCCTGCAATCATGGGGGAGGGGGAACCCGGTGTGGCCGAGGCCGTGAAGCGGGCGATCGAACAGATCGACAAGACACGGTCGGAGCCGGGGAAGAAGCCGGGCCTGTCCGGTTTGAACGTAGCAAGGGCTTAGAGAGAGGACGCCGCGCACCGACTGGGATCAACCGGCGGGCGGCATAAGGAGGAGAAATGTCTGTATTTTCGTTGTTGGCGCAGCATGCCGACATGGCCGTGCACAATCTGCATGTCGCAGGTGCCATGGTCTCGGATGCTGCATTGCATGGCAAGCTCGCGGTAGAGCATGCCTCCGACCATCTCGTTGTCCTCGCACAGGCGGACAGCGGACCGATCACCGTCGATCAGTTCAAGGAAAAGCTGAAGGAAGTCCAGCAGGAAGAGCAGCTCGGCTGGCTGACCGCCATCGGCAAGTATTTCATCGGTATCTTCCAGAAGGGCGGCGAGGTCTTCGCTGGCTTCGTCACCGGCATCATTCCGACCCTGGTGGTGCTGATGACGGCCTTCTACGCGGTCACCGAACTGGTCGGCGAAGAGCGCGTGCACGGCCTGGCGCGCGGCGCCGGCAGGATCGCGCTGACCCGCTACACGCTGCTGCCGCTGCTGGCGGTGTTCTTCCTCACCAATCCGATGGCCTATACGTTCGGATCGTTCCTGGAAGAGAAGCACAAGCCGGCCTTCTATGACGCGGCCGTGTCCTATGTGCACCCGCCGCTCGGCCTGTTCCCGCACATCAATCCCGGCGAGTATTTCGTCTGGGGTGGCATTCTCGTCGCGCTGCTGGAACTGGAGAAGAAGGGCGCCGTCGTCGCCGGCTATCACGTCAAGGTGGCGATCTGGTATGCCATCGTCGGCCTCGTCGTCATCCTGCTCAAGGGCATGCTGACCGAACGCATCACCGCCATCATGGCGCGCCGCCAGGGCGTCGAGCTGTAAGGGCGGGGAGGACATCATGGCCAAGACATACAAAGCCGTACAAATCTCCCGGGGCAAAACCGGTTGGGGCGGTCCGCTGGTGATCGAGCCGACCGAACAGCGCAGCAAGGTTGTTTCCGTCACCGGTGGCGGCATTCATCCGGTGGCGCAGCTCATTGCCGATATGACCGGCGCCGAAGCCGTCGACGGCTTCAAGGCGCCGCCGATCGAAAGCGAGATGGCGGTTGTCGTCGTCGATTGCGGTGGCACCGCACGGTGCGGCGTCTATCCGCGCAAGCGTATCCCGACCGTCAATCTGACGCCGGTCGGCCAGTCTGGGCCGCTTGCCCAGTTCATCACCGAGGACATCTACGTTTCGGGCGTGAAGCCGGCCAACATCACGATGGCGGACGGATCCGAAGCGGTCACCACTGCAGGGGGAGCAGGATCGATGAATCCAGGCAATAACAACGCGGCGGCGGCGCCGCAACCGCTGCCGAGCGAGGGCGGCGTGATCGGCCTGATCAGCTCGATCGGCCGCGTCATGGGCCGTGTCGTCGGCATCTTCTTCAATGCCGGCCGCCGTACCATCGACCAGGTTGTGCGCAACGTGCTGCCGTTCATGGCCTTCGTGACCATGCTCATCGGTCTGATCCTCTACACCGGCATCGGCGATGTGCTGGCGCAGCCGATGGGTCCGCTGGCCAACAACATTGTCGGCCTGCTGATCATCTCGGCGATCTGCGGCCTGCCGTTCCTGTCGCCCATCCTCGGGCCAGGCGCGGTCATCGCACAGGTCATCGGCGTTGCCATCATCGGTCCGCAGATCGCCAACGGCACGATTTCGCCGGCAATGGCACTGCCGGCGCTGTTTGCCTACAATACCCAGGTGGGCTGCGACTTCGTTCCTGTCGGCCTGGCGCTCGGTGAGGCCAAACCGAAGACGATCGAGATCGGTGTTCCGGCGGTGCTCATCAGCCGCCAGATCATGGGCCCGGTCTCGGTGCTGATCGCCTGGATCGTCAGCCTGATCGTGTTCTGAAACAGTTCCAGGAAAAGTGTGAGACGGTCTTCCGTCCGGAATTCCGCCAAACAAAGGGATAGAGCGGTTCGCCGTTTTCGTGAAACAGTGAATCGCTCTTAGAGAAGTTAGGAAATGAGGTTCGCCATATGACGGTTCTGTTGAGAACACGGGTCACTGCCATCGGACCCGAAGTGGCGGATCTTGCCGAAGGGGGCGTGGTCATCCTGTTTGCGGATGGCTCGCCGCCGGAGCTTGCCGAGGTTTCCGTGCTCCACAAGACGGAGCACGGACCCAGCGACGGCGCGCCGCAAAAGGGCGCGTCGATCACCCTTGGCCCGGTTGCCGCGACCATTACCGCGGTCGGTTCCAGCGCCTGGAGCAAGGTGCTGGAAATGGGCCATGTCGTCATCTCGTTCAACGGCGCTGCCGAGGCCGAGCGGCCGGGCGAGATCTGCGCCTCGCAGGTCGATGCGCAAGCGCTCGTGGCTGCGCTCACGACCGGCGCGATCATCACCATCGCCGCCTGACAGTATTTGCGTTGCCGCCGATGTTGGCGGTGGTGCCCAGGACCAGAGTATTTGCCATGGAACGCTCGACCATCGTCAGAGTGCATGAAGGTTTGCACGCCCGTCCCGCGACGCGGTTCGTCAAGCTCGCCAAGGGTTTCGAATCCGACGTCGAACTGGTCAAGGACGGCAAGGCGGTCAGCGCCAAGAGCTCGGTCAAGCTGATGCTGCTGGCGGTCAAGGAAAACCAGGAAGTCACCGTGCGGGCGAACGGCGCCGACGCCATCGAGGCCATCGAGGCGCTGATCGGCTATCTCGAAAACCCCAAGGCGGGCCTTGACGACGAGGATTCACAGCCGACCGGCAATGCGGGTCAGGACGCCGCTGCCGCGTTGGACTCTGTGCCTGCAGTTTCGGCCGCAACCACCGGCTTGCGCGGCGTGGCCGCAAGCGAAGGTTTTGCCATCGGGCCGGCCTTCGCGCATTTCCCGCCTGATATCGCCGGACAAGGCCGCAGGTTGCAGGTCGAGGAGGTCGCCAGCGAGATCGACAGGTTCCGCGCCGCCGTCGCTGCCGTCCAGGCGCGCATGGATCGGGCACTGGCGCAGGACAGTCTGTCAGCTGGAGACCGTGGCATCATCGCCGCGCTCAGGGACATCGCTGCCGACGACAGCCTGACCGGTGAGGCGGAGGGCCTGATCAAGGGCGGCAACGATGCGGTTTCAGCCGTCATCACCGCCGCCTCCACCATCGCCGCCGATTTCAGCGCGGTCGATGATCACTATCTCAACGCGCGGGCGGATGACGTCCATGCGGTCGGGCGGCAGATCTGCCTCGTGCTGCTCGGGCAGGACGACATCAGCCTCGAAAACATCGCCGAAGGCGCCATCCTCATCGCCGACGACATTGGCGCCTGGGACCTGGCGCGCGCGCCGCTGAAGCGCATCGGCGGGGTGGTGTGCGGCCATGGCGGCGCCACCTCGCACATCGCCATCATCGCCCGCTCGCACGGCATTCCAGCGGTGCTGGGCCTCGGCGACCAGATCAATGCCTTGCGCAGCGCGCGCGAAGTGGCCCTCGATGGCAACAGCGGCCGCGTGATCGTCGATCCCGACGCGGCGACCCGCGCCGAATTCGCCGGCCGTGTCGAAGCGGCGGCGCAGGAACGCGCCGGGCTGACCATCTTCAAGACGGTGACGCCGAAGCTGGCCGATGGCAAGGTGATCGAGGTCGCCGCCAATATCGGCTCGCTGGAGGAAATCGAGGCAGCGCAGGAGGCCGGCGCGATGGGCGTCGGCCTGTTCCGCACCGAGCTCCTGTTCATGCGCCATATGCACCTTCCCTCGGAAGACATGCAGGCCGAGACCTATGCGGCGCTGGCCAAGGCCTTTGCACCGTACCCGGTCATCGTGCGCACGCTCGACATCGGCGGCGACAAGCCGATCGCCGGCATCGAATTTCCCGACGAGGAAAACCCCTTTCTGGGCTGGCGCGGCATCCGCATGTGCCTCGACCGGCCCGACATCTTCAAGCGCCAACTCAGGGCGCTGCTGCGGGCGGCCGTGCATGGCAACGTCAAGGTGATGCTGCCGATGGTGGCCGACATTGGCGAGGTCAGGCGGACGCGGGTTCTGGTCGCGGAATGCGCGGCCGAGCTGAAAGCCGAAAGCGTGCCGCATGCGGCGTTTGATCTCGGCGTGATGATCGAGACCCCGGCCGCCGTGCTGATTGCCCCGGCGCTGGCCAAGGAGGTAGCGTTCTTCTCGATCGGCACCAATGACCTGACCCAGTACATCATGGCCGCCGACCGGCTGAACCCGACAGTGGCCAAGCTCAACGATGTCACCAATCCGGCCGTCATGTCGGCGATCGAAATGACGGCCAAAGCCGGCGTCGCCGCCGGCATCATGGTCGGCATGTGCGGCGAAGCGGCCGGCCGGCCCGATCTCATTGCAACATTCATCAAAATGGGGCTGACCGAGCTCTCGATGAGCCCAGCCTCGATCCAGCGTGCCAAGAAGGCGATCATGGCCATGGCGGCCGAAGGTGCCGCCTAGCCGAGTTCTGGGCCGTTACGGCAAATGGGCAAGCAAGGTGGCGAAGACGGGTGTCAGTTGGTCGACCGGGCTCGCCTTGGCGCAGGCCTGCACAATGCGGTCGTGGCGGATATCGGCTGCCAGGATTGCAATCTCCAACATATCCGGCTCAGGCGAACTGTCCCTGCCGGTGGTTGCCAGGCCACAGGCCAGAACGAGCGGCGCCAGGCAGTTGATGTCGAGCGTCCGGTCACCGATCGCCGGCGTTTCCGGCGTTTCGGCAAAGTGGACGGGGCGCTGGTTGAGACACTCGACCAGCAGCGCCGAACAGGTGGCCGCGATCGCCGGAAGCCCAGCACCTGGCGCGACCAAGGCGGCCAGCAGATCGCCATGCCGCTTGCGCATCGTGGCATGGACGGCGGCAAAATCGGCTTCGTGGATGCGGGCATTGTCGATGTTCAGGCCGGCCAGCACCGCCTTGGTCAGATAGTACATGTCGCGCCGGAACAGGCGCTCCGCGCTCAACTGGCGATTTTCGTTCCCGGTCGGGAAATAGGTGGCGAGGCCTTTTACGGTGGTGCCGTCGACCTTGATCGGGCGCTCATGCGGGACAAAGGATTCGGCGATCGATAGCGCTTCGTCGAAGGCACTTGCGGCATGGCTGAGCAGGCCTTCGATGCCTTTGCCTGGAAATGGCGGCAGATGGCTGGTTGCTTCGCGCACGACACTGGCGTCGCCGCTGCCGTCATGGCGGCTTTGGCGAATGATTTCACGGACTTCCCGCAACCGGTCTTTCAGATTGACGCGGACATCTTCGGAGATTTGTCGGAGCATTGCCAATCGCCTCGAATTGCTGCGGATGGCCGCCAACAGAAGGCAGCCGCCACTTCTAGATTGTTCCTATCGATTGGTAGATCAATAGGCGATACTAGACCAGCATGCAGAATCGGCGACGGCGCGCTCGTCCATCGCCGTGGGGGAGGGACGAATTTGGGCAGGCGACGACAGAGCGAAACCGACGATCGTCGAGGTGGAAGCGAGACGCCCGAGCAGGTCGCCAGCGAAAGCCGGACGGATCGTCTCAGGATTCGCGCCGCCTGGATGTATTTCGTCGAGCAGATGACGCAGAACGAGATCGCCGACGTGCTTGGCGTCGGCCGCGTCACCATCGTGCGCATGCTGGCGGACGCCCGCTCGCGCAACGAGGTGAAGATCAGCATCGAGAGCGAATTGTCGGAAATCGTGCGGCTGGAGCGGGCGCTGGAAAAGACCTTCGGGCTGCAACAGGCGCTGGTGGCGCCGCTTTCCGCCCCCAATGCCGACCCAACCCCGGCGATCAGCGCCAAGACCGGCAGCTTCCTGTCCGACACGATGAAGTCCGGCATGCGCGTCGGCGTCGGCTGGGGCAGGACGCTGTTCTCAAGCCTGCCCTTCATCAGCGCCAAGTCGCTGACCGACTTCAAGGTCATTTCGCTGCTCGGCGGTGTCGGCGTCGTGCGTCGATTCAACCCGGCCGAGTTCGCCTGGCGCTTCGCCCAAATCTTCCAGGGCGACGGCTATCTGATCCCGACGCCGGCCGTCGTCGACAGCGTCGAGACCAAGATCGCGCTGGTCGAGCGCTGCGGCCTGCAGGAGGTTTTTGAAATGGCCAACGTGCTCGATGCCGTTCTGCTGAGCGTCGGCGGCATCGCCTCGGCCACCACCTTCTCTCGCGGCGGCTTTCTAAAGGAAGCGGATCGGGAGGCCCTGCTTGCGCGTGGCGCCGTTGGCGACCTTCTGTTCCATTTCTTCGACCGCAATGGCGATCTGGTCGACCATCCCGTCAACAGCCACGTGATGTCGGTGGATGTCGACCGTCTGCGCAAGGCGCCGATCCGCATCCTGACCTCCGGCGGCGAGGAGAAGATCGAAGCCTTGCTTGGCGCTATGACCCTGATCGCACCGACGATCCTGATCACCGACGAGGAAAGCGCGCGGCGCATGCTCGAGGCGCATGCGGCGCAAGCTTCTTAGTGATGTCGGCCGGGTGTTGCCGGCCGGTTGCCGGCGCCAGGGGCATCCGCTATCTGACCGTCCAGGCAACTGACGCCTGAGCCAATCAAACGGAGCCTGAGCCATGACACGCGAGACAATCCTCAAATTCGGCGCAGTCGAAAAGGCCGACGCTGGCGATCTGGCCGGATGGATCGTGGTAGAAGACAGGCCGACCATGCAAACCGCCGTCCAGCACACGACCGAGGACGGCAAGGTGATCTCGGGTACATGGCGGGCGACGCCGGGCACCTATCACGCGACCTACACCGACTACGAGTTCGTGCACATGATCGCCGGCCGCATCATCATCACCCCCGATGGCGGCGCAGCGGTCGAGGTGGGCCCCGGCGACGCCTTCGTGGTGGAAGCCGATTTCAAGGGAACCTGGAAGATCATCGAACCGGTGACGAAGCATTTTGTCGTCAGGGTCGGCTGAGCCTGTTCGCATGGGCCGTTGAAGGTTGACGTCCCTGGCATATCCAGTGCGAGCGACGACAGGCATGCCGGCGCGCCATCCTGCTTTGATTGTATCGTTACTTGACGAGCGTTGGGGTGGCCTCGCTCTTCTTCGCGCGTGCGGAGCGCCGTTCCTCCAATCGTTGCAGGATGACGAAAAAGGATGGCACAAAAAGAATGGCCAGGCAGGTCGAAGCGAGCATGCCGGAAAAGACCGTGATGCCGATCGACTTTCGCGCGCTCGCACCGGCGCCGGTGGCGAACACCAGCGGCGCCACGCCGAGGATGAAGGCAAACGATGTCATCAGAATGGGCCGGAAGCGGGCACGTGCGGCTTCGATCGCCGATACGACGATAGGCGTGCCGGCGGCACGCAGTTCGCGTGCGACCTCGACGATCAGAATCGCATTCTTGGCTGACAGCGCTATGAGCAGGATAAGGCCGATCTGGACATAGAGATTGTTGTCGATGCCAAGGCCATTCAGCACCAAGACCGGGCCCACCAGAGAGAGCGGCGCGGCGAGCAGGATTGAGATCGGAGCGAGCCAGCTCTCATATTGGCCGGCAAGGACCAGGTAGACAAGCAGCAGCGCCATTCCGAACACCAGGTAAACCTGATTGGTAACGAGCTTCTCTTGGAAAGACAGCGCAGTCCAATCGGAGCCAGTACCGGGCGGAAGGGTATCCGCGGCAATCTCCTCCATCAGCTTGATTGAGTCACCTGACGAAAAGCCTGCAGCGGGCACGCCTACGATCGACGCGGCAGGATAGAGATTGTACAGGCTGATCAGCGATGGACCGACGCTGGGTTCAATCGTCAACACGGTTCCGAGCGGGATCATATCTCCGTTGTTGTTGCGGACGGTAAGGCGGCCGATTTCCTCCGGCGTCAACCGGAACTGGGCGTCAGCCTGCACATAGATCTGGAAGACACGCCCGAACTTGTTGAACTGGCTCACGTAGCTGGAGCCGAGATAACCGGCGAGCGTCTGGAATACCTGGTCCGTGGTCAGGCCGAGGGCCTGCACCTTGTCGCGGTCGATCTCGGCCTTGTACTGCGGGACGTTGGCGCGGAACGATGACGAGACGCGCTGGATGCCCGACTGTGTCTCGGCCTTGTTGACGATCGCACTGACGGAGCCTTGCAGCTTCGAGAGGTCGAAACTGCCGTCGCGGAGCTCGACTTGCAGCGTGAAGCCGGCGGCGTTGCCGATGCCCTGGATTGGTGGCGGAGGAAGCACCAGCACAACGCCGTCGGCCATGCCCGACAGATTCTTGTTGAGAGTGGCGTAGAGCGAAGCCAGGTCTTCGCTCTTGCCGCGCAGATCCCAGTCCTTGAGAATGATGTAAGCGACGCCTGCGTTGGCCAGCGTTGAATTGTTGTCGAGCGCCGAAAGCCCGGCGATGGTGACCACCGTCTCCACCCCAGGTGTAGCCTTGGCGATCTTCGAAACCTGCTGCAGCGTTTCCTGGGTGCGACCAAGCGAGGCGCCGTCAGGCAGCTGAACCGCCGCGAGCAGATAACCCTGGTCTTCGATCGGGATGAAACCGGTGGCGACGCGCGACATGCCGTAGCCGGCCGCGCCGATGATCATGAGTGCGACCACACCCGTTACTGCGCTATGATGCACCATCCCTCCGATCAACCGGACGTAGGCATTCTCGGCACGCTGGTAGACCGCATTGAAGCCGCGCGCGAAGACGTTGCGCTGTTCCGGTGGTACGGGACGCCTAAGCCATGTCGCGCATTGCGTTGGCTTCAATGTCGCGGCGTTGACGGCGCTGATCAGCGCGGTCGCCGCGATCACCAGCGCGAATTGCGCGTACATCCGGCCCGTAAGGCCGGGAAGGAAGGCCGCCGGCAGGAACACCGCCAGCAGCACCAGCGTGATGCCGATGATCGGCGCGAACAATGTCTTCATGGCGGCAATGGCGGCGTCGTGGCTCGACATGCCACGTTCCATGTTGTGGGCGGCTCCCTCGACCACGACTATGGCGTCATCGACGACGATGCCGATGGCGAGCACGATGGCGAACAAGGTGGAAAGGTTGACTGAGAAGCCGAGCGCCGCCATCGCCGCGAACGCGCCAATGATGGTGACCGGTACGGTCGTCGCCGGAACCAGCATCGCCCGCCAATCCTGCAGGAAGACGAGAATGACGATCAAAACCAGCACCGCCGCCTCGAACAGAGTCTTGTAGACCTCGTTGATCGCCTGGCTGACGAAATTCGTCGTGTTGAACGGTATCGCGTAAACTATGCCTTGCGGGAAGGCACGCGCCAGTTCTTCCATCCTGGACGCGACCCTCTTGGCGACATCGAGCGCGTTCGCGCCGGGTGCCAGGAAGATGGCCATGCCGGCGGCCTGCTGACCGTCGAGGTTGAAGAACTGTCCGTAGGTCTGCGCACCGAGTTCAACCCGCCCGACATCGCGAACACGCGTCATATCGCCATTGGAGCCTGTCTTGACCACAACGGCCCCGAACTGGTCGGGATCGTCAAGGCGGCTAGACACTTCGATCGAATATTGGAAGGACTGGTCGTCCGGCGCCGGCGGGGCGCCGATCTGACCTGCTGTGACCTGTTCGCTCTGCTGTTGAAGTGCTTGAACGACATCTTGCGTGGTCAAGCCGCGCGCCAGCATCTTTTCGGGATCGAGCCAGACCCGCATGGAATATTGACCAGCGCCGAATACGCTGACATTGCCGACGCCAGGCAACCGCGAGATTTCGTCCTTAAGGCTGATAGTCGCGTAGTTGCTGAGATAGAGGCTGCCATATTTTCCGTCAGGCGAAGTCAACGTCACGATCTCGAGGATGGAGGTCGACTTCTTCTGCACGTTGACGCCCTGCACCTGCACTGATTGGGGCAGCCCGGCCATCGCGGCAGAGACCCGGTTCTGAACAAGCACCTGGGCCAGGTCCAGATCTGTACCGATGGCAAAAGTGACGGTCAGGTTGTAGCTGCCGTCCGAGGCAGCGAAGGACTGCATGTAGAGCATGTTCTCGACGCCATTGACTTGCTGCTCGATCGGCAGTGCTACGGTGTCGATGACCGTGCGTGCGCTGGCGCCCGGATAACGGGTGGTTACCGAAACGGTCGGTGGAACCACATCGGGATATTGCGCTACCGGCAACGCAAAGAGCGAGACGATGCCAACGACGACGATAAGGACGGCAATGACATTCGCCAAAACGGGTCGTTCGATGAAGAATTTGGAGATCATTGGCCAGCACCATTGGCCGGAGTTTGCTGGAGGGTCTTCACCGTGGGTTCGATCTTCTGGCCGGGCAGGGCGGTCAGCAAGCCGGATATGACGACGCGGTCTTCCGCTGTCAGGCCGGAGGTAATGACGCGCAACTCGCCGACCTGTTGGCCAATCTCGACGCCGCGTTGCTCGACTGTGTCGTCCTTTCCGGCGACAAGCACATAGCGGCCGCTCTGGTCGCTGCTGATTGCACGATCCGGTACGAGCAGCATGTCCGGCTGCTCGCCGAGCGGGATGCGCAGTCGGACGAAATAACCGGGCAGCAGCGCTTTGTCCTTGTTTTCCAAAACGGCGCGAACCAGTAGCGTGCCCGTCGAGGAAGATACCTGCGGCGCTGCATAGTCGAGCGTTCCTTTGTGCGGATATCCAGTCTCGGTCTGCAGGCCGACATCCACCGGTATCTTCTTGAGATTCTGCATTGTCAGACCACGCTTGGCCATTTCAGCCCGGATCCGCTGCACGTCCTGCTCACTCACATTGAAATTGATGTATATCGGATCCATCTGGACGATCGTTGCGAGGTCGGAAGTGCTGGCAGTGCCAACGAACTGGCCGACCGATACCTGGCGGGCGGTGACGATGCCGTCGAATGGTGCCTTGACTTCGGTGTAGCTCAGGTTGAGCTGGGCCTGCTTGACGTCAACGGCGTTCTGCTGCTGCTTGGCCACGTCGACCGCAGCGGCAGCGGCAGACTGGTCCAACGTGGACGCCGAAATTACCTTCTGCGCGAGCAATTCCTGTTGCCGCTTCAGGTCGGCACTGGACTGTTTGACGGAGGCGTCTGCCGAAGTCTGTCCAGCCTGGGCCTGTTCAAGTGCCAACTGGTAAGGTTCAGGCTCGATAAGGAACAGTCGGCTGCCCGCTTTGACGCTGTCACCGTCCTTGTAGTCTATTTCCTGTATGAAGCCCGCTACCCGGGCAACCAATGGCGTCGAATTGACGGCGGCCGTGTTCCCCGTCGCATTGAGATAGGGCGTTACCGTCTGCTTGAGCGGCAGCGCCACGTCAACCTTGGGCGGGGGCGGCGGAACATAGGCATTTTGCTTGTTGCAAGCTGAAAGCAATGCCGTCGCCGTAAGCAAGGTTACGGCCAGCGCAATGCGCGATACCAAAAGCATTTGACCCCCCTCAACACTTCACGGTATTTTGATTGAATGTTAGCCATTTTGGAGGGGTTTGTCATGCGAATTGCCTTGAGCGTGGTTTTCCTAGCCGTTCAGATGCTTGCGGCTCAGGCGCAGACAGCGGCCGAACGTGAGGCTTGCCAGGCGAACTTCGAAAAGTTCTGCAAAGGCGTGGAGCCAGGCGGCGGCCGCGTCATTCAATGTCTGACGGAGCATTTCAGCGAGCTGACCCCGGAATGCCAGAAGGTCGTCAAGGCGAATACGCCTGGTTAGGATCGCGCACTGCTCTCCGCCGAGCTGTCAGGGTCGGCTGGGGCCGGAGCCGCGGATGTATCAATGCCACTCCTGAGCGCTAGGAGCAGGCAAGCCGGATGTTCGGACGCTTTGGAGAATGGACGCGGCCCTATTGTCTGGCAGTGAGACGTCGGACACCCGCCAGGTTCGTCAAACCTATGTCACCCCTATGTCACCGCGACGACCTGTCCCGCCGCGTCGAGGCGACATCCGACCCGCGCCTGTCGAACTTCGATGCCGCCTTGTCTTGCATAGTCTATGCGCACCTCGATCGGTGCGGTGAGGGCACCGCGTCGGTGCCGGCGCAGGGTACCTGCGCTGGCTGCGTACACACGCACGGCACCAAGCGGCTTCGCAGCCGACATGATCGCCTGACGGCAGACGCGAACCACCGCGGACGGGGTGCCAGGTATCGCCTTTAACGGCACCGGGAGCGGCCGCGTGGGATAACCTGTGGTGTTCGACCAGAACGTGTCGCGACCACCTTTGGAGGGCCGGAGGCTGCGTGGCAGGGCGACTGCGTGTCGCACGCCCCTGGTCACGACTATGGCGGCCGCCTTCTTGCCGACACCGACACTCGCTGGCCCTGTGGCAGCCCCCGACGCCGCGCTCGCTCGACTATTTGCCGTACTGCCCGGAGCGGCGCCAGAACCGGTGGATTCGTCTCCCGCACTGGGGCTTGCCGAAAGGCCGCCTACGCCGCCGAGGTTGGTACCGGCTCCAACGTTGGCGCCAAGCGATCCCTTGCTCGTGCCGACCGAGCCTCCAACATTTGCTCCTCCGATTCCGTCGACGCTCGCGTCGACACCGACGGAGGCTCCGTTCGAACCGACGCCTACACCGGCGCCGACCCCGATGCCACCGACCTTGCCTGCAACGCCCGCCGACCCCTCGCTCGCGCCGGCCGACCCTCCAACGTTTGCTCCTCCGACACCATCGACGCTCGCGCCAACACCGACGGAGGCGCCGTTCGAGCCAACGCCCACACTGGCGCCGACCCCGATACCACCGACTTTGCCTCCAAGGCCATCAGCAAGAGCCGAAGCAGGCCCGATCGCAACTGCGATCGCCAATACGGCAGCTGGATACTTGCGCATCACCATAATCCTTGTGCCGTGCGCAATGGCGCCCGCGTCGGGAGCAACGCGGCGGGAAGGCCAATCGTCGTCAGCCGAACAGGTTGCGGCGACTTGCGGACCGCCACTTTGCGGATTTCTCGCCCCTCGGGCTCATGGGCTGATCTAGCCCGTTTCCCCGCAAGTGCACTGGTGCGTTGGCCTGCGCGATCACCGGCAGGCGCTTTGGGAGCGGGCTCGATGCGCTGATCGCGAGGCGTAGTGCGAGCTTTCAGGATGTCAGTTTCGTTGCGTGCAGCAACGAGGTCGCGGGTCAGGCCAACGGCCCTTTCGCGCGGTTGCTCCAAAGCAGCAGAGAGCCGGGCGACTTCCTCTTTTGCCGCGTCGCGATCCTGGCGGGCAGCATCGAGATCGCGCTCGAGAGCATCTGCTCTCCCACGTTCCAATGCCAGCGCTTCGCCGGCCCGCTTTGCAGCGGCCTCAGCGATCTGGCGGTCCTGAACAGCTGCCATTTGTGCAGCCGCAGCCAGTTTTCCGCTCGCCTCAAGAGCATCGAGAGATTGGTGCGTCGCGGCAAGGTCGCGTTCGAGGCGTTCAATCGTCTGTCGCCCCCCGTCAAGCGCGCGTCTCGCTCCAGACAGGGAAGCTTCCGCAGCCTGGTGCGCGCCGAGTGCGGCGGCCTTTTCGCGGACCGCGAGATCGGCTTTGACTTGCAAGCTTTCGACTTCGCGCTGCGCCATAGCCAGATCCTGCGCGAGCCGTTCGGCTCTTTGCTTCTGGTCTTCAAGGGCTTGTCCTTGAAGAGTCGTCGCCTCTGCGACCGCACGCGCACTCGCGCCTGCGTCGGCTGTGACGCGCCGCATCTCATCAAGTTCGTCTCGCGCCGCTTCCAGTTCGCTGCGAAGAACCCGCTCGACCCTGTCTGCAGACTGACGATCTGCAGACGCCTGCTGGCGAGCCGCCTCAAGCTCCTCGCGAACTGCCGATAGTTCATGCAGTGACGCATCCGTCTTGGATCGTTCCCGTCCTGGCCCGGTCGCGACAGCCTCCACCAATGGGCGAGAACCGCTCACGTCTGGTGGCGCCCCGGCCGGGTGCCCCTCGGCTTTGGCGCCGCCCGAAGACGCTGCCGACTGCGTGCGCTGCACGGTCATGACGGGACGGGTGTCGAACCCACTTCTGGCCTGTAAGCGATCGGTAATCAGCCTTGCCAATTCACTCTCACGCAGACCCGCAGCCGGAACGTGCCCAATCCCCGGAAGATCCAGCGTCCCGGTTGCACCGATCGTAAAAGCACCGTTGAGCTCCACGCCCTCCGTGATGCCGCCACGCAAGGCATCCCACCCCGAGACCTTTAGCTCGACAGTGTCTTGAGGGGCGAGCCTGTCGTCAGTCTCCGATTGACTCTTTGCTGGGGCGCCAAATAGCAGGATCAGGCAGAACGGGATAAGGCTTATCGCAGCGCCGCGTGACCTCTTGCGAGGGTCATGAAACAACGCCGCCACGGCCGGGAATCGTCGGATACCACCGGAGAGTGCAGGGCTGTGGCAATCCGTCTTGGATGTCTGGACATGATCCATGACTGGACCTCCATGACTCTCACCGACCACGCGCCGCGCAAAGCTCGCGACGCGCAGACAAAGCTCACGGCGTGAGCCTACCAAAGTCGATCAGCAGTGGTGAGTACCAAATAGAGCGTAAGCTGCATCGCCCAATTGAGTAAGGGGCGCATCTGTACCAGGTTCGGAAGCCAACTGCTCTGCGCTCCGACCTTCGATATCGCGTTCAACGACCGTTGCATTCCGCCAAAGACACCAGAGAAGGCCCCCTCTATTTGCTCGTCACGGTATTTCGGCGGCCGATACCGTCGGCGTAGGCGCGGCCCGAGGATGTTGCCATCATCGAGGCGGCACTGAAGTGGCTCGCGCGAAACCCACGAATGAACTCAGCTGCTGCGCGAGCCACTCCCTGTGAGTTGCGCCCGAAAACGCACGCTCTGTCTCGGCTCCTTGAGAGCGCCAATCAGTCTACCGGCTGGTTGGCCTTATGCGGATTTGTAGGCTCTTATCGTAGAGATGGCTGCGACTCGCGGCGTCGCCTTGGTGATGGACGGGAGGTCTGGCCAATTCGCGCCCTAGTGAACGCCAACCCCGCTTTCGGCCCAAGGCGGTCGTGTCGCAGTGCTGGCAGGCCTATTGAGCCCTCTGTTTCTTGGCTTGTGCGGCGATAGCGCAGAGGAAGGCCAATGCGGCAGCGTCGCATGCCGTCCGCGACGGCCCTTTGGCGAAAAGCATGGCATCCGCAATTGGGATCGTTAGGCCGTACTTTTGGGCGAAAGAGGTGATTTCGTACGGCTGATCGTCAGATGGATGGCGGATGTCGAATTCGAAACCCATGCCTACTTCCTCCCAGTTCGCGACCTTCCACTCCTTGGCTGGATGCAAAAATTAAACTACCGATGCATCGCGCGAGTCCAGCAATTGGAAATTGTGTAAAACGATACATTTTGCGGTCGCGCCAACATCTCGTTGTGGCCGTCCGCCGTCCGCTCCCGCTTTCGCTCCGTTCGCAGTCTTCTCGGCTTGCCAGCGCAATCGAGATCAGGGTGCGCTAGCACCGGGATCATTGCGCTCGAGCACCCCACTCCGTGACGATGTCGTGGCTGCATTTTCGCCGTCATCCGCCGGGAAGCTGGTCGGTTTTTTGCGCGAAGCCCGTACACCGCGAGAGCGGGCCTTTAGGGCCGGCGAAACAAGGACTTCAGTCTTAATTGTGCGACCTCTAATATAATATAGACTTATCAGCGCGGGGGATTTTCCCGCTATTGCAGTGGCCGGTGCGGCGCGCTTCACCCAAGCATCCACCGCACCGGCCATTTCCGAAGGCCGGAAGGATGACCGACAAGCCGGTGCCGACCTATGTTGTGAGCGTGTTCGAGAAACCTCACTGGCGCACAGTCCTGTCAACGAAGGACAAGGAGAAGGCCTTCGCTTTGGCCAAGGAAATCGGGGACAAGGTGCGAATTGAAGAGATTGCGCCGAAGGTCAAGAAGGGACGCTGACGGTCGACTGTGCCATTCCCCGTGGCTATCCCCTACGGCTGGGCAGCGGCCTGGTTTCCAGCCTTTTTGTGATGCCACCCAAGGCCATCCTGATGGAAGCCCGAAAAACTAGTCCCGATCGATGAAAAGCCCGCCACGGGAGCGACCCGCGGCGGGCTTTCGGAGTGGCTACATCCCGGAGGAATCGACCGCTTGTAGTTGTATTGTGAACTGCATGATCGCGTTAGCCTATGGTGTGATCGCGGAAGCCTTGGGCTTAAGCGTTGCCGCGTCGGATGTCGCGCGGACGTCAATAGAGGCATGTCTGGGAGGAACACGCGTTTGCTCGGCTGCAGGGCCATGAGGCAATCCCAGCGTGGGTGCGGCAAGCCACAGAACTGGCTTGACGGAACATTAGAGGTCGCTAACAGTTGGTGGTTGCGGCAGGTGATGTCTCACCCACATCCTGCCGAAGATCGGGACTCCATCGCCTGGTCGGCCCGCGCTCTCCGCCAGAGGCGCGGCTTTTTGACTGATCAGGGGGAGAGATGACTTATGAGCCGGCCACAAGCTACATCGCGAGCCAGGCGTGGCAGGTGTTGATCTAAGGCCGCATTGCGCCACTAGCGGGCATTCCGACTGCATGAGTTGCCGTACTTGCCAACATCACAGAATTTGCCCTCAATCCGCCACGTTGAAGCCGGCCTTCCGCAGTGAACGGACGAAAATCTCGACGTCTTGCGAACGGGCCAGGCGCATCGCAACCACGTGGCGCATGTTCTTCGTCCAAGCCGGTTGATTTTGCTCCAGCCAGTCACGCTCGCGATCAGCCTCGATCTTGTAGCCTCCTTCGCTCAGAACGGCAGCCGCAACAATATGATAGATCGGGTTCGATCGGACGGGCGATTTCTTGATCCACATAACCGCCTGCGAATAATCGCCGCTGAAATAAGAGCAAAGAGCCAAATCCACCTCATAGTAGCCCAACGAGCGTGGATTTTTTTGGCGCGCCTCTGTTATCAACGCGCAGCCGTCATGCCAATTTCCGGAGACCGCCAGGCGCTGTCCGTATTCGCCCATGAACTCGGTATCGTTGGGATTGATCGCCAAACCCCGTTTGCCCACTCCCAATGCCAGGTTTATTTCCTTGCTGAAATAGAGCGCAAGCATTTCTCCCTGAAGCCCTCGTAAGTTGAGGGGGTCGACTTCCACCGCCTGCCTTGCGGCTGCCAGGGCGCGCTCCAGCACGGCGGCGGACGATGTGGCGTCGGTGGGGAACTCGAATCGATAGTCATCGATGTAGACAAGCGAAAGAAGACCCCAGGCGGTGGCGTAATTCGGGAAGCGCCGTACGGCCTTCTCGAGGCATGCACGCACGGATGCACGGGTGTCGGGGCTGAGCTCGACCCGATATGCATAGAAAGACAGCGTGCAGGAATACGCGGCCCAATCTTCGGGCGGATTGTCGACGTGGAGATTGGCGTCCGCCTGGAAGATGACGCCATAGGTTTGAGCCAAGCTCGTCGACACATTCCGCGCGATGTCTGCCTGAGCTCCGACAAGGTCCGCGACTTTCATCCGCCCATTATAACTGTCTGCCCACAGAACCGAACCGTCGGGTCGGTTGATCAATCTCACTCGAAGCAGAAAGGTATCGACCGACAGGCTGACACTTCCGGCGAGGACAAATCGTGGTGGCGAGGTCGACGCATCGCCGTCGTTAGGCGCCGACTCCATGACCACAATATCCTTGAACTTCGAAAGCTGGCTGACAATCTCCTGCTTCAATCCGCTCGCAATTGCTGCCGCCGCGGCGGTACCGGTCAGATCTTCAAACGGCTCAACAAGCACGCGGGGCGTTTCCGGCGCGCTTGACCTGACAGTCACCCACGACCACGCCAATACCGATGCTCCAGCCGCAAGAATGGCTGCAAGCACTGCCGGCAGCAGGAACGCAATCCGCCCGACCGGAGAGTGGGTGATTGATCGAGAAACTATGGGCACCTGTGGCTGCGCCAACGAAGCCGGCGAACGAAGCGAGAAGATAGGAACATAACCACCCTTGGGAATCGTGATCAGGATTGGGTCTGTATGTCCGGCTGTCAGATAGTATCGCTCGAGCGCACGCCTGAGGTGGCCAGCCTCGATGCGAACGATCGGATCCGTCTGCGGGTCGAACGCCTCGCCGCGACCAAACACTTCAACGGCGATCGAATAGGCCTTGATACGGTCGCCTCGTCCCGACAAAGCCTCTTCCACCACATGGCTGAGGAAGCGGCGCTCGCGGCTAGTGGCATCGAAGTCCGCACTGTCGAGGATAAGGGCAAGTTGGGCGCGACAAGCCTCTACAGGGGGCTCGTGCTCCCTTGGTGCCGGCGTTTCCGCCTGGATCGCCATGTCCTCACTTGATCCCTTGCAACCGCCGGTTTTTGTTGTCGCTCGGTTACATGCTTATCCACGTAACTTACCTCCCGCTGCCCTTTCTTTGCAATACGATCGCGTCAGGTCGATGAACTGGCGTCATGAGCACAAGAGACGGATCGTCTGACAGGCACCGAGCGGTCTCGGCGGCAGTGCGCCGATACCCCCAGTTTGAATTGACGATCCATCGGCTGATGGACCGAAGCGAGAGTTTTCGCGATATTTGCGAGGAGCTCGCGGATGCAGAGTTAGCGCTGTCGAAGGTCGACCAGGCCCCACCGGCATTGCGCGAGGCCAGACGAGCCGAATGGCAGGAATTGATAGATCGCCTGGTTGGAGAGGTAGGAGCAGCAGTGCTGAATACCGATGCCGCCCGCAAATCGGGTATCAACCCGTGGCCGGCACGGTGAACAGCCATGAATCGCCATGCCGACAGCGCGGGAAGCATGTCGATGGACGGTCTTCGCACCCGTCAGGCACCCTCGTTTTCCCAAGCAACAAATCCGCAAACGACGGCTAGCCTCAGGAGGGGACCCTGACATGATGACCTTCTATCGGATACAAGCCCTGGGTTGGGCTGGCCTTTCCTTCCTTTGGCTCGCCCATCCTGCCGGAGCCGCGGATGCGGTCTCACCAATGACGCCGGAGCTGAAACCAGTCGTGACCGAACAGGGCTGGACGTTCTCCGTCGCGCCGTATTTCTGGGCGGCCGGGATGTCGGGAGACGTGGCGCAGTTTGGTCTGCCCACTGTCGAGGTCGACTCGAGTTTCAGCGACATCCTGAAGAATCTCGACTTCGCGGCCATGGCCGTCGCCGAGGCTCGCTACGACCGCTACAGCATTTTCGGCGACCTCATGTATGTAAAACTGTCGGGAGAAAGTGGCACGCCGAGAGGCGTCGTTGCCAACAGTGTCGAGGTCTCCTCACAGACATTTTCAGGGCTGGTCGGCGCTGGCTATTCGATCCTCCAGAGTGACGCCGGTCGTCTCGATTTCGTCGGCGCCATGAGGGTCTGGTCCGTAGACACCGACCTCGACTTCCATGGCGGTATCCTTGACGGCGTATCCGGCAGCGACGGAGCGACCTGGGTGGACGGCCTGGTTGGCGTTCGCGCGAACTACTCGCTCACGCCTGAAGTCTATCTGACGGGTTGGGGCATGATTGGTGCAGGCGGCGCCAATGTCGACTGGGATGTCGCCGCCGCACTGGGCTACCGGTTCAACGAGCGGTTTTCGGCGGTCGCCGGCTACCGCGCGCTCGGCGTCAACTACCGCAATGACGGCTTCGTCTTCGATGTCGTCCAGCAAGGACCCATCATGGGACTGGTCATGCGTTTCTAGATCCAGGATCTGCATCAACGACAACAGGGAGGAAGTGATGACAACAAGATTCCGCAACTGCGCCGTCCTGGCCTTGGCTTTGGCCACTTTCGTACAGGTTGATGCGGTCTCCGTGGTCACACAGGGATCGATTTCATCTCAAGCGCTGGCCCGCGTTGGCCATCCTCTTACGCCCGGCAGTGCGGCGGGCGTCGCGCGGCGCACAACCCGGCGAACCATCCGGAGAACCAGCGTCTACGTAGCCAGTCTACCGGCCGGTTGCGTCAAGACTTCGGTCAACGGGACGACAATCTGGCATTGCGGCGCGAAGTATTATCAGCACACGGGGTCGAAGTACGTGGTCGTCCTCGTTAACTGATCGGGCGCGGACAGCCACCGGCCAGGCCTGACCGATAACAGGTCGGCCCTAGCGACACGATCGTCCAAGCAACGACCGGTCGCGGGTCGTGCGCCTCTACGACGCCCCCCGCGGTTCGAAGCGACGGGGCGGCGGGGGAGATCAAACTGGTGAAATGACTTCCGAGCAACGCCCAGGGCACGGCAGTCACGATCCACAAAACGGACACTCATGAGCAAGAACGCAAACAAGGGAAGGCAAGACCATGCGAATCTTCACGACACTCATCGCGGCACTAGCACTTTCGTCTGCGACGGCGGCATACGCACAAACACAAAATCCGCTTCCCAAGGCCAGCGATGTGCTTGTCCGATACGGGGACGACGTCGAGGGCTGGACGATCTATACAAATCAAACGCGCGGAGATTGCTTGATCGTGCGCCAAGATGGGCCAAGTTCAGTACAAATGGGCGTTACCGCAAATCAGGAGGTCGGGTATCTTGGCGTGTTCACGAAGGTGGATATCGGTCTTAAGAACGGCACCAAGTCGGACATCTTCGTCTCCATCGACGGCCATCTCTATAAGGGTGTGGCCACCAGCACGAGCGGCGAACTCAAGGGCGGATATTCTGGCGGCTACATCTTGACCGACGATCCGAAGTTCAAGCGCGACGTGGCGAAGAAATATAAGATGACCGTATTTCCGGAAACCAAGGGGGCCTTTGTCGTCGATCTGAAGGGGACGTTCAAAGCAATGGCAGTGGGCCGGAAATGCCTGAAGCACTGACCGCCCACCAGGCAAAATTCCCACCCATCCCGGCCATTGGCTGCTGCCAGCAGACACAGTCTCAACGCAGAACGCCAGGTTTCGAGATCGCCGCGGCCGGGAGCGGCCGCGGCCAGCCGCTCCCCGGTCCATCGGCCGGCGGGGGTAGGGGATCGCCTTGTGGGCCCCTTTCAGGCGCGCCCGAACGACACCCCTCGTTCGCAGTTCGGGACCACTATGGAAACGTCCGGGACATCGAGAGATCGAGCGACCACTGCCGTCCCGATGGAATTCCGGAATTAGCCGAAGTTACCTTCGCCAAGCCGGCTTCGAGGGTCAAATCCAGGTTTTCAACAGGCGTGTAGGTCAAATTCGCAGCGCCTCTTGTCGACAGGACGGACCCGGTCCCGAGCACATCGGGTAACTTCAAACTGGTGAAGCTCACGAACCCAGCAGAGCTCCATTTGCTGGACCAGGCCCAGCTGACGACAGCAGCGCCGTTCCATCCGATGGCTCGTTCGGCATCGTTGGCGCCCAGAGCGCCGGGCAGATTGATCTTGAATGCGCTTGTCGGCGTATTGATTCCAAGATAGCCCGGCGCATTCCACGCATGGGCGAGTTGGAAAATGACATAAGACTTGTCGCTCTGAGCGTCATTGGCAAACGCGTATCTGGCATAACCTTGGACAGCTCCTCCCCAGAGCGCGGTGTCTTGAGACGCAAGAGGACCGGCATTTGCGTCAAAAAAGGTCGTTTGATGCGACGCCGCATTTGCAATGAATTGCCAGTTTCCGGTCGTGTAGCGAAAGCGACCAACCAAGTCAGGGAATTGGGGCGATCCATAGCCGGAAATAGTGACGCGGCGGAACATCGGATCCTCCAGCGACAAAGTTAGTGTCGTATTTGGTGTGGGCCTCAACACATAAGCGACGAGGAACGGCGATTGTGTGGATGTGAGCGCTCGGAACGAGAACTCGTCAGCCTGCCAATCAGCAAAAAAGGACGTCTGAAGCCCGATAATACTCCTCCCAAGCGTGATTGACGCAGAGGAGACCGAAAGAGTCTTGCTTTGATCGCCTTGAATCTCGAGACGCGAAATCAGATCACCGTATTCTGTCTGCGAATATTGAGCAACGTTTGCACTTTCATCCAGCTGCCATTCCGTCATTGCCGATTTCGTCGGTGGCGTCAGCCGAGATCCCTTTGCCGTAACACTTGTTGCCTGAACGCCGGAACTGACTGAGCCATCAATCAGAATGCAGCCGTGACCAGGTATGTAAAATCCGGGGCCTGCATCGCTGTCGGTATCGCCCGGTCCAGGAGTGTCCGATGTGCTGGAATCATCGGTTGACTTGTCCTCACTATTGTTTTCGGCGTCTATCTGCGCTTGCGGCTTGTCGATTGCGTCGGCGTCCGGAGGCGTCCACGGGCAAGCCAAAAGAAGCTCGCCAGGTGAAGTCTCTGCGCTTTGCGCACTCGCCGCCATAACCTGCAGCGCAAGCAGGCTGACGAGGAGGCCGGAATAGCTAACGAACTTTTTCGCGTCAGACATTCGGCGATTTTGCCCTAGTTGAGGGCCTCCCTCTGGCGCGCAACCGTATGAGAACATTGGCAACCTTGCCAAGCTCGTTTCCTCAAATGCGTCGGATCGAAATAGCCCGATGCCGAATTTGTGTGCCGGGGATCGTAAAACACACAGCCGATCGGTGCTGGCCTTCTCGATTAACTGCCGGACGAAGTCGCTCATCATTGCGCCGCCTCCCGGTCGAGGACCGTGCTCCCGCATGGCGACGCCGTTGGCGCGCTTCTGGAGCCGGTCTTCGCGCTCCTCCCGTCGCGTCTGGCGGCCCAATTCCTGCAAACATGCCGCATGCTTGCGCGCCACCTCCTTGTCGGCGAGATACTTCAGCCAGCGATCAAACGGGCACTTCCAAAGCCCGTGCGGTGATCCCTCGCCGATGTTCCTCGGAGGGAGACGTCCGAGGCCGTTCGCGACTGTCTGCTGTTAGAAGCGTCCAACATCGACCGTCAGTGTTCCGGCCGGCCATCAAACACAGCGGCAATCTTGTCAACGTCAGGCCCAGCAAAGGCAATACGTTGAAGTTGCATTTTCTACTGGGAGCGGCATGGTCTGTGGCTGTGCGACCAAAGGCGCCGCCGCTGCGTCGAGGATAGTCCGGCATGACCAGCAATAACATCCGATACGTCTCATTGATTGGGCGGGGCAAGGGAAGACCATTCCTCCGCGTCCGGCCGTACCCGATAATTCAAGCTGGCCAAATCCGGTCCGTTACAAGGTGCCGACGGCCGGCGGTCAAACGTCTGGAGCCACTTCAGGCAATTTGCAGGTGTCTGGAACAAATTCGCATCGACGACGTTTCGTATCGCTAATGACGACGTTTCGCACACGGTAAACATTGCCACCAGCGAGGACGCGATCATGAGAGTCCTGTCAGGCATAGCGACCTCCCTCGTCGCAACTTTTGTACTTACGAGCGCTGTTCCAGTTGATGCCGCGCCGGTCTTCGTGCCCAGGGCGCAAAGCGCTCAGTCCGATGTCATCCAAATTCGGGACGGCTGGTACAGGGGTTATCGCGGCTACCGCCACTACCACGGGCACAACGACTTCTGGGCCCCGGGCGGCGCATTTGTCGCCGGAGCGCTGCTCGGCAGCATGATTGCCAACAGCAACGGCTACTACGACGGGTACTACGGAGGCGGTGACTATTACGGGGGTCCGTACCACGGCGATCCGTACTACGGCGATCGGTATGATGTCGATCCGTACTATGGCGATCCATATTACCACGACCGATACTACGGCGATGGGTATCACTCAGACAGATACTATCGCCGATGTTCGCCCAGGGAAGCCGATTCCGGTAATTGTTACTAGCGATCGGTCGTCATGGGCAGGGCGCCGCCCTTCGACTGATTTCCATGTGATCGGCACAGTTTAAATTTAAGCCGCCGACGCGAGCCGTTTGAACGGCCTCGTAGTCAAAAAGTTACCCCGCCCTCCACGTAACTTACGTTCCGCTCCCGGCTCCATCCGGTAGTCTCGGACAACACGAACCAATAAACGGGATGGAAAGCCGGCTGGCAGACAAAAGCGGTTCCGGCGGTGATGTGCCGGTTGCGTGGCGGATCGGGAGTCCTCTCGCTGCCGCTGCGGTTCATGTCAGGTCCGCGGGGAGGGAAAAAATGGACAGTCGATTTCGGCGACATCTGCTGAAAGTGTCGCTGGCGGCACTGACGATGCTGGCGGTGCATGGCCGGTCCCTTGCGGCTGACCTCCTCATTGCAATGCCGAACTGGCCATCCGGCCAGGCCGCGGCCAATATCATCAAGTACGGATTGAAGGAAAAACTCAATCTGGACGCCGACGTGCGCGAGATGGGCTCCATGACCGCATTCGCCGGGATGGATACCGGGGAGGTCGACGTCTATCCGGAAGTCTGGCTTCCCAATCTCGATGCACTCGTCAAGAAATACGTCGACGGGCGCAAGACCGTGGACCTCAGTCCCAGGGGTGTGTCGGCTACGCAGGGCATCTGCGTGACGCGCGAGACGGCTGACAAATATGGCGTCAAGGACATTTCAGATCTGGCCGATCCCAAAAAAGCGGCCGTGTTCGACACCGACGGCGACGGCAAGGGCGAAATGTGGATTGGCGCGTTGGGCTGGTCGTCGACGAGTATCGAGAAGATCCGGGCCAAGAGCTACGGCTATGAAAAAACGATGACGCTCCTTCAGATGCCGGAAGACATGGCAATGGCCGCAGTCGATGCGGCCGCGGCAACGGGGCAACCGATGGCATTCTACTGCTACAGTCCGCACCATATGTTCAAGCTCCATGATATCGTCCAGTTGACCGAACCGAAATATGATCCGGCCAAGTGGCACATCGTGATGCCGAGCGACGACCCTGACTGGCTTACAAAATCTGAGGCGCCGGTGGCGTGGGACGCATCCCATTTCTACATCGGGTTTGCCTCATCGATGGCCAAGCGCCTGCCGAAAGTGGCGGCCTTCCTCTCTCATGTCGACTTCAGCTCAGACGAGGTCACCGAAATGAGCTACGCATTGCAGGTCGATCGGCAAGATCCCGCCAAGTACGCGCAGGCCTGGGTTGCAAAGCATCAAGACCGGCTTAGCGCCTGGTCGAAGTAGGGGCAGGGACGACCATGACCTTTTCGCTCGCAAACCGGTCCGTCACTTCGGAAAGCAATGATCGCAGATTGGCTGGCCGCTGCCTCGTTCTCGGCGCCGCGCTTGTCATGACCGCGATCGGCGCGACACTGGCGTATGCCGCTCAGACGCAGGTGTTCGATCCGCAGACACATAAGTGGGTCGACTACGACAAGAAGAAAGCGCGAAAATACTACGCAGCCCACAAGGAGGTGCCCGAGGCATTTCGCCCGCAGATGGTCCAATTCCGCACCGCTGAGGTGCCCGGTACGATCATCATCGATGGCAACAAGCATTTTCTCTATCTTGTGCAGCCGGGTCAGCAGGCCATGCGCTACGGCATCGGCGTCGGCCGGGAAGGCTTTGGATGGGCCGGTATCGTGCGCGTCGGCCGCATGGCGGAATGGCCGACCTGGACGCCCCCGGTCGAAATGGTCGCTCGGGATCCGAACGCGGTCAAGTATGCGGCAGGCATGCCGGGAGGTCCCGACAATCCGCTCGGCGCCAGGGCACTCTATCTCTACGAGGGCGATCAGGACACGATCTACCGGATACACGGCACGCCGGAGCCCTGGACGATCGGGCTCGACGTGTCATCAGGGTGCATCCGGATGCGGAACGACGACATCACCGACTTGGCGTCCCGCGTCAAGGTCGGAGCCAAGGTCATCGTTCTGATGCAGGGGGCGGCCCTTTACAAGGGCGTTTGAAGCGGCATTCGGAGAGGGCCAAGCAATGTCGGAAAAACGTGCAGTGAGAAGATCGATCCTGGTTGTAGCTCTTGGATTCATTACGCAGAGCTTGAACGCTTGCACCAGCACGCCGCCGCCTGCTCCGGAGCAGATGTCGAGGACGCAGGTCGAGACGGCTCCGGCGGATCTGCAGCTTCTTTGCGCCAACGCGGTCGCCAAGTCGAGCGGCGTCAACAGTGCCAAGATACTTCCGATCTCCTCGAGCAAGATCGATTCCAAAACTTATCAGGTCGAGCTCGATGCCGGCGGCAAGAAGACAAGCTGCCTCGTGGACACCGACGGCAACGTGAAATCTGTCGAGCCGGTTTGATTGCCTTTAGTCGAATTCGAATGTCTGAGTTCAGGTGCGGGCCACCGTTTTCCCCTCGACGTTCGGGAGGTCATGTCGCGGCGCCAGCTTTCCTGCCCACGCCCAGTCGGTCGATGATCAGCATTCAACTGTGCGCGTGGTCCCCCGCGCCGGCGGTTTTGCGCGACCCGTCACGATCTTGCGCCAAATGGATAGCTGCACATTATATTAGACGCAGCTTATGATTAAGTCCCGCGAGATCGATGCCCACGCAGGGCCGGTGGGGACTATGGATAGAGAAGACCTAATCGGACAAGTGCGCTTAGGACATCCAACGGCCTGTCGGGGCTATGCTGCAGTGTGGCGCGTCCTGACCGCTGCCCTGCCGCTTTGGGTACCGGGGAAATGATCGGCGCCAGCATATTTGGCGCGCAGGGTTTTGAACGCATGATTTGGTTTAGCAGAGCAGGGGCAAAACATGAGCAACGATCGAGACTTCTCAGCTGAAGCCGGCATCAGCAACAAAATCACGCGGCGAGACGCATTGATGGCCGGCACGGCGGTTGCGGCGTCGCGACTGGCTACACCGATTGGCCTGTCGGGCGTGCTCGCTGGCCTTGCCGGGGTTCAGCCTGCGGCCGCCCAGCCGGCGCTCCCCAACATCGTCTATGTCGTCGCTGACGACATGGGCTGGGGGGATGCCGGCTTCAACGGTTCCGATATCAAGACGCCGAACCTCGACAAGCTCGCCGAGGGCGGCGCTCGCTTCGACCAGTTCTACGCCCTGCCTATGTGCACGCCAACGCGCGCGGCATTAATGACCGGCCGCTATCCTCTGCGATACGGACTACAGACGGGCGTCATACCGGCAGCGGGCACCTACGGGCTTCCGGTCGACGAGTACCTCTTGCCGCAGGTTCTGAAAGACGCCGGCTACAAGACGGCCATGGTCGGCAAATGGCATCTCGGCCATGCCAAGCCAGAGTTCTGGCCGCGGCAGCGCGGGTTCGACTATTTCTACGGCGCGCTGGTCGGAGAGATCGACCACTTCAAGCATTCCTCCCACGGCGTGAAGGACTGGTATCGCAACAACAAGCCGCTCAACGAAACCGGCTTCGACAACACGCTGTTCGGCAACGAGGCCGTGCGAGTTGTCGAGCGCCACGAGGGCAAGAGCCCGCTATTCCTCTACCTGGCCTTCACCGCGCCGCACACGCCCTTCCAGGCGCCGCAGGAGTATCTCGACCGCTTCAAGGGCATCGCAGACGAGAACCGGCGCAAATATGCAGCGATGATCTCGGTGATGGACGACGGCGTCGGCAAGGTGGTTGCGGCGCTCGAAAAGAAAGGCATGCGCGACAACACCATCATCATCTTCCACAGCGACAATGGTGGCGTGAAAGACTCGCTGTTTGCTGGCGATTCGAAAGTCGGGGGCACACTGCCCGCCAGCAACGGACCTTATCGTGGCGGCAAGGGCACACTCTACGAGGGTGGCACCAGGGTCGCCGCCTTCGCCAACTGGCCGGGCAAGATCAAGCCGGGCGTTGTCGACGGCATGGTCCACGTTACGGACATGTATCCCACGCTTGCCGCCGTCGCCGAAGCCAAGCTGGAGAAGAACAAGCCACTGGACGGCATGAATGTCTGGGACGCCCTGAGCGAAGGAAAGCCGTCTCCCCGCGCCGAAGTGGTCTACAACGTCGATCCTCTGGCTGGAGCCGTTCGCAAAGGCGACTGGAAGCTTGTGTGGAAGGCCTCACTGCCGCCGAAGGCGGAGCTTTTCAACCTCGCCGACGACAAATCCGAAGCTCACGATCTCGCCGCGGCGAACCCGGACAGGATGAAGGAGTTGCAAGGGCGCATCGTCGAACTGGCAGGCGAGATGGCCCCGCCGCAACTGCTTATGGAAGCAGTGCGGCTGACCTTCTTCGCGCCACCGGTAACGGCCGATCCATCGACACTGCTCAGCTTGGGGGACTGACGGCGGGTCTCCGGCAGCACGGCACGCGGGGCTCACCTGGTTACGCTGACCGCCGCCACGATCCGCGGCGTGGCAGTAGGCGTTGTCGGCGTGGCAGTGATCCAGGCGCTGCTCGTCGGTGCGCGAGATTGCGACCGAAGACGGAACCGTGCTGTTTCGCTCAACAACTACTGAAATTTCAAACTGACCCACTACCCGTACCTCCAATCCATCGACAGGCAATCTGGAGAATGGTACCTTGGCTGGGCGGCCCGTGAAAGTCTTTGTGGGAGGGCGAAATGGCGGACACGATACATCCTGCGGCGATCGAGCATTTGCCGATCTTCGTCACTGCGCCCGGCCAGACCGATTGGCTGTTCAATGTGGTCGTCGTCTTGATTTTGGCAATGGTCCTCATCATAGGCAATTTGTACTTTCGACTCCATGCCCTTCCGGAACGGATGGCGCATGGGTCGAAAAAAGTGCAAATGGAGATTGTGGCTGTCCTTTGTCTGATCTCGCTTTTTACCCACAACCATCTTTTCTGGATCGCGGGTCTGTTGCTGGCGTTCATCGATCTGCCGGATTTCAAGACGCCGATGTCTTCGATTGCACGCTCGCTCGAGAAACTGTCCGGACGCGATCCCGCCGCCGAGGAGCAGGCGGAGGAGAAGGCGGAGGAGCAGGCGATAGTGCAGCCTGGTCCCGAGCAGAAAATCGACATCGCGCGCGTGGATGCTCTGAGCCATGTTTGAGCTAATTCTCTGTTCGTTGCTCACGGTCTTTCCGGACTATCTTTTCCGCCGTTATGTGCAAGGCAAGCGTATCGGGCGCGAGATCAACCTCTATACGATGTGGTACGAGCTGCGCTGGGGCATCACGGCGTGCCTGGTGCTGACCGTTTCGTTGATCACCCTCATTTTCTATTATCATCCTTCGACGAAAAACGTCTCCGCGGTATTCCGCACCGTCACCATCCTTCCTGAAACCGTAGGCCGGGTTGCCGAGGTGTTCGTCGGCATAAATGCAAAGGTCAAAGCCGGTGATCCGCTCTTTCGGCTTGACAGTTCCGCGCAGGAAGCGGCGGTGGAGACGGCAAAGCGCCAGATAGCCGAAACCGACGCCGAGGCCACGGTTGCGCAAACGGACCTTGCAGCGGCGGATGGGCTCATCCAGCAGGCGCAAAGCGCCTACCAGCAGGCCCTGGACGAACTGGAAATGAAGCAGCAGCTGGTGAAAAAGGACGTCGTTTCGATTCGGGAGGTCGAGCGGCTGCAAAACGCCGTGGATGGTCGCAAGGGTGGTATTGATGCCGCCGTCGCAAGCAAGCGGACCATCGAAACGAAGATCAGCTCGCTGCTGCCGGCCCAGAAAGCCAGCGCGCAGGCAGCGCTTGCGCAGGCACAGGTCGATCTGGACAAGACCCTGGTTCGGGCTGGCGTCGCGGGGACCGTCCAGCAGTTCACGCTTCGACCCGGGGACATCGTAAACACCATGATACGGCCCGCCGGCATCCTGGTCCCCGAGGGCGCCGGACGTGGTGTTCTGATTGCCGGCTTTGGCCAGATCGAGGCGCAGGTGATGAAAGAGGGGATGATTGCCGAGGCCACATGCATCGGCAAGCCGTTTACGATCCTTCCCCTGGTCGTGACCCAGGTACAGGATGTCATCGCGGCGGGACAATTGCGGCCGACAGATCAGCTCATCGATGTTCAACAGCTGGCGCAGGGCGGAACCCTCACGGTCTTCCTCGAACCGCTCTATCCGGGGGAGCTCGACGGCTTGCCGCCGGGCAGCAGCTGCATCGCAAACGCATACACCAACAACCACGACGCGCTCGCGGCAAAGGACATCGGCACGCTCCAATGGGTGTTCCTGCATGTGGTGGACACCGTAGGGCTTGTGCATGCCATGATCCTTCGGATTCAGGCATTGTTGCTGCCCGTCCAGACTCTCGTGCTGGGTGGCCACTGAAGGATTGTTCGAGCAGACCGTGACGAGCGCGCTGCCGATTGCAATCGATCTGATGCAGGAGAAATGGAACGCCGCCATCTTATCAAAGGCTTGGCTTTGCTTGGCCTCTGCCCTCTTCGCGCCAAGCGGCACCGCTCCGCAGGCTCGCGCCCCGATGCGCTAACCAGCGAGGTTCACAAGTGAAGGGTCGCACACGTAGCATACAGTTACTTACATTGCGCCTCGGCAGGTAATGCGCCAACATAACGCCAAGGCAAGATCACTCGCCCGGACTCGGCAGAACATCGCTGACAACCAGGTTCACATACCTTGGAGGGACGACAATGGAGATCAAGTTTCCGCGTTGGCCTGTTGGGGCTGTGGCCATACTGACGTTCTTGATCTGCTCGGGTCCGCCCTCTTTCGCGATTGCTCAGGATCAAGCCGCTGCTACAGCCAGCGCAGCGGCTACCCCGGCGCCCGAACCGCTCGAAGAGGATGAACTCGAAGTCCTGGTAGCGCGAATTGCGCTCTACCCCGATGAACTTGTCGCGGTGATTTCCGAAGCGTCGCTTTATCCATTGCAGATCGTGGAGGCCGCCCGGTTTTTGGATCAGGTCGCCAAGAAGCCAGACCTGAAACCGAAGGAAAGCTGGGACGGCAGCGTCATCTCACTGCTCAACTATCCCGACATCGTCAAAATGATGAGCGATGATCTGGAATGGACCCAGACCCTTGGCGACGCGCTGACATATCAGCAAAAAGACGTTTTGGTCGCCATTCAGCAGTTGCGCGACACGGCTGTTGCCAAAGGCGTGATCAAGTCCGATGACAAGATCAAGGTTGTCGAGGAGAACGATAATGTCGTCATCCGGTCCGCCAGCGCGGACACGATCTATGTTCCACGGTATGAGCCTGAGATGCTTTATGCCACCGATTATCCGGTCGCTCCGATCTCCTATTATCCCGACCCCTACCCAAGTTATTATTATCCCACTGCGCCCTATTTCGCGGCTTTCGTGACTGGTGCCGTCTGGGCAGCGGCAGTGGATTGGAATGACTGGGGTGTGTCGGGAGGCCGCTGGAACGGCAACGATATCGATATCGACTGCAACAATTGCCTCAACAACATAAACGGCAAGGTCAACTTCAACGACGTCGACTGGAAAAACGTCGACCGTTCGAAACTAAATTTTGACAAGAACCAATTCGCCAACATCGACAAGACGAAGATCAGCAACCGGGTCAAGTCCGACGATCGCAACAATATGCGCAACAAGGCGTCCGATCTAAAAAGGGACCGAGCGAGCACGCTTGCCGGAAAGTCCGGGAACGTGAAGGACGTCCGCCAACGCGAAATCAAAGAGGGCTTGAAAAACCGGCCCCCGGCGTCGAGGTCGGATTCCAAAAGGCCAACCAAGAACAACTCGAATGCTTCGGCACGAAGGAATGACGGCGCTGCCGCAAAAGCGTCAGGGAAAGTCAATCGCCCGGTCGGCAAGCCCAGGCCCGCAGCGAGAGCGGACAACAGACCGAGGAATCCTTCAGGCCTTGGCAACGTCAGTTCCGGAAAACGTCAGCAGATTTCTTCCCAGCGCGGCGCGAGGAGCATGGGAGGAGGCGGAGTTCGCAGCGGCGGCGGTGGCGGCAACAAAATGATCAGGCACGGCGGTGGCAGGCAGGGCGGTGGCGGGCGCGGCGGCGGCGGGCGCGGCGGTGGCGGGCGCGGCGGTGGCAGGCGTTAATAAGTTTGGCGAGGAGAACCGACATGAAAACGTCCGTCCGGAGTCTTGTTCTACGTTCGCTGCTCGGGGCCGGAGTGATCTTGAGCATTGGCGCGGGTTCCGCAAATTTTGCCAGCGCGCAGGAGGTGCACAGCCTCGAGGATTACGTGGCCAAGAAAGGTCCGCCGCTTTTCGATGATCCCTCGGCGGCTGTGGACGCGTTCAAGTCAGTCCTGGCAAAGGATGATTTCGATGGACTGGCCGTACTGCTTGGGCTGGATGCCGCAAAGCTGAGGACAAGTGAAGGCGTGATGGACACCTACACGCAGATCCAGCAAGGCGCTGCCAAGACACTGATTGTCCGTGATCTTGGCGACCGCAAGGAACTCGACATTGGTGACAAGCTATGGACGCTGCCATTCCCCATCACCAAGGGCAAGGACGGCAAGTGGGCTTTCGATACCCAGTCTGGCATCGAAGAGATCATCAACCGGCGCGTTGGGGAAAATGAGATCACAGCGATCGAAACGGTTCGCGCCTATGTGGAAGCTCAGCGTGACTACGCGGCAGAAGATCGCGATGGCGATGGCGTGCTGGAATACGCCCAGAAACTGATCAGCAGCGAGGGCCGGGCCGACGGACTATATTGGCCGTCCGACGACACCAATGGCGTTAGTCCGGCAGGCGATTTCATCAACCAGGCGGCTCTCGACAAGGCGAAGAAAGGCAATGGCTATTTTGGGTATCGCTTCCGCATCCTGACCGGCCAAGGCGCGAATATCGCCGGAGGCGCCTACAACTATATCATCAACGGCAACATGATCGCGGGTTTCGCGCTGGTGGCCTGGCCCGTGAAATATGCCGAAACGGGCGTCAAAACCTTTGTGGTCAATCAGCAAGGTATCGTCTACGAGGCCGATCTAGGCCCGAAGACGGAGGCTGTGGCCGGCGCGATAAAGCAATTCAATCCCGACAACAAATGGCAGCTGACAGGTGACTAGCCCGGTTCGGAAACGGTGATCCCATCGCCAATGCCAGCCTCGTCGGCAGAGGCGCCTTCATGATCAACCCGAATGGGTGGTTCACGACCCTAGTGACACAGCAGTTCAAATATTGCCCGCCACTAAATCGGTCGATCAAGTGCGACGTGTTGACGTCGCTCGCCGCCGCCATTGCTGTTCTTGCCGTGGGTGGTTCGGCTTTGGCAGCCAGCGTGGTTAACAAGGACAGCGAGATCCGAACATTGATCGTGACGGAAGGCGGCAGCAAGACGAAGCTTGCGCTGCATCCCGGCGAGACCGTGGAATTCTGCCCGAACGGCTGTTTCGTCACCTGGCCCAATGGTGACCTCGAGGCCCTGACCGGGTCGGAAACGATCGAGATTTCGGGTGGCGTCGCCCGCATAAAGTAAAGTCGGCGGCATGGCTTGCAGCGACCGGGTACGCGACGACCTGTTCGTTGAATGCCTCGCTGTTTAGTTAGGAGCGGACCAGCGTCGCGCAGCCAGGCGAAATGTTGAGACGCGGGGCCTAGCAGTTGCGCAAAAGAACGGATTCCGGTACTTGGTTGGTAGTGTGGAGCAGCGTGCCGATCGGATCTTGGGTGCCACTGTCGAGGCAATCATTGTCAACAGACTTCGATTGGTGACAAGCAGTATCCGAGCCGGCTTGTTGACGTTGCACACGTGAGGGGGACGTTTTGGAAGCCGGCTTTGCAGGCGAGTTCAAATTGATGTGTGTCCCCCGTGCGTTGCTGGCATTCGCACTGATCGGCCTGTCTAGCGGTTGCGCATCTCGTCCAACGAACGTGTTGTTGCCCGTGGCCGATACATCACCGGCATCCAGCAAGGTGGAGATGCTGGTGACGACGACCCGCGCCCGCTCTACCAATCCGGCCGAGATGTATACTGGCGAACGCGGGATAGCTCCCTCATTTGCGGACATCACGGTGTCGATCCCACCGGCGTCGGTGCGCAAGGTCGGCGAGGTCGCCTGGCCCAAGAAGCTGCCCTCAAACCCGGCAACCGATTTCGCGGTGGTGAAAGCCGAAGAGATAACACGGGATGGCGCGAAGGAATGGCTGCACGCCTCTGTCAGGAAGAGCCCGGACCACAGCGTGCTGGTATTCGTCCATGGCTTCAACAACCGCTTCGAAGACTCCCTCTATCGCTTTGCGCAGATCGCCCACGATACGGGCACCGACAGCGCTCCGATCCTGGTCACATGGCCTTCCCGAGGCAGTACGCTGGCCTATGGCTACGATCGCGAAAGCACCAACTACACGCGAGATGCGCTCGAGACGCTGTTCCAATACCTCGCTCGCGATCCTGAAGTGAAAGAGGTTTCGATCCTTGCCCATTCGATGGGCAACTGGCTTGCGTTGGAATCCTTGCGCCAGATGGCTATCCGCAATGGCGGACTGCCGGCGAAGTTCAAGAACGTCATGCTGGCCGCGCCTGACGTCGATGTCGACGTGTTTCGCACGCAGATTGCCGACATGGGCAAACAGCACCCCCAGTTCACCCTCTTTGTCTCGCAGGATGACCGGGCGCTCGCATTTTCGCGACGGGTCTGGGGCAACATCCCCCGGCTCGGCTCTATCAATCCGGAAGAGGCTCCATACAAGGAAGAACTTTCGAGCAACAATGTAACCGTCATCGACCTGACGAAGGTCAAATCCGGAGACAGTTTGAATCACGGCAAGTTCGCCTCGTCTCCGCAGATCGTCCAGTTGATTGGAGCGCGGATGGCTGCTGGCCAGACCCTGACCGACAGCAGGGTGGGCCTTGGCGACACGATCGTGCAAGCGACGACCGGCGCGGCGGCTGCGGCTGGCAGTGCCGCAGGGTTGGTGATTTCGGCACCCGTTGCAGTGGTCGATCAGAACACCAGAGAAAACTACGGCAACGAGGTCGAGAATTTGACCGGCTCTCCAAGGACACAGGCCAACAAAACCAACAAGGGTTGTATTTTACCGGCAACCTCCATGCAGGGTTGCAAGAAATGATTAATCCAGGCCAGGGTGGCAGCGAGGCTTAATGATGCTCCATCTCGAAGTTGCTTCGAGCGCTGCGTGAGAATGGCATTCGGACGGCAGCAAGCGACCCCGGCCGCCCCTGAAGAGACGCCTTTGTTGGTACCGTAGGGCTGGAAGGGGAATGATGCATCGCATCGCTCGAATCTCGTTCGCCATTATCTTGTCGCTCGCCATTGCCGCCGTGGCCGCCTGGGTCGGATTTGCCATGTGGTATCGTCTGCCCGTGGGAGAGCTTGGCCGGGCTGTGGCCTGCGCCCTTTTCATCTTGTTCGGCCTCGGCACCGTCATTGCGCTCTTCAGCCGTTTTCGCTTCCGGGCGTTTGCCCTGTTTCTCGCCGCGTTTGCTGCGGTTCTGGTTTGGTGGAGCACCATCAAGCCTCTGGGCCAAGCCGACTGGGCGCCCGATGTCGCCCGTCAGGTAACCGGGACGCGCGATGGAAACCTGTTAACCCTGAAAGACGTGCGTGATTTCGAATGGCGCAGCGACACCGATTTCACCGAACGTTGGACAACCCGAACCTACGACCTTTCCACGGTTCAGACCGCCGACCTCTTCATGTCCTATTGGGCTGGACCGAAAATGGCCCATGTCATCATGAGCTTTGGCTTCTCGGGCGGTGAATATCTTGCTTGGTCCATTGAGGTGCGGCGCCGTGTAGGTGGCGAGTTTTCGCCCATAGCGGATCTGTTCAAGAGCAATCCCTTGGTTATTATCGCGGCCGACGAGCGAGACGTGGTCGGTGTCAGGTCAAATGTTCGGGGAGAGGATGTCCAGATCTATCGTCTGAAAGCATCGCCTGACGCGGCCCGGACGCTTCTGCTGGAATACGTCTCGGACGCAAATGCGCTTTCCACGAAGCCTGCATTCTACAATTCCATCACGACGAACTGCACGACGACGATCGTCAAGATGATGCGAGCAGTCGGCGACGTGGTTCCAATCGACTGGCGGCTCATTGTTAACGGCTATCTTCCTGATTATGCGTATGACCGCGGTGCGCTCGATACCCGCTTGCCATTGTCGACCTTGCGGGAGGTGGCCCACATAGACGACCGTGCGCGGAAGTCGGGCCTTTCGCCGGATTTTTCGAGATTGATCCGGGTTGGCGTGCCGTCTCCAGGCCTTGGCAGTTGATCTGGGAAGGGGCTCGCAGGTGGGCCGGCTGGGCGAGCGGCGCAGTTGTTATATTGCATCGCCGAAGACGTTGAGCCATTCAGCGGCTTCCTCGCGGCGATGCCTCCCAGCCAGCGATGGTATGTCTCCCAAACTTCTCGACACGCCCGCTCCGCTACGATGAACCACACCCGTCGAATGGGCCATTGTCGTTTGCATACTTGCTTACGGCGAGGCGTCAAATCGAGAGCTGAATGAGATGTTGTTTTTCCAAAAGTCGAGCCAAAAGAAGGCCACAGAAAACGTCCGATAGGCATCGCAAATCAGACCTACGAGATCGGCGCGTTCGTTGCGCTCTGGGCCGGCACGTTCAGTGCGCTCGGACCCCGCGCGGGGCAAAAGGCCCGGGCAGAAAAGAAGCTTGAATTGTGCGACGGTCGGGTGCTGGATAGCGAGACAGCGGCCTTGACCGCCGGAACTGGCTTCCGAGGCGCTGAAGAGGGGGAAATCGTGGACAAGACGGCGGATACGGACGTTACTTCATTGATTTCGGGCTTCGAACAGCTCGCCGATCGTTTCGTCTCCGGACTGTCCGCGCGGTTTGCCGCTTTGGGCAACGTCCCCGTTGAGCTTGAAAACCTGAGGGCCTCGCTTGCGGCCGGGGGAACATCTGTCCTTGGGCTCCTGTTCGAGATTGTGTTGGTTGTTGCGCTCGTCGCCGGCGTGTACATCCTGCTTGCCCGGCGGATCGCGAAGGCGAGTGCGACAAGCAGTGCATCGCGCAGATTCTTCGCGGGCGTGGCGGCTATTGTAGTGGCGCTGGTGATCGGCTTCATTGCTGCGCGGCTGCTGGCCGGTTCTGGCGTGCCTTTGCAAACCCTTCACCTTTGGACGGTGGTGACCGTGCTCGGCTTCGTCATTCTCGCCGCCGTCAGATCACTGTTGATGGCATCGCGGCGAACCGAGTTCGCGCAGGAGCGCTCCGCCCATCTGGCGGCGCTCGTGCGCGACCTCTCGCTTGCCATTGGCTTGGCGATCATCAGCACTACGCTGATCGCGACGTTACGGCTCTGGACCGTCGGGCCGGCCTTGGGGGATCTGCTGCGAACAGGCTTCGCAATTCCGATCTACGTTCTGTTTGCATGGGCCGTATGGCGGCACAGACGCACAATGGCAGTCGCCGTCGCCGGTCCGCGCCCCAGAAGCCGCTGGCGCACCCGTCTCGCCAAAGTGTGGCCGGCAATCGTGATCGCGTTCCTGATAATCACCTTCCTCACCACTCAGGCCGCGCTAACCATGGGAGCATCGCTTCGTGGGTCGGCCGTTCTGCTGACCGGGTTGATATTTCTCGCCGCACCACATCTCGACGCAATGATCGGGAACTGGGCGCAACGCGGATTGGAGTCTCCTGACATCTCGATCTTGGCAGCGGCAGGGCGACAGACCGCCCGCTTCACCGTTGTGGCTATCATGATTGCCATGCTGGGAACGCTGTGGGCGACACCGCTGGCTGCCGGGTTCGGCATAGATCTGCGAGAGGTCGTCAAGGGCGCATCCGGTGTGGCGCTGATCATGTTGGTGGCGGCGTTTCTGTGGAACGTGGTCGGCGCAGTGTCGGTTCGCGCCTTACGCGCGGAGTTGCCCGCCGCAGGTGATGACGAGGAGGCGCTGGGTGCGCCGCGTTCACGGCTGGGCACGCTGGTGCCGCTGATCAGCGCGGTCGGCAAATCGAGCATTGTGGCCTTGGCGCTGCTCTCGATCCTGGTGTCGATCGGGGTCAATGTCTGGCCGCTGATCGCCGGCTTGAGCGTGTTCGGGCTGGCCATCGGCTTCGGCTCGCAGACGCTGGTGAAGGACCTGGTCTCCGGGCTGTTTTTCCTGATCGACGATGCATTCCGCTTCGGCGAATATATCGAATCGTCAGGCGCCAAGGGGACCGTGGAAAAAATCTCGGTCCGGTCGGTTTCCCTGCGCCATCAGCGCGGTGCCTTGGCGACAATCCCCTATGGCGAGATTGGCAAGATTCAAAATTTCAGCCGCGACTGGATGATCGAGAAACTGACCTTTCGCGTTGCATTCGACACCGATGTCGAAAAAGTCCGCAAGATTTTCAAGAAGATCGGCCAGGATATGTCAGCCAACCCGGAACTTGCCGCAGATATGCTCGAGCCGTTCAAGAGCCAGGGAATTGGCGAAGTCGAGGACGGCACGCTGGTCATCCGGGCCAAATTCAAGGCGAAAGCGGGCAGACACTTCATGATCCGCCGCGCCGCTTTGATCGCCGTGCACCAGGCATTTCAGGAAAACGGCATTAAGGCCGTCCCAAAGCCACTGACATCTAATCCCGGAGCAGCCTGATCTTGGACAAGCGGAAAGGCCTTACCGCGCTGTGAGCGTGACCGGCGACCAAGCGGGCTCGTCGCTTTGAAGCGTGTCTCTGAAGGGACCTCGCCAAAAATCCTTTTATAGAACGCCGCAAACCTCCCGAGATCGGTGAACCCTTGATCAAGGGCAGCTTGCGTAACGCCGACACAGGTCGGGTTCGCGCTGCTCAGCACGCGATGAACGTCCGATAAGCGCCTCAGGCGCAGGTAGGCGACCGGACCTATCCCCAGGGTATGCTGAAAGGCACGGTGGAGAGTGCGCCGTGATACCATGAGAGATGAGCACAATTCCGAGATATGCACCGGACGATCGATTTCGACGCTGTCGACAAAATCCTCGACGTCGCGGACCAATTTCGCGCCAGAGCAATGCCGTTCGTCGCTCTCGTTCGACACCTCATCGACGATGCCTGTGATGAAGGCCTCGACAAGAGATCGCTGGAAGTAGCGTATCCCTGCTTCACCGTCAGGGACCAACCCCTCACGCAATTGCGAAACCATTTCCCCAATCTCACGGCGAGCGGATGCCCGCAGGGACGGTGACCGGTGGAACCTGGAGATCTTGGCCCAGAACTGCGGGTCCTGCAGAACCGGCTCGCCTGCCGCGAAGGCGGCAAGTGCCTCTTCGCTGAGAGTGATTGTCGCGTAGCGGGAGTGACCGGCAAAACGCCCCTCCTGCTCGACCGATTTGGGAAACACGATGACGTCGCCAGGAACGACGTCGTAGTCCCATTGCGAGACCGCACCGCTGCTCTCCAGCATCATGCCGATTGTCACCAAGTGCTGATTCATCACGCCACGTGCGCGGATATCCGGTCCAAAATCGCCAGTGCTTAGAGACAGCGCACCGATCTGCGCATGCATCGAATGGCCGTCAAATATGCCCGGCGCCAATTGGACGATCTTCAAATCCGCACCACGCACCGCCTCTCGAAGATCTTCCGCGGTCTGAAGCTTGACGGTGTGGACGTTGAGCGCAACGGAATTCATCCGACCAGCCGAACTGGCAGGCAAAGACTGACCGCTGCAATCGCCAGGCTGCCTCTCCTCGGAATCGTCATTGACCATGGGATGATCCGCGAGACCCTCCCCCGCGCTATAAATATAGCAGCTCGCGGCGCAAACGTACCGTGAAAAATTACCGATGGTTAAGTTTAGAATCGAATGTACTTGCCAACGATCCTGCCAAACGAAGGGTGGCTTCTTGCTTCTCAAAATAACGGGAAAATCACAATGTGCCGCAACTTGACGTTTTTCAGCGAAAAAGAGGCAGCCAAGTCGCCTGTTCGCCGTCTACCCGATCACCGCTGGCACAAACTGCATAGCGTCAACAACAGCAGCGGTTTAGCCTGAGACGCTGGAATGCAGCACGCGAGCTGTCAAAAAGATCTGAGGAGCGTGCAGTGGAAGCCAACCACGAAGATGATATCGATTCGGGTCGATATTTAGCAGTCTCTTATACGCAAGCTCATGAAGAGCTCGAAGCGATCCTTTCAGACCCTCAGTTTCAATGTTCCGAGCGCAACAAAAAATTCTTGCGCTTTGTTTCCGAAGAGCTTTTCGCCGGGCGCGAGAGCGCGCTCAAGGCATACTCCATAGCCGTTGACGTCTTCGGCCGTCCGCCGTCCTTCGACGCTTCGACCGATCCGATCGTCCGAATCGAAGCAACCCGGCTTCGAGCGGCCCTCGCCCGCTACTATGAACTATACGGGTCGGACCGAGAGATCAGCATCGAACTCCCGAAAGGCAGGTATGTGCCACTGTTTGCCCGGCACATCCGGGAGGACTCTGAGGGGAGCGATCACCTTGGTCGCGTGCAATCTCGTCCCCGGGTTGTCGCGACCAGATCAGATCAACGTCGAATGATGAGGCGAAAAGCCATCGTCGCCCTGAGAAGGACGGGCCTCGCTGGAGTTGCCTTGTCCTGCGTGGCGCTGTTTTTTGGCTACAATCTGCTCAGTGGTCTGAACACCATGACCATTTCGGAAAGGCCGTCGGTCGCCGTCGATCTGCAATTGGACGGTGTCAACGATCACGAAGCAATCGCCCTGCGTGACTTGCTCATGAGCGCGCTTTCAGACTTCAATACGCTAAGGCTTTCGGCGCCCGACGCCTACACCTCAAGTACCGCCGAAGGCACCCCCGCTGCCTCGCCTCTTAGCCGTTATCGACTGATCCTGAAGTACAGCTCGGATTCGATCCAGAAGTCGGTCTGGTGGCAGGTCGTCGACCAGCAGACAGGGGAAGCGATTCAATCCGAGAAAGAGCGCGTTCACGTCGATACCGCCTCGTCGGCCGACCCGGCCGAATTGCTGGTTTCCCGGCTGGCTGCACGCATCGCCTCGTTGGATGGCGCGATCAACACCGTCGAGGCTAACCGGGACCTGGAACATCCTACGCTGGGCAATGGTTGCGTTCTGCGGGCCAACCTCGCGCTGGGGATGCAGACGCCGCAAGTCTTGGAGCAAGCGAGGCAATGCCTCGAGGGGACGTTGCAGCAACGCCCGTACGATGCGGATGCGCATGCGATGTTGGTCTCGATACTCCTGTCGATCGATCAGCCAGATGCGTCGACCGACTTGACCGCGGCCGCTCACGAACATGCCGATCGTGCAGTAGCGTTGGCCCCGGAATCCTCCCGCAGCTTCACGGCCAAGATGATGGCGGAGTTTCGGACAGGCCACGTCGAAGCAGCGGTGTCCGCGGGGCGCAGGGCAATTACGCTCAACCCTTACAACACCAGGGTCGCAGCTACATTCGCCCGGATTCTCTACGCCACCGGCGAGCGGGGCGAGGGGATAAGGCTTGCAAACGAGGCCCTGAAGGTCGACGGGTTGCCGTTACCGGACGCTGAGTGGACGCTGGCGTTCGACGCCTATCGCCAGGGACAACTGGGTGACGTGTTGCTCCGCCTGAAGCGCGAAGCCAACGGATGCTATCTCACCGACCTGTTGTTGACGGCAACGTTGGCACGCTTGGGGCGAGAGGGAGATGCATCCGCAATCATCTCCGACATACGCAAAGAGCGCCCCGATTTCGAGCAGAATTTCCATTCCGATATGTCTCGCCGTCACCTTGATCCGCAGTTGGCCACGGAGCTTGCACAAGGGCTCCAACTCGCCGGCCTTCGCCTCCAGTAGGGCTTATGGCCGTCTAAAGCGCGCTGCGTTGAAACGGATTCCGGCGACGCGCTTATGCATGTCGTTGCCCCAAAACCGGGGCCTCTTTTGGGCGACATGCATTAGAGCAATTCCAGGAAAAGTGTGAAACGGTTTTCCGTCCGGAATTGCGTCAAAACAAAGAGATAGAGCGGTTCGGCGTTTCCGTGAAACGGTGAACCGCTCTAGGTCATTGCCATCTTTCTGGCTTCGCTCTCCTGCTGGAGTTCGCGAGCCTCCCGTTGATCGCGCTCGAGGAAGAAATTGAGGAATGTCCGGATCACGGCAATCGCCGCCAGGCGGCCTACGTCGTCCCAACTCGGCGCGACGGAGGTCTCGATGATATCGGCGGCAAGCTGGAATGTAAGGCCGGCGATCAGCCATCTGGCATGACGCATCCACACCGCGCGAATGGCGTAGTGCCCGTCCGGATGGCTGAGCATCACCCTGACACCGTTTACGAAGGCCTCGAGCGTCCCTGCCAGGATCAGGACCAGGGCCAGAAGATCAATGATCGGGGCGCTGAGTTCAGCCAGCTGGTTCAGCCATTGTGCAACGATCATGGGTTGCCGCCCCTGGTGACGCGGACAATGCAGCGGAAACCAAGATGGGAAATCGACGTGTCGACGGGCTGTGCCATGCGTGCCGCGGGACGATAGCGCCGGCAATAGTTTGGCGCGCAGAGATGCGAACCGCCCTTGGTCACCTTGCGCGGGATTTTCACGTCCGGTTGGCGCGGGTCGTAGCTTGCCTCGCGCGCGGCGCCGCGCGGGTTTTCCGCCGTGCAGCAAGGGCTGTCGATCCTGCTGTGCTCCTGATACCAGTCCGTCGTCCACTGCCAGACGTTGCCGGCCATGTCGAAGAGACCGTAGCCATTGGGCGGGAACGAGCCCACCGGCGCCGTGTATTCGTAACCATCGTCCAGCGAGTTGCGATAGGGAAACTCGCCCTGCCAGGTATTGGCCATGTGCTGGCCACCGGGCGTGAATTCATCGCCCCATGCGTAGTCGGCGCCTTCGAGGCCGCCGCGCGCCGCAAACTCCCATTCGGCTTCGGTCGGCAACTCCTTGCCTGCCCAGCGCGCATAAGCCTCGACATCCTCATGGGCGACATGCACCACCGGGTGATCGGCCAGCTTCTTGATCGAGCTGGCGGGGCCTCTCGGATGGCGCCAGTTGGCGCCGTGTACATAGACCCACCAGTTGTAGTGGTTGCGCATGTCGACTGGTCCGGCCGGCTTCTTGAACATGGTCGAGGACGGCGAAAGCATGTCCGGCAAGGCGCCTGGGTAATTGTCCGGGTTGGCCGGCTTTTCGGCCAGCGTGACGTAGCCCGTCGCGGCGACGAATTTTTCGAAATCGCCATTGGTCACGGTAAATCGGTCCATCCAGAAACCGTCGACTTTTACGCGATGGGCCGGCGCCTCCTCGGGATAGAATTTGTCGGAGCCCATCAGAAACGAGCCGCCTGGTATCCAGATCATGCCGTCCGTCGGTGAATTGACAGACTGCGGGATCGTCTCCGGTTTTTCGACCAGCAGGTCATCAGCTCTTGCGATTTCGTCCATCCGTCAACCTCCTTGCGCCCTCGTCACGGACAGACCGCGGCTGTCGATTGTGCCCGGCGACAGGGCTGCCGATTTGGGCTTCTCCTGAATGAACTCGCCTCGTTCGTCCGCTCCCGTCACCGCGGCGACCAGAAGATGCCTCCAGGCGTCGATCCCGGACAATTGCCGGCGGCGACGAAGAAGCATCGCAATCATTCAATCATCCGGCTTTTCCGGCAAATTCTCAACAGTTCCGTCACAATACGGTCTTTGACTGCGTTGCTGCGCGGACGCGCTTGCGCCAGTCCACGTAGGGAATGCATAGGATCGCGCTAACGATCAGATGCAGAGTACCACGGCCATGGCGGCCTTCTCGTCGGGAAAAGTTGCGTGGGCGATCGCGATGGCCACTCCGGGATGACGCGTTGCGGTGGCGAGGGCCAGCACGGTTCTGTTGTCGGCTTGCGGACCCCCAAGACCGTGACCGACAAGGACGCCAACCACGACGAAGAAAGCAAGCGCGACAAGTGATCCATTGCCGATCATCGCCGCCATGGCCGGCCAGATCCTGATGAGCACCGGAATGAAGGCCGCGACCAGCAGGATCGTTGCAAAAAGAGACAGCGGCCGCGCCAGGCGGGATGCGAGCGCGGGGGCGAACTGGCGGACGGCTAGCCCGATGTTGAGCGGCAGGACAATGCCTGTCGCCACGATCGATACGATCTGGCTGGCCGGCACGGCGATCCCGAACCCGAATGTGCGACCGATGACGGCGATACCCAACGGCACGATGATGACGGAAAGTGCGGCCATGGTAACGAGCAGGCTGGCCGTGTAGAAAACCGAGCCGCCGGCCTTGGTTTGTTTGCCGGGAAGGACCGGTGGCACCGGCGACAAAGCGAGCGCCACCAGGGCGAGCTTGACTGCCGGGTTGAGGGCAAACAACGCATCCATCGCGATCGCTAGCAAAACCATGATGACGTTCATGGAAAGCAGGGATCTGGCAAAAAGCCCCGGCTGCCGCAACAGGTATGCCGCATCCCGCCAGCTTGCCTGGAGCCCAAGCGCGAACACCATCAGCCCCATCGAGAGGTTGATGGCCATGGGAATGAGCTGCGCGATCGTCATCGTGCTTCCTCAGTCCCGGGCCATCGCGGCGGCGAACTTCCGCTCGAGATCGAGATACACGTCATCGGCGACGTCGAAGACGACCTTGACCACCCGCCCGTTCGCAAACGGGAACTGCGGCTTGTATTCGCTGCTGACGGCATCGCCGCCATCGTAGCCGACGCAAAGCCCCTCGCCGCAGAGGATGTAACGGCCCGTCTGGGTGCGGAAGGGCGCGTGCGCGACCGGCTCCTCATCGACGTAGAGCGTCATCTGGCCCAGGGTTTCGAGCTGTTTGGTGATCCGTTCCTTGACGAACTCGACGCCGACAATGTGCTTGCCCAGCTTGGGCGCTTCGACAACCAGCCGCTGTTCGGGCGGGATGCCGAGGAAGTTGTAGACTTAGAACAGCTTGCCACCCTTGACGAATAGCGAATAGCCGCCGAAGCGCGAGCCTTGCGCCACGATCACGCCCTGACTGTTGCCGGTAAACTCGACCTCGGCCAGTATCTTGAACGACACGGCAAGCGTCGGAGCCGCCGCTGCCTCGGGCACCTCGGTTGTGCCCGGATAGTAGACGTATCGGTTCCGTTTTGGCGCGTGGTATTCGGCGGCGTGCATCGCCGCCACGCCGAGATCTATGAGCGGCAGCACGTTGTTCTTGTTGGCCTCCGATAGCCAGAGGTCGGTCAGTTCCTTCAGCTTCTCGGGATGCTGGGCGGCCAGGTCGCGGGCCTCCGAGCGGTCTGCGTCGGTGTGGAAGAGCTGCCAGACGTCCTTGTCGAAATGGCCCTGGTCCGAAGGGAGCGGCGCGTGGACGGCGGCGGCTTTCCAGCCTTTCGACCAGATGCCGCGAGTGCCGCACATCTCATAGTACTGGGTCTCCTTGGTGGTCGGCGCCTTGGCGTCATCGAAGGTGTAGGCCATCGAAACGCCGGCCAAAGGCGACTGCTTCACGCCGTCGATCGTGTCGGGCATCTTCACGCCGCAGGCTTCCAGAATCGTCGGTACGATGTCGGTGCAATGATGGTACTGGTGGCGCATCTCGCCTTTGGCCTTGATCCCCTTGGGCCAATGGATGACCAGCGGATCGCAGGTGCCGCCGGCGTACGAGGCATAGCGCTTGAACATCTTGTATGGCGTCGAGAAAGCTGTCGCCCAGCCGGTAGGATAGTGGTTGTAGGTGTCGGGCGATCCCAGCTTGTCGATCATGGCAAGGTTGCGGTTCACATCATCCGGGAAGCCGTTGAAGAACAGGTTTTCGTTGACGGAGCCGCTGGGGCTGCCTTCACCCGATGCGCCGTTATCGGCGCAGTAGAAGATCAGGGTGTTGTCGAGCTGTCCCGATTCCTCGAGGTAGTCGACCAGCCGGCCGATCTGGACGTCGGTGTATTCCGAAAAGGCGGCATAGACTTCGGCCATGCGGCTGAACAGGCGCTTCTCGTCGACATTGAGAGTGTTCCAGGGCCGCACCATGTCGCCCTCGGCGGCGATCTCCGGCGGCATCGGATTGATGGGCGTCAGCTCCGTGTCGGGCGGCAGGATACCGCGCTCGATCATCCGCTTCAGAACCCACTTGCGGTAGGCCTCGTAGCCGTCGTCGAACCTGCCCTTGTACTTGTCGATGAAGTCTTGCGGCGCGTGATGCGGCGCATGGTTCGCGCCGGGGCAGTACCACATGTACCAGGGCTTCCCGGGGTCGGCCTGGCGGGAGTCACGGATGAATCCGATAGCCTTGTCGGCGATATCCTTCGAAAAATGGTATCCATCTTCTGGTTGGCTGGGCTGGTCGACGAAGTGGTTGTCCTCGATCAGTTCGGGATACCATTGGTTCGTCTCGCCGCCGATGAAGCCGTAGAAGCGGTCATAGCCGAGGCCGAGCGGCCACTTCTTCTTCGAGGCGCTCATCCCGAACGCGTCGACCGGCACGTTGTGGTTCTTGCCGATCCAGAAGGTGCTCCAGCCCGCGTCACGCAGGATGCTGGCGATCGTGCCGTTTTCGAGCGGGATATGCCCGTTGTAGCCGGGGAAACCCGTGGCAGCTTCCGAGATGGTGCCAAAGCCGTTGGCATGGTGGTTGCGGCCAGTCAGGAAGCAAGAGCGTGTCGGCGAACAGACAGCAGTCGTGTGCCACTGCGTGTAGGTGAGCCCGTTCTTCGCCAGCCGGTCGAGCGTCGGCATCTCGATGCGTCCGCCATAGGGCGACCAGGCTGCCTGGCCGGTGTCGTCGTAGAGGATGACGAGGACGTTGGGGGCATCCTTGGGTGCCCGGTTGTCGAGGAAGGCGTCCCAATCCGCCTTGGAATCGCGGACGTCGAGCGCGATCTTGCCCTTGAATGAACGTGTCATTGCTCTCCTCCTCTTGGTGTCCTGTTGTCGCCTCTACTGCCGTTCCACTGGTGGCGGCGTCCATGAACCATCGGTAATCGGGGTCTTCGGCCAATAGGCGCGCAGATAGAGCGAGAAATCGCCTTCGGGCGCCGGCAACCAGTTGGCCCGTTGCACCGGGTCCTTGGGCGCATCAGGTTGCACATGGATCGTCAGCGAGCCGTCGACAGCAAGCCGGAGATCCTTGTTCTTGGTGCCGACCGAGAAGCGGTTGATCGGGTTGGTGATGAAAAAATGGTGCTGGTTGTAGATCGAGAGCGACCAGAAACCATTCACTGGCGGCGCACCGTCCTTGGCAAATGTCACGGTGTAGCGGTTGGTGCTGTTGAGGCGCGCACCGGAGGCATCGAGGTCCTGGTAGAAATACTTCGTTTCGTCCGGCGCATTGACGAGGATGTTCGATTTTGCAACCGCCGTCCGCGTGAAATAGTCCGTCCCGAACGCGGACTCGTTTGAGATCGTACTCCAATGGTGCGGCAATTGCTGTCCGTAGTTGCGAAACTGGAACAGCGGGATAACCAGCTTCTCTTCGGCATTTTTGGCGGCCTCGATCATTGCCTGTTTCATTTTCGGATTGTCTTTGGCAGCAGCGAGCACAGCGAGCAGCTGTGCGTAGCGCGCTTCTTCGCCAGGTAGCGGCGGCGCATCGGCGAGCACCACCGGAAGCTCATCGAAAAACTTGTCCGGGAACACCCAACGCGTTTCCTCTTCACCTGGGGGGCGCCGGGGACTTTCGGCAGCTTGCTCCAGGCGATGCTTTTCATCCGCCCGTCATAGTCTGCGAGCGGATACATCACGATGCCGGTCAGCACGCTCTGGACCGCGCGCTTGTCTTCCGGCGTGTCATCCTGAAAGATGCGCGGCGCGGCGAGCGCGGTGTTACTCGACGCGCGAAACACCTTGGTAACCCCCTTCGGCACTTCACCCTGCCAGTTAGGACCGGCCAGCAGGTAGAAGCCGGGCGTGGTGCCGTGCATCTTGCCAAGCTGCGCGAAGCTGTCGGTTCGCAAATCGACGATCTGATAGACCCAGAAGCGGTCGCCGAAATCCGGCACCTGGATCACCACCGGTGAGACATCCAGCGCCAGCAAGCCCAAGCCGTAGACCACGTCCTGGTTCGGGCACGCGACGTTGCGCTCTTCCGGATTGACGTAATCCGTCAGCATGGTGAGCCCATTGAGCGGCGCTTCGAGCAATGGGCCGACGTATCTGTGTTCCTTCATCTTCGAGAATGCGAGCCGGCGATTGTACATGTTGACCAGCGGCCAAGCCCAGAAAAAGGCGTCACGCGCCACGTGGGCGGCATACGCTTCGGTGATCTTCACGCGCGTATCCGGACCAGGCGGCATCGCACGCGCCCAGTTCGGCGAGGGCGGCAAAGGCTGTGGGTTTAGCCCGGCAGCATCCGCTTCGGATTGTCTGACCGGGGCTTTCGCGAGTGGAGCAGTCTGACGGGTCATCCTTCCCTCCTGGTTCAGCCGGTATTTGTGACGGCGCCGAAGATCGCAGGATTGTTATTTGGCCGCCTTCGGCTCCGGGAATGTCCACTTTCCGTCCAAAATCTCGGCTCGCGGGCGGTAGAGCCGCACGGTGTAATTCCAGCCCTTCATGATCGGCAGGCAATTGGCGATCTTGCCGTCACAGCCGCCGAACTGGACAGAGATTGCGCCGTCGTCGCCCTTCTTGGCCGTGAGGTTATTCAGCGAGTAGGCGTTGTATTGGTTCTTCTCGTAATAGCCTTCGGCATTGTAGAGGCTCACCGACCAGAAGCCGTCGACGGGCACATCCTTGACATCAAGTCTGTAAACGGTTGTGCCGTCATTGTTGGCCGGGGTGATGTTGAGATAGGTGGCATCCTTGTCCGGATTTCCACCCCATGCTGCCGCACTGCCAACGAGGTGGCGGACAGGGTCGACGTCTCCCTTCTTGCCGAATGCACCCTTGAAGTCTGGCATCGTGGTGGCAAGAACCAGCAGTGCATCGCGCACCTTCTTCTGGCTCGCCTGATCCCACGCCGGGCTTTCGAAGCTGCCCGCCTTGGCCTGCTCGGCCTTTATCGCATCCTGCAGGGCATGCACTTTCGTCACGTCGTCGGGATTGGCTGGATCGACCAGCGTGCGGATCCCGGCCAGGACATAGCGCGTGCCGACCGTCTCCTTGTCGAGCATATAGCTGCCGCCACCATAGACGACTTGCGGCACATAGTGGTCCTCGTTGACGATCATCAGCGACATGAACCGGTCTCCGGCGTCGGGCAGCGTGATCGTCACAGGACCGGCGTCGAGGTCGAAAACGGCGGACGAATAAAGCGTGTCGCGATTCGCGCGAACAACGGCCTGATGCTCGATCTGCATCGGCTCGCGGCGATGCAGGAACTTGCCTATCCCACCTGCGTCCTTGATCGCACTGCCGAAATAGAGATCGGTTTCGGCGCGAACGAAATTGTCGACGGTGACCGGTACGGCATCCGCTGCTCGGGCTTGCAAGCCAGCTAACGAACCAAGCGCGGCGAACGAGAGTGCTGTGGCAATTGTGAAAGCCCGTATTGTCATGTGAGTGTCCTCACTTTGTCTTCTCGATATCCGGCAGCACCCATGTCTTGTCGAACAGCGGTTTTTCCGGGCCGTAGAGGCGGAAGAGGACTTCGAATTTTCCTTTGGCGCTGGTGGGCACCCAGTTTGACTCCTTGCCGTTCGGAGCCTTGGGGCCGAAGAACACGTCCACCGAGCCATCGGCATTTTTCTGGATATCCGTGTTTTGCGACGAACGGCTCGACCACTTCTGGTCACGGATCAGCGCGTGGGTCGCCCGGTTGTAGGCGGTCGCCGACCAGTATTGGCTCACCGGCGCCTTCGCCGGCACGGTCAGGCGATAGGTTTTGGCGCCATCGAACTGCTTGCCGCCCGCGTCCCTGAACGTCATCAGGTAAAACTGGCCGGCGCCCAGATGCTTGGCGCTGAAGAATCCCATCGAGTAGGCCACTCCGCGCCCCTCCGTAGGATAGTCGCCCGGCTTGGCAAATTGTGTCGACATGCCTTCGATGACGGCGGGCGTGGCAGGCACCGCCCAGTGGGCGCTGTCGTAGTAGGTGGCCCCGAACAACTGTTCGTAGCGCATGTCGAGATAGGCGTGGGCTTCCTGTGCCGCTGCCTTCAGGGCCGTTTGGGTCCCGGCGTCGGGCGCGAACGGCTTGCCTTTTTCGATGCCAATCGACTTGAGCATGTCGATCATCGCCTTGTCACGCTCCAGCCAGGGCTCGTATTGCACCATGCGGTCGAGCGACTTGTAGAAGTCGATGTCATAAGGGATCGTGGCATCGAAGACGACGTCGATCGCATCGACGAATTCGGTCGGCGGGGGATTGCTGGCCTCCGAGAGCGGGTAAAGCTTGACCCGCTTCCCGTACTCGACCGCCTTTGCGACATCGGCTGCGCTGCCGCTTTTGAGGATGGAGCGAAGCAGCGCATAGCTCTGGTAGGTGTTCGATGGCAGCGCGATGTAACCGTCGGGCGCCTTGTCCTTGTAGCCCGGCGGCAGGATCAGATATTTGCCGCCCTTGCCCTTGTCGACGCCGGCCGGTCCGACATCTTCGAGAGCCGCCTGCCAGGCATCGTCGATGCTGCCCGTTATCGAGCCGCCTTCCGCAGGCGGGATTTCGAGGACGACCGGGCCAACATCCTTGGTATCGATGAAGGGCATCAGGTAGATGGAATCCGGGTTCGGTGTGAGCGTCTGGTTCTTCCAGTCCGGCAGGCGGGACCAATAGACGATCTGGTTGACCTTGCCTTTGGTCTTGGTGAGCATCTCCTGCAGCATCAGGTCATAGTTGACGGAGGGCATCCCCCAGATGACCGCTTCGACGGCACGGCGTTCGACTGTGCGCGCGGCGAGTTCAGCAGGGGTCCAACCCGTCTTCGCAGTACCGGGACCGGCCAGGGACATTGAGACCCCGATGGCGAACGCGCCTGCAAGCAGATGTCTGAAGGTCATGGCGTTCTCCGGATTTTCTGTCGGGGTTCAGGACGCAACAGTTTGATAGAGGCTGACCGGCGACAGGCTTGCGCCTGCCGCCGGAGCACATGTTTTAGTGCCCGCTGTTGAAGCTGTCCGCCATCTTCGCCAACGCCTGATCGAGGGTGAAGCTCGCCGCCTTCTGGCGCGGCGGGTAGTCCTTGAAGGTGTTCAGGAACGGCTGCACCACCGCCTGCGCCGCCATGATCATGTAGGCCTTGGACAGATACCAGTCGTAGTAGGTGTTCGACGTGATATCTGCCCGCTCATAGGGATCGGTTCGCAGATTGAAGATCTTGGGGCAGCGCAGAACGACGAGCGGATCCATCCAGAGGCGCAACGTGCCCTCGGTGCGCTGTTCCATGAACACAATCTTCCAGTTCTTGAAGCGCAGGGCGACCAGACTGCCATCGTCGTCGAAATAGACGAGACCCTGGCGCGGGCTTTTCACGCCTTTCTTGGTCAGGAAGTCGAGCAAATTGTAGCCGTCGATATGGACCTTGAAGGTCTTGTCGCCGGCCTTGTGACCCTTGAGCAGCTTGTTAGGGATGTCGGCATCGCCGGCGATCGCGCAGAAAGTCGGAAGCCAGTCGTGATGCTGAACGATGTCGTTGGTGACTTCGCCCGCAGGAACCTTGCCGGGCCAGCGCACGATGAGCGGCACGCGGAAGGCGCCTTCCCAGTTGGTGTCCTTCTCGCTACGGAACATCGTCATGCCGGCATCCGGCCAGGAGTTCATGTGGGGGCCATTGTCGGTCGAGTAGAGGACGAAGGTGTTGTCGGCGATGCCGAGCTCGTCGAGATAGTCGAGCATCTCGCCGACGTTCTTGTCATGATCGATCATGGTGTCGTGATAGGGCGACTGGTTCTCGCCGGCCTGGCCGATGCTTTCCGGCTTGGTGTGCGTCCTGCAGTGCATGTGGGTGGTGTTCATCCAGACGAAGAACGGCTTGCCGGCATCATGTTGCCGCTTCACGAAATCCTTCGCTCCGGCGACGATTTCGTCGTCGATGGTCTCCATGCGCTTGCGCGTCAGCGGACCGGTATCCTCGATCTTCTGCTTGCCGACGCGACCCCAGCGCGGCTCCTCGGTCGGATCGTCCTTGTCCGTCGCCCAGCAATGCATCACGCCGCGCGGACCGAACATTGCCTTGAATTTCGGATCCTTCGGATAATCGGGATCTTCGGGATCTTCCTCGGCATTGAGGTGGTAGAGATTGCCGAAGAATTCGTCGAAGCCATGGACAGTCGGCAGATACTTGTTCCTGTCGCCCAGATGGTTCTTGCCGAATTGCCCTGTCGCATAGCCGAGCGGCTTCAGGACTTCGGCAATGGTCGCGTCTTCAGGCTGCAGGCCGACGTCGGAGCCTGGTATGCCGACCTTTGACAGGCCGGTCCGATAGCAGCTCTGCCCGGTGATGAAGGACGAGCGACCGGCGGTGCAGGACTGTTCGCCATAGGCGTCTGTGAACATCAAGCCTTCCTTGGCGAGGCGGTCGATGTTGGGCGTCCTGTAGCCCATCAATCCGTGCGTGTAGCAACTCAGATTGGCCGTGCCGATATCGTCGCCCCATATGACGAGGATGTTCGGCTTGCCGGTCTTTGGTGATTTCGCCATCCTGTTTCTCCTTGGTTACCGCTGTCTCAGTGGCATGATCGCGAATGGCTGAAGCGCCTTTTCACGGGATCAGGTGCAGCCATTTCAAAATCCGCGTGACGATGCCCCGCTCTTCCTTCTGGATTGATCGGAGTGTTTTCAAAGTGTCTGCAATGTCGTGGAGAGCCTTGCGGTTCTCGGGGCTGTTTTCATCGGCGAGTCCGGCGATTGCGCTGTCCTGCGCCTTGCGCAGTTCACGAAGCGCGGTTCGCAGCGCGATGATGCGGGGAGTTTCCATCTCAAGGTTGTCCATCCTTTCTCATGTCGCTGACGCGTCCGTGAACGGACCGACGTTGAAAACCATGCTGCTGATGGCGACGAGACCGATCAGCAACAGGATCACTGCCGTTATCAGCGTGAAGGAGACCGGGTACCCGCTTTGGGCATGGATCAGGCCGGCATCGCGCATCGCATCGCGTTCGCGGCGCAATCCGGCCATGAAAAGCACGTGATAGATGATGCCGACGACTAGCATCAGGATGCCGAGCAGCACCAGCGTCACCCCGAAATTGCGCGGTGCGGCAGCGTGCGCGAGCGTGCCTGCGTCCCGCAGCTTCTGGAACACCTGGAAGATGGTGAAGCCAAAACTGATCAGGGATAGCGCGGTGCGGATCACCGACATCAGCGTGCGGTCGGCGCTCATGCGGGTGCGCTGGAACGACATGCCGGTTCGGCGCGACGACAGCTCGACGGAGATGCTATCGGAGCCGGATTTTCCGGTTACGGGTGCAACGTTCATTGCATGGTCCTGCGAACGGGGCAGTGTCGAAGTCGACCGGCACTCTCGGGTCGCGGCGCAGGATTTCGAAGTACGTTACGGTAACGATACGTGCGGGAAGGGCCGAACTGCTGGATTTCTGATTGTTCAGGCAGAGCCTCCGATCACTCCGCCGTCGGATCGGCCTTCAGGATCGTTCCGAGCTGATCGGGTGCCGGGGTTTTTCCCTTTCCCTCCATCATCGCAATGGGAGCGGTGACCGTCGTTGCCGCGACCTTGCCGACCGTCCCCACTGTGCCCGCAATCATCATGCCCAGTCCGTCGCCAAGGCCTGTTCTCGAGTCGGTCAGGATCTGGCCGGAGGCCAATTGAGATCCCAGCAACGCCACGATTTCAGGACTCTCGGCAAACTTGCTGTGATTCAAGCGATCGTCCGTCTTTACATTGGTCAGGTCGATGACCGTTATTCCCGCCGCTTGCAGCTTCGATTTGTATGGCTCTTTTGACGGATCAATCTGGCCCACCCGGTCGACATCGCCTGAAATCAGACGCGAGATTGCAAGCGCCCGGTCGTCGCGCGAGATCATGATGGTGAATTTCGGCTTCTTGGGCCCGAGTTCTGTCCACTGGCGCCCGAAGACATCCACATCAAGGTCGGGAGATGCAAGAATTACATTCCTGATTTTGGGAGAAACCTGACCGTCCTGCAGGGCCATTTGCCTCAGCCCCTCCATGGCGAGCCAGGTTCCCATCGAATGGGCCATAACGGTAATGTCGGTGACGCCGCGATCATTGGCCAAAGCCTTCAATGTTCGTTCGAAGGCGGTGCGGGAAAAGTTGGTGCTTTCCTTGTCGTAATTGTAGTCGAGGACGCTGGCGCGCGATGGCCAGGTGAAAAGGATGGGCGTGACCTTCGCGCCCGAGTCATGGACAAATTGCGCGAAGCGAAAAACAGAATCCTCATAGCGGTTGTTGAAGCCATGGACGAAGACGAGCACATGGCCGCTCGGATTGTGAGAGTGCAGCCAGTCGCCGGCCTGCGGGATTGAAAGGTTCTTCGCGGCAACGACAGCAAACTCCTTTTGGGGATTCGGCGGCAGTTTTTTCGGCCACTCGACCGTGCCGGATGCACGGTCCGGCGGAATTGAAATGGTCAGGTCGGTCAAGGAAAGAGTCGGGCTGCGCTCGCCCGTGAACAGCGTTGCAGGATCGCCCGACGGTTTGCGGCTGGTCGCCACCAACATCGTTACGTCAGATGCCGACGCTGACCGCATATTAACGGCTACCGGTGCCAAAACGCCTTCCGGTCCCCCTCCGCACGCCGTCAGCGTGAGCAGGTACAAAGCCGCGACAATCTTGCCAACCCGCTTGCGCATCAGCACTTGGTTTGTCCCGCCGCTCAAAACTTGCCGGAAACGTCGAAGAACACAGCGTCGCCCTTCATGCGGTTTTCGACCTCGACCTCATGGGCCCACCTCAAGGTGAAATCGACCTCGGTTTTCTCTCCGAACTTGGCCTTGTATTTGACCAGCGGCCCGAGCGCGATCGAGCGGCCCCTGAATCCATCGTGGGTGTCGGCGAACGCGCCCCGATCGTCTTCGATTTGGTCCAGGAAGCCCGCGATCGCCCCCACGGACAGGTTCTCCGTTACGGCCTTTGTGACCGAAAGATCAAGGTGGGCCATCGCACCGCTGTAGTAATCGGTGTCCGGGTTCGTGGTGTTGATGTCCACGCCGAATTTGGCGGAAAGGTCCAGCCCGTGTTGCGGGATGAGATAGGTGAATCCGATCGCCGGCGTGAACGTCCAGTAGTTGAGGCCGATGAAGGCAAGGTCCCCTTCCTTCCATTCGCCGGTCGGTGCGGTGATCGTCAGGGATGCCGACAGCCAGGTGTTCATGGCATCGTTGTGCCACCCAAACACGAGCGGCGCGAAAGCGATGTCGCCGAGCCCGGTGACATGCTGATCCGCCCCCAGCGGGCCGACCGCGGCAGTGGCCCCGGTCCAGCCCAGGGGGACGGCAAGCTGGACGGCGTAGGTCCAGTTGCCTGGCAGGTGCAACTCGGGCACGTAAACCCCTGCCAGAATGGCGGCATAAATATCGCCGGTGAGACCCACCGCGACCGAGCCTTTGCCGAATGGAACCTGGCCATCTGCTTCGCCATGGTAGTAGATGTTGGACATTGCCCAATAGCCGGCGCCCGGCGTGGGCGGCACAATACCCGCACCGGGACTCGCGAAGGCGCCGGGGATATAGCGTCCGGCAACGGCCTCGGTGGCATTTGCTCTATTCACGGAAGCGAACGCCGTGAGAACGGCTGCCGCGGCAATCAGCCAGCCAGGTGATATGGATGCGGTCATCTTGTCCCTCTCGCACTAGATCCTCAGCGGTCCCGCTAAAAACTGACCAACGAAACACCAACCTCCATATTGAAGTCGTAGGGCCGGTCGTCGCCGATACCGACACCCGGCCTGATGTAGCCGTTGATGGCACCGCCGCTCGCCAGCTTGCCGAGATTGTAGCCAAGGGCGACCTCCCAGGACATAGGCGATGTTCTGGCTTCGAAATCGTAACTTGCGGTCAAGTCCGACGTCAGCCACCAGCGTTTGGCATGAGGTTTGTAGACGACGTAGAGATCGAAATCGCCGCGATTGACGTTGGCTCGGTCACTGTGACCGGCGAATGAAAAATTCTGGATGTAGGCGGGGGCGATGATGACCTCCGGACTGGCAAAATAGGCCCAGGTCAGCCCGGGCGCGGCGACCCATTTGCCGGTGCCAAGCACATCCTCGGAGGCGGTCGGCGCATAAATCTCGGTGTTGAGGATAAACGCCTGCCGCCTGCTCAAATAGGGAATCCAGCTGAGCTTAGCCGCAATATCGCCGAGGCCGAATTCGTCGTCGCCGGCCAGATTGGTTGCATCGAGCGGCAAGGTCAGACGAACCGAAGCCTTTCCGTCGAAAAACGGCTCGGTGTAACGGACATTCGTAATATCGTAGTACTCGTCCCCCGGCAGGAATCGATACTCGTTCGAGAATGACAGGGTCCTTGTCAGCACGCAGGGTTCGTCCCCGAAGTATCCTTGGCCTCCTGGGCCTCGGCGCCGCTGACAAGGGGTACCGAAACAGCAAAGGCCATAGCGAGGGCACTGGACTTTGAGGCGGACGGTGGAGCTGCTGCTTCAGGCCCCTGAGGGCGGAAGGTGCCAGTCAGCGGGAATGCACCTACACCAGGGCGAACGCGTCCCATGAACATCCCCGGTCACGACCCTCTGCTGCGCGCCCTAAGCTTTCGGCGCGTCGCACAATTGAATCGGAATGCCGGAAAGCGAAGTACGTTACAGTTACAAAGGCCGGACACGCTCACGTGCCGCCGGGTGTCACTGGCACATGCGGATAATGTCGGTCTCCAGATCGGTGCAAAGCTCTTCGTATTCAGCAATCGCGGCGCGGTTCGCGTTTCCTCTTTCCTTTCTCAAGCGCTCAAGGGCCGTGCTGGCATCCTCGTAGGCGCCGCACAGGCCGAGCAGATCGGAATTCGTCGCGCTGAGGATTTGAAGCGTGCCGCGCAAGGCCGGCATCTTCAACATGAGCCTTAGCAAGCCCCGACGGTCGTGGGCGGTTTCGGAAGGCATGGCCATATGTTTCAAACCGAATGAATGACCTCGTGCGGAAGCATTCCAGCAAGCATCGTCACAGTGAGGGGAGGCGCGCCAGCACTTTACTGTTACAGCCGGGTTCTATCCGGGGCCCGCAAGCGTCACCGCCTTGGCGTTCGATGGCGCGATTTGGCTGCTACCAAGCGACCGGCATAAGTTCCAGCGGCGGCGCCATCGGTTCAATCGGTGGGCTGTTACCGTTTCGTATCGGTATGTGCGGCAGCCAAGTCTTGTGCCTGCAAGGCCAGCTCCTATTCTGACTGCCTGACGCGCTCGGTCAATCGAATGGGGCCTGTCCGAGGCCTGCATCCTCTCACCAACCAGCGCATCCAACCGCAGTCATCGACTTCGCAGGTTGAAGTCCGTGCCGGCGCGACACACCAAACCGCTGGAGTTCGCGATGCCCTGTCCAGGATCTATTATGCAAGAACAGGCGGCGTGTACGTCTAAGTCGTGGTTCGATAGATGAGTCCGGCCATGGACAGACGCAAGGTGCTCGCCGGCATGCTGGCCACCAGCCTGCCGCTTTCCAGTGTCGTGTCCGCGCGTGCTCAAGCTGCGCCTCTCGCTTCGTGGCATGAAGGGCCTGCCAAAGGTTCGATCATGGACTTCGTTGCAAAGGTCACGACGCCGGACGGCCAGGATTTCGTCATGGCCAACGAGCGTATCGCTGTTTTCGACAATGACGGAACGCTCTGGTGCGAACAGCCGATCTACTCGCAACTCGCCTTCGCATTGGACCAGGTGAAGCAGCTCGCCCCAACCCATCCGGAGTGGCAGACGCAGGAACCGTTCAAATCTGTCCTGTCAAACGACTTGTCAGGTCTGGTTCGCTCTGGCGAGCAAGGAATATTCAAGATCCTGGCTGTGACGCACGCCGGCATGACAACCGACGAATTCAACAGCGCGGTCATCAACTGGACCAGGACGGCGCATCATCCCCGCTACCATCGTGCCTATACGGAACTTGTTTACCAGCCGATGTTGGAATTGCTGGAGTTCTTACGGCAGAACGACTTCAAGATATTTGTGGTCTCGGGCGGCGGTATCGATTTCATGCGCCCCTGGATGGAAGCCGTCTACGGCATCCCGCCGGAGAGGGTCGTCGGGTCGTCGGGAGCAACCAAATACGTGGTGGGTGCCGACGGCAAGCCGGCCTTGATCAAGGAAGCCAAGATCGATTTCGTCGACGACGGACCGGGCAAGCCTGTCAGCATCAACAAGTTCATAGGCCGCCGACCCATCTTTGCGTTCGGTAATTCCGACGGCGATCTGGAGATGTTGCAATGGACCGCGGCTGGAAGCGGCGCGCGGTTCATGGGGATCGTGCATCATACGGACGCCGATCGTGAATATGCGTACGATCGCAAATCCTCAGTCGGAAAGCTCGACAAAGCTTGGGACGAAGCGATGAAGGAACGCTGGACCGTCGTTGACATGAAGCAGGACTGGAAATTGGTCTTCCCCTCCTGAAAGGTGCGGGCTGCGTCGAGCCAGATCGAACATCGCGCACTCACCAACCTGCCGGGCTTCACGGTGCTTGTGGGCAAGCGGCGCAAAACATTCGTTGTCCAGCGAGGTTTCGGTTGCGGTCCAACCGCATTGGCCTGAAATTTGGCGAAGGGCAGGGGTCCAAGGGAAGCATTTCCTGTTCTGAGCGTTTACCACAATAGAGTTTGCCATTGCCGTCGAAGGCGCAGATCCGCTGCGAGCCTCCAACACGTGGCGCTTTCCTCGGTGACCACAGGCTTGCGGCGGCAAGCCAAGGAAGAAAATGTGCGCTCAAGCTTTCATCAACCGAATTGCGACGGCCGTCCCTGACCACAGCGTTCACAGGTTCTTCCTGCAGTTTGCTGGCTCTCAGTTGACGTCAAACCCCCGTCGCCGCGCGATTTTCAATCGCATGGCGGACAAGGGCGGGATCGAGCATCGCTATTCGTGCTTTGCGCCTGCCGAAGATCCCGAGGGTCCGAGTGTGGACATGGCGGGCGTTTTCAAGCGGGGTGCATTTCCAGGAACAGCGACACGCATGGAAATGTTTGCCGCCGCTGCGCCGGTTCTGGCCCAGCAAGCCGTGGAGCGGCTCCTCCAGGATAAGGACAGGACGACCGTCACGCATTTGATCGTGACAACGTGCACCGGTTTCTCCGCCCCCGGTATCGATCTGGAGATAATTGCTCGATGCAATTTGCCGACCAACGTTGAGCGCACGGTCATAGGCTTCATGGGATGCTACGCGGCAATCAACGCGCTCAAGCTGGCACGGCACATCATCCGGTCCGAACCCGAGGCTCACGTCGTAATCGTCTGTATTGAACTCTGTACGCTCCATCTCAGGGAGACCAGCGATCTCGAAAAACTGCTGTCCTTCTGCCTCTGGGGTGATGGTTGCGCGGCCGCGTCGGTGACTGCCCGCCCATTCGGGATCGGCCTGGATAGTTTTCACGCGATCGTCGCCGCTGACAGCCGCGACCTGATGACCTGGGGCATTCGCGACGACGGTTTCGACATGGTTTTGTCGGGACAAGTCCCTGGCGCAATTCAAGGTGTGCTCGCCACAGGCATCGGCAGCATTCTGGGAGCCAGCAGCGTCGGAAGCGTTGATCTTTGGGCTGTCCACCCAGGCGGGCGCTCGATACTCGATGCTGTGGAGCGCGCGCTGAATCTCCATCCCTGTGCTTTGTCGATGTCGCGCGAGGTCCTTCGCGAAAACGGAAACATGTCTTCAGCCACGGTCATGTTCGTGCTTGAGCGAATGCTGCGCGGGTTCACGGAAGACCGCGTGGGTTGTGCCATGGCATTCGGACCCGGCCTTACGGCTGAGACGATGATGTTCCATACGGCCGGCAATGCCTGAGTTGACCAAAGATCTCGACTGCCGTCGGATCGAGCCGGAACTGCTCGATTTCCTGCCCCCCGGCGATCCCAGGGCAATCGGCTCCCGGCGCGACCTCGTTTGGATAAACGCGCTGATGTTTCAGAGCGCGATCATGGCTGGTCTCTTCAAGGCGAACGTGCGCAAAAGACCTACCAGGATTCTGGAACTCGGCTCCGGCGACGGGGCATTCATGCTCTCGGTCGCAAGACGTTTGGGCGGGAGATGGGCCGACGTGGATCTGGTCATGCTTGACCAGGTCAACCTGATCTCAGACAAACGGCGCGCGGACTTCGCCACACTTGGTTGGCGAGTTGAAACCGTCACCGATGACGTCTTTGACTGGATCGCAAAGCCCGGCGCCGGCGCGTACGACGTTGTCTCGGCCAATCTGTTCCTCCACCATTTTTCGGACGCGGACTTGAAGGTTCTGTTTGCAGCGCTCCGTTCACGGGCACCGGTGTTCCTCGCCACCGAGCCAAGCCGAAACGCCGGTGCCTTGAGAATGTGCTCGCTCCTACGCATCATTGGCGCAAACGAGGTGACCATGCACGATGCAGCAGCGAGCGTCCGAGCGGGGTTCGCTGGCAATGAACTTTCCAGTCTGTGGCCATCGGATTCCAGCCAGCAGTGTGAAGAACGCCGGATTGGCCCGTTTACCCACGCTTTCAGCGTCATCCCCAAGGAAGCGCTCCCGCGATGTACGATGCCATTGTCATAGGTGCCGGGCCAAGTGGCGCGTCCGTGGCCTTGGCTTTGTGCGGTCAGGGGCGCGCGGTTGCCATCATCGAACGAAGCGAATTCCCGCGCCGAAAAGTCTGCGGCGAGTACATGTCGGCAGTCAATCTGGAGCTGTTGGATCGTTTGGGGGCGGGCGCCGCGATTCGCGCCAAGGCAGGCCCGGAAGTCAGGCGAGTTGCATTGTTTGCGTCGGGCCCGGGCATAGACGCGGGCATGCCCCGGGCGGCGGGAGACGCTTTTGGGCGTGCACTTGGGCGCGACGTCCTTGATGGCATCCTCCTGGACGCCGCCCGCAATGCCGGAGCCGATGTTTTTCAGCCTTGCCGTGCGGTGACGATCATCAGCGATGGGGAGAACGCCGCGGTCCGGATCAGCGGCAAAGACGATCAGAGGGTTCTCGCTGCGCCAGTCGTGATAGCCGCGCATGGTTCTTGGGAGCAGGGAAAGCTTTCAACCAACCTCCCAAAAAGCAGTGCGCCTCACGATCTGTTTGGCTTCAAGGCTCACTTCAAAGGAGCTTCGCTCGCCCGAGACCTCATGCCTCTCCTGGTATTTCCGGGCGGCTATGGCGGCATGGTGTGGACGGACCAGGACAGGATGTCGCTGTCCTGCTGCATACGCCGCGACGTATTGGCCAGGTTGCGTGAGAAAAGTGGTGCCTTGTCGGCAGGCCAAGCCGTTCACGCGCACATCATGGCATCCTGTCCTGGTACGGTTTCCGCCATCGGCAGCGCAACGCTCGATGGCGAATGGCTGGCCGCTGGGCCTATACGCCCTGGCATTCGTCCGCGTTTTGCCGACGACATATTTCGGGTCGGCAACATTGCCGGCGAGTCCCATCCCATCATCGCCGAAGGCATCTCCATGGCCTTGCAGTCCGGCTGGCTGTTGGCCACCGAATTGGCCAGGTTCGACCGATGGGATCGCGAGGCGCGCGTTGTCGCCGGCAGTCGCTACTCAAAGGCCTGGAACAGACAATTCGCAACCCGCATTCGCACCGCCACCGTGTTGGCACGCATTGCAGCCCTCCCTCAATCCGCTGCGGCGATGAGGGCTTTCGTCAGTTGGTTTCCCGAAAGTCTGGCGATCGGAGCCAGACTGTCAGGCAAGACGAAAGCGCTGCCGGTTCCACGGTGATCGCTCCACTCAGACTAACAATGGCATGCTTTTGATCGGCCTTCAGCCCCCGTCGCCAAGCGCTGCGGCATCGATCAGAAGACGGTTGCGAAGTGGAGGAACCGGACAACGTTCGAGCTGTCATGCAATTGCCGGGTTCGGTAGCGTGCGAAGTCGAAAACATGGTTGCTTGAGGAAATACTCCAGGGAGCTCCGCGACTAATTTCGGCCAGCAATCCGGAGCCTGCTGGAGGAGCAAAGACGATGACGACCTGGCAGCGTGGCCGGGAAGCGCGCGACGCCCGTATCCAAGCCGGCGCGAGGCTGGCGAAGGGCAAGGTCGTCGATGCGCGCGACGCCACCAGACTGATGGAAGCGGTGGTCCGCCCTGGCGATCGCGTCTGCCTCGAGGGTGACAACCAGAAGCAGGCCGATCTGCTCTGCGCCGCCCTCCTTGCTGTCGATCCAGCCAAGGTGCGTGACCTGCACATGGTGCAGTCCGGCGTCGTGCTGCCGGAGCATCTCGACCTATTCGACCGCGGCGTGGCGAAGAAGCTCGACTATGCCTATTCCGGCCCGCAGTCGGCGCGCATTGCGAAGATGCTGTTCGGCGGCAAGATCGAGCTCGGTGCGGTCCACACTTATCTCGAGCTATTCGCGCGCTATTTCATCGACCTCACGCCGAACGTCGCGCTGATCGCTGCAGTCAGCGCCGATCGTGACGGCAACCTCTACACCGGGCCTAACACCGAAGATACGCCGACCGTCGTGGAGGCCACAGCCTTCAAGAACGGCGTCGTTATCGCCCAAGTGAACGAGATCGTCGACAAGGTTCCGCGCGTCGACATACCGGGGGACCGGGTGCATTTCGTTGTCGAGGCCGACAAGCCGTTCTTCGTCGAACCGCTGTTCACGCGCGATCCCGCTGCTATCACCGAGTCGCAGATCCTGACCGGCATGCTGGCGATCAAGGGCATCTACGCACCCTATGGCGTCAGGCGATTGAACCACGGGATCGGCTTCAACACCGCCGCGATCGAACTCCTCTTGCCGACCTATGGCGAGAAACTCGGACTGAGGGGCAAGGTGGCGAGCCATTTCGCGCTAAACCCTCACCCTGCGTTGATCCCGGCCATCGAATCCGGCTGGGTCGAGCAGATCCACTGCTTCGGGTCCGAGGTCGGCATGGATGAGTACATCCGCGCCCGATCCGACGTCTTCTTTACCGGGTCCGACGGTTCGCTGCGTTCTAACCGGGCCTTCTGCCAGACGGCCGGACTTTATGCCTGTGACATGTTCATAGGCTCGACGCTGCAGATCGATATTCAGGGCAATTCCTCGACCGTCACCACGTCGCGCATCGCCGGCTTTGGCGGGGCGCCGAACATGGGCTCTGATGCGCGCGGGCGGCGACATCCGAGCGAGCCCTGGCTGCAGGCCGGCAGGGAAGCCGATCCCGAGGGGTCAACGCTGCTGCGCCGTGGCCGCAAGCTGGTCGTGCAGATCGGCGAGACCTTCGGCGAAAAGAACGTGCCGCTGTTCGTCGAGAGGCTCGATGCTCTGGAACTCGCCGAAAGGCTGAATCTCGAGCTGGCGCCGGTGATGATCTACGGCGACGACGTAACGCACATCGTCACCGAGGAAGGCATCGCCAATCTGCTGCTTTGTCGTGATGCCAGGGAGCGCGAGCAGGCGATCCGCGGGGTGGCGGGATACACCGACGTCGGCCGTGGCCGCGACGCTAAGATGGTCCAGGACTTGCGCGAGCGCGGTGCCATCCGTCGTCCTGAAGATATCGGTATCAATCCGCTCGACGCCGACCGGAGCATGCTGGCGGCGCGTTCCATCAAGGATCTTGTCCATTGGTCGGGTGGGCTCTACGCGCCGCCCTCAAGATTCCGCAACTGGTGAGAAGGACAGCCGCGATGGAGGACCTGAACTTCCGCCACGCCACCCGCCAGCGCGCGGCCGGCACAAGGAAACTGGCCGTCATCGGCGTTGTTGCGTCCGGCAATCTCGAAGTTCTGGCCGAACGCGTGCTCCCCGACTCCGAATGCCTGGTGGAGATCAGGACTGCTGCGGCGGGTTTCGGCGAAGTGTGGGATGCCGTGATCGCAGACTTCGTCAAAGGCTATTCGCCTGGCGGGCTCCGGTTCTCCATCAATGACGGCGGAGCGCGTCCCGACACCGTGTCCCTTAGGCTGGCGCAAGCCGCCCGGCTGATGGAGGAGGACGACCAATGAGCGCCTCTCACACACAGAGAACCACGTCTTCGGTGGAACTGGATCGCACCGCAAGCTGGTACGAGTCCTCGGCGCGGACACGGGTCCGGCTGCTGCTCGATCCCGGAAGCGTTGTCGAGTTCATCGGACCGGAGAAGCGCGAGGTCAGTCCGCATCTCAAGCTCTTCGATCTTCCCGAGCAGTTCGACGATGGCATCGTTGTGGGACTCGGCAGGCTCGACGGTTCGCCGGTGTTTGTCGCAGCACAGGAGGGCAATTTCATGGGCGGCGCTTTCGGTGAAGTTCACGGAGCGAAGCTGACCGGCCTGTTGCGCGCCGCGCGCGATATTGGGTCTGTTCCGGTGCTGATCCTGTTCGATACGGGTGGCGTGCGCCTGCAGGAGGCCAATGCAGGCGAGCTTGCCATTGCCGAAATCATGCGCGCAGTGATCGAAGCGCGAACTGCAGGTGTGAAAGTGATCGGGCTGATCGGCGGCCGGGCCGGATGCTATGGCGGCGGCGGTTTGATCGCTGGTTGCTGTTCAGCGTTGGCGGTCTCCGAGCAGGGTCGCATTTCGGTGTCCGGTCCCGAGGTGATCGAGACCAATCGCGGTGTCGAGGAGTTCGACTCCCGTGACCGTGCGCTGGTCTGGCGGACCATGGGCGGCAAGCATCGCCGGCTCCTCGGCGGCGCCGAAGTCTTCGTCGATGATACCGTCCAGGATTTTCGCGAGGCCGCACTGGAGCTACTCAGCTCAATCCGCGCCTTCGGCATCGACACTTTGAAGGCCGAGCAATCCCGCCTTGAAGATCGGTTGCAGCGCTTCGGCGCCTGTCCGGATGCGGTCGATATCTGGACGGCAGAGGGCATTCCTGACGCCGTTTCCATTCCTGCGCTTCCCGCGGACCAGTTCATTGCTCTCGCTGACAAAGTCCGGAGGTCCAGCCGTGACGCTCGATGACATTCTCGCCTCGCTGTTTCCCGACGGCCACGACGTGAAAAACAGCGGCGGAGTTCTGTCTGGTTCGGGCGCACTGCGATCGGGTGGCCGGGCGCTCGTCATCGGCGTCGCGGACCGGACCGCGCTCGGCGTGGACGAGGCCATCCGCCTTTCGAACTACGTCCTGGCGTCGGTTGAAAGCGGAAACGCCCCGATCCTCGTCCTGGCGGACAGTGACAGCCAGCGCATGAGCAAGCGGGACGAGCTTTTGGGTTTGAACGAGTTCCTAGCTCATCTCGCCAAGTCCCTCATCTATGCGGATATGCACGGGCGACCCGCCATCGGTCTTCTCTACGGCCACTCCGCAGCCGGCGCCCTTCTCGCCACGGCGCTGGCCACCCGCGTGCTGGTAGGGCTGCCGTCCGCCGATCCGGCGGTGATGGATCTGCCATCCATGGCCAGGGTGACGAAGTTGTCGATCGAGGTTTTGCAGGAAAAGGCGAAGTCCACGCCGGTGTTTGCTCCGGGCTTGCGAAATCTTGCTCAGACAGGCGCGGTTCATCTCACCTGGGACGAGGCCACCCCGCTGGCTGAGCAGCTGGACACACTTCTGGCGAACATGCCGGATGCGCGCGACCGCCGAGATGCGCTCGGCTTGGAGCGCGGCGGTCGGCCGAAGGCATACGCCATCGCGGAGCGCGTCCGTGAACTCGCACTTCAAGCTCTGTGAACTGCCGATGCGGCGTCACGATCTGATATTCGTCGGGCCGGCGGCGTGGCATTCGCTGTTGCTGACACGCAGCGATGTCGCCGCGAACGCGCTCGTCTCATGTTGGGTCGATAGAGGCTGGCCGCTCATTAGACGACGTGCCATGCCGGGTGAGGGTCATGGCGTGCCTTTGGGCCTTGCGCTGCCGTACTTCGCCGGAAAGAAGCGATTTTCGTTTCTCATGCGGCACGAGGATATCCTGTCGACGTCTCCGCCGCCCTCGCTGCGGTCCGCCGGCCCGTCGGCGCCACGCGCGTGGCGACCCACGCTCGCCAAGCTTGAGGATCTCGCCTCACGGCATCGTGTGGAAGCCAGGGTGTTCGGCAGCCTTGCCTTGGCTGTCGTCACAGGATTGGACTATCTGACCGACCGCTCCGATCTCGACCTCCTGCTGCAGGTCAATCGCGACACGGATCTTAGCCGCCTGACCGCCGATCTGGCGCGGATCGAGGCGGCCGCGCCGATGCGGCTGGATGGTGAGCTGATCCGCCATGACGGCGCGGCCGCGAACTGGCGGGAGCTTCACGCCGGCCCGCGCGAGGTTCTGGTCAAGACCGTCAGCGATGTGGCGTTGCTCGACGCCCAGCTTTTTCTTTCTGAAGGGATGCCATCGTGACCGTCGCCCTTGCTTTCGGCACGGAGCGGCCGCTTGCGTCAAAGGCGCTGGTACCACGTTTTCCGGATGCCGGGGCCATCGCCGCGAGCGCGGTACGTTGCCTTCTCGACGAGCTGGAGACGTGGCCCAAGCCGGGCCTTGTGAGCCACATCGATTCCGGCAGCCATGAAGACATGGATGCCGGCACATTTCGCGCCAGCGCCGCGGCCATCAGGCCGTACTTCCAGGCTTTGGCGGAAGCAGGCGCCGCCGGCCGCGCGATGGTCGCCTTGAGGGAAATCGGTCTCGATGCCGAGGCAGCCATGCTTGCGGCGACGTCGGGGGTCAACACGCATCGCGGCGCCATATTCGGATTGGGCCTGCTATGCGCGGCCGCTGGCGCCAGGATCGGCGGTCAGGTGGATCCCACGCTGTCGTTGGGAACTGTGGTCCTGCGGCTGTGGGCCCGCGGCATATTCGAAGGACCGATGGTTCAGCAGAGCCACGGTCAGGTGGCCCGTCGCCGCTTCGGCGCTGGTGGTGCGCGGATCGAGGCTGCCCTCGGATTCCCCAGCATTTATCATGTCGGCCTGCCCACCCTGCGAAAGAGCGTCCTTGAGGCTCCCGACGATGCCGAAGCCCAGCGTATCGAAACATGTTTCGCGCTCATTGCGGTTGTCGAGGACACCACTCTGCTGCACCGCGGCGGCCTCTCCGGTCTCGGCTTTGCGCGTCGAGCCGCGCGCCGCTTTCTCGACCAGGGCGGCGTCGGCGCACCCGGCTGGCGAGACCGCGCCCATTTTGTGCATAAGAGCTTCGTTGCCCGTCGGCTCAGTCCCGGGGGCTCAGCGGACCTCCTTGCCATGACCCTGTTCGTCGACGCGCAGGAAAGGATGCTTGCCTGATGGCCAATACAATCCTGTTGGCGCTCGCCCCGGTCTTTTTCGTGATGGCCCTCGGCTATGGAGCCGGAAGATTCGGCATCGTCGAAAACCATCATGTCGACGGCTTCAACACGCTGGTCATGAGCTTCGCGCTGCCGGCATCGCTGTTCGCGGCGACCGCGTCGGCCCCGCGTGGCGAGCTGCTTGTCCAGGCGCCGCTCTTCGCCATTTTCGGCGGGGTCATGCTGCTGATCTATCTTGCCTGGTACTCCATCGCGCGGCTTTTCCTGGCGACGGGCAAGGTGGGCGCGTCGGTACAGGCTCTGACCGTTGCCTTCCCAAACCTTGGCGGTGTCGGACTTCCTATTGCATCCTCGCTGCTCGGAGCGACGGGGCCGGTCTCGGTCGCCGTTGCCATGGCCGCGGGTTCGATCCTGGTCACTCCGATCACACTGGTTGTCGCCGAAATGGGCAGCCTGAAGGAGGACGGCGCTGTCAAGACGCCAGGCGCTCAGATGTTCGACGCGCTGAGGCGCGCGCTGACAAAGCCCATTGTTCTCGGCCCCGCGCTTGGAATCCTGCTCTCGCTATGCAGCGTGACGCTCAATCCTGTCATCGAAGCCTGTCTGATGGTGATAGGGCAGGCCGCAGCCGGCGTAGCGCTGTTCCTGACCGGCTTGGTCTTGTCGGCTCAATCGTTCGAGTTCAACTGGAAGATCGTGGGCGCGACCGCATTGGCCGACATTGTTCGACCTCTCCTGATGGTCGCGATCGTGCTCCTGCTACCGGTTCCCTTTGAGATCGCCAGGACGGCGATCCTGTTCGCTGCCCTGCCGGCAGGGTTCTTCGGCATCTTTTTCGCCGTGAGCTATCGGCTCGACTCTTCGACGGTCGGCTCCATGGTCATTGGCAGCACCATCGTGAGCATCGTGACGATGGCGATCGCCATCGCCATTATGTTTCCATAGCGGCGATGGTCCTTGCAATTCTCTGCTCCGGACAGGGGCGGCAGCATCCGGACATGTTCGCCCTGACCGCCGATGCGCCGCAAGCTGCCGGTTTATTTGCCCATGCCGCAACGTTGCTCGGCGACAGGGATCCGCGCGAGATCGTGCGGACCGGATCCGGCGACGCCCTGCCCCGCAACCGCATTGGACAGATCCTCTGCTCGCTGCAGGCGCTGGCAGCCGCGGCGGCGCTGCGGGACACGCTGCCCGACCGGCTGACCGTCGCCGGCTATAGCGTCGGCGAAGTGGCGGCTTGGGGTGTTGCAGGTCTGTTCAGCGCGACCGATACGCTGGACCTCGTCGCGCGTCGCGCGGAAGCGATGGACGCTGCTTCCCCCGGTGGAGACGGGCTGCTTTTCGTCCGTGGCCTTTCCCGCAAATCCATCGAGAGGCTATGCGAACGGCACAATGCCGCAATCGCTATCGTCAATCCGGGTAACGCCTTCGTCCTCGGCGGGAGCCGCGCGACTTTGGAAGCCCTTGCCGACGAAGCGAAGGCGGACGCAGCCAGGGTTGTCGGGTTACCTGTGGAGGTTGCTTCCCATACGAGGCGACTCGCCGGGGCGTCTGCCGCGTTTCGGGCGAGCCTGTGCCATGTTCGCCTGATGCGCTCTCCGACTGCCGGCGCGCGTGTCTTGAGCGGAGTCGACGGCTCTCCTGTCATCGACACCAAGTCAGGTTTCGACAAACTGGCGGCGCAAATATCGCAAACGGTGCAATGGGCCGATTGCCTGCAGGGTTGCGTCGAAGGCGGCGCAACGGCCTTCCTCGAACTCGGGCCCGGGCGGGCGTTGAGCGAAATGGCAGTCGGCGCATATCGCGACATCCCAGCACGAAGCCTGGAAGACTTCAGAACTCTTCAGGGCGCTTACGCTTGGCTTAAAGACCACTCAAGCAAGTGAATCTCGAGCGCGTCGGTGTGCCATGGCGCAGCTATTTTGACGGTGCCGGGCGGCTACCTGGCCACCAACTTGCAGGACCACAAAAGCATGCCCTCGCTCTCGAACCCATGTGCAGCGGTTTTGGGACGATGCGTCGATCGGATCCGTTCAACGCGACGCGCTTCTAGGCCGGCACGATGGGCGACTTCCCTTTACGCAAGGCTTGCAGAAACTGCGGGTCGGCGCGCAAACTGACGCGGACCAATTCCGGCGGTGTGAGGGCGAGCCACTGATTCAGTGACACATCGGCGAAGTAGGTGCTCTTGAATACCTCCAAATATCGCAGTGTCGTATTGCCTGTGTTCTCGATGTAGTGCCCCATGGCGAAGGGTACGTAGCCGACGTCGTTGGCTTGGAAATCGAATGTTCGGGCCTCGCCCGATGCCGCGAACACCCCCATGCGGGCCTGGCCCTGGATGTAGTACTGCCATTCGTTCGTATTCGGATGCCAATGCAGCTCGCGCATCCCTCCCGGTTCGACCTCGACAAGGGCCGCCGCGATTGCTTTGGAAACAGGAAACACGGCGCTGTCGGTAATTCGCACCGTCCCGTGTTTCATCCTCATCGGAGCCTGTGCCGTCATGCGATGGCTGAAGCTCATCGCGACCTCGACCGCGCCAGCGATCTTGTCTGCGCTGAGCGGCCCCGGAACCGGCGCGGGAAACATGTAAAGCTCGCTGGGATCGGGGACGTTCGCAAGACTCGATGCCGGAACGCCGAAATTCTTGGCGAGCACTTCGGGAGGAGTGTGCTTCAGAAAGTCGCTCAGCAGGAAGGTATTATCCTCGTCGAAGTCGCCGTCATCGAACACCAGCAAGAACTCCGTCCCGTCTGGATCAAGGCCTTGGATCGAATGTGGAATGCCCGGCGGGAAATACCAAAGGTCACCCGCGCCGACGTCGTCGACGAAATTGTGCCCATTGGCATCGACTGCCGTGATGCGTGCGTTCCCGTAGAGGACATAGGCCCACTCGGCGGCCTTGTGCCAATGCAACTCGCGCACACCGCCGGCATTCAGGCGCATGTTCACGCCGGCAATGTCCTTGGAGACGCCGAGCTCGCGTGCGGTCACCTGCCGGGTCCAGCCGCCGCCAGACAGTCGGATATGGGCATCGTCGAACGAGAAACGCAGGTTCGGCAGACTGCCCGCATCCGTGCTCGGTGGGATCATAAGGTCCGGATTCTGGGCTATTCGGGAAGGATCCATCGGACCGGGGTTGGTGCCGCCGCGGCCGTTGGCTAGCGGGTCACCGTTTTGCGCCTGGGCCAGTGTCGCCGTCGTGAGCAAGCCGCCAGCTGCTGTCGCAGCCAACATGGTTCGACGGGAAATCTTATCGGTGGCTATCCTCATTTTGTTTCATTCCTTGCTGCGGTGGGCTTCTCGACTGCGCGAATTGGTTCGGCCGCGGACCGCATGAGTGTCCGATTTGCACGCAAGGCACACGATATTGATCGGGCGCTGACGAGGTCTTTCCTGTTGACGCATGGTATAGCTGAATCGCACGATGATCGTGGCCGTGGCGCAACCGAGCCTGTGTCGTCATACCTCTCGTGTCGCCGCCAGAACTTGGGCGTTGCGTTTTGCCTGCATGCTTTCCGCCGGATCCGATGCTGTAGGCTCGCTCTCAAGCCTGTGCCGCTGATGGGTCGCTCGATCCCCAGGATTGGTTAGCGGCGCGGTTGCCGTGACAAAGGTGCAATCAGGCACCGACGACCGCAATTTCGAACAAGCAGAAAGGATTTCGCTGCCTAAGTTAGACCTAGACACCGGTGCGACAAGGAGGTCGATCAGCGCGCAAGCGTCGACCAGAAGCTGGGCAGAGACCTTATGCGGCAAAGACTATTTCCGCGAGCATCGAGCAATTCGCGGCTGGTGGCGCCTCTTGCCAACCTTCTTGCCGCCGGAATATTCGCTGTCGATACACTAGATCCATTTGCGGGATCTGTCTCGGTCCTCTATGTGGTCGTTGTTCTGCTCGCGTCCACCGCCTTTCGCAGGCGTGGCATCGTCTTGTGTTCGCTCGCCTGTGTAGGGCTCACCGTGCTGAGTTTCTGGCTTGTTCACGGAAGCGAAGCCAGTGGTGGCGCGCTCAGCCGCTGCGTCATGAGCATCGCGACCATTGTCATTACCGCCCTTCTGGTGCTCAAAAACCAGTCGACGTCGACCGATCTATCCGAAAAGGCGCAACTGCTCGATTTGACGCATGACGCGATTTTCGTACGCAGCATGGGCGGTCTGATTTCCTATTGGAATCGTGGTGCTGAAGCCATTTACGGCTGGTCGGCCGAACACGCGGTGGGAAAGTCCACCCATCAGCTCCTGCAGACGGTCTTTCCAGCTAGGCTCGACCAGATCAATCGGGAACTGCTCAGCTCCAACCGCTGGGAAGGTGAGCTCGTGCACGCGAAGCGCGACGGATCCGTCGTCGTCGTTTCCAGCCGGTGGTCGCTGCAGAAGGATGCCGACGGCAGACCGTTGGCGGTTCTCGAAACGAATACGGACATATCACAGCGCAGGCGAGCCGAAACCGAGGTCCTGAAGGCCCAGGCGGAACTCGCCCATGTGACACGCCTCACCACATTGGGTGAATTGACGGCCTCGATCGCGCACGAGGTGAATCAGCCGCTTGCCGGCATCGTTATGAACGGCGAGGCGTGCCTGCGATGGATGGATCGAGACAAGCCCGATCTGGATGAGGTCCGCAGCGCGGTCAAGCGGAGCATCGCTGACGCCCAACGCGCCAGCGATATCGTCCATCGAATCCGGGCGTTGTCCAAGAAGGGCGACATCCAGATGGCCCTTGTCGACGTGAACGAGATCGTCGAGGAATCACTCACGTTGGTGCAGCGTGAACTCGTTGCAAATCGCATCACCCTGAAACTGGATCTAGCCAACCAGGCGCTGTCCGCACTTGGCGACCGTGTCCAGCTTCAACAGCTCCTGATCAATCTGTTGATCAACGCGATTCAGGCAATGGCCTCTGGTACCAACGACTTGCGAGAAATTCTCGTCACGACTTCGATCGATGAATCGAACCAGGCAAATGTGAGGGTCCAGGATTCGGGACCAGGCATCGATCCCGATAATGCACGTCAGTTGTTCAAGACCTTCTTCACCACCAAGGCGGACGGAATGGGCATGGGGCTGTCGATCTGCCGGTCGATCGTCGAGTCACATGGAGGCCGTGTATGGATCGTGCCTAATCCAGGCGGCGGCGCCATATTTCAATTTTCCCTGCCACGCGTCGAAAAGGATGCCGGGTCATGATCCGACGCCCCGCCTCTCCCTCCCAACCACAAGTCGGCAACGGCGCTGTGCCTCCGACTGTTCTGGTCGTGGACGACGATCCGTCGCTGCGTGAAGCTTTAAGCAGCCTCTTTCGATCTGTTGGAACGCGAGTCGAGCTTTTCGGTTCTGCTCCCGAGCTGCTGAACAGTCGGCTTCCCGACGGTCCAAGCTGCCTTGTGCTCGATATCCGGCTGCCGGAGGTGAGCGGACTCGAATTTCAAACGCAATTGGGCAAGGCAGGCATTCACTTGCCGATCATTTTCATGACCGGTCACGGCGACATTCCCATGTCAGTACGAGCCATGAAGGCCGGAGCGGTCGATTTCCTCACCAAGCCCTTCCGTGATCAGGATATTCTGGATGCAGTCGCCGGCGCTCTGGAGCGCGACAGGCAACGGCGAGAGCAAGACCGGGCGCTGTCGGAACTGCAGAGCCTTCTGGGCACCCTGACCCCTCGGGAACGCCAGGTGATGGCATTTGTCGCGACTGGATTGATGAACAAGCAAATCGCTGGCGAGATGCAACTCAGTGAAATCACGGTGAAAATCCACCGCGGTCGCCTGATGAAGAAAATGGGCGCCAGAACTCTGGCCGACCTGGTGAAGATGGCCGGAGCCCTGGGGATAGACGCTCCTGGAAAATAAGATTGTTACACCTCTGTATAACTTTCGCTTTCGTGACCGCGAGCGTAATATCTCGCCGAGAAACAGTCGTTGAAACAGCAATGCTTGGGCCATCGGCAAGCACGGAGGAATAGTGAATTGACCCGCAACGCGATGATCTCGATCGTCGACGACGATGAGTCGGTTCGACTTGCAACTGCAAGCCTCGTCAGATCGTTGGGTTTCATCGCATTTGCATTCGAATCGGCCGAGGATTTCCTGATGTCATCTAATCTGGAAAATACGTCGTGCCTGATCTGCGATATCCAGATGCCCGGAATGACAGGAATAGAACTACAGGATCATCTGATCGAACATGGCTATCACATACCGACCATTTTGATCACCGCCTTTCCAGAGGAACGGGTCCGCAAACGCGCTCGGGAAACGGGCGCAATCGGCTTCTTCGGCAAGCCGTTGGACAGCCAGGCCATGATCAACTGTATCGATTCTGCGCTTCATGACGCGCGTTAGCAGCACCTGATGCACCTTCGAGCTTCAGGCGAACAACGCCGCAACCAGCGGCAGCGCTGAACAGAGAAGCCAACATCGAACGTCTATGGGCGTCGAGAAACTATTGATCCCCTGCGAGGTAGGCAAGGAGTGCTTCATGGCGCGCGCAGCAATAACAGATTTGTCGAACGAAAGCGGGCTTCGCCGTTATCTCGGCGAGATCAAACATCTCCCCATGCTGACACCGGGGGAGGAACAGACGCTGGCAAAACGCTGGCGCGACGACAACGATCCGGAGGCCGCTCACCAGCTGGTGGTGTCGCATCTTCGCCTCGTTGCCAAAGTTGCCATGCGCTATCGCGGGTACGGGCTGCCGATGTCGGAGGTGATATCGGAGGGCAGCATCGGCCTGATCAAGGCGGTCAATCGCTTCGAACCGGAGCGCGGCTTTCGTTTGGCGACCTACGCGATCTGGTGGATCAAGGCGTCCATTCGCGAATATGTCCTGCGCTCCTGGTCGATGGTGAAGATCGGTACGACGCCCAATCAAAAAAAGCTGTTCTTCAACTTGCGGCGACTCAAGGCTCGCCTCTCGGCACTGGACGACGGTGACCTGCGTCCAGAGCACGTGGAATTCATCGCAAGCAACCTTGGCGTGACGGAGCAAGAAGTTGTGTACATGAACAGTCGCATGGACGGGGACAGGTCGCTCAATGCGCCCCTGCGAGGCCAGGCTGAGGGCCAATGGCAGGATTTGCTGGTCGAGGGCGAGGACAGCCAGGAGTACAAGTTCGTTCAGTTCGAGGAAGCTTCCGGCCGGCACAGGGCGCTGATCGACTCGCTTGGCGTTCTCAACACACGCGAACGGCGCATCCTCGAGGCGCGTCGGCTTGCGGACGATCCGAGGAGTCTGGCAGATCTCTCCAGCGAATTCGGCGTTTCGCGCGAGCGTGTGCGCCAGATTGAGATGCGCGCCTTCGAAAAATTGCAAAGCGCAGTGAAGGTTAGCTATGCGAAACGGGACAACCCCAGGCCGCTGTCGGTGTGAAATGACACGACGGAAGAAGGGTCGGCTGCGGAGCGCAAATCGGCGCTGAGCAATGCCAATCTAGCCGGCACCAAATGCCTGTCGCGCAAAACTGGGCAGGACACCTTGCAGCCGAGGCCGTGAAGGACTGCCCGCAGAGCGCACTGACGGCTTCACATGCAATCAAGAGAGAATGTTTGTAGTTATAAGATATACAAGAATCAAACAAGCGTATCATGCTGAAAACCGCCTCCTGTATCTATATTAATATTGCTTTCAGCAACTAAGAAAGCTTCAACTACAGGAGCGTATTATGAAAAGATCAACATCATTCTTGGCGACGATCGTCATGGGCGCAATGCTGGCGGCTGGCTCAGCGACGGTCTCGATGGCGCACGGCGGTGGCGGCGGCCATGGCGGTGGCGGCGGCTTTGGCGGCGGCGGTCATGGTATGAGCATGGGCGGTGGCGGTCATGCCGAAGGCTTTGGCGGTGGCCACGGCGTAGGCTTTGGCAATGGCGGTCGTGTCGCAATCTTGGGCGGCGGCGGCCATGTCCGTGGTGTCCATGTCGGCGACGGTCATAGGTTCGGAAGGGACCGCGGTTTCGGCAGTGATTTCTATGACGACGGCTACTGCGGTTACCCGTACCCATACAATGAGTATCGCGCCCTTTACCCATATTGTCCGTGAACGACCACGGCCTCTTCGAATCCGGACTCCACGGTGCGAGTGGGGACCGGATTCGAACACTGAAGGTTTTGGCTCGCACGTCTGCCGAGCCGCGGCCTGACTGGAATTTTTCAAAAATTCCATGAATTCTCAACCCGAAGGAGCATATCGTGAGAAAATCAGCAGCAATATTGGCAAAGATTACTTTGGGCGTGATGCTGGCCACCGGCTCGGTGACGGTCTCCATGGCGCGCAGCGACGGCAGGGATGGTCATGCCGTACACTTCAGCAGCGGTGCCATTGGCAACCGCCAGCACCACAAAGTTTTTTTTGGCGGTCGGGAAGCTGGCGACCGGGAATATGATAGCCAGCTCTGGTTGAACGACGACACCGATACTGCTTACTGCTCGTTCGACGCCGTGAACCCGAGTTACTACGGATCCAATGGTATCTGGCACTCTTGCCTGTAACCCAATTCAGCCGGCCGTCCTGGAAATCGGTATCGAAATGCTCGGGCCGAGATTGGTTGTGATCGCATTGGCCGTCAGCCGGTTCCCAGCCTTGGGCGTCGAAGGCCGCCGATCCATTCAACTTAATCGATAGAATTCCGCCGCCGCCACGCCGATGTCGGCGGCGGCCGCGTGAATATCCGGGCGCCGTCGCGCGAGATCGGAAGGAATGCTGGCAGGCTCGGGCACCACTTTAGTAGACCTTTCCAACCGCCAATCCATGGTCCGACCCCGCGCCCTGTCGCGGTTAGCACATGCTCGTATTGAGCAGCCAGCGCATCGTAGGGTTGATGAAATGGCGAGGCCCATTCCGACAAGGAACGCGACCTTGTCCAAATCTCACAAATGCTCGGGGTCGGCGTGCGAATAGGGAAATCCGGCCGCCTTTAGGGAAGAGCGCTTCCCCACCATCTGGCATCATCTCGATCTGACCGGGCGAAATCCGACCCTCCCAACGACCCGAGGAAGTGCTGGCTGCACATATGAAATCCTTGGCCTCGGGAAGTTAGGGCGGTGGGATTAGTACGATGTTCTCTGCCCCTACCTAGACACATGAAACGACGGTAGTTCCAATGCGAAATGAGAATGATGTTGCGATGCCAATCTTGCTGATTACCGTTGCGGTCGCTCTCTTGTTCAGCGGGCCGAGCTCGGCGCAAATCAGCACCACACCCGCGACAGGACTGACATCGCCGCTTTCTGCAATTGGTTCGCCCCTCAATCCGGTTGCTATTCCCCTGGGCGCGGTCGAGCTCGATCCGGGTGGCTTGACGGGTAGCACCGTGGGCATCGGGGATAGTTCCAACAACTCCGGGTGTGCCAATGTCTTGGCGCCAAGTGTTTTGGCGTCAAGTTCCGAAGTTGCGGCAGCGACTTCCGCCCTTTCCACTTTCGACGGCGGAGGCATGAACACAACCACATCCACGAGCGGGACGTCGTTTGTGAACCCGACGGTTTCAACAGCGTCGGGCACCTGCAACTCGACGGCGTCGAGCGCGTCGTCTTTCGGCACCACAGCGACACCATCGATGACCACCGGGACACCGTCCACGAGTCTTGGGGCCGCAGTTGGGATTCCGCTTGGGTCTTCGGAACTCAGCAATTTGGGAGTGAGTTCGCCAATTGGCATTCCAACACCCGCGTTGGCCGATCCGGTAACAAATCCACAGGTAGCGATTCCTATGCTCAATGTATCAGGCACACCATGTGGCAGCACGGGGCTGACGGGCATGAGCGGCACGCCGTCGACATCCGGCTGCTGAAAGAACTGATCCCTTAAGAGCCGCTGTCGTAGGAGCCCTCAATGCGCAAGCGACCCTTCATTGTTGCTGCGCTGCTGATCATGATCGGCAGCGTTGGGCTTGCAGCCAAACACGTCTACGACCATTCCGAACCTGCGGCGGTCTCCGTTCCTGCCTCGGCAGTTCCGGTCATTGCCGGAAAGGTAGCCAGTCACGATGTGCCGATCTACCTTCGCGGTGTAGGAACGGTGATCGCCTACAACAACGTGGTCGTGCACAGCCTGATCTCAGGACCGATTACGAAGATCACATTCACGCAAGGCCAGACCGTGAAAAAAGGCGATCTGCTGGCGCAGATCGACCCAGATCCCTATCAGGCACAAATCGATCAGATAACCGCCACTCGCGATCGCGACCAGGCGCTGCTCGTCAATGCGCAGGCAGATCTGGACCGTTACACGCCACTGCTGGCGAAGGGCTTTGCCACTTCCCAACTGGTAGCCACGCAGAAAGCCGAAGTAATCCAGCTCCAGGCGACAATCAAGGCAGACGAGGCTCTGCTGCAGGCCGAGCAGATCAATCTGAGCTACACCCGTCTGACCTCGCCGATCGATGGTGTAACGGGTATCCGGCAAATCGACGAAGGCAATATCATTCACCCGACCGATACTTTTGGTCTGGTCGACGTTGCGCAGGTCCAGCCGATCTCGTTGATCTTTACGCTGCCCGAGGAAACGCTCCCGCAAATCCAGAAGCAGATGGCCAAGGGGCAGCTAACGGTCTTTGCCTACAGCCAGGACGACAAGACCAAGCTCGACGAAGGCAAACTTTTGCTTCTCGACAACCAGATTGTCCAGACGACGGGCACGATCCGCCTCCGAGCCACGTTTCCGAACGCCAGGAACCAACTCTGGCCGGGTGCGCTCGTGAATGTACGTTTGCTTCTTGATACCCGCACTGGGGGGCTGACGGTAGCCGGGTCGGCAGTGCAGCAAGGTCCAAACGGCTCCTATGTCTACGTGATCGCGCCTGATGGAACCGCGCGGATACGGCCTGTCACTGTTGCCCAGTTGACCGAGGGACAAGCCCTTATCGATTCGGGTCTCGAGGCGAACGAAACCGTCGTGGTCGACGGGCAATACAAGCTCGTGGAGGGCGCCCCCGTTCAAGTGCTGCGGGGCAAAGCCGCTGATGAAGCCGCCCTGCAAAGCGCAGTGCAGCAGGCAATCCCGTGAATGTCTCGGCCCCTTTTATTCGCCGGCCGATCGCGACAGGCCTGCTGATGGTGGGTCTGCTGCTGTGTGGGCTGGCTACCTACCAGCTTCTTCCGGTCGCATCCTTGCCGAACGTCAACTTTCCGACGATCCAGGTGTCAGCGCAGTTGCCCGGTGCCGATCCCGAAACCATGGCGTCGTCGGTAGCCACCCCGCTTGAGCAACAGATAAGCCAACTCCCCGGCGTGACCCAGCTGTCTTCGACCAGCGCGCTTGGCAGCACACAACTCACCGTTCAGTTCGACCTCAGCCGCAGCGTCGACAGCGCCGCGGTTGACGTGCTGTCGGCGATCAATGCCGCAAGCCCAGATCTGCCGCTGGGCATCCCCTATCCGCCGACCATCCGCAAGGTTAATCCGGCGGATACTCCGATCCTGGTGCTCGCGCTGACATCCGACACCCTTCCCCTGACGACGGTCGATGCCTACGCGGAAAACATCCTGCTGCCGAAGATCTCCCAAATCTCCGGCGTGGGTCTTGTTGGCATTGGCGGCCAGCAGAAGCCGGCGATCCGTGTGCAGGTCAATCCGCAAGCGGCCGCGGCCCGCGGCATTGGCCTTGAAGATGTTCGCAACGTGCTCGGCGAGGCCAATGTTGATATTGCGAAGGGCACGCTCAATAGCCCGCGTCAAACCTTCACGCTCAACACAAACGACCAACTGCTCAAACCTGACGCCTACAATGATGTTATCGTCGCCTATCGCAATGGCTCCCCTGTACGCATCCGCGACATCGGCACCGCGATAGACGGGCCGGAGAACCACTTTGTCGCCGCCTGGTACGACAAGAAGCCCGCCATCTTGCTGGCTATCCGGCGCCTGCCCGGTGCCAATGTGATCGAGACGGTTGGCCGCATTCAGGCTCTGCTGCCCCAGCTGCAAGCGTCGATCCCGCCCGGCATCAAGGTATCGGTCGTTTCAGACCGCACACAAACCATCCGTGCCTCGGTCGCGGACGTGCGGTTCACGTTGATGCTGACCGTCGCCCTGGTGGTGATGGTGATATTCCTGTTCCTGCGCAATTTCTGGGCAACGGTCATTCCCGCAATAACCGTACCCCTCTCGCTCGTCGGCACTTTTGCCGTGCTCTATGTGCTTGGTTACAGCCTCGACAATCTGTCACTCATGGCCTTGTCGATCGCGGTCGGCTTCGTCGTCGACGATGCAGTCGTCGTGATCGAGAACATCGTCCGTCACATCGAAGATGGCCTCACTCCGATGGAGGCTGCGCTGAAGGGCTCGAGCGAAATCGGCTTCACCATCATTTCGATTACGCTGTCGCTCATCGCAGTGTTCATTCCACTATTTCTGATGGGAGGCTATGTCGGCGAACTCTTCCAGGAATTCGCGGTAACGGTGAGCGTTTCACTGATCCTTTCGCTGGTGGTCTCGCTCACGCTGACGCCAATGATGTGCGCGCGTCTGCTCAAGAATGAGGCCAACGTCAGGCACGGGCGACTCTATAATATTTGCGAAAGCGGCTTCGACGCGCTGCTTGGATTGTATGAACGGGGCCTAAGGATCGTCCTGCGGCACACTTTCGTGACACTGCTCGTCATGCTCGGAACGATTGCTGTCACCGGCTATCTCTACGTCATCATCCCGAAGGGTTTCTTCCCGCAACAAGACACCGGCTTGATTATCGGCGTCACCGAGGCCGACCAGGATATTTCGTTCCCGGCCATGTCCGAGCGTCAACAGGCGGTAACCGACATTGTGCTTAAGGATCCGGCGGTAGCTTCGGTCGGAGCCTCGATAGGAGCAACTGGCGGCAGCACGCTCAATCGCGGGACAATGTACATTGCCTTGCAGCCAAACAACCAACGTGACGTCAGCGCCGATCAGGTGATCAGCCGGCTGTCATCCCAACTCGCCAAGATTCAAGGCATAACGCTTTACATGCAAGCGGCACAGGACATCACTGTCGGCGGTCGGGTTTCGAAAACGCAGTATCAATATACTCTGACCGATGCCGATTCCAACGAGCTCAACCATTGGGCACCGATATTCCTCGACAAGCTTAGAGCCATGCCGGGAATCGTTGACGTGGCCACCGATCAGGAGAATGCAGGACCACTGCTCGATGTGACCGTCAATCGCGAAGTCGCGTCGAGTTTCGGAATCCTCCCGTCGACGATCGACAACACGCTCGACGATGCTTTCGGCCAGCGCATCGTCTCCACAATGTTTACACAACTCAATCAGTATCACGTTGTTCTCGAGGTCAGCCCGGAATTCCAGTACGGTCCCGAGGCGCTCAAGGATATCTATCTGAATTCTTCGACAGGGCAGCAGGTGCCATTAAGCGCCCTGGTGACCAGCATGACGAAGGCTGCGCCGATCGTGATCAATCATCAAGGCATGTTTCCGGCGGTCACGATCTCCTTCAATCTAAAGCCCGGGGCGGCGCTTGGAGATGCGGTCGCAGCTATCCAGCAGTTCGAACGCGATGCCGGAAAGCCTGCTTCGCTTGCAACCAGCCTCCAGGGCAACGCGCAAGCCTTTCAATCGGCGCTGTCAGGTACACCAATCTTGATCGGAGTGGCGCTGGTGGTGATCTACATCATCCTTGGCGTGCTCTATGAGAGCCTGATCCATCCGATCACCATTCTATCGACGCTGCCTTCAGCCGCTATAGGCGCCTTGTTCTTGCTGATGGCGGTCCATATGGATTTCAGCGTCATCGCCATGATCGGCGTTATCCTGCTGATTGGCATCGTCAAGAAGAACGGCATCATGCTTGTCGACTTTGCGCTCGAGGTCGAGAGGAACGAAGGTCTCAGTCCACAGGAGGCAATCTACCGCGCTTGCACCATACGTTTCAGGCCGATCCTGATGACCACCATGGCGGCGATGCTAGGTGGCGTGCCGATGATGCTGGGCACTGGCGCCGGATCGGAAATCCGCCAGCCGCTCGGCTACACGATCGTGGGCGGCTTGGCGCTGTCGCAGATTCTCACGCTCTACACGACACCGGTGGTCTACTTGTATCTTGAGCGGCTCGGCAAATTCCTGGGTGGCTTGCGAGGCGCAAAAACACCGCCTGTGGAACCCGAGCAGGGCGAACTCTTCTCCGAAACGAGGCACCCAGCCGGCTAGGGGAGAGGATCAGGTCCCGTTGTCAGAGGGTATGAAGCAGTAGACGCTGTTCCCAGTCGCGCAAATGTGGGCCGTTTCGTTCCATGAGTACGGGTGTTCAGGCACCCTTTTGGATGGCTCGATCGGCGTCCATACTCCGTTGAGTTTGCCCCACCACTTTCCCCCCTCGAACTTGCCAACCGTTGGCCGACAGTCGCCGCCGTTGCAGCATGAGCCACCCAGCGTGTTATGCATCCCCATGTAGATGCTGTGCCACTTCTCGTGCCCCTGGCCGTAATTGCCCTCGGGAGGGCCAATGGGGACGTGGGAAGTGTGGTCCTGGGCCAGTGCGGGGCTGGCCACCAGCAGGAAAACCAGTAGGCGGAAGGCCATCGCTCAACATCCTCCAATTGGTGTTACGGGTTGTCTCTCCGAAACATTCCTGGGAGCAGAAGTAGTACTGGTGGGGTATTTTCACCGCGCCTACGCAGTTCAAGCATTTCATTCTTTTGCTCCTTCGCGGTCGGGGAAGCATGCATAGATTTTGCCGTTGGCATGAATAATCCATTGGTATGGCTGCATAACCCAAATGGCAAAGAAGTTACTTTGGATTGTCTGTCGGGAGGCGTCCGACGTACACCGTTTTTAACGAGAACGACGAACACAGTGGGGTCGCTGCGCGATCCGCAAACGGCACGCTGGTCCCCGGCTTCGCCTGGAAACCAATTGAAGAAGCCAATCGGCGCAACGGGCGAAACGCGAATTGGGGTGGCGTTTGCGAAAGACATTTCTTTGCTTGGACGCAACATTCGGCGCTCAATACCGAGGATTTGAACGCATGGCACCCAGGAAGTCGATGCGGCCTTGCGAGTCCGCCGCTGGAGGCGGGCGCGCGCTGCTGGCGACCGGAACAGCCCTCACGGAGCAGGGCATCGCCATTGGCGGCTCGACGACGCTGCTGCACATGAATCTCACGCCACCCTGGACGGCGATCGCAGTTCGACCAGTCGGATCCGCAGCTCGCGAGGCGACGGCCTGGAGGCCGAGAGCAACGGGCACTGTCCAACTCGGATGCTCCTTCCCTCTGGGCCGCCGTCGGCATGCTTCGGTGCCTGGCTCCGCGATCTCTGCCGGCATCGACCCACTCGACTCGGCGATCATCGATGCGTTGTCGTGGCGCGACCGTATCGGTAAGACGCACTGGTTCGAATTCCTCGCCATGACGGGGCCGCTCTGCCTTTTCGTCGTGCTCGCGGGCTCAACCGCGGACCTGGTCGCCAGATCGTTTCTGATTTTCTTCGCCATCTATTCAGACCTGGTGATCGTCTTGCTTTGGTTTGCCGAGAAAGACGATGCCCGGACTGAACCGACCCAGTCTCATCGACGATGCGACCGGCGTCGGACGCGTCAAGCAGGAAAGTGGGATGGCTAACCGGGCGCGGTACCTTGTGGTGCCCAGCTTCCTGGTGCCTCTCGTTGCATGTTCGGAAGCGTCGGCGTCCTACGTTGGGGACCGCTTCTTCCCCTCGACGCTTGCGACCGTGGTTCCCACCCCGGCTGACTTCGTCAATTTTCCCCAATTGATGCAGTTGCCCGACACCGGCTCGCGCGAGATCGACTTTCCTTTCTCCTACAGCAAGCTCATCACCCCGGATTGGTCCGTGTCGTTCACCGCAAACTACCGCATGGTCGATCGGGGGGGCACGCGCTCGGGCTTCGACGATTGGGTGCTCGGCACCCAATATGAAGTCTATTCCAATGCCGAGCACGAGTTCGTGTTCTCGGCAGGCGGTACGCTGGCGCTGGGCGGCACCGGATCGTCCGACATCGGTGCTAAGTCGTTCTCGACGCTGACACCGACCCTTTACGTCGGCAAGGGCTTCGGCGATCTGTCGGATTCGCTGGCGTGGCTGCGTCCGGTCAATGTCACCGCGACCCTAGGAGTCGCGCTGCCGACCGAATCCACCACCCTGACCGACGCCACCGCGGTCGACAACCCAGACATCTTGCAATGGGGCTTTGCCCTGGAATACAGCCTGCTCACCAATGCGCATTCCGCTGACAAGGGTAATGCTCATCGCTTCGCCGAGGGTTTGGTGCCGCTGGTGGAATTCGCAATGCAGACGCCGCTGAACGGGCCGTCGGCTGGACAGACCACGGGCACGATCAATCCTGGCGTTATCTGGGTGGGCGAGTACGCCCAACTCGGGGTGGAGGCGATCGTTCCGATCAATGCGAGTTCGGGCCGCGACATCGGCGTGCGTGCACAACTCCACCTCTATCTCGGCAACATTTTTTCGAACGGAATCGGAAAGCCGATCTTCGACTGATCGCGCGCCGCGCCGTGCATGAGTCTGTCCAGGTCTCCGCCGTCAGGGACGAAGCCGCCACGCGAGGACCGCCGGCGAATCGGCGAAAGCTGGCGGCAGGAATAAACTGCTGGCCTTATGCCCCAGATCATTTCTTATGTGTGGAATGATACTTGAATATTAAGTAACTAACCAATTGCAGAAATGCTTAATGTGCTTTGTATAGTGGTTCGGAACGTATTTCGAAACCTATGTAAGGATTGCGGGCATGAGCGATATCTCTATCGCCAATTCGAATTTTGCCGCGCTGTGCAACAGAACGACACAACAGGTGAATCGCATGGGTTCTCTTTCAATAGGGGCTGCAATCGCGGCAGTCCTTCTGTCAACCGCTTGGGCCGCTGCCGCAGCTTCGCCTCCAGGACGCATGCAGGCAAAGTTCGATCGTGTCGAACGAAAAACGAATAGCAACCACACTTCGTTGCCGAGGCACGGTGAAGTACCGACAACCAGATCGGCCAAGAAGCCGGCATCGCAGCTCGATAACGACGGGGACAAGTATCCCCCGACCGATCTCTTTTCAGGCATGAACCGGTTCTGATGAGAGGTGTTGCGCCCCTCACGACGCGGTGATTGCGGTTGAGGCTGACTTGACCGCCGTCGACTTGTCGAGCGCCAGTTGCGACGTCGGATACTGTCTCCGAAGCCGCGCGATGCATCGCGCCGCAAGCAAGTCGCATCGCTGAAGGTCCCGACGCCGGCAACGCTCCGGCGATCGACCGTGAATCGGTTCCTGCTCGGAAGGCAGGAGGGAAAAATGGGCCGATGACGACATGTCATCGGCCCAAGAACTCGAGCGGTGAGAAACGCTCCCGGGGGAGGAGAGCCTTCACAATCGATCGGCGGGCGTGGGAGGGGGCCCGGAGAACCAATCTGGCACGAGTTGGAGCGCTGCCACGATGGTGACGAAAACGGATCGAAACCACCGATCGCAAAGCCCACCCACAACCTAGTGGTTTTTGCTGCCGGTGCTTCGTCGTTCTTGCCGGCTTTGCATCCAGCTTGCGGATTTCGCACGGCAAAAAGCCCAGGCCATGCAGGGGACCCCGCACAAGGTCATCAAGACCTGACGCACAGCCGCGCCAAATCGACCAATCACCTGGGATCGGCCGCAATTGAAGAACCGGCCCATTGGTCCGCTCGGTACATGCACCATTACAATCGATCGCGACGTCCAATCACAAACCAAAGTATGAGCAGTTCAGACCAATACTCTAAGTCCACCTACGGATGTAGAATGGAGTACATCATCACCGGCGCTTTACGCTGACATCAGATGGGATAACCCGAAGGATGTGCGCCAAGCCATGTTGATGAATCCTGCCTCCCGCGACATCGATTTACCCGCGATTGCTGCCTTCGCGGCCAATGCTCGGCGACTGGAGCAAACGGACCCATTCTTGTCGGCGGATTGGCGCGCTCCGTTCAACGGCGGAAAGGCACAGCGTACCAACTCCGTGGCGCATGCGCAGTTCGGGCGACAGAGCGCCGATGGGGCCGATTGCCGTGTCGAGATATCTTCAGGCGACGCCGTGAGTAGTCGCACGGTGATTTCGGATGGGATAGTTGCCGAGGTGGTCCAAGCCGCCGGTCGTGACAAATTCGAATTCCGGTTTCGCGCGCCCATGCACTTGCTGGTGGTCTACGAACAGGGCACGCGCCGAGACGGTGACACCTTCGTCGAAGGTTTGCCCCGGTCGAAACTGCGGGATTTTGGTCGCCGGCTTACCTTGGTGCCCGCCGGTCGCGAATATCTCGAATGGCATGCGCCGCGGACGGCTGCGCGTCTCATGTTTGTCTATCTTGATCCTGCCAAGCTGCAAGTTCCGTTCAACGCTGGCATGACCGATGTGACGTTCGTTGCGAAGCTCTTCTTTGAGGACGCAACGCTTTTGGGCACCGCCCTTAAACTGATGAGGTCGCTCGAAAGTCCAAACCTGGAGAATTGGCGTTACCTGGAAGCACTGGGCATCGTCCTGGCTCATGAGTTGGTCCGTTTCCACGAGAGGACGCCGAGAGCCGAACCTCAGCTTCGAGGCGGACTTGCGGCTTGGCAGGAGCGGATAGTAAAGGCCCATATCGAGGCGCATTTGGGCGAACCGGTACCGCTCGCTACTCTCGCGGAGCTTTCCCGGTTGAGCCCATGTTATTTTTGCCGCGCCTTCAAGCTTTCTTTTGGGATGCCTCCGCATCGGTATCATATCAACCGTCGAATCGAGCATGCCAAGGGTCTCCTTGCGACGCGAGCTCATTCGGTGACGGACATCGGATTGACTGTCGGATACAGCGAAACCAGCTCATTCACGGCCGCTTTTCGCAAGGCGACCGGCCTGACGCCGAGTGCTTACCAGCGGAGCCTCGCATAGGCCCTGGACGGCCCGGCTGGCTGGGACCCGGCCTGGCTGGGAATTGCGCAGTTCTTGAAATTCGACCCTGAAGTCGGCGCTCTTCGATCGAGACTTCGTTCTGGCTCTCACCTTCCCGGCCTTGATCGGAGATCTGGGTTCTGGCGCAATTGACGGGCGAGTTTTCTCCGCCCAATCCGCCACTTCCGCTTGATCGCTCTCGCCGAGGGGGCAACTCGGTGACCGCATTTCGTCCCCTCAGGAGACTGAAATCGTTTCGCGTCAATATGACGTACCATTCCGGCGGTTTTGGCATCTGCACATTTCAACCATTGCCGCATGGCACAGCGATGAACGTCTGCTGGTCGCCGCGCTTGACCAGCAGCAGCGCCGACTTCTTGCTGGATTTTGCTGCGACACTAATGGCTTGGCTGGTGTCCTTCGCCGTCTTCACCGGCACGCCATTGACCGAGATGATGATGTCGCCCAATTCGATGCCGGAGGTGGCTGCCGGCTGGTCCGGATCGACACCCTCGACCACGGCACCATTAACCTGTGAAGGCACATTCAAGGCCTGGCGAACGGTTCGATCGAGGTCACCAAGCGCCAGACCAAGTGTTGGAAAACTGGAATGCAGCGGCTGTGCAGAGTTGATTGTGGCCACCGGTTTGACGCTGGCGTCATTGCCGCCGATGACCACCGACAACGCAACTGTCTTCCCATTGCGCCAAACGGACAGTACCTCCCTTTTTCCCGGCACGAGATCCGCCACGGCTCGAGACAGGGTCTTGGGCTCGTTGATGGTTTGACCGGCAAATCCGGTGATGACGTCGCCGGTCTCGATGCCGGCATGAGCGGCGGGCGATCCGTCGCCGACATCCGCGACCAAAGCACCTTCAGGCGTCGGCAGGCCGAGGGCGTTGGCGAGGTCCGTTGTAATCGGCTGCATCTCGATGCCGAGCAGCCCATGTTCGATCGAACCGTTCTTCACCAGCTTGGCGACGATCTTTTCGGCCTCATTGGAAGGGATCGCAAATCCGACGCCGACGCTGCCGCCATTGGGCGAGTAGATCGCGGTGTTGATACCGACGACAGTGCCGTTGGTGTCGACAAGAGGTCCACCCGAATTGCCGTGGTTGATCGGCGCGTCGATCTGAAGGAAATCGTCGTAGGGACCACTGTTGAGGTCGCGCCCGCGGGCGGAAACGATTCCCGCAGTGACTGTCGTTCCGATGCCGAACGGATTGCCAATCGCCAGAATGGGGTCGCCTGCCCTGAGTCTGTCGGAATCGCCCCAGGCAACAGTGGGAAGAGGCTTCCCAGCCCTGATTTTCAGGACCGCAAGGTCTGATTTTGCGTCGCGGCCGACAAGGGTTGCCGGCAGCTCGGTTCCATCGTCAAGCGTCACCATGATATCCGAAGCTCCGTCGATGACATGGTTGTTGGTGACGATGGTGCCGTCTGAACTGATGATGAAGCCGGAGCCGAGGGCCTCTGCCAGTTGCGTCGCTCCCTGCGGTGGTGCCTTGGGCGCCGGAATCCCTCGATTGCTGAAGAATCGAGGCAGCCGTTCATCGGACGACAGACCGCTGTCCGAGGGCTGGGCTTGGCCATCGGGCGCCGATGAAGTTTTCATGATCGACGTGATCGTCACCACTGCCGGTTTGTCGGCCGCAACGATCGGAGCATAGGAGGTGGCCGGAGCGCGATTGGCGGAGGCCTCCGGGGAGGAGTCCATTTTCGTATCGGCCAAGCTCGCGTTCAGAGCAACCCCAGCGACGAGCGGCGCTACGAGGATGGCGGAGAAAAGCAGCACGGCGCGGTGCCTGCGGAGGATGTTGAAAGTTGACATGGTCGCGACCCGTGCGAGGCTTTGGTCCTGGCGCCGTGGCGTGTTCCTCGTGCGGAACCGTCTATCCGGCGTACGGCCGATCGGATGCGCTAGCCTCGCTGATTAGCTTCCGATCAAGCCGATTTACTAGGCTGGTACTGGTTGCTTCCGGTTTGTGCTTTTGTTGGCAAGACTGCGAGGGCTACTAGCGGTGCGACGCAGTGTCTTTCGAGATCGACCACGTCGATTGTCGACATGTCTCCTCGCGGGAGGCGCGCATAAGGCTTCAGTCAACTCTGGCCACTTCAGCTGCCTGATCTGGAATCAAGAGCACCCGGTAGGTTGTCCCTTCGCATCGGAGCAGGTAGGCGGTCTGATTTGGCACGGACTCGGCCGCAATGCGCTTGGCAGAACTTGGATTTCTGCAAGGGAAGCCTTGGCTTCGCACCTGGTCGGCAACCACGCTTGCCACGGTGTCCTGGTCTTTGGCTGCAGCGGTCGCTACGGTGCCGGCAAGACAGATCGACAAGAAAACGCCGGCGCCAATGGATGAAATCTGCACCAGCGCTCGATTGCTGCCCATTTGTAGTCTCCTCTTCGTATTCCGCCGGCAACCGCTACCGCAGAAAATTGGTGGCTTCGATCTTGGAAGACGTCTGTCGTAGATGTTCAACATCGTGACCGACTCCGACAGGTTGCCGCCAGCCCGACATTCATCTACGTGCCATTCTTGGGCCGCCTTCCATCGCGTTCGACAGCAGCATACCCGCTGGTTTGTGGACGGCTTTGTCTGCTTTGCGGCGGCTGGCCCTTCCTTGCGGTTATCGCCCCTGGTGTTACGGCCGCGGCGGGCGACCGGCCGTCTATCACATCTTTCCATTATGCCTGGGTGGCATCCTGTTCTGATATAGTGTGGTAGAAGTCCGATATCTCGGGGGACCGATCGTGTCGTCTTCTGGCAGGGCGATGTCCTGATGCCGATTTACGCGGCAGCAATAGCTGCGTCCGGAGGTGTCCAAAAATGAAAGCAAAGCCGCCGCTGCGGAAGTATGGCTCGACAATAGCCATTTCCGGCGCCGGCTTGTCGGTATTCTGGCTGTCCAGCGAATTGGCTGAGACCGCCGGACCCAATATCTACGTGAGTTTGACCCTCCTCGCCGCGACTGCGATCTTGACCGGCTTTCTCATTCAAGGGTCGCAAGGGCAGGGTGCGTTGGATCGCACTGGGTATGACGCGCATGAGTTCTTGGAGCGCATTCCCGGACCGGCATGGATCGTCGACACGGAAGGCCGGTTAACCGAGGTGAGCACGAGCCTTCGGGCCTATCTCGGCACCGTCGACACCAGCAATCTCCCTTGCCGGCAGGTTATTCATTCGGAGGACTTCGACCGAACTGCAGGCCTCATGTCGCAATGCCTGGAGAATGGCCAGGAATTTCATGGCGCATGCCGGCTTCGTCGCCACGATGGGACTTATCGCTGGTTCCGTGTCGCGGCTCGCCCCAGGCACGATCGGAACGGCAAGTTCATCGGGTGGTATGGTGTCCTGCTCGATATCGATGACTTGAAGAAAGTGGAACAGGCTTTGGAGGCCAGAGAGTTCCAGCTCCAGCGGCTGATCGACGCTCTTCCGACACTGGTCTGGTCCGCCCGCCCAGACGGTTCCACCGAATTCCTGAGCCGGAGATGGCACGAATACACGGCGCTGTCTCAGGAGCAGGCAGCCGGCTGGGGTTGGACTGCCGCCATACATTCGGACGATCGAGACCGGCTTGTCGAATACTGGCGATCTCTCCTGGCAGCTGGTGCGGCGGGCGAGATCGAGGCCCGGCTACGCCGCTTTGATGGCCAGTACCGCTGGTTCCTTTTCCAAGGCGAGCCAGTGCGCGATGCCTCTGGCACTGTGGTCCAGTGGTTCGGGAGCAACACCGACATCGACGATCGCAAGCGGACCGAGGAGGCATTGCGAGCCAGACAGTATGAACTCCAGCAACTTATCGACACCATACCGACACTCGTCTGGTCCGTCACTCCCGAGGGCGAACCAGCCTACATCAACAAGCAGTTGGAAACCTACTACGGCCGCAAGATCGACCCCAGTCAGCCCAAGGAGGGTTCCAGGCTGGATGGGGCACTTGGACGCCTTATGCATCCCGATGACTTGGAGGCTGTGAAAAGGAACCTGATGCATTCATTGAAGACCGGGGAGCCTTTCGCCATGCGGTACCGCAACCGCCGGGGCGACAGCGTCTATCGCTGGGTTGACAATCGCGCCCTGCCACTTCGGGACGACGATGGCCGCATCGTGAAATGGTACGGCGTCATCATCGACATCGATGACGAGATGAGAGCACATGACGCCGTTCGTGCGACCCAGGACAAGCTTTCGCGCGCTTCGCAGCTTGCGAGCCTCGCCGAGCTGTCGGCCTCGATCGCGCATGAGGTCAATCAGCCCTTGGCGGCTGTCATCACCGACAGTCATGCCTGCCAACGCTGGCTGTCGGCGGATCCTCCAAACCTGCAGCGGGCACGCATTACCGCGGAGCGAATCGTTCGCGATTCCATGGCCGCGGCCGAGGTCGTCAGCCGAATACGAGCACTCTTCACACAGACCGCCTCGTCCAGAACTTCAATCAATCTCAACGAGGTGATCGGCGAGGTGCGTCAGCTTTTGTTCGACGAAATAGTCTCGCAGGACATCTACGTTGGGACGGATCTCGATCCGGCGCTGCCGCTGGTGCTCGCCGACCGCGTGCAGATGCAGCAGGTGCTGGTCAATCTGGTCCGCAACGGGATCGACGCAATGAAGTCGACAACCGACGTGTCGAAATCACTGAAGTTTGGATCACGTCGCTATGGGGAGAACGCGATCCTGGTCGACGTCCGCGACAACGGCGACGGAATTGCCGAACCAGAACGAATTTTCGAACCGTTCTTCACCACGAAGGCGGAGGGGATGGGCATGGGCCTGGCAATCTGTCGCTCGATACTGGAATCACACGACGGCCGGCTTTGGGCAGAGAGCATCGAGCCAAGGGGAACGGTGTTCTCGTTTACGCTGCCGATCCAATCGGGCGATGCGGCATGACCCAGGACGACTGTATCATTTTCATCGTTGATGACGACAAGCGCATATGCGCGGCGCTGTGCGACCTTCTGGCGGCAAGGGGCCTGGCTTCCGTCGCCTTCAACTCGATTGCCGAATATCTAGCTTTTCCCCGACCGGACCTGCCCGGTTGCCTGATCCTCGATGTCGAACTACCGGACATCAACGGGCTGGAATTCCAGAAACAGACCGGCCACGAGCAACATCCGCCTATCGTCTTCATCACCGGACACGGCGACATTCCATCTTCTGTACGCGCCATCCAGCGCGGCGCCGTGGACTTCCTCACCAAACCGTTCAGCGAAACCGAGTTGATGAAGTCCATCCACACGGCGATCGATCGGGATTGCGGCGCCCGCCAGGAGCGGGCCGAGCTTGTGGCGCTACAGCGCCGCCTTTCCTCCCTGACCTCTCGCGAACGCCAGGTTCTGCCGCTGGTCGTCAGCGGTCTGCTCAACAAGCAGGCGGCTGCCGAACTTGGGATCAGTGAGGTGACGCTGCAAATCCACCGCGGCAAGATCATGCACAAGATGCAGGCAGCATCGCTGGCCGATCTCGTGAGGATCGCCCAAAGGCTGCAAGTACCAGTAACTCATTCTCGGCGCGCAGGAACATCTTCGAAATGAAAACTGTACGGAAATCAACGATCGCAGTTGTCGATGACGACGTTCGGGTCCTCGAGTCGATCGAGGATCTCCTGGAGTCGGCGGGGCACTCGGTGCGTCTGTTCTCATCCCCTCAGTCTTTCCTCGAACGCGACGAGTTGCGTAAGATAGATTGCCTGATTGCCGATATCGGCATGCCAGTTGTCGACGGCTTCGAGCTTCGCCGGCGTGCGCGAATTGTGCGCCCCGACTTGCCCGTCATTTTCATAACGGCGCGCCATGAAGCCGCAGACCAAAGGCGCGCGGCTGCTGAAGGTCATCATGGGTTCTTTCGAAAGCCCTTCGATGCTTCAGCATTGCTTGCGGCGGTCGCCCTGGCCGTTTTGGCCTCATCGCACGGGGAGTAATGATGACAAGTGATCTAGTGACCAGAGATTATGAACGCCTGCTGCTGGAGCCGACGCAGTCATATGCCCGTCCGGTGGCTGCCCCCATCTATGCTGGGACTACCCAAAATGCATTCGTCTTCATCGTCGAAGACGATGTCGCGATGCGCGAAGGGCTGGTCGACTTGTTGGAATCCGTCGGTTTGCAGAGCCAGGCCTTCTCGTCTCCGACCGAGCTGTTGAACATGGAACTGCCCGACCTTGCGAGCTGCTTCGTGCTGGACATTCGTATGCCCGGCATCAGCGGTCTCGACTTTCAGGCTCGCCTTGTCGCAGCCGGCGTCCGTATACCAATCATATTCATGACCGGCCACGCCGACGTTCCGATGGCGGTGAGAGCCATGAAGGCTGGTGCAGTCGACTTTCTGACGAAGCCGTTTCGCGAACAGGAAATGCTGGATGCCGTCACAAGGGCCATCGAGCTGGACGGCATGCGCCTCGATAGCAATCGGCGGGCGATCGAGACGTTCACCCGATTTCAGACGCTGAGCGAGCGCGAACGCGAGGTGATGGATCTGGTGACGGCAGGATTGATGAACAAGCAGGTTGCTGGAAGGATTGGCGTGGTAGAATCCACGGTTAAGATTTATCGTGCTCAAGTCATGAGAAGGATGGGCGCGCAATCCCTGGCCGATTTGGTCAGGATGGCCGAGTTGCTGCGCTCGGCACCTGCTCCCACAACTAGCCTCAGGGCTATTTTGGATAGACCTAAGTAGTGGTCCAACCCGCCGAACGAATACGGAACTGTACCAAGCCAGAATGGAGGCTCGGACACGCTTCCTTTATCCTTGCGCTTCTCTCCGCGGCAGCGCGCAGAAAGACATTCTGCCCGATCGCAATAGAGGGGGGTCTGGGAGCGGTATCATCGATGTCGATGTTGCAGGACATTCTCGACTGGAGCGTGGCCGAAGGAGATTTGCCCTTCGTTGTCGGCTTGGTGGGTGACCGAAACGGCGTTTGCTGCTCCGGCTCAGCCAGTGAAGCGTCTCCGGCGGGCAGGGCCGCGGAGGACACGCTTTTCCGTATTTTCTCGATGTCGACATCGATTTTCGCGACCGCTGCCACGATCCTTGTCGATCGCGGCAAGCTCAATGCCGATACTTCCGCCGAAGACTTCGTCAGAAAGCCGACCTGCCAGCGACAGGACCGGTCCAATGCAGACGTGCCGAAGCAAAATCCCTTGCCGCCGCCAGCGCCTTTCAGCCTCGAATGGAGTCCATCAACAAGGAACTAGGCACAATGACATTGCACATGCTGCCGCCGAGAGAATTGCGGTTTCTTCGCTTCGCGCAGAGCACGGCACCAAGATGCGCTGGCGCCTCCGGTTCGCCACGTCTTTCGGACACCGCCCAATATGATCCCGGAGCGCCGGTCCAGGCGAGTTAAAGGTCGCAAAAAGATGCAAAGAAGATCGCCCGGATCTTCGAGCATGAGGCTGGCAGCGCCCAGGACGACTGTCATGGCAAATGGCGGTGAATTAGGGATCGGCGAAATCCTGTCTTTCGGCTCGTACCGCTTGATCGGGGCTGAGCGATTGCTGGTCAAGGATGGCACACCGGTCGCTATTGGCGGCCGCGCGCTTGACGTTCTGATTGCGTTGACCGACCGAGCGGGGGAGATCGTGAGCGGGCGAGAACTGATCGATCTCGTTTGGCCGGGCGTCTTCGTCGAGGAAGCCAATCTTCGTGTGCACATCGCCGCCATTCGCAGAGTGCTGGCAGACGGCAAAGACGGGTCTCGATACATCGTCAATGTTCCCGGCCGGGGCTACACTTTCGTTGCACCGGTTCGGCGCTCAAACGCGGACGGCACCGACCTGATTGTCGCTCCTGCCGGTCCCGTGCTGCCCCCGAGTCTCCCGGCGCCCTTGCAACTGCTGGTCGGACGGAACGAGACCGTCGCCACCCTGTCCTCGCTGCTGTTGTCGCGACGCTTCGTCAGTGTGGTCGGGCCAGGCGGAATGGGAAAGACGACCGTCGCCGTCGCGGTCGGCCACGCGCTGCGTCGGGAATTAGGCGACGACGCGGTTTGCTTCGTTGATCTCGGTTCGCTCACCGCTCCAGCAGACGTTCCCGCTGCCGTCGCATCGGCACTCGGCTGCTTTGTCCAGGGGCCCGACCCCGAGCCGTACATAAGCGCCTTCCTGGCCGATAAGCGAACCCTGGTCGTTCTTGACAATTGCGAACATGTGATCGAGACCGCTGCGCCGCTGTGCGAACGCCTCTTTCGCGCAGCGCCGTCGCTGCACTTGTTGACGACCAGTCGCGAGTCGTTGCGCGTTGAGGGCGAGTATGTGCATTTGCTGATGCCTCTCGACAGTCCGCCTGACGACACGCCATCTGCCGTTCAGGCGCTGGCTTCGCCCGCCGTCCAGCTTTTCATGGAGCGGGCGGGATCGAGCGGGCACCGTGCCGAGCTCAGCGACACCGAGGCTCCAATCGTTGCGAATATCTGCCGCCGGCTTGATGGAATTGCTCTGGCGATCGAGCTGGTTGCCAGTCGTGTGGGCACCAATGGTATTCAAGGAACCGCTGATCTCCTGGACAGCGGCGCCGGGCTGTTCCTGCAGGGCCGGCGATGCGCGTCGCCCCGGCATCAGACGCTGCAGGCCATGCTCGACTGGAGCTTCAGGCTCCTGTCAGCGGATGAGCAGAGAACCCTCTGCAGGCTGTCCGTATTCGTTGGCCAATTCACGCTGGCGGCGGCGCATGCAGTCGCCGGGGATCCCGATGGCGAGACGCAAATGGTCACCAACACGATCGCCAGCCTGATCGACAAGTCTCTGATGGGGGTATTGTCGACAAGCGGGCCTGCTTACTACAGGCTCCTGGACACAACACGCGCCTATGCCGCGGCCAAGCTCGCGGAAGGCGGGGAGGCAGACGCGGCCGAAAGACGTCACGCTTGCTACTTCGTCGCCTTGCTGGAGCAAGGCTTGGCCGAAGGGTCGGCTTTTGATGGCCACAACGTAGCCGCCTACGCTCCGCACATCGGCAACGTCCGCAAAGCGCTCGCGTGGAGTTTTTCAAGCTCGGGCGACCGTTCCATCGCCATTGAGCTGGCTGCGTATGGGGCTGCGCTATTCCTGGGGCTTTCACTGCTGGATGAGTGTCAACAATGGTGCCGGCGAGCACTGGGCTCGCTGCACGAGACGGATCATGGGATGCAACTGGAACTGGAGCTCCAGGGAGCTCTGGCGATGTCAGCCATGTACGCCCGCGGCAACAGCTTGGAAGTCAGGGGCGGCATCGAGCGCGGCCTGGACCTCTCCGAGACTTTGCGGGATGGAGGACGTCAACTCCAGTTGCTTTCTGGACTCTACATTTTTCTCACGCGCCAGGGCGACTTCAGCGGCGCGTTGGCGGCGGCCAAACGAAGCGACACCGTTGCCAAGGCGAGCGGCGGCCCGACCGAAAACGCAATGACCGAATGGATCTTGGGTGGATCGTATCATCTAACCGGCAATCAGGCGGCTGCGCTGCGTCACTGCAAACAAGGCATGAGGCTTGCGTCAGATTTCAAGCTGGGGAGGGTGAGCTTCTTTGGCCACGACCACCGTGCATCAGGGCTCGCAACGCTCGCCAGGTCTTTGTGGCTGTGCGGCTTCGCGGATCAGGGTTGCAAAGTTGCACGTCAGGGAATCAAGGCTGCGCAAGGCTACGATCACCCGGTCTCATCTTGCATTGCTCTCATCTATCTCATCCCTGTTCTCCACTGGAGTGGCGATCTTAAAGCAGCGGAAGAGCATACCGAAATCGTAATCGAGCAGGCTATCAAATACTCCCTTGCCCCCTATCACGCCGTTGGCCTCGCGCTGAAAGGTGAATTCATGGTCGCGCGCGGCGATGCGGCATCGGGCGTCGAAATCTTGCGGGCAGGACTGAAAGCGATGGATGCCAATCGGTACCGCATCGTGACGTTGCCGGCATCGCGTGCCTTGGCCGAGGGCCTGGCCCTTTCCGGTCGGCCGGAGGAAGCGCTGGCCACCATAGACGAGGCTGTGGCGCATGCGGAGCAAGTCGGAGAGATACTCTGGTTGCCCGACCTGCTGCGAGCCCGAGGCGAAATCTTGCTGGCGCGGCCGAGACCGGACCTTCCTGCAGCAGAGGGTTCGCTGCTCCGCTCGATCGATCGTGCCCGCAAGCAATCCGCCCTGGGCTGGGAGTTGAGAGCTGCAATTCCTCTGGCACGTGTGTGGCGGGAACACGGCCGGAGCGGGGACGCCCGCTCCATGCTCGACCACATCTATCAGCGGTTCAAAGAGGGATTTGGAACCCAAGATCTGGTTGCCGCGCGCCGACTTCTCGACGAACTGAGCTCGACCAACTGAGTTCTGCAAGCCAGTCCCGGTCCGCCTTCAACCCCGTGGCTCTTTCGTGCTCGCGCCAGGCGCCTGGAGCGATGCCCCACGCATGTGCCTATCCACAGCCTGTCTTGGGCGCGAATATTTACAGCTATTTGCAACGCTGAACTCGCCTCACAGCTCATAGAGCGGATAGTTCCAAGGCATGGAGTACCAGGCAATCGGCACGCTGGAGGGAGTCAGAATTGGGACATTCGCGTGGCTTCCTCACACCGAACGCTCCGGAACATTTCCTCCCCGGCAGCGGAATAGTCTTGGCGCGCGCAAGGTCAGGCGGATCGATCGCCCGCAGCCCTAGGTACCGCCCACGACCAAATCGAACCCTCTTGGCGCAGGAGTCCGCAGCTTATGTTTAGCACCCAATCGACAACGAAAGGCGAGCGCGCGGTGTGCATTGCGCATGAAGTGAATCAGCCACTTACCGCAATCCTGACAAACGCGGAAACCGCCTTGCGGTGGTTGACGAGAGACCCAGCAAATCTCGATGAGGTGAAACGGGCCATTGAACGGATCATCGGCAACAGCCTTCGCGCCGCCGATGTCGTCAGAGGCGTTCGGGATCTTGCTCGAAAATCCCCGCCCGTACCGAACAACCTCGACATCAACGACTTGATCAGAGGTCTCCTCAATCTCGTGAGCCTCGATCTGCGCCATCATCGCATCGCGGTCGAGGTGGACCTCGCTGAGAACCTGGAGCCCATCAGGGGCGATCGCTATCAACTGGAGCGGGTCGTCGCCAACCTCGTCGCGAACGGCATCGAGGCCATGAGCATGGTGCAGGATCGGCAGCGAAAGCTGCGCATCATCACCCAACTCGACAAGAATGGCGATGTGCTGGTTGCAGTCGGGGACTCGGGCACAGGGCTCGATCCAGCACTTATCGATCGCATCTTCGATCCCCTGTTTACGACCAAGCGCGAGGGCATGGGATTGGGGCTGTGGATATGCCGCTCTATCGTCGCAGCCCACGGCGGTCGGCTCTGGGCCACACCCGATCTTCCGTATGGCAGCATTTTCCAATTCGTCATCCCAAAGACAGTTGAGCCAAACTCAGTCGGATCGAGTCGATGCCGGCGGACGATGCGAACGAACCGCCAGATCGAAGGGCTTTTTCGCGGCGCTCCATTTTGATGATCGCGTTCGGCGGCGTGGGAAGTCGGAGAACATGCCTGCCTTGAGCAATATGGCCTGCCTTGATAGACAGGCGGCGCGCCTGTGACTATGTCCATAAGGCTTCACACCGCAGACCCCCGCCGCTCCTGAGAGACGGCGGGGCTGCGGCGAGACGGTGGAACCTCTCATTCACCCTTGAGCTGCTGGAGGAAGTCCTTGCCTGCAGCCGGATGGGCCTTGAACGAATGGATGCCGTCAAACCACCCATTCTGGGAGAAGTCGCTGTAATTGCTGCTGTGATCGCCACGGTCGCGACCGCTATCGCGGTCTCCCCCGTGCGACGAGGCGGCAAAGGCCCCGGTGAGCGGAACGGTGACGATCATCGCGGCAAGCACCGCCTTCAGAGGGATAGAACGCATGATTAGATATCCTTTTCGATGAGGATGGCGGCGATTTGTTCACCGCGCATTCCGAGCCGCAGGCACTCGGGAACTTTCGGGTTGCGAAGTTGATCTCGCCGCTTCCGTTCTCGTCCTGCACTACATAACTAGCAATTGGTGGAAGTAATATGTAGTATATCAAGGTATCATCGATGCATGACATAGTATGGATCGCCAATTCGCGATGCGTATACGGCACCAACGGGGAAATGGGCTTAATTTCACCCCGGGGCGTCCGGAACTGAACTAAGCTGGCCCGACGGCTGCAGGGCTGATCTGCACCTTGCTGCCCTCGGCAAGTTCGACCGGCGGATTCAGGATCACAAGGTCGCCCTGTTTGACGCCGTCACGGACCTCGACCTCCGTTCCGAGATCGCGCGCCACCGATATTTTCCGGATATGCGCAATGCCGTTCTCGACCACGGCAACCTGCAAACCATCCGCGTTGAAGATGATCGCATCTGCGGACACGGAAAAGCTGGGTGTCTTGCGCGGGATCTGGAGCTCGACAGTACAATAAGTGCCGGGCGTGAGAACACCGTCAGGGTTCGGAATGTCGATTTCGGTCAGCAAGGTCCGTGTGCCCGGTGCCAGCGCATCGGCAATCCGCGTCACCGTGCCGGGGAAGGTGCGGCCGGGGATTTCGGGGACCTGGAGCACGGCCTTGACCCCCGGGGTCAGTCCAAAGGCCTGGTCCTGGGGGACGTAGACCTGGGCACGGATCACATCCCCCTGCATGATGGCGAACAGGAAAGTGCTGTTGGTCGTGTCGGCCTGCACCAGGCTGCCGATATCGACGTTGCGTTGAGTGATGACGCCGTCGAACGGGGCGACCACCTGCTGGTAGGCCTGTTGCTGGTCGAGAACGCGCAACTGGTCCTGCTGCGCATTCACGTTGGCCTGCGCAACGCCGACAGCCGCCTCCTGTGCCTTGAGGCTTTGGACGTCGATCGTACCCTGTTCCTTGGTGATCCAGCCCTGGTCCACCAGGGGTTTGTCTCGTTGCCACGTCACCTTGGCGAGATCGAGATTGGCTTGTGCTTGTTGCAGCGCCGCCTTGAACTGTCCCAAGGTTGCCTGGGCCTGCAAAATCTGGTCATCGAGTTCCGGCACGGCAATTTTGGCTAGCAACTGTCCCTTCTTGACCTTGTCCCCGATATCGGCCTCGCGCGTCTCGATATAGCCGCTGGCTCGTGCGAAGATGTCAGCGACGTCGAAGGCAGTTGTGGTGGCGGGCAGACTGACTTTCACGATGTCGTCGCTCGGCCTTACCGCCGCAACACGCACCTGCGGAATGAAGTCACGCGCCTGTTTGGCCGCAGCCGCGAGTTCGCGGTTGCGCGAATAATATCCCTGGGCGCCATAGGCCAGTCCCGTCATCAGCAGAGCGAGCGCGCCCAATGCAAGCAGCCGGCCTCCGCCTCGGCGCGGCGGCCGCTCCATTGCAACATCCATCACCGTGTCGTCGGCCTGATCCAAACGATGCCTCGGTTTCATGCGATTTCCTCTTCGAAGACGCCGTGAGCCGTCTTGCCGTCCTGTCCGCTACGCAGCATCGCGAACAGGTACGGCACGACGAGGAGCGTCGTGGGCGTTGCAAATAAAAGTCCTCCGATGACCGCGCGCGCCAGTGCGGCATTCTGCTCTTCGCCCGCTCCGCCGATCGCCATGGGAACCATGCCGACGATCATCGCGGCCGCGGTCATAAGCACAGGTCTGATCCGGGTATGACCGGCGTCGATCGCCGCGTCGAACGCGGACTTGCCTGCCAACTGCTGGTCCCGGGCGAAAGTCACGAGCAGGATAGAGTTGGCCGAAGCGACCCCGACCGCCATGATCGCACCCATCAGTGAAGGCACGTTGAGCGTCGTGCCCGTGATGAACAACATCGTCACGATGCCGCAAAAGGTCGCCGGCAAGGCAAGGATGACGACGAAGGGGTCGCCGAAGTTCTGATAGTTCACCACCATCAGCAAGTAGACGAACACGGCGGCGAACAGGATGCCGATGCCGAGATCCCAGAAAGCATCGTTCATGCTCTGGATCTGCCCTATGACCTGGATGGTGTTTCCGGGCGAAAGCTGCTTCTGCAGGTCGGCGACGATCGTGCTGATCTGGCTGGAGACACTTCCCAGATCACGACCCTGGACGCTTGCATAGACTTCGTAGACTGGCTGGACGTTCGCCTGGTTGGCGTTGGTCGGGAGACTGTCGCGCTTGAATGTCGCGACGTTGCTGAGTTGCCCGGGAACCTGTGCGCCGGCGGTGTTGATGGTTGAGGACACGGGCGTGTTGCCGAGATCGTTCAATGACGCGATCTTGTTTTCCGGTGTCTGAACGGCGAGGTAGTAGGGAATGCCCGTGGTCGGGTCGGTCCAGAAGTTCGGCGACACCTGCTCGGAGGAACTCAGGCTCACATTGATGTTGTTGGCGATCGTGCTGGCATTGAGCCCGAGTTGCGCCGCCCGCGTGCGATCGATATCGGCATAGAACGCCGGCGCGTCGACTTCCTGCTGCAGGTGTGCGTCGACCACGCCGGGAATGGCGGCAATGCGGCGCCGCAACTCCGATGCAACCCGCAGATTGGTAACGCGGTCATAGCCGACCGTACGGACATCGATCTGCGCCGGCAATCCAAAATTGAGGATCTGCGTGACGATGTCGGCCGACTGGAAGTAGAACAGAACGTCTGGAAAGGCGCTTGGCAGCGCCGTGCGCAGCTTGCGCACATAGTCGGCAGTCGGCGCGTGGCCGTCTTTCAATGCGACCTGGATCACACCGTCATTCACGCCGATGGTCGATCCATCCGTGAACGCCAAATTGTAGGAACGCGCCGGCAGGCCGATGTTGTCGACGACAAGCTGGAGGTCGCGATCGGGAACGATCTCGCGGATCTTGTCCTCGACAGCCTGGAAGATCTTCTCCGTCTCCTCGATCCGGGTTCCCGCGGGAGCCCGAACATGGAGTTGGATCTGGCCGCCGTCGATCGCGGGAAAGAAATCGCGACCGACGAGCATCGTCAGCACAGCGCCCAACGCGAGCACCAGGGCTGCAATGACGGGAACGATGAACCGGCGCCTGAGGAGTACGGCCAGCAGCTCGGCATAGTGCAGGCGCATGGCCTCGAAACCACGTTCGAACCTGGCGTGAAACCTGCCGAACCAGCCCGTCGAGGCGCCGTGGCGTTCGCTTTTGAGCAGCAATCCGATGGTGATCGGAGTGAGCGTCCTCGAAAGTCCATAGGATGCGAGCATCGCGAACACGACGGCAAGACCGAGCGGCGTGAACAGATATTTTGCCGGACCTTCCAGAAAGACCACCGATGTGAACACGCAGCTTATGGCCAGCGTCGACACCAGGGTCGGCACGGCGATACCGGCGGCTCCATGCAGCGTCGCCTGCGGCAGCGTCTGTCTTTCCTCGGTGAGCAGGCGATGGGTGTTCTCGAGCGTCACCGTCGAATCGTCGACGAGGATGCCAATCGCCAGCGCCAAGCCCCCCAGCGTCATCGTATTGAGCGTTTCGCCCAGGAAATACAGCGCCACGACTGACGACAGGATCGCCAGCGGGATCGAGATCATGACGACCAGCGTCGATCGCCACGATCCGAGAAACAGCAGGATCATCAGAGCGGTGAGCGCGGCCGCGATCACGCCCTCCCGCAGCACGCCGGCGATCGATTGCTTGACGAACACCGACTGGTCGAAGAGCTCTCTGATTTCCATGCCGGGAGGCGCCGCGGCGCGTGCCGTCTTCAAGGCATCCCGAACGGCATTGACCACCTCCAGCGTCGAGGCATTGCCGTTCTTGATGATGCTGAGCAGAACCGAATGCCGGCCGTTCTCGCGAACGATGTTCTGCTGAACGAGCCATCCGTCATGGACTTGGCCGACATCCTTGACGAACACCGTAGCGCCATTCACGACCTTGATCGGAATATCGTTGAGCTCGTCGATGGTTGCTGGCGTGGCGTTGGTGCGCACGACATACTGTGTGTTGCCGATCTTGGCCGTGCCCGACGGCAAGGTTAGGTTCTGGGCGTTGACCGCGCTGACGACGTCGAGCGGCGTCAGGCCCTTGGCCAGGAGCTTCGACGGGTCGAGGTCGACCATGATCTGGCGATATTTTCCGCCCGCGGGTGTTGGCAGGGTGACACCCGGGATCGGGGCCAGTTGCTGACGGATCCGATAGATGCCGTAGTCGTAGAGTTGCTGTTCGTTGAGGGTGTCGGAGCTCAGGCTGATCTGCAGGACCGGCACGCTGGAGGCGTTGAACTGCACCACGAGCGGTGCCTGGATTCCCGGTGGCAGGAGGGCGCGAATGGCGTTTGTCGCCGAAACGATCTGCGCGATCGCGAGATCGAGATTCACATCCTGCTGAAAATAGATCTTCTGGACCGACAGCCCCCCTAAGGTCTGCGCCTCGATGTTCTTGATGCCATTGACGTTAGAGCTGATCGCATACTGGCTGTACGTGGTGACACGCTGTTCCATCTCCGGCGTGCTGAGGCCGCCATAGCTCCAGATTACAGTCACCACCGGAATGTTGATTTCCGGAAAGACGTCCAACCGCATCTCGCGACTTGCGACAGCTCCGAGAAAGAGAATCAAGGCAGCCAGCACATAGAACGTGTGCGGAAATCGCAACGCGAACCGAACGATACCCATGTCTCAGCCGATGACCTTCCTGGCAACGTTAGTCGGAACGGCTCGAGCGATGAACGTCGCCGTATTGCCGGATTTTCTTTCAGTGTCTCCGAAATGACTTTGCGCCCATTGCCTCGAATGTCCGGTCCTTGCGCCCAAAAGGCGTCGGCACCGAGCGCTGCCCGGTGACGTCGCCAAGCTCTTCGCCGGGCGCCCGATGGCGGGCTGGTTTGGGCAACATCAGTGCAGTAAGCGAGACCATTGCGACCAGCATGTGGATGCTGCGCGCGGCAGGCGGGCCGTCGCCGGGACGGCCCGCCCAGGCCGTCAGGCCCGTCCGCATAGCTTCGCCGGGACAAATCCAATGTCATCGGCCCGCAGCAGCCAGAATGAGGTCGGCGACCTCCTTGGGATGGGAAACCAGCGACAGGTGGCCCGCATCGATCTCCACCGTCGTCGCATGCATGCGCTTGGCGAGAAACCGTTCGAGATCAGGGTTGATCGTCTTGTCCTGTTTCGACACCGCATAGAACGATGGCTTGGAATGCCATGCAGCCTCGGTGGTTCGTCCGCCGAAGATGGTCGCAGCGGTGGGCTCCTGAACCGCATACAGGATCTTGGCTTGCCGGGGCGCGACACCGTTCGCGAAGTATTTCAGGAATGACTCTTCGGACAATCTGGTGAAGCCATCATTCACCTGGATGCCGGCTCGAACGGGTCCTGCGGGAAACTTTGCGGAAAGAGCGACGAAGTCCTCACCGGCATCCGGCGCTCGTGCAGCCACATAGACCAGCGATGTGACCTTGGGATCAGTCCCCGTTTCGCTGATGACGGTGCCGGCCCAGGAATGCGCTACCAGCACGGTTGGCCCATCCTGCAGCGCCAGCGCCCGTCGCGTCTCCGCGACCGAGTCTGCCAGCGACGTCAGCGGATTCTGCACCGCGGTTACTCTGAGGCCGGCCGCCTGGAGGAGCGGGATCACCTCGGCCCAGCTCGATCCGTCCGCCCACGCTCCGTGCACGAGCACGACGTTGCGCGCGACGGTATGCGCGGGCTTGGGCGTGGGATTGTCAGCCGCCACGGCGACTCCCGACAGGCCAAGAGTGAGGGCAATTGCGATGGCATTGACGATCTCGCGCACGGGTGTCTTCCTTCCCTTTTTCAAACAATCGAATGCGTCGATGACCGAGATGAAGGCCAGCGATGCGGTAGCAAATCCTGCGGCCGGCTCCGTGGCCTAGGCGTTTGCGGAGGCAGCTCGTTGCGACAATCCCGATTTCGCGGTTCGGCGTCTTTCAGAAACGCCCCTGCCTTTCTCGTCGCGCACGAACGGGCAGGTCCGATGGCGATGTGATGAGCGCACGCGCCGCGTCCGCAACGACCGAAGGTCACCAAAAAGGGGCGGCGGATCGCTGATGCGACCCACCGCCAGTTCAGGCGCCCGCGGGAGGAGTGGACGGGCGCCTCAGGAGTTCGGCAGAATGGCGCGTGCGCGGGGGTGCGTGGGAGCTTCGCCTCCAACGCAACGCTTCGCCACGTGGAAGAGGCTGGGCGGCAAACATTGAGTGAGGGGCAAAGAACAGGGCCACGAGAAGTCGCGTGGCGGAAAGCTCGTCGCCGGCCGTCGGCAGCGTCAGCATCGCACACTGCCAGATCCGTCCATCGAGTGCCCAGGTCGCTTGTCTTGCTTGCGGCAACTGCTCCGCAGCGGCCCGCACACACAGCCGGCGCAGCTGCCCGCGGCTGGGTTGGGGGAGCGCAGACAGCCTGTGACCACCACGGTCCCCGCCACAAAGCGCGTCCAGCGCCGCGCCCCATCTCGCAAACATGAAGTCTGCTCCCCGCTCAAGCACGATTGCTTCGGCAAGATAGGGTTCCAGAACCCCAAACTGCGCCAGTTCGACACTGCCGCTCCCGCCTTCGGTGTCGCGACCGAACCCGTCCGGCCACTTGCCTGCGACCCAGCGCGACGCGGCCCGAAGATCGCCGCGTTCTAGAGCGGTTTTCCCTTAATCGGAGTCGTTTGTTTGCAGTGAACGGCTTGTTCTGATTCCCTGATCGAAGTGATTTGCGGAAGGAGCAGCGGCATGGCACGAGCTTACAGCCTGGATTTGCGGACGCGTGTTATCGAGGCGATAGAGGCAGGCCTGTCGACCCGAGAAGCGGCACGGCGGTTTGCCATCGGGATATCGACGTCTGGTGCATGGTATCGGGCCTGGCGTTCGAGCGGCAATCTGGAACCTGGGCGGCAGGGCAAGCCGAAGGTATCGAAGCTGGACGCGCACGAGACTTTCATTCTCGCCTTGGTCGAGACCGATGAGCGGGACATCACGCTTGCCGAGATCGTCGATCGCCTTGCGGCAGAGCGCGGGGTCAAAGCCAGCCTGACGACGGTCCATGCGTTCTTCGCAAAGCGTGGCATCACGTACAAAAAAAGACAGCGCACGCGGCCGAACAGCAGCGACCGGATGTTTTGGCAGCGCGGGAAGAGTGGTTCGAAGGCCAACTCGATTTCGATCCGAGCCGCCTGATCTTCATCGACGAAAGTGGCCTCAATACCAAGATGGCCCGGCTACGAGGCCGCTCTGCGCGTGGACAGCGTTGCCGGGCGGCTGTTCCTCATGGGCACTGGAAATCCACGACCTTCACGGCCGGCCTGCGCCTCGACGGGATCGTCGCGCCCTGGCTCCTGGACGGCGCCATGGATGGCGAAGCATTCCTGGTCTACTTGCGCCGCGTCCTCGTACCGACGCTTCAACCCGACGATGTCGTCGTGATGGACAACCTGCCTGCTCATAAAGTGGTCGGTGTCCGCGAAATCATCGAGGCTGCGGGGGCTTCCCTTCGCTATCTTCCGCCCTACTCCCCGGACTTTAACCCCATTGAGATGGCCTTCGCCAAGCTGAAGGCTTTACTGCGAAAGGCAGCAGCCCGGTCCATCCCGGAATTATGGGACGCCGTGGCCGTCGCCATCGATCGTTTCCACCCCAAAGAATGCGAAAACCTGTTCGCCCACGCCGGCTACGATGCCTAACCGTGATTATCCAGAAACTGCTCTAGCCGCCAGGGATAGGATCGGCATTGGTCATGGAGGCGCGCGAGTTCGACCTCACCCATGATCAAACCGCCCCGGTACGCGAGCGCGAAATGCGAATCGGAATTGCTTTGAAGGAGGGCGTGAAACTCATCGGATCGTGCGCATAGAGCGGCACGAGGGGGTTTGCCTCGGGATAGTAGGCCGCACAGCTGCCATTCGGGAAGGCATACGGGACGATCCGAAAATTGGACAGGCGGCGTTCAACGCCGTCGGTGGACAGAGTGATCAAGTCGACGCGGTCGTCGGCATGGAGGCCACGCCTTTCCATCTCCTGTTCGTTGAGGAAGATCACGTCGCGCTGACCGAAGACACCGCGATAGCGGTCGGACATCGAATATATCGTGGTGTTGTACTGATCATGGCTGCGCACCGTCGTCAGCCATAGAGCGTCGAGACTGTCCAGGGGCGGATCCTCGCCGAGGCCGTCGAAGACGAGGAAATTCGCCTTGCCGGAAACTGTCGCCCAGATGCGTTCGCGCGCGTTCGATGTCAGATGGAAGCCGCCTGGGATGCGAATGCGGGCATTGTAACCCTGGAAGATCGGGAACACGTCTTCGATCGCGTCGCGGATAAGGTCGTAGTCGGCGGTGAAGCTTTCCCAGTCGACGACGGAACCTGCACCCAGCGTCGCTCGCGCAATGCCGGCGACGATTGCAGGTTCGCTCATCAGGTGCTCCGACGCCGGAACATTGCGGCCCGCCGACGCGTGCACCATCGACATCGAATCCTCGACCGTGATCGACTGCGGTCCCGTTGCCTGGACGTCGATTTCGGTGCGCCCGAGGCAAGGCAGGATCAGCGCGTCGCGCCCGTGTACCAGATGGCTGCGATTGAGCTTGGTTGACACTTGGACCGTCAGGTCGAGCTTGCGCAAGGCAGCGCGGGTCATCTCCCAGTCGGGAATGGCTGACACGAAGTTGCCGCCGACGGCGAAGAACACTTTCACCTTGCCGTCTTTCATGGCCTCCAGCGCGGTCACGACGTTGTGGCCATGTTCGGACGGCGGCTTGAAGCCGAAGCGGTGCTCAAGCCGTTCGAGAAATTCCTTTGTCGGCGTTTCGGTGATGCCGACCGTGCGATCGCCCTGGACGTTGGAATGACCACGTACCGGGCAAAGTCCGGCGCCCTCGCGGCCGATATGACCGCGCAGCAGCGCGAGATTGGCCAGCTGCTGCACGTTTTGTGCTCCCCGCCGGTGCTGCGTGATGCCCATGCCATAGACAATGATCGCTCGTTCGGCCTGCATATAGGCGCGAGCGGCGTATTCGATGTCCTCGCGAGCGAGCCCTGACTGAGAGACGATGTCGTCCCATCGCGTCGCCCGCAGGTCGGCGGCGAGAGCCTCGATACCGGTCGTATGGCCCTTGATGAAATCCCAGTCGAGGATCGCCGGCAATTCGCCCGCCCGCGCCGCATCGTCTGCTTCCATGAGAACTTTCATGAGCCCCTTGACGACGGCGACGTCACCGCCGACACGCACCTGATAAAGCTTGGCGCTGATCGGTGTCGACGTAAGCGTTGCCATTTCGACCGGGCTCTGGGGCGACTGGAAGCGCTCCAGGGCGCGCTCTCGGAACGGATTGAAGGACATGATGGTTGCGCCGCGCCGTGAGGCGTTGCGCAGGCTCGTCATCATGCGAGGGCTGTTCGTGCCCGGATTTTGTCCAAAGATGAAGATGCAGTCCGTCTTGTCAAAATCGGAAAGCAGGCAGGTACCCTTGCCGACGCCGAGCGAGTGCGGCAGGCCGACGCTGGTAGCCTCGTGGCACATGTTCGAGCAATCGGGGAAATTGTTGGTGCCGAACTCTCGCACGAAGAGCTGGTAGAGGAACGCTGCCTCGTTCGAGGTGCGGCCGGATGTGTAGAACTCGGCCATGTTGGGATCCGGCAATGCGTTGAGGTGGCGGGCAATGGTTGCAAAGGCCTCGTCCCAACCGACCCGCACGTAATGGTCGGATGCGGCGTCGTAGGCCATCGGATGGGTCAGGCGTCCGACCATCTCGAGATCGAAATCGCTCCAGCTTGAAAGCTCGGCAACGGTATGGGCGGCGAAAAACTCCGGCGTGCAGCGTTTCGCCGTGGCTTCCCAGGCAACCGCCTTGCCCCCGTTCTCGCAGAACTCGAAGGATGAAGTGTGCTTGGGGTCCGGCCAGGCGCAGCCGGGGCAATCAAATCCCTCCGGCTGGTTCATGCGCCCCAGAGTGGCGGCCCCCTTGATCGGGATTCCCTGCTCGACAAGGTGTTCGCCTAGCGACTTGAGCGCTCCCCATCCGCCGGCCGGGGCATTGTAAGGACGAATGTCATTGGCCATTGGAGACGCCTCTACGAAGAGCTGAAGAATCCTGTGTGGGCAAGAAGCCTTCCGGCAAGCAACATCTTTCCATCGCAGTGCTGCCGCCAGCGCTGTCGACTATGTTGCACCGGCAGCGCTGCGGGGCGGCAACTCTCCCGGAGCTGCCAGCTGAATGGGCCGCGTGTCCGACCCACGTGGCGGGTGGCGCCAACCGACGGGATCGCTGTCGAAAGGGCGATCTGCGACATCCCTGCGATTGCCGCAACGCCAGCGATAGGGTGTCTCGCCAACGAAACGTCCGAAGACCGTGGTGAAATGGGCCTGGTTCTGAAAGCCCACGCTCAGCGCCACGTCGACCAGGGTCATCTCGGTCTCGATGAGCATCTGCTTGGCACGGTCAATCCGTCGCCGCAGCAGGAATTCATGCGGGCGAATGCCGGTGGCCGCCCGGAACTGTGCGGCGAAATACATTCGGCTGAGCCCCGCCACTGCTGCCATGTCGGCGAGCGTAATCGTCTCATCGAGATGTGAATCGACGTATTCGACGACGCGCTTCCATCGCCATTTGGACAGGGCGGCGGTAGAGCGTGCCGCCGGCTCATCCGGGTCTGGCTGCGGATCTGAGCGCAGCGTGAGCAAGCGGGTTACGATGGCAAGGCGGACTGCATCGGCATAGAGGTTGCCAAATCCATTATGGCTGTCTTCGGCCGCCTCGAGCGCCCTGGAAAGACGCTGGACGACCGGATCAGAGGAGTGCCGTTCCGGGACCAGTTCGGCAAGGCCTAGGTCCCGAGGCGCGTGGAAAACATTCAGACCGTCGATCGCGCTTTGGCCTGCTTGGGCAAATTGCGCCATGGCCCCACTGGGCGCCGCCGTAGGATCAGGGTCTGCCGCCGCATTTGCATGCATCGTTAGACCGCCGCGACGGGGTTGCGGCATCGCTGCAGCGGACACCGAGAGAACCACATTCATATGAGTAAGGGGGATCGAAATCATGCGGCAGTCTGGCGCCACCGGGTAGGCGCCGTTGCCTGCGTCGAATGGGTCGAACAATGACGAGCCGACTTCAGGCGTTCGAGGCGGGCCGGCGACATGCATCGGTCGGACCATGCCGTCGCGTCGAGGAAGGACGGGCAGATCCTCTGCCGGTTGCCGATCGTAATATTCGGATGCAGACAATGAGTGGAACTGCATTGGGCCCGTGCTCCTCTAGCCTCAGAATTTTCTTCTGCTTGATGGGCCAAGGTACACGGGTGGGAAATCTGCTCCATTGAATGGCCGTCTGAATGAATCATATCATCAGCTATGCTGCGTATACGATGGTATCTACTATTGGCGGCGGCGCCTTGGGCGCGTCTGGCGATGTCGGCAACCTTGCGCAGGGAGGCCGCCGGTGCCGTGCGACAATGATCCCACCGTGCGGTTGAGCCTTGACACTGCTTTGTAGCCGTACGGTTCTCCGACCGGTCGCCAGGTCGCGGCATCGCCGCCTGCGAACCTCAGGCTAGTCAAACCTCTGTATGATTTCGGTCTTGGCTCCACGTTTGTATGCTGGCGCCGAGATGAGATCGCGCCGGGGGACGCCGGGCGACACAGTCTCCGGGGGACACCGATGTGCCGAAAATTCCGATGGTTGCCATAGTTGACGACGACGAGGCGGTCCGCACGTCCACCGCGAATCTGATACGTTCCTGCGGCTTTGCCGCGAACCTGTTTGCCTCTGGCGAGGAACTCTTGCGTTCGCCACGGCTCGCCGACGCCTGCTGTGTCATTACCGATGTGCAGATGCCGGAAATGAACGGGTTGGAACTGCAGACGTTGCTCCTGGCACGTGGCCACACCGTTCCGGTGATTCTTATCACGGCCTATCCTGACGAACGGACCCGGCAAAATGCCCTCGCTGCAGGGGCGGCAGGCTTCTTCTACAAGCCTTTTGACGCCGCCGCCATGATCCGGTGCATCGAAGATGCGCTGAACTGGCCACGCGAAATCAAGCCGGAATGACGTCTTCGTGGTGAGCCGAGCGCTGCCACCGCCATTGCTTTCGGAACGAAGTCGCGTGCGTTCCAAATCGGAATTTTGCGTTCGTTCCGGGAAGATTGCCGGCAGCCTGTGCGGTTGAATTCCAGGCAGGTTTCGGCGATCGCCTGCCTAGCCCCGCTGCACAAGAGGGCGCGACTGCAGAAACATCAGCGCACATGCGCCGATGGGTGGATTGGTGATATTGGTGGTGCAGCGCGCGGAAGCCATCCCAGCCCCCTCGGCATTACCGACAGTCGCGACCACGTCTCGCCTAGTGGCGGGGCTCGTTGCCAAATTAATATGCTAAGATGGCGTTGTGCCATTCCTGGGCCGTGCGGAGCAGGAATCGTGAGAGCGGATTGCTATCGTGACAGCAGGTTCCAATCCAGGCCAAACCGCGTCGACCGCTTTTGCGCCGACAGTCTATGTCATCGATGATGACGACGCTGTGCGCGATGCCCTGAGTGGGCTGTTCAGATCCGTGGGGCTGCATGTCGAACTGTTCGCCTCCGCCAGCCAATTCCTGCAGGGCAAGCTGCCGGAAACGCCAAGCTGCCTCGTGCTCGATATCCGGTTGCCCGGCGTGAGCGGCCTCGATTTCCAGGCTCATCTTGCAAAGTCGAACATTCAAATGCCCGTCGTCTTCATGACTGGACACGGGGATGTCCCGATGTCGGTGCGCGCGATGAAAGCCGGAGCGATCGATTTTCTGACCAAACCGTTCCGGGACCAGGACATGCTTGATGCGGTCTTCGGCGCGCTCGAAAACGACCGCATAAGGTGGGAATCCGACCAGGAAGCGGCGACGATATCAGCCCTGTACCAAACTTTGACCTCTCGTGAAAAGGAAGTCATGTTCTTCGTGACCAAGGGCCTGATGAACAAGCAGATCGCGGGCGAGATGGGCCTCAGCGAAATTACGGTCAAGATCCATCGCGGGCATCTCATGCGGAAGATGGCGGTGCGAACCTTGCCCGACCTGGTGCGGATTGCAGAACGGTTGGGCCTTCGAAGGGCAAATCAATAGCGATGGCAAAGTCGTCATCCGGTATCGCGCGAAAATCTATCGATCCCGCCCGCTCGCTCCAGCGGTTCTCGACCCTCCGCCGTTCGCCGGATATGACCCCGTGACGCCGCGCCGGTGTGGACGGCAGGTGCCTTGGTTCATCATTGAAAACGCTGACGGTTCATTCTTTGCTCACCCTGGTTGGCCTGGCTGCGAGACACCTTCCAGGATCGATCGCAGCTCCTCTCTGCCCCTGGCGATCCGCGACGTCAGCGTCCCCACGGGAATGCCAAGCGCCTTCCTGGCATCGGCATAGGAGAGGCCTTCGACCGCGACAAGCACGAGTGCTGCGCGTCGTTCGGGATTGATCTGCTGAAGCGCCGAGAATACGTCAACGAATACCAGCCTGTCGGCCTGTGGCGACGTCGCGATCGCATCTATCGTTTCTGAGATCGTGGTCACCGCCTGGGCATGGCGTTTGGCGCGCCGCAACTGGTCGACGAACAGATTGTGCATGATCGTGAGCAGCCAGCGGCGTGGCGTATCGCCGGCCGTCCAGTTCGCCATCCTCGACAGCGCCCGCTCGAGGCTGTCCTGCACAAGGTCGTCGGCGGCATCGCGGTCCCGCAACAGCGCGCGCGCATAACCACGCAGCCGTGGAATCTCCGCGACGATCGCTCGCCTGCGTTCGTCAGTGATCTCGGCCGCCGCGCCGCTTGCCGAAAAAGAAGCGTCAGCCGAGCGAAAACTCGGCTGCGGCGAAACATCGGGCGGAAGGTCGAGTTGCGTCATGTTCGTGGTCATCAGGCGATGCGCAATGTCGGCGATTGCAATTTGTGATCCGGACTGAACTCGGTCGGCCGCGAACCTGACAGCCACAGCCATCCTCTGGTTCGGGACTGCACATCTGGTCTGTCAGGCATGTGCCGGCGCCTTTCCTGGCTCTAGCTGTGTCCAATCGAAGTTGTTCGGCTGGGTGCTGTCGGCGCCACCATGGCGGACCCGACTGAGGCCTTCTTTTCGAAACGACTACATTCTTTCGCGAAGCAATGTGGGCGGCCCAATGCCGAGGAAGAAGATGTGTTCGCCGGAATGCCGGCCCATCACTCGGCCGGGCCGAGTGACATCCTCGCCGCAGGGGCAGGCATGTCTTCTGCACCGCCCTTCAGGTAGGTCCAATAGAGAGGAAGTCCGGTGAAGAGGAAACCGCCAGCAATGTTGCCCAAGGTCACGGGTATCTGGTTCCAGTACCACCAGTCTGCGAAGCTGATCTTGGCCCCGAGCATCATCCCCATGGGAATGACGAACATGTTGACGACGCAGTGCTCGAATCCGAGCGCGAAGAAGGCGAATATGGGCAACCAGCATCCGACGATCCTGCCGAGGGTGGACTTCGAACTCATCCCCATGACGACGCCGAGGCAGACCATCCAGTTGCAGAGCATGGCCTTGACGAAGGCGGTCACCAGTCCATCGTATCCATACGGCTCATAGGCGATCGTCTTGGCTTCGGCGAGCGCACGCAGATGATCTCCGAGCGCACTCGCCCCAACATTGCCGACATCGGTCAGGACGACATAGAACAGCCCGGCAAAGATGAGCGAACCGAGCATGTTGCCGACGAAAACCCAGAACCAATTGGCCAACATCCGGCCGACCGTCGTGCGGTGAGCGAGGACGGCCAGGGGTACCAGGCCAAAATTCCCGGTCACGAGCTCGAGGCCAAGGATGATGATGATGGCAAATCCCACCGGGAAGATGAGAGCGCCGACGAGCGCGACATTTGTCTGAAGCGCACCCTCCAGGGCCATGCTCGTCGCGAAGGCAAGGAGCGCCCCGGAAAGCATGCCGCGGATCAAAAGATCAGGAACGCTGTGGGCGGCTTTTGCGGCGCCGAGATCCACCATTGCCCGCACGATTTCGCGCGGCGAGAGGCTGTCGTTCATGATCGCTATCCTTCTGCGCCGAGCAGGCTGGTTCCGCATTTCAGGGCCGCAAGGCGCGGCAACGGCGGTCTGGCTAAAGGGATCGCAACTGTCGTCGTGGCCAGAAAGCGCGTTGCGATACCCATGACGTCTCCCATGCGTTGCCAACCAGGACCGATTGGCACGCTGATTGTCACTTCAGGGATGAATAGCCGACGGCACTTCGCGGCGACATTCTACTGAGGGTAACCGGATTACGCACTTGATTTAGGCCAGACATTCCTTGGTATGTCTTGTCGGCCAAGGAACTGAAGCGCTCGCTCAGCTAGATAATGATGTCGCCGCTGGCAATTCCGTAAATGCCAACGAGGCAACCAATTGCCGCAGCCGCCAACACTATCCATTCCACGCCGACCAACACTTGCTTGTTCTGCTCCCGTCTGACCTGAACATAGAGCAGCGTACCGGGTGCGTAGAGAATAGATGACAGCAACAGAAATTTCAGGCCCCCTGCGTAGATCATGAACGCAACATACAATGTGGCAATGCCAGCCACGATCAAGTCGCGGGATCGCTGCGCGGGTTGGGTTCCATAAGTCTCTCGGCGTAAAGCCAGAAGGAAGCCGTATCCAGCCACGAGCAGGTAAGGAATTAACACCATGGCACTGCTCAGTTTCACCATGAGCGCGAACGCATCCTGCGAGAAAAGCGTGCTTATAACGAAGACTTGAATGACGATATTGGTCAGCCACAGCGCGGCGGCCGGGACTTTGTTGGCATTCTCACGCGCAAAAATCCTTGGCATGTCGCCGCTCTTTGCGGCCGCGAACAGCACCTCGACACAGATCAACGACCAAGCGAGATAAGCGCCTAGCACAGAAACAATCAGCCCTACGCTGACGAAAACCGCGCCCCAAGTACCGACGACGGCCTCGAGAACGGAAGCCATGGATGGCTGCCTCATTCCCGCGATTTCCGCCTGTGTAAGTACGGCATACGGCAGAAGCGTCACCAGCACCAGCAGGAACAAAACGGCGACGAAACCGACGATCGTCGCCCTGCCGACATCGGAGCGTTCCTTGGCATAGCGAGAATAGACGCTTGCTCCCTCAATCCCAATGAACACAAAGATTGTGACCAGCATGGTCGCTCGGATTTGCTCAAAGAGACCGCTTCGCGATGCCAGCTCTCCGCCCCATAGGTTGCTGACGAAGATGTTCGCCTTGAACGTTCCGGCCAGAATGAAAATGAAGGTAAGGATGGGAATGACTTTTGCCACCGTAACAACGGTGTTGATGACGGCAGCTTCCTTGATCCCGCGCAGGATCGTGAAGTGAAACAGCCAGAGTGCGATCGACGAGACCACCACTGCCGGGACCGTGTCACCATTGCCAAAAACCGGGAAGAACGCGCCGAGCGTCGACTTGATCAGAACCCAATATGAGACGTCGGCAATGCAGGCAACCAACCAATAGCCAAACGCGGAAAGGAAACCAGCGTAGTCACCGAAGCCGGCTTTTGCGTAGGCAAAGATGCCGGCATCGAGTTCGGGCTTGCGCTCCGCGAGCGCCTGAAAGACGCGGGCCAACGTATACATCCCGGTCCCGGCGATACACCAGGCGATGATTGCGCCGACTGGTCCGGTGGCGTTGCCGAAAGTACGAGGCAGCGAAAATATGCCGGCGCCGATCATTGATCCGACCACCATCGCCGTTAGCGCCGCGAGCGAAAGCTTCTGCGAGGTCTGGGATGCCATGGCCGCGTCTCGAGCCGGTCGTCAATTGCACAAGCGAAATCCGTCCGAATTGCCAAACCGGTCCAGGTCGCTCACCCGATGCTGCATCGGAGAAAGTCACAAGTCCAGCCGATGTAACTCCACTGCGGCGGTGTATTGCGTCGAGGCTCCGAAATAGAGACGCGATGCACAGGAATGAGACTCTCAGCTAATTTCACGACCACGCCAAAAGCATAGGGTTTGGTTTGTACTGAAATTCCAGCCCGCTTGTTGGCTCACGGACAGATGATTTCCGATCACTCGGGAGAGGCACGTGGCAAGTAAGTCCGAGCAGAAGCTGTCCTTGTTCGCCTTGATCGCAATGGTTGTCGGATCGATGATCGGGGCCGGCATCTTCAATCTTCCCGGCAGGTTCGCCACCGCGACGGGCCCGTTCGGCGCCATCATCGCCTGGGCGATAGCCGGAACCGGCATGTACATGCTGGCCCGGGTGTTCCAGGCGCTGGCCGAGAAGAAACCCGATATCGATTCCGGCGTCTTCGCCTATGCCAAGGCGGGATTCGGCGACTATATGGGCTTCCTCTCGGCGTTCGGCTATTGGCTCGGAAGCTGCCTCGGAAACGTCTTCTACTGGGTGCTGATCGGATCGACGCTCGGGCGCTTTTTCCCGGAGATTTTCGGGGATGGCAGCACCGCGACCGCGATCATCGTCTCGCTGGTTGGCATCTGGGCCTTCCATTTCATGATCCTGCGCGGCGTCGAGCAGGCCACCTTCATCAATAGCGTCGTGACGGTCGCCAAGATCGTACCGATCATCGTGGCGATCCTCGCCATGGCGTTCGCGTTCAACTACACGCAATTCTCCGAGAACTTTCTCGGCGGCGTAGGCATGCCGGAAAAGACCCTGGTGGCGCAGGTGCGCGACACCATGCTGATCACCGTTTTCGTCTTCCTCGGCATCGAGGGGGCGAGCGTGTATTCGCGCTTCGCAGAGAAGCGTTCGGATGTCGGCACCGCGACCATCCTGGGTTTCGTCGGCGTCACCGGCCTGATGGTGGCCATCACCCTTCTGCCCTACGCCACGGCTACGCGTGCGGCTATCGCCGGAGTCCAACAGCCCTCGCTCGCCGGCGCGCTCGAACTGGTCGTGGGACATTGGGGCGCGGTGTTCATTTCCATCGGCGTGCTGGTGTCAGTGCTCGGCGCCTATCTCGCCTGGTCGCTGATCTGCGCCGAGGTACTGTTCGCCGCGGCGAAGTCGCAGGACATGCCCAAGCTTTTCGCGGCGCAGAACGGCAACCGGGTTCCCGCCAACGCGCTTTGGCTGACCAATATCGTCGTCTCGCTATTCGTCATCTCAACCTATTGGTCGCGTGACGCCTTCAACTTCATGCTCGACATGACAAGCGTGACGGCGCTGCTGCCCTACCTGTTGGTCGCGGGCTATGGCGTGCTGATCGCCCGCCGCGGCGAGGGGTACGAGACCTCGCCTGGTCAGCGCGGGCGCGACCAGTTATTCGCCTGGATCGCCGTCGTCTACACGCTTGTCATGTTTCTGGCCGCCGGCTTGAAATACGTCCTGCTGGTGGCGGTGCTCTTCGTGCCGGGAACCGTCCTGTACCTCTGGGCGCGGCGCGAACAGAACGCGCGGATCTTCACATCGGTCGAACTCATCATCTTCGCCGTCACACTGGTCGCTGGACTCGCCGGTTTCGTCGGCCTGTTGACCGGCGCAATTACACCTTGACGAGAAAGGCACAATTCATGGCGATGGAAACGAAATTCGGCGTGCATTCCGAAGTCGGGCAGCTTCGCAAGGTCATGGTCTGCGCGCCCGGCCGCGCCCATCAGCGCCTGACGCCCACCAATTGCGACGAACTGCTGTTCGATGATGTGCTGTGGGTCGACAACGCCAAGCGCGACCATTTCGACTTCATGACCAAGATGCGCGACCGCGGCGTCGAGGTGGTGGAGATGCATAACCTCCTCGCCGAGACTGTTGCCGTCCCCGAGGCGAAGAAATGGATCCTCGACAATCAGGTGGTGCCGAACCAGGTGGGCCTAGGCCTCGTCGACGAGGTGCGCTCCTATTTGGAGGGGCTCTCCAACCGCGATCTGGCGGAGACGCTGATCGGTGGTCTCTCGACCCATGAATTCCCTGAATCCATCGGAGGCGAACAGCTTGAGCTGATCCGTGACGCGGCCGGGGTGAACGAGTATCTACTGCCGCCGCTGCCGAACACGCTCTACACCCGCGACACCACCTGCTGGATCTATGGCGGCGTCACGCAGAACCCGCTCTACTGGCCGGCGCGGCATGAGGAAACCATCCTCACCACCTCGATCTACAAGTTCCATCCAGACTTCGCCGGCAAGGTCAACGTGTGGTGGGGCGACCCGACCAAGGATTGGGGCCTCGCCACGCTCGAGGGCGGCGACGTCATGCCGATCGGTAAGGGGAATGTTCTGATCGGCATGAGCGAGCGCACCTCGCGTCAGGCCATCAGCCAGCTCGCTGCGACGCTGTTCGAGAAGGGCGCGGCCGAGCGCGTCATCGTCGCGGCGATGCCGAAACTGCGCGCGGCGATGCATCTCGACACGGTGTTCACCTTTGCCGACCGCGACTGCGTGCTGCTCTACCCCGATATCGTCAATGGCATCGAGGCGTTCTCCTACCGGCCGGACGGCAAGGGCGGCGTCGAACTGCACAAGGACAAAGGCACCTTCGTCGAGACGGTGCGCGACTCGCTCGGCCTCAAAAAGATGCGTGTTGTTGAGACCGGCGGCAATGCCTACGTCCGCGAGCGCACCCAATGGGATAGTGGCGCAAATCTGGTCTGTGCATCGCCGGGCGTCGTGTACGCCTATGACCGCAACACCTATACAAACACGCTGCTGCGAAAGGAGGGCATAGAGGTCATTACCATCATCGGCGCGGAACTAGGCCGCGGTCGTGGCGGTGGCCACTGCATGACCTGTCCGATAATCCGTGATCCGGTGGATTACTGACAAGAGAGCGTTCCCGGAGATCGGAGATGGGCGCCGCTCGTGCAGCAATTCTGGTTAGGCAATCGACGATGAGCGGCGCATCCACGAGCGGAACCGATCACCAGCATCAAGCGGACTCCCTGCGTTCCAAATGGGGTTGGTTTTTGGTGCTGGGCATCGGCCTGGCGTCGGCTGGAGTGCTGGCCGTCGCTCTGCCCGTGGTTTCCACATTCGCTGCAAGCGTTGTCCTTGGAATCGTCCTTTCGCTCGCGGGCATTGTGAAGATGGTTCAATCCCTGCGAGTCAAGGAGTGGAGCGGATTCATCTGGCAAGAGCTCACAGGCGCGGTCGAGTTGGTCGGCGGCATCCTAATATACTTCAATCCCTTCAAGGGCGCTCTCGCGATCACTCTTCTGATCGCATTGGTTTTTCTGGTGCAGGGCATCCTGCAAGTCGCCCTCGCGCTCCGGGTGCGCGATCAAGATGGTTGGCAGTGGTTCGGAGTTTCGGGCCTGGTCGCCCTTGCCGCTAGTGCGACGCTCGCATTGAAGTTGCCCTACACCAGCATTTACACACCAGGTACGGTCGCTGGCATTTCCCTCCTTGTCGCCGGTGGCGCCTACATTGCCATTGCCCTGACGATGCGTAGAGCCGGGTCATGAAGGCGCCACGCGAAGCATCCGAGCGACATCGTCCGGTCGCGATGCGGCGATGGATCAGCCGCGCTTTTTGGGCATGCTTGGTGGCTGCTGGCTTGGGGGGCGCCGGACCACCTTTCATCAGTTCGATTTCATTCGCCCAGCAACCTGGCGGAACGCAGGCGCCGCCGCCCGCTGTCGTCGTCGAGAAGATCGAGGTTCAGCGGGTCAGCACTCCCGTGCAGTTTACCGGTCGCGTGGAAGCGATAGAGGCAGTCGACATCCGGGCGCGTGTCACCGGCTTTCTGCACTCCGTCGATTTCAAGGGTGGACAAGCGGTAAAGGCTGGGGAAACGCTGTTCGAGATCGAGCCGGATCAACTCAATGCCCTGGTCGCGTCGGCACGGGCGCAGGTGGCGCGTGCCGAGGCAACACGAATATCGGCCGAACGGAGCCTGGCGCGCAACCGGGATCTGTTCGCCCGAAGAACGATCTCACAGGCCGCCTTAGACGAGGTCCAGGCAGCCTTCGATGTCGCTGCCGCGGACGTGCAGGTTGCCCAGGCGTCCTTGACTACCGCCGAACTCAACCTGTCCTATGCTCGTATCATTTCCCCGATCTCCGGCAACATCGGCCGCGCGACGTTCACGACCGGCAATCTGGTCGGATCGGATTCCGGTTCGCTGGCACGCATAGTCGGCCTGGACACCGTCCGCGTGGCTTTCGCTGTGACCGAAGGGTTGCTTGTGACGATCCGGCAGCAGGAGGCGACGAGCGGCAGTAACGTCGATCCGAGCACATTGAAACTTTCGCTGCGTCTTGCGAACGGGACGGACTACGACACGCCCGGTCGAATCGAATTTATCGAGAACGAGATCGACCCGCAGACTGGGACGGTCGCGGCCCGCGCAGTTTTCCCCAATCCTCGCCATATCCTCCTGCCGGGACAGTTCGTCACCCTCTACGTGCGGGAGAAAGACGCGCCCAGCTTGCCGATAGTACCTCAGGCAGCGGTGCTGCAGGATCGCGAGGGGCGCTTCGTCTATCTGCTCGGCAAGAGCAACACCGTCTCGCAACGGCGCATCGACACGGGCGCACGCGTCGACAATGGCTGGGCGGTCACCATTGGCCTCAGCGGCGGCGAGCAGGTTGTCGTCCAGGGAATCCAGCGTCTTGTCGAAGGCATGACGGTTCAGCCGAGCCAAGGCCAGCCCGTTGGCGATGGCCAATGATCTCCGATCTCTTCATCACCCGGACCCGGCTGGCGATCGTCTTGTCGATCGTCATTTCGATTGCAGGCGCGATCGCCATTTTTTCGCTGCCGGTGCAGCAATATCCAGAGATCACGCCGCCCACCGTCAGCGTCTCGGCCATCTATCCCGGCGCGAGCGCGGAAGTAATAGCCGATGTCGTCGGCGGGCCTCTGGAGACGGCCATCAATGGCGTCCCCAACATGATGTACATGTCGTCGACAAGTTCGAATGCCGGGCAATATTCGCTGTCCGTGACGTTTGAAGTCGGCACGGATCCAGACATTGCGCAGGTCAATGTGCAGAACAGGGCGCAACTGGCGATTTCTCAATTGCCGGCCGCGGTCACCCAGCAAGGCGTGTCGGTGCGGTCGAGATCGCCCGATTTCGTGCTCGGCATCGCCTTCTATTCTCCGGACGGCAAGCTCGACGTGCTGCAGATCACCAATTTCACCTCGACAACGATCGCCGATGCGCTGTCGCGTGTCGCCGGTGTCGGCGAGGCGTCCGTCGTCGGCGCGTCCGAATATTCGATGCGCATATGGATGGATCCGGCACGCATGGATGCGCTCGGCATAACGGCCGATGACGTGGCCACCGCCATTCAGCGGCAGAACATCCAGGCCTCGCTTGGCCAGGCCGGGGCCCCACCGGCGCGGGAAGGCACCGAGCTGCAATATACGCTCGTGGCCCGCGGCCGCCTCATGAGCACGGATGAATTCGGGGCCATCGTCGTGCGCACCGGCGAGGCCGGAGCGATCGTACGGTTGCACGACATCGCCCGCATCGAACTCGGCGCGCGCAATTATTCATCGAGCGCGAGCTTCGCCGGGCATGACACGGCGATGCTTCAGATAAACCAGGCGCCGGGAGCCAACGCGATCCAGACCGCCAACGCCGTGCTCGCCGAGCTAAAGCGTCTTGCACCCACGTTTCCGCCCGGCCTCCAGTACCAGGTCGTTTACGACGCGACACGGTTCGTCCGTACGAGCCTCTCGCTCATCGTGCGGATCCTCGGCGAGGCTTTCCTGATCGTGCTCGTCGTCACCTATCTGTTCTTGCAGGACTGGCGCGCCACCCTGGTCTCGGCGCTGGCCATGCCCGTCGCAATGCTGGGCGCCATCGCCATCCTGCTGGCGTTCGGATATTCGATAAACTCGATCTCGCTGCTAGCCCTGGTGCTGGCGATCGGATTGGTCGCCGACGATGCCATCCTTGTCGTCGAGAACGTCAAGCATGTCATGGAGGACGACCCCGCCATCGAAACGGCGGCGGCCGCCCGCAAGGCGATGGGACAGATCACGGGTCCGATCATTTCCACCACGCTCGTCCTCCTCGCCGTGGTGATCCCGACAGCTTTCCTGTCCGGCATAAGCGGGCAGCTTTACCGTCAGTTCGCGGTCACCTTGTCGGCGGCGCTGGTTATCTCGTCCGTAGTCGGCCTCACGCTCAGCCCGGCGCTCAGCGCGATCCTGCTGAGGCGCGGCCAGAGCGGATACCGGCGCGGTCCACTTGGCTGGTTCGCGCGCTTCATGAACGCGACGCGTGTCGGCTATGGTCGGTTGGTCGGTTTCCTGGTGCGCCTTTGGATCATACCTCTCGCCGCGCTTGCCGCCTGCTTCCTGGGTGCCTTCCTGCTGTTCAGCGGTCTCCCCTCCACCTTCCTCCCGGACGAGGACCAGGGCGCCCTGTTTGTCGATATCCAGCTTCCGAATGCCGCCTCGCTCGATCGCACGAGGGCGATTGTCGGCGAGGTTCAAAGGACTCTGTCGGCAACGAAAGGCGTCGAGAACGTTATTTCGGTCGCAGGCTTCAGCATCGTACAGGGCACACAATCTCCCAACGGAGCGATGGTGGTTGCGGCGCTGGATCCTTGGGATCAGCGCAACACGCCGGATCTGCGGCTGGACGCCATCCTCGCAAGATTGCGTGCGCAATTCTCAACCATTCCGGGCGCAAATGTTGCAGTCTTTTCGCCACCGGCCATTTCCGGCATCGGCGCGGTCGGCGGCCTCGATCTGCGCCTCCAGGCTTTGCAGGGCCAGCCGCCGGAGGAGATCGCGGCGGTGGTCCGTGCATTCGTTTCGGAGATCAACCAGGCGCCGGAAATCGGCGGTGTGGCGACTACCTTCAGCGCCGATGTGCCGCAGATTTATGTCGATGTCGACCGCACCCGCGCCGAAGCGCTGGGAGTGAGCGTGTCCGACATCTATTCGACGATCGGCGCCAGCTTCGGGTCGCGTTACGTGAACGATTTCACGCTGCAGGGGCGAGTCTTCCAGGTCAACCTGCAGGCTGATGCCGAGCATCGCGGGGACGCCGAGGATATCCTCAATCTCCATGTTCGCAGCCGGACTGGCGCGATGGTGCCGCTCAGGGCGGTGGTATCGACCAGCACGGTGCTCGCGCCCTTCGTCATCTCCCGCTACAACCTCTCGGTAGCGGCACAGATCAACGGCCAAGTCGCGCCAGGCGGAAGTTCCGGAGCGGCGATGGACGCCATCGAACGTGTCGCGGCCCAGGCGCTGCCGGCCGGCTATGGCTACGAGTGGTCCGGCCTATCGTTCCAGGAACGGCGCAGCGCCGGACAGGAGACCATGATCTTCGGACTGGCCTTTCTGTTCGCCTATCTGTTCTTGGTAGCGCAGTACGAAAGCTGGATGCTTCCGATCGCGGTAATTCTGTCCCTTGGAGCCGCCTTGTTCGGCGCCACGGGGGCGCTCATGCTTTTCGGACTGCAAAACAGTCTTTATGTGCAGATCGCCATCGTGCTGCTCATCGGGCTGGCGTCGAAGAACGCCATCCTGATCGTCGAATTCGCCAAGGAACGCCGCGAGGAGGGGCAACCGATCGACGAAGCGGCAAGACTTGGCGCCGAGCAGCGCTTCCGTGCCGTGATGATGACGGCTCTGTCTTTCATTCTGGGCATTATTCCACTGGCGGTGTCCACCGGCGCCGGAGCCGGCGCGCGCCAGGCGGTGGGCGTCACAATCTTTGGCGGCATGCTGGCCGCAACGACGATCGGCCTTTTCATCATCCCGGCCCTATTCGCGGCGATCCAGCATATTGCGGAGTGGGCCACTGTCCGGCCGAAGGCAGGAATCGACACCAATGAGGGAGTCCAGCAATCGGGGAGGAAGCCATGACTGCCTATGAGAATGGAACCGCATCGACTTTGCCACCCACATCGGTTCGCCTTCTCCTTGGCCTCGTGCTCATTGTCGGGGGCATATTCGTCTTGGGCGACGTGGCGCTGGCTACAGTGATCAGCGCCATTGTCATTGGTGTTACGGCCATCGTCGTGGGTGCGTTCGAGATGATGCATGCCTTCTGGATGAAAGGATGGGGCGGCTTCATATGGCAATTCCTCCTCGGCATCCTGTATATTGTTTTTGGTGCCATGGTGGTGAGGCAGCCTGTGTCAGGTGCCCTTGTCCTGACCTACGTCCTCGGACTGCTGCTTGTGGCCTCGGGCATCGTGCGCCTCTTTGTCGGCGTCAGGCACTGGAGTGACGTTGGCTGGGCGATGGTTCTGTCGGGAACATTCGGATTTCTGGCCGGACTTGTTATCCTGACTGGATGGCCCACGACCGGCCTTTGGGTGCTTGGATTTTTGCTGGGTATCGACCTTATTTCGCATGGCATTGCCTGGCTGACAAACGGCTGGGTATCTGCGGCCAAGACAGCGTGAATTCTCGCGGCGGCCGGGCTCGCCGATGTGATCACTGCGCGGTGCTGCGTTGCGGAGCCGCGGATCGGTCCGTCAATACATATGGTGTTCGCATTGTTTGATGGGATTGGATCGGGGTTGCCCGATTCCAGCGATATCGACCGTGCCGGTCATTGCGCCTGGAGCCGAAGGAGCAGGCGGCTCAGACGCTCGGACGGGGCAGCGGTCTGTACCTCGTGTATGTGCCAGTTCGATGGTCCTTTTTTGACACCAGCTCTCACTTCGCTTGGGCAGTATCCGAACTCGCGCCTGAAAGCCCGGCTGAATTCAGCGCCATCACAGAAGCCGTGCTCGTCACCAATGTCGAGAATTCGACGGCGGTCATTCGGATCAGCGAGCGCTGCATGGGCCGCCAGTAGCCGCCGATGCTGGATGTAGTGCACGATCCCTCCGGAAGCCTCGAAAAGTCGGTAGAGACGTGAACGCGATATCCCGAGTCCGCGTGTCAGACGCTCGGTGCCGAGATCCGGTTCAAACAGATGAAGTTGCACGAACCGACGGGCGCGCTCGAGCAAGGTGGCGGAAATCGGATCATGGGCTTCAGCGAGATGGTCAGAGCATGGCGCGATGCAACCCTGTAGCATCGCTCTGGTCGCACCGAGCAAGCCAGGAAGATCGCCAACATTGATCGTAGGAAGCCTCTGGGCGAGGCTGGCCAGATAGTCGGCAAGCAGCGCACCCATGCCTCCACCGAGCACGGTGAACTCGGCCATGTCGAGACCCCACCCCATGTCGCGGCAGAAGTCGCGGGGTACGAAGAGCAACAGCATTTCGCTGTCTGTAACGCTGCCCTCGAAGACCCGGCCAAGCGAATGCACCTGCACCGATCCGGCCTCCCCGTCGAAAGACCTGGATGGAGTGGTCGTTTGCGATCTGCCGTCCCGGATAAGGGTCACCAACCAATGATCGATGGGGTCCCGGCGAATGCGACCCGCCAGGCTGGTAAAATCCAAGCCATTGGTGCTGATCTGAGCCAGGGCAAGATCGCCTAGGTCCCAGAGAAGCTGCGTGCCGGCGAAACCCGCCGCGGTATCGCTCGGCTCGACAAAGTCGAGCATAGTCGCAAAGTTCTGGCGCCATGCCGCAAACTGGTCGCTCGGAGGCAGTTCCCGAGTCGAGAATTCAAAGCAGGGAACCGGAACGCGTTCCGGGACAACCGGACGCAGATCATTCTTGGGAGCGACCGTTGCTGCTTGAGGCAACGGCTCGGCGAAGTCGACCGAAAGCGCCCTCGCTGCGTTAGCGGTCACAATCGGACCTCCTAACGGGCGCAAGCCCTGACCGGGCCAGATTTCCCGCTCAGGGTCTTCAACAACCAGTCCACAACGTCGGCACGCCGAAAGCAAAGATACATTAGGGATGCGTTATGCGCACCCCTTTTCGCGCAGCCCGCGACTGTCGGCAAGAGCACTCTCATCAGAGATATCTTTCAAAGACAAGAATATCTCCCCGCAAGTGCCAATCTAAACCGGTTTTTCCGGTTGTACAAGGTAGTTGGATTTCGACGCCCCCGCCTGGCCGTGAAGCATAGTTAATACCGCTAAGAAGCACCGGATCTTTCGACAGGACCTCCGGACAGCAGCGCAGCAATCCAGCGTGTCGAGTGTTGGTGCATGCAACATGTGACTACAACAATCAGAATTGGGACGCCGATGAAAGCCCCGGGCAAACCCCATAAAAAGCTCCAGAAGAAGATGGCAAACATCACGGCAAAGGGCGAGATCGCCAGCGATGCGCCGGTCAGGGATGGCTCCAGATAACTGCCGATAACGAACTGAATGGCGTTCAGGCCGAGGAACACAATCAGGGCCAGCTGCCACGACCCGGACTGCGCGACAGCGAACAAGGTCGGAAAGATTGTAGCCACCAACGGTCCGACGAACGGAATATAGTTCAGCGCAAAAGCGATCGCCGCCCAAGCGCTTGCGAGTTCGAGCCCGGCAGCCAAGGCAAACCCCCACACGACCAAGCCCGTCAGCACGCATGCGATACTGCGGACCACCATGAAACGGCGGACCTTGGCGCCAATTTCGCGGCCGATTTGCAAGAGCATCTCGCCTTGAGGTTGAGCCGAACTCAGGCGAAGACGACGCTGGAAATCGTCGGCTTCGAGCAGGCCAAGCATGACAAAGATGAAGGTCAATATGGCAAAGCCGACCATGCTGTTCAGCCGATTGAGAAGGCCTTGCGTCAAGCTGATCAGCCAGGTCAGATTGAAATGCTCTTCAAGCGGACCAACGATTGCGATGCCATGGCTCTCCAGCCAGTCCGCCCAGTGCGTGTATATCTCCTGAAGCCGGCCGGTATTATAGAACAGCCATTGCGACAGTTCGCCGAGTCCCCAGACGACGGCGGATCCAACGATTACGATCACTGCAAGCGTGAGCAACAGTGTGATCAGCATCGCCGCCAGCTTCGCAATCCGCCTTTGCAAAGCCATTTGAACGGGCAAGACCAGCGCGAGAACGAACAATGAGAATGCAACTGGCATAAAGATTGATTTGGCGAAATACAACAATGCGAGGACGAGGATGCCGGTTGCAACAGGATGAACCGCCCCGCGACCGCTCGTTTCTGTCATTTCTGGCTTGTCGTCTGTCGAGCGCAACGGTCGCAATCTCCGGAACGGAAGTGTTCACAGCCGAGAAGAAGCCAAGCTCAAATTCCTGCCGGAAGCCTCAACGGCAGCGGCCGGCATGAACTGGCCGAAAACCATCCGGACGGGCCAGGCAAGCGTTGGAGAAGGTGCGCAGGCGCCCACTCCGGCTCGCACAAACCGGAGCAAACTCTCGAGTACAGGCTATCGGCTGGGTCGGCCGCGACATGCGACACTGGCCATTGCTCACCACCTGGAATCCTTGGGCGCGAGCCATGCACGCGTTGCCAAATGTCTGCAGCCTTTCGCCTCGTCGACCGCAAACAGGTGCATGCTGGAAGGTGCAGGCCTGGGGTCGCGGGGGAACAGGACGAGGATGATCGACGGCGACAGTGCATGCCGACAACAATGCCGCGACCAGCAAGCAGGTGCTCGGGTGAGCAAACAGGCATTGCACCTGCTTCACCTCATTTCTCCTTCGGACCGCCCTCGACGCCTGGCTCCGCCTACGGCAAATGCAACGCACGCGGTAAGGACGAGGCCGCCTAATAATCCTGCGATGCCAACCCCGACAAGGATTGCCGGGGTAAGGACGCCAACGCCTTGCGCCGTGGCGTCCACCGCGCCCTCCACCTTTCCGACAATACGGGCGACGCCTGGCAGCTGTCCGGCCAGCCAGGTCAGAGCCAGTCCGCCGATCGCGCCCGTCAAGGCATCGGCTTTTGCGCCCAGACGAAGACCCGTCCATCGCCCCAGAGCGAGGCCGGCCGCTGCACCACAGATGACCTCTATGGCGAGTACGACAGCAGTCTCGAATGCGCCCATCGTTCTGTCCACGTTGCTAGGCGATCGGCTCACGCGATTCCTGAGCGGCGTTGAATCTTATGCGGCTTTGGACGCCTGACTAAGCGCCTCACGAAGGATCTGCTCCTTCGTCTCGTCCAGCGATGTCTTGAGTACGACGCCACCAAATCCCTTGATTGCGCTCAGCACCTTGTCGGCGGTCATTCCGTGGACGAGCACGAACAGTGCAGCATTTCCCGGCTGCAAGGTGGCCGACAGATCCTTCATGAAAGCATCGTTTATTCCGACGTCGGTCAGTGCGCCGCCAAGCGCGCCGGAAGCGGCGCCAATCGCCACGCCGATGACGGGATTGAGGAAAATGACACCGATGAGCAGCCCCCAGAAGCTACCGGACACAGCACCAGTGACGGTGGTGTTCATGATCTGGTTGAGCTTTACGTTGCCAGCTTCCGTCTTGGTCGCGATCACGGCGTCGCCGATGTTGATGAGGTATTCCTTCTGCAATGCAAACAGGCGCTGGCGCACCTCTTCAGCCTTGGCTTCGGAGGGGTAGACTATGACGACCAGGTCGGACATGGGGCCTCCACTGCGAAAATCGATGGGATCGAGATGCGCTCACAAGATTGCGGGATGCCATTTTAGGTCTCTACCAAAGCGAAGAAATTAGCCGGGAATCCCACGCCTTTGCGGTCCGTCCCTTTTTGATTGCAGCCCAAGACGCCAGAACGGCTTCGACTGACGCCGGATCGCCGCAGGCAGTTACTTCATCTCAGCGGTACACAGCCGTCATCCGGAGGTCTGCATGAAGCGGCATTGTCTGATCGGGCTTCCGCGAAGGGGGAGAGCGCATTGGGAATTCGAACAGGGAACAGAGCACCGCTGGGTGACATCAGAAGATGGAAGTGGGTTTCCTGTCCTGTTCTCCTTGGCCAAACGGGTCATGCGTCGCCCCGCGAGCGTTACGGCGGAGCAAGATACGAAACGCGATCACCTGCATGGCGCCTCGAAGATTCGCCCGTGCCGATCCCGGTATCGACAATATCCGCGACGGTCGGCCGCCGCTCCGATTAAGGTACCCGCGACGGCCCCGATTGCACCGCCAACGACCGCATTTCGCACGTCGTTACCGCCAGCTGCCGTTCCGAGCGCGGCGCCGCCAACCCCCCCGATCACAGCACCTTTTTCCGCGTTGGTGCAGCCTGTCAAACCTGAGGCGACTGCAAGCGCAAGAGCCAATTTCCTCATGATGGTCTCCTCGTAGCTACCTGGCAATCTTCAGCGATGGCGCACCCGGATGGGGTGGAAAGCCTAGTGCGGTAGGGCCATCGTCTTCATTCGCAGCTGTCAGCCTTTCATGAGTGCCCCGACGAACCCGGCCAGCACAATCAGGACAACACCTCCGAGCAGCCCTGCTATTCCCGCTCCGATCAACATGGTCGGCGTCAGGCCATCGGCGTGGTGGCCGATGAGGGGCCCAACACCTGGAATCCGGGCGGAGGGCCATACAAAAAGCAGACCGCCAATGCCGCCGATTATGCCGTCGGCTGTCCTGCCAAGGCTGAAACTTGGCACCCGGCGGCCGAGCGCAATTCCGCTTGCAGCGCCGCAGACGAACTCTATGACCATGATTGCGACGGCTGGCATGGCTACGCGTCCAGGAATTTAGAGAGCTCCACCATAGAACCCCACAATCCCGATTCTAGCGGACGAGCGACGTCTTGAGCCGCGCCGCCATATTTTCTGATCTCCATCAGGATTTCGCAATCATGATGAGGACGATGGTCGAGTTGCCGTACACCTTATCCGAGCGGGCGCGCGAAGAAATTAGCTGAGAATCCCGTGGTTGAGCTCTACGTCTCATTGTGGGGCGGCAACACAACTCACTGCCTTCGTCGATCCGCACAGCGATCTGAAATGTGTTGGTCCGGCGCTCGTATCAGGCTATCTTATCGGGGTGTATGCAGGGTACGAGTTTGCACTCATGGATGGATAGGTTCCGTGAACAAAGACTCTCTCGAAGCTACAAGTGCGACCGATTTTCGCCAGAAACGGCGATCCGAGTTGCTGACTTTCTTCGTCCTGGCTTTTGGCATTTGGCCGATTGCAGCCGTTGGCGCAGTCGGCGGATACGGTTTCCTCATCTGGATGTGGCAGATTGTCTTCGGTCCGCCGGGACCTCCCCACGGCTTGCATTGAGGTTCGGCGATGGACCACGCCCGCAATCTTAGCCGCCGCAATTTTCTGCAGGGCCGCACCGTTCCGGCCTTGGGAATCCGGCCTCCAGGCATGTTGAACCATGTTCTTGATACATGCACGGGCTGCGCAGCCTGCGTCGAAGCTTGCCCGACAGGCATTATTTCTCTCGTTCACGCCTTTCCGGCTCTCGATTTCACCGTCGGAGAATGCATCTTTTGCGGCGAATGCGCGAAGGCCTGCCCGGAGCCCGTATTCAGTACAGACACGCCGCGAAGATTTGCGCATGCGGTCGCCATATCCGCGTCCTGCTTTGCGAAGTCAGGCATCGCCTGCCAGTCATGCCTCGACGCCTGTCCCGAGCAGGCGATACACTTCCGGCCACGCATTGGCGGTCCCTTTCTTCCAGAACTGAACGAGGACGCCTGCAGCGGATGCGGGGCGTGCATCGGCGTTTGTCCCGCCAGCGCGATCGGCGTGAGTGAACGCGCCAGGGACGACATCCATGCCTGAGGATCGGCGCTACCATCACATATCGAGCGCTGTCGTCTCGGTGCTGCCGACGAGGGGGGATGATGTCGCGGCGCAGCTGTCAGCGATGCGCGATGTCGAGGTCTATGCACATGAAGGCGGCAAGATCGTCGTCGTCATCGAGGGCACGAGCACAGGGGCGATGGGCGACTATCTCACCCAAATCGCGCTGCTCGACGGGGTTGTTGCTGCGAACATGGTGTTCGAACATATCGAGGCTGAGGAGGGCACCGGGCAATGACGTTCGAATTGACGCGGCGCGACATCCTGAAAGCCCATGCCGCGGGCATAGCCGCGGCGACCGCAGGGATTGCGCTCCCTGTGTCCGCCCAGCCCGTGCCCGGCGGCGTGAGCGCGCTTGAAATCAAATGGTCCAAGGCCCCCTGCCGCTTCTGCGGCACCGGATGCGGAGTCATGGTCGGCGTCAAGGAGGGCCAGGTCGTCGCGACCCACGGCGATATGCAGGCCGAAGTTAACCGCGGCCTGAACTGCGTCAAAGGGTATTTCCTGTCCAAGATCATGTATGGCGCCGATCGGCTGACCACGCCGCTTTTGCGCAAACGCAACGGCGTGTTCGACAAGGAAGGCGAGTTCGAGCCGGTCTCCTGGGACGAGGCTTTCGACGTGATGGCCCAAAAGTGCAAGCAGGTGCTGAAGGATAAAGGGCCGACGGCAATCGGCATGTTCGGCTCCGGCCAGTGGACGATCCATGAAGGCTATGCCGCGACCAAGCTGATGCGGGCCGGCTTCCGCTCCAACAATCTCGATCCCAATGCCCGTCACTGCATGGCGTCCGCCGCCTACGCTTTCATGCGGACATTTGGCATGGACGAGCCGATGGGTTGCTACGACGATTTCGAGGCCGCCGATGCGTTCGTGCTGTGGGGTTCGAACATGGCCGAAATGCACCCGATCCTGTGGACGCGACTGGCGGACCGGCGGCTCGGCCACCCGCATGTGAAGGTCGCGGTGCTGTCGACCTTCACGCATCGCAGCATGGATCTGGCCGACGTGCCGATCATATTCAAGCCGGGTACGGATCTTGCCATCCTCAACTACATCGCGAACCACATCATCACGACGGGTCGCGTCAATGAGGCATTCGTGCGCGACCACACAACCTTCATGAAGGGCGCAACCGATATTGGCTATGGTCTCAGGCCTGAACATCCGCTGGAGATAGCCGCGACCGGCGCGGCCAACGCCGGCAAGATGGAGCCCATCGACTTCGATGAATTCAAGGCGTTCGTGTCGGACTACACGCTCGAAAAGACCGTTGAACTGACCGGCGTGGAGAGGGAATTCCTCGAGGAGCTTGCAGAACTCTATGCAGACCCCAGTCGCAAGGTCATGTCGCTCTGGACCATGGGATTCAACCAGCATGTCCGTGGCGTGTGGGCCAACCAGATGGTCTACAATATTCATCTGCTGACCGGAAAAATCTCCGAGCCCGGCAACAGCCCGTTTTCGCTGACCGGGCAACCCTCGGCCTGCGGCACAGCGCGTGAGGTCGGAACATTCGCGCATCGCCTGCCGGCAGACATGGTGGTGACCAACCCCGAGCACCGCGCTCATGCGGAGGAAATCTGGAAATTGCCGCATGGCCTGCTGCCGGAAAAGCCAGGCTATCACGCGGTCGAGCAGGACCGGATGCTGAAGGACGGCAAGCTGAATTTCTATTGGGTGCAGGTCAACAACAACGTCCAGGCGGCGCCGAATGACAGTCAGGAGACCTATCCTGGCTACCGCAATCCCGACAATTTCATTGTCGTGTCCGATGCCTATCCGACGGTGACGGCGATGAGCGCCGATTTGATCCTGCCGGCAGCCATGTGGGTCGAGAAGGAAGGCGCCTACGGCAACGCCGAGCGACGAACGCACGTCTGGCACCAATTGGTGCAGGCCAAGGGCGAGGCGCGCTCCGATCTCTGGCAGTTGGTCGAATTTTCCAAGCGCTTTACGACCGACGATGTTTGGCCCGCGGAAATCCTCGAAAGTAGCCCAGAGTATCGGGGCAAGACGCTTTTTGACGTGCTCTTCCGAAACGGCAATGTCGACAAATTTCCGGTCAGCGAGGTCGACCCGGACTACGACAACAACGAAGCCAGGGATTTCGGGTTCTATCTGCAGAAGGGGTTGTTCGAGGAGTACGCCACATTTGGGCGCGGACACGGACACGATCTGGCGCCCTATGACCGCTACCACGAAGAGAGGGGCCTGCGCTGGCCCGTGGTAGATGGCAAGGAGACTAAATGGCGTTACCGCGAGGGCTACGATCCTTATGTCAAGCCGGGCGAGGGCGTGCGATTCTATGGCAAGCCCGACGGGAAGGCCGTCATCCTTGCGGTGCCCTACGAGCCGCCGGCGGAATCGCCGGATAAGGAATACGATCTCTGGCTGGTCACCGGACGTGTTCTGGAACACTGGCATTCTGGGTCGATGACTATGCGTGTTCCGGAACTCTACAGGGCGTTTCCCGGGGCGTGCTGCTTCATGAACGCCGACGATGCGCGCAAGCGCGGCCTGAACCAGGGCGCCGAGATCAGGATCATCTCGCGCCGGGGAGAAATCAGATCGCGGCTGGAAACGCGCGGCCGCAACCGGATGCCCAAGGGCGTGATCTTCGTACCGTGGTTCGACGCCAGCCAGTTGATCAACAAGGTCACGCTCGACGCCACCGATCCCATCTCCAAACAGACGGATTTCAAGAAATGCGCGGTCAAGATCGTTTCGGCCTCTTGATAAAGCGGCGCAAACTGGCGATGGGCATCGCCGTTGCCATCCTTCTCACAGGGACCGCGGCGATCGCCCAGATGGCCTCGAAACTGACAGGGGCTACGCCGCCTATGGAGTCAGTTCCCGCTCAACCTCTACCGAAATGGATCGTCGACGATATTCGCAAGATGCGCGCCTATCCTGACCAACCCCCGGTGATCCCCCATTCGATCGAGGGTTATCAATTGTCGGTCAACACCAACCGCTGTCTCTCGTGCCACAAGCGCGAGTTCACCGAAGGTTCTGGCGCACCGATGATCAGCGTTACCCATTACATGACGCGCGAAGGTCAGATGATCGCCGATGTCTCGCCGCGACGCTACTTCTGCACGGCCTGCCATGTGCCACAGGCCAACGTTCAGCCTCTTGTCCAAAACCTCTTCAAGGACATGAGCGAGTTGGGTGTCAAACCCGCCGGGAGCGAGTAGGCATGCAGCGGATAAAAAAAATTGCGCTGTGGGCAGGGCGCGTCCTCACCGCGCCAGCCGCAACCCTCAGTCTCGCATTCCTGACGCTCGGCGGCTTCGTTGGCGGCGTCATGTTCTGGGGCGCTTTCAATACTGCGCTTGAGTTGACCAACACCGAGCAATTCTGCATTTCGTGCCACGAGATGGAGGACAACGTCTATCAGGAACTGACGCGGACGGTCCACTTCTCCAACCGTTCTGGAGTCCGCGCTTCTTGCCCGGACTGCCATGTGCCGCACAAATGGACCGACAAGATCGCGCGCAAGATGCAAGCTTCGAAAGAAGTCTGGGGCAAGATCTTCGGCACCATCAACACGAGACGCAAGTTTCTCGACATGCGCCTCTATCTTGCCGAACATGAGTGGGCGCGGCTGAAGGCCAATGACAGCCTCGAATGTCGTAACTGCCATTCGTCGGTCGCCATGGACCTGTCAAAGCAAACCGTGCGGGCCGCCGAAATCCATACACGCTACCTGCTTTCCGGCGAGGCGACATGCATCGACTGTCATAAGGGCATCGCGCATGAGTTGCCGAATATGGAGGGCGTCGATCCGGGCTGGAAGGTGCGGCCGGAACTCCAGGGCGAGAAGCTTCCGAAGTCCTCCGCCATCGACGAACTCGAGCGTTTGATGGCGACTTATCATCCCGGGCGCTAGTCTAAAGGACGGCGGTTTCGCATGATCGCCCATCACCAACAAAGCGAGAAACCGTTCAAACGCCGTATGGGTAGGATCATCAACCCCGGTATCGCTTGAACGATCAACTGTCAGGGATGCGCTACTGGCGGTCATCCGACGAGGTGCCAGCCCCAGGTCTGAATGGACAGACTTGCAGGCGATTTGCCGTCCTTGCCCCACATAGCCCAAAGGTTATCTTGGGGAGGGCGCGCTCAGCAAGTGACGAGCTCGGTGTGGCCAAAGCCCTTGGAGTAATCGAGCACTGAGATGACCGAAGGCATCACGCGAAATATGCGCACCTGCTCCGGCGTCGGCATCGGGCCCGGCAGCGAAACTTGCTCCGGATACTTCAGCGGCAGCATCCGCAGAACCTTTTCCGCTTCGGCCCGGTCCACCACCGGCTGTGCACGCGCCGCCATGGAAAGTCCGGTGATGTCCATCACCTGTGGCGCGTCGTGATCGATGGTCAAGGACACGCGATCGTCTCGCGCCAGATTCGCAGCCTTCTGGCTTTCCAGACCGCAGAGGAAGTAAAGGGTAAGGCCTTCGTTCACGTAGCCGACGGTCGTCGCCTGCGGCCAGCCGTCCGGCCTCAGCGTTGCAACCGTCATGATCCGATGCTGATCCAACAACGTCTCGATCTTGTTTCTGCTCTCTTCGTCCATCTGCTGTCTCCAAAATCATTGCTGACCGTGACCATGGTAGGGGCCGTAGGCCGTTTCGCATTGACGCACATCAACACAGTGGCGGGCAAACGCGCGGAACGAAACGCAAATAAGTTGTGCCCGTTCTGCGGCAAAAGGTTCGTTTCCTTGGCTATGCTGAATATGTCAGCATTTCGCAGCGCCAAGCGGACTTGGCCAGCGTGCGCAAAGCGCGGGAGGGGATTGTCGAGTTGCGGCCGGGGACGGCGAGACCCACTCCCCGTCGTCCCATCGATGGTTCGCAGCCGGCTCGGCACCGGCGGAAAAGAGGGAACAATTCCAGGCTCTTAAGTTACCACCGAAAGGCTCGCCGAGGTCGGCTGCAACACGCCGGGGAACGGGCCGATCCTGGCGCGATGCCCGGACTGGAAGAGGTTGCTGTGGAGGTTGGCGATCCACTGCTTGCCTTCCGTCGTTAGCTCCAGATAGCGGATCGCGTCGCCGATATAGGGCTCGACCTGCAGCGTGAAGAAATCGGTGAAGATGGCGCCGAGATCGGCGGCGGTCTTGCAGCCGAGCTTTTCCACCATCCCGATCTCAGAGAACTCGGCAAACAGCGCCGGCAGCTTGCGGTGATAGAAGGGATCAGCGAGCTGGCCGATCAGGTCCGCGGCCCTGACCAGCGCCGGCTCGGTGTTGGTGACCTGGTAGGCCGGATCGTTCGGCACCGGAAAGCGCGTCATCTCGATCGCCGCGACGATGCGCTCCTCATTGACGAACTTCGAGGAAGCAAAACGTTGGCGCGCATAGATTTTGGCGCGCTCGATATGATAGGGCGCAAGCACCGCGTCGGAGGCGCCGCGCGGTGGCGTAAAGACGTCGCCGGCCTCGTTAATGACGAAGCTGTCCTCGGTGTCGCCTTGGCACACGCCGTGGACCATGCCGATGTCGTGGACAAGCAACGCGCAGGTATAGTGCAGCCAGTCATCGGGGGTCAGGGATTCCGAAAGCAGCCGGCCGCGGATGATCTGCTGGCCAGCAAGCGTAACCATCAGCGTGTGCTCGATGTTGTGGTATAGGGCGTTCGAATTGCCGATGCGCTCCAGGACAAGGCGGGCCGCTCCACCTATGTAGCTCGCATATTCCGGATTGCGATGCGAGAAATACTGAAGATAGAGGTCTGACAGATAGTCGCCGAGCCGGTCGGCCATGATGGAGATTGGATTGAGCATGACAATCGTTCCTGACCGCTTTGAAGCATGACAAGTCGCGCCGCGCGGCGGCCATCCTAGCACAGTTCCCAGATATTATCTTAGGACCGAGGCCACCGAGGCAGCGGCGACTACCGAATGTCGCTGCGGTCGCCCTCGCCACTCACGAAACCGTGGCCGCTGTCGGTGCTGCACACATCGACGACACACGATCACACCCGGGACTGCACACCAGATACGGTCAAGCCGTCGGTGCCGCGCCGCGCCGCTCGAGCGCGGTCTTGCGGATGATTTCCGCGATCTCCGGGCTGCTGCTGCACAACATTTGGAAATCCACCGCATGCAGCGACAGGAGTGAGACCATCGTTGCAGCGCTCACGGTCGCCGAACGCGGTTCGCCGCTGATCAGCGCCATCTCGCCGAAGAAGGCGCCAGGGCCAAGCTCCACCGGGTTCGGCGTCGCGACGCTGACGCGCCCCTCTACGACGAAGAACATCTGATCACCGGGTTCGCCAATACGGCAGATCACGGCGCCCGCCGGCACCATGCGAGGTCTCAACGCGCGCACGATCTCGACCAGAACGGCCGGGCCGAGCTTCTGAAACAACGGCACGGTGGCGACCAATTGCCAATTACGGACGAAATCCCCGCGACGGACTTCTTGATAGAAGCCGGTGGCAAGAATACCGGCCCAGAGCCCGAAGATGCCGATGCCACTCATCATGACCGCCCCAGCAAGGACGCGGCCGGCGAAGCTCTGCGGAATTTCGTCGCCATAGCCGGTGGTGGACAGCGTGACCACAGCCCACCACATTGCCTGGGGGATGCTGCCGAACTTTTCCGGTTGGATGTCGCGCTCGATGACATAGGCGGCCAGCGCGACAGCGAACAGAACGACGCCGAAGAGCGTGGTGACGCCGATCAGGTTGCGCGCTTCGTTGGCCAAGACCCTGCCCAGCACCGGGAAGAAAGTCGAGTCGCGCAGCGGTTTCAACAGCCAGACAGCACAGTAGAGGCTCCAGTCGGGGGTGCCGACAAGCAGAAATGCAGCGAGTGGAACCAAAACCGCGAGCACATCAATAGCGATCGCCGGCGTCCTGTCCCGAACGTCGCCCGCCCGGCGTTTGAGCAGCGTCGCGGCCAGTTCCAGGAGATAGGCGCCCCAAATGACTACGAGCACGGCAGCCAGAGCCAGTCTGCTTCGACCGGAGATGTTCGGAGTCGTGAGCGTAGCCACCGCCAAAAGCCCGGGCGCAGCCAGAACCGCGTTGAGCGGCGCGTATATTCTTAAGAAACGCAGTACCGACATTCTGTGCCCACGAGCCGCTTCTACCTCCAGAATAGAATGCCTTCAAGGCAAGCGCAAAGGTGCTTGCTGGCGTTGCGATGTGCGTCACCGCGGTGAACCCAGATGCACGGGATTGCTTCGTGACCGGACGTGAACAGACAGGCCACAACCGGCGAGAATGATCCGATCCGGACACAGAGACGGATCGCAAATACTCGGGAGAAACAGAGACCGGCTGGGCGACCAAGCCCGACTGATCAGAGATGGTCCAGTCTATCTTACGGATAAGTCGAGCGAATTTCGGGCTACCTAGCATAGTCCAGTTTTGCCGTGACTGAGTGGTGAAGGCGGCAGTCTCGCGCTAACCAGTCTCCGCCTGAATTCCCTGAAAACAGCAAAGCAGCGAATTCGCTCGCAACAAGGCTTTGCTTCGAAGGCATCGATCGCGATAGGCGCGGATCGCGGCATGAACGGACATTCGAGCAGCGGTTTGCCAGTTTGCCCTTGTGCGAACGCCGGTATTCTTCCTCTGGTCGGCGAAAAGCTGCTTGCGACGTGGGGAAACTGCTAAGGTATGCTTCCGAAGGAAGCGGGGCAACCGAGTATGGAACGACGCCTGACCGCAATATTGGCCGCCGACGTGGTCGGCTATTCCAGGCTGATGGGGCTTGATGAAGCTGGCACGCTGTCGGCGCTCAAGACGCATCGGCGCGAGATGGCCGACGGCAAGATCGCCGAACACCAGGGCCGCATCGTCAAGCTCACGGGCGATGGCATGCTGGTCGAGTTCCCGAGCGTGGTGAACGCAGTGGCGTGCGCCGCTGACATCCAGCGCCGGATGCACGAGCGCAATGTCGACGTGCCGGAGGAGCGCCGCATCGAATTCCGCATCGGCGTCCATCTCGGTGACATCATCTTCGAGGACAACGACATCTATGGCGACGGCGTCAACATAGCGGCGCGCATCGAAAGCATCGCCAAGCCCGGCGGCATCGCGGTGTCCGGCTCGGTCCGCGACAATGTCGGCAACCGGCTCGATCTCTCCTTCGAGGACACCGGCGAGCAGACGCTGAAGAACATCGACCGGCCGGTTCGAGTCTACAATGTCGACCTCTTCGCCGGCGCGGCGTGGCCCAAGCCAGCGCCGGCGAAGGAGAAACCGTCGATTGCTGTGCTGCCGTTCAACAACATGAGCGGCGACCCGGAGCAGGAATATTTCTCCGACGGCATCACCGAGGACATCATCACCGACCTGTCGAAGATCTCCGGCCTGTCGGTGATCGCCCGCAATTCGGTGTTCACCTACAAGGGCAAGTCCGTCGACGTGCAGGAGGTCAGCCGGCGCTTCAATGTCGCAACGGTGCTTGAAGGCAGCGTCCGCAAGGCCGGCCAGCGCGTGCGCATCACCGCGCAGCTGATCGACGGCAAGGACAGCACGCATCTGTGGGCCGATCGTTACGACCGTGACCTGACGGACATCTTCGCGATTCAGGACGAGATCACAAAAACGATCGTCGATCAGCTCAAGGTCAGGCTGCTGCCGGAAGAAAAGAAGGCGATCGAGGCGTCGCCGACCGAGAGTGTCGAGGCTTACACCTACTATCTGAGAGGCCGTGAGTTTTTCCACCGCGGCACGAAGCTGAACTACCGGCTCGCCAGACGGATGTTCACGATGGCGATCGAGCTCGACCCTCTCTATGCGCGCGCCTATGCCGGCAGCGCCGATTGCGACTCCTTCCTGTTCCTCGACTACAGCGAGGAGGTGTCGCTCGACGGCATACTGGCCAACGCCGCCAAGGCGCTCGAGATCGAAAGCGGACTGGCCGAAGCGCATGCCTCGCGCGGACTGGCCCTCTCGATCGGCCAGCGGTACGACGAAGCGGATCGAGAATTCGAGCAAGCGATCGCGGGCAATCCCAACCTGTTCGAAACCCACTATTTCTACGCCCGCAGCTGTTATGCGCGGGGAAAGCTCGAAAAGGCCGCCGTCCACTGGGAGCGCGCCGCCGAGATAGACCCCAACGACTACCAATCCCAGCTTCTGCTGATTCAGATCTATCGCACGTTGGGACGGCATGAGGAACAAAGGGAGACGGCTCGCAGGGGTGTTGAACGAGCCGAGCGCGAGTTTGCAAGGAATCCGGAAAATCCCCGGCCTGCCTACCTCGGCGCCAACGCGCTCGCCGGACTTGGCGAGTTCGATCGGGCGAAGGAGTGGGCCGCGCGCGCTTTCGCGATCGACCCCGACGATGTCCTGACCCAATACAACCTTGCCTGCTTCCACTGCTTCCTCGGAGATTTCGACCGGACGTTCGACATGCTCGAGAGGGTGATGCCGCGCGCCAACCACGAGATGAAAGCTTGGGTTCTGCAAGACTCGGATTTTGATCCGCTGCACAGCCTTCCGCGCTGGCAGACGGTGCTGGAGCTTGCGAGATAGCAATGGAACGACACCTGACCGCAATATTGGCCGCCGACGTGGTCGGCTATTCCAGGCTGATGGGGCTTGACGAAGCCGGCACGCTGTCGGCGCTCCTGTGCATCGACCTGCTGGAGCCCTATTTGCGGCTGGTAGGGGACCACATGAAATCATGGTTCAAGAACGATTCGGATTTCGATCCCATCCGCAGCCATCCGCGCTACAAGGATCTGCTGAAACTGATCGGCTAGCGACAGCACCATATTTGCTGTGAGTGATTGGTGATCCCGACAGGAATCGAACCTGTGACCTACAGATTAGGAATTTGCCAGATGGCCTTTCCTATTGTTTCCCAATGCCGGTCGTTGTACGATTAGGCTACTATTAACATATTCAAATTGTTGCAATTTTCGAACTGCGCTGCTATGATAGCGTCGACAGACCAACAGATCCATCCGGTAGCAACACCACGCAATTGCCGTACTAATCCCGTACTAATTTCATGACAGACCTTCGACTCGCCCTTACAGACCGCGCCGTTGCAAGCCTCCAGCAGGCGTCCTCGGGCCAATATCTTGCTCGGGACAGCGACCTGCCGGGCTTCATGGTGCTCGTGGGCAAACGGAAAAAGACGTTCGTTGTCCAGGGTGATCGAATGAAGGCGGGCAAGCGTCTTTCCGTCCGGATGAAGGTTGCCGACGTCGGAGAACTCACGACGCGCGCGGCGCGGGCGAAGGCCAAGGACATTCTCGGGAAGATCGCCAACGGCGTGGACCCTCGCGCGTCGACGCGCAAGCGGGACGGCGAAGCTGTAGCGGTTGATTTGCCATCGATTACGGACCCGACGCTGCGCATTGCTTGGGAACGCTACCGCGACGGGCATATGAAGAACAAAGGCCGAAGCGATGGGACGATCAACAACTATCGTGATCATATCGAGCGGCTGTTGGCCGATTGGCTTGACGAGCCGCTTTCCAAGCTGGGCAACGATCCTTCCCTCGTGACTGTGCGGCACGAGACACTCACCAAGGAAAACGGCGCCTATATAGCCAACGGCTGCATGCGGACGCTACGGGCCGTCTACAATCATGCTCGCAAGGTTGCCCGCACGCTGCCTGCGGACAACCCGGTCTCGGCCATAGACTGGAATGCCGAACATCGGCGCAACACCGCGCTCGGGCTTTCGGATCTGGAGGAATGGTTCACACAACTCGCGGCCTTGAAGAACCCAGTTCGTCGAGAACTCCATCTGTTCATGCTGCTGTCAGGCCATCGCCCTGAAGCGATCAGGAAGGCGCGGGTTGAACATGTCGACTTTCGCGCACGTGTCCTGCACATACCCAAGCCGAAGGGTGGTGAGGTCAAGGCATTCGACATACCGCTTTCGCGAGCTATGATCCGCTGCCTGGTTCGAGTGGTGCGCATTGGTCGGGCTCTCTACGCCGAGCAATCGCGTGACTGGCTATTCCCAGCAGAGAGCGAACGCGGTCACGTCATCGAGCACAAGGAGAAACGCTGCGATCTGTCGAAATGGGGGAATGACCTGCGGCAGACTTTCCGGACAATCGCCCAAGCCGCTGGCGTTGCGGAGTTGGACGTCCATCTTCTGATGAACCACTCCATCCCGGGCGTGAATGCAGGTTACATCACGCGCAACAAGCTGCTGAGCGACCACCTGCGCCAGCAGCAGGAGGTGATCTCACGTCGGATGCTCGAAGCCGGACGCTTGGGAAGGAAAGAAACGAACCCCCTCGCTCGCTCTTGGCCCGTAGTTCCAAGCCGGCGCGTGCTTTCTGATCTAATAAGCGGCAAGGATTAGCGGCTTCAACAAAAGGGGAACGTTTGTCCTCCAATGTCAGAGTTCACAAATTCGTGTCCTTTCAGGTGCGCCAGTTTTTCAAAGACTTGCTATGCCACCTTGTTCTAGTCGGATAACCCAAACTCATCGTATGCTAACAAGCGCTATTTGCCATATGGATGTTGAAACCCTTCTATTTTACTCGTATGGTTGCTGACTTCTCCGTAATATTTCGTGCTCCACCGTACATTTCTCGATTTTGAAGAGGATTGATCCCATGGCACTTGGTGATGGTATCCGCAGAAATGTAGCTACAGTCTCCGCTCAGGAAAGAACGCTCCTACGCGATGCGTTCGTGGCCATTGACGCCGCGCCATACGTTTTTTCAGACGGGGTAAGTTTCTGGGACAAGCAAGAGCAGGTACACAAGGATGCTCATCTTGCGGGTCAGGACGTGCATGTCGGACCAGCATTCCTGCCATGGCATCGTGTTATCTGCGACAAATTGGAGGCGCTGCTCAGACAATTCGACGCAAGGCTGTCCCTCCACTATTGGGATTGGACAACGGATCCCCGAGCCTCTCCCGACGGCCAAGGCGGGACGGTCAATTTGATGGACCCAAACTTCATGGGCGATGACGGCAGTGCAGGAATCAACCGCGTAGCGGCCGATGGCGGCGGCGACATAGGCCCGCCGTTTCAGAATTTTGAGTCATCTGAAGATGACGAAATCGGCAATGGCCACACCCACGCCTGGCGCAACGTGGTCGCTGGTCCTCCCGTATTCGGGCCGACCTCCATGCAGTCGGACCATTCGATCATCACTGCTGGTGATGCACTTCCGACGGTGAGCCAATACCATGCCATGGATACGAAGCTGAAGATCGCGCACGCGTATGCGCACAGTGACTACATTCAGGGCTCCATCGGACATCCTCATTTTTCGTTCCACGATCCATTCGTTTTCCTGCTGCATTCGAATGTCGATAGGCTATGGGCGACTTGGCAACGCGCACCAGGGCGCAGCTGGAGGGTCGACCCCAACCAGACCTATGGGATAGATGGCTCCGCACCATCCATTTTGGCAGATCTCGAACCTTGGGCCGGCGGAACCCACCTCGTGCCTTGGGCCCCTCCTGAAAATCAACAGACCTCGATCACCTCAAAGTCCGCTTCGGTCGTTGCGCCACCCATTTATGACACTGACACCATAGGTCTGGTGGCGACCACGTCCGACAAGTGGAGCCAAGTTGCGCAGATTCTTTTCGGTATCACAAATGATGGTTCCGGAGTGGTTTTGGGACCCAGTGGTCCGCAGCCTGTCGGTCCGTGGGGACCCTTGGTCGCCAATGCTTCGCATTTGGCCCCGGCACATCAGGATGCATTGCTGGGAATTGCCATCAATGAACTCGCCTCGATGGCTAACACGACAGAGCTCCGCGAACAGGGGCTTCGTGCCGGAACGCGGATGCTGACAGGTGCTGTCAAGCAATTGCAGAAGCTCCATGGCTGAGTGCATCGGTGCAAACGGCCCCAGCGGTGTGCTCAAGCAGCCGGCCCACTCGGCATGGGGGGGCGCCAGCATTACGGCACCCTTTCCGGCTAGTTAGTTCTGGAACCGGACCGTCTGCTTTTGATGCGGTTGTCTAATCGCCGATGGGACGTCAAGCATGTAATTGCGTCGAGACGACGCTGCCGGGTGCATGGTTGTCTTCGCGGTCGACATCAGTCGCCGCATGATGGAGCTCCGCGGACGAGCCTTCAATGTGGACGACGCACTTTGCTGAGACAGCGGTGCAACCGCATCAGCGGAATGGCTCGGCTCACGTCCCGGCAGGGACGTCTCAGGCGCTCAGATCCTGAACGCTATTCGCAAGATTTCATGCTGTGGCGCCTGCATTTCGATCAAAGAACTCACCGGTTTTGAGCATCGAATGCATTATCACCGCCAGTTTGCGCGCCACAGCCACGGCAGCTCGTTTGAAGCCAATCCTCTCCCGGAGCTTGAGGCCCCACGTGCGCAGGCTGCTGTCGATCGAGCTGCGTGTCAGGATGACCGCCGCGGCCTCGTAGAGGAGCCCCCGCAAATGTCGATCGCCGCGCCGGGATATATGGCCGTCAAAATCGACTTCTCCCGATTGGTAGCGGCGAGTTGTCAGGCCTATCCATGCGGCTACAGAGCGGGACTTCTTGAAGTTGTTTGGATCTTCAACGGCGGTGACGAAAGAGGTCGCGGTGATCGCGCCGATGCCGGGGATCGACATGAGGATGCGGCAGGCTTGGCTTTGACGAGCACCCGCAACCAGTTGGCGCCCGAGCTCGGCGGCGCGAATGCGAATGCTGCGCCAAGCCTCCAACATCGGTAGCACGATAGGAGCAAGCTCGTTCTGATCGATAAGAAGGCTCCGGACATTCTTTTCGAATGTAGTTCCCTTACCTGCGGGAACGACCAGGCCGAACGTTTTCATGATCCCTCGGATCTGGTTGGAAAGCTCGACGGTGATCCGGACCAGCCGGGTGCGTGCTGCCACGAGCGTGCGGGTCAACATACTGTCGAAGCCTTTCACGCGCACCTCGCGAAAGAACCCTGCTTCAGCAAGACGCGCCAAACCATCGGCATCATTCGCATCCGTCTTGTTCGCCGCCATATCGAGAGCGGCTTTGGCATGGCGCGCATCGATGCAGATGGCTGGCAATCCCTCGGCGCGCAGCGCATGATAGAACCACACCGACAGCGGGCCGGTTTCGAACACGACGCGCTTTGCGGCCGGTGCCCGCTTGCGGACAAGCTCAGCAATGATGTTGGGATCAGATGCGCACTTCCCGCGCCAAATCCGTTCGCCTTCACGGCGGATCGATACTGCCGTCTCTTTCATCGACACGTCGAGACCAATATATTCTGTCATGGCTGTTCTCCGTTGATGCTGGGCCCGGCGTCAGGTCGTGAGCCCGAATTTCATCTTATCGGGGAACAGCCACCCTCCAAGGCTATGATCGGTTCTAGGGCGCGTCGCTCCCGCGATTACCCAATGTGGACGGCTCTCCTCCCTTCCTGCGGTATGATCGCGAGATTAGAGCTGGAGGAGCGCTATGATGAAGATCGCTACATTGATCCGCATGGCTGTAATGTGCCGAAATTCTCGCTGCCCCACTGTCGTTCGGAACAGTCGCACTTCAAAGCGTGATCCAGATCTGCTATCTATAGGCTATTGATGGAGGAATGTATGAGCAAAGAGGATGATGGACGCTCGGCGGCAGGCGTACGTATACTGAGTGAGGACGACCTTGATGAGATCCTTACCAAAGAACTTGGACCCAGGGCGGCAGATATTATTCTGATTCCAATCGATGGGTCTTCACCCGCCAAACTCCCTTTCAGCTGGTCTGACGCAAAGTCGTACTATACGCAATTTTGTCGAAGCGGAAACGACTGCGATGACGGTCAATTTGATTCAGACTGTACACACTTTATGTGTCACGGTTTGTATAAATCGAGCGTCACTGTGAATATACCGGCGGCGACATGCGCTTCGGGGCTGTGTGTTCGAGTTGCAGAGCTTGCAGCGGCGTTCAAGAACTCGGTAAAGAAATATAGCAACGTAAGGCGGATTTCTGCGCTTGCGGATACACGCGAGGGCGACTACTGCTTTGTGGTCAGTTGGTTTGGTTTAAGCAAAGATCATGCTATGGCGCTTGCTGGCAGTATCACTGCAGACGGCGGTAACATATATGGCCACACTGCTAATCGTTGTGGCGAATATGTTAAACTAACCGGTCAGGATATTGTTGTATATAGGATAGAGTGACGCAAGGTCCCTGCAATATAAACGCAGTTCATGTCATTACCCTGGAGAATGCTTTCAAACGTCGGACGGGGATACTTAGGGTGAACGGCCATCCACGATCGTTGGCTGACATTGCTCGACAAAGGTGATCCACCCCAAAGGGGCGCCTCGGCCGCATCATTCAACCCGCTCAAGCCGGAAGTACGAGGGTGTTCAGAAAATCCGCCTCATGCGCTGGATTTGCAAGGTTGTAGTCTAGATTGACACCGTCCTGGGAGTAATCGAGGATTCTTTGACAGGCCAATACCGGTACGCTGGACGGCATATGGCGCGAGGTGAAACTGGAGCGCCAAGGCCAGATCGGGAAGCGCGCCGGACTGTTCATGAAAACAATCCAGGCTCCGTCGCAGACAGCGCCACCGGAAATTGCAGTACCCAAGGATTGCCATGTGCGGTCGGCCGAGTGATGACCGTAGACACAAGGGCGAAAAGTGACCGAAATGTCTCTGGGAAAAACTCCCATGTCGATCTCGTCGCTGAAATCGATCATTGTTTGACGCCCGGCGTCAATGAGTCCCTTGCTCCAGCCTTCATAGTACGAAGGGGACATTGGACCATATCGCTCCACGTCCAGAAACACTCGAATGCCATCCGCCATGCGGGCCAGGTGATTGGCTCCGAAGGCGGCCAGCACGGCAGCTCCGTTCCGCTGCCCGTCCACGTAGCCTAGTCGCTCGCTACGACCAACATTATTTGTCTGGCGGGCAATTGGCAGGACGCGGATGCCCCGCTGGCTGAAGAAAGTATTCTCGACGGTCGGTTGATATTGAATCGGAGAAGTATTGCCTGGCCCCTTGAAAAACCGACCCCAAAAGGTGGGCGATTTGCCCAGCATTTTCGTCCCAATGCGGAGCGCCGGCGGCGACGCGATGTCAGCTTGATCGATCCCTACAACGAAACTTGACTTTTCAGCTATGGTTCCCCGGTAAGATAAAGCGGCCCTATCGAACCCATCAGTGTCTGATTTTGGCAGTCTTCTCTTGCCGTTACTCTTCGTAACTTTCGCCATTATTCTTACCTCCCGCTCCTTTGCTGGTGAGAGTAGAGCGAGGTTTTGCCTTGAACGCAAGGTCGGCCAAGCGTTGGCAGCTGTGTAATAGTCACAACGGCCGAGCGGTTCGCCGGCGCCTGATTCACCCTTGAAGGCGTCAACTGTCCGACCAGACAGGCGACCTAATTTAGCATCGCTGCAATCATTCCCCAAAAGAACTATCGGGGGATCGCACGATGATTGCGGCTCATGTCATCAGTTGAAGCCGTCAAGCGAAATGCGGCCCTGAACGTGGCCGAGATGGTTAAGCGCTTAGGTCCTGATCATGGGGCGATGCACTGGGATCTGATTAAGGTCGTCTTCTGCCACGAGTGCCGCGCCGCCGGACGCGACGATCGGAATTTGCAATTCACGAACCATGCAGCAACGCCGGACCGGCGCAAGTGCTGGCCGCCTTGCCTCTGAAGGTGGCCCGGTCGGGCGGGCGCTAGGAGGCGGGGTGGGGGGCCGAGAGGGCTGTCTCCAGCCAGGAGGGTGAGGTCCGCTCACCCTCGAAGGTCCGCGCCCACAGATTGAGGCCGCTGCCCCCCCCCTCGATCAGTTGCATCGCTATTCTCAGTCGCCCTCCCGCGCGCCTGATGCTGCCCTCCAGCATATACCGAACGCCCAACTCCCAGAACTAGAAGGAGGCGACATGATCAAAACATTTCGTGTCCTGATCTACCCAGTACAACGTAACGCCTCGCACTCACTCGCGCAAATAGGGGATGGTGAGACATGCGCCTATTCAACCACCGTCGACGCACCATTTGGGAGATCGATTTCTCCGCACCAGGGGATGCGGGGCCAGCATCTGACCGAAATTGTCACCGCTACCCTGGCAGTTGAAAATATACCATAGATTTCCGAAAATCAGTTACCACTACTTTCTCACAATGAATTCAAGACATTTTACTTGACACCGATCGCGTCGAGGCGGATGTTTGATAGTGAAAAAACGCCACAAAGGTGGGGTTGTCGCATTTTTGCGCAACCGGTGTGGGACTGATTCTTAAATATACGATAGTGTCGTAGCAATCGCGATGTTGCACGCCATTTGTACTGGGAAGGGCTGCATGAGCTACGTGGCACCGGACACTGACGCGTACATGGGGGAAGTGGTTGGGGATGGGCAATGCGTGGCATACGTCAAGGCCGCTGCCAGTTGCCCGGCTACGTCGCAGTGGGCAGAAGGTTCCAAAGTAAGAGATTCGGGAATAGCTACCGGAACCGCGATAGCAACCTTTCAAGACGGGAAATATAACAACTACACTGATGGACGGTCCCATGCGGCTATTTTCATCAGTCAGGATGGCGACGGCCTGGTTGTACATGATCAATGGCTCGGACAGGCGGTGCATGAAAGAACGATAAGGTTTAAGGGCGGCAGCGGCAAACCCGTCAACGACGGGGATGCCTTCTCGGTCATTGAGAACGCCGCTGCGCTGCGCGCCATTGCCAAATTCAGAAGAAGGCAAGCTGGCACGAAGCAGAATGTGAAGAAACGTTCTACCCGGTAAACACCTTAAGTCGATAATCGCTGTCTAGGCAAAATTCCACCAGAGGGGCGTTGAATGGCCTCCAAGCATGGGGTGCGAGGCGACGACGGTTCGGAACCGCGGCCAGTGGGCTGGCGCGCAATCCTGAGCCCGAAGATATCTCGGCGCGGATTTCTGTTGGCAAGTGCAACGTTGCCGTTGGCCCCGGAAGTGACCCTCGCCGACAGCAATGACAAGTCCGACACGACCATCGAGTTTGATCTCTCGTCAGATGGGTCAAGACTCAACATTCGCGAATTTCCCGTAGACCGGGATAAGCGTGAAAATCGGTCACTAAATTGGAACTGGGAGACAAAGGCTGAGTCGTACGGCCCTGCCGCCTGGTTCGACATAGTCGTGGACGCGCGGGATGACGAGAAGAGATCGCTGTGGGTACGAGACGCCAGTCTGGGCGGCGCGTCGCCCATGGCGTTTGAATTCCAGTTCAGGCATATCTCACCGGACACCCCGGGCGGTTACTGGGCGTTTCGACTGAAGGCCCCACTGGGCGGCGCAGCTGGCGGCCCTTGGATCAGCGATCAGGTACCGTTTCGAAACTTTGCCATAATCGACGCAGGCAGCGTTCCGCTGCGAGGCTTCATCGACCAGGACCGTGCCGGCAAATGGCTGACACAGATGTTCGACGAGAGGGTGTCGGTTGCGAAAAAGACCAACGACCCCCCGCTGCTGGAATTTGATGCGAGTGGCGTCTGGCACCTTTCGCGACCGGCGAGTCCAGCGGTCAACGCCTTCTCCGGTCGTGTGACGGCGAAGCATCTCTGTATCGGATGGTTCTTCCAGGATCAGAAGGAACCATTCTTTCTAGGCACGACAAATTGCGCCGGCGCTGTCGTGGACAAGGGATCGGTTGCAATCCCGGCCAGTTTTGTCCTCGGGCAAGCCAAGAAGCTCCGTATCCGAATTGTCGGTGATCCTTCGGATGGCCATGCCGAATTGGAGGTTCGACGCATTCGCTCGCCGCTCGTCCGTGATAGCGGCGCCCTGACGACCTACGCAAAGCTGACTTTCGGCAAGTCGCGCTTGACGGTCTTGGACGGCAATTCGGTGACCGCGGAATCGTTGCTCACCGAGGCGCTGTTCGTAACCGAATGGCGGATGCCCGGCACAGACAGGCGATTGCGCAACGCGCTTTGGGGACAGGTGGCTCATGCCACCCAGGAGGCTGACCAGGCCAATGGGCTGGAAAGCCTCCTGACACAGGCTGGTCGATTGAAGGTCAACGGTCTCACACCCGCAAGGACGTCGGAAGCCGAGGCTGCAGTACTCGACACCGCTTCCGTGGCCGCCGCCGTGGACCCGTCGGCGCTAGCGGCGATTGGCGATCGAAGTGGTGTTCTCGACGCGTCGATCTGGGCAGTGTTTGATCAAGCGAAGACGGGCGGCGATTTCGCCGCTCGACGTATCGCCATTGATCTTGAACTGCACGCCAGCGACCTGGCACTGCCCGACGCGAGCTACAGTACACTTCGGTTCGATGTTGCAGACCCCACGGGCTATGGGGACTTGCGCCTGGTGTATGAAGACGGCCAGGCCATCCCCGAACTGTTCGCGGGGGAATACCCGCGCCGCCGCCCGTCGAGCTTTGTCTGGCTCGGCGCCGTCGACCAGGGGCAGCAGATCGCATCGTTCGATCTGACCCGTGCCACGCTTGCAGTCTGCCGCGACCGGGACCTGATTGATCTGCGATTCCGCTTTCTCGACCTCGCCGTAGCAGTGACAAAGGGCGAGAAGCCAGTCATCTACCCTGCCCATAAAGATTGCCGCGTCATCGAAACGGAGCCCGGACGCTTCAGTGACAATCGGCCGGTGCTGGTCGCCGAATTCAACCCGCAGCACGTGTTCGAGGAGGCAGTATTCGGGCAGATGACGCCTCTGCCGGACGTGGTTGCCACACCTCCTGACCCGGATCTCGATCGAAGCGCCATTTTCCAGAAACTCGCTGAATACGCCGGCGACGTCAAGGCGCTGGCAGAATATAGAAAGGTCATCCAGAAGAAAAAAATCGACATTGCTCCTACAGATGCCTTTTCGAAATTCTGTTACAGCTATGCATCTGATCCGTATGTAAAAAAACTTCCTGCTGATCAGCAGGTCTATATTGGACCTTTCGCCCTCGATCCTGATGCCATGGCGCTTGCCCGGCGTGTCGCATTGAAGTTGGCGAATGAGACGGTTAGCGAGTCCATAGATGCCGTATTTAAGAGAGTAAGCAGTGTCGCTGAGAATTCTCGCAGCTCCAAGCCGGATTATTGGTTGCCGATAAGCGACGCTGAAATTACGCCTCCTCTTTCGGCCAAAGAATACCTGGAAAACGCGCTTCGCAACGAGAACGTTCTCGAGCAGAGCGAACCGATCTATGGGGTCTTCCGGGATTTCTACCGCGATCAAATGCTGAGGGCCTACAATTACGCGACGTCCCGGACCGGCCCGGTTCCGCCATTCCCATCGGCTCTTTGGCCAATATCGATGGACAAGGGCGAGGTCGAATTTCTTTCGAAATACAACCGGCCTGTTGCCGCAGATGACGATGACGGTTCGTTGCGCGGGAAACGTCAGACGGCGCTGCGTAAGCTTTATGTCGACAACATTGCCGGCGCCGATCCCAATGAATTCAAGGAGTTGACCGAGGGGCGTCTCGCCGGGCCGACCCGTCTTGCGTTTCGCATCAACTGCATGCCAACCGCGGGCGCAAACGCTGAGGACGCAGGGCTTCCACATTTCTCGGGCGCGGCACCGTCGGCGCCGGGCGGCGGCGGATTCGACTATCCGCCGCTGGAGTACTCATTTGAGGCGCTGACCAACTGGTCGCGCCATGAGCCAGCGGTGACCTTGCGGGCGCGCAAACTGTTCACTGCCGCGCCAGATGGCATTGTACCGCCCATCGGCGAACGAGCAGCCAACCTTGATGATGGTGACGTGCTCACCTTCCAGGGCCTTTCACGGCACCCTGTGACGGCCGAGCAGCGACTTGGCGAAATCCGGGCAGCGCTGGCGAACAAGCCCACGATGTTCGAGACAGCGATCGAGATCCCGGCACGGCTCATCCTGTCGACCGCCCAGGACGCCATCTGGCTCAACCGCTACGAACCGCCGTGGCAGGTGGTACAGGGGAAATACGACGCTACTGGCCCCGACCCCCAACCGCCGCGGCCGGACAATCTCATCATGAAGCCGGCTGATGCAGTTGCCCGCGCGCGGGCTTCGCTATGGACCGCAAGGCTCGACATCGACGCGATCGAGCCGAATCTCAGGGTCGTGGATTCTCCTGATCTCAGGCCCAACGCACTCACCTGGCTCAAGCCGGTCGGCGATCCCCGGCAAATCGGACAGGGCGAGCCACCGCACGGGTCGCTCGCTCCATGGTTCCTCGGCCCCGAGCAAATGGATGAAACGACCCTGACGGCGGGGAACGTCAACCAAAGTCTGCCTGAGGCTTCGAGAATACGCTCGGGTAACCCGCCGCAGGATGTGACGGAGGCTGATCTATGCGCACCGAAGGGTCCCTGGCGCGATCGCATCTGGAACGTCCTGCGCCGCCTTTGTGACCGCAGCGACGCCCGCAACGCGCTCAACGGCTCGCAATATTTCCTCAACGCGCTTGACGCCTACGACAGGCACGAGCTTGTGCTTCTGTCTTCGGCCTATGGCCTGCCGGTCATCGGCAAGCGCGGGATAAGCGACACCGGCCAGCCCGGGGCGTTGGTCCCCGACTCCGGGCAGATCGAGCCTGGCGATGAATTTGCCGTGCTCGACGCAGACGGCGCGCAGGCCATCCAGCGACCACAGCCGCTGCGCGCGCAGCAGCTTGAGTTGAGCGCGCTGGGTGCCTTCTTTGTTCATGACACGCATTTTTCGCCCTCTGCCGGTGCCGACAACCTTTGGGGTGGCAAGGTATTCAACGGCTTCTCGATTGAGCGCTGGCGTTCCGAAATCGTCGTCGGCCGCGATATCGTGGGCGAGGTGGTCTATAAGGGCTATCTCTTCCCGCTCGGCCATCGCGCATCGCTGGTGAAACTGACCGAGCGCCTTTTCCTCAGGAATGAGACGCTGGGCGTCAAGGCGGTGCTGTTTCAGCGCATATTCTTGCGCATCGGCAGGAAGACGCAGCTCTATCCTTGTGTGGGGCAGCCCTTCGACGGCCGGCTGTGGTGCGCCAGCGATGTGACGATCCGCACGTTGCAGACGCCCGACTTGCGGGATCCTTACGACAAAGGTCCCGCCGGCAGCCCAACGCCGGAGAATCTGTCGGGCGGACGGATCGACATAGGCCCGAATCCGGGATTGGCATTCTGGCCCCGTGTCAACGAAACCGACGAGGGCCTCGTCAAGTTCGACCTGACGATCGACGGGGCGACGACGTCGATGCCGCTGGTCTTTGTTGACAACATCGCTGCCACCAACGCTGCTTCGCTTGGTGCATTGGCATCTGTCTATCTGAGTACCTCACAATGGCTGCCGCGTCGCACGGTGGCACTCGGCGACCAACATATCAGATTTGCCTCCGAGACCAAGTCAGGCGATTGCTCGTTCAAGACAATGAAGCTGGTCCTGAGCGTAACCGGACAAGTTGCAAATCTGACCAGTGCCTGGGTCGGCGATCTCACAAAGTTCCAGACAAACTCAATTCTCGAGGGCGCCGAGCAGCCGTCCTTCTATCCGGCACTTGAAACGGCGACGATCCGCCTCACGCAGAAAGAGCGCCTTGCGGGTGGTCACCCCGCCTATGTCGACACGCAATATGACGGCCGCTATGCACGCTTCGGCTTCGCCCGCCCGGCCACCGAACCCACGACCAATCCACTTGAGATATATCTGAACCTCCGCATCGCCGAGATAATGGCGATGGGTGACAATGGCGAGCGCGCTGCCGCCGTTGGACGTCCCGCGGGACTGATCGTTGCCATGGGACGCAAGAACGGCCCTGTCAGCGCGAGTGGCAACATCCAGTATGAAACCGCTGCTCCCGTCAGCGAGGACAGCCACAACGGTGGCGGTGTGATGGTCGTGAATGCTGACGCGCTTGCGCTGATCCCCGATCCTGAAAAGGCCGCGACGCCGCCAACGAACTTTGGACAACTGGTTTCGCTTGCTGATTTCTTCGATCCGAAAGCCCATTATATTGGACAGGCGGCCGCCAGCTTGCCGGCCATCCGCAACCCGGCTGGCGTTCCGGCCCAGAAGGCTCGGGCGGCACGTGTTGTTGACGACCGTTTCGCAGACATCCGCAACGTCCTGAAAGTCTTCTTCAGCGAGGACGCCAAGCTGCTGGGAATAATCAGCTTCCGCAAGCTGCTGGACTTCCTCGGATTCGATATTCCAACCCTGTCTGATGCCACGCCGACCTTGCGCGAGACGCTTCAGTTCGGCGCTGACGTCCTGTCCGACCAAGACGCCGACAAGCTCACGCAATTCACGCATTCGCAGATCCTGGCCCCCTTGCGGGCTGTTGTGAGCACATTTCAGGACCAATGGCTGCGCGCCGATGATTTGATAAAGGGGCAGGCAGGCGGGAACATTTTCAATCTGGCGGAGGTTTTCCGCCACGCCGTCACCACCCTGGCCAGCGGTAAAGCCGGCGGGAATATGTTGAGCCTGGCGAAGGTCTTTCCGGAAATCAGCAACGGCCTGGCAGACCTCGACACCAAACTCGCTCGGGCAGAGAAGGATGACGACCCCGTCACTCTCGCTCTTGATCTCACCGAGGTCTACGAGAGCGCCAAGTCCTTTGCGTCCGCGCTGGACCGCATCGCCTCTAATCCCGTGGCGCGGCTGAAACAGGCTGCGATAGCGGTCCTGCAACGCCAACTGACCGCCTTGGCCGATGCACAAGGCCCATTGACGCAGGCGCTCCAGGGCCTTGAGACGGTTGTCGACACAGAACTCAGCGCCGGCGCCGCGAACCTGAAGGCGTGGATCAAAGCCTCTATTCCTGACACCGGCAAGGACGACGTTGAGGATGGCTCTACCTACTCCATGCCTGCGCCCCAGCTGGTCGACCTTGCCGAGGCTTTCGAGGCGGGTACCGGCACGCTGATACAGCCAATTCAGGACAAGCTCGTTGGTGCAATTCGCCTGGACATTCGCGATTTCGCCAGCGCTGCCGTCGGTGCTTACCTCAAAAATGATAGTATTACGTTGGGATCATTTATTGCCGACGTAAAGCAAGATATCGATAAAACTATCGAGACGGCCATCAAAGATGCGAGCAGTAATATCGATGCGCAAATTAAAGGTACAAAGCCGGCTCTTGCAGCCTATTTGAACGAATATCTGGCATACTTCATAGATCGGGAATTGAAGTCATTTCAGGATCTTCCGATACTTCTCACCAATATTTACGCTGCCTACGAGATGTTTTCCGATGCGGTGCGCCTGCTTTCGCAGTTTCGGGACCACGTCAAGCGTGGCGGCATTGGCGACGCAGTCGACGACATCTGTCAACTCGCCGACCAGATGTTTGGCTTTGGCGATGCAGGGATCGCCAACACAACGATTGCCGAGGCGCGCGGCAAGCTGAACGATGTCTTCAAAGCCGCGCAGGCGCAATTTGACATGGCTGCGTCTGCCCTGCTCCCAAGTGATACCACCGCCTTTGCTGCCGAGAAGGCGGCTTGTTGGAACTACGCAATTGCTGGAAAGCCGCTGGGTGTGCTCCCCATGCCGAACCCGCCGGCAGTCAGCGGTGTCATGCAGCCTGTCGACCAGATGCTGGCGTCAATGCAGGCTCTGGTCGATAAGATCAAAGGCGTGGAGCAGGCGCTCGACACCAAGGTTGCCGGCAGCGGACTGCCGCTGCGAACAGCTATCGACAATGCCGCACCTTCAGCCGGCTACACCCAGTTCATTGACAACTTTGCTGTTTTTCTACTTGGAGGCGGCAGCCCCAGTCCTTTGGGACTGACTGGCGAAATCGCGGCCATGTATTGCGATTTCGTTCGCGACCTGGCGCTTTTGCAGAAGAGTCGAGACTTGGTGGCGGCAACCACCTTTGCGACGGCAAACAAGGCGCTCGCAGATGCCCTGCTGCAGTACCAGCGGGATGCTTCCGCATTGGTAAGTAACGCCATCGGGCATATTGCCTCGATCGGATCGATGGTCAGCAGCTTCATCAAAGCAAATAGCGACATTGTCAACAACGTCGGCATCTATGTCGCGATAGGAGCGGTGACGTCAATTGTCGACGGGATGGGTGGCAATGTCGACAGTGGCGCAAAGCAGGTTTTTGATAAACTTCGCGCAGACATTGAAGCGATCGAGAAGTCTCTGGCGACCTGGGGGGCCGGTGCGATAAACAGCATCGTCACCATACTCAATTCTTCATCAGTATTCTCGAAAACTCTTTACGATGCCGCCAACACATTGCAGTCCGATATCGTGGCGCCGCTTCATGGCATCGGGCTTGATCTCGATCCGCAGCAGACCCATGCCAATGCGGCCCTGGCAGCATTAAAGGCGGCGATTGAGAAATCCGGCGGGTTCAAGCCAATCCCAACCCCTCTGCCTACCAGCCTTGCGGGACTGCTGGCCGCTCCCATCTCCAGCGTCCCGCCCGTCACAGTTCAGACGCTGCTGGATGATCCCAAAGGTCAACTTGGCGACCTTTTGACCAATCTTTGCAATACCGGAGCCATGCTCGTCGCCGAATGGCGTGCGCTGCAGGCGCGAGCCAGCGGATGGCCAGTATTTCTGCAACAGGCGGCTCTGAAGCTGGGGCCGATGCAAGCAACGCTCCAGGCGATGTTCAAAAGCTATGGAACCTTGCACACAATTCGCAACAGTGCAGCAGAGACCATCAATATTCCGCTGCTGTCACTGAGGGCTCGGCGTTCGGTCTTTGTGCAACCGGTGTACGGGCTCTTAACGCCTGTGGATGTGATCAACGCTCCCGACGACAACGCCACGCTTGCTGTTCTTGAGGCGAATGACCGTCTGGCAGAGGAAGTGCGGCTGCTGTCCGACATCGTCAGCTATCCATCGTCGCCACCCAGCCCCGATACGATCCTTGCCAATTTTGCGCGCTTCGCGAACAGCTGGCGGGCCGCCGACATTACTCAGCGGGCGGCGCCCTTGCAGATTGCCACGCAGATCGGTGACCTCGCGGTTGAAGTCCTCAAGGGCGAAGTGCTGTCGTTGATCGATGTCTCTGCGCTTCGTGATGCCCTTCTCGACGCCATTGCGCGGCTTATCCCAACCAAGGCGCTCTTTTCCTATGAATTTGACAGCTACGTCTCTGAGGAACCTCACGCATCGGACATCTTCCAGGCGGCCGTGGGTACACGTTTTGCACTTAGGACCGCCATCGAGGTGGACCTGCTGAATGGCGGCTCTCCCCAGATTTCAACGAACGGTTCGCTCGGACCCTTCGCCGTCAAGCTGGTGGGCGACTATCTGGACGCAATGACGCTGCACTTCGGTGGACTGGCATTCACGAGCCAAGGTGGGTCAGCGCCGCGCTTTGACGTGATGTACGATGCCTATAACCTGGGATCGGATCTCGCCTTCTTTGCGTTGCTAGGCCCTGTCCTCAGTCCCGACTCCGGCTCGCCCGTTCAGATCTCGCCCTTGCAACGCACGCGTGGGCTGGACGTTGGCTATGACGTCAATCTCGGCTCGATCAGCATCGGTCCGGTTTCAATTTTCAACATCAACTTCGCTGTCTCCGCCGAACTGCCTTTCACGGACCAACAAGCGCTGTTCAAGGCCTCCCTGGGCACACGGCTGACGCCGTTGACAATCAGCTTCCTGCCCTATGCCGGTTCTGGCTATTTCTCTATCTACGCTGGCCCGGGCGGAATAGTGGGCTTCGAGGCCTCATTCCTGTTCGGTGCCGGTGGATCACTGGACTTTGGCCCGCTCCACGCGCAGGTACAGATTCAGGTTGGTGCTTTCATCCGTGTGATGAAAGTGGATGGCATCAACCAGACCGAGATCGGCGGCAGTTTTCTTGCAGCCGGACAAGCCAGTATCTGGATATTCCACTTCTCGGCGACGCTTTACATTGGACTGTCGCAAAACATCACCACTCGCCAGATGCACGGTGAAGCGATCTTCACGTTTTCATTCTCATGCGGCCTCATCGACTACAACTACAGTGTGACGGGGCAACACGATCAGCAGCAGTTTGGTGGCAGCCAGCATTCTGTGGCCCGGCAGCTCGGCCCGATGGCCGCGCCGATGAAATCCCCCCCAGCCGACGTGGTCTCGACCGCCGTGTGCCTCTCAGAGGACTGGGGCGCGTTCGCTTCCTATTTTGACTTCAGTCTCGTCTAGGACCCAAAGCGATGGCGATTGAACCAAAGGTTTCGCTCAACTTGCGGCTGATCGCCAATGGCGCAACCCCCGTGGGCGACGGAAAGACATTCAGGCTGAAGGCGGTCTTGATCGTCACTCCCAAGGAGGAGGACGCTGGTGGACCTGTCAATCTGGCGAACTGGCCCTCCGACATCGTCAAAGTGCTGAAGGAGCGCTCGGTCAACTTCTACTATTGCACTGCGGGTACGCCAACCATGGCTGCCGCCAAAAAGATCGACGACGTTCGGTTTCCGGCCTTTGACGGCGCCAGCGGCATAGGCGCGGTCACGGACCTTTGGCGCGATGCCATTGGCAAAAGCGGACCGAGCGAACCTTGGAATGAACTGATAGCCGACATCAAGGCAAGTGCATCGGGAAACAAGATCGGTGCCGACCTCCACGGCGGCTATGTCGGCGATACAAGCAATGGTACCGGCCAGATGAATGAGCATGGAGCCATTCTCGCGGAAAAGCATGACCCGGCCACTAAACTTCAAGTCCGCGACATCGTGTCGAATCAACAGGGCCACTATGCGCTTGAGACGGAAAGCGCCCGAGCCCAGCGTGTCGTGAGCAAGTTGTGCATCGGTCCCTACCTGCCTGGAGACCAGCTCGAGCCAGGGGAAACCTCGGATCAGGTCAACCTGGATCAGAGGAGCGTACAGAGCAAGGAGAGCTTTGAGCTGTCGCTGCTGCCGGAATCTGACACCAAACGAGACGACACGAAAAAACTGAGCGCAAAACTGAGAACCGAGGCCTACCTTGCGCGCTTCAAGGCAGCCGTCGATGCCACACAGCCTGAGCGCAACACGAACTGGGTAATATTCAAGGCCGTCAAGGGCGCCCTGACGGGCTCTCCTGTATCCGCACCACCGCCAAGGCGAACAGCAATGCCGGTTGCGCCTGCGTCCAGTGTGCTGGGGGGCGGCCCGCAAGACACCCAGCCTCGTGCAGGGCACGTCTACGGCAGCTGGACACAATGGTCGCTGAGCTACGACAAATATGTATCAGCTCTGAGGGCCGACCCTGCCGCGGTGCGTCTGGCCGAGACTGGTGGTGCGACGGACCAGCTCCTTGCGGTCTACTATGCCCTGCAGGGCGACCCACTTCTAGCAAGGCTTTTTGGCTTCGCCTTTGATGTCGAGTTTGCCATTGATGCCGGGTTGATCAAGGCGTCGGGCGGCGCACTCTGGCTTGCGGCCACCTCTGGCGGAGATGCCGAAATCTGGACGGCAGCACTCTACGCCGAAGTTGCGGATGATGCCTGTGCCAGGTTCTGGCCCGCACCGCGTTTCGATGCGCCTGGCAGCAATCCTCCGCCCGAACAGAAGCACGGCGTCTTTCATCTCGGTGATGGATATGATTTGACCTCGCTCGATGTGCGCGGCGCCGTTTCGGATGCCCCCGATGCTCTCGACAAGGGCGCCATGCTACATTCGTTCGGCTGGACCTTGCTTGACGCCAATCGCGCCGCACGCGCCGCGCGCGATCTGGCCGTTTCGGATTATCAGGTGCAGCAGAGAAGGGCCCCCAGTCCGGTCCTGCTCTACGCGGAGGAACTGACGGTCGGGCGCCGCCTCGATGTCGGCGTTGGCGTCTTCGACGGATCAGGAAAGGTGACGGGGCTGAGATGGCGAAGCCTCATGACGCGCCTTGTTCGCTTCCATGGCCTGAGCGCCCGCGTCGAAACCTGGCTGGCGGCGGCAACCAGGAGCTATCCGCGGCCGCGTGGGAGCGATGGACACACACTTATCGACGAGGCTTCCTTCCAACTGGTTTCACGTTCGCTGCCGATCATAGGCGATCCCGGTGCAAGCAAAGGCCTGCGCAATGTCGAGGCGCTGGTCGAGGAGGGTTTCGTCTCGTGGGGCGGCGCGTCACTGGCGGCGCTGGCCTGTCGCAGCGACAACAATGCCAGCTCCGAATCCATTCTGCATTTCCAACGGGAATATGGCCTTCCAACCGGATCGCTTGCCCCCGATCTGAGGCTGTTGCCGCTGCGCTTTGGCATTGGCTATGTCTTTTCGCTGCGCTCCGCCTTTCTCGGCGGCGGATCTCCCACGGTGCAGGAGTCTGTTGAATGCCACGAAGCGCAGGATTTGACGTGGCTGCTGCCACCGGCGGCGCCACCAAAGAAGGATCAGAGCGAGACAAGCCGGATCAGACTGCGTCGCTACAGGCGCCAGGAGAGCATCAGCGCGCCGATCCTGTTGCTACCCAGGCATCAGGTGGAAAACAGAAACGGCGCGATGGGATTTGAATCTCCGGCGAGGGCGATAGTGCGCACCCAGACCCCTTCCAACCCAGCGCGCGCACCTGCGCCGACGTCGAAACCCGCTGGCCCGCCCTATGTCGACGTCGCGAAGCGCGCCATCCCCCAAGAAACAATGCGGATTTTTGTGGCGCCGATGGCTGGGATGGAGTTTTGCTCGCGACACCGGGTCTTCGATGACCCCAAGCACGCAAAGGAGATCCTGGCGGGCGGACTTCTCGATGTGGAGTTTGACGCCGAAGGGCGAAAATTTCCCAACGCTCTTATCCGGCCGAACACAGGCTTCAATGCCGATCAGCTTATTTACCGGCGCGAGGTGAGCACAGGCAACCACCCTTCTCCCAAGGCCACGGGCGGCGCATATTTCCGACCGCTGAAAACGCCCGCCAAACGTTCGAATGGCAAGGCCTATCTGCCTGATCCTGCAGCTCAGACGATGTCGCTACGCCTGCGTATTGTCGGCGCCGACGTCTATCTTGCCGGCGATGTGAGCGTCGATCTCTATCCGACCGGGGTCAAATATCCCAACGCCTTGCCACTGCTGGTAAACGTTGTAAGGCGCGGAGATAAACCGCGGGATCCGCCTCCGAAGGCAGCGGCGGACATCCTCAAGATCATGCCCGGCAACTGGCGCATCGACGAAAACGGACATTTCGGCACTGGTGTGCGTGTCAACCGCGTCGACGTGCAGCTCGCGCCAGGCGAGCAATTTGATCTCGAAGTCACATGCCTGCCAACCAAAACCAGTTTTGCCGAATGGTTTGCCTTGCCGGAAAATATCGCAGTTCAACATTGCTGCGCCAGCGGCAGCGCAGTCGTGAAGCAAGCGCTGAGCGAGGCCTGCGCAGACGGTGCGGTCGGCAAGATCAATGCGGCACTGGATGGGGCGCGTCCCTCTCCTTATGTGGGCCTCGGTGGCTATCCCGTCCCCGACCAGGCGACGATCCAGACAATCGCCGAGACCCTTCTCAACGGAGCAAAAAACAACTGGCCGCTGACGGAGATAGCGGGCGTAGCCACCTTGCGCGTCGCTCACGCAGTGAATGCGCCACTGGTTCCGGCAACGCTGCGAAATCTGGAGAGCTGGCGTCCGGGTACCCCAGGTCTCGTCTTCTACGCTGCAAAGTCCGCTCCCGGGGCAGTGGCGCCTCCAAAGGATGAGGCGGGCTCGGCGAACCTGATGCTCTCCGGCGAGATTCTCGTCGATCTCGACCAGATCGACACCATTGAGGTGGTCGCTAGTGCAGTCAGTCCTAACGGCGAGCCCATCGACGATCCCGCACGTGGGCGCGGTGTTCTGGCAAAGCGTTCCGGACGCTGGCCGCAAAAGCCCAGGGGTGGGACGGGCGCCGAATACATTCGCAAGAGCACGATATTCGGATTCGACGTTGACCCAGATGGCAAGACGACTCTTCTCCCGCAAAAAGTGACGTTGCTGCGAATTGAGGGCCTGCCGGCCTCGCGCGCGGCCGAGAACACCGACAGCCAGCCGGTATTTCTTCAACCGCAGGAGGGCCGGTTGACCCGGCTCGACCTTGGCCTGCTGCATGCGGCAGCGCTCTCGGGCAAAAGGGTGGAGTTTCGCATCGCAAGTCAGGGTCATCCGGAGCTTGGCGATCCTGCGCAAGTGAAGTCCCATACGCGACTGATCAGCGTCTCGCGCCCAAGTCAAATATCGGACACGAGGGCCCGCAAGCTGCAGATAGAGGTCTTGGGCATTTCGCGTTTTGCGCATAGCTTCGAGACAGCTGCGATGTTCTCCGACGATCGCGTGGAGCACGTGCTGACGCGTCGCCAGCCATTGATGCCGGTGGATCAGCAAAGATCGTGGCAGTACCCTACCGCAGTCTGGAGCCGGGCTACGCAACCGCCTGCCCCGCCCGCAGCCAAGACCCCGACTCTTGTTTTCAGAACCAAGCGTTTCGCGCTGCAGGATGGAAAACATGTGACCCAGCATCTCGAGCGGCGCTGCTCCGTGCGCTTGAGATTTGAAAGGGGCATGTTTTCTTCCGGTGAAGGCGAGCGGATTGGCATCGTACTGTGGCCGCCGTTCATCCGCGACGTCTCACGCCCTGACATCGAGAACAACGTGATTTCTGTCCCCGGGCATCGCCCGATGACCCTGGGCGACTTTCAGGACGGAGACCTGGGCGATGGAGGTCAATACATCTCGCGCTGGGGCGGCGACCCCATTCGCGGCGACGCGTCCCCGCAAAAGGGCTGGTTCATGCCGCCCACCGCATTTGACTGCCTGGGTGACAAGCAGGACGACGCGCCCTGGCCGCACGATCCACAATACATCGGCAGTGTCATGATGCCTATTCCCACGGACACGTCCGCCACTCCAAGCCAGCCAGCGCCGCCACTTGAGGTGGCCCTCCTCACGTTCGAACCATATTTCGACATCGATGCCGAGGAATGGTTCGTCGACGTTGACATAACCCCGTCCTATGCGACGGATCCTTTCATTCGATTGGGACTCGTTCGATACCAGTCCAACGCGATCAACGACAGCATGAAGGTCTCGACACCGGTGCGCGTCTGGACGCAACTGCTGCCTCGCCGCCTCTTGACGATCTCAGGCGCCGTGCAGACCGGCGACCTCACAGTCAGTGCGCTCGTTAGCGGCCAGGCTAGCATTGGCGTGAAGCCGCTCCATGATGATGCGAAGGCGTTGCTGGAGGATCCGAAGAACGGTGCGGAATTCACGGAAACCTGGCAGCGACTGCAACGTCCTTTGATGAGAATGACCATCTTCCACGAGCGCGAGACGGAGGGCCTAGGGCGAACGCAACATGGACTTGCAGTGGCCGAAGCCTGGCCGTTTGGCGATCGTGGTGTCTCGGACGGCCTATCACAGTGGAACTTGTCCGCGACCATACCGAAGGCTCAGATCGAGGATCTTGGGCCAGGCCAATTTATCGCAATGGTCGAGGAAATCGAAGAGCGTCTTCCCGCCAGTTACCCCTCGGAGCCGATCGCATTGATGGATCTCCTGAAAAAAGAGACGTTGCGGGAATCCGGGCCACGATTCTTGGCGCGAGTTCCATTTCTGTCGACCTAAGTTGAAACCCCAGGCGTCCTCAAGACACTAGATGGTCTTCGGTCGATCCATTCGGTCCCTGGCTGCCTAGGCTTTCCGACGAGGCTTGACGTTGGCGCTCGATGTCGCGCCCACGACCTTAATCGTCTCGTTCAACTGCGGTCGGGGATATGCGCTCCTGTCCGTCTCGCTTTCCTCATGCATTTTCAGGCAGCAAGGCAGAAAACCATCGCCGATCGAGAATCAGGATCGCGTGTGACCTCGGCCGATCGGCTTCCACAATGAATACAACATGCGGACCACCGCACATGGGGACAGTCGGTCCCGCGTCGCGTCCTGCGGCCGGCCCATGCAAGTGCCAAGCATCCGCGATACACGCTATGGAAAGTGCTTAGGTCACCAACGGAACAGTTCGTTAGGGACCGACTGATTGTGCCGACCTCCCTATGGCTTCACACTACGCTTCCACGCAGGAGCGAGGTCAGCCTCCTTTCGATGGATCGAGGAAGCGAGCCCGGAACCCACCCCAAATGTTTCCAGGAAAATATTCGGCTGTGATACTTTCAAGAAATCCAGGATAAGGGGAGCATGTCGCCTCAACATTCTGCTTATCTTTAGCCCCACCAAATGTAGAGTCAGCACGTATCTGCGCTGTGCTAACATTGTGCGCCTCAAACTTAAATGTGCGATCTTTATCGCCAGCAACTCGTTCACCATTTACTAGAAGATTGCCACTTCCGGCAGGTGACTCAAGCCAGACAGTTACGTCCGCGCCGGACTTATTGTGAAACACCAACTCCGTGAACAGAACGTCCATCTCGGTATACCTCTACCCTAGCGGGTTGATCTTAAAGCTCTAGGCTGAACAGGGCAACTCATTCCGCTCAGACCTCAAGAGCAAAGTCTAGTATTCTAATCGCTCTAGGGTTCCTCTTTCGCCCCCACAATAAAACCATCACTGATTTGCAGTCGAACTTTTTTGTCACTCCGCCAAGCTTTTGCAATAATGGCATAAACATCCAAACTGTGTCCGCTACATTCGACGCATTTGGTCCCAACGGAGAAGTAAAATGACCACAGTGGGCCTTTGTCGTCCACCGTCGCGGTTGGGGTAACGGCATTGACTGGTGTATCCGCCGGACAATTCGCAATTACCCCATCGGAGCAATAACTTCGTCTGTCATCAAGGTTGACCTCTAAAATTCTGCTCGGCCTATCATCCGATAACTCTATTGTAAACACGTATTGGGGTTTATATAGCGCCGTTGCGAGAACAAGTAGAACGGCAGGAGAATCGGTGACTCCCTCGTACGTTCGCGGAGTGCCATCTTCATTTATCAGTGTTACCTCAACCTTCCAGTTGTCTTCATTCTTTACGGGCGAGACCGAGGGCTTTACGTTGAATTGCTTGAGTTTTCCACGTGACATTTACACCTCCAAGAAGGCTAAGAATCTTTTCGGAGAAAGTCTGGTAAACCCTCCTATGATACACTCAGAAAGCCGAAGTGAGCAAGCCGTTTCTCAAAATAGACGCAGTGGACGATGCCGCGCTGCAAGCAGTTTTATTCGCCAATAACCTCGCATCGTCAGATGCAAGCATGTCGAGGCAAACGGCCTTCGTGCTTAGTCACCCTTCGCACTGCCGTTTGGAGTTGTCGGTGGAAAATCGCAAGCCACTTATCTATTGCCTGTTGGGATGGCGAGCCCATGAGATGGGCAGCCTCTTTCGGTTCTTGCCGAAGGACGCCCTGGGTATTGACTTCCACTAGTCAGTCGCGCAGTAGGCGGAACTAGGGTCAGGACTCATTGATCAGAGCCAAAAGATGACGGCGGCAGCGATGCAGATGGCCGAGAAGAAGGTATGGGCGCATCGGTCGTAGCGGGTTGCGATGCGGCGCCAGTCCTTGAGTTTGGCGAACAGGTTCTCGACCTTGTGGCGGTGGCGGTAGAGCGCTGTGTCGTGGGCGTATGGGACTTTGCGGCTTCGGCTCGAGGGGATGCACGGCTCAATGCCCCTGGCTGCGAGTTGCTCGCGGAACCAGGCACTGTCGTAGCCGCGATCGGCGATCAGATGAGAGGCTGGTGGCAAGGCGTCAAGGACGAGACGGGCGCCCTTGTGGTCGCTCATTTGGCCTTCCGACAGGAGCAGGATGATCGGCCGTCCTTCACCGTCGCAAACGGTGTGGAGCTTCGAGTTCAGCCCACCTTTTGTTCGCCCGATACGACGGGGAACATCCCCTTTTTGAGCAGGCTCGCCGCGGTGCGGTGGGCCTTCAGATGCGTGGCGTCGATCATGATGCGCTCGGGCTTCGGCCCTTCGCCGGCAAGGCCGGCGAAGATACGGTCGAACACGCCCATCCTGCTCCAACGGATGAAGCGGTTGTAAAGCGTCTTGGGCGGGCCATAGCCCGTTGGCGCATCCTTCCACTGCAGGCCGTTCCTGATCACGTAGACGATCCCGCTCACCACCCGTCGGTCATCGACCCGTGGAACGCCATGCGACAGCGGAAAATGCGGCGATATCCGCGCCATCTGGCGCTCGCTCAGCAGAAACAAATAACCCATCACGGCCTCCTTCTCGGAAACCGTGAATCACATCTCAATCCAAATTAATAGGTCCTGAGCCTAGTCGACATCGTGAAAGCCGGCCCAGACCTTGCCGTCGACGGGATGGCCCGCTGGGGACGCATCGACCTTCGGCGCGTCATCGAAGAACGGTTCGGGTTCGCGTATGGCGAGCGCGCTATAGGCGAGCTGCCAAAGGCTATAGGCTTGTCGGCCATTAGCACCATGCCGCATCATCCCAGGAAGGATAGGCTCGCGCACTAACCAGACGTAAGCCTATGCAGATTTGACGGATGCGATCAGATCAGCGCCGCTATGGTGCCAGAGGCTCTCGGACAGCTAGGCTGTTTCCGCGGGCTAGGGAGGTCGTCGGGTTGCGAGGTCAAAGCGGGTACTGCAGGTGGCAATTGGACGTCGACGCAAAAGCAGGCGCAATCTGGTAGCGGCGGCGACCTCCTCTCCTCCCTTGGGCTGAGGCGCGTCTATAGCTTACGATTCCGTCGGCCAGAGAACCGCGCCACTACCACGGTGACTTCGAGGTTATCCCTTTCGAATAGCGACGGGATCTAGTGGAAACAACTTTTTTCGCGATATTCTTCTTCACCAAAGTCTCCAAATCGAAATTTGCCCCACCAGAAACGACGACGTCAGCACCAATCGGAGGTGATGCCAAGTTCCACAAATAATTCAAAATGACTTCAGATCGGTCACAAATACACCCGTGTGTCCAATCTTTCGTCCTCTTCTTTCCATGAATATAGTCGCCATGATCAGTGTTTCCACCTGTTGGATTCAGGCGGGCGCGAATCGAACCCCACTCGTACTGCCCGTCCAAGGGGCCCTGATCACTTGGAATGTGGTCACTGACTTTCTGAATACCATAGAACGGTTTTAGAGTTCCATCCTCATTGACCTCGTTGGTATCTTCCTCGCCGCGAATGTCGAGTCGCAACCGGTAATTGCCGTCGTCCAATGGATTATATGAGCCGCCACCGGAAAAAGCGGACGATGTCTGTATAACCGTCGTGCCATCTAGAAGCGTCAGGTCACCAAAGATCGCGTTTTCAGAATTCGTTCCCAGTTTAACAAAAGTAATATTAAGCGTCATAGTGCCCTCCAAATCGAAGGTGGTTCACCTCAGTGGACGATCTTCCCATACGCGAAGCGAGCTCAACCGGTAACCAGATGCAACGCTAACTCTTGCCAGAGTCATCGTCAGCTCCAAGGATCACAGCATGATGCTCGGATCTCTTGCTCCTGGGCGCCGGGCGCGCAGCAATCAGCGCAATTCGCGACGCACCCATTGCCCGGCAACCAGAAATACTGTTCCAGTCCCGAGTGCAAAGTTATACTGAAGATTTATAAGTTAGCAATGCGTTGGGTTCGCTCGATAACCCGCCCGGCGGCGGATCCAAGGGCGAGCATGGTCCAGCAGCGGCGAAGGAAGCTCAGACCGACATCGTGTTCGAGTGGGAAGGGCGTGCCCTCGTAAAGCCTGCAACACCTTTCGGTGTCAAGAGCGCGTTCTTCGGAGCTCGGCGGCCGAGGCACCCGACAACGATCCAGCCACTCCCAGCGGCCTCTATGTCTCGTCAAGGTCATTCAGAAGGATTTCACATTTCCAGTAACGTGACTCTTTTCGGTACAAGTCGTATCAGTATAGTTACGGCAAGTTTCGTGCCGTGTTGCTGAGGCGATCCTCGTTGAGGACCGGCATGTAAGGGGGAAGTCCTTGGCCATTGTACTTCGGACGCGCGACGGCCGGCTCGACGCGGAGGACACCGCGCACCTTGCCATTCTGGAAGCGGCGCTCCAGCAGCCAGAACCAAAGCTGTTGCTGCATTTGCATGGCGGCCTTGTCAACGAGGCGAACGGGATGGCGACAGCGTCAAGGCTTGGTGGTGCCACCCCGGACGGCTTTGGGCTTGGCCAGGAATGGCAGCAGGTTTTCGTTGTATGGCGCACCGGCGCGCTCGAAACTGTCGCGACGAACTGGATCGACCTGTTCGAGAATGATCGTCTTTACAAGGCCCTGCTGAGGAAACTGATCGAATTTGCGGCTCGTAAGATCATCCTGCCGGTCGAGGCGGGGCGAGGCGCTGGCGCGTCGGTGCGTCTTACCCGGGCGGAGATCGATGCACGTCTTGCCCGGCGGCCCAAGGGCGATCCGTTCGCCGACATCGGTGATCTCTTCCCGCCCGACGCCGCTGGCCAGGGACGTGCTTCTCTATCGCCGACGCAGTCCGAGTACGATCTGGCCCAGGAGTTTCAGGCTGAGCTCGAGCAGGACAATCAGTTCGCCGATGCAGTTGTGCAATTGACCAGTGCCATCGTGCCGGTGGCTGGAAGGGGTGGCCTTGTCGGCACGCCTGACGACGAGCGCGCAGCTGGGGAAATGCTGGCGCGTCTGTCCGCCGAAATACGTGGCGAGTTGGGCGAGCGAGTCAATGGACCGGGCGGGCGGGGGGTAGTCTCGGTCACGATCGCCGTGCTCAGGCACGCAGCCAGCATCATTCTGCGCATCGTGCGGCGCATGCGTGCGCAACGCGATCATGGCTTTTACGCAACGATCGTCGAGGAATTGGCGCGCGAACTCTACGGCGACCTCGTTGGTGCAGCTGTGTGGGGGATGATGAAAAAGGATGCAGCGGATCACTTCAAGGACGGCCACCTTGGTCGCCAACTGCTTGACGTGATTCCGGCTGGCTGTCGGCTGGTGGTAACTGCCCACAGCGCCGGATCGATCTGGGCGGCCGAGATGATCAAAGTCATCGCTGCGCTGCGACTAGAGCTCCGGCTTGATCTTGTTCTGTTGGGACCAGCAGCCCGCATGGATCTTTTCGCCGAAGCTATCCGCAATGGGGGCGACGCTGTTGCGCGTCGGCGCATCTACGCCTTGTCCGATTCCCTGGAGCGCGCTGATGCGGTCCTTGGTCATGACAAGGGATACATCTATCCGTCTTCCCTCCTCTACCTCGTGTCGGGTCTGTTCGAGGAAGTTGGCGCCACGCCATTCCCCGACGCCCCCCTGGTTGGCATGCAGCGTTTCCTCAGCGGGAATACGCCCTGGTTGATAGAAAAAGATCAGGTATCGGCCGCGAAAACGGTCATGGATTTCTTTTCCCCAGCGGCCGATGCAATTGTCTATTCAAAGACTGAAGCGGATGCCGCAGTGGGAATGCGGACGCAGGCCGATATGCACGGGGGTTTCGATGACGAGCACGAAACCCTGGCCAGCATTGCAAGCTTCTTTTCATAGGGCGGGCTTCCATTGAGCAACTTCGCTCTCGTCATTGGCATCAACCAGTATCCGCATGGCGCAGACCAGCAACCGCTGTTTGGCGCGGTGAGCGATGCCGCCGACTTCGCAGAATGGGTGCTGCACCCGGACGGCGGCAATGTGCCGCCGGACAAGCTGCATGTGTGGACTTATCCGCCAGCCGCGGCGCAACCTGGGTCACGCCTTAGCGAGTTCCTTGCTGCTCCCACCGCGTGGTGGAACGGAGCCGACGTTGTGCCGGATCCAACTCGTGGGCCGACGGTCGACGAGATTACCGAAACCGCCGAAGAGGCGGCCAAGCGGGCTTTCGCGGAGCGACAGAACCAGCAGAGCGAGAGCAGACTCTTCATCTTCTTTGCCGGACACGGCGTGCAGGGCAAGACGCAGACCGATCTTGAGCCGCAGACGTGCTTTCTAGCGAATGACTACCAGGGTCAGGTGAATAGGATCCGTGGTCTCGTTCCGGCCAATGACCTGAGAATCGCAATGCTCGCCCAGGGCTTTTCCGAGGTCTTCATGTTCCTTGACTGTTGCAGACTGAACCTCGTCCGGTCGAATGCGGTCGTGCAATCCTTGAACTTCAATCGCGCACCCTCTCCAGACGATGTAAGGTGGGGTGCGGGCTTCGCAGCCGACCGCAACAGCGTGGCTTGGGAGACGCCCGACCCAAATCCGACCCGCGGGGCGTTCTCCAAGATCCTGATCGAGGGGTTGCGACGGGTCCGTGACGCGAACAATACGCTGACGGCCTATGCGCTCGAAGACTACGTGGCCAATCGTATTGAAGCCGTTGTGCATCCGCGCAAGCAGCGCCCGCTGTTTACGGGAGACCCAGGTCTAAGGGCTCTTATCCTGGCAAACGGACCACCCATCCAGCTTGGCAGCGAAGATGTAGTCATCAATCTCGGCGGCCTTCCGGCCGGGACCCAAGTGTTCCTCAAGGATGCCAACGGTATCGTGCTCTCGACCTTCCCTGCAGGTCCCGTTGATCGGCGAATTGCTCTAGAAGTCGGGCGGCTCTACTCGCTCGAAACCGCGGACGGTTCAGTAGAGAAGGGGTTCCTGCATGGTGATGATGGAGACCGCCGTGTCGACCTCTGATGCGTCAGAACTTGGAACGCTGATTGTCAAGGGACATCCGGGGTCGGAAATCCGCATCCTCGACCAGAACTTCGGGCTCAGGGGCAAAGGCACCGTTCTGCTGCGGCTTGACCTGGCACCGGGACTCTACATCATCAACTGGAAAACGGCGGAGGTAATACAGAAGGACGTTGTCCGGGTAAATGCGGGTCGAGAACGTCATGTGGAGGCGCCGCCGCCGCCGGCAGCGACCTCCTCGGAGCTGGCTGCCGAGACCACCGCAGCACTGACCGATCTGTCGCGCCCTTCCGAAATCCGGCGTGGTGCCGACGTAGTCATTCTTCTTGACGTTCCACCTGCAGGCCGCTCGCCCGAATTGGGCATTCGCCTGTTCGCCGCGGACAAGCTGGGAACGGCCATGCGGTCCGATGTGGGCGCGGTGCGTGAAGCTCGCGATCACACGAGCGACGATCCGATAGCAGGTGTTTATCATGTCGCTCCGGGCGTGTACCGGCTGCAATATCGCGGCATGACCGGCGAGATGCTCAGCCAGAGCGTGCCCGCCATCGCAGGTCGAAAGACGATCCTCTTTCTCAGGCAGGGCGAGGGGCACGTCCTGGTCAGTGCCGGAGAGACGCTCGAAACACGCACCTATGTGGGGATCGACCCGGGTCTCGCGACCATGGTCAGCATCCCCGCAGGACAGCCAATTGCCGCGCACCGCGAGGTAACGAGGACCGCTTCTATCCTATTGAGCGATCTTGCCAACAATCGCACATCGCTCGGCAAAGATCTGATGCAATCGATCGAACGTGCCGACTGCGACCCGTTGCTGAAGCTCTATGCCGCCGGCGTCATCCTCAGTCGGCTGGAACGCGATATGTCGCCAACACTCGATCAGGCATACCCCACGAAACGGACCGAGCGGAGGATCTTCCAGGCTGACTGGCTGCGGCGTGCGCAGCGGCTGGTCATCCGGCGCGCGCGCAAGGGATGGCCGGTCGACTTCCTCGTTATGCGTCGCCGGTGCGCTGAGGACCTGAGGAGCCGCGAGAAACTGCCTGTCCTGGAATCGCCACCTGTGCTGCAGGCCAGCTGGCGTTGGGCGATCAACGGGAGCTTCAGCAATCCTCGCGCAATCCCGGAAAGCTTCAGCTTTCGCGGCGTCGAGCAAGGTGCAGTCAATGCTCCTCCATGGCTTGTCTGGCGGCCCGCTGCAGCCAAGGCCGGAGCCACGACGCAACCGGTGAGCAGCGGCGGCCTCGTCGAGACCCTCGACCGGTTGGTCGTCTCCACATCGGCGCTGATCAAGATGGGTGGCTCGGGGTCGGAACGGTGGCAGGATCTGTTGGCCTTTCTACCAGCGGAAAGCAGTTCGCTCGCCAATACCGCCATACAGGTTGCGAGCCAGAACACTAGTCCCAGGGATCTTTCGAGACAGGTCGCCGACACCATGCAGGTTTCCGCCCGCACGCTTCGCTCAGCTGCCGGACAGGCGCTGGCGGACGTCGACAAGGCGCTCAACGCTGTTCAGACGGGACAGCCGATCGAGGAAATCGCCGGGCCGATCGCAGGTCGGTCGAGTGCACCTGCACTCAATCGGCCGGTTTCCTACCCCGACGACCCTTTGCGAGCGCGCTTTGGTGGCAAAGCGAGCGCGAACGGGGCACGGCTCACCGCGACTTTTGGACCGGTCAAGCAAAATAAGGCCTGGGTTCAGGTTCTGCTCAAGGTATTCAGCGACAGACCGGCCAACGGCGAAGTCGCAGAGTTCTTCCTTCATGACACGTTTGATCCGGACCACCTGATCGTGCCATTCGACGGCAAGGTCGCGCAACTGAAGTTCGTGGCGTATGGAGGATTCACGGTGGGTGTCTGGTTGCCCTCGAGACTGACTGAACTGGAGTTGGATCTAAGCACGACTCCCAAGGCCCCGAGCGTCATCCGCAATCGATAGAAGCCAGGCGTGCGCGCCGCCTGCGCGGCGTGAACTTGTTTTCCGAGAATTTCACGGATCGCTGGACCGCGAATGCGGGCTGAGGGCGTCGCACGTAGAATCCACGTTTCGCAAGGCCTGTTTCCGTAGGTCAGCACAAGAAGCGCGTGGATAGATGGAACAAGGCATGCTCAGTCTTGTGAAAAAGCGGAGGCATCAGTGTACGGCATCCGCGCAGAATAGGTTCCCAGGCGGCGGCCTCACGACTTATTCAATCAAACGAGTTTCTGAAAGCACGCATTGCTCTTTTTGATGGTATGTAATGTTGCTAGTCAATCTCTTCTAGGGCATTGTTAAATCCAGGGGAATTGGGAGGGCAGCTTGTGATGGTAAAGTCAGGCGGGAAGAATAGCTCGGATATAGATCTGCCAACCGAAGCGCTGAAAGACCACGCCAGTGCTTTAAGAGCGCATACCAAGGCATTGAAAATAAATACGGAAGCGATGCTTCTGCTCGGGCGCCTGAGTCACAAGAGAATATTAGACGAACTCACAGCATTTTTTGATCGCGAAGGCCACCCAATTACCGATGACATGCCGATTTCTCAGGTAGTCACCGGGCCGGCGGGTATCGATACCCGCTACAAGGATCTCAACAACTGGCCGGCGTTCAAGGCGGCCGGACTTAAGCTTCGCAGAAATGATCTGGCGGGCCTTCGTACCATGGGGCCGGTGGCTGACGTCATATCAGAACACATGCAGTAGCGATTGATTGGGGGAGGGGACAATGGGGTTTTGTCGAAGGCACTTGTTGTACGTCAGTCTCGGTGCCGCGATTGCTGGGCCTGGCATTGCCAGCGCAACGGAGTTGGAGCAGCGGCAATCGGAGGAAATCGCCCAACTTAAGGCCAAGATTGCAGAGCTGGAGTCGGCCGGAGCCGGCTCCAATGCGCAAACGCAAGCAAAGCCTGCGGACAACGCGAGATCGACGCAAGCGAAATCACCGTCGTCACCCAAGGGCGGCGCGAACACTGCACAGAATTTCTTTCTCCGAAAAAGTATCATAGATTTCTCGACAATGCTGAACCCCTATAGCGCCACTTTCTTAGGTGGAGGGGCGACCATTTCGTGGGCGGATGATTATCTCGCCGGGACGAACACGCTTCAGGTCCAGGGCTATTCCAGCTATCTGTTTCGCGGTGACGGCTCCGGGGCGCTGGCCTACTACGGTATTGGGCCATTTGCGTATGTCTCCGGAAAAATCGCCTATCCGTCTAAGCCTTCAACTGAGCGCTCAGCCGCACAAGTGGGGCTCGATGCCTTTTTCGCGTTCCAGGGCATAGGGCGCTCGATGCCTACAATCTCGGCATCACACCATACTATCAGACCGATTTCCGCGGCCGGGGGAGTATTTATGGCGTCACAGCCGTTGCCGAGCCGTTCGTTCACTCTCTGTATCTGGGAGGCAGGAATATCGAGTTCGATGCGGTGCTAAGTCCATATTGGCGAATTATTCCAGAAGTGGATTTGGTGCGCGTCGACGATGCCGGACTTACCAACTTCGCGTCGAAGACGACATATGGTCTTGTCGGCACAACGATCCAGGCGAACGCGATTCTTTTTGAAAATAACACCTCAGTTCCGGACTGGCTTTGCGGTCGCATTGGACTGCAGGCCAGCTATCAATATCTCTGGAGCATATCTCGCTCAGATCCGATCAGCAATTTTCACGCAGAGGTCGACTATAACCTTGGCGCGAATGATGAGCATTCACAATCCTGCAAAGGGGGTAAAGCAACGATCCGCCCAGGGTCGAAAACGACCTTGGCGCTCACCTACGATGACGGTATCGACAAAGTTCTGTTCAGCAGGAACAGGAAGCTTGGCATGACGCTGGGTTTGCAATTCTGACCTGGATTTCTTGCTGACTTTTTGCCAGCCGCGTCTCGTAGTGATCCACAATTCAAATTGTGCGCTCGGTTTGGAAGGGCCATGACAATGGTCAATTTTCCCGGAGTCGGACACAAATACGACGTCCGCTTCAGCAAGTTTCAAGACCGCTCTGGGAGTTCGCCCAGGAAGCAGGCGGAGATGGGAAGTCAGAATTCGGCTGGACCTTTGAGGCCACCACCCTCGTCATGTGCAGTTTCAGTTGCGTCAAACGTCAAAGAGGCAAGGTCAAGAAGCATAGGCAATCCGTCGGGCAAGAACGGCCAAGAGGCACGCGTAGCGCGGGTGAGGGTGCCTGTCATATTCCATACCTGGCCGGCCGCTTTGCACACGCACGGCTTCGGGCGTCTTCTTAGTCGGCAAAATAAGAGGTAAAAATCATCAAATTGGCAGTTCTGTATGACAAAGTATCAGCCTATAATACTACCACGCTTTACTTAAGGTCCTGGGGGAGGCCGTCATGCCGGAGAAGAGAAACTGGGAGCGCAGCGACGATCCGTTTGCGGCGCTTTCCTTGCACGATCTTATTGAAGCCCGTGAGGCTTTTCACGTCCATTTGATGCGGCATCCGAACGTGGTGGCGACGTGCCTCGGCTACTATCGCATCCGCAGCAGCGACAGTTGGCCTGACGACACCAAGAAGATCAAGGGCACCTTCTCGCGCCGGCTCGACAATTCAGAGGTCCGACCCTACTCGTGGCCGGCGATCCTTGTGTTCGTATCCGGCTGGGTCAGCGAGACCGAGTTCGCCAAGGGCAAGTCCTACCAGCCGAGCGACATGTTGCCGGCGGCGGTGTTTCTGCCGGATGGCCGTCAGATACCGATATGTGTGATCGAGGCACCGCGCGTCGCCGAACGCCCGGTCGAAGTGCCGCAACTGCGCTATCCCCTCAACAACATCGGCAGCGGCAATCCGGTCACCGTCGTAGTCCAGGGCGAACGCTATCTCGCGACTGTCGCTTGCCTCGCGAGCGATGGCCACACCACCTACGCCCTCACCAACCGCCACGTCACTGGCCCGGCCGGCACCGTCATCAATTCGGTTATTGACCGTCGAGCGATGCGCGTCGGGACCTCAGGTCCCGATCAGATTGGCCAGATTCCGTTCTCGACGATCTATCCGGGCTGGGTGACTGAATCGACCGTGGTCAACGCCGACATCGGGCTCATCCGCGTCGACGAGCTTGATCGCTGGACCGCCCGGCTGCAGGACGGCTCAGTCATGGGCCAGATGATAGATCTATCCTCCAAGCTTTTTCCGCTCGCCCTGGTCGGTCGGCAAGTGCGCGGCTATGGCGCGGCGAGCACCTGGATGCTTGGCGAAATCCAAGGACTCTTCTACCGCTACAAGTCGCGCGGCGGCTTCGAGTCCGTCGCCGATTTCCTGATCGGCCCGCGGACGCCGCATGACGGCGAACCCGCTGTCCCGTTCGCCACCCGCCCCGGAGACTCCGGCACGCTGTGGCTGCTTGAAGGCAGCCTCGAGCGGCCGCGCGACGAGAAGAAGCGCGCTGCCGACAGCAAAACCCTGCACCCGATTGCCATCCAATGGGGCGCTGACCGGCTCGTCGCCGACAGCCAGAATGGCGTTCGCGCATACGCCCTGGCAACACTGCTCAGCACCGCTTGCGCCTACCTCAAACTGGACATCATCCGTGACTGGAATCTCGATCAACGAGACACTTGGGGGGCTCTTGGCCATTTCTCGATCGCGAGCAGCGTCGCCAACGCACTGTCCAGCCGCGTGCCCAAGCTCAAGACGTTGATGAAGAACAATATCTCCATCATCAGCCACCCTCTCGAAACTCTGCACACGGGCGATTTCAAAGGCATGTCCGACGACGCCATCGTACCGATGGCCGACGTTCCCGATTTCTTTTGGAAGCATGGCCGCCAAGGCCATTCACGCCAGTGGGAAGGACCCAATCATTTCGCCGACATGGACCAGGTCCGTCCAGCCGACAAACAGGATTTGCTGAAGCTTTGCCAGAGCGATGCGAATGTCGATCCGAAGGTCTGGGACGATTTTTACACCTCCGTCCGCGACCCGCTGACCAATGAAGTGATCAGCTATGAGCATCGCGGGCTGCTCCCGTTCCGTGTCTGGCAGATATTCGACGAAATGGTCGGTTTCGTCCGCGCCAATAAGATGGACAGTTTCGTCTGCGCCGCGGGCGTCCTCGCCCACTATGTCGCCGACGCCTGCCAGCCCCTCCACATCTCGTCGTGGCACCACGGTGATCCAACTCAGCCCCAGCATCACACCGTCCACCACAAGAATGGCACCACAACCGATCAAGTGCTCGCGCTTGGCGACAAGGTCCATGACGCCTACGAGAACGGCATGCTGATGGCAAACCGGGAGGCTGTTCTGGCGGGACTCGCAAAAACCCCCGCGGTCGGCGCGAATGAGCATATTGCCAATGGCCGCGACGCCGCGCTCGCAACTGTCAAGCTTATGCGGGATACCTTTAACAAGGTGCCCCCGCACGAGCTCGTCAACACGTTCGACAGCGCCGGAACCGCCAAGGAGCAGCTCATTGCGATGTGGGATAACTACGGCGCTGCGACCATCGACGTCATGAAGGATGGCACACATCTTTTGGCGGTGCTCTGGGAAAGCGCCTGGGAGGAGGGCGGCGGCGAGTCTGGCAACCGCAACACTGTCGCGCTCACGCCGGAACATTCGATGGAGATCGTTGCCCCGGGCAAATTCCTCACTTCCTACAAGATCGACGAGATCGGCGCGGTCCTGAAGTGGCCCGGGATAGAGGGCGCCGCAACGGGCTGATGTGATGTCCAGTCTCGCCTTCGATGATCTGAACCGCCGCTTGTGAAAATGAGAAGGAAGACATCAATGAAAACGCTGGCTCTCGCTGCGCTGCTGACGCTGGCGACGTCTACGGACTGCCTCGCCTGGGGCGATCGCGGGCACTCGATCGTTGCAGAGATCGCTCTCCGTCACCTCAATGATCCAGTGTATCTTGAGGTGGAAAGGCTGCTCGGCAAGGAATCGCTGGCTGGTACGGCGAGTTGGGCTGACGACTACAAATTCACGGATGAGGGCAAGCACACATACGACTGGCATTTCGTGGACATCGACGTCTCTCACGACGCCTATGATGCATCCGTCGATTGCAAAGGCGCGAATGGATGCCTCGTCACGGCGCTCGTTGATGAGGCAAAGATCCTCGCCGACCGCACGAAGTCTGACGCCGATCGCCGCCAGGCACTGCTCCTGCTGGCGCATCTGGTGGGGGATTCCACACAACCCTTCCACTGTACCGAGCGTCACGGCGACGTGGGTGCAAACAAGGTGAAGGTAGATTTCGAGGGCAAACGGCCAGACGGCAAGCTGCGACCGGTGCCGGACACCAACCTTCACGCGGTTTGGGACGACAGCTTGATCGATACGCGTGCCTTCTCTTGGGGCAGCTATGCTGCAGAAATCGACAGGACCCTGGTGCCCGGCATCACCGATGTCTCGTATGGCGAAGGGTTCGCCGAGCAGTGGGTCAATCAGTGCCACCAGGTCGGACAGAAGCTCTATCAGGAGTTGCCTGCCGCGAACGCCGACGGGTTTATCGTCATCGACGAGACGTACCAAGCTGCGGTGAAGGACCGGCTCGACGGGCAACTTGCCATTGGCGGCCTGCGCCTGGCCGCCATGCTCAACTCGGTTTTGGCCGGAAACTAGCACCCGCTCGCGATTCGCCCACAGGGGGCATTTTTCTGGACGATGCCGCCAGTTGAGTGGCGCGCTACATTGAGAAACTGATGCGGGACGAGGCTTTCAATTGCGGAAATAGCCGGCGGCCGGCTACCGACATCGTGGATGCGGACCCGTTCTATAGATAGACAATGCCTTGATCGAGAAGGTCGGCCAACACGGCCGCCCGCAAGCGACCTGGTTGCGCAGCCAGTACGACCAATGCCCCCGCCGCGCGTCGCGCCAAATTGCGCGCCAGGATGCGCTGTGGGGTTGAGATTGGCTGTAGTCCGGACCGGCCGTGGACGAATGCGCTTCGCAGTTCAAACAGACCCTTATAGTCCTGTACTGCCTTGGCATCAGTGAGCGCCGCACCGATCCGGGCTGCGACACGTTCGGTCGGCGAGGTTCTTGGATGCGGGTCAGGCTTGGGCCGCAGTTGGCGCCTGTGGTCGCTTTCCAGACCAAGCGCCGCCTCGATCGCGGTCATATGAGCCATTACTTCATCGATACCGTCCGCGAGGAAGGCCCGGACAAGAAAATGCACTATCGGCGTCTCAAAGAGTGGCGTTGCACGCGCCGCCTGCAACTCGGTCCAAGATGAGTCAGTGAAGAGTTGCAACTCGGTCTTGGCACGGTCATCGAGCGGCAGCGTGCTCGGCCGCTCCATCTCGATCTCTTCACCCCAATGGTTCTGAACCATCCACGGCTCCAGCGTAAGGCTGTCTGGGCTGGGTGGCCGCGCGGGCCGGATGAAAAGGTCTTCATCAAGGGTGTAGATCCACGGCACGCGAAAGCCGCGCCAGTCCACCTCCTGCATCGTCGACCACTCCTCCCACCTGGCCAGCAGCAAGAAAAACAGTGCACCTTCGACGGCCGGAGGAAACCGACCCAGATGGGGTTCGATCTCACCGTAGTCCCGGCGCATGTCCACGAACAGAAATGGGGTCCCGCGCGCCTCGGGTCTCGGATCAACCTCCACTGCTTCCTCAACCACCAGCCAATGGAAATTAGAAAGGCGGTTGGATTCGAGCGGCTGTGCTGGGAAGTTGCGCGCGAGCCTCGGCGCATCGAAAAATCTCTCCAATTCTTCGGCACTGAACCGACCAACTCGCACGCCGCCGAATGTCATCTGTGGCAAATCGTCGGCCAGATCGAGCGGGCAGATGTATCGACGCACCGTCATCACACGCGTGTAAGCTGCGTCGAGTGTGGCCGCGGCCGTCGGCACGTCAAGCGCAAGTCCCGATTGGTCGCGCGGCAGCCCGCATGGCATGCCGAGTGACCTGAGCGCGCTGCTCAGCGCAAAGGTGGCCTTGCCGCGACCATAGCGCTGGTCGCAGAGTTCACTCAGTGCGACGAAGGCCGGTGCCGACAGCAGTTTATCCGGGCCTGGCCGCGGAATGCGCCACAGGGCGGTCAGGGCATCGATGAGTTGCTGATCCGGCGTCACCACCACTGACCCGTCTCGTCCATTCCCCCGCGTTGGTTTTCATCAACCATTCGGCGGTGCCTCGCTAGTATTTCGTTCTCACGTAAATTCCGAACGTGCCATAGCATTCGTAGCCAGTGCGGTTGTTCTTGTGCTTGTTCAACGTTGCGTCATAGCTCTTTTTATTGAAGGTCTTTCCGCAGACCGAACACTTAAAGACGTAGGTTGGGCCGCTTAGCCCCGCGAAGCCTGTGCTACGCGTCGCGCTCCGGGCTTGCGAACGCCGAATAACCGGCGCACGGCGCAAGCCGAACCCTCCTCCTGAACCAGAGTACTTCGTCTGCGGGACACCCTGGGGGCCAGATGGCGTGAGTTCGATGGGGTATCGCGGCGAGAATGATGTCTGGGTAGCTTTGACCCCAAGGATGCTATCGACGAGATAACTGCGCGACTGTCCGTTGTCCGCGCGTACTGCCATGAGCAGCACGTCCCCTGATTGCGACCGACGTAGGGAGTAGGCTTCGATCGCGCGCGTTGAGCGGTTGCCCTGTTTGTCGCGGTAGTCGATTTCCACAAGAAGCCGATTGGCCGCAGCGAAGCGGATCGTCTCGACGAAGTTCTGGCCCGGGCCGCCCGTGGGAAAAGCTATGATGCGTTCGCGGATCAGCGTGTCGCCGGCGCCGATAGGCATCGCTGCGAGGGGTCGTGCGATGTTGCCCTCGAGCCAGGCGAAGATTTCTGGCAGCGCGTCCCAGAAAGTCGCAACTGGCAGAAGCGCGGGAAGCTGGTGTTCCAGCATGTGAATCCAGCCAGCCTCAAGGTCAGCGCGATGCTGCTCAAGGTCAGCTATGCGGGGGATACCGATGCCCTTGAACACGCACTTGGCGCGCAGAACGTCCATGAAGCGCTTCGGATCTGGACGTGCCTCAGCGTTTCGGTACAGGTGTACGACGTCATAGAGATCGCGTGGGCGGGTCCGTTCGGCGAGTGCCCGGAACTTTTCTGCGAACGCTTCGATGTAATCGTAAGCCAGGACCTCAATGCCGTCTTCTGGAGCGTCGCTGTATGGATGGAAAATCTGGACGCGAACGGGTGGGAGAACGACACGCTCGTCCGCTGTCAGGTCAAGTTTGATCCGCGGAAGCGCATGGGTCGACGAAACAGGACCCTTGTAGCTGATTTTGCCTTGGCACGAAATCTGTCCCCTCGGGTTCTCATAGATCTCGAATTCCTGCTTGTCGGATGGAATCTCGATGCCTGTCTGCTCGTAAATCCACTCACCGATTTCAGAGAATGCGTTCTTTAAGAAATCGGCGTCAAGGTGCTCCGGTTTGATAAGCGTGAAATCCAAGTCTTCGGAAAATCGGTAGGTCTCGAAGAAGCATTTCTTCAGGCAAGTGCCACCCTTAAAGACCCAGTTCTCCGCAAGATCCTCATGCCCATAGATGCCCGCGAGCATCCAACCGAGGACATAGTCCTTCTCCACGACGTGTGGGGTGAGGGATGTCTGCTGGGAGATTGTGAGGATTTCGCGCTTGTCGATCATGTGGTTCCCTCGCGAGCCCATCGCTGGGGTACGCGCAGCCGCCACTTTGTCTCGACGCGCGGGCCGTCCTGGGCTGGATCGAGCTTCGCATGGCCGCCGCTGAGATGGTTCTCGCAAAGGCGGGCAAGGTCAGCACCGTTGGGCAAGCGCTCGGCGAGAAACCCGAGGCGTTTAAAGACGGCGCCGTTGCCAAGACGCATCGCGTATTCGATGAGCTTCTCATCGTCACGATCACCGCGTCGCATGTAGGCGGCAACGCAATCGGCTACATGCTGAATGCCGCCGCCGATCGCAGGGTCATCCAGCATGTCGACGACCGTGCGGTGCACATCGGACACGGGCACGCGGGTCTGATGGCGCCAGACGTTCTTCGTGCCAAAGAGCTTCCGTTCATCGATGTGCTTCAACGAGAACAGCATCCCGTGTCGCTCTTGGCGTTTCTGGCGCAGGGCCTGTGCCGTCATCACGAGGACGTCCTTGAAGATTTGCTCAGTTAGATCCCAATGCTCGGCTGCCGTGCGTCCGCCGATATAGGCTGGGGCAAAGAGCGCGGGGACGAGAACCCAAGGATCGTCAAGGACGCGGTCGGACCCCATGGTATCGATTGACGCTGCAACGTAGGCGCCCCGGCCAACCCGCCTCAGCCAACCCTGCTCGGTCCAACGCGAAAGGCGCTGGGCGGCGGCCGTGCGGTCGAGTTGCAATGCGCCGGCAACGTCATCCACGTGGATCACGTCGCCCGCTGTGGATATGACGCGAACCAATTGTGCGCGACCTTGCGGAAGGCGAGCGGTGTTTTGTTTCATATGCACCACTTAGCAGAAAGTGCGAACTTAGGAGTATAGGGTAACACCCGCCCTGCGGCAATGTCCATTGCCTTACCATCGATAATTTACATAAATAGTGAATTACTGCATACAAACGAACGAACGATCTCCCTGAAGTCTCGACAACTCACACGACAAACGGCCGGTGGGATCTGGTTGTCGGAACGGCCTCGCTGACCGATTACAATGCTGTGCCAAGGCGCATCCGATTCATAGCCGGGCAGAGACCAGCCAGCTCCTGGCTACGCCGCGCACGAAGCGGGCACGACTGAGGTGCTGTGCCGCGTGGGCCCGGAGCCGGAGATGTCCAGGCGCTATCCGCACGAGTTCTCCGGTGGCCAGCGCCAGCGCATCTGCAGTGCGCGCGCGCTCGTACTCGAACCGAGCTGATCGTAGCGGACGAGGCCGTGTCGGCGCTCGACGTGTCGGTCAAGGCCCAGGTGGTCAATCTCATGCTCGACCTGCAAGCGGAGATGGGCCTTGCCTATCTGTTCATATCGCACGACATGACTGTGGTCGAACGTGTCAGCCACCGCGTTGCAGGAGACCGGACCTCGCGAGGCTATCTTCCAGAACCCGCAGCATCCGTACACCAAACGGCTGCTGGCCGCGGTGCCCATTGCCGATCCGGCCCGGCGCCTGCAGAAACGCCCGGTCGCGAATGACGAGATCAAGAGCGGGATCAGGCCCCCCGCCCGCGCGTCAGTATCGCGAGGTCTCGCCTGGTCACACGGTGATGATCTGGGGCGAGGACTGGAAGTAAAGAGTGCCTCTAAGGAGGCCGCCTGTCGCGGAGTCGGAACGGCGGCGCCTCTCCATATCGAAGTGGCTAGCCGAATCCTGGCCAGTCCGCTCACTGGGCGGTTTGGCGGCCGCAAGTGAAACTCGAGCCGTTCGCTCAGCGCGACCGTCATCGAGCCGTTAGAACCCTTTTGTGTTCATAATGTCACTCAGGAGTTGGTTGATGTCTCCAGCCAGCGTCGCCAGCCTTCCGCCGACCAGGTGCGGAAGGCCATTCTCTTCTTCATGGCGGTAACTGACCTCGAATTCTTCAACCGCTTCTCCCGCTAGTGGGACACCTCGATTTTTCAGGCGCTCGTAAGCCAGGACTACGAAGTTGAACAGGGACGGGTTGATGTTCACGACCGTGCCATACCAGTGGAACACGTCATGACAGGCTTGCCGCGTCTCTTCCTGGCGCCGTCCTCGTGTCTCTTCAATCGCCGCGGTGACGATATCGCGCGGGACGAGGCACAAAGTCATCAAATCCGTCACGATCGGGTAGTTCCCGATCGGAATGAGCCTGATGACGTGCCGCAATTCCTGTTGATGATGGAAGAAGTTCCTAAGGCACTTCAGGGCCGTAAATTCCGGAACGTCGAAGAAATCGAGGTCTATTCCAACCTTCAGCCGATCGTTCAGACTGTGTCCGGCCTCAAGCAACGAAAACAGCGTATCAGGATTCGGTGAAACACAGTGCGCGTGGTAGAGCCGAAAGAACCTTCCAGACGCCGCGCCGACATTCACCAAATCGATCTCACCGACCATACCCATGCTCCAAATAAACGTGTGAATTAGAGGCAGTGACACGCGGCGCTGGCACGCTGAGCAGGTCCGCGCAGCTGCGGTCGCCGCCTGGCTCCGTTGCCAGGATTGTTCATCGGCCCGCCTCCGGCGCTATCTGCATCGCCTATGATTCGATGTCACCGCCCTTGATCGGTTCGTCCACCATCACCTGCACTTCCACGGCGCCGTAACGGAAAAGGTCGTAGGGCATGGACCCCGAGGACTTTTCAGCCTTGGCGACGAGAGGCCCGTACGGGTCGCCGACACGCAGTGCCAGCAGGTCGTAGGTGAACCAGTCCGCGAACGATCGCGACGCGGTGCCGACGGCATCCGCGGCGAGCACGTTTCCTGTGGCGCTCTGGTTGTTAGCCAGGTCGCTTACCAATTGGGCGGGCAGCACGGGCAGCCCGCGGCCGGCGAGTCCCGGGCCCTGAAAGAGGAAGATCGACGAACTGGTCTGACGGACGAGGTCGGTGGTCTGTTGTGTATCCAACTGATACGAGTGGTTCCAGCCCTTGGACGCATCGGCTCGATCGCGGGGATAGAGGCGCTTGGCCTGCACAAGCGTGGCCCGGCGTCCCAGCGGTCTTCCGTTCACGTACGGATCGATGATCAGGCATAGATCCGCCGCGAAAGTCTTTGACGGCCCCTCTTGGCCGGGTCTGGCTATGCCCGCCTTGCCCTCCTCCGACTTGTCGATCGAGCGATACTGCATCCGGACGCTCGTTCGTCGTCCGCTGCCCAGGGCTCTGGCTGTGTCCAGGAACGCCAGATCGAGAGCCTCGAACCGATCCGACAGCATGGTAAAGAAGCGCTCCATCAGCTTCTCTTCTCCGACACCGTGATGAAGCGGATATTCATTGGCGACCTGCGTCTCCAGATCCAGGACAGTCCGCTCGATCATGCTCTCCAGCAGGCTGTCGCCCAACCAGGTGCGCCCATTCTGCGCTCGGTCGTCCTGCGCAAGGGTCAGGCTATAGAGGCGATCGGCGACCCCGATCCGTTTCGGCCTTGGCCATGCGCGCCCCTCGCCAAATTCCTGATCATTGGCCAGCGCGACCTGCTTGGCGCGGTACTGCGTTTCGCGATCGGGATGGTTCGTCAGTTCCTGCATAAGCGCAACATCGTCCGAGCGTACTATCTCCATGGCGGTGTAGAGGGCGAAGTCGCCGGTCCGCCCCCTTCCGAACCATAGCAACGCTTCGATCGCGGCCTTGCGCAGGTCGCTGTCGTTCCCTGTCAGCGAGAGCATGTCGTTCGAATAGACCGTTCGCAGATCTGGCGGGGCGTTCCTCAGCACGCCATCCAGGTCCTGCACCATTCGGGCAACATCCTGCACCCGTGGGTCGGAGGTCAGTGCGTCCCACAGCTCCGACATCGCCTTCTGCGACACCGCCTGCTGCCGATGCCAATGATGTCCGTCTATGTCATAGTGGGGCTTGATCGCTCGTCTTGGTTCGGCGAGCTCTGGATGGATGAAGAGAATACCGAAGAGCTTCAACCAGGAGGACCAGCCTTGGAGGTGGCTCATCGAACGCATGGCGACTGCTGCGAGATCGCCACCGGTTTCCTTGTGGGCGAGTGAGAGCAAGCGCCGGATCTGATCGCGTGTCGGCACCGAAAGCGACCCGTAGTCAAGATCGTGGCCCAGATACGTGAGATCGTCGTTCTCAAGAGCGTCGCAGATCGCATCGAGCATCTCCGGTGAGGCTACCAGCCGCGGGAGCGCCAGCATGACCTGTCGTCGACGCTGCCCGTATGCCAGGGAGACAGCCGCAAGCTCGCGCGCGAGGTCCCAGCGTTGGTCTACTACGTCCTGCAGCCCGCTCATAAGTCCGGGGGTCGCAGCGTCGCCCTTGTCGGATGGTCTCCCGACGAGGGCTGCGATAGCCGCAAGGTGATCGGCCGTTGCGAGCCTGACGTTCTCCTCGGCGCGAAGTTCGTCGATTGCGTCGTGAACGAGCCCGGTGGAAATGGGCTCCTTCTCGAAGACAGTGATCCTGCGCCCCTTTCCGCGGGGGACACCCGAACCGAGTTGATAGAACAATCCCCACAGCGCCGGCGTCTTCTTGTCGTCCCATCGCATGGCAGCCCCCCTCCAATAGGGATGCTGGTAGACAATCCGTCAGCAATTGACCAGTCGGCCCGTCTTGTGCGCGCCGCAGGAAACGGCGGAGAGCGGCCAGCGCGATCAGTCGCATTGTATCGCGCCATACTACGTTGGCTTCGGCCCAGAACAGGAACCTATCTCCTGATCGCGAATTGAGTTGGGGTCGCGCTCAGGAGGTTGCGTGCAAGATCAGCGATTTGAAAGGCCTGTACATGTGGCGCTCGGCAGGTCGAGGAACATGGTCTATACCGTGGACCGAGTAGCCCAGGCAGCGGACATCTTGCTGAACCGATGGCCGGCGGTGACCGACAAAAAACATGTCGCTGCCCGCAAAGCCTGCCTTGGCGTGCTTGAGGGTCTGAAAGAAACCTGTGATGCACGCAAAGCCTTTGTCGAGGCCGCAAAGGAGGCAGACATCCTCGTTGAGCGGGATCCGTTTGGTTGAGCGCCGATCCGCTTTTCATCGTGGCCTCGATTGCCCTACTCTGAACAAGTCGCCCAGTTCCGGAGCCTCCCATGTGCAACGACTATGAACAGCATGTCCTCTGGGCTGAATATTGCCGGATGATGGCGTCGCTGGCGCTCAAAATCCCCAGCCACCAGACCGAACTCGATCTGCCACAGGCGGATGACGTCCGCATCAACGACCCAGCGCCGATCATGCGTGCTGGAGACGACACGATCGAACTGGCATCGATGACGTTCGGATTTCCGCCGACCGGACCCAAAGGTGGGCCGGTCTTCAACTTTCGCTCCGAAGGCCGGCAGTTCGGAAACAGCAAGCGCTGCCTCGTTCCTGCGTCCGCGTTCTTCGAGTTCACAGGCAAGAAATATCCGAAAGCTAAACATCGCTTCACGCTCAACGGCTCTCCATTCATGGCCGTCGCGGGGCTTTGGCGCGAAGCTGTCGGCAACAAGCCACCGACCTTCACCATGCTGACGACCGATCCCGGGCCGGATGTCGCGCCATATCACAATCGGCAGGTGGTCGTGCTTCAGCCCGAGGATTGGGCGGCCTGGATTAATCTGACAAAGCCTGAGGCCGAGCTTTTGCGGCCGCTTCCAGCCGGATCGCTCTCGGTGGAGACAGTTCGCCCCGAAAGCCCGTGACTTAGCTGCGCAGGATCTTCGGCACGCTGAGCGGACCGAGATCGAGAACCGGCGCGTATTCGCCCGTGCGGCGCCAGACGCCCCGCACCTTGCCATTTTCCCGATCCCGCCTCGGATCGAACATCAAGCCCTCGAAGTGATCAAGGAACGGCGCTGCGGATGCGGCATCGCTGAAGCAATGGACCCGATAGGTTTCATATTTGCCGTTCGGCCATATCGCCTGCACCTGCCGCGTCTGGTGCTTTAGCCCTCGATCCCGACAGAACGTTGCGATCACGGTGAAGTTCCTGTCGGTACAGAGGTCATCCGGCAGCGCAACCTGGTGCGGCCAGTCGCGGTCGATGACCGATGGCGTTGGTGCGCCCCGACGGCGTTTGACCACTATTCGAAATGCATCGACTGGCCGCGCATCATGGCCAGCGTCAGCGCGATTGCAGGATTTGCCGGTGGCTTTTCCATATGCAGGGAGCCGTCGAAATCACGCCATGCCGCCATGCGCAATTCATCATCGTCATCACTGGCCGCCGGGTCGAAAACGTGGGCATCGCAGGGATCCCGGTCGATCTCGATTGTCCAGTCCTTGAGCGCCTTGCGAGCCATCTCTTCGACCTGGGCAAGGTCGCTGGTGAAGAAGGGGATACGGTCTCCCTTTTCCGAAAGCGGCTCAACCCGATCCAGCGTCGGTCGCTCGGGCACCAACCCAGAACGAAGGCAATGTCGAAATCGATCTGGCGGTCTGGGCCAGCTGTAACCTCCAGCCGTTTGACGACGTCAGGATAGAGCTGTTTGCGCGCCGGCCAAGTGTCCGGAAGCGCCTCGGCCTGCAACTTCGTGCGGGGAACGTTGATCAGTTCCATGACCTGATGACGCGGAATTTTGTCCTCCGGCCAGCCCGCACAACAAGCAGTCGTCGCAGCCTCGTCGGCCTCCAGCCAGACCGTGGCGGCCCGGTCCTCGTCTTCGGTACGCTTGTCGTCTTCGGGAAAGCCATTGATATCCCACCCTTCCAACGCAAACAGTCCTTCCGCGCCCTGCAAAGCCGTAATGCCGGCGCGTGCAAACACGGCTTCGGCTGCGGCGATGCCGCGTGCGAGCTCTTCGGGTGTTGCGTTCTCGATGTTCAAGCGAAGTTCCATGGTTCGCCTCTTATGGCCTATCTCTGTTAGTGTGAACAAAAAGAGAACAAAGAGTCAAGTGCGCCCCTTGACGAGAAAGGAATATGTTCCTTATTTCAGCGTGATCTTGAGCAGCAAAGGACCATGGCTCGGCGTCAATCGCGCTGGCCGGCGAAGCTATGGCGAAAACAGCGGAAGACAATTTTCGGATCGAGGTCTGGGATCGCCAGGAGCAGGCTCTGTCAGAAACCATTTCGCGCTCCCCCGATTCGACGGTGAGCCAGGCTGCCTGGCAGGCCGCCATCCGGCGCCGGCCTGGCATGTTGCTGATCCACTACAACAGCCGGCATGTGATGGAGAAGATCCTGACGCCAGGCGAGGTGAAGATCCCGCCACAGACCATCATCGACGGTAGTGTTCACGCCGGCCTCGATGTCGCCCTCGGAGACCTTCGCGAATGGCATGTGGTGCGGGCCTGGTGCAGATCCTGTTCGCACCATGCAACGGTAAAGCCTGCCGGCCTCATCAAACGCTATGGCAAAGGCGCTCTGTTCAGTTCTGTCGAACGCGCGCTTTTTTGCACCAGTTGTGACAGGGGCGGGCCTGTCCGGCTTGAAATTCACAAGCTGCCACGCAATTGAGGGAGTTGAAGGGAAGCAAGGCCTCATCGATTTCTTCCAGGCCAACTCGGGCTGGTGCTGGCAAGCCGGTAGCATCGTTGTCGATCCGCGGCTTGACTGCCGAGGACCGGAACTGCGCGGGATCACTGCTGGTCGGCTTCCATCGGGACGCAAAGTCATGCGGACCGCCGCGGACGGGGACAGTCGGTCCCGCGTCCCGTCCTGCGGCCGGCGCTATGCTGACGCTCCTGCGGCTGTCCTGCTTACCGCCCGCGCCGGGGGCGAATTTCCTCCGTCCTGCGCGCGACAATGTCCCTGTTGCGGACGTGCGCAGGACTGCGGTTTATACGCCGTTCTTCCTTGGAGCGCCGACGGTCGCCGGCGCGAAGATCAACGAGGGAGCGGCACGTCGTCTGGAAAGACGAATGAGGACGGCGTCGTCGCCACTATGCGCTCCCGTCGGTTTCGCTCTCCTCGTCGATGGTACGCACCGGGAGATAGGCGTTCGTCTCCAGCCACTCGCGCAAGACAATCTGTATGAGGTCGGATCGGCCCACTTTCATCTCGGCAGCCAGGTCGTTGAGTGCATCCTCAGTCGCCGGCTCCAGAGAAACGCCGGCAACATTCCTGAGCATCAAAGCCGCGCGACGAAGGATGATCTGCAAATCCGGCCGCGACATGTCCGCTATGCGATCCGCGGCGCTTTCAAGCTCCTCTGCAAAGGACAGGCGGGTCATTGTCTGCTGCTGCGCCGTTCTCTGCGCCCTTTTGCTTTTTGGAACTCAGCGGCGATGTAGGTGGTGGCGAGTTCGGTTGCCCGTCTCGTGTTCTCGTGCTGTCGCTCCAACTCCTCCGGCGAGTAGTATACCTGGGGGGCTGTTGTAGAGCCTGTAGCAGCCGACAGCGGTTTCCAATCCTCCACTGTGGCGGAAGGGTTTTGAGCCAACCGCCCTTTTGCCAGCGCCAGCACAAATGCACGAGGTGAATATCGCATCGTAGCAGGATTGCTGAAACCGCAGGCTGGGGCAAGCCTCAGTGCCTGGGGCGGGTCTGTCGATCTCGAGAACGGATAGAGGCCGCCGCCATCTTGGGAGTGCCTTTCGGGGCGGATCGGATGCGTCCGCTCATGAGATTGGTGTACTGGATGGTGGTAGCGCTAGCGCGCTACCGCCTTTCCCCACGCCCATCGAACTACCAAATCCGGCTTCGTTATTTGGCCAATCGAGGCAAGCATCAACGGCGTGCTGCCAGGGAGGCGGCCGGGGCCGCGCCGCCCCCTTGCTACAGAAGCGAATACCACCACAATGTCGCCCGAGGCCCTGGAGAGTTCGATGAAGGCAGATCTAAAAACAATCTTGGATGATGCTCGAGCTCGAGATGCTGCATTGATCAACCTGATCATTTTCACAGACCGGCAAGCCATGGCACTGTTTCGAGTCTACGTCACAGTTGGGGTGGCAACGGCCGTCGCTGCAACATCGGGAATCCTCAGCAGAGACCCGATCTTACACTTCGCAGGCCCACCGACCGCAATAATTGCAATTATACTCGCAGTTGCGTGTTGGTTTTGCCTTCGAGCGATGGTTCCATCTGACATTGGGCTGCCAGGAAGAGCGGCTGAGTTCTGGCAGTGGACGACCGGCGAACTTGTGACGGAAGCGGAAGCCCTTCGTGCCTACCTTCAGCAGACAAAAGCTGTACAGGATATGAATCGGGCTACAAACAAACGGGGCGCGAGTGCACTTGCCTGGGCTAAGCGATTGGGAATCGTGGCGCCAATCGCAGGAATTGCGATTGGCGCCATCGGTATGATTTTCAACGGTATTTGAGAGGATCCGTTTCGCTTTTCTTGCCGCCCCAATCCGGCGGGGGCGGCGGCGGTGGCTCGCGCTCTGGCGGTGGATCCTTCTTCTCGTCGGCCATATCGTCCTCGATTCGGTGTCGAGAAAATGCGCGGAGTCTCTCAGGAAGTCGAGTCGGATGGTCTGTTTGTCCAAGGTGTGGAATCCTTGGGCATGTGGAGGCATCCAGTTATTGTGGGGATAGCGGTTCGGTGGGGGCTAACGTTCCTGCTGTCGCCCTTCTTGGGAGAAGCCCGCTGCAGCGATGGGTGGGGAGTTATCTTGCTACAATGAGCGGCGCCCCGGAATGAATTCCGAGAGAGATCACAGCACGGCATCGCGCGTTGCGTTTCGAAAGTCGAATCGTCCGGCGACGCGAGCTGCTGCACAGAAGCTTCTTCCCGATCTCAGTGTCGCCGTAATCGATCCTCTGGCTCATGTTTGGGATGAGGTCGTCCATCGGATTGTTGGCGAGATGCTCACCTTTGGCGAGCACGATCAGTCTCTGCTGCACATCAATATCCGCGAGGAGATGGTGCTTGAGCTCGCGCGGTTGCAGCTCTGGCTGGGTGAGAGGATCGTTGAGAAACGAATCGCGACTGGTCAAGCGCTGGCTTTTGTCGATCCAGAACGGGAACGCCAGGACTGCTTGGGACCGGCAGGTGCAGCGATGATCACTGCGACTGCGAAACTGGCATACGAACACATCTGGAAGAGATCCATGGAGATGCGTTGGAAGCCGAAATCGCAGAAGGCCATGGAAAAGGACGCCAATCCACCCAGGCCCAAGCTCTCTGTCAAACCGGTGGGCAAAAACCACTTCATCCCGCGCTGGTTCATTCGCGATCATTGGGCTGTTGGCGGCAAAGTTCTGCGTTGGCGGCGCACCAACGACGGCTGGAAATCCGCACCTCGTGGTTTTGGTGAATGGGGGTTTAGGCAAAAGCTTTATAGCGACCGGCTTGAGGCCTATTTTTCTCTGATTGAGGGGGATGCGAAAGAACCGGTTCAGATGCTTTTGGATACAAGGCCGCTGAATGGGCCGCAGCGTGAGTCGCTGGTTGGATTCCTTGTGATACAGATGCTCAGAAACCCATATTTCATCGACGCAGTCCGCGTCGATATTGCCCCCACGTTGGCAGAGCATGGTTTCGCCGGCGATCTCGAGATGGCCTCGAAAGCCTATGAAGCAATTTACCAAAACAATGAGTTCTACAATTTGCTCGCACATCCCGTAATGTGGAGCCGGTGGGCGCTCGTCAGAACTCGGTCGCCTTTGTTTGTGCTGCCAGATGTTTTTGGTGCGCGGGCGGACCTGGGCGATGGTCTCCGCGTGATCGTGCCGCTGACGCCGACGGCATGCTTCGTGACTTTGCGCGGCAGCGAGAGCGAAAAACGGATCGTGCCGCGCTACCTTCCTGCTGATGAGGGCCTTGCGAGGCGCATATCGTCAGTTCTGATCAAAAGTGCTGCCAACGAGTTCCTGTCGCATCCTGAATTCCGGATTGACGAAAGTTCCCAGGCGGTCACGTTCAAAGAGCTACTCGAGGAGATCGAAGCAGCTATCGATCAAGATGACCAAGGCTCGATGTGAGACCGAGTAACCCGTCAGGGAAACTACTGCCCAATTCGCAAAAAAATTATCTGGTTGAGCGCACTGGCCCAATCACCCGTCGACCATCTCGGCCGCCCATTGCCGCAGGGCAGGCGGCCCGCGTCCGATGCGGCCACCGCAACGTCAAACGCTAGCCCGCTGGAGCTTCGCGAAGTCATCGGGAATGTCACTATCTACCAGGTCCGAGCAAAAGTCCGCTGCGAGAAATGCAAGAACAAGGAATCAATGAACGCCGAATTCTTCCATCCGGTCGGGCAAGAACTGTAGTGCATTTCGCTTTCGGCGCCTGGTCGAAATCCGGTGGGAGCGCCGTGTAGTCTGGCGGGATGTGTGACAACCAGGCGCCGGTAAGCACAGTTAGCCTGCCCGGATGCCAAAGTGGGCTTGGACTTTGGGCAGAAGAACCTTCACCACGTCGGAAAGCGTATGACAGATGATCTCTAGCATACCCGCCTCATTCCGTTCCTCGTAATACGCGACGCCAAGAAATACGCGCTGATGTGGCTTTCGATTGGTCTGGAATTCCGCTATCGCCCAAAGAGCGCCGCCGCTTATCCCGCCATATGAACTCGGTGGTCCTGCTGGTCCCTCAAATTGGACTTCGACAGCCACCAACTCACAGCCGTCGTGGTCATAAGAGCGTCTGATCTCACACGAACCGAACAGCGCTGTATAAACTGTCTTAGCGTGGCCACTTTCCCAACGAGATTCAGCCTTCGATTCAGCTACGATACCGACAACAAAAGGTCGCCAGACGATGTCTGGTTCGTGGACGGCCGCAGCGAGCGAGCGGTCCTTTTCGAGGTCGTAGAATACGCACCCCAACGCCTTTAGGTCTCTGACGCGAAAGTCGTCCAATCTGAGGAAGCCAAGATCGGGCAGTCCTTCCCCGGTCCAGCCAGGAGCGAAGACTTTCTGGCGCCGGTCGACTTCGATCTTGAGTTGCCGGCCAGCCTCCAGCCTGGTGAAAATCATAACTCCGATCGGGGTGTCTTCCGGAAGTCCGTCGAGGACATGTGCGGCAGTGAGGACGCCATAAATATCGCCGGGCAATCTCACGAATGTTCCGGACCCCAAGCTGTTGGGATAGTCCACGATCTCCCCTTTGTCCCGTATTTTCAGGAAGCCAATCAGAGACGGCGCCAAAAGATTTCGAGGTTCGTCAAGCAGCTCTGGGAGTTCATAAGCCATATCGCATCCATGTCGTGTGGATTCGCCGATAGTCGCCGGAACCCCCTGGAAATCAAAGGAAGCTGATTGTAGCACGGCGAAGTAGTCAAATAGCCGCATGGCCAAATTGTATCTAAATAACAGGATCTGTTGTGAGGGGTCGTCGGCTCAAACACACCAAACTAATTAATCGTCTCATAGAATCAACAGTATAGCCCGATGCATTTCTCGATGTCTCAAGAGCGCACCCCCGATCATGAAGCTGCCACCGGGGTGGGTTTTCGCGCTCGTTCCAGCAATGCTATTCCATCGCTGAGCGATCGGTCGAGCCGATGTGCCGTCTCATGGATGAGGAGGGGAAGCGCATCCGCCAAAATCGGGAGTGCCGGCAATCCCCAACCCGCCAGACGCTCGTCGAGCGAGTCCTTCAGACTTGCTGAATGCCAAGGCGTTCGAGCATCGTCCCACAGATGCTTTTCCTCCTTGACCTTGATCCAGAGCCAGGGTTCGAGCCGCTCGACCGAGCCGTCCTTCCGCAAACGCCACACGGGCTTGTAGTCGCGCGAGAAGAACACTTCCGAGCCATCCGGCTCTGTCCAGTAGCCATAGGGCAGGTACAGGCGCATAGGCAGAAAAAGGGGTAGTGAAGTTCGCGGGGCCACGTATTCAAAATCCGCGATGGTCGTGACCTCCTGATGAGAAATCACCTGTGTTGGCTGTCCAAAATCGAGGAGAATGACCGGTTCGCCATTGCGACCACGAGTCTTGAGTTTGCCCATCGCGCCACGCTGCCGGGCACCGACCACTGGTAGCACTGATTTGCGCCAGCAGCTCATGCGGATGGCGATCTGATCGTTGAGGAGGAGAGGTCTATCACCGGTCAGTCGCGCAGCCGAGAGCGCGTACTGGGCGTCCCCATCCTGCACGCCGAGCTCGCGTCCCAATGCAAGGCTGAGGTCGGACTGGCGCTCGACAAACGCATGATCCTCCAGTTCTTGATCAAGCGCGCTAGGGGTATCTGTGCCGAAGCTTCGGTTGAACTCGTGCCAGTCGCGATAGCCGCATGCGCGGGCAAGGCCGTTCTGCGCAGCGGATAGCGCCAATCCAAGCTCGCCTCCAATATGCTTGGCAGCTTTCTTCGGTCGGGTGGAATTCGGAAAGTACAGCCTCATGATCGTCTCCCAAAGGCGCCTGGTGCGGGTCGGTCCACTCAACCCAACGGCGCGCTCGAAAGAGGGCCGACGTCTTAAAAGTGTACTTGCCCCGAAGGCTTCACCAATGTGGACGGTGCGGGAGACTGCTCCGCTTAGGAAAACATCTCATGCCATCCAGAATTGTCAACTGTCCCAACGTTGAGAATCACCGCCGGCACGTCGTCCCGTGCCGTTTGATAATTTCGCGAGTGGCTCTTGCCTCTCAATTCAAGGGCGCTGAATTTCGGAGCTTAGTGGGCGAGCAGGAAACCGGTAAGATGATGACCCGGCTGTATTTCGTAGATGCGGGACCGCAAGGAGATGATCATCACAGACTCACGCCATGCCATCGACTTGACTGCCGGGGGGCGGTGCTGCCTGACGAAATCGATATCCGCGACTCGCGCCCAAACCACGGCGAGAGGCGCGCCGCGCATCCTCGCTTCATTCCGTGCGCCGCAGAGCCATGTTCCCCGTGAGCCGGCGCACCCCACTCCCACCGCCGGTCATCCGCGCGCTTTGCGAAGCCGATATCGACTCAGTGATCGAGAACGCAGGGGGCGGCCGGGCGCATCCCGATGCCGACCGGCGTACCGAGATCAACGCCGACTACCGGCTTGGCGATACCGTCATCGAGCTGAAGTTTCTGGATGACGAAGGTCTTGAAAAGCCAGAGCATCAGGCAAAGCTCGCCACCCTCTTTTCGAGCTATCAGCCTGGCAGGCCGGTTGTTGTTCTAGATCCTCAGCTACTGCCCCCAGAAGCGAGGCGAGATTACGCGACGATCGTGGAACGGCCCGTCCGCGGGGCCGTCGCCAAGGGTCGTGCTCAACTGAAGCAATCCCGGAACGAAAATCCTGATATCGCCACTACGGTTCTGTTCGTCATCAACAACGGCTTCGCTGCACTCACGCAGGAAGAACTGGTCGAGCATGTGGTCAGGCGTGCGAAGAATGACAGCCGGGAAATCGATGGCATCGTAGTCGGCGGGTGCTACTTCCATAGCGATGGGTTCGACACAGTTGCGCTCTGGCCGCTGGACTATGTGGCCATCCACCCCGAACGGCCGTTTGCCGCATTCGACGCCTTGAAGGATGCATGGGACGGCCTTTCCGAGCGGCACATGACTGATTTCGTGACTGGCAAACATGGATTGGACGCCAAGAAAAAGCCTGTTGCCGATATCACCTTCGATCTTGACGGCATCACCTACGTCAAGCCGGCGATCGCCTTTGGCAGCGAGAGCAAGTTCTACGGGCGGCGGCGGCCACGATTGAATGCGCTGGACTTCGAGGACCTCCCGCATGTTGCGACGACGATCCCAACTCTAACCGAAAGAGAGTACAGGCGCTTTCGTGCGGTGATGGAGGCCGAGCAGCTTCTCATGGGTTTTGAGTCCTGGCTCGCCCATGTCAAGGAGGCGATGGCTACCAGCGAGCCATTGAGGCCGGTTGTTCCTATCGAGGTGACGAGGGGAGGATGGGAAAGCTGGCGCAAGCGTCATCGGGAGTTCACAGGGCTCCAGTCATTGCGCGTCTTTGCCAATGAAAGATTCAACCGCAGGGCCAGTGATCTCCTCAATTCCGCCAGGGAGATGACCGACGAAGTCGCGCCGCCCAGGAGATACATCGGCGTCAGCACCGAGCTGATCGGCCAGGACGTGCGGAACGATATTTCCCATATCGCGTTCGTGTTCCAGCGTCGCAACACCCGTCCTCAGATCCGACCGCTGGTGTCCCACGCGCGAATTTCCCACGAGCACGCCCTAAGTCTTGGAGCGGCTTACGCCGTCCTGGAGGGCGTCGACGCCATGTTCTGGCGGAACGATCTTCAGTTTGCCTGGACGTGAGACCATTCAAGGCCCTCGAACGGCTGATCGCATGTTGAGATATACAGAGTAATCTAAGCTAGGCAGTTGGGGAGGATGGCATGACCGACGTGGCAAAGATTCTGGCGCTGATCGAAAACTGCTCCGACCCCGAGAAGCTGAGATCCTGGATCAGGAACGCCCGGGACAAGGCCGAGCCCCGCGTCGCTGACGCCGCTTTCCGCAAGCTGGTTTCGGTCCTGCCAAAAGAGAAGCCTGGGACCGTCGAATACGATTTCTGGCAAACGATTCATGCGTTCGAGCATGTTCTGTCCGAAGAACGGGGAAAGACGACCCGGCTCGCACGCACAAGGCAGAAGGTTGCAAGAGTGGGGGTGGTTCAAACCCTCAAGGACTGGGCCACGAGCGCCAACAGCACCGACGGCTTCACCATGCTTCTGGAGCGGAACATGCCGGAGCTGACCGGCGAGGCCATTGTTTTGCGGCATGCGCGCCAGTTCGGCGCAGAGGTGGTTGCAGCGGCCACGGGCAGACTGGAGGACGCAGGCATCGACATTGCGGCGCTTCCCGGCGCTGCGCCCGCGGAATGACATTACGATGTCCTCGAAAAGTTCCAGCTCAAGCTACCAGCAGCCGACCAAAGAGGCTGCCCGTCGCAAAGCTATTTCCCGCGCCGTCAAACTGGTCACTACACGTCGGGCAAATGCCGCTGTCGTTCCTGCCGACCACATCACACGCATCCGCACTCACCTTCTTACAAGCGATGCGGTGGGTGACTTCGACGTTGCGATGGCCTGTGACACGGCAGATATCAAGTCGTGGCGCCGGTTTCGCAGCAGCGTGATCGGGACACGAAAAGCTTCTGAAATCTCTGTCGCGTACCTCGCCGGCCCCGAGCCATCAAACGATCTCCAGGTCTTTCTGGAGTGCGGCGTTCGGCCCGAAAATATCTGGGCCTTCGAGGACGAGAAGAAAACCTTTGCCAGTGGACTCGGCAATCTCCGGCAGACCGCATTGCTGCGCGGCGTGAAGTTCGTGCCCATCAGCATAGAGGACTATTTTACCGGCACACCCCGGCGTTTCGATGTGATTTATCTGGATGCCTGCGGTCCCCTGCCGAGCCAGGACCAGAAGACGACGCGGCTTCTTGCAAACCTTTTCAGGCACTCAGCACTGGCTCCGCTCGGTGTTCTGATCACCAACTTTGCCAGACCCGACGTATCGTCCGATCAGAAGATGGAACCATACGCACATCTGGTCTCCTCCTATCTGTACCCAAAAAGCTTTCTGGACGCGCCTGGCGGAGGGATAACCGGTGGCGCTCAGGAGCACGGTCTCATGTTGCGAAACGACAATGACCAGAGCGAGTCATTCTATCATGAGGTCGCAAAAAATTTCGACCACTACTACGGCACATTTATCACGCGGCATATCTTCGACATTGCTGCACTGATAGCCCCACTTGCCCGTCTGGCGAACTCAAAGCTCCTGGGCCTGATATTCAAAGGTGAAGTTAAACAGGCGGCCGAGCGGGGCGAGCGTTTCGTTCGTTTTAAGCCTGATGTTTACGGCGACAACAATGCGGAGGAGAGTGACGAGGCATCTTCAGGCTCCAGCCAATCCGGATACGACATCTCCGCCGATCTTGAAGGCGCACCAGCAAAGACCGAGTCAGACGACGATGTCTCAGCGGACGGCCTCAAGTCTGAGATGGAACAGACCGAGATGGACGGCGATGCGATTATCGACCCGCCAGCCTTCTCTCTTCTTTGGACATTCGCGGCGTGTGGATACTATGCGAGCGGTTCGGACTTTGATGAAATCCCCGCAGATTGCGAGAAGTTCCTCAACGGCTGGCTCTCTCAGCTCTACGGGACGCCAACTGATAAAAAGACTGCCCCCGACATTGTAGCGGCATACTACGCCTGGAGACACGATACCGCGTTCAGGTCAGAAGCGATGCGGGAGCTTTCCAGCTACCCCTATCAAGAGAAAATGCCGTTTTTGTGCGACGTTCCCACGCAGGAGATCGGGCTGTATCCCGCGTTCGCCCAGATTGCATATCCAGCGCACTGTAACATCCGCGAGGCTAAGCGGTATCAGTATGTTGCAGAAGGCAAGACAGCCAGCATGTATCTCGACGTGCTGCCCTTCGATGAATGCAGGTACGTTTACGACTGGCTCTCTGCTCTCCATCTTATCCCTGACGACTGGAATGATCTTTCCGCTCAGCTCACGTTCCGGTTTGCTCTTGACGGCATCGCGAAAGAAAACCGGTGGTATGGTGAGGACTTCCTTTTTGGATGTCACGTCGTGGGCGAGAGCCAGAAGTTTCCTATGAGCGAGCTGGGCGCTCGTTCACAGATCAAAATTAAGACGACAAAATCAAGCAAACTGAGTTCTCTAGGAAGCGGATGATCAGAGTGCCGAATGTGCTGGAGGCGCTGGTCTGTCCGTTTTCTGCCTCGGCAGATATCGCGGCTTGACTGCGCTCGCTCCCTGGAATTTACCGACAGAGTACAATGACAATGCGGCACCCGGTTTCATCCTGTCCGACGCGTCAATATCAAACAGGATAGACGCCCCCTGGTTCAATGAGCGTCATCGTTCGCTCCAGACGTGAAAGCGACGCGCCTGGCAGCAATTCCCCGGGGCGCGGGTCGGGTCACTGAACCTGTTCTTCCGCTAGAGCCGACTTTGCGCTGCCCGGAAATTCAAACCCCGCCTGCTGCATCTTCTCCAGCATGTATGTGAGGGCGTTACGTTCGGAGGCAGGCAGCCGGATGTCACCACGGGTCAGCCGTCGCAAGGCGGCTTCGGACTTCGGCGTCAGAAGGCGCCTTGCTCTTGCGAATGTCAGATAGGGCTCAGCGTCCTCAAGCATGGCGACAATTGCGCGATCGATATCGATGTCCTTATCGGTTCTCTTCGCCGCTATGGCCTGCTTCCGCTCCCGCTCGGCTTCTGTGCGGTTAACGACAAAGCCTTCGAGTGAGCTGGCGAAGCTGTAGCTGGCTCCTGAAACAGCCGCCCAGCAAGCCTGCAGCTTGCAGTAACTGTCGATATTTCGAACCTGAGGCGGGGCGTCCTTCAACGTAGCCGCAATCTGCGGCGCCAGTTCACGCATCGCGGCTCCGATCTCCTCAGGAAGCTCCTGTCGCTGCCAGATGATATTGAGGTCGAGTTCGAGGTCCTGACTCTGGAGGTGGTGGACAAGCCAGGCGATTGTGTACGTTACAATCTGGACCTTGTAGCCCCGATCTTCCTTATACCAGGCCGAAGTGCCGACCATCTTGTCGGTCGAGTTGAATGCAATAGCCTTGGCGATGGCTCTACGAAACCAATGAGCGTTAAAGGTCGCTTCTGAGGATGCCCACACCTTGCCAATCGTCTCTGCGAACTCAAGAAAACACTTCTGACCATGGCGGCTGACAATGTGGGGCCGGCAGTCGAATGTGATCTCAACTTTGGCAAGCTCGGTCTTGTCGATGAACTGGTCGCGGGGAAATTCGAGTTCGAACCGACGGCGCTCGGCAGGCGTGCCATAGGCCAGCCGGTCGCGGTATTGGCCGCGGGCACGCTCGTAGAACCACTTGGATCCAGACAGCGATCCTGGCTTTGCCGGCGCTGTCTGGCCGCGGGAAATCTTTTCCAGCACCAGATGAACGGGATGGCTGGCGAAGAAGTCGGCCTCGCTGACCTTGTTCTGAGTGTTTGCGAACCTGGAGATCTTTGGAACGATCTCCTCCAGCCGATCGGGGTTCACCACGGAGAGCTTCATCTGGACGAAGACGCCCGACAGGTCTGCCTTGCGCTGGTCGCTCGCGTAGAGGATCGAAGCTGTCGTCTGCCCGCCGTTCACGATCTGGAGATTCTCGATCGCCGCGATTCCCAGTGTGCCATCCGGCAGCTTCGACGTGGTGATACCCGATGCGGTTGCCGTCAGCCCGTTGTTGTAGGCGAAGAACATCTCGGGGACCGTCTCGAGTGTCCTGATGATCCCCGAATTGACCTTCGTCTTCGCCTGCAGAAACGTCCGGACGTTCTGCTCAAGAAGGCGTGCGCCGTAGAGTCCGTAGATGTCAGCAAGAAGCCGCCCGGGAACGGCCATCAGATACGAAGCGTGATCGCCACCGACGTCATGCGCCGGCAGGCACGGAAGGGGCGCGCCATTCAGCTCGGCCACGTTTATTTCGATGGGTTCGGCGCCTCCGTGAGCTGCCGAAATGTCGACGTACCGCGCGAAATCGAGGACGCTGCAGACGAACGGCACGCCAAGCACTTCGCCCATCATTTCCGGCTTGCGCCGTGTCGACAGGCGGGCGTTGGAAAGAGCGATCACCCGGATTCTCCGGATCGCCGAGCGGTGGGAATGGACGATCCACGCGGCCTCGAAGGTTGGGCTCGTCTCCTCCAGCCCGTTGATGAAAGCTGGCTGTACAGCCAGCTCGCAGAAGCGGCGCACCCGCTCGAACAGCGCGTCGATCTGAGCGGCGTTGAGGGTTTCAAGCTGGCGGCCAGGTCGGAAGTCGGAGATGGCCAGGTAGAGGTCGCCGCGTTCGGTCTCCAGTGCATAGCCATCGATCTGATATCCGCCGCGGCCCTCTCGATGGGCCGGAGCGTAGGCGAGATCGAGACAGTCCCCGTTCTGTGTGGCGAGCCTCGAATACAGCTGGAAGAACGCCCGCCCCTGGGGTTCAGCAGATACCTCCGCCTCGAAAAGAAGGTCATTCCAGAAGGCCGAGAACGTCTCGTCGAGATCCGGGTTGCTCATGTGAACACCTGGTCCATGGCAACGTCAAAGTCGACGGCGAAGGGCTCGCACTCACGGAGGACGATGTCATAGCGCACGTTCTGGACGCCCGACGGCAGCATCGCAGGAACGATACGTGGAAACCGCTCAGTGACCTCAAAAGCCCGTCGGTAGGTGGTGACCCAGCGCATCTCATCATATTCAGCGCGATTGACGTAGCCCAGGGCCTCGAGCGCCTTTTCGAACGCGTCCCGGCCGACATCGCCAATATCCTCCATCTGCGCCGCGATCTCGATGACCAGCGAATTCAGGGTGAAGCTCCGCGGCTCCGCGGCTGGCGCGGGCGCCAAAGTCTGATGACAGATCAGCAGTCGGGCTGATCCGGCATCAAGCTGGGCCTCCGACGAGACCTGCAACCGTTGATCTGAGGTCGAAAGCTGGGTCTTTATCTCGACCTGCCATTGGCCCAGAGCGAAATCCTGTTCATCGCGATGGGCCCCTCGCCATGATAGAGCCGCCTGGGTCGGCGTCCGCCGCGTGAGGACCTGATCGCGGAGAAACAGCAGTTCCCCGGCAAGGCCGATCGCCTCGGAATCGGACAGCAGGTCATCACGCCGGCGGCGGAGGAGGTCATGCCATGACCGCAGCCTGCGAAGTACGAGCTTCAGGCCTGCAGAGCTGTTGCCCCTCGCCACGCCGGCCGTCGCCTTGAGCAGGTGGTCTGCGAGATCACGGAACAGGTCGAACTGATTCCGGTCCAGAAGCGTCAGAACAAGCCGTACCCTGTCCTGTGGAAGCTTCTCGAGCCGCACCTCGATGCCGTTGAGGCGAGGCAGGTCGGGCAGACCTTCTGCCGCAGTCTCCGCCGCAAGCGACAGCAGATAGCGGCCGGCGAAATCCCGGCCCCGGAAGAACTCCAGGGGATGTCCAGCGTCGGCACGGCGCACGTTGTCCGACGCTGGCCCGGTTGCGGCGGCGATGTCCTTCCATTCGTCGACCGTCACGTCAGCCTTCCTCCAGCATGCGTTCGTCGTCCTCGGCCTCGCTGTCTGCTTCCATCTGAACCTGTCGGCGGTAGACGGCATTGACCTGATAAGTGCGCGCCACGGCTTCGCGCCGGGTGGCAGGCAGGCAGAAGCTCAGGGAAACCACCGGACCGGTCAGCTTCAGATCCTTGGTCCCGTCACCCGTTGTGAAAATGTGGATGAGGAGCAGAGGTCGGGTTCTCTGGATACAGAACGCCTTGTCGCCTCGCAGACCTCCCTCCCGCTCCTTTTCAGCTCGCCCATCGGCCAGCTGATCTTCGGTAAGGGCGATCTGCGCATCGTTGGGGTCGGCGACCCTGTTTTTGCCGCCGGTCACGCGAAAGCCGCCGTCGACAACCTTGCCGCCGAGTCGCTGCCGCAACGGAAAACTCTGGCCAGTCACGATCACATCAGCGATGGGCGTTCCGGACTTGGGATGTGGTATGGCGACATCCCACTCCGCAAGTTCGTCCTGCAGCCGGTCCGCAAAGTAGTCGATGAACAGGCTGCTGCCGCCGCTGATCAGTCCAAGGTCCCCGTGCGCGGGCGAGAAAGTGAACCCCTTCAGCAGTGCCAGAACCCGCGCGCCGGCGACTCCGCGCCAGATGACGGTCCTGTCGTCTGTGAATGCAGCCGATGGTTCGCCAGATCCTCTGAGAAAGCCCTTCACTTCCTCGAGATTGGCAGCATTGATCTTCTGATCGTTGGGCAGGATGTAACCTTCGAGGTGGCGGGTCGAATAGTCCTGCGCGACCGTCATCTGGGTTGCCGACCGCATTTTGTTTGCCGCGGTGATGCGGATGGCGGTGGGACTCTGGCGCACCTTCAGGCCGAAGTGCTCTGGTGTGAGTCCGAGCGCCTGCATCCGGCCGACTTCATTGCGCAGCTCTTCGATCGCCTCATTGATCTGCTCATAGTGGTCGAGTGATGCCAAAGGCAGATAGACCCGGCACAGATCCTCATAGTCGGGACGGTAGCCAAACCAGCGGGCCATCTGCATGAGGGTATCGGAGGCCGCCGTGTTGCGCAGGATATAGGAGACGGACAAGCCTTCGAGCGTGAGGCCTCGCGACAGGGCAAGACCGCCGATCGCGATGACATGCAGGCCCTTGGCCTTGTTGCGGCTGTATTCCAGCACGCCGCCCTTCATGTTCACAGTCACCGGGATGATGCTGCCGACCGCTTCATTGAGAACGCCCAGCACGTCTGTGAACGACGCGCCTGCCGACGCAAACTCCCTGTCAAAGTCCTCTTTCAGGATGCCAATCACCGGATCGGCAAGCGCACGGGGGCCCAGCCCGGCGCTGACGGCCGCAGCGTTCTTGAGCGGGTCCAGGTAGGCGTAGACCAGACCGTAGACCTTCTCCTGGATGGCGTTGAACCGGCTCACATTGATCATCATGGAGCAATGACTGTCGCCCTGGCCGCGAAGCACACGCATTGCACGGATGAGGACGAAAACGCGGATTGCGGTCAGCAGAGAATCCGGAAGCGCGATGACTGGCTGGTCACTCTTGTGCCGCAGAGGCAGCAGCTGGCCGTAGTCGCGGATGACGATGGTCATTGTCGGCCGCAGATCACCATCGGCGGCGAACACGCGTGAGGCGCCGACATAGTTTGAGGGCGGATCGAGCGCTTTGATGAAGTGCTTGGGGAAGAGATCGTCGCGGAGCATCGCGTCTTCGTTGTCAGGGTCGATGAAGATGTTCGCGAAAGGCGTGGCGGTGTAGCCGACATAGGACCGGCGCTCGAAGAGGGTGAGAATCTCCCGGATTACGCCATTGATCGCGGTGGTCGCCGCCGGGTCCTTGGCGGTATTGATGGAAGCGTTGTCTGCTTCGTCGTCGATCAGCAGGAGGGGTGACGCGATCGCGGCACCATGACCCTGTTCGATGAGCCAGTCCCGGAGCCGGGTCAGCGGCGCCTTGTTCTTCTTGCTGATGAAGATGATGGGCTCGCTGTGCGCATCGAGGCTGAAGAACATGCCTGCGGCATCGCGGGTGAAGTCCCTGTCGCGTGACGTGCCATAGGCGGGAAACCTCTTCACGGTCGAATAGGTCTGAATCGGCAGTGGTTCCTGCGCAAGGGCGTGAAACACCGACTTCTTGCCGATGAAGGTCTCGTCGAGGCGCTCCTGCGTCTGCGATCTGAGGCTGTTCGTGATACCCGCAAGAAGGATGATTGTCTTGTAGCCCGCATCTGCGGCCTTGCAGATCAGCGCGGAGTAATTGGTCGTCTTGCCTGACTGTACGTGACCCATCACCATGCCGCGGCGCAGACCTGTGCCGGGATCGAGGGGATCACCGGAAAAGTCAAGAATTTCGTCGGTGACGGTATCCAGCGTGGCGACGACCTGAGGCGGGATGACATTGCCCTCCAGGTAGTACCGCCGCAGCCGGTTCCAGTAGTAGAAGTCGATATCGCCACGTTCCCGCCGCTCACGCAGCCATGGCCTGAAGTCGCTGGTCACGGACGCGCCGCGCTTCTGGCTGGTCGTGAAGCTCTGCTCCAGCTCACGGATCAACCATTCGACCTCTTCGCCGGAAAGGTCGAATGGCCCTGCGGTGACGAACGCAGAGATAGCGCCGTCGGGCAGCGACTTGCCCTGAGACACTTCGGTCGAATATTTCTGGCCGAGCTTGCGGACGTAATATGCGAGCTCGCTGTCAAGATTCTGCACGCAGCCATCCTTTTTCCTGAAGTACCGTTTCAGTCGTCTTCCAGACCTCGCACCAGGGTTCGGTCACCCGCAGAAGCGCAACCAAGGCTTCGATGTCGCCTTCCACCTGGTCTAACAGCAGTGGAAGCGCGCTGATCAGGTCGGCGCGGAACGCCTCGGGGTCGGACAGGGTCTGATGGATGGAATCGATCTTCGCGACAGCGTCACGACCAAAAGCCACGACCGGGAAGGCCTGCTCAATCACTTTTATGGCGGCAGATGCAGCGCGCTTCTGCCCGTCGTCTCCAGCCCCGAGCAGGGCATCGATAATCGGGTGGTCACGATTGATTGAGTAATGGATTTCACCGCCACGGGCGTGGCGGCTCCATACGGAAGTGGTCCCGGAACGGTCCAGTCTCCCGCCTCGGGCGCGATACACACGCGCCGAGCGCCGGCGCAGCCCCTCGACGATCTGATGCAGACGCGAACGCAGAGCGGCCGGCAGCTGGGCATCTGACTTATCGATGGTGATTTTCCAGACGTGATCAAGCGCATTCGGGATGTCCACGCGCACGCGGACCAGCTGCGAAAGCTCGCCGTGGCGCACGAGGCGGAACCAGGTGCCGCTGATGATCAGTCGATGGTTCCGATAAACATAGAAGCCCTGGTTCCGGAGAAAGCCCTCCTCGCCGCCGAGCCGGTCGTACGCTTTGAGTAGTGCGGCAGGATGAAAGGCTGGATGTCGATCGTGCGGCCCGCGATCTCCAGCGGTTCGGGCTCCAGCTCCTGCGTCGCTTCATGATCGCGGTAGAAAGGATCCCAGGGATCGACCTTCTGGCCATTCAGCCGGATGACCAGGCGGCGGCCCCGGACCTCGCCCGCTATGTAACGGTGGAAGATCAGGGCGAGGCGATTGCGGGCGTGGACGACCAGCGCGTTGAATTCGCTGACCGTCAGGGTGCCGTTCTCGGACAGTCTGTCACAGTTCGACCACAGGATCTCAACGCCGTTCTTCGCCAGCAGGTCGGGCGATGCCATTCCTGCGATTTCGTCTGGCTCGAGGATACCCATCCGCCAGCCGTCGACGTCTGCAAGATCCCAGACGCAGCCGCTCATCTCTTTGCCCTTGCGGGTCAGTACCGACAGCCGGGTACACTGGGAGAATGAGGCTGATTTCATGCCCCAGCCGAAGCGGCCGAGATCATCGGGCGATCGCTCTGCCAGCGGATTTGCGCTGGCCGGGCGCATGGCTTGCCGGAGTTCTGCACCGGACATGCCATGCCCGTCGTCCCTGATGCGGATTGCGGGCGCGCCGCCGGCGAAATCGCAGGTCAGCGCGACCTCTCCGGCACCGGCTTTGATGCTGTTGTCGATCAGATCGGCCAGGGCGCCAGGCAGATCGTAGTTGCCAAAACTGCGCGCGGACATCATGAGCGAGGCTGCATCCGGGGGGTTCTTTTCGAACTTCATCCCGAGGAACGTCCCGTGCTCAGGTCAGTAGTGCCGTCTCCTAAGAAGTAATCCAAGTCTGCTTCCCCCCCCCAAATACGCTAACCGCCCAGGCTTCCACTTTCAACTGCAAGTAACTGCTGGGAACCAGAAGCTCCCTGAATTTCACTGCAGAATCTGGATGTCGATCCACCGAGCCATATGAACGTGCCCACGGGGAGGTCCATCAGGAACAGGCGGCTGTCGTTGTGGACTTTACATATTATTGGTGCACATTTCACCACTATGTCGTATTCTCCAGATTCGGGGTGTCTATGGCAAAATCCGCGACGAAGAAGATGAGATCGGTCCGCACCTCCGTGATGCTCCCGGCGGACTGCTACGCGCAGATTCAGGCTCTCGCAGATGCAAATCAGGTCTCGTCAGCGTGGGTTATCCGCCATGCGCTTCTCAAGTTCCTGAACGAACAGACTGCGCAGCTGCAACTCCCGCTGCGTACAGAGGAGCATTGAGATGGAAGCGCGGCTCATGAGCCAGAAGCTTCAGAGGGTTCGTGGCGGTTCGAAGCCGCCTCGCGTGCTGGACCTTTTCTCAGGCTGCGGAGGCCTGTCGCTTGGTTTCAAGCGCGCTGGATATGACATCGCGGGTGCCGTTGAATTTGATTCCCACGCCGCGAAATCCCACGGCCTGAACTTCCATCCGGACGACGCACGCCATTCAGTCGCCCGCGACATCACGGAAACGCCTCCCGCGAAACTTGCTGAAGCGCTGGGCCTGGGGGACGTCTCCCTCGCCGTGGATGTACTCGTCGGTGGCCCGCCATGTCAGGCGTTTGCCCGGGTGGGTCGCTCGAAGCTGCGCGAGGTGGCGGAGCATCCTGAAGCGTTCCGTCATGATGCCAGGGCCAGGCTCTATATCGAATATCTGCGATACGTCGAAGCGTGCGCTCCACTTGCTGTGGTCATGGAAAACGTTCCCGACATGCTCAATCATGGGGGACACAATCTCGCCGAGGAGATCGCGGAGGTCCTTGCTGCCAGAGGATATGTCTGCCGGTACTCACTGCTGAACGCGGCTTTCTACGGTGTCCCCCAGATGCGGGAACGAATGATACTCGTCGCGGTGCACCGCGAGGTAGCTGACAGTATCAGTCTACCCGAACCGACCCACTGGATTGATCTGCCTGCGGGATACGGGGGGACACGCGCTGTCGCTCTGAAGCTCCTCGGGGCTCTGGGTGGCGCCGACGACGTACATCACTACTGCGACCCACCCGCGGCGACTTCCGATATGAGGCCGGCCATCACGGCTCAGGACGCCATTGGGGATCTGCCGAGCATAGATGCCCGCCGGAAACTTGCCGCAGGGACGCTGCGGAGGGGGAGGCGCGGTTTTGACATCGCTGTTCCTTACCACAACTGTGATTCACAGACTGAGTACACACGCAGCATGCGAAGCTGGCCAGGCTTCGAGGGTAAGTCCGCCCTCTATGATCACGTGATACGTTATCTGCCCCGCGACTATCAGATCTTCGCTGGCCTGCAGCCTGGCGATCAATACCCGGAAGCGCGCCGCTACGCGCTCTCTTTATTTGAACAGCGTCTGGCTGAGCGTCGGGCGCAGGGCGATGCGTTGCCTGAAGGTTCGACCGCGTGGAAGGCTCTGCAGGCAAGCTTCGTGCCGCCCTATGACGCGAGCAAGTTCCCAAACAAGTGGCGGAAGATGGAGGCCGACTGTCCGGCACGAACTCTGCTCGCGCATCTCGGTAAAGACGGATACAGCCACATACATTATGATAGCGATCAGGCCCGGCCCATCTCCGTGCGCGAAGCTGCACGCCTGCAGTCTTTTCCGGACGGTTTCGCATTCAGCGGCACGATGAATCCTGCCTTCCGACAGGTCGGAAACGCAGTTCCTCCCCTCCTGGCCTGGCGTATCGCTCTGTCCCTCAAGGCGCAGCTAACCAAATCGGGAAGCGCGGCTGCTGGCCTTCGTGCCGGAGTTCGTCAGTGAGCGGGCGGGAACTGATCATCGTCCGTTCACTCACGGACTCGGATATGGGGTTGTTCGCAGCACACCGGAAGGCGACGGCGAGTCGCCAGCGCGCGATTGCCCTGACTGAGCCTGCGGCAGAGCGGCTGCTTCACCCGGACATCGTCCGCGACAAGGGTGGAGACTTCGATTGCATCTGCCTGTTCGGAGCCGCGATGAATCGGGAGATCCGGCGCATTAACAAGGGTGGCAAAAACTGGCGCCTCGGAGGCAGCCAGCTGCAACACCAGGTCTTCCAGGATCTCGACAGCAAAGACTTTGCACTTATCCGATCCGTTCCCTTCAATGACGGTTCCAGTCCGATCCTGATTACGTTCGTTGGGCGTCGCTCGCACAGGCTCATTCAGGCGGGCCTCGCGGCGACCTTGGCGGAGGGCGTGCTCCAGCACAACGTCGCCGTTTTCGAAGAAGACCATAACGGTTTTGCTTCACTTGCAGACCTGTTCCCTGGGATCCCGGCGCGGGTTGCCGTTCGACCAGCGGCTCAGCAGCCGGCGTTCCTCTAGGATGAAATCCGTCGTCCAGCCGCCAGCCAGCGATGTGCACTCTCCAGAGGTGCGCAGTTACAACATGAGCCGCATCCGTGCTCGCGACACGAGACCGGAGCTGCTGATCCGACGTGGCTTGCATGCGCGCGGATTTCGCTTCCGGCTGCAGGTGCGGGAGCTACCTGGCCGCCCGGACCTGGTCTTTCCAAAGCGGAGCGCCGTGCTTCTGGTTCACGGCTGTTTCTGGCACGGGCATAACTGTCATCTCTTCCGCCTTCCAGCAACGCGCCGTGACTTCTGGGCATCGAAGATTGCCGGGAACAAAGCCCGCGACGCTCGTTCTTGCGAGGCGTTGGCCGCTCGGGGATGGCGGACGCTCACGCTCTGGGAATGTGCAATCCGCGGGCGCAACCGCTGGCCCGAGCACGAAGTCCTGGATGCCTGCGAGATGTTCCTGACCGGCACTGTTTCGACGGCGGAGATCTCCGGAGAAGATTCACATGGGACGGTGAGATGACGGTCCGCGCAGAACATGGTGACATCCCGGAACTTTCGTCCATGGACGACACCGGCCTTCTTCGTCTGCGTGCTGCCCTGCACGGGGAAATGAGGCGGCGCGGGCTTGCGCTCAATGTCGGTCAGGTCGCCGAGAAGCTCGCAATCGACTTCTTTAACAAGACACCCGGATGCCCAAATCTTGGAGAGGCCGCCGTCGGTACCACAAACGTCGATGCGCTTTCGCGCAGGGGCGATCGCTATTCAATCAAAGGCGTGCTGGATGCGCGCAAGACCGGGACTGTGTATCCGGATGCAGGCGCCCCGGAGCGTCAGCTCTTCGAATATCTGCTAATCGTGCAACTCACCCAGGACTGGACGTTGCACTCAATCTATGAGTTCGACTGGCCGACTTTCGTCCGGTGCCGCAGCTGGGACAAGCGAATGAACGCTTGGTACCTGGGGTTGGCAGCCAGGACTCTCGCGCAGGCGACGAAGTATACTCCCTCGGAGAGCCAGCCTGGGGTCGCGACAAAGTTGCGTCACACTACGTCGTCCAGGCTGGGCATCGAGGGCGCCGGCGATCATGCTCGCGCAATCTCAACCGCACACCCAGGTGGGAATGCGCACAAAATTCAGGAATAGGCTACGATCGCCTTCGTGAAAACGGCACTCCTCGCCGGGGGTAGTCGGCCCCGCGTCCCGCCTCCGGCGGCGCTATGCTGACGCTCCTTCGGCTACCCTCTTAACCGGTCTCGTCGCCGCAGTCGGTCCCGCGTCGCGCCTGCGGCGCCGCAATGGCTGACGCTCCTACGGCTGCTCTTTTCCTTAGGAAATCAGCGGCGCGCTGCCCATTTCTGCCCATACGTGAAAATAGATCCTGTCGGGGCTTCCCACTGCGCTGGTGCGCCCGCACCGTCCAGCAGTTTCGTTCGACACCACGAAGTGATGGAACCCGACCTTGAGGGTTTCTCAGTCGGGCGACCTTTCAAATTCGTCGAGACAAAGGGTAACACCCACACGAGAGGGAGAGATGGTCTTGGCCATCTCTCCCCCGCGAATGCCGCCTGCTCAGAGCGGGGTCGCCCGCTCGCAAGGCGGCGCCAGGAACATGGCGCTCTCAACTGAATCCTATCCGCCCCGCTCGACGCGCAGCCCAGCTCCGCTCGCCGGCATTCGCCCCCCTCTCTGCCGCGCGCTCACGCGCCCCCGGAAGGCATGCCGAGGGGCATGCCTTCGGCATCTAACGGGAAAGGATCAGAACCATGACGATCAACGTGACAAATGCGAAGACCGCAACCGCCAGTGAGACTGGCACGGAGGTTTTCATTCCGCTGAACAAGCTGAAAAAGTCGCCCCGCAATGCGCGCAGGACCCCGCACAGCGAGGCGATTATCGAGGCCTATGCGGCCAGCATCGCAGCCAAGGGCTTGCTGCAAAATCTTGTGGTTGAGCCGGAGCTTGACGGCGAGGGCGCGGAAACCGGCTTCTACTTCGTCAGCATCGGCGAAGGCCGCCGGCTGGCGCAACTGCTTCGTGTGAAACGCAAGCAGATCAAGAAGACCGAACCGATCCGCTGCGTCATCGACACGGTGAACGATGCGCATGAGATCAGCCTGGACGAGAATATCACCCGCGAGGATATGCACCCCGCAGATCAGTTCGAGGCGTTCCGTGAGCTTCACGAGGAACGCGGATGGGGTGCTGAGGAAATCGTCGCCCGCTTCGGCATTACCGCGCATGTCGTGCGGCAGCGCCTGCGTCTCGGCGCGGTCAGCCCCAACCTCATGCGCGTCTATCGCGACGGCGACCTGACCCTCGACCAGTTGATGGCCTTCGGCATCACCGACGATCACGCCCGGCAGGAACAGGTCTTCGAAAATCTCACCTATAATCGCGAGCCCTACATCATCCGCCGCGAACTAACGCGAACGCATGTCGCGGCGGCGGACCGCCGCGCCATCTTCATCGGCGCGGAGGCCTACATGGCAGGGGGTGGCGCCATTCTCCGAGACCTGTTCACTGAGGATCGCGGTGGTTTCTACGAGGATGCCGCGTTGCTCGACCGCTTGGTGATCGAGAAGCTGCAAGGCATCTCGGAAACTGTCAGGCAAGCCGAAGGCTGGAAATGGGCCGATGTCCATATCGACTATCCGCACGCACATGGCCTGCGCCGCACCTATCCGCAGCCAGTGGACTTGTCGGAGGAAGACCAAGCTGCCTACGCGACGGCATCCGACGAGTTCAACCGGCTCACGGATGAATGGGATAGCGCCCAGGAACTGCCGGACGATGTCGATCAGCGTTTCGGCAAGCTTGAAGCCGAGATTGAGCGCATCGACGCGCTGCGTCACGCCTACGATCCTGATGTTGTTTCGCATGGCGGCGTGTTCGTCGTGCTTTCCCATGACGGAACGGCCCGCATCGAACGGGGCTTCATCCGCGCCGAGGATGAACACGCGGGATCGGATGCGGAAACGCGGCCAGACGGCGAGGATTGCGCCGTCAACGATGATGGCGAGATCATCGAAGCCGGCAGCGGTTCGAATACCGATGGTGGCAGCGACGAAGAAACTGAGGACGACGGCAAGCCGTTGTCAGACCTTCTCATTCGCGACTTGACCGCTCATCGCACGCTTGGGCTTAGGCTTGCGCTTGGCGAACAGCCGGACATCGCACTTGTCGCCGTTACCCATGCGCTTGCCGCGCAGACCTTCTATCCGGGTAGGGAAGCCAATTGCCTCGAAATCCGCCCGACCAGCGTCTATCTCGCCGGTCATGCGGACGGCATCGAGGACACTGCGGCAGGCAAGGCACTGGCAGATCGACATGCGGAGTGGTCTGCGGACATGCCTTGCGACGTGGCTGACCTGTGGGGGTTCATCGCCTCGCTCGACCATGCCAGCGTCATGGCGTTGTTTGCCCATTGCGCCTCGCTTACCGTCAATGCCGTAAAGCAGCCTTGGGAGCGCAAGCCTTGCGCCCACGAGACAGCGGACAGGCTTGCGACAGCCGTCAACCTCGATATGACGGCACATTGGACGCCGACCGCCCGGACGTATCTCGGGCGCATCACCAAGGCACATATTCTCGACGCCGTGCGCGAAGCTGCCAGCGAAGAGGCGGCAGAGAGGCTGTCGGACCTGAAAAAGCAGCCAATGGCGGAAGCCGCCGAGCAGTTGCTCGCCGGGACTGGATGGCTGCCTGCAGTCTTGCGGACCCCGGAAACCTGCGGTGTTCGCTGAGCGGCAAGACGAGGAAGGTGCGGACGCCAGATCGGCGGACGTTGCTGAACAGGAGCCGGAAGCCCCCGAGCCGGACACGACGAACGCTAAGCTGGCCGACAGCAGCGCCCTGGCCGAGGGGGGCGAACCCTTCAACATCGCCGCCGAATAAGCGCGACGGCCGGACCCGCCGCGCGGTTCCGGCCAGCTTTCTGTTGGAGAATTTTCCGGCCGCGCCATTTGCGCGGCCGGGCACCTCGACCTAACAACGGCAGCAATGAGAAGCTGATGATCTTGGCATGAGACACCATCGTCCAACAGGACAGTGCGTTACCATCAGACGAGAGGTATCGTCATTGAATGATCAGCCGTTCACCGAGTCCTTGAGAGCTTTTGCCGGCTGGAAGACGATCTTCTTCGATGCGGCGATCTTGATCGTGGCGCCAGTCGACGGATTGCGGCCATCACGTGCTGGTTTGTTCTGTACCTTGAACTTGCCGAAGCCATTGAGGCTGATTTCCTCGCCCTTGGCAGCGGCTTCCGCAATGCCTTTCAGCACATCCTCGACCACGGATTTCGCTTGGGTTTTCGACAGGCCGTGCGCGTCTGCAAGGCGTTCGGCAATATCGATCGTGTTTACAGCCATCGTTTCCATCCCTTCTGAGTTGGTTCAACGATTGGCCTTATGGCACAGGCAATTCCACACTGTCATCGCGTCAAGGAACGGAATCCGGTGCAGACCAACGCTCGAACCGGGAATTTCCACCACTCTTATCGCGAAAGTCACGCAGCGCATCACCTCAGCATCAGACGCCCGGCGTGGAGGCGACCCTTCCCAGCAATGCCTCACCGTGCGTGAGGCGTGACCGCAGCGGGATCATTCGGTCATGCGGTGGAGGATCAAGTGTGACGCGGCTATCCTCGCCTTCGATCTCAAATCAGACTTGCATCGAATCGACGTGAGACAGGAAATCGTCACGGTATTTGGCGGCTTGGAAGCCGCTGCCCTCAGCAATCAATTGGTCGCCTTCGGCGCCGCCCCGAACGCGATGACGATTCAGCCCAAAGATTAGGGAAATCGGACGTCCCTTCTTCACTGGTTGGAGTAGGACCAACACCGCCCTGGCGGGTGAGGAAGCGTCTTTGACCGAAATAGAGAAGCGCAGCGGCGCAAGCGACAATGGCCGTGACTGATCTTAGCCACTGTGGCGTTTCTTCCGCGTATTCTTTCCAAGCCACGCCCACGGCGTCCTCGAATGGATTGGGTCTGACCGAAGACCGCCTTCGCTGCGCTCAGTCTCGATCGTCTTCCCGCAACGACGTCGCTGCGTTTTCTTCCCCTGGTCGCTGCGCGTCCATTCCTCGCGGTCCAAGAAAGCCTCGCGCCGCCGTCTTTCACTTCGTTTCAGCCCCTTCGGGATGCAGACCGATCGTCTCCGGTCTCACGACCACCATCGAGGCCGCGATTGGCGCGGCCCGACAAAACACAAAGGAACACCACAATGGCTACGATCGGCACTTTCTCCCGCACCGCGAACGGCTTCTCCGGCTCGGTCAAGACCCTCAACCTCAACGTCAAGACGGTAACGTTCTCCCCGGCCGACGGCGACAATGAAAAGGGTCCGGACTTCCGCATCTTCGCCGGCGCCACCGAGTTCGGGGCGGCATGGAAGAAGACCTCGCGCGAGGGCCGCGACTACCACTCCGTCAAGCTCGACGATCCAAGCTTCCCCGCTCCGATCTACGCGAGCCTGGTCGAGACCGACACCGAGGGCGATTTCTCGCTCATCTGGTCCCGCCGCGCCGCCGAGTGATCCGGCCCACAAAACGAAGCCTCGCCGCAAGGCGGGGCTTCTCTGTGTTCAGGTTCGCCACACCATGTCACCGTTGCCAGGTGCAGCATGCTAGGCCTTGGCGGCGGCCTTCCTTGCTTTCTTTACCGGCGACTTAACTGCTGTCGAGGTGGTTGTCGCCGCTGCGGCGCGAGCCGCTCGCTTTGGCTTCTCTGCCGCGGCTGGTGTAGGCGTCGTCGCCTTGCGTCCGAGCCCTATTGATTTCGCCAGGGCCGAGCGGGTAGCCGCGTAGTTCGGCGCCACCATCGGGTAATCGGCCGGCAGGTTCCACTTCTGCCGGTATTCCTCAGGGCTCAGATTGTAATGGACTCCGATATGGCGCTTCAGGGATTTGAACTTTTTTCCGTCCTCCAGGCAGATGATGAAGTCCGGCGTTACCGACTTCTTGATCGATACTGCCGGTTCCTGCTTGACCACAGGTTCCGTCGCCGGCGTGCCAATACCTTTCAAAGCGGCATGGATATCGCCGATCAATTTCGGCAACTCGCCGATCGGTAGTGGATTGTTCGACACATAGGCGGCGACAATGTCAGCCGCTATCGACACGGTATCCAGTTGGCCGTCTTGTTCGAGAGAAGTGGTCATACAGTTTTCCTCTTATTGTATCGGACGAATTAAACGTCGTTTGTTTTCCCGAGCCCGCCATTGTGGCAAATAGTGCGTTTCCTTTCTACAATCCACACCTCTCGCCAATATTGTAAAGGTAAGCTTCGCTTTCATCGTTCTGATCGCCTGCGGATAGCCTTGCCGATCCGTCGGGAAGCGAGGACTTCCCCTCGCTTCCCCGCCATTGCCGCCTGTGCAGAGCAGGGCCGCCGGCTCGCAAAGCGGCCGACCGAAGCAATTTGTCGCGTTCAATTTCCATCAGCTTCGCTCGACCGTGCAGCCCGGCTCCGCGCTCCGGCATTGGCCCCCATCACTCCCGCGCGCTCACGCGCCCCCGGAAGGCATGCCGGGAGACATGCCTTCGGCATTGACGGAAAAAGGAGTGAGCACAATGAACATGACCACCATCATCGACGGCGAGAGCAACAACCAGCGGCAGGCGGCTTCTAGCGGCTTCCGCGTCGACATTACACGCGGCGAGCGGATCGGGCGGGTTTCTTCGGAATGGTTTTCGCGCCCCGATGACGAGCGTTTTCTGGGCCTTACTGAACTCTACGACGCCGTAAAGCAGCGAGCGGATCGGGCAACGGCTCGCACCGTCGAGAGCCGCGCGGTGCGCGTGGAAGCTACCCGCGACAATGCAGAGCGGCTTTCGCTTATCGTTCCCGGACAGGAGCAGCCAATCGCGCCGACGCATTGGAGCTTTGGCCAGCTTAGCAGTCTTGTCAGCGCACCGGCAACCTACATGCGCCAGCTTCCTGCACCTCTGGCAGGCATCAATTTGCAGCATGGCCTTTTGAGCCATCGGGCGTTATCCTGACTCTGTAATCCTGTCTCAGAATCAGGCATTGAGGGGCCCCACCGACTGTTCCGGTGAGGCTCTTCAGACGTCCGGGTCAAGCGTTCCCGCAGCGTAGCGAGGACAACGCTTGACGCGGCGGCGGCACGACAAGCTGTTCATGGGGTGCAGGCGAAGTCCTGCACCCCTGCCACGCGGCGAGCGGGAGAGCGCGAGGGGAACCCCTCGCATTCAAGACAATAACTTGCGCCGTAGGCGCTCCGCTTAGGTCACGTGCGTGCAGTTGTATTTTACCGATCTTGGCGCTCTGTCGCGCCCGCTTTCTGTTGACGGCTCCCCCGTGAACATCATGACCGGCGCGCTCGACATCGCCGAGCGCGCCGGTCTGATCGACGGCATGCCCTTCATCCTGATGGATGACGGCAGCTACGATCCCAACCTCAATCGGTTCTTTCGCGCCTGTCCGGGCGTGGGCGCGCGGTCGCCGAACACGTGGCGCTCCTATGCCCGGGATATTCTCGTCTGGGCGCGCTTTCTCGGCGAGCGGCGCGGCGGCAAGACGGTCTGGCAGGCGGACCGTCATGACGTGCTTGCCTTTCACCGGGCGCGGCGCCTGTCGGACGCCGCGTTCCGCATTTCGGCGGCAAGCTGGAATCGGAGCGTTGCAGCGCTTGATAAGCTCTACCGCTGGGCCGTCGAAGAAGCGATCACCACGGCATCACCCTTCAGCTATGGCGTCGCTCTTCGCAGGGCGGCGGGCACGCGCGCCGTGCTGGCCGTCCAGACGAACCGGGCGCGCGAGCGCGCAGCGCGGCGGCACGATATGCGCTACATCGACCTCGGCCGCTATCTCCTGTTCCGCGACGTGGGGCTGCGCGGACGCTTGCCCGACGGCTCGGAGGACCCGACATGGCGCGGCCGCAATGGTGAGCGGAACGCGCTGTTCGCCGAGCTTCTGGTAACCACCGGTCTGCGGCTGACGGAGGCGGGCAGCCTGCTTCTGACCGAGCTGCCGCGCTCGACCGAGCCCGGATCGCGCTCCGTTCCATTCGATCTTCCCGGTCCGATCGCCAAGGGCGGACGACCGCGGCGCATTCGCATTCCCCGCCGCGTGCTGACCTTGATCGGCGACTATGTCGATCTCGAGCGCACCATCACGTCCGCGCGCTCAGAGCTTTCGATGCCCGATCCGCTGTGGTTGACTCCGGATGCCGGGAAGGCTGTCGACGCGGCGGGCAAGCGCGTCCGGCTCGACCGGCTCACGCCGGGCGAGCGCCGGCGTGTGCTGATCGGCGCACTTGGCAAGGCGCAGCACGCCTTGCTCTGGCTCACCGAAGGCGGCCAGCCTGTGCCATCGGCCACCTGGGAAGCCGCCTTCCGCCGGGCCTGCGCCCGCTGCCGCCGCTTCGGTATTGATCTCGACGTGACGCCGCACACCCTGCGGCACACCTTCGCTGTCAGCATGCTTTCCATGTTGATCCGCGAGCAGATCGGCGCGGTGTTCGATCCACAGGATCGGCATGGTGCGGCCTATCGACGGATTCTCGGCGATCCGTTGCAGAAGCTCCAGCACCTCCTGGGGCACGCTAGTGTGACGAGCACCTACATTTATCTCGACAGCCTTGCCGAAGCGCAGGAGCTGGTCGATGCGGCGGCCGATCGTTGGGCTGAAGAGACGACCGGTGATGTGGAATGACCACGGTAGCTGCGGCGGTGCGGCGGCCGGGCCGCCGTGCCCTCTTTCCCGAGGCGTTGCCCGATCCGGAAGGCGAAGCCGGTGCTGCGATCGCGTCGCTCCGCTTCACCGTCACACTGGCGGATCGCAGCGTCACGATCGACCTGATGACGCTGAGCGGTCGAACCGCATTGGCCCGGACTTTTGCAGGCGCGCTCTGGCGCGCCTGCCAGGTCGGGGGTCCAGCGGGCTCGATCTCGACAGCCTCCGCCTATGCCAATGCGCTCAAGACGTTCTGGCGCTATCTCGATTCCACCAGACCGCGCGTCGCCAGTCTCTCCGACGTCAACGCCGCTTGCATCGACGGCTTCGATGCCTGGATGGAGGAGAGCGGTCTCCATCCCAATCACCGGCTGCAGCGGATGAGCAAGGTGCTCAACCTCCTCCGGCTCGCCGAGGCGGCGGAGCCCGGCCGCCTGCCGCCCGATGCCTCGCGGCGGCTGATGTACACGAGCGACCGGCCCGGCGTGCGCGCCCGTCCACGCGATGCCTATGGCGACTACATCGCTACGGCGTTGCGGACCGCTGCGCGCACCGATCTCGCCGCCATCATTCGTCGCTTCGCCGAGGCCGATCGCATTCCGACGGTCGACGTTGTTGATCGGAACGAGGCTCTGGCAACGGCTCACGAAGCGGCCATGGCGTTGATCGATGCGGAAGGCGTCATCGGGCACCGGCATCCTCTCTTCACGCGGCTCTACACGCTGCGCCGCGAGAGCGGCCTGCCGAACGACCGCCTCATCCACGATCTGCATGGCCGCCGGCATCTCATCGCCGCCGATCTCGTGCCGCTCATCGTGCTTATCTCGCTCGACACGGGTCTCGAGATCGAAGCGATCAAGGAGTTACGCGCGGACTGCCTGAAGAACCCGGCAGGCGGCTATGTCGAGATCGAGTATTGCAAGCGGCGTGCGCGCGGCGCCGAGTGGAAGCGGCTACGCGTGCGCGACGGCGGTTCCTCGACGCCGGGCGGCCTGCTGCGCAAGGTGCTGCAATGGACGGAGCCGGCAAGAAGCCGGCTCGTCACCGACACGCTCTGGGTCCATTGCGCCTGGGGCCGACTGACCCCGCGCGTGTTGAGCATGAAGGAGACTGCGGCTTCATGGGTCAGGCGACATGGCATCGCCGATGAACAGGGTCAGCCGCTTCGTCTCAATCTGACGCGCCTGCGCAAGACCCACAAGGCGGCATGGTATCGGCGCACGGGCGGCCAACTCGACCGCTTCGCCGTCGGCCACACCGTCGCGGTCGCGGCGAACCACTACGCCGATATCCCCGCGCTCCGCCACCTGCACGAGGCGACCGTTGCCGACGCCATGAGCGATGCGCTCGACGCCGCCATGCGCCCCTGCGTCCTATCGTCGGAAGAGGAGGCGGCCGTTCGGGCCGATCCCGACCAGGCGACCGGCCTTCCGATTGCAGGCGCCGCCGCGGTAAACGCGCTGCTCGGCAGCGAGCAGGACGTCTGGCTCGCCAGTTGCTCGGGCTTCTACGCGAGCCCGTTCGGCGCGCAAGGGGAGGCCTGTCCGTCCCCTTTCTGGGGCTGCCTTGAATGCAGCAATGCGGTGATCACCTCCCGCAAGCTACCAGCGCTTCTGGCCTTCCTTGGCTTCATCCGGGCGCAGCGACAGGTGCTGAGTGAAGCCGACTGGATCACCAAGTTCGCCAAGGTTCACGGGCGCATTGCTGATCAGATTCTTCCCCGCTTTGCAGACGTCGAGATCGAGGAGGCGCGCCGGATTGCAACTTCGGATCCGACGCTCATCTACCTGCCACCCGAAGCGCGGGCGCCGTAATGCCGGGCTCTGCCAAGCATTCGCCGCGGCCGTCGCTGCCTTCGGCCATGTACCGGGATGACGAGCCGGTGCTCAGCGGCATTCCGATCAGGGACGATGCCGACCGCGCGCAGCTTCCCCGCTTCGGTGACGATCACTGGGATTTGAGCGCCGCCATTTTCCGGGTCAACGCCCGCTACAGCAATTACCGGCTCAACTTCGCAGGGATCGCCGATCCGGCCACGCGGCGGTTGGCGAAGGAATACGTGATCGCCCGCCTGCGCATCCATGTGCCGGGATATCGCGCACCTTGTGGGGCGACCTCGGCGATCCGGCTCCTGCGCTACGTCCAGCACTTTGCTGCGTTCCTGTGCACGCAGCTCGGCGTAGTCGACCTCGGCCGGATCGATCAGGCTTTGCTCGACGCCTATCTGGCGCATGCCCGCGATGGCGGCCGGAGAACGCCTCACGAGACAGTCAAGTATGTCGAGGTGCCGATCGACATGCATCACCTGTCGCCGTGGCTGACCGGCGGCGGCATCGGCCTTCTGCCGTGGCGCGGGCGCGCCGCGCACCGCGTTGCCGGCCGGCCGCCGGCGCCGGCCGAGAACGCCACGCCGCGCATTCCCGAGCCGATCATCGGGGCCATGCTCCGCTGGGCGCTCAAGTATGTCGAGGTCTATGCATCCAATATCCTTGCCGCGCGGGCGGAACTGGACGCTCTCGAAGCTCGTGGCGCCCGGCTGATGGCGCGGGATGCGCGCACAGGACGGGCCGTCGCCAAGACCTATCGCGCCCGCGTGGCGAAGTGGCTCGACGCGCGCCGAGCCGCCGGCCGAGGCGTGCCGATCTGGGAGCGCGCGCCCAACGCCGCGCGGCGGATCAATCCGCTGACCGGCGAAGAGCTGCCGCCCTACAACCTCTATCTAATGCGCTTGCACGCCGGCGCGCCGGAGAGCGGACGCGTCAGCCAGTCCGAGCCGACCGCGCGGCTGATCGAGGAGATGGTCGCCGAACTTGGGACCGAGGTCGGTGGTCTCGATACGCCGATCTCGGTCGATCCGGACACGCGCCTGCCATGGCGCGAGCGCTTCGATAGCCTCAGTCTCGCCCGCGAGGAGCGGATGCTGCAGGGCGCCTGCTATCTCGTCTGCGCCTATCTCACGGGCATGCGCGACAGCGAGGTTCAGGCCATGCAGCCGGGCTGCGTGTCGCTGGTGCGAAGCGCCGACGGCCTGGTCGAACGCTATCGGGTGCGCAGCACCGTCTACAAGCGCCATGGTCCGCGCGGCGTAACGGCCGACTGGATCACGATCGAGCCGGTAGCCCGCGCCGTGGAAGTCATGGAAGTGCTCTCGGCACGCAACCGCAAGGAGAAGGGGCTCTCGTCCCTGTGGGTGACCCTGAAGGACTGGCCCTGGAGCGCCGATCATCTCGGCATAGGTGCGGCGCCGACGCTCAATCTTTTCCGCGACGGTGTCGATGCGCATGCGCAAGACGGGCCGGCCATCCCGCGCATTGGTGACGAGCCCTGGAAGTTCACGACGCGGCAATTGCGCCGCACGGTCGCCTGGTACATCGCCAACCGGCCGTTCGGTACGGTCGCCGGCAAGATCCAGTACAAGCACGCCTCCGTCGCCATGTTCGAGGGCTATGCCGGATCGAGCCAGGCCGATTTCCGGCTCGCTGTCGAGCGCGAGCGCGCGCTCGGCCAGCTCGACGATATCGTCGCCCATTACGAGGCGTTCCTTCGCCAGGAAGGTCCGGCCGGACCGGGTGCGGCCCGATTGCGACGGGAGTTCGTCCGCGTTGAGGGCGAACTAGGCGATCTCCCCGGCCGGATGATGGACCGCAAGCGGCTGCGCACCATGCTTGCCCATCTCGGGCGGACGCTGCATGTCGGCTTCCTCAACGACTGTCTCTTCGAAGCGGCGACCGCGCTTTGCCTCACCGGCGTGTCGGACTCCGAACGAACGGCGCCGGCCTTGTCGCGATGCAGCCCGGACCGCTGTCCCAACGCCTGTCTGACCGTCCGGCACCTCGGGCCTTGGCAGACTTCGATCGCCGAGGGCGAAGCGCTCCTTTCCGACCGGCGCCTGTCGCAGCTGCAGCGCACGGCAATCCTTAAGGACAATGAGCGGAAGCGCCGACTGGTAGCACCCCTCCTGGAGGGTGACGCATGACAGCGCTCGGGCCGAAGAGCGAAGCCGCGTTGAGGGCGGCCATGGCGCGGCTTCTCGACGGCCGCCCCGAGCGCACCGACGGGGCGCTGACCATCGCCAATCTGGCACGCGAGGCCGGCATCAGCCGGGCGACGGCGAACCGGGCCGGTGATCTTCTCATCGAGTTCCGGACCGCCGAGGTCCGCCAGCGACGATCGTCGCCCAGCGCCCTCAAGGAACGCGTCCGCGCTCTCGAAGCGGAGCTGCGCGCCGTGCGCGGTGCCGAGATGGCCGAGCTGCGGGCGCTCGCCCGCACGCTCGCGCAGCATATCCAGGTGCTGACATTGCAGGTCGCCGAGCGCGATGCCGTGATCGACGGTCTGCAGGACGAGCTGGCACGATCCGTTGACGCCAGAGTCGTGCCGCTGCGGCGTCCGCCTCGTGGTGGCGGCTGAGAGCCGCGCGTCATCCTCATCGATCCGGTCTCGGCGCGCCGGTCATGGCCGCCTCCTCAAGCTCGCCCGTCGAGGCAGGGCTCGGGTTGTGGCAGACGCTGCCGGCCCGTCAACCCTGTTCCGCACCAGCACCGAGAACAGGGTGTGACGGGCCGGCTTCCCGCGTCTGCCTCTGCCGCCTCGCCCTCGACGGAGAGGGCGAGCTTGAGGAGGCAGCCATGACCACGAATCGCACACATGAGACCCGGACCGACATCTACGAGCGCGTCACCAGCCAGATCATCGCCGCCATCGAGGCCGGCGCCGACGACTATCGGATGCCCTGGCAC
>NZ_NNRI01000016.1 GCF_002270415.1 Mesorhizobium sophorae | reverse complement strand
ATGCCGACCGCCGCCAGCACGACGATGATCATCGGCGCCACCGCCAGGATGGGAATGGTCTGCGAGGCGATGATCCACGGCATCAGGCTGCGGTCTAACGTCGCCAAATGCACGATGCCGACGGCGATGACAATGCCGAGCCCCGTGCCGAAAGCAAAGCCAAGCAGCGTCGACGACAGTGTCACCCAGGCATTGTAGACGAGGCTGCGGCTCGACGTGACGGGCCGCAGGAAGGTGTTCTCGAAGAAATTGACCGCCACCTGATGTGGCGCCGGCAGCGTCGGCTTCGGCTGCGACAGTGTCTTGCCGATGAATTCGCTCAAGGCGGGGGTTTCACCGGCGCGCCGGTCGAGATCGCGCTGGAACGGCGTGTTGAGGATAACGGCGAAAACGTACCAGAGCACGACCACGCCAGCGAGGATCGAGGTCACCGGAACGAGCTTGTCGCGGAAGCTGTCCATCTAGCGCACCGCCTCAATCTTCATAGCTGTGCCCTGCCCGCAGACCATCGCGGACGCGCGCGGCGATCGCCAGGAATTCCGGCGTCTCGCGGATGTGGAGCGGCCGCTCCTTCGGCAGCGTCGATTCGATGACATCAGTAACGCGGCCCGGGCGTGGCGACATGACGACGATGCGTGTCGACAGATAAACGGCTTCGGGAATGGAGTGGGTGACGAAGCAGATGGTCTTGTTGGTGCGTCCCCACAGTTCCAGCAATTGCTTGTTGAGGTGGTCGCGCACGATCTCGTCCAGCGCGCCGAATGGCTCGTCCATCAACAGAAGGTCGGCGTCGAAGGCCAGGGCCCGGGCGATTGACGCGCGCTGCTGCATGCCGCCAGAAAGCTGCCAGGGATATTTCTTCTCGAAACCTGAGAGGTTGACGAGGTCGAGCGTGCGATTGATGCGCTCCGCCTGCTTCGCGTTGGACAAGCCCATGATCTCCAGCGGCAGCCCCACATTGCGCTCGATGGTGCGCCACGGAAACAGCGCCGCGGCCTGGAAGACATAGCCATAGGCGCGTTTCTCACGCGCCTGTTCGGGCGTCATGCCGTTGACCGAAATCGTCCCCGAGGTTGGCTTCTCCAGATCGGCGATGACGCGCAGCAAGGTGGTCTTGCCGCAGCCCGACGGCCCGATGAAGGAGACGAACTCACCCTTGCCGATGGTCAGGTCGACATTGGACAGCGCCTGCACCGGCCCGTCATTGGTCTGGAACGTCAGTCCGAGTTGGCTTGCCGCGACAACGGCTGGCGAAATCCCCGTCATCGCTTGCTGCCTGCCTGTTCCCGCCACCGCGGCGCCGACCGGAATCCAATTGCTTTTATCGCGATGTTGTTTTCCACTCGCCCCTGTCCCATTGACCGCAGTCCCACTAATTTTGTCCCACTCAATCGACGCCCGGAGTGTCCCCGATGTCGCCCACTTGTCATCTTATCCGCCCTGAAACCACTTATGAAGGCAAGCAGGGATTGACCTATTTCGCCGGCATCTCCACTGAAACCGTCGGTTCCTCCGGCATCTGCATGCACATACTGACGATGCCGCCCGGCGCCCGCGCCAAGGCGCACATGCACGAGAACCATGAAACGGCGATCTACGTGCTCTCCGGCGAAGTCCATACCTGGTATGGCGACCGGCTGGAGCATCATATCGTCGTCAAGGCCGGCGACCTCTTCTACATTCCGGCCGGCGTGCCGCATCTGCCGGCCAATCTCAGCGGCGCCCCGTCTTCGGCCGTCATTGCCCGCACCGATCCCAACGAACAGGAAAGCGTCGTCCTGCTGCCGGAACTGGATGCTCTGGTCGCTTGAAGCCGATGGGAACTTGATCGTCATCGGCACCGGGAGACTTCCCCCATGACATTGCCGTCCGCATCGGTGATCACCAGCTTCTTGGCGCTCCTGGGGCTTTGCTTGACGGTGAACTCTGCCGGCGACTGCCCATCCTCACCTTCGGCCTCGCATTGCGCCTTGATGACCAGAGAACCGTCCGATTTCGCCTGCTTGTCTGTCAAGGTGCAGGCGCTTGCCACGGTGACCAGATCCGTGTCCGTCAGCAGCAGCATGTCCTCGGCATAGACTTCCTGGCCGTCCTTGTTGATGCAGCCGGACTTGTTGCCGTAGGGCTTGGACAGATCGATCCCCTTTGCCGGAGCCTGACCCGCAGCCAGCACGAGCGCCGTCGCAAGGGACAGACCAAAACCGCGCATGCCAACGCCCCAAGTCACGAACATGATTGCAGCGGCCCCATTTCTTCAAGGCCCGGAATGGAGACGAAGAAACCATCCTCCCCCTTGTTGGTGACCACGATTGTTTCGATCGTCGTCCCCGCCTCACCCTCGGCGGAACAGGTCGAAGTCAGTGATTGGGCGCCCAGCACCGACGTCAATTGCTGCGCGAACCGGCAGCCACTGCCATAAGTCTCGATGCCTTCGGCGGTCAGCACGACATAGGCATCGCTGTCTTGATAGCCGGCCTTGACGCCGGCGCAGCCGACATCATTGCCCCAGGAGCCGGCCAGCACGCCGCTCGCTGCTGCCGGGCCAGCGACAACTGCCGCCAGGACCAACGAAATGAGCGCGGCCGAGCGCTCCAAGCTCAAACCCCGGTCGCCGGGATGCCGGTGCGTTCGACCTTGCGCGGCGCGGAAATTTCCTTCCACGTCGACAGCGCCCGGTTGACCGCCGCGTTCGGCTCGCGGGCCACGAACTCGCCGTGCCCCGGCTTGGCCTTGACCTCGGCCTCCTGGATCGACAATTCGCCGCGCGAGAACACGAAGCGCGGCAGGCCGGTCACCTCGAACCCTTCGAAGACATTGTAGTCGATGACAGATTGCTGCTTCTTCGACGAGATCTTCTTCTTGCGTTTCGGATCCCAGACGACGAGGTCGGCATCCGCCCCTTCGACGATGGCGCCCTTCTTCGGGTACATGTTGAGGATCTTGGCGATGTTGGTCGAGGTCACGGCGACGAACTCGTTCATCGTCAGCCGGCCGGTGTTGACGCCGGTGGTCCACAGCACCGGCATGCGATCCTCTAGCCCGCCGGTGCCGTTCGGGATTTTGGTGAAATCGCCGACGCCGTTGCGTTTCTGCTTGGTTGTGAAGGCGCAATGGTCGGTCGCCACCACCTGCAACGAACCCGCCTGCAGGCCGGCCCACAGCGAATCCTGGTGCAATTTGTTGCGGAAAGGCGGGCTCATGACGCGGCGCGCCGCATGGTCCCAGTCCTTGTTGAAATACTCGCTCTCGTCGAGCGTCAGGTGCTGGATCAGCGGCTCGCCGAACACACGCATGCCCTTCTGCCGGGCCCGGCGGATCGCCTCGTGGCTCTGCTCGCAGGAGACATGCACGACATAGAGCGGCACACCTGCCATGTCGGCGATCATGATGGCGCGGTTGGTCGCCTCGCCTTCCACTTCCGGAGGCCGCGAATAGGCGTGACCCTCGGGGCCATTGTTGCCGGCCGCCAAAAGCTTCTGCGACAGGGCTGCAACCACATCGCCATTCTCGGCATGCACCAGCGGCAGCGCGCCAAGGTCGGCGCAACGCTGGAACGACGCATACATCTCGTCGTCGTCGACCATCAGCGCGCCCTTGTAGGCCATGAAATGCTTGAACGACGTGATGCCCTTGTCGACGACGGTGGCCATCTCGTCGAACACCTGCTTGCCCCACCAGGTGATCGCCATGTGGAAGGAATAGTCGCAGGATGCTTTCGAGGTTTTGTTGTCCCACATCTGCAAGGCTTCCAGCAGCGACTGCTGCGGGGCCGGCAGGCAGAAATCGACCACCATCGTGGTGCCGCCGGCGAGCGCCGCGCGTGTGCCGGATTCGAAATCATCGGCCGAATAAGTGCCCATGAACGGCATTTCGAGATGGGTATGCGGATCGATGCCGCCCGGCATGACATAGCAGCCGGTGGCATCGAATTCGTGGTCACCATGCAGGTCCGAACCGATGGCGACGATCTTGCCGTGCTTGATCAGCACATCGGCCTTCCACGTGCGGTCGGCAGTGACGATGGTGCCGTTCTTGATGACTTTGGTCATTTTCTTGTTCCCCAGTATGTTCACGCTAGCAGGCCTAGACGTTCTTCGAACTCGTCCTGCTTGCGTCTTGACTGTTCCAAACCTCCCAGGCGGACTCGAATTGTGGTCGGTGCTTGCCGATGTCTGACATGGTTTGATCAAGCGACCGCAAAATCCCGTCAAGCTCCATCCACAGACCTTGGTTTTCCATCCAGAACTCCTGTGAGATCTTGAGGCAGCTCATAAGCAGATCGCCGTCGTAGAACGTCACTCCGATCAGCGGGTTTTCAACCAGGATGGATATCGCTTTCGGAACCACAAATTCCAGTCCGAATCCTTGGCTGACCAGGAGCCTTACCTGCTCCCGGGTAAGGTCCCGCAAAGGCGTCGCTAGGGCGATGCTGGCCCGTTCAACAAGAGATGTTGGATACGGCGGCTGATCCGCCTTCCAGCCCAACAGCACATTGAGCGTTCGATCCTCGTCCAGGTTGCGCCGAGGCTTCACCCGACGATCTCCGCCGTCTCCACCACGGCATGAAACAGCACGTCGGCACCGGCCGACGCCCATTCCTTGGAAATGTCCTCGGCCTCGTTGTGGCTGAGCCCGTCGACGCAAGGGCACATCACCATCGCGGTCGGCGCAACGCGATTGATCCAGCAGGCATCGTGGCCGGCGCCGGAGACGATGTTGCGGTGCGTATAGCCGAGGCGTTCGGCGGCATCGCGGATCGCCTTGACGCAGCCGGCATCGAAAGTGACCGGGTCGAAAGCGCCGACCTGCTCGATCTTGTACTGGATGTCGAGCGCCTCGCAGATCGTTTCGATGCCTTCGCGGATGCGGCCGTCCATCGCATCCAGCACTTCCTTTTCGGGCGAGCGGATGTCGATGGTGAAGACGGTGCGGCCGGCGATGATGTTGCGCGAGTTGGGAAACACCTCCATATGGCCGACTGCGCCGACGGCGTCGGGCTGGTAGTCCATGGCGATCTCGTGCACCAGTTCGATCACACGCGCCATGCCGAGCCCGGCATTGCGGCGCTTCGGCATCGGCGTCGAGCCGGTATGCGCCTCCTTGCCGGTCAGCGTCACCTGCAGCCACTTCAGCCCTTGCCCGTGGGTGACGACACCGATGTCGATGCCCTCGTCCTCGAGGATCGGTCCCTGCTCGATATGCAGTTCGAAGAAAGCATAGATCTTGCGATCGCCGACCTTCTCGGTGCCCTTCCAGCCGATGCGTTCAAGCTCATCGCCGAATTTCTTGCCCTGTTTATCTGTATGCTCATAGACATCGGCCTGGTCGAGCACACCGGCAAACACTCCGGATGCCATCATTGCCGGGGCAAAGCGCGCGCCTTCCTCATTCGTCCAGTTGGTGACGACGATCGGATGTTTGGTCTTGATGCCGAGATCGTTGAGCGACCGCACTACCTCAAGCCCGCCCAGCACGCCGAGCACGCCGTCATACTTGCCGCCGGTCGGCTGCGTATCGAGATGGCTGCCGACATAGACCGGCGGAAGGCTGGGATCGGCGCCTTCGCGGCGGGCAAACATCGTGCCCATCTCGTCGACGCCCATTTCGAGCCCGGCCGCATCGCACCAGCGCTTGAACAGATGCCGGCCCTCGCCGTCCTCGTCGGTCACGGTCTGGCGATTGTTGCCTCCGGCAATGCCGGGGCCGATCTTCGCCATCTCCATTATCGAATCCCACAAGCGGTCTGAATTGATTCGCAGATTCTCGCCGGGTGCGGCCATGCCAAGTCCTCTCATTTCATGTCCTGGGCGGGCGGCGGTTCCCGTCGCCACCCGTCCAGGTATAGGCAGATTAGTCTATCGAGCGCAGAACATCCCGCACGTGGTCGATCAATTCGTTGATCTGGCCCTTGGTGATGATCAGCGGCGGCGACAGCGCGATGATGTCGCCGGTGGTGCGGATCAGCGCGCCGCGCTCGAACGCCTTGACGAAGGCCGAGAAGGCCCGCTTGGTCGGCTGGCCAGCGATAGGCGCCAGCTCGATCGCGCCGATCAGGCCGATGTTTCTGATATCGATGACGTTCGGCTCGCCCTTCAGCGAATGCAGTGCGTCTTCCCAATAGGGCGCCAGTTCCTCGCCACGGGTGAGCAGGCCCTCTTCCTTGTAGGTATCGAGCGTGCCCAGGGCCGCCGCGCAGGCGATCGGATTGCCCGAATAGGTGTAGCCGTGGAAGAACTCGATCATGTGCTCGGGGCCGGTCATGAAGGCGTCGTGGATTTCCTTCTTCACGAACACCGCGCCCATCGGGATGACGCCGTTGGAGACGCCCTTGGCGGTGGTCATGATGTCGGGCGTGACGCCGAAATAGTCGGCGGCGAACGGCGTGCCGAGACGGCCGAAGCCGGTGATGACCTCGTCGAAGATCAAAAGGATGCCGTGCTTGGTGCAGATTTCGCGCAGCTTCTGCAGATAGCCCTTGGGCGGCAGGATCACACCGGTGGAACCGGCGACCGGCTCGACAATGACGGCGGCGATGGTCGAGGCGTCATGCAGGGCGACGATACGCTCAAGCTCGTTGGCCAGTTCCGCGCCATGCTCCGGCACGCCTTTGGTGAAGGCGTTCTTCTCGGGCAGATGCGTGTGCGCCATGTGGTCGACGCCGCCGAGCAGCGTGCCGAACATCTTGCGATTGGAGACGATGCCGCCGACCGAGATGCCGCCGAAATTGACGCCGTGATAGCCGCGCTCGCGGCCGATCAGACGGGTGCGCGAGCCCTCGCCCTTGGCGCGGTGATAGGCGATCGCCATCTTGAGCGCCGTTTCGACCGATTCCGAGCCGGAATTGGTGAAGAAGACATGGTCCATGCCCTTGGGCGCGAGGTCGACCAGGCGGTTGGCCAGTTCGAAGACGATCGGATGGCCCATCTGGAAGGCCGGCGCATAGTCGAGCTCGGCGGCCTGATGCTGGATGGCCTCGGTGATCTTCGGCCGGCAGTGGCCGGCGTTGACGCACCACAGGCCTGCGGTGCCGTCCAGCACCTTGCGGCCATCGCTGGTCGTGTAATGCATGTCCTTGGCGGACACCATCATGCGCGGTGCCTGCTTGAACTGCCGGTTTGCCGTGAACGGCATCCAGAATGCACTGAGATCGTTCGGCGTGACTTTCAGCCGGTTGGACATGACCAAGACTTCCCCTTGTAACTTGTTTCGGTGCGCCCAACGCTTGGTCTTCGTTGCGATTTCGTGCTACGCAAATTTTTGACCGATTGGACAAACGTTAGCACCGCCCTGTCGGCGGTCAAGGGATTACTAGCGGAAATGCGGCACATGAAGTGCGTTCCACAGGCCAAGGAAAAACTGGTCCAGAGAATTGGTCCAGATGACCTTGAACGCGAGGTTTGGCAAAGCGGGAGCTGGCAACGGTGACCACCAGCACGGACGCCCCTCGCCGCACCCGCATACAGCAGGAAAAGCGCGAACTCATCCTGGAGGCGGCGCTCGAGGTTTTCTCCACCAACGGTTTTCGCGGCTCGACCATCGACCAGATTGCCGAAGCCGCCGGCATGTCGAAGCCGAACCTGCTATATTATTTCCGCCGCAAGGAGGACATCCACGAGACGCTGATGCAGCGGCTCCTCGACACCTGGCTGGCGCCGCTGCGCGAGCTGGACGACATCGGCGATCCCATGACCGAATTGCGCAACTACATCAGGCGCAAGCTCGAAATGGCGCGCGATTTTCCGCGCGAGAGCCGGCTGTTCGCCAACGAGATCCTGCAAGGGGCGCCGCGCATCATGCCGCTGCTGGCGGGTGAACTGAAAACGCTGGTCGATGAAAAGGCCGCCGTCATCAAGAGCTGGATGCGCGCCGGCAAGATCGCCAGGACCGACCCCTGGCATCTGATCTTCTCGATCTGGGCAACGACGCAGCACTATGCCGATTTCGACGTCCAGGTCCGAGCCGTGCTCGGCCCCGACCGCGGCGGCGATGGCCGTTTCGAGGATGCCGCCCGTTTTCTGGAGCAATTGTTCCTCGACGGGCTGAAGCCGAAAAACTAACTTTCGGCCGCTAATCAGGCGCTGCGCCGTTCGGCCGGCAGCGCATCCAGCAATGTCTGCAGCTTTGCGATCGAGTTCTGCTCGGCAAGCGGCGTGTAGACGATCAGCTTCATGTCGGAGCCGTCGCCCACCGACAAGCTCATATGCTCGAACGTCATGCCGCCAGCGCTTGGATGCCTGACATGCTTCGCCCCCGACAATCGGTGCGCCACGTCGCGCTGCGGCCACCAGGCGCGAAACTCCGGGCTTGAGCGCGTCATCAACTCGATCAGCCGCTCGAAATCCGGATCGCCGACATATCTGGCGCTTGCGGCCCGGAACGAGGCCAGCACCATGCGCGCCAGTTGCTCCCAGTCGACCAGCAGCCGCCGGTGGTGCGGATTGGTGAAGACCATGTGGACGATGTTGCGGGCATCACCCTCCAGCGGACCATAGTCGCCGAACACCGCCACCGCCGCCGGGTTCCAGGCCAACACGTCCCAGCGCCGGCCGACGACATAGGCCGGCTGCAGCACCAGGCTCTGCAGCATGTGCAGCAAGGGGCCGTCGACCTTTTCCGGCGCCACGGCGCGACGCTCCGGCTGCTGGCGGCCGGCTAGGATGAACAGATGCTGCTTTTCGGCGGCGTCGAGGCGCAGCGCCTCGGCAAGCGCCGTCAGCACCTCGACCGAGGGCCTGACGTCCCGCCCCTGCTCCAGCCATGTGTACCAGGTCGTGCCGACGCCGGCGATCATCGCTACCTCCTCGCGCCGCAGCCCGGGCGTGCGCCGCCTGAGGCCGGTGGCAATACCTGTGGCCGCTGGCGTCAGCCTTTCGCGGCGCGAGCGCAGGAAAGCGCCCAACTCGCGCCGGCGGCTGTCGTCGGCGGAGTGCGTGGCGGCAGAGTGAGGTTGGGATTCCATGAGGCTAATATAGCAGTATTGATACCAGGATAAAGTTTGAACTGTTTGACGCGCGCTGGCTGTCCCATCTTCCGTTCAGAGCAACAGAACGGAGGCTCCGAACATGGAACTTAAAGACAAGACAATCCTCGTCACCGGGTCGACCGACGGCGTCGGCCGCGTGGTGGCGCAAAGGCTCGGCGCTGATGGTGCCCGTGTGCTGGTGCATGGTCGCGATGCTACGCGCGGTAAGACGACGGTCGCCGACATCGAAGCCGCCGGCGGCAAGGCCGAGCTGCTGGTCGCCGACCTCTCCTCGCTGGCCGAGGTGCGCCGCCTCGCCGAGGCCGTGCGCGCCAGGACGGACCGCCTCGACATCCTCATCAACAATGCCGGCATCGGAACAGCCGGCCAAGGTGCCAAAAGGCAGGTCAGCGCCGACGGCTACGAACTGCGCTTTGCCGTCAACTATCTCGCCGGTTTCCTGCTGACATCGGAACTTCTGCCATTGCTCAAGGCGAGCGCGCCGGCGCGCATCGTCAATGTCGCCTCGGCCGGGCAGCAGGCGATCGACTTCGGCGATGCCATGCTGACCCGCAGCTACGACGGCGTGCGCGCCTATTGCCAGAGCAAGCTGGCGCAGATCCTGTTCACCGTCGACCTTGCGCAGGAGCTGAAAGGGACAGGCGTTACCGTCAACGCGCTGCATCCGGCCAGCTACATGGACACCACCATGGTCCGCCAGGCAGGCGTCACACCATGGAGTTCGGTCGAAACCGGTGCCGACGCCATCCTCAACCTCGCGACCTCATCGGCGCTGGAAGGACTGAGCGGCCTCTATTTCGACGGCCTGCGGGAATCCCGCGCCGACGCCCAGGCCTACGACGCCAAGGCAAGACAACAATTGCGAGCTTTGAGCCTCGACCTCGTCGACCTCGCCTCCCCAACATCGAAGGAACAGCATTCATGACCACGACAATCCTGCACACCGTCGTCATCGGCGGCTCGTCCGGCATCGGCCTGGCGACGGCGCGCCAGCTGATTGGCCCCGGCATGAAGGTGACCATCACCGGGCGCAACCAGGATAGGCTCAACGGCGCGTGGAAGAGCCTCGGCGGGGCCGTCGAGAAGGCTGCGTTCGATGCCTCGAAGCCGGACGAAGTCAGCCAGTTCTTCGAACGCCTCGGCCCCTTCGACCACCTGGTCCTGGCGGCAAGCGGCGGCAAGGGCCTTGGCCCCTTCCAGACGCTTGACCTGACCGACATCGGCAGCGGCGTTGACGAGAAAGTCCGCCCGCAACTGTCATGCCTGCAGGCCGCCTTGCCGACGCTGAACAAGAGCGGATCGGCCACCTTCATCTCGGCAGTATCGGCTCAGCTCGCGACGCCGGGCGTCGCCGGGATCGCCGCCATCAACGGCATGCTTTTGACCGTCGTGCCGATCCTGGCCGTGGAGCTGAGGCCGCTGCGCGTCAATGTCGTGGCGCCCGGCGTCATCGACACGCCCTGGTGGGATTTTCTGGCCGAGGAGCAGCGGCAGGCGCTCTTTGCCGAATATGCCGGCAAGACCCCGGTCGGCCGCATCGGCCGCGCCGACGACGTCGCTGACGCAATTGCCTTTCTCGTCTCCAACGGCTTCATGACCGGTCAGGTGCTGACCTGCGACGGCGGCCTGCGATTTGCGGCTTGATCCACATCGCCCCAAACCCCGGTTGCGCCCCTCGGCTGGATCTAAATCGGCTGGATCTAAAGTTGACCCCTCAGCCAGGCGAGCGTTTCGGCAACGCCGTCAAGGCCGTACCGTGCGGCGGTATGCGCGAGTGGTTTGACCCGTATCGATATGCCGCCGGCATCGTTGACGGCTTCGAAGCCGTTTTCGTCCGGCGTGTCGTCGCCCAGGAAGACCGGGCGGCGGCCTGTGAACGGCGCTATGCCCATGAACCGCCGGATCGCGGCACCCTTGGCTGCCTCGAGCGGCAACAGTTCCACGCCGGCATTGCCGGCAACCACCCGGTAGCCCTCGGGCAGGCTGGCCAGCGCCTGCTCGACAAGCTGCGTCGCGCGCGGAAGCAAATGCGGGGCGGCGCGCGTGTGGATGGCCAGCACCCGGCCCTTGCGTTCGATATAGGCTTGCCCACGACCGAGCTCGGCCTCAATCTCGTCGGCAAGGGCCGCAATATCCGCCGGCTCTCCAGCGACTTCGACTTGGTCATCCGGCAGGAGCCTGTGTTCCAGGCCATAAAGCCCGGCCGCGCGCAGCTTCAAAGGTTGAAAAAGGTGATCCACTGCCGCAACCGAGCGGCCCGTGACAACAGCCAATGCCCCGTTTAACTTGTGATCCAAGCCTTGCAGCAAAGAGCGAAGCTCGGCGCTGACCGAGACGGCGTCCGGGTGTTCCGCATGTTCCAGCAGGGTGCCGTCGATGTCGAGGAACAGCGCCCATTCGCCGGCCAGCACAGTCTGTGGCTTTCGCAGAGTCCCGCTCATGACATTGCCAGCCGTTTGCGCTCGAACATGGAAACGACATTGTCGGCGCTTGGAGGCTGTCGGTCGCCAGTGCCGGTTGCCCGATCGACGTCACCGCGCTTGCGCAAGCGTGCCGCATCCAGAAGCATGCTGCCGGCCCAGCGATAGACGTTGTTGTCGCGGACCATCTGCCGCATCGGCCGCATGCGCTCGCGCTGCTCATCCGGCGTCATCGTCAGCGCCTGCAGCAGAGCCTCGCTCATCATGGCGGCATCGTAGGGGTTGACAATCAGTGCCTCCAGCAATTCGCGCGAGGCACCGGCGAATGTGCTGAGCATCAAGACGCCCTGTTCGTCGTCGCGCGCCGCAACGAATTCCTTTGCGACCAGGTTCATGCCGTCATGCAGGCTGGTGACCATGCATATGTCGGCGGCGCGATAGATCTCATAGACCTGCTCTTGCGAGTGATGTTCGGCCACCATGATCACCGGTTTGTAATCGTCGCTGCCATAGCGCTCGTTGAGCTCTTCGGCATAGCGGTGACATTCGTCGTGGAGCAACTTGTAAGCCGGAAGCGTGCCCCGGCTAGGGGCTGCTATCTGCAGGAAGACCAGTTTGCCGATCCATTCCGGGTATCGCTTGAACAATTCGTCGAGCGCCTGAAACCGATCCAGAATACCCTTGGTGTAGTCGAGACGCTCGACGCCGACGCCAAGCTTCACATCCGCTTTCAATCCGAACCGGGCGCGCAGGCGGGCGCGGCAGTCATCGACATCAGGCAATCTTGCCAGAAGGTCCGCCGGCCACTCTATCGAGATGGGATAGGCGTGCACCAGCGTCGTCTGCCCGCCATAGGAGATGGCCGCATCCGCCCGCTCGATGCGGCTTTCCAGGAAGCGATCGACACTCTCGGTGAAATTGTTGGCATGGAACTGGGTGTGGAAACCGATGATCGAGCTGCCGAGTAGTCCTTCGAGGATGCGCTCACGCCATGGACAGATGCTGTAGACTTCCGAGTTAGGCCACGGGATGTGCCAGAAGGTGATGACGATCGCCTCTGGCAGACGCTCGCGGATCATCCGCGGCAGCAGCGCGAAGTGGTAGTCCTGGACCAGCACGATCGGCCGCTCGTTGCGTGCTTCGGCCACCACCGTATCGGCGAACTTCCGGTTGACGGCTTCATAGGCCTCCCAGTCCGAGGCGCGAAAGATCGGCCGGGTGAAGGCGATATGGCAAAGCGGCCACAGACCCTCATTGGCAAAGCCGAGATAGTAGCCCTGATGCTCTTCCTCCGTCAGCCAGACCCGGCGCAGCGTGTAGGACGGATTGCCGGGTGGCACCTGGACCCGGTCGTCCTCGTCGACCATGAGACGGTCCGCGGTGCCGCCGCCATAGGCTATCCAGGTGCCGGCGCAGGCGCGGGTGATCGGCTCCAGCGCCGAAACCAGCCCGCTTGCCGGCACGAGCAGTTCCACGCCATTGCCCCTGACGTTGTGGATGTACGGTTCGCGGTTGGAGACCACGATGACCTGCGCATCGGGCAGATCGTCAGCCAGGATCTTGCGCAATGTCTCGGGCGACCATGTCACCAGGGCAGCATCGGCCGATTGGCCGTTCTTTTCGAACTCCCGTATCACCTTGCGCGCCGCTTCCGCGGCCACGTCCTCGCCGGCTGGATGTGCAACCGTTGGAGGGTAGCTGCGGCGTTGCCGCGAGATGGAGAAGAAAACGGCAAGAGCGGAGAGACCGAGGCTCGCGAGGATCAGAACCCAGAGCAGGTCCGCACCATAATCTGTCATTGGAATGCCAACTCACCTCAGGCCGTTCGGCGGCCTTTTTGTTCGTGTTTCCGATTAGAAACTGTCCGCCGGCAACCTGGTCGGCGCCCGGACCTGTATTGTGCAACGCACAAGGCAGCGATCGGTTCCAGCCAATCTGGCTCGCATTATGTTCTGACGATGAGCGGCACCAGGCCTTCATGCCGGTCGGCCAGGAAGGCGACGACCCGGTCGCCGACACGCTGGAATGTGAGATCGACCACCCTTTCGCCGACGCCCAGATGTCGCAGCGTGAGTGTGTCGATGCCGATCGGCAGCCTCGGACGGGTGACGCGGATTTCGCCATCCCAGCCATCGATTTCCAGGCCGAGGCAGGCCTGCATCAGCATGAAGGCGGATCCCGCCGACCACGCTTGCGGCAGGCATGCGACGGGATAGGCGATCGGTGCTTCGCCCGGCGCGCGGGTAAAGCCGCAGAACAGTTCCGGCAACCGCATGTTGAAATGGACAGCGGATTCGAACGTACCGCTCATCAGGCGCACCACGCTGTCGCGCTCGCCATAGCGCGCCAGCCCGGCGCCGCACATGGCGGTGTCATGCGGCCAGATCGAGCCATTGTGGTACGACATCGGGTTGAAGAACACGGCATCGTCGGCGAGCGTTCTCAGCCCCCAGCCGGAATGGAAGGAGGCGGAAAGCAGCTGATCGGCGACCATCTGCGCCCGCGCCGGTTCGGGAAGCCCGACAAGGAGGAGATGGCCCGCATTCGAGGTCCGCACCTTGCAGGGCTCGCCGGCACCGTCGATCGCAAGGGCATAGAAGCCGAGGTCGTCGAGCCAGAAATCGCGTTCCACCGCGGCCCGCATGGCCTCGGCGAGACTGTCCCAGTGGTCGGCTCTCTCGTCCTCGCCACGGCGACGGGCAAGCGCCGCTAGCCCCCGGAAGGCGGCAAAGACATAGCCTTGTACCTCGACCAGCGCGATCGGACCCTTGGGGATACGGCCATCGGCATGAAAGACGGAATCAAAGCTGTCCTTCCAGCCCTGGTTGGCGAGGCCGGACTCGGCAGCCCGCTGGTAGGTCACGAATCCGGTCTCGCGGCCCGCCTCCTCCGTCCATTCGGCCGCCGCGCACAGCGACGGCCACAGGCTGTCGATGAACGCCATGTCGCCGGTACGATCTGCATAGGCACAGGCGAGATGGATATAGAGCGGCGTCGTATCGACGCCGCCATAGTAGCGGCCGAATGGAAGCTCCCGCAGCGCCGCCATCTCGCCCTTGCGGGTCTCGTGCATGATCTTGCCCGGCTGCGAATCGCTGAACGGTGACGTCTCCGTCGCCTGATGCTGGGCCAGGAAGGCCAGCACGCCACGCGCCAGGCCGGGATTTAGCCAGAGCATCTGCAGCGCCGAGATGACGCCGTCACGGCCGAACGCCGTCGAGAACCAGGGGATGCCGGCATAAGGATAGGGTCCGGTCGCAAGCTCGGTGGTCAGCAGCGCGACATCGGCGCGGGCGCGCTCGACCCAGTCGTTGAAGACGCGACCGGAACTGTGCACCGTCGCGCCATGGCGCCGCTTGGCCCGCATGCCAAAGCGGGCCCGCGCGGCGGCGGCGCGGAAACGGTCACGATCGGGCG
>NZ_NNRI01000015.1 GCF_002270415.1 Mesorhizobium sophorae | reverse complement strand
TCTCGTCTCCGCTTATGACTTACCTGGTTGCCAGTCGCTCATCTGCAAAATGTTTCCGCCGAGTTTTGCGAACGCGCGTTGGCGACAGGAGAAAACGAGAATCTGCTGATCGCGTGATTGACGATGCAAAGCGTCGAACATGCGCTCAATGCGATCGTCATCGGAATAGACCAACGCGTCATCGAGGATAACCGGTGTGGGTCGCCCGTCGCGGGCGAGCAGACGAGCGAAGGCCAGCCGGGTCAGAACCGAAAGCTGTTCTCGCATGCCGCCACTCAACCTCTCGACATCCTCGTCCTGACCATTGCGACGAACGGTCTGCGGCAACAGTGTATTCTCATCGAACACTATGGAGATGTCGTCGAATAACAGTCTGAGCAGCGGCCGCAGCTCGGACATGACCGGCGTGAGATATAGATCGCGTGCCGCCGAGCGCGCAGCGACCAGCGTTGTACGCAGCCGGTCGAGGACGGCCTTTTCGATTTCGAAGCGTCCCACTCGCTCTTCAGCGACTTCCAATTTTTCTCTGGCCTCGCGCCAAGCTTCTTCCACCGCGTCGTCGGACCGGGTGCGAATATGGCCATTGAGATCGGCTAGAGTTACACGCAACTGACTTGCTTCCTGCGTGGCGGCATCCTGGACCGAGCGGGCACGGCGCAGGACAGCTTCGGCGCTGGTGAGATCGTGAGCGCCGTCGCGCAGCGGCGCAGCGCGCATCTCAGCCGCTTCGCGCAGAGTTTGTCGTGCGGTGGCCTCGGTAAGGAGCAAGCGCTCCTTTTCCTGGCGCGCTGCGTCAGGTCCCAATATGACCTCGAGGCTGGTCAGTTCCGCCTGGATGGTCAGGTAAGCAGTCTCGGCGGCCATGACAGCCTCGTCGGCGTGGCTGCGCAGGGGCAGGGCCTCGCGCACGTTGTTGCGTGTTGTCGCCACACGCTGCTGGGCTGCTGCATGATTTTGCCGGATCTGTCGCGAATCGACTATAAGTTCGAGGTTCCCGGCCGCGAGGGCACTCAGTCGGGCAAGCTCCTCGTGCAATTGCTGTATTCCCTTGGGCGCGAGATCGCCGAGCCGCTGACGCGCCAAGCCCAGTTCGGCAGCCTTGTCGCGCGCTTCAACCAGGCGCTGGCGTGCCGTCATGAGGCTGTCGACGCCAAGGGACGCAAGCAGGCTGTGGTGCTTCGCTTCGGCTTCTTCGATGGTCCGGTTGGCTTGCTGGGGCCGAATTGAGCGCAGGGTCAAAGCTCCGATGCCGGCAATGTCTATGCGCACGGTGCCAGCAAAGCTTTGGTCTACTGCATGGAGCAAAGGCTTGGCATCGATGGTCACCAAATCGGCGGCGCCGTCCCGATATTCCATGCGTAGCGTCGGCAGGGTTCCCAGTTGAGCTGCACGAAGGCCGGCAATGTCGATTTCGAGCGCTTGGAGCTGCTCGACAGCCTGTTCCGGCACCGCCAGCATCGCCAGCGCTGCCTCTCCATCTTCGATCTGGGTTCTGGCGACTTCGGCTTGTTTCAGCCGGTTGTGTAGGCTTGCCAGTTGTTCGGCTGCGTCGCGCGCCAAGAGGGTCGCATCCAGCCGCGCGAGCAGTTCGCGAGCTTCGCGCTCTTCCTGTTCGGCTACTTGAACTTCTGCCATCACTTGTTCGTTTTCGACTATGGCAGAAGCGCGCCGATCGAGAACCTCACTGCGGCGAAGCTGCGCAATTGTCGACTGCTCGCGCAAATCCGCGGCTCGTTTGAGCGCGGTCCGAAAACTATCGAGGGCCTGCTTCGCCGCGTCGTGGTGAATTGCGGCCAGGGCAGCTTCCGCTTCAGCAGCCTTCAGGGCTTCGCTATGCGATTTGGCAGCCTCGACCGCGGCTTCGGCGGCCGAGATACCCTCCCGCCGGGTAGCGCCTTCTTCAGGGTTTTCAAGCTCAGACAGACGCGCCAACGCCATGCGCCGCTTGTCGAGCGCATCGCGCAGACCTGCAACTTCGGCGCTGAGGCGCAGTTCTTTTTTCAGCAGTTTGTCACGCTCATCGAGCGCCGCCGCATAGAGACCGCCGCTCTTGGGACGCAGCGTTGACGTAACCAGGCTATAGAGTTCTTCTTCGCATGCGGCGGCGATTTCCGCCATGCGTCGCCCGCCGGTCAGGGCTTCAACTTCCCCCTGAACCGAGGATAGTAGGCTTTCGCGCACGCGTTTGTCGCCATCCTCCTCGCTTTTGCTTCGCCTTTCGATGCCGGTGACTCCTTGGCGAACCCAGAGCAATCCTGCCGGTCCTGCGGTTCCGCCATGGATTAGATTGCCAATAAACGCTTCGGCCTCATCCGCTTGAGCCAACAGTCGGCTCCGCTCGAGGTCGGTAACGCTGGCCAGCTTGCCACCATAAAACTGCTTGGTAAGCCGATAGCGTCCTTCTGAAGTGGTGATGTCGGCCTCCACCACCGGATTGCCACCACTATAAGGCCGTAGCAGTCTTACGCCTTCGGGCGTCCCCGTATGAGGCTGGAAAAAGAGTGCATGGAGTGCTTCGAAGAAAGTTGATTTGCCGAATTCATTGACCGCGCAAAGCACGTTGACGCCGTCGCCTATGTTCTCGATGGCGACGCCTTGCCCAGCGAACCGTTTGACGTTGTGCAGCCGAAGGGCTGTAAGTTTCATGATCCCATCGCCTCGCAATAGCTAAACAGCCGAACCAGTGCTTGTCGTGAAATGTCGCGTTCGACAGTCGACCGCCTTTCGTCGGTGCTTTCATCCAACAGTGCCTGCGCTGCCTCGCGAAGGGCGCCGGAGCGACCGATCCGATCCAAATCGCCGCTTTCGCAGTCGGTCGCCAGGCCGTCCCCTTGCAGCTCCAGATAGGCGTAGTCCGGCGCGACTGCCGCGACCGCGGCTTCGAGGGCGGTTCGTCCGCTTACCCGTACCCGGCCAGACGCGGCAATTCGCAGCAAGGTCTGACGCCGCAAGTCTGCCGGTGGTAGCAACGCTTCGAATGCCGCCGCGCTGTCATCGCCAGACAGCAAATGCAGTGGAGCGGTTTTCCAGGAAAAGCTGGCTGTTTCGACGGCCACGATCTCGGGCAGGGCGCCAGGCCCGGCAATGGAAACGACAAGGGCCTGACCGGGTGTATCATGCTTGAAACGGTCAGGTTCGGGCGCACCGCTGTAGCGGCTGCGCTCATTGATGGTGACGGGCCCGTGCCAGTCGCCAAGTGCCAGATAATCGAGGCCGGCCTTGGTCGCGCGATCTGGTGCAATGACGTCGGACGCTACTGAATCTTCTGAAAAGTTCTGAATGGCGCCATGAGCAAGTCCGACCCGGATGGCGCCTTGCGGTGTCGCGGCGTTGTTCATCCACTCGGTAAGGTCGCGACCGGGTCTGCGGGTCGTGCACGGTGCGGGCAGCAGCGCCACGTCCGCAGCAATGGTCAGGATTTCGGGCCGGGTGGCCAGTATGACATTGTCCGGCACAACGCTGCCCGCAGCGCTCCACAATTGATCAGCTAACAGTGAATCGTGGTTGCCAGGGAGCAATATCCAGCGCAAGGGCGCGCTCCGGCTCATCTCGGCAAGGGCCTGCCGCAACATCGCTGGTGTAGGCGTTTCGGTGTCGAACGTATCGCCGGCCAGCAATATGGTGGATGCACCATGGACCCGTGCCTGTTCTGCCAGCCGGCTGATCGCGCTATGGCGCGCTTCACGGAGCCGCCCGCGCAGATCCTCCGGCATGTTGCCGAACCGCTTGCCGATATGAAGATCGGAGCTGTGGATGAAACGAAACATGGAGTCTCCGAGACTATGTCTGTGCCAGGTAGTGCCGGGCGCGATCGATGGCCTCATCCAGCCGGGAGCGTGATATCGCCGCAAGTCGCTCGACGCCGAGCATACGTGCAAGGTCGAGAGCGGGATCCGACTGTTCCAGAATGTCTTTGTTCGCGACGACGACAGCGGCTAGCTCGGCCATTGGAATGTCGGCAATGGACCGGCGGGCATAGGCGTCAAACGGCATGCGATAATCAAACAGATCGACCACCGTCCCCTTCTTCCATAGGAAGCTGCCGCTGGATTCTTCAGTTCTATCAAAATCGCGCAGATGCAGGTCGATCCGCTCCCGAATCTTGTTGCCCGTTCTGAGCCAGCCATGCGCCCGTGCGATGCGCTGCGCAAGGACGTCTTCTCGCAGCGGGCCTTCCTGTTCGATCACTGCGTCGACCATGGTCCGCAAAGTGCCTCGGTAGGCGAAGTCGTAAAAATGATCCGGGCTGGTAGCGAATGCTGATAGGTCTGTGAGGCGATAACGGTCGTCCGTCGGTATGGAATCATGCGTCGAATTCGCGGCAGCAGGCAAAATTGCTCCAGATGCTGATGGGTGCTCTACCGTCGCGACGGGAGCGGCGACAAGCTCTGGCTCTGATTTTATCGACAAGCTTGCAGGTTCGCCGATCGATGCAAACTCTTCGGCTGGCAATGGGTCTATGGGGTCGACCTTATGTCCCATGTCCCATTGGATCACCGCTTCACCTTCCTGTTGTTCAGCTTGCTTGCGACGGCTTTCCTCGAGCAGCGCGGCCAGGCTGGCATGAAGCCTCTCGGTGCAACCTTCGAGATCAAACCACCAATCGGTTGACCATACCCGGACAATGTTCCACCCGAGGCCTCGCAGGACTTGCTCTCGGACCTTGTCTCGATCTCGCGCCGTGGCAGAACTGTGATAGGCAGCGCCGTCACACTCGACCCCAGCCAGATAGGCTCCGGCAAGATCGGGATGCCGGATCCCTATATCCACTCGAAAGCCAGAAATGCCAACTTGTGGAACGATGGTCCATCCGCGCTTCTCAAGCTCGGCGGCTACAGCCTCCTCGAAAGGGGATTCCAAAGCCCCGACCGGTCCGCGTTCCTGCGCTGGCAATGCCACGGCGCCGCGCTCGGCAAAATCGAGGAAGGTTTTGAGATGCTGTACACCGATTGCCTTTGTCCGGTTGGGGTCGATCTGGTCGGCGGTAAAACCTGAAAATACTATCAATTCCTGCCGCGCACGCGTCACCGCGACGTTCAGCCGGCGTTCGCCGCCGTCCCGATTTAGCGCGCCGAAATCCATGGAGCGCTTGCCGGCGTTATCTTGCGAGAAAGTGATCGAAAACAGGATTATGTCACGCTCGTCGCCCTGGACATTTTCCAGGTTCTTGACGATGGCGGGTTCAATACGATCGTCGGCAAAGAACCATTCAAGCTCCGGCTCCATCTGTCGCGCCTTGTCGAAAAAGTCGAGGATGAGCGACTGCTGTTGCGCGTTGAAGGTGATGACTCCGAGCGTGGGTCGGTCCTTTTCCGGAAGGGCCAGCCAACGCCGCATCCTGCTGACCGCCTCGTCGGTGACCGCCTGGGCTTCGATGCGGTTGGTGCGACTTTTTCCTCGGTCGTAGATGCCGGTCGTGATTTTTCGCAGCTGCACTGCCCGATCTTCCACCGTTGGGGAAGGGAAGGTGATGAGCCTATTCTGATAGTAGTGATGGTTGGAGAAGGCGATCAGCGACTCACTGCGGCTGCGGTAATGCCAGCGCAGATCACGCACCGGGATGCCGGCCGCTTTGGCTTCGTCGAGAATGCTCTCAAGATCCTTTTCGTGCTCGACGACTTCCTCGTTCTCCTCGTTGCGGCCAAAGAAATTGGTGGGCGGCAACTGCTTGGGATCGCCTACGATTATGGTTTGATGGGCCCGCGCGATGGCACCGACGGCGTCCCAGGTGGTGATCTGCGATGCTTCGTCGAAAATGACTACGTCGAACAACGCCTGGTCGGGAGGTAGGTATTGAGCGATTGAAAGAGGCGACATCAGCATGCAGGGCGCGAGCTTGGCAAAGCTCGACGGCATAGCACCGATCATCTCGCGGATTGACCTGCTGGGCCGCTGCAATTCCATCTGATGGCGCAACAGGCCCAACTCGGAATTGCGAGGGACGCTTTGCACAGCCGGCAAACCATGAGCGATGGCGCTGATGACGCGAAGGCTTGCTTGAGCACGGACAAGATCGTCGATTTCCCGGAAATCGTCGATGGCATGCTCGTGCTGGAAGCGCCGGAACTCTCGCAGCACCGGATCGGCATCCAGCGTGGCCGGCAGCCACCAGCGCACGTAGCCTAGGCGGAACGCGGATTGAGCTTCGGTTGGTCGCACTAGACCCGCCTCGATATCGTCGACCAACGCTCCCAGATTCTGACTGACAGCTCTGCGACGTATGCCGCACCACGAAGTCCAGTCCCGCAGAAGATGACGGGCATTGAGCAAATCTCCCATCGCGGTCGTCATTTCGGTCAGCGGGTTATCATGTCCTGCCCACGAAGGCGTCTTTCCAGCAGGGATCGCAAATTGGGTCCTCGCAGCCTCGAATGCTGTAGCAGCCGCAAGGAAGCGAGCTGCCCCATGGCGCATCGTACTATCTGCTGCACCGCTTCGCAGGCTCGGGGCGGTTGCTTGGAGGAGCGCTCTGAGATCCTCCGTGCCGAGGCCGGGCAGGCGTAGCGTCTGTCGAAGCCTTTCGGCGATCGAGAGTATCTGATCGATACTACGGGTGTCGGTATTAAGTGCAGCAAATCCGACCGGCTTGCCAGATAGGATGTTGGCTTCGACAGTGGCGCGGCTGTCCTGCATCACGCGCAGCAGTGGCAAGTCCCGCTGAGGATCGGCCCCGCCCTCTGTGACATAGCCTTGAAGCAGCTTCTGGACTTTGCGTTTGCCCAACTGACTGTTTGGCCAAAAGGCAGAAGCAGCCTGTTGCCATTGCTGCTCTATGTTCTCTATTCGTATGCGCGCAACAGCAGCCTCGTCATAGTGTGCCGACAGGTCCTTGCGAGACTTGCGATAGTCCCTGATTGCATCATCGAGACTCGCGAGGGCTCCCCGCAACTGGGCGAAATCTCGATCAAAGACAATGCTGAGGTCATAGCCGGCACTGTCCTGGAGTGCCCCTGCTAGTTTTCGCAGCGCTTCGAGCTCTGCTGTTGACGCATCGCCTTTGGCGCGCAGGCCGATGCTCACCAGGAAGGCGTCGAGTGCGGTGGCTAGAACCTCGGACGCACTCTTGAGGGTCTTTGCCCCTTCGAGCAAGTTATCCTGCAAGCCCGACGTCCACTCGGTGACATCTATGAGACGCAAGACCGGTCGCATCTCCACTGACTGAAATGCGAGACCTGTTTCGGCGGCAATACGCTCCAGCGCCAGCCGGCTTGCCTCGTCATGGCCATCGCGCGAAGGCCACGACAATCCCGGAGCATGCCGTTGCTTGTTCTTGAGAGCGATGCCAAGCGCCAGATAGGGCGTGAGACCATTGATATGGCGCCGATGCAGCGCTTCGACATAGGTATTCAGTTCGTCGCGACGGACGCGAAGCCGCTCATTGATCGCAATCCACTCCGCGGCGTCCACGCGCACGCCGCTTTCCCAGCTGATCCTGAGCTGGTTGAGAAAGTTGCGTCGGTCCGCCTTACTGGAATGGAGTTCGAGACAATGCGCGCCCAGGCCATGTTCGCGCAGGCGGCGATACACCACATCGAGCGCCGCCGTCTTCTCGGCCACAAACAGCACAGTTTTGCCAACTGAAAGACAGTTGGCAATCATGTTGGCGATGGTCTGGCTCTTGCCAGTGCCGGGAGGACCGATGATGACAAAGTCGCGGCCCTCAGCGGCGGCAAGGCTTGCCGCGGTCTGTGAAGAGTCGGCCGGCAGCAGCGAAACGATATCGGACGGGGCATAGTGCCGGTCGAGTTCGCGCTCGTCCCGGAATGATGCGCCACTGCCCTCGAACGCTATCTCCGGCGTATCGATCAGGTGGCGTACTACGCGGTTTTCGCGCAGAGCATCGGTACGCTCGACCAGATCTTTCCACATCAGGAATTTGGCGAAGGAGAAGGTTGAGAGCGCCGTCTCGTCCACTACCTCCATACCGGGGACGTCGCGCACTGCCTGACGCATAAGACTTAGCAGACGGGGCACATCAACGCCGCTTTCGTCTTCGGGCAGCTCCCCGGAGAACTGAGGCAGTTTGAGCTCGAAGTCGCGCTCAAGAAACTGCAACAAGGTTGCGTTGAACCGCGGCTCATCTTCATGAAAGCGCAAGGTAAAACGCGATGTTGCGCTGCGGCGCTCGATTTTGACCGGCACGAGCAACAATGGCGCGCGATAGCTGCGCTCGTCCTCCGGCTTTTTCTTCCAGCGCAGGAAGCCGACCGCCAGGAAAAGCGTATTCGCGCCGCCCTCGGCAAAGTCGTTGCGAACTTGGCGGTAAAGATCGATCAGTCGGGATTCCAATTGGTGTCCATCGAGCGTCGATGGGAGCTCGTCGCGCAGGAGCGCTTCTGCTGCAAAACCGCGCTGCAGGTCACGTCCATGGACTTCGCGATAGAGGGCAGCATCACGCTCGCCCAATGGATTCTGTTCGGGCAGCGATATGAGCCTGATCGAAGCGCCTGCCATCAGGCGATCCTCTAGATAGCCGACGTCGGTACAAAGAAACGGAATTGTCTTCTTGGAGTCCGGAAAATTGAGCAGGCGGTTCCGCAGTGTCAAATCAAGGAGCTTTTTCTGCCAGCGGTCGATCCGCCCGGCAGCTGTCGTCGGCTTCACCTCGACGATGTCGGCAGGCAGGGCTGTCACGGCCGGTGCCGCTGGCAGCGGCAGCGCGATTTCGGTTGCCACTTCGGTATCCACGCTGCGACGCATCGGTTCGTGCGAGGCAAGCGGAGTAATGCCGCCGCTACGCGAGCGGCGGATATCGATGGCGGCGACAAAGGTGCCTACCTGCGTTTCGTCGAGCCGTTGTTCGATTGCTCGTTGCGCAGCCTCCAGCGTCATCGCCGGCCGATGCGTTACACCGGTCGTCTCAAACACGATCAGTTCGCGCGATGCCAGCGCCTTGCGTATCTCCATGGCATCGGTCTCGATGGCGTTGGCGAGCGTCTTTTGTGTTATCCAGGCGCCGACGGCAGCGTGGCCCTGGAACATAAGGACGACGGCATGCAGGCCCGTCGCCTCCAGGGCAGAGGCGAACAACAGACTGGCATCGAGACAGGTAGCCAGCCTCTCCGCCGTAATTGTTGAGGGACGTCGAATTTTTTGGCCTCGGCTTTCGAAGCTTGCAGGAGGCTCTGCATAATGCAGGGATAGACCGGCAACGGCCGAATAAATTGCGGCCGCCAGCATGAATGCGCGTTGCGGATTGCCGCTTTGATAGCCATCGAGGCTGGAGGCATGACCATGCGCTGCGAGCCGCTCCGCTGCGGAACGTAGCAATCCTGCGATCGCCGGGTCGTTCGGCATGACGAATGCAGGTAGCAATTGCGCCATATCGATGACGCCACCCCATTCGTCGCGAGCAAGCAGGCGCACAGCAATACGCTGCTCGGCCAGCACTGCGCCTCCTGAGGTGAGCCGCAGCGTTATCTCCCCGCGCTCAGCCTCATTGAGACCGGCCAGATAGCTGGCGTCGAGATCGATTTTTCGGTCGCTTAAGGGAAGCCGGTCGCCGGCAACAATCCGATCAATCGTCCAACTCTTGGCGCGCAAAAATGGTGGGTTCGATGTCAGGTCGAGAGTGCATTTTTCGAAACCCTGCTGGGTCGGGTTGTTGAGCGCGATAGACCGGATCACCGGAATAGCATTTTGGAAGGACGCATATGTAAAGCTGGCGGCGATGTCCGCCACGACTTCTATTACGGGCGCGGCTGATATACCGGCGGCATCGCCAGTGTCTGAACTCGTTTCCATGCCCTATCCCCTTTTTCATTTACGATAGAACTTTGCGGCCAGAATTTGAAAGTAAATTCTCGCTATTGTCGCCGCTTAGTTCTTCAGCAGCATAAATCCCTGAAATTCGAACCGCCTTGGTCAGTTCGACAGTTGTCGACCGCTGCAGGAATTGTGATCCTTGCTGCCGGGACAGCACGCTATTGCGTGGTGAGGCAGCTGCTCGTGCTTCACGTTTCGTTGAGCCGCGCTGGTCGTTCGTTTGAGGCCGGACTGCGCCCGTTCGTCCGGACAACGCAACTGGTGGGCCTTGGTCCGGCTCCTTTCAGGACCACAGGTGTTCGCCCCTTTTGGCTCGAAGCAAACAATCGCAGGTGAAGCCGCGCATGACAGCTTTGCGCCTCCTTCCAGTCGCCCAACGCGACAGCAGCTCAACCCGAGAGCGGCCGGTCCCTCAGTTCAAGGCTTGAGGGTTGAAGTCGCCTGTTTGACTGCGAGTTCTGCCGCCTTTGCAGCGTCCCGCGACATCCTGAAGAAGTCGGAATGGGATTCCCATCGCATAACCGGCGAGATCGGCGGCACGAGACAGATGTCGTGCCAGTACGGATTCGATCCGGAGACACGCGGTGCCCACGTGATCTCTGCTGACAAGCTCGACAGGCTGCGCGGCTTCCCAACTGAGGCCGAGGTCGACCGCAGGGACCGGGGCTTCCCGGCTTTCCTGCCTCGTGCCGAGCATCTGTGACTAGTGTTCGGAGCGGGCGTGGAATTGCTGCTTGAGACGACGTGGCTGCGGCGCGCCGCCTGGCATTGTGGGGTCGCCATGCCAATGACAACGCCGCGCATCGGACGACGCAGCTTTCGGACGACGACGAGCTGCGTGTCGACAGGCTTCGGTTCCGGGCATGGAGGCTGCTGACGAAAGTCGACGCTATGCAGATCGCCGACGTCGACGAGTATCTCGCAGAACGCGTCGGACACGAACATGCCGGTTGGCGCATCCAGCCGACGGCGCAGATGGTCCAGCGCGCCCGCGAACTGCACGAGAGGACAATATCTCAATGCTGCATAAGCCAGTTCCTACCGCGCACGGCGGCCTCGGCATAACCGCGATCCCGATAACTGGGGAGCGGCCGAGTCCGAAGAAGTGGCCTAACGCCGTGAGATGGTACATCGGTGATGACGGGCCAAAGAGCAACGGGTCCCGGGTTTCGCGGTACGCGGCAAACTCTCAGAGGGCTGGGTCTTGGAAGGGGCGCCCGAGGAAGAAGCGCAGAAGCAGTCGTTCGGTATCCGACACTGGGGCGGCGACCAGGAAGGGCAATGCGCTCAGAGACATGTCTAACAGAGAGGACTGTTTACACGTCACCCCGGGTATCGTATGTCGCTGCCCATTCCAATAAGAGACATCACTGCTGTGATGTCAGATAGGCAAGCGACATGTCAACCGAATGGCCGAAACGAATCCGCAGCAGGGCTGCGAAGTTAAAGAATGGGAATGCGCTCCTGGCCCTCGCCGAGGAATCGCAGATCCTCTCGGAGATGCGGCGCCGCATCATGAATGGCGAGAAGCCCGTAACAGCGCTGTCCGGCGAGATGGTCGAGCGCTTCGGTCAGGAAGATGCCGAGCATCACGGACTCCGCCAGCTCGCTGGGGAAGCGACCGCGTTCATGGTCGAAAGCATGCTTGGCGCGGTCCGTTCGTCCGGATCGAGAAAGATCCTCGACGACCAAGTTTTCAGTTCAGGCACGCCTTTCCGGATTCCCGGACAGACCAGAGAGACCGTTCTTGCCGAGCCGCTGGCGACCGAGCTTCTGGTCCGGCACGTGACCGATGCCGCACTCGCCGACCTGGCGGCCCTCCTCGCCGCCGAACAGGAGCGCCGCCTGACGACCTTAGCGGTCAGCCAGCAGCTTCCTGACTTTAGCGAGGCGGGTCCGGCAATCCTGACCCGCCACCGCTAGCCGCTCGAGATACAGCGCAACGTCCCGCTGAGTCTCCCAGACCTCCGTCGCCACGGGTTCCGGCATGCAGTCGAACAGCGAACGGGGGACATCGGATTTGCGTTCGACGATCCTCGTGACGACCTTCGGCTCCGGGTCGTCACACACCATGTCGTGAGAGAAAAATCTATCGAGCTGGGATGACGTGTCGCTGCGCGCGGTTGACTGTCGGCGAAATCTGCAAGCATTGGGCGGCGCCTAGTTCGGCGTCATAGTCGCCGAGATGGAACTGAAGCGCATGCGCTCACAAGCCTCGACGACCTTCTTACGGTCCTTGATGGGTTTGCTATGGAAGAGCTCGTTCCGGGTTTCCTTGATGACCCGCAACATGTCGTCGAACACGGTCTTGTCGAAGTTGAATCGCAGCTCCGCGTTGCGCAAAACATGCCCCGCATCAAGCCCCAGTCCGCCTTGATGATGCTCCAGAGTTCAGCGGCGCAGGAGGCGTGGACGGGCACTAGTACCTCTGCACAGAGGTTATGACGGGTTGAACCGGCTGAAGTTTGGGTAGGATGTCGTGGTCGACGAGCAGTTGGATGCTGCGCGCGACACCTGGTTGCCTGCGGATGAGGCCGGAGCGTTCGAGGGTTAGCACCATCTGGTGGACGGACGGCGGGGTGACGCCGAAATAGCGTTGCATGTCGCGTTCGGCCGGCGGCTGGCGGTTGATCTGCATATAAGCCCAGATGAAGGCGAGGTACTGGCCCTGTTTTTCGGTGAAGCTGGGACCCGCAGGCGTTTGCCCGTCAAGTAATTGATTCAATTTTCGATTCATCCGGAACCCTTGGCAACCGAGGAGGCTTTCTAGATGAATCTACGCTATCGTGTCGATCTCGACCAACCCGAACGCGATGAACTCACAGCGATGCTGGCAGGCGGCAAGCAGCCGGCTCGCAAGCTCAAGCGGGCGCAGATCCTGCTCGCCGTCGACGCGGGCTTGGGTGACGAGGCCATTGCCGCGACGGTGGTGGTCGGCGGCTCCACTGTCTATCGCACCAAGCGCCGCTTCGTGGAGATGGGTCTGGAGGCGGCGCTCAGCGAAGAGCCACGCGCAGGCGCGCAACGCAAGCTGACGGACAAGGAAGAAGCCCTGCTGGTGGCCACCGCCTGTTCCAGTCCGCCGCCGGGCCGCGCCCGCTGGACCCTGGAACTGCTGGCCGGTGAGTTCGTCAAGCTGACCGATCACCAGGAACTGTCGCGCGAGACGGTGCGCCGACGCTTGGCAGACAACGATCTCAAGCCCTGGCGCAAGGACATGTGGTGCATCCCCAAGGTCGACGCCGAGTATGTCGCGCGCATGGAGGACGTGCTCGACCTCTATGCCGAGGCACCGGACCCGAAGCGACCGGTGGTGTGCTTCGACGAAAGCCCGACCCAACTCATCGGCGAGGTGCGACAGCCGATCCCGGCCGAACCGGGCCGGCTTGAGCGGTATGACTGCGAGTACAAGCGCAACGGCACCGCCAACCTGTTCGTCTTCCTCGACGCACACCGCTCCTGGCGCAAAGTCAAGGTCACCGAGCGGCGCGCCGCGGAAGACTTTGCCCATTGCATGCGCGACCTCGTCGATATCCATTACCCGCAGGCCGAACGCGTCAGGGTGGTGCTCGACAATCTGTCAACCCACTCGGCCGCCGCGCTCTACCAGGCTCTGCCTGCTTCAGAGGCGCGACGCGTCCTTCGACGGCTGGAATTCCACTACACGCCCAAACACGCCAGCTGGCTCAACATGGTCGAGATCGAAATCGGCGTCCTGCGCGGCCAGTGCCTCGATCGTCGCATCAATAGCTATGATCGCCTCGTCGCGGAGACCGCTGCCTGGGAGCACCTGCGAAACACCAGTGGCGCTCGCATCAACTGGATGTTCTCTACCGAAAACGCACGCCTTAAGATGGCCAAAGCCTATCCCAAGCCGACTTCCAAAGAGTCATAACCTCTGTGCAGAGGTACTAGCTATACGCAGCTTTCTAGATGACAAGCGCTTTCAGCGGAGTCATGTTGTCCTGTCGGCGGTCTTTCCGCCCCCCTTTGTGTCGTTCAAGATCTCAGCCCACGGGAGGCCCAGATGATTGATCGTCTCAACCTTGACCCAGCCCTCTATCCAAGTGACTTGGAAAGCCTGAAATCGGTTTTCGACCAGCTTTGCCAAGAGAGAGATATCCAGCCGGGATCACCAGAAGCTGAGAATGTTGCCTCTGACCTGGTGCGCCGTTTCCAGACCGGACTTAGCGACGAAACCTGCTTGCTCATAGCAGCCAGGGCGCGACAGCAGGATTTGCGGCGGGTAGGCTGAATAAATAAGTCCACCGTGGCTCGTAACGCAGCTGCTTACTGCTTGTCTTGACGCGAAGGGCGAAGTCGACAGTCGCCCACCGGACTCGCTTGGCCGCGCATTCAATCGTCGCTGCGAGAAGCCTCTCTTGGCATCACTGATGACCGCTTTCAGACATGCGCCACCTAGAAATCCCAAAGTGAGCGATGAGCATGTCGCTGAGAAGATCGGCCTGACGAATGTACCGGGCGTCCAGGCAATGTCTTCCGAAGCCTAGGTTCCGGCAAGGCTCTCGACCTTCACGCGGCGCGGGCGGCCGAAGCCAGGCGGAATCTGCTGCCCGAGACCTACAGCCCGGTACAGATACATCGTCCTTGCTGTGTCTTTCTCCAAAATTTTGATATGAACTGGTTTGGCTTCGCAGCCCGACTGAGCAACTGACATAAGGAATACGCATATGGCGACTGGAACCGTGAAGTGGTTCAATAGCACCAAGGGTTTTGGATTCATTCAGCCCGACAATGGTGGTCAGGACGTTTTCGTCCACATCTCCGCTGTGGAGCGCGCGGGTCTCGGCACCCTCGTCGATGGCCAGAAGATCAATTTTGAGATCGAGCAGGACCGCCGCACCGGCAAGTCCTCTGCCGGCAATCTGAGCAAAGCAGGCTAATTTTCTCGTAGTCACGGATGTACTGGCGGCTGCGCCAAGAGCGCACGAAGGATGATAGATCCGAGGGCCGGGGCAGCGGATTGCTGCAAGTCTTCAAACGATCATGTGAAATCAGTTTGTTTGGCAATAAAAGGCGGGATATCTTCCCGCCTTTTGGATATGGGATGGATTATAGGATGCTGATGGCGATCCGGCGAGACTGGGCAGGCCGGTACGCCCGAGCTTATTGCTTGCTTGGCTCTACAGCGCGGCCACGGTGGTCCACCGCCGTGTCGTTGAAACGTCACCGTAGCTGACCCATATGCACATCGCATCGGATGCCTCCTCCCATCGCGTCCGACGCGTTCCCCTCTGGAGGTTTTGAACCTTCATACTTGGCCGGGCTTAACAGTCCGGCCTTTTCTATTCGTCAGGTCACCACGTGGAGGCACGTTCTGACAGGTCGTCTGTCGAACCTTGGCCGAGAATGAAATCAAACACGGGTTGAGGCTGACCGAGCGCAGTCGCCTGCAGGTTTGCGGGTATGCCTGCCGCGGCTCTGGCTTGTTCGGCAAGCGCTGCGGGCAACATGCCGAGCGCGCGCGCGAAGGTTTGATCCGTCGTGTCCATCAGCAGGTGAAGGAGTCCAGCGGCACGCCCGGCATGACGCACCGCCGCGGCATGCTTGCCCTCCCGGATCTTCACGCCGGCCGCCGATAACAGGATCAATCCCTTGAAGAGCATCCGGAGCGGATCGCCTCGATCCGCGACCTGCCAAAGACCTTCCCAAGCCTCATGGGCTTCCCAGTAATAGCCGTGATTGAACAGGTCGAGACCCCATAGGAACATGTCTGACTCAAGCGACGCTTTTGCAGGGACCGGCACGGCTTCGCTGTGGTAGCTGTGTCCTGCGGGATCGCGCACGGGATGCGGTTGCTTGCCCGGCAGATACGCATAGGATGGAAAGCGCCTTTCCGGCAGGCAGCGCGGGCGCAACATCGAACCAATAGCCATCAAATACATATAGCACGGCCGAGACCTGAACTGACGTCAGTTCCAACGCATCAGGAATGACACTTAGCAATAGCCGCCAGCAAGAAGCCCCATATGCTCTGCCTCGGCCGAACGACGCACACTGCGAACAACGATCAGTTCGTGATCTTATCGCGCACGCCCATCCCACGTCGCGGGTTCGTTCTTCGGCCAATTGAGACGTTCAATGCCTGTGCGGGGCATGGGCCCCTTGCCACAAGAACCGGTACTTTAATGCCATGCCGACGTCAGATGGGCGATTTGCGCGCCGACCTCGTAATACGCTTCCCTGAGGCCAAGTGAGGAGATTTCTTGCAGTTCAGATTGCGGCAAGGCCAGTTCAGTCTCGGTCTTTTCGCCAAGGATCAGAAGTGCCAGCTCTCGACCGAACACCGTGCCGGGCGAAATGCCGCGGCCGTTGTAGCCTGAGAAACCGATGACGTTTTGGGCGTGCTTGTGGAATCTCGGCATTGCATCCGTGGTCATGCCGATCTGTCCGTACCACTCATACTCGAACTCCGCATCGCGAAGCTGCGGATAGAGTTTCGACAGGGCACGGCGCGCCCAAGCCTTGTGGATGGCAGTGCCCGTGTTGCGTAGCGCGCCGACGCTGCCGAACACCAGCCGCCCCGCTTTATCCAGCCGGAACGAAGAGAGGATCGTTTTGGTGTCCCACGTGCCTTCTCGTCCTGGCAGGATGGACTGTAACAGCTCGGCCCCGAGCGGCTTGGTCGCCAGGTTGAAGTAAGGTAGATGTACCTGTTCGTTGCGGACGCTTGTCCATGGTCCGGTGCTGTAGGCGTCAGTGGCGACCACCACCCATTCGGCCTCGACCGCGCCATTCGTGGTACGCAACGTCCATCGACCGTTCTTTTTGCCAGCTGCCACAACTGGACTGGAGGTGCAGATTATCGCCCCGGCGCGGAGGCAGGCCTGGGCGAGGCCACGCGCGTATGCGAGCGGCTGGAGTGTACCGGCACGTCGATCGAGCAGTGAAGCCGCATAGGCCCGGGTGCCTAGCCTCTTTTTCGTTTCGTCGGCGTCGAGTACCTCCACCGGCGCGCCTCTTCTTTGCCACTGTGCCTCGCGCTCCCGAATCTCCATCAACCCGGCTTGGCCTACCGCGCAGTGGAGCGTGCCGTTTCGTTCCAATTCACAGTCGATGCGATGTCTATCGATGAGGTCCATGACCATTGCCGGACCCTCACCGAGCAGCCTCAGCAGCCGCTCGCCGTGAATGGACCCGAGCTTGGCGGTAAGGTCGTCCGGCATCAGCCACAGGCCGGCATTGATCAACCCGACATTACGCCCGGCGCCGCCGAAACCGATCTCGCGGCCTTCCAGCAGGACGACCTGGCGTCCGGCTTCTGCCAAGTGCAGCGCGCATGACATGCCGGTATACCCACCACCGACGACAACCACATCGGCGGAAATTTGCCGGTCGAGTGCAGCCGTTATAGGAGCCTGCGGCGCGGTCGCCTCCCAAAGGCCGTGAGAGCGGGGGTCATTCAGCATCGAACGGTTCCGAGTGCATTTTTTAAGATTGGTCGCCTAGGCGAGTCGCGCGCATGCTGCGGAGATGCGCAGGATTTCTTCTCTCAACTCGGCTTCGGATGTCGCATAGGAAATGCGGAAGAAAGGTGATAGGCCGAAAGCAGCGCCTGGGACAACCGCGACACTGGCCTCCTCGAGCAGGTAGTTGCAGAAATCATTGTCAGTTTCGATCCACTTGCGGGCTGGCGTCGATTTGCCGATCAGGTCTGCACAACTGGCAAAGGTGTAGAAGGCCCCCTCCGGATTGCGACAGTCGATGCCTTCGATCGCGTTCAATCCGTCAACAGTGAGATCGCGGCGGCGACGAAAACTCTCGGTTCTTTCCTTCAGGAAGTGCTAAGGGCCGGACAGGGCCTCGGCAGCGGCAGCCTGGCTGACAGATGACGGGCAGCAGGTCGACTGGCTCTGCACCACCGCCATCGCCTTGACCAGCTCTCGCGACCCGCCGGCGTAGCCGATCCGCCATCCGGTCATGGCATAGGCCTTCGAAACGCCGTTTACGGTCAGCGACCGCGCCTTCAGGCGCGGTTCCAGCGCCACCGGGGTGACGAAACGAAAACCGTCATAGATGATATGCTCGTACATATCGTCCACCAGTAGGCTGACATGCGGATGCCGCAGGAGCACCTCGATCAGAGGTCGATAGTCGGCCTCGCTGTAGGCGGCGCCGGACGGATTGGAGGGTGAATTCAGGAGCAGCCATTTTGTCCTCGGCGTAATCGCTGCCTCGAGCTGACTTGCCGTCAGCCTGAACCCAGCCTCCGCTTCACAAGGGACGAAGACGGGGCTGCCCTCGGCGATGGCGACGATATCGGCATAGGAAGTCCATGCCGGCGTCGGGATGATGACCTCATCGCTGCAGTTCACCGTCGCCATCATCGCATTGAACAGTATCGGCTTGGCACCGGCAGCCACCGTGATCTCGTCTACCGCATAGTCGAGGCCGTTCTCACGGCGGAATTTTTCCCGGATCGCCCGCTTGAGTTCCGGCGTGCCATCGAGCGCGGTGTATTTGGTGTCGCCGCGTTGGATGGCACTGCAGGCCGCCTGCTTCACATTGTCGGGCGTGTCGAAATCCGGCTCACCCGCTCCCAGGATGATCATCGGCGCTCCGTCGCGCTTTAAGGCCTGAGCGCGGGCGCCGATCTTCAGGATCGGCGAAACGCCGATCGTCGATAGACGCGAGGCAGGCACGAAGCCGGCCTGATCGATCCTTGTGCTGACGGTCATTGGTTGATCCTCAGTCGATGTCGAACGAGACGCCTTGGGCCAGCGGCAGCGCCTTGGAATAATTCACCGTGTTGGTGGCGCGGCGCATATAGGCCTTCCATGCGTCGGAGCCACTCTCGCGGCCGCCGCCGGTTTCCTTTTCGCCGCCGAAAGCGCCGCCGATCTCGGCACCGGAGGTGCCGATGTTGACATTGGTGATGCCGCAATCCGAACCGTCGACACCGAGGAAGCGCTCGGATTCCTGCAGGTCGCGGGTGAAGATCGACGACGACAGGCCGGCGCCGACTGCATTGTGCTCGTCGAGCACGGTGTCGAAATCGGAATATTTCATCACATAGAGGATCGGCGCGAAGGTCTCTTCCGTCACCGGCGAGACTTGGCTTTGCATTTCGACCAGCGCCGGATGCACGTAATAGGCATCCGGATGGCCGTTCTCGACCCGGGCGCCGCCGGTCACCTTGCCGCCATGTGAACCTGCCTCCTTCAGCGCCTTCTGCATGGCGTCGAAGGCAGCTTTGTCGATCAGCGGCCCGACCAGTGAAGAGGTCTCCAGGGGATTGCCGACCGTCACACTTTCGTAAGCCTTCTTGAGACGTGGAACCAGGGCGTCATAGACGCTGTCATGCACGAACAGGCGCCGCAGCGTCGTGCAGCGCTGTCCCGCCGTGCCCATCGCGCCGAAGGCAATCGCGCGCAGCGCCATGTCGAGATCGGCGGTCGGGCAGACGATGCCGGCATTGTTGCCGCCGAGTTCGAGCACCGCGCGGGCAAAGCGCTTGGCCAGCCGCGGGCCAACGTCGCGGCCCATGCGCGTCGAGCCGGTGGCCGATACCAGCGGCACCTTGGGATGATCGACCAGTATCTCGCCGACGGCGCGGTCACCAATCAGCACCGGTGCCAAGCCCTGCGGCGCGTCGGTGCCAAAACGCTTTACCGCGCGTGCAAAAATCGCTTCGCAGGCGAGCGCCGTCAGCGGCGTCTTCTCCGACGGCTTCCACACCACCGCGTCGCCGCAAACCAGTGCCAAGGCTGCGTTCCACGACCACACCGCGACCGGGAAGTTGAAGGCGGAAATGACGCCGACGACGCCGAGCGGATGCCAGGTTTCCATCATGCGATGGCCCGGGCGCTCGGTGGCGATGGTCAGGCCGTACAATTGCCGGGACAGACCGACGGCGAAATCGCAGATGTCGATCATCTCCTGCACTTCGCCAAGCCCCTCGGACGGGATCTTGCCGACCTCGATCGAGACCAGCCGGCCAAGCTCGGCCTTGTGCATGCGCAGCTCCTCACCGAGCAGCCGCACCAGCTCGCCGCGCCGCGGGCCCGGCACCATCCGCCACGCGTGGAACGCTTTGTGCGCGGCATCGATGGTCTTGGCCGCGTCGGCCGGCGAGATCGTCTTCAGCGCCGCGATCTGCTCACCCGTCACCGGACTGCGCACGATCAGGTCGCCGCCAACAAGTGCGTCCTTGGCCACACCCAGTTTCGCCAGAAGCTCGGCCGTTTCCTTGGCTACATCCACCGACTTAACTGTAATGTTCATCCGACGAACTCCTGTTCCTGATTATCCAAAACAGACCGAGCCGAGGCTGCCTGGCGACGTCAGTCGCTTCAGGCCCGCGGCAAGGTCCCTGCTCTTTTGTGGGGTATAGCGATCGTAATAGGCCTGGTTCTTGCGGCCGACGCCGTGCTCGGCACTGAAACTGCCGCCGAACCGGTCGACAGCGACCGAATAGACCCAGTCACGCAGCCGCTGTTCGAAGGCGGCATCGACCTGACTTGCATCGCTAGCCACCAGATTGAAATGCACGCCGCCATCGCCGATATGGCCAAAGTCGAAGATGTCGACACCGGCAAATTGCCGAGGCAGCTCGGCCTTCATCCACTCACAGAAGGCCAGAACGTCGGCTCTGCGGAACGACAGATCGAAAGCCACCAGCCGACCGGCATGCTTCACGCCTTCCGACAGCGCGTGCCGTAGCGCCCACATCTCATGCGCGGGACCAACGAAGGCGTCGGCCAACAGCGCATCGTCGCCTTGCAGGATATCGGCAAGCACGCTTTCCAGGACCGCGTCGATCGGCTGCTCGCCGTCGCGCGGCGCCCAGCTTCGGGAAATCTCGGCCAGGATCACATAGTCGGGAATTTGACCGTTCTGGAACGGATTTCGCAGCGACGCAACATGGGCGAGAGCAGCGCCAATCGCGTTTTTCGACATGCCTTCGAAGGCGGAAAGATACGATCCGAGGCGCTCCTCGATCGTCCGCAGCAGGGGCATGACAGCGACACTGCCGCTCGGCACCAGATAGGTTGTCGCGACCTGTTTTGGCAGTCGCTCGAGATTAAGTTCGCATTCTGTGACGATGCCGAAGGCGCCAGCCGTGCCGACGAAAAGCTGCTTCCAGTCGACACCGGTGTTGTTTTTGCGTAATCCAGACATTAGATCGACAACCGTACCGGTCTCGTCGGCCAGAACGACCTTCACGCCAAGCGTGTTCTTACGCACATCGCCATACCGGAGAAAGCGCGTGCCGCCGGTATTGGTCGCCAGCATGCCCCCGAGGCGCGGATCAGCGCCAAGGTCGACCGGAAAGAAAAGCCCACTCGGCTCAAGCCGGGCATTGACCTCGGACAGCAAAATTCCGGTATCGACGCGCAACGATCGATTGTCGATGTCGAGATCGAAACGGCGCGTCATTCGATCCAAGCTGAGCACGATCTGCGATCCGCTGGCATCCGGTGTCGAGCCCGAGACCAGCCCTGTGTTGCCCGATTGCGGCACGAGCGCGATACGCTGCCGGACGCAATAGGCAACGCAGGCGGACATTTCCGCCGTAGTGCCAGGGCGCAGCACCAGCGCCGCATGACCGTGATCGTGGCGCGCACCGATCTCGTAGGCTGCCATGGCGGCCCGATCCATGATGACGCCATTTTCGCCAAGGATCTCCACCAATGCGGATTTGTGTCTTTCGTCGATCATCCAGGGCGCCTATTCCGCAGCCCGGAGGCCGCCGAGCGCTTGGCGACAGGTCTCGATCGACGCCTGTTCGATGGCGGCGTAGTGCTCGAACTCGTTCAGCACGCCAACACCGAGATCGCTTTCAAAGCGCTTCTGGTTGGGACTGGCGACAAATTCCTGGGTTGCCCCGTCGCCAAGATTCGACTGGAAGATGCCGGCGGCGCTGACAGGCAGGAAATCCTCGTAGACGATTGGGTCGAAACGGAAGAAACCTTCTGCGACAAGGTGCTCGAAGTCGTCAGTCATGACACTGCCGGTATGCCGCCCGCGCTCCGTCAGGGAGTATCTGAAGTATCCCAGATTCGCGGCCCGGATGCCTTCCCATGTATCGGGGAACGCCTCGAATGTCCGTGAAAGTGTTTGTGCGTAGTCGGCCGCGTTCGACCCGTCGGCAGCCGGTCGGATGATTGCGCGCGTGGCCTCCAGCAGACTGTCGTAAAGGGCGCGCCCCTTGGGTGTCAGCGCTATGCCGCGCTGCTCGATCTCGCCGAAGCGCGCGGTATGCGAGCCTGCCACCCAGGCGCCGTCCCCTGCGTTGAACGACACCACCTCATCCAGTGCCTTGAACGAAGTCTGCCTGAGCAGGATCGGGCAAAGCCGAGGTGGAGGGCCCTCCACGATTGCCTTCGGCGCTATGCCATGCGCCGGCATGCCAACCTGAACGGCATCGATATCGAGCGTGCGCGGCGTGAGATGATTGATGTGCGGACCTCTGAACGAGACCACATCCGCGATCAAGCGATGCGCCTGATGCAGGCTGTTGTACATGTCAAGACTGACGCAGGCCTGATCGTGCCACCGGAAAGTTTCGAGTATTTCGGCGACAAAACGATCCGCATCGTCTTCGTGCAGGCCAGCTTGCCGTTCGGCCTTCTCGGTGAGCGCCAACGCTCCACCCGTGAAAATCCTGCGCTCGGACAGGATGCGCTCGGCCTCGGCACGCAAGGTCTCGTCGTCGATGAGGTCGATCCTGAGCAGCGAAGTGAAGACGCGGAACGGATTGCGGCTCAGCGCCTCGGCTCCGACGGGGCGGAAGGCGGTGGAGTGAACCGGCACACCAGCCGGGCTCAGGTCATAGTACCCTACCGGGACCATGCCCATCACGGCGAACACGCGCCGCATCATCGAGAGTTCGGCCGGCGTTCCGAGCCGGATCGCGCCATGCCGTTCCTCCGAAATTCGGTCGAGTGAGTCCATCGCTTCCAGGCGCTGCCGAAGCTCGGGATCAGACCTCAGGGTCTCGTCATTGACCGAGGCGACCAGGTCCATCAGCGTGCCGTAGGCGGGGACCTCGGTCCTGTACATGGCCGACATCGCCGCCGAAAAGGCTGAACGGATGTGATCGGGTGTAACAAACCCACGGCTGTCCATGACGCGCGACCTCGCTCAAAAAAGGGCAGATCATTCCTGAAAAAGCTGATACTGGATTTCATGCTGCAAAGATTGCGACAGTTTCGACTAGGTTGATGCGAGTTACGCATGACACTCAACAGACGACTGATACCGGATCTGGTGGCGATCCAGGCATTTGAGTGTGCCGCGCGGCACGCCAGCTTCACGCGTGCAGCGGGTGAATTGAACCTGACGCAGAGCGCGGTCAGCCGGCAAGTCAAGGATCTCGAGAACCATCTCGGCGCGCTGCTGTTTGAGCGGATCCGCCAACGGGTGGTGCTTTCCGAGGATGGGCAGCGCTTTTTGCCGGAGGCGCGAAAACTTTTGCAGCAGACCGAAGAGACGATGCTGCGGGCAATGTCCTCGGCGGAGGCCAGAGTAGGTCTCAGCATCGCAACCTTGCCGACATTCGGCAGCCGCTGGCTCAGCCCGCGCCTGCCTGATTTCCTCAGCCAACACCCGGGGACGATCCTGAATGTCGGTTCCAGATCGGCGCCGTTCGATTTCGAGGAGGAGAATTTCGACCTCGCAATCCACTATGGGCAGCCGGTCTGGGCGCGCGGCACCTGCACTTATCTGTGCAGCGAATCTATCGTACCGGTAGCAAGCGCGGCGCTGTCGCCTTCTGCGGCGAAGAAGGTCCCGGCTGACCTTCTTGGTGAATCCTTGCTCCATCTGGCCACGCGCCCCAAGCTATGGTCGCAGTGGTTCGAACGGGCCGGCCTGCCGGCGGAATTGGCTTGCCGGGGACACCGTTTCGATCAGTTTTCGATGATCATAGAAGCCGTGATAGGCGGGATGGGCTACGCGCTTCTGCCGCGTTATCTGATCGAGCGCGAGCTGATGTCCGGTGAACTCGCCGTGATCCTCGACCTGCCAATGATGACCGAGAACAGCTACTACGTCGTCGTGCCGGAATCAAAAAAGACGAATCCGCTGGTGCAGGATCTTACCGCATGGCTGCTCGGACAAGTGACCAATGCGATGTAACGGTGGTGGTGTTCCTCTTGTTCTGGCGATCTGCTCGCGTATGGCGTCCGTCGGCACCACCACCAGCAGTCGCTCGAAGCGCTGATGGGTATTGAGTGCGAGCCTGGTCTCAGTCTTGCCGGTGCCGGGCTTCAGTTCAAGTGCCAGCTCCGGAGCGCGAAAATTCGTGGCCTTCGACAGATGGGCTTCCCGCTCCTTGATGACCTTCATCAGGGAACTGGAGGTTCACGCCGCTGTTGAAGAAGGAATTATCGCTCCGAAATTGGTGAGCATGAGGATTTGTGGGGCGGTCATGCGGTGCCGGTTTCTCTGTGCTCGTGATTGTCGTTGGCCATGCCGGGATACCATTGGCGGAAGGTCGAGCGGAGGGAACCGTCTAGGGTCTGCGTGCGGGTTTGCAGCAGAAGATGCGCGCCAATCCTGCTCCACTGCATCTGCTGTTTCTGGTTGTGTTGCAAACTTTCGCGGGCATGGCTTAAGGGCCGAATCATGGGAAAATAGCCTTGATTATGCGGCGAGGATGTCGAACTGCTCGGCCAGCGACGGATCTGGAGTGAAGGCGTACCTTGCCTGTCGTTTGCGCATCATGTGGACCATTTCGATGCCGGACAGGATGATGTTGGCGGTCGCTGGAGATTTGAAGCCGAGCATCGGTCGCACGCGGCGCTTGATGCGCCGATGGTCCTGCTCGATGTGATTGTTCAAATATCGACTTTTCCGCATTGCGATCGGCTTCAACCAGCGCCGCGAGCGGTCCTGCAATCGGCTTGTCGCATCGCAGGAAACGATCGCCTCGTGGTCTGGCTGCCGTCGATGACGACGCAATGCTCGACATCGACGGTGCGGAAAAACTGCCTGCCGCAAGCTGGAAACTGCGCAATCTGAAGCGCATGCCCGAGGACTGAGCAAATGGCCTTCAAGTCGATCAAGAAGCATCGATACCCATCCTCCGTCCTGCTCAATGGAGCAGGTAGACATTAACAAGGAGATAGACAAAAACTAAAATGAGAAATGAAACCTGGAGCCATCGTGGAGCCCTTCGTAAAAGTAGCAAACTAATACGCGTCGTAAAATTTCTAATAGTTGATATAAGTTGCGCCATTGTTTCAAGTTTCGATTTCAGTAGCTTTTTAAATTTCTGAGACCTGTGCCAAAAACCCTGATGCAGTCGATGTGTGTAAGTTCAGTCACTCATGAGACTTAGGTCATTGAGGATTTTCTGTAAACGCATAGCCTGCTTGATCGGACCCTCGGCATCATAGTTCAGCCAACCTTCCCAGGGCTCTTTCGGTCGCGAACGCCACCGTTTCGGACAGGGTGGGGTGGGCGTGCACCGTCAGCGCGAGGTCGGTAAGCGTTGCGCCCATTTCCAGGGCGAGCCCGACCTCCGCCAGCAGTTCGCCGGCGCCCGGGCCGACGATTGTGGCGCCGAGGACGCGGCCGCTTTCCGGTGCGTAGGCGATCATGGTCAGGCCGTCACCGCCACCGGACGCGAGGTTCCTGCCGCTGGCCGCCCATGGGAACCTGGCGACCTTGTGGGCGACGCCGGCTGCCTTCAGCTGTGCCGTGGTCGGGCCGACCCAGGCCAGTTCGGGATTGGTGTAAGCGACAAAGGGAACGAAGGCCGTGTCGAAGGCGCTGGCGTGGCCGCAGGCCACCTCGGCGGCGACTTTGCCCTGATGCGTCGCGCGATGCGCCAGCATAGGCCCGCCGGTTATGTCGCCTACGGCAAAGATGTTGTAGCGGTTCGTGCGGCACAGCGCATCGACAATAACCGCTCCATCAGGCCTTACCTCAATACCGGCCTTTACGGCGGCGATCGCCGCGGTGCTCGCTCGCCGGCCGACGGCCTGAATCACGGCGTCCGCTTCGACAGTGCCTGCGTAACCGCCTTCGCAAGAGAGCCTGACGCTCTTCGCGCTGGCCTTGATACTGATGACCCGCGTGCCGGTGTGGACGATGCAGCTCCTGGCTTCGAGCGACGCGTTGATCAGGTCGGCCGCGTCGGCTTCCGCGCCCGGCGCGACCTGGCCGGCCAACTCGATCACGGTGACGGAGGATCCGAGAGCCGAATAGATCGTCGCCATCTCGAGCCCGATGATGCCGCCGCCGACGATTGCCAGGCGGCGTGGCACGAAGCGGAGTTCGAGCGCCGCAGTCGAATCCCATATGCGGCTGTCTTGCGGCCAGCCCGGCAGTTGCATGGACGAGGATCCCGCGGCGATGATCGCCTGGCCGAATGTCCAGCGCTCGATCCCGCCGTCCGCGGTCGTTACGGCCAGCTCGTCATCGCGGACGAACGCCGCGCGCCCGGTGACGACCCGGACCTTGCGGCGCCTGGCGAGTTGGCCCAGTCCGTCGGTGAGTTGCGAAACGATCGCGTCCTTTCGCGCTCGCAGCGCGTCTATGTCCGTCTTCGGATGGCCGAACGAGATGCCCCAAGCGCCGATATGGCTCGCTTCGTGAATGACGCGCGCGGCGTGCAGCAGGGCTTTCGAGGGAATGCAGCCTTCGTTGAGGCATACGCCGCCGAGCGTGCTCCTGCCGTCGACCAGAACGACCGATCGGCCGAGGTCGGCGGCACGGAACGCTGCCGCATACCCTCCGGGTCCTGCGCCGATGACGATGAGGTCGGCATGCTGTGTCTCGATCATCGGCATCTCAGATCATCAACCGGCGCGGGTCGGCCAACAGGTTGATGTAACGCACCAGGAAGCGCGCGGCGTAGGCTCCGTTGACCACCCTGTGATCGTAGCTCAGGTCGAGCGGCGTCATCGGGGTCGGTACGAAGGCCCCGCCATTCCACACCGACGCGACCTCGGTCCGGGAAATGCCGAGGATGGCCACTTCCGGCGGATTGACGATCGGCGTGAAGCCGATGCCACCGATGCCGCCCAGATTGCTGATCGACATGGACGCACCGTCCATCTCGTCGGCGCGGACCTTGCGCTGCTGCGCGCGGGTCGCGAGATCGGCAACTTCGCCGGCGATACGCCAGAGGCCCTTACGGTCGGCGTCGCGGATGACGGGCACCATCAGGCCGTGCGGCGTATCGACGGCGATGCCGATATGGACATAGTCCTTCAGAAAAAGGGTGCGGCCGTCCGCTGAAAGCGAGGCGTTGAAGCGCGGAAAATCCCGCAGCGTCCGGGCGAGTGCCTTTACGTGGAAGGCCAGTGCGGTGAGCTTCGCCCCGCGCGTCCGCGCCTCGTCCTGGAATGCCGCGCGCGCCGCGTCGATCGCCGTCATGTCGGCGCGGTCGTGATGCGTTACGGCCGGGATGACCTGCTGCGCGGCGGCCAGGTTGAGTGCGGCGATCTGGCCGAAGCGGCTGGTCGCCTCCTCGCGGACCGGGCCATATCGCGCGTGGTCGACGTCCCAGTAGCGGCGATAGTCCCCGCCGGGGCCGACGCGCCTGCCTTCCAGCCTGTCATCGATATCGCCCGGGGAGATCATGTCCCGGCCCAGCTCGGTCGCAAGAGCATCGATATCCACGCCCGCCTCGCGGGCGCGTTGCCGGGTGGAAGGGCTGGCGACGGTCGCTGTCATCCTGTTCACCAATTGGTCGCTATGTACTGGGTTTCCATGAATTCCAGCATGCCGTCCTTGCCCCCCTCGCGACCGAGGCCGGATTGCTTGACGCCGCCGAAGGGTGCGGCCGGATCGGAAACGAGGCCGCGATTGAGGCCCACCATGCCGAACTCCAGACGCTCCGACACGCTCAGCCCACGGCGCATATCCTGGGTGAAGACATAGGCGACAAGGCCATATTCGGTGTCGTTGGCGCGAGCGACCACGTCGTCACCGTCGCCGAAGGTCTGGATCGCCGCCACCGGGCCGAAAATCTCGTCGCGCATGCAGTCAGCGTCGCCCGGCACGTTGGACAACACGGTCGGCGGATAGAAGAATCCAGGCCCGTCGGGCACCGTTCCGCCCAGCAACAGTTCCGCGCCGCGCGCCAGCGCATCCTTGACAAAGGCCGCGACCTTGTCGCGGGCGTCGGCGTTGACCAGCGCGCCAACGTCAATACCCGGCGCCAGTCCATTGCCCATCTTGAGCGCGGCCATGCGAGCGGTGAAACGCCGGGTGAACTCCCCGGCGATCCGCTCGTGCACATAGAAGCGGTTGGCCGCCGTGCAGGCTTCGCCCAGATTGCGCATCTTGGCGACCATCGCCCCCTCGACCGCGACATCGATGTCGGCGTCTTCGAAGACGATGAGGGGCGCGTTGCCGCCCAGTTCCATCGCCGGCTTGATGACCTGGTCGGCCGCCGCATGCAGCAGCTTGCGGCCGACGCCCGTCGAGCCGGTGAAAGAAACCACGCGGACGCGGGGATCGTGCAGCATAACGTCGACCACCGCCCCCGATCGGCGGCTCGGCAGCACATTGACGACGCCCGGCGGCACCCCTGCCTCCTCGAGCAGCGGCATCAGCGCCAGCATGGTGAGCGGCGTCTCCGATGCCGGCTTGATAACGACGGTGCAGCCTGCGGCCAGTGCCGGCGCGATCTTGCGCGTCCCCATTGCCGCCGGATAGTTCCACGGCGTCACCAGGACCGCTACCCCCGCGGGCTTCTGGTGCACGAGAATGCGCGCACCCGATGCGGGAGCATGCCCGAGATGGCCCTCGGCGCGCACCGCTTCTTCCGAGAACCAGCGGAAGAATTCGGCCGCATAGGCCGCCTCGCCCATTGCGTCGGCTTGAGCCTTGCCGTTTTCCAGGGTGATCAGCCTGGCAAAATCGCCGAGACGTGCGCTCATCAGCTCGAAGCAGCGGCGCAGGATGTCGGCGCGTTCGCGCGGACGCCGCGCGGCCCAGGCGGGGAAGGCCGCAGCGGCGGCATCGACCGCCGCCCTGGCATCCGCTTCCGTACCGGAAGCGACAGAGGCTAGAGCCGTCTCGTTGGCGGGATTGACGACGTCAAAGCGGCCGCCGGCCGAGGCGGGAAGCCATTGGCCGCCAATGTAGAGATCGACGGGTCCGTCGTACGGCGACATGAGAGTCCTCCTCAAAGTAGCTGTCGAAGCGGATCGAGGAGCCGCGCGGCAAAGCCGGTGACCAGCGCCGTCCCAGCGGCGGGGGTCAGCCGCGACGCGTCGAAGATCAGACGCAGGTTCATGTGGCCGGCGTCGCCGGTGAGCGTCAGAACGGGCGCCGGCTCGACGGCAAATCGCGTCGAAACAACGCATGTGCCGGTGAGGTCGCGCAGGGCCAGGCTGATCTCGCCATCCTCCGGCGTGGCTTCGAGGCGCGACAATGGACTCTGGTCCGGGTCGTGGAAATGCAGGCTGGTGGAGCCCTGTTCGACCCGTATGGATATCTGGCCGTGATCATCGGCCGTGGCCCTTAAGCTCGATGCGGCGAAGGCGGCCCATAAGGCGGCTCGTCCCGCCGTGCCACCTTCCTCCCCGAGCAGCCGAATCATCCCGGCAAGGCCCGCCGGTTTGATCATGGCTTCGATCTCCGAGAGCATCGCCGGAGCGGTGATCGCCGGGGCCGGCGGCAGCGCGTCGAGATCGGCGGCGTGGAAAGGTTGCCTCATGCCGTGCGCGACCAGCCGGCCGAGGTCAATGCCGCGCTCGGCCGCAAGGCGCCTGATCTTCGGCGAGGCAAGGATCCTGCCATCATCGGCTGCTGCCAAGAGCATCCGCTTTTCGAGAGGCGGCTTGGCCGCCGGCACGGCGGGCACCGCCGCGGGTATCGCAAGTTTCTCCGTAGCGGGTGGCGACGGCGCGGCCTTGGCCGGCGTGGAGCCAAGGTCCGGCTTTTCGCTGGATATGATCGCGATGGCGGAACCGACCGGGACATCATCGCCGGCGCCAGCCATCAGCGCGGCCACATAACCGTCATGCCCGGCCTCGACCTCCATCGTCGATTTGTCCGTCTCGACGTCGAGCAGGATGTCGGAAGCCTTCACCGCGTCACCTGGTGCCTTGTGCCAGGCGACGATCAGGCCGGTCTTCTGCGCCATGCCCAGCGCCGGCATGATGATCTCACGCCGCATGGAACAACTCTCCACGCACCGTCAGACGGCCTCGCTCGGCAACCGATTCCGGCGTCGGGACGGTCATGTCCTCCAGCACCGGGGAGAACGGCACCGGGACGTCCATCGCTCCGATCCGCTGGACCGGCGCATCGAGATGATAGAACGCCCTTTCCGCGATGCGGCTGGCGATCTCGGCCGTGACGCCAAAACTCTGGTGGCCTTCATCGACGACCATGGCCCGCCCCGTACGGCGGACGGAGGCAAGGATCGTCTCCATGTCGAGTGGCACGATGGTGCGCGGGTCGATGATCTCGGCGGCGATGCCATCGCGCTCCAGCAGGACGGCCGCCTTTTGCGCGACCTGCACCATCGAGGACGTGGCAACGATGGTGATGTCGCGCCCCGGGCGCAGCACCTCGGCCTTGCCGAACGGAATGAGGTATTCCTCTTCGGGCACCGGCGCCTTCTCCTGATACATCAGCTTGTCTTCGAAGATGACCACTGGATTGTCGTCGCGGATTGCCGTCTTCAGCAGGCCCTTGGCCTCGTAGGCGGAGGACGGCAGCGCGACCTTCAGGCCCGGTATGTGCGCGACGAGGGCATGCAGCGACTGGCTGTGCTGCGCGGCGGAGCGCCGCGTCGCGCCCAGATTGGTGCGCAGCACGAGCGGCACCTTGAGCTTGCCACCGGACATGTAGTGGGCCTTTGCAGCCTGGTTGCAGAGCTGGTCCATGACCAGGAAAAGGAAATCGCCGAACATCAGGTCGACAATCGGACGCGATCCTGTCATCGCCGCGCCAACCGCCAGGCCCATGAAACCGGGCTCCGAAATCGGCGTATCGATGATCCGGTCGGTGCCGAACTCCTCGACAAGGCCCGACAGGACCTTGAACGGGGTGCCTGCCTCCGCGACATCCTCGCCGATGAGAAAGACCGATGGGTCGCGGCGCATTTCCTCCGCGATGGCCTCGTTGACGGCCTTGGAAAGTGTGATCTCGCGCATATCGGTTTCCTCAGGCGACGATCATGTCGGTGAAGACATGGCGTCCCACCTGAGACGCATCGGGGAAGGGCGCCGCCAACGCATAAGCGACCGCGGCACCAGCCTCGGCACCCACCTCGGCATCGATCGACGCCAGCTCCTCTGGCGTTGCAAGCCCCTCAGCGGCCAGCCATCGACCGAAATTGACGATAGGATCGCGCTCTGTCTTCCACAGCGCTTCCTCATCCTTCGAGCGATAGTACTCGCGGTTGATGTCGCCGACGTGGTGGCCGTGGTAGCGGTAGGTATCGAGCTGGATGAAGAACGGGCCTTCGCCCTTGCGACAGCGCGCCACCAGCCGCTCCGCGAGCTTGTTCACCGCCAGCACATCCTGACCATCCACCTTGAAGGCTTCGATGCCGAAGGCCTCGGCGCGGGCGGGAAGCGACCCCGCCGCGATCTCCGCTGTCTTGGTGTACTCGCTGTAGCCGTTGTTTTCGCATGCGTAGATGACTGGCAGCTTCCAGAGCGCGGCCATGTTCATGACCTCATAGAGAAGCCCCTGCGCCGTTGCGCCGTCACCGAAGAAGCATACGGTCACGTCCTTGCGGCCGAGCCGCTTTGCCGAGAGCGCCGCACCGGTGGCTATCCCCATCGAACCGCCGACGATGGCGTTGGCACCGAGATTGCCGTTGGACTGATCGGCGATGTGCATCGAGCCGCCCTTGCCGCCGCAATAGCCTTCGGCACGGCCCAGAAGCTCGCAGAACATTTCCTTGAATTCGGCGCCCTTGGCCACACAATGGCCGTGGCCGCGATGTGTCGAAGTGATCTTGTCGTCGCGCGTCAGCACCTCGCAGATGCCGACCGCGACGGCCTCCTGCCCGGAATACATGTGGGTGAGGCCGGGCATCTTGGCCGACAGATAAAGCTGGTTGGCATTGTCTTCGAAGACGCGGATGCGCACCATCTGCCGGTACATGCGAAGGTAGGCTTCCGCGTTGGTTTTCCTGGCGTTCATCGGTTCGGGTCCTCCCGTCTCTTGCCGTCTCAGTACCGATTGGCGATCGGCAGGGTTTCGGCGGGGAACAGGCTGATAACCTCGCAGCCCTTGTCGGTAACGACCACCTCTTCCTCGATGCGGGCCGCTGAATAGCCGTCCGCCGCGGGGCAGTAGGTTTCGAGCGCAAAGACCATCCCGGTCTCGATTTCCATTGGGTGATCGAGGCTGACGGCACGGCTGATGATCGGCCGCTCGTGCAGCGCCAGACCTAAGCCGTGTCCGAACTGGAGCCCAAAGGCGGCCAGCTCGTTGGGGAAGCCAAGGCTCTCGGCGGTCGGCCAGACCTTGGCGACTACGTCGGTGGTGACGCCCGGCTTGATCAGCGCGATGGCCGCGTCCAGCCACTCGCGGGCCTTGATATAGGCATCGTTCTGCGCCGGCGTAGCCCGGCCGATGTTGAACGTGCGATAATAGCAGGTGCGGTATCCCTGATAGCTCTGCAAGATGTCGAAGAAGGCTTGGTCGCCGGGGCGGAAGTAACGGTCGGTGAAATTGTGCGGGTGCGGATTGCAGCGCTCACCGGCGATGGCGTTGATGGCCTCGACGTCGTCCGAGCCCATTTCGTAGAGCATCTTGTTGGCCATCGCGACGATGTCGTTCTCGCGGATACCAGGCTTCAGTTCCTCCCAGATCATGTGGTAGACGCCGTCGACCATGCTTGCCGCCTGGTTGAGGAGATGGATCTCGTCAACGTTCTTGATCTCGCGTGCGGACAGCATGACCTGCTGGCCGTCGACGACCTTGAGGCCGGCTTCCTGAAGCGCGAAGAACATCGCGGTCTCCGCGTAGTCGACACCGACCGGCATGTCGGCGACACCGGCCATCTTCAGCAAGTTGAAGATCTCTTCGGCGTAGTGCTTCATCAGGCCGAAGGACGGCGGGATCGTACCCCGCATGCCAACGACGCCAGCCCGGCAGCGCTCAGGGTCGAGCCAGTCACAGTACTCTCTATGATGAACGGCAGCCGAGCCGAAGTCCCAGACATAGGGCTCCTCGTCGCCGGCAAGAAGCGCGAAGCGGCACATCTTGTCGCGCTCCCACTCGCCGATCTTGGTGCCGCTGACGTATCGGATGTTGTTGACGTCAAAGAGCAGCAGCGCACCGCAGCCGGACTTGTTGAGGGCCGTCTTGGCGCGGCTTAGCCGATAGCGCCGCAGCCGATCGTGGTCGACCCGACGTTCGAAGTCCACGGCGGTATGGCCTAAGGCCGGCAGGTGCCGGTCCCAACGCCAGTTCGGATCGATATCGCCGGGTTGCAGGATGCGAGGGTTGAGGGCGCTGGACATTTTCTCTCTCCATTGAAGCCTCGGCGCGCGTGGTATTGCGCACTATGCTTGATTGCGTCGCTACACGAGCCGCGCCTTTCCAGACAAACCCTTGTCCCGCCCCCTAGCCGTTCTCGGCAGGAACGGGACAACTCGGCAGGCTCCTATTGACCGACGCTCTCGGGAACCTCCAGTCCCGTAGGTATAGGCACCCCCTCGCTCTTCAATTTGACCCCAGAAGCAAGCGCAACGGTCTCCAGTACAGCCGCGAAGTCTTTGCCAAGATAGTCCTTAGGATCGAGCTGCAGGTTCGCGGCGCCGAAATGCATCTGGAACGCCTCGCGAGTGATTGCAGTGACGGGCATGGGTACGTCGAGCACGCGTCCGGCCGCGAGCCCCAGATCAAGATCCTTGCGCAACAGCGCCGGACTGAAGGTGGTCGTCCAGTCGAGATTGACGAGAGCATCCGATTTGTACCGGGTGAAGGTCGAACCCATCACCGAGTCGTTCATGAAGTTGAGAAACGCACTCCGAGGCACGCCGGCCTTCTGACAAAGAATGGTGATTTCAGCGAGGTTCTGTATGACGACGCCAAGAAAGACATTGTGTGCGATCTTGCAGAAGCGCGCGAGTTCGCCGTCCCCCACATAGGACACGCCCCGCACGGCAAAAGCTGCAATAAGGTTCTCGACCTGATCGAAGGCGGGCCTCGGGCCCGACACAACGGCGCTCAGCTTGCCGGCCCGCACGCATTTAGCATTGCCGCTCACGGGCGAAGCGATGAGTTGGGCGCCACGTGCCCCTAGGCGTCGACGGAGGTCGGCCGATTCCTCGACCCCGATTGACGAGCAGTCAACGAAAATCTTTGGCATGGCGGTACCGCTAAGGACCCCGTCTTGGCCAAAGTAGACCTGCTCGACATCCGCCCCGGTTGAGACCATCGTAAACAGAACGTCGCAGCCTGCGAGTTCACGGGGCGAGTCTTTTAGTGTTGCCCCCAGATCGACCAAAGGCTCTGCCTTGGAGCGCGTGCGGTTCCAAATCTGGACGCAATGCCCTGCCTTCAACAACCGCTCCGCCATCGGATAGCCCATTCGGCCAAGGCCGATCCATCCGATCCTCAATTCTGTCATGATGCGCGCTCCGCTAACTGTTGTTTCATCGAGTGGCCTTTGTAAAAGAACGTCGAGCGGACAATTGGGCGCCACGGGCGATGGTCAGTTTGCCTTCTTGTCTGCAAACGTTTGCATGATATAGCACGCGTAATTTCCCAGCGTCAAATCGGAAGTGCTAAAAAGTGACGATGCCTCCTAAAGAAAGCTGCGGTCGCTACCAACAGGAGGACGAGGCGCGCATTATGGCTGTGTGGAGCGAGGCCCCTGAAGGCTTGAATTCGCATGCAGCTACTTTTTTGCCTAAATCGCGATAGACCCTTGGTGTCCATTGAGTCCTTCAATTTTTGTATGGCGGTTGCATCATGACGACGAAGAAGCGCATCACGCTGCGTGAAGTGGCCGAGGCCGTAGGTGTCCATGTGTCCACCGTTTCACGTGCCCTTGGTCCCAACACCCGGCATCTGATTAATTCGGACGTCGTCGAACAGGTCATCAGGGCAAGTCGACAAATGGACTACCGGCGGCATGCGGCCGCCTACTCACTGAAAACGAATCGTACGAAGACCGTCGGCGTCATTGTTCCCGACATCACCAACGCCATCTTTCCCCCGATGATCCGAGGCATAGAAGATTCGCTTTCCACGGCAGGATATCTGGCGATCGTAGGGAACACTGATGGCGATAACGAGCGAGAGCGCACTCTTCTTGATACTCTCGTTGGCCGAGGTATTGATGGATTGATCCTGGCGAGCGTCGAGCGCAAAGACGATGTGTTTGATCTGGCTGCCTCGGAAAGCATCCCGATCGTGACTGTAAATCGCAGACCGGACCGTGATTCCGTCCATTCGATCGTACACGACGAATCCGAAGGTGTTCGGCGCGCGCTCACCCACTTGGTGTCATTGGGCCACCGGCGGATTGCGATGATCGCCGGCCCGCAGACCCTGTCGACTGGCGCAGAGCGCTACGCAGCATTCGTGCAATCCAGGTCATCGTTGAACCTGGATAGCGACGAAAGCCTGGTGGCGTTCGCCCAGGCATACAACGAGTCTGCGGGCGAACATTGCGTCGAGGAACTCATCGCGGCAGGCCACACGTTTACTGCTATCCTTTGTGCAAACGACCGTCTTGCGGTTGGCGCCTTGGCGGCCCTGAGCCGCCGAAATCTTATCTGCCCCAAAGATGTATCTGTGACCGGATACAACGACATGCCGATGGTTGATCGAATTGATCCCCCTCTTACGACCATAAGGATTCAGCAATACAGGATGGGATTTGAAGCTGGATCGATGTTGCAGAAGCTTATGAATGGGGAATCGCCGGCTCAAGTCGTAGTCTTGCCCGTCGAATTGGTGATCCGCAGTTCGACGGCGAGGGTTTTGGACGGAAGATAAGCCTTCCTGCGCCTTATCGGTTTTCCACGGTAATGGTTGCCTATGACTGCGCTCATATGTCCTGCCCGTGGGGGATGGCAAGCTGAAGCATGGCGTTTTGACGCCCGGACGAGAACCTTGCTGCCGAGCCGGTCACGGAAAATCCCTGCGACAGTTGTGGTTGACTGCCCATTTTCTTTCGGCTACGTTGCAAACGTTTGCAGAGCCTGGCGACCAGACCGGCCTGCAGTGGGAGGAGACGATGAGCACGATACGGCCGCGCGCGATCCTAACGTCTGCAATCAAACACGTCCCGCTCGATTGCCACGCCATGATGGTCATCCATCCGTCTCGCAGTGTCTCCACCGCCTCCTGTTCCCCTCATCAAAAAATCGGGTGAAGCCGGCAATGACGAGCAACCAGCACGCTGCTCAGTTCAACGGCTTTCTTCCGCAAGCAGCCGGAATCGCTCTGTCGGCCACCGGCATTTGCCGGCACTTCGGCGCAACCCAAGCTCTCGATCAGATGGAGTTGCAGGTACTTCCAGGGGAGGTGCATGGACTCGTGGGGGCAAACGGGGCCGGCAAATCCACCCTCGTCAAGATTCTCTCAGGAGCACTGAAGCCCGACTCCGGCACCATCACTGTTGGCGGGTGGCATGGCGAATCTTTGACGCCACGTCGGGTCCAGCAGCTCGGGCTTGCGACGATTTTTCAGGAGCGCAGCCTGGCGCCTAACCTCACCGTCGTGGAAAACATTGTGCTAGGTCGAGAGCGGACCATCGCCGGCCTGTTCTTGACGCCGGATCATCAGCAGCACGATGTCGAGGACGTGCTTCGGCGTGTGGGCCTCAATGTTTCGCCGATGACGCCATTGTCGCAACTCTCGCCTGCTGCGCAGCAACTGGTCGAGATAGCAAAGGCACTCTATCGCGGCGCGCGGCTCATCATCATGGATGAACCGACCGCCGTGCTGGGAGCAGCGGAGACCATCAGACTTCTAGAGCTTGTCCGGGATCTTTCCAGCAAAGGCGTCGCTGTCGTCTACATCTCGCATCACTTGCACGAAACGCTCGCGCTGTCGGATCGCGTTACCGTCATGCGCGAAGGGCGGGCGGTTCTAACTGCCCCGTCTAACAGCATGACGCCGCAGACACTCGTCGAGGCGATGATCGGCCGGCATGTCGCCTTGGCCAGGCCAACCCAGTTGAAACTGGGCGATGTCGTCTTCTCTGCGCGGGCCCTCGGGCAAGGTCGGCGACTTTTCGGGATCAATCTAGACCTTCGCGCCGGCGAGATCGTGGGGCTGACAGGTCTGGTCGGCTCCGGCAGGTCCCGGCTCGCGCGGGTCATCTTCGGTGCGGAGCAGCCAGACAGTGGCGAGATGTTCCTTTTTGGCAAGCCCTACCACCCCGCCAGCCCGGCCGAGGCAATCACTCTAGGCGTAGGGCTAGTCCCCGAGGATCGCAAGACGGAGAGCCTGCTACAGCAAATGACTGTCGCTCAGAACGTGACGCTCACCCGGATGCCCGCGACGCCATATTGCGGTTTCATCCGGCTCGGCGAGGAACAAAGGACCGCCATGGCGTGGGTCAAACGCCTCAAGATAAGGTCGGCCCTGCCTGGGTTCCCTGTCTCCACCCTGTCGGGAGGGAATCAGCAGAAGGTCGCAATTGCGCGTTGGCTCCACACGAAGGCTCGCCTGATGATCTTCGATGAGCCAGGGCAGGGCGTCGACATCGGCGCTAAGGAGGAGATCTTGCAGACAATCGGCGCGCTCGCGGGTGACGACTGCGCGGTCTTGGTGATTTCAAGTGACCTGGAAGAACTCACCCAAGTCGCCAATCGTGTGCTTGTGCTGCGCCAGGGGCGCATTGCCGGTGAACTTACCGGCGCAGAGGTGACGGAGCAGCGGGTGCTAGAGCTGGCCATGGGAACCACTTTGCCGGTCAGCATGGATGAGCCGGTAGCATGACAAGTAACCCTGAAAATGCGGTCGGCGCCCGCACCAACGTGAAGCCCCGGCTACCTGCCCTTGGCCGAACGGTACGCGTCTATCGTTCTCGGATCGCGCTCGCCTCGGTCATCCTGCTGCTGATCGCAATCACAGCCACCCAGTCATCGGTATTCCTGACCGTTCACAATTTTGTCAATGTCGCGTCTCAGGTCGCGGTGCTCGGCGTTTTGGCTAGCGGTACCACGCTGTTAATGGTCTCGCGCGGCATGGATTTGTCGATCGGTTCCAGCCTTTCGCTGTCGGGGATGGTGCTGGCTTTCGTGATGCTGCAAGGCGCCCCGATCTGGCTGGCAATCGTGGCATGTCTTGCGGTTGCAGCGGCAGTTGGTGCGGTCAATGGCACGCTGGCCTCTTACTCCCCCATCCACCCCTTCGTTATCACACTTGGCGTTCTTACACTGCTGCAGGGACTGGCGCTTCTCGTTTCACAGACGCCCCTGTACGGGTTGCCGAACGAGTTTATCACCTGGGGCAGGTTGAAATTTCTCGGACTACCGATCGCGGTTGTCGTTTTCGCGCTTGTTGCCCTTTTTTGCCACATCCTTTTGCGCGCCACAAAGTTGGGCCGTTGGCTCTATGCCATCGGCGGCTCCGAGTCAGCCGCTCACCTCGCCGGTGTCCGCATTAGAACCGTTAAGATCGGCATTTACACGCTCAACGGTCTGCTTGTCGGCATTGGTTCGATCTTGCTGGTGAGCCAGATCGGTTCGGCTGGAGCCACCATGGGGGCAGGGCAAGAGCTCAGCGCCATTGCCGCCGTCGCCGTCGGCGGAACCACGTTGGCGGGCGGCAAGGGCGACATGATCGGAACTCTGCTTGGCGTCCTGTTGCTCGGGTTGATCAGCAATGCTCTCAACCTAATGTCGATCAGCCCCAACTGGCAGTACGTGCTCCAGGGTCTCGTCATTGTCACCGCAGTCATGGCGCAGCGAGACGCAAAATAAGCAATCTCAGCCAACCGTAAGATCAAACAGGGAGGAAAATCATGAATGTGGAGACAAAGTACGGGGCGATCAGGAAGAATCTTGTCGGGCGAAGCGGTGTTGGCCTAGCACTTGCGGCATTTGTGTTCGTGCAACCTGCAAGCTCGGCAGACGGACCTTTGACCGGAAAGACCGTCGCGTACATACAGACCTACAGCAACCCTTACTATGACGGGACCGCCGATGGTGTGAAGCTTGCCGCCAAGAGCTTCGGTGCAAGCACGCTCGTTCTTGTCTCGAACTTCGATCCAGCAACCGAGCGCGCGAATGTTCAGGATGCCATCACAAAGAAGGTTGCCGGCGTGGTGCTCGAACCTTCGACGGCTCAAAGCTCCGCGTCCAACTTGGCCTTGTTGAAAGAAGCTGGAATCCCCGTCGTGGTCCTCTACGGATACTCTCCGGACTTGCGCGCGGAGGCGGCCGGCTTCGTCCATGTCAACTATTCCAAGACTGGTGAAGCGGCAGGTGCTGCCCTCGCCAAGGCTCTCCCTGCTGGGGGCGTGGGCGTGATAACCGGTGCGCTCGGCCGTGGCGACGCTGAAGAGATGCTGGAGGGTTTCAAGCGCGGCCTCCGGGATGACAGCAGGATTGTCAGCGTTGTCGATGGTCTCTGGGATCGCCAAAAGGCATTCAAGGCAGCACAGGACATCGTCACCAAAACGCCCGACCTGAAAGGACTGTTCGTGATGAACGAGCCTATGGCGGCAGGTGCCATCCAGGCCATTGGCGATAAGGCGTCGGAGATCACAATTGTAAGCCAGAACGGTTCGCCCGAGGGCATCACACTCATCAAGCAGGGCACGCTTGTCGCTACATCTGCCTGGTCGCCAGTGGTTGAGGGGATCATTGCGACCCGGATTCTCGATGACACTCTCAACGGAAAGCCACTGGCGGACTCCGACAAGGTCTGTCTTGTTCCATACGTCACCGTCACCAAGGACAATATTGCCGAATCTCCATCTTGGACGCCTGATGAGACGACACTGGCAAGTGCCATGGCCACCAAGTGCGGCCGTCCATGAAGGTCCTCATTGAATGAGGTCAAAGCGTCGATAGGCAGCACGAGCAGGCGGCGCGCAACAGTTTGCGCGCTCGCCGCTCCAAGGTGGCCATCGGCGATTGCTAGGAACAGTATAGGTATCTCGAGGCAGGGGATCGGCAATGAGCCTTCACATTGACAGTCACGCGGCACCTCATCGGGGCAATCTACCGGCTCCACCTGTGTTCAACCCCCGGGCTTGTTCGTGCATGAGCCACTGGAACCCCCATTTTCAGTTGCACCAACACACTGTTGCGGCGGCACCTATCGCCGCGACAAACGGCGCGCCGGGCCTGTCGAGGTTGCGTGCCACAAACCCGGCAGGCGTGGCGGAACCAAAGCCCGGGAAAGGCCAGCGGATTCTGATCCGCGGCGGTACCGTCGTCACAATGGCTGATGACCATCGTGACTTCGCCCCCGGCGACATTCTGATCGATGGGGATCGTATTGTTGACATCGATCATAAGATCGACGCCACCGACGCTTTCGTCATTGACGCTACGGGTATGATCGTCGTTCCAGGTATGGTCGATACGCACCGCCACACCTGGCAGTCCACGGTCCATACGCTCGGACCGGATTGGCTGCTGTCCGACTATTTTGGCTTCATGCGCGGCGTGATCGGGCGCGTATACCGACCGGAAGACCTTTACATCGCAACCTTGCTCGGCGCGCTTGAGGGCATCGATTCCGGCACAACAACGCTTGTCGACTGGGCGCATCTGATGAACACTCCGGCGCACGCTGACGCCTCGGTGCTTGCGCTCAAAGATTCAGGCATTCGTGCAGTCTTTGGGTATGGAAATAGTAACGCGGGCTACGAATTTCCAAATACGCATCGCCTCGATACGATCGATGCGAGACGGGTGCGAGATCAGTACTTCTCAGGCGCCGGCGGGCTGGTCACCATGGCGATAGCCGCACGTGGCCCAGACTACTCATCCCGGGAAGTTTGGATGGACGACTTCAAGGCGGCCAGGGAGCTGGGGCTGCCGATCACGGTGCATGTTGGCTCGAACGGGTCCTACTCCTATTCTGTCGGCCAGCTTCACGAGGCAGGGCTTTTGGGTCCTGACATTACCCATGTCCACTGCAATTCGTTGAAGAGCGACGAATACAAGATGATTGCGGACACCGGCGGGACCGTGTCGATCTCCGTTGAATCGGAAATGCACCTCGGGTGCGGCGCCAACCCGCTGTCGCGGCTGCTGGCCAATGGAATCCGACCGAGCATCTCGACTGACGTGCCGAGCGTGAATTCCTGCGACATCCTCGGTGCGTTGCGAATCACCCTTGGCACTCATCGCGGCCAAATATCGCAACAGATGCTCGACCATTCGGGCGAGAAGACTGAATCACGGCTAACGACCCGTGATATCCTGGAGTTTGCCACCCTGCGAGGCGCAGCCGCGGCGGGTCTGTCAGGAAAGACGGGGATGCTTGCCGCAGGGATGCAGGCTGATATCGTCCTTCTGTCCTACAAGCGTGTAGGTCTCTTCCCGCTTCACAACCCGACTGCGCTCGTGGTCATGAATGCAACTCCAGCGGACGTGGACACCGTCGTGATTGCCGGCAAGATCATGAAGCGTCATGGCGTACTGGATGTCGATCTCGCCGCGATTACGCGTGCGGCCGAGGCGAGCGCTGACTACTTGTACTCGCAGTCAAAAATGAAACCGCGTCCGACCTGCTATAGACTAGGGGCCTAGAGAGCCGAGAGCGTGTGAGACCGGTAATTTCTCTGGGGTTACGCGGCGCGCAGAAGGGGTGGTTTGGGCTTGAATAATGGGGGCACGTTTGGCTCTGGCTGTCGGAAGGGTGCCCGCAACCGATCGCGAAGTTCGCAATTGATCTCCGCCGTCCGGACTTGCATGAGCATGTGGGCCCCGTAGGAGGACCTGCGCATCTGCTGCTTTTTGACCATCCGCTTGCCGACGAGTGAATTCACCGCCGACTCGGCCAGAGCGGAGGCAACGCGAAGCCCAGCCCGATAGCGCTTTCCATAGTTGACGATCGCGCCGCGATTTGAATGGATGAGCTGCGAGGCGAGGCTATAAAGCCGTGCAATCGAGAACTCGCCGTCCCTTTGCGAGTCTTTCAGTCTCGCCAGGAGTTGCTCCAGGTCGCGGATCGCGCCATCGACCCGCCCGTGCCAGAGACGCCACTTCACGGCTCTGATGTCCCTGTCGATGGTTGGAAGCACTTCAAAAGGGTCGGACTGGGAACGATGTGATCGGCGATCTGCTGCATGGGCTGGATCTTCATGGCAATGTGGAACCAGTCGATGATGTGGGCTGTCGGCTTCGGCATGGCGCGGGGCAGCCGCTTCAGGATTTCGGCGCCGTCCGAGATCACGGTGACGTTGCCAAAGCCGCAATAGCCTTCTTGCTGAAGTGCGTGGAGGGCTCGATCCCGGATTGCAGCCTGGTCGGTGTTGCTGGTCACGAGGTAGCGGCCACCGACATCACCCCGACCGCCGCGGCCGCATCGAGCTACAACGAGCTCGAAGTTTCGCGCGGAATTGGGATCGGCGCTGCGAACATGTGCCGTATCGATGCTGATGACGAACTCTTTGCGTCGGTCGCCGGGAAGCTGCATTTCAAGCTGGCTTCGATCGTGCCTTTGAGCTCGCGCGCGCCTTTCTTCCTTCGCGATCTGTTCATCGAGCCGTTCACCGATCCTGATGGTCCGCTTGCGCACGGTCACGTACGTCTCGGTGGGTTCAATGGGCAGAAATTCGCCAAGCACCTTCGCTGCCTGCCGATACGGCATCATGCTTCCCAATCGTGCCGTGAGTTCAATCAGTTCAGGCGTGGCTCGATCAGGGCAGATCTCGTTGAGTGGTGCGAAGGCAGCGACCATGCCAGGATGGCAATCCCGGCAGAGCATCCAACGGGGATTGCGAACCTTCACGGTGCCGAAAACAGTTCTGATTTTGCGCGTCCCATCGCTGCCTCCTTGAAGAAGCGACGGTGATGGACTGCTTGGGCCTAACAACCCGTATTCGACCCCAGAGAAATTACCGGTCTCGCAGCGAGCCAAGCGCGAATCTCAAATTAAATGCAAATTCTCAATTGTCTGCTGACGCATAGATCCTCTAGTCGACGAATCGCAAAGGAACGATATCGCGTGCTTTGCTGAGTGCACCTGGGACGACGAGGTATTGGATGCCCGACAAAATCAAGTTGATCCGACGCTCGGCGCTCAACACGGGCCGCGGCGCTAACCTCTCCGGATAATGACGAAGCATCGAAACAGCCGTTGCCGTCCCTTTTCCCAGTTAGCAGCGCTCCATTTTGAGGGCTCGATGAGGGTATGTTTGACCGGAGACCGGCTGACGTAACGCGGAGGCCGTCGCCAACGGATGGCTGAAAGCAGGCCTCGCACAGTTGTTGCGATGCCGGATGTGCTCTTCGCACGCTATCCGGCGCTCCGTGCACTCGCCGCAGGTTCTCATCTGCTGCGCGCTTCGCCCTGCGGACAGCAGACAGCGAAGCCTCCACTGCCTCGAAAAGCTCGCGAGGGTGGCTCAATTCCGTGACCGGCTCGCCATTTTGGGGAGGTAATCCGTGCAGATGCCTGGCGTTGATCATCCAATCCATCTCCTGACCGCTTCATTTGGCACCGACCTCTTTCAGCCGGCGGATCCTTCCGACCGCCGGATCATGTTGACGATCCCTCGGGAGATTTGCCTCTTGTAAAGAACATGACGGTCTGCGCCGTCTTACCTACGTTGCTGTTACTCTACCGTGCAGTGGCCTTGGAAAATATGACAGATGGACCACAATAATCGGGTTTAAGCTGAAGATTTCTCAGCGAATCCTGAAAAAAGGGAACAGCAGGTCTTCGATCTTCATGATGCATCAAGCGGTCGCCCTTTGCAGTCCGCTGAATGTGTTTTGCGGACGCGGCAGACCGAAATGGTCCCGTAGCGTTGCCCCGTCATAATCGTGCCGGAAAAGTCCGCGCCTGCGCAAGATAGGCACCACCTCCTCGGCGAATATGTCGAACCCGCCCTGTAGATAGGGCGGCATGATATTGAAGCCGTCCGCGGCACCATTGTCGAACCATTCCTGGATTTTGTCGGCGATCTGTTCGGGTGTCCCGGCCTGGACCCAATGCCCGCGCGCCCCGGCGAGGCGGTGCAGCAACTGGCGGATGGTTGGATTCTCGCGCTCAATGATGTCGAGTACGACGTGGAAGCGGCTGCTCGCGCCGCGCTCGCCCTCAACGCGGATGAGCTCGCGCGGAAATGGCCCGTCCAGATCGTAGCCGGAAAGGTCGGCGTCTACGATGCGGCGTAGCTGGTGAAGAGAGTATTCCGGCTGCGTCAGCTCATTGAACTCGTCATACAGTGCCCGAGCTGCCGCCTCGGTTGAACCGATGAAGGGACTGATGCCGGGTAAGACCTTGACGTGATCAGGGTTGCGGCCAACCGACTTCACGCGCGCTTTGATGTCAGCGTAAAATTCCTGCGCGTTGCCGAGTGTCTGATGGGCTGTAAATATCGCCTCGGCATAGCGGCTTGCGAATGATCGTCCGTCTTCCGATGAACCCGCCTGGACGTAGACCGGACGCCCCTGTGGTGAGCGCGGAAGCGTGAGCGGACCCTTCACCCGATGATATTTGCCGATGTGATTGATTGAGTGGATCTTGTCAGTGTCGGCAAAAATTCCAGAGTCCCGGTCCGAGACGAGCGCGTCGTCCTCCCAACTGTCCCAGAGCTTGGTCACCACATCAACGAATTCGCCGGCGCGCTCGTAACGGTCGGCATGGGTTGGATGTCGGTCAAAGCCGAAATTCAGCGCCGCGGACGCATCGCCCGTCGTGACGATGTTCCAACCGGCGCGGCCGCCGCTCAGATGATCGACCGAAGCGAACAGCCGGGCGAGGTTATAGGGTTCGTTGTAGGTGGTCGAGGCGGTCGCGATGAAGCCGATGCGTTGCGTCACGGCGGCAAGCGCCGAAATCCAGGTCAGCGGCTCCAGCCTGAAGCGGCTTGCGTAACGGATGTTGTCTGCGAGCGCCGGCCCATCGGCAAAGAACAGCGCGTCGAACTTGCTCGCCTCGGCCTTTTTCGCCAGTTCCTGATAATAAGCGATGTCCAGCATTCTCTCAGGGGCGGAATCCTTGTAGCGCCAGCCGGCTTCATGATGGCCGCCAGGATAGATGAAAAGATTGAGCTTCAACTGTCGTGATTCGGCGGGCATATGGGGGTCCTCTTGGGTGGTGACTCTGAGCGACAGGTTTTCGACCGGTCAGACCGGCAGCACAGGCTTCGTCTCGACGCCGAGATGACGCAGAAGTTCGGAGCGAATCTCGCCGAACCGGCGATCGCCATGATCGCGTGGCGTTGGGATATCGATTGCGATGTCGGCGACGATCCCGCCCTTGTCGAGAACCAAAACCCGGTCCGCCAGCGTCACAGCTTCGTCAACGTCATGGGTGACCAATAGGACCGCCGGTTGGTGACGGGCACAAAGCTGACGCAGCAGATCGTGCATGCGCAGGCGGGTCAGCGCGTCGAGTGCGCCGAACGGCTCGTCCGCTAGCAGCAGTTCGGGATCACGGACCAGCGAGCGCGCCAATGCCACCCGCTGCTGCTCGCCACCAGAGAGCTCGACCGGCCAAGCGTTCTCACGGCCGCCCAGGCCAACTTCTTCGAGAGCAGCCCGTCCGCGTTTGGCGGCGTCCGGTAGGTCGAGACCAAGAATCACATTCTCCAGCACTCGTTTCCATGGCAGCAGTCGGGCATCCTGGAACACCACCGATTTCTTATCGGGCGTTTCGAGCCGGCCGGACCCGGAAACTTTGTCATCGAGATCCGCGAGCGCGCGCAGCAACGTACTCTTGCCCGATCCGCTACGGCCGAGAAGGGCGACGAACTCCCCCTTGTCGATGTCGAGACTGAGCCCGTCGAGAATGGTTCGTGGCCCGAAGCTTCTGATAAGGCTCTCGACCCGCACGACGGGTGCGCCGCTCAATCCGCCAAGGTGCGACGCCATGACAGCGACCTTTCCTGGAAGAAGCTGACGATGCCGTCTGAGGCGAGACCGAGCAGCGCGTAGAGGACGAGGCCGACGATGACGATGTCGGTCTGGCCGTAGTTGCGTGCGAGATCGATCATATAGCCGATGCCGCTCGTGGCATTGACCTGTTCGACCACCACCAGGGACAGCCAAGCATAGGTCACCGCGAAACGCAGGCCCAGGAAGAAGCCGGGCAGGGCGCCTGGCAGGATGACCTCGCGGATGAATTCGCCATAGCCCATTCGCAGGGTCTGGGCCAATTCGACATAGCGGCTGTCTATGCTGCGCAAGCTGCTGTGGGTCTGGATATAGATAGGGATCAGGACAGCCAGCGCGATCGTCGTCACTTTCATGCCCTCTCCGATGCCGAACCACAGCATCAGCAACGGGATCAGGGCGAGCGTCGGTATCGCCCGCTTGATCTGAACAGGGCCGTCGATGATCGCCTCGCCAAGCCGGGACAACCCTGAAATGAGGGCAAGCACGGTCCCGATCAGTACGCCGAACACCAGCCCCTGCGCCGCCCGCCAGGCAGACGTCATCAGATGACCCTGAAGCTTGCCTTCTGCGATAAGATCGACGGCGGTGCCGACAACCGACCAAGGCGCCGGCAGCGTCCTTGGATCGATCAGGCCGGCGACACTGCCGATGGACCAGACCACAAGAAGAAGTGCGGGCCCAACCAGCGCGCCAAACGGGATCGCACGCCCAAGCGCCAGGCGACGCCTCGTCCCGGTCTTGCGGGGCTTTACGGCGGGCGGGATCAACGCCCTTTCATCAGATGCATACCCAATGGTGGGCGCAACCGCGGCGGGGTGTGAGAATGCGTTCATCTGCGTCGTCTCCAGTCTTTAGAAACGGGCGTCATAACGCGTTCAGCGCATTTGTGGCGATCTTCTCGAAGCGCCTGTCGAAAAGATCCTCGGCCTTGATCGGGGGCCTGTTCAGTTCCCGAGCCAGGAGATCGATCGTCGCCTGCTGGCGCGCGATCACGTCGTTCCAGTCGGGCGGGATGTCGAACTGGCCGTCGGCGTCGACGAGATACTGGCCATCTTCGCTGTTGAGCCCCTGCGTGGCGACATAGTAGCCTTCGATCCACTCTTTCGGATGCTCCTCCACCCATCGGGTCGCAAGTGCCCAGTAGCGCACATACTCGCCGAGCGCGGCAGCTTTGGCCGGGTCGTCCAGCACCGACTGTGGCGCATAGAGATGGGCTGGATCGTCGCGCAAGCCATGCGGGATGGTGGTAGCGCCGTCGGCACCATACTGGTGCAGATAGTGCTTGATGAGGACGCCCCAGATCGGCGCGACATCGACTTGCTTGCTGGCAAGTGCCACCGGATAGGCATCGCCGTTGCTGGGCAGTTCGATGAGATTGACGTCCTCCTTTTTCAGGCCGGCGGCCTGCAGCACCCTCAGCACCAGCGCGCCCTGCGCCTGGCCGGGGCTGAAAGCAATCCGTTTGCCGCGCAAGTCCGCGAGCGTCCTGACCTCGACGCCGGGTGCAATGCCGAGTTGATAAATCGGGTGCGCAACCGGATCCTTGCGGAACTTCGCGGCTATGATCTTGACCTTGAGCCCGGTCCAGGTCGCGTGGATGGGCGGAATGTCGGCGACCGATCCGACGTCCAACGCATTGGCGCGAAAAGCTTCGATTGTCTGTGGACCGCCGCTGATATTGGCCCATTCGACCTTGAACGGCAGTTGATCGATCAGACCCGAGAGTTCCAGCGCCCTTTGCGTCTCGGGATCGCCGATGCGAAGCACGGTGCCCTCCGGGATTTCGGTCGGTAGTTTACCCGCGTCCGAACTACCCGCCTGAGCCCCGAAAGGCGGGGAAGAAGCGACCAAGGTCACCGCAAAAGCGGCCACGAGGGCGCCAAACCTTCTTCTCGAAAATCTCTCCACAGCTAACATCCTCGTCTTGCTCCAATTTGGAAATGGCTTCCAATTTTCGCGGTTTATTATGTCTATCAATTTTGTAGACGATAAAGTATCGGATGCTGTTCTTTGCCGCCGGAGGGAAACGCTGTTCGCCTCCGATGCCCATTTGGGGGCATGCGTCGCTCGACACGCCAAGACGTCGCAACTGGCGGGTGATAGTCCCGCCCGACTCGGCCTTCCATGCCCAGACGCGGTCGACGAAAGATTTGCGCCCCATGTCGCGACGATTGGGACCGGTAACTTCTCTGGGGTTAGGCGGCGCGCAGAAGGGGCGGTTTGGGCTTGAATAATGGAGGCACGTTCGGTTCTGGCTGTCGGAACGGTGCCCGCAGCCGACCGCGAAGTTCGCCATTGATCTCCGCCGTCCTGACCTGCATGAGCATGTGCGCACCGTGGAGAGGCCAGCGCATCTGCTGCTTCTTGACCATGCGTTTGCCGACAAGCGAATTCACTGCTGACTCGGCGAGGCTGGTGGCGACACGAAGCCCAGCTCGGTATCGCTTGCCATAGTTGACGATCGCGCCGCGGTTCGATCTGACATAGTTCAGGAGCTGCGAGCCGAGGCTATGAAGCCGTGCGATCGAGAACTCGCTGTCTCCTTGCGAATCCTTCACTCTCTCCAAGAGTTGCTCCAGGTCGCGGATCGCGCGATCGACGCGCCCATGCCACAGGCGCCACTTCACGGCTCTGACGTCCCTGTGGATGGTTGGAAGGGGCCTGGCACCGTCCGCGAGATCGAACCATGTGGTCGGCGATCTGCTGCATTGGTTGGAGCTTCATGGCGATGTGGAACCAGTCGATCATATGGGTGGTCGGCCTTGGCATGGCGCGGGGCAGGCGCTTCAGGATTTCGGCGCCATCCGAGATCACGGTGACGTCGCCAAAGCCGCAATATCCTTCTTGCTGAAGCGCGTGGAGCGTTCGATCTCGGATTGCGGTTTGGTCGGTGCTGCTGGTCACGAAATAGCGGCCACCGGGTTCGCCTCGACCGCCGCGACCGCATCTGGCTACAACGAGTTCGAAGTTTCGCGCTGCATTGGGATCGGCGCTGCGCACATGCGCTGTGTCGATGCTGATGATAAACTCTTTGCGCCGATCGCCGGGAAGCTCCATTTCGAGCTGGCGTCGATCATCAGCTTGCGCCCTTGCGCGCCGTTCTTCCTCTGCAACCTGCTCGTCCAGCCGTTCACCGATCCTGATGGTGCGCTTGCGCACGGTCGCATGCGTCTCGGTAGGCTCAATGGGCAGAAATTCGGTTAGCACTCTGGCGGCCTGCCGGTACGGCATCATGCTTCCCAGCCGCGCCGTCAGTTCCATCAGCTCGGGCGTCGCCCGATCCGGGCAGATTTCCTTCAGTGGCGCGAAAGCAACGACCATCCCTGGATGGCAATCCCCACACAGCATCCAGCGGGGATTGCGCACCTCCACCGTGCCGAACACAGTTCGGATCCGGCGCGCCGTATAGTCTTTGACCGGCCGGAACATGTGGCAGTCCGGGCAAACCCGCCGAAACAGAGCATAGGCATTCACCTCCTGGTTTACGACCGCGCTCTGCAGCGCCGTCATGATCTTCTTGCCGACTTCGATCGACAGGCCGATTTCGCCGTCGAACAGGCGCTCCCAGCTCTTGTCGACCCGGACCTCCCGACGACAAACGTCGCCGAACTCGCTCTTTCCCTCGATTGTAATTGTCCACTCCACCGCCATCGTTGCTTCTCCGAACAAAGCGACGGTGATGAACTGCTCGGGCCTAACAATCCGTGCTCAACCCCAGAGAAATTACCGGTCTCTCGCGCGGGAGCACCAACAGAAGCGCGATCAGGTGCTTGCCGGGCTTGAGCGGGCCAGCGACAGCGTCGAGACGAGCGCTCCCACGAGCGGCAACCGGGATGTTCGCAAGACGACGGTCAGGCTTCATGACGGTCGCACGGTGAACTGCAGCACGACAGCTACTACATCTCGGTGAAGACGCCCAATGGCCAGGGAGGGGGCCAGGAGAAGGCTGGCTCCGTGCGCGATGGCCAGGGGCTGCGCACGAATGTGAGCCGCAATGCCAGGACGGGCGCGGTGACGACGCGCACCGATGACGACCTTGGCAGCGGCGACGTGGTCGAGCGGACACGGCTTGCGAGCGGCGTGGAGATCGACAGGACGACGCACCGCGACGGCTCGAGCCAGACGGTTGTGACGACGGTCGACGGCAGGAAGACGACGCTTGGCGCGGGTCAGGATGCCATGGGCAAGGATAGCCCGGCAATTGCCAGGGCTGTTGAGCGGGGCGACAGCCTGGATGCGATCGCGGCGCGGCAAGGTGTTGGGCGTGAGCAGATCGAGGCCGAGCTTGCGGCTGTCGGGCTTGGGGTGCGCAGCGGCGACAAGGGAGGGGTGAAGTCGACGGAGCTGGTAGCCGCGATGCCAGACGAGATCTCGCGCAGCGATGACGCCAAGGGCAAGGTGACGATCGATGTCGTGGATGGGCAGGGGCGTCGCCGGCGCACGATCACACAAGACCTCGATGGCCACAAGCGCAAGACGGTCGAGGAGACGTTCAACGGCTATACGCTGACGACGGCCGCTGACGGCCACATGCGGCTGAGGCAGGACGCGACGGGGCGGGAGTGGACGATCAAGGCGGGGAGCGCGGGGGCCGCCCTTGCGCATACGCTGCTTGCGATCGACCCGCACAGCCGCGATGCGCGCACGGGCAAGATTGATTGTCCAGGCAGCGATCGAGACCATGCTTGGGGCCGATGAGCTTGACCGGTTGCAGCACGATGGGGTCGGAACAAGAATTGTTCCGGCAGACACGCGGCCTTTATCAACCAAAGACAGCTACGGCTGATTTGATGATGATACCCCCGCGGGGCTTCGGCGCATTTGGCGTCCCGTGGCGGCGCGAAAGACGCTCAATCGAAAACTCAGGCTATGACCGAAACTAATCTCATCCCGCTCTAGCGGCAGCGAGACCGTGCATAACGAGATCGAGATGGGCTTCGATATACCTCGGCGTTTCGAGATCGAGACGACCGTCGTGCATCAATGTTTCGACGATCAAGGACAACGCAGGCGCAAGTATGACGCGTGCAACCGCCGCAGGCCCGTCCCGAAATTCACCCTGACGGACACCTTCGTCGATGAGCGCCTGCGTCATGGCGAGGATCGGCTCAATGAGTTCGACGTGATGCGCATTAATGAGCTGGGGAAAACGTACGCCCTCAGAAATGGCGAAGCGGAGCAATTCCCGGGTTCTGCGATCCCCCATAACGTGTTCGTAGAAAAGCAGGATCAATGACCTGAGCCGCTCGGCGTAACTTCCCGTCAGATCCTTGGCGTCGGCTAGGACGTCCTCGAACGGTAGCGCGATATGCCGTGCCATGGCAGAAAACAGAATTTCCTTAGTGGGGAAGTAGACGTAGACCGTCCCCTTTGTCACGCCTACCCGTGCGGCGATATCTTCCACGCGCGCCGCCGTGTAGCCTTGCTCGATAAATTCCTCAAATGCAGCATCGAGGATCTGGGCAGGCCGGAGGGCCTTCTGTTCAGCGCGCGTCAGCTTGTTCATGTTCACATTACCTAACCAAGAGATCCTATAGCCTAACACGTCATAATTATTTCATTGACTTTCTGGTAAGTCAACCGTAATCAGCTGGAAAAAGCGACTTGAGAGGCGAATTATGGGACAATTGACAACGGGATTTTTTTTAGGGTTTTCAATGGCATGGCTCGCGGCTTGCGCTCCTAAGGAAGAAACTCGACAGAAAGATACGCGACACGTGGAGACGGTAGCTGTTCAAGCCGTACCGGTGTCGGAAACCATTTCGACGACCGGCGAGATCCGTGCCCGAATCCAGTCCGATCTTTCATTCCGCGTCAGTGGCCGCATCATCGCGCGGTTGGTGGATGTTGGTGATCGCGTCAAGGCCGGGCAGATTCTCGCGCGCCTCGATGCGCAAGAGCAGAAGGCTGACCTCCAGGTTGCACTTGCTAACCTCCAATCTGCGGAAGCGCAGCAAACGCAGGCCCGGCAGGCATTTGACAGACAGCAGAGCCTTTTTGCCGCAGGCGTGACCAAGCGGGCTGCTCTAGATGACGCACGCGAAGCCCTTTTGACGACAAGGGCCACGGTTCAGTCGGCGCAGGCCCAGCTGGATACGGCCCGCGATACACTTGGCCAGACGGACCTCAGGGCGGATGCCAACGGAATCATTACCGCCCGCAATGCCGAAGTAGGTCAGGTGGCGCAGGCTGCCCAACTTGTTTTCACGCTCGCCCATGACGGTCCCCGAGATGCCGTGATCAATGCCGACGAGTCCGCTCTTATCGGGCGCGAGCTCGAAGACGTTGCCAAGGTCAGGCTCCTGTCGGGCAAAGACGAGTTTCGGGCCAAGGTCCGAGAGGTGTCGCCAACCATCGATACCACGACGGGGACGATCCGGGTGAAGCTCGCTCTCGAAGATGCGCCTGACGCTCCCCTGGGAAGCGCCGTGATTGCCACCGCGCGGTACAAGCCCGAGGCCGTCATCGAGTTGCCGTGGTCGGCCATGGCCTCCTATGCGGGGCGGACGGCCGTCTGGCTCGTCGATACGAAGACGAGCGTCGTCTCCCTCCATCCCGTGGAGGTCGCGGCCTATACCAGTGGACGCTTCTCCGTCCAATCTGGCCTGTCTATGGGGGACATTGTTGTTTCCAACGGTACGAAATTCCTCAGCGACGGCGACGTCGTGTCTTACGAAAGAACCGCCCGATGAAAATCGATCCTCGCCTGACCGCGCTTTTGGCGGCGGCCGCGTTGCTGTCCGCTTGCCAGAAGGAAGAGGACGCAGCATCGGTGCCCGCTCGCCCCGTCATCTTTCAGATAGCCGAACCATTCGCGCAGGCGGCATTCACTCTGCCCGGCACTGTCCAAGCCCGCATCGAGACCGAGTTTAGCTTCCGCATTTTGGGCCGCGTCATCGCCCGCAACGTCCAGGTAGGCGACCTTGTCAAGAAGGGCGACGTCCTGGCAGCCATCGATCCGGTGGCGCTCGAGCTCTCTGTCAAAAGCGCGCAGTCCGATCTCGCCAATAGTCAGGCGCACCTGGCCAACGCCCGAATCACCGAAGACCGGCAGAGAACTCTGCTCGAGAGACAAACCGGGGCGAAGGCCACCTTCGAAACTGCCGAGCAGGAGCGCAAGACCGCAGAAGCCGCGGTCGCCAAGGCCCGGGCAAATCTCGACAAGGCGAACGAACAGCTGAGCTATTCTCGCCTGCTCGCCGAGTTCGACGGCGTCGTCACCGCGACGACAGCCGAGGTGGGGCAAGTCGTCTCGCCGGGGCAGGGTGTCGCGACGGTCGCGCGACCGGAAGAGCGCGACGCGGTCGTCGATGTGCCCGAAGCCGCCGGTGACCAGTTGACGCTCGGCGCATCCTTCGACGTCGCCTTGCAACTTGATCCCCGCATTCACGCCAGGGGCGTGGTCCGCGAAATCACGCCCGAAGCGGACGACGCGACGCGTACGCGACGCACCCGGTTGACGCTGATCGATCCGCCTGAAGCACTCAGGCTCGGCTCGGTCATAGTGGCCAGATCCATGGGGGAGGCCAAGACTTTGATCCGGCTGCCCTTGTCCGCGATTCGGACCGAGGGATCGAAGGCATTCGTTTGGATCGTCAACAACACGACCGGCAAAGTCACTTCCGGCCCGGTCAGGCTTGCCGAACAAACTGTTCCAGGTGGCCCCGTCACCGTGATCGACGGGATTAACCCTGGTGACAGAATCGTCACCGCTGGCGTCAACACGCTCGAAAACGGCCAGGCCGTTCGCGTCGACCAGGAGACCATCAATTGAAACCGTTCAACCTCTCAGACTGGGCGCTCGATCACCGTTCACTCGTCTGGTATTTCATGATCGTCTTCATCCTTGCAGGCACGTTTTCCTACTTCAACCTCGGTCGCGAAGAAGACCCTGCCTTTACCATCAAGACGATGATTATCAACGCGCAGTGGCCGGGCGCGTCTGCGGAAGAAATGACCCGTCAGGTAACGGACAGGATCGAGAAGAAGCTGGAGGAGCTTGACGCGCTGGACTACACGCGAAGCGAGACGATCGCCGGCCAGACCACGGTCTACGTCGAATTGCTTCCGACCACCAAAGCAAGGGACGTGACGGGCAACTGGCTTCGCGTCCGCAACATAATCAACGACATCAAGGGCGAATTTCCCAGCGGCGTCGTCGGTCCGTTCTTCAATGACACCTTCGGCGACGTTTATGGCAACATCTATGCGTTCACATCCGACGGCCTGACGCAGCGCCAGCTTCGCGATCTGGTGGAAGACTCCAGGGCGAAGCTTCTAACGGTTCCGAATGCGGGCAAGATCGACATCATCGGGGCTCAGGATGAAGCCGTCTATCTTGAATTCTCGACGCGCAAGATCGCAGCGCTCGGCATCGACCGCCAGTCCGTCATCGAAACGCTTGAAGCCCAGAACGCTGTGGCGCAGTCCGGCTTCGTTGATGCAGGACCAGAGCGGATCGCGTTGCGCGTCAGTGGCCAATTTACGAGCGAAGAAAGCCTGAAAGCCATCAACCTCAGGGTCAACGATCGATTTTTCCCGCTGACCGACATCGCGACGATCAAGCGAGGTTATGTCGACCCGCCGGCCTCGCTCTTCCGCTTCAACGGACAACCTGCAATCGGCCTGGCAATTGGCATGACGGCGGGTGCCAATCTGACGAACTTCGGCAAGGCGCTGGACGAGGAGATGAAGCGCGTCGTGGCCGATCTTCCGATAGGCGTGAGTGTTGAACGGGTTTCCGACCAGCCGGCCGTGGTGGAAGAAGCAGTGTCCGGCTTTACCAAGGCACTGTTTGAGGCAATCGCTATCGTTTTGGCGATCAGCTTCATTAGCCTTGGGCTGCGCGCTGGGCTGGTGGTCGCGATCTCGATCCCGCTCGTACTGGCGATCACCTTCGTCGTCATGGAATATACGGGCATCTCTCTCCAGCGCATTTCGCTCGGCGCTTTGATCATCGCGTTGGGGCTCCTCGTTGACGACGCCATGATCGCCGTCGAAATGATGGTGGCGCGCCTGGAGTCAGGCGACGAGCTGCGCAAAGCCGCCACCTATGTCTATACGTCGACTGCCTTTCCGATGCTGACAGGCACGCTTGTCACCGTCGCCGGTTTTATCCCGATCGGCCTCAACAGTAGCGCAGCGGGCGAATTCACCTTCACCCTGTTCGTCGTCATTGCCGTTTCGCTCGTGGTATCCTGGGTCGTGGCCGTCCTGTTCACGCCGTTGCTGGGCGTGGCGATCCTGCCCAAGACGATGAAGTCGCACCATGAGCGCAAGGGACGCGGCGCACGGGGATTTGCCTGGCTGCTGGGAGCTGCCATGCGCTGGCGCTGGGTTACGATCATCGCCACCATCGCTGTTTTCGGCCTCTCGCTGGGCGGTCTTGGCCTTGTGCAGCAGCAGTTCTTCCCGGCGTCCGACCGCGTCGAGTTAGTCGTCGACTGGAGTATGCCCCAAAACAGCACGATTACGGAAACGAACCGCCAGATGACGGATTTCGAACGAGAGAAACTCGTCGGCAATCCCGATATCGACCATTGGACCACACATGTCGGGGAGGGCGCGCCGCGTTTCATCCTGTCTTATGACGTGCAGACCCCGGCTGTCTGGTTCGGGCAGGTCGTCATCGTGGCCAAGGACCTGGAGGCAAGGGACAGGTTGCGCACAGACCTGCAGGCTTATGTAGCGAAGACCTTTCCCGGTACCGACGCTTTTGTCAAACTCCTGGATATCGGCCCACCGGTGGGCAAGCCCGTCCAGTACCGCATCAGCGGCCCGGACATCCAGACGGTGCGTGAGCTGTCGCATCGCTTTGGAGCCATCGTCAACCGGCATCCTCTCATCGCCAACATGACCTATGACTGGAACGAGCCCTCGCGCGTCGTGAAGGTGGACGTGCTCCAGGACAAGGCTCGCCAGCTCGGCGTCTCTTCAGAGGATATCGCTAACGCACTCAACAGCATCGTCGAAGGGTCCTCGGCGACGCAGATCCGCGACAGCATCTACCTCATCGACGTGATCGGCAGGGCCCAAGACGCTGAGCGTGGCTCGATCGAGACGCTAAGAGACCTCCAGCTTCCGGGATCAAACGGCAAATCCGTACCGCTCTCCGCAGTCGCCAAGTTCCGCTATGAGCTCGAACAGCCTATGATCGCGCGAAGGGATCGCATTCCTACGGTCACGGTGAAGGCCGCGGTCACCGGGCCGACACAGCCCGCGACGATCGTGGAACAGCTCAAGCCCCAGGTCGAAAAGTTCACGAAAGCTCTTCCTGCGGGATACAAGGTCGAGATCGGCGGCTCGGTAGAATCGAGCGCCGACGCGCAGGGACCGATCGCCGCGGTCGCCCCGCTGATGCTGTTCGCCATGGCGACGATCCTGATGATCCAGCTCCAGAGCTTCAGCCGCCTGTTCCTGGTTTTCGCAGTCGCTCCGCTCGCGCTGATCGGCGTCGTGGCGGCACTCCTGCTCAGCAATGCGCCGATGGGCTTCGTAGCGATCCTCGGCGTGCTCGCACTGATCGGTATCCTGATCCGCAACTCGGTCATCCTCGTCGTCCAGATCGAGAATCTGCGAAGCGAGGGCGTGCCGCCGTGGCGTGCGGTTGTCGAGGCCACGGAACACCGCATGCGGCCGATCTTGCTGACCGCCGCGGCCGCGACGCTCGCCCTCATCCCCATCTCCCGGGAAATTTTCTGGGGGCCCATGGCCTATGCCATGATGGGCGGGATTGTGGCCGGCACGGTGTTGACGCTTCTCTTTCTCCCGGCCCTATACGTGGCCTGGTTCCGGATACCACGAGAAGATCCGGATGCCTCCCCAGATGCTGCACGTGCTTGATTAGCGAAAGGGCGCTTGCGAGCGCCCTTCTTTCTCCAGATTTACCCTAAGGCACGTCGATGCACTCCCTCCTCTCGATCTACCCGTGCAGATCACGGTACAGCCTTGTCATTCTTGCCGTCACGGTCAGCCTGATGGGATGCGCTTCTCGGCCAACATCCGCGGTGCTTGAGCCCGCGGCGATCAAGCAGGTCCAGGGCGAGAAGGATTGACCTTTATGAAGGCTATGATTTCTTCGATCTGGGCATCGTAACATTAACCGACGGTCGATTTAGGTATGCGATGAGTGGGCATGACGACTGTTGCCCCTTGATCGACTTTATCGCCGCCACCGTTTTCCCGCTGACGTGATTGCCCATGCGGTCTGGCTTTATTTCCGGTTTCCGCTCAGCTTGCGAATGGTCGAAGATCTGCTGGCTGCCCGTGGCATCACGGTCTCCCACCAGACGGTGAAGCTGTGGGCGGAGAAATTCGGAAGGCATTTTGCCAATGACATCCGGATGCGCTCAGCCGGAAAGCTCGGCGACAAATGGCACCTCGACGAGGCCGTCATCACCACTCGGCGCGGGGAAAGAAACACTGCCTTTGGCGTGCGGTCGATCATGACGGTTTCGTTCTCGACGTTCTGGTGGAACGCCGCCGCAATGCCAAGGCTGCCAGGCGTCTGATGCGAAAGCTTCTCAAAGGTCAATGCCGCTCGCCGCGTGTGATGGTCACTTGCAAGCTTCGATCCTACAGTGCTGCCAAGCGCGATATCATGCCGGGCGTCCAGCATCGCTCACACAAGGGCTTGAACAATCGCGCTGAGAATTCTCACCAACCGGTCCGACGGCGCGAGAGGACTATGAAGCGGTTCAGGTCAGCGCGACAGCTTCAACGCTTCGTCTCCATCCACGATCCCATCGCCAACCTGTTTCACATTCCCCGCCAAAACATTCCACTGACCATCATCGCGAGCTGCGAGGAGCTGCGATGCAGATGTGGCGTCAAATCGCCCGTCTTCAGAGCACCTAATGGTAGAGACCCGCAGACGGCTCTGTGCCGGTCGTCACTAAGTTTACAATGCCACAGCCGCGACGTCGATTATGGCCACAAGCTCAATTTGACCACCGGCCGAAGCGGACTGATCCTTGACCTCGTCATCGAAGCCGGAAACCCGGCCGACAGCGAGCGGTTCTTGCCGATGCTGGAGCGCCACATCGGCATCTGGGACCCGCGGCAGGCGGCGGCCGACGGCGGCTATGCCAGCCGCGAAAATCTGCGCCGGGCCAAGGCCTGCGGCGTGCGCGACATGGCCTTCCACAAGAAGAGCGGCCTCAAGGTCGAAGACATGGTCAAAAGCAAGTGGGTCTATCGCAAGCTGCGCAACTTCCGCGCCGGCATCGAGGCCGGCATCTCCTGCCTCAAACGTGCCTACGGCTTGGCGCGCTGCACCTGGGGCGGGCTCGACCACTTCAAGACCTATGTCTGGTCCTCTGTGGTGGCTTACAATCTCGCACTCTTCACCCGCCTCAAACCGGTCTGACGCCACTCATCGGGTCGCGTTCAGTGGCACGCCGGCAGGCGCTGGCCGATACCCTATGCTGGCATGGCCGCACCAAATGCTCTCGCTCGCGATCTGCACGCCTCGTGCCATCACGCGCTGCCAAGAAGCACCGGTTGTGCGGCCAGAACGACCCTTCAAACCCCATGCCGCCGCAATCCAACCCGCAGGACAATCGGTTCCGCAGTACGCGGCACAGTGTCGACATTCCTCGCGCTCACTTTGGCGCGGCCATGCAAGGTTCTCCATCTGACTTGCGCAACAGGGCACTGGGTAGCATGCGCGACACAGCGTCATCGGAACCGAAGCCTGCCGCGCGCACGAAGGATAGAAAAGGCGGTGGACTGCTTTCTCGGGTTAAGTCGGGGCTTGGCAAAGTGTTTGGAGGAAGTCGCGGTGAAAAGTCGTTGGGCGGCTCAGCGTCGGATGCAGTCGATTCAGAGCTTCGTATCTACGCCTATAAGCGCACCCGTGCGTCCGAAGAGGACGCAGCCCTCATTTCCGAGTTCGTGCGCGCGGCGGCAGGAAGTTATGCTTCCGGTACCCTTCAGGGGATGGTGCAGCAACTGAGCCGGTTCAGCGAGTTCCTCAACTCTAAAAACTTGACACTGGCCGGTCTGGTTGAAAGCCCTGTTCAGTTGAAAGCCCATGCGGATGAATTTGTGAACGCGGGGGGCATCAAGCGAGTGCGTGCGGCATTGGAAGCGCTTCGGAAGTTCCGCGCCGGCGAGTTGTTGCCTCGGCCTTCTGCGCCACCTCGTCGTTCTCAGCCGCCTGCTCCTACCGGAGACCCGCTACTCATTCACCAGTTCGCGGCAGCAGCCCGGGCACTTGAGGTGCCCGACAAAACTATCAGGTCTCATACGCAGATTCTTAATAGCTTTTCCAAGTGGCTCACGGCCAACCAGAAGCCATCCCTGACGTCTCGGTTTCGAACCGAAGAAATAGCCGAGGACATCATGGCATTTGGCGAGGAGAATGACCCCAAGGGCCGCCTCTTTACGGCCCTCAATCATCTCCGAAGGATTCAGCCTGACTCGGCAGGGTTCGAAGCGCTCGGATCCGGGCCCCGCGTCATGGGGCGCCGTACTTTGAGCGCTTATGAGAGCGACGCCGACATCATCGACGACGCGACCAACGAAGCCTTGCGTAAGCTTGGACGTAAGCGCGTAGGCATCCCCACGTAGCGTGCAGGCGGTTGATCGCTCATTTTCAGCATGAATCATGCGGAGAATCCTGTGAGCGACAGTATGAGCCATCATCGAACATTCGAGATTTTGACGGCGGAGCCTGTGCCGTCCCGACGCAAGCCGCGCCATCGGTCGGAAGACGAGAAAGCACGGCTTGTCGCCGAAGCGTTCTCGCCAGGGGGCAATGTGTCGGCGGTTGCGCGTTCCGAGGGGCTGGATCCCTCGCAGCTCTATGCGTGGCGCCGCAAGGCGCTTTCGTCGGGCATGGTTGCGCCACTGACGGAGGCAGCGAGCAAGCCGGCGAAGTTCACGCGCTTTGAAGCGGTGGGCAGCGACACGGTGGAAATCGTCATTGGCGATGCAGTGGTGCGCGCCGGCAGCGATGTTGATCCCGATCGCCTGGCGAGGATCATCCGCGCGGTTCGCAAGGCATGATCGCTTCCGGTGTGGTGGTTTACGTGTCGTGCCAGCCGGTCGACTTCCGCAAGGGCGCGGCATCGTTGATGGCGCTGGTCAGGGACGGCGGCCTGGACCCGTTCTCGGGGGCGCTTCACGTATTCCGTTCGAAGCGTGCGGACCGGGTTCGCATCGTGTGGTGGGACGGCAGCGGGGTTTGCCTTTATTCGAAAACGTTGGAAGAGCACAGCTTCTGCTGGTCTGCGATATCGGCCGCGCGCATGCGTCTCGACCACGCCCAGTTGATGGCGCTTCTGGCCGGGCTAGACTGGAAAAAGATGCGTCCGGCCAGGGTCAGGCGGCCGTTATCGACGGGCTGAAACCGGCTGCGGCAAGATGAATCATGGGGCTGTAACGGTTGGGAAAGCGGCTGTTTTTGTGCTCTGCTGCTTGCCATGGTTCTACCGGATCTTGCCCTTCCCGACGACGTTGATGCGCTGAAGGCGATGATCCTTTCCATGGCTCGCGAGCAGGCTGCGAGCGAGGCCCGGATCGCAGTCGCCGAAGCTCGGATCGCAGCATCTGAGGCGGAGGTCGCCCGGCTGAAAGCCGTCGAGAAAAGCGCCAACGAGCGTATTGCCAACCTCACGTCGATCCTGAAAGTTTTGCAGCGCACGCAACATGGCACGCGTTCCGAGCGGCTACGCCTGGCTATCGACGACGAGCAGGCCTCCTTTGTCTTCGAGGAGGTCGAGACCGGCCTTTCGGCGATCCGGAGCGAACTTGCTCACGCGGCCGGGAACAAGCCGAAGCGTGCCCCGCGCCCGCGCAAGGGTTTTGCCGCCCACCTCGAACGCATCGAGGACGTTATCGAGCCGGAAATCCCGGCCGACTGCGAGGAGTTGGAAAAGGTTCTGATCGGTGAGGATCGCTCTGAACGGCTGGACGTCGTGCCGCCGAAGTTCCGGGTCATCGTCACGCGCCGTCCCAAATACGCCTTCCGGGGCCGTGACGGCGTGGTCCAGGCTCTGGCGCCGGCGCACATCGTTGAAAGCGGCCTGCCGACGGAGCGGTTGCTCGCCTATATCGCTGTCTCGAAATACGCCGATGGCCTCCCGCTTTACCGGCAGGAGGCGATCTATCTGCGCGACGGTGTCGAGATCAGCCGGTCGCTGATGGCGCAGTGGATGGGACATCTGGGCTTTGAATTGCAGATGCTCGCCGATTATATCCTGGAGCGTGTGAAGGAGGGCGAAAGGGTCTTCGCCGACGAGACGACCTTGCCCACCCTTGCCCCTGGGTCCGGGAAAACCACGAAAGCCTGGTTGTGGGCCTACGCGCGTGATGATCGACCGTTCGGCGGGACCAGCCCACCGATGGTTGCTTATCGCTTTGAAGATAGCAGGGGCGCCGATTGCGTGGCGCGTCACCTCGCTGGATTCGGGGGCATCCTGCAAGTGGATGGCTACTCGGCCTATACTAACCTGGTCAAGGCACGGGCCAAAGCCGGCGGCAATGAAACAATCCGGCTCGCAGGGTGCTGGGCGCATCTGCGGCGCAAGTTTTACGATCTGCACATCAGCGGGATCTCACAGGCCGCGACGGCAACGATCACCGCCATGACCGAATTGTGGAAGGTCGAGGACGAGGTTCGCGGCAAGGATGCTGGGAGCCGCGCCGCGCTGCGTCAGGAAAAGTCCGCGGCCATTGTCGCGAGCCTCTTCGACCTGTGGGAAAAAGAACTGCACAAGGTCTCCGGAAAATCCAAGACTGCCGAGGCGATCCGCTACGCGCTCACCCGGCGGGAGGCGCTGGAACGCTTTCTGATGGACGGTCGTATCGAGATCGACTCCAATATCGTCGAGCGTGCAATCAGGCCCCAGACAATTACGAGAAAAAATAGTCTCTTCGCTGGAAGCGAGGGCGGTGGACGCACCTGGGCCACCGTCGCGACACTTCTGCAAACCTGTAAAATGAATGGCGTCGACCCACTCGCCTGGCTCTCCCAGACCTTGACCCGCATCGCTCAGCGCTGGCCCGCAGCCAAAATCGAAATGCTCATGCCCTGGAACTTCAAACCAGACGCCGTCAGCTAACCGCTTACGCTTGGACCGGCAGCGACTGCCAAAGAGAGGGCGCCTATCCTCAAGATCGCTAGCAATCAGCGCAAGCTTAGTGACTGGCTGAAAAGAGAGGGAAAGGAGAGCATAGCGAGTCGACTCAACGGCAATGAGCAGCAGAAAAAACAACTGCAGAAAGATATTTCGGAGTTCAAGCGAGCCATTGGCCAACCGTACGTCGGGTTGGGTATCAACAAGCTTCGGCACCCCAGGGCGACGAACTCCAGCACGGGCTGCATCCTTATGACGATGCCGCCAACATCATCGATGGCTTGGTCGAGGGAGAGTTGAGCAAGCTCGGATCCGGCCGGACTGCCAAGACCGTCCGCAATACTGCTTCGGGGCAACGAAAGTTCAGCGATTGGCTCCGAACAATGGGCAGGGAGAGCATCGCGAGCCGGATCAACGGCGATTGGCATCAGCGCGAATCATTGGACAGAGATTACCAGGAGTTCACGAAAGCCAACGGCAACGTTGGCATTGGCTTCAAGAGGCTTGCGCAGTATGTGCAAGTCGTCGAGGCAAACAGGGCGCTGGGTGTAGCCTTCCCTGACCAGCCGGGTCGGGAACCGCAGCTAGCCGGCGCGAGCTTATCCTGGTCACCGCGGGTGCCGTCAGACTTTGACCTAAATGAGTGGCCGACGCCGGAAGGCCCGCAGGCCGGACGACACGAAACGGCTGTGTCGAGTTCGACCCGGTCGCCGCGAGTGCCGCCCGACTCTGAGGCGAGTATGCGGCCAACCCCGGAGGGCGCGCCAGCTCGGTCGTCAGAGATCTACCGCGGCCTCCATTCTTTCGTTGATCTGCCGTCCACACCGCAGGAGACGCGTGACGACGCTCAGTCAGCGCAAGTGCCTGGTCCGGCCGCCAGTCCGCCGTTCTCCATCGGGCCATCAGGCGAGCCTCTGGAGCTCGAGGATATCGGATATCTCGTCGGCGAGGATTGGCAGCATGGCTCACAGCCGGTGCCGGACTTCCTGCTCGATGTACTGGACAACAAGATGCTGTTGCCGAGTCCGCGCATGGTTCCGCGGCCTGTCTCTATCAACGGTGAGACCTACTCTATCACGTTGGGGCCGCGAGGGCGCCGCGATGCTCAATTTATCCATCATCCTCGCCCATCCTCGGTTCCAGATGCTCAGATCGGTGCTTCGGCTACGAGTGCCTCTTCCCACGACCGCGGACGGGTGCTCGGAGCCAGAGAATGGCTCGGCGACGATCATATTCAGCGGGATTACGAGTTCGTGGCGCAGGAGTTGCGTGGGACTAATCCGGATCTCGCCGCCCGGACGCGGTTCGTGGATCCTCTGATAGCCTTTCAGCTTAACCACGGCGCCGATAGCGACGCGCTACGCGCATTCCATCGCATTGTCCATGATCGGAATGGTAACGATACAGCCGACTGCCTGTTCCTGCTAGTGAACAATGCCAGTGCTATTCGCGAAGGCGACCATTGGTCGCTGCTGCTGGTTGATCGCCGCAATCAGGAAAGGCCGGTCGCCTATCACTACGACTCCCTCCGCCCGCTCCACCACACCATTGCAACAGAGCTCGCAGAACGGCTGGGCGCCAGCAGCCTGCAACCAATGGGCATGGCCCGGCAGCGGAACAGTTTTGATTGCGGCGTCTTTGTGCTGGATGCCACGCGGGAGCTGGCTCGACGGTTGGCCCAAGAACCGCGGCCACGCCGCGAGTCGCTGCACCTCGACAATCTCGTCGCCGATCGGCGGGCACTTCAGGAGCGGCTCATGGCTCAGCCGCCTCCGCGAGACCAGTCTGCTGGCCCTTAGCGAACTCGATGATTGGGCTGATCAAGTTGTTTGGAGCGGCTCTCGCCGGCAGAGAATCGGACAAGAATAGCCGCCGCGGTACCAGGACGTGACCGACGCAGATCGGCTGGATCTGTCGCAAACGCCTTTAAGGGGGAAGAACGGGCGGCTTTCGGATACACTTCACCCTGCCCTCGAACCTGTCGCAGACGATGGTCTCGGCAACGACCTTGTCGATCCCGCCACTATCACCATCGAAGCGGACAACCACGCTGAGATCGCCTTTGGCGCCCTGCAAGCTGGCCTCGATCTCACCTATGGAGCGGAGCGGTCAAGTGGTTTATTCCCGAAAAGGGCTTCGGCTTCATTGCTCCCGAGAACGGTGAAAAGGACGCCTTCGTTCGCGCTACTGCGCTGATCCGCTCAGGGCTAAGCGTGCTGATGGAGGGGCAGAAAGTGTCTTTCCAATACGGGCAAGGCAAGAACGGCCTGGAGGTTCGGAGCATTCGCCTGGTCCAGGCGGCGATAGATCGGCCTTGGCCGAAACTACCTTCATACAAAAGAAAAGCCCGCTGCCGGGAGGAGGTGGCAGCGGGCTCGATTTTCGAATACGGCGCGGGAGGAGGTGCACCGCATTCAGTATCGGCATCCATCTGGGAGGAGTAGATGGCCGACAGCAAGATGATACCCACGGGCCGCCGATATTGCAATGCACAATTTCGTATCGCAAATGTGAAGGTGACGACAAGCCTGCCTGGCAACAAGCCCGATGGTTCCATCTGCCCCAGGCGCTAGCTGTGAGCTTTCAGGAGGTTGTCCATTCGGACCGGACCGAGGAGACTGGAGTTACCAGGCTTCAGCACACATCGGAGGGTCCGAATGAACATCCACAAGAATGCCCGTCTCACGCCGCTGCGTCGAGAGGAGATGGCGCTTTCGGTGATAGAATGCGCTTTCTCCAAAGCTCATGCGGCGCGCGTCTACGGCGTGTCGGCCAAGATCGTGGCGCGCTGGGTCGAGCGCTATAAGGCCGAAGGGCGGGTCGGCATGATCGACCGTTCTTCGCGACCCGCCCATATGCCACGGGCCACCGCTGCGTTGATCGCCGAGCGCATCATGGCGCTGCGGCGGCAACGTTGGACCGGCAAGCACATCGCCCACCAGGTCGGCGTCTCGCCCGCCACCGTTAGCCGCGTTCTCAAGCGTGCCGGACTGTCGCGGCTCAGGGATATCGAACCGGCCGAGCCGATCCGACGCTACGAGCGCGAGCATCCCGGCGAGATGATCCACATCGACATCAAGAAGCTCGGTCGTTTCGAGCGCATCGGTCATCGCATTACCGGCAAGCGCACCGGCAATGCCAGCTCGCGCGGCAGCAGTTGGGAGTTCGTCCATGTCTGCATCGACGACGCCTCCCGCATCGCCTTCTCGCAGATCCTGCCCGACGAGAAAAAAGAAAGCGCTATCGCCTTCCTCAAGGCGGCGGTCGCCTATTACGCCAGCCTCGGCGTCGCGATAGCCCGCGTCATGACCGACAACGGCTCCTGCTATAGATCGAAGGCCTTCGCCAAGGCCTGCCGCGATCTCGGCCTCAAGCATGTCAGGACAAGGCCTTACACGCCCAAGACCAATGGCAAGGCCGAGCGCTTCATCCAGACGGCGCTGCGCGAATGGGCCTATGCCATCGCCTATCCGACTTCAGATCACCGCGCCGCCGAACTGCCTGTCTGGCTGCACAGATACAATTGGCATCGCCCACACGGCAGCCTAAAGTCCAAACCACCCATCAGTCGCCTCGCCCTAACCGAGGACAACCTGTTGAGGCTCCACAGCTAGCTAGGCCGATTTGGCGTGCGGCCTCGCCGCGGCCGCCGCCGCATGAAGCGGGCTGCTTGCCAAACCGATCCGAAAACCCGCGTAACCTGCTGTAAAGACCGGTTCGGCCGAGCCGAACCGCACCGATCCGTTTGGCGGCATCGCGAAATATTATTTTCCCGAAGCTGCGGGTTCTTGGATCCGGTTGGATTCCCAATTCAACGGTATGGCGGGATTGCAGGCAATCGCGCCTGACTGACGCGTTCCACATCAAGTCTGAGGTTTTCAGGCATCCCATGGCCTTCCACCTTTTTGTCCCCATCCTTGCCGGCGCGACGATCTCGAGCGGCTGCTGCGGCAGGTCGAGTTGCAGGCGACGGTGCGCTCACACCGGACCTTGCTGTGCGAGGACATCATGTCGCGCGATGTGACCAGGCGCGGTATTTGCTGCTTGATTACAACATCCGGTCGCTACCGGTCGTCGATCTGGAAGCGAGGCTGGTCGGCGCCGGGCGGGCTCAGGGAGCTGGCACGAGCGGCGGACGCTGTAATGAGCGTGACGTCGCCGGCGGCGACCGCTACGGCAAGCGCACCCGCGATGAGCCTGCTGCCGGTGCTCACCGACGGTCGCAGCCACGCCGCCATCATCGTCGATGACGACAGGCGCATCCTCGGCCTGATCACGCAGACCGACCTGCTGGCTGCAACCGCGCCCGCGCGGGCTGCAGACCAGCCGCAAGGTGCAGACAAGCCATTGGCGGCAGCGCTACAATAGTCGCCACCCCCGAAAAAAATGTTCGGGAAGCTTTCCCGGCAAGCCTGTCCAATGTTCGACCGGGTTTCGATCCGGAGCCTATATTTGTTTAGGCGACATTGCCCGCCGCCCGCTTCCGGCGACATACAGCTTGTCCGCGGAGGCCGAGGACATTGTGCAGGAGGGTCTATGCCAGGGACCTTTCGTCCATATCAATCCCGTTCGCGGCGAGCCTCGCTCGTGCCCATTGTCGAGTCGAGCAGGCGGAAATGTCGGCTGCTCGATGGGCTGAACTCCTCCCAAGCAGACCGGGCTTTCTCAACTTACCGGTCGCGCTCGCCGGCCCTACGTTTGGATTTTGGCTGGTGAAGGCGTCGCCGGACGTTCGGCTTGAGCGCGTTCCTGACGTCCTTGTCGGCGACCGTCAGATCGAACCATTGAGGATCGAAATGGCCACCGCACCACCGCCTCATGTCGCGATGCTCGGGATCTTCCCGGTCGGCCATGATGGCCAGGAAACTCTCAAAACCGCCGATGCCGCCGACATCTTCCGGTGGCCTGGCGTGGGCGCCGTCGATGCAAGCCGCTGTCCTCGGAATCGGATCGAGGGTGAGGAATTTCTCGATGGTGACTAGATGCTCCCAGTGATCGCCGAAGTCGTAGAGATAGATGAATGAGAGGCCTGGATGGTGCTCGAAATCAAGAAGCCGGACCTCATTTTCATCGAAGGAACGGGATCCGCCTTCATATTCCATCTCGCCAAGCTGTTCGGGATCGCCATAGGACAAACCGCCAACCCGAAACTCATGCAGGTGGTAGTTCCACCAGTTGAAGGCGGCCTGGATGACGAGATGCAATTGTCCAAGATGCCAGTTCCACGGAACGACCACGCGTCGCCAAACCGCCGGCTCGATGCCGGCGAGCTCGATCCTGATTTGTAGCGCATTGGGTTCCTGGAAAAGCATGACGTTACTTGGAACTGTTTTGCCTCAAGATTGTCAACCTCGGTGTCGCGCCACTTTCGAACGCAGTGTCGAAGTGCGTCCGACCGCGGTGAAGAGCAATTCGACACGCTTGGCCAGATTGCGCATCTCCTCTGGTACCCGGCAAATAGAGCATCGGCGTCGCTGGTTCGCGCCGCGACGCAAATCGCCCGACGCGACCAGCGGCACGCGCTTATCGGCGACCCCAGCCGCAGCACCGACCGCAGGTTAGGCGAGGCGAACGGACCCTCCTACCCGTTCTCCCGATGCAAGGTCCCCAGGCTTGCGAGACGTCGTTTCACTATAGACGGCGCACGCGGTCCGGTATCCGCTGCATCTCGCTTTCGCGCAGCGCGGCCGCGACCTCAACCGGCATGCCGTGCTGGGGATCGGTTTCGTGTCCGGCCGGGTCCCAGAGGTGGTCCCCCACAAACTTCAGCGCCAGGCTTTTCGAGGCCGGCCACGGGAAAGAGGCACCGGTCGCGGCCGGCGCCTAGGCCTCAAGGGTTCTCTTCGAATTCACAGAACGCCTACGTCAGGTCAAAGTCAGCTAGGCTGCGTATCGTTGCTGCAGGGCTTACCAGACCGCACTCAATGAGCCTCTCAGGAGTGAGAATCGTTATGTATGGTCGAATTGGTGGCTCTCTGCGCAGACTTGCGAGCAGCCCATATTTCATTTTCAAATGGAGAGCGGTATGGATGGTTCGCAGTTCAATCCTCGGCAGTTGAATCCGTTTGCATCAGGCTTCGCGCAGCAGAATACCGAGATGCCGGTTGGGCAACAGGCGGACGACTCGAGCCGGCAAGCGAGCTTTGAGCAGCAGCTGAGCCAGTTACAGCCCCCTTCGTCTGAGGAGGGCGGTGGAGGGATCCAGAGCGCGGGCTTGCGGGATAACCCGTTCAGTGGCCCGGAGGCGGCGCAAGGACCGGGTCCATGGCGCAATAGCGGTAGACAGCAACCGGAGTTTGCGGTGAATAAAGAGGTCCGCGTGGGCGCAAAGCGCGAACGCTTTGGGCCCTTTGCCGAGGACAAGGAGCTTGTTTCCACCTTCAAGAAAGCAGCCCGCGAAGCGCAGACGCACGAGAGGACTGTCAAGAGATTGGTAGGTGATCTGCACCATTTAAGCGGCTGGCTGTTCCAGGAAAATCGGGGCCCTATAACCGGCCGGTTTGACCGCGATTCGCCTGGCCATGCTTCTTTTGTCGCCGATGTGCGGGACTATCTGAAGGATGGTGGCCGCTTTGCTGTCGTTGCGCAGCTGAACAAGGTTGCCCCCGGGAGCCTTCCTTCACGAGACCAGCTAATTGGGGAGCTCCCTGCCGAAGACGCCGATCTCTTGGCAAGGTTCCGGGTAGGCGCCGAGCAGCGCAATGCCGCCAAAGGGGACATCAAAAACAGTCTTTCCAGATTTAGGGTGTTTGCTCGGTGGCTCCAAGCAAACGATAGGGACCCTCTAGCTTCTCTGTTGCGAGGCGGTTCGCTAGACAATGAAATTTCGGAGTACAGAAGCCTGGGGGGAGACCCTCAGAATCGCCTTAAATGCGCTCTGGCTAATCTCCCGCGGCTCTTGCCTGGGGGTGAAGAAGCCGAAGCGCCCGGATCCGAACCCCGTGGCATTGGGCGGCCCCGTCACCTGGCTCCTTATCCCGAAGACGGCCCCCTCATTGATGGTGCGCTCGGCCAAGCCTTGAACGATCTTAGGAACCCGACTGCGGCGCAGAGGCAGTTTGCCCAGAAGCGGGCTACACGTCTTCGTGCGCTGAGTGAGTGGCTTCAAAAAACGGGCAGGGGGGGGAGCATAGCTGGTCGACTTAACGGCTCTAACAATGAGCAGTTAACGCTGCGGAACGATGTGGAAGCGTTCAAACTGACTGGAAGCAGAGTACACGCTCCCGATTTGTCGCATCTTGGGAGCTACTTAAAACTCGTCGAGGCGAACCAAGGGTTGGGGCTGCAATCACATGAGCAGTCGGCTTTGCCAGCCGCGCAGACAGCTCGGCAGACCGGCGCGCTGAAGGAGCTCGCCTCGCTGCCCGCTACCCCGAGCGAGGGAGCTCGGGCGTTCTGGAGCCAGGCGATGCAAGAACCCCCGTCATCATCAACTGCCATGGCTCCCTCAGACGTCTTCCGTGAGGTCGCGGGGCGCGACGATGCTCACTTTGCGCCAGCGCACTCTGCCAGGGCCCGTTCTGACACCTACGGCGGTCTTGAGTCAATCGTTGATCTGAATGCGCCCACGCCATCCGAATTGCGCGACGATGCTCACTTCGCGCCAGCGCACTCTGCCAAGGCTCGCTCAGACACCTACGGGGGTCTTGAGTCAATCGTTGATCTGAATGCGCCCACGCCATCCGAATTGCGCGACGATGCTCACTTCGCGCCAGCGCACTCTGCCAAGGCTCGCTCAGACACCTACGGGGGTCTTGAGTCAATCGTTGATCTGAATGCGCCCACGCCATCCGAATTGCGCGACGATGCTCACTTCGCGCACTCTGCCAAGGCTCGCTCAGACACCTACGGGGGTCTTGAGTCAATCGTTGATCTGAATGCGCCCACGCCATCCGAATTGCGCGACGATGCTCACTTCGCGCACTCTGCCAAGGCTCGCTCAGACACCTACGGGGGTCTTGAATCAATCGTTGATCTGAATGCGCCCACGCCATCCGAATTGCGCGACGATGCTCACTTTGCGCCAGCGCACTCTGCCAAGGCCCGCTCAGACACCTACGGCGGTCTTCCATTGGTTGATCTGACAAGGCCCACGCCATCCGGATTACGCGACGAGGTTAATTCTGTGCGGGCATTCTCGACCACCTCCTCCGATGCTCAGATCGGGGCTTTGGATCCGAAAGCCTCGTCCCACGACCGCGGGCTGGTGCTCGGGGACACGCAATGGCTGGGCGACAGGCATATCCTCACGGATTACCAGCTCCTGGCGCAGGAGTTGCAGGGGACCAATCCGAGTCTCGCCGCCCGGACGCGGTTCGTGGATCCCCTCGTAGCCTTTCAGCTGAACTGGGGCGACACGCTAAGTACATTCCACAGTATCGTCCATAATCGGCAGGGTAACGATACAGCCGACTTCCTGTTCCTGCCAGTGAATAATGCCCATGTTTCGGATCCTAATCAACGCGGCAGCCATTGGTCGCTGCTGTTCGTTGATCGCAGCGACCGGCAAAAGCCGGTCGCCTATCACTACGACTCCGCGCAAGGATACAACGCCCGGCCTGCAGAACAGCTCGCAGGACGGCTGGGCGCCCGCCTGGAGTCACCCCTCATGGCCCAGCAGCAGAACAGCTATGATTGCGGCGTCTTTGTCGTGGACGGTATGCGTGAGCTGGTTAGGCGATTGGCGCAGGGAGGGCATTCTATCCACCTGGACCAGCTCGTCGCCGATCGGCAGGCACTGCAAAACCGACTCAGGAGTTGATGTCGGCTTCTGCTGATAGAGCTGGCTGAGGCGACTCTCGCCGACACCAGCCAGCGAAGGACACGCGCGAATGCGAGCTTGAGAAGTTGCATGCTCAGATCGGCCAGCTGACGATCGAGCGTGATCTTAGACTAGCCCCGACCTGTACAGTCTGTTTTACAGAGGATTTCATAGCCATGTTCTTCCGGTCCTTGTTACTCGTCCGCCTCCTCGCCTTTGGCAGCTCAGCCGCCATCGTGCCCGGCACGCAAACTACCATGGCGCAGAATCTGTCCACTCCGTCGCCATGGCCGGACACGCCGACATCACGACTGGAAGCTCTTGCAGTCCTTCAAGCCCTGAATGCCGATCTCCTCAGCAATGCCAGTGCTACGCTGACACTTGATCGCTGGTGCGCAACACACAAGCTGGCGCCGGAAGGCTCGAAGATCGTGGCTCATCGTGTACATGGTCAAGACAAGCCGGCGGATGTCCATATCCGTAAGCTACTTGCCGTAGGCTCGGACGAACCCATAGCCTATCGGCGCGTTCGTCTGGCCTGCGGCGAGCACGTCCTGTCCGAGGCGGACAACTGGTACGTGCCGGCAAGGCTGACGGCCGAGATGAACAAGGCGCTCGATACGAGCGATATAGCATTCGGTCGAGCCGTTCAGGCTCTAAATTTCAGTCGCACGAACCTATCGGCGAAGCTGCTTTGGTCCCCTCTCTCGAAAGGATGGGAAATGCAAACCAGCCTGCCGGCTTCCGGTACTGGATCTCTTGTCCCTCCCCCTTTCCTTCTCGAACATCACGCCGTGCTCAAACTACCGGATGGCGTGCCATTCAGTGCATTGATCGAAAGCTATACCAGCCGCGTGCTGGATTTCCCGGCTCCGCGTCCGTCTTCGCAATAGGCACTCTCCTGCTGCGAACATGAGCCGTCGGTCGGGCACTGCCCGGAAATAAAAAGCCATGTAGTTCGAGCGATCTGAACGCGTATAGAGGTTGTTTCAGCACGGTGGAGACTGGCCACGATCCCGGATAGCTTGATCTCCGGCCGCCGCGTCGCCCGCGAACCCACTATTACATCCCATACATGAGGTTGCTGCTCCCATCGGCGGAATGAGGCCATCTGCCCTGGTTTGTCGAAGACCTAAGGAGAGCAGCGATGGAATATTACGTTGGAGTGGACGTCAGTCTCAAGAGCACGCACATCTGCATTATGGTCAGGATCGACAGGTGGTGTGGCGCGGGAGCGCGGACACGCAGCCGTCAATGATCGCGGAGCGGCTGAAAAGATGGAACGGTCATCTTGCGAAAGTCGGCCTTGAGACAGGCTCGATGACGCCTTGGCTCTACCACGAGCTGAAGGATCAGGGTTTTCCGGTCATCTGCATGGATGCGCGGCGTGCTGCAGATGCCCTGAAGGCGCGGCCTGAGAAGACGGACAAGGCGGATGCGCAGGCGCTTGCCGAGATACTGGCAAGCGGTTTGTATTCTGCGGTGCATGTGAAGACCATGGAAAGCCACCGGCTGAAGGCGTTGCTTGGCGCGCGTGAGCAACTGGTCAATGTCAAGCGCCAGCTTTACGGGCAGGTCCGTGGGCTCCTGCGCAACAGCAGCCAAATGTAGAGAACGCAGCAGCGAAATGTAGAGAACCATTGGTCATAATGATTGACCGACATGCAAAATCGCCGCGCGGGTGGTCGAGATGAAAACCCAGATCCGCCTGCACCTGCCGACCTCCTGCCCCGACCAGCGCATCCTGCGCATCGTCCTCAATCGCATTGCGCGGCTCGTGACATAGCCGACGGGGCGCAGACGTCCCGAAACAAACCCGCCGACCGCAACCTGCAAACCCAGCCCTCCATCACGACGGATCATCGCCGGCGCCTGACGAGGGTTGTCAAAACGCACCGAAACGGCGACCTGATCACCGCCTCAGGCCGCCAAAAGCTCATCGCCGTGCATCAAGGCGGCTAGCATTCGGTGGTTTTTGAAAGCAGCCCGTCTTGATTGACGGTCTTTCGGCAATTCCGGATCACGGTCCGATCCTCTGATCCCAGATTTGTCGGGTGCTACGTCGGGCATGACCGTCCCTCGAAGGGGCCCCCGGGCAGGCTCCCCGCGCCTCGTGGCCTCTTTTTTGCTGTCGCCTCTGCAAGCGTGAATCAACCCGGATCATTCGACCGGGTTGGCCGAACCTTGGCGCCTTCGGGAAATTGTCTTGCGCCGTACAGAGAGCGCAGCCCTTGTAGTTGGCCAGGGTCTGCAGAAAATCTAGCAGAAGGTGCTGTTTCAGTTCGTCCGGGATACCTCCGGACGCGTCGAATCCGAGAGCATAGCACCGGCCTTATGTCTTATCGATTGAACAGCGGCGCGTTCCCGCGTTTCAAATCTGAGCAATACCCAATGATTGCCCCATCGCACCTCGTCGTGCGTACGGTGGGTTTTACTCCCTGTGCTTTGGCCAGATGCTTGATCCGCCTGTCCAGAACAGCGGAGCAAAAGCCAATGACACCGACGAAGCTGCTGATTGGCCAGATCGTGGTTGTGTTTGCTATCGCAGTCCTCGGCGTATGGACGGCAACACAATGGTGCGCCCACATGCTGGGCCATCAGCCACCACTCGGCGCCCCATGGTTTGTCGCGGCCGGCTGGGCAATCTATAAGCCGTGGAAACTTTTCGAATGGTGGTTCCATTTCGACGCTTACGCGCCAGAGGTCTTCGACAAGGCGGGCGCACTTGCCGGCGCCAGTGGCTTCCTAAGCTGTGGCGCTGCTATGGCCGGTTCACTTTGGCGTGCGCGGCAGCGTGGAGCGGTCACTACCTACGGCTCTTCACGATGGGCCGAAAAGTGGGAGATTGAGAAGGAGGGGCTATTCAGGACGGCCGGCGTTTTCCTTGGCAAATTGAAGGACCAGTATCTGCGCCATGACGGCCCAGAGCATGTCATGGCGTTTGCGCCAACACGTTCCGGCAAGGGTGTCGGGCTGGTTCTGCCAACCCTCCTTTCCTGGACCGGCTCGGCCGTCATTCACGACATCAAAGGTGAAAACTGGCAGCTGACCTCCGGCTGGCGCTCGAAGTTTTCACATTGCCTTTTGTTCAATCCTACCGATTCAAGGTCGGCGCGCTACAACCCGCTGCTAGAGGTACGCCAGGGCCTAGACGAGGTCCGCGACGTCCAGAACATCGCCGACATCCTCGTCGATCCGGAAGGCGCGCTGGAGCGGCGAAACCATTGGGAAAAGACCAGCCACTCACTGCTGGTCGGCGCCATCTTGCACGTGCTCTACGCCGAAGAGGAAAAGACGCTAGCCCGTGTCGCTACCTTCCTCTCGGACCCACAGCGCTCGTTTGCTGCAACGCTGCAACGGATGATGACCACCAACCATCTCGGAGCTAGTGAAAAGCCTCAGGTCCATCCTGTCGTGGCCTCGGCGGCTCGTGAGGTGCTGAACAAGTCAGAGAATGAGCGTTCAGGCGTTCTCTCGACCGCCATGTCATTTCTCGGGCTCTATCGCGATCCGACCGTAGCTGCGGCAACATCGGCTTGCGACTGGCGCATTGCTGACCTCATGGATGCAGAGCGACCAATGTCGCTTTATCTGGTCGTGCCGCCATCGGACATCTCACGTACCAAGCCGCTGGTGCGACTGGTGCTCAATCAGATCGGCCGGCGGCTCACCGAGCGGCTGGAGGGCGATCCAAAGAAGAGCCGCAAACATCAACTGCTCATGATGCTCGACGAATTTCCGGCGCTCGGACGGCTCGATTTTTTCGAGACTGCGCTCGCCTTCATGGCCGGCTACGGCATTCGCGCCTATCTGATCGCGCAATCCTTGAACCAGATTTCAAAAGCCTACGGCGAGAACAACGCCATTCTCGACAACTGTCATGTGCGGATTGCCTTTTCGTCCAATGACGAGCGCACGGCAAAACGCATCTCCGATGCGCTCGGCACGGCGACGGAGCTCAGATCCATGCGCAACTATGCCGGCCATAGGCTGGCGCCCTGGCTTTCCCACGTCATGGTCAGCCGCCAGGAAACGGCACGACCTCTGCTGACGCCCGGGGAGGTAATGCAGTTGCCGCCGTCTGACGAACTGGTGTTGGTTTCAGGGCTGCCGCCGATCCGTGCCAAGAAGTTGCGCTATTACCAGGATCAGAATTTCACCGAACGGTTGCTGCCTTCGCCACTGCTTCGGGACGGTCCTTACGCTGATTGCCCTGCGTCGCGTCTGGATGATTGGAGCGGACAGGTGTGCGGCGTTGATCGCCGTCTTGTTCCCGGCGACGAAAGCGGCGTGGCAACCGAAAACGACGGCGGTGTTCAGCAGCAGCGTCATCCAGGTCTGCCCGATGAACACCCCGTCGTCTCTCAGCAGCCGGATCAGGACGATCTCTTCAAGCCCACCGACGATGACAGCGAGGCGCTCCCCGACAAGCTCGTTATGGACCGGATTTCCACTGCCGCGCGTGCCTACGGCATCAACGAGGGAAGGGGCGACGACAAGGACATCGTGCCCGGCTTCTGAACCCCGCTTCGAGTTGGGCGCACCTCAGCGTAGATAACGGCCATACGCGATTTCGGGCACCTCGACGATGCTTGTTCCGTCGCCGGTGCAGCAAGCGTCGGTCAGCCGGAACGAGCCGCATGAAGCCCCACCGCATCCGTCATCAGTTTCTGCTTGAACCCGGGCTGAGCGAGAAGCTGGACAACCTCAGCCGCGATCCATCGACCACCAAATCCGCGGTCGTCGCGAAGGCGGTTGAGGCCTTCATAGAGCGGCGGGGCGAGAACGATCTCGACCAGCGCTACGGCAAGCGGCTCGATCGTCTGTCCCGCGAGCTCGATCATATCAGGCGCGATGTCGAGATGGTTCTGGAGAGCCTGGCGCTCTTCATCCGTTTTTCGATCACGCTTCATGCCCACACGCCGGTTCCGGACAGGGCGACGCAAGCGATTGCCCAGGAGCGTTTCGACAAATTCGTCGAGCAGGTCGGTCGCCAGATCGCCTCCGGGAAAAAATCGCTTGGCGAGGCCAATGGCGGGGGAAGGGAAGGATGAGTTCTCATCCCGAGGCCGACCATCGCCGCCGCGCCATGCTGCGCACCGCCATGGGCCCAGCGATCACCGAAGCCCTAGCCGATCCATTGGTCATCGAGGTGATGGTCAATCCCGACGGTGCGCTGAGGCTCGACCGGCTGGGCGAGGGGCGGGTCGACACCGGCGTGCACATGCACCCTTCCGAGGCGGAGCGCATCATTCGCCTGGTCGCCTCCCACGTGCGCGCCGAAGCGCATGAGGACAATCCGATTGTCAGCGCCGAACTGCCTTCGGGCGAGCGCTTCGAGGGTCTGCTGCCGCCGGTCGTGCTGGCACCATGCTTTGCTATCCGTAAACCGGCCGCAAAGCTCTACACTCTGGCCAACTACGTGGCCGACCGCATCATGTTGCCGCTGCAGGCCGATGCGCTGAAAAAGGCGGTCCGCGAGCGGCGCAACATTCTGGTCGCCGGCGGCACGTCGTCGGGCAAAACAACCCTTGCCAACGCGCTGCTGGCCGAAGTCGCCGAATGCGACGAGCGGGTGATCCTCATCGAGGACACGCGCGAACTGCAATGCGCGGCGAAGGATTGCGTTGCCTTACGAACGAGGCGGGGTTCGGTAACGCTTGCCGATCTCGTGCGCTCGACGCTGCGGCTTAGGCCCGACCGGATCATCGTCGGCGAAGTCCGGGGTGCGGAAGCGCTCGACATGGTGAAGGCATGGAACACAGGGCATCCCGGCGGCATCGCCACGGTTCACGCCAATTCGGCGCGCTCCGCGCTCTATCGCATCGAGCAGCTCGCGCAGGAAGCCGTCGTCACCGTTCCCCGCCGCCTCATCGCCGACGCCATCGATCTGATCGTCTTCATCGCCGGGCGCGGCTCGTCGCGCCGCATCGACGCGATCGCCGAGGTCACCGGTCTTGACGGCAGCGGCGATTACGCCGTCACCCCGCTCACGCTTCCGCAACTCCAGCAGCTCTGAAAGGTCATCTCATGCGCAAGAAGCTTCGCTTTCTTTCGTCCGCCGCGTTCGCGTTTTTTCTCACGGCACCGGCTTTCGCCGCGGGCTCCGGCATGCCCTGGGAGCAGCCGCTGCAGCAGATACTGGAATCGGTGCAAGGGCCGGTCGCCAAGATCGTCGCGGTGATCATAATCATCACCACCGGCCTGACGCTTGCCTTCGGTGATACGGCGGGCGGCTTCCGCCGGCTGATCCAGATCGTCTTCGGTCTGTCGATCGCCTTCGCGGCATCGAGCTTCTTTCTCTCCTTCTTCTCCTTCGGCGGTGGGGCACTCGTCTGATGGCCAGCGGAGAGCAGCATATTGAGGGCTTCGAGGTTCCTGTTCACCGGGCATTGACTGAGGCGATCCTGCTGGGCGGTGCGCCTCGAGCGGTTGCGATCCTCAACGGCACGGTGGCTGCGGCCCTCGGTCTTGGCCTGCAGCAGTGGATCGCCGGGCTGGTACTCTGGATTGCCGGCCACACGCTCGCGGTCTTTGCCGCGCGCCGGGATCCGGACTTCGCGAGCGTGCTTGTCCGTCATCTTCGCATGAAGGGATGGTTTGCATGCTGAACCTTTCGGAGTATCGCGGCAAAGCCGACCGGCTTGCCGACCATTTGCCTTGGGCCGCACTGGTCGCGCCGGGCATCGTGCTCAACAAGGATGGCAGCTTTCAGCGGACGTTGCGGTTCCGGGGTCCCGATCTCGAAAGCGCGACCGAAGCCGAACTCATCGGGATCTGCGCACGGGCGAACAATGCGCTCAGACGCCTTAGCTCCGGCTGGGCATTGTTCTTCGAGGCGGAGCGCATAGAAGCGCTGGGCTATCCGCATTCGCGGTTCCCCGATGCGGCGTCGTGGCTGGTCGACGAAGAACGGCGCGGGGCCTTCGAGGGCAAGGTCGCGCATTTCGAGAGCCGCTATCAACTGACCTTGCTGTTCATGCCGCCGCCGGACGGCCAGGCGCGGGCGGAAAGCGCGCTGGTCGACTCTCATCATTCCGAAGGCGAAAGAGACTGGCGCCAGGAGCTGGCGCGGTTCCGTGACGAGACCGACCGGGTTCTGGGTCTACTGTCGGGCTTCATGCCGGAAATGCGCGCCCTCGATGATGCCGAGACGCTGACTCACCTGCACGGCACAATCTCGACCCGCCGCCATCCAGTCGCCGTACCGGAAACGCCTATGTATCTGGATAGCATGCTGGTCGATGCGCCGCTCACCGGCGGCTTGGAGCCGATGCTGGGTGAGCAGCATCTTCGCACACTTACCATCCTCGGATTCCCGAACCTCACGCGGCCCGGAATTCTGGACGCACTCAACAACCAGGATTTCGCTTATCGCTGGGTGACGCGCTTCATTCCGCTCGACAAGACGGAAGCCACCAAGACGCTGACGCGATTGCGCCGGCAGTGGTTTGCCAAGCGCAAATCGATCGTGGCTATCCTGCGCGAGGTCGTGACCAACGAACCCGTTCCTCTCATCGACAGCGACGCCGACAACAAGGCACTCGATGCAGACGAAGCACTTCAAGCACTGGGCGGCGATCATGTCGGGTTCGGCTATCTCACCACTACTGTGACGGTGTGGGACGAGGACCACCAAGCCGCCGAGGAGAAACTTCGCGCGGTCGAGCGCATCGTCAACGGACTTGGCTTCACTACGATCCGTGAAAGCGTTAATGCCGTGGAAGCGTGGCTCGGCTCGTTGCCTGGTCATGTCTACGCCAACGTTCGCCAGCCGCTCATTCACACACTGAATCTTGCCCATCTCATGCCGCTGTCATCGGTGTGGGCCGGGCCGGCGACGAACGAGCATCTCGCCAATGTTACCCAGACCGAAGCCCCGCCGCTTCTCGTTGCCGAGACCAGCGGGTCGACTCCGTTCCGGCTTTCCACTCATGTCGAGGACGTCGGCCACATGCTGATCGTTGGACCGACCGGCGCCGGCAAGTCGGTTCTGCTAGCACTGATCGCTTTGCAGTTCCGGCGCTATGCCGGCGCGCAGGTCTATGTCTTCGACAAAGGCAATTCGGCGCGTGCGGCGACACTTGCGATGGGTGGAGAGCATCATGTGCTCGGCGCGGACGGTGCGTTTGCCTGCCAGCCACTGCGAAACATCAGCGACCAGGCTACCCGCGGTTGGGCGGCCGAATGGATTGCAGGTCTGATTGCCCATGAGAGCGTCACCGTCACACCGGAGGTGAAGGAGGCAATCTGGTCGGCGCTCAACAGCCTTGCCACGGCGCCGACTCAGGAACGCACGCTGACCGGCCTGTCGGTCCTGCTTCAGTCCAATGCGCTCAAGTCTGCGTTGATGCCCTACACGCTCGACGGTCCCTTCGGCCGGCTGCTCGATGCCGATATCGATCGGCTGGCCTTATCGGATGTGCAATGCTTCGAGACCGAGGAGCTGATGCACAGCCAAGGCGCTGTCCTGCCGGTGCTCACCTATCTTTTCCATCGCCTCGAGGAGCGGTTTGACGGGCGGCCGACGCTGCTCATGCTCGACGAGGCGTGGGTCTATCTCGACAACCCGCTTTTTGCCGCCCGCATCCGCGAATGGCTGAAGGTGCTGCGAAAGAAGAACGTGTCGGTTGTCTTCGCCACCCAATCGCTTGCCGACATCGTGGGCTCTGCAATCGCGCCCGCAATCATCGAGAGCTGCCCACAGCGTATTTTTCTTCCCAATGATCGTGCGGTGGAGCCGCAAGCGCGGGCAGCCTACGAACGCTTCGGTTTGAACGAGCGGCAGATCGAACTGATCGCTCGCGCCACGCCGAAGCGGCACTATTACCTGCAGTCGCGCCGCGGCAACCGTCTTTTCGAGCTCGGGCTCGGCCCGATCACACTCGCGCTGTGCGGTGCTTCCGATCCGGCCACGCAGACCCTTATCGAAAGGGTCCTGTCCGAGCACGGACAGGACAGCTTTGCCTCTCGTTTCCTGAATGCACGCGGCCTGGATTGGGCTGCCGAGCTTCTCCAGCAATTCCCTCAACCAGACACGGAGCAATCGTCATGATGGGACGCCGCCTTTTCACCAGCCTGATCACCGTTTCCCTGATCGCCAAACCGATGGCCGACTACGTCCAGCCAGCCTACGCCCTCATCGTGTTCGATCCGTCGAACTATACCCAGAACGTGCTAACGGCGGCACGCTCGCTGGAGCAGATCAACAACCAGGTCCAATCGCTTCAGAACCAGGCGACCATGCTGCAGAACATGGCGCGCAACCTTCAGCATCTGGATTTTTCTTCCGTTGGCCAACTCACCGGTGCGCTCCATCGCATCGACGGGCTGATGGATCAGGCGAGTGGCCTGAGCTTTGATCTCGACAAGCTTCAAGACCAATGGCGCAATCAATACCCGGAAAGCTATGACGCGACGATAAAGGTCAGCGATGTGGCGGGCGCTGCACGCGAGCGCTGGCAGAGCGCCATGCAGGCGTTTCGCCAGACCATGGGTGTCCAGTCGCAGATCGTCGAGAACGTCCGCGGCGACGGTGACCTGCTTACCGATCTCATCAACCGCAGCCAGGGCGCGGCCGGTGCGCTTGAGGCAAGCCAGGCAACCAACCAGTTGATCGCGCTTTCGACCAAGCAGCAGATGCAGATTCAGACGCTGCTCGCGACGCAGTTTCGAGCTGAAGCCGAGGATGCCGCTCGCAAGGCACAATCCGAGGAGGCCGCCCGCGAGACAACCGAGCGCTTCCTGGGCACCGGCACAGCCTATCCCGGCAACTGATCACCATTTCTTCACGACGAGGAAGGCGGCATGAACGACCTTGGGGTCATCGATCGCTTCATGGAGACCTTTGTCCGCTATATCGACAGCGGGTTCGGTCTGCTCTCGGGCGATGTCGCCTTCCTCACCACGACCCTGATCGGCATCGACATCACACTTGCCGGCCTGGCCTGGGCACTCGGCGGCGAACCCAACGTTCCCGGCCGGCTCATCCGCAAGGTACTCTATGTCGGCGTGTTCGCCTTCATCCTGAACAATTTCAAGAACCTTGCCGACATCATCTATCGGTCCTTTGCCGGTCTCGGCATCAACGCGTCCTCTGGCAATCTCTCCGCCGACAATCTTTTGCATCCGGGCCGCATTGCCGCGACTGGTTTCGAGGGTGCCTGGCCGCTGCTCGATCAGGCAAGCCAGCTCCTGGGCTTCCCAGAAATCTTCGGCAATGCGCTCACCATCTTCGTGCTGCTTGTGGCCTGGTTCCTGGTCATCATCGCCTTCTTTATTCTTTCCATCCAGCTCTTCATCACCATCCTCGAGTTCAAGCTCACCACTTTGGCGGGCTTCGTTCTGGTTCCATTCGCACTCTGGAACCGTTCGGCGTTTCTGGCCGAGCGTGTGCTCGGCAATGTGATCTCGTCGGGCATTAAGGTGATGGTGCTCGCCGTCATCGTGGGCATCGGCTCCACGCTCTTCGGCGAGTTCGCTTCCGCGCTGCAAGGCAAGGAGCCGGACCTGGCCGCCGCCATGTCACAAGTTCTTGGTGCGCTGTCGCTGCTTGGGCTCGGCATCTTCGGGCCAGGCATCGCTTCGGGCCTTGTCTCTGGCGCGCCGCAGCTTGGCGCTGGCGCCGCACTCGGAACCACTGCGGCTGCCGCCGGCGCATCACTCGTTGCCGGAGGCGCGGCATTTGCCGGCGCGCGCATGGCAACCGGCGGCAGTCTCGCCGCAGTCCGTGCGGGCACCTCGATGGGATCGGCTGCTTCCACGGCTTGGCAGCTGGGGCGCGCAACCTCGCTCGACTCTGGCCTGTCCGGTGTAGCTGCTGGACTGCAGGGTGTGACCAGTGCCGCCGGTGGCGCCGCGATGCGAGCTGCACGATCTGCCGCGGGAACGTTCGGGCGCAGCGCCGACGCCGGCCGCGAAGCCGCCTGGACCGCGACTGGCGGTACGCCGACCGCGTCAATGGCCGGAAGCCCAGCCGGTACAGCCACTGATGCCGCTCCCAATTGGGCAAGGCAATTGCGTTCCGAACAGACCGCCCGCGCTCATCGACACGCCGCAGTGCAGGCGGTCCGTGATGGCGACAGGCCGGGTGGCAGCGCCAATCCCTCTCTCAATGACAAGGACGACTAGATGCTCTTCAAGCGACCCGTTCAACGTTACGGCAAGACACCCGAACCGGTCACGCCGTATCAGAAAGCCGCCCAGCTCTGGGACGAGCGTATCGGCTCATCTCGGGTGCAGGCCCGCAATTGGCGGCTCATGGCCCTGGGCTGTCTCGTCTTGGCGACTGGACTTTCCTGCGGACTTGTATGGCAGTCGATGCAAAGCCGCGTCGTGCCGTACGTCGTCGAGGTTGACCGTTTTGGTGAGGCGCGCGCCGTCGCGCCGGCAATCCAAAACTACCAGCCCAACGATGCCCAGATCGCCTGGCACCTCGGCCGCTTCATCCAGAATGTTCGCTCTGTTTCGACCGATCCGGTGCTGGTGCGGCAGAATTGGCTGGCGGCTTACGACTTTGCCACCGACCGCGCCGCTCTCTTCCTCAATGAGTACGCCAAGGCAAACGACCCCTTCGGTCAGATCGGCACGCGCAGCGTGTCGGTGCAGGTGACCAGTGTCGTCAGGGCCTCCGAAAGCTCTTTCCAGGTCAAATGGACCGAGCAGGTGTTTGAGCGCGGCAGCCTGGCCAGCACGACGCGCTGGACCGCGATCCTTACGATCATGATCCGACCGCCAAACAACACGGACCAGCTACGCAGCAATCCGCTCGGTGTCTTCATCAACGCCATCGACTGGTCGCGTGAGCTCGACAGTGCGGCGCCGACATCCGTTTCCCCGAAGGAGTCCTCCGATGACAAATAGAGCCCCATCGTTCCGTGCTGTGCTGATGTTGTCGGTCTCAGCAGCAGTCTTATCAGCGTGTGCATCGAAACCAGTGCCGCCGCCTCAGATTTCCTATGACGCTGCCGACTTCAAGCCAACTGCAATTGAGAAGGCGCCGGAGAACCAGGTCAAAATCGTCGAGGTGCCGAAGCCACTGCCGCTGCCTGGCCAGTTGCAGCCCGAACCGGGCAAGGTGGTGGAAGACAAGCGCGCTCCAGAAGAACGCGTCGCAGATGCCAACAAGGCGGCCACGCAGCAACCCACCAGGTATGGCTATGTTAACGCGGTGCAAGTCTATCCCTTTGCGGATGGCGCGCTTTATCAGCTCTATGCCGCGCCGGAGCGAGTCGTCGACATCGCCCTGCAGTCAGGGGAGAAGCTGACATCCGTGTCGGCCGGCGACACGGTGCGCTGGGTCATCGGCGATACCGTCAGCGGCACCGGTAACAACCAGCGCACCCATGTGCTGGTAAAACCCTTCGCGCCGGGGCTCAGCACCAATCTGGTCATCACAACGGACCGGCGGACCTACCATCTGCAACTTCAAAGCACTGAGAAGACCGCAATGGCGGCAATCTCCTGGACCTACAGCGAGGACCAGATCATCGCGCTGCGCCGAAGCAACGCTCAAGCCGAAGCTGCCACGTCGGTTGCGTCGAATGTGGCACTGGACAACATTCGCTTTCGCTATTCGATTACTGGCGACACCCCGGCCTGGAGACCGAAGCGCGCCTTCGACGATGGCAGCAAGGTTTATATCGAATTTCCGGGTCGCATCGATCAGGGCGAAGCACCACCACTCTTCATCGTCGGTCCTGACGGAACTAGCCAGCTCGTCAACTACCGCATGCGCGGCAACTACTACATCGTGGACCGCCTCTTCGCCGCAGCCGAGCTGCGCCTCGGTGCGAAGCAGCAGCAGGTGGTGCGCATTACAAGGACCGACGGCCGGCAACCGCCGCGGCGGATGACACTCTTTCCACGTCTTGGCAGGTGAGGGGAGCACTCATGACCGATACTTCCCGACCCGATGCGCGGCCAAAACTCGATCCCGAGCAGTTGCAGTTGCGGGCTTCCCCCCGCCGCGCTGTGCGGTTCAGGCGCGGCGTGATCATTGCTATCGCTGCACTCGGATCTGGCGCCATATTCGGCGTTACCATGATGGCGCTCCAAGGACCGGCTTGGCGTATCAAAGAGCAGGCGGTAGACCTGTACAATACCGAGCGGAAGCCAACCGCCGAAGGACTTGAAACGCTTCCCAAGGATTATTCCGGGATCACGCCGAAGGCTCCGGTGCTTGGGCCACCATTGCCGGGCGATCTCGGCCGCGCCATCCTCGAACGTCAGCGCCAGCTCGGCATCGCGCCGGGGCAGGAGGCATCGGCCGAGGAACAGCGCCTCGCCCAGCAGGCGATCGCGGCGCGCGAGTCGCAAGTCATGCTCAGGATCGAGAATCGGCTCGAAACGTCGCCTGTTGCAGGCACAGGGCCAAGTAAGCAGCAGCCGTTTGAGGCGCTCGCACAATCCGATGCGACACGCCAGTCGGCTTCGGTGGCGACGACCGAGGGTGACCAAAACAACCAACAGCGCAAGCTCGATTTTATCAACCAGAAAAACGCCAGTGGAATCTACAATCCGCATGCGCTGCAGACGCTGGCTTCCCCATATCAGCTCATGGCCGGCAGCGTGATCGCCGCTAGCCTGATCACCGGCATCAATTCCGACTTGCCAGGTTTGGTCGTCGCGCAGGTCACCGAGAATGTGCACGACACGGTCACGGGCCACGCCTTGCTCATCCCGCAGGGGTCAAGGCTGATCGGCACCTATGACAGCGTCGTCGCTTTTGGCCAAAAACGCGCGCTGCTGGTTTGGCAACGCATTGTGATGCCTGACGGCTCGTCGATCGAAATCGACAATCTGCCTGCCACAGACACCGCCGGCTATGCGGGACTTGAGGACAAGGTGGATTTCCACACATGGCAGCTGATCAAGGGCGTTGCGCTAGGCACTCTACTGGGCGTCGGCACCGAGCTGAGTTTTGGGGAAAACGAAAGCGATCTTGTCAAGGCAATCCGGGAATCCACTCAGCAGAACGTCAGTCAGGCCGGCCAGCGCATCACCGAAAAGAACCTGAACATCCAACCCACCATCACCGTCCGTCCCGGTTGGCCACTGCGCGTCATCGTACATAAGGATCTCGTGCTGCGGCCGTATTCGGGTTGAACAGGAGTAGTCATGGCCAACCTGAAACTCGGGAAGCTTCCGGACCGGACCCCTTCCAAGATCACCATCACTGTAAGCGCCGGCCTGGGCCAAGCACTGAACGACTATGCGGCGCTTTACCGCCAGACCTATGGCGAGTCTGAAACGGTGGCCGAGCTCATCCCGTTCATGCTGGCGGAGTTCCTGGAAAGCGACCGCGCGTTTGCCAAGGCCAAAAAGGACGGCATGCCAACCTCAGACACGTCGGAGAAATCACGGCGCCAATCAACGCCTAGTACCTCTGCACAGAGGTTATGACGGGTTGAACCGGCTGAAGTTTGGGTAGGATGTCGTGGTCGACGAGCAGTTGGATGCTGCGCGCGACACCTGGTTGCCTGCGGATGAGGCCGGAGCGTTCGAGGGTTAGCACCATCTGGTGGACGGACGGCGGGGTGACGCCGAAATAGCGTTGCATGTCGCGTTCGGCCGGCGGCTGGCGGTTGATCTGCATATAAGCCCAGATGAAGGCGAGGTACTGGCCCTGTTTTTCGGTGAAGCTGGGACCCGCAGGCGTTTGCCCGTCAAGTAATTGATTCAATTTTCGATTCATCCGGAACCCTTGGCAACCGAGGAGGCTTTCTAGATGAATCCACGCTATCGTGTCGATCTCGACCAACCCGAACGCGATGAACTCACAGCGATGCTGGCAGGCGGCAAGCAGCCGGCTCGCAAGCTCAAGCGGGCGCAGATCCTGCTCGCCGTCGACGCGGGCTTGGGTGACGAGGCCATTGCCGCGACGGTGGTGGTCGGCGGCTCCACTGTCTATCGCACCAAGCGCCGCTTCGTGGAGATGGGTCTGGAGGCGGCGCTCAGCGAAGAGCCACGCGCAGGCGCGCAACGCAAGCTGACGGGCAAGGAAGAAGCCCTGCTGGTGGCCACCGCCTGTTCCAGTCCGCCGCCTCGACCTAGTGAGTGTCTACTTGCCCCAACCGATACCGACTCGTCCCACTTCCAGTCCATTATGTCGAAGCCCTGCGGAGAAGCGCGACGACCAAGTCGATAACCATTCGTCATGGAAACAGCTCGCGCACGGACACCTTCGGCCGCCGCTCTTCGATCGCGATGCGGAGCTTCTTGGCCACGATCTTTTCGAGCGAAATCCGGCGACGCAACGCTTCGACGACGTCCATGCCGTCCATCATGACGATGCGCCTAGCGACGAAAGCTTGGAGTCCTTCCGGAGTGAATCCCGAATATGAAACGAACAGGCCACGCGCGCCTTCGAAGTGTTGCCCGATCAGCTCTTGGAACGACCGGAGTTCAGCAGCGCCGGTCTGGCCATTGCGCCATTTCGCTTCGAGGAAATAGACGGTGTTGCCGTGCAGGAAGCTGCCGTCGATCTGCTCGCCTTTGAGCTTGAAGGCCTTTCGCGGTTCTAACCCCCAGGCATCGAACCAGCGCTTCAGAAACTTCTCAAAAGCGTAACCACGCGCCTGTGCTGCATCGTCCATTCCATGCAGCACCATGAACTCGTTTTCGAGATCGACCTGTGTGGATTCGGTTAACCCGCGGCCCAGCGGCGCATTGGGTTCAGGGGTGGCCGCGCCCGGAATCGGCTTGCCGCCCAGCCGCTCAACCAGTGCGCTCAGTCGCTCGCGCCCCTGGGGAACGCAATCTTCGTGTCCCGCAATATAGGCCACGCGATATTCCCAAAGGCCGTGCAGCGCCTTTACGATCGCGCTCTTTTGGGCCTTCTGCATAAATGCGCGCAGGCGCTTGCCCTTACTGTTGGCGTTGTCGATCAGATAGGCGTCGTTGTAGATATCGACGCCCACATCGTCCCGGAAGAATTCTTGGTAGGTGCGGTTAGTGAAGTCCATGACGTAACCGTCGCCGAACAGATCGCCGACAAGCTTCAGATCTACCGCCTTGATTTCGCCGCTCATCGACTCACTATTCCAATTATCTCAGCGACCAATTTGATCCAGCACCGAACACGAACGCAATTGCGTTTCTGTTGGTGCATCCGCCTGTCCACATTCCCGCTGACAGCCCGTTCTCACCAACACATGAGCGTCGTTCCAAACCCATCGGCCTAGCCCGGCGACCCTGCGAGAACAGATTTGTTTTGAAAATACCTGTGCTAAAGAAGGCCTTCCGGGCCAGGAGGGGACATTGCCAATTCAAAATATCCATACTTACTTGGTTCACCCCAACAAGGGGGTCGAAAACGCAGCTGCCGTAGTTGGCAATGAAGTACCTCATGTGGGGGATATGTACGCGCTGTTGAGCTCTGTTTACGCGAAAGCAGACGTGGAATGTAACATCGGTATTGCTTTCAATCCGGCCGCTAACGGCATCCAGTCAAATCCATGCCGAAATCTACTTTTAGCTTATGCAAATGCGCCGACAATAGCTACAGGGCGAGGTCTAGCCGAAAGGCTATCGGGTGTAACGACGAAAAGGTCCGGCCTGGGATTGATGTTCTTGATACGTGGCATGGAGGGGGTGCATCACAAGGTAGTTGTCTCGCGTTTCCGCGCCAACAACGGCGTCGTAGTCAACGAAGCCGCCGATATGCTGACAGTCGAATTCATCGACCGTGTTTTTATGAAAAACGCGCATTCCTACAAAGCGGTGGTGTATCGCCATCAGTCCCTCACAGGGGGCTTCTGGGATGGCATGGCAGTCGACAAGCAGATTAACAGCCAAGATTTGGAGTCGTCCGATTATTGGGTGAAGGACTTCCTCAGCTCTTCGTTCAAAACCAGCGCTGCATCGGGGACCCGCAGGTTGGCGATAGCGCTGAAGGACGCCATCAAAAGCGCTCCAAACATCGACATCAAGAAGCAGATAAGCGCCGCCGTGACCCTCGCCGGCAATCTGGACGGACAGGCAATGAGCGTGAACGAATTCTGTGTCCGGTATAATTTTACCGAGGAAGCCCGAAGTGCTGTGACGACTGCGTTGGGTCGGGAGGACCTTGCCGGCGACAATTTCCAGTTCAGCGCGGCCGAGTTCGAAAAGCAGCTGCCTTACCGGACAGTTGAGCTCGATTCAGGCGCTTTTCTAACCGCTGGCGCAAGCGATTTCGACCAGGTCTTCAGTCAGGTGCCGGTCGCCGGCCACCATGATAAAATTCGATTTTCTACCGAAGGCAAGATCGTCAGTGAAAAGCTGGAAAAATCCCGATGAGTGATATCGAGGGTGACTATCGTCTCCGCCATGACAAGGCGTTGACACCGATAGCAGGATCGTTGGCGACCTATCTGAACGACCTTTTGAAAGGTATCCAACGAATAGACCGCGTTTCGACACGTCCTAAGTCAATAGATCGCTTTGTGGCCAAGGCAACTAAACTCAAGGATGACAGACCAAAATACGACGATCCGCTTCATCAGATCCAGGATCAGATCGGCGCCCGCATCATCACCTTCTATCTCGAGGACGTGCCGCGGGTCGCTGACGCTGTCCTACCCTATTTCCATGCCATCGAACGCCAAAAAATCGTGCCGGAACGCGAGTGGGAGTTTGGCTACTTTGGACAACATTATATCTTGATGTTACCGGCCGATGTGGTCGACTCTTCGATAGACAAGGCTCTTGTACCGGAATTTTTCGAACTCCAGATTAAAACCCTCTTCCAGCACGCTTGGTCCGAGGCAGAACATGATCTGGGGTACAAACCCGGATCTCAACCGTTAGAGGCCGACCAACTTCGTCAGCTGGCGTATACTTCAGCACAAGCATGGGGGGCGGATCGGATGTTCAATGAGCTGTTCTTGGCGAGGGAGGGCGTTCTGCGCAGTGCGGGCTAAGGCCTGCGTGGGGATTTCTACCCCGCTGCTAAATCACTGCCTCAGCGTACTGGGAAGCTCCGAATCCTTCATCCCCTGAGTAATCCGGTGCAATGGCAGCAAAGGGCAGAACTCGCTCCGATAGCGGACTGACGGCTTGCGGCCCAAACCAGACTTTCATGTTCACGGATGTGCGTTTGCTCTGAGACTTTTTTGACTCAGCCCGCCGCGGGTATCAGCGCTCTCAATTTCGTCCAGATAATCTGCCCACCACTGCAACATCCTTACGCGCTCTTCCCAGTGCTCCGCGCGGGCATAAGCGCGGCGAACGTCGTTGTTTTCGATGTGGGCCAGTTGGCGCTCTATGGCGTCGGGGTGCCACTTGCCGCATTCGTTTAGTAGGGTTGATGCCGTTGCGCGAAAGCCGTGCGCCGTCGCCTCTCGTTTGCTGTAGCCAAGACGACGCAGGGCCGCATTGAGGGTATTGTCGGAAATCGGCCTGGAAGCCGATCGCACGCTTGGAAATAGCAGCGTCCCATTGCCGGAGATTTTTGCAAGATCGGTCAGAATAGTCACCGCCTGCCTGGAAAGAGGAACCCGGTGTGGTCGTCGCATTTTCATGCGCGCTTCCGGAATGATCCAAACCGAATTTTCAAAGTCGAACTCCACCCATTCTGCGGCGCGAAGCTCACCGGGACGAGGAAACAGCAGCGCCATCAGCTTCAGGGCGGCTCGGGTTGTAGGCTGTCCGTCGAATGTCTCGATTGCACGCAGCAAGCCGCCCAATGCCTTCGGATCGGTAACGGCGGCACGCGGTGTGACCGTTGGACTGATGAGTGCGCCCCTCAGGGCGAACGTTGGATCTGCCTCAGCGCGTGCGGTCGCGATTGCGTATCGAAACACACTGCCAATAGTGGAACGAAGGCGCCTGGCCGACTCGTACCGCCCCCGAACCTCCACGCGACGAAGGGCAGTGAGAATTGTGGACGCATTGATCTCTCGAATGCTCTTATCGCCGATTGTCGGATAGGCAAAGTCGAGCAGCCATTTGACCTTGCTGATCGTCCGGTCGGCACGTCCCTCCTTCTTCAGCTTGTCAACATATTCGTCCGCGATTGACCGAAAGGTGTCTTTTGGCGAATTGGCTTTGCGGAACCTGCGCTCCTGCGCTGGGTCGGCAGCACCCTTAAGAAGGCGTTTTGCCTCATCGCGCGCTTGGCGGGCATCTGCGAGAGAAATGACAGGATAGCTGCCCAAGGACAGAAGCTTCTGCTTGCCGTCGAACCGATACGCCAGGCGCCAAAGCCGCGTGCCCGATGGCTGCACCCACAGCTGCAACCCCCCGCCGTCGGAGAGTTTCTGGAGCTTGGACGCGGGCCGGGTGTTGCGGCATTTCACGTCGGATAGAGCCATTTGTGGGACCTCCTGTTTGGCGCTTCGATACCAACAGACTCTCAGATACCAACAAAAATACCAACAGCTCGCCTCGTTGGACCAAGTTTGCCGAGCTACGACGAAATTCGCCCAAGCACGTCGTTCGTGCTGAAAATAGCAGCGAATTCAGGCGGTTATAGCGAGCAAAGCGTAGAGGCTTCGGCGAAAGAGTGCGCGGGGGAAGGAGAGGATGGTGCCCAGAGGCGGATTCGAACCACCGACACGCGGATTTTCAGTCCGCTGCTCTACCAACTGAGCTATCTGGGCCTGTTCCGGCAAACGAAATCTCGTGCACCGGATCTCATGAAGCGCCATGGGCGCCCCTTGAAAGCGCGTGGGTTATAGCACGGGAATCCGGCCTGTCCAGCGCCCAGATGGCGATTTCAGACAGGAAATGAGACGCCGTGCAATGGCCGGTTCCGGTACCGTAGCGACGGGCGGAACGGCTTGCGGCGCGGTCCCATTTCGGCGGGCGCCGCCCTTGTGCGCAACGGCGCGACCCGTTTTTTAGCCGGCGATCAAGATGCTCGGCATTCGCGGCGCCGGGCAAGCACCGCCCGGTCTCCGCATTCTATCTGGTGGCGGACACGCCCCTGCGAAAATCGGAGGGTGACATGCCGGCCAGCTTGCGGAACGATTTGTTGAAGGCGCTGAGCGAGCCGAAGCCTGAATCCATGGCGACGCGGAGCACATTGGCGTCCTGGTGCATCAACAGCGCCTGCGCGTAGCTCAGCCGCAAAAGGTTGACATACTCGTTGAGCGTCATGCCCGTCGATTTCTTGAACAGGCTCATGGCGTATTTCGGGTGGATGTCGGCTGCGGCCGCGATGTTCACGCAATCGATGTCGTAGAGGAAGTTCTCGGCGATGAAATCGCACATGCGTCCGACGTTGCGCGACGACTGCTGGTCGAAGGCGCTGCCGGTTTCCTGGCCGATCGGGGTTGCGGAAACGAGCCGGTAGGGCTCGAATCGAACACGCTCCAGCCGCAGCAGCAATTCGTTGACGGCGTGTTCCGCCTTGGCCTGGTCGCCGGACCGGGCGTAGCGGTTCCAGCGCTCGAAATTATGGTTGTCGGAGGGGTCGGTGGCACTCGTCACCAGTGTGGCACCCGTCATCAGCCGGTGCCGGATGTCCGTGGGCAGGTGCAGCCGGAAAAAATGCACCAGCGGCAGATGCGCACCGGCATAGACGGCGTCGTCGGACAAATCGTCCATCTGGTGCGGCAGGCCACCCCAGAACAGGCACATCTCGCCGGCAGACAGCGAAATCTCGTGGTCGTTCATGCGGTAATGGACGCTGCCTCGCACGATGAAATTCACTTCGACCTGGGCATGCCAATGCGGTTTGAGCATCACCAGAGGACTGGTGTGAAACATTTGCAGCAGCAGCGGCAAGCCTTCCACGCTGCTGGCACCAGGCTGGTAAAACGGTCGTTCCGGCATCTTACTTTCCGCCAATTTCATATTCCCTTTGACGGCGACAGGCCCTGCCCACTGCATAGTCTAGCCACGCTCACAGTGAGAGAGCAAATGGAATGGGAGGATTTCAATGCGCATCACAATGACCTGCGCCGCGCTCGCGCTCGCCCTGGGCTCTGCCCCGGCCTTTGCGCAATCCGGCGAAATCACGATCTGGAGCTGGAATGTCGCGGCTTCATCGCTGAAGGCGACCGTTGCCGGCTTCAACAAGCAATTTCCCGACGTCAAGGTGACGGTCCAGGATCTCGGCAACCAGCCGACCTACGACAAGTCGATCGCCGGCTGCGCCGCCGGAGGCGTCGGCCTGCCCGATATCGTCACCATCGAGAACGGCGAGGCCGAGAATTACTGGAGCCAGTTCCCCGACTGCTTCGTCGACCTGCATACGCTGGGCTATACCGCCGAGGACCAGAAGAAATTCCCCGACTTCAAGCGCACCGAGCTCGAAGTCGGCGACAAGGCCTATGCAATGCCGTGGGATTCGGGTCCAGTGGCGGCCTTTTACCGCCGCGACTTCTACGAAAAGGCCGGCGTCGATCCGGCATCGATCAAGACCTGGGACGATTTCATCGCCGCCGGCAAGAAGATCCAGGCCGCCAACCCGGGCGTCTCGATGACCAATGCGGATTTCAACGGCGACAGCGAATTCTTCCGCATGATTTCCAACGAACAGGGCTGCGCCTATTTCGCCGAGGACGGCCAGTCGATCACGATCAACCAGCCCAAATGCGTTGATGCCATGACCAAGGTCAAGGAGATGAAGGACGCCGGTATCGTCTCCTCCGCCGACTGGAGCACCAAGATCACCAACAACACCGCCGGCACCGTCGCCACCCAGGTCTATGGCGGCTGGTATGAAGGTACCATCCGCACCGAATCGGCTGGTGAAAATGGCAAATGGGGCGTCTACCTGATGCCAAGCCTCACCGCCGACGGGCCGCGCGCCGCCAATCTCGGCGGCTCCTCGCTGGCCATCACCTCGGCGTCCAAGAACAAGGAGGCCGCCTACGCCTATCTGAAATACACGCTCGGAACCAATGAAGGCCAGATCACCATGCTGAAGGACTTCGGCCTGGTGCCCTCGCTGGTGTCGGCGCTCAATGACCCCTATGTCGCGCAAGGCCTGCCCTACTGGGGCGGCCAGGCGGTGTGGAAGGACATCCTCGGCACCTTGCCCAAGGTTGTTCCGAGCCGCGGCACGCAGTTCCAGAGCGACGCCGAAATCATCGTCCGCGCCGTGCAGACCAAATATCTGGCCGGCGGCTACCCCGACGCCAAGGCAGCGCTCGACGATGCCGCAAGCCAGATCGCCGCGGCGACCGGATTGCCCGTCAAATCTTGATCTGGACCGAGACGGTCCCGGGCGGCATTGATGCTGTCCGGGGCCGAACGCGCCACGTGTCTCGGCACGGGCGCGCCACCCCCTTGAACGCGGAAAGGAGGCTACAATGCGCTATCAGAATGCCACGGCGTATCGCTTCCTCGCGCCCTATCTGCTGATCTTTGCGATCTTCTGGGTGTGGCCGATCATCGATTCCTTCATGATCTCCTTCCAGGCGACACGCACCGTGCCATGGCGGTTCGCGCCCACCTTCAACTGGGGCCGGTTGATCGGCGACCCCGCCTTCTTCAACGCACTGAAGAACACGCTGCTCATCCTCGTCATCCAGGTGCCGGTGATGATCACGCTGGCGCTGGTGATGGCGGTGCTGTTGAACTCGCCGCTGCTCAAGGCGCGCGGCCTGTATCGCTTTGCTTTCTTCGCCCCGGTCGTGGTCGGCGAAGTTGCCTACTCGGCGGTCTTCCGGCTGATGTTCAACCTCAATTTCGGCATCATCAACAAGCTCTTGAACAGCGTCGGCCTGCCCAGCGTCGACTGGTTTTCCAACGTCACGCCGGCGATGGCGCTGATCATGATCGCGGTCACCTGGCGCTGGGCCGGCTACAACGCCATCATCCTGCTCGCCGGCATGCAGTCCATTCCCGAAGATGTCTACGAGGCGGCGACGCTCGACCGCGTCAGCAAGCTCAGGCAGTTCTTCTTTATCACTCTGCCGCTCTTGAAGCCGGTCATCGTGTTCTGCCTTGTGCTGTCGATCATCGGCACCATGCAGCTGTTCACCGAGCCCTTCCTGATCACCGAGCGCGGCGGACCCGGCGGCGGCACTGAGACGCTTGGCCTGTTGCTTTACCGCCAGGGTTTTCGGTCGCTCAACTTCGGCTACGCGTCGGCCGTCGCCTACACCATGGCCGGGCTGGCGATCGCGATCACGCTGGTGCAGCTGTGGCTGACGAGGGAGCCGAAATGAGTTCACTCTCCTCCGCCAGGCTGGGGCGCAGCATCGCGCTGCATCTGTTCCTGACGCCGCTGGCGCTGATCTGGCTGTTTCCGTTGTGGATGATGGTGGTGTTCTCGACCATGCCCGACAACGGCATCTTCAGCCCTGGCATCGAGCTTTTGCCGCATGGCAATTTCATGGACAATTTCAACAATCTGCAGCGTGACACCGACTTTGTCGGCGCCATCGGCATTTCGGTCTCCGTGGCGGTGACCTACACGTTCCTGTCGGTGCTGCTGACGTCGATGGCCGGCTGGGCGTTGGCCCGCTACCGGTTTGTCGGCAAGGGCGTGGTTGTCGCCATCATCCTCGGCACCATCACGCTGCCCTATGCGGTGGTGCTGATCCCGCAATTCATCATGGTGGCGCGCGATTTCAAGCTCGCCAACACCTGGGTGGCGCTGATCGTGCCGCCGCTGTTCAATTCGCTCGGCGTGCTGTTCATGCGGCAGAGCTTCTCGATGATGCCGGACGACCTTTTCGATGCGGCGCGCGTCGAGGGAGTGAAGGAATGGCGCATCTTCCTCTTCGTCGCACTGCCCTTGGCGCGGCCGATGCTGGCGGCGCTCGCCATCATCCTGTTCCTTGCCTCCTGGAACAACTATTTGTGGCCGCTCCTGATCAACAGCCAGCCCGGTTCGATGACGGCGCCGGTGGCGCTCGGCACGCTGATCGGCCTGACCAAGGTGTCGTGGGGCGGCATCATGGCGGGCGCGGTGATGCTGACGGTGCCGATGCTTGTCGTCTTCGTGCTTCTGCAGCGCCATTTCATCGCCGGCATCGCCGCCGGCGCGATCAAGTAAGGGACAGCATGGCGACAGTCACGCTCAACAATGTCATCAAGCGCTTCGGCGTCTTCGAGGTCGTCCATGGCGCCAACATCGACGTCAAGGATGGCGAGTTCGTCGTCTTCGTCGGCCCCTCCGGCTGTGGAAAATCGACGCTGCTCAGGATGATCGCCGGGCTCGAGGACATCAGCGGCGGCGAGATCGCCATCGGCGGCAAGCTCGTCAACGATGTCGAGCCGGCCGACCGCGGCATCGCCATGGTCTTCCAGTCCTACGCGCTCTATCCGCACATGAGCGTCGAACAGAATCTGAGTTTTGGGCTCAGGATGACCGGCAATCCGAAGGCCGACACCGACCGGCGCGTCAAGCGAGCCTCAGAAATCCTGCGCATAAACGAACTGATGAAGCGACGTCCCAGGCAATTGTCGGGCGGCCAGCGCCAGCGCGTCGCCATTGGCCGCGCCATCGTGCGCGAGCCGCAGGTGTTCCTCTTTGACGAGCCGCTGAGCAATCTCGACGCCGAGCTCAGAGTGCAGATGCGGGTCGAGATATCGCGCCTGCACAAGGAACTCGGCACCACCATGATCTATGTCACGCACGACCAGACCGAGGCGATGACACTCGCCGACAGGATCGTCGTGATGCGCGCCGGCCATATCGAGCAGATCGGCCGGCCGCTCGATCTTTATGACAATCCCGACAATCAGTTCGTGGCGGGTTTTGTCGGCTCGCCGAAGATGAACTTCATCAGCGGCCGCATTGTCGGGCACGATGTACATGGTGTCGTGGTCGAACTGGCGGGCCAGGAGAAGACCCGTATCGCGCAACCGCTGACGGGTGCCGCACCCGAAGCAGGGAGCAAGGTCATGGTCGGTGTGCGTCCCGAACATTTTGGCAGCGCCGGAGAGGGCGACACCGACCTTGTGGTGCGCATCGACGTGGTCGAGCACCTGGGCGGCACAAGTTTTCTCTATGCCAGAACGGCGAACGGTGACGACGTGGTGATCCAGCGCGACGCGGCAAACGTTCCAGATGCGTCCGAGATCACGGTTTCCGTCCGCAAATCCTACCTGTTCGATGAAAAAGGGCTGCGGCTGCGCTGACGGCCGCCGGTTCCAGCCTTCAAGGAGAATGACAATGACTTCAACAACGCCCATTCGCTGGGGCATTCTCGGCCCGGGCAGCATCGCCCAGGCCTTTGCCGGTGGCGCGGCCGCTTCGCGCACCGGCAAGCTCGTTGCCATCGGCGCGCGCAACCCCGCCAAGCCAGGTCTCGCCGAGAGTTTCCCCGGCGCCCGCATCGTTGATGGCTACGATGCCTTGCTCGCCGATCCCGACATCGACGCCATTTACATTTCCATACCGCATCCCGGCCACGCGCAATGGGCGATCAGGGCGGCGGAAGCGGGCAAACACGTGCTTTGCGAAAAGCCGCTCGCGCTGACCGCCTTCGAGGCCGACGCCATGATCCATGCCGCGCGCAAGGCCGGCACCTTTCTTGGCGAAGCCTTCATGTACCGGTTGCATCCGCAGACGCTGAAGCTGGTGGAACTGATCAGATCGGGCGTCATCGGCGATATCAGGATGATCAAGTCGAGTTTCGGCTTTGCCATGCCTGGCTTCATGCCGGAGCATAGGCTCTATGCCAACGATCTTGCCGGCGGCGGCATTCTGGATGTCGGCGGCTATCCGGTCTCGATGGCGCGGCTGATTGCCGGGGCGGCGGCGGGCCTCCCCTTCGCCGAGCCGGACAAGGTGGTTGGTACAGCCCACCTTGGCCAGTCCGGTGTCGACGAATGGGCCTCGGCGCTGCTGCATTTCCCGGGCGGCATCATTGCCGAAGTTTCCTGCAGCATCTCGCTCAACCAGGACAATGTGCTCAGAATCTTCGGCACCAGGGGTCGCATTGAGGTGCCGGACTTCTGGTTCGCCGGCGGCAACCGCGACGTCGGCCTCGGGCGGATCGACGTGATCGGATCCGACGGGGCGCGCGAGACCATCAGCGTCGACGAAAAGCGCCATGTCTATTCTTTCGAGGTCGACGCCGCCGGTGAGGCCATCCTCGCCGGGCGGCAGGAATTCGCATGGCCGGGCATGGACTGGGCCGACAGTCTCGGCACCTTGCGCGTCCTCGACAGATGGCGGGCGGCGGCGGGCCTGGAATACGGGATCGAGAAGGCCCCGCAGCGTACCAACACCATCTCCGGCCGACCTTTGCGCGCCGGCGGAACGGCGATCGCCAAGCGCACCATTCCGGGCCTGTCGAAGCCGGCGTCGGTGGTGGCGCTCGGCTTCGAGGATTTCCGCACCTTTTCTTCCGGGTCGATCCTGCTCGATGCCTTTTTCGAGGCCGGCGGCAATCTCTTCGACACCGGCTATGTCTACGGCGGCGGTTACACCGAGGCGCTGCTTGGCGAGTGGCTGAAAAACCGCGGCGTGCGCGCGCAATCGGTGGTCATCGCCAAGGGCGCGCATTCGCCGCTCTGCTATCCCGATGTGATCGGCAAGCAGCTTGACCAGTCACTCGACCGCCTGCAAACCGACCATGTCGATGTCTATTTCATGCATCGCGACAATCCCGATGTGCCCGTAGGTGAATTCGTCGATGCGATGGATCGTGAGGTGAATGCCGGCCGCATCCGTGGCCCGTTCGGCGGCTCGAACTGGACGATGGAACGCATGGACGAGGCTATTGCCTATGCCGAGCGGACCGGCAAACAGAAGCCCGGCGCATTGTCCAACAACTTCTCGCTGGCCGAAATGCTGGAGCCGATCTGGGCCGGCTGCGTGACCTCCTCGACCGATGCGTGGAAGACCTGGCTGGCCGCCCGGCAGATGCCGAACTTCGCCTGGTCGAGCCAGGGGCGCGGCTTCTTCACCGACCGCGCCGGGCGCGACAGGCACGACAATGAGGAACTGGTGCGTGTCTGGTACTCTGAGCGGAATTTCGGCCGCCGCGACCGGGCGATCGAACTTGCCGCGCGGCTGGTGAAGAGCCCTATCCATATTGCACTGGCCTATGTGCTCAATCAGCCCTTCCCATCCATTCCGCTGATCGGGCCACGCACCCTGGGCGAGTTGGATGACAGCCTGCGCGCACTCGACATCACGCTTTCGCCGGCCGATCTCGAATGGCTGGATGGCGGCAGCCGGCACGCCGCCTGATGCATACTGAGAACCCCAAGGCGGCGTCAGGTCTCGTCGTCCGGCACCTTGGCGCCGCCTCTGGCCGGGGTTCTCATGCTGGCATACATGCCGGTGGTGCGGAATTGGCTGGGCGTGATGCCGTAGCAGCGGCGGAAGACCTTCGAAAAATAATTTGCGTCGTCGAAGCCGCACAGGATGGCGACTTCCTTCACCGGCAGGAAGTCCACCTTGGTTAGCAGCTTCGCCGCGCGTTGCAGGCGCTGCTGTAGCACGAACTCGGCGGGCGGCAAGCCTTCGCTCTCGGCGAAACAGCGTGAGAAATGGGCTCGGCTGAGGCCACTGATCTGGACCAGGTCCGCCACCTGCAGCGGCTTGTCGAGATTGGCACTGATGTGATCGATGACCGGCTGCATGGCACTCTGTTTTTCGGCAAAGGCATGCGAGCCGAAGACATCGTCATAGAGCGCCATCGCGGCTTCGTAGGCGACGGCGGAAGCAGCACCCGGCGAAGCGGCGCCCTTGATGAGGCGCAGGCTGCAATCGGCAAGATGATCGATCGTCGCCGGCTGCAGCCGAAACACCGGACCCGAAGTGCCGAGTATTGATTTGTGGATGCGCAGCGCCTCATCGCCGTTCATCGAAATCCAGAAATATTCCCAACGCTCATCCTTGGCCAGCCAGTAGCGGTGGTTGTGCGGCACCAGCACCAGCAATGTGTCGTTCTTCTGCAGGCGGTAGTTGCGGTTTTCATAGCGCAGCCGGCCTGTCCCGCTGATCGTGTGCTGGAGCACGGTGAACGGTGTCTGGCCCCGCTTGCGGCCGTCCCAGTCGTAGATTTCGTCCTCGCGCACTTCATAGCCCGTGCTCGTCGGCATGGCGTGCAGGCGCTGGCGGCCGCGCGGCAGCGAGATCGTGCGCATGGACTGTCCGTTGGCTATCAAATCCTGCAGCACAAAATTACCCTTGAAAGCACAATCCTTCTCTGGTCGCGCTCGCGAATAAGCGCATACTCCCCCTCGAAAAGCGAGAGAGATCCGCAGTCGAGGAGCAGACAGGGAGGTTGGCAGGCCGGATTCCGGTCTGTCGCGCACACATGTCACGGCATGTGGCTGAACCTTCCCTTGTCGTTCCTTGCCTGCCATTCGAACGAAATGAGGTCCGGCTGATGAGTTTCAAAATCGCTATCATTGGTGCCGGCAGCGTTGGATTCACCAAGAAGCTGTTCACCGATATTCTGTGCGTGCCCGAATTCACCGATATCGAATTTGCGCTGACCGACGTCAGCGCGCACAATCTTGAGATGATCAAGGCGATCCTCGACAGGATTGTCGAGGCAAACAGACTGCCGACCAAGGTGACGGCGACCACCGACCGCCGCAAGGCAATCGAAGGCGCACGCTATGTCATCAGCTGCGTGCGGGTCGGCGGCCTCGAAGCCTATGCCGACGATATCAGGATTCCCCTGAAATACGGCATCGACCAATGCGTCGGCGACACGATCTGCGCCGGTGGCATTCTCTATGGCCAGCGCAACATTCCGGTGATCCTGGATTTCTGCAAGGACATACGTGAGGTTGCCGAGACGAACGCCAAATTCCTGAACTACGCCAACCCGATGGCGATGAACACCTGGGCGGCGATCGAGTACGGCAAGGTCGACACCGTTGGGCTCTGCCACGGTGTCCAGCACGGCGCCGAGCAGATCGCCGAGGTGCTGGGCGCGAAGTCCAGACAGGAGCTCGACTATGTCTGCTCCGGCATCAACCACCAGACCTGGTTCATCGATCTGCGCCTCAACGGCCGCGAGATCGGCAAGGACGAACTGGTCGCCGCCTTCGAGGCGCATCCGGTCTATTCCAGGCAGGAGAAGCTGCGCATCGATGTCTTGAAGCGCTTCGGCGTCTATTCGACCGAAAGCAACGGCCATCTTTCGGAATATCTGCCCTGGTACCGCAAACGCCCCGACGAGATCACGCGCTGGATCGATATGTCCGACTGGATCCACGGCGAGACGGGCGGCTATCTCCGCTACTCGACTGAAACCCGCAACTGGTTCGAAACGGAATACCCGCAGTTTCTCGAAGCGGCATCACAGCCGATCGATCCCAAAAAACGCTCCAACGAGCATGCAAGTCACATCCTGGAGGCGCTGGAGACCAACCGCGTCTATCGCGGCCACTTCAACGTCAAGAACAATGGCGTGATCACCAACCTGCCGCAGGACGCCATCATCGAGTCGCCCGGTTTCGTCGACCGCTTCGGCATCAACATGGCCGCCGGCATCACCTTGCCGGAAGCCTGTGCGGCCACCTGCATCTCCTCGATCAACGTCCAGCGCATGTCGGTCCATGCCGCTATCGCCGGCGACATCGATCTGCTCAAGCTCGCCGTATTGCATGACCCGCTGGTCGGCGCGGTTTCAACCCCGGAGGAGGTCTGGCAGATGGTCGACGAAATGGTCGTCGCCCAGGCAGCCTGGCTGCCGCAATATGCCCACGCGGTTCCGGCCGCCAGGGCGCGGCTGTCGACATCCGAGGTCAAGACCCGCGAATGGGCCGGCGCGGCGCGGCGCAGCGTGCGCTCGATCGAGGAATTGCGCGCCGAAAAAGCCGCGCTGAAACAAGCCGGCTGAAAAACCCGGGCGCGGCGGCGGACCCACGGGAGGGAGGTCCACCGCAGTCAGTTCAGGGCAGAAGACGAGCAGCAGAAAACGTCTGAACATGAGGGAGGAGATTATGAGAAACCTACGCAGCATTGGCATTGCTGCCGGACTGGCGCTGAGCGTCTCGGTTCCGGCACTCAACGCTTTCGCTTCAGAGCCGACAGTCCCGCCGGTGCCGGCGACTTTTCCGGCCGAGGGCAAGATCAAATACGTCGCGCGTGACTCCATCCTGGAGTTCAAAGCCCTGCCGGAATATCATGAGCCGGATTGGTTGACCGAAAAATACGTCAAGACCGGCAAGCTGCCGCCGGTGAAGGACCGGCTGCCGAAGGAGCCGCTGGTCTTCAAGACGGCCAACATGCCTGACGGCGTCGGCGTCTATGGCGATACGATGCGCCATGTCATCGGCGGCCGGCCGGAAGGCTGGAACTATGGCGCCGGCCAGACGCAAGGCTGGGGCGGCATCGATATTGGCCTCTCCGAATGTCTGACGCGCACGGCGCCACTGTTCCAGGTCGAAGCCAAGGACACCGAGCCGCTGCCGAACCTTGCCAAAAGCTGGGATTGGTCGAAGGACGGCCACAAGCTGACCATGCATCTGATCGAGGGCGCCAAATGGTCTGATGGCGTGGCCTTCAACTCCGACGACGTCATGTTCTATTGGGATGACGAGGTGGTCGACCCGAACGTCTCGCCGCTCAATGGCGCGACGCCAGAAACCTTCGGTGTCGGCACGACGCTGAAGAAGATCGACGACTACACCGTCGAGTGGACCTTCAAGGACGCCTTCCCGAAACAGTACCTCTACGCCATGGCCTATGGTACCTTCTGCCCCGGCCCCGCGCACATATTGAAGCCGCAGCATCCGAAATATTCGAAGAACACCTACGACCAGTTCAAGAACGCCTTTCCGCCGGAATATATGAACATGCCGGTGATGGGCGCCTGGGTGCCGGTCGAGTACCGGCCGGACGACATTATCGTCATGCGCCGCAACCCCTATTATTGGAAGGTCGACGAGAAGGGCAACCAGCTGCCCTACCTCAACGAACTGCAGTACAAGCTGTCGACTTGGGCTGACCGCGACGTCCAGGCGGTCGCCGGCTCGGCCGACTTCTCCAACCTCGAGCAGCCGGAAAACTTTGTCGCCTCGTTGAAGCGCGCCGCTGAAGCCGACGCGCCGGCACGGCTCGCCTTTGGTCCACGCCTCATCGGCTACAATCTGCGCCTGAACTATTCCGCCAATGGCTGGGGCAACCCGGACGAGCGCAGCCAGGCAGTCCGTGAGCTGAACCGCAATGAGGACTTCCGCAAGGCTGTCACCATGGCACTCGACCGCAAGGCACTGGGCGACTCCCTGGTCAAGGGGCCGTTCACCGCCATCTATCCCGGCGGCTTCTCCTCGGGCACAAGCTTCTATGACCGCAAGTCCACCGTCTACTATCCATTCGACCTCGCGGGCGCCAAGGCCGAACTCGCCAAGGCCGGCCTCAAGGATACCGACGGCGACGGTTTCGTGAACTTCCCGGCGGGCACAGCCGGCGGCAAGAACGTCGAGATCGTGATGCTGGTCAACAACGACTACGGCACCGACAAAAGCCTTGCGGAAGGTGTCGTCGCGCAAATGGAAAAGCTGGGCTTGAGGGTCGTGCTGAACGGCCTCAACGGTACCCAGCGCGACGCCTCGCAGTATTCCGGCCGTTTCGACTGGTTGATCCGGCGCAACGACCAGGAACTGACCTCGGTTGTGCAGAACACAGAACAGCTTGCGCCTGTCGGCCCGAAAACCAGCTGGAATCACCGTGCGCCGGAAAGCGGCGAGGTCGACCTGATGCCTTTCGAAAAAGACCTCGTCGACATCGTCAACAAGTTCGTCGCGTCAGAGGACAACGACAAGCGCGCCAGCCTGATGAAAGAGTTCCAGAAGATCTCGACCGAACACGTCTACAATGTCGGCCTGACGGAATATCCCGGCGCGCTGATCGTCAACAAGCGCTTCTCGAACATTCCGCAGGGCACGCCGATCTTCATGTTCAACTGGGCCGAGGATTCGATCGTCCGAGAACGCGTCTTCGTCGCAGCCGACAGGCAGGCGAAATACGAATTGTTCCCGCAGGAGCTCCCGGGCAAGCCCGGAGACAAGGGTCCAATGTAAGTTTACCTCCCCTGACCAAGAGAGACCCGGCCGCGCCGCTGGCGCGGCCGGGGCAAACCAACCTCCGAACGACCCTCAATGGGAGCGTCCGGCGAAATGAGGAAGTCGACCGTCCATGCTGCGATTCCTGCTTATGCGCATAGCGTCGGCAATACCGGTCCTCGCAATCTTGAGCCTCGTCACCTTCGCCATCATCCAGGCGCCACCTGGTGACTATGCCGACTACATCCGTTCGCAGCTGATCAACCAGGGCGGCGCGTCCTTCGCCGAGGCCGATGCGCAGGCCCAGGCCTACCGCGTCGAACACGGCCTCGATAAGCCGCTGCCCGTCCAGTATCTCAACTGGATCGGCGGAATCATTACTCGCGGCGATTTCGGCTACAGCCTCTACTACAACAAGCCGGTGGCCGATGTCGTCGGCGAGCGCCTGCCGAGAACGCTGCTCCTGGCGCTGGTCTGCCATCTGCTCGCCTCGGTGCTGGGCATCACGTTCGGCATATGGGCGGCGACAAGGCAATACACGTGGATCGACTCGACGCTCTCGGCCATCGCCTTCCTCGGCATGACCGTGCCGCGCTTCCTGATGGCGCTGATCATCGTCTATCTCCTCGTCTTCCAGTTCAACCTGTCGGAGATCGGCTCATTCTTCTCGCCGCAATATGGCGGCGCGCCGTGGTCTTGGGCGAAGTTCGTCGACCTGGTCAAGCATGTCTGGCCGGTGGTGGCGATCGCCACTTTCGGCGGCCTCGCCTACAATATGCGCGTCATGCGCGGCAATCTGCTGGATACGCTTAACGCGCAATATGTCGAGACGGCGAGAGCCAAGGGCCTGACCGGTAGCGCCGTCGTCATGCGGCACGCCGTGCCCAATGCGCTGCATCCACTCGTCATGTATCAGGGTGTGGTGTTGCCCTACATGCTCACCGGCGAGATCGAGACGGCGATCATCTTCGCGCTGCCGACCGTCGGCCCGGCGATCGTCGGTTCGATGGCGGTCGGTGATGTCTATGTCACTGCCACCTTCATGATGGTGCTGTCAGCGACACTGATCGTCGGCAACATCATCGCCGACATGCTGCTCGTCCTGCTCGACCCGCGCATCCGCCAATACGGAGAGAGCTAGATGCTGGCCCGCGATCCATCACCTCCACCGCTGCCGGCGGAAGGACCTATCGTCGCCAAACCGGCGCGCGGCAATGAGAGCTATATCGCGCTCGTCTGGCGTCGGTTGAAGCGCTCCTGGACCGGCATGGCCGGGCTTGGGCTCGTTGTTCTGTTGCTGGTGATGGCCGTGTTCGCCGAATTCCTGGCGCCGATGGACCCGAAGGCGACCGATGTCGGCTTCGCTCCGCCGCAACTGCCCTCCTTCCACGACAAGGACGGCAATTTCGTCGCGCGGCCACGGGTCTATGCGCTGGCCGATTCGGCCGACCTCGATCCGGTCACCTTCCAGCCTGTCGTCGGCCCCGACTACGACCATCCGAGACTGCTTGGCTTCTTTGTCGAAGGCGCGCCCTACAAGCTCGTCGGGCTGGTCCCGGCGGACCGGCATTTCTTCGCCTCGATGGACGGCCAGCCGGTGCATTTCCTCGGTACCGACAAGTTCGGCCGCGATATCCTGTCGCGCGCCATACATGGTTCGCGCGTCTCGCTGATGATCGCGCTGACGGTCGTCTTCATCATCACCGTCATCGGCACCACCGTGGGCATGGTTTCCGGCTATTTCGGCGGCCGGTTCGATATCTGGATGCAGCGCTTCGTCGAACTGGTGCTCGCCTTCCCGCAGCTGCCGCTCTATCTTGCGCTGACGACGCTGATCCCCGTCACCGCGCCGACCAATGTCTTCCTCGCCTTTGTCATCGTCGTCATGTCGGCGCTGGGCTGGGCGCAGATGTCGCGCGAGGTGCGCGGCAAGACGTTGGCGCTGGCGCGCATCGAGTATGTGCGCGCCGCAATGGCGGTCGGCGCCACCGACCGGCGCATCATCCTGCAGCACATCTTGCCCAATGTGATGAGCCACGTGATTGTCGCCGTCACCTTGGCGATCCCGACGGTGGTGCTGCTCGAATGCTTCCTCGGGTTCCTCGGCTTTGCGGTCAAGCCTCCGCTGATCTCGTGGGGCCTGATGCTGCAGGACACCGCGACCTATTCCGTTATCGGCACGTATCCCTGGATCCTGTCGCCGGTCGGTTTCGTGCTCGTCACCGTATTTGCCTTCAACGCGCTGGGCGACGGCCTGCGCGATGCCGTCGATCCGTATTGAGGTGGCTGGGATGACCGTCGCACTCGCCGAATCCTTCGCCCCCACCGTTCGTCATGACCATGACGGGCGCCAGGACCAGCCCATCATCGACGCCCGCAACATCGAGGTCGCCTTCAAGGTCGAGCACGGCGTTGTCGAAGCGGTCAAAGACATCTCGTTCCAGCTCTATCGCGGCGAGACGATCGCCATCGTCGGCGAATCCGGTTCCGGCAAGTCGGTGACGGCGCGCGCCGTCATGGGGCTGCTGTCGCGCCGGGCCACCGTGTCGCCGAAATCGAGCATCTGTTACGATGGCCAGGACATCCTGAAATTCCCCGAGAGCGAGCGGCGCAAGCTGCGTGGCAACCGCATCTCGATGATCTTCCAGGAGCCGATGAGCTCGCTCAACCCGATCTATACGGTCGGCAGCCAGATCGTCGAGGCGATCCGGGTGCACCGCAAGGTGAGCCGCAGGCAGGCCTGGGCACGGGCGCTCGAACTCTTGCGGCATGTCCAGATCCCCGAGCCGGAGGCGCGGCTCAAACAGTATCCGCATCAGCTTTCGGGCGGTCAGCGGCAGCGCGTAATGATCGCCATGGCGCTGGCCAACGATCCTGACGTGTTGATTGCCGATGAGCCGACCACCGCGCTCGACGTCACCGTCCAGGCGCAAATCCTGAACCTGATCCGCAATCTGCAAAAGGAACTGCGGATGGCGGTGATCCTGATCACCCACGATCTCACCGTGGTGCGCAAATTCTCCGACTATGTCTACGTCATGCAGCATGGCGCGATGTGCGAGCACAACGTCACCGAACGGCTGTTTGCGGACCCACAGCATCCCTACACGCAGCGGCTGCTCGCCGCGGAGCCGCGTGGGCGTCCGCAACCGCTTCCCGAGGGTAGCGGCGCCATCCTCGAAGCGAATGATGTGCGCGTCTGCTTCATGCTGCGTCACGGCAGTTTCCTGAGGCCGGACTGGCGCGAGCTGGTCGCCGTCGACGATCTCGGCCTCAAGCTTTGCCGCCATGAGACGCTGGGGCTTGTCGGCGAATCCGGTTCCGGCAAGACCACATTCGGCCAGGCGCTGCTGAGATTGATCGACACCAAGCGCGGCGAAATCCGTTTCGACGGCCAACCGATCCAGGGCCTGTCACGCAACGAGATGCGGCCACTGCGCGCGCGCATGCAGATCGTTTTCCAGGATCCTTTCTCTTCCCTCAATCCGCGCATGACGATCGGCCAGATCATCGAGGAAGGGCTGGTCGTCAACAGCATAGGCGCGACGCGGGCCGAGCGGGTCGACCGGGTGCGCGAGGCGCTGGTCAGTGCCGGCATGCCGGGCGACATCCTGTCGCGTTTCCCGCACGAATTCTCGGGCGGTCAGCGCCAGCGCGTCGCCATCGCCCGCGCCATCGCGCTCGAGCCCGAATTCATCCTGCTCGACGAGCCGACATCGGCGCTGGACCTCTCCGTCCAGGCGCAGATCATCGACCTCTTGCGCAAGCTGCAGGACGAGCGGGGCTTGAGCTACCTGTTCATCTCGCACGACCTCAAGGTGGTCCGCGCGCTGTGCCACCGCGTCATCGTCATGCAGCACGGCAAGATCGTCGAACAGGGCCCCGTCGACGAGGTCCTCACCAATCCCAAGACCGCCTACACCGAACGGCTCGTCAGGGCCGCTTTCGATGTGGCTTGAACATATGCCGGAGGTTAGCGTGGCAAGAAATCCCAAGATCACATTCATCGGCGCCGGCTCGACGGTGTTCATGAAGAACATTGTCGGCGACGTGCTGCAGCGCCCATCGCTTTCGGGCGCGACGATCGCGCTGATGGACATCAATCCGCAGCGGCTCGAAGAGAGCGCCATCGTCGTCAACAAGCTGATCGCGACGCTCGGCGTCAAGGCGAAGGCCGAGACGCATTCCGACCAGCGCAAGGCGCTGGCAGGCGCCGACTTCGTCGTCGTCGCCTTCCAGATCGGCGGCTATGAGCCCTGCACGGTCACCGACTTCGAAGTGCCGAAGAAATACGGCCTGCGCCAGACGATCGCCGACACGCTCGGCGTCGGCGGCATCATGCGCGGCTTGAGGACCGTGCCGCATCTGTGGAAGATCTGCGAGGACATGCTCGCCGTCTGCCCGCAGGCGATCATGCTGCAATACGTCAACCCGATGGCGATCAACACCTGGGCGATATCAGAGAAATATCCTGAGATCAGGCAGGTCGGCCTCTGCCATTCGGTGCAGGGCACGGCAATGGAGCTGGCGCACGATCTCGACCTTCCCTACGAAGAGATCCGCTATCGCTCGGCCGGCATTAACCACATGGCCTTTTACCTGAAATTCGAGCATCGCCAGTCCGACGGTTCCTACCGCGACCTCTATCCCGATCTCGTGCGCGCCTATCGCGAAGGCCGCGCGCCCAAGCCCGGCTGGAATCCGCGCTGCCCCAACAAGGTGCGCTACGAGATGCTGACGCGGCTAGGCTATTTCGTCACCGAAAGCTCGGAGCATTTCGCCGAATACACGCCCTATTTCATCAAGGAAGGCCGCCCCGATTTGATCGAGGAATACGGCATTCCGCTCGACGAATATCCCAAACGCTGCATCGAACAGATAGAGCGCTGGAAAGACCAGGCGCAGGCCTACCGCTCGGCCCAGCGCATCGAGGTTGAGGAGTCGAAGGAGTATGCCTCGTCGATCATGAACTCGGTGTGGACGGGCGAACCCTCGGTGATCTACGGCAATGTCCGCAACAATGGCTGCATCACTTCGCTGCCCCGCGATTGCGCCGCCGAAGTGCCGTGCCTGGTCGACGCCTCCGGCATCCAGCCGACTTACATCGGCGACCTGCCGCCGCAATTGACGGCGCTGATCCGCACCAACATCAACGTGCAGGAATTGACGGTGCGGGCGCTGATGAGCGAGAACCGCGATCACATCTACCATGCTGCGATGATGGATCCGCACACATCAGCCGAACTCGATCTCGACCAGATCTGGTCACTGGTCGACGATCTCCTCGCCGCTCACGGCGACTGGCTGCCGGCCTGGGCACGTGTGGGGCGCAAGACCGAGGCGGCTTGATGAGCCGCTCCCGGCAGTCTGGCCTCACTTCGGCTCGTCGGCGTCCGTTTCTTCCTCGTCGTCGCGGGCGGAGATGACATAGGCGCCCTTCAGCCAGCGGTTGAGGTCGATGTCCTTGCAGCGCGTCGAGCAGAACGGATAGGTCTCGCGCGCCGAGGGCTTGCCGCATTCGGGGCAGGGGCGCTTCGGCCGCAGCGGCGTGACCTTGTCGTCCAGGCTCACAGCCGGGCTCCCACTTGCCAGCCGCGATGCACCTTGAAGCCTTCGCCGGCAAGCAGCGCCACTGTCTCGTAGAGTGGCAGGCCGACGATGTTGGTGTAAGAGCCGACCAGCTTGACGACGAAGGCGCCGGCGAGACCCTGGACGGCATAGCCGCCGGCCTTGCCGCGCCATTCACCGGAGGCCACATAGGCGTCTATTTCCTCGCGCGGCAGCCGCTTGAAGCGCACCCGCGTCTCGACCAGTCGCTGGCGCAATTTGCCGCCCGGCGTGATCAGGCAGATGCCGGAATAGACCCGGTGCGAACGGCCCGACAGCAGCCCGAGGCAATTGGCGGCGTCGTCGAGGGTTTCAGCCTTGGGCAGGATGCGCCGCCCGACGGCGACCACCGTATCGGCGGCCAGCACGAAGCCAGGCGCATAGTCGGCCTCGGCCGTCAGCGAGGCGAACGCCTTCTCGGCCTTTTCCTTCGACAGCCGCTTGGCCAGAGAGCGCGGATGCTCGGCGCGCAGCGGCGTCTCGTCGACATCGGCCGGCAGCACGCGGTCCGGCTCGATGCCGGCCTGCTGCAAGAGCTCGATCCGGCGCGGCGAACCCGAGGCAAGCACCAGCTTCTGCAAAATGCTCATCGCGGACCAGTCGGGCTTTGCTTACTTGAAACGATAGGTGATGCGGCCCTTGGTCAGGTCGTATGGCGTCATCTCGACCAGAACCTTGTCGCCGGTCAGCACGCGGATGCGGTTCTTGCGCATGCGGCCGGCTGTATGGGCGATGATCTCGTGTTCGTTTTCGAGTTTCACCCTGAACATCGCGTTGGGCAACAATTCCGTCACGACACCCGGAAACTCGAGGACTTCTTCCTTCGGCATTCGATACCTTTGCTTGGATGGTAGTTCCAGCGCCCTGGCCGGAATTTCGGCGGAACCTATATGATAAACGCCCGCTTGTGAACACGCTTAATCCGTCTCGGTTTTTGCTTCTGGAAGCAAAAAACGTCGACCTATGCGTGCTTTCAGCCGCTCGCGTACGTCGCGATAGCTGGCCATGATCTGTTCGCGCGTGCCGCCGGCGTCGGTCGGGTCCGGCGTCGGCCAGTATTCGACCTCGACCGCGAGCGAGCGGGTGAGTTCGAGCGCCGCGTGGTGTGCTTCCGGCGCCAGCGTGACGATGAGGTCGAAATAGTCGTCCTCGAGATCGTCCATCGTCCTTGGGTGACGCTCGCCCAGCGACAGCCCTTCCTCGGCCAGCACCGCATCGACGAACGGATCGCGCTCGCCGGCGCGAACGCCGGCCGAGGCGACGAAGACAGTGGCCGGCAGCGCCTGCCGCGCCAGCTGTTCGGCCATTGGCGAGCGCACGGCGTTCATGCCGCACAGGAACAGGATCGAGCGGGGCAGGGCAGCCAGGGCTAGCCCCGCCAGTGCAGCACGCAGACCAGCGTGAACAGCCGGCGCGCCGTATCGAAATCGATGTCGATCTTGCCGGCCAGCCGGTCCATCAGCGTTTGCGAGCCCTCATTGTGCAGGCCGCGGCGGCCCATGTCGATCGCCTCGATATGGCTCGGCGTCGAGGAGCGGATGGCGTCGTAATAGCTTTCGCAGATCATGTAGTAATCCTTGACGATGCGCCTGAGCGGCGTCAGCGACAGGATGTGGGTGACGACGGCATCCCCGTCCTCGCGCGCCACGGCAAAGACCAGGCGTTGCTCGGCCAGTGACAGCTTCAGCCGGTATGGCCCGGGGCCGCTGTCATTGACGGGTTGAAAACTGTTCTCCTCGATCAGGTCGAAGATCGCCACCGCACGCTCATGCTCGACATCGGGCGTCGAACGGCCGATCGATTCATCGAGTTCGACATCGATCAGCCTGGCGCGGGTTTGATCGGAGTCCGACATGGCGGCCTACATGTTCAGCCGTATGGCGACGGAGCGGCCGTGCGCATCGAGGCCTTCCGCCTTGGCGAGCGCAATCGCCGCCGGCGCCAGAATCCGCAACTGCTCCGGTCCAAGCTTCAGGATCGAGGTGCGCTTGACGAAGTCGAGCACGGACAAGCCCGACGAGAAGCGCGCCGAGCGTGCCGTGGGCAGCACGTGGTTGGAGCCGCCGACATAGTCGCCGATGGCCTCCGGCGTGTGGCGGCCGAGAAACACGGCACCGGCATTGCGCATCCGCGCCAGAAACCCTTCGGCATCGTCGATGGCAAGTTCGACATGTTCGGCGGCGATGCGGTCGACCAGCGGCAGCGCGGCGTCGATCGTGGCGACCTCGACCACCGCGCCGAAATCGCGCCAGCTCGCCGCTGCCGTCTCGGCGCGCGGCAGGCTTTGCAACTGGCGTTCCACGGCCTGTTCGACGGCACGACCGAAGGCCGGATCGTCGGTGACCAGGATCGACTGCGCCGACGCATCGTGCTCGGCCTGGGCCAGCAGGTCGGCGGCGATCCAGTCCGGATCGTTGCTGCCGTCGGCCACGACGAGCACTTCCGAGGGCCCGGCGATCATATCGATGCCGACGGTGCCGAACACCTGGCGCTTGGCCGCCGCCACATAGGCATTGCCGGGTCCGACGATCTTGGCCACCGGCTTGATCGTTTCGGCGCCGTAGGCAAGCGCTGCAATCGCCTGGGCGCCGCCGACGCGATAAATTTCCGACACGCCAGCGATATCAGCCGCCACCAGCACCAGCGGATTGATGATGCCGCCAGGCGCCGGCACGACCATGACGATGCGTTCGACGCCCGCCACCCCAGCCGGTATGGCGTTCATCAGCACCGAGCTTGGATAGCTCGCGGTGCCGCCCGGCACATAGAGCCCGACCGCCTCGATCGCCGTCCAGCGCGAGCCGAGCTCGACGCCGGCGGCATCCGTATAGCGATCATCCTTGGGCCGCTGCCGCTCATGATGCGAGCGGATACGGTCGCGCGCGAATTCCAGCGCCTCGATCGTCTTAGGGTCGGCGGCCTTGTAAGCCCGGGCGATATCGTCCTTCGAAACGGCAATGCCGAGACTTCCGAGGTCGGCGTGGTCGAATTTCCTGGTGTAGTCGATCAGCGCCGCGTCGCCCTCGGCGCGCACGCGCGCGATGATGTCGCGCACCGCGGCATCGACATCGGCTGACACCTCTCGCTTGGTCAAAAGGAAGGCGGCGAAACGCTGCTCGAAATCGGCATCGGACTGACGAAGCGTGATGGCCATCGGACGCTCAAGCCTTGTGGACGGGACGCGAGGTGGCTTCCCACGCGCCGCCGATGTCGGCAAGGCGGGCCTCGATGCACTCGACATCGAGCATGATGGTGCCGCCGCCCGAAAAGATCAGCTCGACGATGCCGGCCGGCTTGCTGATCTCGATGAAACTGATCGCCAAAAGCGACAGGACCTCGGCTGGCTTGTCTCGAGCAATGCCATTGGTCTTGGCGCCGAGCACGCGGTCGAAATGCAGCACGGCCTGCCGCCGCTCATTGTGCTGGCGAAACAGGCTGGATTTGGCCTCCCAGACAAAGCGGTTCATGGTCAGCACGAAACGCTTGGCCGAAGGCAGGAATTCGAGGTCCGAAACCTTCATCACGGCATCCTGGACATGGGCCGAAACGATGCTCAGATCCTGGTCGTCGAGTGCGATAAGCTTAAGGGCGGTCATGCGGATTTCGCACCTGAAGGTTGATTGTTCAGCCTTCTGTTAGAGCATGATCCCGAAAAGTGGAAACCGGTTTTCGCAAAAGATCATGCTCAGACAGGAATCTGGAGCCTCATCTCGACCTTAATCGAGATAAAACAGGCTCCAGGCGGGTCTTTCCCGTCCGCGCAACCGCGCCGCGAGGCGTGGCGATTGGCTACGCCGAAATCCGCTCGATCACCGCGCCGCAATTGGAAAGCTTTTCCTCCAGTCGCTCGAAGCCGCGGTCGAGATGGTAGACGCGGTTGACCGTGGTCTCGCCTTCGGCTGCCAGGCCGGCGATGACCAGCGACACGGAGGCGCGAAGATCGGTCGCCATGACCGGCGCGCCCTTCAGCTTCGGCACGCCGTCGACGATCGCCGTCTGGCCCGAAAGCGTGATGTGGGCGCCGAGCCGGGCCAGCTCCTGCACATGCATGAAGCGGTTTTCGAAGATCGTCTCGGTGATGCGCGACTTGCCCTTGGCCATGGTCATCAGGCCCATGAACTGCGCCTGCAGATCGGTCGGGAAGGCCGGGAATGGCGCCGTCGTCACGTCGACCGGCGAAATGCCGGCGCCGTTGCGCCTGACGCGAATGCCGGAATTGGTCGGCGTGATCTCGGCGCCGGTCTGCGAAATCACGTCGAGCGCGGTCTGCAGCAGCTCGGGTCGCGCGCCTTCGAGCACCACGTCGCCGCCGGTCATGGCGACGGCCATGGCATAGGTGCCGGTCTCGATGCGATCGGGAATGACGCGCACGCGGGCGCCCGACAGCGATTCGACGCCATCGATGATGATGGTTGGCGTGCCGGCGCCGGAAATCTTCGCGCCCATGGCATTGAGGCACTCGGCGAGGTTGACGATCTCGGGCTCGCAGGCGGCGTTTTCAAGCACCGTCTCGCCCTTGGCCAGCGACGCCGCCATCATCAGCACATGGGTGGCGCCGACCGAGACCTTCGGGAACGCGTAGCGGTTGCCGACGAGGCGACCATTCCGGGTCTTGGCGATGACGTAGCCGGTGTCGACGTCGATATCGGCGCCCAGCACCTGCAGGCCTTCGAGGAAAAGATCGACCGGGCGCGTGCCGATGGCGCAACCGCCCGGCAGCGACACCTTGGCCTCGCCCATGCGCGCCAGCAGCGGCCCGATCACCCAGAACGACGCCCGCATCTTCGACACCAGCTCGTAAGGGGCGGTGGTGTCGACGATGTTGCGGGCCGAGAAATTGATGGTGCGCGAATAGCCCTCATTCTGCTTCTCGCGGCGACCATTGACCGAATAGTCGACGCCGTGATTGCCGAGGATGCGGATCAGCTGCTCGACATCGGCCAGATGCGGCACGTTTTCCAGCGTCAGCGTGTCGTCGGTCAGGAGCGAGGCGATCATCAGGGGAAGTGCGGCGTTTTTGGCGCCCGAGATCGGAATGCTTCCGGCAAGCTTGTTGCCGCCGACAATTCTGATGCGATCCATGGAGAACGTCCCTCTCGGCCAAAAAAGCCGGTTCAATCGGTTGAGTATCGGCCCCTCTAGACCATTGGCCGGCCTGGTTCAAGAAATAGGATTTCCTGATATCTGAACCAAGAGTGGCCGATTTGAGTTAATCTTTTTGCATTTCCTTCGCCGAGCCGAGCCCGTCCGGTCGTTGGTCGGCTTCGCCGATACGCCGCGAGCGCGACTGCGCCTTGCGTTTCTGCAGATTGGCGCGCAATTGCTCCGCGAGCCTGTCCTTGCGGTTCGTGCCGCCCTTTTTCGCCGGACCATCCTTTTTCAGTGGAATTGTCTTGTCGTTCATTGTCCCGCCCCGGCCGGCGACCAGCCAGCCCGCTATTCAGGGATAGCCAACATTGTGGCGCCGCCATGTCATCAAAAGCGATCCGGCAAAGGCTTTCACAGAAGCGTTGCACTTGGCCTTGCGCTTGCCGGTTCGATATGGCAGAAGCCCCGCCATCGGCGGCTGCGGTAGCTCAGTGGTAGAGCACTCCCTTGGTAAGGGAGAGGTCGAGAGTTCAATCCTCTCTCGCAGCACCAGTCCATCCCGTTGAAATCGCTGAAGCCTTTGGCGCGCTGTGCGTTCCGTCAATCCTGACGTTACAAATGACGTCACAAGACGGAAATCGAGACGGCCGCTGTCCACCAGGCTTGTGATCCCAAGGACCTCCGGCCTTTTTTGTGGGCAAGACAGAGCTGCGGACACGCCTTGGGCCTGGTCATAGGACGGCTCTGGAGGCACTGCCAGGCGCTGTCGCTGCTCATCATCATGAGCGCGTTGTTGCACAGCTCCGGCGTGGGATCGCTGGACCGCTGAATGATGCTGACCCGGTTAGCGACGGTGAGTTCTGGGCGCTCCGACGGGAGCGACCAAGCGCTTGACAAAATCCCTCCCGGCATCGGCTATCAGCACAAATGCATGCGCCGTCGGGGTCCGGAGATCGAACGAGCGGACCATTGATTCTCGGCCAGCCCGCTGCTTCTCAAGATAGCGCGCGAGTGCAATTTCGTGGCGTTGCGGCGCAATCGCATTCCACAGCCGCGGGTTCTGCCCGGGATCATGATGCCAGATGGGCCACTCGTTCGGGTGCTGCATAGCATCCTCCTCCTGAGACAAGGGCTGCCTCGTCCGGGCAATCTCCTGCGCCGCCCGTGAGAAATGCGTTGGAACCAGCGTGATGAATGCGTGAAAAGCGTCACGCCGGCAAAATCGCGATTGAAATAGGGGCAGGTAGGGGAAATGATTGCCGGTGGGAGCTATGGCTGTGGCGGATTCGATGACGCATCTCTGTCTGCTCGGTGGTTTCGATTTTGCCAGCGATGCAGCGACGGTTCCGCTCCTCGGCCGCAAGGCGCGTGCCATGATAGCTTACCTGGCCCTCCAGTCCGGACGCTCGCAATCGCGCGAGAAACTCGCTTCGCTTTTGTGGGGTTGCAACAGCGAGTCCCAGGCCCGGACGAACCTGCGGCAGGCCTTGTCTGCCGTCAGGAAGGCCACTCACGCATCAGGGGGCGGGAGGTTCCTCACCGAGGGCGACACTATCAGCCTCAATCTCGACGATCTCGATTTCGATGTCGCGCGGTTCGAGGCGCTGGCTGCTGGCTCCGCCCCCGAGCAGCTCGAGCAGGCGCTTGCTGTCTATCGTGGCGACCTCCTCGACGGCTTCGATCTCAAGGAGGAGCCGTTCGAAGACTGGCTGAGGTTCGAGCGCGAGCGATTGAGGGCAATCTCCATAGCTGTGCTGGAGAAGCTCGTCGCACACCATTCCGCGACAAGCGATCTTGCATCATGCGTGCGGGCGGCTACGCGCTTGCTGGCTTTTGAACCCCTACGGGAAGACATTCACCGCGCCTTGATGCGGGCCTATGCGGCCCAGGGTCGCGTCAACCTCGCCCTGAAGCAATATGAGCGCTGCCGCGCTGCCCTGCAGCGACAGCTCGACTTGCGGCCCGAGCCCGAAACCCGAAAGCTGTATGACGACCTTCGGGCGCGCCGCATCACACCGGACTCGGCTTTTCCAGCGCCCGGAGTTTCACCTCCGCAACAGACGCGATCCCAAGCCGATAGGCGTCCGGATTTCTCTGGCCAGCCCATCAGCCCGCCGACGCACTACGTCAAATCGGCGGGGATCAACATCGCTTATCAGGTGACCGGCGACGGGCCGATCGACCTGATCTATGTACCCGGATGGGTCTCCAACCTCGACCTTTCCTGGTCGTCGCAGCGGCTGGCGAATGTGCTCCAGCGCCTCGGCAGCTTCTGCCGCCTGATCCGTATGGATAAGCGCGGCACGGGGCTGTCCGACCGCAATGTCGGTCTGCCGACGATGGAAGAGCGGATGGAGGACGTGCGGGCAGTGCTGGATGCGGTCGGCTCGAAGCGCACGGTTCTGTTCGGCAGCTCCGAGGGCGGCCCCATGTGCATGTTGTTCGCGGCGACCTATCCCGAGCGCACGGCGGCGCTCGTGCTCAACGGAGCCTATGCCAGCGGCAGATGGTCGAAGGATTATCCCTGGGCTAGAACAAGCGAGCAGGTGGAACAAGATCTAACAGTCGTCGAGAGAGAGTGGGGAGAGCCGGCGGACATGAGCAACGCCGCGCCCAGCCTGATGAACGACAGTTTCGAGAGAGAATGGTTCGCCGCCTACCTCAGGAATTCAGCCTCTCCCGCCGACGCCATAGCGCTCTGGCGCTGGGGAACCGAAATCGACGTTCGCGACATTCTGCCGGCCATTCACGTTCCGACGCTCATCGCTCAGACGACGGGCGACCGCTGGGTAAAGCGGGAAGAAGGACGCTACCTGGCAACGCATATTGAAGGTGCCCGATACATCGAGCTTGCCGGCCGGGACCACGTGATCTGGGGGGAGAATTCCGATCGCCTCGTGGACGAGATCCAGGCTTTTGTCACCGGCGCTTTGCCGGCGGTGCCGGGCAAGCGGCTCCTGGTGTCGGTGCTGTCCGTAGAGATAGAAGGCAGTTCCTCTATTGCCGGCACGGATCTGATTGAGCGACACGCCGAAGAGATCCGTAGCGATCTGCTCGGCGCCGAAGGCAGGCGGATCAGACGCACGGCAAGCGGATTTGTCGCCGTGTTCCAAGGCCCGACGCGATCGATCCAGTGCGCGATCGCGATCCGTCAACGCCTGAAGCAATCCGGTCTCGATGTCCGCTCGGCAGTCCATACCGGCGAATGCGAGGAGCGCGGCGATGACTTCACCGGGATGGCGATCGAGCTGTCATCGCGGCTGCTCGATCATGCGCGGCCAGGCGAGATCATTGCCTCGCGGACGGTTCGTGATCTCGTGGTTGGCTCCGGCCTGATGTTTGAAGAGCGCGGCGATACGGAACTTGCCGGGCTTCCCGGGAGCTTGCAGCTTTTCTCCGTCGGTGGGCTAGCCTGACGGCTATGATCCTTGACGCAAGTGGTTCGCGCACCTGACTCGTGGTATCGTCGTTGCGGGAGACGGCGGACGCGCCGTGAGTGCCCGCCCGCTCCCACAATGGGAGGAAAAAATGGCTTACTACGTATTGCTGTCAAATTTCACAGATCAAGGTATCAGGAGCATAAAGGATACCCAGAAGCGTGCCGAAGCCTTCAAGGCGATGGCCAGCAAGAACGGCATCAAGGTTCACACCCTGTTGTGGACGCTTGGCCAGCATGATGTCGTGGCGATTGCCGAAGCCGACGACGACATTGCTGCGACCGCGCTAGCCCTGTCGATCGCATCGCTAGGCAACATCAGAACCCAGACATTGAGGGCGTTCGACGCCGCGGATATGGCCAAGATAATGGCAAAGATGGCCTGACCGCCACTCTGCCGTGAACGGGCGATCGAAGCCCGCTGGCGAGGGGAACGGCGGCCTCGCTCATATCCTTGAAGCGAAACCCTGGGACGAGGCCAGGGTTTTTATGGGTGCGGTTCAACTCGATATTTTGGTCTAATCTCAACCGTAGCCAGCCGCATAGCGGCTACCTTGAAGCCATTGCCGTTCGGATTGCGGGTCGTACTTGAAGCTGCGAAGATTGGGCGTTCGCTTAGCGATGTATTGGAAGGCATCTTATGCCAGTTGTTCGGGTGGAGCGGCGGCTCGCCGCGATCATGGCCGCCGACATCGTGGCCTATTCACGCCTGATCGAAGCAGATGAGGCCCGTACACTCGCGTCGATCAGGACCCTTCGCGCCCAAGTGGTAGACCCGCTGATCGCAGACCATAGGGGCCGTGTTGCCAAACTAATGGGCGACGGCGCCATCGTTGAGTTTGGCTCCGTTGTTGAGGCCGTGGCCTGTGCCGTCGCAATGCAGGAAGGGACGGCGGAGCATCAGCGGGAGGTCCCGCCCGAGAGCCGCATCGTGTTCCGCATCGGCATCAACGTCGGTGACGTTGTCGTAGAGGACGGCGACCTGCTCGGGGATGGTGTCAACATCGCGGCACGGCTTGAGGCACTGGCGGAGCCTGGGGGCATTTGCATTGCCGATGCGGTGCAGAAGCAGCTGGCCGGCAAGACTGACTTCGCCTTTGAAGACACCGGCGAGCGCAAGCTAAAGAACATCGCGCAGCCGGTCCGCGTTTGGTGCTGGTCCAAGGGATCGGCACCGCCTGCCGCCGGTGCGCCGCTATCTTTGCCCGACAGACCCTCAATCGCAGTGCTTCCGTTCGACAATCTGAGCGGGCAGCCGGAGGAGACGTACTTCAGCGACGGCATCACCGAAGACATCGTCACCGGGCTGACGCACTTCCGCTCGCTGTTCGTGATTGCCCGTAACTCCTCCTTCGCCTTTCGCGGCAAGTCGATCGACCTTGCCGAGATCGGCCGGCGGCTTGGGGTGTCCTATCTTCTCGAAGGCAGCGTGCGGCGCGCCGGAGCGCGCGTGCGGATCACTGCGCAACTCATCGAGGCGGTGACCGGCGCGCATCTTTGGGCCGAACGCTATGACCGCGGCCTCGACGACGTCTTCACGGTGCAGGACGAAGTTGCGCAGACCATTGTGTCGACGCTGGTTGGGCGAATTGAAGATGCGAGACTTCAGCAATCGCTCCGGAAGCCGACAACCAGCCTTGCCGCCTACGACTGCTTGCTGCGGGGCATGGCCCACTTTCGGAGTGACACGGATGCCAATCGGCAAGCGCTTGAGATGTTCGAGAAGGCGGTGGCCCTCGACGCGCGGTATGCCGTGGCGCATTCGTATCGTGCATTCGTGAAGGTGGCACAGAACGGTCACGCCGCCGCACCGACCGAGGTGCTGGACGCGGCGTTCAACGAGGCAAAGCACGCGATCGCACTCGACCCTCTGGAGAGCCGCTGCCACCGCATACTGTCGACCATCTGTCTCTACCGTCGTGAATACGACATGGCCGAGCAACATCTCCGCCGGGCATTCGACCTCAATCCCAATGATGCAGACGGACTGATCATGAAGGGCCGCTTGCTGGCCTTTCGTGGCAGGCCGGAAGAAGCACTGGTTTGCTTGGAAGCTGCTGGTCGCCTGAACCCACTACACTTTCGCTGGTACGATGTTCACTTTGGCATCGCCCTTTATTCGCTTCGGCGCTTTGCAGAGGCCGCTCAGGCGTTCAAAAAAATGCCCCTGCCAAGCTCGTGGTCGAGTGCACGGCTGGCGGCCTGCTACGCCCAGCTCGAACGGACCGAAGCGGCACAGGCAGCAGTGGCGGAGGTCCTGCGCTTGCAGCCTGATTTCTCTACCGTTGAATACATGCGCGAGAGCGTCCTCCTTGAACACGCCGAAGACCGGGAGCTTCTCCGTGAAGGGCTCATCAAGGCCGGATTGCCGGCGTGACGGGCGGTGAAGTAGCCGAGGACCCGTCGTGATCGCTTGCCCTCGCACTCGAACCCCGTCGGCTGGCCTTGTATTCAAGTAAATGCTAATAGACATCGGGCCGGCGGATGCCGTTCCAGCTTCGCTCGGCCCATGGCGGCAGCTGATGTCGAGGGGGACGCATGCGGATCGCAATGATCGGGGCGGGCGGCATCGGCGGCTATCTCGGCGCAAGGCTCGCCGAGGCGGGGGGCGACGTCAGCTTCATCGCTCGAGGTGCCCACTTGCAGGCAATGCGCCGGGACGGCCTGCGAATTCAAAGCGATATCGGCAACGTCTTTCTCCCCAATGTGTCCGCGAGCGACGCGCCGGCCGACATCGGTCCCGTCGATCTCGTGATTTTTGCGGTCAAGCTCTACGACAGCGAGAAGGCCGCCGCCGCGCTCGGACCGCTCATCGGCAGGAATACGCGTGTCGTGACGTTGCAGAACGGCATCGACAGCGTCGAGATCCTAGGCCGCCATGTTCCCGGCGACCAGGTGATTGGCGGCGCCACCTACTTGTCCGCATTCATCAAACAGCCGGGAGAAGTCGTCCACGCTGGCGGGCTGCGTCACATCCTGGTCGGCGGGCACCGCGAGCCTCTCATCAAGGACCTTCAGGCGCTCTGCGATCGTGCTCTTGGGCTTGAGCTGAAGCCGGTTGCCGACATCGACAATGTGCTGTGGGAGAAGTTCGTGACACTCGCGGCCTTTTCCGGAGGGACGTCGCTCATGCGCTCCGGGATCGGTCCGATCCTCGACGACCCCGAGGCTCGTATCTTCATCGAGCAACTGCGCGACGAGGGGATGGCGGTCGCGGCCGCGGCCGGTCATCCTATGGCCGAGGGGTTCGAAGGGCGCGTTGTGACCAGATGGACCGCATTCCCACCGCACGTAAAATCGTCGATGGCCAACGACCTCGAAAGGGGCAAGCCAATCGAGGTCGCGTGGCTGTCCGGGCGCATGCACGAATTGGGCATCAGGTTCGGTGTTGCGACCCCCGGCCACACGGCGGTCTTCCGCGCCCTGCATCTCTACGCAGCGGGTGCCGCCCACTAGCGGTGCCGCTTCAACGTCCCTTGGGAGGATATCATGGCCAGTTCGTCGAGCGAGAGCATGCCGGTGGCGACCGTTAACGAGGCTACCGGCCCACAGGACATGTTCAACAAGGAGCTCGAGACGTACCGCAGGATCGTGGCCACAAACCTCATGTTCCACCGCGAGGTCTACGGGCTCCTGCGCGATCTGCTCGTCGAGCATGCACCAGGGTCGTTTCGATTCCTTGACGTGGCGTGCGGCGATGCCGCTGCCTCTGCCGCGATGCTGAAGATGTCCGCGATCGGCGGCTATGTCGGCATCGACCTGTCGGAAGCGTCGCTAGCGCTTGCCGCTCGCGCACTCGAAGGGCTCCCATGCCCGGTCGAGCTGCGCTGCGGCGATTTCGCGCAAGCGATGGCGAACTGGTCGGAACCCGTCGACGTAATCTGGATCGGCATGTCGCTGCACCATCTAGCGACCGAGGGCAAGGCGAAGCTGATGCGGCACGCCCGCAGGGCCTTGGGCGGCGTGGGCCAGTTCGTCATCTGGGAGCCGGCCCTGTTCGAGGGAGAAGATCGCGCCGCCTGGCTCGCCCGCTTCTCGTTGCTGCGAGACAAATGGTCGGCCGTTTCCGACGAGGAATTCGCTTCCATGGAACGGCATATGCTTCTGGCCGATTTCCCTGAAACCGCCGACACTTGGCTCGGCATGGGGCGGGATGCCGGGTTTCGCCGCGCCGAGGAGATCTTCATGATGCCGAACAGAATGGGCAGGGTATTCCGATACTGGAACTAGCCAGCGCATCGGGGCGACCATGTCATCAGATCTGAAACCGGGTGAGATCCCGCCGGGCGACGCTCCGGTTCCCGCCGCCGTCGTGCTGGTCGGCCGCTCGGGTCGCCTGCGCCCGCTCGACGCCGGGCGCGACGCATCCTGTCTCTACCCGCTGTCGCATGACGAGCACACGAATGCCACCTGGGTCGACATGAAGGTTGGCCCGTTCGCCAGCGAGCAATGTTTCGCCGACCACGTCGCCGAACTGGTGGCCGACAAGAAACGTGCCTTCTTTGCCGTCGCCGGCCTCGACGACAAGCCGCTGGGGTGGCTCTGTCTGATGGAGGCGAGACCCGCCCATCATGTCGTCGAGCTCGGCTATGTGCTCTACACGCCGCCGCTGCAACGCACACGGCTCGCCACCGAGGCGCTCTACCTGATCCTGCGCCATGTCTTCGACGATCTTGGCTACCGGCGCCTCGAATGGACCTGCACCTCGACCAACCTGCGCTCGCGCAAGGCGGCCGATCGGCTCGGCTTCGTCTATGAGGGCACGCTGCGCCAGGGCCTGTTCCTGAAGGGCAAACCTTGCGACATCTGCGTCTATTCGATGCTTTCCAGCGAATGGCCAGCCCATCGCTCAGCTTTTGAGGCCTGGCTTGATCCCGGAAATTTCGACGCCGGGCGGCAGCTTCGCTCGGTTGCCGAGATCAGGAGCGGCCTCAGCGCCAAAGGGTTATGCTAGCGAAAGCGTATCATGCAGCGCCTAGTCCTCTAGCATCTTTTGCCCGGCGGCAACGGACCGGCCTGTTCGCTTTCGTTACAGCCAACTAGGCCAGTATTCGGCGATCTATTTCATCAACGCGGACAACCCCGGTCAGGCCCATTGTCACTTCGAATTCTTTACGGATGAGATCGATGGCCTTGGCGACGCCTTGTTCGCCGGCAGCACCCAGACCGTGAACATAGGCCCGGCCGATCATGCACGCCTTTGCCCCAAGAGCCAACGCTCGCATGACGTCTTGGCCGGAGCGAACGCCTCCATCTACCAGAACCTCGAGATCGGCCCCCACCGCATCCGCAATTTCGGGCAGCACAGAGATCGTTGACCTGCCGCCGTCAAGTTGACGTCCCCCATGGTTCGAAACCACTAGGCCATGCGCCCCAATTTTCGCTACGTCACGTGCATCCCTGGCGTCCCCGATGCCTTTAATGATCAGTTTTCCAGGCCATATGCTTCGAACCCACTCCACGTCCTTCAAAGTTGGGCTCGTATTGAATTGCTCACTCATCCAGGCAGCAAGCGATTCCATTTTCGAGTTGCCGGATTGTCCGGCGAGATTCCCGAACGTTTTCCTCTTGCTGCGCATTACGCTGGAAACCCATGCCGGCTTGCTCGCAAAGTCGACGAATTTGCCGAAAGTCCACCTCGGCGGCACCGCCATGCCGTTCTTGATATCGGCATGGCGTTGCGCCAACACCGGCAAGTCTACCGTCAAGACAATTGCGTCGCATTTCACGGCAATCGCGCGTTCTACGAGCGATTTGACGAAGCCGCGGTCCTTTAACAAACTCAGCTGAAACCAGAAGGGCTTTTTGACAGCACCTGCAACATCCTCCATCGAGCAGATGGACATGATTGATAACGTATAGGGGATGCCCGCCGCCTGCGCCGCGCGACACGCGTGGATCTCTCCATCGGCATATTGAAGCCCTCCCAAGCCGACAGGCGCCAGAACCAGCGGCATTGAAATTGCCTCGCCCAGGAGCACGGTAGACGTGCTCCTCTTGGATACGTCGACGAGGACCCGCTGCCGTAATTTGATGTTTTCGAAATCCGCTCGATTCGCATGCAAAGTCTGCTCGCTATACGAACCGCGGTCGACATAGTCGAAAAATGCTTTTGGCACCCTTTTCTTATGAAGCTGCCGGAGATCTTCGATACAAGTGATCGTTTTTGAGTTCATGTCTTTTTCCTCCCGCTCGACTGAGAAGGACTGTCCATCCACCCGACAAGTTCCATCACCTGCATGGCCGCGCTCAATACGTCCGCATCGGCTCCCCTTGCGCCGACAATCTGAAACCCGATCGGAAGTCCTCTATTTGTTAGACCAATTGGCACAGAGCATGCGGGCTGCTGACTGAGGTTTATGGGAAAGTTGAAGCATGCCCACTCGGTCCATTCCTGATAAACGGATCCAGGCGGGACATCGTGCATGAGCGGAAACGCCGCGACCGGCGTGGTCGGCGAGATCACCAAATCGTAGATCCTGAGAAGCTGATCCATTTCGGCGCCGAAGGCCGAACGGTGTAACAACGCTTCCGCGTACTCAGATGCTGAGAATCGTCCACCGATTTCCGCTGCTCGAAGCAAACCCGGGTCCATTTGAAACCGGTCTTTCTCGGCGATCTTGGACACCCTGTTTGCCGCACCTGCAGACCAGAGGATGTTGAACGTCGCCAATATGTTTCCACCCGGCAGGTTGATCGGCTCGACTGCTGCGCCCGCCTCCTCCAGCAGGCGGGCGACGCGAACGACTGCAGCGAGGATTTCTGGGGCGACTTCGCCAGCGATCGGTGTTGACCACAGGCCGATCCGCAAACCCCGCCATTCCCGCTGCCGGCTGAGCACCGCAGATGCAAATTCTATTGCAGGCTGGTTCCAGTCCCGGGCGTCGCGGACCGTCATGGCGTCGAGCATCAGCGTGGCATCCTCGACCGTGCGAGCGATCGGCCCTAGGTGACCGAGAGTGCCGAACGCGCTCGGCGGATAATATGGCACTCGACCAAAGCTCGGCTTGTGGCCGACTACCCCGGTGAAGGCGGCAGGTATCCGCACCGATCCACCCCCGTCCGTGCCGAGATGCAGGTTCCCACAACCGGTGCGCGCGGCAACAGCCGCGCCTCCCGACGATCCGCCGCATGTCAACGCCGGGTTCCATGGGTTCGACGTCGCTCCGAACATCGGACTATCGGTGACTGCCTTCCAGCCGAACTCAGGCGTTGTAGTCGCCCCTACCAACAAGACGCCTTTCGCTCGCAGTGCTGCGACGGAAGGCGCATCAGCTTGAGAACGCGCACCAGCAGTTACCCCACTGACAAAGCGGGTGGGCCAGTTCTTGACCGTCATCAAATCCTTGATCGTAGCTGGAATTCCGTCGAGGGGGCCAAGCGCCGCCCCGTCTAGCCATCTGCGCTCGGATGCTTTGGCGGCGGCTATCGCCCCCTCATCATCCAGGAAGGCAAAGGCATTGAACCGTGCGTTGATGCTCGCCCCTCTGGTGAGCACGGCCTGGACGACCTCGACAGGGGATGCCTGTCTCTTCAGATAGAGGCCAGCAAGCTCGGAGGCAGTAAGCCGGCACAAGATATCAGCGTCCGAAATCGTCGCGGCACCACCGTGTCGAACATCTGTACCGTTTTCAGGACCGGCAGTCGGGACGTCTTTCATCTCTCCGACCATGTCGATGACTTGGGTCAAAGATGAAATTTTGGTAACATTTCACCGATATTTCTTCTAGCGCCTAACGACCGAATGTGTCAAGTGTGTCCGATCGACGGGCTCCACTGCGGCCAACCACGGTTGAACGATGAACAACGAAGGTATTTTCGCATTGCCGGCGCGGCGACGTCTGACTGACGAGGCCTACGACCTAATCAAAAACGACGTGATCCTGTGTAGATTGAAGCCCGGGGCTGACGCCACCGAAGCGGGGCTGGCCAGCCACTATGGACTCGGTCTGGCACCCATACGCTCAGCTCTGTCGAGACTTAGCCAGGAAGGGCTGGTCAACACTGTCCCGCGACGCGGCTACATCATTGCTCCGGTCAGTGGCAGGACGGCGAACGACGTCTTCGACCTTAGGGTACTTCTCGAACCTGCCGCGGCACGGGCAGCCGCAGGGCATGTCGATGAGAAGATGCTTCGCACGCTGGGGGCCGGCCCCTTCCTTCGGGACAGTGCGCCAGACGATCTGCAATTCCTGAGAAACAACAGAGACTTTCACGTTGCGATCGCCCGGGCGTCCGGAAACGAGCGGATGGTCCGGGTCATTGAGTCTTTGCTCGATGAAATGCAACGATTGCTTCACATCGGATTGTTCTCCAACCGAGATCGGCAGCGTCTGCTGCTGGACCATGAGCTTCAACGACAACAGCATGAGGAATTGATCGACGCGCTTGTGGCAGGAGACCCCAAGGCATCGGAGGATGCGGCCCTGCGGCATGTGCAGCATAGCCGTGAACTCGTCATGAACGCCCTTGGCAATATCCTTTCCGTGACGCTGTGAACCGCCGACCCCGATAGGCGTGATCGCGGGCGCGTGTATCTCTCGAACGCGACGGTCCGCAACCAGTTCGTCTTGCGGGCATGCTTCGTCAATCACCGGACGACAGACAACGATGTGCTCGAAATAGTGTCCGAAGTGATTGCGGCGGCCGGCGAACTGAACCGTTGAGGTGCGGTCGGCGTGTCATCCTGAAGGTCTTGCCTGTAGCCGGTTCGAGGCGCTGCCGGCATGCGCCCGATCTATGCCAGCTGTTCGATCCCTGGCTTTGATCGGGCATCATTGTCGTCCTAATCAACGGATGTGCTATGGGCCAAGTTCTTCATGGGAGCGCCACGACGACATAGGCGATCCGCCGAGCGATACCGAGCGATACAACATAGTCAAGAGAGCCTGAGGACACTGGCCAAACGCTACGGGATCAAACCGGAAGACGGCTCGAAGTGGAAGACGCGGACGTCGGAAGGTCCCGAATTCACAGTGCCGCGTCATCGACCAAGCGGCTGCCGTGACAAGGCGAGGAGCTCGGCCTCGTCGGTGATGCCGGCCATATAGTTGGCGATGATGCGGGAGGCCAGCGCTTCTCGGCTGGCATCAGAGTCGCCCTCGCGCTTTGCCTGGTCGAAGACCCGCCCAAGAAGTCCCATCTCGGACGGCGTGAAGTTGCCCGCCTCTTTGAGCTTGCGATTGATGGACATGCCGCCTTCCTTCCTTTCGAAAAGTATACGCGCATCTCACGCAAAAAGGACGGACTGAACGAGCGACACCTTCGATTGCGCCCTTTTTGATTTCGCTCACAACCCGCGATCTTACGCCACTGACCAGCCGCCATCGACCAGAATATTGGCGCCGGTGATCATCGAGGCTGCGGGCGAGGCCAGGAACACGACGGTTCCTGCGACATCGATCGGATCGCCGATGCGGCCGAGCGGTATGTGCCCGAGCACATGGGCGTGAAAGTCCGGCTCGGCGAGGGACGGCCGCGTGCCGTCGGTCCAGATGAAAGTCGGCGCCACGCTGTTGACGGCGATCTTGTGCTGGGCCCATTCGGCGGCCAGGCAGCGCGTCAAATGGTTGATCGCTGCCTTGCTCATGCAGTAGATCGCCTCGCCCTTCAGCGTCACCGTGCCGGCCTGCGAGCTGATGTTGATGATGCGCCCGGATTTCTGCGCGATCATCAGCCTTCCGACCGCCTGGGTGGTGAAGAACGTGCCCTTGAGGTTGACGTTCACCGTCAGGTCGAAATCCTCCTCGGTGACGTTTTCGGCCAGGTTTTCCGGCCCAAGCCCGACATTGTTGACCAGCACGTCGATGCGGCCGAAGGCGGTGTGCGCCTCGGCGACGGCCTTTCGCACCGTGGCGAGGTCAGTCAAATCCATCTGCACGGCAAGCGCCCGCCTGCCCAAGCTCTCGATCTCGGCGACCAGTTCCGCCCCGTCGGCCTTGCTGCGCACGCCGACGATCATGTCGGCCCCCGACCCGGCACAGGCGAGCGCACAGGCGCGGCCGATGCCGCGCGAGGCGCCGGTGACCAGCGCTACCTTTCCGGCCAGATCGAACTTTGGTGTGAACTCTGTCATAGCAACCTCCCCTGAAGGCTCTGGCTTCTTGCTTGAGCATGACCTCCAGCGAAACCCGGATTCCACTTTTCGGGATCATGCTCCAGGCCGAAACCATCGCGGATGGTGACGACCCTCTTTGCCGAACACTATCCGGTCGCCGCTTGAAAGCCAGCCGGCATCCGGAGATAGCTCGCTACAAGGACACCGCTAGCCCCCGGACTTGACAGCCTCTGCGATGTGCTGACCGATCTCGGCGCCGCCCGCAAGGAGAAGGCGATGGTTCGGAAAAAATCTCGCCGAGGCACAAGCCCTGCTGGCCGGACTGCACTGACGCAGCGATTTCCCTCGGGAGCCAGGCGATTGCAACGGCGCGTGACATCGTCGATCGTTCGTCGTATATTGACATAAAGATATCCTTATGTGACATGAATAGGCTTGTCGTCAAAGGGATAAAAAATGTCGCAGAATTCTGCATCGCTGGACGCATTGTTCGGCCCCGTTGCGGCAAAGCCCGACGGTTCGGAAGTGCTTGCGGCGCTGACGGCGGCAGCACGCGAACGCATCCTTATCCTCGACGGCGCCATGGGCACGCAGATCCAGGGCCTTGGGTTCGACGAGGGCCAGTTTCGCGGCGAGGCCTTCGCCGGCTGCGCCTGCCACCAGCAAGGCAACAACGACCTTTTGATCCTGACCCAGCCCGGGGCGATCGAGGAAATCCACTATCAGTACGCCATATCAGGCGCCGACATCCTCGAGACCAACACCTTCTCCTCGACCTCTATCGCCCAGGCTGATTACGGCATGGAGGATGCCGTCTATGCGTTGAACCGCGACGGGGCGCGGCTGGTGCGCCGCGCAGCGCTGAGGGCGCAGCAGCAGGACGGCAAACGCCGTTTCGTCGCCGGCGCCCTGGGGCCGACCAACCGAACGGCGTCGATGTCGCCTGACGTCAACAACCCCGGCTATCGCGCAGTGACTTTCGACGATCTGCGCGTCGCCTATGGCGAACAGTTGCGCGGGTTGATCGACGGCGGCGCCGACATCATCCTGATCGAGACCATCTTCGACACTCTGAACGCCAAGGCGGCGATCTTCGCCTGCAACGAGATCTTCATCGAGAAGGGCGTGCGCCTGCCGGTGATGATCTCCGGCACCATCACCGACCTGTCCGGCCGCACGCTGTCCGGCCAGACGCCGACGGCCTTCTGGCATTCTGTGCGTCACGCCAGCCCGTTCACCATCGGCCTCAACTGCGCGCTCGGCGCCAAGGCCATGCGCGCGCATCTGGCCGAGATTTCGGACGTCGCCAACACTTTCACCTGCGCCTATCCGAATGCCGGCCTGCCCAACGAATTCGGCCGGTATGACGAGAGCCCGGAATTCATGGCCGCGCAGATCGAGGATTTCGCCCGCGAGGGGCTGGTCAATGTCGTCGGCGGTTGCTGCGGCTCGACGCCGGATCACATCCGGGCGATCGCCGAGGCAGTGCGGAAATATCCGCCGCGCGCCATTCCCGAGATCGAGCCCAAGATGCGCCTGTCCGGGCTGGAGCCGTTCACGCTGACCGACGAGATTCCGTTCGTCAATGTCGGCGAGCGGACCAATGTCACGGGGTCGGCCAGGTTCCGTAAGCTGATCACGGCAGGCGACTATGTCGCCGCGCTCGACGTGGCGCGCGACCAGGTCGCCAACGGCGCCCAGATCATCGACATCAACATGGACGAGGGGCTGATCGATTCGAAAAAGGCGATGGTCAGTTATCTCAACCTGGTCGCCGCCGAGCCGGACATCGCCCGCGTCCCGGTGATGGTCGACAGTTCGAAATGGGAGATCATCGAGGCCGGCCTGAAATGCGTTCAGGGCAAGCCGCTGGTCAACTCCATCTCGATGAAGGAAGGCGAGGAGGCGTTCCTGCATCATGCCAGGCTGGTGCGCGCCTATGGCGCGGCGGTGGTCGTCATGGCCTTCGACGAGGACGGCCAGGCCGATACCAAAGCGCGCAAGGTCGAGATCTGCGCCCGCGCCTACAAGCTCCTGACCGAGCAAGCCGGCTTTCCGCCTGAAGACATCGTCTTCGACCCCAACGTCTTCGCCATCGCCACCGGCATCGAGGAGCACGACAATTACGGCGTCGACTTCATCGAGGCGACCGGCGAGATCACTGCGACGCTGCCGCACGTCCATATTTCCGGCGGCGTGTCGAACCTCTCCTTCTCGTTCCGCGGCAACGAGCCGGTGCGCGAGGCCATGCATGCCGTGTTCCTCTACCACGCCATCCAGCGCGGCATGGACATGGGCATCGTCAATGCCGGCCAGCTTGCGGTCTACGACACGATCGAACCGGAACTGCGCGAGGCCTGCGAAGATGTCGTGCTCAACCGCGTGCCCAAGGCTGGCGGCACCGCAACCGAACGCATGCTGGAGATCGCCGAACGCTTCAAGGGCACGGCGAGCCAGGAGGCCAGGGAGCGCGATCTCGCCTGGCGCGAATTGCCGGTCGAGCAGCGGATCAGCCATGCGCTGGTCAACGGCATCACAGAGTTCATCGATGCCGATACCGAGGAAGCGCGGCTGGCGGCCGAGCGCCCGTTGCATGTCATCGAAGGCCCGCTGATGGCCGGCATGAATGTCGTCGGCGACCTGTTCGGCGCGGGAAAAATGTTCCTGCCGCAAGTGGTGAAGTCCGCTCGGGTGATGAAACAAGCCGTCGCAGGGCTATTGCCGCACATGGAGGCCGAGAAGCTGGCGAACGCCGCCAATGGCATCGACAATGGTGAGCGCCAGACGGCGGGAAGAATCCTGATGGCGACGGTGAAGGGCGATGTCCACGACATCGGCAAGAACATCGTCGGCGTCGTTCTCGCCTGCAACAATTACGAGATCATCGATCTCGGCGTCATGGTGCCGGCGGCCAAGATCCTGCAGACGGCGCGCGAGCATCACGTCGACATCATCGGCCTGTCCGGCCTGATCACGCCGTCGCTCGACGAGATGGCGCACATGGCCACCGAGATGGAGCGCGATGGTTTCGACATCCCTCTGCTGATCGGCGGTGCGACGACCAGCCGCGTGCACACGGCGGTGAAGATCCATCCGCGCTATACCAGGGGCCAGACAGTCTACGTCACCGACGCCAGCCGGGCGGTCGGCGTGGTCTCGTCCTTGCTGTCGAACGAGACCAAGGGCGGCTATGTCGACGCGGTGCGCGCCGAATACAAGAAAGTCGCTGACGCGCATGCCCGATCCGAGGCCGACAAGCAGCGGCTGCCGCTGGCCAAGGCGAGAGCCAACGCGCACCGGATCGACTGGTCGAGCTACGAGCCGCCAAAGCCGTCCTTCACAGGCGTGAAGGTATTTGAAAACTGGGACCTCGCCGAACTCGCGCGCTACATCGACTGGACGCCATTCTTCCAGACCTGGGAGTTGAAGGGCCGTTATCCCAAGATCCTGGAAGACGAGGCGCAGGGTCCCGCTGCTCGCCAGCTGTTCGAGGATGCGCAGGCAATGCTGAAGAAGATCATTGCCGAAAAATGGTTCGCGCCACGCGGCGTCATCGGCTTCTGGCCGGCCAATGCCGTCGGCGACGACATCAAATTGTTCACGGAAGAAGCGCGCTCACAGGAACTGGCGACCTTCTTCACCTTGCGCCAGCAACTGACCAAGCGCGACGGCAAGGCCAATGTCGCGCTGTCGGATTTCGTCGCTCCGTCGGACAGTGGCAAGCTCGATTATATAGGCGGCTTCATCGTCACCGCCGGCATCGAGGAGGTGGCGATCGCCGAACGGTTCGAGCGGGCGAACGACGACTATTCCTCGATCATGGTCAAGGCGCTGGCCGACCGCTTCGCCGAGGCCTACGCCGAGCGCATGCATGAGAAGGTGCGCCAGGAGTTCTGGGGCTACGCGGCAGACGAGAAGCTGGCGCCGGACGAACTGATCGGCGAGCCCTATCGCGGCATCCGTCCGGCGCCCGGCTATCCGGCGCAACCGGACCACACCGAGAAGGCAACGCTGTTCCGGCTGCTCGACGGCGAGGGCAATGCCGGGGTGAGCCTGACCGAAAGCTATGCGATGTGGCCGGGCTCGTCTGTGTCGGGGATCTACCTGTCGCATCCCGAAAGTTATTATTTCGGCGTCGCCAAGGTCGAACGCGACCAGGTCGAGGACTATGCACGCCGCAAGGCCATGCCGTTGGCCGAGGTCGAGCGCTGGCTCGGACCCATCCTCAACTATGTTCCGGCGCACCATGCCGAGGCGGCTGAATAGCGGAGGCAAGCTCTGTCGCCTTTTCGCTCTGACAGTCGGTGTGAACGGGACTCAGGCGCAGGTATTTTGACTCTGGTTCACGCTGTGCCGTCAACAGAATTTGCTCTGGTTGCCGGCTTGTGATCCATGGCGTGGCGGTTACACCTTCGGGGTAACCGTCTTTGCAGTTGGAGCGCCAAATGACTGTCCTCACACGCCGTAGGCTTTTGAAAGCGGCAGCGATTGCCGGCGCCGGCGGGGTAGGGCTCTCGGCCAAGGGCAGGTTTGCTGGCTGGGCCGCTACCGGGCCTGAGCCGGTGGTGCTGCAGACGGCCAAAATCCAGGCGAAGCTGATGGATGTTGGCCAGACCAGGGATGTGCTGACTTATGGCAATGCCGGAATGCCGCCGGTACTCAGGATGAAAAAGGGCGAGCCCTTCGCCGCGCGGCTTGTCAATGCGATCGACGATCCGACGACGATTCATTGGCACGGCATTCGCGTGCCGAACAAGATGGATGGCGTGCCGTTCCTGGTCCAGCCCTATGTCTATACCGGTGATCATTTCGACTACGCCTTTACGCCGCCCGACGCCGGCACCTTCTGGTACCACCCGCACTGCAACACGCTGACCCAGATGGGCCACGGCCTGACGGGGCTAATCGTGGTCGAAAACCCCGGCGATCCGACATTCGATGCCGAGTTGGTCCTCAATCTGCGCGACTGGCGGCTCGGCGACGACGGCCAGTTCATCGACCAGTTCCGGCCGCGCGATGCCGCAAGAACCGGCACCTACGGCACCGTGCGTACCGCCAACTGGCTCGATCAGCCCCAATATGACGCGCCGGCCGGCGGGCTGGTGCGGCTCAGGGTCGCCATCACCGACGTCACGCGGATCTATGCTTTTCTCGTCGATGGCGCGGAGGCCACCGTCATGGCGCTTGACGGCAATCCGGTCCCGCAGCGCTTTTCACCCGATGCTCTGCTGCTTGGACCCGGCCAGCGCATGGAGCTGGCCATCCGCATGCCCGACGACGAGGGCGCGATCGTCAGCCTGCGAGACGTCAGGGGCACCAAGCCCAAGGTGCTCGCGACCCTGCGCGCCACTGGAAGCTCGCTCAAGCGCGACATTCGTGATGTTGCACCCCTCGAGGTCAATCCGGTGGCGGAGGTGGATCTCACCGCCGCCCAGCATATTTCGCTGGCGCTCAGCGCCACGGCGGAAAACGTCCCGAGCGACGGCATCTGCGGTTCGCTTGGCTACAGTTTCTGGGCCATCAACAAGGTGCCGTGGCCAGGCGATACGCCCGATCCAACCGCGCCATTGGCCGAACTGAAGCTCGGCAAAAGCTATGTCATCGACATGGAGAACCTGACGCCGCAATCCCATCCGATGCATCTGCACGGCATGAGTTTCAAGGTGTTGTCGTCCTCGACGCGCCAGGTTCAGCCGTTGATTTCGGACACCTATCTCATCCAGCCCAACGAGAAAGTGAGCCTGGGCTTCGTCGCCGACAATCTCGGCGACTGGCTGCTGCACTGCCACATCATCGAGCACCAGAAATCGGGGATGACGAGCTATGTCAGGGTGGCCTGAACCCGGTTTCAATGGCTCGGAGATGGGTGGGAAGGTTGTTCTAACGCTGCATTGACGAGCGAGAAATTGCCGCCGGCTTGCGGTTTCGTTGGCAAAAGGGGGCGATTCCCTGCTATTGCCGCCTCCAAATCGAGAAGCATGGACGCTCCCGCATGACCAATGTCGCCTTGACCGGGCTTGCCCGCGATCTCGCCAGCCGTGCCGCCGAGGGCCGCCCGGTGCGCATCGGCGTTATCGGCTCGGGCGAGATGGGCACCGATCTGGTGACGCAAGGCATGCTGATGAAGGGCATTTCGGTCTGCGCGGTCTCGACCCGCCGCCCGCACACCGCGCGCGAGGCCATCCGTATTGCCTATGGCGATGAAGCGATGGCGGTCGAAGCCGACACCGCATCGAAAGTCACCGGCACCATCGAAAGCGGCAAGATCGCCATCACCTCCAACGAGATGCTGGTCACCAATCCGCTGATCGACGTCGTCATCGACGCCACCGGCAAGCCGGGCGTCGCCGCCGATTTCGACCTGATGGCGATGGAGCACGGCAAGCATCTGGTGATGATGAACGTCGAGGCCGACGTCACCATCGGCTGTTATCTGAAGCAGCAGGCCGACCGGCTTGGCGTCGTCTATTCCGTCGGCGCCGGTGACGAGCCGTCGAGCTGCATGGAGCTGATCGAATTTGCGTCCGCGCTCGGCTACACCATCGTCTCCGCCGGCAAGGGCAAGAACAACCCGCTCAACCACGATGCGGTGCCGGACGACTATCGCGAGCAAGCGATCCGCCGCAACATGAACCCGCGCATGCTGGTCGAGTTCGTCGACGGCTCGAAGACCATGGTCGAGATGTGCGCCATCGCCAACGCCACCGGGCTGGTGCCCGATGTCCCCGGCATGCATGGCCCGAAGGCCGATCGCGATGACCTCGCGAAGGTGCTCATCCCGCGGGAGGACGGCGGGCTCCTGTTGAAGAAAGGCGTCGTCGACTACACGGTCGGCAAGGGCGTCGCGCCCGGCGTCTTCGTCATCGTCGAGGCGACGCATCCGCGCATTATCGAGCGCATGGACGATCTGCATATCGGCCACGGCCCCTACTACAGCCTGTTCCGGCCGTATCATCTGACCTCGCTGGAAGTGCCGCTGACCGCCGCCCGCATTGTGCTTTTCGGCAAGCCCGACATGGTGCCGCTGCCAAGGCCGGTGGCCGAAGTGTGCGCCGTCGCCAAGCGGGATCTCGCCGCCGGCGAAACCTTCGATGCGATCGGCGAGACCTGCTATCGCTCCTGGACCATGACCGTAGGTGACGCTCGCGCCCAACGCGCCGTGCCCGTCGGCCTGCTCGAGGGCGGCAAGGTGCTGAAGCCGGTCCGGAAAGGTGAATTGCTGAGCGCCGACAATGCCGCGCCCGACCAGACCACGCGGCTGTTCGCCTTGCGCCGGCTCCAGGACGAAATGCTGTACGGGAAAGCATGATCCCGAACTGAAAGGTCCGCGTTAGCGAGGAATGGGAACCGGTCTTCGGAAAGGATCATACCCAAGCAGGCCGTTATGGCGCCGTCATGACAAATGTACTATGTTGTAGTGACAAATCGCTGAGGAGCGGCGAATGAACCTTCAGATCAGGGACCCGCGAGCTCGTGAACTGGCACGACGGCTCGCCGCCAAACGCAAGATTTCTATGACCGAAGCGGTCATCGAAGCGCTGGAATCCGAGCTGAAGCGGGAAAGCGGGCGCGTTCCCCTGGCGGATCGGCTGGCTGCCATTGCGAACGATTTCAAGGCCAAAGCGGGCAAGGGCGGCCGGCCTGTGAGCAAGGACGAGATCGATGACATGTGGGGACATCCCTGATGTTCGTCGACACCTCCGTGGTTGTCGCAATTCTTTCAGGAGAAAGGGATGCTGGCGAGTGGAGCAACCGCATCGAGGCAGCACCCCACAGGATCACCTCCCCTCTGGTAGTACTTGAAGCGGCGATGCGGCTTTCCACTATGCTTGCCGTCGAACCCGTCATCGCGGAAGCGGCGATAGAGGCTTTTCTTCGCGAGGCTGAAATCGAAATCGTGCCGATCGACGCTGGCGACGCCAAGCTCGCGATCCAGGCCTTTTCAGACTACGCAAAGGGACGTGGGCATCCCGCTCAGCTCAACCTTGCCGATTGCCTATCTTATGCCTGCGCGAAGAGCCACAGCTCAGCGCTACTCTACAAGGGCAATGACTTCTCGCACACAGATCTCGCGTAGCAGGACGTTGGCTCACTTTCCCAGCTCGATCGATCGCAGCCGCGCTGCCTCGACTGCCTCTGTAAGCAGGTTGGTTAGCCTGTCCTCGCCCATCAGCACGCCAAGCGCGGCTGCGGTCGTGCCATTGGGGCTGGTCACCTGCTGTCGCAGCACGCCTGGCTCCTCGCCACTTTCGGCGGCGAGCGAGGCAGCGCCGTAGACTGTCTGCATGGCGAGCAGCTTGGCGGTCGCCGTCGGCAGGCCAGCCTTCTCGGCGGCCACGGTCAGTGCTTCGATGAAATGGAAAATGTAGGCCGGCCCCGATCCGGACACGGCGGTCACCGCATCCATCAGACCCTCGTCGTCAATGGTGGCCACTTCGCCACTCGACGACAAAAGGTCGGCAACGAAACGCTTGGTGTCGTCGGAGACCAGCCTGTTCGAAAACACCACCATCATGCCCTTGCCGATGGCAGCGGGCGTGTTGGGCATGCACCGCACGATCGGCGCGCGGCTGCCCAGGATTTCTTCGAAAGTGGCGGCCGGTGTCCCGGCAGCGATGCTGACGAAGGTGGTGCGGCCGTCGCCGAAGCGCTTGTAGGCGGCCGTCACGTCGCGGATCACTTGCGGCTTCACTGCGATGACGACGAGATCGGGAACGGCATCAGCTGGAATGCCGCCGGCATCGGCTGATGCGCCGCAGCCCAGCACTGCCGCTCGATTGCGTAGGTCGGCGTTGGGCTCGACCACGAAGACCGCCGATGGTTGAAGCTTGCCGGATTTCAGCCAGCCCGAGAGCATGGCGTAACCCATATTGCCGCAGCCGGCGAGAATGAGCCTGATCGTCATGGAATCCTCCGAAGGAAGGCCTTCACATAGACGCTCGCGGTTCTGTGGGGAAGCCCCGTCAGGACGGACGAGAAGACCGCTAGCCGCGATCGGGATCGCGCACTGCCATGGGCCGCAGCGACACCTGTCTCAGCCCAAGCACGCCGAGCACGAAGAACAGCCAGACCGGGTCGCCGCGATGGAAGAAGAAGCTTTCGAGGAAGGCGTTCAGCGCGGTGAACAGCACCACCATCATGAAGAAGTCGCCGAGATAGATGTTTTCCTTGCGCAGCGGGATGCGCATGTAGTCGCGCATCGGCGCGATGAGGAAGGTGTAGACGGCGACGCAAAGTGCCGGAATGCCCATCAGCACGGCGATGTCGAGATAGCCGTCATGGCCGTGCACGATGGTTCTGATGTCCCACGGCCGGTCGAAGGGCTGGTCCTGGTTGAGCAGCAGCGGCGTGCCCCAGAAGCTTTCATAGCCATAGCCGGTCCATGGTCTCTTCGCCAGCATACTGCCGGCGAACTCCCACAACGTCGTGCGCCCGGTATAGGTGAGGTCGGGGAAATAGATCGCCGCCAGATGCTTCACCGGCGGCAGGAAGACGATGCCGAGCGTGCCGACCGCCGTGCCAATCATCGCCAGCGCAAACAGGACCGGCGTGCCAAGCCGCATCCCCATCAGGCTCGGCAGCACGACGATCAGGATCGAGAACGGCACCAGCCCGGCCGTCGTCTTGGAGCCGGTGTGCAGCATGAAGATCATCGCCGCGCAAAAGATCGCCGCCCCCCAAAGCCGCTGCCCGCGCCGGTAGAGGTACAGGCCGGCGAAGCTGAAACAGGCCATGATCGGGCCGGCGATGTTCTTGTGGGTGAACACGCCGCGCCACAGGCCGGCATGTTCGGGCTCCTGCGAGTCGGCGGTGTGCATGGCTTCGTGCGGAAACACGATGAGGCCGAAATAGGACAGGCCCATGACCACGACGGCGGTGAAGATGATGACCTTTGAGAAAGCCTCGGCGTCGCGCGGCAAGACCAATATCGTCGCCATCGTCAAAATGCCGATCAGCGTGAACGAGGCGGCACGCATCGCCGTGGGCGGGTCGGTTGCCAGCACCACCGACAGGAAAAAGAAGCCCAACATCAGCACCCAGGACGGGCTGAGCAGCGAGCGCACCACGCGCGGATCGGCGAAAGCCATCAGCGAGAAGATCGACATGGCGCCGAGCGAGCCGAAGCCAAGCTGGTTGACGATGTCGCCACCTTCGCCGGTCAGTTCGGCGCCGGCCGGCTGGAACGGGCGGAAGGACACCATGATGACGGTGAACAGCAGTGCTGCGATCGCGGTCGCCACACCTTCGCGAGTGAACGCTTCGCTGAGCGGCGCGCGCTCAGTTTTTCTCAGGCTGGCGGTATTGCTCATTGGCATATCCGAATTCGGCCAGCACGCGGCCCAGCGCCACATGGACGGGATAGATGGCGATCGCCGGCGATCCTGTCCGCGCCAGCCGGAGCATGCCGCGGAACGGCGAGGCGGCAAGCAGCGCCAGGCTCTTCAGCAACACCACGGCGCCGGCCAGCGGCGTGCCGGCGCGTTTCTTCTTTTCGACCAGTGTCGAGATCACGCCGTTGCGCAGGCTGCGGGCACGGATCCAGTCGGCCTCGAGGCGCCGGGCCGGAACGGTTTCATGCACTTGTCCCTCGGCGCACCAGCCCAGCACGAAGCCTCTCTGTGCGGACCGGCTGAGAAAATCAGAATCACCGCCGCCCATGAAGTTGAATTTCAGATCGAGAAAGGGCGGACCCATGGCGATCAGAACGTTGCGTCCGACCAAAAGATTACCGGACGAATAGAGCGCGGGCACGCGTCCGGTTTCCCGGTAGGGCGGCGCAAACACCGGATGCTCGGCCCATTTCGCATGGGCGGGGTCAGCAAAGTCGGGCACCTGCGGACCGCCGACGATATCGGCGCCGAGCGTTTCGGCTGCCCCGCACATCCGTTCCAGCCATTGCGGATCGGCGATCTCGTCATCGTCGATGACCAGCAGATGCCTGAAGTTGGGGAATTGCAGGATCGCTGTCTGCCAGCCGGCATTGTAGGCGCTGCAATTGCCGCGCTGATGCGCGATGATGACCAGACCTGAAATCTCACCGCGCTCGAACAGCGGCACCGCCGCCTTGGCGCCGGCACGCGCTTCGGCTTCATTTTCCATGACGATGACGGCAAAGCGCCGGCCGGTTTGCTGCGCACGCAGTGACGCCAGCGTTTCCAGCACCTGCTCGGGCCGCTTGAAGGTCGGCAAGGTGACGACGACTTCGACAGCCTCGACGTCAAGCCGGGGCGAGCGCCCCGCGATCGATACCGAACTGTCCGATGGCAAAGGGATCATCTGTGTCCAGCCACATGGTGAGTTGGGTTCTGGTAGCACCACGGTGATAAGGTTTCGTTAATCACCTTGTACGGAGAAGCCTGCTTGGCAGCGGCTTTCGCTCGTCGATTGTGCTCGCTTAATCAAGGGTTCACCGCACTTTGCTACCGGCTACACCACAGGATAGGTGAGATGCATCTGCTGTTCGCCACATCGATCGTGCCCGACGGCGCTCTTGCCTCGGGCTATGAGATCGCCAACGCTGCAATCATCGCTGCATTGCGGCGCGCTGGCGTGCGCGTCACCGTCATCGGCTTCACCTGGCCAGGAAAGCCCGCAGACGACCCCGAAAACACCGTGGTGCTGGGTGCGATCGACGTGCGCACGGACAATGCCTCTGCACGACAAAAGCTGGCCTGGGTCGGCAAGGCGCTGCTCTCGGGCCTCACCTTCGCCTCGGTCAAGTTGCGCGCAGTGCCCGACAGCGACGTTCTCGCCGCGGTCGCACGCGCCGGTCCGTTCGACGGCTATGTGCTGAATTCCGTGCAGTTCGCCGGCGCCTTCGAAAAGCTGTTCGCCGACCGGCCCTCGATCTTCGTCGCCCACAATGTCGAGCATCTTTCGGCGCAGGAGAATGCCGCTGCCGCCGGCAGCCTCTTCCAGCGCCTGCTGTTTCGCCGCGAGGCGAAGTTGCTCGAGACCATGGAAGAGCGTCTCTGCCGCCGCGCGCGCTTCATATTCACGCTGGCGGAGGAAGACCGCGCTGCACTCGGTGTCGCCTCCGACGACCGCTCGGCGGTGCTGCCTTTGGTGACGGGAGCGCAGGCGCCGACCGAGGAAGCTTTGCGCCGCATCGACTGCGAGGCAGCGCTGATCGGCACCTGGACCTGGCAGCCGAACCGTATCGGCCTGGACTGGTTTCTGGGCAAGGTGGTGCCGCATCTGCGGCCCGGTTTCCGCATCCGCATCGCCGGCAGCATGCCTTCGGGCGTCACGTCGAAGCATCCCGGTGTCGAATTCGTCGGCCGTGTGCCGGATGCGCAGGCTTTCGTGCGCAGTGCTGCCGTCATCCCGCTGATCAGCACCGCCGGCAGCGGCGTCCAGTTGAAGACCATCGAGACCTTCGAACTCGGCCTGCCCTCCGTCGCCACCAGCCGCTCGCTGCGCGGCATCGATCATCGCCCGGCCAATTGCGTCGTCACCGACGATCCGGCCGATTTTGCCCGGGCCCTGGAGGCCGCGGCAGCTGTCATCCACGATGTCGACGGCAGCGCTTTCCGTCGGTCGCAGGTCAGGGCGCTCGATGCCGCCATCCGGCTCGGCCTCGAAAAGCTCGGGCCGGTCAGGCAGGAGGCGTTTGCATGAACATGCATGCCGCCCGCACCCCGTCGGGGCTCGACACCTCGAAGACGATCCTCGGTATCCCGGTGCTCGCCATCCGCTGGAACGATGCGGTCGGCCTGCTGAACCGCCTGATTGCCGAGCGGCGCTTCACCAAGGTCAGTTTCCTCAACGCCCACAACGCTAACCTCGCCTCCACCGACCCGGTCTTTGCCGACGCGCTCGATGATTTCCTCATCCTGCCCGACGGCATCGGAGTCGATCTGGCGGCGAAACTTCTTTATGGAGCGCCGTTTCCAGACAACCTCAACGGCACCGACTTCGTCCCCGCCTTCCTGCAGGCCTCGATGACGCCCCTGACGGTCGGGCTGCTCGGCGCGACGCGCGTCAATGCCGAAGCTGCGTCGGCCAAGCTTGCAGCGCTCGCCGTGCAACACAGCTTCGTGGTCATCCATGACGGCTATTTCTCGCCTGCCGAGGAGGCGGGAATAGTCGATCGGATCGAAGAATTGCGGCCGGACGTGCTGCTCGTCGCCATGGGCGTGCCGCGCCAGGAATTGTGGATCGCACACCATATCGACGCGCGTCACTGCACGCTGCCGATCGCCGTCGGCGCATTGCTCGATTTCCTCAGCGGCGCGGTGCCGCGGGCGCCCTTGTGGATGCGCCGGTTGCGGCTCGAATGGCTGTTTCGGTTGGCCGTCGAACCCGGTCGGTTGTGGCGCCGCTACGTGGTCGGCAATCCCTTGTTCCTGCTGCGCGTTGTCAGGCAGAAACTCTCGCGCACACCGGAAGCTCCGGGAGACATCCATTGAACAGCCGGTTCGTCCCAGGCGCCGCTATCGAACCAAGCTCGCTTCGGCAGATACCGACGGCGGCAATAGTGACGGCAAGCTATGCGCCGGATTTCGAGCGTTGCCGGCTGTTATGCGAAACGCTTGCCCGCCACGTCTCGGGCGCGGCGCACCACTATATCCTGGTCGAACATCGCGATATCAAGCTTTTCCGTCAGTTGGAGAACGGCCGTCGCAGCATCGTCGATGAGCGGGAATTGCTGCCGCGTTGGCTGCATGCCTTCGACGATCCGCTCAGCCTGTTTCGCCGGCGAGTCTGGCTCAGCCTGAAGACGCAGCCGTTGCGCGGCTGGCACGTGCAGCAATTGCGACGTATCGCGATCGCCGCGCACGCCAGCGAAGACGTCCTGATCTTCTGCGATTCCGACGTCGCCTTCCTCAAACCTTTCGACTGCGGCGCCTTCTGGCGCGAGGGCAAGGCACGGCTGTTCCGCCGCGACGGGGTGCTTGCGGACGAGGGGCATGAGGAGCATCGCATCTGGTCGCGCAACGCCGGTGCGGCACTCGGTATCGACCCCTCCCGGACATCGGTCCATGACTATATTTCGACGCTGATCGCGTGGCGGCGTGACACCGTGCTGGCCATGTGCGGCGAGATCGAGAAGGTCCATGCGCGTGGCTGGGTCGAGGTCGTCGGCTCGGCGCGCAAGTTCTCCGAATGCATGATCTACGGCCGCTATGTCGACGATCTGCTGGAGGGTGCCGGCCACTTCCACGCTTCGGAGGAGTTCTGCCGCGTCCACTGGACCGGGCAAGCGCTGTCGGACGACGACTTCCGCCGCTTCGTCGCCGCCATGGCGCCGGAGCAGGTGGCAATCGGCATGCAGTCTTTCATAGGCACCGATATCGGCCGCATCCGCCGTCTGATCGGGCTCAACTAAAGGCCGGATTCTGAAAGCGGGCCGGCTTTCCGTCGGCAATTGCGTCAAAGCTGGGGAGATGGGGTGGTTCTGCGTTTCTGTGAACGGTGAACCGCCCTAGACCGGCTTTGCCGGCTTGCGCATCGCCGTATAGGTGAACAGCGTTGAGGCAAGATACAGAAGCAGGAAGACGACGTTGAGCGACAGCACCAGGTTCGGCGTGTCGAGGATGGTCGTCAGCACATAGGTCAGCAGCACCGCCTTCAGCCCGGCAAGCAGGCCGAGATTGAGCGCCCGCACCAGCGTCTGGCCGCGGGCGAACAGCAGCTCGGCCTGGTATTCGACCAGATTGCGCAGTCCCGGGACGCAGATCGCCAGCGCCACCAGAGGAGCGGCCTCGGCGACGTTCTTGCCGAGCGCATTGGGGAAGAAATGCAGCACGATGCCAAGCGTCAACAGCGCCAGCGTCGAGACCGCGAAAACGCCTCCTTCAATGCCGCTCTTGACCGCCAGCCGTGACAGCAGCTCCGGCGCGCGCATCATGCGCTGCACCAGCATCATCGAGAAGGTGCGGATCGGAATGGCCGTCAGGTCGACCAGCCGCATGATAATGGCGTAGATGCCGGCCAGATGCGGTCCGCCGATCGCCAGGACCAGCAGCTTGTCGAACTCCATCTGCAGATAAAACAGCACTTCGGCCCCGGCCACGTAAATGGAGTCAGCCAGTCGCCGAAGATAAAGCTCGATGCGCAGCCGCAAACGCTGGCGCGGGTAGAAGAAGCCGAAGGCAATCAGCAGCGAGGCGGCATTGGCGCCGATATAGAACCACGACCATATCCAGACGCTGTGTTGCGCCCAGAACATGAACAGCACCGCGCCGAGCGCCCGCAGCGCCGTCGCCAGGATGGCCAGCAGCGCGGCGCGGCCGAACTTGCCCAGGCCGTTGTTGACGATCAGCGCCACCTCCACTGGCCGCCACAACAGCGCTTCGGCAAAGACGATTGCCGCAAACACCGACAGCGGCACGGTGTCTGCGAAGAAGATCAGGTAGACGCCGAACGAGGCCGCGGCCAACAGCGGCACCGACAGCAGGCCGAGCAGCAGGAAGCCGGCGGTGAAGGTACCGATCAGATTGGGGCGGATGGTGGCGGTGCGATAGAGTGCCGAGATGAACCCGAAGGCGAGAATGCGCGACAGCATGACGCCGGCCGCCGATGCGGTTGCGAACATGCCGAACTCGGAAATCGACAGCGTGTTGGCCAGCGCGATGAAATAGGCGAGTGAAAACACCAGCCGCCCGCCGGCGCCGCTGATCGCCGAGAAATAGTCGCGCAGCAGCCCCCGTCGTTCGGCCAAAAAAGTGCCGATCCGGGCGAGGGTGGGCCGCCTTTGCGGTATGTCACTGGCTTGCGTCATATCTCCAGGGAGAGCTTAGGTCGGAAAACTTAACGTGCCGTTCTGGAGCCCAGGAGCGTGTTGAAAAATAGGTGCTGGCGGAGGGAGAAACCGAGGCTTTGGCGGGCGAAAATTAACCTTTTGTTTTCCATGCCTGTTTAGCGTGGCTTAACGAATGGCGAGGCGCCGTTTGCAGGCCGCCAAGGGTAAAGCTCCAGACGATGGTCGACAGGGAAAACCGTGAAGACTGGAAGCGCGAGCGTTCGCTGCTGGCGCTCGGCAAGGCTGTGCGCGGCGACGGCGAACCCGACGCGTCCCTGGTCTCGATCGGGGACCGGGCAGACCCGTCATGGCGCGAGGATGCCGCCACGCGTCATCGTCTCGCCCGGTCACTGCGCGAAGCGCGGACGAGCCCTTCGCAGCGCGAGGCGCTGTCGAATCCGAAGCTGCCGGATGCCGTTGCAACAGATGGATATCAGGCTGGCTATGAGCCAGCTTCGTCTGCGCAGGTGCCGCCTGAAGGCGGTCGATCCGCTGACGATTATTCAGCAACCAGGTCGGCATCATCGGACTACGAGCAAACCACGTCACGGTCTGCTGAAACCGCAGGCACCACCTATCGCCCCGATCGCACATCCGAACCTTACCATTCAGGCGACGCGCGGGCGTCCCACAACGACGGCGCGGACAGCCAGCAATGGAAGCCGCTGATCGATCCGATGCAGGTCGTCCGCGGCGTTGGCAAGTCGAAGCTGCTCATCGTGGCGACGACGATACTGGGTGCCGGGCTCGGCATCGCCATCGCGCTGTCGACGCCGAAGAAATACGAAGCCACCACAGAACTGATCGTCGATCCGCGCGACCTGAAGCTCACCGACCGCGACCTCACGCAGTCGGTCGTCGCCTCCGACGCCACGCTGGCCATCGTCGAAAACCAGGTCCGGGTGCTGACGTCCGGCACCGTTTTGAACAAGGTCGTCGACAAGCTCAATCTCGTCAACGACCCGGAATTCAATGGGCAGGGCAGCGGCGGCCTCAGCGTCATGTCGCTCATCCGCTCCATCCTGTCACGCCACGACGGGCCGGGCGGTGTCGACGAGACCCGCCGGCGGGCGCTTACTGTCGGCAATCTGGGCGAAAGCCTTTCGGTCGAGCGCGGCGGCAAGACCTTCGTCATCACCGTCAGCGCCACCACGCAGAATGGCGAGAAATCGGCTCTCATCGCCAACACGATGACGGATGTCTTCCTGCAGACCTTCGGTCAGATTCAGTCCGATACCGCCGGCCGCGCCACCGACGAACTGACGGCCAGGCTTGATGAATTGCGCAAGGGCGTCGAGGCGGCCGAACGCAAGGTAGAGGATTTCAGGGCCACGCACGACCTCGTCGACGCGCAGGGCCACCTCATCAGCGACGACGAAATGCTGAAGCTCAACGAGCAGCTGTCGGTTGCGCGCGCCCGCACGCTGGAACTCAACGCCCGGGCCGCTTCGGCGCGTTCGGTCGACGTCAACTCGGTTCTCACCGGCACCTTGCCGGAGGAGATCAACTCCAACACGATGAGCGATCTGCGTTCGCAATATGCGTCGCTCAAGCAGGAGGCCGACCGCGCCGCCATCCGGTTCGGTCCGCGGCACCCCGAACTCCAGGCGCTCAATGCCCAGCTTGCCGGCGCACGCGACCGCATCGCCGCGGAACTGCGTCGCATCGGCTCGTCGCTGCAGGTCGACCTCAAGCGCGCGGTCCAGCTCGAACAGGATCTCGCCTCTCGTCTGGCGCAGCTGAAGGTTCGCAGCGGCGACGTCAACAGCGACCTGGTGTCGATGCGCGAACTGGAGCGCGAGGCCGCCGCCAAGCGTTCCGTCTATGAACAGTATCTGCTGCGCGCCAAGGAGACGGGCGAGCAGAAAGACATCAACACCGCCAACATCAATGTGATCTCGAAGGCCTTCGCGCCGCTCGAGCCGAACGGGCCGTCGCGGGTCGTGGTGGCGCTTGCCGGCCTGCTGCTGGGCTTTGCCTCCGGCGTTGGCCTCGGCGCCATGCGTGGCGCCTATGAGAGCTTGCGTGACACCGCGACATCGCGCTCGCGCCGCGACCGCAGCATGGACGAACGCCGGACGCCTTACGACGACAAGGCATATCAGGCAGCACCGCCGCCGCCAAAACCACCAGCACCGCAGCCGGCGGCACCGCCACCTGCACCGCCCCCGCCACCGCCTGCACCACCCGCGCCTGTTCAACAGGCTGACGTCACGCCGACCGAAGGTCCCGGTCGGATCAGTGCGTTGCTGTCGAAGCTGCGCAAGGCCATGTCCCGCAAGCAGTCCCCGCAGGACACCATCGATACCGGTGAATGGGTCTCATCCTTTGCCGATGGGAAGCCAACGGAAGATCTGACGCACCCCGCCTATTCCCAGTCGGCAGCGGCCTTTGCGCCCCTGCAGCCGGCCGCGGCAGCCTATCCACCACCGCCTTTCCGGCCCGGCGGCCATGTTCCCTATCGGCAACAGACGGCGCAGCCGCCATTGCCTCCCCACATGATGCCGCAGCGATCGTATTCGGGTCCGCAGGCCTATCCCTATGGGAAGCCGTTAGGCCTTCCGCAGGCGCAGCACTGGCAGGTGCCGCAGCAGCCGGGCTATCCCTACCCGCAGCCCATGCCCCATGCCGGACAGCAGATGTCTTATCCGCCCCACCCCGCTTCCGCGCCTCATCCGCAACAGCCCACCGCGCTGCAGCAGGCAGCTCAGCCTGACGAGCCATCGGTGGAGGCGCCCCGGGCGGCGGAGGATGTCGAACGGCAAGCCCCGATCGACGAAATCCGCGCCAGCCTGCGCGAATTCCGCGAAGCCGTCCGCGAACTTACCGAGACCCGCGCGCGCCGCCGCTACTTCTGAGCCACAAAATAAGTCTCGCTGCCGAACAAAAACATGCCGGTTTCGCGTAAACGGCATGGGACGGCGCTTTGACGGGATTGCGTGTTGGAATTTTCGTGAAAATGCCGCGCTGCATGGTGCCGAGGGCACGCTTCCGAGTTTGATCGGGGCGCGTGGTTTCGCGGCATGCGTCAGACAAGGATCCAGGGTGCCGCATTCATGTTTTCGATGCGGCCGTTTGGGCGGAACGGTGTTGAGGTGGACCATGGCCGAAGTGATTGATGGGAAGAGCGTCGCCGAAGACGTGGTGCGGACGGTCAAGACCCTGACGGCCGAACTTGTCGCGAAAGGCAAGGCCAAACCCGGTCTTGCCGTGGTCATCGTCGGTGAGGATCCGGCCAGCCAGGTCTATGTCGCTTCCAAGTCGCGCACCGCCAAGGAATGCGGCTTTCATTCCGTCCAGCACACGCTGCCGGCCGAAACCTCCGAGCCGGCATTGCTGAAGATCATCGGTGATCTCAACGCCGATCCGGCCATCAACGGCATCCTGGTGCAGCTTCCGCTGCCCGCCCATATCGACGCCGGCAAGATCATCCAGACCATCGCGCCGGAAAAGGATGTCGATGGCTTTCATTTCATCAATGTCGGCAAGCTCGGCACCGGCGAACTCGAAACCGCCTTCGTGCCGTGCACGCCGGCTGGTTCGATGCTTCTGATTGAGCGCGTGCGCGGCAAGGACCTGTCCGGCCTCAACGCGGTCGTCGTCGGCCGCTCCAACATCGTCGGCAAGCCGATGGCCAATCTCCTGCTTGCCGCCAACTGCACCGTCACCATCGCCCACAGCCGCACCAGGGACCTGCCGGCGCTTGCCCGCACCGCCGACATTCTCGTCGCGGCGGTCGGTCGGCCGGAGATGATCAAGGGTGATTGGGTGAAGCCCGGCGCCACGGTCATCGATGTCGGTATCAACCGCATTCCGGCGCCGGAAAAGGGCGAGGGCAAGTCGCGCCTCGTCGGCGATGTCGCCTATGCCGAAGCGGCGAAGGCCGCCGGCGCCATTACGCCGGTGCCGGGTGGTGTCGGCCCGATGACCATTGCCATGCTGATGGCCAATACGTTAGCCTCTGCCTACCTCGCGGCCGGATTGAAACGGCCGTCCTTCTGACCCACCAGAAAGCCGCAGCTTTGCCGAACCCAACTGTTCCTGTAGAACGGCCGGTCATGACGGATCCCGTTCAAGGCGGCCGGCAGTTCGCTTTCCTGCTGGTCGACAAGTTCTCGATGTTCTCGCTGGCCGCGGCGATCGATACGTTCCGGTCGGCGAACCGGTTGCTTGGCCGCGACTTCTACGGCTGGACGACCGTCTCCGCGGATGGCGATCCGGTGATGGCCTCCAATGGCCTGCCGCTGAAGATCGACTACGCCGTTGCCGACCTGCCGCCGGTCGACATCCTCTTCGTCTCGGTCGGATTGACGACGGAATTTCCCGGCAAGAGCAAGGTGCTGGCGGCGCTGCGCAGCTGGGGCCGGCGCGGCAACGCGCTCGGTGCGCTGTCGGTCGGCTCCTACCTACTTGCAGAGGCCGGCCAGCTCGAAGGCTATCGCTGCACCATCCATTGGGAAAACCGAGCCGGCTTCGTTGAACGCTTCCCCGACATCAACTGCACAGGCAATGTCTTCGAGATCGACCGCAAGCGCTACACATGCGCTGGCGGCACCACATCGATCGACCTGATGCTGGAGATCGTGCGCGGCGATTTCGGCTCCAACCTCGCCAATGGCGTCGCCAACCAGTTCCAGCACGAGCGCATCCGTTCGGCCGGCGACCGCCAGCGTGTCGGGCCGGAACGCGATCTCACAGGCAAGTCGGAGAAGCTCAGGCGCATCGTCGAACTGATGGCCGACCACCTCGATGAGCCGCTGTCGGCGGTCCAGCTGGCCAAGTCCGCCGGCCTGTCGGTGCGCCAGGTCGAGCGCCTGTTCCTGCGCCATCTCAGCGTCACGCCGGGCCGTTATTACATGCGGCTGCGGCTCGAGCGGGCGCGCGAATTGCTGCGCCAGACCAACATGCCGATCCTCGACGTGGCGATCGCCACGGGCTTCACCTCGCATTCCTATTTTGCCCAGAGCTACCGGCTGCAATTCGGCAGGCCGCCCTCGGAAGAGCGCCGCACGACCTACTGAGCGGAGGTTTTCGCTTCCGCTCAAAAGTTTGACATTCCGTCCCCTCACACCGGCGCCCGGCCTTGTGTCCTGACGCCGCGTCAAATAGCTTCCCGCCCGGATCGGGGCGGATTTGAGGAGATTTCGATGGCGGGATTTGCACGGAGCGTCGCTGCGGCGATCCTCCTTTTGTCGATGACGACGTTCGGCTTTGCCGCAAACAAGGTCATCATCATTCTCGATGCCTCTGGCTCCATGTGGGCGCAGATCGACGGCAAGCCCAAGCTCGAAATCGCCCGTGAATCGCTGAGAACCGTGCTTCAATCGGTTCCCGCGGATGACGAGATCGGCTTCATGGCCTATGGCCATCGCGAAAAAGGCAGTTGCGACGACATCCAGTTGATCGTGCCACCACAGGCAGGCTCGGCAAGCGCCATCTCGGCCGCTGCCGACAGCCTGAAATTCCTCGGCAAGACGCCGCTGACGGCCGCCGTCAAGCAGGCGGCCGAAGCGTTGAAATACACCGAGGACAAGGCGACCGTCGTCCTCATCACCGACGGGCTGGAAACATGCGGCGGCGATCCCTGCGCACTTGGCAAGGAACTCGAGGCGTCCGGCGTCGATTTCACCGCTGACGTCGTCGGCTTCGGCCTCACCGCCGACGAAGGCAAGCAGATCGCCTGCCTCGCCGACAATACCGGCGGCAAGTACATCCAGGCCTCCGACGAGAAGGCATTGCAGGAGGCGCTAGTCGAGACGGTGGCGGCACCAGCGCCAGCGCCAGCGCCAGCACCCGCTCCTGCTCCTGAACCGGCTCCCGCCCCGACGCCTGCGCCGGAGCCCGCGAAACCGGAATTCAACTTCCAGCCGACGGTGGTGATGGCCGAAGGTGGCGAGCCGATCACCGACGGCAACGCCTGGGAGATCTACAAGGCGAACTCCGACGGCTCGCGCGGCGATTCCGTGACCACCGAATATGGCGCCTACAAGGGCAATCTCGAGCCCGGCGAGTATGTCATCGTTGCACGCGACGACGAGGCCAAGGTGGAGCAGAAATTCAAGATCGAAGCCGGCCAGGTCTACAAGCCTCTGTTCACCTTGAACGCGGGCACCATGCTCATTCATCCACGGCCGAGCCAGGGCGCCGACATCAGTGACGAGGCCCATGTCGACTTCACCTATCCCGGCGGCAACACCACCCACTATGGCGACACCAAGATCATCGTGCCGGCGGGTGAACAGAAGGTCACGGTCCAGATCGGCAGCGGTTCGGTGGTCGAGACCATCCAGCTCGCCGCCGGGCAGACGATCGAGAAGGACGTCATCGTCGGCGTCGGGCACGTCGTGTTCAACGCTTATTATGTAACTGGCGGCGACAAGGCCGACAGTTCCGGCCTCGGCTTCCAGATCGTCAAGGCGAAGAAGAAGATCGACGGTTCACGCGACGATGTCGAGCATTCCTATGGGCCGGACAGCAAGTTCTGGCTGCCGCCGGACGACTATGTCGCGCTCACCACGCTTGATCTTGCAACCGTCGAACAGCCGTTCAGCGTCAAGGTCGGCGACAATCAGGACATCAAGGTGCCGCTCGGTGCCGGCGTTCTGGCCATGTCGGCCCCTGGCGCCTACTCGATCGAGGTCCTGTCTCCGAAAAAGGACATTCAGGGCAATCGCAAGGCGCTTGGCCTGAACTATGGCGACGCCTGGCAGCAGACCATTCCGGCCGGCGATTACGTGGTCGTCCGGCACATGTCCGATGGAGGCCATGACAAGGAAATGCCGGTGACGGTCAAGGCTGGCGAGCGTACCGAGATCACCGTTGCGCCATGACTGCCGCATGACCGGCAGCAAAAAAGGGCGGCTGTCAGCCGCCGTCAGACTGCTGACAAACCCCTGGCTTTTGCTGGGGGTTTTTGATTCACTGGGTCATGTTGAAGCGACCCGCCCCCGAACAGACCGCGCTTGAGATGGTAACGTTGGATCAGCTTGTTCCGGCTGATCATCTGTTGCGCAAGATCGAGCGCGCGATCGACTTTTCGTTCATCCACGATCTGACCGCGCCGCTGTACTGCGCCGACAATGGCCGGCCGCCGCTCGACCCGACCTTGATGTTCAAGGCGCTGTTCATCGGCTACCTGTTTGGGGTTCGCTCGGAACGCCAGTTGGTGCGCGAGATCGAGGTCAACGTCGCCTATCGCTGGTTCCTGCGGCTGAAGCTGACGGACAAGGTGTTCGACGCCTCGACGCTGTCGCAGAACCGACGCCGGCGCTATCAGGATGAGACCATCGCGCAGGGTATCTTCGACAGGATCGTCGAGCAGGCGATCCGGCATGGGCTTGTCGACGGCACAGTGCTCTACACCGACAGTACGCATCTGAAGGCCAGCGCCAACAAGAACCGCTTCGACCTTGCGGTGGTGGCCAAGTCGCGCGCCGACTACTGGGAAGCGCTGGACGCCGCGATCGAGGAGGACCGGGTCCAACATGGCAAGAAGCCGTTGAAGGAGAAGGAACGCCAGCCCGCCGAGAAGCAGACCAAGGTGTCGCGTACCGACCCCGACAGCGGCTACATGGTGCGCGACGGCAAGCCGAAGGGCTTCTTCTATCTCGACCACCGCACGGTGGACGCCGCCCATGCCATCATCACCGACACCCATGCCACGCCGGCCAACGTGCATGACTCGATCGTCTATCTCTCACGCCTCGACCGACAGCGCCAACGCTTCGGCTTCCAAGTGGGGGCGGTTGGGCTCGATGCGGGATACGCAACCGCTGGCATCGCCAAGGGATTGGAGGACCGCGACATCCTCGGCGTCACCGGCTATCGCAATCCAACACCACCCAAGCCCGGCATGATGAGGAAAACCGCCTTCGCTTATGAGCCGGATCTGGATGGCTATCGCTGCCCACAGGGCCAGCTTCTCAGCTACGCCACCACCGATCGCAACGGCTACCGCCAATACAAGAGCGACCCGGCCATTTGCCAAACCTGCCCGCTGCTGGCCTCCTGCACGACCAACGCCGCCGCGACACGCACCATCACCCGCCATGTCTGGCAAGATGCGCGAGAGCGCATCGACGCCAATCGCCTCACCGGCTGGGGCAAGCTTATCTACCGCCGCCGCAAGGAGACCGTCGAGCGCTCCTTCGCGGACGCCAAGCAACTGCATGGCCACCGCTACGCCCGCTTCCGAAGTCACGTTCGCGTCGCCTGCCAGTGCCTGATTGCAGCCGCCGCCCAGAACATCAAGAAAATCGCCCTTTGCCTGTGGCCAAAGCCAAAACCAGGCATCGCCTGAGGCCAGCGAACCACGGGTCCCCGTCCTGCAACCTCCTGTCAAATTGTCCTGACAACGAAATCGCTAACCCGTTCAGTCGCATAAAACAAAACCCCGCCTAAAATAGACGGGGTTTGTCAGCAGTCTGAGGGCGGCTGTCAGCCGCCCTTTTTCATCGACACGACGATGATTTCGTCACGCCGTGCCGAAGGCGCTGGCGCCATGGTCGGCACGGCCGACCAACTGGCGGAAGCCGGCGAACAGCTCGCGGCCGAAACCGAATTCATTGCCGATGAGGTCGGCATCCGCCGTCCGGCGCAGTGCAAACTCGCCGGCCGGCACCAGCACTTCCAGCGTTCCGGCGTCGGCGTCGAGCCGGACGATGTCGCCATCATGGATCCTGGCGATCGGTCCATCCTCGACTGCTTCCGGCGTGACATGGATGGCGGCCGGCACCTTGCCGGAGGCGCCCGACATGCGCCCGTCGGTGACCAGCGCCACGCGCTGGCCGCGGTCCTGCAGGATGCCGAGCACCGTGGTCAGCTTGTGCAGTTCCGGCATGCCGTTGGCCTTCGGCCCCTGGAAGCGGATGACGGCGATGAAATCACCGGTCAGCGTTCCCGCCTTGAACGCCTCGTTCAGCCCTTGCTGGCTGTCGAAGACCTTGGCCGGCGCCTCGATGATGCGCCGCTCCGGCTTCACCGCCGAGGTCTTGATGACGGCATGGCCGAGATTGCCCGAAAGCACCTTCAGACCGCCGGTTGCCTGGAATGCCTTGTTGAACGGCGCCAGCACCTTTTCGTCACCGCTTTCGCGCGGCGAGGCTTCGCGCACCACGCTGCCGTCGGCGCCGAGCTTGGCCTCGACCGCATAGGGCCGCAGGCCTTCGCCCCACACCGTCTGCACATCCACGTGCAGGATGCCTTCGTCGAGCAGTTCGCGGATCAGGAAGCCGAGCCCACCCGCCGCGTGGAAGTGGTTCACGTCGGCGAGACCATTCGGATAAACTCGCGCCAGCAGCGGCACGGCCTCCGACAGATCGGAAATGTCCTGCCAGGTGATGGCAATACCGGCCGCCGCCGCCATCGCGATCAGGTGGATGGTGTGATTGGTCGAGCCGCCAGTGGCATGCAGGCCGACGACGCCGTTGACGACCGAACGCTCGTCGATCATCCGCCCGACCGGCGTATAGGCATTGCCGAGCGCGGTGATCGCCAGCGCCCTCTTCGTCGCCTCGCGCGTCAACGCCTCGCGCAGCGGCGTGCCGGGATTGACGAAGGAGGCGCCCGGCGTGTGCAGGCCCATGATCTCCATCAGCATCTGGTTGGAATTGGCCGTGCCGTAGAAGGTGCAGGTTCCCGGCCCGTGATAGGACTTTGACTCGGCCTCCAGCAGTTCGGCCCGTCCCGCCTTGCCTTCGGCATAGAGCTGGCGGACCTTGGCCTTTTCGTCGTTCGGCAGGCCGGTGGTCATCGGCCCTGCCGGAATGAACACCGCCGGCAGATGGCCGAAGGTCAGCGCGGCGATCACCAGACCCGGCACGATCTTGTCGCAGACGCCGAGATAGACGGCGGCGTCGAACATGTTGTGCGACAGGCCGATCGCAGCGGCCATGGCGATCACATCGCGCGAAAACAGCGACAGCTCCATGCCGGGCTGGCCTTGGGTGACGCCATCGCACATTGCCGGCACGCCACCGGCCACCTGGGCGATGCCGCCGGCCTCGCGCGCCGCGTCCTTGATCAGTGCCGGAAAGGTCTCGAACGGCTGATGCGCCGACAGCATGTCGTTGTAGGAGGTGATGATGCCGAGGTTCGGCACCGTGTCCGCACCCAGCGCCAGCTTTTCCGATGGGCTGCACACCGCAAAGCCATGGGCGAGGTTGCCGCAGGACAGCACGGCCCGGTTGGCGGTGCGGTTCGACGCTTCGGCGATACGGCCGAGGTAGCGCTCGCGGCCTGGTCTGGAGCGCTGGCGGATGCGCTCCGTGATGGCTTCGATGTCGCGTCTGGCGGTCATGGTGTCGGTCCTTTCAGGCGAGGTCCCGGAACACAATCCGGCTGTCTGCCGGGACCCTCAGCACGTTCAAATCAGGGCGCCCAGAAAACCTCTACAGGCTTGGGTGCGGCGTCGAGCACGGCGCGGATTGGCTTTCGCGGTCCAGGGGCAACCGCGCTGTCGAAGGCGGTGCGCTTGTCCTCGCCTTCGATGTGCAGCGCGATGAAGCCGGCATCGACAATGCGCGCCAGCGACAAGGTCAGCCGCGGCTCGACGGCGCTCGCCGCATGAACCGGCAGCACGATCCTGTCGGACGACGGGTCGAGCAGCTTTGCCAGATCATCGGCATCGGGAAAGAACGAGGCGGTGTGGCCGTCCGGTCCCATGCCGAGCACGACGACATCGAGCGGCCAGGGCAATGACTGCAGCGCCGAATTGTCGGAAGCCGCCGCATCCTCGATGCCGACGGCTTCGTGATAGAGCGGTACGAACCGTGCCGCCTTGGCCGCGTTCTGCAACAGATTGGCGGCCACCAGCCCGGCATTGGAGCGCGGCGAGGAGGCCGGCACGAAACGCTCGTCGACCAGCGTCACAATCACCTTGTCCCAGGCGATGGGTATCACCGAAAGGGCGGCGAAGAATTTGGCCGGGGTGGTGCCGCCGGAGACGGCGAGCAACCCTGTGCCGCGCTCGGCGATTGCCTTGGTCAGGCGCCCTGCGACATGGCCGGCAAGCGCGGCCGCCAACTCCTGGCGCCCGGCAAAGCCGTTCCAGCTATAGGCGGCGCCGTTCAATTGCTCTCGTGCCATGTCCGCCCGTCACGTTCGATCAGTGCAATAGAGGCCGACGGCCCCCAGGTGCCCGCTGTGTAGCCCTGCGCTTCCTGTCTGGCGCTTTCCCACGCGTTCTGGATCGGGTCGATCCATTTCCACGCCGCCTCGACTTCGTCGCGACGCATGAACAGCGTCTGGTTGCCACGGATGACGTCCATGATCAGCCGTTCGTAGGCGTCCGGCGCGCGGCCGTCGAAGGATTGCGCGAAGCTCATGTCGAGCGAGATCTGGCGCAGCCGCATGCCGCCCGGACCCGGATCCTTGATCATGATGAACTGCTTGACGCCTTCGTCCGGCTGTAGCCGGATGACCAACTGATTGGCGAAGATCGGCCCGGCGCTGTCGCCGAAGATCGAATGCGGGATCGGCTTGAACTCGATGACGATTTCCGAAACCCGCGTCGCCAGCCGCTTGCCGGTCCGCAGATAAAACGGAACGCCCGCCCAGCGCCAGGTGCCGATCTCGGCCTTGATGGCGACGAAGGTCTCGGTGTTGCTGTCGTGGGCAAGCTCCTCGACATAGCCCTTCACAGCGCCGCTCGCCGAGGCGCCGGCGCGGTACTGGCCACGCACGGTGTGCTTGGGCGCCTCGTTGCCGTTGATGCGCTTCAGAGCCCTGAGCACCTTCAGCTTCTCGTCGCGCACCGCGTCGGCGTCCATCGACGACGGCGCTTCCATGGCAACAAGACACAGCAGCTGCAGTATATGATTCTGCACCATGTCGCGCAGCGCGCCGGCCTTGTCGTAATAGGTGACGCGGTCTTCCAGACCCACGGTCTCGGCCACGGTGATCTGCACGTGGTCGATATGGGCGGAATTCCACAGTGGCTCGTAGAGCGCGTTGGCAAAGCGCAGCGCCATCAGATTCTGCACCGTCTCCTTGCCGAGATAGTGGTCGATGCGGAAGATCTGGCTTTCGTGGAAATCGTCGCCAACCAGGTCGTTGAGTGCTTGCGCCGAGGCAAGGTCGCGGCCGATCGGCTTCTCCAGCACGATGCGCGAGTTCGGCGTGATCAGCTTGTGCTCTTTCAGCTTGTGCGAGATATCGCCGAACAGCGCCGGCGCCACCGCCAGGTAGAAAGCGCGGATGCGGTCGCTATCGCCGATCGCCTTCTTCAGCTTGTCGAAGCCGGCGCCTGTGGTCGCATCGGCCGAGACGTAGGAAAGGCGGGCGAGGAACGTCTTCAGTTCCTTGGCGTCGATATCGTCAGCTTTGACGTGGTCCGAGATCGCTTGTTTGGCGAAGGCCTGGAATTCCTCGTCGGTCATCTTCGAGCGCGACGTGCCAATGATGCGCGTCGGCTCGGAGAACTGATGGTCGCGCTGGCGATAGTAGAGCGACGGCAGAAGCTTGCGTTCCGACAGATCGCCGGTGCCGCCGAAAATGATGAAGTCGAAAGGATCGACGGGGATGATCTGGCTGGTCATGGTCTGTCCGCTCTGACGCCGGTCGCTGTGACGCGGCTGATATAATCTAATCGATTTAAATTTTCCAGTGCCATGGTGTCACATCTGAGTGTTGCGCCTGCCTCTTGACAGCCCGATACCTCGGAGGCTTGTCGACAGGCGCGGCCCCGGAAGCCTTCGCAGTTGCAGCATAGAGCGGGATCGAAGCGAAAGCCAAAGGAGAAATCGGCGATGACCGCACATCTTTCGACCAAGCCGGTTAGAGGTCGTGGCCCGGCTAGAAGTCGTGGCCCGGTCAGAAGCCGTGGCTTTGCATGTGCCGCGGGCACTCCGGTCGAACGTTACCAATCATGAGCGGGAAAAGCATGCGTCTGGAAAATAAGGTTGCCGTCATCACCGGTGCGGCGGCGGGCTTTGGCGAGGGCATCGCCAGGCGCTTTGCGCAGGAGGGCGCCAGGGTCGTCGTCGCCGACCTCAACGCCAAGGGCGCGGAGCGTGTCGCCAGCGAAATCGGCGAGGCGGCGATCTGGACCCAGACCGATGTTTCGCTGCGGTCCGAATTCGACGAGATGGTCTATGCAGCCAAGAGCGCCTTCGGCCGCATCGACATCATGGTCAACAATGCCGGCTACACCCATCGCAACGGCGACATGCTCAACGTCGACGAGGAAACCTTCGACCTGATCACCGCCGTCAACATGAAGGCGATCTATCACGCCGCACGCGCCGTGGTGCCGATCATGGATCGGCAAGGCGGCGGCGTCATCCTGACCACGGCTTCCACCGCCGGTCTGCGGCCACGGCCCGGCCTCACCTGGTACAATGCCTCGAAGGGCTGGGCGATTACCGCCACCAAGTCGATGGCGGTGGAACTGGCGCCGAAGAACATCCGTGTCAACTGCCTCTGCCCGGTTGCCGGCGAGACCGGCATGCTGGAGAAGTTCATGGGCGCCGACACGCCTGAAATCCGCGAGAAGTTCCGCGCGTCGATCCCGCTCGGCCGGCTTTCGACACCACTCGATATCGCCAACGCCGCACTCTGGTTGGCGTCGGATGAAGCCGCCTTCATCACCGGTGTGGCGCTGGAAGTGGACGGCGGACGCTGCATCTGAAAGCGCCAATGCCCCGAAAATCGGTACCGATTTTCGGAAAGGATCATGGGCAAATCAAAATGCGGTACGGAGGCAGCGTTTCGGCGACGGGTCTATCTCTTGTCTTGACGCAATTCCCTCAGGGAAAGCGCTACGCGCTTTTCCCGGGGAAACCGCTTCACACTTTTCCTGAAATTGCTCGAGGCGTCAGGCGCCGGTCTTGATGTAGGTCTTGTAGATCCAGCCGGTCTTGCCGTTGTAGGTGATCTGGCACCACTTCTTGCAGCTCATCACTTGCACCGAGCTTTTGGCTGGCACCGTGAGGATAGCGGCCGCATTCTTCTTCGGGCCGCTACGCATGGTCACGGCCCGCAGGATCTGTCCGGTTCCGGCGGCCTCGACTTTGCGTGGCTTCGACTTGGCCTGGCTGCCGTCGCCTTCAGCCGCTGCGGGCTGCTCCGACAGCACTTGCGGCTGTACCGCCGGGATGGCGGCGGTTTTCGCGTCATCGGGATGGCTACCCGCCGGCGGAGTGGGGGCGGCAACCTTGGCAAGTTCGCTGGCCGCATCGCTATCGGCTGCAGGTTGCGCGAATGCCACTGCGGCTTTGTCCGGTGCCTGTTTAGCCTGGTTCGCCACTTGGCCGGGAGCAGGCGTACTGGCAGCGGATGCGGCCTTCGACTGCGAACCGGTCCAACGCGGATCATTGGCTGGCAGCGCCGGTATGGTGGCTTGCGCGGCCGCCACGGTCGGCAAAATCTTGTCCGACTTGCGCGCCGCCTGCGGCACGGCCGCTGCAGCCACAGTTGCTCCCGCCGGAGCGATTTTGGTCGTTTTCACCGGAATGGTTGGAATGGTCTGCTCGGGGCTCGCCGCCGCTTGCCTGTCATTGGCCGGCAATGCCAGCCACAGCGCCACCGCGGCGACACCAAGCAGTGCGGCGGTGCCGATCGCGGCGATCACCAGATGCGAATTCGAGCGGACCTCCTGCCAAAAGGACGGCCGCATGCCATATCCGAACTGCATGGCAAAGCGCCGACGTTCCGGCGTACCGAAACTGAAGGGCTCTCTCACTCTTGCCACCTCCATAAGCGGGCCGATGTTCTTCCGATCAAACGCCAAGAACCTGGCGCCAGATCTGCATCAGTCCCAAGAATCAAAGCGGGCAAGCCCGCAGAATTCCCCGTCAGTAACCCACAACCGGCATCTTTATATCGCTGATTGTGGCATCACTACGCCCTCATCGGCGATTCTGCTCCTTTGGATGGGATTCTGCAATGTGCCGCTACGGCAACAAATATTACAACAATATTACATAGATGAGAGCGATCCTCTCCGCATGGAGCACGATCCTGAAAAGTGGCATCCGGTTTTTCGCTGGAGATCACGCTCCAACAAGTCAGATAGCGTCCCAATTCCACCGGGACAGAACTGTTTCTAGATCCTGTCGCGCAACGCGAACCAGTTGAGCGCCAGGAACAGCAGCGGCGCGCGGAAGCGCCGGCCACCGGGGAATGACGGGATCTTCAGATCCTCGATCAGCTTCAGGCGGTCGCGGTTGCCGGCGACGGTTTCGGCATAGAGCTTGCCGAAGAAGTTCGACAGCATGACGCCGTGGCCGGAATAGCCGCCGGCCGAGATCACATTGGGCATCACTTCGCGCACGAACGGCTTTCGCGGCACTGTGATGCCGACATAGCCGCCCCAGCCATGCGTGATCTCGACATCCCTGAGTGCCGGATAGAGTTCGACGATCTGACGGCGGATGTGGATGTGGATGTCCTTCGGATCGTTGACGCCATAGACTTCGCGTCCGCCGAACAGCAGCCGCCCGTCCTTCGATCTGCGGAAATAGCGCACGACGAAGCGGGAATCGTCGACCGCCTCGCCGCCCGGCAGCACTGTCGAGTCCGCGCCCAGCGGCACCGTTGCGCCGATGAACGACCCGATCGGCATGATGTGCGCGGCACTCACCGGCTCAAGCGTGCCGCCATAGGCGTTGACCGCGATCAGGCATTTCTGCGCTGTCAGCGTGCCTCTCGGTGTCGAAACCTTGACCTTGCCGCCGCTGGAAATGATGCCGGTCGATGGTGTCTCCTCGAACAGCCGCGCGCCGGCTTGCGCCGCCACCCGCGCGGTGCCGATCACCAGCTTCATCGGGTGGATGTGGCCGGTGCCGGTGTCGCGCGTGCCGCCGAAATAGGCGGTCGAGCCCAGCCGCTCCGCCGTCTCCTTGGCATCCATGAACGAGATATGCGGGTAGGAAAAACGACTCGCCATGATCTCGGCATGCGCCTTGTAGTCGTCGACATAGCGCGGCTTGTGCGCCACCGAGAGTTGGCCCGGCATATAGTCGATATCGATCTGGTTGGCGGCGGCAAACTCGAGGAGATCCGCCTTAGCCTGTTCGGCAAGGTCGAACAAAGCCTTGGCGCGGGAGAGGCCGTATTCGGCTTCCAGATCCTCGACCCAGGCGCGCTGGCCGGTACCGAGCTGGCCGCCATTGCGCCCGGAGGCGCCATCGCCGAAGCGGTAGGCTTCAATCAGCACGACATTCGTGCCTGCCTTGGCAAGGTGAGCAGCCGCCGACAGGCCGGTGAAACCACCGCCGATGATGATGACATCGCACGTCTTGTCGCCATCCAGCGCCGGATATTCCGGCCGTGGGCCGGCGGTGTCCTCATACCAGGAACGGCCGGGAGAGATCGGGGATTGGTAGGGCATGATCCTCAAGGGGAGTAGGGGAGTAGGGGAGTAGGTAGGCTAGTCGGCTGACAGTCTGCGGACTAGAAGTCGAAGAAGCTTTCCCACACTCTCGGTACTCGCCAACAGTGGATCTGACGTCGCTTTCGGCGAGAGGCCGATACGCTCAGCGATCAGAAGTTGAGTTTCCAGTTCCTTCAGCGATCCTTGAGCTATACGAAGAAACTGCTGATAAGAACCTCGGATTTCTCTGCCATATCCCTCCGCTATGTTCGCCGGCACTGACGTTGCAGAGCGTCGCACCTGGCTGGTCAGTCCATATAGTTCTTCTTTAGGCCAGGATTTCGTAGCGCCGTAAACCGCTACCGCAAGGTCCATAGCCTGCTGCCAAACCAGCAAGTCCTTGTAGGAACCTGTTTTTTCGACCATCGTTCCTACTCCCCTACTCCCCTACTCCCCTACTCGCTAAACGTTCAGCAACAGATACTCTCGCTCCCACGGACTGATCACTTCCATGAACGTCTCGAATTCCGCCCGCTTGATCGCCGCATAGGTCGCGGCGAAGGATTTGCCGAGCAGTGCGCAAAGTTCCTCATCGCCCTCGAACAGGTCGACGGCTTCGAGCAGGCTGCGCGGCAGGTCGATCTCGGCCGCGTTGGCGGTGGTCAGCACGGGAGGCTCGGCCTTGATCTTGTTGGTGATGCCGATCAGCCCGCAGGCAAGCGATGCCGCCAGCGCCAGATAGGGATTGGCATCGGAGGAGGGGATGCGGTTTTCGACGCGCCGCGCCGCGGGATCCGAGCGCGGCACGCGGAACGCCGTGGTGCGGTTGTCGTAGCCCCATTTGTTGTTGACCGGAGCAGACGCCGCCTGTGTCAGCCGGCGGTAGGAATTGACATAGGGCGCAAACATCACCAGCGCGTTCGGCACATGCTTCTGCATGCCGCCGATGAAATGGAAGAAGTCTTCGGTCTCCGAGCCGTCCTCTGCTGAAAAGATGTTCTGTCCGGTCTTCTTGTCGATGATCGACTGATGGATATGCATGGCCGAGCCCGGCTGCCCCTGGATGGGCTTGGCCATGAAGGTGGCGTAGATCTCGTGCTTGAGCGCGGCCTCGCGAATGGTGCGCTTGAACATGAACACCTGGTCGGCCAGCTCGATCGGGTCACCGTGGCGCAGGTTGATTTCGAGCTGACCGGCGCCCTCCTCATGGATCAGCGTGTCGATCTCCAGGCCCTGGCCCTCGGAGAAATGGTAGATGTCGTCGATCAGTTCGTCGAACTCGTTGACGCCGGCGATCGAATAGCCGGCGCCGCCGCCGATCGCGCGCCCCGAACGGCCGACCGGTGGCGTCAGCGGATAGTCCGGATCGGGGTTCTTGCGCACCAGATAGAACTCGATCTCGGGCGCCACCACCGGCTTCAGTCCACGCTTGTCGTAGGCGGCAAGTACGCGCCTGAGCACGTTGCGCGGCGTGAACTCGACAGAGCGTCCGTCCTGGTGGACGAGGTCGCAGATGACAGCGGCCGTCGGGTCCTCTTCCCAGGGCACTACCGTCAGCGTCGACAGGTCCGGCATCAGCTTGAGGTCGCCATCGTCCTCCGGATAGTGGAAGCCGTTGCCATCCTCGGGATAGCCGCCGGAAATTGTCGTCATGAAGACAGCCGACGGCAGTGCCAGCGAGGTGTTGGAGGTGAATTTTTTCGATGGCATCATCTTGCCGCGTGCGACGCCGGCCTGGTCAGGTGTGATGCACTCGATGTCCTCGATGCCGCGCCATTCCAGCCAGGCGCTGGCTTCCTTCCAGTTCTTGACGCCACGTTGGTTTTTCACGAAGGCAGGCGTACGCGCCCGTCCTCCGCGGCTCGACGGACGGACTTCCTTTTTTGCAGGCGGCATCATTCACCAGATTGGGTTGCGGATTGTGGAGTATAGCCGTGCGCCCCTGTGGAAGGGAAGGGGAGCCACGTCGGGCATTGGCCAACACGGTTGAAAATCACGCCAATCGGCTTAGTTTCCCAATCCCAATCGAGACCCCGATCCCAATCGAGACTTTGCATGCGGCACGACAGCAAATTGACCACGATCGGCTTCGATGCCGACGACACGCTCTGGCAAAACGAGCAGTTCTTCCGCATGACGGAGAAGCGCTTTGCCGCCATGCTTGCCGATCATGGCGAAGCCGAGCACATCTCGGCACGATTGCTGGAGGCCGAAAGACGCAACCTTGCCGTCTATGGCTTCGGCATCAAGGGATTTACGCTGTCGATGATCGAAACGGCGATCGAGGTCACGCAAGGCCGTGTGCCGGCTTCGGTGATTTCAGAAATTCTCGATGCCGGCCGCGAGATGCTGAGCCATCCGATCGAGGCACTGCCGCATGCGCGCGAGACGATCCAGAAGCTTGCCGGCGCATTCCGCCTTGTGCTGATCACCAAGGGCGACCTCTTCGACCAGGAGCGCAAGCTGGCTGGATCAGGCCTCGGAGATCTGTTCGATGCGATCGAGATCGTCAGCGACAAGAGTGCCGCCACCTATGCCCGCCTCTTCAGCCGCCACGGCGATGGCCCGGCAAGAAGCATGATGGTCGGCAATTCGCTGAAGTCGGACGTGGTGCCGGCCATCGAGGCCGGTGGTTGGGGTGTCCACGTGCCGCATGAACTCACCTGGGTGCTTGAGCATGTCGAGGCTCCGGTGACCGAGCCACGCTTCCGTGAGATATCCGATCTCGGACAACTGCCCGGACTGGTCGAAAGCATCGTCAATCCGGACTGATCGCGGGGCCTTCCTATTTTGCGCAATTCCGGACGGAAATTGCTTAGCGGTTGATCAGGCGATCGATCACCGGCTGCAGCCGTTCGGGTGTGATCGGCTTGGCGACCACCACGTCTATGACGCTCGACAGGCCCAGGCTCTCCGGCGTGCCATTCTTGTTTGAAAGCAGGATCACCGCCGGAAGCGATTTGCCGGAGGCTCGCCGCAACGCGTCGATGCTGGCCATCAGATTGTCGCAGTCCTTGTTGTCGGCGCCGCCGTCAAGGACAACCGCACCGGGAATGAGGGACCGCAGGATCTTTACCGCCATGTCGGGAGATTCCGAGATTGGCTTGAGCCCGGATCGCTCGACGATCTTCGAAATCACCACGCGATTGATCGGCGATTTGCAGACGACGAGCACTTGCGATGGATCGCGGATCGTCTCGGTGTTCGAGTCGCGGGCAACAAAATTCAGGTGTCTTGGAGTCTCGCCTTCGCGGTTCACTGGGCACACAAGTCGGCCAAGAAGCTCGCCCCCATTTCAATGCAGAGTTGAATCTGGAGCGCAATTGGCGTGAGATCGCCGCCTATGTCAAGTTGAAATAAAAGTCGCCCAGATCATCCCTGGGAACAGTGAATTTCAAGCAACGCTACTGTACTCAACTGTCCACAGGTGGCCTCATAAAAAGAAAATTCACCTGCGCAGAGACTGCGCAGGTGAAGGGTCGGTTGCGCGAGTTCGATCAGCTGTGGCTCTGCTGCGTGACGATCACCGGGATCAAGAGATCGCCCCAGTTTCCGTCGCCGCCGTGATGCCGTGCCGAGCGCACGAGCTCCACCGAGACGCCGGCCTCGACTGCCTTCATCACCGACTGGTTGAGGCGGTGCAGATCATTGGCCAGCATGCGGATCGTCGCTTGCTGGTCGACGGTCATCGTTGTGGCCTGTTCTTCGGCGCGTTCCTTGACACGGCTTATCGATGCCATTGGTCTTCTCCTTGTGTTCCAAGCCCTGTTGGGCGTTTCCTCTGTGTTGTTCTGTTTGCTATTCGGCGGCCGGCTTGAATTGCGCGTGCTCGGTCGACTCGTGCATGGCGGTGGTCGACGACTGGCCGCCAGTGATCGCCATCGACACGGCGTCGAAATAGCCGGTGCCGACCTCGCGCTGATGCTTGGTCGCGGTGTAGCCATTGGCCTCCGCCGCGAACTCAGCCTCCTGCAACTCGGAATAGGCCGCCATCTGCCGTGCCTTGTAGCCGCGCGCCAGTTCGAACATGCCGTAGTTGAGCTGGTGGAAGCCGGCGAGCGTGATGAACTGGAACTTGTAGCCCATCGCGCCAAGCTCCCTCTGGAATCTGGCGATCGTCGCGTCGTCGAGGTTCTTCTTCCAGTTGAACGATGGCGAGCAATTGTAGGCGAGCAGCTTGTCGGGGTGATGCTTGCGCACGCCTTCGGCGAATTTCTTGGCCTGCGCCAGGTCCGGCTTCGAAGTCTCACACCAGATCAGGTCCGCGTGAGGCGCATAGGCGACGGCGCGGGCGATGCAGGGTTCGATGCCGTTCCTGACGTTGTAGAAGCCTTCCACGGTGCGCCCGGCGCCGTAGTCGACGAAAGGCTGGTCGCGTTCGTCGATGTCGGACGTGAGCAACTTGGCGGCTTCCGCATCGGTGCGCGCGACGACCAGGGTCGGCGTGCCCATCACGTCCGCCGCCAGGCGCGCGGCGTTGAGGTTGCGAATGTGCGCCGCGGTCGGGATCAGCACCTTGCCACCGAGATGGCCGCACTTCTTTTCCGACGCCAGTTGATCCTCGTAGTGGACGCCAGCCGCGCCTGCCTCGATGAAGGCCTTCATGATCTCGAAGGCGTTGAGCGGCCCGCCGAAACCGGCTTCCGCATCAGCCACGATCGGCGCGAACCAGGTCTCGACCGAAAGACCGTTGCCTTCCGAGGTCTCGATCTGGTCGGCGCGCTGCAGCGTACGGTTGATGCGCTTGACCAGTTCGGGCGCCGCGTTGGCCGGATAAAGCGACTGGTCCGGATACATCGCGCCAGCCGTGTTGGCGTCGGCGGCAACCTGCCAGCCCGACAGGTAGATCGCCTTCAGCCCGGCGCGCACCTGCTGCATAGCCTGGTTGCCGGACATGGCGCCGAGTGCGTTGACGAAGTCCTCCTCGCGGATGAGCTTCCACAGCCGGTTGGCGCCCATTTCCGCGACGCTCTGGCGGATCTGAACCGAACCGCGCAGCCGCTTCACATCCTCCGACGAATAGGGCCGTTCGATGCCGTCGAAACGACCTTCCGGCGCCGAGGGGACAAGGTTGTAAAAGTCAGTCATTGGTCACTCCGAAGGATTGCTGCACCCGTGTCCGACGCCAATGATCTGCGCGCCGGGATATGACTGAATTTACATTGCGGTGCGAAATGGGCCAGAGAAATCAAGGAAATCAGCTTAAGATAGGGGAAAACCTGTGTTGTGTTTGACAGCAAGCCGTTGTAAATTTGTCATGACTGTAAAAGATGCGCGCGTAAGGTCGATGCGAAGGTGATGTAAAATCTTGTCAAGGACAGTTGATGGCTGACCAGAAGATCTTTGCCGGGCCGCGCATTCGCCGTATCCGCAACGCCAAGGGCCTGACGCAGACTGCGATGGCCGAGGGGCTCGGTATCTCGCCGTCCTATCTCAACCTGATCGAGCGCAACCAGCGGCCGCTGACGGTGCAATTGATCCTTAAGCTGGCGTCCGTCTACAAGGTCGATCCGCACGAACTGCAGGGCGAGGCGAGGGGGTCCGTCGCTGCCTTGAAGGAAGTGTTCACCGATCCTCTGCTGGTCGGCGAGTTGCCGGGAGATCAGGAGTTGATCGAGCTTGCCGAGGCGGCGCCCAACGCGTCGGCGGCTGTGATAAAACTGTTCCGCGCCTATCGCGAGCAGGCCGAGCGCCTGTCCGACCTCAACGAGCTCCTGGCGCGCGAAGGTCGGGCGACCGCACTATCCGGGGCTCGCTTGCCGATAGACGAGGTGCACGAGATTTTCGAGCGCCGGCCCAACCATTTCGCGGCACTCGAGGAAGAGGCCGCGGCGTTCACCTCGGTGCTTGATCCCGGCGACGATCTGTTCGGCGCGTTGAAGGCTTGGCTGAAGCGCGAATACGGCATCGTGGTCAAGGTGCTGCCGGTTGCCACCATGCCGAACTGGCGCCGCCGTTATGATCGCCACTCGCAGCGCCTGTTCCTGTCCGAACGGCTGTCGCCGTTCGACCAGTTGCGCGAAGTGGCGATGGAGGCCTGCCTGATCCGCATGACGGTCGCGGTCGCCGGCGAGATCCAGGCGCTCAAATTGACCACCGACGAGGCCCGCCGTCTCGCCCGTTTCGAACTCGGCCGCTATGCGGCGCATGCGCTGATGATGCCCTACCAGGCCTTTCATGCGGCTGCCGTTCGCGCCCGCTATGATATCGACGTTCTGCGTTCGCGCTTCGGCGTCTCCTTTGAACAGGCGGCGAATCGGCTGACCATGCTGCAGCGGCAGGGCGTCCAGGGCGTGCCGTTCTTCATGCTGGAGGTCGACAATGCCGGCAACCGCTTCCGCAAGGCCGGCAGCCAGGGCTTTCCGCAAAGCCGCTTTGGTGGCGGCTGTCCCAAGCTGCCTGTGCATGTCGCTTTCACCCAGCCCGGCCAGATCTTCGTCGAGGCGGTGGAAATGCCCGACGGCGCCGAGTTCCTGTGCATTGCCCGCACGCTGGAAGGTCCGCAAGGCGCCTTCTCCGAGCGTCCGCGCCGCACGGCGTTGCTGCTTGGCTGCGACATCGGCTTTCGCGACGACATCGTCTATGGCGCGGCACTTCCCGGCGCGGCTGCCACCGCGAAGGCGGGCAGCGTCACGGCGACGCCGGTCGGGCCCGCCTGCCGGCTTTGCGAACGCGTCGGCTGTCTGGCGCGTGCCGAGCCGCCGGTGACGCGTCCGCTTGGCCTCGACGAGATGGTGACCGGCCTGAGTGCCTTCGACTTCCAGTGACCCCAGGCCCCAGTGACGCCGGGCCGGGTGCCACAATTGTCGTCGATCTCTGGCTCACCCCCGGCCTTCGGCTTTGCGTTACGCGAACGGAGTATCTTTTTGTCGTCCCTTGCGCATCGTCCCGTCCACAAAAGCCCGACAGTCGCGCCCATGACCGACACAGCACCATCACCGAGCGTTGTTTTGTCGACCGTCTCGCCGCGCGAGGAACGCGTCGGCATGCTTTTGGTGTTCCTGTCGGCGCTGATGTGGAGTTTCGGTGGCACCATTGCCCGCTTCATCGTCGTCGGCGACAGCTGGACGGTTATTTTCTGGCGCTCCGTCTGGGCAGCGGCCTTCCTGATCTGCTTCATGGTCTGGCGCGACGGCTGGCGCGGCACGCTGAAATTGTTCCGCGACATGGGTCTGCCCGGCCTGGCCGTCGGGCTCTGCTTCGCCACGGCATCGACCGCCTTCGTCGTCGCACTTGCCTACACAACCGTCGCCAACATCCTGCTGATGCAGGCCGGCGTGCCGCTTCTGGCGGCGCTGTTTGCCTGGGCGTTGTTTCGCGAGAGGGTGAGTGTCGCGACCTGGCTGGCGATCGCCGCCGTCATTACCGGTGTCGCCATCATGGTGTCGGAATCGCTCAATGGCGCCGTCTCGCCGATAGGCGACGGGCTGGCGCTCTTGATTGCTGTCATGTTCTCGATCGCCACCGTCATCACCCGGCGATTTTCCAGCGTTCGCATGACGCCGGCGACCTGTCTCGGCACCATGCTTGCGGCGGGCTTTGCCGCCTCGCAGGCATCGACATTCGCCGTGTCGGCCAGTGACATGGGCTTTCTGTTTGCCTTCGGCGTGGTCAATCTCGGTCTTGGCCTGGCCTTCTTTGCCACCGGGGCGCGGCTGATCCCGGCGGCCGTCGCCGCATTGCTCGGCACGTTCGAGCCGATCCTCGGCCCGATATGGGTCTGGCTCGTCCATTCCGAAGTACCGTCGGAGCGCACCATCATCGGCGGCGGGGTGGTGGTGACGGCGCTGCTCGTCCATATCGGGCTCGAATTCAAGCGCCAGGCACGACCCGAGCGTGCAGGGGTCACAGGGGTGCCATCGCCTAATTGATGCGGCGTGCAAGCTTTGCCATTGACAAATTCGCTGCCGCGCGGGCAGGCTGAGACTACGCAACAACAAGACAGGCGTATCTTGCCAAGTCTCCCTGCCGGTCAGATCGAGACCGGACCACATCGTCGTATCTCTGCCCCCGCCACGGCGAAAGCCTTTGACGGTATCCGCACGCCTCCCAGGCAGCGACAGGGACACAAACCCACCACCCGCCGCTCATCGAACCGCCCGCATGCTGTCGGCAGTTGGCGCTTGTTGCTTTCTGGAAAGCTCAATAGTCTGAAACAAATGCCCGGCCGCGCGGGGTCCGCGACGAGCCGGCGAAGGAACACTCACCAAAGGAGAATAGCATGATCCGCAAAGCGCTCTGGCTTTCGGCGACCTCGGTATTTCTGACGCTTTTCACCGTCGGCGGCCATGCCGAGGATCGCGTCGTCAACGTCTTCAACTGGTCGGATTATATCGACAGTTCGATCATCGATGATTTCACCAAGAAAACCGGCATCAAGGTCGTCTATGACACCTTCGATTCCAACGAAATCCTGGAAACCAAGCTGCTTGCCGGCGGCAGCGGCTATGACGTGGTCGTGCCCAGCGGCAACTTCCTCGCGCGCCAGATCCAGGCCGGCGTGTTCCAGAAGCTCGACAAGTCGAAACTGCCGAACATCTCCAACATGTGGGACACGGTTTCGGAGCGAACCGCCAAATACGACCCCGGCAATGAATACTCGGTCAACTACATGTGGGGCACGGTTGGTCTGGGCTACAACATCAAGAAGGTGCAGGCGGCACTCGGCACCGACAAGATCGACAGCTGGGATGTGTTCTTCAATCCGGACAGTCTGGCCAAGTTGAAGGACTGCGGCGTCTATGTGCTGGATTCACCGGCCGACATCATCCCGGCGGCGCTGAAATATCTCGGTCTCGACCCCAACAGCACCTCGCCTGACGATATCGCCAAGGCCGAGGAGGCCCTGCTCAAGGTCCGGCCTTACATCAGAAAATTCCACTCCTCGGAGTACATCAACGCACTCGCCAATGGCGACATCTGCCTGGCCGTAGGCTGGTCGGGTGACGTGTTCCAGGCCCGCAACCGCGCGGTCGAGGCCAAGCAAGGCGTGGAAATCGGCTATTCCGTGCCGAAAGAAGGCGCTCAGATGTGGTTCGATCAGATGGCGATCCCTGCAGATGCGCCACATGTCGCCGAGGCGCTCGAATTCATCAACTACATGATGACGCCGGAAGTGATCGCCAAATCGTCGAACTATGTGCTCTACGCCAACGGCAACAAGGCGTCGCAGCAGTTCGTCGACAAGGCGCTTCTCGACGACCCGTCAGTCTATCCCGACGCGGCGACCTTGCAGAAGCTCTACACGGTTCAGCCTTACGATCCCAAGACCCAGCGTCTGATCACACGCAGCTGGACCAAGATCGTCACCGGCCAATAAGCAATCCGATACGGTCCCGGCAGCCACCTGCCGGGACCGATTCTTTCTGGGGCAAGAAGCAAGAAACAGGACGGAGTGGGACATGAAATCGCTTGGCAGCATCCGCAGGGATTTTGCGCCGTGGAACGACCCGAACGCCAAGCCATACATCCAGTTCGACAATGTCACCAAGAAGTTCGGTGACTTCACCGCCGTCAACAATCTGTCGCTGACCATCTTCGAGCGCGAGTTCTTCGCCCTGCTCGGCGCGTCGGGCTGCGGAAAGTCGACACTGCTCAGGATGCTCGCCGGATTCGAGGAGCCGACAGCTGGCCGCATCCTGCTCGACGGCCAGGATCTGCGCGGCATTCCGCCCTATCGCCGGCCGGTCAACATGATGTTCCAGTCCTATGCGCTGTTTCCGCATATGACGGTCGAGAACAACATCGCCTTCGGCCTCAAGCAGGACGGCATGCCGAAGCCCGAGATCGCGTCACGCGTGGCCGAGATGCTGAAGCTGGTCAAGCTCGAACAGTTCGCCAAGCGCAAGCCGCATCAATTATCCGGTGGCCAGCGCCAGCGCGTCGCGCTCGCCCGCTCGGTTGCCAAGCGGCCGAAGGTGCTCTTGCTCGACGAGCCGCTAGGCGCGCTGGACAAGAAGCTGCGCGAGGAGACCCAGTTCGAACTGATGGACCTGCAGCAGAATCTCGGCCTGACCTTCGTCGTCGTCACCCACGACCAGGAAGAAGCGATGACCATGGCCGATCGCATCGCCATCATCGATAAGGGCGAGGTGATGCAGGTGGCGACGCCCGCAGAAGTCTATGAAGCCCCGACATCGCGCTTTGTCGCCCATTTCGTCGGCAACGTGAACATGTTCGAGGGCAAGGTCGCCGAGCAGACCGCAAACACGACACGCATCGCGGGTTCGAGCGGAGCCCAGATCGTCGTCGACAACGCCGCCAAGACGGCTGCAGGCGCCGATATCGTGTTCGCCATCAGGCCGGAGAAGATCAAGATTTCGTCTAAGAAGCCGGCCGATGCGGTGAATGCACTTGAAGGCGAAGTCTACGACATCGCCTATCTCGGCGACATGACCGTTTTTCACGTCAGGCTGGATGACGGGCAGATGGTGCGCGCCAGCACCATGAACGCGGCCCGCATCACCGAGGATCCGCTGAGCTGGAACGACCGCGCCTGGGTTTCTTTCCGGCCCGATGCCGGCGTCGTGCTGACGCGGTAGGGGGCGGTCATGTCGAACGCCGCCGTCACCGCATCAGCCCCGGCAACCAATTCCGACAAGTCCATCCTGGCCAGGCTGGGAGCAGCTTTCGTCGGCCGACTGGTCATCATCGTCCCCTATGTCTGGCTGCTTTTTTTCTTCCTCGTTCCCTTCATCATCGTCTTCAAGATTTCGCTGTCGCAGACGGCGATCGCCATGCCCCCCTACACGCCGGTGCTCGACTTCAAGGACGGTATCTCCGGGTTCTTCGCCGGCTTTGGCGCGCTCAGCTTCGACAACTACGCCTGGCTGACGCAGGATGCCCTCTACTTCAACGCTTATGTGACAAGCGTCATCATCGCCGCGATCTCGACGGTCCTGACGTTGATCGTCGGCTACCCGATCGCCTATGGCATGGCACGCGCGCCGGCAACGATCCGCCCGACATTGCTGATGCTGGTGATCCTGCCGTTCTGGACCTCGTTCCTGATCCGCGTCTATGCCTGGATCGGCATCCTCAAGCCGGAGGGGCTGCTCAACCAGCTGCTGCTGGCCACAGGCATCATCAGCCAGCCCTTGATCATCCTCAACACCTATACGGCGATCTTCATCGGTATCGTCTATTCCTACCTTCCGTTCATGGTGCTGCCGCTCTATTCGTCGCTCGAAAAGATGGATTATTCGCTGATCGAGGCCGCAAAGGATCTTGGTTGCCCGCCGACCAGCGCGTTCTGGAAGATCACCTTCCCGCTGTCGCTGCCCGGTGTCATCGCCGGCTGTCTGCTGGTGTTCATCCCCGCCGTTGGCGAGTTCGTCATTCCCGATTTGCTCGGTGGATCGCAGACGCTGATGATCGGCAAGACGCTGTGGAACGAGTTCTTCGCCAATCGTGACTGGCCGGTCTCGTCGGCCGTGGCCGTCATCCTTCTGCTGCTTTTGACCGTGCCGATCATGTTCTTCCAGCAGGCCCAGGCGCGCGCCCAGGAGCAGGACAAATGAACACCACCTGGAGCCGATTCAACGTCACCTCGATCGTGCTGGGCTTTGCCTTCCTGTACCTGCCGATCGTCCTGCTCATCGTCTTCTCCTTCAACGAGTCGAAACTGGTTACCGTCTGGGGCGGTTTCTCGACCAAATGGTACGTTTCGCTGTTCCACAACCAGGGCCTGATGGACGCCACCTGGGTCACGGCCCGCGTCGGCGTCATTTCGGCCACGGTGGCGACCGTGCTCGGCACGCTGGCGGCGCTCACCTTGACCCGCTACACGCGGTTCAGGGGCAGGTTGCTGTTTTCAGGCATGGTCTTTGCGCCGCTGGTCATGCCGGAAGTCATCACCGGCCTGTCGCTGTTGCTGCTGTTTGTCGCCGTCGGTCTCGACCGCGGTTTCCTGACCGTCACGCTCGCCCACATCACGCTCACCATGTGCTTCGTCGCCGTCGTCGTGCAGTCGCGCCTGGTCAGCTTCGACCGCTCGCTGGAAGAAGCTGCGATGGATCTTGGCGCAACGCCGGTGAAGACCTTCTTCCAGATCACTCTCCCGGTCATCATGCCGGCGATCGTGTCCGGCTGGATGCTGGCCTTTACGCTTTCGCTCGACGATCTGGTCATCGCCAGCTTCACCTCCGGGCCTGGAGCAACAACGCTGCCAATGAAGATCTACAGCCAGGTGCGTCTCGGCGTGACGCCGGAGATCAACGCCGCTTGCACGATCCTGATCGCCGTTGTCGCGGTCGGCGTCATCATCGCCTCGGTCGCCAACAAGCGGCGTGAGGTGCAGCGCCAACTCGACGAGCGGGCCGCACAACGCGGCTGAGGCAATTCCGGGAAAGCGCGTAGCGCTTTCCATAGGGAATTGCTTCAGGATAAACCGGCGGTAAGGTCTATTCGCCAGAAACGCCGCGGCTGATCGGGGAAATGAACGGCGTGCTCCACGTTCCTCCGACGAAGAAGGATGACTGGATGGGGCCTTGCTGGCCGTTGGCCTGCGTTGCCGCCTGGTCCGGCTGAATGATACCGCCGGAAAAGGCCAGTCCTCGTCCGGTGTAGGACGCGATCCCGGACAGCCAGAGCTTGTACTTCGCCGAATTGGCTTCGGCCTTGTCGATCCGCGCCACGCCCTTCGTGATGCTGGCCTTGATTTCGGCACCGTCGATCGGCAATGTTCCGTCGGAGACGTCGTCGAGCGCGAAGAAGCCGCCTTGTTCGGTATGCTTGAGGAAGGCGGGCAGGTTGAGCTTGCTCAACACACCCGGTCCGAACGTCGCGGAGACCGAGCCGTCGGCATTGTCGAAGATGGAGTCCCAGGTTCTGCCTGGTCCCTTGAGGATCACCGAGACCGTTCCGGTGGCGACCGGCACCAGCCGGGTCATCCCAGCCGCCGTGCCGAAGGCGCCGCCATCGATGTCGGACGCCAGCAGCTTAATCTCGACCTGCGAGCCTTCCGGTTTGCGGTCGAAGCGAAGGCTGCTCTGGATGTTGCCGCCAAAGGCCGAGGCATCGGAGATATCGAAGACGGAAAGACCATCCTTGACCTGGGCGGTGGCGGCGACGTCGGCGAGTTGGATAGGCCCCGCCGTAGCGTGCGCTGCCGACAGCCTGAGATCGAGGTTGACCTTGTCGGCGAAACTTGTGTCGATGTCGCCGGGTTCCGCCCCTCCGGTCGGCGCCAGCGGCGTGAAGGCCGAGAGAAACGATCTGAGGTCGAGCGTGTCGAAGGCGAGCGTCCCGGAGATCACCGGTTGCGCCTCGCCCAACGAGAGATCCAGCGCGCCCATTCCAGGATTGTTGTCCAGCGCGATCGCGGTGTTGTCGAATTTGACTCGCCCTGCCGTAGCCGTGATCTTGCTCGAAATGCTGACCGAACCGATCGCAGCACTCGGCGCAATGCCGGCCTGCGACCACTCCAGGACACGCCGCAGCGAAGGTGCCGAGAATTTCGCCTGGCCGTCGAAGTAAGCGTTTTCGGACATGCTGGCCGTGCCGTCGAACGAGAAGGTCGCGGGCGCCGCCTTGAAGGACAGCGTCAGCGGTGCCGTACCGCCGGCAAACAGCACAAGCGGCTTCGGCGAGGCTACGTCCAGCGCGACGCTTTCGCCGCGCCAGATCCCAGTTGCCGACAGCGTCGCATTGCTGTTCATCGCCGCCCAATTCGCCTGGCCGGACAGGCTGCTCAGGATCTCGACATCCTTGCCGCCGATGGACGCCACCATGCGGCCGTCGCGGAACTCCACCGTACCGAACGTGTCGGCCGGCAGCTTGTCGAGGTCGGGCTTGGCGGGGTCGGCATTGACCACGCCGCGCGCCGTGTCGATGGAACGCGTGATGCGCCCGCCGGTCGGGACGGCGGGCAGGAAAAAGCCGGCCGGTGTTCGCTCAACCCGGATCGTCGGCCGCACCAGCCGCGCCGTCGAAAACTCCACGTCGCCGCGCAAGGCGGCCATGGCGGAAAGGTCAACCTCGACTCGCTCAGCCTCGACCACCGGCGGCGCCTCGGTGTCGGTCCATTGCGAAAGCGTCACATCGGTCAGGATCGCGCGGAATTTCGGCCAGACCTCGATGCGCGGCGAGCCGTCGATGGCGACCCGGAAGCCGCTCCACGCACTCATCTCCCAGGCAATGCGGTCACGCACGATTCGGGTGGAGGCGATCAGCGGCAGGGCGGCAACGACCAGCGCGATGACGAGCACGGCAGCGCCGATCGCCCATATTCCGCGCCGGATCAAAGTTGATGGCATATCGCCCCGTACGTTTCCATTCCGACAAAAATCGCCTGACGGGTGTAACCCCAGTCGTCACTACGACTTAGGGCTGAGGCATTTCAAGTCTTTATGGCCCGGCGATGGCATTTGCGCACATCTGGTCTCACTGACCGAACAAAATCTTGCTCTGCTGCGCTGCGATATGCATAAGCGGTGGCGACCGTGGAGGAACGATCATGGCTGCCGAAGTACCGCTCTGGACCCCGACGCAAGACCAGATTGATGCAGCACCCTTGACCGCTTTCATGAAGGCTGCGGCAGTGAAAGCCGGCGCAGCGTTTTCATCGTATTCGGAGCTCCACCGCTGGTCGGTCGAGGATCGCGAAGGGTTCTGGAACCTGGTCTGGGACTTCGGCGGTATCGTTGGCGACAAGGGGACCAATGGGGGCGAGCGCGTGCTCGTCGACGGCGACAGGATGCCTGGTGCCTCGTTCTTCCCCGACGCGACGCTGAATTTCGCCGAGAATCTGCTGAAGAAGACCGGCGCTGGTGAGGCAATCGTGTTTCGCGGCGAAGACAAGGTCGAGCGCCGACTGTCGTGGAACGAGTTGCAGGCGCTGACGTCACGGCTGCAGCAGCTTTTCCTGTCGCTCAAGGTGAAGAAGGGCGATCGCATCGCGGCGATGATGCCCAACATGCCGGAGACCGTCGCCGCCATGCTGGCTGCCGCCTCGATCGGCGCCGTCTGGTCGTCCTGCTCTCCCGATTTCGGCGAGCAGGGCGTGCTCGACCGCTTTGGCCAGATCGAGCCGGTGGTCTTCATCGCGCCCGATGGCTACTGGTACAATGGCAAGGCGATCGAGGTCGCCGACAAGATCGCCGCGGTCGCGGCCAAGCTTGGCACGGTGCGCAAGGTTCTGGTCGTCGACTATCTCGGCACCTCGAGCGATGTTGCTGATGTCATCGACAAGGCCGTGGCGCTGGAAGAGGTGCTTTCGCCCTTCGCCGTCAAGCCCGTCACCTTCGAGCGGCTGCCGTTCGCGCATCCGCTCTACATCCTGTTCTCGTCGGGAACGACCGGCATTCCCAAATGCATCGTCCATTCGGCCGGCGGCACGCTGATCCAGCATGTCAAGGAACATCGGCTGCATGCCGGTCTCACCGACGGCGACCGCTTCTTCTACTTCACCACCTGCGGGTGGATGATGTGGAACTGGCTGGTTTCGGGGCTCGCCTCGGGCGCGACGCTGCTGCTCTATGACGGCTCACCCTTCTATCCCAACGGCAATGTGCTGTTCGACTTCGCCGATGCCGAGAAGATGACCTTTTTCGGCACCTCGGCCAAGTTTATCGATTCCGTGCGCAAGGCCGGTCTCAAGCCGATCCGCACGCATGATCTTTCGAGCGTGCGTGCGATTTCCTCCACCGGGTCGCCGCTGTCGCCGGAGGATTTCCGCTTCGTCTATGACGGCATCAGCAAGGACGTCCATCTGGCTTCGGTCTCCGGCGGCACCGACATCGTCTCCTGCTTCGTGCTCGGCGTGCCGACACAGCCGGTGTGGACCGGCGAGATCCAGGGACCTGGCCTTGGCCTTGCCGTCGATGTCTGGGACGACGACGGCAAGCCGATCCGCCAGGAGAAGGGCGAGCTGGTCTGCACCAGGGCGTTTCCATCGATGCCGATCGGCTTCTGGAACGATCCCGAGGGCAAGAAATACCAGGCAGCCTATTTTGAGCGTTTCGACAATGTCTGGTGCCATGGCGATTTCGCCGAATGGACCGTGCACGGCGGCATGATCATCCATGGCCGTTCCGACGCCACGCTCAATCCGGGCGGCGTGCGCATCGGCACGGCGGAGATCTACAACCAGGTCGAACAGATGCCCGAGATTCTGGAAGCGCTGTGCATCGGCCAGGATTTCGACAATGACGTGCGCGTCGTGCTGTTCGTGCGGCTCGCAGCCGGCGTCAGACTGGATGACGATCTGGAAAAGCGCATTCGCTCCAAGATCCGCAGTGGGGCGAGCCCGCGTCACGTGCCAGCCAAGATCGTCGCCGTCACCGACATCCCGCGCACCAAGTCCGGCAAGATCACCGAGCTTGCGGTGCGCGACGTCGTCCACGGCCGCGCCATCAAGAACAAGGAGGCGCTCGCCAACCCCGAGGCGCTGGAGCTGTTCAGGAACCTGCCGCAGCTGGCCGAGTGACCGGGCAGGCATGGTTAACCAAATATGTCGCGAGAATTTACCTAGATTTCATGAGTGGTACACATTCGTAAACTTTCGGCGGCGCGGGTAAGGAGTTGTTAAGGCCCGGCGTCGATAGTCGCACGTAACTTGAGGGAGAAATCCCGTTCCTCTGCCCCGGAGGATCTGAATTCGCTCAAGCCCCGTTGTGACAGCAATCCCATCTCTTAAGGCGTCCTCTTGGGCGCCTTTTCTTTTGCTGCTGCATGCCGCCCAAAAGTGGTGCGGTTTTGGGACAACGACACGCACAGGGATAAAGACCGAAAGCGCATCGCCTGAATCTGATCGGACGCGCTGCGCTGTAGGTCGGTCTGTTTTCCGGAATTGCTTATTCGGCGAGCACGCGGGTCGACGGAAACGCGACCTCGACCAGGGTGCCTTCACCCGGTGTCGAGTTGATGGTGAACCGGGCGCGGTTGGCTTCCACCATCGCCTTGGTCAGCGGCAGTCCAAGCCCCGTGCCGTCACCACGTCCGCGCTTCAACGCGTTGATCTGCTTGAACGGCTTCAGTGCCTGCTCGATCTCGGCGTGGCTCATGCCGATGCCGGTGTCGCGCACCCGCATGACGACGTCGCCTGACGTCTCATAGGCGGTGGAGACGATCACCTGGCCGCCGGCCTGGGTGTAGCGAATGGCATTCGACAGGATGTTGAGCGCGATCTGGCGCACGCTGCGCAGGTCGGCGACCACTTCCGGCAGCCGCGACGCGAAGCTGGAGCGGATAATGACGCGCTCGCGGTTGGCCTGCGGCTGCATCATCGCCACCGTCTCGGCCAGCGTGTCGTTGAGCGACACTGCCTCGTATGCCATCTCCTGCTGGCCGGCCTCGATCTTCGAGATATCGAGCAGGTCGTTGACGAGGTCGAGCACATGGTTGCCGGAGCGATTGATGTCGCGCAGATAGTCGCGGTAGCGGTCATTGGCGACCGGTCCGAACTTCTCGTCGACCATCAGTTCGGAAAAGCCGATGATGGCGTTGAGCGGCGTGCGGATCTCGTGGCTGATGCGGGCGAGGAAATCGGTCTTTTGCGAGGACGCACGCTCGGCCACCGCGCGTGCCTGGGTCAGGTCCTCTTCGGCCCGTTTCCACTGCGTGATGTCACGCACGACGGCACAGAAGCCGCTGTCGTTGGGCAGCCGGCCGATGGTCATGAACAGCGGGATGAAGCGGCCCTGCGCCTCGCGCCCGATCACCTCGCGGCCGTCATTCATGACGCTCGCCACGCCGGGCTCGGACAGTCCGTTGAGATAATCGCGCGCCGCACGCTGGCTTTCTATCGCAAACAGCGAGGCGAACGGTTTGCCGGTCACTTCGTCGCTGTCGAAACCGAACAGCGCTTCGGCCGGCCGGCTGATCGAGCGGATGGTGCCGTCACGGCCGATCAGCACGACCCCGTCGGTGGCGGTGTCGATGATGGTGCGCATCTCGGCGATGCGTGCCTTGAGCTCGGGAATGTCGGGCTGCGTCTGCTCGTCGCCAACCACATGCAGGGCCGCCGGCGCGTCATCTTCGCCGGTGCGGCGCACGACCAGCATCAATGCCTTGCCGTCACGCCAGGGGACAGAGCGCAGGATAGCCTCGATCGGGAATTCCTGCCGATCGCGCGTCTTCAGTCGCAAGGCGCGATCGGTGCCGTCGGAGGTCCCATCGTGGGCGTAGGGGTCGGCAAACAGCGCGCCGAGGCCGCCGGCATCCGCCAGGTCGTCGAGCGCCTCATAGCCGGTCAGGTTGAGGAATTCCTCGTTCGCATAGTGCAACTGGTCGCCGGAATGGATGAGCAGCGGCACCGGCAGTTTGCTGAGAAGCGAGGTATCAGGAGCCTTGTGCTCATCTCCGGCGGAAAAGGCCGACGGCACGAAACCTTCGACCTTGAGCGGCGGCACATTAAGGCGTGGGCGCGCGATGCGTGCTGCGGCGCCGCTTGCGCCGGCTGTTTCCGCGACGGACGCGGACGCCTTTTCGTTAGAGGCAGCGGCTTCCTCGTCGGGCTGTACCCAATCTTCACTATCCTCGGCATCGCGAAAATCCGCCGATGTCATGCTGTCGTCATCAACAGCGTCATGTGTCGCATCGGCTACAACCGGCCCTTTGCCGGTGGCGACGGGCTCGGTGATCTCTGGTTGCGCCGCCACCGGTTCGGAAACCGGGGCCCCGTCGCTGTTGTCCGCGACAGGACCGCGTTCATCATCACGGTCGGCATAGTCGAGCAACGAACCCGGCAGGGTGTCGGAGGGTGCCTCATGACCCGCTTCGTCCGGGTGACCGCCGTCAAGCCGCGCCAGATCCGCTTCGTCCTCGGCATCGACATCCGTCTCGGCCCGCATCGTCTCCGGCTCCGCCGCCGGGATTTCGCCGGCCAGCGTCGGCCCTTCGTGCGAGGCCACATCCGCTGTTGACGGAATCTCGCCGACTGCCGCAGCCTCGGCGGTCCGTTCCCTGGGATTGTCCAGGCTGGGCTTCTCGGCCTTCGGCGGCTCGACCGGGGAACTGTCCTTCTTCAGCCTTTCGCCGATCTCACGGAACGCGCTTCGCTCCAGCGTCGACAGGCCCTTATCGTTGGCTGGCTGGCGATGTTCGGCCAGCCGGATCACCTTGTCGGCAAAGCGTCGCTCCGGTTTCGGCACGATGGTCAGCGCCGGCACCTCGCCCTGGAACGGGTCCGATGCCTTCGGCTCCTCGACCTTCGGCTCCTGGGCTTTCGGCGCTTCAGCCTTGGGCTGTTCAGGCACGGGTTCCACGGCTTGCGGCTCCGGCGTCTCCGGGGCCTTGCCGTTGGGCACCAGCGCCATGCCGATGGCTTCCGGATCGACGACCGCGTCACTGGCCCGGGCAACACCGAAGCCACGGAAGCCTTCAAAAGCACGGCTGCGGCCATAGACAGGCAGCGCCGCGAGGTCGACAGGGAGCTTCAGGTCGGATCCGGCGACCGGCCACAGCACGGAGCGGCCGGACCAGGTATCGCGGCGTTCCAGCAAGCCGGCGATCTCGCCGGAGGGATCGAGGCCGAAAGTGGCCGCCACATCCCTGAAGCGCCGCCCGATCACGTCGGCGGCCGGCTTGCCGACAATGTCGGCGAATTCCGGAGAGAGTGTGCTGAACTTGCCTTCGGCATCGGTGCGCCAGACAAAGCGCAGTGGAGCCGCAGTGCGGTCGATCGACCGCGCGACTGGGCGCTCGACAAGGGCGGTCTTGGTATCGCGCTGCGTCGGATTTTCCGCCGCACCCTTCGCGAAGGCGGCAGGGGGCTCAACCGGCTCGGCGGCAGCGGCCCGGTCTGCCTGTTGCGTGTCGTCTTCACCGGCATTGAAGTACCAATGATCGTGCTGCGCCGGCGTCGCGTCGGCAGTTCCCGGGTCGTTATCCGCCGCCTCCGCAGGCTGCCCCGCTGGATCGGCATTCTCAGGCGCTGGCGGAATGATCTCGGCGGCTTCCGGAACGCTCGGTTCGTCCACCGCCGGGTGTTCGATGTCGATTGCCGGTCTGTTGTCCTGGTCCGGTTCCGACTGGGCAATCGCGCTTACCGCAGCCGCGGTTTCAACCTGGGCTGGCGCTTGCGTGTCCGCGACACTGTCGTCGGCAGCGGACGTGTCGTCGAGTTGGTCCTCGTCGATCACCACCAGCAGATGCCGTTCCTCGGTCAATCTTGCCAGCCCTGCCGGATAGGAGGTCGCGCCACCAGGCACAAGGCGCTTGACGATGCGGTCGCTCTCATCCGCGACGTCGGCAGCCAGCGCCGCCAGCGTCTCCGGCAAGATGCCCAGTGCCGAAAATCCTTCCGAGGCGGCCTCGACGTTTCCCTTGGCATCGACAAAGGCGATGAAATGGCCGTCTTCGGTAATGCCGCTAATGGCGCGAGCGGCGATTTCGCCGGCGCTGCGCGAGCCCGTCTGCCCCGCCGGCACGGTCAGCATGATCGCCTTTTCGGCATCCGGCATGGTCACGGCACTGGCAAGGAAACCGACGGCACGGCTGGTCATGCCGGTTGCCAGCCGGACCGTGATGGCGCGGTCGCCGCTGATCTCGGGAAATCCGCTGGTCGCCATGATCTGGCGTCTGGCGATCAACGGCAACTGCGCGGAGGCGCCGATGATCGCTTCGATGTCGGGGTAGCCGAACACCGCGGCTCCTGGCCCATTGGCCCAGATTACCTGCTCGAGATCCGTCGAAAGAATCGCGATCGCGTCGCCGGCGGCAAAGCGCTGGCGGACTGCTTCGAGCACGGCGACGTCGAGGAAGGAATATTCGGACGGCATGCGCTTGGCGAACCCTCACGGAGCGGCAAATTGCGGTTAACGCTTTGTTAATAAAAGCCGGCGGCGCGAAGGTCCACAAGCCAGAACGTGCAAAGGCTGGAATCTGGCCTCTTGGTTAACGGCCCGAAGAAATTTATGGTGCACTGCAACAAAGATATTGCAATGCACAAAATTTGCCTTTATATTGCCATCATACATGAACGAGACGGCTTTCTGTCAAAGCCGCTGACGCTGAAAAGGATGGAAAATGTCCAGGACCAAAACTGCCGACACGATCGAAAACGTTGAATTCCCGAGCTTCGACGCTTCCAAGGCTACCGACCAGATGCGCGCTTTCGCCGAAAAGGGCGTTGAGCAGTCGAAGGAAGCCTACGCCAAGCTGAAGACCGGCGCCGAGGAGACCCAGAAGGCTCTGGAGTCGACCTACGAGACCGCCAAGACCGTTTCCAGCGACCTGTCGCTCAAGACCATTTCCGCTCTCCGCGCCAATGCCGAGGCTGGTTTCTCGCATCTCGAAGCCCTGATCGGCGCCAAGTCGCTGTCGGAAGTCGTCGAGCTGCAGACCGCCTTCCTGCGCAAGCGCGTCGAAATGACCGTCGAGCAGGCCAAGGACTTCCAGACCGTCGCCTCCAAGGCGGCCGAGGACGTCTCCAAGCCGATCAAGACCGCCTTCGAGAAGGCGATGAAGGAAATCAAGGTTGCCTAACATTTGCGCATGATCTGAAGATGCAACAAAAGGTCGCATTTTCTTAAAAACGATCAGGCGTATGATGGTAGCCATCAAGGAATACCCGGCGAGTGGAACCTCCTCCCTCTGCTCCCAGGGTGACCAGCCAGCACCTCCTCCCGCTGGCTCGTAACAGGAAAAGGCCGGCACCTCCTCCCGCCGGCCTTTTTCTTTGTCCGGCGAAAAGTCGATGCTGTTTGTGGGCAAGCGACCTTTGCCTAGCAAAAGTCTTGAATTAAAATCCATTAGCCCGTAAGGACGCATCGCCGAACGACGGAGCGGATCAAGGAAAGCGCGCTTTCCACGTGGTCTGGCTCGGTGAACGTGCCGTTGTAGCTCAGATGGTTAGAGCGCCGGATTGTGGATCCGGAGGTCGCTGGTTCGATCCCAGCCAACGGTACCACTACTTTCCTCAATAAATTCAGTAGTTTGTCGCATGGGGTAGGGGCGTCCTTGCCCGCTTCATGTCGCACCTATGTTGCAAATGGCTACCGTTGATTTCCGAGGGTTTCCTGCGACTATCGGCAAGTCCGTGCGACATGAAACGCGACATGGGAGGATTCAACATCAAAATCACAGACTTCGTGCCAGACGCTGCCGGCGTCGAGTTCATCCCCAAAACGGCGGCGGCGCCGGGGTGAGGTTGAGCAAGCCATGAGGCTGATCAGATCATTGGTGAGACGTGCGCCGGAATGGCTGCTGCTTCAGTGGGAAAGGCGCGGCGACGCCAAATCCTCAAGCGCTACCCCCCATTGGGTAGCCGTCGTGGGGTCAGCAGCCGACTTTTTTGAGATACTGATCGGATTGGTCCATGCCACTTGATATCGAAACTCGGTTTCTCTGCCTGGCGGATTTTGAACCGGCGGCGCGGGAGCGATTGCCGCACGCGGTTTACGAGTTCATTGCCGCCGGTGCTGGCGAAGAAATCACCAAGCGTGACAATGAAGCCGCATTCGACCGCATCAGGTTAAGGCCGCGCGTGCTTCGCGATGTGACAAGACTTGATACCGGGATCACGCTCTTCGGGCAAAGTCTGCCGCATCCAATCATCCTAGCCCCAATAGCATATCAGCGGCTGGCGCATCCGGAAGGCGAGGTGGCCGCAGCGCGCGGCGCCGGAGTGGCGGAAGCGGTGTTCACTCTGGGCACGACGGCGACGGCGGCGATCGAGGATTGCATGGCGGTGACCCAGTCTCCAGTCTGGTTCCTTCTCTATTGGCAAAGCGATAGCAGTTTCAATGGCGAACTCGTATCGCGCATGGCCGCACTGGGCGCAAAGGCGATCAGTGTGACGGTCGACATGCCAACACCAGGCGATCGCCGCAGGCAGTTCCGGGCAGGATTCAAAATTCCCGACAGCCTCGCAACGCCATACTTCAAGGACCGGAACACCGGCGTCCTCAAAGTTGGCACTGCGCAGCGGCGCGCCATGCCGACCTGGGCGGATATTGCCTGGCTGCGTTCGCTGACAACCCTGCCGCTTATCCTGAAGGGCATCCTCGATCCTGACGATGCCGAGCAGGCGATCGGAACCGGTGCCGATGCCATCGTCGTCTCGAACCACGGTTCGCGTAACCTCGACACCCTGCCGGCGACCATCGACGCCCTGCCCGCCATCGCGGATCGGGTGGCCGGGCGGATTCCCATCATCCTCGACGGCGGCGTGAGGCGTGGCACCGACGTTTTGAAGGCAATTGCCCTGGGGGCAAGCGCGGTCATGATTGGCCGCCCCTATGTCTACGCACTGGCAACGGATGGTGCCGAGGGCGTAGCCCATTGTGTCAACCTGCTTCGCCGGGACTTCGAGGTCGCAATGGCGCTTACCGGCCGGGCGCGGATCGGCGAGATCGACCGGTCGGTAATCTGGTGAAGCCGGACCTATTCCTTAGCGCTCTGATGGCGGCTGTGGTCCTGTCTCAAAGACGATTGACGAAGCACTCTGCCGGTTCCAGCAGCCCCGCCGCGCGCTCTGGAAACGGCCGGCGTCGAGCTCATCGCAGAGAGCGTCCTAGCATAGCGCCTCGTGCCCCTCAGATGTTCCTCTCGAAGGTATGAGCCACGATCGGATCTGGCGTCGATAGCTCAAATCCTTTAGCTGCCATAAAGGTCAGAACGATAGCCACAGCTATCGATGCAATCACGGTGGCGGTGCGAGCTATGATTCTCATGATCTCTACCCAAAGCTCCAGCAAATTCTCTCGGACGGGTAGGTCCACCCTCTAAGGTCGGGATGCTCGCGGCGGATTGCAACTAACCCTTAGTCTAGGTCCAGCTTCGGCGCGCTTGGCAATGCGGGTTGGAAGCGGCCCCGCGTTTCGCTATCCCTTCGGCAGCAGCACCGGCATTTCAGAAAAGCACCAGCTAATTTGTGCGACGCTGGGCGCGGAGCAGCGCCGTTAGAGCCAGTGCTCCAAAAGAAAGGAGTGGACAACGCACCCAGGGCGGATTGCGTTTGCGCTCGACTGGCGCAATCCTCACCTAGGGGAAGTGAGGAAGCATGAGCAGCTTGGGCTTATGGGTCATACTCGCGACGGCGACCATGGCGATCCTTTACCTGTTGTCGTATGTCTCGATCACGATGTAGGGATATGGCCGGGGCGTGCTGCATTTGTTGACGGTCAGCGCCCCTTCTTCAGCTTCGGCGTGATCTCCTCGATCCGCACCTTGTTCTGGATAGTCAGCGTCGAGGCAGCCGGTCGGAAGCGCACCACGGTAGACAGCTATAGCTCGCACCTTGATCTGCACATCGTGACGTTCATCGGGATCTCAAACTTACAGCGCTGAACATCGCCGCTGCACGCTCGTTGGAGGATCAACTGCGAGCAGCGGTCGTTCTCAAGCGATGATCCGAAAGGTTCGCTCGCAGGGGTGAACTCACTCGGGGTAGCCCCCAACGTCCTCCGGCCCCGGCTTGTTGAAAAGGACAAATACCAAGGGATTGCCGGGCTCGGACATTGCATCGCTGCGCAGGCCCGATATCTCTCCGGCCACGCCGCTTGCGTACTCCGCAACCACTTCGCCGAAGCTATTGCGCTGGATGGCCACCTTCTGTCCGGCCTCGACCTTGTCGTTGAGCTTGACCAGATACTCGACCAACCCGCCCTCGGTTGCCAGGATCGGGAACGCACTGTTGCCGACAAAGACGGTCACGTCCTTGCCCGTGCGTCCCATCGGCCCGGCGACGATGCCGTGATGCTTGAGCACGTTCATCGTGCCTTCCACGAATAGCCCGATCATCTCGAGGTCCAGGTGGCGGGCAGCCCCGATCTCCGGGCAAAAGGACGGGATGCCCGCGGCGTTAAACGCGTTATGGAGGACATTGGGATATGTTGGATTGTCGAAGATCTGGCCGATCGGATAGAGCTCCGCCATCGCCTTGATCTCGGGCACGTCCATCTCGGCAATATTGAATGCGGTGACCTCGAATCCGGTCGTTCCGGTATGGAAGTCGATCGCGAAGTCGGCGTTGGGCCGCAGCAGCCGGTTGAACACCAGCCCGGCGTGTCGGCTGGCCGCGGTGATGTCGTTCTCGTTCCCGGGCCACACCCGGTTCATGTCTATCAGGTCGAGGCCTCTGCCCGCGTTGGGCCATCTGCGCTGCATGCTTTCCAGGGCCGGGCGGGAGATGTCGGTGACCGCCATCACCGTGCCCGACATCTCAGCGGGGTCGAGCTGGTTCATCACGGTCTGGACCGTATGTATGGAACTCATCTCGTCGCCATGCACACCGCTGGTCAGGATGCCGTGCTTGCCCGACTTCGCCCCCTTGGCGACGGCCACGGACACATACCAGTGCTGTCCGGTGGGACTCTCCACGCCCTGGAAATACAGAAAATGCTTCTTACCGGGCTCCAGGTCGTTGACGTCGAGCGTGCTGACGACTTTCTTCCCCTGGATCACATCGCCGACATAAATCGTCGCCGATGGCGCACCCGCTGCCGGAGCGGACGAGGAAGTCGCCGAGTCCTCGGCGTTCGCGGCGCCGGCGTTGGCCGCCAAGGCGGCCGCGGCGCCGACCGTTGCAATGGATGCCATTATAAGGTCGCGGCGATCAATGCCCTTTACAGATTTGTCCGACATGATGGGGCCTTTTTGCAGAAAATCCCCCGCGACTTCAAAATACTGGTATGCCGCCGAACACGCAAGCTGTCATGATTTCTGTGCCGTAAGCATAGGAGTGTCCGGGTTGGGTTATCACACGATTTGTCCGGTTTGTCGGAACTACGCGGAACCCATGTCGGCAAAGGGAGAGTTCTGCGCCTTTCCGGGCTTGATCCCGCGCTGTGCACCGCGTGGCGGTGATCGGCTCGGGCACGCTCGACAGCCTGCCGCACAATGGCTCCGTGGTGTCGTTGCTTGCCGTGTGCGGCACAACGCACAAGGCGAGCTATCTCGACATCGTCATGGTCAGCGTCGTCGGTCCCCTGGTGGCGCTGGTGGCGGTGGTCGCGTTCGGCTCTTTTTGAGACGAAGACCATCCAGACCCGGGCCAGCTAGAAGCTAGTCCCTTGACAATACGCTTTTCGAGGGACTGATTCCACGGAAACCAAAGCAACGTCACGGAGAGTTCCATGCCTCGTCCCTTCTTTGCTTGCCTGGGTCTCGTTCTCAGTCTTGTCGTGCCCCTGGCTCTGCCGGCGCCCGCCCATGCCGTCACGATCAACATCAATATCGGCACCAGCCTCAACAATGGCCGGGCGATCACATGCCGAGAGGGCGAGAGGCTGCTGCGCAACCGTGGTTTTTGGAACGTCCGGCGAGTGGATTGCCGCGGGCGCCTTTTCACCTATCGGGCGCGCCGCGCCAACGGTCTGTTTGAAGTCGGGTTGAACGCGCGCAATGGCCGTGTCGCAGACTTGCGCCGCATCAGGCGGTGACCTCGTCGCGGATCCGGCTGCCGCGGCCGGCCGTTTGGACCGGCGAAACGATCGCATGAGGCGCCCGTCGCAAGCTGCGGTCACTTCCTGGCGCGCGCGGCAAGATGTTGCTTCAGTTGCGCTATCTGGTCGGCCGACCACCCCCGCGGATCAGTCACGGCGAGCCACGCATTGACGTAGTGTTCGGGCGCAAAAACATGTCCGTAGCCCATCGGCGTGTTGGTCGATACGGCCATGTCGAGGGCGAGCTGCAGCATCGATACGACCGGGTACCACCGCAGCTCCGGCGAGACGTCCGGGCCGCGCGGCGCATTCATCCAGTCCGGACGGCGATAGAAATCGCTATAGGCGAAGAACGTCAGTGGATCGCTCGCATACTGGAGGTAGACGATGCGCAGCGGACCCCAGGGCGCGTCCCTCGGGCCGGGGTCGCCGTTCTGGTTCATGAAACGGACGAAGGACCCGTCCCGGAATTGCGGCAGCCAGGCCGGTGACCCGGCATTGCGATGCTCCGTCACGCTGCGCCAGAGTCTGCTCTTGAACGGCGGACCGCTCCACAGAGCCCCCTGGACAGGGTCACCAAGCATCTCGAAAAGCTCCATCGATCTCTCGGAATTCATCGCTCCCAAGCTCAGGCCATGCAGATAGAGTTTCGGCCGACTCTCGTGCGGGAGCGTCGTCCAGTATCCATAGACTGCGGCAAACAAAGCCTTTGCAGCCTCCGAGCCGTATTCCGGCTCGAGCAGCAGCGATAGCGGGCTCGACAGGTAGGAGTACTGCTGGGCCACGCTCGCCACGTCGCCGTGGTGGAGATACTCGACCGTATCCATCGCAGAGGGATCGACCCAGCCGGTGCCGGTGGGCGTGATGACGACGAGTACGGAGCGTTCGAAGGCGCCGACGCGTTTCAATTCATCGAGGGCGATTTGCGCCCTTTCCTCCGCCGTGTCGGCGGCACCGAGCCCGACATAGACCCGGATAGGTTCGAGCGCATCGGCGTGCGTGAACGCGCGTATCTCGGCGGCGGTGGGTCCTGTCGCGATGAATTCGCGTCCTGCCCTTCCAAGTTCTTTCCAGCGGACGAGGGAAGCCGAGCTGCCGGTCTTGAGCGGAGATTCAGGTTGCGGCCGGTCCGGCTCGATGAGGGCGTCAACCGCCGCGAAGGACGAATCGGCCAAGTGCAGCACGTAGCGGAAGAGCACGCCGTTTGCCATCGTCCAGAACAACAGTATCGCGACTGCGAAACCGATCACCTTCGAAACCCTGCGTGGGACGAAGCGGCCCAACCTTTCTGAAATCCAACGGGAGATACCTTTGAAGAGCCTGGCAAGCGCGATGACCACCAGGAACGTAGCGATCGCAATGAAACAGACCTCAACCGGATGCGCGCTCGTCACGGGTTCGAGCTGCATCAGTCGACGGATCGAGTTCTGCCATTCCGCCGCCCACCACAGAAACAGTATGGCGATGACGGCGCAAGCGGCCGCGACAGCAATCTTGAGAGAGAGCAGAAGCCGCTCACGCGGTTCCGGCAGTTCCATGTAGGTCCATAGCCAGCGCCAGGCGACTCCGATGCCGTATCCGACGGCGAAACATGCCCCGGACAGCACGCCTTGGGTCAGGTAGGTGCGGGGAATGAGCGTCGGAGTAAGCGAGGCGACGAAGAACAGCGTGCCCAAAACGAGGCCGCCGGCAGAAAGCGAGCGCCAGAAGCTTGTCACCCAGCTGCGCATACGCCCGTTTCGCTTCCCTTTGGGATGAATTGTCTCGGATGAATACGAGAGGCATCATGGCTCGCTCTCGCGTTTAATAGAAGGACGCAGCTGCTGAAATTTCCGTTTGCGTCGTCCGGCAAGTCGCAACATGTACTCGGTTGAGCGTCGACCTTTCGCGCCGACGCCACCACGACCGCCAGCGTAGTCGCCTGCGACGTCAGCTTTCAGGAAGCGGCAAAGCTGGCCTCTACAGTCGAGATGCGGCGTTAAGTTGCCCGTTCCAGCAGCCGGCTCAGGCGGCAAAATCTGACTCCATTGTCGACCTCAGCCCGGACAAGTACCAATTGCACGGTCTTCAGGAAGGAAGAAGCTTCGCCGCTCGCAAGGGGTGAGTTCGCGAGGCACGGTGCGCCGGGCGAAGTCAATGAGGTCCTTGGGTGTCTGGAAGACGCGAACGATGCGGACCCTTTCCTCGCCGGAAACAATTGCGATCTGGGTGCCGTCGGAACTGAAAGCTGCGCGTGTAAGGCCCGGTCGAACGGTCGCTTCGTCCCGGCTGGCAAGGACGGCAATCTGGCGCCCCGATTGCGTCGCCCATAGCCGGACCGTGCGATCTTCGGACGACGCGGTCACGACATACAAACCACTGGGACTGAACTGGGCGCTGACCACCGCGCCGCTGTGGCCCCTAAGAACGGCCCTTTCCAGTCCGCCAGCGACGCTCCAGATCCGGACGGTTCCATCGCGTGAGGCCGTCAGCAGCGACTGGCCGTCGGGACTGAAGGAGACCACCGTCACCTCGCCGGTATGTCCTTCCAGCGTTACGACGTTTGCTCCGTCCGCTGTCGACCAAATTCGGGCCGTGTGGTCGAGTGAGCCCGTGGCGACCAGTTGACCGTCTGGGTTGAAGGCCGCTGCCGTGATGCGGTCCCGGTGCCCCACAAGGGCCTTAAGCTCAGCTCCGCCCGCCTTCAGGAGGTGGCCCGCATTGTCTTCCCTGGCCGCGAAGACCAGACGTCCGTCGGGGCTAAGAATGGCCTGCGGCAGCTTGCTGCTTGTATTGATGACGGCCAGCTCGGTACCGGTCGCCGCATCCCACAGCTGCGCGGTACCGTCGATCGATGCGGAAACAAGCGATTTGCCGTCGCGACCAAACTGGATCTGGATCAGTCCGCCATGTGCTCGGAACTGGGCGGTCTCGAATCCCCTGGCAACCTCCCAAATTCGGACCTGGCCCCCAAGAGATGCCGTCGCGACGCGCCTTCCATCGGGACTGAACGTCGCGCGTTGAACGATCTCATGGGTATCGAGCCGGATGATCTCGCGGCCGCTCAGGACATCCCAGAGATGCGCCGCGCTGTCGCCGCCACCGGTCAACAGGTGGATATTGTCGGGACTGAAGACCGCGAAAGTCGGCCGATATTCATGAGAGAGCGTGGTCGTCAGTGCGCCGTCGACATCCCACAGCCGAGCTGTGCCATCGTGCGAAGCGGTGAGAAGAATGTTGCTGTCGGCCGGGCTGAATTCCAGATGCTCGACCAAAGATTCATGACCGGCGATCGTCGTGACCAACGAGGCGCGTTCAACGTCCCAGATGCGGACCGGCCCATTGACCGAAGCAGTCGCCAGAAAGCGGTCGTCCGGGCTGAAAGCACCGTTCATCTCTTCATCGCGTTCATCCGCACCGATATCGGCGAGCTTCAAACCCGAAACCTCCTGGCCGAGCAGGTCATGCAACGTTCCCAACGCTCCATCCCAAATCCGGGCAGCGCCGTCGAGTGATACGGTGGCGATCCGCTGACCCCCGTGACTGAAAATCACGCCGTTCAATTGCGTGTCGCTCTTGTGGCCGTCCAGCTTCGCGATCTCCGTTCCTTTCGACGCATCTAAAAGGCTGGAAGTGCCGCCGTATGAAAGCGGGCCGCATGCGCCAGCCAGCAGCCGGCCCCCGTCCGGGCTGAACGCCAGGCTATAGGGCCGGGAGTTCACCCGGAATGACCGCGTCAGTGCGCCATCCGCGGTATTCCAGATCGAAACAAAGTGCTTGCGTGCCGTCGCGAAGCTGTGACCGTCCGGACTGAAGCCAGCCCGTGCATATCCGTCGCTTCTTACACTCACGACTTTTCTTCCGGTCCGGGCGTCCCAGAGCACTGCATCGCTGTTCTCCCCCGCCGTCAGCACCTGGTTGCCATTCGGGCTGAAGATTGCGGTTGGATAATTGCCTACCGGCTGCAGGATGAAGAGCTGTTCTCCCGAGATGGCGTTCCATACGCGTGCAGTGCCGTCCCTCGCGGCCGTCAGGATACGGCTCCCGTCCGGGCTGAACTCAGCCCTCTCCACGGCCCCTCCATGACCTTTTAGAACCGCAGTTTCGGCACCGCTGGAGATGTCCCAGACGCCTGCAGTTTTATCGTAGGATGCGGTGACGATGTGATCGCCGCTCGGATTGAACGCCGCATCCGCGACGCCGGCGCCATGCCGGAAGATTTTGATCTGGTGGTGCGCCAGCAGGGCCTTGTAGAGGGCTGCCTCCGCTTCAAAGAGATAGGGCCGCTCGGACTGGTCTTTCGAGGGCAGTGCTTCGAGCGCCAAGAGGATCGCAGCCTCGGTGCTGCCTGTCGCCGTGGACTGCTGTGAAAGAAAGGAGAGCGAAAGAGACTGGTTGCGCAGCGCCTGGTCGCGTTGCCGCCCGGCTTCCTCCTGCGCCCTGAAGGCGACCAGTGCGCCTGCGCCCGCCAGGAGGGCGAGCATTATCGCTACAATCGCGGCATTGCGCGTACGTCCGGCTAGCCGGTTTGCCGCGGCAGCCGCAAGGCTCCGGCGCTCGGCCTCGCGCTCCAGGCGTTCGCGTTTTGCCTCTTGGGCGGCCTCGATCAGTGCCAGCTCTGCCTGCCGGTCCTTCTCCTCTCTCTGCTGATGGGCACGCAAGGACGCCTCGATGTATTCAAGGACGTCATCGTCGACCTCCTCCCGTCTTGACAGCATCAGCTCTTCACCCTCTGCGAGACGTTTGCCGGACGGAAGGAGAAGCTCTCGATTCCTGTTCTCCAGGTGCCAACGGTGAGCGTCGGCCCTGAGGCGGTCGCGGGTCTCGAGGAAGTTCCGGTTTGCATTCACAATGTCACTGGCGCGCGGCCAACGGCTCAACAGTGCTTCATGTGCAACGCGGACGAAAACATGCCCTCCGGCGTCCTCGTCGCTGACGAGGAGCCGTGCGTCGATCAGGCCCCTGACGAGGGCCGATCGCTCGGGAGTGCCTGCAATTTCGGGGAACAGGGCCGGACGTGCCGTCACCGTTTCATCGCCCGGCCTTGCCGTGGTGAGCGCGCGCAGCACCGCGGGTAAGGCCTCCTGGATGTTGGGCGCCAGCAAGTCTACGACTTCATCGGCGCGGCGCGCGATTGCGCCTTCGAGCCCGCCGAGCGCGTGATAATGCCCAAAGGTGAGAACTCGGCGCGCGCGGCCGGCTTCGTACAACGCGTCGAGCACAAACTCGAGAAGCGGCAATGATCCGGGATCGGCAGCTGCTGCCTCCTGCAGGACATCATCGAGCCGCCCCAGCTCGGCACTCTCCTCGAAGCGGAGACCGGCAACGCCCGCAGGCTCGCGGATGATCTGCGCGATCTCTGGGCCAGTCGGCGGCAGGAGTTCGTAGCTGGAGAGGCCATCCTTGAGCGCCGAGAAACCCCGGACCTCACCGCAGCGGTGAAAGAAGTCCGAACGGATCGCCGCTATCACCCAGACCAGTCCGCTCGCGGCCAGCACCGCCATGAAACGCACAAGGGCCTCGCGCGTCGCCGGCTGCCTCTCGGTCGTGAACAGCTCCTCCAGCTGATCGATGGCGACAAGCAATCTGATCTGCGAGCGGGCCGGCCCGGCGGCCTTGCCAAGTGCCTGTCGGACCATCGTCAGTGCCCGATCCGGCGTGCTCCTGCAGAGCCGAGCAAACTCCGCGGCCGTTACTTCGGAGGCCAGCTCCGGCACAGCAGCTTCGCGAAGCAGTGCCGCAGCCAGCACAGCGAATGGATCCGGTCCTTCGGAAAGGCGGATCAGGCAGCGGCGCCACAAGGATATGCCGGCCACGGCTCCAGGCTGTGTCAATGACGGCAGCAGGCCAGCGCGCAGGAGGGAAGACTTGCCGCAACCGCTCATTCCGTAAATGAGAAGGAATGCCATGCCGCTAGCTGCCTGCCGCTCCAGTCTTGCAATGCAGGCAGCAATCGCCCGCGCTCGGCCGAAGAAGAGATCGGCATCTTCGAATTCGAAGGCATCGAGACCGCGAAATGGCGACCTGACCGGTTCCTCCGAAGCAAGGGGTACGCGGTAGACGCGCAAGGCGCGTGCGACGCTCTTCAGCTTGTACTCGCCGAGATCGACGAAGTCCAGCGAGAGCCGGTCTTGAGCCTGGGCCTGGACCGCTTCCGTGACACAAATCCCGCCCGGTCGTGACAATGTTTGCAGATGAGCGGCGACATCGACGGCCTCGCCCGCGAGGTGATCGCCCTCCGCGACGACATAACCCAGGTGAACGCCGATGCGGAAACGCAGGCGCTTTGTCTCGGGAACTTCGCAGTTCCGCCTATCGACATCATGCTGGATCTCACTCGCACACCGCATCGCCTCGACAGGGCCGGAAAACTCGGCGACCACGCTCTCTTCGGCGCTCCAGAACACACCATCCGCATGTTCAACCAGCAGCCGATCGATGATCTGCCTGTATGCCCAGAAAGCTGCAGCAGTGCTCCGCTCATCCTTGCCTGTCAGCCGGCCCTCAGGAGCCAATTCGGCTGCCAGGATGGTGGCCATTCTCGGTGCGGCATTTGAGGAAAGGACCAACCTGTAACCGCGCCTCGGAACCGTCTGCACGACGGCCTGCCGATTGTCGTTGAGCGCCGCACGGATCTCGTGAATGCATTGCACTAGGCTGTCGTCGGTCACGGCTATGCCGTTCCAGACTGCCTTCATCAGGTCGTCCTTGGTGATGACGCGATCAGCGTTCTCCAGAAGGTGACGAAGCACCGCGAAGGTCTGGTGGCGAAGTGCGATTGTCCTGTTGGACTTGTCGCGCAAGGTCTCGCTGCTCAGATCGGCAGTAATGCCGTTGAGTACGAACGTCGTGGGCGGCGAGCTATTCAAGCCGGTTTCCTCACGCACGAAGCCGCAGTCCAATTCTTCGATCTTAGCACGGTTCGCACTGCGAAGAGGTCATCGCCATCCAGACCGGCGGGGAGCGCAGATTTCGGCGAATGATCGGAAGCCATTCGTGACCAAAGAGACGCCTCGGACCGACAATTGCATTCTCAGCGGGAGGCTCGCCATGGACTACTTGGTGCGGATTGCTCGATCTGCGGGTGCAAGACCGGTGCCACGGCTCACGGGCCTCTGCCTGCTCAGTCTGTTCTTCGCGATGGCGTCACAGGCTTACTCGACTGACCGTCGCGCAGACGACCTGACTGAAGTCGATCTGCAATTGATCCTTGCCGTGGACGTCTCGCCATCGATGAGCAAGGTTGAGCAAAGAGTGCAACGCGACGGCTACGTCGATGCTTTCCGCCACACGGACATCGCGAGGGCAATCAAGTCGGGAGAGCGGGGCAGGATCGCAGTGCTTTATCTGGAGTGGGCCGGCCCACGTCAGCAAACAGTCATTGTGCCGTGGACAATTGTCGAAAGCCTCGACGATGTTCTGACTTTGGCAGACAGGCTTGCGGCGCTGCCGTTGACTGAAGGCCGCGGAACGTCGATTTCCGGCGCATTGTCGGCCGCGAATGATCAGTTCGCGAAGAGTGAATTGCGCAGCCCGCGCAGGGTTATCGACGTATCCGGCGACGGACCCAACAATGCCGGAGCGCTCCTCGACCCCATCCGGCAGGTGCTTCTCGCGGAAGGCGTGACGATCAACGGGCTGCCTATCGCAATGCCCCGCATTGGCGGGGCCGACGGGTTTGCGATGTACGACCGCCCCAATCTCCAATCCTATTTCGAGCGCTGCGTCATTGGCGGGCCAGACGCATTTACAATCGGCGTCACCGAGGCCGCTATGTTCGCCACCGCAGTCCGTCGAAAGCTGGTGCGTGAAATCTCCATGAACATGGGTCAGGTGATCCACGCCAGCTACACCGTGCGTTCACACCGCACGGTCGATTGCAACGGGATAGCTCAGGTGCCGGGCCGGTAGCGATGGGCGACGGGGTGACCGCGTTGGAGAGGGTGGGCAGCAACGCGCACCGCTGCTTACGGTCAAATTGAATCTGCTTGCGGAGCCAGGGCCACTGGCTTGCCATGCGGTGTAGTCAGGTAGGCGTTTCGCCAATCCTGTTGGCGTCTGTCCACCTCGGCTCGCAGGGCGAACTGGCTCCTGTCGAGTATCTGCTCCAGAGCGCTGAGAAAGGCCCCGTAATAGATCGCGTCGGGGTCCATGGCTGTATCGGTCGCCCGTCGATCAAGCTCGGCGCCCAAGGTCTGAGACCAATCCTCGGCTTCGATCTTTCCGTCGGCGATGAGCAGCTCGACCAACGCAATGACCTGAGCGTGCCATTGCTCGGAGAAGACAGGTTCGCCATCGCGATGGCGCCGCGCGCGACGGGCAATCTCAGGCCGGCTCAAGATAGCTGTCCCACATGTCGATCCGCAGGCTGTCTGCGCTGTCGCCGGCTTCAGGCCAAAGATCCGACATGCGAAACCGCACGACGTATGTCTGCTCGCGCCGTATCGTGCCGACAGCTTTCTCGTCGGGCAAGGGCTGTGGTCCGTTCACGCTGTCGACAACCCCGGGTCGGCCGCGGACATACCCAGCCAGCCGCGTGTGCATTGTGGCGACGTCGCGCCGTGCCACAATCTTGTCGCCAGCCTTGAACCTTGCCCCTGTGGGCGAGACCTCGACCGCAGGCCTGGGCGCCTCGTATTCGAAGGTTCGACTTGAGGCCCTGCCGTCGACGAACTCCTGAACGCCCGCGACGCCTTCATCCACAGACGTGACCATCATGGCCAGAATCCACTTCTCGAAATAGTCGAGGCCGAGGTAGGCGTCCGGGGGAAGCCTTTCCAAGACGTGGCGATACCAATCGAGCGTCCAGCCCGTGCGATCCGTCGTCAGCTTTTTCATCGACATCATGGCGATCGCCCATGTTCGCGCCTTCCATTCATCGGAAAACAGCGCCGAGTCATCTTCTGCGACGTTTGGGATCGGTCTGAACCCTTGCCTGCCGCCGAGGTCGTGTACCGTATCCATCACCCCACCTCCTGCTTTGGCGACAGATCCCTCATCGTCCCGATCATTGCATTGCGCGTCACGAGGCCGGCAAGGTCCTCTTCGGTCCAGCCGTCCGTCCCCTTTGGACGCTCCGGGACCACCATGTACCGCCGGTCTGAAGTCGAGTCCCACACCGTGACCTCAACCGTGTCCGGCAGGTCGGTTCCCAATTCGGCGAGAACGCCACGCGGATCGCGGACCACTCGCGCCCGGTACTCGGTCGACTTGTACCAAGATGGAGACATTCCCAAGATTCCAACCGGATAGCAGGAACACAAGGTACAGACGACAACGTTGTGGATCTCCGGCGTGTTGAACACTGCGACAAGGGGGTAGTCCTTCCTGACGTTTGGGACGATTTCCGAAAACGCCTCGGCGGCATGTTTCGCCAGGCGTTCCGCGAACTTAGGATCAGTCCACGCCCGCGCGATGACCTTGGCTCCATTCATCGGACCTACGTTTTCCGAGTAGTCGTCGAGCCACTTGTCCACGGCGTCGGCCGCCAGAAAGCCTTTCTCGACCAGAACCGTCTCCAGTGCTCTCAGGCGAAGCGCCGATTCAGGCGGAAGATGGCTGTGCAATTCCCGATGAAGTTTGGCAACCTTGTCGGAATCGTATGAACTCATTGATACCCTCCCTGAGTATCATTCTTCGCACCGCGCTGGGTTGGATTTTTAGGGTTGCGTGGCTAACTCCCCGCCGACCATCAAGGACCAGCTTATTGGAGCGGTGCACTCGAGTCATTGACTTTCTGACCTTACGTCAGCTTAAAGGTCGAAGCCGATGTCTTGCAGCTTTGGGCCCCCTGCATGCGGCGACGGGACCGGGCGCCCACTAGGGCACGCGCCAGGCGCGACACCATTGCAGTTCGACACTCCGATATGATCGGCCCTTGATATCGTGTAAAACGATAGGGGTCCTCAGTGCTTCCGGAATGAGACGATGCGCCCGGCCAAGATCCGTCATTCGAGAAGTGATGGCGAGGATCGCGTACAGAGCGATGGGCATGGGCTCGCGCGATCTGGTGCTCTCGCGATTGCATCGCAGGCAGCCCATGCTACGCGCGACGAGCGCCTCGCGCCTGACGTACGACTTGCCGCATCACTTAGGATCGGACCAAGACCCGAGTTGTGAAGGAGGAACGTCCATGACCAGCGAAGCATTCTACCACGAAGGCAATCGCTCTCTGCAGGACCGCTTCGAGAGCCGGCGCATCGCCGACCGCCTGGCAGAGATGGCGCGGACGGCCTTCACCGACGAGGATAAGGCGTTCATCGAGAATGCGATTTACTTCTTTCTTGCCACTGTCGACGCCGAGGGACGGCCAGATTGCTCATTCAAGGGCGGCCCCGCCGGCTTCGTGCGTGTCATTGGGCCGTCGGAGCTGGCGTTCCCGGATTATGACGGCAACGGCATGTTCAGGAGCCTCGGCAACCTCGACGTCAATCCGAACGTCGCACTGTTGTTCATCGCCATGCACGGCACACCGCGCCGCCTGCGCATTAACGGCGCCGCCCGAATCGACCGAGACGATCCGCTAACAGGCAGGACGGTCGGCGCACAGATGATGGTGCGCGTGGAGGCGCGCGTGATCTTCCCGAACTGTCCGCGCTACATCCCGACGATGCAGCTCAGCGAGCCGTCGCCCTTCACGCCCATGCCGGGCTGCGATCTGATCGAACCTGCTTGGAAGGGCTTCGACGCCTTCAAGGACGACATCCATCCGCGCCAGCCGACATGGAAAGGCTGATCGAAGGCAACCACGCTGTCGCCTGGACGTAAACGAGGCGGTCAGCGCCGCGACCGATGAACGGGGTCGCGCCGCGGTGATCAGGCGCATGCGCAGGGCGCTCGAGGACAAGGACGTGTAGGGTGGCCTTCTTGGTAACTGCTCCCCTGCAGCGGCGCCTTTGTTCTCGTAGAGGCCGGGCTGCTCGAACGGGCGCCGCGGGAAGGTGTGATTTCCCGACCTTGAAGCGGAAGAAGATCGCATCTTCTATGGCGAGCGATACCTTGAAAATCGTCACCATTTGACGATGCCGACGCCGGCGATATTGTGAACCGCATGACCGACCAGCCCAACCGCCCGGACGACTATCCCGATCGCCAGATCGATCGCCAGCAGGAAACAGGTTTTCAGCGCAGAGTTCCCTTGCCCGCTGGCTACCGACAAGGTGTCATCTCCGCGATCACCGTGCTGCTCGGATTTTCGCTTCTTTTCCTGCGGTACTGGAATTTCGAAGTCGAGGGCGGATGGACGTTTGCGTCGATCCTGGCGACGCTGCTGCTGGCACTGGCCATCGTCCTTCAGTTCGTTGCGCTGTGGCGGTCGTTGCTCCCACGAGACGATGACGAGCCGGTTTATCAGGTCACGCTGCGCTGGTTCCTCGCCTCGATCATCGCTCTCCTTGCGGGCGTGCTGCTCGCCGGGCTGACGGCTTCGCACGTCTTCAATCTTTGATCGATTCCCAGGCCCGCGACTGCTGCCGTCCAGCCGTGGCGCCTATTTCGCCTCGGGCGGTTCCGCCCGAGCCCGAGCGTCCCGTAGAGCGGGCGGCCCCTCGCTGCGGGCCGGCGCTTCGTGGCGGCGAAAGGCGTTAAGGCTTGTGCAATCTTCGCGGTCTATCGTCACGGGCAGATTGGCGAGGGAACCATGAAACGCAAGCCGCTTCTGCTTTTTGCCTTCCCGTTTCTCATTCTTGCGATCCTGGCAGGGGAGCGCTTGGCGACTTTCTTGTTGGGAGCCTATCCAGCCAGCCCCACCGCATGGTGGATATGGCTTGAACTGCGCCCGTTGTCGACGATGCTTTGGCAGCAGGTCGATGCCAATCTGGGTGGCTCGATGGTTGCCGACGCCGCCGTCCTTGCTGTCGCATCGATCGTCTGCTGGATAGCATGCCACACCAGAAGGTCGGCTTTCTTCTTCCTCGCCAACCACATCGCCCTGATTTTCGCGGGGCTGATGATCGCGGCTGGCAGCCACTCGGAAACGGCGAGCACGATCGCTACATTCACGTCGCCCAGTGGTTTTCCATTCTCGCTGACGGTCGATTTCACCTTGAAGGGCAGCCTGTTGCTGCTTCTGGGCACAGCCGCCTGTGCATACTGCCACGTCGCCTTCCTCGCCGAAGCGCGGGCGCGGTCAGAAGCCCGAACCGTCCGCATCCTGGCCCTGCGGCGCGATCTCTAGAGCAGGTGCCATTCGCCACCTGCGCCCTGCCCAAATCCATGGCCTACGAGGTCTAATTGACCCTCTTGTAATAGACCTTGCCGTCAGGCTGCTGGATGCGCTGGTAGTTGGAGCTTGGGGGAGGGGGTGACGCCGGTGCGGCCCTTTTCCTGGGCGCACGCGGCGCTTCGATGACACCGGATTCGCTCGCGCTCGCGCCTTCGACAGCTTCGGGCGCCTCAGCCAGCGTGCTGGTGGTGATCTCGGGCGGTTCCGGAGCACCCGGCGTGGCCTCGTCGCCGGCGATCGGCCTAGTCAGTGCCAGCTGGGCAACGTTGCTATTGATCTCGTTGAAACTGCCTTGCAGTTGGCTGTCCAGTTTCTCGAACCGGCTCTGGAAGCCGTTGTTGACCGTGTCGAGCCGTGCCGCGATCCGCTGCTCGAACGCCCCGAGCTGCTCCAGCCGCGCTTCGACAAAACGCAAGTCGTTCATGCCGCGATAGAGATAAATCGCGGCCGCCATGTTGACCACGGTGAGCAGCAAGCCGCCGCTGGCGATGAGAATGCCGATCGTCTTTATCTTGCTCGGTTTCTCGATAGCGACCTGTTCGCGCTGCTCCTGTTGTCCGATATCGATCGCCGGCATGTCCGGTTCGCTGAGCATCGTCATTGGACCACCACCTTCGCGCCAACCGCGACGCGCTTGAAAAGATCGATCACATCGGTGTTTGTAAGCCGAAAACATCCCGATGTCCCGTCGAACCCGACACCAGACGGATCATTGGTGCCGTGTATACGGTAGAGTGTGTCGCGACCGTCGCGAAGCAGGTAGAGCGCCCTTGCGCCGAGGGGATTGTAGGGGCCGGCGGGCACCATTTTCGGCAGCTCCGGCTGGCGGGCCCGCATTTCCTGCGGCGGGCGCCACTCCGGCCATTCGGTCTTGGCCCCCACCTGGACGATGCCTGTCCAGCCAAACCCGTCGCGCCCGACGCTGATCTGGTAGCGGAGCGCCTGGCCCTGGCGGGTCACCAGGTAAAGCGCTTTCTCGGTCTTGCGGATGATGATGGTTCCTGGCTGCTCTGTGGTCGCGAAGGCAACCGTCTTGCGCAGGCTGGGGCCCATTGCCGGCAGCGGCGGCCGATCCGAAAGGCTCGATCTCGCCTGGGCGAAGTCCTGGACTGGTAGCGCCAACGCCGCGCCCAGCAGGCTGGCGTAGGCCAACCCCTGGACGATCCGGTAGCTAGCGTGCAGCGTCATCGAGCCGCTCTTTGAACATCCGCTTCAGGTCCTTGTTGAAGCGCGCCCGCCCATCGACTTCGGAAGGCAGGATCGCACGATTCAAGGCGTCGGTCAGCAGCGCATTGTCGAGCGGGACCGACTTGATGTGCGGCGCCTTGAAGATCTTCTCGAGCTCGCTGCGCGAGAAGTGGTTGCCGAACCATTTGCGCTTGTGCTTGTTGGCGACCAGCGTGATGTTGACCGCATTGCCGCGCAACTCGCGGATCTTCCTGTAGAGCCGCTTGCCTTGCCGCAGCGAAGCGACGTTGAGTTCGAAGACGATGAAAATCTCGTCGCTCGTCGACAGCACGGAATTGTGCCAGGGCGTTTCGAGGTTGGGCAGGTCGATGACGATGTCGTCGAAGCGGTAGGCGACGAGGTCCAGCAGCCGGAAGACGAAATCGCTGCCGTGCGGCTCGAATGGCAGCTGCGGCCTCTCGAACGCATAGAGGGTGAGGCCGGACGGGCGCGACAGCTTGATGACATCCATCAGCTCGACATCGAGCCGTTCCGGCTGGCCGATGATGCCGGCAAGGTCGAACTGGTTGAACAGGTTGAGATAGGCACCGCAATTGGCGCTCTGGAAATCGAGGTCGACCAGGCAGGTGGAACCCGCGCGTTCGGCCGATTTCGAGGCCAGGAATTCGGCCGCCGACAAAGCGAGTGTCGTGCCACCGGCACCGCCGCTGGCGCTGACGAAGGTGATGATCCGGCTTTTCGTTCCCTGGTTGCCGGTGTCGTGGAAGGTCACCGCGCTGAGCAATTCCTTGCCGTCGAGCGGCTTGTGCAGCCAGTCCGAGGCGTTCATGCGCACCAGCACGCGCGTCTGTTCCGACGTCAGCTCGTCGGAAACCGCGATCAGCGGCACGGTTGCCCATTTGGACCGCGCCTCGACGATGCCGGCCTGGCCGAGCACCTCGCCATTGCCGAGATCTAGGATGACGATGCCGGGTCGCGTGTCGGCGGGCGGTCCCTTGTGGAAGTCGGCCGTCTCGGAAACCCTGACATCGTAGATTGCCAGCGCTTCGAGCCGCGTCGCCACCTCGCGCTTGAAGTTCGGATCCGACGAGAACAGCGCCACCTGCTTTCGCTTGGTAGGCGTAACCTTGGTGTTGATGGCATTCATGGGAAGGAGGCCTTCAGGTCTTCGCCCGTAACCGTGCTCAGCATGGAGGGCATGTTGATGTCCGCAAACTTCAGGAAGAAGAACTGGAAGGTTAAATTCTGCAAGTTCACGGTGATTGTCGGCACCGGTCCACCCAGACGGGTCTGGTAGCCGAGACCGGTTGCCGCGTAGGTGACGACGACGTTGTCGCGATGTAGTCCTGCGAAGAAGTGACACATGCCTGGCCGCTGGTTGGCGGCCAGCGCCGGACAGACGTCGTTGGCGGTGTTGGCGGTGTCGCCGCGGAAGATACGGCTGAAGGCGGCAGCATCGAATGTGCCGCCATTGCTGCATGCACCGGTGGTTCCGGTGTACTTGCAGGAAAACGGACCATAGGCGCCTGCCGCGACGGGGGCACCCGGCGAAGCGATAGGGGCGGCGGCCGTCAGATTGCTGACAACCGGATTGGAGATCGACGCCAGCCGGGCGCCGATCTGGACGGCCTTCGTCGCCTCGTTCCATTGATAGAACGCATAGCCGAAATCGACGAAGCCCAGGACAAGCGAGAACAGCAGCGACGAGACGATGGTCATTTCCACCATCGCCGCGCCGTCTTCCGATTTTGCAAAACGCTTGAGCATGGTCAGAACCGGATCAACCGCTCGTCGTGGGAACCATGAATCGTGAGCGGCCCAATGCCGATGAACGACAGCATTCCAACACCCGCGTATGGGTACGAGCCGACCGCACGGACGGTGCAGACTTGTGCCGTGGTGGAGCGATATTGGGTAACGCCGCCCGACACGGTATCCTTGCATGAGTTGTTCATCGTCACCGTCGCATACGATGTCGCCCCTGATGTCTGCCAGCCGCTGACGCGCGCGCTGCCGGTGCCGGTCGGGTTGCCGAACACTGCGATGTTCGCGGCCATGGTGGCGCAGTTGATCGCCGCCAGCCCCGCATCGGTATACATCTGGCTGTTGCAACGCGCGCCAAAGCGGGCGGCGTCTGTAAGCCCGGCCTCCATCAGCAGCTTGTCATGGATCAGGTTGCCGAACTCGAACACTCCTGCCGACAGGACCAGCATCAGCGGCGTGATCAGTGTCATCTCGACAATCACTGCACCGCGTTGGTCGTGTCGAAATCGACTGAGATATCGGGACAGCATCTTGAACATCGCGGTCACCGGTAGAGCTGCGCTTCGTCGCGCAGATAGTTGTCGAGCGTACCGCTGCCGCCTTTGCCGGTGATGTCGACCAACTCGACGTAGATATTCTTACCGTCTATGATCGGCTCGGTGATGAAGAAGCTGCCGAATCTCCTGACCGGAATGCCCGTCTGGCGGCCGCTGAAATTCGTGCCCGAAGCTTTGAGCGCATTGCAGTCCAGGATTGCGCCGTAAAGCAATCGGCGGTCGGGCGTCGAGATCGGGGTGCCGGCTCCTGCGGGCGGCGTGCCTTTTTCACCTCCAACCGAAGCATCGCCGACGATACTGTCATTGGTGAGCGGGTTTCCGTCGGGATCGATCTCGTAGCGGTAAACCTCATACCGCGTCGGGAGGTTGGCACCGGTTCCTGATAGAGCCGTAGGCACCGCACGTGTCGGATGATTGGCGGCCCAGTAGCGTGCGAAGTTCCAATCGCCGGCGCCCATGCGACCGCCCATCATGGTGCAGTTGCCGGCGATCTGGCACGAGTCGCGTTCAAGCCCGATGCCTTTGGTCGGGTCTGTTTGGTAGTTGACCTTGTTGTTCTTGACAAATTGATCCCAGTTTATGGCACCCTTGCGTACATTGACCGCAGGCCCGTCCGAGAACGATGACGCATCGATACCGAAGCGCGAGTTGATGCCATCCAGCACCGGACCCGCATTCTGTCCCGGCTCGGTGTCGACGCCGTCGCGCGAATAGCAATTCTGCGGCTTGGAGTCGGCAAGCATCTTTTCGAGCTGATTGGCGCCGTTGCCAAACGGTGAAGCCAGGAAAGCGAAGTTGCCGGGAAAGTAAGACCCGTCTCCGCGCAGCATGATTTGGCGGCGGCGGTATTGCCTGGTTTGCGCCGCCTGTTCCAGCGTGACGCCGCCGGTGAGGGTTGTATCCTCATACGGGTTGCACATGAAAACGGGCGTGTAATCGCAGACGCCCGACGTAAACCCGGCAGTCGCCCGGGCAGCAACGTTGAAGCCGTTGCTGGCCGAGTTGCCCGTCAGAAACGACGCGGGGAATATCGCGGCGAAACCAGTCGGCGCCACCTTCACTTCAATGAATGCGGTTTCATCTTCGCCGATAGATTGCGTTGCATTGGCATAGTTTGCGCTGGTGACGAGAGTTCCGTCTGACGCGGGTATGGTCTTCAGGAAACACCACGAAATGTTGCCGGAGCTGTTGCATCGTGCGGTGCCGCCTGGCTCCCCGGAAGTCAAATTGAACCGGCCAGTAGGACCAACGGTTGAGAAAGTGGCCTCGTTGGTAACCAGCGTCGCCATGGCGCGTTCGGCTCTGACCCATGACCCGGGCAAGCCATCAAGCTCGGCGGCTCCGGCCAATGCAAAGGCATCCGCCGCCTTCTGCAAATCATTGTGCAGGTTATTGACCCGGCTCATGTCGATCGCCAGCAGCGAAAAGCCGATGATCGCCGGCAGCGTGACGCTGACGAGGATCAGCGCTACTCCTCTCTGATCGTGCCAGAACGCGCGAATGGTCCGCAGCATGGCCTTACTCTTTGCTCCCCTGACGCCGGCTTTCCTCGTATTGCCTGGCGCATTAAAACCGCATCCTTCTGTTCAGTTCACGGCGTCGTCGTCGTCGTCGTTACAGCCGACCCTGCCCCGCCGACATTGACATTTATCGCTGGCGGTGGCGGCGGCGGCGGCGGAAATCTGTAGTTGTTTGCAACAGCGGCGGCCCGCGTGCCGTCGCCTTCGATCCTGGTGTTCTTGGAAGCCGGGTTGAGCGGGTCGACCGTCTGCAGCAGCGAGTTGAACTTCTGCGTGTCGCCGGCGGCCAAGGTCACCGTATCGTAGTTGTTCAGATAGTCCGCGGCGCAGCCTGACAGCGCGCTGGCGCACAGGATGAGGATCAAGAGGCTATTTCTTGACATAGATCATCTTGTCCTTCGATTTGAAGTCGAGCATGTGGCCATAGGGGCCGGTGACGCCGTCGCCTGTTTCATATTTTCGGATCATGTCCTTGTTCACCTCGAGCTGGCCCAGCAAGAAGAATTCCGGGTCGTTGGCCGGCCGTGTCTTGTCGAACGGCGTCGCCAGCTGCTCGCCGGGCTTCACCGGCCGCACGACATGCGGCGTGACGATGACGACCAGCTCGGTTTCTTCCTTCTGGTTGTCCGAATTGCGGAAAAGCGCGCCGACGACCGGCACCTGGCCAAGCCACGGCACCTGTTTCTGGATCTTGGTGTTCTTGCTGGACAGAAGCCCGCCGACGGCGAAACTCTGGCCGTCGCGCAATTCGACGACGGTCGACAGCTTGCGGTTGGTGAAGATCGGGTCGCCGGTAACGGTGAAGGAAGTCAGGTCGCTGACTTCCGGCGCCAGTTGGATATGGATCTTGCCGTCGTCGAGCACGATCGGCGTGAACAGCAGATTGACGCCGAATTGCTTGTACTGGATGATGGGCTGGCCATTACTGTCGAGGCTGCGGATGGGTATTTCACCGCCGGCGTTGAAGCTGGCCGGCTCGCCTGAAAGCGTGGTGAGATTGGGTTCGGCCAGCATGCGCACGACACCCTTGGCCTCGAGCGCCTGGATGACCATGTCGACCTTGATGTTGCTGTCGATGATTTGGGTGATCAGCGCCGCGAACGGATTGGCGTTCGACAGGAGTCCGGGGACCAGACTTCCGACCCCAATCGGGTCTCTGTCCCTGTCAACCGTGCCAATGCCGGTTGCAAACTTGGTTGCATCGCTGCGCCCGACGAAGGAAACGCCGACGTCGCGACCGGCGTTGCGCTTGGCTTCCAGCACGCGCACTTCCAGGTTGACCTGCTGGCTGTCGTCGACGATGACGGAGTTGATGATGGCATCGGGGCCATATTGCTGCGCCACTTCCATGATCGCCGCCAGCGTGGCGCCGTCCTTGACATGACCGCCAAGCCTGACCCTGCCATTGACCGAACCGACTTCGACGCGCGACCTTGGCGCCACCTGGCGGATCGCCTGCGCCATGTCGCTGACGTCGACGCCGACCTCGATCTGGATGACGCCGAGCGAGTGCTTGTCCGTGGAGAAGAGATTGACCGTGGTGGTGCCGGCGCCCTTGCCGATGACATAGAGCGTGCGGTCGGTCATCGGCTGGGCATCGGCGATCTTCTCGTCGCCGACGACGATGTCACCCAGAGTGGCGTTCACCTGGATCGTCACCGATTGCGACATCGGCAGGAAGATCTTATGGACGCTGGGGTTCGACACGTCGATGAAGCGGTCGGCCGCCTCAGCCGCCAGGCTCGACAGAAACAGCGCTGCCGTACAGAACAACGCGGCCGCCGCCATTCTCAACCAAGTCCACTGCATCCCCAACTCCCCACTCGCTACCGGTGGCAGCCCCACTTTATTCGCCGGTGGCAGCCACTTTATTCAGCGCATCTTATCATTGTTGTCGCGGCACGTCATATGTCTCAAGCTTCACACCCCGAAAAACGCCCACGCTAGCACGCGACGGGGGCTCGGGTGTGACATATTTGACTACTTCCTTAACAACTTCCCGCGCTTCCGGGGCCGTTGCCACGGCCGGAGCCGGCTTGATCTTGCTCAGATCGTCGAGCTTGTTTCCGACTCGGTCGACTGCCTGTGCCAATCCAGCAATCTTGTCGTCGGCACGCTTGCGCGCGTCCTCCGCGAGCTGGCGATCGGCTGCGGCAGCAGCGTCGGCTGCAGCCTGTTTGGCGAGCTCGGCTTGCCTTTTGGCGACGTCAGCCGGCATTTCCCCGGTCAGGTCGGAAAGAGTCACGCGCTCGGTCGTCTCGCCCTTGCTGGCGGCTGCCTGGCGAAGCGCCAGGGACAACTGGCCCGCGCCGGCGGCCAAGGTGAGCTTCTGCGCATCCTTGGTGCTGGCCTCGAGCGTCACTGATTTGACGACCGTTGGGCTGTCCTTGCTTTCGTCCGCAACCTGGTCGACGGCGAGCACCTTCATGCTTTGCAGCAGCACGTCGACAAAACTCTGGTCCGGGCCATCTTCACTTCGCACCGTACGAGTCAGCAGCACATCGACCCGGTCACCCGGAAAGACGAAGCCGGCAACGCCGAGCACGTCGTTGACGCGGATGGACACCGCCTTCATGCCTTCGCCGAGCACCGCCGATAGCGTGGCGCGCTGGCCGGGGCCGGTAATTTTGGTGGCGAGGATCGGTTCGTTGACGCCGATCGCCTGCAACGCCTGCTTCGAGCCGTCACCGGCGAGCAGTTCCTTTGTCGTCTTGAAGGCACCGGCCGGAACAGCGCCAGATGGCCATGCAACTTCACGCAATTTGTCGGCGTCAAGCGTGTCGCCGAACTTCAGCCCCACCGCGGCGACGACGACCGTATCGCGCGGGACTTCACTTGTTTGTGCCATCGCATCTCGCTGATTTGCCAGCCAGATGTTGGCGAGGACAACCGCAATAACGCCGAACACGCCGGCGAGAACAACCATAATGACAGTGTTGGCACGCATGACCCAGCCCCTTGTTCCCCGGGCAAACGCTCGTCGCCCGCCCCTTGTAGAGCTTTGGGCCCGGACCAGCCGGGCCCAGAGTGTTTGGTTAGCCCAGATTGAGCGCGTTGGTCAGTGTGTTCCACGAGGTCGACACATAACCACCGACCAGAACAATCGCCGCAATTGCTGCGGCGCTGATCAGGCCGATCAGGATCGAGTATTCGACCATGGCAGCGCCGTTTTCGTCGTCGCGGAACTGCCGGGTCATCGTCATGAGCTTCTTCATGTCAATTTCTCCCTTTTGGAGGTTTGAACCCGACGAGACGAGCCAGAGATGAAATCCATACCCAAGCATCCCCCGTCATCTCGATCCTAGGTCCCACGAAAAAGCGAAGTCAAATGGGATTAAGAGTTCGTTAACGTTTGAATACCTGATCTACCGCGCTATGAGCCGATTTAGATTTGAGCAAGACCTTGATTCGACTAATTTTTCAAGCGCTCTTAACCATTCGTTCACAATTCGGTCTCAGTTGGGGGTATGCCGATCATATATTAGGCGTACAGCATATTCCTTTATATCTAAGGGGTTACGCCTTGTTTGTGGACGCTGCGCCACCTGTTACGGCTTGTAAGGTTCCGTGAGGCTGGGTAGAGGGGCGTCTAGGCAGAATAAAAACGATATTTTCCAGAAGGCAGCCTTAACTATGTTGTAAGTATTGGCTCCGGGGCACCACCAGGAGCCCTTTCCCAGTGCTAAGTTTGCGCATCGCAAACTTAGCACTATGCGCAGTCGGCAGCCTGGTCGGGCCAGCAGGGCAATGGGTGGGGAGCAGGGGGTCATGCACGTATCGCGTCCAGAATGCAAACTGGCGAGAGGCCACCCCTGCAAATCCAGCCCGCCGTGAGCCCTAAAGAACAGCGCGTCGGCTCTTGGAGCCAAAGGCTTGAATCATGGGTGGCGCGGTTTTGAGCGCTTTAAAAAGCGGCTTCTCGATCCAGACGTGGACCGTCCAGCCGATCAGCCCACAGACCGCCAACGTCAGCACGATAATCAGGTCGGGCGAGGTCGGATGGATGATGATCCACAGTGGGACCATGATGATCGCGTTGCCTACAAACTGGATACACCGGACCTATCGGGCGAAGCAGCATCGCCGAACCATACAATCCGAGCACGACCTAAAGCGACCTGCGGTTCCAGAGCACCAAGGCTGCCATTGCATAGAACAGGACCTCGAAACAAAGGGTCCATGCGACAGGCAGCAAGGTTTTGTCATGACGTCGGTTGCTGGCCACAGCAGGAACGTGGCGGCCACATTCCGCTAGCCAACATCCGGGCCTGACATTAGGAGCGCGGCAGGAATGCAAACGACAATATAGATCGGCACACGCGGCGCCAGCGCCGCCATGCGAACTCCTGCCAAGTCAATCCGACGGATGTTCTGGCGATGATGACGCCGGATATGACGAAGAAAATATCGACCCCGGCACGCCGACACTCTGAACGTTTTGAGACGCCAGGCCGCCTGACCCGGTTATAGCGGTGCGGTCATGGCGGCATGCACATAGACGACCATCAGCGCCGCTATGAAGCGAAGTATTTGCAAAGATCAGATCAAAGCAAAAGTCCCCAGACACTGCCAAGCGCAAGCACTTGCCGGTCGATGACGCAAGCGGATGGCTTCTGAGGAGTTAACAGCGCCCCACAAGTTTACCGATCAATCAGATGTCGATGGAAATCCACTTTCAAGGCCAGAAAATTCATCGGCCATGCGGCGCTTGAAACAGCGTCGAAGGACGAGGTCTTGAACAAGATCCGCCCGTTCGTCAGTCCGTTCGTGGCGGCAACGCGCGCCGCTGAATGCTCGCGAGCTCGACCAATTGACCAGCGGCACCGCCGACGAGATGCTTTGGTCCCGGCGCCGATCGAGCCGGGACCAAGCCTGGGCCTAAATTGTAGTCAGCCCAGATTGAGCGCGTTGGTCAGTGTGTTCCACGACGTGGACACATAACCGCCGACCAGAACAATCGCCGCAATTGCCGCGGCGCTGATTAGACCGATCAGGATCGAGTATTCGACCATGGCAGCGCCGTTTTCGTCGTCGCGGAACTGCCGGGTCATCGTCATGAACTTCTTCATGTCAATTTCTCCCTTTTGGAGGTTTGAACCCGACGAGACGAGCCAGAGATGAAATCCATACCCAAGCATCCCCCGTCATCTCAATCCTAGGTCTCACGAAAAAGCAGAGTCAAACGGGATTAAGAGTTCGTTAACGTTTGAATACCTGATCTACCAAGATTCGAGCCGATCTAGATCTTGGCAAAGGATTGATTCGACTAATTTTTCAAGCGCTCTTAACCACTCGTTCACAATTCCGTCGCAGTTGGGGGTATGCCGATAATATATTAGGCGTACAGCATATTCCTTTATATCTAAGGGGTTACACCTTGTTCATGGCTCCGCACCACCTGTTGCGGTCTGTAAGGTTCCGTGAGACCGGGTGGGAGGGCGCCTCAGACAAAATAAGAACGACGTTTTTTGGACAGAGGCCTTAACTATGTTGCAAGTATTGACTTGCGGTCCGCCGCCAGACGCTTGCCCCCTCCCGTGGTTAATGGTTAGTTTATGCCTTACGAATTTAGCGGGGCTAATCGTTGTGTCGAGGCGATCGGAAACGGGGCAGGCGGAGAGTGGGGAGCGGTTCGCGAGACGGCTTCAGGATCGCGCATGCGGCGTGACCCAGGTGGGCCTCGCCGGCGGTGCGCGCAGCTCCCGGTCAACAAATAGTCTCAGGGCACGAGAATTCGGGGGCAGCACAAAATGTTAGGCCGTTTCATCAAGGGGGCAGCCGAGCCGCTGGCGCAGCAAGTAACCCAACGGGCACCGCTACCCGTTGCACCGCCGCCGCCACCAGTTCCGGATCTGGCACCGCATGGCGACGAGTTCCTGGCGCTGAAAGTCGATCTCCATCGACATCTGATCGACCGGTTCAACCTCGCGGCGCTTGAAACATCGTCGAAGGACGAGATCCTGAACGAGATCCGCCCGATCGTGCGTGAGTTCGTTCGTGGCCGCAACGTGCCGCTGAATGCCCGCGAACTCGACCAACTGACGAGCGACACCGCCGACGAGATGCTCGGGCTGGGACCGATCGAGCCGCTGCTGAAGGACGATTCTATTGCCGACATCCTGATCAACACCCACAAGCGCGTCTTCATCGAGCGATATGGCGTGATCGAGGAGACCGGGATTCGTTTTCGCGACGAGGCGCATCTGCTGCGTATCATCAACAAGATCGTCTCGGCAATTGGGCGGCGCGTGGATGAATCGGCGCCGATGGTCGATGCGCGGCTGGCCGACGGCTCGCGCGTCAACATCGCGGTGCGGCCGATCTCCGTGGATGGGCCCCTGGTGTCGATCCGCAAATTCTCAAAGAATCCCTATTCGCTTGAGCGCCTGATGGCATTCAATTCCATCCGCCCGCCGATGGTCGATCTCCTGCGCATCGCCGTGCAATCGCGCAAGTCGATCCTGGTTTCGGGCGGCACCGGCAGCGGCAAGACGACCTTGCTCAACGCGCTGTCGAGTTACATCCCCTCGAGAGAAAGACTGATCACCATCGAGGATGCGGCCGAACTGCAGCTGCAACAGCCGCATGTCGGCAGGCTGGAGACGCGTCCGCCCAATGTCGAGGGCAAGGGCGAGGTGCGCCAGCGCGAATTGCTGAAGAACGCGTTGCGCATGCGGCCCGATCGGATCATCGTGGGCGAGGTACGCGGCGAGGAAGCCTTCGACATGCTGCAGGCGATGAACACCGGCCATGAGGGGTCGATGACCACCATCCATGCCAACACGCCACGCGACGCGATCTCGCGGCTGGAGCAGATGGTCGGCATGGCCGGCATGCCGATGAGCAACGATTCCATCCGGGCGCAGATTGCCTCGGCCATCGATATTGTCGTGCAGACGCAGCGTCTTTCGGATGGCGGCAGGCGCGTAACGTCCATATCGGAGCTGACCGGCATGGAAGGCAACGTTGTCCAGCTTCAGGAAATCTACCATTTCGTGCGCCGCGACGTCGGCGCCGACGGCTCCATTGTCGGTGACTTTCGCGCCACCGGTGTTCGACCGCGCTTTGCCCAGGAGGCGGCGACGCTTGGCCATCAGTTTGCCAAGGATGCCTTCAATCCTCAGGTTCCGCTCTGATGCCGACCGGACAGACCTTACTCTACTTCATCTACGTGCTGGCAGCGGCCTCGGTCATTCTCGCTGCGGAATCGTTCTACGTATCATTTTCAGGGCGGCGCGCGCGCATCACCACCGTCAACCGGCGTATCAAACGGTTGCAAGAGGAGGCCCCGGCCGAACAGACGTTGCAGGGCCTGTTGCAGGAACGTGGCCTGACGGCGACTGGCGACTTCATCTTCGGCGCAGTCGCGCTCAACCGGCTTTACACGCAATCCGGCATAACTGGTAACCCCCTGGCCTTTGCCGCGGTATTCCTGTTGGCCGGTCTGGTGTCGGCCCTGGTGCTGCCGTTGGTTCTGGGCTTTTCGACTGTGGCCGGGATCATCGCCTTTTTTGTCGTCGGCCTTATCCTGCCGCTTCTCGTCTTGCGCCGTGCACGCAACAAGCGAATCCAGAAATTTGCTGCCCAACTTCCCAACGCACTCGACATGATCGTGCGTTCGTTGCGCGCCGGTCATCCGACATCGGTGGCAATCGGGCTTGTGGCACGTGAGATGCCAGACCCGCTCGGTACCGAATTCGGCATCGTCTCCGACGAAATCACCTTTGGCCTCAGCCTCGAACAGGCCGTGCGCAAACTCTCGCAACGCGTCGGCTTTGAAGGCCTCCATCTCCTTACCATATCACTCTCCATTCAGGCCAAGACCGGCGGCAACCTGACCGAGATGCTATCGAATCTTTCATCTTCGCTCCGCGAGCGGCAGAAATTGAGGCTGAAGATCAAGGCGCTTTCCGCCGAGGGCCGAGCATCGGCATGGATAATATCTTTATTTCCCTTGGTTATGTTTGGAATACTTTTTATAGTTGCTCCCAGCTATTATGGAGATATTTGGGGTAGCCCGCTGATAACGCCGGTATTCCTGATATTTGGAATATTGGCGCTTTTTGGCGATTTCATCATGTTTCGAATGGTCAATTTCGATTTCTGAGGAGGGCGCGCCATGACCGTTTTTGCAAGCCTTCAGAATTCGGGGATGCTCATCTCGTTCGCCGTTCTCATGGCGGCGATGGCGCTTTTTCTGTTCGGCGCATTGATAATCTTGCCGGCCATGCAGACACGGAAGCTGGTAGCGCAAAGCCTGTTGGCCGAGGGTATTGCCAGCCGTCGCTCGCTGATGGGCCAGGACCAGTTGGCCAAGATTTCGGCGCAGCGCCCAGTCGATGCGTATTTTCGGTCGATAGAAAAGGAACGTGACGAACCCAGCGCCCTGGACGCCAAGCTTTTCCGCGCCGGCTTCTATCAATCAACCGCGCCGGCGGTTTACACCTTGTCGCGCCTGGCTGCGGTCTTGATAGGCTTCGCGGTGACGTTCGCAATCCTGTCCCATATACTGCCGTCCAAGGTGCCAGGGGTCGTAGCCTTTGCCATCGCTGCCGTGTTCGGGCTGGCCTGCATAGTCATACCAAGCATCGCTCTCGATCGGTTCGAGAATGCACAAAAGCAGGTCTATCGCCGCGGCTTTCCGGATTTCATGGACATGATGATCACCTGCGCCGATGCCGGCATGAGCCTCGAGGCGGCGGTCGAGCGCGTCGGAACAGAACTTGCCGCCACCCACAAATGGCTCGGTATTCAGCTGACGATCATGAATTTGCAGTTGCGCGCCGGCAAGCCATTGCGGGATGCACTGCGCGAGCTCGCGGACCGAATCGGTCTCGAAGAGGCGAGATCCCTGGCGGTGCTGTTCCGGCAATCGGAAGAGCTCGGCACCAGCCTGACAGACGCCTTGCGGGTCTACAGCGACGAAATGCGCAGTCAGAGAATCCTGCGCGCGGAGGAGATCGCCAACGCTCTTCCGGTCAAGATGATGATTCCGCTGGGTCTTTGCATCTTTCCTGTCGTTATGATGATTGTCATGCTACCAGTTGTCATCCGAATGAAAGGCGTTTTCTTCTAGTTCCATATATGCTTTGGTTCTAAAGCTAGAGTCGGAGGGCTCGTGGGGACAAGCTCTTGGGGGACAAAATGATAGGGCCAATGCGTCTCGCAGCCGTAGCAGCCAGTCTGTTGATGATGGTGCTTGCCGGCTGTCAAACGAACGACTCCCTCGATGGTGTCGTTCGCACCAACGAGCCGTCGAAAGGCGACGTAACGTCCTTTGGCGATGCTTTCGACGGGCTGAAGACGGTCGGCGATGTCGAATATCACGCCTCGGACCAGGCCGTGGCCGAAGCCAAGAACCAGTTCCGTGCGGAAAACTATGGCAATGCCGGCGCCTTGTTCTTCAAGGCGACGCAACTGTCACCCAATGACGGTAACGCGTGGATGGGGTTGGCTGCCTGCAGCGACCGGATCCACCGCTTCGATCTCGCCGACCGGGCCTATGCCCGAGCCCTCAAGCTGGTCGGCCCGACGGCGGAATATTACAACAATGTCGGCTATTCCTACCTGCTGCGCGGCAAGCTGCAGAATGCACGCAGCAATTTCCTCAAGGCCTACGAACTGGCGCCAAAAGATCCGACCGTCGCCAACAATCTGAAGCTGCTGTCGTCGAGCGTGCAGAACATCGAGCGCTAGCATGCTGCTTGTCGAATCGCTGCTGCTGATGGCGCTCGCCATCCCCTTGCTGGCAAGGATTGCGTGGCTCGACTTCACCACCCAGCAGATAGCCAATCGCGACGTGCTTCTGCTGCTCTGCCTGGGGGCGGGGTCGCAGTTGCTGCTGTCGCTACAGTCCGGATTCTGGTTGGACATGGGGTTGAGTGCCGCTGCCGGGCTTCTGTTGTTTGTCGCGCTCTTGCCTTTCTGGGCGCTGCGCAAGGTTGGCGCCGGCGATATCAAGCTGATGGCGACCGTGCCTTTTCTGATCGGTGGCAGCGCGCTCGTCGTCTTTTCCTTTCTGATGCTGCTTTTTGCTCTCGTCACGGCGCTGGTCGTGAAAAACCCAACGCTGCTGCCGGAAGGCACCTTCCGCGTATACATTCAGCATTTGGATCGCAAAGGTGTTGTGCCGTTTGGAGTGCCGATTTCCTTGGCGTCGATATGTACGATCGCGTTCCAAATCGTAAGCAGCTTCATCGCCCCCGGAAGTCTATTGATCTGAAGGGGTCATGCACGAAATCACTTGGTGGAGTTCGGCGAAGCTTCGGCTGCTGAGTTAACCCTCTGGAAACCAATAACTTGCCCCAGAGCCTGCAAAATGCTTGGATTGCATCTTGTTGGTGGGGCGCCAAATGAACATTTCCAATTCTGAAAAGGCTCGTGATCGCGGTTCTGATTTTGATTCCGATCGCATATCCGTTTGCTCTGAGGCGCAGTCGGAAAGTGATCAGGAAGGCATTCGTCAACGATCCATGCGCTTGCTCCCGCCTCCAGCTCTGCGTGATTTTGTCGGCCGCGCAACGCTGACATTTTACTTCGCGTTCGGCGCGGCCATAAAGGTGGGAGCTCTCATATTGGCTCTGCGCAATATGGTGTGGACGACAGCATCTGGCGTCGACCTTGCGGCGGACGTTGCCTCTCTCGGCTTCCTGGTGCTGATGGTTGTTTCAACCGTGACGCGTCTTCCGCCGGTGAAGACAGCGCAGGGAATCGAACCCCGAATCTCGGCGCTGATCGGATGCTTTGCCACGGTGACTTTGGTGGTTGTCCCTCGTGTCCAGATCCTTCCGCAGCTTGAATTGTTTGCGGACCTCATCATCATCGGCGGTTTCACGCTTTGCATTTGGTGCCTGTGGTGGCTCGGCAGATCGTTCAGCATCACTGCCCAGGCCAGGCGACTTGTCACAGCAGGCCCCTACCGGTTTGTGCGACACCCTCTCTATGTCTGCGAGGCGATCGTCCTGGTCGGCATCGTCTTGCGCAATCCGATATGGGAAACAGTTGCAATTTGCGCGATTGCTCTCACCTTTCAATATCGGCGGCTGGTCAATGAGGAAAAGGTCTTACAATCGGCCTTCCCCGAATACGAGTCCTACAAGCGTACGACGCCGATGCTACTTCCTTCCTTTTCTTCATTTTGGTGATCGAACGCCGCCGCGCCATTAGAATACCCTAGCCCAGCGATCTGAAGTGCGGAAAACCGCGCCCTCATCAAGTCGGCGATGTGCCTAAATAGCCAGCAAAAATGGCCGTATACCTCTATATTAGCTTGTGCTAACGTATAGAGGTCGCAGCCCAAAACACCCCAAACGACCCCCCGGTGCTGCGATTACCGAGCGCCGGCAAATATGCGCTCACCAGACTCTCCAGTTTGCCGGCGCTCGGTCCCCTCGGGGTGACGACGCGGGCGTTGCAGCAACGCTTTCCGCCGTGTGGGTTTCGTTTGCAATTTGGACAGACAAAGATCCGTCATGGCGCGCCGCAAAGGCATATTAGTTCATGCTTGCATTGATGTCCAAAAACTGGAACTGTTCGTGCGGGGTAGAAATCATGCGATGGGGCGAAAGACAACCGGGTCGATGCTTCCCGGAATCTTTCGAGGGCGAATGTATTTTCCACAGTTTCTGGTGGGAGCAACGGCGGCGTTGGCCGTTATCTTTGGCTGGATCTACAGCGTCACGGGCTCGTTTTGGGTCTCGTTGGCGTGGACAGTCATCAGCGCCGTCGTGCTGCAGGTGGGGTATTTCGCCTGTGTGCTCATCATGATTTTCCGTCGCGTCGATGAAACAACCGATGCCGATCGAGCGGTTCAGAAGAAGTCCGATGAAGCGTTTCCCGCCAAACGCGACGGTATCTCGTTCTAGAGTGAGAAGGGTGCGAATTCTCGTGGTTTGGATCAGTAGGTGGCGCGGCCGCCGGAGAGATCGAATACCGACGCGGTGGTGAAGCTGTTCTCCTTCGAGACCAGCCAGGCGACCATGTTTGCCGCCTCGTCGACTTCCAGGAACCGCGCGCGCGGGATCTTGGCCAGCATGTAGTCGATATGCTCCTGTTTCAACTGGTCGAAGATCGGCGTGCGCGTCGCAGCCGGCGTGATGCAGTTGACCGCTATGTCATAGCCAGCAAGCTCCTTGCCCAGTGACTTGGTCAGCCCGATGACGCCCGCCTTGGACGCCGAGTAGGCCGAAGCGTTGGGGTTGCCTTCCTTGCCTGCGATCGAGGCGATGTTGACAATGCGGCCGTAGTTGCGCGCCTTCATGGCAGGCACGACAGCGCGGTTGACATGAAAGGTTCCGTTGAGATTGATATCGATGACGCGCCGCCAGGCATCGAGCGGATACTCTTCGAGCGTGTGATTTGGCCCGGCTATCCCCGCCGAATTGACCAGGATCGAGACGGCCCCGCTCTCGTTTTCGGTGCGGGCGTGCGCCGCAAGCACCGCCTCGGCATCGGTGATGTCGACCAGGACGCCCTTGGCTGCGTCCCCGAGGCCGGCAACAGCCACCTCCAGCCCTGCCTTGTTCATGTCCCAAAGGCTTACCCTTGCGCCCGATGCGACCATCCGCCTGGCAAAGGCCAGGCCCAGCCCTTGCGCTCCGCCGGTAACGACGGCGACCTGTCCTTCAAGATCGATTTTGTTCATTGCGTTCAATCCCTGGCGATCGATATGCAGCCACACGACGGCACGCCCGATTTCGGCATGGAAATCGCCGACAGGGGCACTGCTGAAATCCCTCGTCTAACGTGGCGGCCCGACGCTTGTTTTGTTCGGGCGGGCAGTATCGACATCTTCAGGCAGCCGAGCCCGACGTCAATGGTGTCGGCGAGGGCAGGTCCGTAAATGTGCTACGTATTGTGATACAAATCTGCCGCGCGCACTTCGGGTTGAGGCCGACGCCGCTGCCAGAAGGCAGTGTCCCACCGCGCGGCGGCGGCATAATGCACGTCGAGCGCGGAGGCGTAGTCGGCAAAGCCCTGCGAGGCGATCATCGCGTAGCGCGTGCGTGCGAGGTCGTCGCGTCCGTCGACCATATCCGACGCGGCATAGGCGGCGAGGATCCCTGAGCGCAGCGCATGCACGATCCCGCGCGACGACAGCGGATCGGCGGCGAACAGGCAGTCGCCCGCCGCCACCCAGCGCTCACCCGCGGCCGGATCGACGGTGGCCGTTCCCGCCGATTTCACCAGCATTGCGGTTTCACGCGCGCCAGGAGGCAGAAGCGGTGCGATCAGCCGTGTTGCCGCCAGTGCGCGGTACCAGGATTCTGGGTCGCGCAGGCCGCTGCCCAGGTCAGGATCGGTCAGGCACGCCACCACCCGGCGTCCGCCGGGCAAGTCGGCGCTATACCACCAGCCCTCGGGGCGCGCCTCGATGACCATGCGGCCATCGCCCGGCGCGCGGTCGAAGAAGCGGGTGTATGCGGCGAGGTGGCCATGCACCCGAAGCTTCGCGCCGAAGGATCGCGCCAGCCGCCAGCTGCGGCCAGTCGCCCAGATCACGGCGCCTGCGAAAATGTCCCCATCGGCGAGCTTGAGCCGCCAGCCCTGGTCCTCGCGCACCGCCGAACGCACCTCGCACCCAAGTCGCACTTGTGCGCCGGCCGCCGCTGCCGCCTGCACCAGAATCTGATCGAACCGTGCCCGGTCGAGTTGCCAGCCGGCGCCGTGGGCGGAGAATATGCTGTACCGCTCGTCGAGCGCCTCGCGGGCCCATGCCGAAACGACCGCGCGGTTCTCCACGAAAGCCGCAGCAAGGAACGGCGTCCAGACGCCGAGCTGGCGCAGCAGCCCCTGTGCCACCGCCGCCAACATCTCACCCGGTTTTATCAGCTCGTGCCGCCCCGCTTCGAACAGCACCACGCGCCGTCCGGGCGCGTGGCGGCGCAGCATCAGCGCTGCCGCGGCACCCGCCGGGCCGCCGCCGATGACGACGAAGTCAGCCTGCTCGCACGGCATAGAAGGATGCCACCACCCCTGCCGGGTTCGTGCTGCCGCCATCGCCCGAATGCGGGATGGTGCGCACCACCGAGCCGACGATCGCGGGCACTTCCAGCCGGTCGGTGCTGTCGGGCCAAACCGGTACAAGCCAGCCGATATAGTCGTAGATCCACTGCTCGCCGCCGACCACGCCCTTGCCCTGGAAGCGGACCTGCATCGGCGAACCGTAAGCGAAGCTACCGCGCAGATCGAGCGACCATCCCGACCCGCCGATCGTTCCCGCAAGTTCGGTGACGGACTGCTCCGCAATGGCCAGCGTGCCTTCGCCGAACAAAAGGTCGTTGGTCGCCTTGCTGAGATCGGGGTCGTTGTTGAAGCTGCGATAGGCCCAGTTGCCGACAAACGGATTGGTCACGGTCATTCTCCCGAATCTTCGACGCAGATGTATTTGATACCGGGCGAGGGCTGATCGAGCCCGCCCGCCGGATTGCGGACGATGAAGCCGAGCTTCGACCATTCGGTCACCATCTTGAGGTCGCCGGCAAGCGTCTGCGGAATGCCGCGCGCCCAGTTGCGGAACTGGAAGTCCTTGCCGACGGGATAATAGGCCTGCATCGGCCGATGCGCCGGCCACCATAAGGTCTCCCACACGCGCCGCTCGCGCTCCATCAGCGTGTTGCCGACGCTGTCGGGATAAAGGACGTTCCATTCCTCGTAGGTGACGTCGATCGTCTGGGTGGAGCATTCGTTGAAATCCGCCTGCCATGGCAGCCCGCTGAGCTTGGTCAGGTCGCCGGGCTGCAATCCCACATCGAGGTCGCTGCCTTGCGACAGCGGGTCGGAGGCATAGGCGATATAGCCTTCCTCGCTGACGCCCGCTCCCCATCGGTTGGCGTTCTCCTGCGCCGCGGTCAGCGCAAAGCTATACCATTCCGGGTCTGCTTTGATCCGGTAGGGCTCGCGCCAGATCGCCGGGTTGCGGATGATCCACGTGACCTCACCGCCTGGGCAGAAGGCGCCGCCAAGTCCGTTCGACAGCACACCCTGGTCGAGACCGCGTCCGCCCGGCACATTCCAGTCCTTGTAGGGCTGCCAGGGATCGATCGCGGGGGCGAAGCCTGCATCCACCTCGTCAATGAAGATGCCCGCCGCCCATTGCCGCAGCAGGAACAGTTGCGTGTCGGTCAGCCGCAGGAACTTGCTCACCGTCTTGTTGGTGATCGGATTGTCGCCGGCAAGCAGCGGCATCAGCGGCAGATGATAGGTCCGCGTCGCCGGATTGGCGTCGAGCCGGAACAGGTTCTCCTCGCCTGGCTTGCGCAGCAGGTCGAACAGATACTGCCGCGCGGAACGGCCGGGATCGGTCGTGGCATCCTTGGCCGCGGCAGCGAGCGCGCGCTCGAGCAACTGGCCGGAACGGTATTCGAACGCCAACCGGCGGAGCGCAGCCTCGATCGGCTCGTCCGGATCGGTGGTCCGGTCTGGTTCGCCGGGCTCCTGCCGCGACGAGGCCCGGGCGAGCGTCAGCATCCGTTTGCGCGGCGGCGCGGCGGCCGCGGCGATGCGCTCGATCACGCCGGTGATCTCAGCATCGAAGGCGCTGCGCGCCTCGGCATAGGCCGGCTCGGCCACGGTGTCGTTGTCGGCGAAGGTTTTTTGCCAGCGCGCGGCATAGCTGCGCGGCGCCTCGCCATCGTCGGGCGGGCAGACCGCGGCGGTGAACGTCGCCGCTGCCGCCCTCAGCGTGGCGGCGGCATCGCCAACCACGGCATCTCTAGCCGCGCCCGGCGCCTGCGTTGCATCGAGTAGCATCAGGCTCGGTTCCACCGCTGCCTCGAGCAGCCGTCCGCCGACATGGTCGTCCTTCGCGCGGCCTTCCTTTTGCGCCAGCGCACGCGGTGCGATGCGTGGCGGGATGCACAGGCGATAGGGATCGAACGTGCCCCGGCTCGACTGGTTGTGCGGGAAGTTCGATTGCTGGAGGATGTTGGTGAAATAGGAGAATTCGTCGGCGCGGAAAATGATCGGCCAGATGTCGCGCCAGAACCAGGGGCGATAGGCCGGATTCCACTCAACCGGTCCTGCCTGCCAGTGCAGCAAGGCCGCCGTGTCGGTCGGATCGATCTTCTGCGGCGCGTCAAACGTTCCCGCGGTGCCGTACATGTCGGTGCGATAGGCAAATTCCCGGATAGACATGTCCTCGACCACGTCCTCCAGCGTGATCATGTCGAGCACTTCCGGCGCATAGCGCGGATACCCGACCAGCACCCAGGCAGGATATTCGACATCGATGTAGCGCAGCGCCTGGACGCGCTCCTCCATCATCACCAGCCGCGCCATCACCGGCCCGTCGGAGATGTCGTCGAACCAGCCGTCGCTGTTGGCGTAGGTCTTGATGCGCGGATGGCCAAACCCGCTGAGGAACGAGCCGCTGTTGCCGTGTCCGCCAAGCAGCAGCAGCCGCCCGCTGTCGTCGGTCATCATTTCGCCCAGCGTGTCGATGTCGTTTGGCACCATCCCGGTCGGCGGGAAGGTGACGGCATAGGCCGGGTTGGTGTCCCGCCCGAAGCTCGCCTTGCGCCGCGCGGTGCAGTCGACGGCTTGCGGGCCGGCGTCGATGATCAGATTCTGCCGTTCGACCGGATCGGTGATGCCGGCGTTGCGCAGCGGCGCGTCGGCGGCATAGCCGGCCTCGCCGCGCAGCCCGTCGAAGGTGAACCATGCCGCCTTCTTGTTGGCGAGCTGAACGCGCCACTGGATGTCGACCAGCTTGCCGCGATTGCCGCCGCCTTCGACATGGTCGCCGATCTTCAGCGGACTGCCCTGTGGGTTGGCCGCGTCATAGACGAAGATCTGGAAACGCGCGGCCTGGCGCTTGATGCGGCCCTTGCTGTCCTTGAAGTGTTTGATCGGCGCATCGCCTTTCGCGGCATTGCCGTTGGCGTCGCACTCGATCGGCAACTGCGCCGGCTTTTCCGGCGAGATGCAGAAACCCTCGGGGCTGTCGCCGAGCCGCGCGATGCCGACGGCCGGGTGGATGCGATAGACTGTTGGGTCGGCCATTTGATTTCCCCTCGGTGCCTGCGCCGGCCGTGTCTTGTGTTTTCAATCGAGAAAGTTGAGCGAGACCCCGTCGAGCCGCAGCAACTCGCGGTCCTCCTCATAGGAGGCGCCGATCACGACCAGGCTTACTGTAAGGCTGGTGGCGCCGGCCGCGATCAGCCGGCGTGCCGCGCGCGTCACATCGATACGGTGGTTGCGCGGCGTGTTCATGCTGCGCTCGCGTAGATCGAACTTGCGGTTCTCCGCTGGTGGAATTTCGCAATGCCCGGGCCCGCCAAAACATTCGCCGTGGCCGAAGATTGCCGCATAGCCGGCATAGCCCGCCAGGTTGAGCGGCGTGCTGGCGTCGGCATCCGGCGTGTTGAGAAACACGCGGATGAAGCAGGAGCGCGGCAGCTGCGGCACGCGGTGCAGCCGCACTTCCGCCGAGCGGAAGCTCTTGGTCGCTTCAGGCACCGCGATCGGCGCCGAAACGAAGCGTCCGACCGGACTGGTCAGCCCGACCGGCATGAGGCATCCGCCACGAACATATTCATAGCCGAAGCGGTTCATATCGAGCGTATCGCGCACCGCGTAGCTCCACGGCGTCAGCGCGGAATCGAGATCGGCGGGCAGGCCGTCGGGATGGTCCTGCTGCCAGCGCCACCAGAGCCGGTCGATATTGGCGTGCACCGGCCAGAAGATCGGGTCGTAGGACGCGGTCAGGTTCGAGAACATGTCGCCGAACTGCGGCTCGGAGTAGAGGTCGTCGCGCTGGTGGAACTTGCGTCCGGCAACGCGTACCGCGCTGTTGCGATCGGCGGGCGCGCTGGTCTTGAACGCAGGGTTCATGCCCCCGGTCCAGATGTGCATCGTGTTGTGCGGATTCTGGTCCAGGAAGCCGAAGCTGTCGACATAGAGGCTGCCACCGCCGAAGTCGCGGAAGGTGCGCAGGCTGAGGATCTCGTCGATGTCCTCCTGTGCCGGATAATGATAGTGGATGACGGTGTTGATCGTGCCTTTGCCGAACTGGCTTGAATAGCGCAGCGGATACCATAGCGAATTGACCTCGAGCAGCGCGTCGATCAGCCGTTTGCGGTTTTCCCCTTCCACATAGTCCTTGCCGCAGGCGCCGCTGACCGCGTCATAGGCCTGCGTCGGATTGGCCCACAGCTTGCCCACCAGCGTGCCGATCTTGGCCGGGAAACCATGATCGCGCAGGAAGCGCACTGAGGCCTCGGTGAGGAAACCTTTGAACGCATCGGGGAGGATAGCGCCGTTGGCCGGATCCTCAGGCTTGTAGCGCTCAGCCGGGAAATCCCACCACGGCATGGTCACGTCGGGGCAGAAATCCTGCAACGCCTGTTCGAATTCATAAAGATACACGCGATGCCACGGCAGGAAACGTTCCCAGCCATGCTGACAATGGTTCTGGTGGATCAAGGCCAGATTGTTGTAGCTGCGCTTGTCGCCGACCCATTTATTGAGCTTGTAGAGCTCACGAAAGGCATAGCGCAGCCGCTCCTTTTGCGCGTCGTCCAGCACATCGACGTCCATGCGCTGCCGCAGCTCGCCCTTGGCATAGCGCCATGCCGCCGAATCGGACGCCTCGCTGAAGACCGGGCCGGCAATCCCCTTGACCTCGACGCGCGCCTCGGTCGCCACGCTGACCTCGCTGGCGAGTGCAATCGAACCGATCAACGCGCCGGGGCAGCCCTCTTCGATCCACGTCTCGATCCGGTCTATGTCTTCATCGGCGACCGCCGTCCCGCCCCAGGGCAGGCGAGGGAACTGCTTGCCGTCGAACGGCGGCAGTCCGCGCAAGCCCCGGATCAGCGCCGAGCGCGCGCCGCGCCCCTTGGCATCGCTGGTGCCGCAGCAGGTGGTCGAGAGCGGCGCGATCAGTGGCATCCCGTGCAGCTGCAGTGCCAGGAACTCTGGCAGCGTCAGTCCCGTCAGGCTGCCGGGTCCCCCGGTGCCGCCGGCCGTGGCGAGGATCGCCTCCACGTCGCTCCAGGTGAACGGCGCGGCGGGCATTGGCTGCGCCTTATTTGTGGCCATCGTGGCCATCCATCTGCATCTGCATCGCGCCGCTCTGGGTGATGTCGCCCACCTGATCAGGCAGCACCACGGCAACGTTCTGCATCATGCCCTGGTCCTCATGATCGAGGATGTGGCAGTGCAGCACGTACTCGCCAATGTAGCGCTCGTAACGGGTACGGACCTTGATCGTGTAGATGCCCGAGAAGCCGGCCGGCAAGGATTGCGGGATCAGGCTCTTGATCCACAGCGTATCCTTCCACACGCCCTTGAGCCCGGCATATTGCGGATCGTAGGGCTCACCGCCGGCATCGTCTATCGCGCCCGGCGCGCTGACGTCCTTGCCGTTGGGATCGATGATCGAGACGATCTGGAACGGATTGACATGGATGTGGAACGGATGGCTGACGAAGTGTGACTGCAGCGTCCATTCCTGCGCCTTGCCCAGCGGCAGCGAGCGGTCGATGCGGGTCGGGTCGTAGGGCTTGACGTCGGCTGTGTTGAGCGTGTTGCCGACTTCGAACTTGGTGTTCGGCCCGGTCGTGTCGATGAAGAAGGTCAGCTCCTGTGTGCCGTTGCCCTTCACCTCGTCGTCGGTGACGTCGGGATGCGGCGTGAAGCTGGTGAATTTCGTTCCGGCCTTGAGATCGGCCACCACCGTCGCTTTGACATTCGCGGGCATGTTGGCCTCGGCCAGGGCAACCAGCTTGCGATTGACGTAGGTTTCCACGTTATCGACCGGCGTCCCTGGCGCGACGTCGACCAGTGCGAGCAGTTGCGGTCCGACATCGAGCCCGTTGACCACACCCGATTTTGGTGCCGAGGAGTCGATCACGCAGTAGCGTCCGGCGTCTGGAAAGACGACCAGCGCGTCAAAGCGATAGCCGGGCTGGAAGGTTGCAAGCTTGGTCGGCTGCGCCGCCGCCATCGTCAGCCCGTCGGCCGCGACCAGCGTATAGGGCACGGGTGTGGTGCTGCACGTATCCTTGATGAACGCCGCGTTGGTGTCGGCATTGAGCAGCGTTTTCACTCCGGGCTTGAGCTTGCCGTCAAGCACCTTGAAAAATTGTAGGCTGATCGTGTCGCGGACGCCGGCATGGACCATCCGCCAGCGCTCGATCTGGCCCTGCGTCGCCTTCAAGGGGTCGTTCGGATTGAACACCCTGCCATTGAGCGAGGTATAGCGCCCCGATGCCGGCCATGTGCCCGGCCCGAACTGGTCATAGCCCTCGATGCCGCCGACATCGCCCGGATCACAGAAATAGTGGCCGTTGATGTCCTGCTTGATCGGGCCGAGCTCTCCAGGCTTCGCCGCCGGCGCGCGGCAGGCATACTGGATCTGCTGCATCACCAGCACCCGCTCGGGGATCGCCGAGGTCGGGATCAGCGTATCGATGTCGCCATGGGTTGTCGGGGTCGGGAAGCGGTTGCCGCGGATGATCAGCGCACCGGCCATGCCGCTCGACACCTGCAGCGCCGTCGAGCCGTGGCGATGGGTGTGATACCAGAACGTGCCGGAAGGATGGTCCGACGGGATGTTGTATTCGTAGGTGAACTGCGTTTGCGGGTTGATCGACAGCAGCACGTTGTCGCTGTTGCCCGACGGGCTTACCCACAGCCCGTGAGTATGCAGATTGGTGCCGTTGAAGCAGTGGGGGATATCGGGCATCTGGCCACCGGGCATGCAGCCGGGGTCGCCGGGCTGCGGCCCTGCCGGCAACTGATTGTCGAGGGTGACGCGCACCGTGTCGCCCGGAACGGCCTCGATCGTCGGCGAGACATAAGGAGCCTTGGGATCGACGCCCTTGCCGGTGTAGCCGCGCAAATGGACCTTGTCGTAGCCGCCCGTGGACGGGTTGTAGATCTGGTTGTCGATGTACTCGATCTTGAGATTGAGCAGGCGGTCGCCACGCACCGGCAGCGTATTTCCGGGCAGTGGTGCAGCAGGTGCGAGCTCCGTCAGGGCAGGCTTGGCGATCGGCGCGCGGTCATCCTGCAGCACCGGTGGATTGAGGATCTCGGCCGCCGCGGGCAGCACCGCGATTGGTACCAGGCTGCTGCCGAAAAAACCCAAGAGAAATCGCGCACGCGCCATCGATCCACCAAGCGACATGGGGCCTCCCTCATACTGGCTGTAGACTTCGATCCGTAAGCATAGTGCGCCCAATCCGAAAATCTGTCTAGCTTGCAAAGCCATAAAATCTAAAATTTACTTCCAACAAAACTGTTATGGCGCACTTAAGAACTTGCTTATACGACTAAAGGTCAGTTCATTTCGATATTGCTCTATTTTTAATCAGTTTAGGTGCCGATCGACGGCGGACCATGACCGCAAGGATCACAGCGTCTGCAATGTCACCGTGGGGGCGGCAGTCACCACCTTGGGGACGCCGCTCAGGACGGAGCCGCTGCCAAAATAGGCCACGAACAGCACCGAGGTTCCCCAGTTGAACTCGAAGCTGTAGCTGTTGCCGCCGACCGTCGCGTAGTAACCGGCCGGGGCCGGTGTCGGGTGGCCGGGCCCGGTATCGCCGTACTGCGAATTCAGCGCGATCGCATAGGCATTGTTGCCTTTGGTGTCCTGCGGGCCGCCGATGAAAGCGAACAGGCAAAGACCGGCCGAATTCGCCTGGAAGCCCAGCTGCATGTACTGCGGCAGCGTGACCGCCTTCAGCGTCGTGTCGACAGCGACCGGGACGGCGTCGCCGGTGGTCGGCAAAGGCGTTGGCGCCGCGCCGCCCATGCCCGGCCCATAGGCCGCGATCCAGATTGGCGTGTTGGTGTTCACGCTGACATTGGTGATGTTCAGATTGTTGGCCTGCCAATTGTTGATCAGGATGGTGGGCTGCAAGGCCAGCCCCGGCGCCAGCAGGAATTGCGGCTGGCTGCTGCCGCTGGTCAGCGCCAGCTTGCCGGCATTGTTCATCTCGGAAGCATTCTGGAAAGCCAGGATCATCGACCCGTTGGGGGTCTGCGGCATCGCCACGCTGTCGCGCACGGCAAGCTCCACCGGAGAGCCATCCCAATTGTCCGTCGCCAGGGATTGACCCAAAATGTTGAAGTCCGAAGGTGGCATGGCTTCCGTCTCAGAGAGCAGCCAGGATGGCGGAAAGGCGGACCGGTGCGGAGGTCTACAAGGATTGCAGCAGGGTCGTCACCGGCGTTGCGGTCTGCGGCGAGAGATTGACCACGTAGACTATCGCCGCCCCCCAACTGAAGGACATCGTGTATCTGTTGCCGGCCGCCGTGGCGTAAAACCCGTCCGGCGGAGTGTTCCCGGTCGGCGGTCCGGTGTCGCCGCTCGGGGCGTTGAGCGCAATCACATAGGCATTGTTGCCCGACTGGTCAGGCGGTCCACCGACCACCGCGACCACCTGCTGATTGCCGGTGCTCGAGCTGAATTCAAGCTGCATCCAGTTCGGTGTCGTTATCCCTTGCACCGCCTGGCGCATCGCCAGCTGGACAGGTGTGCCGCTCACGAGCTGGCCAGGCTGCATGCCGGGAATGCCGGGGCCGAAGGCCTGCACGAAGATGGGGGTCGCGGCATTGAGGCTGGTGTTGGTGAGGGTCAGGTTGTTGGCCTGCCAGTTCGCCGTCAGCACGCTGATCATCCGTGCCAGAGCCGGGACCCGAACGTTCGTTGGCGCGCTGCTGCCAGAGGTGACGGTAAGCCTGCCCTCGTTGTTCTGCTGTGACTGGTTGAAGTAGCCGACGATGAGGGAGCCGTTGGGCGTCTGCGGCATGGTCACGCTGCCACGGACCGCCAGTGTCTGCGGCATGCCGTTCCAGGTCGCGTTGACCGTGCCCGCTGCGATGAAGTCGTGCATGTCAGGATGTCCTCTTTGCACCGGCGTTGTCACGGGAGCCGGCGGCTTGCGCTTCCGGCTCCCGCGCTTCGATCACAGAGACAGCAGTTCCGCCGTCAGCGAGGAAGCCGTCGAAGGCGACATGTTCGCCACGTAGACAACCGAGGAACCCCAGTTGAATTCGAAGGAGTAGTTGTTGCCGCCCGTCGTCGCGTAATAGCCTTGTGGCGCTGCCGTGCCGGTGCCCGGACCGGTGTTGCCGGACGGCGAGTTCAGCGCGACAGCGTAGGCGTTGTTGCCTGACGCATCCTGCGGACCGCCGACAACGGCGACGATGATCAACTGGCCGGTATTCGTCCCCAGGGTCAGCTGCATCCAGTTCGGGGTCGACGTTCCCTGGGCGATGCCGCCTGGCTTGAGCGTCAGCGCGGTGTTGATGGCTAGCGCAACCGGCTTCTGGCCGGGCAGTCCAGGACCGAAGGCCTCGATCCAGATCGGCGTCGCGGTCGCGACGCTGACATTGGTGACGGAGAGATTGTTTGCCTGCCAGTTGTTGACGAGGATGTTCGGCTGGGAAAGCAACGCCGGAGCTGTCAGGAACGACGGTGTCGAACTGCCTGAAGTCAGCGCCAGCTTGCCGGCATTGTTGAGGGAGGCGGTGTTCTGATAGGCGAAGATCATCGATCCGTTGGTCGTCTGCGGCATCGCCGCGCTGTCGCGGTAGGCCAGCGTCAGCGGCGAGCCATCCCAGTTTGGGTTAGATGCGTTTGCACCGAGAATGTCGAATTTTGCGGTCGTTGCCATAATTTCCCTCGCGGTTTGCGGGTTTCGGACTGTCGTTCTTGCAGGCGAATTCCAGAGCGGCGGACTTGAAGTCGAAGCGTGCCGTCGCTCGATCGTTTTGTTTCAACATCGGATGTTTCCAAAACCTGTTGCCGGCTTGGGGCCCGATGGTCTGGTTTCGAAACGGCTCCTCCTTCCACTCGTGTCTGCGTGACGCCGCCGCGATGCCCGCCTTGAGGCGGTCAGCTCGCGTCGATGTCCGTCAGTTTCAGTTGCAGGTTGCTGAAGCGCAGCACCGGCGTATTGACGCCGCTGAGTGCTGCGTAAAGCGTGATGTCGAAGACCAGCCTCGCGCCTGCCGGCATTGCGTTGGCGCCAAAGACGATGCTGTTTTTGGAGGCCCAGCCGGCGATCGCCGCCGCGAAAAGCGCGGCGAAATCGCCGAGCTCCGCCGGCTGTTGCCCGTCGATCTCGAAGGACCGCGCCAGCACGATCGGAACAAGCGGACTGATCGAGGCGCTGTCGAACGCGCCGCCGGCAACGGCGGGGAACGGGAACTGGTAGGAGCAGGCGACCTTGACCCGCCTTGTGGTTCCGCTGGTCACGTTGGCGGCCGCATGCGCCGCAAGCAGCGATTGTTCGTGCACCGGGTCCGCCAAAAGGTCGGCCATGATCGTGTAGATGCGCTGGCAAAGGCTTGACGGCGATGTCGGACAGGCGGCACCTGAACCCTGGCCGGGCAGCGTCGCCACATCGATCGGCGTCGCATTGTCGATGAACGGCGTGACCGGCTGGCTCGGCCTGACCTGCGGCGTCATGTAGACGAATTCGGGCACCACCTGCCACGCGGTGTTGTTCGAGGCTTCAAGCGTGATCAGGTTGCGCTCGATCTGCACCGAGGCGAGCGCATTCTCGGCCGCCAGCACGTTGAGTGCATCGACCTCGATCGTGTGCGCCACGCCGAAATTGCCGGGCGCGGCGTTGTCGACCTCGAACAGCAGGCCGTCTGGTGGTGACGGCTGGACCGGATGCTGGTTCGGGTACGGCGTCAGCGTCGACGGGTCGAGCGCGGTGACGGTCAGCGCGACATTGGAGAAGCTCGATTCACCTTGCGCGGCCGGCCACTGCAACTCGATCTGCCGCGTCGTCCCGTCCGGCTGCAGCGTGTCGGTGACGACGTAGCTGTCGGTGACGCTGACCAGACCCTGACCGAGGGCCATGTCCAGGCTCGGATTCCAGTCCTTGTTCGCCGTCACCTCGCCAATGGCGGTGGCGAAGGCGGCCACCGCATCGGCCCAGGCTGGATCGGCCGGGTTGCGGAGCACCGGGTTGATGGCACCGTAGACGGCCGAGGTGCGCGCCAATGCCGTGAACAGGTCGTAGGGCGGGCCTGCGCTGGGGGCAGGGTTGGTGGAGTTCGGCGGGTTGTCCGGCGCCGCGCTGAGGTTGGTGTTGTAGGTGACGGCGGTGTTGATCTGGTCCTGCGCGACGAGGAACGCCTGATAGGTATAGAGGTAGCTCCAGTCGGCGCCGTCGGCGATTGGATTGCCCGAACCCGACGTTGGCGTGTAGCCCGACCAGGTCTGGCTGACCAGCGTCGGCGGTGTTGGGTATTGGCGATACACCACCGGGATTTTGGTCAAGGCGCCGGCAGGTCCGACATGCGGCACGCCCTTTGGATAGGGATCGACGAGCTGCAGCCAGATCGATGGACGCGCTTCGCCGGGTGCGCCCGCCGGCGCCAGGAAGAACTGCAGGTTTGTGATGGCGAAACGCAGATCGAATGGCACCACCGCGGCAGCGGCCGCGTCGGGATCGCCGTAGAGGAAGGTGAGGGGGCTCGCCCCCGTGCTGCTGATGCCGACATGGGCGGTTGAGAGCCCGGCATTCTGGCGCGTGGCGGAGAAGGTGCCGGCGCCTGAACCGCTGGCGGCGGTGGCGATCGTGAAGGTGGTGTCCCCGGTGACGGTGACGCCGTAGACGCCATTCGCCGGCAATTGCCCCGAACTGGCCTGGAATATCATCAGCACCCGGCTGCCGTCGGTCAGGCCGTGCGGATTGTTTGTCGTCGCCGACAGGCTGAGACCGCTCCAGCTGTAGTCTCCGGCGAGTACGGCTTCGATCTGGCCGAAGAGCTCGATATTGCCATCGGCGGCAGCCGAGACCGACTGGTTCCAGGTCACGTCGTATTGGACGATGGTGTCGACGGAATAGGCCGTCATCAACGCCGCGCGCATCTGCTGCTCGAACACATCCTTCGCGATGGCAAGTGCCGCGGTCGTGCCGGTGAACGGCGATTGCGGGCCAAACAGCCAGTCCACTTCGTATTGCGCGTATTTCTGCGCCAGCGCCTCGCGGCCGAGCGCCATCGCGTCGTAGGCGTCGGGGGCGACCTCGAAGGCCTTGGCCGCCGAGGCCGGTGACAGCACCTCGTCGACCGCCTGGAAGAAGATGCGGTTGAGCTGATCGAGGTCGGTGTCGATGAACAGCTGTTGCGCCGGCAGCGCCGGCAGCTTGGACGACAGCTGCGGCATCGAAACACTGGCGCTGTTCAGCACATTGTCGAGCGGCTTGGGCGACAGGAAGCGCGGTCCGGCCCCGGCGGCACCGATCGAGATGTCGAGCAGCGATACCGCGGCCGCCCACAGCGATTGCGAGCCGGCGCGTGCCCCGCCGGAGCCGTCATGGGCAAGCTTCAATGACTTGAGCCGCTTGCGCGCCAGTGCCGTGCTGGATTGGGCCGTGCTCGACAGTTTCTGCTGTGGCGACGCATCGGCCCCGTTCATGCCGATGGCGAGCTTCTGCGCCGGGAAGGCGCCGACGAAAGCGGCGGCGAATTGCGACATGTTGCTGGCACCGCCGGTCGCCGGAACAAATCCGGTCGCGACGTTCTGCGCCGACGGCACCATGATCGTGCCGAACTGGTCCTTCAGATAGGGCGAGATCAAATTGGCATCGCGGGTGATGCCGAACAGCACGACGATCTCGAACAGCGGCGGCAGGGCGCCGGGGCCGCTGACCGGCATCGAGATGGTCACCGCGCCGGGGAAGTTGGTGCTGAGCCCGGCCAGCCAGTTGACGAGGTCGGCAACCATGCCGGTCACCTTGCTTGTGTCTGCTGCACCAACCGGGAAATTGACAAGGCTGCTGCCATCCGCTTGCAGGGCAAGACTGGTCTCGACATAGAACGAGACGCCTGGGCCGCTGATCTGGTCCTCTATGGTGCGGAAATTGGCCAGAGCTGCCGCCTTCTGGTCCGCCGACATGCTGCTGAAGGCCGCCTGGCTCGGCGTCAGGACGATCTCGATCGTGTTAGGCGTCGAGCCGTTGAAGCCATAGGTCGGCAGGATCCCCGGCCATTGGTCGACCGGCACGATCGGATCGAAATAGAGGTTGGTATCGCTGTAGCTGGCCGGGGTCGGCAGTTGGTTGCCGAAGGCGTCGTTGACGAAGAAGTCCAGCGTGAACTTGTCGTTGATCGAGGCGTAGCGGTCGGGCGTGGCGGAGCCGGCATTGGCGGTGGCGACGTTGTACAGCGGCGCGAACACCCGGTACGTGCCGGTGGTGCCGGACTGGTCGGGCTTTTGCGGCTGGATCGGCGCCGACAAATTGCTGAGCGTGAAGCCTGTCGTCGCCTGTATTTGGTAAGTGACGAGACTGTAGAGCGAGTTGAGCGACGCTTTTGCGTCACCCGCCGCGACCAGTGCTGCGTGCAGTTCGGTATCGTCGGCGATGCCGGATGCGCGCAGCGCCTCAATGACGCGGCCGCGCGAATGGGAGTTCGCCGCGCCAAGCTGCCCGGTCTTGACCAGGGCGGCAGGCGTCTTCAGCTGCATGACGCTTTCGGAGCGCGTCAACTCGACACCGAAGGTACCGGCCGCGACCTTGACGTAGCGGGCCTCCAGGGCCGGGTCTGCGGTCTCAGCATAGTAGACGAGGCCGCTCTGCGTGCCGGCAAGCACGACCGCGTTGTAATAGGGCTGGATGGCGAGCGGCGAGCCGCTCTGGTTGGTTCCGCTGCCGGCCTTGTAGGTCACCAGCATCGTCACCTGCGCGACGCCCTTGACGAACAGCGGCGTTGGCAGTGCGTTGCCGGTCTTGTCGACAAAGCGCAGGTAGTAACCCTGCGCGTTGGTGACCGTCGCCTGCTGGATGATCTGCAGGAAACCGTAGCCGCCATCCGCGGTGATGTCGGTGCTGGAGCCGACGGACACACCCGCCGGCAGACCGAGCGCGAAGGCCATCAGCCCTTGCGGCGGCTGCGACACCGTCGTGGTGTTGGTGCGCAGCGCGAAGACGGCATTTGGATCGACCACTGCCGAGACGAGGCCGGGCGCACCGGCGGCCGTCTGGAACAGGATCTGGATTGCGTCGACCGGCCGGTCACCGCCCCTGAGATCGTCGAGGATCCGGCCGAGCAGCGCCTCGTCCGACTGGCTGGCGCCGGACAGTGCGTAGACGTCGGCAAGCACGCTGCCTTGCGTGGCGCCCGGAATCTGCTTGACCGTCAGCGTGATGCTGGTGGCGAAAGTGATGTCGCCGGCGGGCAGCGGCGTGCCGTCCGGCAGATAGGCCCCTTGCGCCTGGCGGGATTTCACCAGGACGGGGACAGCAGCCGTTCCTTCATTTGCCTGCAATTTCTCCAGGCTTGACGCGAATGGCCGCAGGCTGAGCGCCGTCGCGCTTGGCGGCGTCCAGGCGATGGCGTTCTCCAGCGCAAAGGATTGCGGCCCGGTCGAACTGAGCGCGATTGGTGTCGGGCTGCTTGGCGCCGTTATCGACGCTTCGGTGAAGGCGAGATAGGGGCTGAGGACGTCTTGGGTGAGCGAGAACGAGGCGTTGACGGCAAGCCAGTCCTGCGTCTTGTCGGGATTGCTCAGCGTGATGCTGTAGCTGTTGTTCTTGGCGAAGCCGCCGGCGGGAAATTCCTGCCACAGAAGCGCGAACAGCGGGTTCGTGCTGGTCGACACCGCCTCGCCCGGCACGGTGAGACCGGCGGTGTAAGGCAGGCGCACGCCGCCACGCAATGCGCTCGACATCTGACCGGCGAGACCCTGGAAGCGTGTTTGTGCGCCGGGTGTCGGTGCGGCCACCGCTGCCATGAACAGCTTGTCGAGCGGTGACGAGGTCAGCCCCGCATCCTGCATCGTCACCAGCAGCTCGTGCACCGCGCCACGGATCAAGCCTTTGAAATAATCGAGGAATATCTCCTGCGACAACGGCGTGGTGCCGTCGCTGTCGTTGACCGAGGTCGGGTTCGAGGTCTGGTTGACGAACAGCTGGTTGAAATAGGTGTCGACCGCTTGCAGGTAGGTCTGCGAGACGAGGTTCTGCGCCAGGAACTGGTAGGACAGATCCTGTGCGTTGCCATTGCCGTCGGTGCGTCCGGTGGTCGCCATGTTGAGGAACGGCGGCATCGGGAACACGCAAGCCTTGGCTTTGCCGGTCGGTGCGGCAAGCGTGGCGGAGAAATTGGCGAGCTGGCTAAGCAAGGTCGGATAGTCGATCCAGGCAGTGAGCGCGTCCGGCTCGCTGTCGATGTCCTTCAAGCCGGGCGTGCCGCTGCTGGAATCGAATTCAAGCAACACCACGGAGTTGTAGGCCGGCAGGTTCAGTGCGTGCATGAGTGCGAAGGTGGCGAGCTGCGTCGTCACCGCCTCGAACGGCTTGAAGTCGGCATAGGTCGGGTTGTGCGATGGGTTGTCGTCATACTGTATGCCGAGCGAGGTCACGACCCACGGCGTGCCCTTGCTGGTCGCATCGGGGAACACCACGGTCAGTTCCGGCAGGAACAGGATAGGTAGGTCCTTCGGCAGGTTGGGGCAAAGCCCGACATTCGCCGCTGCACCCGCAAGAAGCCGCTGCTTCAGTCGCGCGAACGTTTCGATCTGGGCCTGTTGCGACGAACCGGCAAGCTGCCATTCGAAGCGGAACGAGGCATTGAAGCTAAAGCTGATGGAAATGGAGAAGAGGAAGAGGTTGATCTCCACCGTGACGCTGACGCTGACGCTCGCCTCGATGTAGAGCAGGATCGAGCCGCCACCGCCGCCCGGCACACTGGGTGGTTCCAGCGCCAGGATGATGCCGATGCTGGCCTCGAGGCGGACGTTGACGCTGGCCTTGATGATGACGAAGTCGAGCGAGCCGTAGAGCTCGCCGATGATGCCGAACTGGCCTTGCAGCGACAGCGCGTCCGGCTTTTTGGCGAGGTCTCCGCCACCGCTGGTGAGATAGCCGGCCGCACCCTGGATGATGCCGAAGAAGGTGACGCTCACCCCCGCCTTCAGCGGCCCGGCGGTGAAGTCCTTGCCGACGCCCAGCCGCGCGGCAAAGCCGAACGCCAGGATGCTCTGGTAGGTGCCCTTGAACACGTCGGGGTCGGTAGCCGAGCTCAGGCTGGCTATGTAGAAGCCGCCCGATCCGGTCACCGGAATAGGCCCGGCCTGCGCCTGCACCTGGAAGCAGACGCTCCAGTTGTCGCCGTCGGGGAAACCGAGGTCGACCTTCCAGTCGCCATTCGTGTAGACGTCGACGCTCAGTGTCGGCAGCGTCAGCGAGGCTGCGCCAACCTGGAAGGTGCGCAGGCTGTCGGGCAGGCTGAAGACGGCGGCGAATTTGCCGATCGTGTCGGAGATCTTGGTGTAGACGACCTCGAATTCCGCACCCTTGCCGGCACCGCCGGTCAGCTTGAGCAGTAGCGCGTAGAACGGCGTCACGTCGTAGAAGACGAAGCCGACCTCGAGCACTTTCAGCAGCGTGAAGTCGGTGACGATGATCCACTTGCCTTCGGGATGGTAGATATCGGCAAATTTCTTGTTCTTGAGGGCGTCCCAGAAGTCGCCCTGCATGAACTTCAGGAAAGCATCGAAATTGGCGGGCGGCTTGGTCGGGTCCGGGCCGACCCGCTGGCCGACGCCGAGATAGACGAGCTCGAAGACATCGCTGACAGCGCCCACCTTGGCGGGCACAGGCGCCGCCAGCAGTTTCTGCGCATCGTCGCCGCCACCACCGCCGCCATCCTTGCCCAAATTGTAAGCACCGATCCAGCCAATCTGGTCGGCGCCTTCGGTCGGCGCGAACAGGCCGATGCTGATCGTCCCGTCCGGCGGCAGGCGCTGGCCCAGTATCTCGATGAAGCAATTGTGCATGCCGAGCACCAGCATCTTGGGATCGGCATCGGTAGCGTATTCGAGATTGAACTGTTCGATCGAGATGGTCAGCACGCCCTCGATCTTGATTTCCAGCTTGCCGTCGACTTGCGGAAGCTGGATGCCGAAGGCCAGCCCACCGCCGTCCTCGGGGCTAAGCCAGCCGATGAGGACGCTGAATTTGAAGGCCGAAAGCGAACCGACCAGCCCGCCCATCGAGCCGAGATCGAGATCGAAGATCAGCGCATAGTTGAAATTGTCCTGCAGCGTGATGCCGTTTTCCGCCAGGCCCGGCAGCGAACCGAGCGAATAGTAGTTCAGGCTCTCGATCGTCTGATCGGCCGTGCCCGAATAGAGGAACGATTTCAGCTTGAACGGGATCAGGTCGAGCAGGCTGTCGGCGCCGCTGCGCTTCTCGGTGGCGCCGAGGTCGAGCCGCAGGTCACCCGGCGAAAAGCTAAGCGACGGCGTGCTTGTCGACGGCTGTCCCTTGTCCGGGATCGTCAGGTCGAAGCCAACGTCGATGCCGAGATTGGAAAAGGCCAGCTTCTCGAACGCAAACAGGTCGAGCACCTGGAATTCGTTGAACTCGATATCGCCCCAGATGGCGAAATGGGCGCTGATGTGGGTCGTGTCGGCTTTTGGCGGCGTCGCCGCGGTTTCGTCGTCGAACGAGAATTGCAGTTTCGTCAGCGTGATCTGCCTGAGATATTTGTTGTTGGACTTGCCGTTCTCGTCTGTGAAGTTGAAGACGAAATCGCCCTGGGCGACGAACGAATAGACGCCCTGTCCGGAACTCTTGTCGTCGCCGCTGGTGCCGTGCGCCTGGTAGGAACCCATGATGGCGATGACATTGGCGTCATCGCCGGCATTGGCGGCCGGGCTCAGCGCGGCATCGAGATTGACGCCGGTCTTGAACAGATTGTTGATGGTGAGATTGACCTCGCAGGCGAAGCTGCGCAACTCGGAATTGGTGAACAAAGCGCGCAGATATTCGACCTCGAAGCCATAGTCGATGTCGATATCAATATTGCTATCGGGGGCCGCTGCCGACTTGCTCGCCGCCTTTTCATAGTCGACCAGTGCGAAGGTCGCGCTCTGCGCCAGCGTCGGCACGGCCTGCGACGGGTCGGTGTTGTTGATGGCGATGCCGACATGGTGGACACGAAAGCCGGCTATGCCTGGATCCTTCATGCCGCCGAGCACAGCGCGCACCGCGGTCGGCAATTCATCGAGTTGCATGTTGCAGTTGACGGCGAGGATGCCGTTGAAAGTCGGGTCGGTGACCGTCTGGTAGAAATTCCAGTATAGCGAGGTGGTGTCGGGCTGCGTGCCGCCATTCGGGAACACCGCGGCCTTCGCCTCGGTGATCAGCTTTTGCAGATAGGCCTGGGTGGCGGCGGCGGTGAACGTCTTGTTGAAGATGTCGGCCTGAGACCACAGCCTTGTGTCGGCAACCAGAGCTTCGATCGTCTCGCCCGGATAGAATTTCATCATGAAGATCGGCGGCGTACCGTCGGGCGCGGCGAGCTTGCCCGGCGACAGGTCGAACGTCCAGTCGCCGATCTCCAGTTTGTCGCCTGAAAAGTCGAACAGGGCCTGCCCGGAGCCAAGCGGGTCGGGGTTGGCGGGGTTTTCGCTGACCACCGTGAAGATCTGGTTCTGCTGCACGGCCTTGCAGATCGACGGACCCATGGCTTCGAATTCCAGGATGCCGGCCGCACTCGTCGCCATCTGCAACCCGGTCCATGCCAGCGGCGTGCCGGCAAGTTCGGCCAGCATGCCTTGCGGCGTCATCGCCAGCGTCGTCGGTCCGGCGGCGGCAGCGTTTACCGTCGCGCCTTGCTTCGGCGCCGGAATGAAGCCGCTGGCGCGCCTCGGGTTGAGCGCCCGCGATTCCATGTCGAGATAGGCGGCGGCATTGAGGTTCGGGTCGGTCGAGAAATCGAGCCCCGCATAGGGCACCAACGGTATGGCTGGCGTGCTTGCGGCTTTCGCGCTCCATGAGGCGACCTTGAAAGCGTCGAGGACATAGACGGTGAGGCCGGAGGCGGGTTCAGCGCCGGCAAGCATTGTGGCCGTGTTGGTGCGCTGATTGTAGAGCGGAGCGCGCTCGGGCTGCGAGATATAGCTGCCGTCCTGGACGATGAGCTGTGCCCACGAAGTCGTCGCGGTGGCATCGAGAAAAGCCGGGCTGGTCGGCGAATCCTGCGCTGGCGCTATGCGATAGGCCGGCTGCGCCGGTACGAATTCGAGCTTGTCTGGTGCCGAGCCGATGGTGACGGTCACGAACTCGGTGCCGGTAACGCCGCACAGCATCTGCACCGTTTCGGAGCTTGCGCCTGCGGCCAGGTTGGCGCCGGCATCGAGCGCCAGGCCGAATTGTCCAGCCGGCGTCAGGTAGTAATAGCGCTGCTCGCTCGGCGATTGTTGCGGACGGCCGGCGAAGACGAGACGGCTCGCCGTGCTGATATCGCCGGTGTTGACGGTGCTGAGGGCGAAGGGCTTGCCGTCGGCGGTGACGAAAGTCGAGCCGAGCAGCGGGTCGGTGAACTGGAAAAAGCTGCGCGTCGCGTCGAGCGGGCCGAGCACGTCCAGCGTGACGTTGAAGCCGAACGGCGTGGCCGAGCCACCGACGCCGCGGAAAACCGGATAGTTCAAGGCGCCGACCAGCCCGCCGCCGGTTGGCGGGTTGAAATACATCATGCCGGCCTCGAACTGGACGAGGTCGGTGGTCGCCAGTTCAAACGCGACGCTTGCCGTACCAGCGAGCGGTCCGCTGAGCGCCAAGCTCGCGAATGGCGCGGCCGACTGGAATGTCACCGTGGCGCCGGCTGGCGGCGTCGCCGTCAACAGCAGCGCCGCCGGCGGCTGGCTGTTGGCGATCTGCAGGCTGTTGGAGGCGTCGTCGAACAGCACCGTCGTGGACAGCGTGAACAGGTCGGGCTGAACCTGGAACGTCACGCTCTGCCGGAATGCCAGCGAGAAGGACTCCCCCACCGTAGGCGACGAGGTGCCTTGCCCGGTGACCGAGACCAGGATCGGCGCGATGCTGAGCGGCTCGGGAAACCAGCCGATCTGAGTTCCGGGACTGTCGGCGAAGGCTTTGCGGATGCCTATCTCGAAAGCGTTCCAGTCGCGTGTCGCCGAAGGGACGAAGAACGCGATGTAACCAAGCTGACCGGGGTCGACCCAGCTCTGGGCGGTCAGATCGAATGTCGGGTCGGCGCGTGACTTATCCTGGAACACAAAGGCGACACGTGCGCCGGCTAATGGGTCCGCCAGATAAAGACCGCTCGCATCGCGTTTGAAAGCGATCATCCCCACCTCCCATGCACTCTACGGCGCTATCCGGCTATCTCCTGCCGCCGCTTTGAGTTGGGCGGGAGGACTTGGCGCGCCGCTTATATTACCAAGACGTAAAGTATAATTGTAAGACGAAGAAAGAGATTTGTAAAAGACTATATTTGGGTGGATTTCAAAATGAAATAAATTTTATCTATATGGTGACCCGGCTAACTCATCGGTATGAATGGGTTCTGTTTTGATACCGAGCGGCGCAGTAATACGCACCTCAACAGAATCAATCACTTAGTATGACGGGAGAAATAATCTTATTCCGATGGCGGTCGCGTGCGTAACCGCAAAAGCTATGCCGGGACCGGCGCGACGCGCTTCAGGGGCGGCTAGCCATTTGTCCTAGTCCGAAAAACTCGCTGGGGAACATCGCCGCCAATCAGGGCGGCAAAATCTTTCCGCCCCTCTATGTCAAAGTTTATAGACGGCAAACTTTAGCCTGCTCTAATGGAGCTTCATGCTGTCTGGGGGTAGTGGGCAGACAAGCATGGGGCCGTCGTTTGTGGGAAAACGACGGCCTTTCCTTTCGACGGCTACCTGGCTTCAGGGTTTTGCCGGCGCGCAAAATGTTCATAGGTGATTTGCCAGGGGTCGCTCTCGGAAGCTCTTTCCTCGCCGATCCAATGGAAGCTGTCGGCAGCGATCTCGGTGAAACGCCATCGGGTTTTCAAACCGCGCGAGTCATCGCCGAGCTGGACGATGTCCTTACCCTCGGCCCGCCCGATCTGGCGCGAGTGATCCTGGTTGAGCGGGTCGTTCCATATGATGTGCCAGCCATCGATCCCAGGATCGAAGATGCGCAATGTCGTGCCATACATCGTTGACGGCGCAGACCGCTTGGGCCTGATCCAGACGTCCTGAATCGCGCGGCCTCCGAGCACCCAGCCAAAATGGCATTCTCCATTCCATTTCTGCATTGTGCCGTCGTCGAGGTGGTGGACCGTGTCCATTTCCCAACTTCCAACCAGCCATCCATACAGGGCCATGTCTTTCGCCCGGTCGGCTGGGGGACCTTCGGATCCGAGAGCGGTGAGAAACGGAGAAATCGTCATCGTCCTACGCCTTTCCAGCTAAACGAACCAAACTGCCAGAGCAGCCCTGCCGGCCATTGTCGCGCCCGCCTGCCGCAAGAGCGCCGACTTGTGGAATTTTGCGATGGAAGCCCATGTCGGCGCCGGAACATTGCCGCCACAACTTGCGGCGTTGCGGTGTCCAGGGCTTGGGGAAAATTGCTGTAGTGCCGCTATGAATGAGATCGTTTGCGAACGCGATGGCGAGCTGACCGCATGCGCATCCTTCGCGATATCCGCGCAGGATAGGCCATTTGGCTTAATTGCGAGATTGCTAATATGCTTGTAGCTTGATCGTTGCTGGTCCCTCGAAGCCCCAGCACTGGCCGGCACGGCCCAGCGCCACCCCGAAGGCTGCAACCGTGCCGGCCTACCACGTGGCTGCCGTTCTCCACTTCGATCAATTCTAGCGTGTTGGCGCGTGCCAGCGACGACAGGCGCTAAGCAATCTTGCGTTTCGGCGAGGCGCTCTTTTTAGGCGGCCCCAACCCTTCCTGTTTGAGGCTCTTTTTCAGCACCTCGGCCAGGTTGATGACGTTCTCTTTCGGCTTCGGCGCGGGCTTCGGCGGCTGCTTGCCCCTGCGTTTCGCGTCGATCATGGCAATCAGCGCATCTTCGTAGGTGTCCTCGAACTTCGAAGGATCGAAAGTCGTCACCTTCTTGTCGATGAGCATGCCGGCGATTTCGAGCAGTTCGGGATCATATTTCTGCGTCTTCAAGCCATCGAACACGCTGTCCTGCGAGACCATTTCATTGTGGTTGCGCAGCTCGGTCATCACCATGCCCTTGCCATAGGGCTGGATCAGAACCTCGCGGCAGCGCTGATACAGCACGACGCAGGATCGTGCAGCGACGCCCTTGTTCTTCATGGCATCGCGGATCACGCCATAGGCCTCTACAGCGGCGCCATCGGCCGGAATCAGATAGTAGGGTTTCTCCAGATAGCGCGTATCGATCTCGTCAATCGACACGAACTCGCCGACCTCAAGCGTATGCTGCGACGTCAGCTTGAGCGCCTTGATGTCGTCGGGCTCTATCTGGAGGAACTGATCCTTTTCGACCTCGAAGCCCTTCACCTGGTCTTCCGCGTCGACCGGCTCTCCAGTGTCCTCGTCGGCGTAGACGCTTTTGACCGGGAGTCCGTCCTTGCGGTTCAATATCCTGAAATGAACCTTCGACGCCTCGCTGGTGGCGCCGACGATCTTCACGCCGCAGGACACCGAACCAACCTTCAAAAAACCCTTCCAGGCAGCACGCGGGGCGACCATTTTGCTCATCCTGTTTCCAGTCAGGGCAAACGGGTTTCCGTGCAAATCGTTCCTACGGTTTGCCGCCATCCGTTTCCGCTACGCTCGAGATCGGCAAATCCGACGAACCCGCAGGGTGCGATCCGTTGGCAAGGGCGACGGCAGGCTTCTCTGACAGGTGCGCAACACCTATCTCTAATCAACGAGCAACGCGGGCGGCAGAAATTGGCGCAACGATCTGGAAGTGCTGATCTCCCACTGCATGGCGGTCGCGTGCCCAAATGGCTCGGTGATCGCATGACGCGCCTTGGCGCGGTGATGTGCGAGGCGATCATCCATCACTATGGTCGCACTGAATTGCTGCGCCGCCTGGCTCACCCGTTCTGGTTCCAGTCTTTCGGCGCGGTGATGGGGATGGACTGGCATTCCTCCGGCATCACGACAAGCGTTGTCGGCGCCCTGAAACGGGGCCTGTCTCCACTCTCCGGCGAACTCGGTATCCATGTCTGTGGCGGGCGTGGCACCCATTCGCGCAAGACTCCGCACGAACTGACCTTGATCGGCGAGCGCGTCGGCTTCGACGGAACGGGGCTGGCCAAGGCCAGTCGGCTGGTCGCCAAGGTCGATAGCGCTGCCGTCCAGGACGGCTTCGACCTCTACCTTCATGGCTTCATAGTCACCGACGATGGCGACTGGGTCGTGGTGCAACAAGGCATGAACGGCGACAGCAAGGTGGCGCGTCGCTATCACTGGCTGTCCGAGGGGCTGACGAGCTTTGTCGAGCAGCCACATGCCGCGATCGAAGGCGCTAATCAGGGCGAGATCGTCAATCTGACCGACCGGCGCGCCGATGCTTCGCGTCACGGCCAGCTGGAGCTGCTGCGGGATCTGGGTCCCGATCGCATCGTGAAAGAGTTTGCCTTGCTGGAGCACGGCTCGCCACCCGCTCCCGCGCAGCCCCTGCTGCCGCATCTGATTATGCCGGCCCATCACGACGTTCGCGAAAGCGACGTCGTCATGCGCCGCCTGTACGGCAATATCGCTGCCGCCGTCGAGCGCGGGCCTGCCGATTTCCCGGAGCTGCTCTTGGTGCCGGGCGTCGGTGCCCGCACCGTGCGTGCGCTGGCGATGGTGGCCGAGGTCGTGCATGGAGCGCCATGCCGGTTCTCGGACCCCGGCCGGTTCTCGCTGGCGCATGGCGGCAAGGACAGGCACCCGTTCCCGGTGCCGCTGAAAGTCTATGACGAGACGATCGGCGTGCTGAAATCGGCCGTTCACAAGGCCAAGCTCGGCCGCACCGAGGAAATCGATGCATTGAGACGGCTGGACGACCAGTCACGCCAGGTCGAGCGCTATGTCACCGGTCCCAGCCTGAAGGAAATCGTGGCAGGCGAGTTCGACCAGTCGCACATGCTGGGCGGACGCAGTGTTTTCGGATGGGAACCACCGCCGCAAGCACAGGCAGTTCGATCCGGCACTGAGGAATGAAGTCAGCCGAAGGCCCTGTCCCTCGACTTTAAAATTCTTTGCGAAGGCTCCAGCAAGATGCCGGAGCCTTCGCGGTTTACGGGATTTCAATAGAAGCGGATCCAGTAGGATCGGCGGAAACATCTCCGGCGCCAGCGGCCTCGACGCCAATAGCGACGCCAGACCACGCGCCATCCACGCCGCCGCCTCCATACACGCTGCCGCCTCCATCGATAGTACTGCACGGGTTCGACGTAATTCTGGCTATCAGGACCCGGCTCAACAAGGTCGTCTACCGGCTTGTCCAGCTCATCGAGAATGCCGTTCCCCCGTGCTCGGGGTGCCAGCCACCGCCCTAACCGGGCGAGCTACCGCGACCACGGCCGCAGCGCTCGCGAGGCGCCTAGACGCCGAGCTAAATCTGTTTAAAAACCCGAAGTCGGTGTTGGTCGAGGTTCGCGGTGGCAAGAACTTGCGAGTTTGGCGATGAAGACTTCAACGCCGCGCCCGCCAAAAGCGGTCGCGCCGGAGGTCGTCAGATGTCGGCGACTCCCGGTAAAGGCCAAAACCGATCTACATGGCTCTATTTCACGCCGATGCCGGCAGTCAGGCCGCCATCGATTTTGTAGTCCGCTCCGGTGCAGAACCCGGCTTTGGCCGAACACAGAAAGGCGATGAGTTCCGCCACTTCCTCCGGCTCGCCGATGCGCCCGATGGGATGCGCTTCGCCAAAGCGCTTGTAGGCGGCCTCGACATCGGCATCGGTGCCGTTTTCGCCGCGTGCCGCTTTTTCCAGGATCGGGGTGCGGATCGAGCCGGGGCTCACGGAGTTGACGCGGATGCCGGAGCGCGCGTAGTCGAGCGCCAGTGAGCGCGTCAGCGTATGGATCGCCCCCTTGGTCGTCGCATAGGCGGCGACATTCTGTTGGCAAGCGTGACCCTGCACCGAGGCCACGTTGACGATGGCTCCGCCGCCCCGCCGGATCATTTCCGGAATGCCGAAATGCGCTGTCAGGTAGATCGAGCCGACATTGACCGACATTGCCTTGTTCCAGGTCTCGAAATCGGTGCTGGTAGCTGTTCCGTATGGATGGACCGCCGCCGAATTGACGATGATATCGAGGCCGCCGAACCGCTCGACGCCGGCCGCGACCGCATCGCGAACCTGATCCGGCACAGAGACGTCGGTGTCTATGACCAGCACGCCTGGCCCGGAGCTTTCCAGTTGCGCTTGCATCGACCGCGTTGGCCGCGCGGTCGATGCCACAGGCGATGATCGCGGCACCACCTGCCGCCAGGCGTATAGCGCTTGCGAGGCCAATCCCGGTCGTACCCGTCACCAGAGCGACCTTGCCGTCGAAATCCTTCATTGCGGGTACTCCGTTATTTGCTGTCCAAGGTGGCTCCTAATGCATGTCGCCCAAAAGTGGCCCCGGTTTTGGGGCAACGACATCCATAAAAACAAGGACCTAAAGCGCGTCGCCTGAATCCGCTCAAACGCGACGCGCTTTAGTTTGACACTCGTTGCGGTCCAACAATAGGTTGCCGTCCTCGCAGAAGGAAAGCGGTAATGGAACAATGCTGGCGCTGGTATGGACCGAACGACCCGGTGACGCTCGATCATGTCAGGCAGGCGGGCGCGACGGGTATCGTATCGGCGCTGCACGACATTTATGACGGGCGCGCCTGGCCGCTTGAGAGCATTCTGGAGCGCAAGCGGATCATCGAGGCGGCAGGGCTGACCTGGTCGGTCGTCGAGAGCATTCCCGTCCACAATTCCTTCAAGATCGGTGCGCCGGAGCGCGAGCGCTACGCAGGCTACTATCGCGACACGATCCGCGCCCTTGCCAAGGCCGGCATCACAACGGTCTGTTACAATTTCATGCCCGTGGTCGATTGGACCCGCACCGATCTGGCCTATCGGCTTCCGACGACGGGCTACGCCCTGCGTTTCGATGCGATCGATTTCGCGGCCTACGACCTGTTTGTGCTGAAACGCAGGAATGCCGAGGCCGGCTACAGCGCCGCCCGCATTGCCGAGGCGGAAACGCGACTAAGGGAATTGAGCGACGAGCAGATCGACAGGATCGAGCGCAACCTCATCGCCGGCCTGCCGGCAACAGAGCGCAGCTACGACCGTGACAGTTTTCGCGAGGCCCTGGCGGACTACGATGCGATCGGTCCGAAGGAATTGCGCGACAACCTTGCCTGGTTCCTGCGCGAGATCATTCCGGTGGCCGAGCAGGAGGGGGTGCGCATGTGCATCCATCCTGACGATCCGCCCTTCTCGCTCTATGGCCTGCCGCGCATCGTTTCGACCGCCGCGGATGCGCGTTTTATTCTCAACGCCGTCGACAGCCTCGCCAATGGCCTGACATTCTGCACCGGCTCCTATGGGACGCGCGCCGACAACGACATCGTCGCCATGGTCAAGGAATTCGCCGACCGCATCCATTTCGCCCATCTGCGCAACATCACCATCGAGGAGGATGGCTCGTTCTATGAAGCCGAGCATCTCGAAGGTGGCACCGACATGGCACATGTCATCCTCGCACTGATGCAGGAAGAGGCGCGCCGCAGCAGGGAAGGCCGCGCCGACTGGCGCATCCCCATGCGCCCCGATCACGGCCACCTGCTTGCCGACGATATCGGCAAGACCAGGATCAATCCCGGCTACTCGCTGATCGGCCGGCTGAAAGGCCTCGCCGAACTGCGCGGCATCATGCGCGCTGTGGAGACTTTCGGGCTGGCTTGAAGTCATCAGGCACGCGTCATGAGAAGGGATCCGGGCGCAACGGCCAACCTGCGGGGCCTTCAGTTCATGCGGAAGTCCGCATAAACGTCTCCGATCTATGTCTCGTCGCAATATGCATGAAACATCCGTTGGGAATATTATTTTGCCCTCGGGCCACAATATGCAGCGCTGACTTTCTTCTGTTGGTGCCGATATTGGGGTGCCCATTGCTTTGATCGGCTGCCCCTGCGTGGCACCTTGGATGCACGTCCACGCCTCGAGTGCTTGCCGATGGTCGCTTCTACTTCTCCTCGGCAAGGGCGGAGAAAAGAAGGAACCTGCCATGCCCAGAATTGTGCCGGTACTCGATCTGAGCCGTCTCGAACAAGGAGCGTCCGAGCATCGCACCTTTCTCCTGGATCTGCGCACGGCGGCCCGCGACGTCGGCTTCTTCTATCTCAGCGGCCACGGAATTTCGGCCTCGGAGACCGATGAAGTGCTCGATGCCTCGCGCCGGTTCTTCGCCTTGCCGGAGACCGACAAGCTGGCGATCGAAATGGTCAAGTCCTCGCAGTTTCGCGGCTACACGCGCGCCGGCGGTGAACTGACCAAGGGCGCTGCCGACTGGCGTGAACAACTCGACATCGGCGTCGAGCGCCAGCCCATCCCGCAAGGGCCGGGAATTGCGCCTTGGACACGGCTGCAAGGACCGAACCAATGGCCCTCGGCATTGCCCGATCTCAAGCCGGCGCTGCTGGCATGGCAGGCCAGGGCTACGGCGGTGGCGATCCGGCTGCTGAAAGCCTTCGCGCTGTCGCTTGATCAGCCCGAGGACGCCTTCGACGCGATCTACAGGGACTCGCCCAACCATCGCATGAAGATCGTGCGCTACCCTGGACGTAACGCGACGGATGGCGACCAGGGTGTCGGCGCGCACAAGGATGGCGGCTTCCTGACGCTGTTGCTGCAGGACGACAACAAAGGGCTGCAGGTTGAATATGACGGCAGCTGGGTGAATGTGGACCCGCTCCCCGGAACGCTTGTCGTCAACATTGGCGAACTGCTCGAACTGGCGTCGAATGGCTATCTGCGCGCCACCGTTCACCGCGTCGTGACGCCGCCTGCCGGCGTCGAGCGGATTTCCGTTCCCTTCTTCTTCAGCGCGCGGCTGGATGCGACGATACCGCTGCTGAATTTGCCCGAGGAACTGGCGGCCGAGGCACGCGGACCGGCAAGCGACCCGGACAACCCGTTGTTCCGCGATGTCGGCACCAATGTCCTGAAAAGCCGTCTGCGTTCGCATCCCGACGTGGCGCGCCGCCACTATGCCGATCTTCTCCAGACCGGAGCGGAGCGCCCGTGAAGCCCAAAGCATGTCGCCCAAAAGTGGCCCCGGTTTTAGGCGGACGACATGCATAACAAAGCCTCGATGCCGAACAGATTTTCGCCGTTTTGCGTGTTCTTTGGAACGTCATTCGTCGCCAAGTCGCGGAAATAAGCTCAGAAAGGTAAAATCGATCGGCGGTCTCCTCCCATTCCGCTGAGCGGTGTTCCCCTCTGAAGGTTTGAACCTTCTTTTGGCCGGGCCGAATTCGAGCCCGGCCATTTTTTGTGCTGCGGTCATGGATCGCAAAACGGAATTGCTGCAAAAACCCGGCGCGGCGCAACGGAATACCTTCCCGGGTTGGGCGGACCGGCCGATCCTAAAGATCAGGATTCGAGCGATGGCGCTCGACCATATTGATTGGTCGGAACGATTTTCATGACACAGAAACAATTGCGGCTTGGCGCTTTCATGCGCCCCGTCAGCCTGCACACAGGCGCCTGGCGCTATCCGGGCGCCTATCCCGACGCCAATTTCAATTTCGCGCATCTGAAACGCTTCGCCCAGACCCTGGAGGCGGCGAAGTTCGACGCCTTCTTCATGGCCGACCATCTGGCCGTTCTCAACATGCCGATCGAGGCGCTGCGGCGCAGCCACACGGTTACGTCGTTCGAGCCGTTCACGCTGCTGTCGGCGCTGGCGGCCGTCACCGATCATATCGGGCTGGTCGCAACCGCATCGACGACGTTCGACGCGCCCTACCACATCGCCCGCCGCTTCGCTTCGCTGGACCATATCAGCGGCGGCCGCGCCGGCTGGAACATCGTCACCACATCCAACCCCGATGCGGCGCTCAACTTCGGCCTCGACGAACATGTCGAGCATGACGAGCGCTACCGGCGGGCACGGGAATTCTATGATGTCGTGACCGGCCTGTGGGACAGCTTCGCTGACGATGCCTTCATCCGCGACGCTGAAAGCGGTCTCTATTTCGATCCTTCCAGATTGCGTGTGCTCGATCACAAGGGCGAGCATCTCTCGGTGCGCGGGCCGCTCAACATCGCCCGGCCCATCCAGGGTTGGCCGGTCATCGTCCAGGCCGGCGCGTCGGAGGCAGGGCGGCAACTGGCGGCAGAGACGGCGGAAGTCATTTTCGCCGCGCATGCCGATCTCGCCGCCGGCCAACGTTTCTTCGCCGACGTCAAAAGCCGTGCGGAGAAACTCGGCCGCTCGCGCGACGACATCAAGATCCTGCCCGGCGCCTTTGTCGTCGTCGGCGACAGCGTCGAGGACGCGCAGTCCAAGCGGGCGAAGCTCGACAGCCTCGTCTATTACGAGAGCGGCATTGCCTCGCTGTCGATCGCGATCGGGCATGACGCATCCGGTTTTGATCCGGACGCGGCCTTGCCCGAAATCCCCGAAACCAATGCCAGCAAGAGCGGCCGCGAGCGTGTCATCGAACTGGCGCGCAAGGAGAACCTGACCGTCAGGCAGCTTGCCCAGAGGCTGGGTGGCTATTCCGGCCTTGCTTTCGTCGGTACACCTCAAACGATCGCAGACGAAATGGAGGAATGGCTGGTCACCGAGGGCTCCGACGGGTTCAACATCATGTTTCCCTATCTGCCCGCCGGGCTCGACGACTTTGTCGAGAAGGTCGTGCCCGAACTGCAGGGACGGGGGATCTTCAGGCGGCAGTACGAGGGAACGACATTGCGCGAGAATCTTGGCCTGAAGCGGCCGCCCAACCGGTTTTTCGAGTAGAGTGTTCTTAACAGCGAGGTCGTGCCCAAATGTCAGCCCAGACAAACACCCGCATCGTGCTTGCAGCGCGACCGCAAGGCCGGCCAAAGCCAGGCGATTTTCGTATCGAGACGGTTGAAATTGTCGAGCCGGCGGAGAACGAACTCCTCCTGCAGATCCTCTACCTGTCGCTTGATCCCTATATGCGCGGGCGGATGAACGACGCCAAATCCTATGCCAAGCCGGTCGAGATCGACGGCGTGATGGAAGGCGGCACCGTTGCGCGTGTCGTCAGATCCCGCCATGCCGGCTTCGCTGAAGGCGATGTCGTCCTGTCGCACTCGGGATGGCAGAGCTTTGCACTGTCCGACGGCGTCGGGCTGCGCAAGCTCGAACCCGCGGCGGCGCCCGTCACCACGGCACTCGGCGTTCTCGGCATGCCGGGCTTCACCGCCTATGCCGGCCTGCTCACGATCGGACAGCCAAAGCCTGGCGAGACGGTCGTCGTGGCGGCGGCCAGCGGCGCGGTCGGGTCAGCCGTTGGACAGATCGCCCACATCAAGGGTGCGCGTGTCGTTGGCATTGCCGGCGGCGCCGACAAATGCGCTTTCGTGCGGCAGGAGCTCGGCTTCGATGCGGTCGTCGATCATCGTGCCGATGATTTTGCCGCGCAGTTGAAGGCGGCCTGCCCTGATGGCATCGACATCTATTTCGAGAATGTCGGCGGCCCTGTCTGGGATGCGGTGTTCCCCCTTTTGAACGATTTTGCCCGCGTGCCGGTCTGCGGGTTGATCGCGCAATACAATGTCATCGCGGAGTCCGGCATCGATAGGCTGCCGACGCTGATGCAGCAGGTGCTCCACCGCAGCCTGACGATCAGGGGGTTCATCCAGCGTGAATTCGTCGACCAGCGCCCGGCATTCTACCGCGACATGGCCGACTGGATAGCAACCGGCCGCGTTCGCTACCGGGAAGATATCGTGGATGGAATAGAGAACGCGCCGCGAGCTTTCCTTGGCCTTCTCGAAGGCAAGAATTTCGGCAAGCTCATCGTGCGGGTCGCCGGAAATCCCTGAGGGCTTTGCCCAAGAGGATTTCCGGCATTTCGAATCCAGAAATGGTCGCTCATTCCTTGCCCCGCATGGAGACTCTAATTGTTGGGGCTCCCATCGAACTCGACGTTCTTGAAAGAACCGTCCAATAGTCGAGTGCTTTCAACTGCTCGACGCCATCCAGCACCATGCTGCCTGCGACATAGACGATGACCGCAAGGCCGAGCCAGCCGATCCAGCGATGCCTGGCCAGCAGCGCCGCGACCAGGGTCGAGGCGATAGCCATCAGCACCACCGACAGGATGAGGCCAAAGACAAGCGCATCCATGTCGTTGCTGGCAGCACCTGCCACGGCGAGCACATTGTCCAACGACATCGAAACGTCGGCAACGACGATCTGCACGATCGCTGTGCGCAGCGCCTTGGCCGGTCGTGTCGCCGCAAGGAAAGCCACGGTCGGATCGGCGTCTGCGCCGTCCCCGTCATCGGCATTGCCGGCGGATCGCAATTCTCCGAACATGTTCCAGCAGACCCAGAACAACAGCAGACCGCCGACCAGCATGATGCCCGGGATCGCCAGCAACTGCACGGCCACCACGGCAAAGAAGATACGGATGACAGCCGCTGCGGCGATGCCGGCGATGATCGCCTTCTGCCGCAGCGCCTTTGCCAGGCCCGCGGCCGCCATGCCGATCACCACGACATTGTCGCCCGACAGAACGAGATTGATGGTGATGACTTCCAGATAGGCTGTGATCGTCGCCTGATCGATCCCAAGGGACATCCGGTAAGCTTCCCTGTCGTTCGCAGTTTTCCTTGCCCTAGGCAGGACTCAGCAAGACGAGTGGACCCTACCATGCATATGGGGCTTCGCTTCCGGCAAGATAGGGGTGGCCTGTTGTCACCGCACCTCGCCCTGCGGCAGCGTCAATGGCGGCATACTCCAGCACATTATCGGCTTGGACGCGGCGGCATTCGCTGCGCCGTTCTCGATGCGCACGATCCGGTCGTGTCTCGGTTTGAAGGCTAGCTGGTCGCGATCCGGGCCGAACTCCTGTATGCTTACCGCAAAGCATGGGGAGGTCTCATTCCATATGCCGTCCAGACTGCCCGGATGCGCCGAGCCCGGGACCACGCGGACGGTATAGAAAGCGCTCTGCCAAGAAATAGCGGAGGTGTGGGCAATGGCTCAAGATATGCCCGTTCAACCAATTCGCCACGAACTCCTGCTTGGAAGCTGGCGAATGACGTCTTGGATGACGAGAGACGTTTCGACCGGGGAGCGGCAGCCAGCTCTGGGTCAGGAACCTCATGGCATCGTCATCTATACACCTGAGCGCGTCATTTTCTTTATCCTTAGGAACAATCGCAATCGGCCGCAGCGTTTGCCGCCATCCGACGAAGAGAAGATTGCGTTGTTCGACTCGATGTTCGCCTATTCGGGCAGCTATACGGTTGAGTCAGATCGCGTTGTCCATCATGTCGACATGAGCTGGAATGAAGCATGGAGTGGCACGGAACAGGTGCGGTTCTGCAAAGTCGACGAACATACGCTGACTTACACCTCGCCCCCCACCCAAAATCCGTTCGACGGGCGCGAGATTATTCACGAAGTAACCTATGTGCGAGAGAAATGACCCTGGGTCGATCTGCCTCTCATGTCTCGGCATCGACCGCATCGCAAGATTTCAAACTGAGACACTACCTGATGGCGAGCAGAGTCGACATTGCGTGAGGATGTCACTATATACCGGCGGCTTCGACCCGCGCGCCTCAGGGCAGCGCCGCCGAAGCGACTGTAAATGTGTTACGGATTGCGCCATCTATTGTGACGAAATCGGCTAGGAAACCGGAAAAAAGCAAATAGAAACAGTGGCGCAAAGCTGGGCGTGATCCCAGCCAACGGTACCGACCCCTCAGAAACAGAATGCTCTTGACCCCTCGATTTCCTTTGACGCTGTGGACCTTGGACAAGATCGGCTTGCCGGCTGGCGACGACTCGGTTCGTATGGGACCATGCATCCTTTGCGGGGTGTCGGCGTTTATGATTACCAACCGGCTTTGCCGCCAGGGAACAGCAGTATGAGTGAACACGCGATCGAGTTCTTGCGGGGATGGATAGGCGAAAAGGTCCACTGCCAGTCATCCCACGCCAGGATCGACAAGCAGGCCGAGTCTCTGGCCAAGGAATGCGCTGCCAAGGCGGCAGAGGTCGGCATCCCTCTGGAGGATATCCAGGAAGAGGTCGGCGACATTCAGGAACTGATCGCCTCCCGGCTCGAGGAAGCGGCCGAGGCCGACGAGAACCAGCAGGCCCCCAGCAAAGCCGCGAAATAGCCGCTTAGAGCAATTCCAGGAAAACTGTCTGGAACGCGGGCTATTCGGCCCGCGTCTTCGTATCAATCATCCCCTCCGCCAAATTTCTCTTTCAGCCACACTTTCGGCAACGCCGGCACGAAATTGCCGTCGCGTCCGCTCATGTCGTCATTGGCGACCAAGGCGTTGAGGATCGATTCCTCCACGCTCTGGATCACCGCATCGAAAAACGGATCGATGTCGGTGTCGGGAACAAAATCGGCGCTGGCGATGCGGCCGGACGGTGCCAGCGCCGCGCTCGCATTGGCGGTCGAGAAGGCGATAAAGATGTCGCCTGAACTGTGATAGCCGAAGCCGCCGGTCATGGCGACGCCAAGCGGCACGCGGCGCGCCAGCCGCTTCATTTGATGCGGCAGGAATGGCGCGTCGGTGGCGATGACGGCGATGATCGAGCCCTTTTCGGCACGCGGTGTGCCTTGCCGGATCGCCGGCTCGGCAAGCTCCGGCCCGGCGCGCAGGCTACGAACCGTAAAATTATGCCGCTTGCCGAAATTCGACTGCACGAAGGCGCCGACCGTGTAGGCGCGGCCGTGCCATTCGACGATGCGCGACGCGGTCCCGGATCCGGCCTTGAAGCCGAAGGTGATCATGCCGGTGCCGCCGCCGACGCTGCCTTCCTCGATCGGTCCGCTGGCCGCACCGTCAAGTGCCTGCGCAACATGCTCTGATGTCAAATGGTGGCCGTTGATGTCGTTGAGGAAGCCGTCAAAGGTCTCCGCCGCCACCGGCAGGCCCCAGGCGCTGTCGAGTGCCGCCGGCAGTACGCTTTGCATCCAGCGCAGCGTGCCATCGCGTGAAACACCGCAGGAATGCGTGTTGGTGATGGTGATCGGAAAGTTGAATGCGCCGGTTTCCTCGACGATGTGCGAGCCGGTCATTTCGCCATTGCCGTTCTGGCTGAAGATGCCGGCAAAGACGGGCGTGGCAAGATCGGCGCGCGGCCGGGGCAGGATCGCGGTGACGCCGGTACGCACCGGTCCCTGGCCAACGACGAGCGCGCCATCGCCTGAAATCAGCGTCGTGAAACCGACGGCGACGCCCGGCACATCGGTGATCGCGTTGAACGGACCGGGTGTGCCGTCGAAACCGATGCCAAAACGCCGCGCGCGCGGCTTGCCGGAAGGCGTTGCCAGATGGTTCGGATTGTCGGTCATGATCTCAGAACAGCGATCCCTGATTGCCGGGCTCTTTGGCCTTTGCCGCCGGCTTGGCCACGGTTTTCGGTCTTGCCGTGCCGCTGGTGGCAATCGCATCGGCGGTACCGTCGGCGAACTCCAGCGAAAGCGCCATTCCCGACGCCACTTCGGCCGCATGTTTGATCACTGCCCCATCGGCGTCCTTCACCAGGGCGAAGCCGCGCGCCAGGACGGCCTTGTGCGAAAGCGTGGTCAACAGGCGATCGGCCTGGTTCAATTGTCCGCGCAGGCGCTCGAGCCGAGCGGAGATCACCCGATCCTGCCGTCGTGCCAATGCTGCCAGCGTGTCCCCTTGCAGCTTCTGGCGCCGCGCGATCGGGGCCGGCGAAAGCCGCGCCGCGGTGCGCGAAAATCGTGCGCGCCGTTCGCGCACGATGGCAAAAAATGCCGCTTGCGCGCGGGCGAGGTCGCGGCCGGTCAGCGTGCGGGCTTCGTTCATGCGCCGCGACAGCGTGGCCGGCGTCAGCCTTTGGCCTTGAAGCCGCGCCCGCTTGCGATCGACGCTGACGGACAGCGCCCGGCCGAGGCGGCTTGTCGCCTCGTCGAGGCGTCGGCGCGGCAGCGCCAGCAATTGATCGGGCGAGGGGAGCGCGCGGGCGGCGGCACGGGCGGCTTGCCGCTTGCGCTCGAAATTACGCAAGACCGCCGCCTTGAGCCGCGCGCCAAGGCTGGCAAGCGTCGCTTCGAGGTCGGCCTTCACCGGCACCGCAATTTCGGCGGCACCTGTCGGTGTCGGGGCGCGGCGATCCGCGACGAGGTCGATCAGCGTCCAGTCGGTCTCGTGGCCGACAGCCGAGATCACCGGAATGGCGGAGGCTGCAACGGCACGCGCCAGCGCCTCGTCGTTGAAGCCCCAAAGGTCTTCGAGGCTGCCGCCGCCGCGCGCCACGATCAGCAGATCGGGGCGCTGGACGGCACCGTCCCAGGCCAGCGCGTTGAAGCCATTGACAGCGGCGGTCACTTCCGCGCCCGCCGTCTCGCCCTGCACACGTACCGGCCAGACCAGCACATGCAATGGAAACCGGTCCTTGATGCGATGAATGATGTCGCGGATGACGGAACCTGTCGGCGAGGTGACGACGCCGATGACGCGCGGCATGAACGGCAGCAACCGCTTGCGGCCGGGGTCGAACAGGCCCTCGGCCTGCAGCCGGCGCTTGCGCTCTTCCAGCAGCGCCATCAGGGCGCCGGCGCCGGCTGGCTCCAGATTGTCGATGACGATCTGGTAGTTGGATTTGCCGGGATAGGTTGTGAGCTTGCCGGTGGCGATTACCTCCATCCCCTCCTCGGGGCGGAATTTCAGCCGGCTCATCGTGCCCTTCCACACCACGGCGTCGAGCCGCGCGCGGTCGTCCTTCAGCGCAAAATAGGCATGACCGGACGAATGCGGCCCGCGATAGCCGGATATTTCGCCGCGCACCCGCACATTGCCGAACACGTCCTCGACCGTGCGCTTCAGCGCGCCGGAAATCTCGCTCACCGTGTATTCGGTGGCGTTCGTGCGTGATTCGGATGCTGCCTCGCTCATTGGCCGATTGGGGAACGGTTGAACGCCCACGTCAAGGCGCCTGTGACGGACCACGCGTCATAACGCGATGTTAAGCCTGCTTTGATTGAGTTGAATCCAACGAAGCTGGCCAAGGACGCATGAGCGCAAGCGGACATCGCAGCCCATTGACGTATCAGGTCACGCTGACCGTGCTGGCGCTTGCCGCTTTTGCGCTGGTCATGGTCGTGGGATTTGGCTTCTACGCGGCCGTGCAGACCGATCGTGCCTCGCTTGAGCGACAAAAGATATTCTTCGCCAACGGTTTGCAGGATCAGATCGCTACCGTGGAGCGCGAGCAGGAAAGTATCTCGGTCTGGGACGATTCCATCCTTAACGCCAAGGCCGGCAACCAGCAATGGATGGTCGAGAACATCAGCGTCTGGATGTACACCTACTACGGTCACAACCGTGTCTATGTGCTGGACGAGGCAAACCGGCCGATCCACGCCATGCAGGAAGGCAAGGTGATGCCGCTGGCCGTCTACGGCGCGGATGAGCCTGCTTTGCTGCCCACCATCGAAAAGCTGCGCCAGCTGATCGCTCAACCGCCGCAAGCGAACGCATCCGGCGGCCCGACCAAAATGGTCGCCGAGGACCTGGTGTCGCTTGAGGGCAAGCCCGCGATCCTCAGCATCGCACCGCTGGTGCCGAGTTCGGATCGTGTCACCCAGGCGCCGGGCAGCGAATATCTGCATGTCTCGATCGAGTTCATCAACGACACTGTCATCGGCAAGATCGCCGAAAAATATCTGCTTGATGGCGCGCACCTGCTGCTTTTGTCGCAACCGGTCAGCTCAGCCGCCATTCCGCTGATGAATTCACGCGGTGTCATTCTCGGCTACATCGGATGGGATCAGGAGCGCCCCGGTCTGACGCTGGTGCGCAAGGCAGGCCCGGCATTGGTCGCCGGCGTGCTGTTTGCCGCGGGCGCATTGATCTTTCTCCTGCGGCGCCTGCGGCGGACATCGCTGGCGCTGCAGACCAGTCAGGCGCAGGCACAGTATCTCGCCTTTCACGATACGCTGACGGGTCTCCCCAACCGGGCTCTCTTCGAGGACCGGTTGCGGCGAGCCTTGCTCGCGACCGGACGCGATACGGCAAGGATAGCGCTGTTTTATCTCGATATCGATCGTTTCAAGCATGTCAACGACACGCTCGGCCATCCCGCCGGCGACGAGCTTGTGCGCCAGACGGCAACCAGGCTGCAGCAGACGATCCGGGAAATCGACACGGTGGCGCGGCTCGGCGGCGACGAGTTCGCGCTTATTCTGGTCGATGTTCGCGACATCAGGGCGGCCGAGGATGTTTCGGAACGGCTGCTGCGGAAAATGCAGGAGCCGTTCAGGCTGATGGACGATCAGGTCTTCGTCAGCGCCAGCATCGGCATTGCCCTGGCGTCGGGTCCGCAAGTCGATGCTGACGATCTGCTGCGCAAGGCCGATATTGCGCTTTACGAGGCCAAGAAGAACGGCCGCGGTCGCCATCAGATCTTCGCCGGCGACATGGACGACCTCTTGCTGCACAAGCGCAAGGTCGAGAACGAGCTCCGCAGCGCCCTTTCTGGCGGGACCGGGATAAAACTGGCCTATCAGCCGATTTTCGCCGCGGATGGCAGGACGATCGCCGGCGCCGAAGCGCTGATCCGCTGGGCGCATGAGATCCATGGCGCGTTGCCGCCGCAACAGTTCATCGCCATTGCCGAGGAACGCGGCATGATCGGCGAACTCGGCAAATGGGTGCTGGCCGAGGCCTGCCGGTTCGCCGTCGGCACGCAATTGCCCTGGGTTGCCGTCAACGTCTCGCCGCTACAGCTGCGCGATGCCGGGTTCGCCGACGAGGTTGCGTTGATCCTTGCCGAGACCGGGCTGGCGCCGGCGCGGTTGCAACTTGAGATCACCGAGAGTGTGCTACTGGAAAACAACGACACCACCAGGACGGTACTGGCGGCCTTGCGCCAAACGGGCATCAGGGTTGCGCTCGATGATTTCGGCACCGGCTATTCTTCGCTGAACTACCTGCGCCGCCATGCCATCGACAAGCTCAAGATCGACCGTTCCTTCGTGCGCCTTCTCGACAATGATCGAAATTCCACCGCGATCGTCAAGGCGTTGGTCGACCTTGCCATCGCTCTCGACGTCGAGGTCACCGCGGAGGGGGTCGAGACCGAGGAGCAAAAGGCTCTGCTCGTCGGCATGGGCTGCCATCAGTTGCAGGGCTATCTGCTGTCACCGCCGCTGGAACCGGCCCAGATGCTGGCCCTCGCAGGCCCGTCGCCCGTTGAGGGGAGGTCGGCTTCGGCTCTTGGTTGACCTTCCTGTCGGGGAGGATCTGGCCTACCAGCCCGGCAGGATCTGGTTCGGCTTCGTCCGCTTCATCTTGGCATAGGCGAGGGCGGCGAAGTCGAATGTCCCGGCCTCTTCACCGATCGGCACGGAAATATTGTCCAGGCTTTCCGAAATGTGGCGGGCAAGTGCATCGACGATCTCCGGTCGCGACGTCTGGCCGCGCATGATGCCGATGCGGCAGTCGGGCAGGGCGCCGAAGCCGTCGGCTTCGCCCAGCACCCGCATGCCGGGCCTGAGCGCGCATTCCGGCAGCACCGAGATCGCCAGGCCGGAAAGTACGGCGGCGGTGATGACGGTCGCCGAGAAGCTGGTGAACAGGATGCGATACTCGCGGTTCTGCTGGTCTAGCACGTCGACGGCGGCGCGCCGCCAGATGCAATTCGGCCGGCCAAAGGCCATCGGCAGCGTCTGCTGCTCGTGCGTCGCATGGTTGGCGGAGGTGACCCAAAGCAGCGGCTCGCGCCGCACCACCTCCGATTGGCCGCGTACATCATTGTGCGTCACCAGTGCCAGGTCGAGATTGCCGCGCTTGATATGCTCGACCAGCCCGGGCGTCGGCTCGCAGATGACCGTCAGTTCGACGCGCGGATTGGAGCGCGTGAACCGCGCCATGATCTCGGGCAGGAAACGGTCGGCATAGTCGTCGGGCGTGCCAATACGGATCGTGCCTTCAAGCCGCCGGTCGTCGAAGGCGGCCAGCGTCTCGCGGTTGAGATAGAGCAGCCGCCGCGCGTAGGAGAGCAGCTTGTCGCCTTCCTCGGTCAGCCTGTTGGTGCGCCCGTCCTTCTCGAACAGCGGCTTGCCGATCCGCTCCTCCAGCCGACGCATCTGCATCGACACCGCCGACTGCGTCCGGTGCACCTCTTCCGCCGCCCGTGTGAAGCTGCCGGTATCGGCAATCGAGATGAAGGTCTGCAACTGATCGAGATCGAGTGGCGCTTTCATCGGTCCAATCCATCACTAGTGTTGATGCCTAGGATTAGAAACATTCGTTGGATTAATCAATCGGTCGATGGCAAATTGTCATTGTCCACATGAAGGCATGTGAATCGAAGCCGAAACGGACGCTGTCGCCAGCGCCGATGGCAGGGCTTTGTCCGTTCGAGTCTGAAGGAGACCGACATGACCACGTTTGATTTCGCCACCGAGACCTCGCGCATCACCTCGCGTCCGGCCGTTGCGACGCGCGTGGCAAACACCGTCTCCAACGTCTACCGCGCCTGGAAAAACCGCCGCGCCTTCTATCGCCTTGGCGAGATGTCGGATTCCGAACTCGCCGATATCGGCCTGACGCGCGCCGACCTCCATGTCGCCATCGACATACCGTTTGGCCGCGATCCGACGAAGATCTTGCGCGAAATCGCCAGCGATCGCGTCGAAACGATCGAGGATATCGTCCGCAAGGTGGCCTGATCGCCTGGCTTGGTTGCTGTCGCATCGGTTGCCGTGAACCTTCTTAAGGTTCGACGCGACTGACGAGTATGCAGGCCCCCACTCCCTGCCGGATCCCCGCCGGCCCGCCTGCACTTTGGCCCGGTCCTCCCAGGACCGGGCTTTTCTTTTGAAGTGCCAATCGGTGCTAGCGCCGATCCATGTCCCGCTTGAACTGGTCGAAGATCGTTTCCACGCCCTTCTGATATTCGTCACGCTGCTGGGCGCCGGTCTCGAACATCTTGCCGAACAGGTCGTCGAACGGGTTCCTCGGCCGGCCGCTCGGATTGGTCTGCGGCTGCGGCGCCTGCCGCTGCGGTGGTGCCTGTGGCTGTTGCGGCGCGGGCTGTCCGCCCCCGCCGAAGCCGCCACCACCTTGCCGCAGCATCTCCTCGAAGATCTTGCCCAGTGGGTTGTCGCCATGGGGGCTCTGGGTCTGCTGCGGTTGCGATGGCTGCGGCTGCGGCGCGCCACCGCCGAACATGTCCTGCAGCACCTTGCCGAGCGGATTGTCGCCATAGGGATTGGGTGCCGGCTGCGGCTGGCTTTGCGGCTGCGGGGCACCGCCGCCGAACATGTCCTGCAAAACCTTGCCGAGCGGGTTGTCCATCGGATTCTGCGGCTGCGGTGCCTGGCGCGGCTGTGGAGCGGGGGCTTGCATGCCGCTTTGCCGCATCATCTGCTCGATGATCTCGCCGAGCGGATTGTTGCCGCCGCCAAAGCCACCGGCGGCTTGCATCTGATTTGTCGTCTGCTTGAACAGCCCGCCCATGACCATCGAGGCGATGGTCGGCAGCATCTGCTGCAGGATCTGCTGGCTGACGCCGCTGGCTTGCGCTGCCTGGCTGGCCACGGCCCGCGACAGGTCCTTCGAGCCGAACAGGTGGCCCAAAATGCCGTTGCCCTCATCGACGCCTTGCGGCGAGAAGGCTCGGGTCGCGTCCTCGAAATACTTGGCGTGCTGGCCGCTTGCCATTGCCGTCATGAAGGCGCCGAGCCCATAGGGATCGGCGGTGTTGCGCTGCAGCCCCTGCGAAAAGGCCGGCAGCAGAGCGGCAACGGCCGCCTGTGTCTGCTGCATCGAAAGCCCGTATTGCTGGGCAAGGGCCTGCATCCCGTTGCCGTTCTGGGCCTGCGCCAGCATATCGAACAAGGTGGGCATCGGCTTTCTCCTCCGGGAAATCCTAGGGTGGAGAGCCTAATTCGTTTCGATGGCCGATTGAAGCGGCTTTTGCCAATCAATCGGCCGCGCCTGCACTCGCAGGGTTAGTAGGCGTATTCCATGAAGACCGGCTCGATCGAGCCGCCCCAGCGCGTGTGGTAGGCGGAGAGCATCTCCTCGGCGCTGGTGGTGCCGCGTGCGACCACTTCATCGAGCGTGTTGAGGAACGAGGTCTCGTCATAGCCGTCGCGGTTCTTGCGGCCACGGTTCTTCAGGCCCATGCGTGAGATGACCATCACGTCGCGGGCGATCTCGCGCAGCGTGGTGTTGCGGAAGGACGCGGAAATGCCTTGTTCCGGCACCGCGGTGCGCATCGCCAGCACTTCGTCATATGTCCAGCTTGAGGTCAGTGCCTCGGCGGCGTCGAGCGCTGCCTCGTCATAGAGCAATCCGACCCAGAAAGCCGGCAACGCGCAGATGCGCCGCCACGGCCCGCCATCGGCGCCGCGCATCTCGAGGAAACGCTTCAGCCGCACATCCGGGAACAGCGTCGACAGATGGTTCGCCCAGTCGCCCATCGTCGGCAGCCCGTCCGGCACTTCATTGCGCGCGGCGCCGGCCATGAACTGGCGGAAGGTGATGTGCGTCATGTCGTGATAGTGGCCGTCGCGGATGACGAAATACATCGGCACGTCGAGCGCCCATTCGACATAGTCGGCGAAACCGAAATCGGGCGAGAAGCAGAATTCGAACAGGCCCGAGCGCTGGTTGTCGGTGTCGCGCCAGATGTCGCCGCGCCAGCTCTGCAATCCGTTCGGCCGGCTCTCGGTGAACGGCGAATTGGCGAACAATGCCGTCGACAGCGGCTGCAGCTTCAGCGACACCTGCATCTTGCGGCGCATGTCGGCTTCGCTCTCGAAGTCGAGGTTCACCTGGATCGTGCAGGTGCGGTACATCATGTCGAGACCCTTGGTGCCGACCTTGGGCATGTAGCGCGTCATGATCTCATAGCGCGACTTCGGCATTTTTGGCGTCTCGGCCAGCGACCATTTCGGGCTGCCGCCAAGGCCGAGAAAGCGGATGCCCATCGGCTCGGCGATCTCGCGCACCTGTGCCAGATGCGCATTGCCCTCGCGGCAGGTCTGGTGGATCGTCTCCAGCGGCGCGCCGGACAGCTCGAACTGGCCACCCGGCTCTAGCGAAATCGCACCCTGGCCGGTCGGTTCGACCAGGCCGATGATGCGGCCGTCATCGATGATCGGATCCCAGCCGAGTTTCTGCTGCATGCCTTCGAGGATGGCGCGGATGCCGCGCTCGCCGCCATAGGGCACAGGCGCGTTGCCGTCGACATAGAACGGGAATTTCTCGTGCTCGGTGCCGATGCGCCATTTGTCGCGCGGCTTGTTGCCTTCGGCCAGATGCTCGACGAGTTCATCGACGCCTTCGATCGGGCGGAAATCGGTTGTGTCGCGCGCCATGATAGAGCCCTCCGCACATAATCCCGAAGATCGGCTTTCGATTTTCGGAAAGGATCACGTGCCCCTTCAAGTGTTACAGCGTCGTTTGCGCGTCCGAAAGGACACGCGGAGTTGTAGGACGGTCGGACGACCGCCGGCGCTAGATGGACGAAATGTCAGTAGTCGATCAAGCGAAAAATCCTGAGCCACAGGTCAACAGGAATTGAACGATACTGCGCTCTCCGTCCCTTGCAAGGAATGAAGTCTCACCAGTCTCCGACGGTAGCCTGGATCACCGAAAGTGCTGCCACCGCCGCCGTATCGGCGCGCAGGATACGCGGTCCGAGCGGAATGGCCGTGACGAAGGGCAGGGCGCGCAGCATCTTGCGCTCGTCATCGGAGAAGCCGCCCTCCGGCCCGACCAGCAGCCCGAGCTTCTTTTCCTTGACCGCCTGCAGAGCCGGCAGCGGATTGTTGGTCGAGGCGTCCTCGTCGCAGAAGATCAGCCGCCGCTCTCTGTCCCAGCCGGTCAGCAGGTGGTCGAACTTTTCGGCTGCACGCACCTCCGGCACCGCCAGGATGCCGCACTGTTCGGCGGCCTCGACGACATTGGCGCGCAGGCGATCGATGGAAGGTTTTGCCACTTGCGTGTGCTGGGTGATGACCGGCTGCAGGACACCGGCGCCCATTTCGACCGCCTTCTGCACGAGATAGTCAAGCCGGCCCTGCTTCAGCGGCGCAAAGCAGTAGATGAGATCGGGCAGCGGCGGTTGCGGCCGTTGCAGCGCCAGCACCTTCAGCCGCACCGCCCTTTTTGTCTTCGCCGCGATGGCCGCCGACCATTCACCGTCACGACCGTTGAACACCAGGATTTCGGCGCCTTCGCCAAGCCTCAGCACATGCAGCAGATAGTGGCTCTGCTGCTGACCGGCATCGAACTCGATCTCGGGCCCGAGGTCGTCGGGCACGAACAGGCGTTGCATCTTGTAATTGGCGCGCATCGCCGAGGAATGAGCGAGCCGCCCGCCGGCGTCAAGCCTCGGCGGTCGGATGCCACACCGGCCGAAAGCCATGCTGCAGGACGGCGAGCGTCGTGGCCGGCGTCAGCAGCGCAAGCGCCTTGCCTTCGAGCAGGTTGAAATCGGAGGGTGGGCCATATCCGGCAAAAGACCAGCGCAGCGCCTTGCCGCCGCGCAAGGCATAGGCGGTGCCGCTATCAGCAAGCATCGCACCGTCGGGAAGACTGGCAAGTTCCTCGAGGGCCAGCATCGGTGGCTTGCCACCGGACGCCAGCCGCTCCTTGTGCAGCCGCTTGTCGACCTGCGGCGCGCGTGGCTCGGCAATGCCGAAGGCATGGCCGAAGCGGCCGACGAAATCCTTGGCCCGTTCGCGCTGGCAAAAGAAGCAGGGCCGATGCCCGGCCGCCAGCGCGGTCACCTCGTCGAGGAAGAACAGCTCGGTCCAGCCCGCTTTGCCACCCAAATGGTCGTCGCTCTTCCGGTTGCGGCCCATCGGTTCGCGCCGGACGTCGCGGAATTGGCAGACGCAGATGATCCAGGCCGGAAGCGCCCAGCGCTTTTTCAGCAGTGTCTTTGTCTCGGGATCGTGGATGATGCCGCGATTGCCGGTGAACAGCCCGCGCTCGGGCACGGCGTGGATGGCGCCGAACGGATCGACCCGGTTCTGCAGTGGCATAGTTTTCTCCCGCAACACGCATCTTGGCTGCAATGCTGGCGGCATGATATCGCTCCTCGCATCATTTTAATGTCAGCAGGGTTTCGCGATGCGGGTGCTGGTGGTCCAGAACTACGACAATACCGGTCTTGGCCAGGTAGGCGCGGCTCTGGCGGAAGCGGGCGCCGACCTCGATCTGCGTTTGCCCTACAAGGGCGATCCCCTGCCGGATGATGCTGGCGGGCACGATGCCATGGTGGTGCTCGGCGGAGGCCAGAATGCGCTGGACGACGACGATTATCCCTATTTCCCGGCTCTGCTCGAATTGACCCGCGATTTCGCCGACAAGGACCGTGCCGTGCTCGGCATCTGCCTCGGCAGCCAGCTCGTTGCCCGTGCCTTCGGTGGCGAGAACTGCATCGGCGGCGCCAACGAGTTCGGCTGGCACGGCGTGTCGCTGACGCCGGACGCCAAGGGCGATCCGGTGCTTGGCACGTTGCCGGAGAAATTCCCGATCTTCCAGTGGCACGACGACACATTCGTGCTGCCTGAGAACGCCGTGCGGCTCGCCGGCAATGATGTCGCCGAGAACCAGGCGTTTCGTGTTGGCCGCGCCGTCTACGGCTTCCAGTTCCATTTCGAGGCCGACCGACCGATGGTGCAGGACTGGAGCACGTCCTTTGCGCCGACCATCGCCGCGCGCCATCCCGACTGGGCCGGCAAGCTCGATGGCGAAATGGCCCGTAACGGGCCTGATGCCGACGCTGCCGGCCTGGCCATTGCCCGCGCCTGGGTGGCGACGATCTAGGGTGCGTTGATATTCAGGTGATGCCGGCCTGCAAACGCCGGCTTCCTGCGCTTCCGGTGCTCACGTACCCAAAAGTACGCTCCGCTCCGGTTCTCGGAACCCATCGTTTTCGGCTCGGCCTGATCTGAATCTCAACACACCCTAATTTGAGCACCCCAGTGTCCTGCCGCGTGACATAATTGGCACGCGGCGGTGAAACCGCCTGGGGAAAACCCTTTCATCCTTGGCTTGTGTCCGCCCGTCATCCTAGAAGGCGCGCGCTCTGCATCGGCTGTGCAACCGCGATGAACCTTTGGTGTGACCCGCGCGACACACCGTCGATACAGAGTGCGCCTAGAAGCGCGAAATCGTCGAAACTTTGAAGCGAATTCTCCGTTTCAACGCATTGGTAACCGCCTGGTGCACAGATGCAGCAAGCTCAACAAGAGATGACGTCCGTGAAAGCAGCGCTTCTGTCCTTTGCCATGTTGTCCGCCATCGTGCTGTGCGGCCTCGGCATCTATTCCGCCGACGCAGCCAACAACCACAACGCCGTCGACGGCTACGGCGTCACCGCCTCGCTTCGCTAAAGCCGGAGCGTTTTTCGCGTCTTTGGACGCGCCGCGCTCAAGCTCCCTTCGTCGTCCCAGCCTCCTTGATCGCGATCGTCAGGATGCGTTTGTCCGGGCCGTCGACGACGAGCGCGCTGAGCATGCCTGATTGCCAGGCAAGCGTGTCGACATTGACGCGGTTGGCCATCACTTCCGCTTCCGGCACCGGCGTGTGCCCGTGCACCACGATCTTCGGGAACAGGCCCTGGTAATTGTGGAAGATGTCGCGGATCCACATCAGATCCTGCGGGTTTTGCCTTGCCAGCGCGATGCCCGGCCTGATGCCCGCATGGCAGAAGAAGAAATCCCCGAGCGTCAGCGAAAGCCGCAGCGATCGCAAGAAATCGATATGGGTTTGCGGCACCGCCTCGACCAGGGATTCATGTCCTTTGCGCACGGCCGCCTCGGCTTTGCCGAACCACATGCTGGTGCCTTCACTGATCGCCACGCCGTAGGACAGTGCCGTCTGGATGCCGCCGAAACGGATGAAAAGCCCTTCCGGGTCGGGCTTCTTGAGAAAGTCGAGAAAGCCGACGTCGTGGTTGCCGGCCAGCATCACATGGCGCGGGTCGCGCTCTCGCGCCTCGATCAGGAAGTCTATGACGCCCTTTGAGTCCGGTCCACGGTCGACATAGTCGCCAAGATGGATGACGCGCCAGTCGGCAGGCGCATCCCGCTCGATCTCATCCTCGATGCGCTGATGCATGGCGGCCAGTAGGTCGAGCCGGCCATGCACGTCGCCGATCGCGTAAAGACGCACACCTTTCGGCCCATGAGCGTCGAGAAAATGGATGCCGGGTTCTGCCAACTCTGCGCCGTCTCCGTGGTCAGGCTGTCACGGACTTAGCGCCGGAGCTGGTCCTTGCCCATGTCGGTGACCAGACGCTTTCCGCACAGAGCCAGCGTGATGTCCATCTCCTTGCGGATGATTTCCAATGCCTTGGTAACTCCTTCCTTGCCGAGCGCACCCAGGCCGTAAAGAAATGGCCGGCCGATATAGGTGCCCTTGGCGCCGAGGCAGAGCGCCTTCAGCACATCCTGGCCGGAGCGGATGCCGCCATCCATGTGCACTTCGATCGTGTCGCCGACCGCGTCGGCAATCTCCTCCAGCGCCATGATCGAAGACGACGCGCCGTCGAGCTGCCGCCCGCCATGGTTGGAGACGATGATGGCGTCGGCGCCGGTCTTGGCCGCCATCAGTGCGTCTTCCTTGTCGAGAATGCCTTTGAGGATCAGCTTGCCGCCCCAGCGTTCCTTGATCCAAGCGACATCCTTCCATGACAGATGCGGATCGAACTGCTCCGTCGTCCAGGAGGACAACGAGGCGACGTCGCCGACGCCCTTGGCGTGGCCGACGATATTGCGGAAGGTGCGGCGCTTGGTGCCGGCCATGCCCATCCACCAGCGCGGGCGAATGGCGATGTCGGCGATGTTGGCCAGTGTCATCCTGGGCGGCGCCGAAAGTCCGTTGCGGACATCCTTGTGGCGTTGTCCGAGGATCTGCAGGTCGAGCGTCAGCACCAGCGCCGAGCACTTCGCCGCCTTTGCCCGGTCGATCAGGTCGAGCACGAAATCCTTGTCGCGCAGCACATAGAGCTGGAACCAGAATGGCTTCCTGGTCACCGAGGCGACATCCTCGATCGAGCAGATGCTCATCGTCGACAGGGTAAATGGCACGCCGAATTCCTCGGCCGCCTGCGCGGCCAGCATCTCGCCATCGGCATGCTGCATGCCGGTCAGGCCGGTCGGCGCCAGCGCCACCGGCATTGCCACCTTTTCACCGATCATGGTCGATTCCAGCGAGCGGTTGCTCATGTCGACCAGCACGCGCTGGCGGAATTTGATCTTGGCGAAATCCTCCTCGTTGGCCCGATAGGTGCTTTCAGTCCAGGCGCCGGAATCGGCGTATTCGAAGAACATTTTTGGTACGCGCCGGCGCGCGAGGTCCTTGAGATCGGCGATTGTAAGGATTTGGCTCATGAGGGTCCCCGCTTATCAGTCCTGGGAGCGTCTGCGTGTGAATTCATCTGGCCCCATCAGAACGTTGCCTGAGCCTCAGCCGCGAGACGCGTTGCCAGTCGCCGCTGCGCTCGGCCTCGGCCATCGACCGCTCGACATAGATCATGTGGTCCATCGCCGCTTGCCGCGCGGCCGCAGGGTCACCGGCCTTCACCGCGGCATGGATCGCCCGGTGCTGGGCAAGCAGCGCCTCGCGCGCGCCGGGCACGGTGAACACCAGCAGCCGGTTCTGGAACACGCCTTCCGACAGCAGCCGGTAGCAGGAGCGCAGCGTGTGCAAGAGCAGGATGTTGTGCGCGCACTCGCAGATCGCGTGGTGGAATTCGACATCGATTTCGGCTTCGTCGTCGAAATCGCCGGTCCGGTGCGCTTCGTCCATGCGCGCCATGATGCGGTCGAGCAGCGCCAGATCCTCCGGCGTGGCGCGTCGCGCCGCATACTCAGCCGCGACGCCCTCGATCTCGCGGCGGTATTCCAGGTAGTCGGCCACCGCCTTGCGATGCATCGAGATCAGGTCGGCCACCGGCTTGGTGAACAGCTGGCCAATGATGTCGGCGACATGCGTGCCGCCGCCGGCCTTGGTCGTCAAAAGGCCGCGCCCTTCGAGCGCCTTGAGAGCATCGCGCAGGATCGGCCGCGACACGTCGAACTGGCGTGCGAGCTCGCGCTCGCCAGGCAACCGGTCGCCGGTGCGCAGCACGCCTTCCAGGATGAGGCTCTCGATCTGCTGCACCACCTCGTCGGCGGTGCGCGAATGCTCGATCCTGGAAAAAATGTCGCTCAACAGAATGCCTGGAAGGTGAACCGCTGACGTGCAGGATAAAGCCTGCGTCGCCAACTGGTCAAATTATTTATCCAATTGGTCGAAGCGGGTCGGTATTGACGCCTGACGCCATATCGTCTTCGGCTAAACTTTGCTGTTTGCGTCATCTGGCCATTGGCCCTAGAGGGACGCAATGTAAGAGGGTCTAGAGAACCCCGGGGGACAAGCCGTGTCAGACGACCCGTCCAATCTCGAGTTCCAGCCGCGCGCCAAGGGCAGCGTCATGGGTTTTCCCGCGCACGAGGGCCGGCCCGGTGCGCTTGGCGAGGTCCATGCCCGGCCGCATCCGCTGATCGACAAGCCGCGTGTCCTGGTGCAACTCGCCTTCATGACCGAGGGCGGATCCGGTGTCGACCATGCGGTGCTGTCCGAACTGTCGCGGCGTCTGGGCATTGCCGCGCCCGACCGCCAGGCCCGCCACCACGCCATGAAGTGGGGCAAGGGCTCGCTGCGCTGGGAGCGGCACACGGAATTCTCGACCTATCTGTGGGAAGGCCCGCTCTCCGAAAGCGGCAGGGCGCTGGAGGACTCGCCGTTCGGCAACGGGTTTTCCCCGCCGGGAACCGTCATCTCGGGGATCAGGCTCGAAATCCGTAAGTGGACGCAAGCGAGTGAGCGGCTGATCGCCGGCTTCGACCCGACCAGCCTGTGCTATTCGCTGGTCGAACGCGGCAACGCCGCCATCGTCACCGATTTCCGCCAGGATGGCGACGGCATGACCCGCATGTTGGTGCTCGACCGCGGCCTGACGCCGGCGCGAACCGGGGCGCTGTCGCAACGGCTGATCGACATCGAAACCTACCGAACGCTGGCCATGCTTGGCCTGCCATTGGCGCTGACCTTGTCCGGCCGCGCCCGCCGCATCGAGGACAGGCTGGCGCAGACCACGCTGGAAATGAAGGTCGCCGAAACCCGCGACAGCCAGACGCTGCTGGCCGACCTGACCGAGCTTGCCGCCGAGTTGGAAGCGGACGCAGCATCGAGCCTCTACCGTTTCGGCGCCAGCCGCGCCTATGACGGCATCGTCGTCGAGCGGCTGGAAGCGCTTGAGGAAGAAGCCGTGCCCGGCTACGACACCTGGGGTGGGTTCCTGCAGCGCCGCGTCGCACCGGCCATGCGCACCTGCCGCTCTGTCGAGGAGCGCCAGGCCAATCTGTCGCGCAAGCTGACCCGCGCCACGACGCTGCTGCGCACCTGGGTCGATGTCGAGGTCGAGAAGCAGAATCGCGACCTGCTGGCGTCGATGAACAACCGCGCCCGCTTGCAACTGCGCCTGCAGCAGACCGTCGAAGGCCTGTCGGTCGCCGCCGTCTCCTATTATGTGGTCGGCCTCGTCGGCTATGTCGCCAAGGGCGCCTCGATCTTCGGCCATGCCTTCGCGCCGGAGGTCGTCACCGCGGCCTCGGTACCCGTCGCCATTCTGCTGGTCTGGTGGGGCGTGCGCCGCGTGCGCCGGTTGCATTCCGAACCCGGCAAGCCGGCGGGCGAATAGGGCTGTACCCGCAGCGGCAGATTGCCGCTGCGGAAGCCTGTCCGGCGGTGACTTTGGACTTTCCGCCAAAGCTGGATTTGCAACCGCCAGGCTTCACTGGTAAAAGATTTTGACCAGTCAAGCAAAACGAGGCTGCAGATGTCCGGCCTGGCCATGCCGAAACCAGACGACGCCACGATGCGCCGGCGCGACGAGATCGTCGCCGACATGCGCATCATCGTCCCGGGCGAGGGCGTCGTCGACGCCGCCAATTCCATGCGGGCCTTCGAGAGCGATGGCCTGACAGCCTATCGGCAGCTGCCGCTGGTCGTCGTGCTGCCACAGACGGTGGCGCAGGTTTCCCGCGTGCTGAAATACTGCAACGACCGCAACATCCGCGTCGTGCCGCGCGGCTCCGGCACCTCGCTGTCTGGCGGGTCATTGCCGCTCGAGGACGCGGTGCTGCTGGTCATGAGCCGCTTCAACCGCATCCTGGCGATCGATTTCTCCAACCGCGTCGTCGTCGCCCAGCCGGGCGTCACCAATCTCGGCATAACCACCGCCGTCGAGCAGGAGGGCTTCTACTACGCCCCCGATCCATCCTCCCAGATCGCCTGCTCGATCGGCGGCAATGTCGCGGAAAATTCCGGCGGCGTGCACTGCCTGAAATACGGCCTCACCGCCAACAATGTGCTCGGCATCGAGATGGTGCTGATGAATGGCGAGGTGGTGCGGCTCGGCGGCAGTCACCTCGATGCGGAAGGTTACGACCTGCTCGGTGTGATGACCGGCTCGGAAGGGCTGCTCGGAGTCGTCACCGAGGTCACCGTGCGCATCCTGAAAAAGCCGGAGACCGCACGCGCCCTGCTGATCGGCTTTCCGACCAGCGAGCAGGGCGGCCAGTGCGTCGCCGACATCATCGGCGCCGGCATCATTCCGGGCGGCATGGAAATGATGGACCGGCCGGCGATCCATGCCGCGGAAGATTTCGTCCATGCCGGCTATCCCCTGGATGTCGAGGCGCTGCTGATCGTCGAGCTCGACGGGCCGAGTGTCGAGGTCGATCACCTCATCACCGCCGTCGAGGCGATCGCCATCCGGAACGGTTCGACCACCTGCCGCATCTCGCAGTCGGAGCAGGAGCGGTTGAGCTTCTGGGCCGGCCGCAAGGCGGCCTTTCCGGCGGTTGGCCGCATCTCGCCCGACTATTACTGCATGGATGGCACCATCCCGCGCAAGGAACTGCCTCGCGTTCTGGCCGGCATGCGCGAGCTGTCGGAGACATACGGTCTCGGCGTCGCCAATGTCTTTCACGCCGGCGACGGCAATCTGCATCCGCTGATCCTTTACGACGCCAATGTGCCCGGCGAACTCGACAAGGCCGAAAGCTTCGGCGCCGACATATTGCGGCTCTGCGTCAAGGTCGGTGGCGTGCTTACCGGCGAACACGGCGTTGGCGTCGAGAAGCGCGACCTGATGCCGGAGATGTTCAACCAGATCGACCTCGACCAGCAGATGCGGGTCAAATGCGCCTTCGACCCCAACCATCTTTTGAATCCCGGCAAAGTCTTCCCGCAGCTTCGCCGCTGCGCCGAACTCGGCCGCATGCACATTTCCGGCGGCAAGCTGCCGTATCCGGACATTCCAAGGTTTTGAGGGGAAATGTCGGCGCTTGAACACCCCCCTCTGTCCTGCCGGACATCTCCCCTGCAAGGGGGGAGATTGGCTGGCCGCAATGCTGGTGCTTATCCTTCAACCAAAGGAATTTGCGAAAGCCGTGGTGACGATCTGATCTCCCCCCTTGCGGGGGAGATGTCCGGCAGGACAGAGGGGGGTGGGAAGGATCGCGGCATCTCCACACCTCTGTTTGGCGCAGGCTTCGCCCAATACCCGAGTGAGGTCTGAATTGCTGTTCAAACAATCCTCGCTGGACAAGATCGCGCGCAAGGAAGTGACGCTCGCGTTCCGCCGCTGGAAGCGGCCGGCGGTCAAGGCCGGCGGGCGGGTAAGGACGGCGTCGGGCGTCGTGGTGATCGGCGATATTGCGATCGTGGACATGTCCGCACTGACGGAAAAGGACGCAACCGCGGCCGACTTTCCGGCACTCGGAGCTCTTCAGGAGATGCTGGGCTCCCATGACGGCACCCCGGTCTACCGCATCGAACTCAAAGGTATCGAACCCGACGAACGCGTTGCCTTGCGTGGCGAGGCCTCGCTTTCCGATGCGGATTGGCACGCCCTGACCGCACGATTTGCGCGCTGGGACAAGACGGCACCGGGTTGCTTCCCGTCGACCCTGCGGACGATCGGCGCCCACCCGGAAGTGCGGGCGGCTGAGCTGGCTGCGATAGCCGGCGTCGAAACGCTGAAATTCAAGCAGGATGTCCGCAAGCTCAAGGAACTCGGCCTCACCGAGAGCCTCGAGATCGGTTACCGGCTGTCGCCAAGGGGCGAAGCCGTGCTCGAAAAGCTCCGGGAGCACAGGCTTTGACGTCTTTTACCCCGACCACATCGGACGAAGTCCTGTCCACCGTCGCATGGGCGGCGGCGGAGGAATCGCCACTCGAAATCCTTGGCCATGGCTCCAAGCGCGGCATTGGTCGTCCGCAACAGTGCGAACACACACTCGACCTGTCCAAGCTCACAGGCGTTACGCTCTATGAACCGGCCGAACTGGTGCTGTCGGCCAAGGCCGGCACGCCGCTGGCCGACATCGAAACACTGCTGGCGGAAAACGCCCAGCAGCTTGCCTTCGAGCCGATGGACTACGGCCCGCTGCTTGGTGGCGAGCCTGGCAAAGGCACCATCGGCGGTGTGCTTGCGGCGAACCTTTCTGGCCCGCGCCGGCTGAAGGCGGGCGCGGCGCGCGATCATATCCTGGGCATCAATGCCGTTTCCGGCCGTGGCGAGGCGTTCAAATCCGGCGGCCGCGTGGTCAAGAACGTCACCGGCTACGATCTGTCAAAACTGATGGCCAACAGCTGGGGCACGCTGGCCGCGTTCACGGATGTCACCTTCAAGGTGCTGCCCGCCGCCGAGACCGAGGTCACGCTCGCTGTCCGCGGCCTGCTCGACGATGCCGCCGCCGCCGCCATGGCGCTGGCGCTCGGCTCAAGCGCCGAAGTGTCGAGCGCTGCCCATCTGCCGGAGCGCATCGCCGCGCGCGTCGCCGGCGGCACGCTTGGCAGCGAGGCCGCGACGTTGTTGCGCGTCGAAGGTTTTGGCCCTTCCGTCGCCTATCGCATCGCCGCTCTGAAAACGCTGCTCGGCAAGGCTGGACCGCTGGAGGAGATTTCCGGCGAGGCTTCACGGCTGATCTGGCGAGATGTGCGCGATTGCAGGCCCTTCGCCGACGGCACCGAGAAGCCGGTCTGGCGTGTGTCGAAGACGCCGGGAGAGGGCCACCAGATGGTTCTGACGCTGCGCATGCAGGCCGCTGTCAGCGCGTTCTATGATTGGCAGGGCGGGCTGGTGTGGTTGCGCATGGAAGAGGGCGACCCGGAAGCCGCTTTGCTGCGTGGGCTGTTGAGAAAACATGGCGGCGGCCATGCGACGCTGGTGCGCGCCGCCCCTTCCCATCGCGCCGCCCTGCCGGTTTTCGAGCCGCAGGCGCCGGCGCTGGCCGCACTTAGCGCGCGGCTGAAGCAGGAATTCGACCCAAGAAACATCCTCAATCCCGGCCGCATGGCCTAGGACTAGAACGCGATGCAGACCAATTTTTCGCTTGCCCAGCTTGCCGATCCGCATGTCGCGGAATCGGAGAAGATCCTGCGCAAATGCGTGCATTGTGGCTTCTGCACCGCCACCTGCCCGACCTATGTCACGCTCGGCAACGAGCTCGATTCGCCGCGCGGGCGCATCTACCTGATCAAGCACATGCTGGAGAACGGCCGTCCCGCCGACAAGGAGATCGTCACCCATATCGACCGCTGCCTGTCCTGCCTTGCCTGCATGACCACTTGCCCCTCGGGCGTCAACTACATGCATCTGGTCGACCATGCCCGTGCCCATATCCAGGAGACCTACAAGCGGCCGCTGCTTGACCGCCTGACCCGCGCCATGCTGGCCTTCGTGCTGCCCCATCCCGCGCGCTTCCGCGCAGCGCTCAGGCTGGCGAGGCTGGGCAAGCCGTTCATTGGCCTGTTCGGGAAGGTCCAAGCGCTGAAGCCGCTCAGCGCGATGCTCAAGCTCGCCCCGGCATCGATCCCCGCAGTCTCACCGATGGCCTCGCCGGGTATCCACGCCGGGCAAGGGGCCAAAAAAGGCCGCGTCGCCATCCTCACCGGCTGCGCGCAATCCGTGCTTGATCCTGCCATCAATGAGACGACGATTTCGCTGCTGACGCGGCTCGGCGTCGAGGTCGTGGTGCCGCAGGGCGAGGGCTGCTGCGGCGCGCTGGTCCATCATATGGGGCGGGAACAGGCTGCGCTTGCCTCGGCGAGGCAAAATGTCGACGCCTGGACGCGCGACATCGAACAAGGCGGGCTCGATGCCATCGTCATCACCGCATCCGGCTGCGGTACGACGATCAAGGATTATGGCTTCATGCTCCGTCTTGATCCGGCCTATGCCGACAAGGCCGCGCGGGTGTCGGCGCTGGCCAAGGACATCACCGAGTATCTCTCAGGCATCGAGTTGCCCGAGCCGGTGCGCAAGCCGGGCACGGTCGTTGCCTATCATTCGGCCTGTTCGATGCAGCACGGCCAGAAGATCACCCGCCAGCCGAAGGAATTGCTGACCAAGGCCGGATTCATCGTGCGCGAGCCGCGCGAGGGCCATCTGTGCTGCGGTTCGGCCGGCACCTACAACATCCTGCAATCTGAGATTTCGGCCAAGCTGCGCGACCGCAAGGTGAAAAACATCGAGGCCACGGGGGCCTCGATCGTCGCCACCGGCAACATCGGTTGCATCACACAGATCGCGACCGCGGCGAAGATGCCGGTGGTGCACACGATCAAGCTGCTCGACTGGGCTTATGGCGGGCCGAAGCCGGAAGGCGTTGCGGAAGACAGCCTGATCGCCGCCGAGTAGGCCTCGTAGCCCGTCTCGGTGCTTACTCGGCCGCCAGCCTGTCGGCCGTGCCGTATGTCGCTTCATAGAGCGCGCGCTGCCTGCTGAGCGCCACCATCGTGTTGCGCAACAGGATCGCGACTGTGATCGGGCCGACGCCGCCCGGCACCGGCGTGATCCAGGAGGCGACTTCGCGCACACTTTCGGTGTCGACGTCGCCGACGATACGGCTGGACCCGTCAGGCCCGATCTCGGAATTGATGCCGATGTCGATGACCGCCGCACCCGGCTTGACCATGTCGGCCTTGATCAGCCGCGGCTTGCCGACGGCGACGAACAGCGCATCGGCGCGACGCGCATGCGCGGCAACCGATCGCGTCATGTGATGGCAGACCGTCACCGTCGCGCCTTCGCTCATCAGCAGGAAGGCGATCGGCTTGCCGACAATTTCGGAATGGCCGACGATGACGACTTCCAGCCCCTTGAGGTCGAGGCCGGTCTCCTTCAGCAGTTCGACCGAGGCGGCCGCGGTGCAGGGCGCGAGGTCGAGCTGGTTGTAGACGATATTGCCGATCGAAGCCGGATGCATACCCTCGACATCCTTGAGCGGATGCACCGCCGCCTGCAGCGTCCGGACCGGGATATGTGCCGGCACCGGCCGCTGGATGATGATGCCGGTGACGCGAGGGTCGGCGTTCAGGCCGTGGATGGCCGCTTCCAGTTCGCCTGATGTGATGGTGGCGGGAAAGCGCCGTTCCTCGAAATCGATGCCGGCCAGTTGCGCCTTGGCGCGCTGGTTGCGCACATAGACATCCACCGCCGCGGTGTCGCCGACGGTGATCGAGATCAGCTTGGGCGGAAACCCCTCGGCTTTGGCGATCGCTGCATCCTCGCGCACGGCGGCAATGATGCGCTGGGCAACCGGGCCGCCCTTGAGATAGCGGCTGTCGTCGGACAGGGACATGGGTGAACTCTTTTGCTTGGTTGCTGCCGACATAGCAAAAGAACATCGCCAAGGGCAGCGCGAAAGCGAACCGTCATGCTTTTTGCGCGACGTGCCCCCCAAGGGAGTGTCTCGCTGACCCTCAGGCTCCGGTCGAAACGGAAAGGGCAGCGCGGTTTCCCGTGCTGCCCTTCCTGACGGCCGCATCCCCATACGGCCCGTCCCCCGTATCTTCAGACTGGTCGCCAAAAGCGAGGTGCTTTGCCGGCCAAGTGATTCGTCGCCGGAACTATATCACCTCGACCGTGGTTCCGACATTGACCCGTTCATAGAGGTCGACGACGTCCTCGTTGCGCATGCGGATGCAACCTGACGACACCGCGCCGCCGATTGTCCATGGCTGGTTGGTGCCGTGGATGCGATATTCGGTCGTGCCGATATAGAGCGCGCGTGCGCCGAGCGGGTTCTCCATGCCGCCGGCCAGGTAGGTCGGCAGGTAGCGGCCCTTGGCGGCCTCGCGCTTGATCATCTGCGCCGGGGGGCGCCAGTCCGGCCACTCGCGCTTGTTGGTAATCTTGTGCGTGCCCGACCATTCGAAGCCGGGTTTGCCGGTGCCGACGCCGTAGCGCCGTGCCTTACCGTTCTTCTCGACCAGAAAGAGGAAATTCTGGGTCGTATCGATGACGATCGTGCCCGGCTTCTGCGGGCCGTCATAGGCGACTTCCTGCGGTAGGTAGATCGGGTTGATCTGCGGACGCATGACCATCCGCTTGGAAGGCGGCTGCACGGCCGCCGTCTGCACCCGGTCAGGCTGCCCCGGTTGAGCGTAGCGCAGGCGCGGCTGCTGCACGACCTGGCGGTTCTGGCGAACGATGCCGGGCGCATGGCCAAGCTGCAGCACCCAGGGGGCGGAAAGGTCGGGGCTTACCATCACCGGCGGCCTGTCGGCGTAGCGATCGCCGGCGGTTGAAGGCGTGACGCCTGCGGCAAACACAGCCACGGCGCCGAGCACGGGAAACAGAACTGTCTTCATCGGAACGCACCTTGATCGTCTGACACAACGGGGTGGAAACGCTCCCCGGTTCGGCGATCATTGGCGCGCAAGCAGCAACCGAAACATGAATCGGAATGCGTAAAATGCGCTGTTGTCAGTAAACCTTTTGGTGTGGTTACCGCTGGGTTCAGGAATCTGGTAAAGCCGCAGTAAATGCAGCGCAAAGGCGCATTAACGGACGGATCTTTGGCTATGGAAAAAGAAAACACCGGCTTGCGCGCCGGCCCCGACGGTGTCGCGCGTTGCTTCTGGCACGGCAATCTGCCCGACTATCTTCACTACCACGATGATGAATGGGGCCGGCCGGTGGCGGACGACCGCAGGCTGTTCGAAAAGATCTGCCTCGAGGGTTTCCAGTCGGGCCTGTCGTGGCTCACCATCCTGCGCAAGCGGGAGAATTTTCGCGAGGCCTTCGCCAATTTCGAATTCGACAAGGTAGCCGCTTTCACCGACAAGGATGTCGAGCGCCTGCTTGGCAATGCCGGCATCATCCGTCATCGCGGCAAGATCGTCTCGACCATCAACAACGCCAAGCGCGCCCGCGAAATGGCCAATGAATTCGGCTCGCTGGCGGCCTGGTTCTGGAAGTTCGAACCCGGCAAGGACGAGCGTCCCGAAATCGTCGACCTCGCCCATCTGCGCGGCAACCCGACCACCGCTGTCTCTGTTCGGATATCGAAGGAGCTGAAGAAGCGCGGCTGGAGCTTTGTCGGCCCGACCACGGTCTACGCCTTCATGCAGGCCATGGGCCTGGTCAACGACCATCTCGAGGGCTGCGTCTGCCGCAAGCAAGTCGAGAAAGAGCGAAAGGCTTTCAAGCGGCCGAAGTAGTGGCGCTTGCATCCCCTTGTGGGGAGCCGCCCGAAGGCGCGGGTGGGTACCTTCAGGTGCCGTTGGCACTGGCCAGGAAAAGCCCGGCGACAATCGCCACCACCGTGGCCACGGTCGGGTAGATCACCAGCAGGCCGGTCATCAATGCGTCGCGCATGGATGGTCCCTTGCCGGTGTCGGCCGGTATCTCGAACGGACCGGCGGCCTGGCTGACGATTTTCTGGTCGTGGATGTCGGCTGGACGCAGGCGCGCGGGCAAGTCGCCTGCGCTGCCGCCGATGGCATGGAATCTCGCTGTGCTGGTCATGGCCCGAACCCCTTCGTGTCGGCGCGACTTATCGGCTGCGATTGTGTCGGCACGATGCCGCACCCATGGCGGGATTGTTTCATTTTTGGTGCGTTTTTGTTTCGAGGGCGGTTCGGCTGTGCCTTCTCCCGGCGGGGAGAGGCAAGGCGGCAAACCCTTGCCGCACAAAGCTGCATCGGTTAGGACACGCGCGCTGCGGAAATAGGAAATTTCCTGCCGCACATCGCCACGAAACACCGAGTACCCATTCCATGGCCGATAAATCGGAAAAGACGAAAGCGCGGCTGCCGCGCGGTTTTGCCGACCGCAGCGCCGAAGACATCCGCGCCGTCGAGAAGATGATGGCGACGATCCGCTCGGTCTATGAGCTCTATGGTTTCGAACCGGCCGACCAGCCGCTGATCGAATACACCGATGCGCTGGGAAAGTTCCTGCCCGACCAGGACCGGCCGAACGAAGGCGTGTTCTCCTTTCAGGACGATGACGATCAGTGGCTGTCGCTGCGCTATGACCTGACCGCGCCGACGGCGCGCTTCGTCGCCGAGAACTACGAGCGGCTGCCAAAACCCTACCGCAGCTATCGCTCCGGCTGGGTGTTCCGCAACGAGAAGCCAGGCCCCGGCCGCTTCCGCCAGTTCATGCAGTTCGACGCCGACACGATTGGCACGCCGGGCGTGGCCGCCGACGCCGAGATGGCCATGATGATGGCCGACGTGATGGAAGCGCTCGGCATCAAGCGCGGTGACTATGTCATCCGCGTCAACAACCGCAAGGTGCTGGACGGCGTGCTGGAGGCGATCGGCCTTGGCGGCGTCGACAATGTCGGCCGCCGGCTGACGGTGCTGCGGGCGATCGACAAGCTGGACAAGCTAGGGCCGGAAGGCGTGAGACTTCTGCTTGGGCCGGGGCGTTGGGATGGCGGCAAGGAAGGCGAGGGCGACTTCGCCAAGGGCGCCGGGTTGAATGACGGACAAGTCGAGGCAGTTCTTCGCGCGACAGCGAGGAATGCACAGGCCGGCCAGGATTCCAGCGTCAGCACGAATGCGGTCTACCAGGAAGGCGTTGGCGAGCTCTCGACGATCGAAGCCCTGGTCCGGGCAGCGGGATACGCCGAAGACCGCATCGCCATGGACCGTTCCGTCGTGCGTGGCCTAGAATACTACACCGGCCCAGTCTTCGAGGCCGAACTGCTGGCCGAGATCCCCAATGAGGACGGCCAGATCGTCCGCTTCGGCTCGGTCGGTGGCGGCGGCCGTTATGATGGCCTCGTCTCGCGCTTTCGCGGCGAGCCGGTACCGGCGACCGGTTTCTCCATTGGCGTCTCCCGGCTGATGACCGCGCTGAAGAACCTCGGCAAGCTCGACAGCGCTGATGTGATCGCGCCGGTCGTCGTGCTGGTCATGGACAAGGACACCGACAGCCTCGGCCGCTACCAGAAGATGGTGGCGGCGCTGCGGGCTGCCGGCATCCGTTCCGAAATGTATCTCGGTGGCGCCGGCATGAAGGCGCAGCTCAAATATGCCGACCGTCGCGGCTGTCCGGTCGCAATCATCCAGGGCGGCGACGAGCGCGCCAAGGGCGAGCTGCAGATCAAGGATCTGATCGAGGGCGCTCGCATGTCGGCTGAAATCACGGACAACGCCGAATGGCGCGCTGCGCGCCCGGCCCAGGTGACGGTTGCGGAAGGCGAACTGGTCGCCGAGGTGAAGAAGATCTTGGCGGCACAGGCCGCCGATCGCGCCAAAGGTGGCGCTTGAACACCCCCCTCTGGCCTGCCGGCCATCTCCCCCGCAAGGGGGGAGATTGGATGTCGCGAGCGCTTTCGCCAATCTTCAACGTTGGAAAAAAGGCGCGGGGCTTGCAACTGCCGATCTCCACCCTTGCGGGGGAGATGGCCGGCAGGCCAGAGGGGGGTGCCTCGCGCCCATCCGATCAATGACCTCCCGCTACCCTGCCATATCAGTCGACATCATCAATCTCTTCGCCAAGCGCAACACGCATGCGGTCGAGGTTGCGGTGCTGCAGCCGGCCGATCCGTTCCTCGACATGGCCGGTGAAGACCTGCGCCGGCGTATTTTCCTCACCGAAAGCGAAACCGGCCAGGCGCTGTGCCTGCGGCCGGAATTCACCATTCCGGTCTGTCTCGACCACATAAGATCGCAGGCCGGCACGCCGCGCCGCTATTCCTATCTGGGCGAGGTGTTCCGCCAGCGCCGCGAAGGCGGTAACGAGTTCTTTCAGGCCGGCATCGAGGATTTGGGCGATCGTGACACCGCCGAAGCCGATGCCCGCTCGCTGGCCGACGCGCATGCGCTGCTTGCCCTGGTGCTGCCCCGCCAGGCGCTGGCTATCACACTCGGCGACCAGACCATTTTCGAGGCGGTGCTGGCCGCCCTTGGGCTGCCGCGCGGCTGGCGCATGCGTCTTGCCCGCGCCTTCGGCTCGGCGCCGATGCTGCAGGCAGCACTCGCCGATCTCGCCAACCCGCCACGCAACGGCCAACTCTCCCGTCCGGTCGCTTCCCTTGTCCTCGACGGCGATCTCGAAGGTCTGTCCGCGCACATCGCCAGTGGCATGGAAGAGGCCGGCCTGTCGGCCTCCGCTGGGCGCTCGCCAGCCGACATAGCGCGTCGACTGATCGAGAAAGCTGAGTTGCGCAGCGTACGGCTATCCAACGAGGCCTTCGCGGCACTAAAGAGTTTTCTGGCGATCGACGTGCCGCTCGATGGCGCGGCCCAGGCGTTGGCGACCTTCGCCGCCGGTGCCGGGCTCTCGCTGGGTGCGGCGCTGGAGAATTTCGCCGCCCGCGCCAAGGCGATCGAAGCGCATGGCTTGCCGACGGGAAGAATCCGCTACGACGCTGCCTTCGGCCGACCGCTCGACTATTACACCGGCCTGGTCTTCGAAATCGCGGCGCAAGATGGCGAACGGCCGCTGGTCGGTGGCGGTCGCTACGACCGGCTGCTGACGCTGCTTGGCGCCAAGACGCCGATCCCCGGCGTCGGCTTTTCTGTCTGGCTCGATCGCATCGACGCATTGCGGGAGACGGCGCCATGATCACCCTGGCAATCCCGTCGAAAGGCCGGCTCAAGGAGCAGGCGCTGGAGGTACTGGCCAAGGCTGGGCTCGCCGTCAGCCTGCCCGGCGACGAGCGCTCCTATCGCGCCCGCATCGAAGGCTCGGAAGGCATCGAAGTCGCCTTCCTGTCGGCTTCCGAGATTGCTGGCGAGATCGGCCAGGGCGCGGTCGATCTCGGCATCACCGGTGAAGACCTGGTGCGCGAGAACCTTGCCGACTGGGAAACCCGCGCCGAAATCGTCGCCCGTCTCGGCTTCGGCAATGCCGATGTCGTGGTCGCCGTGCCCGACATCTGGCTCGACGTCGACACCATGGCCGATCTTGACGATGTCGCCGCCGATTTTCGTCAGCGCCATGGCCGGCGGCTCAGGATCGCCACCAAATACTGGCGGCTGACGCAGCAGTTCTTCTCGCTAAAACACGGCATCCAGGTCTATCGCATCGTCGAGAGCCTCGGTGCGACCGAAGGGGCGCCGGCGGCGGGCCTGGCCGATGTCATCGTTGACATCACCACCACCGGCTCCACGCTGCGCGCCAATCATCTCAAGGTGCTCGGCGACGGCCTGGTTTTGCGCTCGCAGGCCTGTCTGGTGGCGTCAAAAAAGACGCGCGCGGCGGCGGATGAGGCGCTGCTGCGCGATGTGGCCGCGAAGATGGCGGCCATCGTCAGCTGAGGATGCCCTCCAGTACCATCGACGGGATTTCCACCATCCCGGCGGGCTGATAGGCTCGACCCGTCCTGGGAGGAGACAGCGATGCCGATCAATCTCGACGAGCTGAAGAATGCCACCAATTTGCGCGGGCGTGGATCGCGCAATGGCGATGTCTTCGTGGCACCCGTCGACGGCAAGGCGCATGTTTCCGGCGAGCGCTCGACGCCGCTGCTCAACAAGACCATACCCGCGCTGTTTTCCGACACCGCCAGCAGATACGCCACGCTCGATGCCGCGGTCTTCGTCGACCAGGACAAGCGCTTCACCTGGAGCGAACTGTCGGACACGGTCGATGCGTTGGCCGCCGGCTTCCTGGCGCTGGGCCTTGAAAAGGGCGATCGCGTCGGCATCTGGTCGCCCAACCGATGGGAATGGCTGGTGACGCAATTCGCCACCGCCCGCATCGGCCTGATCCTGGTCAACATCAATCCGGCCTACCGGCTGACCGAGCTCGACTATGCCTTGAACAAGGTCGGCTGCAAGGCGCTTGTGACCGCGGTCAAGTTCAAGACCTCCGACTATCTCGGCATGATCGAGACGCTGGCGCCGGAGCTCGCGACCGCCACCCCCGGCAAGCTCAAGGCAAAGCAGCTGCCGGCGCTGAAGATCGTCATCCGCATGGGTGAGGACAACTCACCCGGCATGTTCAATTTCGGTGATGTGCTGGCCATGGCCGGGCGCGACGAGCATGACAGCCTCGACCGCATCTCGGAGGGGCTGAAGCCCGGCGACGCCATCAACATCCAGTTCACGTCAGGCACGACAGGGGCACCCAAGGGCGCGACGCTGACCCACAACAACATCGTCAACAACGGCAATTTCGTCACCTCGGCGATTAAGCTGACCGTCGACGACCGGCTGTGCATCCCGGTGCCGCTCTATCACTGCTTCGGCATGTCGATGGGCACCATGGGCTGCGTGTCGAAGGGCGCGACCATGGTTTTCCCGGGCGAGGGATTCGACGCCGGCGCCACGCTGAAAGCGGTGGCGAATGAGCGCTGCACCGGGCTTTATGGCGTGCCGACCATGTTCGTAGCACTGCTCGATCATCCGGACTTCCAGTCCTTCGATCTCTCCAGCCTGCGCACCGGCATCATGGCCGGCTCGCCATGCCCGATCGAGGTGATGAAGAAAGTGGTGTCGCTGATGCATATGTCAGAAGTGACGATCGCCTACGGCATGACCGAGACCAGTCCGGTGTCGTTCCAGAGCGGCGTCGACGACCCGCTGGAAAAGCGTGTCTCGACGGTCGGACGCATCCACCCCCATGTCGAGGTCAAGGCAGTCGATGCCGACGGCGCCACCGTCGCCGTCGGCGCGCCGGGCGAGCTGTGCACGCGCGGTTATTCGGTGATGAAGGGCTATTGGGACGACGGCGACAAGACCCGCGAGGCGATCGACACCGATGGCTGGATGCACACCGGCGATCTCGCCACCATCGATGCCGAGGGCTATTGCAACATTGTCGGCCGGGTCAAAGACATGGTCATCCGCGGTGGCGAGAATGTCTATCCGCGCGAGGTCGAGGAATTCCTCTACCGCCATCCCAAGGTCAGGGAAGTGCAGGTGTTCGGCATTCCAGACCCAAAATATGGCGAGGAGCTGTGCGCCTGGATCGTGCTCAAGCCAGGCCAGATCGCCACCGAACAGGAGATCAAGGCCTTCTGCGCCGGCCAGATCGCCCATTACAAGATCCCGCGCCACATTCGCTTCCGCACCGAATTGCCGATGACGGTGACCGGCAAACCGCAGAAGTTTTTGATGCGCGAGGCGATGGTCAAGGAACTGGGGCTGGTGACGCAGAAGACGGCGTAAGGGGAGCAACGCTTCGATTTTGAATGCAGCCAATGTCGCGATCCCGCGGCATCGTTTGGAGCCGCGGGCTGACGTTGTTTGTGAGGGACGAATGGGGGGTCTTCCGGACATTGGCGAAGGTGCTTCCCATGGGTTTTCCGCAAGTTTTGCAAACGCATAGGGGCCTGAATGCGTGGTTTCGGACGATCGGTGATCTCTTATGCGATGCCCTTGGCCGCCTTGATGATGGCTGTCGCAGTCAGGGCAAGCGGGCTGTCGGTGGATGAAGGTTCACTGGGCGTCAGGATCCTTGTCGGAGGGCTTTCGAGTGCGATTATGTTCACCACCATTTTCGTGGTGCTCGACCATGCAGAGGCGGTGGCTCGGCGTGTAGGAGAACCCTACGGCACATTGGTGCTGACTTTTGCCGTGACGGCAATCGAAGTGTCGATCATCGTTTCCATGATGCTGCATGGAGAGAACAACCCCACGCTTGCACGTGAGTCCGTCTTTTCAACGATGATGATTACATCTACCGGCGTTGTCGGCATGTGTCTCGCGCTTGGCGGCTGGCGTCATCGCAAGCAGGCAATTGTTCGACAAGGAACCAGCGCATATTTGGCGGTTCTGGCCGCGCTGACCGTCATGACGCTTATTCTGCCAACCTACACACAAACTACGGGCCCTGGCACATTTTCAGCTGCTCAACTGGGCTTCGTAGCCGTGCTTTCAGTGATGCTCTATGCAAGTTTTGTGTTCGCTCAGACTGTCCGGCACAGAGACGACTTCGTCCAAGGACAAGAACACGACGTTTCGATGCGGACCGCCCCTCACGAAAGCGTCGCTGTCAGTACTTTGCTCCTGTTGATCGGGCTGATTGGAATTGTCATGCTCGCCGAGCAAGTCGCCGCAGGTGTTGAAGATACGCTCGTTGCCTACCAGGTGACCCAGTCCGACAGCATTGTGGGAGCATTGATCGCCGGGTTGGTTTTGATGCCGGAGGCCATTTCGGCGGTTCGCGCTTCACTTCACAATGAGCTGCAACGCGGCTTGAATGTTGCGATGGGTTCCGCATGCGCTACAATTGGCTTGACAATACCGGCGGTCGCAGCCGCCAGCCTGCTGACGGGGAGAGGCTTAACTCTTGGGCTTCCATCGACTGACGCAGTACTTCTAGTTCTAGCACTCTTCATATGCAATGTAAGTTTTAGTACCGAAAGAACAACGTTCCTGACTGGCATGGTCCATATCGTGGTATTTTTTACGTATATATTTCTTATATTTATACCATGACCGGTTTGCGCCCAGATCCGCGGTTGGCTGTGATTTAGGAATTCGGAATCGGAGGCCGCGCGCTGATGTTGGACAATTACGAGGTGGACGAGTTTGGCGTGATCCACCAGATCGACTTCACCCCGATCAAATACGACAAGCAATACATTTCCTATTACGAGGACCTGAGTGACCGGACCATCAAGCTCGGATATCAGCGACTTGGCTGGGTGCTTGGAATCACCGGCGAGATTCCCCGGTCCGTGCTGGAGATTGGATATGGCACGGGCACATTCGTCGAGGCCGCGAAAATAACCGGAGTCGCCGACTGCGCCGGCTGCGACATCGCCAGGTTTCCGCTGCCCAAGGGCGTCCGCTTTGTCGATTGGGATGAGGCGCTGGCAAGTTCGTGGGATCTTGTCGCCATGTTCGACGTGCTGGAGCACATCCCGGATCTGGGTTTCCTCGCCCGCCTTCAGGCCCGCTATCTGGCCGTCGCTGTCCCTTATTGCCGCTGGCGCGAGCTCGGGGCCGACGGCGACGCGTGGTTCCAGACGTGGCGCATGCGTCTCCCCAACGAGCACCTGCACCACTTCGACTGTGACTCGCTGGTGGCACTCCTCGCACACTGCGGCTTCGAGTGCGTGACACTGAACTGCTTCGAAGACGGAATCAGACTGCGGCCCGGCGAAGCGGGTCCGAATATTCTGTCCGGCTTCTTTAGAAAGCTATAGGCGAGTTCCCCCCGCGCGCTCGACCAAGCGTGCGAAAGCGGGCGAGTGAGGTATGGCCCTGTCGTTGGGACGTGGCAGGGTCGGCAAAAAAAGGCACGGGCCACGGCCCGCGCCTTTTTTTCGTATTCAAGCGTCCAAAACTCAGTCTTTCTCGAAGACGCGTGCCTTGGCGACGACGCCGGCAATGGCGCCGCCGATCAACGGTGCAACGATGAACAGCCAGAGCTGGCCGATCGCAGCACTGCCGGAAAACAGCGCCGGGCCGATCGAGCGGGCCGGATTGAGCGACGTACCGGTCACCGGGATGATGGCGAAGTGCAACCCTGCCAGCGTCAGGCCGATGACCAGCCCGGCGAACGCCGTCGAGTGCTTTTCAGCGGTGACACCGAGGATCACGGTGACGAAGGTGAAAGTGCCGATCAGTTCCCACAGGAACGCCGAGCTGACGCCCCATTTCGCCACGTCCCAACCATTGGCGCCGAAGCCGCCGGTGTGTCCGCCGACCTGGCCGGAGACGATGATCCACAATGCCAGCGAGGCCAGAATGGCGCCGATGATCTGCGCAATCCAGTAGGGGATGACGTCCTTGGCTGGCAGCCGGCCGGCAAGGAAGACACCGAGCGTCACCGCCGGATTGAGATGTGCGCCTGAAATCGGGCCGATCGCATAGGCCGCTGCAATGAGACCGATGCCGAATGCCAGTCCGATGCCTTCCTGGCCGAGCGGCAGCGCACCGCCGAAGCCGCCCGTCACCACCGAAGCCGTACCGATGAACACCAACAGAAATGTGCCTAGAACTTCCGCCAGATAAGTCTTCATTGCCCTCTCCTCGTCGCAATCCGCCGGTCCACGTTTTCCGTGCCGCGAATCATGGCGGCAAGAGTATTCGCAACCGAAAAACTTGGGAAGCAGAGCGATTGCGCCACAAGCCGTGCTTGCATTTGCGAACATTAGAGACCTTTCATCTATTGATCGATCCGTGCCGCGAGCCAAGGACATCTACTGGTCTTGTAGGTTTGGCGGCCGGGTTAGGATTGCGTCGGCTCGCGGGACGGAAGCGGGGGTTCATTCCGGACGTGAAAGGCTCTATGAGCAGGCCCGAAGACAATGTACTCGATTGGTGGAATGACGAATGCGACTGGGCGGACGGCTGGCGGCAGCCATCGAAGTGCTGGAAGACATCGGCCGGCGCCATCGGCCGGTTGCCGACGCGCTGAAGGATTGGGGCCTGTCGCACCGCTTCGCCGGCGGCGGCGACCGTGCCGCGATCGGCAACATCGTCTATGACGCCTTGCGCCGCAGGCGTTCCGCCGGCTGGCTGCTCGGCGAAGACACGCCGCGCGCCATCGGCTTCGGCGCGCTGCTGCTCGAATGGGGCCAGACGGCGCAGTCGCTCAACGAGGCGCTCGAGGGTGACAAATTCGCGCCACCGCTGCTGACCGCCGCCGAGCTGCAGGCCATTTCCGAACGCCGGCTCGCCGATGCGCCGGCCGCGGTGCGGGCTGACATACCGGATTGGTGCGTGCCACTTTTCGAGAAAACCTTCGGCGCCACCTGGGCCGATGAGGGTGCGGCGCTGGCGACGCGCCCGCCGCTCGACCTCAGGGTCAACACGTTGCAGGCCAACCGTGACAAGGTGCTGGCCGAACTGACGGGAACCGGCGCGAAACCAGCCGCCATCGCGCCGCAAGGCATCCGCATCCCGCCGATCGATGGCGACGGCAGGCACCCGAACGTGCAGGCCGAGCCGGCTTTCCAGAAAGGCTGGTTCGAGGTCCAGGACGAGGGCTCGCAGATCGTGGCCGCCCTTGCCGGCGCCGAAGCCGGCATGCAGGTGCTCGACTTCTGCGCCGGCGCCGGCGGCAAGACACTGGCGCTGTCGGCAGCGATGGGGAATACAGGCCAGATCTTCGCCCACGATGCCGAAAAGGCGCGGCTGGCGCCGATCTTCGACCGCATCCGTCGCTCGGGAAACCGCAATGTGCAGGTCGTCACCAAGCCGGCGGAACTCGCCCCGCTCGAGGGCCATATGGACATCGTGCTGGTCGACGCGCCTTGTACCGGCAGCGGCACCTGGCGGCGCCGTCCCGATGCCAAATGGCGGCTGACGCAAAGACAGCTCGACGCCCGCAAGGGCGAGCAGTCGGCGATCCTCGAAGCGGCCAAAGCCTATGTCAAACCCGGCGGCCTGCTGGTCTACATCACCTGCTCGGTGTTCGACGAGGAGAATGGCGAGCAGGTTGCAGCGTTCCGCGACTGCAACAGCGGCTTCGTCCCGGTCGATCACCGGGCGCTCCGGGACAGTCGTTTTCCCGGCCATAAGACGGCCGCGCGGATCGGTCCGTCCGGCGACATCTCGCTGTCGCCGGCGCTGAGCGGCACCGACGGATTTTACTTCTGTGCGTTGCGCAGGCCGGCCTGACCTCGTTGGATATTGCCAATCCTTGACGGATGCTTGCCCCCAGCCGGCGGACGATGCCGATTGCTGCAGTGCAGCAAAAGCATTTGCCTGCCGCCCGTGCCTCTGCAATAAGCTTATCCGCATAAAGGAAGGCAGCGGCCATGGCAGCAAAGATCGTACCCGCCCCGGACTATGAGGATCGCGTCAGAACCTCCTTCGCGCGCCAGCAGGCCATGGCCACGATCGGCGCCGAACTGACGCTGGTGACGCCGGGCATCATCGAGATCGAGATGCCCTATTCGGCGGCACTGACCCAGCAGCACGGTTTCCTGCATGCCGGCGTCATTTCGACAGCGCTGGACTCGGCCTGTGGCTATGCCGCGTTCTCGCTGATGCCGGAAAACTCCGGCGTGCTGACCATCGAATTCAAGGTCAATTTGCTCGCGCCGGGCAGGGGCGAACGCTTCCTGTTCCGCGGTTCGGTGACAAAACCCGGCCGCACCATCATCGTCGCCGACGGCCAGGCCTATGCCTTTGCCGCCGACGGTGAGGCCAAGCTGATCGCCACCATGACCGGAACGATGATGACGGTGGTCGGGCGTGATGGCATCGAAGGCTGATCCGATGGGTAAGATTGTGCGGCTTGGCGGCAAGGGCGTCCTCTTCGTGATGGCTGCCGAGGCCGAGTATGGCCCGCACCTTAAGCGGCTGTTCACGCCGCTGATGACCGGCGTTGGACCGGTCGAGGCCGGCGTCAGGCTGGGCGCCGAACTCTCGTTGCTGAAGTCTAGGAAGACCCTGCCGGACCTCGTCGTATCGCTCGGCTCGGCCGGCAGCCGGACGCTGGAGCAGACGGAAATCTACCAGGCCGTGTCGGTCAGCTACCGCGACATCGACGCCTCGCCGCTCGGCTTCGAAAAGGGCGCGACGCCTTTCCTTGACCTGCCGGTGACCGTGCCGCTGCCGTTCAGGATTCCTGACCTGAGGGAGGCAACGCTGTCCACCGGTGGCGCGATCGTCACCGGCGCCGCCTATGACGCAATTGCCGCCGACATGGTCGACATGGAGACTTTCGCTTGCCTGCGCGCCTGCCAGCTGTTCGACATCCCGCTGATCGGGCTGCGCGGCATTTCCGACGGCGCGGCGGATCTGCGGCACGTCGGCGACTGGACCGAATATCTGCACGTCATCGACGAAAAGCTGGCCGGAGCGGTCGGGCGGCTGGAACAGGCGATCGGCGATGGCTTGCTGAGCGCCTGACCGGAAATAGCATCAAGCCGCCAGGCTCTCCGGATCGCCGAAATCGATGCGCGAAATGCGGCCGCGTACGGCGCCGGCTGCATCGACATAGTCGATTGCTCCCGGCGAATGATCAAGTTTCCAGGAGCCGGTGGGGCCGTCTTTCCATTCGACCTTATAGCCGTCGTCGAGCAGCATCCAGATCCCATGGAAAAGGGTACCGTCGGGCAGCAGCATATGCACCCGGTTCTCGTTTTCGTAGTGGATGAAGGCATCCTTGCCGCCCATGTCGATGACATGCGTGGTGCCAACCATGATAACGGCCAGCATGTTCCTGTCGAGAATTGTCATGGTCCCTGTCCGGGCTTGAGTTCGAAAGAGCCTCGACGCAGTGATTATCGTCAAGTATCTTGACTATACGGAGCCGGGATAAAATGGTCAAGGAGCTTGACGAAAAAATCGAAACCCTGCCGGATCACGTCGGCTGGCGCCTATGGCAGGCAAGCCGTGCCTGGCAGGCCGAATTCGCCGCCGCGATGCGCGCCGCCGGTCACGGCTGGTTCACCGAAGCACGCGCCGGACTGCTTGGGCACATCACCAGGAACGGCATGCGCCAGTCGGCGTTGATCGAACGCTCGGCAATCTCCAAGCAGGCGATCCAGCAACTGCTCGACGGCCTCGAGGCGGAGGGGATCGTCGAGCGTCTACCCGATCCGCAAGATGGTCGCGGCAAGCTGGTGCGTTACACCAGCAAGGGGCTGGATGCCTTGCGCGACGGCGATCGGGTCAAGATGGAGATCGAGCGGCGCTATGTCAGTCGCATTGGAGAGGAGCGGTTCACGGCGCTGATGGGCGCTTTGCGGGCGCTCGCGGCCGGACAGGCTGCGGCGATGGATGAAGACACTGGCGCTCAAGGTGAAGTCGTGGAATCGAAGTGACAGCAAGACCTCGCAACCCATTGCGTCGACTCATTTCTTTCTCTAAACGCTCGCCATGAAAACAGCCAATCATCCCGACACCGTCCTGATTGTCGATTTCGGCAGCCAGTTTACGCAGCTCATCGCCCGCCGCATCCGCGAGGCCGGCGTGTTTTCCGAGATCGTGCCGTTCCAGTCGGCCGAGGCGGCGTTCAAGCGTATCAATCCGAAAGCCGTGATCCTGTCCGGTGGCCCCGCCTCGACGTCGGACATTGGCAGCCCGCGCGCGCCGCAAATCGTCTTCGATGCCGGCGTGCCGGTGCTTGGCATCTGCTATGGCCAGATGGCGATGTGCGTGCAGATGGGCGGCGTCGCCGAAAGCTCCGATCATCGCGAATTCGGCCGCGCCTTTGTCGAGATCGAGAAGGACAGCCCGCTGTTCGAGGGCCTGTGGGCGCCCGGCCAGCGCCACCAGGTGTGGATGAGCCACGGTGACCGCGTCATCTCCTTGCCCAAGGGCTTCGAAGTGTTCGGCAAGTCCGAAGGCTCGCCCTTCGCCATCTTCGGCAATGTCGAGCGCAAGATGTACGGCATCATGTTCCACCCCGAGGTGGTGCACACCCCGGACGGCGCAAGGCTGCTGCGCAACTTCGTCCACAACATCGCCGGCATCGAGGGCGACTGGACCATGCGCGCCTATCGCGAACACGCGGTCGCGGCGATCCGGAAGCAGGTCGGCAAAGGCAAGGTCATCTGCGCGCTGTCGGGCGGCGTCGATTCGTCGGTCGCCGCACTTCTGATCCACGAAGCGGTCGGCGACCAGCTGACCTGCATCCTCGTCGACCACGGGCTGATGCGCAAGGACGAGGCGGCGGGCGTGGTGGCGATGTTCCGCCAGCACTACAATCTGCCGCTGATCCTGGTCGATGCCGCGGACAAGTTCATCTCGGCGCTGGAAGGCGAGGCCGACCCGGAGAAGAAGCGCAAGACCATCGGCCGGCTGTTCATCGAGGTGTTCGAGGAGGAGGCGAAGAAGCTCGGCGGCGCCGACTTCCTGGCGCAAGGTACGCTCTATCCCGACGTCATCGAGAGCGTCTCCTTCACCGGCGGCCCGTCGGTGACCATCAAGTCGCACCACAATGTCGGCGGCCTGCCCGCGCGCATGAACATGCAGTTGGTCGAGCCGCTGCGCGAACTGTTCAAGGACGAGGTGAGGGCGCTCGGCAAGGAGCTCGGCCTGCCCGAAAGCTTCATCGGCCGGCATCCGTTCCCAGGCCCTGGCCTTGCCATCCGCTGCCCCGGCGGCATCACACGCGAAAAGCTGGAGATCCTGCGCGAGGCCGACGCCATCTATCTCGACGAGATCCGCAAGGCCGGCCTCTACGACGCCATCTGGCAGGCCTTCGCCGTGCTGCTGCCGGTGCAGACTGTCGGCGTGATGGGCGATGGCCGCACCTACGAGTTCGTCTGCGCGCTGCGCGCCGTCACCTCTGTCGATGGCATGACGGCGGATTTCTACCACTACGACATGGCGTTCCTGGGTGCCGCCGCCACCCGCATCATCAACGAAGTCCGCGGCATCAACCGCGTCGTCTACGACGTCACCTCGAAGCCGCCCGGCACAATAGAGTGGGAGTGACGGGTATTCGGCGGCAATAGCGGAGCTTCGGCAGCGATTTGCGCTGCCGTTCTGCCCGTTCCATACTCGCCCCAAGTGGCGTTTATCCACTTCTCAACACTAGCAAATCCAATCTGCATCCAAGTCCCGGCCTGTGTAAAGCCGCCTCAGAGGGCAAGAGAGTTCTAGCGTAAAATAGCGTACAATTAGGCGGGTTTGCTTTGTACCCGGCTCGACATAGCAGTCGCTGCAAGCGCAGCTAAGCCACGCCATGATCCTCGCAAATTCCGATCATAGATCGCCAGATGCGCTACCGTGCCAGAGATGGAGCGACAGGGCGAAGGCGATCCTCGCCGAAGTCGAAGCAGCGGTCGCCACGTGGCGTGAGGAGGGGCGGGCGCTTGGGATGAGCCCAGGAACTGGAGAGCTTCCCGACGCGTTCGAACACAGCGAAAGACAGGCCGCCCAAAGGCGCTGCAATGACGCCGGAAAGCTTGTAGTCCTGGTTGAGATGAAGTCGCGACCACGTCAGGTCGAAGGCTCTGCCGCACGGCTAGAACAGGTGAACGCCTCCGCTCATATTCTCCTCAAGCGCCGTCCGGAATTCCCGTTCGAACGCCTGTTGCAGCATGGACGAAACCTGCGCTCTGTTTCTGGTCATGTAGATGTCGCACATAAGATTCGGGCTGAAGGGGCGTATCGTCAATTTGCCTGCCCATCTGGCTGCGGAGAACGGGTCGACGATCGACACGCCCAGGCCTTGCGCGGCCAGAGCGCAAGCCATATCGGCGAACGGTGTTTCGAAACGATAGTCGACGGCAACGCCGGCGTGATCAAGCACGCGTTCAATATCCTGTCGTGTTCGATCTTCGCGGCCAAGCGCAATGAAGTTTTGTCCCTCCATCTGGGGCGCAACAATCAAGCTGTCATCGGCGAACGCATGGTCGAGCGGCGCCACGCAGACGCATTCCGTCTGGAAGATCAGATCGCAGGCGATGGCGGGATCCACGACCGGCATCTGAATGAGGCCGAGGTCGATCTCCTTGTTGGCCGTCAATTCCGCGATCCGCAAGGAGGCTGCCGGAAACAGGCTCATGCGAGCCTTGGGGTGGCGCCCGGCAAATGACTTCAAAAACCGCGGCAGCACGATGCTTGCCAGAGCCGGATACACGCCGATCATCAGGCGCCCGGCTTCCAGTTGCTGAATATCGCCAGCCAGGCGTCTTATCCTCGCCATTCCCTTGACGATCCGGCCGACCTCTTCATTGAGAAGCAAGGCTTCCGCCGTCGGAACCAGGCGCCCAGCCCGACGAATGAAGAGCGGGATCTTCAGCGCATGTTCCAGATTCGAAATATGCGCGCTGACCGAGGGCTGGGCGATATGCAGGAGGTCGCTCGCGCCCGTCACCGTGCCTGCCTCCATGACGGCCCGGAAGGCCTCAAGCTGCTTGTAGTTCATCACCATCCCTGCGCGGCTTCGCGTTCGCAAGACCATAGGAAAAAGCTATAATCTGCGCAAGATTTTATATTGGAATGCTTCGCAAGATTACGCTCTAATCGATCGCAGTAAGCCGTTTTTGGTCTGAATTGGATCGATAATCGTCACTGAGGGGGAACTGATGACCCACTCTGGCCCGAGTGAGATTATTGTTTTTTTCTATCGTTGGCGGCAGGCCGTAGCGGTTCATAAGAAGAGAGGGACTTTACGATGATCAGAAACACCATTCTCGCCACAGCGCTATCGCTGGCTGGGCTTTGTGGCGAGGCGTTGGCCCAGGACACGACCCACATCCGCATCGCAACGGAAGGCGCCTATGCGCCCTGGAACTATACGCTCCCGGACGGCACGCTTGCCGGCTACGAGATCGATCTGGCCCAGGAATTGTGCAAGCGCATGAAGGCGCAATGCGAGATCGTCGCGCAGAATTGGGACGGCATGCTGCCGGCACTGAACGCCGGAAAATTCGATGCGATCATCGCGTCGATGGGCGTCACTCCGGAAAGGGCGGAGGTGGCCGCGTTTTCGGATCCGTACTCCACCGCGCCCAACGCTTTCCTGGCGCTGAAGGGCAGCGGTCTGGCCGAAGCCTTGCCCTGGCATGACAAATTCGACCTTCGCGACAAAGCCGCCGGCTCAAAGGAGATTGTCGGCAAGCTCGACGCCGCACTCAAGGGCAAGGTCCTCGGCATCCAGGGATCGACGACCGCTGGCAAGTTTGTCGACGCGTATCTGAAGGACGCGGTCACCGTCAGATCGTACAAGACGCAGGACGAGGCCAATCTCGATCTGGTGGCGGGTCGCATAGATCTCACAATGGCCAACATCACGGTTCTTGCCGAGACTCTGAAAAGGCCTGACATGGCTGTGGCGGAGCTGGTGGGACCGACCTTTGTCCTGGCCAGTGGAACAAGTGTGGCCTTGCGCAAAAGCGACACCGCATTGAAGGACAAGTTCAACGCCGCGATCCACGACGTCAACGCCGACGGCTTCAACAAGGCGCTGACGGAGAGATGGTTCGGCGTCGATATCTCCGTGAAGAATTGAACCGAACGAGCGCGGGCCGCTTTTCAGCAATTTACCGCCTCCTGTCGCTGAAGAGCGGCCCCGCGCCGGGTCGGCACGCTTGCACCTTCATTTCACAGACGTCCGCGTCAGCCCTGCGCGACGAGATTCCGCAATGACAGCTTCCGATTTCGTTCTGGGATTTGGCAAGGCCGGCTGGGGAGCGGCCCTGCTTCAGGCCACGCTGATGACGCTGGTCGTGGCCTTGACCGGCTACGCGTTCGGCCTCCTGGTTGGGAGCCTGGGCGCGTGGGCAAAGATCAAAGGCGGCCCTCTTCTGCGCTCGATCGCTGATGCCTACACCACCGTCCTTCGCGGAATACCGGACATTCTCGTCATCTATCTCTTCTACTTCGGTTCAAGTGCTGTTCTGACACCGCTGGCCCGACTGTTCGGCATTTCGGGCTTTGTCAGCCTGCCTGGTTTCATGGCCGGTGCGCTGGCAATCGGGCTGGTGTCGGGCGCCTATCAGACCGAAGTCATGCGCGGTGCCTATCGCGCGGTATCAGTCGGAGAAATCGAAGCGGCGATCGCAGCCAGCATGTCCGGGAGCACGATGTTCCGCCGCATCATCGCGCCGCTGGTGTTGCGGCACGCCCTGCCGGGTCTCGGCAATGTGTGGCAGCTCGTGCTCAAGGAATCTGCCCTGGTCTCGGTCACCGGGCTCGTGGAAATCCTGCGACAGGCGCAGATCGGAGCGGGATCGACCGGCCAGCCATTCACATTCTTCTTCGCCGCCGGCGTCCTGTATCTGGCCATTTCATCACTCTCGACATGGCTTCTGCGGCGGACCGAGGCGCGGCTCCGGCTCGGCATGGGGCGGGCCTGATGGACATTCCGTTCCTGTACGAGACACTGCTGAAGCTTCTGACAGGGGTGCCGCTAACATTGCAGCTCGCGTCATCCTCAGTGGGGCTGGGTGCCATTCTGGCCGTCATGCTCGCTTTGGCGCGGCTGTCCGGTTTGCGGCTGCTCATCTGGCCCGCGTCCTTCTACGTCTTTATCTTCCGCTCCACGCCGCTGCTGGTGCAAATTTTTCTCATCTATCATGGCCTTGGCCAGTTCCATGCGGTGCGAGCCAGTTTTCTGTGGCCTATTCTGCGCGAACCTTATTGGTGCGCGCTCATCGCCTTGACCTTGAACACCGCCGCCTATGCCTGCGAAATCGTTCGCGGTGCATTGCTCTCGGTCCCTCCAGGCCAGATCGAGGCCGCGCGCGCCTGCGGCATGTCACCCTTCACGCTTTACCGTCGCATCGTCTTCCCGCTTGCCCTGCGCCATGCTTTGCCGGGATACGGTAACGAGTTCATCCTGATGATCAAGTCGACGGCGCTGGCCTCCATCATCACCCTGATGGAGGTGACCGGTCTCGCTGCCGAGCTCATTTCCGAATCCTTCCGCGCCATCGAAATCCTCATCGTGGCGGCCGCGACCTACCTCTTCATCAACTTCACCATCACGCGCCTCGTTCTGTGGGCCGAATACACGCTCAGCGCCGATCTAAGGCCGCCGCCCGTGACACAGAGGCAAGGAGGATCTCTATGACCGACCCGACCAAGCCGGCCGTGCGCCTGACGGAACTGCGCAAAAGCTTCGGCGCATTCGAGGTGCTCAAGGGCATCTCGCTCGAGGCGATGGAAGGCGATGTCGTCTCCATCCTTGGCGCCTCCGGGTCCGGCAAGTCGACGATGCTGCGCTGCATCAACATGCTGGAGATGCCCGATAGCGGACAGATTGAAGTCGGCGTGGAGGCCATCCGGCTGACGAAGGCAGGCGGCACGGACAAGCGCCAGTTGCAGCGTTTGCGCGCGAGCATAGGGATGGTGTTTCAGAACTTTAATCTCTGGTCGCATATGACGATCCTCGAGAACCTGATTGAGGCCCCGATCCATGTTCAGAAGCGCCCTCGCGCCGATTGCGTTGCGGAAGCCGAGGCGTTGTTGGAAAAGGTCGGCATTGCCGAAAAGCGCAATCACTATCCGGCCCATCTCTCCGGCGGTCAGCAGCAGCGTGCGGCCATCGCCCGTGCGCTGGCCCAGCACCCGAAGGTCATGCTGTTCGACGAGCCGACCTCGGCGCTCGACCCCGAACTTGTCGGCGAAGTCCTGCGTGTCATGCGCGCGCTCGCCGAGGAAGGCAGGACGATGCTCGTCGTTACCCATGAAATGAGCTTCGCCAGGGACGTCTCCAGCAAGATCGTGTTCCTGCACAAGGGCGCGATTGAGGTGGAGGGCTCTCCTCAAGACATGTTTGCCGCCGGCGGATCTGACTGCTTCCGGCAATTCCTGTCGGGCGGCAATGGCTTGAACTGAGCTGGCTGCGCTTCCCGCACAAGCGAAGTCACAACAAAAAAATCTGAGAAGGAACTGACCCCATGACCAAACAGGCCGCCGCGTCTGAAATCGTAATCGTTGGAGGCGGTATCTATGGGGCGAGCCTGGCCTACGAACTGGCGCAGGCCGGCAAGACCGTTACGCTGCTGGAAACCGACGACATCGCGGCCGGTGCATCGGGTGGCTCCGGCGAACGGGGCGTGCGCGCAAACAGCCGCGACTTGCGCGAACTGCCGATCGCGACTGCAAGCTTTCCGCTTTGGGCGAAGTATCAGGCGCAATTCGAAGGCGGCGTTGGCTACCGCCGGATCGGTGGGCTGCATCTCTTCAACATCCCCCACGGCGCTCACGAGCATGAAGTGCGCGGCACTATGGAAGCCATGGCGATGGTGCAGAACGCGCTTGGCATTCCCTCCGAGCTTCTCAACCGCGAACAAACGCTCGAACGTGAGCCGGAATTGTCGGGCGATCTGATCGGCTCGGTCTATTGCCCGAATGACGGCGTGTGCGATCACAGCTTCGCCACGCGAGCATTCGCCTCACAGGCACGCAAGGCTGGGGCAAACCTGCGGACCGGCGCGCGCGTCACGGAAATCCTGCATAACAAAGGCAGAGCGACCGGCGTGAAGTTGACGAGTGGCCAAATCGTGCCCGTTGGCGAGAAACTCGTTCTCCTGGCCAACACCGGCGTGCTGCCATTGCTGAAACCGGTTCTCCAGCCGCAGGAAATCATGCCCGTCATCATGCAGATACCGCAGATGATGTTTGTCACCAATCCACGCGGCAAAAAGATCAATCATCTTCTGGGTCATGCCCACCGAAAGCTGTCGGTGAAGCAGGTCAAGGATGGAACGTTGATGCTCTCAGGCGGCCAAAGTGTCGCCTATACGCCTGAGGGGCATTGGAAGGGATCACTGAGCTCGACAGCCCTCGGCCTGACCGATGCCATCGCGACATTGCCGTTCATCGACGAGTGCTCGTTCCTGAAGGTCGACGCTTCCCGTGTCGAGAGTTGCGCCGTTGACGGCATCCCGATCGTGGACACATTAGCTGCCCTGTCCAACACCATCTATGGATTTGCCTGGACAGGTCATGGCTTCGCCATCGCCCTTGGCTTTACCAAGTACCTGACCGACTGGATCGTCGGCGGTGAAAAACCGCAGGCACTCGACGTGTTTTCAGCAAAACGATTCCGTCAGGCTTCCCACTAGGCCGACAGGGGAGTGGGGGTTCGGCAGTGGGTCCGCCGACTCACGCTCGCGGCTTTATTGCATCCAGACGGAACTCGCTGTCAGACCGTTTGGAGATGCCGGGCATGTGCTCACAGCGCGTGCCCGGTGACCAAGATGCCCTCCTCCCGAAATCGACGGTCTGCTTTCGGCCCGACGGATCATTCGAGAAATCGATAGTTGATCGGCTGTGGCATTCAACGCTGTTCTAGCGGTCCGCAACCATCACCGCGCCTTCAGTTGCGATCAGAGGCAACCGCGCTTCCAACGTCAAAGGAACCAAACAGGATTGCATCGCAGATACTCTTGTTGTACGAACGTTCAACAAGGCGAATTAGCGAATGCCTGCTGTGGTACGAACCGAGTTTCCCTTTGCCGTCGAAACCATCGATCCGCTCTGGATCGTGCTGGCTGACGGCACGCGCATCGCTGTCACTTTGTGGCGCCCGCGCACCCAAGGCAAGGTGCCTGTCGTCGTCGAAATGGTGCCTTATCGCCGGCGTGACGGCACTGTCGCCCGCGACACTGATATCCATCCCTGGCTCGCCGGCCATGGCATTGCCTGCGCCCGCATCGACATAAGGGGTTCCGGCGATTCCGATGGCGACCTCGCCGACGAATATCTGCCGCGCGAACAGGAAGACGCCTGCGAGATCATCGCCCATCTCGCCGCGCGAACCTGGTGCAACGGCAATGTCGGCATGACCGGCATCTCCTGGGGCGGCTTCAACGCGCTGCAGGTCGCTGCGCGCCGGCCGCCGGCGTTGAAGGCCATCATCACCAACTGCGCCACCGACGACCGCTATGCCGACGACATCCACTATATGGGCGGCGCGCTGCTGACCGAACAGGAGATGTGGTCGAACTTCATGCTGGTGAAGAAGGCGATGGCGCCCGACCCGCAGATCGTCGGCGACGCCTGGCGCGCCATGTGGCTGAGCCGTCTTGAGGCGACACGCTCGCTGTCGGAAATCTGGCTCGAGCACCAGCGCCGCAACGACTACTGGCGACAGGGTTCGGTCTGCGAGGATCATGCGGCCATCGAATGCGCTGTCATGGCGGTCTGCGGCTGGGAGGACAGCTACTCGAACTTCGTGCCGCGCCTGCTCGAGCATCTTCCAGGACCGAAGCTCGGCATCGTCGGGCCATGGTCGCATGCCTATCCCTGCCGTGGCGCGCCAGGACCGTTGATAGGCTATCTACAGGAGGCCCTGCGCTGGTGGCGCTATTGGCTCTGCGGCGAAGACACGGGCATCATGGATGAGCCGCTCTACCGCGTCTGGATCACCGGCGAGGAACGCCCGCAACCTTTTTACCTGCCCGATCATGCCGGCAGTTGGGCCGCCGAGGATCAGTGGCCGTCGCCACGCATCGAGCGCCGCGCACTGCATCTGAATGCCACCAGACTGAGCAGCGAGCCCGAGCCGGGGGCGACGCTTTCGGTCTGCTCGCCCGCGACTGCGGGTCGCGATTGCGGCCGCTGGGGCGGCTATGGCGGCTCGTGTCCTGATATGCCCATCGACCAGCGCCGCGAGGATGGTCTCGCACTCTGCTTCGACACCGCACCGTTCGACGATGACGTCACATTGCTCGGCGCGCCGGAACTCGATCTGCTCGTAAGCGTCGATCAGCCACACGTCAATTTCGCTGCCAGGCTCTGCGACGTCTATCCCGACGGCACCTCGGCGCTGATGACATACGGCGTGCTCAACCTCAGCCATCGGGACAGCCATGAGCATCCGACGCCGTGTCCGGTGGGAACACCGTTCCGCGTGCGGCTGAAGCTCAATGATTTTGCCCGCACCGTGCCCAAGGGCCACCGCATTCGGTTGGCGCTGGCCAACCAGCATTGGCCGATCCTGTGGCCGCAGCCGAAATTGTCGACGCTCTCTGTGGCGAGCGGCGACAGCACGGTGATGCTCCCGATACGCCCGCCATCGCCGCGCGACCGTGACGTCCGTTTCGAGCCCGCCGAGACCGCGCCGCCGGTGCCGACAACGACGTTGGATGACGGTTTCGACCGCCGCATTGTCACTGACGACGTCGGCTCGGCTGTGCAGACCATCGCGCTAAGTTCCGACCATGGACGCAGGCGTTATGACGATCGCGCCATCACAGTGTCGTCAGCCAACAGCGACACGATGAGCATCCGCGTCGACGATCCGCTGTCGGCCAAGCTCGTCACCGAATACCGCTGGGCGATTGCCAGCGACGATGCCGACACCGAAGCGACGGCGGTGACCGAACTGACGGCCGATGAAACGCATTTCAACCTGAGTTGGCGCCTCGAGGCGCGAGATCGAGGCAAGCTCGTCCACAACGCCTCGGCAACACGGCGCATCAGGCGCGATTTCGCCTGACAGGAGCGGAGAGGAGACCATGCTTGCATATGCAGTGAAGCGCATCGGTCTCGGCCTCCTGATCCTCGTGCTCGTCATGGTCGCCATGTATGCGGCCGTCTTCCTGGTGCCGGGCGATCCGGCAACCGTGGCACTTGGTCCGCGCGCCACGCCCGAACTGAAGCGGCTGCTGATCGAGCGCATGGGCCTCGACCAGCCGGTCTGGTGGCAGATCGTCGAATTCTTCCGCAACGCGCTGACCGGCAATCTTGGCTACGACGTCTGGTCGAACCGGCCGGTCTCCACTCTGGTCATGGAAGCGCTGCCGAACACGCTGATCCTCGGCCTGACCGCGCTCACCGTTGCCCTTGTCATCGGCGTCCCGCTCGGCTGCCTGTCGGTGATGCGGCGCGGCACGCTTGCCGACGCCGTCATCGGCGTGCTTTCGGTCGGCGTCATCGCCGTGCCGTCCTTCGTCGTCGCCATCTATTCGCTGCTGCTCTTTGCCGTCACGCTGCGCTGGTTGCCGGCCATCGGCGCCGGCGAGGCCGGCGATATTGCAAGCCAGGCCAAGGCTCTGATCATGCCGGCCGCGGCCATCGCGCTCGGCTGGATCGGCTACATCGCCCGCATGGTGCGTGCCTCGATGATGGGGGTGATGGGCGAACCGCACATCCGTACCGCGCGCTCCTTCGGCCTGCCGGAGTGGAAGATCGTCTCCAAATACGCACTGCGCATCGCCATCATCCCGACCATCTCTTTGGTCGCCGTCGGCCTCGGTAGCATCCTCTCCAGCGCCGTCTTCGTCGAGGCGGTGTTTGCCCGCCCCGGCATCGGCAAGCTGATCACCGACGCCGTCAACACCCGCAATTATCCGGTCGTCATGGGCACCGTGCTGATCATGACCGCAATCTACGTCTCCATCACCATCGCCGCCGACCTGTTGATCGCGCGGCTCGACCCTAGGGTGCGCGATGTCTTCCGTGGCTGACGCCTCGCTATCCCTTCCGGACCGACAACGGTTTGCGCTGCTGCGCGCGCTGCTTGCCGATCCGTTCACCTGCATCGCGCTGATCCTGGTGACCGGGTTCCTCATCACCGCCGTCTTCGCGCCGTGGCTGGCGCCCTATTCGCCGGTCAAGATCGATGTGCTGCACAAGCTGCAGCCGCCATCGGCCGGACACTGGTTCGGCACCGACCATCTCGGCCGCGATCTGCTGTCGCGCGTCATCTATGGCGCGCGCACGGCACTGACCATCGCCATGGTGTCGGTAGCGATCGCCGGCGCGATCGGGCTGTTGCTCGGGCTGATCGCCGGCTACGGGCCGCACTGGCTCGACGCCATTCTGGTGCTGACCTTCGACAGTCTGAACTCGCTGCCGATGATCATGTTCGCGCTCGCCATTATCACCGTGCTCGGTGCCGGCACCGGCACGCTGATCATCGTCATCGCCGCGACCTCGTTCCCGAGCTATGCCAGGCTGATCAGGGCGCAGACGCTGGCGCTGAAGAACAGCGATTACATCCTCGCCGAGCGCCTGCTCGATGCAAGCCCGGCGCGCATCATCTTTGTCCACCTACTGCCCAATGTCGTCGGCCCGCTGATCATCCTTCTATCGATGGACATTCCGGTCGTCATCATGGTCGAGGCGGGCCTGAGCTTCCTCGGTCTCGGCGTGCGGCCGCCGACGCCGTCCTGGGGCTCGATCCTCTATGACGGTTACACCAGCATCCGCTCGGCCCCGTTCATGGTCATCTTCGGCGGGTTGCCGCTAGTTTTGGCGACACTCGGCTTCACCTTCCTTGGCGAAGGCCTGCGCGATTATCTCGATCCGCGCCTGCAGCTACGGAGGCCGGCATGAGCGGCTCGCTCGCCGCCAGCGATCTCAGCGTCCGCTACGAGACGCCGCATGGCAGCGTGCACGCGCTGCGCCATGTCGACATCGAGGCGCATCCCGGAGAGGTGATCGGCATCGTCGGCGAGAGCGGCTGCGGCAAGTCCACCCTGGTCACCGCTTTGGCCAATCTGCTGCCGGCCAACGCCCGCGTGGACGGATCGATCCGCTACAACGGCATCGACCTGGCAAAGCTCGACGCGCGCCGCCAGCGCCTGTTGCGCGGCGACGAGATCGCGCTGGTCAGCCAGGATCCGATGACCGCCTTCAACCCGGTGCTGACCATCGGCGACCAGCTCGTCGACTTCCAGCATCATCGCAAGGATCTCGGCCGTGCGCAGAAGCGCGCCCGCATCGCCGCCATGCTTGGCCGCGTCGGCATCGCCGACGCCGAGCTGCGGATGGACTGCTATCCGCACGAACTCTCCGGCGGCATGCGCCAGCGCGTGGCGATTGCCGCAGCCCTGCTGACCGATCCCGGCCTGCTCATCGCCGACGAGCCGACGACGGCGCTCGATGTCACCATGGAGGCGCAGATCATCCATCTGCTGCGCGCACTCCGGAGCGAATACAACGGCATCATCATCGTCGTCTCGCACAATCTCGGCGTCATCGCCGAACTCTGCGACCGTGTCTATGTCATGTATGCCGGCGAGGTGGTTGAGGGCGGCGAGGTCGACGCGATCTTCCACGATGCAAGGCATCCCTACACGCAAGCATTGCTTGCCTGCGATCCGGCCCGCTTCCACGAAAGGCTGGACAGGCTGCCGACCATTCCGGGTTCATTGCCCAACCTGACCCAGCCGCCATCGGGATGCGTCTACGCCCCGCGCTGCGCCTGCGCCTTCGCGCCCTGCGGTTCTGTCGCGCCACCACTGGTGAAACTGTCCGCCTCGCATAGGGCGCGCTGCCATGCGGTGACGCCATGAGCCCGCTGCTCACCATCGACGACCTGTCGGTGACCTTCGCCCGCGCAGGCTTGCTCAGCCGCCTGGTCAACCCGTTCCCGCTGCCGAGCTTCAACGTCATCGACGGCGTGACGCTGTCGCTGATGCCGGGCGAGACGCTCGGGCTGGTCGGTGAGTCCGGTTCCGGCAAGACCACGCTTGCCCGCACCATTCTTGGCCTTGTGCGCGCGGCGGCCGGCCGCATCGTCTTCGAGGGCAGGGACGTGCGGACGCCGGCCGATTTCCGCGCCATGCGCCGGCGCTCGGCGATGATGTTCCAGGACCCGGTCGCCTCGCTCAGCCCGCGCCTGCGCATCGGCACGCTGCTCACCGAGCCGCAGATCATCCAGGGCCTGCCGATGCCGGACCGCCGCGCCGTGGCAAAAGCGCTGCTGGCACTGGTCGGGCTGCCGGCCTCCTTCGTCGACCGCTTCCCGCACGAGCTGTCAGGCGGGCAGGCGCGCCGCGTTGGCGTTGCCCGCGCGCTGGCGATGAAGCCGCATCTGCTGCTCGCCGACGAGCCGACCGCCGGCCTCGACGTGTCGGTGCAGGGCGACGTGCTCAACCTGATCGGCGATTTGAAGCGCGAACTCGGTTTCGCCGCGATGATCGTCACCCACAATCTGGCAATGATCCGCCATGTCAGCGATCGGCTCGCCATCATGTATCTCGGCCGGTTGGTCGAGGCCGGACCGACGCAGGACGTGTTTTGCGCGCCGATGCATCCCTACACCGCGACGCTGATCCAGTCAGAGCCGATACCCGACCCACGCCGGCGCAGCCAGAACCCGGCCGTCACGGGCGAGATCCCAAGTGTGTTCCGCCGGCCTTCGGGCTGCGAGTTCCACACACGCTGCCCGATCGCGCGCGATCGCTGCAAGACCGAGGCACCGACCTATCGGCCGATGGGCACTGATCGGATGGTGCGCTGCCATTTCCCGCTGCAGACAGGCGGGCAAGAACGGGAAGCCTTCTCACGCGCTTCCGCAAACCAAAAGGGGAAACTGACATGACGCATTGGAACATGGACAGACGTTCATTCCTGAAAGCGGCCGGCGCTCTGGGTGCCGGCCTGGCGATGAAGCCGGGTTTCGCCTGGTCGGCCGTCGGCGACACGCTGCGCATCCGCATGGAGGGCGACCTGCAGACGCTCGATCCCGCCTTTATGATCGGCGGCATCGAAGATGTGATGATGCGCGGCATCTATGTTTCGCTGAACCGGCTTGGTGATCTCAGGGAAGGTTCGCCATGGTCGCTCTGGGGTGCGGAGAAGCTTGAGCTGAAGGATCCGAAAACCATTGCCTTCACGCTGATCGACGGACTGAAATGGTCGAACGGTTTTGGCCCTGTCACCGCTGAAGACGTGAAATTCTCGTATGAGCGTATTGCCGATCCGAAGCTGTCGTCGCCCTGGGCCTACCAGTTCGAAAAGCTTGACCGCGTCGAGGTCGTCGATGCCAGATCCGGCACCATCCATCTCAAGGACCCGTACCAGCCGATCTTCGTCACCAGTCTGCCCTACTACGGCGGCCACATCATCAGCCGCGCCGGCACCGAAAAGGCAGGCGGCAAGTTCACCACCGAGCCGCCGGCGACCTGCGGCCCATACCTCTTCTCGGATTGGCAGCAGAAGCAGAAGGTAACGCTGACCGCCAACCCCGATTGGCCGGGGCCAAAGCCGGATTTCGCCAAGGTCGAAATCTATATCGTCGCTGACGATCAGGCAGCCCAGCTGGCCTATGAGGCTGATGCCTTCGATTACACCAAGATCGCCATTTCGGCGACCAAGGCGGTCAAGGCAAGCCCGCCCGCCAACACCAAGGTGATCGAAGCCCAGTCGACCCGCTACGTCTGGCTAACCGTCAACATGCTGAGCCCGCGCCTCAAGGACCCGAAGGTCCGCCAGGCCGTGCAATATGGCGTCGATGTCGGGCAGATCCTGACCGGCGTCTATGACGATCTCACCAAGCGTTCCACCGGCGTCGTGCAGCCCGGCACCAAATTCGCCCGGGCGAGCAATCTGATCGCCGCACCGGACTACGGGAAGTCCGCCGCGCTGCTCACGGAAGCCGGCGTCAGCGACCTGTCGCTGACCTTGACGGTGATGAACGATTCCATCCGTACCGCAACCGCGCAGATCATCCAGGCCAGCCTTGAACAGGCGGGCATCAAGGTCGAGATCCAGCCCTATGACGAAGCGGCGTTCTGGGGCGTCGGCGACAAGACGCAAGGCGAGGGCTACAAGAACATCGATCTGGCGCTGATGGATTTCGCCGGCGGCGTCGACCCTTCCGAAAACCTGGTCTGGTTCCGCCCCGACCAGATCGGCGTCTACAACTGGTCCGGCTTCGACAGCCCCGAGTTCGAAACCAGCTATCAGCAGTTGGTGGCGGAAAGCGACGAGCCCAAGCGCATCGCGCTGTCGAACCGCATGGAGGATCTGATGGAGCAGTCCGGCGGCTTCGTCTTCATCTGCCACCAGCCGCTGGTTGCCATCCATAAGACGGCATTCGAGCCAGTCATCTATCCCGATGGTCATCCCAATCCGGTACTGTTCAAGAAGAAGGCATAACGCTTTCATGGACAGGATGGGCGCAATCGATTAGCTGAGGTCTATGAGCGAAGCCCAACCAGAAGGTGCAAAAAAGAAGCGCGGCGCAAAGAAATCGCCGCCGCGCTTCAGCCGCGAACAGGCCGATGTGCGCCGCTCGATGCTGATCGAGGCGGCGACGCGATGCCTGTCGGTTGGCGGCATCGGCGCCTTCACCATCGATCGCATCTGCAAGGAGGCCGGCGTCTCGCGCGGGCTGATCAACCATCACTTCGAAGGCCTCGATGGCCTGCTGGTCGAGGTCTACAAATCCTCGCTCTACGCCAGCGTCAACAACCAGATCGCTGAAGCCAAGCGCCGCCGCGCCGAGACGTCCGACTGGTCGCCCGAGGCAGCGCTCGCGGCCCTTGTGCACTCCAATTTTTCGCCCGATTACTTCAGCCGTGACAATCTTCTGATCTGGCTGTCGCTGTGGGGCGAGATCGCCGTCAACCCCCGGCTCAAGGCGGCGCACCGCGAACTCTATGACGCCTATCGGGCGGAACTCGCCGAGGACATCGCCGCTGTCGCCGTGCCGCGCGGCAGGCAAGTCGACGCCCCGGCGCTGGCGCGCAATTTCATCGCCCTGGTCGACGGGCTCTGGCTCGAATGGTGCCTCGACGAAAGCGTGGTGACGCCACAGGCCGCCGAAGCCGCCGGCTTCGAGATGCTCGAGGCGCAGGTCGGGCCGTTGCGGGATTCCTAATTGAGCGGCGAGCCGCCCTCGCGCTTGCGGCGTTCCATATAGTCGCGCAACGCCTCGTCGATGCCGGGATCGATCGGCGGCTGCTCGTATTCGGCGACCATTCGCTTCCAGACGACATTGGCGCGTTCGCGTGCCGTGACCTGGCCGCGCTCCATCCAGGTGTCGTAATTGTCCCAGTTGGAGACCAGCGGCGAATAGAAGGCGCGCTCGTAGCGCTGCATCGTGTGCGCGGCGCCGAAGAAGTGCCCGGCCGGACCGACCTCGCGCACTGCTTCCAGGGCCAGCGTGTCGATGTCGACCACCGGTGGATCGAAATAGGCGCACATCATCTGCAGCATCTCGGCATCGATGACCAACTTCTCGAACGATGCGGTCAGCCCGCCGCCGAGCCAGCCAGCGGCATGCAGCACCAGGTTTGCGCCGCCCATCAGGCAACCCCACAGCGACATGGCGCTCTCATAGGCCGCCTGCGCATCGACTGAATTGGCGGCGGTGACATTGCTAGAGCGGAACGGCACGCCGATCAGCCGGCACAGCTGCCCGGTGATCTGCGCGGCCTGCGTATATTCTGGCGTGCCGAAAGCCGGCGCGCCGGTCTTCATGTCGACATTGGACGTGAAGCCGCCATACATCACCGGCACGCCGGGGCGCACGATCTGGGTCAGCACGATGCCGGCCAGCGCCTCGGCGTGCTGCTGCGACAGCGCGCCGGCGAGCGTCACCGGGCTCATCGCGCCGGCGAGCGTGAACGGCGTGATGACATTGACCTGGCCATGCTCGGCCAGCGCGATCAGCCCTTCGGCCATCGGCTCGTCGAGCTGCAGCGGCGAGTTGGTGTTGATGATGCCGGTGAACACCGGCATCTCCTGCGCCAGGTTTTCGCGTTTCGTGCCGAGTGAGATCGCCACCATTTCCAGCGCGTCGATGGCGCGGCCGCGGCCAAGTGCCTGCGGCTGCCAGTTCTTGTCGAGCAAAGTGATCTCGGCATAGTAGAGGTCGAGATGGCGGGTGTTCTGATGCAGGTCGAGCGGCTCGAACGGCCCGCCACCCTCCTGGTGCAGCACGTTGAACGACTGGATGAGTTTGAGGTAGTCGCACATCTCGGCATAGGTGCCGGGCCGGCGGCCGCGATCATTGTCCATGACATAGGCCGGCCCGCCGACCGACGATAGGATGCAATGCTTCCCGCCGACCTTGACGTTCTTCGCCGGATTGCGGGCCTGCAGTTCGAATGATGACGGCGTCATGGCGACGCGCTCCATGACCATGGCACGGTCGAAGCGTACCCGCATCTCGCCTTCGTCGACGTCACAGCCGGCGGCGCGATAGAACTGGCGTGCCTGCGGCTGCAGCACCCGCATGCCGATCTCCTCGAGGATGGTCAGGCCCATTTCGTGAATCGTCTGCACCTGGTCGGCCGAAAGGATCTCGATCGGCGCATAGGGCCGCGTCAGCTGCTTCCACGGCCGCTGTTCGATGCCGCCGATCTCGCGCTGCGGGCGGCCGGGTCTGCGACGTGCAGTGATGCGCTCCATGGCCTAGAACTCCCTGTTTGACGCAATTCCCTAGGGAAACCGCTTTCACACTTTTCCTGGAATTGCTCTATTCGGCTGCCGTCCGCATGTCGAAATCCGCCACTTGATCGACGATCGGCGTGTCGCGGCGGTAGGGCTGCCAGCGGATTTTTGCGCCGATCTCCTGGGCGAGCTTGTGGCCGCTGTGCACCGCATGGGCGATGGCCCCCGGAGCCAGCGCGTCGCCGATACGATCGACATTGCGGATGCCGGCGCCGGCAAGCTCGTCGGCCCGCTGTGTCAGCGCCTCGAACAGCTCGCCGCGCGGCAGCCTGAGCCCGACGATCAGCACCGAGCGGCAGGCCACGCGGACCTCCTCGCCGGTAAACAGATGCGCCAGCGTCGCGGTCTCGCCGTCGAAGGATTTCAAGAGATGCAGCGTCGTCACCGGTGCCTTGCGCCGTGCCAGCGCACGATGCACCAGCGGCAGCTCGTTGGTCATGATCGTCCAGGCGGACGCCTGGCCGGCCGGGGTCACGTAGCTGACCGGAATGCCTTGTGCCGCCAGATGCTCGGTGAGGACGCCGCCCATTGTGTAATTGTCGAAATCGAAGACCAGGGTCGGTCCTTGCGGGAGCCGGCCGCCGGCGATGTCGTCCGGTGTCAGCACATCGGGATGGTCTAGCCGGCCGACCGGGATCTCCAGCGAGGAATAGAGCATGTCGGTCCAGCGCGCGCCGGTCGCCAGCACCACGCGGTCCGGCGCTAGGTCGATGATCTCGTCGGCGCCCAAGACGCTCTCCGGATAGAGAGAGACATTGCTCATCTCGTTGAGGCGCCCGAGGCGGTAGTCGACGACGCGGTTCCAGGCCGACAGGCCGGGCAGCGTCTTCTCGAAGGTCAGCCGCCCGCCGAAGCTCCGGCTGCTGTCGGCAAGCATCACCTCATGGCCGCGGCGGCCGAGCGTCAGCGCGCATTCGAGCCCCGCCGGCCCGCCGCCGACAATCAAAATCCGCTCCGGGCTACCGGCGCGTTCGACACGCTCGGGGTGCCAGCCGCGCCGCCATTCCTCGCCGGCGGTCGGGTTCTGGGTGCAGCGCACCGGCACGCCGTCATGCCAGCTCGAAATGCAGATGTTGCAGCCGATGCATTCGCGGATTTCCGCCTCGCGGCCCTCGCGGATTTTGTTCGGCAGGAAAGGGTCGGCGATCGAAGGCCGCGCGCCGCCGATGAAGTCCAGCACGCCGCGCCGGATCTGCGAGACCATGGTGTCGGGCGAGGTGAAACGGCCGACACCAACCACCGGCTTCCTGGTCAGCGACTTGACGAAGTCGATCACCGGCTCATGGCTGCCTTCGCCGGTGAAGCGCGACGCCGAACAGTCTGTCGGGCTGGAATCCATCTTGACGTCGAACAGGTCCGGCAGGTCGGCCAGCAATTCGACCAGCTCGTGCGCCTCGGAGGGCTGGTTGCGGCCGGGCCGGCCGCGCAGTTCCTCGAGGCTTACCCGCAAGGCGACGCCGCAATCCTTGCCGACGGCCTCCTTGGTGACCTCGATCATCTCGCGCACGAAGCGCACCCGGTTCTCGATCGGCCCGCCATAACAGTCGGTGCGATGATTGTATTCCGGCAGCAGGAACTCGTAGCCGAGATAGCCCATACCGGCATAGACATAGACGATGTCGAAGCCGGCCGTGCGCGCCTTGCGCGCCGCCTCGGCCTGGCACCTCAAGACCTCGCGCATGTCGGCCTTGTCCATCGTCTTCGGCCGCAAATTGCCCATGAAGCCGACATGGGTGGCCATCCAGGGAATTCCCGACGGCGACAGCGGCGGCAGGCGGCTTGTCCGGTTCATCACCGATGCGCCGCCGTGCCACAGCTCCACGCCAGCAAGCGCGCCATGGCGATGAACCGCCTCCGTCATCAGCGCATGCGCGTGGATGTCGTTGTCGTCCCACATTGTGGCGAAAGGCAGCGGCGAGTCGTCCGAGCTCGGGTCGATCGAACAGGCCCCGGTGCAGATCACGCCCCATCCGCCCTCGGCCTTGGCCTCGCGAAAGGCCGCGCGCACCCGTGGCAGCGCGTTGGTCATGCCGCTAGCATGCGGCACTTGATAGAAGCGGTTCGGCGCGGTGACTGGCCCGATCCGCATCGGCTCGAACAGGATTTCGTAGCGAGGATTACAGGTCATTGGGGCTTTGCGAATGTGCTTGTTGAACGATCGTACAATAAGCATATTCGTACGATAGACAGAACGCAATGGCCGGCGTGACCTCCTTGTCGAGGACGGCTGCAAACCGTAGATGAGAAGTGCGAAGGCCGAGCGGATCGAAAAGCGTTCCACTAGGCCCAAGGGTCGACGGTTTCGACGTCACGGATTCCTTACCGATACCCAGACGGACGGGTGTGTTGGCCGCGATGCTGAACATCACATCGGGAGCATTGTCGGTAAAGTGAACGCCCGTTCCATCCGCCAAACCCGAATGTCGCCTGCTAGCCGACTTCGTAAGACAGGATGTTCGGGAAGAAGCGACGGGCGACCATTGTGCTATAGCCCTTCGGATCCTCTGAGGTTCCACTGGTCGCAACGACCTCTGCGACGGCGCTGGTGGTTCGCTCCCCATGGGTGGCGAAGTCGTCGGCGGGGCCGGCGTTGAGCCTGTTGCCATGGTCCTCGTCGAACTGTGTGAACAGGGGATGGATCATCGGCAATCCGACACGATTGATCGAGCGCCAACCGCCCGCGTCGGGGGCGAGTGTCGCAACGGCCCACACACCGATGCGGTTGCCGGCCGAGCCCTTTAGCAGTTCGTCGTCCGGCACTTCGAGAACGATCGAATAAATCGTGTGCTCAGCGAAGAGATTCCGAGCATTTGCAGAGTTCCATCCTTGCAGATTGATGACCGTGCCATCCTGGAACGCATGCCCCACCGCGTGTAGCACATCAGGCCCGATCCAAAACGGGTCGCTGGCGGTATGAAGAGCAAGCATTGCTGGCCATCTGTTCTTATTCTACGACCAGCCGAGGCGATCGCCGGGCCAAGGCCGACTACCTATTGACCGTTGAGGCACGGGGCGAACTCGACCTGGAAGAGCACATGCAGGCCATCCTGCACTCCATCATGCAGGGCTGATCGGCGCCGGTCGACGCTGAAGCGAACTTCCGCTTCTGGCCCCCAAACCGGATCTGCTTCTGCCGCGACGTGAACGGCAGCTGTGCGCCTCATCTCGGTCATTGAGGGCGCGCATGCCGTTTCCTGAAAGCCGACGTTCCGAGCGGCCAGGCAGACGGTCGCGGTTGCGCCAGAGAACGAACCGGACATCGGGCCCTTATCCTTTGCGGTGTAGTTGCTTCCGATCGGTCGCCTTGGCTGTGCCGCGAAATACCTCTACGCAGAAATCAGAACCGAATAGACCATTCGGAAGCTGGACGGACGCGAAATGGCGCGAATCAAGATTGTCCATACGACCGAGTACACCTACCGCAATCCGGTCGGCCTTTTGCGTCACCGGCTGATGGTGCGGCCCGACGACAGTCACGACTTGAGACTGCATCACGCCGATCTCAAGATGGAGCCGGAGCCAGCCTCCATCTACTGGAAGCACGACACATTCGACAATTCCATCTGTTTCGTCGAATGGCCCGAAACGCTCAGGACCAAGCGCCTAAGCATCATCTCGACGCTGGATCTGACGCATCATCCCGAAGGCCCGCTACTCCCGCAGTACAGCCTTGAGACCGCGGCTGAAAAGTTCCCGCTCTCTTACAACCAAAGCGAAATTGCTGATCTTGGGCGTCTGACCGGGCTGCAAATGCCGGACACGGACCGCAAGGTTGAGGCCTGGGCGCGTCGCACGGTCGCCGAGGCCGGCAGCACGAACACGTTGAAGGTATTGGAGGCGATGACTCGCGCCATCCAGCAGCAGTTCCGCTACGGCGCCCGCCACGAGGAAGGCACGCAGACAGCCGTGCAGACAATCGAGCTCGGCACCGGTACCTGCCGCGACTTCGCTGTCCTGATGATGGAAGCGCTGCGAAGCTTCGGCTTGGCCACCCGCTTCGTCACCGGGTACCTCTACGATGACACCTCCGGCACGACCCGCGGAGGCGGTGGTACGCACGCCTGGTGCGGTGTCTATCTTCCGGGCGCCGGCTGGGTCGAGTACGACCCGACCAACGGGCTGGTCGCAGGCGCCAACCTGATCCGCGTGGGGGTGACCCGCGAAGCTTCGCAGGCCCTTCCAATCTCGGGAGGCTTTGTCGGCAACGCGGGAGATCCGACTGGCCTGCATGTTGACGTATCAGTCTCCGCAGTTCCGATACGGTAAGGCATCTGTGATTGTAGGTAGTCTTCTCTTGGTGCGGTGTATACGCAGCGTAGCTCGGTGTCATATTTGACTTCAGCCAAAACAGATGAGGGAAGACTGGCCAGGCGAAGGGCCCGAAAGATCACAATTCTCATGATCGCAGGTCCCTGCAAGGGCGGGGCTGGGCACCTTCGCGCCACCGTTGGATGCGGCCGGCAACAGCGTCATGGGGCAGGTCATGGCTTCCAGTCCAAGCCCGAAGCGTGAGGAACGCCGCGAGCGCCTCAAATGGGCCAGCTTATGGAAGACTTCTGCGACCCTGCTGGTGGGGATCCTGACTCTCGGATAGCTTTCCACCGAAGGAATGCCTTCCATTCCGCGACCGTCCGCCAGAACGAATCAAGCTGCCTTCAATTGAGGTAGTCGCCTGCGCAGGTTGGTTGCCGTTGAACAGGGACGCAAAATGAATGCAGAACTCGCGCTTGTCCTCGCCCTACTGGTCTCCGCGATTGTCATGTTCGCGGTCAATAGGCCAAGGCTGGACGCCGTCGCGCTTATCATGCTGGTGGCACTCCCTTTTACCGGCGTGCTGTCGATCGGAGAGGCGCTGGCGGGCTTCAGCGATCCGAATATCGTCCTCATCGCGGCTCTCTTTATCATCGGCGACGGATTGGTGCGGACAGGTGTCGCCCAGCGGCTCGGCGACTGGCTCATTGCAAGAGCGGGATCAAGCGAAGTCCGGCTGACCGTGCTCCTCATGCTGGTCGTCTGCTCGCTGGGCGCCACAATGAGTTCGACGGCGGTAACCGCGATTTTCATTCCCGTCGTAGTGCGTATTTCGCAAAGCACCGGCATAGGCCCGGGACGGCTGATGATGCCACTCAGCTTCGCTGCCCTCATCAGCGGCATGATGACACTCGTGGCCACCGCGCCCAACCTTGTCGTCAACAGTGAGCTCGAGCGGCACGGTGTGCCAGGCTTTGGCTTCTTCAGCTTCACACCATTTGGCCTTCCGGTTCTTGGTCTTGCGATCGTATACATGATCTTTGCCCGACGCTGGCTGCCTGTCGAAAACGAGCAGAAGACGCCCCAACAGGCGACCTTCGGGACGTGGGTGGAGGAATACAAGCTTGCTCATCGAGAGCGACGAGTGAAAATTTCCGACCGTTCTCCCTTGGTCGGACAGAATTTGGAGCAGTTGGACTTGCGAAGCACGTCTGGTGCCAACATTCTGGCGATCGAGCGCAGTCATAAGTTCCGAAAGGAAATTCTCAGGCCTACCGTCAAGACAGAGTTGCAGGCTGGCGACATTCTCCTGATCGACCTAACGGCTCCCGGCAGTAAATTCAAGGAGCTCCAGGCGCGGATGGTCCTGGAGGATTTGCAATTGAGCGGCGGCTATTTTGCGGATCGATCGCAAGAGCTCGGCATGGCTGAGGCCATCGTGCCGCCGACGTCGGAACTCATCGGCAAGACGGTGGTGGAGTCCAAGCTGCGGACGCAGTTCGGGGTAACGGCTGTCGGCCTGAACCGCGGCGACGGCCCGCATACGGACAATCTCCTGGCCGAGAGACTCAATACCGGTGATACGTTGCTGGTGATCGGACCCTGGAAGGAAATCGAGCGGTATCGGACCGATACGAAAGATCTCCTCGTCATCAAACTGCCCGTCGAGATCGAGGAACGGCTTCCAGTCCCAGGAAAGTCATTGCACGCGGTGATTTGTCTCCTTTTCGTCATCGGCCTGATGGTCAGTGGCATCGTGCCGAATGTGCAAGCGGCCCTCATCGGCTGCCTTCTCATGGGTATGCTCGGCTGCGTCGACTTCGCGAGCGCCTATCGATCAATCGACTGGAAAACGATCATCCTGATCGTCGGCATGTTGCCGTTTTCTGTCGCTTTGGAGCGAACTGGCGGCGTCGACCTGGCGGCGGAAGGCCTGAAGAATCTCACCGCCGGGGCCGGAAACAGCATTGTCCTTGCAATGCTCTTCGCCATCACGGCTGCTCTGGGTATGTTCATCTCAAACACGGCAACCGCGGTGCTGATGGCTCCAGTCGCCCTTGCTGTGGCCCATGAATTGGGTGTGTCCCCCTATCCATTCGCCATGACCGTCGCGCTGGCGGCTTCGACAGCCTTCATGACGCCTGTTTCCTCGCCCGTGAACACGCTGGTGGTTGCGCCGGGGCGCTACTCGTTTGGGGACTTTGTCCGCATCGGCGTTCCCTTCTCCGTCATCGTCCTGATCGTGAGCGTGATCCTGGTTCCGTTGCTCTTGCCCTTTTGAGGTTCACGCCAGGCACGATCCGCGTGAACGCGGTCCGGAAGCTGGCGGTCATCATGCATGCCATGCTGAAATCGAGTGAACTGTTCAGTCGGACGACCTACAGCATAAGTTTTTACCGTCGATTGCGCCGAGACGTCCCTGCCGGGACGTGAGCTGGCCCATTCCGAGAACAGGCGTTGCACCGTCAAGCCATCTTGACGCGTGCGCTTCGTACAGTGGAAGGGCCGTTCCGTGGAGACCCATCATGCAGCGACATCATATCGACTGCGAAGACGACCATGCTCCCGGCATACGACACTTCGTGCGGCAAAAAGGGCTTGCATTATCGGCTGCGATTAGACGACGCCGGACGGCACCCGAAACCCTTCAGCATGTCGGTCGTAGAGATCAGCTTCGCCGCGTTCTGAAAGCAGACATCGCAAGCGAGGACTCCGGAGGTCGCGGTTTGGGCCCGGACGGCGACATTCGAAGCGCTGTTCCAAGTGGACATACCTGCGACGGTCGAAATGTAGTGCGAACCCCAGCCTCTTGTGACACACGACCGGAGCTCCAAGCCTTTGCGCGACCTCACCGAATACTACGCCCGTGGCTTCCGTCGGCTCAGATCGCTTCGCTGTCTCCTCCCAAGCTAGACGGTATCTATCGGAAACGGGACACAAATTCATGATTTCGGATCGCGCACCCGGCTTGTTATAGATTCGGTAATGCGCGTTCTCTCAGGCCATTGTCTCGAGAAAGGCCGGAGGGGACGATTTCGTCAATGCTTCCGCAGGCGGGAACTCTTTCATGTCGAGGAACGCTCTCTGCCTAGCCGTGTTGTTCAGCCTGCTGGCCGTAAGCAGTCCACTTGGGCAGGAAACGCCTCAAGCCAAACAGCCAGTCGGCGTCGGCCTCTATCTCAGCCCGCCATTTGTCATACAGGAGAAAGGTAGCTTCACCGGAATGGCGGTCGAACTCTGGGAGTCGATCGCGGCATCGCAGGGCTTGCAAAGCCGGTACCGCCCCTACCCGACGGTTAGTGCCCTGATCGACGCCGCGGCAAACGGCGAGATCGACGTTGCCGTCACCAATCTCACTATTACACAAGGCCGGGCGCAGCGGATCGATTTCACTCATCCGTGGTTCGATGCCGGACAGAGGATCATGGTCAACGAGCATCAAGGCACAGGATTCCTGGACGTTGTGGCGGGTTTGAGGGACGCAGGCTTCCTTCGCGCCTATGCGTGGCTCGCCTTTGTCATCGCGGCGGCGACCGTATCGCTGACCATCTTCGACCGGAAGTTTGATCCCGCCTTTCCGCGTCGATGGCGTGACGGAATAGCGGAGAGCTTTTTCTCGATCATGTCAGTTGCCTCAGGCAAAGCATCTGGCCGAAAGAATGTTTTCGGTTGGATTGGACGGGTATGGCAGGGCTTGTGGCTAATATTCGGGATTGCTGTGCTCGCCTATGTCACCTCATCCGTAACGAGCGTGATGACCACCCTTTCATTGACCAACCAGGTCAACAGCCTTGCCGATCTTCCCGGCAAGTCGGTCGGGGTATTCACCGGCAGTGTGTCGGAGGATTTTGCCCGCAACTCCGGTTTCGACCGGCAATCGTTCCCGAACATCGAGGAAGCGGTAGCGGCTTTGCGTGACGGCAGAATCGACGCGATCGTCGGCGATGCGCCCGTGCTCGAATATTATGCGCATACGCACCCCGAAGAACGGGTCAGTGTCATCGGAGGCCTCTTCGAGCCGGATAAGTACGGCTTCGGTCTTGCACGCAACAGTCCCTTGACCAGGCGGCTGACGGTCGAAATTCTGGGCGCACATGAGCGCGGGCTCGTCGAGCAGTTGCATGCCAAGTATTTCGGCGAGTCACCATGAGCGCTGAGCGATGCGGGACGCAAACAAAACGAAGCTCATTTTGGGCGCGGGAGGAAAGGCGCTCACGACCGTCGCGTTGTTCGACCAGGGCCTCACGCAGATCTTGCAAGCGGGAGTGACGGGGCTTCTGCCGAAGCATCCCTACCAGCTGGTGCTGTCGGCAAACCCCGACGGGAGCGGCACTGTGGAGCCGCTTGCCAGCTTCATGACCAATCCGACGGGTTCGGCCGTGGTCAACACGACCGGTCCGATCCGCCAGATCGTACAGGGCGATGTGCCGGTTGCCCGCCGTTACCTGGGCATCCGCGAGGGCGCACCCAACACCCCCGGCGCAATCGTGCAGGTTCAGCAGCCTTGAGGAAGCTCGATATGGCACAGATTTGGTTGATTACAGGGGCGGGGCACGGACTGGAGGCGTTTCTCGAACGCGCCTCGATGGTCACCGTTGTGACCGTGACTGACGAAAAACCGCTTCCGGGACAGGACATCGGCGAACGCCTTGAGTCCAGGGATAGGGACGTTGATTCCGGCAGTAGTCATGATGCTCTCCCAAATTCGAAGGCTCTGATGGGAGGCATTAGACAGGAAGACAGGGCTGGCAGCTTTGATACGGGTCAATAGCCGTTGGCTGAGCAGCAAAGGGAGCCTTAGGGTACCAAGCCGGTTTTCCCGATCGCCGTGCCCTGGGTAGATTTCGGTCCGACATTGCCAATTCAACCTGACAACCGCCGACATTTGCATCGGCGGCGCCGATCATGCTTGCGCCGGTCAGTTTGATCTGGCGCAAGGACGGCGGGTGATGCCAAGAGCAGGATGACGGTCGGGATGTAGAGCGCTTCCGCTGCCGTCCTGAAAGAGGATCACCATGAGAACAATATCGAGGAGAGCAGCGCTCGGGCTTGCTGCCGCAATGCTCGTGGCCGGCAGTGCGGGCGCCGTCCAGGCTGCGGCGCTTGTCCAGATTTCGCTGTGGGACAAAGGCGCGAGCATGGAGATGCCTATGGGTCTCGCCTATGCGGTGCCGGGACTCGATCTCGCAAAGGCGACTATGGGCATCACGGCTTCGCCGGGTACTGTGAAGGCCGGGCAGGTCACATTCAATGTGAAAAATGACTCCAAGGACACCATCCACGAAATGATCGTGATGTACCTTGCCGATCCCGGCAAGCCGCTTCCCTACCTTGAGGCCGAGAACCGGGTCGACGAAGACAGAGCTGGCGACAAGGGTGAGGTTTCGGAGCTCGATCCCGGCAAATCAGGCGCATTGACCGTCGAACTGAAGGCTGGAAAATACCTGCTTATCTGCAACGTACCAGGTCACTATGGAGCCGGCATGTGGGTCGAATTCACTGTCCATCCATAGGCCTCGAACCTGGCAACCCTTTGGCCTGCGACTGTCGCAAAGCTCGCCGGGATCGCTGATCCTATCGGTTTGGCCGCCGCACGACGGCAAGGTTACGACCGAAGGCAAAGTCAACGGCTGGGCCGAACGCTGGCTCGACGAAACAGGCTGACTGGGCGGCCTCGGCGTTTGTTTTCCGCGGCGTATGGAGCGCGTCATGAGAGCAATGATGCTCGAAAGCGTCGGCACCCCTTTGAAACTGGTCGATAGGCCCGATCCGATGCCTGGGGTGGGCGAGATCAGGCTAAAGGTCGAGGCATGCGCGGTCTGTCGGACCGATCTGCATGTGGCTGATGGGGACCTGCTTCATCCAAAACTGCCACTCATCCCGGGTCATGAAATCGTCGGCATCATCGATTCTGTTGGCAAGGGCGTCGCGCGTTCCAGGATCGGGCGCAGAGTGGGCGTGCCCTGGCTGGGGCGCACTTGCGGACATTGCCCTTACTGTCTCGCCGAGAATGAAAATCTTTGCGATCAGCCAGATTTCACGGGCTATACGCGCGACGGCGGCTTCGCCAGCCATGTCATTGCCGACACGCAATTCGCCTTCGATCTGGACCCGGACGTGGACCCCGTATCGCTGGCGCCATTGCTTTGCGCTGGCCTGATCGGCTGGCGATGCCTGAAGAAAGTCGGTGACAGCAAGCGGCTCGGGATTTACGGCTTCGGTGCCGCCGCGCATATCGTCGCCCAGATCGCGATCTGGCAAGGTCGTGAGATATTTGCCTTCACCCGACCCGGTGACAAGCCAGCACAGGAATTTGCGCGCTCGCTCGGTGCGGCCTGGGCCGGCAGTTCGAATGAATCACCGCCCGTGCAACTCGATGCCGCGATCATCTTTGCACCTGTGGGTGACCTGGTCCCGATCGCGCTCGGTGCCGTCCGCAAGGGTGGCCGGGTGGTTTGCGGCGGCATTCACATGAGTGACATTCCAGCGATGGCCTACACATTACTATGGGAAGAGCGTGAACTTGTATCGGTGGCAAACCTGACGCGCCGCGATGCGGAAGAGTTCTTTCCCATTGCAAAGCGCGCGCAAGTTCGCACGCATACCAAGGTCTATCCGCTGGAACAGGCCAATCAGGCGCTGGACGATCTGAGGGAAGGGAGGTTGACCGGCGCCGCCGTGCTGGTGCCGTGATTAACATCAACGAGCGTTATCTTGCCCGTTCCCCCAGTCCGCGCATTTGCCGGATCCACCTCGCGCGGGTCGCATCGCTGGTGCCCGCGACCATGCCGAACAAGGTCTCGCGCACCGGAGTGATGCCTACAAAATGCAGGATGCTTCGCCGTATGCCGGCGATACCGTGACCGAGGAACCATAGTCGGTAAAGAACGGATGGCATGCCCATCGTCACCACGACGCGCGCGGAGCGTCCGCGAAGCAGTGCCTTGGTGAAGCCGCCACCTTTGTCCGGGTAGGCAAAGGCCGTTCCTGGCCGCATGACCTGTTCGAGAAATGCCTTGAGCAGAGCCGGCATGGTTCCGAGCCACAGCGGAAAGACACAGACGATGTGCTCAGCCCAGACGATCGCTTCGGCTGCGTCCTTCAGTTCGTCGGGAATCGCACCGTGTTCGAACTCCTGCATCGTCCGCAGCATTGGGAAATCAAGCGTTGCCAGATCGACCCGGCAAACGGCATGCCCCGCCTTTTCCGCGCCCTCGCCATAGGCGTTGGCGAGACCGCGGCAGAGTCGGTCCGGGGACGGGTCGGGATGACCGACCACAATCAGGATGCGTCGCGACATGGTCTACTCCCAGGGAGCTTGGCCCCGAGGCGTCAAGGCTGTTCCACCCGTGCCACCTGGTAAGTGTGCATGTCGCCGTTGCGTTCGATCGACACATATTCACCGGTCACGAAGCGTTCGTCGCCAAGATGGAAGCCGATCTCGTCGTCGCGATCGCCTTCGGCATAGTCGAAATACCACTGTCCTCCGGGCTTGCGCCTTAGCCGGCCGATCACATCTTCCTCGCCGGTTCGAAACCTGCGAACACGGCAGGAGGCTCTGTGCAACTTCCATTCCTCGGCATCGATTCGGCCTTCGCCGGTCAACGGAGCCAGCACGTCATAGCCCTCTTGGCTGTCACCTTCCGGATGGCCCTTTTCACGGGCAAGCAACAGCCGGATATGCCGGAATTTCTCAGTAAGGCCATTCAGCTTGGTCATGGCAAACTCCTTTGACCGAGTTTCATAAAGCGGCGACAGCACTTGACCTTGATCCGCGTCAAAGAAGGGTGAGAGGCTCGTTTCTCGTAGACGCTCGGCAGCGCTGTAGCCAGCGATCACAGCGACCAGGGTTGCGGCGGCCAGCGGCAACCTTGCGGCGGCGGAGCGGCGCGCGACAGAGCATCCGATCCAGAATGTCAGCTTTCGTTAAGGCGATCCCGCGGCACTCTCGTTCGACCGACCGTTCGACGCGGTGATCGGCCGCTACGTTCTTCATCGACGGCGGCCGGCGGGCTCTCAACTACGTCGTCCCGGTCGCGTGAAGTGTCGATCAATGCTTAGACCTGAGTGACGTCGCACCTTCTATTTGCGCGACGACGACCGTATCGTTGCCAAACGGCACCGTGGCACCCGCATATGTCTAGCGTTCGTTCTACCTCGCGGACTGCTCCTGATTTTGTAAGCCAGCCTATGCCGACCTTACCATGCATCTTTTCGCGACTGTCGCCGAGTGTGAGAGATCTATGAACTCTGAACACACGCCTGCCGCACCTGCCGCCTTGCTCGACCTCGTAGGCCAGCCATTGCCCGGGCCTGACCGGCGGAGCTTGGTGAAGATATGCGCTCGTGCTAATGTCTGCGAAGCATCAGAATGAAGGATGGCAAGGCCGGCCGACCACCACTTACGGTCTGGATGTCTGAAATCCGCCGATACTGTCAGTGCAGTCTGAGGTTCGGGCATGCGTGCGTTCGTCGTTTTCCAGGAAAATCTACACGATCAGGCAAAGTTCGAAGCCTACCGCAAGGTGGTCATGCCCACGTTGGCTGCGTTCGAAGGCAAAATTATTGTCCGCGGCGGACAGTTCACAATCATCGAAGGTGCGTGGCCCTTCGGGCGAACTGTAATCATAGAATTTCCTTCTCGGGCGGCTGCCGAAGCCTGGTATCGGTCGCCGGCCTATCAGGAAATCCTACCGCTTCGCCTGCAGAGCATGACTTGCAATGCCATCATTGTTGACGGGGCAGATTAGCGCTCATTGGCTCTTGCAGGCGCGTTCGAGATCAGATTGCGGCGACCCCTTCAACGGGAGATCGCCATGCCTCAGAAGACCCTTGCCGACACCCTGGCAGCCCGTGAAACCATGTATGCCAATTGCGGGCATCCTATGTGCTGCAAATCGACAAAGCTCGACATCCAGACGCTGATCGACCGGCTCGGCCCCAACCATGGCTCGATGCATTGGGATTATGGTCGGGCTCTTCGGCTGTTCGGATTGTCAGGCCGTGGGCCGGGATAGCCGTCCATTGTTCTTCACTGTAATTCCTGACTACGAGGGCCAGCAGAGGGAGCGGAACCGTGATTGGAAACCGACTTTCCGCTAGCTCGTCAAGACGTCCACCAGCCATGCGCAGACCCCGTTGCCGTCCAGTTTTCTGTTTACGAATCCGTAAGTCGCCGATGCTGGTAAACCCAGCTAACTATCAGCGTCGGCAGCGAACGGCACTTTGCTGCCCGGTGGGCCTCCACCTGCCGAAACCAATGGCTCGCTGCCCGCTCAACCGCAGGCGGCGGGCTGTCAAGTTGCACAAAGCTTAGCACCGCAAAGGAAGCGCGTTTGACGATTCCAGGAGACAGACGGTGGCGATCATTGACCTGCCAAACACGGATGATCTTTGTCGGACTCTAACCGGAAGCAACCAACAAATGTTAGATGAAACAGCTCATGAGTCGCCCGTAATGCCATTGGTTCCGAGGATCGACAGATGCAGCGGGGACTCCGGCCTCGCGCTTGCAGGCACCCCTAGTCCGCACATCCCTCTGGCCCCGCCGCGTGGGTCATTCGTGAAGACCCTTGAAGGCACAGGCCTGCACAACTTTATCGCGCAGCAGTTTTCCATGCCGGAGGGCGCATGCGGGCGTTTGACCGGGGCAGTCATGGGCCTAATAAACCACCTCCCCAATGAGCGGGCCATCGAACTATTGGAAATTGCCGAACAGGATGACGTGCTCGAAATAGGATTTGGGCCGGGTTTGGCGCTTAAGAAAATGTCCCAACTTGTGCGGGGCGGTACGATTACGGGGGTAGATCGGTCGCCTACGATGTTTAGGCAGGCCCAAGCGCGAAACCGAGCCGCAATTCAACATGGAAAGCTGAAACTGATCCACGGCACCTTCGAGAGGCTGTCACTGGAAAGCGCCTCCGTTGACAAGGTTCTAGCCGTCAACGTGATCTATTTCTGTTCGCCGATTGGAACCGCCCTCGCGGAAGCCCGAAGGGTTCTACGTCCGGGCGGAGCAATGTCGATCTATGCGACGGATTGCTCTTCCATGAGGTGGTTGCAATTCATTGGTCCTGAAACCCGGCAAACATTTGATCGGAAAGGACTGGAGCATTTCTTGAGACACAGCGCATTCGCGTCAGATCGGATCGATATTCAAACGGTTTGGTTGCCGTTAGGTTTTCGCGGCCTAGTGGCGCGACTGTGCAAGCGGTGAATGCGGCCATCAACGATCGATGTGCCGCCCCTGGGCGCGTCGGCCATTAGGCGGACGGTCGTGGCCACGACGCGTCGGCAACCCACGAAATAACCGGCCCGATCTGAGGTGAGGGACGACCTGTTCGACTTATAGGGGTGCAAGCAGCCTGGCCCCAGGCCGCCGCTGCGACGTTCCTTACTCGGCCGACCCATTGTCGGCAAAGGGTGAGGCGCTCGGGACGCACTGCAGCGACCAACCGGCCGGCGTTGGCTGCTTCTGATATTCGGCGATGGCGGCAGCGCATTGTTCACGCTTGTCGAAGGTGCTGGGCAGCAGGACCATGCCGCCCTGCGGGCCGGCTATTACTAGATACCAGATCAACGCTGCGGTCGAAGCCACGGGAATTTCCTTCGTCAGATAGGATTCTGGAGCGGCACACCTAGTCGTCAAGAGGAGACACGTCCGACAATCCCCTGGTCCGCTGCCGAAATGTGGCGGGTTTTTTATTTTAGATGCAACTAATTTTTCCGCAGAAAGTTCCCTCTTCGTCAGCTAATGTCCCTCTGCTGGCGTCTTCGGAGCCCGCCACCTTTTACCCAAGGTGGCGGGCTATTTTGTGCATGCTGGAACGGTTTGTTATTCGGCTCATTTTGGCTTCGCATCGCCAAGCGAGCGATCCGCTCAAGTTTCGAAAGATTCCGTGACCGCTAACCTATCGAAATAGTGAGCCTCAAAACCTTTGCACCAAACGTGCAGGGTTCACGGCCTTGGAGAGTTCGGGCTAGAGAACGCCCATTCAGCCGCAGTGGCGGGCGGCGTGGTTGCTGGGCACGCGTCACGTAGCCACGCTCGCTAGAACAACTCACGCGCCGCGTGCGCATCCGGGCTATCGTCGAGCTTGCCGACCAGCTCGCCGTGAGGCGCGATAAGTTCACGCGCTTCGTCGACTTCTCCGCGCCTTCGAAGACTGCGAGCAAGTTCCACCGCGATACGGAGCTGACCAATCGCGGAACGCTGCAAGGTGGCGACATTCGCGGCCTTGTGGAGCATCTGCTCGATCTCGTCAGGTCCGCCACCGCTCTTTTCGCGGATACAGGCTTCGATCCTAAGCACTTCGGCGAGCTGGAAATAGGTCCCGTTGGTGCGGCCCAGCTCAAGGGCAGCTTCAACCGACTCCCGAGCATCGTCCAGCCTCCCACTGTCACCGAGCGCTTCGCCGTATAGACCGATGAGATAGGGTAGACCCATTTCAGCACCAGTCCGGCGAATTGCAGATATGGCTTCCTCCATACCGCGCAGGCCCGCCTCCCGTTCTCCAAGCCGGAATTGCCCCCATCCGACCTGAAACGCGGCTTGGCCGACAATGAGCGGCAATTGGAACTTCTCTGCGATCTGTAGTTCGCTTTCCGCCGCCCGAAGCGCGGCCTCAGGGTCGCCTGCAAACATGTGGAGGTAACTCGTCCCCCAATACGCAACGGCCAAGCTCAGCGGATGCTCAAGACGTTCGGCGAGCCCCATTGCATCCTGGCACCGCAGCCGGGCCTTATCCGGCTCGCCGGCGAGCCAGGCTGACAATCCCGCGAAGCAGCGGCAGCAGACACCCGGGTCATGACCGGAGTACTTGTATGTCAGGTAATGATCGCGGTCGGGGTCGTAGAGGCCGATGGCACGTTCCGCATGGCTGTAGGCGGCCGCCGTCTCCCCGAGAAAGAAATTGTTGGTCCAGAACATGTGCTCGGTCTCGATCACAAGACCGGGATCGCTGTCGTCCTTAACCACGCCAGCCCATCGGCAAGCCAGCTCTTGCGCCGCTGCTGGCTTACCGCTGAGCATGTAATATTGTGCTCTCCCGCGCAGGGCCGTGAATAGACGCGCTTGGTCGCCGATTCTGTCGCAAAGTTCCTCGGCACGCTCGAACGCGGCGAGCACCTCGGTCGCGCCCCAACCGCGAGCGGCCATGAGAGCCACGCCCCTCGCGAGCTGGAACTCGATCTCTTGCTCATCGGCGTGGGCGACGTCGTTGCTCCGCAACAGCCAAACCCCAAGGTCCAACTGCTCGAGCGCGGTGGCGTGTGCCGACCTCCTGATCGCCTTACGTGCCGAGATCAGCAGGTAGCCGACGGCTTCGTCCCAAAGATGGGCCTGTTGCGCGTGTCTGGCCAGGCGCTCGCTGTGCTCCTCAAGTCTGTCTGCGTAGTAAGCCTTCAGTTCGGCGAGCGCATTACTGTGAAGCTCGATGAGCGCAGACGATACGATACGACCTGACACAGCAGTTCGGATGAGGACGTGCTTGAAGCGAATGGAAGCCTCAGGAAAAACTTGGAGCTCGACCAGGAGATCAGACTTCTTCAAATTCTGGAGAGCGGCATCGAAGCGCTGGCTCGACAGCGCCGCCATCTTTCGTAGCAAAAGCACCGGAACCTCTCCGCCGAAGATCGAGGCGACCTCGGCCACCAGCTTCGCATCCTTGTCGAGACGTTCGAAGCGCGCATCGATGATCGTCTGAATACTTGCCGAAACGACGATCTCGTCGACCTCGCCCGAAGGCCGGTAGCGGCCCGGCTCCCCTTCCAGCTTGCCGGTCTCGGCGAGTGCGTGGACGGTCTCTTCCAGGAACAGTGCATTGCCCTTGCACGCATCCGAGACTGCGCCGCGCAGCCTCTTGAGCTCCGGGTCCCTGCCGACCAAATGGTCAAGAAGTGCTGCTGCTTCGGCCGTGCTGAACGCCGGCAGGCGTATTTCGGAGGGTCCCGCAGCGGCGAAGGCACTGCGATCGTAGTCCGGCCGGCAGGTCAGGATAATCAGGCAGCGGACGGTGGGCACTACCTGCGCCAGCCGCACCAGGACTCCCTCGCTCTCGGCATCTATCCAATGGAGGTCCTCGACCAGGAGAACGACGGGCTTCGTACGACCAAGGAACAACAGAAATTCGACCGCCGCCTCCTGCATGCGCCGGGATCGCTCCTGGCCGGAAATGTTGGCCCAACTCGAGCCCCGAACGGGCAGCTCCATGATTGCCATGATCGGATCGAGGAGACGCTCATCGAAGCCCTGCGCGCTCTGCGTGGCCAGCACCTTGTCGATAGCGATAGCCGGGGCTTCGGTGTCGCCCACGCCGAACAGAGCCTGCAGCAATTTCCGAACAACTACGAAGCCGCCGCCCAGGTCAGTTTCCAACGCGCCTACTTCCAGATTCTCGGCATCATCATGAGGGATGGCGCCAACGAATTCATGGGTGACGCGCGACTTGCCGACGCCGGGATCGCCAACCACGAAAACTGTCTGGCCTTCGCCACTGGACGCGTCATGCCAAGCCTTATTCAGAATCTGCAGCTGCATCTCGCGGCCGATGAAAGGCGATAGCTGCGTTTCAGCGCGCAACTGCCAGCGCGAGCGACCCCACCTGATCTCTGTCACTTCAAAAAGCCGCTGGTCCTTTGGGTATTCCGACAGAAGTGCTGCCGCCAGAGCTTGCATGCTGACGAAGCCGCCAGCCGATGCCCGGGTCCTGGCAGTTGCCACGACGAGATCGCGTCCCAGCGCCTGACTCAGCGTGTGGGCCACGGACACCGGTCCACCACGCACCTCCGATGCTTGGTCGCGCGCCGGGCCAACGATCACGATGCCGGTGTCCAGGGCAGCACGGATCCCAGTCATCCAATCGCTGTAGCCGAGTGCAAGCTCGCGCAGCGCGAGTGCTGTCCGGCAGGCAAGTGCTGCATGTGCTTCGAGCGGCTCGGGCGCGCCGAATGACGCGACCAGCTCGTTTTCAGAAATCGTCAGAACCGTTCCACCATTGTTGCGCACAAGTACGGTGGCCTGCATGAGGAACGGATCGATCCGTTCCAGCGCGAGGTCGGCTGGCAGGCTCTCCATCACCTGTTCCGAGTATCGGAAATCAGCGCACAAGATCGTTGCCTGTCGCCGAGACCTCGAGTCGGCCGCAACTACCGATCGCGCCTGAAGCACTTCGTTTGCAAATGCGGATGCCTCAACGACAAAGGTGCGGAACGCGGGTTCCTCGGCAAGCAGGATATGATTGGCGCTGTCCAGTTCGACGAACCGGGCACCGGGGATCGTTCTGGCGAGTTCCAGGCCTTCTGAGAGGGGCGCGACCCGGTCGCCGTTGGCATGCATGACAAGCGCTGGCACATGCAGCCGTTCAAGCGATTGCGATATGTCAACGTCGGCAAAGGCAAAGCTCAACCGCAACGCATTTTCGGGAGTGAGCGTCCGGCGCTGCAACTCGTTGAACCAATCCATCTGTACGCGATTGGCGCCCGGTACGAACAGGTTGGTGAACATTTGGCGGAACAGTGGGTCGTCCTGACCCCAACCCTTGCGCATCAACTCGCCGATCGCTTCGCGCCTGACTATCTCCGCCGCATTCCCACGCGCTCGCCATCCACGAACATATCCCCCCCAAATCAAGAGACCCGCGACCTTCTCCGGATGGCGAATGGCGTATTCGACCGAGAAAGCACAGCCTTGCGATATTCCTAGGAGGACGAAACGGTCGAGGCCCACAGCCTCTATGACGCATTCGAGATCGTCGACGAAGGTATCGAAAGAAGCATCTTCGCAATCTGTGTCGGAAAGGCCGTTCAGGCGCCCGTCGTAGCGCACGAGCGTGAAGCCGCTGGACAGGGCATCGATCCAATGTCCCCAAACCGGGCTCTCCCAATCAAAATTTAGATGGGACATCCAGTGGGAAGCGCGCACGATTGGCGGCCCGGACCCACTGACGGCATAGGCGATCCGGGTGCCATCGCGGGAGTTGACGTAGCGTATCTGCTGCTTGTCTGACGAAACCTTCGTCGAAGGCGGCAGGATGAGACCGCGCGCAGGCACCGGCTCCACAGGTTCAGCTGAAGGTCGACCACCAGATCCAACCGTCGTGCCGGCTGTGAACGGGCGAGCAGCGGCGGTCAGACGTGCCCGCTCGTTAGTGCGGGCGATCTCGTCAGCGAGATCATCTTCTGGAAGAAGCGACTGCAGCTTGTGCAGGTGGGCAAGCGACCGCTCAGGGTCATCGCCAAGGCGATCGATCAGGGCGCGCAGCGCTTTTAGACGCAGGATCTCGGTCTCGTTCGAGCAGTAGACGCGCCAAGTTTCGAACGCCTGGCAGCGCGGCAGATAGAGGTCGGACAAGAACGGGCCGGCGAAAGCCGCGACGATTGCTTCTAGACGCTCGGTAGGCAGCGAACCAACCGCATCGGCCGACAGGCCCCTGATCAAGTCATAGTCGAGCCAGATCGATCCCGGCTTCAGTTGAACCGCGTTGCGGTCGGCCACAAGCCGTGTCTCGCCGTCGGCGTTTAGAATCCGGCGCAGCCTCGAGAGGCTCCAACGCAACGCACCCCGAGGATCATCGGGTACGTCCCAGAACATCTCGCAAAGCCGCTCGCGGCGCTGCTGCTTTTGGTGCACGGCCAAATAGGCGAGTAGCGCCCGCGTTTTGCGAGATTGCGTTAGCGTCACAGGCTCGCCATCAAAGCGTACCGTGAAGTCGCCGAGGACCCTTACTTCGAAGACCGAGCTCAATCCGGTTGTCCTAACCGTATGGTCGGCCTCACACTAGCACCCTATGGTCAGCCTTACATTAGCCATGAAGCATTTGGGACTGCATCACGCCCACCGACGGCCGGCGTGTCTTCACGCGCGCCGCTGTATTCGACCTGGACTCCGTTTCCTCCGATCGATCTCGCAAATGCGCCTGAAGTTCACCACCCGGTCCAGGTGCTCCCGGACTGCGTCGAGAGGCGGACCCTTGCGGATGTCCTCCCACAAAGTGGATGATGGGGATGCGTAAATACCGAACGAAATGCTCATGAGCTGGCTCCTGGTGTTGGCAGCGGACCATTCCGCTATGTGTCTTCGAATATGCTGTCCGCCCGTTGGAGACAGCGTGTGGGACAGCATGGAAACGCGAAGCCGCGCAGCGGCTACTTCGAGGTTAATCGAGCGGCACGGTGTAAGTCGTTGCCGTGCCGGACAGGCAAATGTCGCCTGACGCGTTTGCGACGGTGGTTGATAATGTGCAGATGGGCTTGTCGTCGCGCACGGAGAGCACCTCTGCGCGCGCGACGATCTCCTCGCCGATGCCAACGGCCCTGAGAAATCTCCACTCGACGCCAAGAAAGACGCTGCCGGGTCCCGGCAGGTCTTCGGCCACCAGCGCGTTGAGGAGGCCCGAAGTGACACCGCCCTGGACTATGAGACGGCCGAACACGGTGCCGGCGGACAGGATACCATCGTAGTGGAGTGGATTTCGGTCGCCGGTCATATCGCTAAACGCGATGATGTCGCTGGCCCGAGTGACGCGCCTTCGCTCGGCGCTGGCCCCTACTTCCGGTTTTCCAAATCGGATTCCAGACCATCCGGATTGTATGATCGTTTGCATAACTTGCTCCATGGGTTGGGTTTCAGATTGCCTCTACCCGCGAGGTGCGCGGCCCTTGCAGGGTGGGCGGAACCTCTTGATCGAATTCCGCCCGGGCCGAGAGCACCGCGACTTCGGATTTCATCGCCTCGCTGAAGCGCTTGTGGCGCTCAGGTAGTTCTTCAAGGGACCAGTCGAAGGCGCTGATGGCGTCCGTGGTCTCAAGGAGGGGCAGTGCGAGGCTGTCGCGTACTTCCTGAAACTCCTGCAATGCGGACCGGCGAAAGGAAAGAATTGCCGTCGCGGCACCTTCGGCATCTCGCAGAGCGTCGGAAATACCGTGCGAGGTAAGCGGATCGCGGAAGAAGCCGGCATCGCCAACCAGTATCCAGCCCGGGCCGTATGCCTGCCGTAATCGGCCGGGCGCGCCTCGGAAGGCCTTCAGACGTTCGCCACCGTCACCGAAAACCAGGGACCCCAATCCGGGCGCCAGCGATGCCAGCGCAAGCTGCGCGGCCGAAAGATCGAAACGGAACTCCATATCGAACCGCTCGGTCGGCATGGAGGCAACGATACAGGCGAGCCCGTCATTCGTCGGGATCATGCCGCCGGATAGGTTCCGGCCGAAATACCAGTGGTATCCTGAGAGCGCCGGCGCGGAGGCGTAGCCGAACACATGTGCCACGGAGCACCGTCCCTGCACCAGCGTCCGTGCCTCAACCTTGCGAGCGACGAACGAGCCGAGGCCGTCTGCTCCAATCACGAGGTCGGCGCTTACTTCTCGAGTTTGGCCCGAGGCATCCCTCAACACGATGCCGCGTACACTGCCATGTCGGTCGAATATGAGATCACGGACCGGAGTGTCATGCAGAACCGTGGCGCCTGCGGCTCGTGCCGCGTCAACCAGCATCCGATCAAGCACCGCGCGGTGGGGAGCGATCAGCCCAGGGATATTTGGTTCCAGCCGGATGGGCACAGTGACCTCCTGCTCGCCGTAGTGAAAAGTGGTAGATCTGATCACCGGCGCACCGCTTTGAATCAACGGTTGGAGAAGACCCCAACGTGAGAGCTGCATGACGGCTGGTCGCATCAGCGCGTGTGTAGACAGAGTGTCGGATCCATAGGACTGGCGGTCGACCGCAAGCACCCGCAATCCCGCCCGAGAGAGCAGCATTGCCGTGGAGGCTCCAGCGCACCGCGCGCCGACGATGATGGTGTCGTAGTGAGAATAAAGGGGGATGATGTCGGAACGCATCGGAAATATCCTTATGCAGCCTTGAGGCCGCTCTGACCGAGATATCGTGAGACATGGTCGGCGATCGCTTGCGCGTCCTCTCCAACGCCTCCGATGAAATTCGAATCGCGTTTGCGCAGAAAGCGGAAGCCAAGCGCGTAGAGTCCGGCGACGGTTGTTACTCCGTCCTTGTGGGCCAGTTCGCCATCTGCGGTGAAGGCCGGTAGTTTCAGCCATGAAAACGAGCGGCTGTAGCCGGTCGCCCAGATTATGGTACCGATGACGCCGCTAGCGAATGACAGTCGCTTGAGGTAGGTCGCCGGGACCCTAGTCGGGGCGGGGCCGAGGCCTATTGATTTGTGACCTGCGAACCGGTCGATCTGGCGAAGGAGGCGGTCCTGCTTGGCGTCCGACCCCGTGATGCTGTCTTCGAGATCATCGACAAAACCGATTGCTTGGTTCGAGATGCCCTTCAACCGCCCGGTGAGTTCGACGCCGATGCCTTGGAGGGTAGCAAGATCGACATCGGAACGATCGGCTCGACCGGCAAGTTGAAGCGAAGGCTGTCGTCTGGCGCTTTCCGGATTTGTCAGATCGTCAAGCCGCTGCGACATGAACCCCATCTGGTGGAGCCAGTAAAAGATATCCTTGTCTCGCCAGATGCGCGGCAAACGCGTGTGCTTGCCGACGGACAGGATTACGCGCCTGCCGCTGCGTTGCAGTTCGTCGGCAATCTGGACGCCAGATGACGATGCCCCAACAACCAGCACGCCGCCCGACACAAGCTCTTCGGGACTTCGATATTGCGAGGCGTGGATGTTGACCGGTTGATCCTCGCCGGGATGCGGCGAGAAGGGAATACTTGGCACGTCGCAGTGGCCAGTCGCCACAACGACAACCTTTGCAGACCAGTCACCAGCGGTTGTCCGCAGCCTGAAGCCTTTTCCACTTCGTTCGCAGGACAAGACATCGACGTGCGACCGCACCGGCACCTGCGATTGATGAGCATAGCCAACCAGGGTTTCCACAAACGCATCGCGCGACATGAAGCCATCGGGGTCGGAGCCACGATAGGGAGAACCTGGCAGCGCGTTCAGCCAATTGGGGGTCAAAAGGCGAAGCGAGCGCCATGTCGAGGACCGCCACCGTTCGCCGATGCGCCCGCGCTCCAGAACGACGTGCGAGACCCCGCGTTTTTGAAGGCAATGGCTCAAGGCGATGCCCGCCTGACCCGCGCCGACAATGACAACGTCAGCCTGTTCCATTATTTTTCCAAAAGCATTGGAGGAAGCGGTTCAGACATCTGTCCGAACCGCCTATCCGGTGGATCACTGGATGGTTTTGATTCCGACCGAGACCGGGACGCCGTTGGTCAGCACGTCGAACACGGCTGAGCGCGCCCGGGCCTGGTCGACAAGCTGCTCAAGCTTCTCCGCGGGGGCGTCGCCCTCGATGTCGAATGCCACAGCGATGTTCTGGAATCCGTTGCGAACTTCGTCAGAGATGCCGAGGATGCCGCGCAGATCGATGTCGCCGTCCACCGAGCACTGCACCTTGGTCAGCTTGATGCCTCTCGCGGCGGCGATGTTGGCAACGCCCGCCATCAGGCAGCCGGCCAGTCCGTGCAGCAGCCATTCGACCGGAGTAGGGGCGGTGTCGTCCCCGCAAAGGATGCCTGGGTGATCGCTATCAGCGACATAGGCCTTTACATGCTTCAGTTCCTGGCCGGCGCCATGGAAGCCGAGCATGGTGCTCTGGCTATGCGTGCCTCCAATCCACTCGTTGCGGGCGCGAAACTGGAACTTGGCCATTTCGGGTTGACCGGCGACGAAGTCGATCGTTGCAAACAGGTTCGGCGTGTCGATGCCATTCAGGGGTAGTCTCGCAGGTTTGGTGTTCGGTTGCATTTTTCGTCTCCAAAGGAATGATGCGGCAGATTTCGCCGGACCGATGCCTTTGTGACGGCGCTGCGTTTGAACGAGTGTGGTTGTGTTCGTGGAAATTGCCATGGAATTGCTTCGATCCACATGCTTCCACGCGACGAGACGGGCCTTCCGCCTTTCTGCGAGAGACGTGGGCCTTGCTCGAAGCGCCAAACCCCCGGCAACGGGGGTCGCCAGGGATTAGTGGTCGAATAGTTCTTGTGTTGAAGGCCTGGCGCTCGGCTCCAGGGTAACCTCTCGCGCCCATCGCGCCCGGCTGTTCACCAGGCCCGCGGTCAACCCGGATCGGCGTTATCTCGCGTTCAACGATCGCTTTGAGTGCCTTCGGCAATCGTAAACCACATTGGACGTGACGTGATTGATCTCCGAGCGGCCGATGCCGATGTCCTTGAGCAGGTGGTCTGGCATTCCGTGGAGCGCGGCTCGTTCGCTGCGTATCTTCAATGCATGAAAGACCAGGCGGATTGCCGATTTGACAAAGCCGAAAGCGTCGACCCTGTCTCTCGATGCGGGTTGGTTTGCGTGATCGATGGTAGTCATTTTTGTCTCCATCCTGGCGACGCGACCATTCGCGCCGTCGATTGGAGGAGCTTGTTGTAGGATCAGGGAAGTGAGCGTTTGAGCCTCCGTCGAGTTAGGGTGGAATTCGAGGGAATGGACCCGTCAACCGCGTACGCTACCAGGGGAATTGACAGCCACCGTCGACCCCGGCCGCCGGGCTGTGCCACCGGCGCGTCAGATTTCAAAGCGCGAATATATGTCCCGGCATCGGATGCCTCACGCTGCGAGCTGATCCTCTCGGGCAGCGGCGATCATCACACTTGCCAGCAACACATAGGCTGCCTCCCAGGCCTCGCGGACCGCCGGCGTGAAGGCTGCGCCGCGGCCGGCCGCCAACGTGTCGATGAGCGCCTGCCCGAGAATCGGGTAATGATGTTCCTTGACGCCGTAGGTCACGTGACGCTTAGCGAGCTCGCGCACGGTTGGAAGGATGGTGTCAGCACAATTCAGTCCATGCACGACCAAGCTGAGGCTCGCGATCAGCTTTGCACCTTGCCCAGGCATGTCGCTCGCCAGAAACAGTGCGCGAAGGCCCGAGTCGATCCCGAACAGGCGTTCATAGAACAGGGCGGCGGCGGCCACGCGTATCGGGAGAACCTCGTGGAAACTATCCTGGACAAGTCGAATCTGGTCGGGTGTCATCGGCCCCGCTCCGGGGTTTCTGGTGTGGCTCGACCATTCCCCCAAGACGTTTCGCGTGCATGTCGCCCAGCGCGTCGATGTGTTTCAGTTGTGTCTCAATTGCGGTTCAGTTTGCGCTCAGTTGTTTTCGGCCCTTCTGTATCCTGACGGCGCTTGGAAACTCTCGATGTGACCAAGCAGCTAGGAGACATTCCCGAATGGCCCTCTGATCGCAGATCACTCGCATTCTCATCGCCTGGTGGTTCATGGCCGAAGCTCATTGTGCCGCTGAATTTCCCGCAATCGGACCAAAGTCCGCACCGATCAGATCACGTCGATACACGCAGGGCGCCTCAACGTCCGCTTCTGACCTCCCCTACTTGAAACCGTCAGTCAGCTTCCGGCGCAAAACACGACGTCCCAGTAGTTGCTTGGCGACGTCCGTGTTGCGCAAGCCGGACCTAGCGAGCGATGGCTTACTTGTAGTCTGTTTGACAGGCGAGCGAACCGCAAAACTACCCGCAGCAAGGCCGGCGCTAAGGCATTGATATTGCTATCGTAAAGACCTGGGGATTTTTAGGGTTACTCCCCAGCTTTGGAGAATGATGGACGTTCAGAGAGCGTTTTGGGGAAGAACGTCGTTTCCGCATTCCCCGGCTTTCGGCCGCACATCCCGCAAACGCTGGGCTTCAGGGAAGCCATGAAGGGACCGGAGAATGGTTTGGACTTTGAAGGGTGGTAGAGGGAAAGACACTGGGAACCAACCTTCTCCACTTCGACCGTGTTCGTATAATCCCTGTCCTGCCGGCGAGACCCCGCTTTATTGGCGCTGGTGGCCCCGGCCCCCTCCCGGCTTGGTCGGCGGCGGGAGTAGGGGTGGGCGTGTGGGGCTCCGTCAAGCAGCACGTCCGGGGAATTGTCTTTCGAGTCGCCGGGTCCGACTGACCGCCAGATCGCCAGGCTGGATTGTACCCGACAAATCTTGATAGGCTGCCGGTCTGGAGATCGCACGATGAACGAGGTTGAAAAGCTGGCGGTCGAGGTTGTCGCGACCGGCCTCGGCTGGCCCGAGGGCCCGACGGTGCTCCCTGACGGACGCGTTGTCATCGTCGAAAGCTATCGCAGCCAGCTGACGGCCATAGATCATGACGGAACCGCTCGCCAGTTCGCATATGTTGCGGGAGCGCCCAATGCCTGCGTTCTCGGATCGGATGGCTTGCTCTATGTCTGCCAGAACGGCGGCACTACCGGACCTTGGCGGGCCGCAGAGATGACAAAGCCATCGATCCAGCGAGTTGCCGAAGGCGGAAAGCCGGAAATCCTGCTGACCGAAGTTGCGGGCATTCGGCTCAATGGTCCAAACGATCTCGTATTTGCTGCTGATGGTCGGCTTATCTTCAGCGATCCTGGCACGTACAACCCCAGCAACCCGGACCCCAGCTACATCTTTGCCGTCAACCCCGATGGCAGTGCGTACCTTGCTCTCGGCTTCGACGAGCCGACCTTCCCGAATGGAGTGGCGGTCGAGGCCGACGGCTCGATCGTCTGGGGCGAGTCCTATACAGGGCGCGTCAAGCGGCAGCGTCCGGATGGTTGCGTCGAAGACCTGGGCCGCTTGCCCGGGACGAACCCGATCCCCGACGGGCTTAAGATCGGTGCCGATGGCCGCCTTTATGTTACGGATATAGCCGCCAACGGCATTCATGTGCTCAGACCGGACGGCACCGCGGAAGGGTTCTTCGTCTGCGGCAAGGCAACGACCAACTGCGTCTTCTCGGGCGAGATGCTCTGGGTGACAAATGCCGGCGTGCTGGCGACCGGCAGCGCCCCCTCCTTCGAGGGCACCCTCTGCTGCATGCGTGTTCCGGGAGGCGGTGGACCGACGCACCACGGTCGCATCGGCGGTAAGAAGCCGTGAGTAACTCCTCGACTCTCTCGAACCTAGCCCCTTTGGTCAACGGCGGTGCCCCCGTTGCGGCATCGCATGCTTCGCCGGCAGCGCTGAAGCGCCTGTACAGCGTGGCCGCGGTCCGCGCCGCCGCGCGGCGGACTTTGCCCCGCCCGGTGTTCGACTTCGCCGACGGCGGCGCCGAGGATGAGCGAACGCTGCGCCGGAACGAGCAGGCTTTCAACGAGGTTGCCCTTCTGCCGCGACCACTCAATGGAGCGGCAACAAGGGATCTTTCCCTTGACCTCTTCGGAGTGAAGCTTGCCATCCCGCTCGGCATTGCGCCAACCGGCCTGGCCGGTCTGTTCTGGCCCGACGGCGAATGCGCAGCAGCCCGAGCCGCGGCAGCCGCCGGAACCTTCTACTGCGCCAGCCACGGCTCGACCTGCACGCTGGAGGACATAGCGGCCACTGGGACCGGCCTGCGGTGGATGCAGGTATTCGTCTATACCGATCGCGGCTTCACCCGAGAAATGGTGGATCGTGCAAGTGCGTCAGGATACGACGCGCTGGTGCTCACCATCGACAATCAGATGCTCGGCAACCGGGAACGCGACATCCGCAACGGTTTTGCTATCCCGCCGCGCTTCGGCGTGGCCGGGACGCTTGCCGCCGCCACCAAGGCGGCGTGGCTGCTGCGTATGCGCACTCGGCTCCCGAAAATGACCTTCGGCAATTACACGCGCCCCGGCGAGACGGCGACGGTCGGCGCGCTGGCGGGCCGCATGGCCTCACTGCTCGACCCCGGGCTCTCCTGGGCGGACGTTGACTGGCTGCGCACCGTTTGGCCCGGAGCGTTGTTGTTGAAGGGCATCCTGCATCCCGTCGAAGCCACCGAGGCCGTGGCGCACGGTATCGACGGCGTCATCGTGTCCAATCACGGCGGACGCCAGCTCGACGGCGCCGCCGCGTCGCTGGACGCGCTGCCGGCAGTTGTCGCCGCTGTCGACGGGCGCATTCCGGTGCTGATTGACGGCGGCATCCGGCGAGGATCCGACGCTGTGAAGGCGCTAGCGCTTGGCGCCTCCTGCTGTCTGATCGGTCGGCCGCAGTTATGGGGGCTAGCGGTCGCCGGCGAGGATGGTGTGCGACACGTGCTCGAACTCTATCGCAAGGAGATCGACCGGGTCATGGCACTGATGGGGGCACGGACCCTGCGCGACCTCGGGCCGGACTGTCTTTCGTTCGTCCATGCTAGGAGGCTGCCACGTGATTGAAGACCCGCCTTTGCTCACCATCAAGCGCCATTTCGAACGGCCAGTAGCAGAAATCATCAGTGCCTTCTCGGGCGTGCCCGTCAGCCACGTCGTCGACGCAATGGGTGGGCGCGGGGCCTTGCACCATGCAATCAAGCCCCTATCGCCAAGTACTGCTACGCTGATCGGCGTCGCTGTGACATGTCACTGCGGCCCCGCCGACAATCTCGCTTTGTTTGGGGCGTTGGATGCCGCCGTGATTGGCGATGTCATTGTTGCGGCCACCGACAGCTTTGCCGGTGCGGCAGTCACTGGGGATCTCGTGCTCGGCATGGCACGGAACAAAGGGATCGCCGGCTTCATCACGGATGGCCTCGTTCGCGATATTGTCGGAATCGAGGCGGTCGGGTTGCCGGTCTACTGTGCTGGGGTCATCGCGAACTCGCCGGCGCGCAATGGTCCAGGCACTGTCGGATTTCCGGTGGTGCTGGGAGGAGTGACTATCTCGCCGGGAGACATACTCGTCGGCGACCGCGATGGCGTCGCCGTAGTGCCCCGCCTGGAAGCTAAGACAGTGCTGGCGCGGCTCGCCGCCGTCAGGGCGGCCGAGCAGGTTCTTGAGGCCCAGGTCCGCCAGGGTCTGGAAGTGCCCGACTTCGCTGAGGTCGTCCTCAGGTCCGACAGGACGCGCTTCGTTGACTGAAATGGGGGCGCCGAATTGCAAAAGAGATTTGAGGGGACGACATGATAGCCGACGAAGTGGCGCCTAACCGCGAGCGCGCGAAGCCCCAGTCATGTCAGTGTCGGTACCGCGGCTTGATGACCACGGTGCCAAGCGAAGCCGAGGCAAGGTCTCTGGGCGGGGCTACATAGGGGCTCCTGCAAGACATACGCTTTACGTGATGGACATACTTCCCGCAAGGGTGGCATCGAGATCGAAACAAGCTGGAAACAGACCTGGCGGCCAGCGGAATTGGTCGGTTACGAGATCGAGCTATGCCTAGGCCATCGGGGCTTCGCGTCCCGTCAAAGGCGGCTGATGCGTTGGAAGCCACTACCGTCCTAACAGTTTCTACGAGAGGAATTAGCTATGCGATCCGCAACGGTTCTCTCGTCGTTGCTCGCGCCGGCTCTATGGGCGGTTCATCTTTTGCTCGTCGTCTGGGGACTTAACGCCGCGGCACGGTCCGAGCCGGTGTTTTGTTCCAGCGGTTCATCGATCCTGGCGACATCGAACCAGACAACGGGGACCGCGACCGCATGTCCGTTTGTGCTTGCGGGATCATCAAGCAATGGTTCGGGGTGATTGGAATTTGGCTTTTCGAACTCAAATGCCGAGCATCGGCCGATGGTCTTGGCGAGCGTGGCGCAGGCTGTCACGCTGCAAATCCGAATTGCAGAAGAAATTTAGCAACGCTCACCGAGAATGCGCGAAGGTCAGCCCACGAAAGGGCGGCGATGAAAACGGCCGAGGTCGACTGCCACGCAGCGCGTCGTTGAGCGAAGTGGACACCCGAACGGGCTCGACGTGGGTCGACGGCGGTGACGATGCTGTTGTGGTGATCACAGTAGACGCAATCCGGCGAAGTAGGCCCAGCACAAAAACGGTAACCGCCCGGTACCGAGTCACAAAACCGTTGTCAGTTGACTTGGACGACTACGTACCTGGAGCCCGTTTGCTGGCGGTATCTGGCGCCGCAATGCCAGACCGACGCTCCGTAGATCGAAGTTCTGACGCAATCGGCAGGTAGCCTGGCTACGTAGACGCTCGTTCTACGGATGGTTCGCCGGGTCGCGCGACAGCTTCAGTGGTCTCATCGGCAATCCAGGCGGCGTTAGCCGCTTAGCAGGATACAAAAGGAGGGGGGCATGAACACATGCATCTCGGCTTGCCGGAAAATGGCGGTTGTCTTGCTCTCTGTCATTGCGCCCTGCTGCTTCAGCCTTCCCTCGATCCCCCAGGATCAGGCCACGGATGCTTCGGCCGCCGCGAGGGTCTCGGCGGCAATGCAATGATGGTGGTGCCGCTGCCGCAGAAGGCTCCTAGACCGACGAGCCGGTGGTGCCGTTGTTCAGTAGCGGCCGCCGCATGCATTCGACCGGCTTCTGCGTGCCGCGGACCGTGGCGTCGTCCTCATCCTGGTCGCCGTTGCCGATCATCCAGATGCTGGCCTGGTCGCGCTAGCTGCCAGTGCCCGGTCGCGTTAATGAGCTAACCTCCAAGCTATTCCATTCGAGCAAGTCGCCGTTGACAAGTGTGCGCCTGGTCGTGTTCTATTTCGCAAGCGCACATTTTTCCGCGTAACACATCGCGTCCGGCAAGGCCGGACAAGGGCAGCATGGCCCCGCCGCGTCTCATCGAGCATGGGGTGCGTGTGGGGCCTTTGTTTTTTGAGGTCCGGGTGAAGACGTTTAGGGTCGGTATTCTTTATTCGACCACCGGTCCCTACGGGGCGATCGGGCGCGACTGCCGCGCCGGCGCCGAATTCGCCATCGAGGAACTGGAGGAGGCCGGCAGCCCCGTGCGCATTGAGCCGGTGTTCGGCGATCCGGCCGGGCAGCCGGAGCGCTACCTCGATCTGATCCGTTCGATGCTGCGTGACGAGGGCTGCCGCAATGTGATCGGCACCATCACCTCGCTGTCGCGCAAGGATGTCATCCCGCTGGTCGAGAAATATGACGGGCTGCTCTGGTACATCTGCCCCTATGAAGGTTTCGAGGCCAACGAGAACGTCATCTACACCGGCGCCTGTCCCAACCAGCATTTGATCCCGCTGTTCGACTATATGCTGCCGCGCCACGGCAAGCGCGTCTATCTCGCCGGCGCCAACTATGTCTGGGGCTGGGAGATGAACCGGCTGGCGCGCGAGCTTCTCATGCGCGCCGGTGGCGAGGTGGTGGGCGAGCGCTGCCTGCCGATCGAGGAGACCGATGTCGGCCTGCTGATCGCCGACCTGGAGCGCCATAGGCCTGACTTCATCCTGAACAACATGATCGGCCCCTCGAGCTATGCCTTCCTTGCCGCCGTCAAGCAGCTCGCCGCGCGCGATCCCGCCTTCGCGCCGGAGCACTGCCCGGTGCTGAGCTGCGACCTGACCGAATGCGAGCTCGGCGAGATCGAGCCGGGCGTGGCTATCGGCCAGCTCTCGACGGCTTCCTATTTCGAAAGCCTGGCGTCGTTCGAGAACCGCGGCTTCAAGCAACGCGTCGCCGCCCGCTTCGGCGCCGAGCGTCGCGTCTCCAGCTTCTTTGCCGGCGCCTACGCCGCCGTGAAACTTTGCGCCGAGGCGGTGTCGGAGGCCGACCGCGACGACCCTGCCAGCGTGCGCGGCTTCCTGCATGCCCGGCCGCGGCAAACTGTGCTCGGCTCGCTGGCCATCGATCCGCGCACCAACCACGCCGCCTTGCCCTTCCATCTGGGCCGCATCAACGAGCGCTCCGGCTTCGACATCATCGCCTCGCATGGCGCCATCGCCGCCGACCCTTATCTCGTCGGCGCGCTGCCCATCCAGCACGCCCCGCATCTGAGGGTGGTGCAATGACGCGCACGCCCAATTTCGTTTCCTGGCGCGCCGCGATCCTGCATCGCGCCGACGACAACATCGAACGCCTGAAGCGGCAGCTTGAACGTCTCGGCGTCACCGTTCTGGTGCAGTGGAAGCCGCTCGATCTTGCCGAGACGCCGGCCGATATCGTCCTGGTCGATGCCGATCAGGGGTGGGACGATCTGTTGCCATGGAATGGCGACGATGCACCGGTTCCGGTGGTGGCACTCCTCGGCTCCGAAGCGCCGGGCCGCATCGCCTGGGCGCTGGCCAAGGGCGCCGGCGCGATCATGGCAAAGCCGGTCGTCGCCTCCTCGGTCTATCCGGCGGTGGTACTTGCCACACATGCCCACCACGAGCGTACCGCTGTGCGGGCGCGCATTGCCGGCCTGGAGGAGCGCTTGCGGCTCAGGCCGATCGTCCATGACGCTATGCGCTCGATCATGGCCGCGCAGGGTACGGATGAGGACGGCGCCTATCGCATCCTGTGTCGCCTCGCCATGCAGCGCCGGCTCACCGTCGAGCATGTCGCCGCGGCCATCGTCGCCGGGCATGAGCCCGTGCCGCGGGCGATGTAGGCGCCGCATGCGGGTTTTGCGCGAACTTGTCAGACGGCCTTCCGCCCTGTTCGGGCTGATCGTGGTCGTCATCGTTTTGCTGGCGGCGATCTTCGCGCCCTGGATCGTGCACTTCTCGCCGGACAACCAGCTCACCGACGGCCTGTCGCTCGAAGGCGCACCACTGCCACCCAGCGGCGAGCATTTGTTCGGTACCGACACGCTTGGACGCGACCTCTTCTCGCGCGTTCTGTTCGGCGCCCGCACGTCGCTGATCATCGGTCTCGTCGCCAATGGCGTCGCCGTCGCGATCGGCCTTCTCGTCGGGCTGCTCGCCGGCTATCTGCGCGGCACCGTCGGCAATTTGCTGATGCGCTTCACCGACCTGATGATGGCATTCCCGGCGTTGCTGCTCGCCATCGCGCTCGCGGCGTTGCTCAAGCCCAGCCTGTGGATCGTCGCCATGGTCATCGCGCTGGTCAACTGGGTGCAGGTCGCCCGCATCGTCTACACAGAAACGCGCGGCCTGGTGGAGCGCGACTTCATCCTCGCCGAACGTTCGCTCGGCGCCGGCAATGGCCGCATCATCTTCCTGCACATCCTGCCGCATCTGATGCCGACAGCGATCGTCTGGGGCACGCTCGGCATCGCCACCACGGTGCTGCTCGAGGCGACCTTGTCCTTTCTCGGCATCGGCGTGCAGCCGCCACAACCCTCCTGGGGCAACATCATCTTCGAGAGCCAGAGCTATTTCCAGGATGCGCCCTGGCTGGTGTTCATCCCCGGCGCGATCATCCTCGCTACCGCCTTGTCGTTCAATTTGATCGGCGACGCCTTGCGCGACATCCTCGACCCGACGCAGCGCGGGAGGCTGTAACGATGGCCGTCTTCCTCGCCCGCCGTCTTGTCCAGGCCGTGCTGATCCTGCTCGGCGTCGCCGCCATCACCTTCCTTCTGCTCTACTACCTGCCGGCCGACCCCGCCGTGCTGATCGCCGGCCGCTCCGCTACGCCGCAGATGGTGGCCGCGATTCGTCATGAGCTCGGCCTCGACCAGCCTTTGATCATGCAGTTCCTGCACTATGTCGGCTCTTTGCTGCATGGCGACCTCGGCCGCTCCTACACGCAGAAGACCGAAGTGCTGCCGCTGATCCTGGCGCGCTTGCCGGCGACGCTGGTGCTCATGGCCGCCGGCATCGTCGTCGAGGTGGCGCTTGGTTTGACCTTCGGCATCATCGCGGCGGTCTGGCGCGGTGGCTTCGTCGACCGTTCGATCATGATGCTGTCCTTCGTCGGCGTCTCGTCGCCGCAATTCGTCGTGGCGCTGCTGCTTTTATACGTCTTTGCCGCCACGCTCGGCTGGTTCCCGATGTCCGGCTTCGGCACCGCGCGGCATGTGGTGCTGCCGGCCCTCACGCTCGGCGTGCTCGGCGCCGGATGGTACGCGCGCATGGTGCGCTCGGCCATGATCGAGGTGCTGCGCCAGGATTATGTGCGCACCGCCCATGCCAAGGGTCTCAGCGGCCGCCGTGTCGTGCTCAGCCATGCGCTGCCCAACGCGCTGTTGCCGATCATCGCCATGGTCGGCATCGACATCGGCCAGTTCATGAGCGGCGTGGTGGTGGTCGAGGCCGTCTATGGCTGGCCCGGTATCGGCCAGCTCGCCTGGCAGGCCATCCAGCAGGTCGACGTGCCCATCATCATGGGCGTCACCCTGGTTTCGGCGCTGGCCATAGTGCTCGGCAATCTGCTCGCCGACTTCATCGCGCCCTTCGTCGACCCGCGCATCCGCAGCCAATAACCAACAAAACCAACAGAGGAGTGAACTCAATGAACAAATTCGCCAAAAGGATGGGCCTGGCGGCCTTGCTCGCCACCTCCGCCCTGGTGCCGGCCAAGCTTGCCTTCGCCGACACGCCGACCAATGGCGGCGACATCATCGTCACCTATAAGGACGACATCGCCACGCTCGACCCGGCCGTCGGTTACGACTGGCAGAACTGGTCGATGATCAACGCGCTGTTCTCGCGCCTCGTCGACTACAAGCCCGGCACGACGGAGCTCGGGCCGGCGCTTGCCGACAGCTACGACGTCTCCGACGACGGCAAGATCTACACTTTCAAACTGCATCCGGGCGTCAAGTTCACCAACGGCCGCGAGGTGACGGCGGCGGACGTGAAGTGGTCGATCGAGCGCGCCGTCAACCCGAAGACGCAAGGCCCCGGCGCCGGCTTCTTCCACTCGATCGTCGGCGCCGACAAGATGACCGCCGGCACCGCCGACACGATGGAAGGCATTACCGCGGTCGACGACCACACGGTCAAGTTCACCCTGTCGCAGCCCGACGCCACCTTCCTCAACGTCCTGGCGCTGAACTTCGCTTCCGTCGTGCCGAAGGAGGCCGTTGAAGCCGCCAATGGCGATTTCGGCAAACACCCGGTCGGCTCCGGCGCCTTCACGCTGAAGGAATGGACGATAGGCCAGCGCCTCGTCTTCCAGAAGAACGCCGACTATTTCGTCAAGGACCGGCCGCATGTCGACAGCTTCACCGTCGAAGTCGGCCAGGAGCCGCTGGTGGCGCTGCTGCGCCTGCAGAAGGGCGAGGTCGATATCGCCGGCGACGGCATCCCGCCGGCGAAATATCTGGAGATGAAGAAGTCGGCCGAGTTCGAGGGCATGATCGTCGACCGCCAGCAGCTCGAGACCAGCTATGTCACCTTGAACACGCAGGTGAAGCCGTTCGACAACGCCAAGGTCCGGCAGGCCGTCAACATGGCCATCAACAAGGACCGCATCGTGCGCATCATCAACGGCCGCGCCACGCCGGCCAGCCAGGTGCTGCCGCCGCTGATGCCGGGCTATGACCAGAACTACAAGGGCTATGCCTACGACCCCGAAAAGGCGAAGGCGCTGCTTGCCGAAGCCGGGTTGAAGGACGGCTTCTCGACGCAGATCTACACCTCCAACACCGATCCGCAGCCACGCATCACCCAGGCGATCCAGCAGGATTTGGCGGCGATCGGCGTCAAGGCCGAGATCAAGGCGGTGGCGAACCCGAACGTGATCGCCGCCGGCGGCACGCAGGGGCAGGCGCCGATGGTCTGGTCCGGCGGCCTCGGCTGGATCGCCGACTTCCCGGATCCGTCCGACTTCTACGGGCCAATCCTGGGCTGCGGCAGCGCTGTTGCCGGCGGCTGGAACTGGTCGTGGTACTGCAACAAGGACATCGACGCCCGCGGCCAGGCCGCTGACGCCATGCCGGTACCGGCCAAGGCCGAGGAGCGCAACAAGGCCTGGGCGCAGATATTCACCGACATCCAGACCAATGAAGCACCCTGGATCCCGGTCTTCAACGAACGCCGCGTGGTGGCCAAGTCCAAGCGCATGGGCGGCCCGGACGAGATCTACATCGATCCCACCCGCGTCATCGATTACGAAGCGATCTACGTGAACAAATAGGCTCTTCTCATCTCCCGGCGGCAGGCATCCAGCTCGCCGCCGGGACCGTCCCATGATGCCGCCTGCACGGCAGGGCGGGTTGCCCAAGACAACGAGAAAAAACCATGTGCGTGAAGTGCGACTACACCATCCATCGCGCCAGCCATCATTTCGGCTGGAACCGCGACTTCGAGCCGGCGCTGACGGCAAGGCCCGGCTCGACAATCCATTTCGAATGTCTCGATTCCTCAGGCGGGCAGTTCAACGCCAGCTCCACGGTCGCGGACGTCAAGACGATGGATTTCGGCAAGGTCAATCCGGTGACCGGACCGGTCTATGTCGAGGGTGCCAAGCCCGGCGATGCGCTGAAGATCACGCTGCGCCATTTCGAACCGTCGGGCCTCGGCTGGACCGCCAACATTCCAGGCTTCGGCCTGCTCGCCGACCAGTTCGAGGAGCCGGCGCTGCACATCTGGAAATATGACGCCGCCGCGATGACGCCGGCACTCTTTGGCCCTGGTGGCCGCGTACCGCTAAAACCCTTCGCCGGCACGATCGGCGTGGCGCCTGCCGAACCCGGCCTGCACTCGGTCGTGCCGCCGCGCCGTGTCGGCGGCAATCTCGACATCCGCGACCTTTCGGCTGGCACCACGCTCTATCTGCCGGTCGAGGTCGAGGGCGCGCTGTTTTCGATCGGCGACACCCATGCCGCTCAAGGCGACGGCGAGGTCTGCGGCACCGCCATCGAGAGCCGTATGGATGTCGAGGCGACGATCGAGCTGGTCAAGGACGCGCGGCTGCAAAGCCCGCGCTTCACCACGCCGGGACCGGTGACCCGCCATCTCGACGCGGCCGGCTACGAGGCCACCACCGGCATCGGGCCGGACCTGATGACCGCGGCACGCGAAAGCGTCATGCGCATGGTCGACCTGCTTGCCGCGGAGCATGGGCTGAAGCCGGTCGACGCCTACATGCTCTGCTCGGTTTGCGGCGACCTGCGCATCAGCGAGATCGTTGACATGCCGAACTGGGTCGTCTCGTTCTACTTCCCAAGAATCGTCTTCAATTGATGGCGGATGCTTCCGGGCCAGAGCAGGATGCCGTCCTGACCGTCGACAAATTGTCGGTGGACGCGCTGACGCCTGAAGGGGCGAGGCGCGTCATCGACGGCATCAGCTTTGCCTTGGCGCCGGGCGAGACATTGTGCATCGCCGGTGAGTCCGGTTCGGGCAAGTCGGTGACGGCGCTTTCGATCATGCGGCTGTTGCCGCGCACCTCGCTGCGCATCGCCGGCGGCGACATCAGGCTCGATCGCCAGAGCCTGCCGCTCCTGTCCGAGCGCGCCATGCGCGATGTGCGTGGCGGGGAGATCGCCATGATCTTCCAGGAGCCGATGACCTCGCTCAATCCGGTACACTCGATCGGCGCGCAGCTGACCGAGGCGATCCGCACCCATCAGGGCGCGGAAGGCGCCAGCATCGAAAGCCGCGCCCGTTCCATGCTCGACGTCGTCCATATCAACGACCCGGCGCGGCGCATGAAGCAATATCCGCACGAGCTCTCCGGCGGCATGCGCCAGCGCGTCATGATCGCCATGGCGCTGTCCTGCCGGCCGAAAGTGCTGCTCGCCGACGAGCCGACGACGGCGCTCGACGTGACCGTGCAGGCGCAGATCCTGAAACTGATGCGCGAGTTGAAGCGGGAATTCGGCACCGCCATCATCCTGATTACCCACGACATGGGCGTCGTCGCCGAGATGGCCGACCGGGTGGCCGTGATGCGTGACGGCCGCATCGTCGAGGCAGGCCCGGTGCTCGACATCTTCGAGCGGCCGCAAGCCGAGTACACGCGCGAGCTGCTCGCCGCCGTGCCGCGTCTCGGCGCGTACGCCGCGACCGACGCGCCGCCGAGGGTCACCGCCACCGTCCGACCAGCCGCGCCAGAGGGCGCCGCGCCGGTGCTGTCGGTCAAGAACCTCGTTGTCGATTACGGCGCTTCCGCCAGCCTTTTCCGTCGCCGCGCCGCCGAGGCGCCGGCGGTGCAGGACGTCTCTTTCGACATCATGCCGGGACAGACGCTCGGCCTCGTCGGTGAAAGCGGTTCCGGCAAATCCACCACTGGCAAGGCCGTGCTCGGCCTGGTGCCTTTCACGGGTGCAGTGACCATCGGCGGCACGGCCATCCAGGGCCTTTCCGCCGCCGCGATGCGGCCGGTGCGCCGCGCCGCGCAGATGATCTTTCAGGATCCCTACGCCTCGCTCGACCCGCGCATGACGGTCGGTGCGGCAATTGCCGAGCCGCTCGCCATTCACAGCATCGGCACCAAGAGCGAGCGTCGCGAGCGAGTGGCCTTGCTTCTCGGACGCGTGGGGCTCGCCGCCGATCATGCCTCGCGCTATCCGCACGAATTTTCCGGCGGCCAGCGCCAGCGCATCTGTATCGCCAGGGCGCTGGCGCTCGAACCAAAGCTGATCGTCGCAGACGAGAGCGTTGCCGCGCTTGACGTGTCGGTGCGCGCGCGCGTGCTCGACCTGATGCTGGAGCTGCAGGAGACGCTCGGGCTTGCCTATCTCTTCATCTCGCACGACATGGCGGTGATCGAGCGCATGAGCCATGATGTCGCCGTGCTGCGTGCCGGTCGGATCGTCGAAGCTGGCCCGCGCCGCTCAGTGTTGTCCTCGCCACGCGAGGCCTACACACGCGAGTTGATCGCCGCCATGCCCATTCCGGCCCCACGCGTCGCAAACCCACAGAAGTAGCGTTGCAGAGACCGGCGCACCAATCATCTCGGCCGGGCTTCTCGGTGGCCGGAGGGTGGCTAGTATGCCATACCGACCCTGGCTATCTTCAGGGACTGAACCGCCAGCCATCGGTAGGAGGAGTGGCCGCGGGAGCTATCTCGACACGGTCTTCGCGGCTCTCATCACCATCTTCCGAGGCGTCGGGGGCTGGCAACAGTTCACCAGCAAGGCGTCAGCGCCGGCTACATAGGCGCGCACGAACGCAGTGATTGGAAGAACCCGATACTCTCGCTTCCGGCGGCCGAGCAGAACGCGCTCGTCATTCGGCTGGGGGTTGGTCGGGAAGCCGTCATTGAGAATTGCCTGATTTTCTGTTGGCGGGCTAGGCAAATGCGACCGTCTTCCAGCGGTCCAGCGGTCCAGCGGTCCAGCGGTCCAGCGGTCCAGCGGTCCAGCGGTCCTGCGGTCATAGCGGTGGCTCGGGGTTTGACCGCCGGGCCTTAGCGGCAAAGAGGGTGGGTTTGCCAGCCGGCAAATTATCCCTCCGCCGCTCGTTTACCCCATGCTGGCTTGATCCCAGCGCACGTCAGACCTTGGCCCGCTGCCGACGGTGGCGGGTTTTTTTGCGCGTAGGGTGGAACCTGTCGAAGAGGATGAAGTTCTGATCCTGCTCGGCTCCCCCTCGCCGAGCAGCCACCACAGATCTCCCGCCATCGTTTCCCGGTGGCGGGCTTTTTTCATATTAGGTGCAACTAATTTTTAGATGCCACGTTTTCCGCACTGGCCAGCTAAAGTCCCTACTGGCCATTTATCGAAGCCCGTCACCTTTGCCCAAGGTGGCGGGCTTCTTACGAAGAGGATTCATCATTCGACCTTACGGATTTGTAAGGGGGTTCGACTTGCGGTGAGTGACCGCTCCGCAGCAGGATCGCACGCCGGCAATTACGGTCAGCAAATGGCCAGACCTGCAAAATCCTGTGTCACCCTCGATTGGCAGGTCTGGCTATCCAGAATCTGGTTCCGCACTTGCGGCAGGGACTTCGCTCTTAATTGAGTGAAAGCTAATATCGATAATATGCTTATAGTTTAGGCAGCGCGGGGGACACCTTGACTTTGGCAAGCCGAACGGCGCGCGCTTCCCGCATCCACAAACTCGCAGACATAATTTTCGATCCGCGCCCGCTCTCGCGGGACCGCCGTCATGCCTTCGGCAAGTCTGGATGGTTCATCACTCGTGGCGAAAAGGTTCCACAAGCCGTCTTGACGATCAAGTAAAACAATCCTGTTTTGTTCTAATGGCGCTGAAACGATCGACACGCTGCAAATGCGACGTGCATCCCGAAGATCTGCCCAGGCGTCTTATGAAGGTTGACGGCAAGATCACCTTTACCGAGCGCTTAGGTGCCGAACACATTATCGCTAATCGGAGAGGCGAGGCTGCGATAGCCTCGCCTCGACAGCGCAGTTTATTCATAGTCCCTGCAGGCGGGCAAAATCGGCAGGGGTTGCCGCGCGCTCGGCTATGGTGCGGCCTGTTGCATCTTTCGTGTCAAGCCTACCGTTCTCTATCTCTTCCTTGACGCCGTCAGGATGAGTGACCTCGATCTTATTGCCTTCCACCTCGACTTTGTCGCCGGCGGAGTTCACATGCTCTTGTCCGTGATGGCCGTTGTCGTCGGCACCATTATCGTCGGCACCGCGATCGTCGGCACCGTGATCGTCGGCACCGTGGTCATCTCCGCCGTGGTCGTCGGCACCGCCATCTTCTCCGCCTCCAGACCCGGAATTGCCACCATCATCGCCACCACCGGACCCGGAATTGCCACCGGAACCGGAGTCGCCGCCATGGCCGTCTCCGCCACCACCATGGCCGCCTTCGCTCTTGGCGTAAGCCACCGCAGGCCCGATCTTGGCAACGGCGTGAAGACTGAGTTGATAGGGAGCTGTTGTTAAGGCTAATGCGGTCGAGGCACGCAACGCGAACCAGATGAGCTGGCTTGAAGTCAATTTCAGCATGATGGTCCTCCTTTGCTAACTTGGAGGCAACGCCGACAGTTGTTCGATTCTTCCTGAATTTTTCGGGAAGAAATGGAATAAGACTGTTGCGGGGGAAAGATAAGACCTAATCCGACAAAATTTCAGACCAAAGTCCGACATGCACGCTAGCGGGGAGAGATTTTGGTTTGTCTGGAACGATTTCGGGCCTTGCTAGCAGTCGTCGATGCGGCGACCCTTAACGGAGTTCGCCATGCCTCATAAGAAGACCTCTCGCTGATACTTTGGCAGCCCGCGAAACTGTCTATGTCAATTGCGGGCGCAGCAATTCGTTGGGCATGCTGTTGGTGTAAGTTCATTCTTTCCTCGACATCCGCATTAGGTTTCAGGTTGTAGGCGGACGATAAAAAGTCGGCTCTCGAGCCGGAAATGAGACGTCGATATCAGAGGATAAGTGTTTCCTAATCACATGCCGTCGAGACAAAAGCCTGGCGATCCCATAATTTCTGGAAATGAAGCTATCAGGTGAATAAATTTTCCTGATACGCCTCGTGGTCGTAGCTTCCTGCATCAACCTCGCAGGGAAAAAGCACGATGACTGCAGACATGTTACACGTGACGGCATGGCTCAACGGCGAAAAGGAGTATTCGCCGTTCTCTGACGCCGAGATGGAACGCCGCCAGAATGACGTTCGCGGCTGGATGGCTGAGAACAAGGTGGATGCCACGTTGTTCACCTCCTACCACTGCATCAATTATTACTCCGGCTGGCTCTACTGCTACTTCGGCCGCAAATACGGCATGGTAATCGATCACAACAAGGCCACCACGATTTCGGCCGGTATCGACGGCGGCCAACCCTATCGCCGCAGCTTCGGCGACAACATGACCTACACCGACTGGCGCCGTGACAATTTCTATCGTGCCGTGCGCCAACTCACTGCGGGCGCAAAGCGCATCGGAATCGAGTTTGACCACGTCAACCTCGACTTCCGACGCCAGCTTGAGGAGGCGCTACCTGGCGTCGAATTTGTGGATGTTGCTCAGCCGTCAATGTGGATGCGCTCCATCAAGTCGATGGAGGAGCAAAAGCTGATCCGCGAGGAGGGCACGGGTTTGCGATGTCGGCGGTGCTGCCTGCGTGGCTGCCGTTAAGGCCGGGGTGCCTGAGCACGAGGTAGCAATCGCGACAACCAGCTCCATGATCCGTGAGATCGCAAAATCGCACCCTTATGTTGAGTTAATGGACACCTGGACTTGGTTTCAGTCGGGGATCAACACCGACGGCGCCCACAATCCGGTGACCAATCGTCTCGTCCAGTCCGGCGACATCCTGTCGCTCAACACGTTCCCAATGATATTCGGCTACTATACGGCACTCGAACGGACGCTGTTTTGCGATCATGTCGACGACGCCAGTCTCGACATCTGGCAGAAGAACGTCGCCGTCCACCGCCGCGGGCTCGAGCTGATCAGGCCGGGCGCGCGTTGCAAGGACATCGCGATCGAGCTCAACGACATGTACCGGGAATGGGATCTGCTGAAGTATCGCTCCTTCGGCTACGGTCATTCCTTCGGTGTGCTCTGCCACTATTATGGCCGCGAAGCCGGCGTGGAGTTGCGCGAGGACATCGACACCGTGCTGCAACCAGGCATGGTCGTCTCGATGGAACCAATGGTGATGCTGCCGCAAGGCATGCCGGGTGCCGGTGGCTATCGCGAACATGACATCCTGATCGTTAAGGATGACGGAGCGGAAAACATCACCGGCTTTCCTTTCGGCCCGGAATATAACATCGTCGGGAACTGACGGAGTGCTTTACATTCCACACGATTGGCATCGGTGGAGGTCGGGCCGCTCAAAGCGGCCTGACCCGTACTCAGCGTCGCCCGTTTACGGCCTGGCCCACGAAGCGATCATCTCCCTGACAAACGTGTTCACTGCTGATACCCTCGTAGAGCGTCGCAAGGATGCTTCTTTGGGGCTACCTGACAATAATGCCAGCGACGGCGCAGTTCAGGCGCCACCGAACTGGCCGTTTCCATACTGATGGAGCTGAAGGACTGCAGAGTCGGTATCGATGATGCAGTGGCTATGGCTCGACCCATAGCGTGTAGCCAAATGCGAACATGGCCCACCTTGCTGCTGGGTCGACCCGGTCGCGATAACCCAACTCGGGATTTGATTGTCTTTCCTGATCACACGGCCAGCAGTGATGAGGCGATGCCTGAATCTTCAATCCGACCGAGGTCGTGAGGTGGCATGCTGTTCGCGTCGCGACGGCAGATCCGGGCACAGCACGAGCTTGCCCTCGAGACCGCCGTGTTCGAGACGTCGGTGCGCCTCGACAACTTCATCCAGCGAGATCCGCTCGGTGACGCGCGGGTGGATGGCGGCACTGGCCAGCAGAGCGAAAAGGCGCTTCAAGTCTTCCTTGAACCACTCAGGATGTTGCCACCGCATCGCGTTGATGGAGTAAAAGAAGGCTCGTCTTCCGCCAGGCGACCACCTCCAGAGATACAGCCGCGCAATCCACATCAACATGGTGAGCATGCCTCGCTGAGCCTGCGCGCCCGCCGAGTACCCATAGGCGCATAGCAGACCGCCAGGCTTGAGCGCCGCGAACGAGCCACGATAGCCGTCCTCCCCGATGCCGTCGAAGACGATGTCGAACCCGCCTGGCAGGACACGCGCGAAGTCTTCACGCTGGTAGTCGATCGGCGTGGCTCCAAACTTGCGGATCAGCGCTGCGTGCTTCCCGTGGGCACCGCCCCATAGCTCGAGCCCGGCCATGCTGCCTAACACGAGCAGCGCCTGACCGACTGCGCCCGCGGCTCCGTGCACCAGTACCCGCTGCCCTCGCTGCGCCTGCGCGGCGCGGTGCAGGAGTTGGTATGCGGTCATCCAACTCAGGACCAGCGTTGCGGCCTCCGCCACGTCGACGCCAGCCGGCACCGGGGTCAAGTGGCTCGCTTGGAGCGTGCGATAAACAACATTCGATCCGAGCACCGTCATGTCGGCCACACGGTCGCCAAGCTGAAATCCGCTCACGCCATCGCCGAGCTGATCGATTTCCCCGATAACATCGTACCCCACCACAAACGGTGGGCGGCGGGACGCGGTTTGCGGGTAGAGGTGCCGCCGTATCAGCGTGTCGGTGTACTCAAGGCCCGAGGCGAGCACGCGGACCCGCACTTCGCCCGGACCAGCGGTCGGCATGGGAGCGTCGACCACCTCCAGCTCCTCGGGACCGCCGAAGCGAGTGACTTGAACAACGCGGTTGCGCGGTTCGATCACACGCTGGTCCTCCTATTTCTCAGGAGCGCACATCACGGCTACCGCTGGTCGCCGTCACAGGCAACCATGCGCTCATAGCAATTCTCGCTGGAAACTTCGGCCCTGTAATTGATGTGGATCAATTCCGCTCGCGGTAGATCGCGTCATTTCGCTGCGCCGTGGAATTTGGTCGCAGTCGGCGTATGACACTCCGGCGAGTTCTTCGCCCGGGCGATTTATGGGCTGACGGTCTAGTCGTATACGTATCCTTCCGATGGCCGAGACAGCCCTAGAGGCCGCTGGAATATTAATGCATCGGGGCTTCCAGCCTGCGGATGCAGAACCAAGGATCAGGTTCGTATGCAAGCCCTAGCGCGGAAACTCGACCTCCAGCGCTTTGACGATGCCGCTAACGCAAACATCCAGCAAGATGTCGCCCTTAGCCTTCGACGCCTCCTTGGGCGACGACAGTGTGCCGCTCGGCGGTGTCCATTCGGGCTTTGGCGGATAGACATCATAAGGCGGAAAACTCGCCGGTTTATGATCGACGGCGCGCTCGAGATGAACAAGATTCGGATACAGTGCCAACATCAGCGACGTCTCGAGCACGCCGCCATGCTCCAAGTCCCAGCCGGCGAAACCGTCGGGATATAGGCGCGCGATCGTCGCCCTGTCGACGAAATCCCAATACGACAGTACGACGATCTTCATGTCGTGAATGCCTCCCCAACGCAGCTCGCGCAGCGCCAGATCGATGCCTTCGACGATGAACCACGAGTTCTCAAAGTGGCCGTTCATCAAACAGATATTGCGCACGCCGTGGCGGGCGAACTCCTTGATGACGTCGCGCAGTGCCGCAACCAGCGTCGCGCCATCCAGGCTGGTCGTGCCCGGCAGGTGATTGCCGCCGCCCGACTTCTGATGCGACTTGTAGCCATAGGTGAAAGGTGGCGCGACCAGCGCTCCGATTTTCCCAGCGACGCGGCGGGAGAATTCGACCGGCAACAGCACGTCGACATGCATGGGCATGTGGTGGCCGTGCTGTTCCATCGATCCCACCGGAAGGAGGATGGGCACCGAGCCGCCACGAACCATTTTATCATAGTCAGGCCAAGGCAGCTCGGCGGCAAAAACGGTAGCATCCGGCATGATGTTCTCCCAATTTTGGCTCTCGGGCTGATGATTAGGGGCAACAACCGTGATATGGAAAATTTATAATCATGATCCACGTATGAGAAATCTAAATCCATGCGCAATATAATCAACTTCCAGACCGACCTCCTGCGGACCTTCGTCTCGGTTATCGATCTTGGTGCCTATACGAAGGCGGGTGATGCGCTTGGGCGCACCCAGCCGGCAATCTCCCTGCAAATCCGCCGCCTGGAAGAACTGGTCGGCGCGCCACTCATCAAACAAGTCGGACGCACGCTGCTCCTGACAAGTGAGGGGGAGATGCTGCTGAGCTATGCTCGTGAGATGCTGCGGCTCAACGACGAGGCCGCTTCCTATTTCAATCGGTCGGAGATTGCCGGCGTGTTGCGCATTGGCCTGCCGAACGACTATGCGGTCGCCTTCCTGCAGGGGGTCATCACCGAATACACCAACGAGCATCCTGACATTTCGCTCGAAATCCATTGCGGTTGGAGCGCCGACATCCTTGATCGTCTACGCGCCGACGAACTCGATTTGGCCGTGGCGATGGTCAACAACGAGCGCTCTCAATATCTGTCCCGTTCATGGATCGAGCGGCCGATCTGGGCTGCCGCCGAAACCGCGCGCTTTGATTTGGAAACGGGGGTGCCTTTGGCGGCGCACCCGGAAGGATGTGCCTATCGCGCGCGCATGATCCAGTCTCTGGATGCCGCACAAATCCGCTGGCGAGTTGCTTATACCGGATCCGGCATCGCGGGACTGCAGAATGCTGTTGTGAACGGCTTTGGCGTCAGCGCCCTAACCCGCTACACGATGCTGCCGGGCATGCGCGCTCTTGACGATAAGGACGGGTTTCCAGCACTCGCTGAAATCCGTGTCGGCTTGTTCTACAAACATCCCCGCCTGTCCGATGCAGGAATCAGGTTGGTCAACCATATTGTCGCGCGTCTGGACGAAGCCGGCGTCTCCGGCGACCCTGTGCGCCGGCCCATCGAACTAGATCGCCAATAAGGAGCGCAAATGCATTTATTATGAGAATTAATTTTCCAAATAGGTGGTCCCTTCGTACGGTTGCGGAAACCACAAGCCAAGGGGAACACCATGACGATCAAAAGAAGCTTGTCCGGCGTAAGCTCGCGCCGCGACTTTCTGAAGGGTGCAAGTGTTCTGGGTGGCGGCGTTCTGGCTATGCCATTCCTTAGTCGGCTAGCGTTTGCCGAGCCGGTCGAACTCAATATGCTCGCCTGGTATGGACACGCCGAGCCTGACGTGGTTGCCGAGTTCGAGGCCGCGAACAACGTGAAATTCAAGCCTAAATACTACACCGGTGGCGACAATATGCTGGGCCTCATTGCCCAGTCACCCCCTGGAACCTTCGACGTGATCCTGTCCGACGCCGAATACGTCCAGCAACTGAACGCCGCCGGATACATCGAGGAACTGGATCCCCACGACTATCCTCTCGATGACTATTTTCCAGAGTTCCAGAAATTCGCCGGCCATTGGCAGGACGGCAAGCTGTACTCAGTCTTCACGCGATTCGGCTTCCTCGGCGTTGCATACAATACCGAGGCCATCACCGAGAAGGAAGCGTCGACCTACAACGTCTACTGGGCAAACAAACTCAAGGGTAAAGTCGGCCATTTCGATTGGCATTTGCCCAATCTTGGCCAGATTAGCTTGCTGAACGGCAATGCTTCTCCCTATGACATCAACCCGTCGGCTTGGAGCGCACTACAGGAAAAAACGAAATCCCTGCGTCCGCAGATCGGCGGCTTCTTCGACTACGGTGGCACCTTCTCGTCACTGCAAAATGGCCAGATGCTGGCTATGGCGGGTATCGGTGACTGGATCACGGGTGTGCTTGAAAAGAGCGGTGCCAAAGTGCGAAGTGTCATCCCGGAAGAAGGTGGCTTGCAGTGGACTGAATCCTTCTCCATCGGCAAAGGGTCGTCCAAGGCCGACCTGGCCAAGAAGTGGATCCAGTACGTCACTTCGGCAAAGGGCCAGGTCAAGTCGGCCAGCATGGCGGCCTATCCGGCCTTGATCCCGAACCGCAAGGGCTGGGAGCTTCTGGCCAAGGAAACCCCTGAAGAGGCTAAACGCCAGGGCATGCTGCTCAATGAGAGCAATGTCATGGACATGATCCGCGCCGGCCGGATCAAATACCGACAATTGCCGGTCCAGCAAAGCCTCGAGGACTGGAACGATTTTTGGTCCGATTATAAAGGATCGTAGAATTCCGGATCGCGAGGTTCGGACTTTAGGGCGGGACATTGCCCGCCCTTTCACTACGGCGAGCCCGCGAGGCGGCCGATGAACCAAGGCGTGGTTGCACGGGCGGGCATGCTTCAATGCGAAAGTCGATCACACTTTACGGACTTACCTTCTCGCTGCCGATGCTGGTCTGGCAGGTGATGTTCTTTCTTGCCCCGTTGGTCTTCCTAACCGCCCTGAGCTTCTGGACGGTCAGGAATTTTCGTGTGGAACCAGATTTCAATCCAGGCAATTGGACAAAGATGCTTAGCCGCGGCGTGTTCTGGGACGCCTATGTCCGCACGCTGCTGCTGTCCACCGCCGCTGCCGTCGTCACCAGCGCACTGGCATTCCCGTGCGCCTACGGCATTGCGTTCAAGCTGTCGGAAACGCCCCGGCGCTGGGCAGTGTTCCTGATGGTCATTCCGTTCTTCACCAGCTACCTGGTGCGCGTCTATTCATGGCAGATTTTCCTATCCGACAACGGCATCATCAATGCGCTGCTGGCAAAAATCGGGATAGGGCCGTTCGGCATGCTGAATTCAGTGTTCGGCATTATGGTAGGCTATCTGACACTCAGCTTCCCGCTGGTCGTTCTGCTGCAACTATTCAGCCTCATGTTCATCGACCGCACGCTTATAGAGGCGGCGCACAATTTGCGCTGCAGCCGGCTGCGCACCGTGTTCGAGGTAGTGGTGCCGGCGGCCAAGGTCGGCCTGGTGATCGCGGCACTGTTCTGCTTCATCCTGACGTTTGGCGATTTCGTCAGTCCGCTCTATCTCGGCGGCGGTGACCCGCCGACGCTGTCTATCCTCATCACCGACACCACCAAGTCGGGCCAGCAATGGCCGCGCGCGGCGGTGATCGCGCTGACGATGATCGCGACCCTGCTGGCGGTTGCGTTCGCGGCTGTGACCTACGCCTACAGGGAGCGCGGGCGATGAACGACTTCAACCGCAATCCGCTGATCGACTTGGCGCTCAGGCTCTACATTGTGCTGGCCTTCGCCTTCATCTTCGCGCCGATCGCGGCAAGCTTCGTCTTCTCCCTGAACGTCGACCGTTTTCCCTCGCTGCCGCTAGGCGGTTTTTCGACCGTCTGGTACGAGGCCGTGTATGCCGATCCGCTTGTCTGGGAGGGCTTGCGCAACACCCTGGTTGTCGGCGCCGTCGTCTCGGTCCTCGCCACGGCGCTCGGCTTTGGCGCCGCCTACACCGACTTCCGCTACAAATTCTTCGGCAAGCCATTTTACCTGGCGCTGGCGCTATTGCCTCCGACTATTCCGGTCGTCATTCTCGGCCTAGCGATGCTCGCATTCTTGTCCAATGTCAGCCTGTCGGGCGAGGTCCATTCAGTCATCATCGCGCATGTGGTGATGTGTGCTCCCTTCGCCATGGCGATCTGCCGGCTGCGCCTGTCGCAGATGGATCCATCGCTGGAGGCCGCGGCCTGGAATCTCGGGGCGTCGGAATGGATGGCGATGCGGCATGTCATCGTCCCGTTCTGTCGGCCCGCAATCTTCGCGGCTCTGTTCATCACAATGGCGGTGTCTTTCGACGAATTCGCGGTGTCCTGGTTCGTGTCGGGACTGCACGAGACGCTGCCAGTCAAAGTGCTCGGCTTCCTGCAGGGGCAGGTCAGGCCGCGCATCAACGTCATCGGCACCTTCGTCTTTCTTGCATCGATAACGCTAGTGATCTTCGCCCAGATTCTTCTGATGAAGCGCAGCTCCTTGCCGAAGGCAGGTAGTAACGCGCCGGAGTTGGTGCCATGACCGATCAAGCTCTCGTCGTCTTCGACGGCGTCGTCAAACGCTTCGGCAATTTCAACGCCGTCGAACGCATGGACCTCGAAATCCGCAAGGGCGAGTTTCTCGCCATCATGGGATCGAGCGGCTGCGGCAAGACGACAACGCTGCGCATGCTGGCCGGCCTCGAAGCGCCGACCGAAGGCGAAATCCGCCTTGCCGGAAAGCGCATCAACGACTTGCCGACCTGGCGCCGCGATACGCCAATGGTGTGGCAGAGCCTGGCGCTGTTCCCGTTCCTGACGGTGCGCGAGAATGTTGAGTTCAGCTTGCGCATGCGCGGCGTCGAAAAGGCCGAGCGCAAGAAACGCGTCGACAAGTGGCTCGAGCGCATGCAGATCACCGAATTCGCCGAACGCAACGTGGCCCATCTTTCCGGCGGTCAGCGCCAGCGCGTGGCGCTGGCCCGTTCGCTGGTCACCGAGCCCAAAATCCTCTTGCTCGACGAGCCACTGTCGGCGCTCGACGCGCATCTCAAGGTGCGCATGCAGACCGTGTTGTCCAATCTCCAGAAAGAGCTCGGCATCACCTTCGTCTATGTCACGCACAGCCAGTCGGAAGCCTTTTCGATGGCCGACCGCGTCGTCATCATGAGCCGTGGACGCATCGAGCAGATCGGCAACCCGCAGGAGATCTATCGTGCGCCGCGAACACGGTTCGTCGCGGAATTTCTAGGCTCCTCCAATGTCTTCGCCGGCATGGTTTCGGCGGCGAATGGTGACGCCCTCAGGATCGTCACGCCTTCAGGCGAGTTCGATGTTGCCCGCAACCCGGCCAAGGCGCTGATCAAAGGGGACAAGGCGACCTTCGTCGTCTCCGGCGACCGCGTGCAGTTGACCAACGAGAAGCCAGCCGGTGGTGTCAATGGCATGGAGGCCTCGGTGGTCGGAGAGGAGTTCGTCGGCGCCACAGCCGTTATCCACCTTGAAGGTGCTGACGGATTGGAGCTCAAGGCGCAGAAGAGCCACGACGAACTGGAGCGGCTGAATTTGATGCCCGGCGCCACGATCTGGGTGTCGTGGCGCGCCGACGCGAGCCACATTCTGCCTGGGGAATAGGAGGATTGGTATTGCGTTTTGGCTTCCTGCTCGCCCGAAACTTTACACTTTCTCCACTGTCGCTGTTTCTCGACACACTGCGACTTGCGGGCGATGACGACGACCGCAGCCGGCGTGGGAAGTTCGACTGGCAAATTATTGGAGAGAGGGGTCTTCCAATCCGCTCGAGTTGCGGTGCTGAGGTACTGCCTACGAGGCAAATCACGGATCCGCAGGATTACGAAAATATCGTTGTTGTCGGGGGATTGCTCAACGGCACGCAGTACCTCAGCGGCGAAAAGGAGGCCTTTCTCCGACGGGCCGCACAGCGGGATGTGCCTCTGACGGCTTTATGCACCGGCAGTTTCGTACTGGCGCACTATGGTCTGCTCGACAACTATCGAGCCTGCGTGAGCTGGTTTCACGTCAAGGAATTTCGGAATGCATTCCCACACGTCCGCGCGCACGCCGACACATTATTTTCAATCGATGGAAGTCGCGCCACCTGTGCGGGAGGTGCCGGGGCAGCCGACTTGGCCAGTTACTTCGCGTCTAAGCATGCCGGCGGCAAAGCGGCAGAGAAAGCCGCAAAGATTTTGGTCCTCGACAGAATCAGAACAGGCCGTGACGCGCAGCCTAACGGAGAGCTGTTTCCGAAGGCCAAAAGCCGCCACATCAGGCGGGCTTTGCTCCTGATGGAAAGCAATCTGCAGGAAAAGATCACCGTGACGGAAATCGCCAGCAAACTTGGGATCTCACGCCGCCAGCTTGAGCGATTGTTTGCTGCAGAAATACAAATCAGCCCTATGGCCGCATATCTTGCGCTGCGTTTGCAGTATGCGAAAACGCTACTCGGGACGAGCGACCTGCAAATCGGTGAAATTGCTTACAGGTGTGGCTTTCCAAATGCCGGCCATTTTAGCCGGGTATATCGTCAACATGCAGGTGGCACGCCGACAGCATTTCGACGGACTTGATTGTAACTTAGGAGCGGCTCGGGCGACCAGCGTCGTGTACTGATAGCTGCTATGTCCGTACTCCGTCGGAGGTCGAAGTTGATGGGTAGCATGACGGCATCCCGAATTGTCATGCCTCGCGGCCGTGTCAGCAAAAGGGAGTGCCCGCCTTTGCTTAAACCCGGTCATCATGCCGCCCAAGCCGAACGACTGCTTTCGGGAGACGATCAAGGAAACCTCAAGGACCGACATGAGGCGCAAATCGGACAAAAGCCCCATAAAGGCGATCGTAGGCGAGCGAGGTCATATTCACCAATATCCTGTCTGATAATTCGCCAGGCGAGCTAAATCCTGTGTAAGCTGGAAGTCTGGTATTTCAGCAGGTTGGACTATGCACGTTTCGCCGAGGCTAGAGCTTTGATGAGGGGCGGCCACACGTTGCCGTACCCTCGGAAGCGGGACGTGGCGCGGAAATTGCGACGGCATCATCATATCAGGGAGAGGAGTAAGAAATGATGCGTCAAGATGGAACAACAGCGCGAAAGGCAGCACCACGGCGCGTGCCAGAATGGCGCCTCAACAAGAGAACGTTTGAGGTTCCGTACCTCATGAAGCTCGGCAACATTGGTCGCCAGGAAGCGCTGGCTTTGATCGCCAGGCATGGTGGGGACAGAGACGAAATCACTGCCGAGCTGTTTTCGCGGAGAGGTCGATCTCAATAGCTTTCACAACTAGGTTGGACCCATGACCCACCGAGCGTTCGCCGAGAAACTCGAGGTTGCTGCTGCATATTTCGGATGTCTCGCGCGCGGACCTGCAAGTCATGTTGATCAATGCAGCCCTGCGGCTGAGGAACACCTCGGGCCTTGCCTTGGAAGCCGAGGTTGACGAGGCGGTCGACTTGTTGGCAGCGCAGTTGAAGCTTTCGCGGCATGAAGTGTTGCAAACCATCGTGCGAGACTGGCTGGTTATTGCCGGCCGGCTGGGTGCCGCCGATACCGCTAATGAGGAGCGCGATACTGTCCGCCAAGGTATCGCCGCCCGTAGGCCAACAGACGGGCGCCATGACACAGGAGAGGCTTTGCCGGAGTAGGGGCCCCGGCCCTGTCGCCCCTTTGGAACCTAATCGGGGTTTGCAGCTTCTTAGCATTCAACGAAACATGCGTAAGGCGCGCCTAATGTTCAGTGATAAAGAGACACGATTCTTAGAAGCGGGGCTGATCGCTGCCGTGCCGCTCTCGATCCTGATCGCGGTGGCGATGGTTAGCCTTACGTTTGGTTGGTTTGGATGAGCACACGAGAACCGATTTTTTATACAAATGGATTACGTCCAACGTTCCTGAGACGACTGGCGCAGATATCATCTCAGTTGCCGAGCTCACGCAAAAGCTTTTCGCCGACGCCAAGTCGATAGGCATCTCATGCACAGAGATCGAGGAAGACACCAGGGAGCGTCTACGAGGCGATTCTGGATGCAATTGTGCACCACGAAGCCGGCGTGGCGGACTAAGGAGCGATCGCATGACTTAGATGCCGAAGACAACCTACACCGTGAGCGTGTTTGAGTCGCCGAACTGGCGGGCCGTCCTAACCACGAAGGACATAAACAAGGCTCTGGCCAAGGCAAAGGAAATCGGTGAGCAGGTGCGGATCGAGCGGCAACGCCGAAGGCGAAATAAGCGGAGGGCGGGCCCGACACCTTTGGGTTTGTGAACTCCGAGACGCCGGGCCCTTGGACTGGAGAGATGGGTGGATCCCTCAAGCCCCGTATATAATGTGCCCCTAACACAATCCGGTGGCAAACGCGCGAATCTGTTGAGCAGGAGTGGAGAGATCGGGGCCTAGATTGGCCCATGGCGGTAATCTCTATTCTTCCGCCTTCACGCTGGTTGCACGCTTTTCGAGAACCGCTTCAGTGATTGAGTGCGGCATGCGCCGTGGCGTCTCGATCAGCCCAAGCAGCGGCATGACCAGAATGAAAAATGCGAAATAGTAGAGTGTCGCCAACTGGGACATCGTGACATAGACGCCTTCTGCCGGCTGTGAGCCGAGCCAGCCGAGAAAGAGGACATCGGCTACGAACAGCCAGAAGAACACCTTGTACCAAGGCCGGTAAACCGCCGAGCGCACCTTTGAGGTGTCAAGCCAGGGCACCAAGAATAGCACTGCGATCGAGCTGAACATCGCGAACACGCCGCCGAGTTTGGAATCGATCGGTCCGACATTGAAGGTGATGGCGCGCAGGATCGCGTAGAATGGTAGGAAATACCATTCCGGCACGATGTGCGCAGGCGTCTTCAGCGGATTTGCGATCGTGTAGTTGTCCGGATGGCCGAGAAAGTTTGGCAGATAGAAGACGAAATAGGCAAAGAAGAACAGGAACACGATGATGCCGAACGCGTCCTTGACGGTGGCGTAGGGTGTGAAGTCCACAACATCGGTCGTTGATTTCACCTCAATGCCGGTTGGATTGTTCTGGCCGACTACGTGAAGCGCCCAGATGTGCAAGGTCACCACGCCGGCCAGCAAAAACGGCAGCAGGTAATGCAGTGCAAAGAAGCGGTTCAGCGTCGGATTGTCGACGGCGAAACCGCCGAGCAGCAGCTGCTGGATCCATTCGCCGACCAGTGGAATGGCGCTGAAGAAGCTGGTGATGACAGTGGCGCCCCAGAAACTCATCTGGCCCCACGGCAGCACATAGCCAATGAAGGCCGTCGCCATCATCAACAGCAGGTTGGTGCAACCGAGCACCCACAGAAGCTCACGCGGCGACTTATACGAACCATAGTAGAGCCCGCGGCAGATGTGGATGTAAACGGCGATGAAGAAGAACGAGGCGCCATTCGAATGCAGGGAGCGCAGCAGCCAGCCCGAATTCACGTCGCGCATGATCTTTTCGACCGAATTGAAGGCCAGCCCGGTGTCAGGAGTATAGTGCATCGCCAGCACGACGCCGGTTACGATCTGCGATGCGAGCATGACTGTGAGAATGCCGCCGAACGTATAAGCGTAGTTCAGGTTTCGAGGGACGGGATAGACGATGAAGGAATCATGCACCAACCGTGGCAGCGGTAGGCGGGCGTCGAACCAGCGTTCGATACCGGTCCTGGGCGTGTAGGTCGAGTGTCCCTCGCTCATCGCAATGTCCCTGCCTCAGCCGAGACGGATCTTGGTGTCGGAAGTGAACTGGAACACCGGCACCGCCATGTTCTCCGGCGCAGGGCCTTTGCGGATGCGTCCTGCAGTATCGTATTGCGACCCGTGGCAAGGGCAGAGCCAGCCGCCGAAATCGCCTTCCTGGCCGAGCGGAATGCAGCCCAGATGCGTGCAGACCTGGACCATCACAAGCAAGGCCTCCTTGCCCGGTGTGGTGCGGTTGGCGTCGGTCGCCGGCGCGTCGGCCGGAAGGTTCGCGTTGCGGGCGATCGGATCCTTGAGGTCTGCCAGCTTGACCGCCTCGCCGTCCTTCATCTCCTGCTCGGTGCGGTTGCGCACCACGACAGGCTTGCCACGCCATTGCACGACTAGCGACATTCCCGGCGTCAGCGAGGCGACGTCGACCTCGACGGAGGCCGGCGCCTCGGCGAGCAAAGTGTGCTCGTCGGTGCCGGTTTCGGGTTCGGAAAGGTCGGCCATGATGGCGTCTCCTGTTGTTGGAAAAGCTGCCTTGTCGCCTTGGCTGCAATGGGCAAAGCAAGCCATGGCCTTCGCGTTTCGAGCTTCCTCATAGTCGGATTGAAATATGCCGGCCGTGGCGGGATGTGGGCCATCGTGCCAAGGGCAAAGGTGTCCAATACTTTCGTCTATGATCTTCGGATCGAAGAACGCAGGACAGTCCAGGACGCCATGCGCGATCGTATGAGTTCTAGATTTTGCTAACTACCATTCCTCAATTGAGCAGTGATTGCATGTCTGACCTTGCGCGTCGCGGTCGCTGAACAGCTGTTTCAACTTGATCATACTTCGGCATAGTCACGCCTACCTGCCGGGACCGTAGCCGTCCTCCCTGCCAAGTGCGAGTTTTCTGAAGCGGTTGTCTCAATGAACGCCGCTGGTACGACGGCCGGTATCGTGAGGGCCTGGTCTACGAAGTTGGCCTTCGCGTTCCGCATCACACGAAACATATGACGAACGAGCTGAAACATAACGAAGGAGAGTAATCATGCTGCCGCTGCTGCAGAGTCTCCACCTGATCGCTGCCAAACGCGGCGATGGGCTACGCCCAGAATTTCTGAGGATGGAAGCCGAGGAAGTGCTGAGCCTGACCTTCCCGCCTATTCAACTTGCCTCATTGTCCGGTGATGGCTTCATTCCAATTCAAGACAATTCGGTATTTGAATCGCCGAAGTCACCGACGCCCCGGCCGCCCAAGACGAGTGCGAAGGCACGTGGGTTGCTGATGCCGAACCGCTGAAGGTCGCACACAGGTTCGCTATAGACTGCCTCCGTACGTCTAATACCAACGGTCAATTTGATTGACCGACGTGAGCCCATTCGCGCATTCCGATTGATGTGATGGTGTTTGGTCGTTCGATGAGCTCGCGCCAGGCCCCGCACGCGGCGTCGATGATGGCGTCGTAGCCTTCGAAGACGCGATTTGAGAGCCAGTTCTGGCGCAGATACTGCCAGACATTCTCGACGGGGTTCAGCTCCGGCGCGCGGGGCGGCAGGAAGATTAGCGTGATGTTCTTGGGCACTTTCAGTTTGGCGGTGGTGTGCCAGCCGGCGCGGTCGAGCAGCAGAACGGCATGAGCGCGCCTGGCAACATGGCGGCTGATCTCGTCGAGATGAAGTTGCATGGCCTCCGTGTCGGCGAAGGGCAGCGCCAGCCCGGCTGCTATGCCACGCGCCGGGCAGATGGCGCCGAACAGATAGGCGCTCTTGTAGCGCTGGTCGGCCGGCTGACGGGGCCGCGTGCCGCGCCTGGCCCATTGCCGCACGATGCCATTCTTCTGGCCGATGCGGGCTTCGTCCTGGAACCAGATCTCGACCGGCTTGCCTTTGGGCAGGTCGGCCAGATGGGCGCTCAGCGTGCGCGGGAAGTTTTTTTATACGCCTCGACGATCTCGCCGTCCTGGCCCGGATGAAGTGGCCGGGCGCTGATATGGGAGAAGCCGAGCTGCTTCAAAAGCGTTCCGACGTAGCGCTCGTGATAGTCGACGCCGAAGCGTTCCTTGATGAGCCTCTGGAGATCAATGCGCCGCCAGCGCACGACGCCGTCGACGGCCCGGTCCGGCCCGGTCTCGACGATCCGTGCCAGTTCCGCCTTCTGCGACACCGACAGGCGCGGCTCCGGCCCGCCGTTCCAGGCGTCCTCGAGGCCGTCTGGACCAGCGTCGTTGAAACGGTGAACCCAATCCCGCAGGGTCTGCCGGTCCATGCCGCCGACCCGGGCCGCATCCTCACGGCTCATCCCGTCGAGAACCGCTGCCAACGACAGCAGCCGACGGCTCTGCTTGCTATCCTTCGAACTCTTGGCCAGCCGCCGCAACTCGGCTGCCGAATAGTCCGTCCGCATCTTGATCGCTGATCCCATGGCGCGAATCCTCCTCGCCCCAATGGAATCACGGTTCCGCTCACTCCGGTATCCCAAGAGAGTCAGCCGTCAGATCCTTTAGTATAACCGGCCTCCGGCACCTGCCGGCCGGATCTTTCAAAGTACTGTCAGGGTCGGTGAGGTTCGTGACGGTGCTTTTTTCGTCTGATGATGGAGTATCCCTGCCTCGGGCGATGCGCGGAAAGCCGCGCTGTGACCGGCAGGTGTCACAGCTTTCCTATTCCGTTGTGCCTTTTCTTCTGCGCCGATTACTATGCGACTGCGCGATGGCCATTGTTAACTCGGGTGTGATCTCCAACAGCGCATTCTCTGCCCCATGTGGCTTCTGTAGCCCCTGAACCTGGACGGTCGGAAATGGGAGTTCGATGCCTTGCTCCTTGAAGGCTTGGCGGAGGCGTACATAGAATTTGCGTTTCATACCGAAGGCGCCTCCGGGTCTGGTTGTCGCCTTGACCCTCAATATGATGCCGTACTCGCCGAATTCCTGTACACCCTGCATCTTGATCGGCTCGAGCACCCACGGCTTGAACTCCGGATCTTCCGCCAGTTCGAGGCCGATTCGCTTGATCAACTTGCGTGCGAACTCAATATCAGTGTCATAGCCAACGGTGATGTTGAATTTGTCGGTAACCCAGTCACGGCTCTGGTTCTGGACTGCCCCGAGTTCGCCGAAGGGTATGGTAAAGAGCGGTCCACGATGGTGGCGCAGCTTCACCGAGCGCAATGAAAAGCCCTCGACCGTACCCCTGTAGCTGCCCGATGAAATGTATTCGCCGACGCGAAAAGCATCGTCAAGCAGATAAAACACGCCTGAGATCACGTCCTTGACGATGGTTTGTGCGCCAAAACCCACGACGACGCCGACGACGCCAGCGCCGGCGATCAGCGGGCCGATCTGGATACCCATTGAGGCGAGCATCATTAACACCGCCATCACGATGATCAATGCGAGCAGAATGTTTTGGATGATCGGCAAGAGCGTATGCAGTCGCGCCTGATGCGGATCGAGGGCCTGGACGTCCTCTTCGCCGATCACCGCGTGCGGTATTTCGATGCCCAGCTTTCGTTCGATCATAGCTTTGATGATCGACCAGCCGAAATCGGCTGCGAGGGCAATGACCACGACATTGATCAGGCCGCGTAATATGAGCGTGGTCGTCGTATCGCTGTCTTGCATGGACTGCATGTTCAGACCCCAGACACGTGCGAGAAGGTAAGCCGCCGCCAGGATCAAAATCATCCGGATTCCGCGATCGATGACAGCGATCGTCACCGCAGGGATCGTAGGCCTGCCAGCATCCTCCGAACCCGGCCGCAGGACGAAATTAACGCCGCGCTGCGTCAGCACGATTGCCAAAGGCAGGAAGAATGCGGCGAACGTAAACCAGAAGAATATATAAAGGCCGGCTATGCGCTGCAGGAACAGAACGACGAAATAAGCAGTCAATAACCATGTCGCTCCGATGTGACCGTGCGCACCGTCTCGCTGTTTTCGTGGCCGACGCCAAACGGCAAGTAGCAAGAGCAACAGCAGGACGAAATCGGCGCCCAGTGGCAGGACCACCATTCCGTCCTGATCGATGCCGAGACCCGGCAAGAGAATAAACGCGGCGGCGAAGAAGGCGAAGACGCCGACGATCCGGGATAGCCAATAGGACCAATGGTCAGCCGCTTCGTTGGTAATCGGCAAAGCACGAACCTCGACGGCGTTCTCGACGTTCATGAAGGAAGGGACGAGCATGGCGGCGACGTACATGCGCACACCCCATGTAGCGACTGCAGCCATCAGAAATGTCAATACGATCTCGCGGATAAGCATTGGCCAGTCGAACAGCATGAACGCGCCGGCGCTGCCCAGTGCGAACGAGATGATCAGCATGCTGGAATAAAGCGTGCGACCGCCAATCTTCTTGGCTCGCCCATTGGGCGTATCCTTCGGTTGCGCCCTAATCCAAAGACGAAATGGACGGGTCAACTTGTACGTTGCCCAGGTGAGCGCCAGGCCGGCAGCGATGAACATCGCAATCAGCATGAATACGCCGGCAGATCCCTTGCTGGACATATCCTCCATGGTCTCTGCCCGAACGCGCGCGAACTGGCCGGGCAGCAAGGGCAAAGTGCGCACGATTCCTTCGATATGGTGTCTGATCCGATCGAGCGTCGAGGATGCCATCGTATTCATCTGGCCTGGTGCGGCGACGGCGCCGGACGATGCGTCGGTCGGCGAAGCTCCTGACTCGGCAGACGCTCCCGTTGACCCGGTGTCCTGATTTCGCTGTTCGGTCACCCAGGCCTTCACTGACGGGTCGTCGAGAAGCTCGAATAGCTGTTTGACCCTTTGAGGCGGGACGGTCGCCGGTGCCTGCGCCTGTGCCGGACAAGCCAACAAGAGGGTGATCCCAAAGACGAGCGGTCTGGCAATCAGGACAAACATCGCTCTCAGATCTCCCAGACGCCGTGCCGGGCGCGCCAGTTTCCTGGCTCCCAATCGTCGAATCATGAGTGGCATCGTGCTGGTAACCTCCCGGTCAAATCGGCGAGCAACGGCATCAATGTCCGTTGTTGTCGTGTCCCCGCGTTTCGCAGCAACCGCAATTTTCTTGTCTTCTGGTTTCGCCGACCCGAAGGCGAGCAAAGCCTGGCCGCCTGAGAGGAGGGCGGTCAGCGGCAGCAGAGTCAGGTCTCCGAGGACCGCGCGCAGTCTTTGCAGGAGGCCGCACGGGCAGTGCCGAGCGCCTCGTCCATGAGGCGGCGGATGGTGAGCGCGCAGCGGCCGCATTTGGGGCTGCAGCCGAGACGGCCATAGACCTGGCCGGTAGAGCGCGGCCGCCCCGCCTTGACGGCGGAGCGGACATCTTGATCGGTCAACACATTGCACGAACACACAATCATGGCGCTATGTTTCTTGACGGCGACGTCGTCGAGGCTGGTTCGCTCCTAGCCCAGCGAGCGTTCAGTAGTCCCAGACTGCCGGCACGCAACGAAAGGCCTCGCCGTCCACCGCCACATGGCAGAGAGACGGGAACGGCAGGTGAGTGGCCACCAGCGGCTCTCGGTTCGCCGCGAGCTCCCGCATGAGACTGACGCGGACGCGGGTCGCCTCCTCGGGGTCGTGTTCGAAGCCATTGTGCCAGTCGGGATGGTCGAACCCGACCTGGAATACGAGGTCCCCGGCGAAAGTCAGCCGGTCGCCGCCCGACGCCAGGCGGACCACGCTGTGCCCGGGGGTGTGGCCGCCGGTGCGACGAACGACTACGCCCGGCGCCACCTCGTGCTCGTCCTCGAACGTGCGTAGCTGGCTGCGGTAGTCCTTCACGAATCGCTTGGCAGCACGCCGAAGCGCGTCCGGGAACCCCTGTGGCATGGAGACGCGAGAGAAGTCGGGGGACTCCCAAAACTTGAGCTCAGCGGCTGCCACGTGTATCCGCAGGTCCGGACGCAGTTGCTCCTTCACTCCGTCGATGAGCAGCCCGCCAATGTGGTCCATGTGCATGTGAGTCAGCACCACATCAGTCACCGATGCGAGATCGATGCCGGCGGCCTCCAGTCGATGAAGCAACTGCCCGGCCCGCGGCAAGTGCAAGTCCGGGTCAGCTCCTAGCCCAGCATCGACCAGAATAGTCTGGCCGCCGCTGCGCACCACGACCACGTTCAGCGGCCACTCAAGCATCTCCGGCGACAGGAACTCGTCCTCCAGCCAGGCTGACCGGACGGCCGGGTCGACATTGTATGCGATAGTCGGGGATGGAATTGGTAGTATCCCATCGCTGACAATCAACACGTCGATCTCGCCGACCTTGAGTGCGTAGCGCGACGGAACCAGCTCGTCAGGCCCGGGCCGACCGGCGTGTGAAATGTCGTCCATGCTCATCTTTGTGTCCATGTTCGTCTCCTTCTGATCGCCTTACCCCGGCCGTATCGGCCACCTCCACCGTTGGCCCGTGGATTGGCACATGCCTCCATGGACGGCCATCCGGCGTCTGCTAAGGAGATTGCGCCGCAGCAGCCTACCCGACCATCGAACGGAAGCGTCGGTCATGCCATGCGAAGGTCTATGGCAGCCCCTTCGCGAGCTTGGGTGACCCCGCGCAAACATCAGGCGTCCAGCCAACGGCGGCAGTGCCTCTCGCCTGTCGGTGGCACACTAGCGGGTGGGGCATCCTGTTCCGAGGTATTAGCCACCAACGGCCTTGATGCAGTCGACTGCGCGCGCCCCCCCTCAACATAGTTATCCGCATCGCTCTGATCGGCGCGTTTTCGATCGAGCAATGAGGAACACGGCATATCGTGCCAAGCAGAACGACGGAGAGACCAATGTCCAAAACCATCATGCTGATCCACGGCGCCTGGCTGAACGCCCATTGTTGGGAAGGCTTCAAGGCTCGTTACGAAGCCAGGGGCTACACTGTCGTCGCCCCAGCTTGGCCGCTCGACGACCGATCTCCGACCGAGCTGCGTGCGTCTCCGAACCCCGCTCTCGCCCAGGTCGGCATCAACGAGCTCATCAATCACTACGATCGCCTCATCCGCGCGCTGCCCGAGCCGCCAATCCTGATCGGTCACTCGTTCGGCGGGACCGTCACGCAGCACCTGCTTGACCGCGGGCTCGGCGTGGTCGGCGTCGCCATCGACCCCGCGCCGACTTCCGGCGTGCTGGTCGGGTGGCAGACCATCAAGTCGACATTCCCCGTGTTCTTTTCCTGGGGAAGTTGGCGCCGCGTCATGACGATGTCGCGCAGCTTCTTCAGCACGCGCTTCGCACAGACCGTGCCGGTAACCCAGGTCAATACCATGTACGACCGCTACATCGTGCCCACACCCGGGAAAATCTACTGGGACGGTCTGGTCTCAGCCGCAGGGAAGATCCGCTGGGACAACCCTAATCGCGCGCCTCTGCTGCTCATCGGCGGCGGCATCGACCTCATTGCCCAGGCCAAGATGACCAAAGCCATGTTCGAGAAGCAGAAGCAGGCACCGTCGAACACCGAACTCAAGATCTATCCCGACCGCTCGCACTGGACGTGTATTCAGCTGGGCTGGGAGGAGGTCGCGGACTTCGCGCTCGACTGGGCTGTGAACAACGCCCGCGCGCCCAAAACTCTGCCGCAGCCGGCAGCCTAGCCGCGCTGAAAATCGGCAGATCTTGATCGGTGATGGGCTGTTAAAGGGCGCGGAAGGTTATCGATCAAGCAAGGTAAGCTCGACGTGCGTGCTGGTAACACCCTCTCGCCAAGGTCCGGAACCCAGGAGAAGGGGGACATGGAGCGGTTTGATGCCACAGAACAACAAGACTGTTTGGCCTGGGCTACGCCGACTGGACTGAGACCTGTACCGCACTGCACCTGTGGACAAAGATCGTCGCGCACGCGCCGTGGATGACCACTACTGGCACGCCACGTCGGCGCGCGTTGTGCAGACCTATACCGAAGTATAGGTTGGGCATCGAAAACCTCTCGACGCGATCGCACTTTGGCGTAGTAGCGCTGCCGATCCTAATTCCGCTATGTAAGTCCCGACGGTGACGTCACACGTTGGTGGGGCATGTACGGGACTATCTGTCGCTCAATCGGTTCCCAGTGGTAGGCGTCAAGCGCAGCTCGTGGTTGACGTGTGGCGGACACGCTGTTGATAATATACTGTGTAAGCGCAGCCAATTTCGTGTCCAGCAGATCTCCCTAAGGCGAGGATCATGGGCGTGCTAGATTCAGCATCCGGAGCATATTCAGGAAGCTTAGGCAGCCCCATAGCGATTCTTGTCGATGACGACACAGAGGTCCGCGACTCCCTGGAGGAGTTGCTGACTTCCGTCGGCATCGAGTCGATATCGTTCTCTTCGACCCAGGAAGTGCTGGATGCAGAGCTTCCGGATCGCCCGGCTTGCCTTGTTCTCGATGTGCGCATGCCGGGACTGAGCGGCCTGGATCTCCAGCATCTGCTACTGACCAAGGGCATACAGACGCCGATTGTGTTCCTGACGGGCCACGGCGACATCGCCATGAGTGTGCAGGCGATGAAAGCGGGGGCGGTTGATTTCCTGACCAAACCTGTGCGCGACCAGACCTTCCTCGATGCAATATCGGCAGCCGTCGCTGCCGATATTGCTCGGAGGGCGGCGGCGACAGTATCGCGCAAGACCATGGCGCTTTACCAGACGCTCACTCCCCGCGAGCGTGAGGTGCTTGGGTTTGTGGTCTCCGGGGCGATGAACAAGCAGATCGCATTCGATCTTGGCATCAGCGAAATCACCGTGAAGCTCCATCGGAGCAACATGATGAAGAAGATGAATGCAAGGTCCCTCACGCATCTCTTGAGTACCTGGCAGTCGATGCCCGCCGATATGCGCTGAAAACGCCATTCGAGGTGCGGCCCTCGCTGCTGGGAGGATATGTGCGCAGCGAGGCGCAGTGGTCCTCGGGGACTGTGATTGATACCGAAACCGCGCATAGGCGGTTTCGGGAGGGTTTGAAATGAAACTGACGTCAATGACACAACGCCGCGTCGTGGCTGGGGCGATCGGCGCAGGGACAGTGTTATTTGCTCTGTTTGCCGGGGAGCCTTCCGGCCTGCTGGTCGCCATTGCAGCTATATGCTTCTGCGTGGGATGGAAGGCGGGATTGGCGGCTATTGCCGCAGGCAGTCTGCTTTCAGCTGTGATCGTGCCGGCATACGGGGCCGAGGATGGCGCCGTCCGGTTGGTCGCGTTTGTTGTCGCAGCGTTTGGCCTGTGGTTGGTGGTGAACATATTCAGAAGAACCAGCTTTTTTGACCGGGTCTACCAGGGAGCCGGACCTGGTATCGCCGATATTCCAGGCCTTGGCTGGTCCGCCAATCCGGACGGGCGCCTTCGGTTCCTCAATCCTGCAGCCCTCGAGTACGTTGGTGTCACCGCCGAGGAAATGCGCGAGATCATGGATGCCGACGACTTTTCCTGGTGGCTGCGATTTGTCCATCCCGCCGATGTCGAGACGAGCATGGCGCAATGGCGCCACAGCCTGGAGACGGGCGAGCCGATGATCGAAGAGCAGCGTTTGCGCCGGTTCGACGGCACATATCGATGGTTTCGCGATACGGGTGTTGCCTCGCGCGATGAGCAGGGGCGAATTGTCGGCTGGTTTGGCCATACCGAAGACATCGATGACCGGCGCAAGGCGGAAGCTGCGCTGCGCCAGAGCGAGAGGGAGCTCAGGCTGCTGGTCGATACGGTTCCTACTATGATCTGGCTGATGACGCCGGCGGGGTTGCCGTACTATTTCAACAAACGGTTCGTCGACTGGGCGGGCATCGACTCGGCCATGGTGGAACCGCGTGGCACGCGGCAATTCGCCTCGCATGTGGAGTTGTTCCATCCCGATGACCGGGCGGCCGTCAAGGCCGTGTTCCAGAAGTCCTTTGCTCGTGGAGAGCCACTCCAGCACAAAGGTCGGTTGTGTCGGAAGGATGGCCAATATCGCTGGATCGATTCGCGCTTCGAACCGCTACGTGACGAAGACGGCACCATCGTTCGCTGGTACGGCGTCAACTTCGACATCGACGATGAGGTCCGCGCTCAGGAATCCCTGCGTCTGGCGGACGAACGGCTCGCGCGCGCCTTGCGCGCCGCCAGCCTGTCCGAACTGTCGGTATCCATTGCCCACGAGCTCAACCAGCCGCTGCAGGCGGTCGTGGCCAACGCCGGTGCGTTCCAGAGATGGCTGAACGCCGATCCGCCAAACTTCGATCACGCCAGCCGGGTCGCCCAAAAGATCATCAGAAACGCCGACGCGGCGGCGCAGGTGATCAGCCGCATCCGGGCGCTGTTCAGCAAGACCGAAGGCGATCCGCACGCGATCGATCTGAACGCCGTGATCCGCGAAGTGTGTGATCTCCTGGGTGACAGGATCGCATCTAGCAGCGTCAAGCTGGACCTTCACCTCGATCCCCGCCTTCCTGCGACGGCTGCCGATCGCGTTCAGATGGAGCAGGTCGTCCTCAACCTCGTCCGCAACGGCATCGAAGCGATGCAGGACGTCGCCATTAGCGTGCGAAGCCTGCGGATCGCGTCGCGGCGTCAGAATGACGGAACAGTCGAGGTCGAAGTGCGAGATCGCGGCCGCGGACTTAGCAATCCGGAACGGATTTTCGAGGCGTTTTACACAACCAAGCCGGATGGAATGGGAATGGGCCTGGCAATCTGCCGCTCGATTGTCGAGGCACATTGCGGACGGCTTTGGGCAGAAAATGTCGAGACAGGGGGGGCATCGATAACCTTCAGCCTCCCCATCAACGCTGCCGACGCGGCCAAGACACCTACCGCTGCGATAGTAAGCGCCGGAGTGAGCGCATTCAGAGGTTGATCCGGGGATCGGCCATCGACTGCCCGATTTCGATCAGCGTGTTGACCAAGATGTACAGGATTCCGAAGACGATGGCGACGCCCAGCACTGCCGGGAGATCAGCGCTGGCAAAAGCCTGGACCGTGTAAAGACCCAGACCAGGCCACCCGAAAACGCGCTCGACAACAAGCAAGTTGCCGAAGAGAAGGCGGACCTGCAGCCCGAGCATGGACAGTGGGGCCGTGGCAGCATTGCGCAAACCGTGGCTCAACAGCACCTTTGTCTCGCTGAGACCCTTGCCGCGTGCTGTCCGAACATACGCCTGACTCATCACGTCGTGTAGCGCACCATTCAGGCTTCGCCCAACCGCGATGCCGATGGGCAACGCCAGTGCAAGCGCCGGCAAGATCATGTGCAACAGCGCGTCGACGCTGACTTCGGGCCGGCCGACCAGTATTCCATCGACGACGTTGAATCCCGTGGGGCCTGCGAAGTCGCGGTAGGCAAGCCGCCCAGCTCCGGGAAGCCAATCGAGTCGGAACCAGAAAAAGTAGGTGAGTAGTAATGCCGACAGAAAGATCGGCGTGGAACCCACCCCCACCATAGCGAGCCTTATGCCCCCCAATCCCGGAATCAAGAACTGAAGCGCTGCCATGACGCCGGCGAGCGCCACTCCCAAAGCGATCGACGCCAGTCCGAGTTCAAGTGTGGCGGGAAGATATTGCTGTATGTCGTCAGCCACCGGCCGCCTGGTTCTTACCGACGTCCCCAGATCCGCATGCGCGAGGCGCAATAGAAAGCGCCCGTACTGAACGACAGCCGGGTCGTCCAGTCCAAGCTGCTCGCGCATCGCTTCGACCTTTTCCGGCGGAGCGCTCGGCCCGGCAATGGCCCGCGCTGGATCGGCGGGGATAATGCTTTGGAGACAGAAAACGATGAAGCTCATCACCAGGAGAACGACGACAGCGCCGACGAAGCTTTTGATGAGATATGCCAGCATCTAGGCCCCCCTGAGAGCGGCGCGAATGCCGTCGCCCGCAAGGTTGGCGAGGAGACAGAGGAAAAAGATGATCGCGGCGGGCAGGATCGGCAGCCACCAATGGACGGTGAGACTGTCGAGGGTGCGTGACGTCATCGCTCCGAGTTCAGGCGCCGGTGCAGGCAGTCCAAGGCCAAGGAACGACATTAGCGACATCGTCATGATGATGTTGGCGACATCCAGTGACGCCCCGATGAGCAAGGCGGGGACCACTCCCGGCAACAGGTAACGCAACAGCAGGCGCGGACCGCGCACCCCAGCGATGCGCGCTGCCTCGACATGAGGACGGGCCTTGAGGCGACGAATTTCATCGCGGGATATGCGCGCGTACCAGGGCCACCAGAAAATGGCGAGCGCGATCATCGTGTTGACGAGCCCGGGGCCAAGCGAAGCCACGACGGCGAGCGCGATGAGCGTTCCGGGAAGGACTAAGAACAAGTCGACGATCCTCTCAATGACCAGATCGACCTTGTCGCCCATCAGGCCCGAAATCAGTCCGACAAGAGAGCCCACAGTGAGACTGAAACCGATGACGGCAAGCCCTGGCAGCCACGTATATCGAACACCGAGGATCACCCGCGAGAGCAGATCGCGGCCGATCTCGTCGGTGCCGAACCAATGTTCGGCCGAAGGCGGCAGGTAGGCCCCGGCGACGCGCAGTTGTGGATCGAACGGCGTGATCCACGGCGCCAGCACGGCCACAACGGTGACGACAGGCACGCCGAAAATACCGATGCTTTCAAGCCAACCGGCACGCCGGAAGAAATCGCGCCAGTTGAACCGAGGCCGCGCAGGCAGCGTGTCCGGAGTTCGCCTGCTGGTCATCGTCCGCCTCCCGCCTGCAGGCTCGGCATCGCGGCGATGAGGGAGCGCGTGTAGGCGGACTGTGGCGCGGCAATGATGGCATCTGGGTCGGCAACCTCGACCAACTCGCCATCCTTCAGCACCGCGACACGGTCGGCGATGATCCTGGCGGCCGCCAGGTCGTGGGTCACGAACAGCATCGCCATGTCGAGCCGCCGCCGAAGGTCGCTAAGAAGGTTCAAGGTGGTGGCTGCCAGCGACACGTCCATGGCGCTGATCGGCTCATCGCAGAGCAGAAGCCTTGGGGGGACGATTACCGCGCGTGCCAGAACGGCGCGCTGGCACTGCCCGACCGACATCTCGGCCGGCAGCGCGTCCATCAGGACCGGATCGAGGCCGACCAGCTTTATTGCCTCTCCGACGAGACGGCGGCCGTAACCACTGTCCAGCGAAACGGCTCGCAGACGCTCGCCGATCTGCTCGCCGATCGTGAGCCATGGCGTCAGCGCCGCCACTGGGTCTTGAAACACGACTTGCGGAGGAAGCTTGTCGAAGCGTGTAACAGTGCCGCTCTCCGGTACCACGAGCCCGGCAGCAATCCTCAGAAGGGTAGACTTGCCGGCGCCACTCTCGCCCACCAGCGCCACGCACTCGCCAAGCTTGATCGAGAGGCTGACCGACCTAAGAACGGGCTGCGGCTGACGCCGTCCCCAAAACGATCGGGGGCCTGTCCGATATGTCTTTCCGACGTTGGACAGCCTCAAGGCGGCGGTTTCCTGGATCGCCTGGGCCGGCCATGGTTTCGTACCAGCGCGCTGCGCTAAGAGAAATGAGGTTTGATCGTGGTGAAGGCAGGCGACCGCGCCATCGTGGACGGAAGCAGGCTCCAGCGGTGGGCGGATCGCCGTGCAGTCTGGCTGGGCGATCGGGCAACGTGTCGCGTAGGCGCAGGCGTTCTCAACATTTATGGAGGGTGTGCGCTCGGGCGGGAGCGTGGGAAGCGGGCGCCGTCGATCAGTGTCCAGATCGAATCGAGCGGCGAGCAGGCCGGCGGAATAGGGATGCGCGGCATTGCGGGCCACGTCCCTTGTCCGGCCCATTTCAACGATGCGTCCGGCATAGAGAACCAGGACGCGGTCGGCCAGTGAGGCCGCCACACCCAGATCGTGCGTGACGAACAGAATTGCCGTCTGCTGCTCGCGGGCGAGATCGCGCAACAGATCGAGGATCTGCGCCTGCATGGTGACATCGAGGGCGGTTGTCGGTTCATCGGCGATGAGCAGCTTCGGTCTTGCCATCATTGCCATGGCGATTAGCACGCGCTGACGCTGCCCCCCCGACAGGCGATGCGGAAGCGCATCGGCGATGCGGTCCGGGTCAGGCAGGCCAGTTCGGCTGAGCCAGTCTTCGATCGATCCCCCGGCCCCCCCACTGGTTTCTCGCATCTGGCGGCGGATCGTCATCGTGGGGTTGAGCGCGCCCATTGGATCTTGCGAGATGGCACGGACGAGTTGACGGCGGGCCGACTGCCAGGTGCGCCTTCCCGCGCCGACAAGCTCGATCCCTGCAAGCCGGATCGAGCCTGCAACCTGCGGCAGGTATTCGCGCGGCAGGAGCCCCTGAAGCGTCAGCCCGATGCTTGTCTTGCCAGAACCGCTTTCCCCGACCAGCGCGACGATCTCGCCTGGAAACATGTCGAAACTGATGTCATCGAGCACGCGGGAAGGACGGCCTTCGCGGCTGAGGAAGACCGAGAGGTCCTTGACGGCGAGAACGGACTCGGTCACGGGTTCGGACATTCGGTGCGCTTGATCATCTGCGGTGCGAGCCTGACCTGCTTGCGGAATGAACCGGACGGCCGGAGTTCAGTGTCCCCAGCGAACGGTGCTGAAGTCGATGTTGCCGGGTGGGTACACGGGACGCAGTCCAAGGTCCTTCAGACCCTTGGCGTGGACAACCACATCGTTGACGTCGACAAGCGGGATGACGATGCCGGCATCGAAATACATCTGCCCCGCTCTCTCGTAGAGAGCGTCGCGTTCTTTGATGTCGGTCAACCGTCCGGCCTGATCCACGATGGCATCGGCTTCCGGCACGACCCGGCCAAAGAAGTTAAGGGGACCGCCTTTTGTGAAGAACACCTTGGCCTGGCTCTCCGGATGAGCGGCGTCCGGGCCCGCGATCGTGAGCAGCAAATCGGGAGGGTTTGGGTCGTCCTTCAAGGTGTAAGCAGCTCCGGAGGGCAGCACGTAGGCCGTTGCCTTTACGCCAATCGAAGCCAGTTGCGCTATCATCAGGTCGGCGATGCGGCCGTAGCTCGGGGCCGCGCTATGAAGGCCGATGACCAAATTGACCGCGCCATGTTTGGCGATCGCGGCTTTCGCTGCCTCGAAGTCGGTCGGGAATCGGATCGGGCTCACTGGGTCGAGCATCACGTTGGGATATACCGACCTCGACAAGCTTGCGAACTCTCCAAAGGCGTCCTTGACCCACAGCGCCGGGTTGATCGCTGTCAAAACGGCCTTGCGGACCTCCGCGTCGTTGAGCGGCGAGTTCGGCTTAACGAAGAGATAGTACGGTATCATGCTCGGGGCGGCGGTGATCTCCAGACCCCCCGGCAGGCTGGTAAGTTGCGCGAACGGATAATTGATCGGCACGGCATCGATCGCACCCGCCTGCAATTGAAGTATCTGCTGGCTGATATCGGGCACGACCGAAATCTGGATCTGCCGGAAGAACGGTTTGTCACCCCAGTAGTCGTCGTTGCGTTCGAGCACATAGCGCTGACCGCGTTTGAATTCAGCTAGTTTGAATGGACCGGTGCCGACCGCATGCTCATTGAGCCAGGTCTTCGCGAAGTCGCCGTTATCATGCTCGGCGAGCGCTTCGGGACTGATGATCTTTGGCCCCCACGGACTGGAAAGGGCATCGAGGAGCGAAGGCTGAGGATGGCCCAGCGTCAGCACGACCGTCGAATCGTCGGGCGCCCTCATGTCCTTCACGTTAGCCAGGGAGTAGCTCAGGCTCAGCCCACGATCGCGGCGCCTTTCGAACGACTTTATGACCGCCGCCGCATTGAATGGCGTGCCATCATGGAATTTGATGCCTTCGACCAGGTGGAATGTGTAAGTCAGCCCGTCGTCTGAGATATCCCAACTCCTGGCGAGCCGACCGACGATCCTGATCGAACCCGGCTCGTATTCGACGAGGCCTTCGTAGACGTTGTCGATTGCGCTCATCGCGCCGGTCTCAAACCCGTTGTCGGGATCGAATGTGCCGATATCGGCCACATACGGTATGCGCAATACATCCTGAGCGAACGCCGGCGCCACCCAAAGCAGCAAACCGATCGCGAGTCCCAGCATACGCAGGCGAAAGCTGCGTCTGGAGGATTGTTTGGCCGGACGAGAGTAGGACGTCTGCATCAATTGTCCCTGTTGGCCTGGTCTTTCGGCGAGGGGACTGCGGCAAGCCATACGCACTCAAATCCTTAGCCGAAGAGGGCATCTCAGGCCCTTGTTCAACTCCGCATCCGCCGATGCCGTCGAGACTTTCGTTTGTCGCTCGACATCGGCGCTGGCAGCCAGACAATACACGGCCTGGCTGCACGATACGTCAGCAGTCTATGAGTCCCGGGCAGCGGATACCACCTATCCTTGGGCATAGATTGTTGAAACGCGAACACCGGCTCAGCAAAGATCGATCGAATCGAATGAGACCGCTGAAATCACTGCGGCCGACATCAATTCTCATCCGACCAGGCGGCATGGTGTTGAGAATATCCACCCTGTCGACCAGGGCAGCCTTCACACACTGACGCATCGGGCCAAGGTTTGCTTTGATCGGGATTGCTGTCCACTGGGCGCATCCTGCCAAGACCTTGGCATCGCATCGCAGATACTCTTGCAGAATAGGTTCGCAGGAGGAGTCGGCGCATTCTGTTTCCCACAGCCGCAATCCTCATGGAGGAGTCAATGTACGATCTCGTGGGAATGCCCTCGCACCGCACGACCCTTGCCGTGCTAGCTTTCGTAGCTCGCACCGCTATGGGGATGTCACTAGCCAGACATTTGGCATCTGCGGTTCGCGAATTCATCGCACCCCGCTACAGGCCCGAGCTCCACTATATGCGCGGTCCGGGACCCGCCTGCGCGCGTCGCGCGATCAAGATTGAATCGAGGCAAGTCCAGCTGGCAGGCCGCCAACAACCGCACGATACAGCCTGGCACGGATACCTTGGAAGCAGCCAATGAACTGTATCCACTGCGGCTCGACTTTTCACC
>NZ_NNRI01000014.1 GCF_002270415.1 Mesorhizobium sophorae | reverse complement strand
CATTCCTCGGCGGCCTCGTTGCCGCAGCCGGTCTCGGCACGCAACAGGCCCGCGCCGAGGGCAAGCCGGGCGGCACGGTGCGCGCAGGCGTGGCCACGCCGGGCGGCGCCATCGATCCCGTCACCTATTATGACAGCGGCAGCTACCAGCTGGTTTTCCAGACCGCCGAGTTTCTCTGCATCACCCAGGCGGACCTCACCTTGAAGCCGGTGCTGGCGGAAAGCTGGGCGCCGAACGAGGATGGCAGCGTCTGGACCTTCAAGCTGCGCAAAGGTGTGAAATTCCACAATGGCGAGGACTTCAAGGCCGACGACGTCGTCGCGACCTTCGACCGGCTGGCCGATCCGAGCGGCGCCTCGAACGCGCTGTCGGTGTTCAAGGGCCTGCTGTCGAAGGGCGGCACAAGGAAGGTCGACGACCATACCGTCGCCTTCCATCTCGACGCGCCGAACGGCAGCTTTCCCTATTCGGTGTCGATCGACAATTACAACGCCGTCATCCTGCCGGCGAGCTACAAGGGCGACTACGAAAAGACGTTCGAGGGCACCGGACCGTTCCGGCTGGAGACCTACACGCCGAAGGTCGGCGCGACCTTCGTACGCAACCCCGACTATTGGGGCGAGAAGGCGCTGCCGGACCGTCTCGAATTCAAGTTCTACGGCGACGTGCAGCCACGCATCCTGGCGCTGCAGGCCGGCGAGGTCGACATCCTCGACGCCGTTCCGCTCGACGTCAGCCAGGTCGTGCTGAACAGCCCCGACATCACGGTGCTGCGCGTCGCATCGACCGCGCATCGCCAGCTGCACATGCGCTGCGACACCGGCCCCTTCACCGACAAGCGCGTGCGCCAGGCGCTGGCATTGTGCATCGACCGCTCCAAGCTGGTCGATGGTCTGTGCCGCGGCATGGCGGCGACCGGCAATGACAGCCCGTTCGCGCCTGCCTTCCCGGCGACCGACAAGACGGTGCCGCAACGCGTCCAGGATATCGCCAAGGCCAAACAACTGCTCGAAGCGGCCGGCGTGGCCAGCGGCTTCGACATCACGCTGACGACGCTGCGTTATTCCGACATTCCCGGCTACGCGCAGCTGTTCCAGAACTTCGCCAAGGAAATCGGCGCCCGCATCGCGCTCAACATCGAGGACCAGGACAAGTACTACGGCAAGGCGGTGTTCGGCCAGTCGGACTGGCTGGACAGCCCGCTCGGCATCACCGACTACGCGCATCGCAGCGTGCCCAATGTCTTCCTCAAAAGCCCGCTGGTCAGCGACGGCCCCTGGAACGCGGCGCATTTCAAGAGCCCGGCCTATGACGGCATGGTCACCAGCTATCTGAAGGCGCTCGACATCGGCGCACAGCGCAGCGCCGCTTCCGACATCCAGAAACTGCTGCTCGACGAGACGCCGGTCATTTTCAGCTATTTCCCCGACCTGCTGGTGCCGGTGCGCAAGAATGTCAGCGGACTGCCGCCGATCGCCGCCGGGCTGCTGCTCGATCGCGTATCCATAGGCTGATCATGAACGTGATCGCCAAGACCAAGAACCGGGAGAGTACCATTCGCAAGCGTCATCTGCGCGGCCGCGGGCCGCATTTTCCGCTGCTCGACAGCATCACCCAATATGATTTCGAGCCGGGTTATGTCGCCTTCACCATGCCGACGCAGAAGCGGCTGCGGGTGCAGGTCGGGTCGATGATTGTCGCCGACACGGTCAACGCGCTGGTGCTCTACGAGTCCGACCACCTGCCGGTCTATTATTTCCCGATGAGCGACGTGCGCGAAGAGTTTCTCTTGCCGAGCACGACGACGACCGAGAGCCCGTTCAAGGGCGTGGCGACCCACTATTCGCTCAACACCGGCGTGACGCTGGTCGAGGACGCGGCCTGGCGCTACGCCGATCCGGTGAAAGGCAGCCCGCCGCTCGCCGACTACATGTCGTTCTACTGGAGCAAGATGGGCCACTGGTTCGAGGAGGACGAGGAGATCTTCGTGCACGCCCGCGATCCGTTCCGCCGCGTCGACTGCCTGCCGTCGTCGCGGCGCGTGCAGGTCATTCTCGACGGTGAGCAGGTCGCCGATTCACGCCGCGGCGTGTTCCTGTTCGAGACCGGCCATCCGGTGCGCCACTATCTGCCGATTTCCGATACGCGGCTCGATATGTTTGCGCCCAGCCGCTACATCTCGCGCTGCCCCTATAAGGGCATCTCCAACTATTATCACGTGACGACCAAGGCCAAGCGCCACGAGAACCTCGTCTGGTACTATCCCGAGCCGGTGCACGAGGCGGAACGCATCAAGGGGCTGGTCTGCTTCCACCACGAACTGGTCGACAAGATCCTGGTCGACGGCGTCGAAATCCCCAAGGAAGCCACGGCCGCGTCGGACGGCTATTTCTGAGCGATGCAGAGCGCTTGATCGGAGCACGGCTCAGCGCGTACCCTCTCTGAGGCAGGGAGGGCTATCGATGGATCTTTTCAAACTGGACGGCGATGTCGCGCTGGTCACCGGCGCCGGCAGCGGCATCGGCCAGGCAATCGCGATCGGACTGGCCGAGGCAGGCGCCGACGTCGCCTGTTTCGGCCATGCTTCGAAGGGCGGGTTGGACGAAACCGCTCACCGGATCACGGCGCTCGGCCGCAAGGCGCTGGTGCTGACCGGCACGGTGACATCGCAGAGCGATCTCGCGGCGGCGATCGATCGCGTCGAGAGCGAACTTGGTGCGCTGACCGTCGCCGTCAACAATGCCGGCATTGCCGGGTCGGAAGCGGCCGAGACGCTGTCTCTGGAGACATGGCAAAAGGTGCACGAGGTCAATGTCGCCGGCGTGTTCCTGTCCTGCCAAGCCGAAGCCCGCAAGATGCTGGCGCGGCGCAAGGGCTCGATCATCAACATCGCCTCGATGTCGGGCACCATCGTCAACCGGGGACTGACGCAGGCGCACTACAACTCCTCGAAAGCCGCCGTCATCCACATGTCGAAGAGCCTCGCCATGGAGTGGGCCGACCGCGGGCTGCGGGTCAATGTCGTCAGCCCTGGCTACACGCTGACGCCGATGAACAAGCGGCCGGAGGTGGCGGAAGAGGTCAAGATCTTCAAGCGCGACACGCCGATGGGGCGCATGGCGGCGCCGGAGGAAATGGTCGGGCCGACGGTGTTCCTGGCCAGCCGCGCGTCGAGCTTCGTCACCGGCCTCGACCTGATTGTCGATGGCGGCTACGTCTGCTGGTAGGATGGAAGATCTGGCGACCGGGCTCGGCTTCGCCTGTAGTCTGAAATTATGCGTCCCGCGGGCGTTAGTCGTTGCGCGACATGAACGTTGGTATATATACTTTCATCCTATGAAACGGTGCTGGCAAGATGGGGCTTGCCGGGCCGACAGCCGAGATCATGGGACCTTGATGGCTCGCACCTTGCAGGGCGCCGCAAGACTGGAAATTGATCCGCAGGTGATCGCTCCCGCAGCGATCCGTCGGCAGCCATGACGCTGACCCTCCAGTCCCATTCGACCATCACCAGAATTGAGCACCATCTTGCCTGCCTTGGCCAAAGCCAGGGCGACAATTCGGCGCCGACGGACTTGCGCAACGACCAGCCTTTCCAACACAATCAAGAAAAGCCGCAAGAAGGGAACGAACGATAATTTTCACAGCTTGAAGGAGAACAAGCATGTCATTTCGCAGCCAGATCTCGAAACTGTCGATGGGCGCCGTCGCGCTCGCGTCCCTAAGCCTGCTGACACCTTCCGCCCAAGCCGCAGCACCCGAATCCAACGACCCGATCAAGATCGCGCTGTTCGACTGGACCAGTGTCAACCTGAACGCCAAGATCCTCGGCGGCATCCTGGAAAAGCTTGGCTATAGCGTCGAATACCCGACCGCGGACTACCTCTCCAGCCTGACCACCGGCCTCACCAATGGCGACCTCGACGTCGGCCTTGAGTTCTGGGACACGACCGCCGGCGAAGCCATGAAAGCCTCCGACGCGACCGGCCAGACCGAACGGCTCGGCAAGCTCGGGCCCAAGGCCAAGGAAGAGTGGTGGTTTCCCGAGTACATGAAGGAAAAGTGCCCGGGCTTGCCAAATTGGGAAGCCCTGAAGGACCCGAAATGTGCCGAAGCATTTTCGACGGCGGAGACCGCACCGAAGGGTCGCTATCTCGGCGGCCCGGTGACCTGGGAAGGCTTTGACGACGAGCGTGTCGAGGCGCTGAAACTGCCCTTCACCGTCATCCATGCCGGCACCGACGCGGCGATGTTCGCCGAGTTGGACTCGGCCTACCAGCGCAAGGCGCCGATCATGCTGTGGATCTATTCGCCGCATTGGGCACCGGCCAAGTACAAGGGCGAATGGGTGCAGTTCCCCGAATACACACCCGAATGCTACAATGACCCGAAATGGGGCGTGAACCCGGACGCCAAATATGATTGCGGCAAGCCGCATGGCGAGATCTGGAAGTACTCCTGGTCCGGCATGAAGGACAAATGGCCGGTCGCCTACAAGGTGGCGAAGGCGTATACGATCGACACCGATGAGCTCAACAAGATGAGCGGCGAGATCGACCTCGGCGGCAAGACGCCGGAAGACGTCGCGGCCGCCTGGATCGCTGCCCACGAGGCAGATTGGAAAGCCTGGGCGCAGTGATTGTTCCGACTGGAGAGATGAGACCCGGCTGTTGATCGGCCGGGTCTCGATTCCTGATATTCCAGAAGGACGATTGGATGACGGATAGGACTGAACAGGCACCGACACAGCCGGGCAAGGATGCCCGCCCGATAAAGCTCGCCTGCCGCAATGTCTGGAAATTGTTCGGATCGAACGCGGCTAATTTCATCCGCGAGCGCGATGGCAAGGCCAGCATGGCCGACGTCACTGCCGCCGGGCTGGTTGGGGCCGTGCGGGCAGTCGACCTTGAAATCCGCCAGGGCGAGATCTTCATCATCATGGGCCTTTCAGGCTCCGGCAAGTCGACGCTGGTGCGCTGCATGTCGCGGCTGGTCGAGCCGACGCACGGCAAGGTCGAATTCGAAGGCAACGACCTGCTGAAAATCTCGGATGCGGCACTTATCGAATTGCGGCGCCACCGGATGGGCATGGTGTTCCAGAATTTTGCGCTCTTGCCGCATCTCAACGTGCTGGAAAACATCGCCTTTCCGCTCAGCATCCAGGGACAAGACCGGCCGACGCGCGAAGCGCGGGCGCGTGAGGTCATCGAGCTCGTCGGATTGCGTGGCCGCGAACATTTCTACCCGCGCGAGCTTTCCGGCGGCCAGCAGCAGCGTGTCGGCATCGCCCGCAGCCTCGCGACCAAACCGGAAATCTGGTTTCTCGATGAGCCGTTCTCGGCGCTCGACCCATTGATCCGCCGCGAGATGCAGGACGAGTTGATGCGGCTGCAGACCATGCTGCACAAGACCATCGTCTTCATCACCCATGATTTCGACGAAGCGATCCGGCTGGCCGACCGCATCGCCATCATGAAGGACGGCGAGGTCATCCAGATCGGCACGCCGGAAGAGCTGGTGGTCAACCCGGCGACCGACTATGTCGCCGAGTTCACCCGCGACGTCGACCGCGCCAAGGTGATCTCGGCGCGCAGCCTGATGCGCGCCTGCGACGGCACCGAGCATGGCGGAACCGTTGCGCCAGATGCCAAGATCGCAAGCTTTTCAGCGGAGATCGTATCCGCCGGCAAGCCGTTCGCGGTGGTCAACGGCACCGGCAAGCCGATCGGCGAGGTGACGCCGCAAGCGGTGATCGACCTGCTGGCCGGCATCGATCGTTCGAGGGCCGGCGCATGACGGTGACGGCTGGTGCCAGCGAAGCAAGGGCGCGTCCGGTTCAGGTCTGGCTGATCGTCTGGGCCTCGGCGCTTGCCGCCGTGCTTGTCGTGTTCCTGCTGCAGGACAGCCTGCCCTGGGCCGTCAATTATCCCGCCAGTGCAATCGTGCCGGTCGCCGACTGGGTCGGCGCCTTGATGGGCTGGATCAAGTCGAACCTGTCGTGGCTGACGCGCTCGATCACCGCGGTGCTCGGCGTGCCGCTCGACTTCGCGCTCAACCTGCTGGCCAAGAATTTCAAGATCGGTCACGGCGCCGACGCCTATGTCTTGCCGCGCCTATCCTGGGTCGGCGTCTGTGCCGCTGCCTTCCTTGCCGGGCATGCCGCCGGTGGCCGGAAGCTCGGCATGCTGGTCGGCGGGTGTTTCCTCTACATCGCACTGTTCGGCCAATGGACCAGCGCCATGCTGACGCTGGCGCTGATCTCCATCGCCGTGCCGTTCTGCATCGTCACCGGCCTGTTCGCCGGCATCTGGGCATGGCGCAAACCATGGGCGGAAAGGCTCATCGTCTCCCCTGCCCTTGACCTGATGCAGACGATCCCGACCTTTGCCTATCTGATCCCGATGCTGCTCCTGTTCGGCAACAGCCCGGTTTCGGCGATGATCGCGACCGCCATATTCGCCACGCCGCCTATGGTACGGGCGACGATGCTCGGCCTGTCGCGGGTGCCGTCCGAGATCGACGATTTCAGCGAGATGGCCGGCTGCACGGCGCGGCAGAAACTGTGGCGGGTGCTTTTGCCCTCGGCGCGGCCGACGCTGATGGTCGGCGTCAACCAAGTGATCATGCTGGCGCTGAACATGGTGATCATCGCTTCGATGATCGGCGCCGGCGGGCTCGGCTACGACGTGCTCTTGGCGCTGCGCGCGCTGAAGGTCGGCGAGGCGATGGAAGCCGGTCTCGCCATCGTCGCGCTGGCGATCGCGCTCGACCGGCTGAGCCAGGCGATCGCGCACAAGCAGGCAATGGGCCATGTTCATCGGGAAGTGAGCCCCAGTTTTTGGCGGCGCTATCCCAATTTGACGCTGGCGATCGCCATCCTTGTCGTCACCACGCTGCTCGGCCTGTTCGTGCCGGCCTTCGCGGCGGTGCCGAAGGCGATCACCTTCACCACCGCGCCGCTGTGGAAGGCAGCGGTGAACTGGATCACCATCAACTTCTTCGACACGATCGAGGCGTTTCGCGTGGCGCTGATCCTCAACGTGCTGAACCCGCTGCGCGCCTTCTGCGAAGGCTTTCCGTGGCTGGGCGCGGTGTGCCTGCTCGGCCTTGCCGGCTATCAGCTCTCCGGCCTGCGGCTCGCGGCCCTGGTTGCCGCACTCACCGCTTTCTGCGCCGTCACCGGGCTGTGGGAAAAGACCATGGCGACGGTCTATCTCTGCGGCATCTCGGCCTTTATCGCATGCCTGATCGGCATCCCCATTGGCCTGATGGCCTCACGCAGCGACCGTTTCGAGAAGATCGTCACGCCGATCATCGACACGCTGCAGGTGCTGCCATCCTTCTGCTTCATCATCCCGGTGGTGATGCTGTTCCGGGTCGGCGACGTCACCGCTATGATCGCCACGGTCGCCTTCGCCGTGGTGCCAGCCATCCGCTACACCAATCACGGCATCAGGCAGGTGCCACCGGCGCTGATCGAGGCTGCGAAGGTATCCGGCTGCACGCCGCGCCAGACCTTCTTTCGCGTGCAGCTTCCGCTGGCGCTGCCCGAAATCATGCTGGGCGTGAACCAGACGATCCTGATGGCGCTGGCGATGATCATCATCTGCGCCATGGTCGGCACCCGCGACCTCGGCCAGGAAGTGTTCATCGCGCTGTCCAAGGCCGATTCCGGCCGCGGCATCGTCGCCGGCCTCGCCATCGCCTTCATCGGCATCGTCGCCGACCGGCTGTTCAACTCCTGGACGGCGAAGGCGCGGGCAAGGCTGGGTTAGTCCAATTTGGTGCCGAATGTCTGAGCCAGGCGATCCGCCCTTTACCGTCCTCGTTTTCGACATGGCCAGAACCGGCGAGCCGGACAGCGAACATCTCGTCCCGGGCTTCGGCACGTTGGAGGCGGCGACGGCCTATGCCGTCGCGAGGGTTCGCGCCTCGGTGGAGGAATTGCGCAAGCCCGGCATCGCGGCCGCTGAGTTGCGCCAGCTCTGGCATCTCTACGGCGAAGACTGCTCGGTATTGAGCAATCCAGTGCGCGGCAGCGATCTTCTCGACGAGTTCATCGCAACGCCGGCGACGCCTGCCGAATGCGACTGGCAGGCGCTGGCGCCAAGGCTGCGCCGCTTCCGTGCCACCCTGTTGATCTCCAACGACAATGACGAGTCGGTCTGGGCCGGAGGCTTTTTCCGCGAGCCGTACAGGCTGTCGGGGCAAGGCCTGCTCGACCGGTTCCGTGACGACGCCATCGCCGCCTTCAATCGCAAGGGAATCGTGCCGGCGGTGCCGACCAAAATCCTTGTCGCCAATCATTTCGAGCTTCCCGACCCGCCGCATCCACTGCCAGGCGATATCAGGCCGCTGCGATGCTGGAAGATCGAGATCGAATTTGTCTGCCACGATGTGAAATTCGGCGCCAACGCCAACGGCATCTTCGCATGGCCCGAAGAGCCGGGCGGACCTGCCCTAGCCGCGATGACATTCCTGCTGATGGCAGACACGCTGGCACTGCGCGGCGATGGCCCCAACCTTGCGAACACCAGCGACGTGCTGTCGCTCAAGGTGACGGAGACCGACGCTCCGCCCGACTATCCGCTGGATTGAAGCCGGCGCGCCTCGCTACTCCGCCGCGACGCCTTTCACCTCGAGATAGCTCTCCATGGAATCATCCAGCGCCTGAAGCCAGGGCGTATGGTGCAGCGGCGCCATGGTGCCGGTCATCAGCGAGCGATAGGCGTGGTCGCGGAAGCTCATGATGTCTTCCCCCTTGTGGTGCTCCCATTCCATGAAGGTCTTGTTGACCGCCTCGACGTCGAAGCCTGGATAATCGGTTTGGTCCATCAATTCCTTGGTGTAGTCGCCCTGGAACCAGATCATCTGCTCGGCGTCTTCCAGCGTTTCCTCGCGCGCCCGCCATTTTGCGCCGTGCGCGGCCATCGCCTCGGCCGACGGCAATTTGATACGGCCCATGATGACGTCGCGGGCGAACCAGGCCTGCGCGTCGAACATGTTGAAGGTGTAGAACTGATCCTGCATGCCGATGAAGGACAGCTTCGGGTTCTTCTCCCAGACGATGCCCTCATAGAGCCCGTCCGGCCACATGCGGTTGGCGGTCTTGAGCTTCAGATCCTCGGTGAGGAAAGGGAAGGAGTGGAGATAGCCGGTGCACAGGATGATGGCATCGACATCCTTGGTGCTGCCGTCCTTGAAATGGGCGGTCTTGCCGACGACCTTTTGCAGCAGCGGCACCTCTTTCCAGTTCTCCGGCCATTTGAAACCCATCGGCTTCGAACGATAGCTGGAGGTGATCGATTTGGCGCCGTATTTGTAGCACTGCGAACCGATGTCCTCGGCCGAATAGGAGCGGCCGATGATCAGGATGTCCTTGCCTTTGAATTCCATGGCGTCGCGGAAATCATGGCTGTGCAGGATGCGGCCGTTGAAGGTCGAAAATCCCTCGAAATAGGGCACGTTGGGCACCGAGAAATGCCCGGAGGCGACGACGACATTGTCGAACTCTTCCGAATAGGTGATGTCGTTGGTGCGGTCATGCGCGGTGACGGTGAATTTCTTCGTCGTCTCGGAGAAGGTCACCATGCGCACCGGGCTGTTGACGCGCACCCATTTGCGCACGCCAGATTTCTCGACGCGGCCCTTGATGTAATCCCACAGCACGGCGCGCGGCGGATAGGAGCCGATCGGCCGGCCGAAATGCTCCTCGAACGTGTAGTCGGCGAACTCCAGGCATTCCTTCGGTCCGTTCGACCAGAGGTAGCGGTACATCGAGCCGTGCACGGGATCGCCATGCTCGTCGAGGCCGGTGCGCCAGGTGTAGTTCCACAGGCCGCCCCAGTCGGACTGCTTTTCGAAGCAGACGATCTCGGGAATGTCGGCGCCCTTGTCGGCGGCCGACTTGAAGGCCCTGAGCTGTGCCAGGCCGGACGGCCCGGCTCCGATAACGGCAACGCGACTTTTCATTGCAGGCCTCCCGATCTGATTTCGACTTTTTGTTTGACGCAATCCCGGACGGAAAACCGTTTCACACTTTTCCTGGAATTGCTCTTACGAAACAAATTTCACTCACAGGACAGTAATTGGCCCGTTCGTGCTGTCAACAGTTCCTGTGTCGAAACAGCGTTTCAGCTGTGAGGATTTCGCGCAAAACCTCGCGCGACCAAACACGGGATCGGGTGCATGCGCCTTCAGGCGACTTGCCGTCGCGGTTGCGCTCATGTATCGGCACCTGACATGTTCACCTAGAGTGAAATAAATCCGCAGAGTCCGAGGGCGACATGGCGAACAAGATTTCCGATCCCAAGCCTGGTGCCGGCCATGCCGGCGCAAAGACCAAGCCGCTGCCCAAGGTTTCGTCGGACGGCAAGACCATCCGGGCGCCGCTGACGCAGAACCCGCACGCCATTCGCGACACCCGCGAAAAAGTGCTGGAGGTCGCGATCGGCCGCGAGGTGCGGGCGTTCCGCAAGAAGCTCGGCATCACCGTCGCCGATCTGGCGGTCGCCACGGACATTTCGCTGGGCATGCTGTCGAAGATCGAGAACGGCATCACCTCGCCGTCGCTGACCACCTTGCAGGCGCTGTCGCGGGCGCTCGGCGTTCCGGTCACCGCCTTCTTCCGCCGCTTCGAGGAGGAGCGCAGCGCCGTCTTCGTCAAGGCCGGCGAAGGGCTCGACGTCGAACGTCGTGGCACGCGCGCCGGTCACCAGTACAATCTGCTCGGCCATATCGGCTCCAACACCAGCGGCGTCGTCGTCGAACCCTATTTGATCACGCTGACCGAGGATTCGGACGTGTTCCCAACCTTCCAGCATGAGGGCATGGAGTTTCTCTATATGCTCGAAGGCGAGGTCGTCTACCGGCACGGCAGCAACCTCTATCCGATGAAGCCCGGCGACAGCCTGTTCTTCGACGCGGACGCGCCGCACGGGCCCGAACAGCTGACACAGCTGCCGATGCGCTACCTCTCGATCATCTGCTATCCGCAGAACAGCGCGGGTTAGTAAGGCCCGAAGCCCGGCGATGTCGGGCTGCCGTCGTCGAGCTTCGACAGCCACTCGACCAGTGTCGGGCGATAGCGCGTCAGGCCCTTGTAGTTGGCGAGTTCGTCCGGAAGGTCTCGGATGACGCGGTGCAGGCGGCGTGCCCATTTCGGCTGCGTCACCAGTTCGTCCATCTTGATCAGATAGCAGCGAATCGGAAAGACGATGCCGTTCGAGCGCGGCAGCCGCCAGAAACTCTGCAACTCGACGCGCAGGTGCACCTTGTCGCCGACATTCTCCGGCGTCACCGTGGTCCGGTCCGGACCCCATTTGTGATAATTTTCCGGGCTGGTATCGAGGCGCGGATTGATGGTCATCGTCCAGTTCAGGCGCCGCGCCGGCTTGCCTTGCTGGATGTTGGTGAGGAATTTCAGCGCCCGGGTGAAAATCCCCTTTTCATGCGCCAGCGGCACCGGCGCGTGCCATTCGAAGAAGTTCATGCCGATGTCGAAGTCGAGCGACCAGTCGGCCTGGGTGGTGACCATGCCGGCATCCATCCACAGATTGCCGTCGCGCTGGTCGAGGATGCAGAAATCGCCCTGGCTCTGCCGGGTGATGTACTCCATCGGCCCGTAGGGCAGCGTCGAGGTGTCGCCGAAGGTGAAGGTATCGTCGATGCCGAGCGGCCGGTTGATCCAGCGCCAGCGATCGCCGTCGCGGGTCAGCGTGAAATGCTCGGGATAGCCCTGCGCCTGCTGCTCCATCAGGAGTTCCAGCAGGTCCCAGCCGGCCAGCGTCATGTGCGGCAGCGACTGGCATCGTAGCGGATCTTCGGCCAGCACCATCGCACGGTCCTGCATCTCGGCGACATAGTGCTCGTCGACGTCGATCAGGTTTTCCAGCACGCTGCCCTTGGGTCCGACGACATGCGGCTCGATGTTGACCGCATACATGTAGGCGTCTTCGTGGAACGGAAACGGGAACCGCCGGATGTGCTCCGGGCTGTTCCTGAAGGTGAAATCGTCGCGGAACGTTTCGTTGCGAAAGGTGATTCCCAAGATCGCCTCCTATCTTTCCAGCACCAGCGACCGGCCCTCGAAGCGCGACACGCACGGCATGATCTTGCAGCCCGAGCGGTGGTCTTCCTCGCTCAGCCAGTGGTCGTTGTGGATGAACTTGCCGTCATACGAGATGACATTGGTTTCGCACTGACCGCAGACGCCACCACGGCACAGATAAGGCGGGTCGACGCCGGCCGCCTCGATCGCTTCGAGTACGCTCTGCTGTTCATCGACCCTGATCGTCTTGCCAGTTACGGCAAGCGTCACGTCGAACGGCAGGCCGGGCTGGGGCGCCGCGAAATGCTCGAAATGCACGGTTTCGGACGGCCAGCCCAGGGTGGCAGCGCGCTCACGCACCCAGTTGATCATGCCGGCCGGACCGCAGACATAGAGATGCGTGCCGAGCGGTTGCGACGACAACAGCCGGTCGAGCTCGATGCGCTCGTCAAGGTCGTCATGATAGAGCCTGACCCGGCGATCGTAACGCTCGCGCAGCAGATCGGCATAAGTGCCGAGCGAAGCGGTGCGGCAGGTGTAGTGCAGTTCGAAATTGCCGCCTTCCGCCGCCAGCTGCGCGGTCTGCGCCATGAAAGGCGTGATGCCGATGCCGCCGGCCAGCATCAGGTGCTTTCTGGCGCGCAGGTCGAGCGAGAACAAATTGACCGGATAGCTGACCACCATCTCATGGCCAGGCCGGACATTCCTGTGCATGAACAGCGAGCCGCCACGGCCGACATCGTCGCGGCGCACGCTGATCGTGTATTCGCGCGTGTCGAGCGGCGAGCCCATCAGCGAATAGGGATTGAGCCGGGTGCGCTCGCCGTCGCGCATCTCGACCACGACATGGGCGCCGCCGGAAAAGGTCGGCAAGAGCTGGCCGTCGCGGCGGCGGAAATGGAAGCGGGTGACCAGGTCATTGACCGGGACCACATCGCTGACCACGACATCGAGTTTTGTCGTTCCGGTGCTCATCGAAAAATCTCCTCCATCGGAGGAATCTCGCTGCGATCCTCGGCATTGATGCAGACACCCTGGAACGCCGCGATGCGCCTGGAATAATGGTCGCGCACCAGAAGCAGCAGGCCGCAATGCGCGCAGGTCGCCGGCTGCGTCGTCACGTTCTCGGTGATGCCCTTGCAATGCACGCACTGCATGCGCCGTGCCAGCGAGCCGCGATGCTCGGTCTGGATCGAGGTGTGATCGATGCCGGCTTCAAGGGCGGCCTGCATCGCCTGGCCGATCAGGCCTTCGGTGCCGGAGAGATAGAGGCGCAGGCCCATATGCGCATTGGCCAACGTCTGCCTGAGCCGCGGCAGCAGGCTGGCAAAGGACGGCGCCTCATGAAACTGCGCCGGCTTCAGCGCTTCGAGCGCGGCAACGTGTTTGCGGTCAGGGCCAGGGATGAAGACGATTTCGGCCCCGTCGAAAAACCCTGGCGGGGTCCGCTCGGCCATCTCCCCTATAGCCAGCGCGCCCTCCGCATCTGCAACGAAAAGATGGTGCTTGCCGGGCTGTGGAGACAGCGTTCCGTAAACGGGCCGGCTGATGATGCTTTTGGCTGCCATTTAAGTCTTCGTGCCTCGAACCCCTCGCTGTTGATTATGCCTCAACCTTTGGCCGTGCGCTTGGTCTTCTTGGGATCGTCGAAGGGGAGCGGCTGCGCCGTCGCCTTGATCGAACCGCTTTTGTTGCGAATCTCGAGCTTGGTGTCCTTGACCGCGCAGTCGACGTCGAGCCGGGCGATGCCCATGGATTTCTTGACCAGCGGCGAATACATGGCGCAGGTCACCACGCCGACCTTCTTGCGGTCGCGATATACCGGCGCGCCCTCGTCGGCCGGCTCCTTGCCGTCGAGCAGAACGCCATAAATCTTGAAGCGTTCCTTGCCCTTGAGGCGGTAATGCTCCTCGGCACCACGGAAGCCAGTCTTGCCAGGGCTGACGGTGAAGTCGAGGCCGAGCTCCCACAGCGTGTCGCCGGGACCTTCGTTGTCGAAGGGGTATTTCTGCGAATTGTCGTAGGGATAGAACAAGAGGTAGCTCTCGACGCGCAGCATGTCGAGCGTGGTGAAGCGGCACGGAATGATGCCGGCGCTCTTGCCCTCGTCGAGAATCCTGTCCCAGATCGTGCCGGCATCCTGGCCACGGCAGAAGATCTCGTAGCCGCGCTCGCCGGTGTAGCCGGTGCGTGAAATCATCACCGGAAAGCCGAACAGCTGCGTCTGCATGTGATGGAAATAGTTGAGATCGCGAATAGCAGGCACATGCTTGGCCAGGTAATCGACAGCGGTCGGTCCCTGTAGCGACAGGTCATGCAGATTGTCATCGAAGCGCAAGGAGACGTCGCGCCCGACGGAAGCGCGCTGCAACTCCTCATGGCCGGTTCCGGAGCCATGCACGACCATCCAGGAATTCGGTCCGGTGCGGTAGAGGATGCAGTCGTCGGTGAACTTTCCCGCCTCGTTCAGCATGCAGGCATAGGCCGACTTGCCGGGATAGATCTTCTCGACGTCACGCGTGGTGGCCAGATCGATCAGGTGCGAGGCGTGTGGCCCGGTGATGTGGACCTTCTTGAGGCCCGAAACATCCATCAGCCCTGCCTTGGTGCGGATGGCGACGTACTCTTCGTCGGCGTCCTTGTCGTAGGTCCAGGCAGTCCCCATGCCGCTCCAGTCTTCGAGCTTCGAACCAAGGGCGCGATGGCGATCCGCCAGGGTCGAAAATCTCCAGGATGCCGTCATCCGCTCGTCCTCCGTTTCGAAAAAACGTTTGCTGTTCCCTGCCCCCTGCGCAGTGGCGGGGGCTTTGGCCGAATATTGACCGCAAACATTCGGGCGCCGCAATACCCATAAGCAATTAATTTCATTGTCAGGCAAAATCCGTCGCACGAAGCAAACGGTTAACCCAACGTAAAATCGGCTTGACAATTGCGGAAATCGGACGGAATTTATGAAAAAAATTTCACTCTCTTGAAAGAGGGCGACGCGCGGTGGATTCGGAACCGTGCGTCGGAAAAAGGGGAAAACCGATGTCAGACATGCAGCAGCGCATTGAAGCGCTGTACCGTTCCGACGTGCGCGGATCCGTGCTCCTGATCGTCTGCCTGTGGGCGACGATCCTCTTCGTCCTCCTCATGACGTGGCCATACATCCCCGATAGCGGCATCAAGGTCGTCGTCGCGATCGCGGCGGCCGCCGTGCTGATCTTCAACACGGCCGCCATCCTGGCGATGGTCAAGCACTACAAGGAAGACAAGGACTTCATCTACGGGCTCGACATCAAGAACGCCGACGCGTTCCGCAACCGCAAGTCCTGAAGGGGTAGAAGATATGTCGCGCTACAAACCGCCGGAGCAGAGCAAGGCCGGACAGATTTTCGATATCGTCGTCGTTGTCGTCGCCATCTTCGTCGCCCTGTGGCTGCCGCTGAAACTCGGGCTGGCGGGTGCGGCGAAATCGATCGACGCACTTGATACCAAGACCTGGGAGGCGCTCGGCCAGAACGCGACCATGGCCTCGATCTGGGAAAAGCTCGGCTACACGCCCGAGACCGCGCACGACATCATCCGGAACCGCTTCCACTATGTCATCGACTGGCCAACGCTGATCATCATGGCCGCGGTGCTTATCGGTTATTTCGTCTTCCTGTTCCGCGCCTCCGACCGCGAATATCGCGAAGTCATCAACGAAAAGTTCGACGACAAGTAAAAACTTTCCACGAACAATCGGGGGACGATCATGTGGATGGCACTCTCCTACGCATGCTGGGGCATCTCGATCGTGCTTGCCCTGTGGATGCTCTACGACTGGTTCAAGGTCGACACGACCTTCTCAGAAGAGGTGCTGACCTCGTCGCGCGAAGGCGAATTGGAAGCCGTTTCCGAAAAACACCGGATTTGAGTGGGGATTGAACAATGACGATCACACTTGAACCGGTAATCCACGGGGACAGGGTCTCACTGCTGCGCGTGCTCGGCCCGGCCCATGTCTGGGCGCTCGGAGTCGGCATCGTGCTGGTCGGCGAATTCACCGGCTGGAATTTCGCCGCCGACAAGGGCGGCGCACTCGCCGCGCTGATCGTCTGCTGGCTCGTCGGACTGCTCTACACCTCGGTCGCGATGATCGATTCCGAGGTGACATCGACCGTCGCCGCCGCCGGCGGCCAGTATGCGCAGGCAAAGCACATTGTCGGGCCGCTGATGGCCTTCAATGTCGCCCTGTTCCTGGTCTTTGCCTACACCATGCTCGAAGTGTCCGACGCCATCCTGCTCGGCGACACCATCGTCGCCAAGGCGGGGGTCGAAGGGCTCACCCACAATTCCTTCATCGCCGCCACCATCGTGGTGCTGGCATGGCTGAACTATCGCGGCGTGCTGATGACGCTCAACGTCAACTTCGTCATCACCGCAATCGCCTACATCTCGATCGTCATCCTGTTTTTCTCGGTCAGCCCGTGGACGCAGGGCGCCGTGCTGAAGCTCAACGAACTGGTCACACCCGACAACGCCCTGCCCTATGGCTGGATCGGCGTCATCGCCGCCTTCCAGTTCGGCATCTGGTACTATCTCGGCATCGAGGGCACGACGCAAGCGGCCGAGGAAGTGCGCTCGCCTGCGCGCTCGCTGCCCTACGGCACGATGGCCGGCATGATCACGCTTTTGATCGCCGCCGCCATGACCTGGTATGTCTGCGCCTCGATGATGCCGTGGGAATATCTGGGCATCACCTATTACCCGCTGTGGGACGCCGGCAAGCTGACCGGCAGCCCGTTGCTTGAGAACCTGTTGTTCATCGCGACGCTGCTTGCAGCACTTGCCTCCGCCAATGGCTGCATCAACGATGCGGCGCGCGCCTGGTTCTCGCTCGGCCGCGACCGCTACCTGCCGACATGGTTCTCGGCCGTGCATCCGAAATACCGCACGCCCTATCGCTCGATCCTGTTCCTGCTGCCGATCGCGCTGGCCTTCGCCTTCATCGCCGACCTCAACCAGGCGATCACCTTCTCGATCCTGTCGGGCGTGCTGCAATACACGTTCATGAGCATCAACATCGTCATGTTCAGGAAGAAATGGCCGCTCGGCTCGATCCGCCGCGGCTATACGCATCCGTTCCATCCTCTGCCGGCGATCGTGCTGTTCTGCCTGTGCGTGGTGACCTTCTTCGCCATCTTCCTCGGCTTCGGCTCACAGCTGATCGCCATGGTCGCCTTCTATTTCCTGATCTCGCTATGGTTCCATTTCTACCGCTACAAGTTCGTGCGGCGCGGCGATCAGTTCACCATGCCGTGGCCGAAGCCGCAGGGTTATTGATGGGAGTAGGCCCGTCCGTAACCTGGACGGGCCTGGCATGACAAAATGTCCGAGGTGACGTCAGCACTCTTTGCCGGGGCAATTGTCCTGGCCCTCGTCCTTCATCTTGCCTGGCTGGCGCGCGCCAGCCGCAACAGGGCATCAGTGGCGCTCGCCATCGACCATGCCAGCGTTCGTACCGTCATTGCCGACGCTGCCGATGTTTCGGACGGCACCGCTGGTGTCATCACATGGGAAGGTTCCTGGAAGGGCCGACGCGTCCAGGTGCGCACAATCGTCGACACGCTGGCAACACGAAAACTTCCGGCACGCTGGCTGAGCGTCTCGATCACCGAGCCCGTGTCGGTGCCCGGCACCTTCGACATGATGATGCGGCCGGGCTCGCCGACGACTTTCTCCAATTTCGATCATCTCGACCATACGCTGCCGAAGGCTCCGGGATTTCCAGCCGAGGCAGTGTTGCGCACCGACCGCAGGGGCGCGCGTTTTCCTCAAGGTATCATCGCCAGCCATGTCGAGATCTTCTCCGAAGGGCGCGCCAAGGAACTGCTGATCACACCCAAGGGCATACGCATCGTCTGGCTGCTGGCCGAGGCCGAGCGGGCACGCTACGGCGTGTTCCGGCAAGCCGAATTTGGGGATGCCACACTCGATCCAAAGCTGATCGAAAGACTGCTGGTGTCGGTGTCGGCACTTCGCGACGCCATCAACAAAAGCGATCGGCAGGCCGCATGACCAGTTCCGTCACTGTACCCGCCCCTCCCAACCCGTATCTGGTGCTCGGCGCGGCAATCGTGCTGCCGGCGAGCGGACACGTCATTCTGGGCGTGCCGGTGCGCGGCCTGCAATTTCTTTTCTTCATGGTGATCCTGGCATGGGTCACCGCCAAGATCGCACCGCCGGACGCCAGCTTCGTCGGCCGTCATGCCGGCGGCTTCCTGATTTATGCGTTGTCGATCCTCGACGCCTACAGGATAGCCCGCATCCGCACCGCCAAATGGGTTCACAAGCTCCGGCGAGACAATGATGGTGCGCAGAGCGGCATTGAGAAACATACGTAACTGGAGGAATATTTTTTTCATACGATTGAATTCAGGAGACTCATTCGGTACATCATCTCAGAGCTGCAAACACCGGGAGGCTGACATGTGTGGAATTGTCGGACTGTTTTTGAAGGACAAGTCGCTGGAACCCCAGCTTGGCTCGATGCTGTCGCAGATGCTGATCTCGCTCAGCGATCGGGGTCCGGACAGCGCCGGCATCGCCATCTATGGCGCGCCTTCCAGGAATGAGGCCAAGATCACCATCCAGTCGGCCAAGCCGGAACGCGATTTCCGCGGCCTCGAGGCCGAACTCGCCAAGGCCATCGGCACGCCGGTGACGATCACTGTCAAATCGACCCATGCGGTCCTCAGGACCACGCCTGCCAAGATCGACGAGGCGCGCGAAGCGATCCAGGCGCTGCGCCCCGACATCCGCATCATGGGCGCCGGCGACGTGGTCGAAATCTACAAGGAGGTCGGCCTGCCCGAGGCGGTGGTCGACCGCTTCGATGTCCGCAGCATGACCGGCACGCATGGCATCGGCCATACCCGCATGGCGACGGAATCGGCGGTGACGACGATGGGCGCGCATCCGTTCTCGACCGGGGCCGACCAGTGCCTGGTGCACAATGGTTCGCTGTCCAACCACAACAATGTCCGCCGCGAACTGATCCGCGAAGGCATGACCTTCGAGACCGAAAACGACACCGAGGTCGCGGCCGCCTATCTCTCCTCGCAGATGGCGCATGGCAAGAATCTCGGCGAAGCGCTGGAGGGCACGCTCTCCGACCTCGACGGCTTCTTCACCTTCGTCGTCGGCACCAAGAACGGCTTTGGCGTGGTGCGCGATCCGATCGCCTGCAAGCCCGCCGTGATGGCCGAGACCGACCAGTATGTCGCCTTCGGCTCGGAATATCGCGCGCTGACCAAACTGCCCGGCATAGACAATGCGAGGGTCTGGGAACCCGAGCCCGCAACCGTCTATTTCTGGGAGCATTGAGTTCATGCCGGCAACCAAGCTTTCAAAGACGGCGGCGCACGACCACGCTTCCCGGGTCTTCGACCTCGACCAGATGTCGTTGCGCGAGCTCAACCAGGCCCTGCACAATCTGGCGCCCGGCTCGAACGAGACGGCGTGGGAAGTGCTCAACCCGAAAGGCAACCATTCGGTCGCCGTCGGCGTCGATCAGCCTGTCACCATCGATGTGCGCGGCAGCGTCGGCTATTATTGCGGCGGCATGAATTCTGGCAGCGCCATCACCGTGCATGGCTCGGCCGGGCCCGGCGTCGGCGAGAACATGATGTCGGGTTCGATCACCGTGAAGGGCGATGCCAGCCAGTATGCCGGCGCCACCGGCAAGGGTGGCCTGCTGGTCATCGAAGGCAATGCCTCGTCGCGTTGCGGCATTTCGATGAAAGGCATCGACATCGTCGTGCACGGCAATATCGGCCACATGTCGGCCTTCATGGCGCAGTCCGGCAATCTGGTGGTGCTGGGCGATGCCGGCGATGCGCTGGGCGATTCCATCTACGAGGCGCGATTGTTCGTGCGCGGAAAGGTCGACAGCCTCGGTGCCGACTGCATCGCCAAAGAGATGCGGGCCGAACACCTGGAGTTGCTGCAAGGCCTGCTCGACCGTGCCGGCGTCACCGGCGTCAAGCCGTCGGACTTCAAACGCTACGGCTCGGCGCGCACGCTCTACAATTTCAATATCGACAACGCCGACGCGTATTGAGGCAGCATGACCTACAGGAACCCGCCGACGACGCCGCGCAAATCCGCGACCTTCGACGACTACACGCTTTCTGAAATCCGCCGCGCCGCGGCGACGGGGATCTACGATATCCGTGGCGCCGGCGCCAAGCGCAAGCTGCCGCATTTCGACGACCTGCTGTTCCTCGGCGCCTCGATTTCGCGCTATCCGCTGGAAGGCTATCGCGAGCGCTGCGACACCAGCGTCGTGCTGGGCTCGCGCCATGCCAAGAAGCCGATCGAACTCAAGATCCCGATCACCGTCGCCGGCATGAGCTTCGGCTCGCTGTCCGGTCCGGCCAAGGAAGCGCTCGGACGCGGCGCAACTCTGTCGGGCACCTCGACCACCACAGGCGATGGCGGCATGACCGAGGAAGAGCGCGGCCATTCGAAGACGCTGGTCTACCAATACCTGCCGTCGCGCTATGGCATGAACCTGCGCGACCTGCGCCGTGCCGATGCCATCGAAGTCGTCGTCGGCCAGGGCGCCAAGCCCGGCGGCGGCGGCATGCTGCTCGGCCAGAAGATCTCTGATCGTGTCGCTGAAATGCGCACGCTGCCGAAAGGCATCGACCAGCGCTCGGCCTCGCGCCACCCCGACTGGACCGGGCCCGACGATCTCGAGATCAAGATCCTCGAACTGCGCGAAATCACCGACTGGGAAAAGCCGATCTACGTCAAGGTCGGCGGCGCCCGCCCCTACTACGATACGGCGCTTGCCGTGAAAGCCGGCGCCGATGTCGTCGTCGTCGACGGCATGCAGGGGGGCACGGCGGCCACGCAGGAAGTGTTCATCGAAAACGTCGGCCAGCCGACGCTCGCCTGCATCAGGCCGGCGGTGCAGGCACTGCAGGATCTCGGCATGCACCGCAAGGTGCAGTTGATCGTCTCCGGCGGCATCCGCAACGGCGCCGATGTCGCCAAGGCATTGGCGCTGGGCGTCGATGCGGTCTCGATCGGCACGGCTGCCCTTGTCGCGCTCGGCGACAACGATCCGCGCTGGGAGGCCGAGTACAACGAGCTCGGCACTACGGCGGGCGCCTATGACGACTGGCACGAGGGCCGCGACCCGGCCGGCATCACCACGCAGGACCCGGAACTGATGAAGCGCGTCGACCCGGTCGCCGCCGGGCGCCGGCTGGCAAACTACCTCAAGGTGATGACACTGGAAGCTCAGACTATCGCCCGCGCGTGCGGCAAGAACAGCCTGCACAATCTCGAACCCGAGGACCTCGTCGCGCTGACGATCGAGGCAGCCGCCATGGCCGGCGTGCCGCTGGCCGGCACCAACTGGATACCGGGGAAGAACGGCTTCTGATCAACGAAGGGCCGAAGCCCACACGCTCTGGGGCCACCAATCGACAAAAAAATGGGGAACTTCCGTGACAGCTGATCTTGCAGAATTCGCAAGGGCGAAAAACGTCAAATATTTCATGATTTCCTACACCGACCTGTTCGGTGGCCAGCGTGCCAAGCTGGTGCCGGCGCAGGCCATCGCCGACATGCAGAAGGACGGCGCCGGCTTTGCCGGGTTCGCCACATGGCTCGATCTGACCCCGGCCCATCCCGATATGCTGGCGGTGCCGGACCCGAATTCGGTGATCCAGCTGCCGTGGAAGCCGGAAGTCGCGTGGGTCGCCGCCAACTGCATCATGGACGACAAGGAGGTCGACCAGGCGCCGCGCAACACGCTGAAGCGGCTGATCGCCGAGGCGGCCAGCGACGGCATGCACGTCAAGACCGGCGTCGAGGCCGAGTTCTTCCTGATCTCGCCGGACGGCAAGACGATTTCCGACGAATACGACACGGCGTCGAAGCCCTGCTACGACCAGCAGGCGGTGATGCGCCGCTACGATGTCATCGCCGAGATCTGCGACCATATGTTGGCGCTCGGCTGGGGCGCCTACCAGAACGACCATGAGGATGCCAACGGCCAGTTCGAGATGAACTGGGCGTTCGACGACGCGCTGGCGACGGCCGACAAGCATTCCTTCTTCAAATTCATGGTCAAGTCGATCGCGGAAAAGCATGGCCTGCGCGCGACATTCATGCCGAAACCTTTCCAGGGCCTGACCGGCAATGGCTGCCATGCGCATATCTCGGTGTGGGACAAGGCCGGCAAGACCAACGTCTTTGCCGACAATGCGATGGAACTCGGCCTGTCGGCCAAGGGCAAGAATTTCCTCGGCGGCATCATGAAGCATGCATCCGCGCTTGCCGCGATCACCAACCCGACGGTCAATTCCTACAAGCGCATCAACGCACCGCGCACCATTTCGGGCGCGACCTGGGCGCCGAACACGGTGACCTGGACCGGCAACAACCGCACCCACATGGTGCGCGTGCCCGGCCCCGGCCGCTTCGAACTGCGCCTGCCCGACGGCGCGGCCAACCCCTATCTGCTGCAGGCGGTCATCATCGCCGCCGGCCTCGACGGCATCCGCTCGAAGGCCGATCCCGGCAAGCGCTACGACATCGACATGTACCAGCACGGCCATACGGTGAAGGGCGCGCCGAAGCTGCCGCTCAACCTGCTCGACGCGTTGCGCGAGTTCGACAAGGACAAATCGCTGAAGGCGGCGCTGGGTGAGGAATTCTCGTCGGCCTATCTAAAGCTGAAGCACCAGGAATGGAATTCCTATGCTTCGCACTTCACGCAATGGGAGCGCGACCACACGCTGGATATCTAACTCTCAGCGAATGCGAGCGACCTCGGAATGAACTGATGAAATACTCGATCTTCTCGCTCGCCCGCGCGGCCCTGTCCGGCCACAAGAACTGGCAGCGCACCTGGCGCGACGCCACGCCGAAGGATCGCTACGACGTGGTGATCATCGGCGGTGGCGGCCATGGCCTGGCGACCGCCTGGTTCCTCGCCAGCGAGTACGGCATCAGGAATGTCGCCGTGCTGGAAAAGGGCTGGATCGGCTCCGGCAATGCCGGTCGCAACACCACCATCATCCGCTCCAATTACGGCCTGCCCGGCAACACCGGCTTCTACGAATTGTCGATGAAGCTGTGGGAGCGAATGGAGCAGGACCTCAACTACAACACGATGGTCAGCCAGCGCGGCGTCATCAACCTCTACCATTCCGACGCACAGCGCGACGCCTATGCGCGGCGCGGCAACACCATGCGCATCAATGGCATCGATGCCGAACTGCTCGACCTCGCCGCGGTCAAGAAGATGATCCCGTTCCTGAACTTCGACAATGCGCGCTTTCCTGTGCAAGGCGGGCTCTTGCAGCGGCGTGGCGGCACGGCGCGCCACGATGCCGTGGTCTGGGGCTATGCCCATGCGGCGAGCGCGCTCGGCGTCGACATCATCCAGAACTGCGAGGTGACCGGCTTTACCCGCGACGCCAACGGCAAGGTGACCGGCGTCGAGACCTCGCGCGGCAAGATCAGCGCCGGCAAGGTCGGCATGGCGGTCGCCGGCAGTTCGTCGCGAGTCGCGGCGATGGCGGGCCTGCGCCTGCCGATCGAAAGCCATGTGCTGCAGGCCTTCGTCTCCGAAGCGATCAAGCCGCTGATCCCCGGTGTCATGACCTTCGGTGCCGGCCATTTCTACGTCAGCCAGTCGGACAAGGGCGGGCTGGTCTTCGGCGGCGACATCGACGGCTACAATTCCTACGCCCAGCGCGGCAACATGCCTGTGATGGAGGATGTCTGCGAGGGCGGCATGGCGCTGATGCCGATGATCGGCCGTGTGCGCCTGCTGCGCCAGTGGGGCGGCATCATGGACATGTCGATGGACGGATCGCCGATCATCGACAAGACGCCAGTCGACGGGCTCTACCTCAACGCCGGCTGGTGCTATGGCGGCTTCAAGGCGACGCCGGGATCAGGCTTTGTCTTTGCCCACCTGCTGGCCCGCGATCAATCGCACGAGGAAGCCGTGCGGTTCCGCCTCGACCGCTTCCGGACTGGCGCGATGATCGACGAAAAGGGCCAGGGCGCCCAACCGAACCTGCACTGAGGACGGACGGAACCATGCGCATTGTCTGTCCCTTCTGCGGCGAACGCGAACTCGGCGAATTCACCTATCTGGGCGACGCCAAACCGGTGCGGCCGGCGGCCGGCGCCTCGGAAGACGAGGTCTTCGACTACGTCTATCTGCGCGACAATGTCGCCGGCGAGACCAGTGAATACTGGTACCATGGCGGCGGCTGCCGGACCTGGCTGAAGATCGCCCGCAACACGCTGACGCACGAGATTTCTTCGGTTGAGCCGGCGGCGGGTGCCGGTGCCGCAAAGGTTGGTGCGTGATGGCCGGCGGACAGACCAACCGGCTGGACAGTGGCGGCCTCATCGACCGCTCTGCGCCGCTGAATTTTCGTTTCGACGGCAAGACTTTCTCAGGCTTCCAGGGCGACACGCTCGCCTCGGCGCTGATCGCCAATGGCGTCAAGCTTGTCGGCCGCTCGTTCAAATACCATCGCCCGCGCGGCATCCTGACTGCTGGCTCGGAAGAGCCGAACGCGCTGGTCGAATTGCGTACCGGTGCGCGGCGCGAACCGAACACCAAGGCGACCACGGCCGAGCTCTATGAAGGGCTAGAGGCCGCCAGCCAGAACCGCTGGCCATCGCTGCGCCACGATGTGATGTCGGTCAACCAGCTGTTCGCGCCGATCTTCGTCGCCGGCTTCTACTACAAGACCTTCATGTGGCCGGCGAAATTCTGGGAAGCGGTCTACGAACCGGCGATCCGCCGTGCCGCCGGACTTGGCCGCGCCGCGGGCGTCGCCGATCCCGACCATTACGACAAAGCGTGGGCCCATTGCGATGTGCTGGTCGCCGGCTCGGGCCCGGCCGGACTGGCCGCGGCCTTGGCAGCCGGACGCTCGGGGGCCCGTGTCATCCTGTGCGAGGAGGATTTTTCGCCGGGCGGGCGTCTTTTGTCGGATGGCGGCACGATCGAAGGCCTGCCGGCAGCCGAATGGCTTTCACGGACGCTGGCCGAACTGGCGACGCTGCCAGACGTCCGCATCATGACCCGTACGACGCTGTTCGGCGTCTATGACGGCGGCACCTATGGCGCGATCGAGCGGGTCAACGACCATCTGCCCTCGCCGCCGGAGCATCAGGTGCGCCAGCGGCTGTGGCGGATCGTGGCCAGGCGCTGCGTGGTCGCGGCCGGCGCCATCGAACGGCCGATCGTCTTTGCCGGCAACGACACGCCTAGCGTGATGATGGCTTCCGCCATGCGGACCTATGTCGCGCGCTATGCGGCAACGCCGGCCAAACGCATCGCGCTGTTCACCAACAATGAGGATGGTTGGCGCACGGTCGAGATCGCACTCGGCGCCGGGTTGCAGATCGCGGCGGTCATCGACGCGCGGCCTGACGTATCGCCCGCCCATCGTTCGCTGGCGTCCAAGGGTGGCTTCCCGGTGCTGCACGGCTCGGTCAGTGGGGTCGATGGCGGCAAGGATGGCGTCAAAAAGATCGCTGTGTCACTCACCGGTGGCGCGCGCGCCGAGGTCGAGGCTGACGGGCTGGCCGTTTCCGGCGGCTGGAACCCGGCTGTCGGGCTGACCTCCTATCATCGCGGCCGGCCGAAATGGCTGGATGACATCGCCGCCTTCGTGCCGGATGGCGCGCCTCCCGGAATGGTGGCCGTGGGCGCCGCCAACGGCGCCTTCGGGCTCGGCGCCTGCCTGGCTCAAGGCTTTGCCGCGGGTAGCGCAGCCGCGCATGACGCCGGGCACAGCGGCAAGGCAGGCACGGCCCCTGTCGCCGACGACGAGGCGTTCTCGCTCACGCCGCTCTGGCACGTTGCCGGCAAGGGCAAGGCCTTCGTCGATTACCAGCACGACGTCACCGCCTCCGACATCGAACTGGCGCAGCGCGAAGGCTTTGAATCGGTCGAGCATCTGAAGCGCTACACGACGCTCGGCATGGCGACCGACCAGGGCAAGACCTCCAATGTCGCCGGTCTCGCCATCATGGCCGCGGTCAGCGGCCGGTCCATTCCCGAGACCGGCACGACGATCTACCGTCCTCCTTACGTGCCGGTCGCGATCGGCGCCTTTGCCGGCCATCACCGCGACGAGACGTTCCATGCGACGCGGCTGACGCCGTCGCATCATTGGGCCGCCGAACAGGGCGCTGTCTTCGTCGACACCGGACTGTGGAAGCGCGCGCAATGGTATCCGCGCGCCGGCGAGAAGGACTGGCTGGAATCGGTAACCCGCGAGGTCAGCGCGGTGCGCGGCGGCGTCGGCTTCTGCGATGTCTCGACGCTCGGCAAGATCGACGTGCACGGTGCGGATGCCGGCGCTTTCCTCGACCGCGTCTATATCAACACCTTCTCCAATCTCGCCGTCGGCAAGGCCCGCTACGGGCTGATGCTGCGCGAGGACGGTATGGTCTATGACGACGGCACCACGTCGCGGCTGGCCGAGGATCATTATTTCCTGACCACTACGACGGCCAAGGCCGGACTGGTGATGCAGCATCTCGAATTCTGCCGGCAGGTGCTGTTTCCCGAACTCGACGTGCAACTGACTTCGGTCTCGGACCAGTGGGCACAATTCTCGATCGCCGGGCCGAAGACCCGTGACCTGCTCAAGGAGATTGTCGATCCGGCGGAAGACCTTTCCAATGAAGGTTTCCCGTTCATGGGCGCGCGCGAAGTCCGCTTGCGCGGCGGCATCAAGGCGCGGCTGTTCCGCATCTCGTTCTCCGGCGAGATGGCGTTCGAGATTTCGGTGCCGGCACGCTTCGGCGATGCCATGGCGCGCAATCTGATGCTGGCCGGTGCGCCATTCGGCGTCACGCCTTACGGCACCGAGGCGCTCGGCGTCATGCGCGTCGAAAAGGGTCACATCGCCGGACCGGAACTGAGCGGTACGACGACGGCGGCGGATCTTGGTCTCGGCAAGATGATGTCGACCAAAAAGGATTTCATTGGCCGCGTCATGGCCGGGCGCGAGGCGCTGGTTGCACCGGACCGTCAGGTCGTGGTCGGCATCAAGCCGGTGGACAAGGCGCGCAGGCTGCGCTCCGGCGCGCATATCATTCCGAAGGGGCAGACACCTGGCCCGGGCAACGACCAGGGCTATGTCACCTCGGTCTGCTTCTCGCCGACATCAGACCAATGGATCGGGCTCGGCCTGGTCGAGCGCGGCCGCGAACGCATGGGCGAGATCGTCCATGCGCATGATCCGCTGCGCGGCGAGGACTATGACGTCGAACTGTGCAATCCTGTCTTCTACGATCCGGATGGAGGGCGCCAGCGTGGCTGAGTTTTCCTGGGTTTCCCGCAGTCCGCTCGAGCATGCGCTTGCCCCAGGCGCGCATGGCGCACGCGGCGTCGAAGCCGGCGTCTCGCTGACCGAAATCCGCAATTTCGACCTGATCCAGGTGATGGCGCGGCGCGGCAAAGCGGCCGAACTGGCGCGGGTGGCCAACGGCCGTTTCGGCGTGGCGACTCCCAATGCGCCCACGGTGGTACAGGCTCAAGACGCCACGCTGATCTGGTCCGGGCCGGATCAGTTCTTCGTCCTGTCTAAGGGCGGCAAGCACACGATGGACACGCTGGCGCCGGCATTGTCCGGCCCTGCCTCACTGTCCGACCAGTCGCATGCGCGCGCCCTGGTCCGCATTTCCGGGGCCAGGGCCCGCACCATGCTGGCCAAGCTGTCGTCGATTGACCTGCACCCGTCGGCATTCCCGATTGGCGCTGCCGCCGCAACTTCTATCGATCACACCAGCGTCACTCTCTGGCGCGGCGGCGATCGGCCGGATGGGCAGGCCGTGTTCAACCTGCTGGTGTTTTCGACCTTCGCCGGAAGCCTGTGGCACACGATGCTCGACGCGGCGGCTGAGTACGGCGTGACGATCGCGCATTCGGAGGAGTTGGCGTAGCGCGGAACAGACAAGAAGGGCCACGTTCGCTTGCCAAATCCGGACTTGCCGCCTATTCTTCCTGCTAAAATAATTTCACACACAGGCAAACTTGTTTCTCGAACCGATGTCTCGAAACACAAGGCTGAGATGACCCAGTCGCCCTACCCTGCCGTCGCTGCCGGACCACCACGGCCGAGCCTCATCCTGAGGCCCGGCCAGATCGCGCTGCCGCCGGGCATGGAGCGCTATACCATCCAGGGCAACGGCGCCGTTCTCATCGAAGTCGAAGCCGGCGATACACTGGCGGTTCGCAATGTCGAAGGCGGCCAGGCCTGCGAGCTGCTGGCGTGGGACAGGAGCGGCGTGACCGACCCCGGCATTTTTGGCGAAACATCGAACAGCAATGCGGCCGGCATCAAGGCGCTTTTGGCCGAGGGTGACGACAGTCTTGGCGCGTTGCGGCGCGGGCTTGCGCGGCGGCAGGTGCAGTTGGATCAGGCCAAGGCAGTGCGTGTTTTCGGCGGCGCTACGCCGGCCGGTACGGAACAGGCTTTCACCGTTGCACGCGACGGCGCGATGGTCATTGCCGCGCCCGGCGGGCCGATGCTGGTCGATGGCCACGACACAGCGACGCCGCTCAGCGTCATCGTCCGGCGCGCCACGATCCGTCCTGCGGCGAAGTCGCAATTGGCTGACCCGCTCGCCGATCCGGTGCTTGACCTGCGCGTCCACTCGGCGACGGCGGAATCCTACTTCGTCAAGGCCGGCGACTATCTGCAGATCATCGACGTCGACGGGCGCCAATGCACCGACTTCCAGTGCTTTTCGGCTCGCAAGCTGGACAAGGGCCGCGACCATCCGCTCGACGTGACGACGACCCGCACGTTGATGGGCGCGAGCTATCCGATGCCCGGCCTTCATTCGAAATACTACGACCAAGACATGGAGCCATTGGTCGAGGTGGTGCAGGACACGTGCGGCCGGCACGATGCCTTCGCGCTCGCCTGCGCGGCCAAATACTACGACGACATCGGCTATCCCGGCCACACCAACTGCTCCGAGAATTTCAATCGCGCGCTGTCGGATAAGGGTGTCACGCCACGTGCCGGCTGGATGGCGATCAACTTCTTCTTCAATACGGCGATCGACGCGCATGGCGTCATGGTGTCGGACGAGCCGTGGTCGCGGCCGGGCGACTATGTGCTGCTCAAGGCGCTGACCGACATCGTCTGCGTTTCCTCGGCCTGCCCCGACGACACGACGCCGGCCAATGGCTGGAACCTGACGGACATCCATGTGCGGACCTATTCCGGCCAGCACAAATTTTCGCGAGCGATCGCCAGACGCATGACGCCTGATTCGGAACCGAAAATGACCCGCGAGACCTCCTTTCATTCGAGCTTTGCCAAGCACACCCGCAACTTCGTCGAGTACAGGGGCTACTGGCTGGCCAATTCCTTCGCCAGGCAAGGCCCCATCGACGAATACTGGGCGTGCCGGCAGGATGCCGTGATCATGGACCTGTCGCCGCTGCGCAAGTTCGAGGTCACCGGGCCGGATTCGGAGGCGCTGCTGCAATACACGCTGACGCGCGACGTCAAGAAGCTTGGCGTCGGCCAGGTCGTGTATTCCGCCATGTGCTATGAGCATGGTGGCATGATCGATGACGGCACGCTGCTGCGGCTCAGCAAGGACAATTTCCGCTGGGTCGGCGGCGACGATCTGTCCGGCGAGTGGCTGCGCGAAACAGCGAGAAAGCTCGGCCTCAACGTCCTGGTCCGCTCGTCGACCGACCAGATGCACAATATCGCCGTGCAGGGCCCGAAAAGCCGCGACATCCTGAGGGAGGTTATCTGGACCTCACCGCTGCAGCCGTCGATCGACGAGCTCGAATGGTTCCGTTTCGCCGTCGCCCGCATCGGTGGCGGCAACGGCATCCCGGTCGTCGTCTCGCGCACCGGCTACACCGGCGAGCTTGGCTACGAGATCTGGTGCCATCCGCGTGACGCCGAAAAAGTGTTCGATGCGATCTGGGAGGCCGGCCAGCCGCACGGGCTGAAGCCGATGGGGCTGCAGGCGCTCGACATGGTGCGCATCGAGGCCGGACTGATCTTCGCCGGCTACGAATTTTCGGACCAGACCGACCCGTTCGAGGCCGGCATCGGCTTCACCGTGCCGTTGAAGAGCAAGACCGACGACTTCATCGGCCGCGACGCGCTGATCCGGCGCAAGGAAAACCCGCAGACAAAACTGGTCGGCCTCGACATCGACGCCAATGTCGATGTCGGCCATGGCGATTGCGTGCATGTCGGCCGCGCCCAGATCGGCGTGGTCACGTCAGGCATGCGCTCGCCGGTGCTGAACAAGACCATCGCGCTGGCGCGGCTCGACGTCACCCACGCTGCGATCGGCACCGAGGTCGAGATCGGCAAGCTCGACGGCCATGCCAAGCGCCTGCCGGCGCGGGTCGTCGCCTTTGCGCATTACGATCCGCAGAAGACCAAACCGCGCTCCTGACCGCGCTTCACTCACAAGACAGTGAGAGCCGCGCCGGCAGTCTGAGCGATCGCCCGTGGCCAGGCGGTAGTGGGTCAATTGGAGGAAGCCAAGAAGCCAATGGTGCGGCCCAAAAGGCGTCTTGGAGAATAGCGCGGCATTGGACATTTTATTTCGTCATGCTAATTCAGTTAGATGTTTTTTCTGATCTTGTCTTTTGTAGCAGTCGCCATCCCGTATGGCCTCGAACGACTCTATTTTGCGAGAAAATTTGGGTTCTTTGCAGTTCTATTCTGGCTGTCTATCTTTCAATATAGCGTTTTGTTCGGCAGTGAAATCATCCTCGAAGATCACCTAGGCCAATCGTTGCCCAATTGGGTTACAACACTGGGCTTTGCGATTGGAGCATTCGCCTACATGACGATTGGCATGACGTCTTTCGCTGCCGTCGTAGCCGCATTGGGATTCGGGACAGTGATCGCTGCCAGTTGGTTCTTGAGAAAGCTAGGGGAAATTTCAAACATGGGGTAATCGCGGGAGCGAGTCGCCCTAAGGCGGGAAGCGCTCACATGATTGCAGAGCGGGTGGTTGTTCCCCGATAGGATGGAAGTGCGGGCTCACGACTGGACGCCGGGCCCAAGCATCGAACGGAGAACAACCATGAGCGAATATATCGGTCTCGACGTGTCGTTGAAAGAGACGGCGATTTCTGTGCGGCGTGGCGGCAAAAGGATCTGGCGCGGCAAATGTCCCTCTGATCCGAGCTTGGTCGCGGACGTTCTCCGCAAGCGGGCGCCAGCGGCCAAGCGGGTGGTGTTCGAGACCGGACCCTTGTCGGTGTGGTTCTATCATGCCTTGAGCGCCGAAGGACTTCCGGCGATCTGCATCGACGCCCGGCATGCTAAGGCCGCGCTGGACATGGCACCGAACAAAACGGACGCCAACGATGCCGACGGCTTGGCGCATCTGGCCGAGGTCGGCTTCTACCGCGAGGTGCGGGTGAAGGGCTATGACAGCATGCTGAGCCGCACGCTGGTGGCCGCGCGGAGCCGGCTGGTTAAGATCACGACCGAGCTCTCCAACCAGATCCGCGGGCTCATGAAGACGTTCGGGCTGATCATTCCGCGAAGCAAGGGCGGCAAGTTCGAAGCCGACGTCCGGCGCCTGCTGGCCGATCAGGAAGAGCTTGGCCGGATTGTCCTGCCACTTCTCGAAGCTTGGCTCAGCATGCGCGCCCGCGCTGCTGAACTCGGACAGCAGCTCGTCGCCAACGCCCGGCACAATGACGCATGCCAGCTATTGATGTCGATCCCCGGCGTCGGCACCATCACTGCGACTTCATTCATCGGTGCCATCGAGGATCCATCGAATTTCAAGACATCGCGCGCTGTCGGCGCGTGGCTGGGCTTGACAACCCGACGCTATCAATCCGGCGAAGTCGATTATGATGGTCATATCTCGCGGCGTGGGGATCCTCATCTGAGAGGGCTTCTCTATGAGGCCGCAGTCGTGATCCTGACGCGCAGCCGGGCTGACAGCAGTCTGCGCACATGGGGGTTGAAGCTGCGTGACAAGATCGGCTTCAAGCGGGCAGCTGTCGCTGTCGCCCGCAAGCTCGCTGTCATCATGCATGCGATGCTGAAATCCGGTGAGTTGTTCAATCGGGAAGAAGCCGCCATGGCCTGATCCATAAGGAAGTTCGAATGCGCCTACCCGAGGCGTAACGAGACGTCCCTGCCAGGACGTGGGCCGAGCCATTCCGCTGTGTCAGTTGCATCGTTGGCGTCACAACGCTCGCGATTGCGTTTCAAACCTTGGAAGGCTCCATCCCTCGCGAAGCCCATCATGCGGCGGCTTCATGTCGACCGCGAAGACGACCGTGCTCCCGGCAAACGACACCTCAATACAAATTTGGGCTTGCATTTTGGTCTGCGAGACGACTGACCCACTACCCGATCGACAAGTGCCGGCAGTTGTGCTATTGGTTTGGGGATGGTGCTGATTTGCGCCGTGACCCGCTTCAGGCGGGTTTTTTCATTTCAGGCCTCTGGTCCTTTCGAACAATTCCCCCCGCAGCAGTGCGAAGCTGACATGTTTCGCAAGCGTGATGTGTATGGTTTCACAAAACGCTTGACGCGAAAGCGCGCCGGATCAATCTTCACTGCTAAGAAAAAAATGCGACTGAGTGGAAACACCGGCAGCCGCCCAACGCATGCGTCGATGACGAAGCCTCGCGAAGTCGCGGCCGTCACGGACGGGGAACATCAAAAAGGGGAACCCACACACATGAGCACGATAAGCACTACGCTGGAGCCGCTTGCCGAGAGCAAGCTGCACCGGAATATCGACTGGCGCGGCGCCTTCTGGGTGGCCAGCGGCGTCCCTGCCCTCGTCCTGTTCTCGATCGGCGGCATCGCCGGTACGACCGGCACGCTGGCCTTCGCGATCTGGATCGCCTCCATGATCATGGGCTTCCTGCAATCCTTCACCTATGCCGAGATCGCCGGCCTGTTCCCGAACAAATCGGGCGGCGCCTCGATCTATGGCGCCACTGCCTGGCTGCGCTATTCCAAGTTCATCGCGCCGCTGTCGGTGTGGTGCAACTGGTTCGCCTGGTCGCCGGTGCTGTCGCTCGGCTGCTCGATCGCCGCCGCCTATATCCTCAACGCGCTGGCGCCGGTGCCGCTGTTCACCGAAACCTCGCCCGATGTCGTCGCCTATATCGCGGCCCATGCCGGCACGAGTGCCGCCGATGCGATCACGGCGGTGACCGCTGCCGCGACGCCGGCGATCCGCAACTGGACGCTCTACAGCCACACGCTTGGCCCGGTCTCCTTCACTTTCAATGCCACCTTCTTCATCGGCGCGGTGCTGATGCTGATCATCTTCTCGATCCAGCATCGCGGCATTCTGGGCACCGCCAATGTGCAGAAATATATCGGCCTGCTGGTCATCATCCCGATGCTGATCGTCGGCGTCGTGCCGATTTTCACCGGCCAGATCAACTGGGCGAATTTTTCGCCGCTGGTGCCGCTGGCGGCCGCCTACGCGCCGGAGCCCGGCGCCTGGAACATCGCCGGCTGGACGCTCGTGCTCGGCGGCATGTTCATCGCCGCCTGGTCGACCTACGGTTTCGAGACCGCCGTCTGCTACACCTCCGAATTCAAGAACCCCGGCACCGACACGTTCAAGGCCATCTTCTATTCCGGCCTGCTCTGCATGCTGCTGTTCATCCTGGTGCCGTTCACCTTCCAGGGCGTGCTCGGCTTGAACGGAATGCTGGCCACCCCGATCGTCGACGGCTCCGGTGTCGCCGATGCGCTGGCCGGGATGGTCGGTGGCGGAGCGCTGATCCACAGCCTGCTGGTGATGCTGATGATCCTGGCTCTGGTGCTGTGCATCATGACGGCGATGGCGGGTTCTTCGCGCACGCTCTACCAGGGCTCGGTCGACGGCTGGTTGCCGCGCTATCTCAGCCACGTCAACGAGCATGGCGCACCGACACGGGCCATGTGGACCGACCTTTGCTTCAACCTGATCGTGCTGGCCATCGCCTCGGCCGACGCGACGAGCTTCTTCTTCATCCTCGCCGTGTCGAACTGCGGCTACATCATCTTCAACTTCCTCAACCTCAACGCCGGCTGGATCCATCGCATCGACAACGGCCATATCGCGCGGCCATGGAAGGCGCCGAGCTGGCTGCTCGGGGTCGGCGCCATCTTCGCCTATGTCAACGCGATCTTCATGGGCGCCGGCGCCAAGGTCTGGAACCCGATGGCACTGTGGGCCGGACTAATCACTGCGGCCTTGATCATCCCGGTGTTCTGTTTCCGCCACTACATCCAGGACGGCGGCAAGTTCCCCGACCATATGCTGGCCGACCTCGGCATGAGTTCGTCCGATCTGGCGGTCAAGAAGGCGGGCATGCTGCCCTACCTGACACTGGTCGCGGGCGTGGTGGTGATGCTGCTCGCCAACTGGTATTTCGTCATCTGACCTCGGAAATGAAAGGGATCGGGCGCGCTTCGGCGCGCCCGATCCTTTTCGGCTGGCGTAGTCGATCTATTCGGCGGCCAGCGCCAGTTGTGGCTTCTCGGCTTCCGGGATCAGGTCCAGATCGTCGATCCGCCCCTCCACCCCGTGCTTCTTGGGCTCGCGGCCGAAGAACAGGGCGTAGCCCGCCGGCAGCACCAGGATGGTCAGCACGGTGGCAACCAGGATGCCGCCCATCATCGCGTAGGCGAGCGGCCCCCAGAACACGGCCCGCGAGATCGGGATCAGCGCCAGCACCGCCGTCAAGGCGGTCAGCGTGATCGGCCGGAAACGGCGCACGGCCGAGCCGATGATCGCTTCTGATCGCTCCATGCCCGCCGCTATGTCCTGGTCGATCTGGTCCACCAGGATGATAGAGTTGCGCATGATGATGCCGAGCAGCGCGATGACGCCGAGGATGGCGACGAAGCCGAACGGCGCACCGCTGATCAGAAGGGCCGCGGCAGCACCGATGATGCCGAGCGGGCCGGTCGCCAGCACCAGCATCGCCTTGCCGAAATTCTGCAGCTGGATCATCAGGAGCACGACGATGATGGCCAGCATGATCGGCGCCTTGGCGGCGATCGAAGCCTGGCTTTCGGCCGAATCCTCGGCACCGCCCTGGATCTCGATCTTGTAGCCAGGTGCCAGCCCATCGCGCAGACCCTGCATGTCCTTGTACAACTTGGTGACGACATCGTTGGACTGCACGCCGTCGGGCAGCGTTGCCCGCACGCTGATGGTGGGCAAGCGGTTACGCCGCCATTCGATGCCTTGCTCGAGCACCGGCACCACCTTGGCGACCTGCGACAGAGGCACGAAGCCGCCGAAATCGGTCGGGATATAGACGGAGTCGACCGAGGACAGCAGGCTGCGGCTGGCATCCGGCTCGCGGGCGACGATGGACACTGTCTCCTCGCCGTCGCGGAAGTCGTCGAGCGGCGCGCCGGACATGGTCGCCTGCAGCATCTGGCGGATGCGCTGCGAGGTCACGCCAAGCGCACGGGCGCGATCCTGGTCTATGACCAGCTTCATCGCCGGCACCGGCTCGAGCCAATCGTCATGGACGGCGCCAAGCAGCGGATCTTCGCGGAACTTGGCCTTCACCTGGTCCGCGATGCGGCGCACCTCCTGGCGGTCCGGGCCCATGACACGCATCTGCACCGGCCAGCCGGTCGGCGGGCCGAGGAACAGGCGGTCGACCTTGGCGCGGATCGACGGGAAGTCCTCAGCCAGGACGGTGCGCAGCTTGACGATCAACCGTTCGCGGGCCGGCTCGTCATTGGCCATCACCAGAAGCTGGGCGAAGTTCGGATTGCTCAGCTGCTGGTCGAGCGGCAGGAAGAAGCGCGGCGCGCCTTCGCCGATATAGGTGGCGATGAAACGCTTGTCCTTGTCGTCCATCATCTTGGCTTCAAGCGCCTTGGCCTGCACCTCGACTTCCTTGATGCTGGTGCCCTCCGGCAGCCAGAGATCGACGAGGATTTCCGGCCGCGACGATTGCGGGAAGAAGTTCTGCGGGATGAACTGGAATGCCCACAGGCTGGTGCCGAAGGTCACCAGGGTCATGACAAGCACGATGACGCGGTGGCGCACGGCCCAGCCGACGGTCGAGCGCAGCCGGCGATAAAAGCGCGTGTCGAAGACGTCGTGATGGCTGCCAGCATGCTTGCGCTGCTTGAGGATCATGTAGCCGAGCCACGGCGTGAAATAGACCGCGACGAACCACGAGACGATCAACGCGATGCCGACGACATAAAACAGCGTGCGCACATATTCGCCGGCCGTCGAGGCGGCGAAGCCGACCGGAATGAAGCCGGCGGTGGTGATGAGCGTGCCGGTCAGCATCGGGAAGGCGGTCGAGGAATAGGCGAAGCTCGCCGCCTCGATCTTGACCAGCCCCTCCTCCAGCTTGCGCTCCATCATCTCGACAACGATCATGGCGTCGTCGACGAGCAGGCCGAGCGCGATGATCAGCGCGCCGAGCGAGATGCGCTGCAGGTCGATGCCGAGTTCATACATGATGGCGAAAGTGGCAGCCAGCACCAGTGGAATGGCGATGGCGATGACCAGGCCGGAACGCCAGCCGATCGACAGGAACGAGACGACGAGCACGATCAGCAGCGCTTCGCCGAGCGCATGCATGAATTCGGCGACTGCATCGGTGACGACGCCCGGCTGGTCGGAGATCTGGTCGACCGAAACGCCATAGGGCAGCGCCTCCTCAAAGCGCTTGTAGGTCGCCTCGACCTCCTTGCCGACATCGGTGACCTTGAAGCCCTTGGCCATGACGACGCCAAGCTGCACGCTGTCATGACCGTTGAAGCGGTATTTGCGCTGGAAAGGATCTTCCAGCCCCGACGTCACCGTGGCGATGTCGCCGAGCCGGGTGACCTGGCCGCCGGCGCGCAAGCGCAGGTTGCGGATATCCTCGACCTTGCTGACGTCGCCCTCGACCGAAATGCGCACCGAGTTGGTGCCGGTGTCGACGGAGCCGGCCGGGTCGACATTGTTCTGTCCCTTGATCGCGTTCTGCAGATCGGTCAGCGTCAGGCCGCGTTCGGAGAGCGCCTTGGAGGAGATGTCGATATAGAGCTTTTCCGGTTGGTCGCCGATGATGACGGCCTTCTCGACGCCGGGCGTGGTCAAAAGCATGTCGCGCGCCTGGATGGCGAACTTCTTCAGCTCGGGATAGCTGAAGCCATCGCCACTGATCGAATGCAGCGTGATGAAGGTGTCGCCGAATTCATCGTTGAAATACGGTCCGAGCAGGCCTTGCGGCAGATCGCCAGCAATATCGCCGACCTTCTTGCGTACCTGATAGAAGGCGTCCGCCACCTCGGCGGCGTTGGTGTCGCCCTTGATCTGGACCGTGATGATGGCACTGCCGGCGCGCGTGAACGAGCGCACGAAATCGAGGTGCGGCGTTTCCTGCAGCTTGCGTTCGATCTTGTTGACGACCTGGTCTTCCATCTCCTGGATCGAGGAGCCGGGCCAGATCGCCTGGACGACCATCACGCGGAAGGTGAAATCGGGATCTTCCTTCTGGCCCATGCGCATTAGGCCGAGCGCACCGGCAATGATGATCAGGCCGAACAAGAACCGGGCAATGGAGGGATGGCCGATTGCCCAGCGCGACAGGTTGAAGGGCCGCTTCTCGTCCGTGGAATTGGTCATCGATGCAGGTCCATCTATTTAGCGCAACAAGATCGCGGTTCGGTGGTGGCTTCCGGGCGGCAAGGCTCTCCGAGCGGAGAACACTCATCGCGGTTGGGGACGCGAAAATTGATGCGCGGGGGGTCGCATCAGTCGAGCGCCTCGGTTCGAGCGTTTGCCGCCCGGAAACCAGCGGCTGCGGGAACGCGCAGCCGGTGTCTGTCGTCAGCGCACCTGCCTGGTGTCGCTGTCATCGCCGGCCGCGGAAGCAGATTGCAGCACCGTGTCGCCGGCAAGTTTCACTTTCAGGTTCTCGGTCATGAACTGCGTGCCGGCAGCGACCACGACATCGCCGGGCTGCAAACCTTCGGCGACCCGCACGCCATCGGCGGCGAACTTGGCGACCTTGACCGGGCGGGCGTGGACGGTGTCGGCGCCGCGATCGACGGTCCAGACGATCGACTGGCTGTCTTGCTTGGCCAGCGCGCTCAGCGGGATCGAAACGAGCTGCCGCTCATTGGCCGCCGATGCTTCGATGCTGGCGGTCATGCCGAGCAGCACGCGCGGATCGTTGGGCAGGCTGACGCGAACGGCAAAGGTGCGCGACTGCGGATCGGCGCTGCCGGCGACTTCGCGGACCTTGCCCTCGAGCGTGAGTGCATCGTCGGACCAGAAGCCCGCCTTTACGATCTTGCCCGGCTTGAACTCGGCGATTTCCATTTCCGGAACCGCGATCAGCACTTCCTTTTCGCCGTCGACCGCGACGGTGACAACCGGCGTGCCGGAGCCAACCACCTGGCCGACATCGGCGCTGACTGCGGTGACGATGCCGTCCCTGTCGGCCTTGAGGTCGGTGTAGCCGGCCTGGTTCTTGGCCTGGTCGAGCGACGAGCGAGCGGAATCGCGGGTGGCGACCGCCTGGTCATAGCTCAGCGTCGCCTGTTCGAGCTGCGATTTCGGTGCAAAATTCTTGGCAAAAAGCTGCTCGGCGCGCTTGCGGGCAAGCTCGACCGTCTCGACCTGCCGCTCGGCGGCATCAACCGCTGCCTGAGCGCTTTTGACGGAAAGGTCGTAATCGATGGGATCGATGCGGGCGAGCACATCGCCTGAAGCCACATGCTGACCGATGTCGACAAGGCGCTCCGTGATCTTGCCGTTGACCCGGAACGCCAGGGCGCTTTCGGTGCGGGCACGCACCGACCCGGAATAGGAGAGCGTGCGGGTGTCATGCGCCTGGGCGATCTCGACGACCTTGACCGGGCGGATGATGTCCTTGACCTCGGCTTTCTCCTGCGAGCAGCCGGCTAGCCCGAGCGTCGCCACGATCAGGCCGGCGACCGGCAGCTTGCGAAGGATGGAACGGGACAAAGACATCTTGCTACTCCGACTGGAGATGAATGGTCGACACCGACACCTGCGTGCGGCGCTATTTCAAGGCCTTGATTGCATAGTCGATGAGGTCGTCGGGCATCGCCCTATTGGTCTTGGCCAGACACTGCGCGACCATCTGCGGATGGCACAGGATGACGGTGGCGGCGCCGAAGCAGCGCGACGCGATCACCGGATCCTGTTCCCTGAACTCACCGGCCTCGATGCCATCGCGGATGACTTCCGCGAACAGATCGTGGATGCTGTCGACGTGCTTGTCGATGACGCCCCAATCCCGTTCGAGCGCAACGATGACCATTTCATGGACCTTCTGCTCGTCGAGCATGACTTCCATCGTCATCTTGTACTGGGCATGCACGTAGCGCCGAAGCCGCTCCTCCGCGCTGATCGGCAGGTGGCAAATCTCGTAGGCCATCTTGTAGCTGGCACCGAGCATCCTGCCGCAGACGGCCTGGTGGATTTCGACCTTGGTGGCGAAGAAGCGGTAGATATTGGCCGGCGACATGCCGAGTTCACGGGCGATGTCGGCGACATTGGTCTTGCCGTAACCGTAGTGCCGGAACAGGCGCTCGGCGCAGTCGAGAATGCGCGTCACATTCTCCTGTCGGGCGACGTCGGCGGCGACTATGTTGGCGGCTTCGGACATGGCTCTTTTTGTTTACGACTGACGAATTTCAATTTTCGTCAGTCGTAAATCGAAATGGCCGACCTGTCAACGCGAAATCGGTGTACGCGTACGATTGGTGACAGCTGGTGACATCCAACAGACGTCACCAGGCGGCCCGAGGATTCGGACCATTGGAAATATTTTCGCGAGAGGCTGCCGGGAACGTCAGGCGACCTTGGCCATTTCCCGTAGCCGGAACTTCTGGATCTTGCCGGTCGAGGTCTTCGGGATTTCTGCGAAGATCACCGCCTTCGGCACCTTGAAGCGGGCTAGCAGTGCGCGGCAATGCTCGATGATCTCGGCCTCGGTCGCCGCCTTGCCGGGCTTCAGTTCGACATAGGCAACCGGCACCTCGCCCCATTTGTCATCGGCCCTGGCGACGACGCCGCAAGAGGCAACCGAGGCGTGCTTGTAGAGCGCATCCTCGACCTCAATCGAGGAGATGTTCTCGCCGCCGGAGATGATGATGTCCTTGGAGCGGTCCTTGAGCTGGATATAGCCGTCGGCGTGCATGACGCCGAGATCGCCCGAGTGGAACCAGCCGCCGGCAAAGGCTTCGTCGCTCGCCTTGCGGTTCTTCAGATAGCCCTTCATGACGATGTTGCCGCGGAACATGACCTCGCCAATGGTCACGCCATCCGCCGGCGTCGTCCGCATTGTCTCGGGATCCATGACGGTCAGCCCTTCTAGCGCTGCATAGCGCACGCCCTGCCGCGCCTTTTTGACACTGCGCTCGCCCTTTTCGAGATTGTCCCAGGCGCCGTGCCATTCGTTGACGACCGCCGGGCCATAGGTTTCGGTCAATCCGTAGAGATGGGTGACGGCAAAGCCGGCATCGGCCATGCCGGACAACACGGCCTCCGGTGGCGGGGCAGCCGCGGTGTTGAAGGTGACCGTCTGCGCGAATTCGCGCTTGTCCTCGTCCTTCGCATTGATCAGCACCGACATGACGACCGGCGCGCCGCACAGATGGGTGACGCCGTGGTCGGCAATCGCATCGTAGATCGGCTTCGGCCGCACCCAGCGCAGGCAAACATGGGTGCCGGCCTGGACGGCGAGCGTCCATGGAAAGCACCAGCCATTGCAGTGGAACATCGGCAGCGTCCACAGATAGACGGCGTGCTTGGCCATGCCGGCATGGATGGTGTTGGTGTAGGCCATGAGGGCAGCACCCCGATGGTGGTAGACGACGCCCTTCGGATTGCCAGTGGTGCCGGAGGTGTAGTTGAGCGAAATGGCGTCCCACTCATCGTCGGGCATCGACCAGGCGAAGTCCTCGTCGCCGCTCGCGATGAAATCCTCATAGTCTGATGTGCCTATGCGCTCGCCCTTCGGATACGGCGCGTCGGCAGCGTAGTCGGGATCGTCATAGTCGATGACCAGCGGCTTGACCTTGGCCAGTTCCAGGGCCTGCTTGACGACGCCGGAGAACTCGCGATCGACGATCAGTATCCTGGTCTCGGCATGGTCGAGCTGGAAGGCGATGACCGCGGCATCGAGGCGGGTGTTGAGCGAGTGCAGCACCGCCTTGGTCATCGGCACGCCGAAATGCGCTTCCAGCATCGGCGGCGTGTTGGACAGCATGACGGTGACGGTGTCGCCCTTGCCGATGCCGCGCTTCTGGAGGGCCGAGCCAAGCTTCAACGACCGGCGCCAGAAGGTGCGATAGTCGATGCGCTGGCGGCCATGGATGATGGCGACATGGTCGGGATAGGTCTTTGCCGCGCGCTCCAGATAGGTAAGCGGCGTCAGCGGCTGGTGGTTGGCCGCGTTCTTGTCGAGATCCTGTTCGTAAGGATTGCCCATCCCGTCCTCCCCGAGTTTCTTCTTTGAGATGTTCTAATCACAGGCTCGGGCCGCGTCACCACCAACGATGCTGCGATAGAGCGCATTTGGCACAATGATGATCTAGATTCAGCTGATGAAAAGGCATCGTATACCTTGGCCTGGTTTGACTTTTGTCGAAGGCCGTGAATAATGTCAGCCGAGGAGACGGCATGGCGATCCGACCGGCAGAACAGCTCATCCACAAGGCCGCCTGGCTCTACTACGCCCATGGCCTGCGGCAGGACCAGGTGGCGAGCCAGCTTAACATTTCCCGTGCCTCGGTCGCCATGTATCTGCGCAAGGCGCGCGAGACCGGCATCGTCAACATCTCGACCTCGACCCAGCTTTTCACCGACGATGTGCTGGCGCGCAAACTCGAGGATGCGCTGGGCGTCGACGCCGTGTGGATCGCGCCGGAGAACGACCATGTCGCCGATCCGTCGACGGAAATCGCCGTGCTGGCGGCGAGCGTCTTTCTCGAACTGGTCAAGAAGGGCGACCGAATCGGCGTCGCCTGGGGCCGCACCGTCTACATGATCGCCGATATCATGTCCTATGCCGACCTGCAGGATGTCACCGTGGTGCAGCTCTGCGGCAATCTCGGCGCGCCCTATTCCTACCGGCCAGACCAATGCACGATGGAAATCGCGCGGCGGCTCAACGCCAAGGGCCTCAACTTCTACGCGCCGCTGGTGCTGTCGACGGAAGAGCTGGCGCGCGCGTTGCGCGCCGAACCAGTGATCCGCGAGCAATTGTCGGGCGTCGGTGAATGCGATCTGGCGCTGTACTCGGTCGGTGCTGTCGACGCCGACAGCCATCTGGTCAAATGCGGTGCACTGACATCAGGCGAAATGGCGGAGCTGCGCAGCCGAGGTGCTGCCGGCGTCATTGCCGGGCAGATCATCGACGCTGACGGCAAGGTGCTCGACTGCAGCTACAACCGCCGGGTGATCTCGGCCGAGCTTGCCTCGCTGCGCGCCATCGCCAGGCGCCTGATGGTCGTGCAGGAGGACAGCAAGTTCGAACCGTTGCTTGCGGCGATCGCCGGCGGACTTTGCACGCATCTGGTGGTCGGCGCGCGCATGGCGCAGAGGCTGCTGGATCACGCGGCTGCCACGACAGAAAAGGCCTCCTAGAAAAACACATATTTCCGCCGCCCGCGCATTGTCATCAAAGCGTCGCGGCATTCCTGTTTCACCATCAAAGACAACAACCGGACGAAGCGAACATGAAGAACCTGTGGAACGACGACGCAGCCGAAAAACTCGTTGCCGACTATGCAAAAAAGGGTGTCGGCCGCGACCTGGCGCTGCGCGTCTACACGACGCGGCTGCTGGGCGGCGAGCCACGGCTGGTCCTGCATGGCGGCGGCAACACGTCGTGCAAGACGACGGCCACCGATCTCGTCGGCGACCAGTGGGACGTGCTGTGCGTCAAGGGCAGCGGCTGGGACATGGGTGTCATCGAGCCGCAGGGCCTGCCGGCGGTCAAGCTCAAGCCGCTGCTCAAGGCCCGCGCACTGAACAGATTGGCCGACGAAGACATGGTTGCCCTGCAACGCGCCAACCTCATCGACCCGTCCTCGCCCAACCCTTCGGTGGAGACGCTGCTGCATGCCTTCCTGCCGCATAAATTCGTCGACCACACGCATTCGACCGCCATCCTGGCCATCGTCGACCAGGAGGACAGCAAACGGCTGGTGGAGACGGTGTTCGGTGCGAAGATGGGTTATGTGCCCTACATCATGCCCGGCTTCGACCTCGCCAAGGCGGCGGCCGACATCTTTGACGCCGATCCGTCGGTCGAGGGCCTGATCCTCGACAAGCACGGCATCTTCACCTTCGGCGACGACGCCAGGCAGGCCTACGACCGGATGATCCACTATGTGAATGTCGCCGAGGAGTACGTCGCCAAGAACGCCAAGCCGACAGCGGCAAAGGCAGCATTGCCGGCAAAGCTCGCGACACCGGCGGCTATCGCATCGACGTTGCGGGGGGCTGTGGCCGTAGCACGCGGCGAAGGCCGTTTCGACCGCATGATCAGCGACTTCCGCACCTCGGAGGCGATCGTCGATTTCATCAATTCAGCTGAGATCGCCGACTATGCCGGGCGCGGCGTGTCGACGCCCGATCTGTCGATCCGCATCAAGACCGGGCCGATGGCACTGCCGGCGCCCGATGCCGACAAGGTCGGCGACTACAAGGCCGTGATCAAGCAGCACGTCGAAGCCTTCGCCAGGGACTACCGCGCCTATTTCGAAACCAACGACGCGCTCGACGACGTCAAGCGCACCATGCTCGACCAGATGCCGCGCCTGACGCTGGTGCCGGGCCTCGGCATGTTCGGCCACGGTCGCACGCTAAAGGACGCGAAGATCGCTTCGGATGTCGGCGAAATGTGGATCGAGGCGGTGCGCGGCGCCGAGGCGGTCGGCCGGTTTCATCCGCTCTCCAAGGCCGATCTGTTCCCGCTCGAATACTGGTCGCTGGAACAGGCCAAGCTCGCTTCCAACAAGCCGAAGCCACTGACCGGCCAGGTGGTGCTGATCACCGGCGGTGCCGGCGCGATCGGCGCGGCGACGGCCAGGCTGTTCGCCGACAATGGCGCCCATGCCGTCGTTGTCGATCTCGATGCCGAAAAGGCAGCCGAGGCGGCGAAGAAGGCCGGCAACAACTCGATCGGCGTCGCCGCCGACATCACCGACCCGGCACAGGTGCGTGCCGCCTTCGACAAGGCGGTTGCCGTCTTCGGCGGCGTCGACATCGTGGTCTCCAATGCCGGTGCTGCCTGGGAAGGCCGGATCGGCGAACTCGACGATGCGCTTTTGCGCAGGAGTTTCGAGCTCAATTTCTTCGCCCACCAGTCGGTGGCGCAGAATGCCGTGCGCATCATGCTCGAACAGGGAACCGGCGGCGTGCTTCTGTTCAACACCTCCAAGCAGGCGGTCAATCCCGGTCCGAAATTCGGCGCCTATGGCGTGCCGAAGGCGGCGACGCTGTTCCTGTCCAGGCAATATGCGCTCGACTATGGCGCCCACGGCATCCGTTCGAACGCCGTCAACGCCGACCGCATCCGCTCCGGACTTTTGACCGACGCCACGATCGCCAGCCGCTCCGGCGCGCGCGGCGTGTCGGAGAAGGACTACATGTCCGGCAATCTGCTCGGCCAGGAAGTGACGGCGCAGGACGTGGCGCAGGCGTTCCTGCATCATGCGCTTGCCGATCGCACCACTGCCGATGTGACGACGGTCGACGGCGGCAACATCGCGGCGGCGATGCGGTAGGCGGAACCGATCGAAACAGGCATGCAGGCATTCGTGAACTGCTACTACAGCAGCTCACGGATGCCTTCCCAAGCCTTTTTGCCCAGCTCTGAATCGGCCTCGTCGTTGCCGCCGTGCGCATGTAATGCGGAGCGTGGTGTATTTTCGCCCGGCAACAGGATGCGGTGACCCGCATCCGGCGACGAAACGAGATGCGTGACCTTGCCTGCTTCGCCGCACAGCCGGGCGATATCTGTCGCGAACGAAAGGGAGGGCCACAGCGCATCGTCGCCACCCGCGACAAGCAGAACCTCGGCTGACGCGGTCTCAACGGGAATGGTTGCCGCAATTGCTTCCAGCTCAAAGGTTTTCAAGCAGCGCTCGAAAAGCCCCCTGTAAGCGACCAGACCATCCACATGCTCTGGGGTCCAGTCTGGGTCTGTCGGTACAAACGGCAGGGGAATACCGTTGAGCGACCATGAGGATCGTTCAGGCCAGCTGACACCATCCCGGCCGGCACCGATATTTCCCCAAACCACGGATGATGGGCTGATAGCGACCACGGCGTTGATCCGCTGGTCGTGGACCGCCGCGAGCAATGAAGCCTCGGCACCCTTGGATGTGCCGACATAGACGATGCGACGGCAACCTGTTTCAAGGAGACAGTCGGTTGCGGCAAAGAACGTTTCGAGGGGAACCTCGCAAATTCCGGGAACCTGGCCCTCACCGCCAAACCATTGCAGCGCCAGGGCTGACTGACCCTCATTTGCAAAGAGCCTCGCGCGCCCAACATCGACACGGCCACTCGATCCACACAACACCACGACGCCCGTGGTGGCCCGCGTGCATCGAAACAATCTTCCGGTGACAGTGCCGGACAGGTTTTCCTCGATTACCGTCTGCGATTCCATCCTGAACCGGCACTTTCGCGGCTGATTTTTCCAGCATCGCAAAACTGGCGTTTTCGGCAAGCCGGTCGTGCCAGGACCTTCGACAAAAAAGCCGCCCGCAACAAGCTGCTGCAGGCGGCTAGCGGTTCCAAGCTTGCGAAAGCTACTTGGCGTTCGGGTTCGGCATCCAGGCCGGCATCGCGACGTCGGCATGGGCGAACTGCGGCAGCTTGGCCGACAGGTCCTCCATGTTCTTGATGTCCTTGTCGACGAGGTCTTTCTGGGTGATCAGCGTCGGCGGCACGACGACGTTGTGGCCAGGGTCTTCACCGGCCAGCAGCTGTGCCAGCGCACGCACCGAGACCTGGCCGACGACGGCCGGATTGGTGGCGGCGGTCGCCGCCCAGGCGCTGTCGGGTTCACGCATCGCGGCGATATCGGACGTCGAGATGTCGGCCGAGTAAATCTTGATGCCCTTGTTCAAACCCGCCTCGTCGACGGCGATCTTCACGCCCTTGGCGAATTCGTCATAGGGGGCAAACATCACCTTGATGTCGGGGTGGGCCGACAGCACCGAACGCGCCTGGTTGGCGACGGAGTTGGCGATCGGGTTGTCGAGCGTGCCGAACATCGCGACTTCGCTGATGCCGGCATGCTTCTTCTTGACGTCGACCCAGGTCTCGTTGCGGCGGTCGAGCGGCGCGATGCCGGCGACATAGACATAGCCGGCCTTCCAGCTCTCGCCATTGTCCTTGACCGCCTGCTCGAGAGCGAGCCGGGCCAAGTCGCGGTCGGACTGTTCGACCTGCGGGATCTTGGGGTTTTCGACATTGACGTCGAAAGCCACCACCTTGATGCCGGCGTCGACCGCGCGATGGGCGGCGTCCTTCATCGATTCCGTCAAGCCGTGCTGGATGATGATGCCTTGCACGCCAAGCGCTATGGCCTGGTCGACCATGTCAGATTGAAGGGCGGCGTCCTGGCGGCTGTCGAGGACGCGCAGGTCGATGCCGAGCGCCTTCGACTGCGCCTCGACGCCCGAGAGATAGGCCTGGAAGAAGTCGCCGGTCGAGAGATAGCGCACCAGCGCGATCTTGACGCCGGGCTTGTCGAAAGGCGCCGGCTTGTCCGCGGCCAGTGCCGGGAACTGCATCAGCATGGTTGCCCCGGCCAGCCCGAGTGCCACCTTCCCCAGAAGTCTTCTCGTAATGTTCACCTTGTTTCCTCCACTCTTGTTGAACCCAAAATCCTATCCGGTCGAAAGCTATCTCCTGCCCCTGCCCGAAAGGGCAAAGGTGAAGACAAGGGCGACGACCAGAACCACGCCCTTGACGAAATCCTGCGTGTAGTAAGGCGCGTTCATCATCGTCAGGCCTTGCAGCAAGATGCCGACGAACAGCGCGCCGACGGCAGTGCCGAAGGCGTTCGGCTTGGCGGCGCCAAGCACCGCGTAGCCGATGAGCGCCGCGGCGACAGCGTCAAGCAGCAGATTATTACCCGAGGCGATGTCGCCGCGTCCAAGTCGGGCGGCGAGCAAAATGCCGCCGATCGAGGCAAAAACTCCTGAAATAACGTAGGCCCAGATCTTGTATGCCTTGACAGGCGCGCCGGCGAGTTCGGCGGCACGCTCATTGCTGCCGACCGCATACATCATGCGCCCGAAACGCGTGTATTCGAGGAAGAACCAGATCAGCACGGCGAGCACGAGCAGCACCACCACCGACACCGGAATGAGGTTCGGGATGAAGAAATCGAAGCGGTGGCGGCCGAGCGCCAGGAACGCGTCGCTGAACTTGCCATTGGCGACCGAACCGTCCGGCATGGTCATGCCGGTGGCGATCGAACGGCCCTCGGTCGGGATGCGTTGCAGGCCGACCAGCAGGAACATCATGCCGAGCGTCGCCAGGAGATCGGGCACGCGCATATAGACGATCAGCCAGCCATTGATCAGGCCGACAATGGCGCCGATGAGCAGGCAGACGACGACCGCGACGAGAGCGTTCTGCTCCAGCACCACCATGACATAGGCCGCCGCCATCATGGCTGATGTGGCAACCGAGCCGATCGACAGGTCAAAGCCGCCGACGACGAGCGTGGCGGTGACGCCGAGCGCCAGCACGCCGGTGATGGCGACCGACTGGAAGATGAAGACGGCACTTTGCGGCGAAACGAAACCGTCGGCGGCGATCGCGAAATAGGCGATCAAACCGAACAAAAGCACGATGAAGCCGTAGCGAATGGCATGGTCTCGCAACGTCATTCAGCGCCCTCTCGCGCCGCTGCGATTTCTACCCAACTCGAACCCATAGTCTCTCCATTCCAATTCCTTGCCGCCACGCTCAGGCGGCGCTGTGCAGCGGTCCGCCGGCGACCTCGGCCAGCAGGCGATCGAGATCGACATCGGCATTGCGATGCTCGCCGACGATGGTTTGTTCGGACATCACCAGGATGCGGTCGGCCGTCTCCAACGCCTCGTCGAGCTCGGTGACGAACAGCAGCGTGGCGCGGCCGTTTGCACTTGCCCTGAGCTTGGCGGCAATGTCGCGCCGGGCCGAAATATCGACGCCCTGGAACGGTTCATCCAGAATGAACAGTCCGGCATCCTGCGCCATCCAGCGGGCGACCATCACCTTCTGCTGGTTGCCGCCGGAAAGTGCCGCCAACTCGTCCTTCTCAGAGCGGCAGACGATGCCCAGTTCCTCGATCTGGCGGCGCGCGGTGCTGCGTTCCAGGCGGCGCCTGAGAACACCGAGGCGCGACATGCGCTTGTGGAACGGCAGGCTGATATTTTCCTGAATATTGAAGCCGCTGACGATGCCGTTCTCGCCGCGGTCCTTGGCGACGAGGAACACACCGGCGGCGATCGCCTCGCCTGTTGTTTCAGGCGCATAGGGCTTGCCGTTCAGCACCATGGTGCCACTGAGCGGCTTGCGCACGCCAAACAGCGTCTCGGCCAGTGCCGTCTTGCCAACGCCGACGAGGCCGGTGATGGCAACAACCTCGCCGTCGCCGAGCGTCAGCGAGATCGGCCTGGCGCCTTGCGCTATGCGCAGCTCTTCGATCGTCAGGATCGCCTTGTCTGAACTTCTGACGACGATCTGGTCGAGGTGGATCTTGCGCCCGAGCATGGCGTTGACGGCACCTTCATAGTCGAGCGGTTTCTTGTCGAAGACGCCTGAGATGACGCCGTCGCGCATCGAGACGATACGATCGGCAAGCCGCCGGATGTCAGACATGCGGTGAGAGATGTAGAGGATGGCGACGCCCTGCTCGCGCAGCCTGTCGATCAGCGCAAACAGCCGATCGGCTTCGGCGCTGGACAGCGACGAGGTCGGCTCGTCGAGGATCAGCACTTTCGGCTGATGCGCCAAAGCGCGGGCTATCGCCACCACCTGGCGATCGGCCAGCGAAAGATCGCTGACGCGCGCTTTGAGATCGATGGCCAGCCCCATGCGGTCGGCGACGGCCTTTGCCTGGCGACGCACGCGCGCCGGATTGAACAGGAACGAAGCGCCGCTGCCGCTCAAGCGGTCGAGGGTCAAATTGGTGGCGACATCGAGATCGGCGACGACACCGTCATTGATGTTCTGGTGCACGGTGACGACGCCGGCGCGGATCGCTTCCGCCGGCGTGTTCGGCGCGAAGGCCTGTCCGGCGAGGCCCATCGTGCCGTCGCCGCGCTCATAGACGCCGCTGATGATCTTGACGAGGGTGGATTTGCCGGCGCCATTGGCGCCCATCAGCACCGTCACTTCGCCGGCATGCAGCTCCAGCGAGACGCCGCCAAGCACCTCGTTATGGCCAAAGGATTTCCTCAGCCCCTCTGCGCGGAACACGGCATTGCCGACCATGCGTTCCTCCCTGACATGACGCTATGGGCTACATCGGCAATTGTCAACACGATTGACAATTGCCAGATCGCTTCCTAGCTTGGCCCGGCCGCCATGCCTCCGTTATGTTCGGAGCGCATATGCGGGAGGATGACGATGACTGGAAATTTGCAGTTCGAAGCACTGTCGGTCGAGACGCTTTCGAGCCGTCTTGGCGACAACGAGGCGTTGCGCGCGCGGATCGGCAAAGACACGAGTGCGTGGAAGGTCCGCGAGGTCGGCGACGGCAATCTGAACCTCGTCTTCATCGTCGAAGGCGCCAGCGGTGCAGCGGTGGTCAAGCAGGCCCTGCCCTATGTCCGCCTGGTCGGCGACAGCTGGCCGCTGCCGCTGAAGCGCTCGTTCTTCGAATACCACGCGCTGACCCGGCAGGAGGCGCGCGCGCCGGGCTCGGTGCCGGCGATCTACCATTTCGATGAAGGCCAGGCGCTGATCATCATGGAATATCTGTCGCCGCACATCATCCTGCGGCGGGCGCTGATCGAAGGCCGGCAACTGCCGAACATTGCCAGGGATATCGGCCTGTTCATGGCCCGCACCCTGTTTCGCGGCTCCGACCTGCATATGGCAGCCAAGGACCGCAAGGCCGACCTGGCGCTGTTCGCCGGCAATGTCGAACTCTGCGACATCACCGAGAACCTGGTGTTCTCGGACCCCTATTTCGACGCCAGGATGAACCGGCACACCTCGCCGCAGCTCGACGACCTCGTTGCAGAGCTGCGCGCCGACCGCGACCTCAAGGTCGAGGCGCAGCGGCTGAAGCACATATTCGCCGCCAATGCCGAAACGCTGCTGCATGGCGACCTGCATTCCGGCTCGATCATGGTCACCGACTCGCAGACGCGGATGATCGACCCCGAATTCGCCTTTTACGGCCCGATGGCGTTCGATGTCGGCATGCTGCTCGCCAATTTCTGGATGTCCTTCTTCTCGCAGCGGGGACACGAGCAGAGCGGCAAGCGCGACGCCATGCGCGCCTATCTGCTCGCGGTGACCGTCGAGACTTGGGTCGTGTTCCGCGCCGAGTTCTCGCATCTGTGGCGCACCGAGCGCACCGGCATGCTCTACCAGAAAAGCCTGTTCGAGGATCAGGGCGACAGGCTCGGCGCCGAACAGGCGCTCGACCATGTGCTGGACCAGATCTGGACCGATCTGCTCGGCTTTGCCGGCATCGAGGTCCACCGGCGTATCCTCGGCCTCGCCCACAATGCCGATTTCGAGACCATTGCCGACGAGGATCTGCGCGCCAGTTGTGAGGCCAAGGCGCTGAAATTCGGCCGGCACCTCGCCGTCAACCGGCGCCAGATCCACAGCATCGACGAGGTCAACCACCTGGCCGCGCTGATTGAACAGGAGAGCAGCATTTGAACGTCGGCGACCGCCACTATCGCACCATCTGGCTGAGCGACGACGAGCGTTCGGTGGAGATCATCGACCAACGCTGGCTGCCGCATGATTTCCGCGTCGAGAAGATCGACACCGTCACCGGCATCGCCACAGCGATCCGCGACATGTGGGTGCGCGGCGCGCCGCTGATTGGCGTCACCGCTGCCTATGGCGTCGCCATGCAGATGGCCGACGATCCATCCGATGCCGCACTCGATGCCGTCTGGGAGACCTTACACGAAACGCGCCCGACGGCGATCAATCTGCGCTGGGCACTGGACGAGATGCGGCGCTTCCTCAAGCCATTGCCTCCCGAACAACGGGCCGAAGCCGCCTATCGGCGGGCCAGGGAAATCGCCGACGAGGATGTCGGCCTCAACCGCGCCATCGGCGAGAACGGACTCGCCATCATCAAGGCGATCGCGGCGCGCAAGCCGAAGGGCGAACCGGTCAACATCCTGACCCACTGCAATGCCGGCTGGCTGGCGACCGTCGACTACGGCACTGCCACCGCGCCGATCTACCTGGCAACCGAGGCCGGCATTCCGGTCCACGTCTATGTCGACGAGACAAGGCCGCGCAACCAGGGCGCCCAGCTGACCGCATGGGAGATGGCTGGCCATGGCGTGCCGCACACGCTGATCGTCGACAATGCCGGTGGCCACCTGATGCAGCGCGGCGAAATCGACATGGTCATCGTCGGCACCGACCGCACCACCGCCAACGGCGATGTCTGCAACAAGATCGGCACCTATCTCAAGGCACTTGCCGCCGCCGACAATCATGTGCCGTTCTATGTCGCGCTGCCGTCGCCGACCATCGACTGGACGGTGCATGACGGGCTGGCCGATATACCGATCGAGCAGCGCTCGGCCGACGAGGTTTCGCTGGTCTGGGGCAAGACCGCTGCCGGCGAGATCGCCCAGGTGCGCATCTCGCCCGAGACGACACCCGCGGCGAACCCGGCCTTCGACGTGACGCCGGCGCGGCTGGTGACCGGCCTGATAACCGAACGCGGCGTCGCCAAGGCATCGCGCGAGGGTCTGAAGGCGATGTTTCCCGAGCGCGGCTAGAGCAATCCAGGAAAAGTGTGAAACGGTTTTCCGTCCGGAATTGCGTCAAAACAATGAGTTAGAGCAGGTTGCCGGTTCCGTGAACCGGTGAACTGCTCTAAGACCGGACTTCGAATGCAACGCTAATAAAGCGGCTTGCTCATGTGCTTGGGCGTCGGCCACGTCGCGGTCACGCCCGGTTGCACCGGCCGCTCGAGATAGGTCGACAGCACCACGTAGCTGCGCGTCGAGGTGACGCCCGGCGTTTCGTAAAGGCGTGACAGCAGGCCTTCGAGTGCTCTGGTGTCTTCGGTGCGGACCTTGAGCAGCATGCAGGTATCACCGGCGACGGTGTGGATTTCCTCGACTTCCGGATACTGTGAAACCGCCATCAGTTCCGGCGTCTTTCCCCAGCCCTTGGTGTCGATGTGGACGAAAGCCAGCAGCGGCTTGCGCACCGCGTGGGGATCGATGATTGCCGCGGTGTTGCGGATGGCGCCGCTGCGCCGCAGCCGCTTGACGCGTTCGTGCGCCGCCGGTGGTGAAAGCCCCACGCGATCGCCGAGCTCGGCATAACTGACGGTCGCGTCATCGACCAAGACGCCTAATATTTTTCGGTCAATTGCGTCGAGCTCACGGGCGGCAGACCTGTTCTGCGGAATGCCATCTGTTTCTTCGTCCATGCTGAAATCTCCGGTTGCCGCAGAATTTAATGCGGTCATTATGGTCATATGTCGAACGCTGATCAAGTTGCACCATTGGCCGCGAACGCCCGGGCGCCCATCCCGGCGCTCGCTTATCTGTTGACCGGATGCATCGCCGTGATCGGCTCGAATTCGCTTGTGCTCGGCCCGATCGCACCGGCCGTGGCCGCGTCGTTTGCGACCAGCGTACCGGTGGTCATGATCGCGGCGGCCGTGTTCGGCCTTGGCACCTCCGCAAGCGCCCTGTTCCTGGCACGCTACATCGACCGGATCGGCGCCCGCCGGATGCTGCAAGGCGCATTGCTGTTGCTGGCGATAGCGCTCGTCGCCAGCGCGGCGGCACCGACGGTGATAATGCTGGTCGCGGCACAATTGCTCGCCGGCATTGCTGCCGGTATCGCCATGCCGGCGATCTATGCCAGTTCCGCGGCCATCGCGCCGCCTGGCCGGGAAAGCGGCACGATCGGCGTCGTGCTGACCGGATGGACGCTGAGCATGGTCGCCGGCGTTTCGCTGTCGGCCGTGCTTGCCGATCTCGTGCATTGGCGCGCCGTTTTCGCCGCGGTCGCGCTGCTGGCAACGCTTGCCTTGGCCGGTCTTACAGTGTCGTCACTGAGCGACGCCAGGAAAAGTGGCCCGGCGCCGACGCCGCTGGAGGCGCTCGGCATTCCCGGCATCGTGCCGCTGCTCATCGCCTGTGCCGCCTTCATGACGGCCTTCTACGGCGTCTATGGCTATCTCGGTGATCACCTGCACAGCGGATTGGGGAGACCGGTCAGCGCCAACGGATGGGCAGCACTTGCCTATGGCATCGGCTTCGGCACGGCTGCTCTCCTCGACGGCGTCATCGATCGCCTGGGCGCGCGCCGCGTCATGCCATTTGCCTATCTTCTCGTCGCCGTCGTCTATGTCGCCATGGCCGCGACGAGCGGCAGTTTCGGCCTGACCATCACGATGGTGGCGGTCTGGGGGCTTGCCAATCATTTTGGACTGAACGTCCTGGTGATGCGCCTGTCGGCGCTCGATCCATCGCGGCGCGGCACGATCATGGGTTTGAACAGCGCGGTGACCTATCTGGCGGTGTTTGTCGGCACCACCGGCTTCGGCCCGCTCTATTCCAGCTTCGGTTTCGCCACCTGCGCGACGGTTGCGGCATTGCTCATGCTGATTGCCGCTTCGGCGGCGGCGTGGCGCACGCGATAAAAGCGGTTCATCGTTTCGCGGAAACGCCGCTCTCCCTTTTTTTGACGCACTTCCCAAGGGAAAACGCTATGCGCTTTTTCCGGGAAAACCGCTTCACACTTTTCCTGGAATTGCTCCAGTTGACAGACTGTATTGGCCATCCGTCTTTCACACGATTGACAGCGGCGCCCTGCCCTTTCATACAAACGGCGTTAATGTTCTCAGGGCGGGGTGAAAGTCCCCACCGGCGGTAAGGGTTTCGGCCCAAGCCCGCGAGCGCTTTCCGGCAAGGTCGGAGAGGTCAGCAGATCCGGTGTGATTCCGGAGCCGACGGTTAGAGTCCGGATGGAAGAGAACGAACGGAACACGGACCGTCTCGGCGGGCCGGATTTCGTATCGTGCGTCCTGATTCTGGTCGAAACGGAAGGATGGACCCATGAATCAGCATTCCCACAAAGACTATGAAACGACCCGCATCGCCGTCATTCGCTCGCGCTGGCATGCCGACATCGTCGACCAGTGCGTGCAGGCCTTCGAGGCGGAACTGGCTGACATCGGAGGCGAGCGCTTCGCCGTCGATGTCTTCGACGTTCCCGGCGCCTACGAAATTCCACTGCACGCCAAGACCCTGGCCGAGACCGGCCGCTATGCCGCGATCCTCGGTACGGCGTTTGTCGTCAACGGCGGCATCTACCGGCATGAGTTCGTCGCCAGTGCCGTCATTGACGGCATGATGAATGTGCAGCTGTCGACCGGCGTGCCGGTGCTGTCGGCGGTGCTCACCCCGCACAACTACCATGACAGCGCCGAGCATCACCGCTTCTTCTTCGAGCACTTCACCGTCAAGGGCAAGGAAGCGGCCAATGCCTGCGTGCAGATCATGGCGGCGCGGGAACTGATCGCGGCCTGAGATCGCCAAAACGGCCGGATTTCAGCCCTGCAACAAGAATTGCGATCGACAGGACCGCAGAAGGTTGCGGTTGGCCTGAAATCCGGCCAGAAGCATCAGGGGCCGACCGGCGACCGGCCGGCCCGCGACGTTGCGCTTGAAACCAGATACGGGAGACTATTGGGTGGCTCGCATAACACTGAGACAATTGCTCGACCACGCCGCCGAATACGGCTACGGCGTGCCCGCTTTCAACATGAACAATATGGAACAAGGCCTCGCCATCATGGAGGCCGCCGAGGAGACCAAGTCACCGGTCATCCTGCAGGCGAGCCGCGGTGCTCGCGCCTACGCCAATGACGTCGTGCTGGCCAAGCTGATCGACGCGCTGGTTGAAATCCACCCCGACATCCCGGTCTGCATGCATCTCGACCACGGCAACAACGAAGCCTCCTGCGTCACCGCGATCCAATACGGCTTCACCTCCGTGATGATGGACGGATCGCTGAAGGAGGACGGCAAGACGCCGGCCGACTACGCCTACAATTCCGGCATCACCCGGCGCGTCGTCGACATGGCGCATTGGGGCGGTGTTTCCGTCGAAGGCGAGATCGGAGTGCTTGGCTCGCTGGAGAGCGGTGGGGGCGAGCAGGAAGACGGCCACGGCGTCGAAGGCGAGATCAGCCACGACCAGCTTCTGACCGACCCGGAACAGGCGGTGGAGTTCGTCAAACACACCCATGTCGATGCGCTGGCGGTCGCCATGGGCACCAGCCATGGCGCCTACAAATTCTCGCGCAAGCCGGACGGCGCGGTGCTGGCCATGAACGTCATCGAGGAGATTCACCGCCGGCTGCCCAACATGCATCTGGTCATGCACGGCTCGTCCTCGGTGCCCGAGGATCTGCAGGAGATCATCAACAAATATGGTGGCCAGATGAAGCCGACCTGGGGCGTGCCGGTCGAGGAGATCCAGCGCGGCATCAAGCACGGCGTGCGCAAGATCAACATCGACACCGACAACCGCATGGCGCTGACCGGCGCCATCCGCAAGGTGCTGACCGAGAATCCGAGCGAGTTCGATCCGCGCAAGTATCTGACGCCGGCCATGGCGGCGATGAGGAAGCTGTGCAAGGAGCGCTTCGAGCAGTTCGGCACCGCCGGCAATGCGCAGAAGATCAAGCCGCTGCCGGTCGCCGAAATGGCCAAGCGCTACAAATCGGGCAGTCTCGACCCGAAATTCGGCTGAGCTCGATCAACCATCCAGAGCCGCCAAGCACATGCTGGCGGCTCTGGAGGCTGTTGTGTTGTGCTTCATTCCGGCGTCTCTGCCTCGGCGCGGACAAGCTTGATGTCGGCGCCGGCCGCCCATGCGCCGATATCCTCGCGGCGCAATGCCGCCGCCATCAGGTCTGGAAACAGATCCGGCGTGCAGGCAAAGACCGGGATGCCGAGCGCGGCAACGGAGCCTGCCATCTTGGGGTCGTAACCGGGCCTGCCCTGGTCGGTCAGCGCCAGCAGCACCACGACATTGACGCCAGATCGAACAAGTGCTGCCAGCCGCTGCAGCAATTCCTGGCCGTTGCCGCCCTCATAAAGGTCGGTGATCAGCACCATGTGCGACTTGGTCGGCCGTTCGATGCGCTCCGCGCAATAGGCGACGGCCTGGTTGATGTCGGTGCCCCCGCCAAGCTGCACGCCGAACAGGACTTCGACGGGATCGCTGAGCTCCTCGGTGAGATCGACGATGGCCGTGTCGAAGCAGACGAGCTTGGTCCGCACGACGGGTAACGAGGCCATCACCGCGGCAAAAATCGAGGCGTAGATCACCGAGCTTGCCATCGAGCCGGATTGGTCGACGCACAGCACAACCTCGTCCAGATCGACCAGCCGGCGCTGTTTGCGCATGAAGCCGACCAACTTCTCCGGCACGATGGTTTTATGCTCGGGCTGGTAGTGGCGAAGGTTGGCCGAGATGGTCCGCGGCCAGTCGATGTCGCGCTGGCGTGGCCGATTGGTGCGTTGCGACCGATCGAGCGCACCGCGTATCGCCTCGGCCGTCTTCTGCTCCAGCCGCTGCATCAGCTTGGCGACGATATCGGCGATGATCGTACGCGCGATATCCTTGGTCTTTGCCGGCATGACCGAGCGCAGCGAAATCAGGTCGGCAACGAGATTGACGTCCGCCTCGATCGCCTTGAGGAACTCGGGCTCCATCAGCATCTGCTTCAGGTTGAGGCGTTCGAAGGCATCCTTCTGGACGATCTGCACGACCTGCGCGGGAAAGAACGACCTGATATCGCCCATCCACTGTGCCACCCGCGGCGCCGAACGGCCGAGCCCGCCGCGGCGCTTGCGCGGGTCGGCAGCCGCATCGCCGGCGCCATCGCCATAGAGTGCATCGAGTGCCGCAGAAAGCCGCTTGTCCGTGTCGGAAAGCGAAGTCGATTTCTCGTCATCGGCACCGATCGCCAGGCGCCAGCGGCGCTCGCGTCCGTCATCGGTGGCGGGTTCGTTCATTTCGGCCGCGTCATCCATTGCCGTCACCGCCCGTCAGCAAGGGTCCAAGCCGTTCCAGGTGCCGGCGCCATGCGGCGTCGCCATCCGGCGCCGGTGTCAGTCCGGCAGGCAGGCGTGCGGCGCGGCCGAGCACCGCTTCGATCAGCCGCCGCCGCTCCATCGAGTCCAGATGCGAGAAGACCCGGCGCAGCAGCGGCAGATGCGCAATGAAGGCATCTTCGTCGAGGGATTGGAGCCAGGCATCGACCGCTCCGCGCAGGGCCTCGTCATAGATGAGCCGTTGACTGGCGGTGCTGAAGAAGCCTTCGAAGAACCCTGCGGCCTCCATGACCGGCGTTCCCGGCGACAGGCGCCGGGCGATCAGGCCCGCTGCGGCGTCGGCGGACAGATGGCCGGCTTCGTAGAGCAGATGCGCGGCGCAGCCTGCAACCAGCGCCGTCGATCGCGATCCATCGAGCACCGCTGCCAGTCCATTGCGCCAGGCGTCCAGCACATCTTCCTCAGGCTCGACCAGCCTGATCGCTTCGTCGGCCTTGCGCATCGCTCCAACCAGCGTCGTCGAAGCCTGGTCATCGAGGTCGCGGGCGGCATAGGCGAGTGCTATCGCGCCTTCGATGATCAGCCGTTCCAGCAGACCGGACAGCCGGGCCGTTTCCGTCTTGCGTGCCTCGCCATAGCGGATGATTTCGGCGAGCGGCGGCACCGATGCCAGAATTTCCAGGCATTCGCTGCTGTGCGCCGCGCGTTCCTCCAATGCCACGAGACCGGCGGTCGACGCTTCCGACAGGTTTGCCGTGATGGCGCCCTGAACCAATCCCGCCAGCGCGTCGAGAGAGGCCGACGCGCCGATCATCTGGATCAGCCGGCCATTGGCGGCCTTCTCGATTGTCGGCCCATAGATCAGGTTCTCGACCAGGCGAACGGCATATTCCGGCTCCCACGAGAGCGCCCATCGCTCGCGGAAGGTGCCGCGGCTGCGTCCGCTGTCGGTCAACTTGCCCCAATGCACGCCAAGCACGTTCAGCCGGTGCAACAAGGTCGAACGAAACAGCCCGCTTTCGCTACGGAGATCGACCGACAATTCGCGCTCCAGCGCCTCGGGCTTCAGCCGCGCCGCTTTCTGGTTGCGTTGCAGATCCTCGATCAGCGGCGCCAGTGGCGTGTCGGGCGGAATTTCACCGACATCGGCGCCCAGAAGCAGTTCGGCTTCGACCAACGCCCAAAGCAGCGCTTCGCCGTTGAACAGGGCGGCGATAGCGGCGTCGCGCAATTCCTCGAACCCAGGCTTTGGCCGCTCGCGGATCGCGGCCAGCGCACGCGCCAGCCGTTCGGCTTCGATCAGCGAAGCGGTCGAGACCATATGTCCCTTGCCTCTCAGCACCGCCGCGATCATTGCGAGCCACAAGGTTGCCGCGTCGTGGCGGCCGCGCGTGCGCCACAGATGCTTGCACCAGCCGGGCGCGACGACACCAGCGCCATAGCCGAAGCCCAGGGCCAGGCGTGGCCCCGTCCATGGCGCCCATGTCATCGTGCTCTTGCGCCGGGCGAGCCCCTTGAGAAGGGCCTGATCCTCTTTCTGCGGTCGCGTCGCTTGCAATGCAGGCACATGCCAGGCGCCGCAAACGACAGCGATCGGCCCCTCGAATTCCTTGCGCGCGGCGGTGATTTCAAGCCGCATATGCGCTTCACGCCTGGCCTCGAATTCGGCTAGCGGGCCCTCGCCGTCGCGCAGCGTCGTCATGGCATCGGAAATCGCGGCAAAGATGGGACCTGGCTGCGGGTTCTGCTCGATGATATCGGACCACCAGCTCTCGCCATCTTCATAGCCGGCGGCTTGCGCCAGTGTCCCGATCGGGTCACGCATATGCTGAGCCGTCTCGTTGTCGGCACCGGGTTCCGCTTCATCGGCATCGGCATCCTCAGCATCATCAACCGCCGCAACCCGGGCCGATGACGGCAGGTCGATGAACCGTAAAGCCGCGTTGTTGCCAAGAGCCCACAGGGCCGCCTGGTATTCCGGCGAAAACTCGGCGAAGGGCCAGAAGCTCGTCGAAGCCGGATCGTCTTCCGGATAGCAGAGCAGCGCCACCGGCGGCTGCATTTCGGCCCGGGCAAGCAGTGGCAGCAACGCTGAGGCATCTGCCGGCCCCTCGATCAGCACGGCGACCGGTTTCAAGCCCTGCAACGCCTGCACCAGGCTGTCGGCGGAGCCGGGCCCGTGATGGCGTATGCCGAAATAGGAAACGTCGCTCAGCGCCATGGCGTCAGATCGCCGCGTTCAAGGCCGCGTAATAGCCGGCATAGTCCGGCCGCTTCTTGAGCACTGTTTCCAGATATTCTTCCAGCACCAGCTTGTCTTGCACTGGATCCTTCACGATCGCGCCGACCAGGCTGGCAGCCAGGCCTTCGGCGCCGAGCTTGCCGCTGTCGAACCAGGCCGCCTGGCTGAGGCCGCCAACCATGGTGGCGATAGCCTCCGCCGTGGACAGCGAACCGGACGGCGTCTTCAACGTCACCTTGCCATCGGCGGTGGCACCGGAGCGCAATTCGCGGAAGATGGTGAGCACGCGGGCGATCTCCTCGCCGACATTCTTCGGCACCGGCAGGTCGAGGCCGCCAGCCATCTCGCCGACCCGCTTCGAGACGATCGCCACTTCTTCCGCCATATCCTCGGGCAACGGCAACACGACGACATTGAAGCGGCGCTTCAGTGCCGAGGACAGCTCGTTGACGCCCTTGTCGCGGTTGTTGGCCGTGGCGATGATGTTGAAACCGCGCTGCGCGTAGATCGACGTGTTGAGTTCCGGGATCGGCATCATCTTTTCAGAAAGCACGGTGATCAGCGTGTCCTGCACGTCAGAGCCCATGCGCGTCAGTTCCTCGAGGCGGCAGAGCTTGCCGTCCTGCATGGCGCGGTAAAGCGGGGTCGGCACCAGCGCCTCCTGGCTCGGGCCCTTGGCCAGAAGCTGCGCGTAGTTCCAGCCATAGCGGATCTGGTTCTCGTCGGTGCCGGCCGTGCATTGCACGATCAATGTCGAGTCGCCCATGATGGCGGCGGCGAGGTGCTCCGACACCCAGGACTTGGCGGTGCCCGGCACGCCGAGCAGCAACAGCGCCCGGTCGGTGGCGAGCGTCGCCACGGCGGTCTCCATCAGCCGGCGGCGGCCGACATATTTTGGCGTTATCAGCGTCCCGTCGTCGGCCTTTCCGCCTAGCAGATAGGTGAGAACCGCCTTGGGCGAAAGGCTCCATCCGGCGGGCTTTTGCCGGTCGCCATTGCGCGAGAGGGCCTGCAACTCGGCGGCGTAGGCCTGCTCGACCGGAAGACGGATGACTGCGTTCATTTGCTGTTCTCCCGAGTGATCATGTGTCGATTCCAGGCCCGGCCAATGCCGCATTGAGGCGCAGGAGACCGAGCGAAGGTGCCGCCGGAGCCATGCCGGCCGCAACGACATCCCCGATCAATTTTTCCGCCGTCGCCGCTGTCGCCAGAAACCCCAGATTCTCTAGTGTCTGGTCGGCGCTTCGCTTCACCGGCTCGTCGTTTCCCGCAACAGCGGAACGCAGTGCCGGGAGCGTCTGGCCGTTTGTCAGGTCGGCCCATTCCAGCCAGCCTGCTTCGATGCCTTCGACCTGGTTGAGCGCGTGAAGATTCTGCGTGTCTTTCAGGATTTGCCTGGTCAACACACGCTTCCTGCCGCTGTCCAAACGCGCCATGAGATGGAGGACGAGAAGCGCCGGCTTGCCGCCTCCGGCGCCAAGCGTATCGGCCAAATGCGCCACCGCTGCATCACTGCCGGACACCGAGACCATTCGAACGAGGAAGAGATCGGCATTGTCGTCGACGCCGAACTGCCATGCCCCGAGGAAATCGGACTCGGTAACGCCGAAGCGGGCAGCAAGATCGCCCAGATAACAGGTGGCAAACAAGTCGCCGCGGCGTGCTTCCTGCGCGGGCGCCTTGAGTCTTATCGGTGTATAGGTGGTGCGGCGGCGGATGAAGCCGGATTTGCCTTCGGCGATGAAGGCGGCGAGCTCGGCTGTCGGATCTTCCGTCCCGCCATCGCCTGGGTTGCCATGCTCTCCCAACCTTGCCAGCAGCCGGCCAGCCAGTTCGCGCACCCTGCCGGAGCGGTCGGCGGAGAGGCTCTTCAGGAATGGCACGTCATCGGCGCCCAAGCCGAAGCGCATGAGTTCGATGAGTGCGGATCTGATCTCCGCCGGCTCACTTGATCCCTTGGCCTCGATCAGTTGCCTGGCCAGCGCCGGAGCGGTGCGGCGCATATCGGCCAGCGCGGTACGGCGCGCAGCGGGATAGAAATCATCCCAGGTTTCCACGGTCAGTTGTTCCCGGCGGGATTGTTTCTCGCCACCCACACCGGCTTGCCAATCGACCCAGGGGGCATAAACGTCCGGACTTTCCTGATACGACGCAGAGGGCATCCAATCCATTGGATGCAGCACGAAGCCTCGGCTGGCGACGAGCGTGGCCACGCGTGTCTTGGTCCTTGCGTCGGCTGCATGCTTCAGCGCCGCTCGCAAAAGCGGCCGCAGCCGCTCCGGCAGCATGGGCAAGGCAAGTTCAGGCAGTGGCGGGCGTTGTTTCAGCATCTTCGGCGCGGCTGGCCGCAAGGCAATGTCGAGGGCCTGCGCGGCGATTGCCAGCAACCGGCGCTCGCGCTCGTCGGGGTTTGCACTGCTGGCGATCTGCTGCCATGCAGCCGGAGCCAGGTCGAAGGTGGTGCCGCCGGTTATCCAGCAGTCGCGCATGGTCGCCAGGCCGGTCTGCTCGATCTCATTCATGACAGATCAAGCCTCCCAAACCCGCTTTGCGCCGCCAGGAGTTCAAGCCGGCTGCCGTTCCAAAGTGCGGCCGTTGCCTTGAGGTCCAGTCCAAGCAGCGTTGGATTGACGGTGTCGGCGATTGGCAAGGCGATGCCGTGCGGATCGCCGGCGGCCTGCCACCAGGCGGCACCGCGATCGTCCAGCAGGATCGCTCCGGGCGGCAGCATGACGGGGCAATCGGTAACCCAGGGCGCGGCGTCCTGGCGGGCAACATGGGCCGCCAGCGGATCCGACGCGTCAACGCCGAAATCGGGCCAGTCGCCGGACGAGACGTCACCCCTGCGGTCCGCCACCAATGCCCGCAGCGGCTGGCGCGCCGGATAGAAGATCAGCCGGGCTTCGAAACGATCGCCCGGCGTGAAGGCGTTCGACCGGCGACCGGCCGACGCCGGAAAAAAGTCGAGCAGCTGGGCAAATTGCGAGCTGGCGCTGTTCAGGTCGAGCAGCCAGGTCGAATGGCTGACAAGACCGTCACGGCGAGATTCGATCTTCTCGCCGAGCACTTCCCAAGCGCTTTCGACCTGAGTCGCATCGCGATTGGCCAGCACCTGTTCGCGGCTCTCGGAGGTCGAGACGAGCCGCCTCAGTTCCGGGTCATCGGGTGCCGACCGCCAGGCTTTGGCCAGCAGCACAAGCTTGCCGAGTTCGCGGATCGCCGCGTCCGGCCGTTCCTCGCTGCGCAACGCCATCAACCTAGACGGTATCTCGTCGATGCGGCCGGCAAGTGCCGTCGCCTTCATGTCGACCAGCCGCGCGGCAATCCGGCGGCAACGATCGCTGCTGTTGTCGACAAAGCCGGCAAGGCCAAGCCGCAACTGGTCGGCGATCCATTGATCGAGTTCATCCAGTCCTGCGGACACGGCGGATCGCGTGTCTTCTGCCCGCTTGCGCTGCGCTGCCTCGCGGCGTTCGACCGCAGCCGCGTCCTCGACGACAGAGCTTTCGTCGCGCGCGGCTTCGCCGATGCTCTTGCCTCCCGCACCTTGTGTCGGTTCCACAGGTTGCGACGTGGTCTTCCTGCGACGGCTCAGCCAATCGTTCACCCATTCCGGCGTCGAGCCGGCCACGGCAAAGCTGGCCGGCGTGGTGGCGGCGATCCACATCAGCGCCAAAGTGTGCTTGCAGGGAAATTTCCGCGACGGGCAGGTGCATTTGTAACCATCGTCGCCGGTTTCGACGACCACACGGTAGGGATTGGAGCCGGAACCCTGGCATTCCCCCCAGATGAGAGCCAGCTCTTCATTCTTTTCGAGCCGTGGCCAGTTCGATTGCTTGGTCAACTTGGAAGCGGCGCTCAACGACGCCTGGTCGGGCGCAAGCGCCTCGATGGTTTTCAAGTCAAATTCCAAGCCGCGCCTCTCGTCGCTCGAACGAATGCCGGTTGCCAGTATAGATGGCCGTCTGTGAAGGATTCTTGTAGCAGCAGAGGGATAGAGACCGATACAGCGGGCCGCAAGTTAGAGTGCGCTGAGCAAAGCCGATACGCAGGCCATAGCGTTGTCAGGCAAACCCTTTGCCAGGAAATGCGCAGAAGATGACTACTGAAGCGTCCGCGCCGGCGGCTGGCCGACATGGCCCCGGGCGATGCCGGCATCGGCGTCCTCTGCCCCAAAGGCGCGATCGAGCCCGGTCGCCACCACAGAAACCCTGAAGCGGCCTTCCATGCTCTTGTCGAAGATTGCGCCGACGATGATGTCGGCGTCCTCATAGACCTCTTCGCGGATGCGGGTGGCGGCCTCGTCGACCTCGAACAGGGTCATATCCCTGCCGCCCGATATCGAGACCAGGACACCCTTGGCGCCCTTCATCGAAACTTCGTCCAGCAACGGGTTGGCGATCGCGGCTTCCGCAGCCTTCATCGCCCGGCCGTCGCCGGAGGCCTCGCCGGTTCCCATCATGGCGCGGCCCATGTCGCGCATCACCGATTTGACATCGGCGAAGTCGAGATTGATCAGGCCTTCCTTGACGATGAGATCCGTGATGCAGCTGACGCCGGAATAAAGCACGCGGTCGGCGATGACGAACGCATCGGCGAAGGTGGTCTTGGCATCGGCGATCCGGAACAGGTTCTGGTTCGGGATGACGATCACCGTGTCGGCGCTTTCGCGCAGCCGCTCGATGCCCTCTTCGGCCATCTGCATGCGGCGCCTGCCCTCGAAAGCGAAAGGCTTGGTGACGACGCCCACTGTCAGGATGCCGGCCTTGCGCGCCGCCTGAGCAATGATCGGAGCAGCGCCGGTTCCCGTGCCGCCGCCCATCCCGGCGGTGACGAAACACATATGCGTGCCGGCCAGATGATCCATGATCTCGTCGAGCGATTCCTCGGCCGCGGCGCGGCCAATCTCGGGAAGCGATCCGGCGCCCAACCCTTCGGTGACATGCGCGCCAAGCTGGATCAGCCGCGTTGCCTTCGACATGGTCAGCGCCTGCGCGTCGGTGTTGGCGGCGATGAATTCGGTCCCCTGAAGCTGCTCCGCGATCATGTTGTTGACGGCGTTGCCGCCGCCACCGCCGACGCCGATAACGGTGATCTTGGGTCTCATTTCGGAGATTTCGGGCTTCTTGAACTCGGCCATGCCTGTTTCTCCTTCGCCAATTGCGCGCGCTTCACGACCCATCCGCAGACTGCCTGGGGAGATTGCAATCGAGCGGCATGACGCGAATCAGTCCGTTGCGATGGGTACCTCAAAAAGCCAGAGAGCGGCCAGAGGTGCAAGTGCAAGCAAGGTCAAGTTTTGTGATGATGGTTTTGCACACCGTGGCATGGACGGCCGCAGCCAAAGCCCGGCTGTCCCGGGTAGTGGGTCAGTTTGGCCGCTGGCGTGACTGACAAGCTTTGGGAGATCGCGGACATCGTTGCGCTGATCGAGGCGAAGGAAGCCGAAAAGGCGCTAGTCGCGGACCCTACAAGAAACGCATTGGCT
>NZ_NNRI01000013.1 GCF_002270415.1 Mesorhizobium sophorae | reverse complement strand
GTTGACGCGCTCGACATTGGCATGCGCCTTCAGCCGCTCGGCGAGGGTCAGGCCGCTTTTCATGTGGTGCGGCAGGCGCAGCGGCAGTGTGCGCAAGCCGCGCAGGAGCAGCCAGGCCTCGAACGGCGACAGCTTGCCGCCGAGATAGGAATAGGTCTGCTCGTTGATATGCTTGATATGGGCGGCAGATCCGGCCACAACGCCGGCCACGGTGTCGCTGTGGCCACCGAGATATTTCGAGGCCGAGTGCAGCACCAGGTCGACGCCGTGCGTGATCGGCTTCTGGAACACCGGCGTGGCCCAGGAATTGTCGATGCTGGTGATGATGCCCTGCTCCTTCGCCAACCGCGTCAGATGCGCGATGTCCTGGAGCTCGAACATCATCGAGGTCGGGCTTTCCAGGTAGAGCAGCTTGGCGCCGGGAAGTGCCGCGGCGACCGCGTCAGGGTCGGAGCCATCGACGTAATCGACTTTGATGTTGAGCCGCGGCAAGAGCCGCTCGAAAAGCCGGTACGCATCGCCGTAGCAGTTGCGCACCGCCACGATGCGCTCGCCGGCACCAACAAAGGCAAGCACGGTGGCGCTGATCGCGGCCATGCCGCTGGAAAAGCCGCGCGCGGCCTCAGCGCCCTCGAGCGCCGCTACCCGCGCCTCGAACTCCATCACCGTCGGATTGTCGCCGCGCGAATAGATCGGCTGCTTTCGTTTGCCGGCGAAAGTGTCGGCCATCTCGGCATAGTTGGCAAAGGTGAACAGCGAGGTCTGGTAGATCGGCGGCACCACCGCGCCGCCCGGAAATGGCTCGTCATGCGCCAGCAGCGTTGCCGCCTCGGCGAGATAATCGTGGTCGAAACCGGATGGCTGCTCGTTCATGTCTGGCTCGAAAGTTTGAGTTTGGCCGCACCGCGCTTCAGATCGTCCTCGACGGTGGCGATCAACTTGAGCGCCTCGGCGCGGGCGCCTTCCGGGTCGCGCGCGGCGATGCATTCGTAGATGGTGCGGTGATAGGGAAAGCTGGCATGGCCGAAGTCGCGCACGCCGAGCGGATGCTCCCAAAAGCGATGGAACAACTCGTGCATGGCGGCGATGATCTGCTCGAACAGCGGATTACCGGAGACCCGGTAGATCGCCTGGTGGAACTCCCAGTCCTCTTCCGACGACATGCCGTCGCGCGTGCGAAACGCCTGCTCCATGATGTCGAGCTTGCGCGCGATCTCGGCAATGTCGGTCTGGCTTGCACGCTCGGCACAGAGTGCGGCGGCCTCCGCTTCCAGCGCGCGGCGGATTTCCAGCGTCTGCATCAGGCTGGTGAAATCGTTGCCCCCCGCCAGCGTCAGCGGCATATGCAGCATGCCGGGTGAAACGGCCGCCTTGAGATAGGTTCCGCTGCCTTGCCGGCGCTCGACCAGACCGAGCCCTTCCCAGCGCGTCAGCGCCTCACGCACCGTGTTGCGGCTGACCTTCAACCGTTCGGCAAGAATACGCTCTGTCGGAAGTCGCTCGCCGGGCTGCAAGGCTTCGGCGCGAACAAACCCAACCAACGCCTTCAGCACGGCGTCATCGCGCGCCGTCGTCTGAATGGGTGGCAGGCTGTTCTGGTCCACGCTCTCTCCAAGTGGTCCAATGGTCCAACCAATTTCTGCATGGATAAAAGCTCCTGTCAATCGGTTGTCAGCAGACCGCGCCGCCACAAGCGGCGACGCGATGCATTCAGGAGGTATTTCGGGAGGCTGCGCCTACTTCATTGTGACTGGGGCGCCACGGCAGGCGGTCCGAACCAGGCGGTCAGCGCCTCGGCAAGCCCAAGACGGGTTCCGTCCCCTACCCAGGCCACGTAGCCGTCGGGCCGGATCAATACGGCGGGCGGAGCGGCGATGGGACCGAGCACCGGAAGCTCCCATGGTCCGGAATATGTGGCGTCGATCTGCTGGACCCGATCTGCCCACGGTGTCATGTCGAAGCCGCCTGGCTGACCGAAGTTGAGCATGACCGGCCTGGCATGGTGCAGCAGCGCAAAGACCTGCAGTGGGCCGTTGGCAGTGAGCAGGTCGAGGTCGGGCATCCGCCGGCCGAGCAGAGGATGCCCCTCGCCGAGATTGTAGTGAACGCCCAGACCGGACATCTCGCCGGCCATTCGTCTGCGCGGTTCGTCCATCCCGAGCAGTTCGGCAACGATGTCGCCCATCGCCTTGCCGCGGTCGTCCATACGCCGAAGCGCAACCTGTGCCATCGTGTTCTGCATGACACGGGCGGCGACCGGGTGGCGCTCAGCCTGGTAGGTATCAAGGAGGCTCTCAGGTGAGATCCGCTTGACCACCTGCGCCAGCTTCCAGCCGAGGTTGACCGCATCCTGTACGCCGATGTTGAGACCCTGCCCGCCCATCGGAGGATGGATGTGCGCGGCATCGCCCGCCAGCAGGACGCGTCTGTCACGATAGGTCGCGGCTTGCCGCGTCATGTCGGTAAATCGTGAGAGCCAAGTCGGACTGTGGACTCCATAGTCGGTCCCATAGATGGCTACCAGCGCCTCGCTGAGATCGCGAAGCGTGGGTTCTCCACCGGTCTCCAGTCGCGGTTCTGTCAGCACGACGCCGACTGTCCCACCCTCCCCGGTCTTGCCCAAAGCGTGGATACCGGAGTCCGTGTTCCGAAAGCCCAATGGCGGCTCCTCACACATCTCGACCTCGGCGATCATCCAACTCATCGTCGGATCCCATCCGGCGAATTCGATGCCGGCCGCTTTTCGGATGAGGCTTCGCCCTCCGTCACAGCCCACCAGATAATGTGTCTTCATACGTTGGCCATCGGCCAACTCGATTATGACCCCGCTGTCGTCTTGCGCGAACGCCGCGACCTCCTGCCCGCGATAGATCGGCACTTTCAACTCGTCGACCCAACCGGCCAAGATACGTTCAATGTGGTTTTGACGCAGCCCGAGCAGGCAGTTGTGCCGCGTTGGAAAGTCGCTGATGTCCAGCCGGATCATGTGGAAGCCCACGACCTGAAAGCGTTGTCCTTGCGACAAAAACCGGTCGGCGATCCCACGCTGATCCAGAACTTCGATCGTGCGAGCATGCAGGCCGCCCGCACGCAAGCCAACTAGCTCCTGGTTGGGACGCCGTTCGACAATGGCAACGTCGACACCCGCCAGCGCGAGTTCAGCTGCCAGCATCAACCCTGTCGGGCCACCTCCGGCAATCACCACCGCATGATCGGTCATTACAGCCATTATCGCACTCTCCGTTCCGTACCCTTGGGTTAGGCCGACGGTTTTACGGGAGGAGCCGGGTCTTGCCGCAAGCCCCTTGTGCGCCATATGTATGAACTGCAGAGGTACTCTTCCCTGCAGGTCGCCAGCCACGAACACAGCCTCTCGCGCAATGACAGTGCGCGCCATATGGCTATCGCCGCTGATCCAAGAGAACGGGATCCGGATTTTTCACACGCAAAAAGCAGAGTCATCCGTGCCTTGGCACGGAGCTCCGATGTTCTGTTTGGAGAAGGGGGCCGGTCGGCGTTTGGCAGCGGTACGAGGAGGCCACTATGCGCCAGCGCCGGCCGGCCGACCCCACGGACCCAGGAGATGCGGCGGACCTGAGCATCATGGGGTATTTCTAGGGATCGAGCCGGCTGTCTATCCTCGTGCCGGCTTCGTCTTGGCCTGCACATTTGCGCAAGAGCTTATCAAAATCAACCATTTCTTAACCAAGGCTCGCGAATCGCTTGGATTAAGGTAAACGGGTAACCCTATCGGGTTGACAGGAAAATTGGGCCTTTGCGGGTTACGCCGCCTTGGCGACAACGCGGTTGCGGCCACCGCTCTTGGCTTCATAGAGTGCCAGGTCGGCGCGCTTCATCAGCGCCGCCACCGTATCCACCCCCTTCAGCACCGACGACACGCCGACACTGACGGTGACCTCGATCGTCTTGCCATCCGGGCCGATGGCAAAAGGCGCCTGGGCAATTTCGGCGCGAATGCGTTCGGCCACCTTTTCGGCCACCGTGCCGTCAGTGTCCGGCATCACCACAACGAACTCCTCGCCACCAAAGCGGCAGGCAAGGTCGATGCCGCGGACATTCTTGCGCAGCCGTCGCGCGAATTCCCGCAACACCTCGTCGCCGCCGTCATGGCCGTGCGCGTCGTTGATCGACTTGAAACGGTCGAGGTCGGTGATCATCACCGACAGCGGCCGCCGCCGCGCCACCGCGCGATCGAACAGCGTCTGCAGATGGCTGTCGAGGTAGCGGCGGTTGTGCAGCCCGGTGAGCCCGTCGGTCACCGCCATTTCGATGGTTTGGGTCACGCTGGCGCGCAGCTGGTCGTTGTAGCGCTTGCGGCGCACCTGGGTGCGCAGCCGCGCTGTCAGTTCTTGCTGGTCGATCGGCCGCATCAGATAGTCATTGATGCCGAGCTCCAGGCCACGAATGATGCGCTCGTCCTCGCCCGCCTCCGCCAGCAGGATAATCGGGACGAAACGGGTGCGGTCGAGCGAGCGCAACTGCGAACAGAGCCGGAGCGGATCGAAATCCGCAAAGGCCGTAGAGATCATCACGCATTCGTAGGGCGTCTCGGCGGCCTGGAAGAAGCCGGCATGCGGATCGCTGGTGACGTCGAGGTCGGCACGGTCGCGCAGCATCTTCTGGATGCGCTCGACCGAGGATTTGCGCTCGTCGATCAAAAGCACTTTCGGCGTCGTGTCCTCGGAGGCGAAATTGCGGCTCAGCAATTCTTCGATACCGATGTTGCGCGTCGTCGAGGCGCGCAGCCGCAACTCGTCGGTCAGCGACTTCAGCCGGACCAGGCTCTTGACGCGCGTCATCAGTTGCAGGTCGTTGACCGGTTTGGTCAGGAAATCATCGGCGCCGGCTTCGAGCCCGCGCACGCGGTCGGAAACCTGGTCGAGCGCGGTGATCATCACCACGGGAATGTGCGACGTCGCCGGGTCGCTCTTCAGCCGCCGGCAGACTTCGAACCCGTCCATGTCGGGCATCATCACGTCGAGCAGCACGACATCGACCTTGCCATTCTCGCAGGTCTCGATGGCGTCCGGCCCGTTGGTGGCGGTCAACACCTCGAAATATTCGGCCAGCAGCCGGACCTCCAGCAGCCGCACATTGGCAGGGATGTCGTCGACGACGAGGATCCGTGCAGTCATGTCACAAGGCTCCGGCTTGGCTGGAAGGGCGCATCACGCATCGCCCAGATAGGATTTGATGGTTTCGATGAAACGCGGCACCGAGATCGGCTTGGAGATATAGGCTTCGCAGCCACCCTGGCGGATGCGTTCCTCGTCGCCTTTCATCGCGAAGGCGGTCACCGCGATGACCGGGATGACGTGCAACTCGTCATCCTCCTTCAGCCATTTGGTCACCTCCAGCCCCGACACTTCAGGCAACTGGATGTCCATCAGGATGAGATCCGGCCGGTGCTTGCGCGCCAGATCGAGCGCTTCCAGGCCGTTGCGGGTGCGCACGGTCTCGTAACCGCTTGCTTCGATGAGGTCCCGAAAGAGCTTCATATTGAGCTCATTGTCCTCGACGATCATGACCTTCTTCGGCATCGATATCCCGTCCCGGCCGTCCTTCCGCTCGAAGGCAGCCGTCATGCGTCCATCTGAAAGACGCACCAAACCCTGCGTCACTCTACGGCAATATCATTGACGAAACGGAAATCCGTGGCGCAAAAAGCTGTCTGGATTCCACCTCGGGCGCCGCTCTAATGGCTTGCCGCAAGCATCTCTTGCCATTACTGCGGGAGAGACTCATTCCACACACCGAAGGTAGTGATGGCAAACGCAGCGTCAATGCGCGAGGAAGCGGAATCGATTGCAGTGAAGGCTCTAGGCTTCGTCGCCTCCGATCCGGAACTGTTGCCGCGCTTTCTGGCAATCACCGGCATCGAGGCGCATTCGATCCGCAAGGCTGCCGGCGAACCAGGATTCCTGGCTGGCGTCCTGCAGTTCATTCTCGCCCACGAGCCGACGCTGATGCGCTTTGCCGAGGAAACCGGCACGCCGCCGGCAGCTGTCGGCAAGGCCTTGCGGGCGCTGCCGCTGGGCGACGACAACCATGAGCATTCCATATGAGCGATGATCCGGAGACCGCACGCCAGATCGAGGAACTGGCGGCGGACAGCCGCCCGCTGCTGGTGCTCGATGTCGACGACGTGGTGCTCGAATTCATCCGCCCTTTCCCGCATTTCCTCAAGGCGCGCGGTTTCGGCCTGACGCTGGCCTCGTTCCGGCTGACCGGCAACATCGCCGAGACGGCGAGCGGCCGCCTGATCGAACAGCCAGAAGTCACAGCACTTCTGGGCGATTTCTTTGACGCGCAAGCCGACTGGCAGAGCATCACCGACGGTGCCGCGGATGCCCTGGCGGGATTGGGCGATCGCACCGAGATCATTCTGCTGACGGCCATGCCGCACAAGCACCGCGCCGCGCGTCGCGCCCATCTCGATGCACTCGGGCTGAGCTACCCGCTCCTGACCACTGAAATGGCCAAGGGACCGGCAGTGGCCAGGCTTCGCGGCAAGACCGGCCGGCCGGTGGTTTTCGTCGACGATCAGCCGCACAATCTGGCGTCGGTGCGGGCATCCGTCGCCGATGCCGGCCTGTTCCATCTGATGGCCGACAATTCGCTGCGCGCATTCCTGCCGCCGGTGCCGGACGACATCATCGTCGTCCAGGACTGGCACCAAGCCGCGCCGAAGATTGCGAACGCGCTGGGACTCTAACGCAATTCCAGGAAAAAGTTTGAAACGGTTTTCCGCCCGGAATTGCGCCAAAACAGAGAGATAGAGGCCAGCCCTCAGGGATTCAGCTTCGCTCCCGCCCCGCCGCTGTCGTCCCCACTGTCGTCGCCGCTGTCATCGACACTGTCATCCACAGCCGGATCAGCCGGCTTGACCATGACGCCGTTGACCATGACTGATCCGTCGGCCTTGGCGTTGACGACCCATTCGATGCGTCCATCGGGCAGCGTCTTGCCAAAACCCTTCACCATGAGAGCGGCAGGTACGTACTGCGCCACCTCCGGCTCCGACTTTGCCGCCGTCTGCAGGCCCTCGACGAGCTTGTCGAAGCCGGTGACGTCGACCGTCAAGCTTGCCTCCGGCTTCTCGTCGGGGAAGGTCATTTCACCTTCCAGGGCGATCTCCGTATCCTTGTTCTTCACGGTGCTGTGGCCGATCACGACCTTCGGCGTCTTGGCCATGAAGTCGGCTTTGAGCTGGTCGCCGAAATCAGCCGACAGCGGCGGATTCTTATTGAGATCAAAGGCTTCGATCGCCTTCTTCACCACACTGTCGAGATCGATATTGGCGCCGCCGAAGTTCAAGTCGAGATCGGTGGGCAACAGCCCCACGCTCCAGCTCGGCAGAAGCTGTTGCGGCACGGTCAGCCCCGAAGCCTTGATGGCATAGTTGATCTTGCCGTTCTGGGCGACGCCATCGGACCCGAATGCAGTGCTAAGCTGCGTCGCGCCGAAATTGCCAACCGGGCTTTCCACCGTGAAATCCTTGAAGCCATAGGTTCCCTCGACATGCTCCCAAACCGGCAAGGCGGCGAGCAGAAGCGATTTGAGTTGCGCCTGGTTTGCCTTCAGCGTCGCCTCGTCTTCATTGGCTACGGCAAACGCCAGGAGATCGAGCAGCGGCTTTGTCCGCACCCCCTTGCCGCTGGCCTCGACCGACAGCTCCGGCGATTTGACGTTGACCGGGAATTTCAGTCCGCTTTCAGGATCGTCGAAATTGATCGTTTCGACGAAATCAGACACTTTTTGCGAGGTTGTGAAATCGACCCCCCCGGTCGCGGACTTGCTCGCGGAGACCGTTGCAGTGCCGGCGCCGGTGCTCGCTTCCATATGCTGCTTGGCATCCTTCGATGCCATCGTCATGCCGGTCATCGAGCTGCTGCCGCTGGTGAAGGCAGCCAGATTGGGGTCGTAGACGCCGGAACCCTTGCCGTCCTTGATCGAAAACTGCGTGCTTTGCAGACCCTCGGGCCCGTTGAACTCGAAGGAGGCGCTCTGCGAAAAATCCATCGAGACATCCCAGGATCCGTCGCTGCGCGGCTTGACCATCAGGGCGGGCGCGACGTCGACTTTCAGCAGCTTTTGATCGGGCAGTGATCCGGCAAGCGCCTTGAAATCAAACAAGATCTTGTAGGCATCGCCTTCCAGCGACACCTTCAGAATGCCTTTGTCGAGCGCCTGTTTGCCGACATAGCGGGCCAGGTCTTCGGACAATTGCTTCGCACCCTGACTGTCGACGGTCTGGCCGAAAGCAGGCGCGCTCAACGCAAGAAGAAAAACGAATGGCAAGGCACGGTTCACGCGAATTCTCCGTTTGACCTAATAGTGCCCAAAAGCGCGCAGCGGTTTGGGACAACGACATGCATAAAACAAAAGCCCAAAGCGCGTCGACTGAATCCGTTTCCGTGCAACGCGTCTTGGAAGGAACGCCTCGTTCGTCTGGTATGAAATTACCGCCACAACCGCAAGGTGAGATACAACACCGTCAAGGCGCAAAACTGATTATAGCACAAGCCGCATCAACGGCCGGCCGGCCTTGCGCTCTACGAGCCGCTCGAAACCGGCCTTCTCGAACACCCGCGACGAGCCGACGAACAGGCCGATCGAACGCGAATCCCGGGACAGGTCTATCGGGCAGGCCTCGACCAACCGGGCTCCGTTGCTGCGGGCGAAATCGATACCGCCTTCGACCAGGCGATGCGTGATGCCCCTGCCGCGCGCCTTGGTGCGGATGAAGAAGCACGAGATCGCCCATACGGCCGGATCCATGGCGTCGGCGGCATCGACTGGTGCCGACCCCCTGCCCTGATTGTTCCATTCGGGCACGTCGGCGCGTGGCCCGATCTGCATCCAGCCGACCGCCTTGCCGTCTTCGAATGCCAGCAGGCCTGGCGGCGGACCGGCTTCGATGCGCGCCTTGATGTGGTCCTTGTTGCGTTCGCGGCTGCTCTCGCGCCGCACCGCCGGCGCCAGCCGGAAATGCGTGCACCAGCAGCCATAACAGGCGCCCTGCTTGCCGAAGAGGTCCTCGAAATCCGCCCAGAGTTCGGGCACCAGCGGCGCTATGGTCGTGCTCATGCGTTCTCCCCAGGCCAGCCTTGTCGCAGGCCTTGCACTGTCGTACCATTGCTTCTGTTCTCTTTATGTTCGCAGCGATGGCGGCCCCTGTCAACAATCCCGATCACGGTTTTTGCCGCGACTGCCTGACGTTTCAGCGCAGCCAGACGCGTCGCTGCGAGCGCTGTGGCAGCCCCCGGCTGGCGCGCCATCCCGAGCTTTACCGGCTGCATCTGGCCCATATCGACTGCGACGCCTTCTATGCAGCGATCGAAAAGCGCGACAATCCAGCACTCAAGGACAAGCCGCTGATCATCGGCGGCGGCAAGCGCGGCGTCGTCTCCACCGCCTGCTACATCGCCCGCATCCAGGGCGTGCGCTCGGCAATGCCGATGTTCAAGGCGCTCGAAGCCTGTCCCGAGGCGGTCGTCATCAGCCCCAACATGGAAAAATACGTGCGCGTCGGCCGCGAGGTGCGCGCCATGATGCAGGCGCTGACGCCGCTGGTCGAGCCGCTCTCGATCGACGAGGCATTTCTCGACCTCGCCGGCACCGAACGTCTCCACGGCCTGCCGCCGGCAGTGGTGCTGGCGCGCTTCGCGCTTGCGGTCGAGAAGGAGATCGGCATCACCGTTTCAGCCGGCCTGTCCTACTGCAAGTTCCTCGCCAAGATAGCGTCCGATTTCCGCAAGCCGCGCGGATTCTCGGTCATCGGCGAGGCCGAGGCGGTCGGCTTCCTGGCAGCCCAGCCGGTGACGATGATCTGGGGTGTCGGTAAGGCGTTCAACGCCACGCTGGAACGCGATGGCATCCGCACCATCGGTCAGCTGCAGCAGATGGATCGTGGCGACCTGATGCGCCGCTACGGCACGATGGGCGACCGGCTCTACCACCTTTCGCGCGGCGAGGACGTCCGCCGCGTCGATCCGGACCAGGACGCCAAGAGCGTATCGGCCGAAACCACCTTCGACACCGATATCGCTTCGCTCGATGAGCTTGTCGCGGTGCTGAGGGGGCTTTCGGAAAAGGTCTCGGCACGGCTGAAGAAATCCGGCATCGCCGGACGCACCGTGGTGCTGAAGCTCAAGACCCAGGATTTCAAGCTCCGCACGCGCAACCGCCAGCTCGGCGACCCGACCCGGCTCGCCGATCGCATCTTTCAGACCGGGGTGGAGCTCCTGCGCAAGGAGACCGACGGTACGAAATATCGGCTGCTCGGTATCGGCGTCAGCGACCTCTCGGACGACGACAAGGCCGACCCGCCCGACCTGGTCGACGTCCAGTCGCGCAAACGCGCCATGGCTGAAAGCGCCATCGATGCCCTGCGCGACAAGTTCGGCCGCAGGGCGGTGGAAACCGGTTATACGTTCGGCAAGGGCCGCGACGCCCACCCGCCCGAGCCGATCGAGGACTGACCCTGCTTGTTGGGTTTGTTGAGATTCACGTCAGGCCGAGCCGAGAATGTTGGCTTCCGAGAACCGGAGCGGTGCGTACTTAAAGCACCTGAGCGCCGTAAGCGCAGGAAATCACCGTTGGCAGGCCGGCCTCACCTGAACATCGGCACGCTCGTCAGGTGCGCTGCAGATCGATCCTGCTCGTCACCACGCTCTTGCCGGTTTTCGGGTCGGTGTCGGTGACGGTCAGCCGCATGCCGTTCTCGCCTCGCTTCTCGAACTTCATCTGGGCCTTTCGATCACCGTTGACCGCCTTGGCCCAGCGGATGCCGAGATTGATCGCGTTGCCCGATCGGCTGCCATTGAGCTGTGCCGGCCCTGTGCGAGAGCCGACATAGGTGCCGCTGTACTTCGCACCGCTGGATGTCAGATCCGCGCTGATGGCGCGCGTCACCATAACCAGCCCGCGGCAATTGCCGTCCAGCGACAGCGAGGTCGACGTGGCGTTGGACTTGAACGTGCAGGACACGTTCACCGTCGGTGCCTCGGTGGTGACCTTGACGATGCCCTTGCCGGCGAAATTGCCCTGGAACGACTGAAGAAATTTCCCTTCGTCGGCACGTGCCGCGCCAGCCGCAGCCAACAGACAGCCAGCAAGCGCGAATTGCGCGAATGATCTCATCGAAGCTCTCCCTATCGATTTCGAAAAGGCAGGACGGCTCGCAGGGCAAGGCACGGCAATATCGAGACTCAACGCCCCTTGCCGTATCAGGTTCCGCCCGCAGCATGACTGTTTTGCAACATCCAGCCATTGCGACTGGCCCAGAAGAATGCAGCTTCTAGCGATTGCGGCAAAGGCCCCGGCCTGCGAGATAGCGGGCATGGTCCCTACCCCCTCCATCCCAAAGGCCGCATTCTGGATGGCGCTGTCGATCGCCTCGTTCCTGGCGATGTCGGTCGCCGGCCGCGCCACGACAGCCGAGCTCAACGTCTTCCAGGTGTTGGAACTGCGCTCGGTGATCGGTTTTTTCATCCTTCTGCCGCTGGTGATGATGAGCGGCGGCTTTGCAGCCATGCGCACGCAGCGCCCCGTCGCCCATATCGCCCGCAACGTCATCCATTATACCGGCCAGGCGGCCTGGCTCTACGCGCTGACGCTGATCCCGCTGGCGGTGTTGATCTCGATCGAATTCACCACACCGATCTGGACGGCAATCCTGGCGGTGACGTTTCTTGGCGAAAGGCTCTCCCGGCCCAGGCTTGCAGCGATCGTGCTGGGGCTGATCGGCGTGGTGATCATCGTGCGCCCCGGCGTCGGCGCCGTCGATCCCGGTCATCTTGTCGTGCTCGGTGCCGCCGTCTGTTTCGGCATATCGCTGGTGCTGGTCAAGTCGCTGACGCGCACGGACAGCGTCGTGCGCATCATCTTCTGGATGCTGATCATTCAGTCGGCACTCGGCCTCGTGCCGGCGCTCTACGAGTGGCGCAACCCGCCGCTCGAGCTGTGGCCCTGGATCCTGCTGATCGCCTTCACCGGCATGTCGTCGCATTTCTGCATGGCCCGTGCGCTTGCCTATGCCGACGCCACCGTCATTTCGCCGATGGATTTCCTGCGCGTGCCGCTGTCGGCACTGATCGGCTGGCTGCTCTATCAGGAACAGATCGACGCCTTCACCGCCGGTGGCGCACTGCTGATCCTGATGGGCAATCTGCTCAATCTGCAGCGAAAAGCGCCACAACCGGTGAAGATCGCCGCGTCCTAGACCTTGATCCAGTCCGGGGGAGATTGAGTCTACGAGAATTTCGTGCCCTGATCCGACGTTGCCGCCTTGTAGCTGGGGCGGCGGGATGAGACGCTCCTGGAAACGGAGAGCAAGCGTGAGATGGTGCAACGATGCCTCTTGTGATCGTCGCTGTTTTACTGATGTCGACGCTAGTAGCCACCGGCAAAGCGGAAGCCGAAGCGGGAACGCACCTTCTTGAGTCGGATGGCCCTATGGCTTCCGCCTATGGCCCGACGATCGTGGCCGACTATTCCGCGTCCATGGCGCATTATCGAACAAGCCTGCGCGCGCATTCCGGGACCGGTGGCCTTGTCGGCGACTTCGTTTCCTCGTTGCGCATTCCCTGGACTTGGCGTTCCGACGACGGAAGCACGGTTCGGCGCCTGGGCAACAGCCTGTTCTTGCTCACCGAGGGCGATTGCCTGAGCCGAATGTGCCGCGAGATACCTTGCAAGCAGACGGAGTGGCCCGTGTTCGAATGCCGCGATGGTCAGAAGCGCAAGATGGCGGCTCCCGGCCTGACCGGCATCAGCTTCGGCGGCGTCAACTACAGCCAGATAGGTGGCCCGCAGTTTTGAGCGGATAGCATCCTTACTCCTGCGGGATGGGCCTCCAGCCCGTCAATTGCCGTCGTCGGGTATGTTGAGGAGATGGCCGCAGGCCTTGCAGTGGACGGCGTCGGGCTCGTGCCGCTGCAGCCCGCACTGCGGACAGGGAAAGAATACCTTGTGGGGACGGAACAGCGCCTGCGCCAACCTCACGAACAGCGAAATGCCGATGATCATGGTGGCGATCGCGGTCAGCTTGCCGGCCATGCCCGGCAGGACGATGTCGCCGAAGCCTGTCGTGGTCACTGTGGCGACAGTGAAATAAAGGGCATCGATATAGTTTTCGAGCCCCGTCCCGGTGCGGAAGAAGAACGTGTAGACGAAGCCGGTGATGACGAACAGGAAGGTCAATAGGTTGATGACCGCCTGGCTCGCCTCGCGCCAGGGCCGCAGTCCGCGCATCTCGAAATGCCGCCACAACGACCCGTTGCGCGACAGTGACCACAACCGCAGAATGCGCAGGAAGCCGAGATTGGCGAGCGCCGTCGGCATCAGCAGCGTCAAGAGGATGAAGCCATCGACCCACGATGTCGGCTGCTTCATAAGCCGAAACATGTCGTTGGACGCCAGTAGGCGGGCGGCCATGTCGGCAGCAACCAGCGCGGCCACCGCATAGTCGAGCCAGAGGAATGACGGCTTGTCCTGAAGAACCGGGGTCGCGATGAAGAAGGCAATGATGGCGAGGTCGATGACGACAGCCACCACCTGGAAGCGGAAAGCCGCCGGGGTGCGTCCGTGATAGAGCCTGCGCAGCCTGTCGCGCAGCTGCGCGATTGTTGAGCTGTCTTCCCCCGCTTTCATGACGATCGCGGCGGCGTTCGCGACAACTGCCGCCCGGCAGGCTGCCGGAGGCCCGCAAGAGCGGGCGTCACACCAGTTCCACTTCGACCACGCCGGGCACGGCGCGCATCGCCGAGGCGATCTGCGGCGAGATCCGGTAGCGATTGGGCAGCTCGATCTCGATTTCCCCCTCGCCATCTTCCTTGATCAGCACGAAGCTGACCTGGCCTTCGCCCCTCACTGAAAGCTGGCCGGCCAGCGTGCCGATCGGCGCCGCATTGCGTACGAAAATGCGCAACGCCTTCTGGATGCGGCTTGCCTCGTCCTCCAGCGATTGCACCGAGTTGATGCGCAAATTGACGCCTTCCGGCCTGTCCTCGGCCGCAACGGTGATGACGACGGAGCGGCCGGGCTCGAGCAGGTCGCGATACTGCGCCAGTCCTTCGGAAAACAGCACGGCCTCATACTGGCCGGACGTATCGGAAAAGGCGACGACGCCCATCTTGTTGCCGGTGCGCGTCTTGCGCTCCTGCTTGGAGGTGACCGTGCCGGCCAGCCGTCCGGCGGCCGCCCCGCGCTTGACGGCCGCCGAAAACTCGGCCCAGTTTTGCACCCGCATCTTCTGCAAAGCCGCCTTGTACTCGTCGAGCGGATGGGCGGAGAGATAGAAGCCGACCACCTGGAATTCGCGGTGCAACCGATCGGCCGCAAGCCATGGATCGGTCGCCGGCAGATTGAGCGCCTGCGACTGGGCGCCGAGCGAGGCGCCGAAGATATCGTGCTGGCCGGAGACCGCGTTCTGCTGTGCCAGGGATGCCAGCCCCATCATGCGCTCGACGCCCGCCATCATTGCAGCGCGGTCGTGGCCGAAGCAATCGAGCGCGCCGGCCATGATCAGGCTTTCGAAGACGCGCTTGCCGACAATCTTGGGATCGACCCTTTCGCAGAAATCGGCGAGGTTCTTGAATGGCTTTTCGCCGCGCTGGGCAACGATATGCTCGACCGCCGCGTCGCCGACACCTTTCAGCGCGGCCAGCGAATAATAGATACGGTTCTCGCCGACCTCGAAAGCGCGAAAGCTTGATATCACCGACGGAGCCAATACCTCGATGCCAAGGCGCAGCGCGTCCTGGCGGAAATCGGCGAGCTTGTCGGTGTTGCCCATATCGAGCGTCATCGATGCCGCGAGGAACTCGACCGGATAGTGCGCCTTGAGATAGGCAGTCTGGTACGAAACCACCGCGTAGGCGGCGGCGTGCGACTTGTTGAAACCATAGTCGGCGAACTTGGCCAGCAGGTCGAAAATGAAGTCGGCTTGCGGCTTGCCGACGCCGCGTTCGACCGCGCCCGAGACGAAGCGCTCGCGCTGCTTGTCCATCTCGGCGCGGATCTTCTTGCCCATGGCGCGGCGCAGCAGATCGGCTTCGCCGAGCGAATAGCCGGCAAGCTCCTGCGCGATCTGCATCACCTGTTCCTGGTAGACGATGACGCCTTGGGTCTCCTTCACCAGGTGGTCGATCTTGGGATGGATCGACGCCATCTCCTCCTCGCCATGCTTTCTGGCGTTGTAGGTCGGGATGTTCTCCATCGGTCCCGGCCGATACAGCGCGACCAGGGCGATGATGTCCTCGATGCAGTCCGGCCGCATGCCGATCAGCGCCTTGCGCATGCCGGCACTTTCCACCTGGAACACGCCGACCACCTCGCCGCGCGACAGCATGGCATAGGTCTCGGGATCGTCGAGCGGGATCGTCGCCAGGTCGATCTCAATGCCGCGCCGGCGGATCAGCTTGACTGCCGTTTCGAGCACCGTCAGCGTCTTGAGGCCGAGGAAGTCGAACTTCACCAGCCCGGCCTGCTCGACATATTTCATGTTGAACTGGGTGACCGGCATGTCCGAGCGCGGATCGCGGTACATCGGCACCAGTTCCGACAGCGGGCGGTCGCCGATGACGATGCCGGCGGCGTGCGTCGAGGCGTGGCGGTAGAGGCCCTCCAGCTTCTGCGCCATGTCGAGCAGCGTCTGGACGATCGGCTCCCGCTCGGCCTCTTCGGCAAAGCGCGGCTCGTTGGCAATGGCGTCGGCGAGCTTGACCGGATTGGCCGGGTTCTGCGGCACCATCTTGGACAGCTTGTCGACCTGGCCGTAGGGCATCTGCAGCACGCGGCCGACGTCGCGCAGCACAGCGCGGGCCTGGAGCGTACCGAAGGTGATGATCTGGCCGACCTGGTCGCGACCGTATTTCTGCTGGACGTAGCGGATCACCTCCTCGCGGCGATCCTGGCAGAAGTCGATGTCGAAGTCGGGCATCGATACGCGGTCGGGGTTGAGGAAGCGCTCGAACAGCAGGGAGAAGCGCAGGGGATCAATGTCGGTGATGGTCGTCGAATAGGCGACCAGGGAGCCTGCGCCCGATCCGCGGCCCGGCCCGACAGGAATGCCTTGCGCCTTTGCCCATTTGATGAAGTCGGCGACGATCAGGAAGTAGCCGGGGAACTTCATCTTGGTGATGATGCCAAGCTCGAAATTCAACCGCTCGCGATATTGCTCGACCGTATAGCCTGGTGTCGGCCCGTGTGCGGCCAGCCGCGCGTCGAGCCCCTCATGTGCCTGGCGGGCAAGCTCGTCGGCTTCCGCCTGCACGGCGGCCTCATTGTCGGCGACATCGCCGCCCGTGAAGCGTGGCAGGATCGGGTTGCGGTTCTTGGGATAGTAGGAACAGCGCAGCGCTATCTCGACCGTGTTGTCGATCGCCTCCGGCAGGTCGGCGAACAGCCTGGCCATGTCGGCCTGGCTGCGCAGGAAATTGTCCGGCGACAGCCGCCGGCGATTGTCGGCGGCGACGACCGAGCCCTCGGCGATGGCGATCAGCGCGTCATGCGCGTCATAGTCGTCGCGCGCGGAGAAGAAGGCCTCGTTGGTGGCGACCAGCGGCAATTCATGGGCATAGGCGAGATCGATCGAGGATTTCTCGATCACGCGATCATAACCGGAAACCCGGTCCAGTTCGACATAGAGCCGGTCGCCGAACATCGTCTTCAGGGTCAGGAGCCGTGCCTCGGCAAGATCGCGGCGATCTTCCTTGAGCGCAAAACCGACCGGGCCGCGCGGCCCGCCGCTGAGGCAGATCAGCCCGTCGCAATAGCCCTCCATCATTTCCGTGGTCAGGTGCACCGCCTCGCCCGGCGGCGTTTCCAAATAGACGCGGCTGACCAACCTCACCAGATTGGCGTAGCCGGCCTCAGTCGCCGCGATCAGGACGACCGGCCGCATATCCGGACCTTGCCGCCTGCGGTCGCGCTGGCCATCGCTGTTCTCGCCGGACAAGGCGACCGCGATCTGGCAGCCGATGATCGGCTGGATCCCGTCCTTCACCGCCTTCTGCGCGAATTCGAGCGCGCCGAACAGATTGTTGGTGTCGGTGACGGCAATCGCCGGGGCCTCGTCCTTGACCGCATGGGCCACCACCTTGCCGATCTGCAAGGCGCCTTCCAGCAGCGAATAGGCCGAATGCACGCGCAGATGTACGAACGGCCGCGCAGGCGCCTCCGGCCGCGCAGCCGCTATCGCGGCTTCGCGCATCAGGGGATCGCGGGGAAGTCTGTCATCTGCCATGGTTTTTCGCGCTGCCCGAAGGACCTGAGTCGATGGAGATGTATTGTCCGGGACCGGGCGATACCAGTCCAGCACAAACCGCCGCTGACCACAGGCTTGCAGCGGCCTGCCCGGCTCGCCTTAAAGTTTCCAAACAATCTCAGGCGAATTCCATGATCACCGCATCGACGGCCAAGCTGTCGCCTGGCTTGGCGTTGAGTTTCGCAACGACAAGATCGCGTTCGGCGCGCAGCACGTTTTCCATCTTCATCGCTTCGACGACGGCCAGCGTCTCGCCGGCCTTGACCTCCTGGCCTTCGGCAACGGCAATCGACACGACAAGGCCGGGCATCGGGCAAAGCAGCAGTTTCGACGTATCCGGCGCCACCTTCTCCGGCATCAGCCTTTCCAGTTCGGCGATGCGTGGCAACATGGTCCGCGCGGTCACCGACATGCCTTTCCAGGCGATGCGCAAGCCATTGGCAACCGGCCTGATCTGAGCGACGATCTTGTGCGTGCCGACCGTGCCGCGCCAGATCAGGTCGCCCGGACGCCAGTCTGAGGCGACGGTCAGCGCCTTGCCGCCCTCGATCGACAGATCGATTTCCATTGGAATGGAGATCATGCCTTCGAGGATGGACGCCGACAGATAGTCTTCACCAATCTTCACCACCCAGTCGCGCTTCAGCGCTCCCGAATGCGGCGCCAGGCGCCCGCCGAGCCGGTCGAGCCGGTCGCGGCGCAGCAGTTCCACCGCGGTCGCAATCGAGGCCAGCACGGCTTTCTCATCGTTGTTCGGCACAATTGGCGCAAAGCCGTCGGGATATTCCTCGGCGATGAAACCGGTCGATATCCGCCCTTCCCGCCAGCGCGGATGCTGCATCAGGGCGGCGAGGAACGGAATGTTGTGCTCGATGCCGTCGACGACAAAGCTGTCGAGCGCTTCGGACATGGCATTGATGGCCTGGATGCGCGTCGGTGCCCAGGTGCACAGCTTGGCGAGCATCGGATCATAGAACATCGAGATCTCGGAGCCTTCGGTGACGCCGGTGTCGTTGCGGATGACGATATCGCCGAACTGTCCTTCCTCCGGCGGCCGGTAGCGCGTCAGCCGGCCGATCGAGGGCAGGAAATTGCGGTACGGATCCTCGGCATAGAGCCGGCTTTCCACCGCCCAGCCATTCAGCTTCACATCGCTCTGCGTCAAGGCGAGCTTCTCACCGGCGGCGACGCGGATCATCTGTTCGACCAGGTCGATACCGGTGACGAGCTCCGTCACCGGGTGCTCGACCTGCAAACGTGTATTCATTTCAAGGAAATAGAAGTTCTTGTCCTTGTCGACGATGAACTCCACCGTGCCGGCGCTCTGATAGTCAACGGCCCTCGCCAGCGCCACCGACTGCTCGCCCATGGCCTTGCGTGTCTTGGCGTCGAGGAACGGCGATGGCGCCTCTTCGGCGACCTTCTGGTTGCGGCGCTGGATCGAGCATTCGCGCTCGCCGAGATAGAGCGCGTTGCCATGCGCGTCGGCCAGCACCTGGATTTCAATATGCCGCGGATCGACGACGAATTTCTCGATGAAGACGCGGTCGTCGCCGAACGAGCTCTTGGCTTCCGAGCGCGCCCGGTCGAAGCCGTCGCGCACCTCCGACTGGCTCCAGGCGATGCGCATGCCCTTGCCGCCACCGCCGGCCGAGGCCTTGATCATCACCGGATAGCCAATCTCGCCGGCGATCTTTTCGGCATGGTCGGCATTCTCGATGACGCCGAGCCAGCCGGGCACAGTGGAAACCTTGGCGGCGTTGGCGAATTTCTTCGATTCGATCTTGTCGCCCATCGCCCTGATCGCCTTGGGCTTCGGGCCGATGAAGATGATGCCTTCCGCTTCCAGCGCCTCGCAGAACGCCGCCCGCTCGGACAGGAAGCCGTAACCGGGATGCACGGCCTGCGCTCCCGTCTCCTTGCAGGCGGCGATGATCTTCTCCGGTACGAGGTAGCTCTGCGAGGCCGGCGAAGGCCCGATATGCACCGCCTCATCGGCCATCTCGACATGCACGGCATCACGATCGGCATCGGAATAGACCGCGACGGTGGCGATGCCCATCTTGCGCGCCGTCCTGATCACACGGCAGGCAATCTCGCCGCGGTTGGCGATGAGGATCTTGGTGAACATGCAAAATATCCCTCGGGTCGGCCGTTCCTTTTATGGCCTGTGTCGGCGCGGTCAAGCCGGCCGGGTCAATCGCGGTCTTTCAATCGATTTGGGATAAAATTCTCCGCACTGGCCCAAGCCTGGAACCAGCTTCCAGTTGATCGCATCATTAAAACCTGAAAGCTTGGGCAAAAATCGCCTATGGAGGAATTGCCTGATGAAAACGCGCGCCGCTGTCGCTGTCGCCGCCGGAAAGCCGCTGGAGATCATGGAGGTCGACCTCGACGGTCCGCGCGACGGCGAGGTGCTGGTTGAGATCAAGGCGACCGGCATCTGCCACACCGACGAGTTCACGCTGTCGGGCGCCGATCCCGAAGGGCTTTTTCCGGCCATCCTCGGCCATGAGGGCGCCGGCATCGTCGTCGACGTCGGCAAGGGCGTCACCTCGGTCAAGAAGGGTGATCACGTCATCCCGCTCTATACGCCCGAATGCCGCCAGTGTCCGTCCTGCCTGTCGCGTAAGACCAACCTCTGCACCGCCATCCGCGCCACGCAGGGGCAAGGCCTGATGCCCGACGGCTCTTCGCGCTTCTCGATCGGCAAGGACAAGATCTTTCACTATATGGGCTGCTCGACCTTCTCCAACTTCACCGTGCTGCCCGAGATCGCGGTTGCCAAGGTCAATCCCAAAGCGCCCTTCGACAAGATCTGCTACATCGGCTGCGGCGTCACCACGGGCATCGGTGCTGTGATCAACACCGCCAAGGTCGAGCAAGGCGCCACTGCCGTCGTTTTCGGCCTCGGCGGCATCGGCCTCAACGTCATCCAAGGGCTGAAACTTGCCGGCGCCGACATGATCATCGGCGTCGACTTGAACAACGACAAGAAGGCCTGGGGTGAGAAGTTCGGCATGACGCATTTCGTCAATCCGAAGGAGATCGACGGCGACATCGTTCCCCATCTGGTCAACATGACCAAGCGCGGCGCCGACCAGATCGGTGGCGCCGACTACACGTTCGACTGCACCGGCAACACCAAGGTGATGCGCCAGGCGCTGGAAGCCTCGCATCGCGGCTGGGGCAAGTCGGTCGTCATTGGCGTGGCCGGTGCCGGCCAGGAGATTTCCACGCGACCGTTCCAGTTGGTCACCGGGCGCACTTGGATGGGCACCGCCTTCGGCGGCGCGCGCGGCCGCACCGACGTGCCGAAGATCGTCGACTGGTACATGGACGGCAAGATCCAGATCGATCCGATGATCACTCACACGCTGAAGCTCGAGGACATCAACAAGGGGTTCGACCTCATGCATGAGGGCAAGTCGATCCGAAGCGTCGTCGTTTACTGAAGAAGACCACGAGCCGCCGACCAACCGGCCTGCGGCCTTCGTGGTTCACAACTGGGAGGAGAAAAGAATGCCGGAAAAACTGCATCCGAAAATCGACAATGGCTTGCCCAGGGAAAGCGCGAGCTTTGCCGGCGGTACGCTGGTCTGCGCCTGCACCAGCAAGCCGGTCAAGGTGAAGGTCAAAGGCCAGATCGCCCACAACCACGCTTGTGGTTGCACCAAATGCTGGAAGCCGGAGGGCGCGTTGTTCTCGGTCGTTGCCGTGGCCGGCACCGGCGACGTCACCGTCACCGAGAACGGCGAGAAGCTCAAGGTGGTCGATCCCAGCGCGCTGATCCAGCGCCATGCCTGCACCGGCTGCGGCGTCCACATGCACGGGCCGGTCGAGCGCGATCATCCGTTCAAGGGCCTGTCGTTCATTCATCCCGAGCGCTTCGAGGAGGACGGCTGGTCGCCGCCGGGCTTCACTGCCTTCGTCTCGTCGATCATCGAATCCGGTGTCGACCCGAAGCGCATGGACGGCATCCGCGCGCAGCTGAGGTCAATCGGGCTGGAACCCTATGACTGCCTCAATCCCGGCCTGATGGATTATATGGCGACCTGGACCGCGAAGAAGTCCGGAGCCTTGCCGGCGTAACAACCGATCAGATTGTCTCCATGGGGCCGGCCGAAATCGCCCGGCCCCATGCCTTTTGGAACAGTAAATGCCTGCACCCGCCATCCTCGTCGACGCCGATGCCTGCCCAGTCAAGGCCGAGGTGGAAAAGGTCGCCGAGCGCCATGGCGTCGTCGTTACCTACGTCTCCAATGGCGGCCTGCGGCCATCGCGCGATCCGATGATCCGCAACGTCGTGGTGTCCAAGGGCGCCGACGCCGCCGATGACTGGATCGTCGATAATGCGCGGACCAACGACATCGTGATCACATCGGACATTCCGCTGGCTGCCCGCGCGGTGGCGCTCGGCGCCCATGTGCTCGGGCCCACCGGGCGCCCGTTCACACCCGAAACGATCGGCATGGCAGTGGCGATGCGCGATCTCAAGCAGCATCTGCGCGAGACCGGCGAAAGCAAGGGCTACAATGCCAGCTTCGCGCCGCAGGACCGTTCGCGGTTTCTCGGTGAACTTGACCGCATCTTGCGGCGGGCGCTCAAATCCGCCACACCGGACTGATCCGGGCGCTTTTCGAAAGCTGGGCCATGGTCACCGACACCTCGATCAATTCACCAATGCATCGGCACAAGCAATTCGTCGTGGCGGCCGGCACAGGGGCCGTCGCACTGGCGGCTGCGCTGCTGTTGCGCGCGCCACTCCCTTATTCGATCGGCACCAATGCGTTCTTCGCCGTCTATGTCATTTTGGTCGTCGCTCAGATGCCAAGGCTTACCGGTCGCTACCTCAGCAAGAACGCGCGCGCCACCGACCAGCCGGTGCTGGTTATCTTCGCTGTAACGCTGGTCGTGGTCGTCGTTGCCATTGTTTCACTGTTCCTGCTGATCAATCAGAAGGACAGGGGCCATCCTGTCGAGCTTGGCTTCGCGCTGTTGTCGATCCCGCTCGGCTGGTTCACCATGCATGCCATGGCAGCGCTCCACTATGCCCATGTCTACTGGATGGACGGCGATGCGGTCGACGCTGAGACCAAGAAGAAGATCCCGGTCGGCGGGCTGCTGTTCCCCGGCGACAAACGGCCGGAAGGCTGGGATTTCCTCTACTTCTCGGCAGTCATTGGCATGACCGCGCAGACTGCCGACACCAACATCTCGACAACGCATATGCGTTGTGTCGTGCTCGTCCATTCGATCCTGTCGTTTTTCTTCAACACGGTCATCGTCGCCGCGGCCGTCAATCTCGCCGTCAGCCTGGGCAGCCCGTAATAATTCCGTGATCGGATGAAACATCGGTTTGGTTAGCGACGTATCAGGAGGACAATGAGCGTGTAGGTCACGCCGCGAGGCCGGGAGACGAGACAGATGGAATCGGTTGCCAGAAGCCAACCCACCGCCGGAGCGGACCCCGCCGCGCGGAAGGATGAAACGCTGATCTACCGCCAGTCGCGCTGGACGCGGCTGACGCATTGGATCTGGGCCATTTCGCTGTTCTTCATGCTGCTTTCCGGCCTGCAGATCTTCAACGCCCGCCCGCAGCTCTACATCGGCAAGCAGTCGGGCTTCGACTACAACAACACCATCTTCGCCATTGGCGCCGAGAACACCAACGCCGGTGCGCGTGGCTACACCGAAATCTTCGGGCATCGCTTCGACACGACGGGCGTGCTCGGCTGGTCGGGTCCGGCAGGCCAGGAAACGGCGCGCGGCTTCCCATCCTGGGCGACCATCCCGTCCTACTATGATCTGGGCACCGCTCGCGTCATCCATTTCTTCTTTGCCTGGATACTGACCACGACCTTAATCGTCTGGCTGGTCGCCAGCACCGTGAACGGCCATCTGCGCCGCGATCTCGCGCCGCGCCTCGACGATCTCAGGCGACTGCCGCAAGACATCGTCGACCACGCCAAGCTCAAATTTCACCACACGCGGGAATACAACACGCTGCAGAAGATGGCCTATGGCGGCGTGCTGTTCGTGCTGCTGCCGCTGATGATCATCACCGGCCTGGCGATGTCGCCCAGCATGGACTCGGTGCTGCCGTTCCTCAACGATCTGCTCGGTGGCCGGCAGACGGCGCGCACCATCCATTTCACCGTCATGGTGCTGCTGGTCGCTTTCTTCGTCGTCCACATCCTGATGATCCTGGCTGCCGGCCCAATCAACGAACTGCGCTCGATCATCACCGGCTGGTACCGCACCGATCCTCCTGCACGCGACGACAATTCCACCGAGAGGAGTGCTTGACATGGCGAAGTTCGAGATCAGCCGCCGGAAATTCCTGACGGGCGCCAGCCTTGGCGCCTCCGGCATCATGCTGTCGGGCTGCGACGCCTTCGACAGCCAGCTGAGTATTGGCAGCGGCCTGCGCAGCTTCCTCGAAAACGCCAATGGCCTGACATACCGGGCGCAACGCCTGCTCGCCGGCCGCGACGCGCTGGCGCCGGAGTTCACCGAGGCCGACATCCGCCAGCCGCAGCGGCCGAACGGCGTCACGGCCCCCGATGACGACGTCTACAAGGGCTTGCTCGCCAACAACTTCGCCGACTGGCGGCTGGAGGTTTCGGGCCTTGTCGAAAAGCCGCTGTCGCTCAGCCGCGAGCAGTTGATGAACATGCCGAGCCGCACCCAGATCACCCGCCATGACTGCGTCGAAGGCTGGAGCTGCATCGCCAAATGGACCGGCACGCCGCTGTCGCTGGTGCTCGACCAGGCAGTGGTCAAGCCGCAGGCGCGCTACGTCATGTTCCATTGCCTCGACACGATCGACCGCAGCCTGTCGGGCGACATCAAATATTACGGCACCATCGACCTGATCGACGCCCGCCACCCGCAGACGATCCTTGCCTATGGCCTGAACGGCAAGCCGCTCCCGGTCGAGAACGGCGCGCCGCTGCGCGCCCGCGTCGAACGTCAGCTCGGCTACAAGATGCCGAAATATCTCTACAAGATCGAGCTGGTCGACGGCTTCGCCAATGTCGGCGGCGGCAGGGGCGGCTATTGGGAAGACAATGGCTACGACTGGTACGGTGGAATCTGAACCGCGCACCGCAAAATAATGATCGGCCCGGGGGCGTAGGGAGCGCTGCCCGCCGGTTCAGGCAACCTTGTCGAGCAGCGGCTTAAGCGCCGGGTGAATCTCCGGTGAGGCGTGCTTGATCAGCGTCAGTAGCGCACGTTCGTTCTCGTACAAAGGCCTGCCTACCCCGATGTGCTCGATCAGCCAGCCGGCTTCGCCGGCATCGATCGTCTCGGCGCGGCGGGCCAGGGCCTCGGCCGCCCTGTTCTTGGCTTCCCACTCGGCTTCGATGTCGCTGGGGGAGCGATAGGCCTCCATGATGCCGGCGAGGCCACCGGAGACCATGCGGCTGAAGAAGCCGCCGATTTCCGGATCGGCGTGCTCGAGGAAGGCATCACGGCGCAGCGCCACATCGCGTGTCGGCGCCTCATAGCCGGCCGAGCACATGACGAAATTGGCGATCGCCTTGACGAACAGATCGTTCCAGGACGGATCGTTTTGTCCTTGAGCAGTGCGCTCGTTGATCTTGAACAGCACCTCGGCCTCTGGGCGGGTAATGGCGATGTTGCCGTCGCCGCCATGGGCGTGGAGGATCCGGCGCAGCAGCTCGACCTCCGCCTTGGCGATCAGTCCGGGAACCAACGCACCACCGAGCATCAACGGCCCCTTGCCGTCGATGACGGCGTGGGCGACCTGCTCCAGCGCATAGACGCAAAGCTGGCTCGGCGACGATCTTGCTTCTTCCAGCACATGGACCAGCAGCTCGAGTTCGGTTCGGCTGTCGACCATGCCGTCACGCGAGATCGTGCGGATCAGCCAGTCGGCATTGTCCTGCGAGATGTAGCCGGACGGCTTCTCCTGGTGGACGATGTAGTCGGTGACGGCCTCGACAAAGAACGGAGGCCATTCCTGGCACTTGTCCTTGGCCGTGGTGTCCAGCGCGAACAGCGCCTCGGCCTCGCCGCGCGTCACCACGCCGTCACCGAACACTTCATGGCGCAACATGGCCACGTCTTCCCCGGTGATGCGGCTTTTCGAGGCCAGCCCCGCCACCGGCGCGCTCATGATCAATTCGCCCATTTGTCGTCCCCGTCCGCTGCCGGCAAGCGCCTGCCCAAAAGCCTCACCGCCGCCACGATATCAGCAGTGTCTTGAAAAACCGGCAAACGGCGTGGTTAGCGAAGACTTGTCAGCCAATGCATGTCACCCAAAAGTGTGCTGCCGTCTTGGGAAAACGACATGCATCAAAGACGTCGCTGACAGGTGACAATGTGTCGTCGACAGGCTATGGATGACGAGTCGAGGGCTCTTGCGAGTCCTACCTGTTTGCGGGAGAGAACAGCGAAAGCTGTCGCCGAAGGGGAAATCGCCCGAAATCTCTCAGGCAAAAGAACCGTAGACGGGAAAGACACTCTGGAAAGTCGGGGCTTGCCCCCGCGCCGAAGGTGTAAGCGCCGCTGACAGAGTTCCGGTTGCGCGAGTCTCTCAGGCTTCAGACAGAGGGGCACGGACTGGTCGCCATTCGCGACCGATTGCGTGCGACTCTGGAGATGACATGACGGGCGACGACACCAAACACCTTCCCCTCGAAGATATCCACGTGGCCGCTGGTGCGCGCTTTGGCGCCTTTGCCGGCTGGTCGATGCCGCTGACCTATCCGGCCGGCGTCATGAAGGAGCATCTTCACACCCGCGAGCATGCCGGCCTCTTCGACATCTCGCATATGAAGCTGTTCGAGGTCAGTGGGCCGGAGGCGGTTGCGCTACTCAACCGCGCTTGTCCCCTGGATGCAGCCGCGCTCGAAATCTCGCAGTCCAAACTGTCCTTCTTCCTCAATGAGTCAGGCGGCATCCTGGACGACCTGATCGTCACTAGGCTGGGCGATATCCGCTTTATGGTGGTCGCCAACGCCGGTAACGCCGTGGCCGACGAAAAGCATTTGCGTGCGCTTGCCGCGGATTTTGACGTCAAGGTCGAGCCGCTCGACCGTGTCTTCCTGGCCATCCAGGGCCCTGAAGCCTGGGCCACCCTTTCCCGCGCCGGCATCGAGACCGGCTCGCTGCTGTTCATGCATGGTGTCGAGCCTCGGCAGAACTGGTTCATGAGCCGCTCCGGCTATACCGGCGAGGACGGTTTCGAGATCGGCCTGCCGGAGGCCGATGCGCGCGACCTTGTCGCAAAATTGCTCGGCGATGAACGCGTACTGTGGATCGGCCTTGCCGCGCGCGACAGCCTGCGGCTGGAGGCCGGGCTCTGCCTGCACGGCCAGGACATCACACCGGAGACCGACCCGGCCAGCGCCGGATTGATGTGGGCGATCCCGAAAGAAATCCGAGCAACCGGCGCCTTCATCGGCGCCGGCGCCCTGCGCGCCGCCGTGGAGCGGGGACCGGCGCAAAAGCGGGTCGGGCTGAAGCCCGACGGCCGCCAGCCGGTGCGCGCCGGCGCCGCGCTCTTTGATGCCGACGGCAATCCCGCCGGCCATGTCACATCGGGTGGCTTCGGCCCCTCGGCCGGCCATCCGGTCGCCATGGGTTATGTCGCAACGCCGCTGGCAAAGCCCGGCACTCGGGTTTTCGCCGATGTGCGCGGCACGAAGATCCCAGTCGATATCAGTTCCCTGCCCTTCACACCGCATCGCTACCGCAAAGGATGAATTCGATGGCAACGACCTATTTCACCGAAGATCACGAATGGCTCCGCGTCGAAGGCGGCATCGCCACCGTCGGCATCACCGACTACGCCCAGGAGCAGCTTGGCGATCTCGTCTTCGTCGAACTGCCCGAGACGGGAAAGAAGCTGGCCAAGGGCGACACCGCCGTGGTGGTCGAATCCGTCAAGGCGGCCTCCGACGTCTATGCGCCCGTCGACGGCGAGATCACCGAGGCCAACGGGACGCTGTCGTCGGATCCGTCGCTGGTCAATTCGGCGGCGACCGGCGCCGGCTGGCTGTGGAAGATGAAGCTTGCCGACGAAAGCCAACTCGCCGGCCTCATGGATGAGGCCGCCTATAAAGCCCATATCGGTTGACATCAGGATCTCGACACATGACCGCAGCACCCTACCCTTTCATGGCCCGCCACATCGGCCCGGGCGTCAACGACACCAGAGCAATGCTCGCCGTCATCGGCGTTCCCTCGATCGAGACGCTGATCAGCCAGGCCGTGCCGAGATCGATCCGCCTCGACCAGCCGCTCGCCTTGCCAGCTCCGGCCAGCGAAGCGGAAGCGCTGGCCGAACTGTCGGCGATCATGGCGAAAAATACGGTGCTGAAGAGCTTCATCGGCGCCGGCTACCACGGCGTCCACGTGCCACCGGTCATCCAGCGCAACCTGTTCGAGAACCCAGCCTGGTACACGGCCTACACGCCCTACCAGGCGGAGATCAGCCAGGGCCGGCTCGAAATGCTGTTCAATTTCCAGACGCTGGTCGCCGAATTGACTGGCCTGCCGGTGGCGTCGGCCTCGCTGCTCGATGAAGCAACGGCGGTCGCCGAAGCGGTCGGCATCGCCTTGCGCCATCACCGCGACAAACGCACCAAGGTGGCGCTTGCCGGCACGCCGCATCCGCAGACGCTGGACGTGGTGCGCACTCGCGCCGAACCGCTCGGCATCGAGATCGATGGCGAGGCGATCGACGACAACACCGCCGCCCTGCTTGTCTCCTGGCCGGACACGTTCGGCGTCTATGGCGACCACAAGGCGGCGATCGACAAGGCACGCGCCACCGGCGCGCTGGTCGTGTTCATCGCCGACCCGCTCGGCCTGACGCTTACCGACGCGCCAGCAAAGCTCGGCGCCGACATTGCCGTCGGACCAATGCAGCGTTTTGGCGTACCGATGGGCTTTGGCGGCCCGCACGCCGCTTATTGCGCCGTCGCCGACAGGCTGACGCGCTTGATGCCTGGCCGCCTGGTCGGCCAGTCGACCGACAGCAAGGGCCGGCCCGGCTACCGGCTTGCCTTGCAGACACGCGAACAGCATATCCGCCGCGACAAGGCGACCTCCAACATCTGCACCGCGCAGGCGCTGCTTGCCAACATGGCGACCGCCTATGCCATCTGGCACGGCCCCGCCGGGCTTCAGGCGATTGCCGGGCGCATCCACGCGTTGGCCAACCGTCTGGCAGGCGGCCTCGAGGCGGCAGGCGTGGCGGTGATCGGCGCCAGCCGCTTCGACACGGTGACGGTGGAGACGAAGGGCAAGGCGGCGCAGATCGCCGCTGCGGCCGAAAAGACCGGCCGGCTGCTGCGCGTCGTCGATGCCGACCATATCGGCATCAGCTTCGACGAAACCTCAACCGATGCCGATCTCGACGCGATCGCGGCATTGTTCGGCGCCAAGGCTGGTCCCTCGGCTGACAGCACGGTGCCGGGAAAGCCGCGCGGCATGGAGTTTCTGACCCAGCCTGTGTTCCACGAGAACAAGTCGGAAACCGAGATGATGCGCTTCCTGCGCCGGCTGGCCGACAAGGATCTGGCGCTCGACCGCACTATGATCCCGCTGGGCTCCTGCACCATGAAGCTCAACGCCGCCGCCGAGATGATGCCGGTGAGTTGGCCAAGCGTCGCCAACCTGCATCCGTTCGCGCCCGCCAACCATTCGGCCGGCTACCGCGCCATGGCCGGCGAACTGGAAGGCTGGCTGTCGGAGATCACCGGTTTCGACGCGGTCAGCCTGCAGCCCAATGCCGGCAGCCAGGGCGAGTATGCCGGATTGCTTGCCATCCGCGCCTATCACCGCTCGCGCGGCGAAGGCCATCGCACCATCTGCCTTATCCCATCTTCCGCACATGGCACCAATCCTGCGAGCGCGGCGATGGCCGGCATGAGCGTCGTCGTCGTGCGCTGCCTGGAGGATGGCAATATCGACATGGACGATATGCGGGCCAAGGCCAATGAGCATTCCAAGAATCTCGCGGCGCTGATGTTCACCTATCCCTCGACGCATGGCGTGTATGAGGAAGGCGCGCGCCATCTCTGCGCCCTCATCCATGAGCATGGTGGACAGGTCTATTTCGACGGCGCCAATCTCAACGCGCTGGTCGGCCTCGCTCGCCCCGGCGACATCGGCGCCGATGTCTGCCACATGAACCTGCACAAGACCTTCTGCATTCCGCATGGCGGCGGCGGCCCAGGTGTCGGCCCGATCGGCGTAAGGGCGCACCTAAAACCCTATCTGCCGGGTCATGTCACCGAAGGCTCGGCGCATGCCGTGTCGGCCGCCCCCTTCGGCAGTGCTTCCATCCTGCCGATTACCTGGATGTACATCCGCATGATGGGCGGCTCCGGCCTGAAGCAGGCGACCGAGACGGCGATCGTTTCGGCAAACTACGTGGCGACGCGGCTCGCACCGCACTTCCCGCTCCTCTACAAGGGCAGACACGATCGCATTGCCCATGAGTGCATCCTGGACACGCGCGTGCTCAAGGAGAGCGCCGGCATCAGTGTCGACGATGTCGCCAAACGCCTGATCGACTATGGTTTCCATGCGCCGACCATGTCGTTCCCGGTCGCCGGCACGCTGATGGTCGAGCCGACCGAGTCCGAGCCCAAGCGGGAACTCGACCGCTTCTGCGAGGCGATGATCGCCATCGCCGGAGAGGCAGCGAAAGTCGCCAAGGGCGAATGGCCTTTGGCCGACAATCCGCTGGTCAACGCACCGCACACCGCCGCCGAGGCGCTGGCCGGCCAGTGGAACCATCCCTATTCGCGTCTGGAGGCGGCGTATCCCGCCGGTGACGCCGACACGGCAGCAAAATACTGGCCGCCGGTGTCGCGCATCGACAATGTTGCAGGCGACCGCAACCTGGTCTGCTCCTGCCCGCCTTTGTCGGATTATCTGGGTGCGGCCGAGTAACTACGCTGAGCGCAAGGCCGGCTTGCCCGGTTCGGCCTTGCTCATTCCTTTGCGGCTGATGACGCAATTTCGCCCGGCGCGCTTGGCGGCATAGAGCGCTATGTCCGCCTCGGCCAGCACCTCGTCGAGGCTGCGGCCATCGGCCTCGCCAAAGCCGATGCCGCCGCTGACCGTGCTGCGCAACGGGCCGAGCGGGGTGGCAACGATTTCGGTGCCGAAGGCAACGCCGATCTTGCTGGCGAGGTCGTAGGCCCTTTCCTCCGTCATCCGCGACATAACGACGGCAAATTCCTCGCCGCCCAGGCGAAAGGCGTCGACGCCGGTCCGGGCATATTTCTTGATGACGGCGGCGAAGCGGCACAGCACCTGGTCGCCGATCGGGTGACCGTAGACGTCGTTCGTCCGCTTGAAGTGGTCGAGGTCGAACATGACGACGGACATGAATGGACCGAAACTCCGCTCGCCATAGAGCGACATCAATCCCCGGCGGTTCATCAACCCGGTCAGCGGGTCGGTCATGGTCTCGGCCTTCAGTTCGATCTGCGCCTGGAGATGATGGAGGGAGAGCGTCAAGGCGCCGAGCCCGGTCATGCAGGCCACCGCCACGACGGAGTTCAGCCGTTCGGCCCAATTGTCGGGCGCGATCGCGAGCGCCCACTGCCCCCTGCCCAGCAAAACCATGCCACAGAGCGCGAACGACACCGCACAGGTGCCGCTCAGAAACGAAACCACCAGCAGGATCCGGCGATCATGGCTGCCGTTGATCCAGAACATGGCGCCGATCGCCGAGAGCAGCGCCGTCACCGTCGCGTACGTGATGATGAAGCCGACACCGTCGAGGCCGATGGAGGTCACGGCCGCGCAAATAGTCATGGCGGCGAGCGTCGGTGCAACGGCACGTCTGTGGCTGGGCACGCCGAGATACTGCATGGCCGACAGGCAAAGGATCAGGAACCCCAGGCTGAGCAGCGCAAGCACGATCTGGCAGAGCACCGGATCGGGTTCCTTGGTGTATCGCCAAAACAGGATCACATGCGCGACGAGCACCAGGATGCCGCACGCCACAGTCAGCACAAAGCGTGCCTTGGGCGCGGTGAACCAGATCGCAAACATGGTAGCGCTGAGGCATGTGCCCGACAGCGCGGCCGCGAGCAGGAGCGAACTGAAGTCCAACATGTTGGGCGAGGGCCTCTCGAGAGTCGGCGGTTGCACTGCATTCTAGGTCAGCGGCAGCCCTCGGATACGGGTTTTCAGCCGGTCTTCCGACGCAACCTGCGCATAGGGTTTACAAAGCGTCCATGCCCTGTGTCCCGAAACAGCACCCTGGAGCATGATGCCGAAAAGTGTGAGCGATTTTCGGACAACATCTTGCTCTATCCATTTGATTTAGAAGCGGATTCAGATGTCAGGTCGATTCGACCTGAAATCATCCGGCTCCAGGACGCGACGACCAGATCAACCCTTGTTCAAGAGGGCGAGATTGGCGTTGACGACCGTCGGATCGGCCATGCCGGCCCTCGCTTCGAGCAGCAGCGCCTTGGCCTTCTTGCGATTGCCACGCAACAGTTGCGAATACCCCATGTTGTTGACGATCTGCGGCTTGCGGCCGGCGACTTTCAGAAGCTGGTCGTAGGCTCGGTCGGCGAAGTCGAAGCGGCCAAGTTCGTCATAGGAAGCGGCGAGCCCCATCCAGGCTTCGGCATTGTCGGCCTTCAACTCGACGGCCTTGCGGAAATGCTGTTCGGCGAGGCCGTAATTGGCGTCGCGAAACTGCGCCTTGCCTTGCGCCAGATCGGAAGTATCGATGTCCTTTGCCACCGGTTGGATGGCCGTGGTCTTGGTGGTGTCGACGCCACTCGTCGTACAACCAGACATCATTAAGACGGCCGCCACCGCAGCCATTGCCGTGAAATTACTGTGACGCATGCCCCTGCCTCATCGCCCGATTTGCCGGGTCGTTCTTCAGGAAACACATTACAGGAAAGGCGATTAAACTTCGGTGCCGAAACACGCTCAAAATTAAGCTTTGGGCACACCAGCCATTAACCACCCGGTGCAGGCCAGAGGATCTTGACCGGGCCGCGTGCAAGACACAGCTTGGACTGGGCGTTCGAGGGACGCGCTTCCTAGCGCTCCGTCATCATTTTGACGATGATCGGGATGATGGCGATCATCAGCACCACCGGCAGGATGCACACCGTTACCGGCACCGACATCTTGGCCGGCAGGGCGTGCGCCTTTTCCTCGGCCAGCGACATGCGCTTGTGGCGCATTTCATCGGAAAAGACGCGCAGCGCGCCCGACAGGCTGGTGCCGAGTTCCTTCGACTGCTGTAGAAGCGTGGCGAAGGAACGCACCTCGTCCAGGCTGAGGCGGTCGGCAAGCGCCTTCAGCGCATCGTCGAGGCTGCGCCCTGCCCTCAGCTCCAGCGACACAAGCTGCAGGTTCTGGCTGAGCGCGGGATAGGTCTTGGCGAGTTCCTTCGAAACGCGCTCGATGCCGGCCTCCATGCTCATGCCGGCATCCGAGCAAACGATCATCAGGTCCATGAAATCGGGAAAGCCGTTGCGGTATTCGCGCCGCTTTTCCCGCACCTTCTGGCTCAGCACCAGCCCAGGCAGGAAGTAGCCGGCCGCTCCCGACAGGATGACGAACGTCCACCGGCTGGCCATCGTCGCGTCTGGACTGGCCATCCATTGGTTGAGCACAAAGACACCGATGGCCGTGCCGATCATCGCAATGAACCGGACGAGGAAAAACATTCCGACGGCGCGCGGCTCCATGTAGCCCGCCTGGATGAGCGTCATGCGCAGCCGGGCGACATTTTCCGGATCGCTCTTGGCATAGAATTCCTGCGCCCTCTTCACCGCCTTCTCGCGCACGATGCTGGTATTCTTCTTCGGCACCGGCTCGGGCTTCGCGGCCACCGCACCGTGATCCACCTTGAGCCGGCGCATGACGTCGTTGCGGTCGCCCTTCGCCGCCACCATCGGCCAGGCCACCGCGACGGCGCCCACGGCCAGCAACAGGATGGCTACGGGCATCAACGAGGTCGGCGCAAGCGAGGCGAGGAATTCGATGAAGGCTTGCATGTCAGAACCTGAAATTCGACATCTTGAACATCATCAGATTGCCCAGCATTAGCCAGGCGACAGAGCCGCCAATCAGGTACCAGGTCAGCGGCTCACCCCAGACGTTGCGGTAGAAGGCTGGCATCAGCGTCATGATGGCGGCAAACAGCAGTGCTGGTATCGCCGTCAGAATGTAGGCCGACATGCGGCCTTCGGTCGAAATGGCCCGCACCTTGCGGCGCAGCTTGCCACGCTCGCGGATCGTCAACGCCAGGCCGTCGAGGATCTCGCGCAGATTGCCGCCCGAACTGCTCTGGATCGAGACGGCGGTGACGAACAGCGGCAGGTCCTCATGGCCGACCCGGTCGAACAGCGAATTCAAGGCCGAAACCAGGTCCGATCCATAGGTCACCTCGTCGGCGATGACGCCGAATTCACTGCCGATCGGGTCGGGCATCTCGCGCGCCACCATAGCGACCGCCACCGGCACCGGATGGCCGGCCTTCAGGCCGCGCGTGATCAGTTCCAGTGCCTCCGGCAGTTGCGTGCCGAACCGCTTCAGCCGGCGGCCGCGTTTGAAGCGCAGCGTCATCACCGGCAGGATCGGCACAAGCATGACAAACAGGACGAGCCCGAGCAGCGGCGGCAAGCCGTACCACATGGCGGCCAGAGCCGCGGCGAATGCCGCGCCGCAGGTGGTCATCAGGAATTTCGGCAGCGGCATGACCATGCCAGACTGGGTTCGCAAGGCGCGGAACCGTTCCGGCGAGAACAGCGACGTACCCGCGTCAAGGCCGCGCTCCTTGCGCAGTTGCACAAGCACCTGCTCCTGGCTGATCGTGTTTTCCTGCAGTTTCATGCGCCGGTTGATAGCGGTGCGCTTGTCACTGCGGCCGGCATAGAGCAGGTAGCAGGCCTCGGCGATCAGGATGCCGGTAAGTGCCGCTGCGGCATAGACGACATAGATCGCGCTGAGCCCGTCGAACACCTGACTACTCCTGCGGCCGGCCGGGTTCGAAGTATCGCCCGGGGAACTCGATGCCCATGGCGCGCAAATCCTCGAGGAAACGCGGCCGGATGCCGGTCGCCTCGTAGTGGCCGAGGATCTTGCCGTCGGCGTCCATGCCGGTGCGCACGAAGCGGAAGATCTCCTGCATCTGGATGACGTCGCCTTCCATGCCGGTCACCTCGGCGACGCTGGTCACCTTGCGCTTGCCGTCGGACAGGCGCGTCAGCTGCACGATAAGGTCGAGCGCGCTGGCGATCTGGCTGCGGATGGACTGCACCGTCATCGGCATGCCGGTCATGCCAAGCATCTGCTCCAGGCGCGAAATGGCGTCGCGGGGCGTGTTGGCATGGATGGTCGCCATCGATCCTTCGTGGCCGGTGTTCATCGCCTGCAGCATGTCGAAGGCCTCCTCGCCGCGGCATTCGCCGAGGATGACGCGGTCGGGGCGCATGCGCAGCGCGTTCTTAACCAGATCGCGCTGCTTTAGTTCGCCATGGCCTTCGATGTTGGCGGGACGCGTCTCCATGCGCGCGACATGCGGCTGCTGCAGCTGGAGCTCAGCCGCGTCCTCGATGGTGATCAAACGCTCATCTTCCGGGATGAATGCCGACAGCGCGTTGAGCATGGTCGTCTTGCCGGTGCCGGTGCCGCCCGAAATGATTGTCGTCTTGCGGGCATGCACGGCCGCCGCCAGCACTTCGGCCATGTTCTGGGTGATGGCGCCGAATTCGACCAGCTTGTGCAGGCCGAGCTTGTTCTTGGAGAATTTGCGGATCGACACCAGCGGCCCGTCGACCGCAACCGGGCGGATGGCCGCATTGAAACGCGAGCCGTCCAGCATGCGTGCGTCGACCATCGGCTGTGATTCGTCGACGCGGCGGCCGACCGCGGCAACGATCTTGTTGACGATGCGCAGCAGATGCGCCTCGTCCTTGAACGGAATATGGACCGGCTGCAGCTTGCCCTTCTTTTCGACAAAGCAGTTCTGGTGGCCGTTGATCAGGATGTCGTTGATGTCGGGATCCTTGAGCAACGGCTCCAGCGGACCAAGGCCGACCATCTCGTCGACGATGTCGTCGACCAGCGCGTCAAGCTCGACGGTGTTGATCGCCATCCGCTCTTGCTTGGTCTTTTCCGACACGAAATCAAATACTTGCCGGCGCATCTCATCCTTGGGCAAACGCTCCAGCGCGACAAGGTTGATCTCCTCGAGCAGCAGCCGGTGGATACGCACGCGCGCATCGAGCACCTTGTTGGCATTCTTTGCCGGTGCGGCTTCCGGCTTTGCCGTCAAAGCCTTTCGGTTCGTCGGAATGACGACGGCATGATGCGCGACCGGCATCGGCTCGGCAGCGCGCTGCGGACGCGCATCGCGGTTCTGCAGGGTGGAAAAGCGGCTGGTCATCCGGCCTTCCTCTTCAGCAATCCCCGGCCCATGCCAAACAGCGAGCGCGATTTCGCCCGGGGTTGGACTGCTTCCTCCGGCAGGATGATCTTCTTCAGATCGTTGACGACATTGGCGTTCGGGTCGATCTCGTGCAGCGGCACGCCGCGATCGACCGCCTCGCGCACCAGCCGGTAGTTGTTGGCAATGCCGCCGACGAAATGTTCGCCGAGGATTTGCTGTACGTCCGCCTGCTTGATGCCGTTGTCGAACATCTTTTGCTCGAAACGGTTGACGATGACGTTCGGCTTCACTTCCTTGCCGGCGGTCTCGTAGACCGCCTGGATCAGACGCTGCGTGTGGCGCAGGCACGGTACCGTCATTTCAGCGACGATGTAGAGTTTGTTGGAACCGAGCAGCACGGTCTCCGTCCACGGAAACCAGGTGCGCGGCATGTCGATGACGACATTGTCGAAATAGGCCGAAACGAGGTCCAGCATGCGCACCACGACATCGGTCTTGAACGAGCGCATTTCCGCCGGATGCGTCGGCGCCGCCAGCACGCAAAGCCCGCTGGCATGCTTCGACAGCATCACGTCGAGCAGTTGCCGGTCGAGGCGTTCGGGCTGGTTCTCGATTTCGGTGATGTCGAAACGCGGTTCGAGGTCGAGATATTCGGCACAGGCGCCCTGCTGGAAATTGAGGTCGACCACGCAAGTCGACGCGCCGCGCGTCACCGAGTGATGCAGCTGGAAGGCGGTCTGAAGTGCCAGCGTCGTGGTGCCGACGCCGCCCGCAGCCGGCATGAAGGTGTAGATCTGCGACTCGGTGTTTTCCTCGCGACCGGGCCCTTGCAGAGCCCGCACCACGGAGCGCACCAGGTCGGCGGTGGTGATCGGCTTGACCAGGAAATCCGCGACCTTGAGCTGTACCAGGATGCGCACCGCGGCGGCATTGAACTCCTGGGTAACGACGACGACCGGCACCTTGTCCTCCAGCCGGCGCATGATGCGCTGCAGCGACTCGACCTCCTCCAGCCTTGCCGCATCCATGTCGACGATGATGGCGCCGAAATCGGCCTCCTGGATCTCGCCGCGCAACTCCGTGACATTCTTCTCCACTGTCGACAGCTGGATGACCTCGGAGGCGGCGAATGCGGTCCGCGTGTCCTGCACAAAGGTCCTGTCGGTCGATACGAGCAGGATCTTCCTGGTCTTGATGCCGTTTGCCATTCTCTCAGCCTGTCCGGTCGCCGCCTGTTGGATCAGTTGCCTGTCGTGGATTGCGACGCCTTCGCCTCGGCCGCCTGATCGGGAGTGATGGCCACCACGTCGCCGCGCTGGGCTGGAACGAGAAGTTTTGTGTTCTGGACACCGTATTTCCAGGGATCGACCATCTGCATGACGGTGTCGGCGGCTTGTGCATTGCCAGCGGCCGGCGTCACCCCTTCGGTGCGCACATAGTCGTCGCTAGTGCAGCCGGCGGCGAAGCCGGCCAGCAGCAAGGCAATGCTCGATCTCAAGGCCAGACGCATGGTTTCAGTCCTTCGGCAGGTCGAGAAAATGCCCGACCGTGGTTACGGCAGCCGGTTGCGCGACTGTGCCGCCGGCCATTGCCAACGCGCGATTGGTGTCGGAGGTCTTCACTTCGTCGGTGTTGTTGAGAAAATAGTCGGCGTTGCTGGCCGCCTGCGTACCATCGGTCGGCACGATGAGTTTCTTCGACGGATCGACCGGCTTGACCAGATAGGGGGTCACGATCATGACCAGGTCGGTCTCGCGCCGCTGATAGGATTTCGACGAAAACAGCGCCCCAAGCACCGGCATTTTGCCAAGGCCGGGAATGCGCGACGTGATGATGTCGTTTTGCGACTGCAGCAATCCGGCGATCATGAAACTCTGGCCATTCTTCAGGTCGACCGACGTCCTGGCGCGGCGCACGATGAAGCCGGGCACCGATATGCTGCCGATATTGTAGGAGGCCGACGCGTCGATCGAAGAGACTTCCGGCGCGATGTCCAGGCTGACCAACCCGTCCTTCAGCACCGTCGGCGTGAAGTCCAGGCTGACGCCATATTTCTTGTAGCTGACCGAGATCTGGCCGTTGTCCTCGGAAACCGGGATCGGAAATTCGCCGCCGGCGAGAAAGCTTGCCGTTTGGCCGGAACGGGCGATCAGGTTCGGTTCGGCCAACCGACGGGCCAGGCCGCGCTCTTCCAGCGCCTTGATGGCGATATCGATCGACACACCGTTCGACAGCAACCGGCCGATGATCTCGCCGGTCCCGGCCCCCGGCAGGGCACCCGGATCGATGGTGACGTCGCGCCCACCGAGGCCGTAGGCGAAATTGGCGCTGTATTTGGCGCCGAGATCCTGACCCGCCTGGCGGTTGATCTCGACAAAGCGGACGTTGAGCTGGACTTGCTGCGACGACGAGATGTTGACCGAGTTGATCACCTCCTCGGCGCCGGAAAAACGCGTCGCGATCTTGTTTGCCTTTTCTGCGGCGACCGCGTCATCGGCCTCGCCCGACAGCACGACACGGCCATTGGCCGAGCCGACCTTGATCCTGGCGTCCGGCACGCTGGCGCGGATGGTGCTGGCCAGTTGGTCGGTGTCGAGCGTCACCTCGATGTCGACGGTGCCGACAAGCTGCTTCTTCTCATCGAACAGCGCGATGCCGGTGGTGCCGAGGTTGTTGCCGAGCACGTAGAAGGATTTGTCGGTCAGCGGATTGACGTTGGCGATCTCCGGATCGCCGATGACGATCTGGTAGAAGGCGGCGCTGGTCATGATCGTCTTCGGCTTGCCCTTGGCCACCTTGATCGACGCATTCTTGGTCGTCGACACATAGACGATGTCGTTGTCGGCCCTTGCCGAGGCGCCGAAGGCCAGCGTCCCTGCGGCAGCCAGTGAAGCCGCCACAGCCACGGTGCGCAACACGCGCAACCGTCCCATGACCCGATATGCAATCAGCCCGAACATTGTCCCGTCCCTCACCCAGTCCCCACTGGTTTCTATTGCTGGTCCGGCGAAGGAACCTGGTATTCCTCTGCCTTCGTGCCGCGCGTCACGATGACCGTCTTGAATTTCGGTTTCTCCGGCTCTTTCGCCACGGCATTGAACAACGAACTGGCCGCGGCCTGCACGTTGGAGGCGACCGATCCGCCGAACGAAGAGATGGTGGTGACGCCGTTCTTCCCGTCATCGCCTTCGCTGGCGGAGCGGAGCGACAGCGACAGCGAGCCGACGGTGCGGGCAAGTGCCACTTTCTTCGCGCCTTCGGTGGTCACCTCGATGGTCACGGAATTGGCAATCTGCGGCGTGGTCTGGCGCTCGTCGGCGCCCTGCCCGACGCTCAGCACCTTGGCATCGGAGACGACGATTTCGGAGGTGATGGTCGAACCGGCGGCGCCTTGCGCGTTCTTGGCCACCTCCTGGATTTCGCCGGCATCGCGGGTCAGCACGACGTCAACCCGGTCGCCCGGTGTGACGAAGCCGCCGACACCGGCAATCTCGTCGGTGCGGATGGTCACCGCCCGCATTCCGGGCGTCAGCATGTTGGAGAGCGTCGCGCGGCCATTTGGCCCCGACAGCTTGGTGAGCAGCACCGGCTCGTTGACCTCGATCGGCGTCAGCACCACGCGATTGCCGTCGCCAAGCAATCCATCGATGGTCGGGAAGGCGCCCTGCGGCAGGGAATCCTGCGGCCAGGGAATTTCGCTGAGCTTTGTGCGGTCGAGCTCCATGCCATAGCGCAACGGAGCATTGGCCACCACGATGGTCTTGAACTCGATCTTGGGTGCAACTGGCGCGGGGATCGACGCCGTCTTCGCTTCGCTATCTGCCCTGGCCTGGCTCTTGACCCAGAAATCCGCGGCAAAGATCGATATCGCGCCAAAAACGGCGGCGATGCCGATCATCGATATGGCCTTGCCCCTCACGCCCGAAACCCCTGATGCCCGCAGTTTCTTGTTTTGTTGGGCTCATGCTAGGCGGCATTGTTAAAGAATCAGGAATCCAACGCGGTGGCATTTGACCTATTTCCGCCGGATTGGTTATCGAATGGTTCTGGGTTAGCACGGGCAATTCCCCGAACGGAACAGGAACCTCGGTCGCTTGGCGCTGAAAAGCGTGCCAGTATCGCGAGGTGATTCGCAGCATCGGACTCTATGGCAGGCATGGACGACAACAACGATCTTTTCGGCAATCTGGACAAGCAGCCGCAACCGGTCCGCACACCGGCGCGCCCGGCGGATCCGCTGGTGCAGGCGACCAGGCGTCCCGCCGCGACCAAGGATGGCAGTGAGGGCTATAGCGCCGCCGACATCGAGGTTCTGGAAGGGCTGGAGCCGGTGCGGCGCCGGCCAGGCATGTATATCGGCGGCACCGACGACAAGGCGATGCACCACCTGTTCGCCGAGGTCATCGACAATTCGATGGACGAGGCGGTTGCCGGCCATGCCACCTTCATTGATGTCGAGCTCTCCGCCGACGGCTATCTTGCCGTCACCGACAACGGCCGCGGCATCCCGGTCGATCCGCATCCGAAATTCAAGAAGCCGGCGCTCGAAGTGATCATGACGACGCTGCATTCGGGCGGCAAGTTCGACTCGAAGGTCTACGAGACATCAGGCGGCCTGCATGGCGTCGGTGTCTCGGTGGTCAACGCGCTGTCGGACCATCTCGAGGTCGAGGTCGCGCGCGGCCGCCAGCTTTATCGCCAGCGCTTTTCGCGCGGCGTGCCGGTAACCGGCCTGGAACAGCTGGGCGAGGTTCACAACCGGCGCGGCACAAAGATCCGCTTCCACCCCGATGAGCAGATTTTCGGCAAGGGCGCTGCGTTCGAGCCGGCGCGGCTCTACCGCATGACACGCTCGAAAGCCTATCTGTTCGGCGGCGTCGAAATCCGCTGGACCTGCGATCCGACGCTGATCAAGGAAAAGGACCAGACGCCGGCCAAGGCCGAGTTCCATTTTCCCGGCGGCCTCAAGGATTATCTCAAGGCATCGCTTGGCGACGAGTTCCAGGTGACGCGCGAAATCTTCGCCGGCAAGAGCGACAGGCAAGGCGGCCATGGCTCGCTCGAATGGGCGGTGACCTGGTTCGGCGGCGACGGCTTCATCAATTCCTACTGTAACACCATCCCGACCGGCGAAGGCGGCACCCACGAGGCCGGCTTCCGCAACGTGTTGACGCGCGGCCTGCGCGCCTATGCCGATCTCGTCGGCAACAAGCGCGCCTCGATTGTCACCTCGGAAGACGTCATGATCTCGGCGGCGGGCATGCTGTCGGTGTTCATCCGCGAGCCCGAATTCGTTGGCCAGACCAAGGACAGGCTGGCGACGATCGAGGCAATTCGCATTGTCGAGACCGCGATCCGCGATCCGTTCGACCATTGGCTGGCCGACAATCCGCAGGAAGCCTCGAAGCTGCTCGAATGGGTGATCGCGCGCGCCGACGAGCGGGTGCGCCGGCGCCAGGAAAAAGAGGTGTCACGCAAGAGTGCGGTGCGCAAATTGCGGCTGCCGGGCAAGCTCGCCGACTGCACGCAGAATGCTGCGGCCGGCGCCGAACTGTTCATCGTCGAAGGCGACTCGGCCGGCGGCTCGGCCAAGCAGGCACGCGACCGTGCCAGCCAGGCCGTGTTGCCGCTGCGCGGAAAAATCCTCAACGTCGCCAGCGCCGGCAATGACAAGCTTGCCGGCAACCAGCAGATTTCAGACCTGATCCAGGCGCTCGGCTGCGGCACGCGGTCGAAATACCGCGACGAGGATTTGCGCTACGACCGCGTCATCATCATGACCGACGCCGACGTCGACGGCGCCCACATCGCTTCGCTGCTGATCACCTTCTTCTACCAGGAGATGCCGGCCCTGGTGCGTGGCGGCCATCTCTATCTGGCGGTGCCGCCGCTCTACTCGATCCGGCAAGGCGGCAAGGTCGCCTATGCCCGTGACGATGCGCACAAGGACGAGCTTCTGCGCACCGAGTTCACCGGGCGCGGCAAGGTCGAACTTGGCCGCTTCAAGGGTCTGGGCGAGATGATGGCCGCGCAGCTCAAGGAAACCACCATGGATCCGAAAAAGCGCACGCTACTTCGAATCGATGTCATCGACGCCGAGGCCGCGACCAAGGACGCGGTCGACGCGCTGATGGGCACCAAGCCTGAAGCCCGCTTCCGCTTCATCCAGGAACGCGCCGAATTCGCCGAGACGGAAGTGCTGGATATCTAGCCGCCAGCCGGTCCATAACAGGCTCGACTTGCGGAGACCGGCATGTGACCTGGGCGCGGCTGAAAGGCTATTTCGAAACCAGTTTGGCCGGGCTGACGCAACCGACGCGTTCGGACTGGATTTTCTCGCTGCGCACCGTTTCGGCCGGCCTGATCGCGCTTCTGGTCGCCTACGCCCTTGAGCTCGACCACCCGTAGTGGGCCATGATGACGGTGTTCATCGTCGCCCAGCCCGTCGCTGGCATGGTGCTGGCGAAGGGCTTCTACCGGCTGCTCGGCACGCTTGCCGGCGGCATAGCGGCGATCGGCATCACCACGATCTTCGGCACCAGCCCCTGGGTGCTTGTGACGGTGCTTGCCGTCTGGATCGGCATCTGCACCTTCGTCTCGTCGCTGCTGCGCAATCCCGAAGCCTATGGTGCCGCCCTTGCCGGTTACACCGCGATGATCATCGGCCTGCCTGCCTTCGGACAGCCGCACCTCATCGTCGACCTCGCGGTCGCGCGCTGTGCCGAAATCGTGCTCGGCATTGTCTGCGCCGGCCTGACCAGCCGGCTGATCCTGCCGAAACTGGCCAGCGACGCCATCATCTCGCGGTTGAAACGCTGTATCCTCGATCTTGCCACCTATGCCGGCGGCGCATTCTCCGGCGGCGATCCGGCGATCCTGTCGGGCATGCACCGAAAGCTGGTCGCCGACACCCAGACGCTTGGCGAGATGCGCGCCTACGCCAGGCTCGAAACGGCGAGCTTCGCGCCGCGCGCCCATCCGGTCCGGCGCACTATTGGGCAACTGCTCTCGGCCCTGTCGGCGGCGCGCGCGCTGCATTCGCACGCTGCCCCGAAGAACGCAGCACTCATTCCGGTGCGCTCGGAGTTGCAGGCTCTGGTTAGCGAGTTGGCGGCTAAACCCGGCGCGCTGGACGACACCGCACCCTGGGTGGCCCGGCTCGACGCGATCTCGGTCAAGGCCCGGCAAATGCCCGATGCCTCGGCCGATCAGGGCGACGACAGGGTCGGCACCATCACCCGCCTCACCATCGCCGCCGATTTCGCCGAGGCGCTCAAGCAGGTGCTGCGCGGCCTCGACGCCTTGCGCGCGCCTGTCACCCGTCCTGTCCGGGGCAGCAGGCAACCCGCGCTGGTGGTGCACCGTGACTACGCCGGCGCATCGCGCAATGCCGTGCGCGCTGCTCTTGCCACCTTGCTGGTCACGGCCTTCTGGCTGACGACGAAATGGTCGGAAACCGCAGGCACGGTCATTCTCGTTGCCGTCGTGTCGAGCCTGTTTGCCGCTCGCCCCGACCCCGTGCAAGTGTCCTGGGGCTTCTTCAAGGGAACGCTGCTGGCGCTTCCCTTTGCCTTTCTCGTCGGTCAGGTCGCGTTGCCCGCTTTGCCCGGCTTCGGCTGGTTCATGCTGCTTGTCGTGCCGATCCTGGTGCCGACGGCGCTCGCCATGGCCAATCCGCGCCATGTCGGCGTGGCGACGGCCTTCGCCATCAACTTCCTCGCCTTCCTCAGTCCGCACCAGGCGATGGCCTACGATCCCGCCCCGTTCTTCGCCGGTTCGGCGTCGGTCCTGGTCGGCATCCTGCTGGCTATCGGTGTCTTCATCCTCGTGCTGCCCGCCGATCCGTGGCTTGCAGCCAACCGCATCGTGCGCGCCATGCGCGAAGATCTGGCGCGGCTTTGCCTGCATGAGCGCGTGCCGAGGCGTTCGGCCTTCGAGAGCCTAGCCTACGACCGCATCAACCAACTGATGCCGCTGGTGCAGAATGCCGGCAGGAAAGGCGATACGGTTCTGGGCGGCGGCGTCGCCGCCGTCACCGTCGGCTTGGAAGTCCTGCGGCTGCGCGACGCAAGCGAAGGCCATGCCATCCCATCCGAGACCGCGCATTCGATCGCCAACTGTCTGAGGGGGCTGGCGCGGGAACTGCTCTTCCGCGCTCCCGGCGATCCGCAAACGTCGACCGTCGCCGTCGCCCGGCAGTATGCGACGAGCATCGCGCAGCGCAACGCCACCGGCGAGATGCTGCAGATCGCGGCATCGCTGCGCATCATTGCCGCGGCGATGGAGGATTTTCCCGATTTCTTCGCGAGGGATAAAGGCTAGGCCGCGGCGATCGCCAGCGCGTGACCACGCGCATTCTCACGCAGCGCATCGAGATGGATCGACTTGACCAGTGTGGCGAGATCGCTTTGCGCTGACTGTCCGCCCAATTCCTTCAGCATCAGCCAGCTGACCTCCTGAACGCCGGCGACACGCTTGCCGTTGGCCACCTCGCGCCAGATTTTCAGAGCGCGCAGGATGATGGCATGCGTGACGGCGGCAAGACCCGCGCTGCGAAACAGCGCCTGCAGAGCCACATCGTGCCCGCCGGCCAGCAGCGCCCTCACCCTTTGTTCGGATTGCTGGCTGAGCGCGACCAGCGCCGAGCCGAAGAAATCGACCTTGCCATGCGTGATGGTGCGGATGAGGAAGCTCGCGGTGAGGTCGCCGCGCAGCCTGAGATGCTCGATCAGCGCAGGATGTTCTTCCTGGCGCGTGCCTTCGATCAGCGTCACCGAAGCCTTGACGCAGGCGTCGCGCATGACGCGATCGGCTCGCGCCGCGCCCATCAAGGCCATGACCAGCGGCGACGTTTTCAGCATCTCGCCGAGTTTGACGAGCAGCATGTGCCGGCAGTCGGCAGGCAGGCGGGCATCCGATATCAGGGCTTCGCGCACCAAGGGCAGATGGCCGTGGCGTTCGGCCATGCGGCGGAAGCTGAGCAAGGCGATGTCGGCGCCGCTGTTGGCGAGCAACACGGCGCAGGCTTCCGCCTCGCCGATCTCGGCGATGGCCGCCGACAGCGCCATCGAAACGAACGGCCGGTCGGCGATCAATTTTTGCGTCACCTTCGGACTGCTGGCCACACGGTTGATCAGATCGGCGTCGGTAAGCAGCGGCGAACGTGCCAGCACCACGCCGGCGACTTCCGGCTGGTCGCAGGCCAGCGCGCTGATGATCTGCAACGGCGCGTGCTGGCTCATCGACAGCGCTTCGGCCATCGCCAGCCGCACTTTCGACGAAGCGTCGTCAAGCAACAGCGTCAGCGCCGCCTCGGCGGCGCAGCGGTCCTCGAAAGGCAGGTCGGAATTAACGTAGGCCCGAGCCAGCGCATTGGCCGCGGCGGCGCGCTCCGAGACCCTGGCGGTGCAAATCCATCTCAAAAAATGCGAAACAACCATTGCCGCCTGCTTACGCCCCTTGCCAGAACGCTCCTGGCCCCATGCAGACGGTAGGCAGAAAAGGTTTACGAACGGTTCACCATGTTCATTAACTGGCTTGCGAGCCCTGAATGCAGCGCCTATCAACCCCACAGGCAGTAGAGGAGCGGGATATGGCCGGGCTTTATTTGGAAGAGTTCGTCGTCGGCCATGTCTTCCAGCACACGCTGCGCAAGACCGTCACCGAGAGCGACAACATGCTGTTTTCGGTGATGACGCTGAACCCACAGCCGCTGCATATCGACTTCGATTTTGCCGCCAAGAGCGAATGGGGCAAGCCGCTCGTCAACTCGCTGTTCACGCTCGGCCTGATGATCGGCATCTCGGTCAACGACATCACCGTCGGCACCACGGTCGCCAATCTCGGCATGAAGGAAACGGTGTTTCCGCACCCGGTCTTCCATGGCGATACCATCCGTGTCGAAACGACGGTGATCTCGGTGCGCGAATCCAAGTCGAAGCCCGACCGCGGCATCGTTGAATTCGAGCATCGGGCCTACAATCAGAACGGCGATCTCGTCGCCAAATGCACGAGGCAAGCGATGATGCTGAAGAAGGCGGGCTGATGCGTTCGCTGCTGTTCGTCCCCGGTGATTCCGAGCGGAAGCTGGAAAAGGGTTTTGGCGCCGGCGCCGACGTGGTCATCGTCGATCTTGAGGATTCCGTGGCGCCGCACAACAAGGCGCTGGCGCGCGAAATCGCGGCGCGCTTCATCGCCGAACGCAGGGCGCAAACCGGCTCAGTGATCTATGTGCGCGTCAACGATCTGTCGACCGGCATGACGGATGACGATCTGGCTGCTGTTGTTTCGGCCGGGCCCGACGGCATCATGCTGCCAAAATCGAACAGCGGCCTGGATGTGCAGCATCTCTCGGCAAAGCTCAGGGTTCACGAGGCCGAAAGTGGCCTTGCCGACGGCGCGATCAAAATCCTTCCGATCATTACCGAAACCCCGGCAGGCGTGCTGGCGACGGCCACCTATGCCGGGACAAGCGCACGGCTTGCCGGTCTCACCTGGGGCGCCGAGGATCTGTCGGCGGCGATCGGCGCGCGCACGGCCCGCGACGAGCGCGGCGGCTACACCGACGTGTTCCGCCTGGCTCGCACCATGACCATCCTTGCCGCGGGTGCGGCGGAGGTTGCGGCGATCGACACCGTCTTCCCGAATTTTCGCGACATGGCGGCCTTCGAAACGGAATGCGCCGAGGCCGAACGCGACGGCTTCACCGGCAAGATGGCGATCCACCCCGATCAGGTGCCCGTCATCAACGCAGCTTTCACGCCTTCGGCCGAAGCCTTGAGACAATCGGCGGCAATCGTCGCGGCTTTCGCGGCTGCGGGAAATCCCGGCGTCGTCGGCATCGACGGCAAGATGGTCGACCGCCCGCATCTGCGACTGGCCGAAAGGCTTCTGGCGCGGGCCAAGGCGGCCGGGATTTCAGCCTAGTCCTTGTTCCAGCGCGGCCGACGCATCGGAAACACCTCGTTGACGCTCGCATAGTCCATGTAGCCGAGACGAGCGACATTGCCGGCCTTGGTGATATCGAACAGGCCATCCGTCAGGAAGGCATCGTCGATGTACACGCCGACCACTTCGCCGGCGACGACGACAGCGCTCGTCGCCGATCCGTCCAGCGCCTTTGGGCGAAAGACTTCCGTCACCCGGCATTCGAGCGCGGCCGGTGCTGCCGCCACGCGCGGCGGCGCGACGAGGCGTGACGGCGCCATGGCAAGCTCTGCATAGGCGAACTCATTGACGCCGCGCGGCGCGTCGACGGACGTGCGGTTCATCTTTTCCGCGAGATCGCGGCTGACCAGATTAGCGACAAACTCGCCGGTTTCCTGCGCGAAGGTGGCGCTGTCCTTTTCACCTTCGGAGGAAAACCAGACGATGAACGGCCGCGTCGAAACGGCATTGAAGAACGAGTATGGCGCGAGATTGATCTCGCCGGCCCCGTTCAGCGTCGATATCCAGCCGATCGGACGCGGCGCCACGATCGCCTTGGAAGGATCGTGCGGCAGCCCGTGGCCCTTTGAAGGTTCGTAGAACATTTCAGCCAGCCCACGGCCCCGAATAATCAGCATAGAGCCTCGCCGGATCGGGCCGGGGCCGCTCCGGCGCCGGGCCGGAATAGGAGCCGATATGGACGAAGCCAATGACGCGCTCCTGCGGCGCCAGCCCCAGCAGCGCCCTGCCCTCGGGCACATCCGAATACCAGTTGCTGATCATATTGGTACCATAGCCCAAAGCATTGGCTGACATCATCAAGTTCATCGCCGCCATGCCGCCCGACAGGAACATCTCCCATTGCGGGATCTTCGGATTCTCCCTTGGGATCGACACCACGCCGATCACCAGCGGCGCGCGCGAGAACCGCGCCAGTTCCTGGTTGCGGCGGCCTTCCGGCAACGGCCCCTCCCGCTGCTCGGCAAGTGCTGCCAGTTGCCTGCCGATCTCGACGCGGGCGTCACCGCGATAGAGGATGAAGCGCCAGGGTTCCAGCCTGCCATGGTCGGGTACCCGCGAGGCAGCAGTGATCATCATCGCGATCTCCGCGTCGCTCGGCGCCGGCTCCTTCAAATCAGGGATCGGTGCAGAGTTTCGGGTCAGCAGGAAATCGATGATCGGCGACGCCATGGGCGCAAGTCTCCTAAAACATTCTGTTTTGAGCTGGAGCGCACCATCGGGAATTCGGGCGGCTCGGGCAATAGCGCGGGGCGCGCCGGACGGAAGAGTCGTATCGGTTGGACTCTTAAGCCTTGAAATTGCCACCGCCATGGGCTTCAACGCAAGGTATGTTTGAGGGGACACTGCGTCTTTTCCTGGTCTGGTTGGTCGCCTTGCTGTTCATGGCGCCGGTTTCGCTCGCCATGGCACAGAACGCGGATGGCGTTAGCAATCTCAAGCTTCCCGGAATTTCGAGCTACGCGACGCCGAAAGGCGAGAGGTCGCTGGCCCTCGGCAGCGGCGGCGCCATTACCCTGTCCGCCCAGTTGACAGACAAGGGCGCCGACATCACCCGCGGTATCGTCTGGCGCGTCTTCAAGCCCGAGGCCGTCAACGGCAAATTGCCGATGGTCGCCTCCGCGCATGGCGGCACCGCTGTCTTCCAGCTCGAACCCGGCAGTTACCTGGTTCATGCCTCCTATGGCCGGGCCGGCGCCACCAAACGCATCACCGTGGTCGGCAAAGACGCCAAGCGCGAAAGCCTCGTGCTCGACGCCGGCGGCCTCAAGCTCGACGCGGTTCTGTCCGGCGGGGTGCGCATTCCACCGAAGAACCTGCGCTTCTCGATCTACGAAGGCACCGCTGCGCCGAATGGCGAGCGCGCGCTGATCATACCCGATGTCGAACCCAACAGTGTCGTGCGGCTCAACGCCGGCACCTACCATGTCGTCTCGACCTATGGCGCGGTCAACGCGGTCATCCGCTCCGACATCCGGGTCGAGGCCGGCAAGCTGACCGAAGCCACCGTCGAGCATCATGCCGCCGAGATCACGATGAAGCTGGTGCGCGAAACCGGTGGCGAGGCGATCGCCGACACGTCCTGGTCGCTGCTCAATGAATCCGGCGATCCGATCAAGGAATCCGTCGGCGCCTTCGCCTCGATGGTCCTCGCCGAGGGCGACTACACCATCATTGCCAAGAACCGCGACCGCATCTACCAGAAGGATTTTACGGTAGTTGCCGGACAGAACCAGGAAATCGAGGTTCTGGCCACCGAGGCCGCGGCAATTGATCCCGAAGAAGGTGCTGATTAACCTTCCGCTGCAGGCTTGCCGACCTCAGGCCGCCAGCTTGGTCCGTGCCGGCAGGAACGGAAGCCGGCGACGCGCCACGATTGGCGCCAGGTCGAAGACGCCGCGATAAAGGCGGTCGAGCAATGCCTTGCGGTCGCGCAGTGGCTCCAGCTCGCTCCAGCTCAGCACATCACCGACGCGGACCTCGATCGCCTTGCCGGACAATCGCGCGAATTCGCGGATGAGCAGCGACGTGCGCAGCGTCAGCGACGCCTTGCCGACGAATTTCGCCAGGCGGCCATCGCTCTCGGCCATGTTCATCGGGCCACTGACCAGATGGAACAGCCGGCCGTTCTGCCCGGAAAAATGCATCGGAATGACAGACGCCTTGGCGTCCTGGACGAGACGGGCCGGAAACATCTTCCACGGCAGGTCGCGTGCCCGGCCAAAGCCCTTGGGCGCGGTGGCGACGCCACCGGCCGGAAACACCACGATGGTGACGCCCTCTTTCAAAAGCCGAACCGCCTCGTGGCGCACGGCCATGTTGTTCTTCAGCGCGTCCTTGGTCTCGGAAAAGTCGATCGGCAGCGAATAAGGCTCCATCTCGCGGATCTTGAGCAGATCCTTGTGGATCATCACCCGGAACGGCCGCCCCAGCTGCTCTGCCAGCGACAGCACGGCGATGCCGTCGCCGATGCCGAACGGATGGTTGGCGACGATCACCAGCGGTGTATCCGGCAATTGCGCCGGCGGCCATTGATCCGCTGTCCGCACCCGGACGTCGATCAGGTCGAGCATGCGGCTGAAAACGCGCTCGCCGGTCGGCACGACCTGGCGACGCCAGAAATCATAAAGCGCGGTGTAACGGTCGCGACCCGACAGGCCCTCGACCGAATGAATGAACCAGCGCGTCAGCGCCGGCTGGCGCGGATTGGCATAGGAAAGCTCGGGAAAGGACCGTTCGCGCAATTTCAGCTTGAGCATAAGGGCTCGTTACAAGGTTGGCGTGACAGGGATATGAAAATGGCGGTGGATCGCTCCACCGCCATGTCGTCTGGACCATGCAGATCAGGCAGCGCGCTTGCGCCTGCGGTCCGGCGTGACCGCTTCTTCGGTCAATTGCGCGATTGCCTGGGCAAGGCCAAGCGATTCCTGGTCGCGCGAGCCCAGCCGGCGCATGTTGACCGTCTGCTCCTCCGCCTCGCGCTTGCCGCAGACGAGGATCACCGGAACCTTGGCCAGCGAGTGTTCGCGGACCTTGTAGTTGATCTTCTCGTTGCGCAAATCCGCTTCCGCCAACAATCCGGCGGCCTTGAGCTTTGCCACCACCTCGGTCGCATAATCGTCGGCGTCCGACGTGATCGTCGCCACCACCACCTGCAGCGGGGCGAACCACAGCGGGAAATGACCGGAATAGTTCTCGATCAGGATGCCGAGAAACCGCTCCATCGAACCGCAGATGGCGCGATGCACCATGACAGGTTGCTTCTTGTCGGAATCCGAACCGATATAGAAGGCGCCAAAACGCTCCGGCAGGTTGAAGTCAACTTGTGTCGTGCCGCACTGCCATTCGCGGCCGATGGCATCCTTCAGCACATACTCGAATTTCGGCCCGTAGAAGGCGCCCTCGCCCGGATTGATCGAGGTCTTGATCCGGTTGCCGGATCGCGTCCTGATCGTCTCCAGCACGCTGCCCATGATCGCCTCGGCGTGGTCCCACGCCTCGTCGGTGCCGACGCGCTTGTCCGGCCGCGTCGACAGCTTGACGCTGATCTCGTCGAAACCGAAATCGGCATAGGTCGACAGGATCAAATCGTTGATGCGAAGGCACTCCGACGCAAGCTGCTCCTCGGTGCAGAAGATATGCGCATCATCCTGGGTGAAGCCGCGCACACGCATCAGCCCATGCAGCGCGCCGGATGGCTCGTAGCGATGCACATTGCCGAATTCCGCAAGCTTTACGGGAAGATCGCGATAAGACTTCAACCCATGCTTGAAAATCTGCACATGGCCCGGACAGTTCATCGGCTTCAGTGCGAAGACGCGGTCGTCGTCGGTATCGTCACCGGCAACCGTCACCTTGAACATGGCGTCGCGGTACCAGCCCCAGTGGCCAGAGGTCTCCCACAGGCTCTTGTCGAGCACCTGCGGCGCGTTGACCTCCTGATAGCCCTGTTCGTCGAGCCGGCGGCGCATGTAGTTGACCAGGTTCTGGAACATCTTCCAGCCCTTGGCGTGCCAGAAGACGACGCCCGGCCCCTCTTCCTGGAAATGGAACAGGTCCATCTCGCGGCCGAGTTTCCGGTGGTCGCGCTTCTCCGCCTCCTCCAGCATCGTCTGGTAGGCCTCGAGCTGCGCCTGGTCGGCCCAGGCCGTGCCGTAGATGCGCGTCAGCATCGGATTGTTGCTGTCGCCGCGCCAATAGGCGCCGGCCACCTTCATCAGCTTGAAGGCATTGCCGATCTGCCCGGTCGAGGCCATGTGCGGCCCACGGCAGAGGTCGAACCAGTCGCCTTGCGCATAGATCTTGAGGTCCTGATCCTCGGGAATGGCGTCGATCAGTTCCAGCTTGTAGCGCTCGCCCTTGTCGGCAAACACTTTTTTCGCCTTGTCGCGCGACCAGACTTCCTTGGTGAACGGCTTGTTGCGCGCGATGATCTCGCGCATCTTCTTCTCGATCACCGGGAAATCGTCGGGCGTGAAAGGCTCGTTGCGGGCGAAATCATAATAGAAGCCGTTCTCGATCACCGGGCCGATGGTCACCTGCGTCCCCGGCCACAATTCCTGCACGGCTTCCGCCAGCACATGTGCGGTGTCGTGACGAATGAGCTCCAGGGCGCGCGGATCGTCGCGGGTGACGATCTCGACTTTGCCGGACTTGCCCAGCGGATCACTGAGGTCGCGCACGACGCCGTCGATACTGTAGGCGACCGCCTTCTTGGCCAGCGATTTCGAGATCGATTCGGCAAGCCCGGCACCGGTCATCGCCGCGTCGTATTCGCGGACGGAGCCATCGGGAAATGTCAGGGAAACGGAATTCAGCATGGAGTTCTCCTATCCAGTCCCGCAAACGAGCGCGGGTGGTCAACTGCATGTCGTTCAGAGTGTGCCACGCTTTGGGCGACATGCATGGGGGTAAAGCCGGATGCGTCCGGCGGCGGGCGGGTTTTAGAGGCAGCGCCGCGCCAGGTAAAGAGCGCTGATTGGCCTGGCCGTCAGGAAACGTCGGCAGAGATGTCGCGGGTCGGTCGTCAAGGCTTGCGAATATCGCCGGCATGGCTTGGAATCCCCGACATGGAAGACGCATCCCCCAGCCGAACCGCCCTGCGCGTAGCGCGTTTGAGGGCTCTCCATCAGATTTCACCCGAGGCGGCGCTGTTTCGCGACCCATACGCGATTGCGATTCTCGGTGAAGGTGCTCCCGTCGAGCAACAGCGTGCGCAAGAGGATGCCCACAGCCAGCGTATGCGCCTGTTCGTGGCGGCGCGCGCCCGCATAGCCGAGGATTGGCTGGCGGCGGCGGTGCGTCGTGGCATCCGCCAGCTCGTCGTGCTCGGTGCCGGCCTCGACACGTTTTCGCTGCGCAATCCGTACCCGGATCTCTTGGTGTTCGAGGTCGATCATCCGGCAACCCAAGCCTGGAAACGCAGGTGCATCGCCGATGCCGGTCTTGCCGAACCGCCCACCACCACATTCGTGCCGGTCAATTTCGAGCGGCAGCGTCTATCCAAGGAACTGGCATTCGCCGGCTTGAAGTCGACCGAGCCAAGCTTCTTCATTTGGCTGGGGGTCGTGCCATACCTGACGAAAGGCGCGATCTTCAGCACGCTGTCCTACATCGCCACCACCCCGGGTTCGGAGGTGGTGTTCGACTACAGCGAACCGTATGAGAATCGCGATGCGGCCGGACAGGCCGCCCTGGCTTTCTACGCGGCACGCGTCGCTTCTGTCGGCGAGCCGTGGATCAGCTTTTTCGTCCCTGGCGAACTGACGAAGTCACTCTTCGACCTTGGGTTCGATGAAATCGAAGATCTCGAAAGCGGCGATATCGCCGCTCGTTTTTCCAGGGCACCAAGGCGAGCGCCAACCAACTCCGGCGGCCACATCATCCGCGCGCGTCGATCGGCGACAGCGGCCCCCTGAACGCCGAAGCCGGGCTGAACCTCTGGTCGCACACACCATCCTGGTGAAGCGTCTTGCCGCTCGCGGCGTCGAGGATCAGCGTACACTGCACATCCCCAAGCGGCGCCGATTGCGCGCGCAACGGAAATCCCAGCAGCCAGGCGAGCAGGAACAGGATCGCGGCAAAGATGAAGGGAAGACGGTCGATATTACGCATTTGATGCTCTCCAGAAGGGGGTCCGAGAGCGGCTTAGCGAGGTCTCTTGTCTCGATTTTGTCTCAAATGCGCAGTGTTTGTGCAGCTTCGCGTTAACCCTACCGGATCGTAAACAGAAACCTCGGCAGCTCCATCAGCCCTGCGCCTGGCCGCGCTTATTGCCGATCCGCCAATACCGCCACGGCGTGAACCAGACGTAGCGATCCGCCAGCACCTCCGGCACAAGGTCGATGCCATGCGTCCCGAAGGGCCCACAGCGCAGCACCCGGAAAAATCCCATCCAGCCGCCGGCCCACAGACCATGGCGGGCGATCGCCTCATGCGCATATTCGGAACAGGTCGGCAGGTGCCGGCAGGAATTGCCGACGAAGCCCGACAGCGTCAGCTGGTACAGGCGCACGAGCGACGTTCCCAGGAGCCGGCCGGGCGTCTTGCGCCACGGGCCGGGCCAGTTGCGGCCGCGCTTTGGCGGTCCGGCGATATGCCCGTGCTGGTGACCCACCGCAGTCTCCGCTCCAGAGCATGATCCCGAAAGTGGAACCGGTTTCCTCTGACAAACGGAAACCGTTTGTCCAGGGACCATGCTCGATACAATCGCGTCTCCCACGCGATAGATGTGGGCTTCGGCTGGAGAACGCAATCCCTTCTGCCCACTCGCCATGCCATCAGGGTCGGAAACGGCGAAACGGCTGCCGGCCGGCCGAAGGCGCCCACCGATCAGGACTGACCGGCTCTTCGCGGCGCTTTGCATGCGGTCTGCCGTCACGCCATTGGAACGTTACGATCCGCATGACATCGCCGAAGATGCTCAGTATCTGGATCATGACCGTGTCTCCTTTGACGCGGATTAGACCGCCGCTGGCCCTCGCCTTCAAACGAGTATAATTTCCACTTCGGATAATCTGAGGTTATGCGAATGAAGCGCGGACGCCTGCCGCTGACGGCACTGAGGAGCTTCGAGGCGGCGGGCCGGCATCTGAGCTTCAGCAAGGCCGCCGAGGAGCTTTTCGTCTCGCAGGCGGCGATCAGCCGGCAAATAAGAGAACTAGAGGTGCTGATCGGCAGGCCGTTGTTCGAGCGGCTTCATCGCAGGGTTGAACTGACGGAAACAGGGCGAACTCTCCTGACTCAGTTAACCACCAGCTTTGACGACATCGATCGCCAGCTATCACAGGTTCTGAGCAAGCCGGCCCAGAGCCCTTTGCGGGTCAGCGTCGAACCGTCCTTTGCTGGCGAATTTCTGATACAGCGACTGAATTCGTTTCAGCAGCGCCACCCCGAGATCGACATTTCAGTCGACGCGGACTCTCGGCTCATAGAGTTTCGCGGACACGAAGCAGAAATCGCGATTCGATACGGAGCGAATGCCCGGTCTTGGCCGCGCACTCAAGCGCGGCATCTGGTCGACGTTCTGGTTACCCCGGTCCTTGCACAGGAGTTGCTCTCGTCGGGCGTGCCTCTGACATCGCCGGCCGACCTGCGGCACTATACCTTGCTCCATGACTACAATCGCGATGGCTGGGCGACATGGTTTCAGGCACTGGGCCTTCCAGATCTCGCCCAGCAGAGAGGACCACTTTATACCGACGCAGCGCTTGCCATGCAGGCCGCGAAACTCGGGCACGGCGTCGCTTTGGGCGACCGCATCCTGAACGGCGCAGACCTTCGGGCCGGGCTCTTGGTTCGTCCATTTGAGATGGAAATACCTTATGGTGCGTATTGGCTTGTCGCGCCTGATTTCCAGCGCCTGAGCCGACAGGCGGAGATTTTTGCGGACTGGCTTGTCGAAGAGCTTCGCGGGACCGAGGATAGCGAAGTCTAGGCCGCTTCTTCGGCGCGCTTCTTCTCGATCTGGCCGATCGCGTCGACCACGGCGTCGAAGGTCAGCATGGTCGAGGCATGCCGCGCCTTGTAGTCGCGCACCGGTTCCAGATATTTCAGGTCCGCGAAGCGGCCGTCAGGCGGGGCGCCATTTTCCTTCAGCATCTTCAGCATAGTGTCGCGCACCGCGCGCAATTCCTCGGCACTCGCGCCGACGACATGCTGCGCCATGATCGAGGATGACGCCTGGCCGAGCGCGCAGGCCTTCACGTCGTGGGCGAAGTCGGTGACGACGCCGTCCTCCATCGTGAGGTCGACGGTGACGGTCGAGCCGCACAATTTGGAATGCGCCTTTGCGGTCGCGTCAGGATGGTCGAGGCGGCCGATGCGGGCGATGTTTCCGGCAAAACCGAGAATTTTCGCATTATAGACGTCGTTGATCATTATTTTCCAATCCGTCGCCGCCAAGCGAACAGCGATTGCCGCTGTCGTGTCTTCCTTTCGCTCGTCATGACCTTATATAATGCTGGCAGTCCGGTATCGACAAGACAACGAAAGCCAGTGTCCTTGCCGGGAAGTTCACGCCACTTACGGGCTGGAAACCGGGCAAGTTTCTGACACCGAAAGGTCGTGGTCCGTTCAACTCGTTCCTCCGCCGAGAGGGACTACGGGAGACGCCTTTATGGATGCCGTCATCAAGAAACTCATGCCCCAGTCAGCCTATATGGAGAAGCCGGTCACCGATCGGCCGAGCGAAGCCGAAGTCGAGGCCGCCGTGCACACGCTTTTGCGCTGGACCGGCGACAATCCGGACCGCGAAGGGCTGGTCGACACACCGAAGCGGGTGGCCAAGGCCTTCCGCGAAATGTTCGGCGGCTACGACATGTGCCCGTCGGAAGAGCTCGGTCGCACCTTCGAGGAGGTCGCCGGCTATGACGACCTGGTCATCGTCAAGGACATCCAGTTCCACTCGCATTGCGAACACCACATGGTGCCGATTATCGGCAAGGCGCATGTCGGCTACCTGCCGGACGGCAAGGTCGTCGGCCTGTCCAAGATCGCGCGCGTGGTCGATATCTTTGCCCATCGCCTGCAGACCCAGGAGGCGCTGACGGCGCAGATCGCCGGTGTCATCCAGGATGTGCTCAATCCGCGCGGCGTCGCCGTCATGATCGAGGCCGAGCACATGTGCATGGCCATGCGCGGCATCCGCAAGCAGGGCTCAACCACCCTCACCTCGACCTTCACCGGCGTCTTCAAGGACACGCCCGAAGAGCAGGTTCGTTTCGTCACAATGGTGCGCGGTGGCGGGCTGTAAACCCCTAGCCAATATCGCTAGATAAGGACCGGCGATGTCGGCACTGGAATTTCCGAAAGCTCCGTCGGACAAGAAAGCGTTGGAGGAAGGCGCGGTGTTTTCACCGCGCTTCGACGCGACCGGCCTCGTCACGGTCGTCGTCACCGACGCCGAAGACGGCGTGCTGCTGATGGTTGCGCACATGAATGCGCAAGCGCTGGCGCTGACGCTGGAGACAGGCATCGCCCACTACTGGTCGCGTTCGCGCAACGCGCTGTGGAAGAAGGGCGAAACGTCAGGCAATTTTCAGCATGTCGTCGAGATGCGCACCGATTGCGATCAGGATGCATTGTGGCTGCGCGTCAAAGTGTTGGGCCACGACGCAACTTGTCACACGGGTCGACGTTCATGCTTTTATCGGACGGTGGGGCTGGTCGACGGCAAGGGGACGCTTGTTGACGACGGCAGCAAGCCGCTGTTCGATGCGGAAACCACGTATCGGAAACCATCAGCTTGAACCTCCTGCCTGATCCAAGTCACATAGATTCACCATTTCGATACGGCCCGCCCTTATATTAGCCGTGGGACAAGGGAGATCATGATGCTCGAGTGGGCGTCATTGCGTAACAAACCAGATGTCAGGGAGGCCAATGGCCTGTCCTCGTCGGGCGGCGCATCCGAAACAAAACCACCAAGGAAAACCGGTATTTCGCTCGCTTTGGGCGGCGGCTGCGCCAGAGGCTGGGCGCATATCGGCGTGCTGCGCGCGCTCGATGAGGCCGGCATCGAAGTCTCGATGATCGCCGGCACGTCGATCGGAGCACTGGTCGGCGGCTGCTACCTCTCAGGCAAACTGGACGAACTGGAAGAATTCGCCCGCAGCCTGACCAAGCGACGCATTTTTGGCTTGCTCGATCTCAATCTGCGCGGCAGCGGCCTGTTCGGCGGCATGAAGCTCGACGCCCGACTGCGCGAGCACATGGCCGGCATTCGTTTCGAGGACCTGGCCAAGCCGTTCGTCGCCGTCACCTCCGAAATCCGCACTGGCCACGAAATCTGGCTGTCGAGCGGCTCATTGATCACCGCAATGCGCGCCTCCTATGCGCTGCCCGGCGTGTTCGAGCCGGTGAATTGCAACGGCCGCGTGCTGGTCGACGGAGCGCTGGTCAACCCGGTGCCGGTTTCGGTCTGCCGCGCCTATGAGCAGCCGCTCGTGGTGGCGGTCAACCTCCACTACGATCTGTTCGGCCGCGCCGCCGTCATCAAGCACAGCGCCGGCGAGCTGGTCATCGAAAAGGATGCGCCGCGGCCCGGCCGGGTCGATCCCGAGCACCATTCGCATCAGACGCGGCTCGGCATCACCGGCGTCATGGTCGAGGCCTTCAACATCATCCAGGACCGCATCTCGCGCGCCAGGCTTGCCGGCGATCCGCCCGACATGTCGCTGCAGCCGAAGCTCAGCCATGTCGGCCTGACCGAATTCCACCGCGCCGAAGAGGCGATCAGCCTCGGCTATCAGGCGACGATGGCGCAGATCGGTGAACTGACCCGGCTGCAGTCCGTTCTCGCCTGATTCACGTCTTCCAAGGCAAGGAAACAGGCTCATGACGCGCGCCGACCAACGCGAATGGCGCCAGGCGAATTTCGGAAGCAAATACGATCCTAGCTAGTTTCCGTCCATAAACCTGCGTTTTTTACAGCGTTTACAATCGCTTATCCTCGGTTGGCAGAGCATTTGAAGGCATGCGACGGAACTACCGGCGCTGGTTTGGTCAGAGCGGTGCTACGAGCGCGATTAGGCGCACGCCCCGCGACCGGATTGGCCGGTGCGGGTGCGACTGCGATGCCTGGTCGGCGTCAGGTCGCTTTGAGGCGAATGAAGAGGACGAGGTTGTAGGCCACGACCGAGGACCAGACGTAGGTCTTGAAGTGGTCGAGGCCGCGCCAGGTGCAGCAAGCCAGGCCGTAAGCACGTTTGAGGCAAGAGATGCCAGCTTCGATGCCGGCGCGGAAGTTGCGTAGCTTGCGATAGACCCACTTGCTTCTGACCATGTCCTCGATCCTGAGGCCGGCTTTCTTGTGGAATGCCATGTCGGAGACGCCCCACGCCTTCGCTTTAACCAGGTTGTCGCGCGTGGCGAAGCCGCCATCGGCGGCGGCTTGCCGCGGCGCTTGACCATAGATGTCGATGTGGCGTTCCAGCATCGGCAGCAAGCGGTCGCTGTCGGCCGGGTTGCCTGCTTCGATGACCAGATCGAGGATCATGCCGCTCCTGCCGGAGGTCAGGTTGAGCTTGTGGCCGTATTCGGTGTCGCGGCTGCCTTTGACGATGATATCGGCATGCGGTTCGAACAGGCTGACCAACTTCTCGCGGGCCGGCACCGGCTCGCCGGCCAGCACGCGCCGCTCGCTCTGTCTGATGATGCGTTCGATCAGCGGCCGATAGTGACGAACCTGGGCCTGCCACAGTGCGATGGGCGGCGGAGTGCTCGCCTCGGCCAATCGCTCGGTCGCCTCCTTCAGATAGGCCAAGGTCGCGCGAGTGATTACGATCAGTTCGCGGTAGAGTTGGACGCGATTGGGTCGGCCGCGCGTGAACTGGATCTTGCGGGCGCGCTTCTTGGCTGCGCGGCAATGATCGCGCCATGATGCGCCAGCGCCGCCGACCAAGCTATCGGCCCGCTTCAGAAGGCGCACCATGACCCGCACGGCATCCCAAAGCAGGCTACTGTCGCTCGGCTCGTGCATGAGTGCCGAGGTCACGGTGCTGTCCAATCGCACGACCGTGCCGTCTTCGAGCTTCGCCTGCCGAGCGCCCGACAGGAGTGTCCGATTGACCTGTTCCCAGGTCTCGGGCCTGATCGCGCTGATCGTCTTTTGCAGCACCGACTTCTGCGGACTCCACGACCATGGCATCCGCGCAAAGGCACGAAACGAGGCGGAGTCCTCAAGATGGAACGCCAGCTCCTGATAGCTCAGCTGGCGGTATTGCTTGAGCAGCGCACAACGCAACACTGCTTCGGCGGGCAACCCTTGCCGTCCAGTGGCCTTGACGCCATCTCGACACAGGTCCCGCGCCACCAGCCCGAGTAGGTCGCGATGCTCATCCAGCCATTGCGACATCGCCTTCAGTTCATGGCCGATCTCGTGTGTGGCGAAAAGATCGAATATGCTCGCTTGGACGGTGCGTTCTTGGCGCATTGTCGGCTCCGGCGGTGGCAGATTGTGCTTTGGAATCAGTGGCATGAAACCAAAGTGTACCTGAAACCGCCGGGCCTTGCTTACGCAAAGCTCCGATTCACGTAATAATATCAATATATTGGCGTTTGTGGACGGAAACTAGCTAGGCCGCCCCACGGTGACCCTACGCACGTGCCGCGTCAATGATGCGAAATTGCACCGTACGGTTGCCGTTCCAGTAGTTGGCCGACAGCGAGCCGGCGACATGCACCGTCTTGCCCCGGTTCTTGAATAGGAATTCGCCAAGTGCGGTATCGACGGCGCGAAAGGCGATCGCCTGTATGCGGCCGCCGCTGTCCGATTGCAGCTCGACGCGGATGTGGTTGGTGCCAACCGGCCGTGCATCTGCGAGCCGGTGACGCGGCAGCACGAAGACCGGCGCCGCATGCCCGGCGCCGAACGGTCCGGCTTTCTCTAGCGCGTCGAGAAGGACGAGCGTCGCGCCTTCGGCGGCAAGTGCCCCATCGATCGCCAGGCTTTCCTCGCCTTGCAGGCGGAACACGTCGGCCGCCGCCCGCTCTTCGAAAAATGCCCGGAGCTCGCCAAGCTTCGCCCGCTCCACTGTGATTCCGGCCGCCATGCCGTGGCCGCCGCCCTTGATGATCAGCCCGGCATCGGCCGCCTCGCGCACCAGCCGGCCGAGGTCGAAGCCCGATACGGAGCGGCCCGAGCCGGTACCTGTGCCGCTGGCATTGAAGGCGATGGCGAAGGCCGGCCGGCGCGCATGATCCTTCAGCCGTGAAGCGAGCAGGCCAACAATGCCCGGGTGCCAGTTGTTGCTGGCGGTGACGACGATGGCCGGGCCGTTGCCGCCGGCAAGTTCGGCATCGGCCTCGGCGCGGGCCGCTGCCAGCATCTCCTGCTCCATCATCTGCCGTTCCTGGTTTAGCCGGTCGAGCGTCTCGGCAATGGTGCGGGCCTCGACCGGATCGTCGGTGGCAAGCAGGCGACTGCCAAGCGCGGCATCGCCGATGCGCCCGCCTGCATTGATGCGCGGGCCGATCAGATAGGCGAGATGGAAGGTGCTAATCGGCTCGCCGATGCGCGACACCCGTGCAAGTGCAGCCAGCCCTTCGTTCTTCTGCTGGCGCGCCATCTGCAGTCCCTTGACCACGAAAGCACGGTTGACGCCGGTCAGCGGCACCACGTCACAGACGGTGGCAAGTGCGGTGAGATCGAGCAGGGAAAGCAGGTCCGGCGGCGTGGCATCTACTGTCCGCCCGCGCAGGATCTTGGCCGTCTGCACAAGGGCGAGGAAGACCACGCCGGCGGCGCAGAGATGGCCCTGTCCGGAAAGGTCGTCATCGCGGTTGGGATTGACGACGGCAACTGCCGCCGGCAAGGCACCGCCGACCTGATGGTGGTCGAGCACGACGACATCGGCGCCGGCTGCATTGGCGGCGTCGATGGAAACGGCGCTGTTGGTGCCGCAATCGACAGTGACGATCAGCGTCGCGCCACGCGAAACCAGTTCGCGCATCGCATCCGGATTGGGACCATAACCCTCGAAAATACGGTCAGGGATATAGATTTCCGACGGTACCGAGAAATGCGCCAGGAACCGTTTCAGCAAGGCCGACGAGGCAGCGCCGTCGACATCGTAGTCGCCGAAGATCGCCACCTTTTCCCTGGCCATCACCGCAGCCGCGATGCGGGCCGCCGCCTTGTCCATGTCGGTCAGCGACGCCGGATCCGGCAACAGGTCGCGGATCGTCGGGTCGAGAAACCTCTCGGTCTGCTCGGCGGTGACGCCGCGACCGGCAAGCACCCGCGCGACGATGTCGGGCACGCCGTGGCCTTGCGCGATGGCGAGCGCGACCATGTCCTGCCGCTCGGTCAGCCGGTGCTCCCAGGAAACCCCGGTAGCCGACTGCCTGACATCGAGGAAGAGGCGTTTGTCGCCGGTCATGCGGTTTGCCAACTCATGGTTGGCCGCAGGATAGTGCATGTCGCCCAAAACTGTGCAGCGGTTTTGGGACAACGACATGCACAGGCAACAGCCTAAGGCAGGCAAAGCCAAGCGGTTCGCGGTGATGCACCGTCGGGGAAGATGCCAAGAAAACTACGCTTTCCGCTTTTCAGCCTGGCGCCGAAGCCATTCGTCGGCCGCGTCGCCCATGGTCTTGTCCACACCGTCCTTGAGCCAAGCCATGAACGGCCGGTCGAACCTGAACGCATCGCCACATTCGCGGGTGAAAAAGCGGCGCACGTTCTGCGTGTTGCGATAGGACTTCGTGACAGCGGTGGCACGCGAAATCGCATCCGCATGCCAGTCGAACGGTTTCATCCTCAAATCCTTGCGGCCTGCGTCATCCGACGCAGCCACAGGGCTAACAACTGCGATGCTGGTCCGCAAGCGCCTAAGCCAACAACGGGAAGAAAGCTAGAACTTATCCAGATCCTGGTGCCTGGCCTTGATCTCGCGCACCGTCCGCGACGACGAGCGCAGCACGATCGTGTGGGTGGTGATGGTGTTGCGGCCGAACTTGACGCCGGCCAGCATGTTGCCGTCGGTGACACCGGTGGCCGCAAACAGCACATCGCCGCGCGCCATGTCTTCCGTCCGATAGACCCGCTTCGGATCGGAAATACCCATCTTGGCGGCGCGTGCGACCTTTTCCGGCGTGTCGAGGATCAGCCGGCCCTGCATCTGGCCGCCCGTGCAGCGCAACGCCGCCGCTGCCAGCACACCCTCCGGTGCGCCACCGGTGCCGAGATAGATGTCAATGCCGGTTTCATCGGGATCGGTGGTGTGGATGACGCCGGCGACGTCGCCATCGCCGATCAGCCGGATCGCTGCACCCGTGGCGCGCACGGCGTCGATCAGCTTGGTGTGGCGTGGCCGGTCGAGGATACAGGCGGTGATGTCCGACACCGCGACGCCCTTGGCGCGGGCAAGGCTGGCGATGTTGTCGGCCGGCGAGGCGTCGATATCGATGACGCCGTCGGCATAGCCGGGACCGATGGCGATCTTGTCCATGTAGACGTCGGGCGCGAACAGCAGGCTGCCCTTCTCGGCGATCGCGATAACGGCGAGCGCATTGGGCAGGTTCTTGGCGCAGATCGTCGTGCCTTCGAGCGGATCGAGCGCAATATCGACCGCCGGGCCTTTGCCCGAGCCGACTTCCTCGCCGATATAGAGCATCGGCGCCTCGTCCCGCTCGCCCTCGCCGATCACCACCGTGCCCCTGATGGCAAGCCGGTTGAGCTCCTGGCGCATGGCATCGACGGCGACCTGGTCGGCCGCCTTTTCGTCGCCGCGCCCGCGCAGCCTGGCAGCCGCGACGGCGGCGCGTTCAGTGACGCGCACCAGCTCCATGGTGAGTATCCGGTCAAGGCCGGCGACAATGTTCTGGGCCACGTTCATCTGGCAATTTTCCTCGTTGATATGCGGCCTCCCGCCGGAGGCGCGTCTCTTTTGTCAAACGAGCATGACAACGGCAAGACCTCACAGGATTTTTATCGAATAACCAGCAATATCAATCGATTAAACCGCATTCTTGAAACGAGGCCGGCCCGGTCGTAAAGAACCGGGCCGGCTTGTAAAGTGGAAAATCGAGCCGCTGCGGCCTAGAAAACCGCAAGGTATTTGAGCAGTGAAATGATGCCGATGATGATGACGATGATCTGGGCGATCTGTCTCATCCGGGCGTCCAGCGGAAGGCGCTGAACCAGATAGAGAACGAGGATGATGACGAGGAACGTGATCAGGATGCTGATCAACATCGATGAAGCCATGGTGCCCTCCTGGCAATGACGTGCTGAAAACAGAGAAATGAGCCGGCAAGGCCGGCTCCATCACTCCGCGGTCAATACCAGCGGCGCGAGTTGTCGTTCATCGACTGGCCAATGGCGAGGCCGGCCAGAAAGCCGAGCAGGCCGATCACGCCGATCACAGCCGTCGTCGTACCGGGATTGTCGCGCGCGACATCCGACACCGCCTGCGCCTGGCTGCGCAACTGCTGTGCGGTTCGCGACGCGCGGGCTGCGGCTGTATCGTACAAATCCGAAGCCTGCTCGCTGGCGTCGTCGAGCATTTCCGCGCTCCGCGCCGAAATGCTCTTGTTGATCTTGGTGATCTCCTTGCGCAGTTCGGCGATCTGCTTTTCCAGCGTCTTTTGGATGTCGTCGATGTGGGGGCTGTCGGACTTGTTGGTATCGGCCATGAAGCGGTTCCTTTGGTTGCTGACCAAGGAAACGGTGCCCAAGCGAATTCGTTCCGGTCGGTCGTGGCGGCTTGCCACCAGACCGACGCGCAATACCGGCGGGATTCCTCTCCCGCGCGGCGACCTGAATGGAGAAGCTACCCTGCCCGCTCGATGCGGATGACCTGCGGCTTGTCGGTCAGATGGCCATCCTTGGTGATCCCGTCGACGGCCTTGCGTACGGCGGCCTCGGTCGTCTCGTGCGTCACCAGGATCACTGTCTTCTGCGCCGCCGCCTCGCCGTTGACCGCGTGCTGGACGATCGATTCCAGCGAAATGTCGTTGTCTGCCATGCGCTTGGCGATCGCGGCAAAGACGCCGATGCGGTCATGCACGGTCAGCCGGATGAAGTAGCCGCCGGCATGGCTGCGCATCTGCGCCTTCTTGTAGGGTTTCAGTTCCTTCGCCGGCCGGCCGAAGACCGGACCATGCTGGAAGCCGGGCCGGCTCTTGGCGATGTCGGCGATGTCGCCGATGACCGCCGAGGCCGTGGCGTTGCCGCCGGCGCCGGGGCCGGAAAGCAGCAATTCACCCAATATGTCGGTCTCGATCGCCACTGCATTGGTGACGCCGTGCACCTGCGCGATGACCGAGGCGGTCGGCACCATGGTCGGGTGCACGCGCTGCTCGATGCCGCTGTCGGTGCGCTGGGCAACGCCCAGCAGCTTGATCCGGTAGCCGAGATCGCCGGCCGCGCGGATGTCGGCCTGGGTGATGTTGGAAATGCCTTCCATGTAGATATCGTTGGCAGCGATTTTTGTGCCGAAGGCAAGGCTGGTCAGGATCGACAGCTTGTGCGCGGTGTCGTGGCCCTCGATGTCGAAGGTCGGATCGGCCTCGGCATAGCCGAGCCGCTGCGCGTCCTTCAGGCAGGCGTCGAACGAGATGCCCTCGGCCTCCATGCGGGTCAGGATGTAGTTGCAGGTGCCATTGAGGATGCCGAACACGCGGTTGACCGAATTGCCGGCCATCGCCTCGCGCATGGTCTTGATGACGGGAATGCCGCCCGCCACCGCAGCCTCGTAGTTGAGCAGCACGCCGCGCTTCTCGGCGATCTCGGCCAACGCCACGCCATGCTTGGCGAGCAGCGCCTTGTTGGCGGTGACGACATGACGGCTGGCTTCGAGTGCCGCCTTCACCGACGACCGCGCCGGCCCCTCGTCGCCGCCGATCAGTTCCACGAACACGTCGATATCGGCTGTCTGCGCCATCTTGACGGGATCGTCGAACCACTTTGCCGAACTGACATCGACGCCGCGATCGCGTTTCTGGTCACGCGCCGAAACCGCGGCGACGACGATGTCGCGCCCGCATTGCCGGGTCAGTTCCGCCGCCTTGTCGCGCAGCACGCGCGCCACGGACGCGCCAACCGTGCCAAGACCGGCAATTCCAACACGCAATGCTTCAGCCATGGCCGGCGACGTCCCTCAAGTCAGATCGAAATTGTCTGCGGCAAACTTACCGGTGAGCGGAAAGCGGCACCACATTGTTGGGTTGCTTGGCGCTGGCCGACAGGAAGCGCTTGATGTTGCGCGCCGCCTGCCGGATCCGGTGCTCATTTTCGACCAGCGCCACGCGCACGAAATCGTCGCCATGTTCGCCGAAGCCGACACCGGGCGCCACCGCCACGTCGGCGTGTTCGATGAGCAGCTTGGAGAATTCGAGCGAGCCGAGATGACGGAACGGCTCCGGGATCGGCGCCCAGGCAAACATCGATGCCGCGGGTGCCGGAATGGTCCAGCCGGCGCGGCCGAAGGCATCGACCATCACGTCGCGGCGCTTGTGGTAGATGTCGCGCACCTCCGCAATGTCGGCGCCGTCGCCATTGAGCGCGTGTGCCGCTGCCACCTGGATCGGCGTGAAGGCGCCGTAGTCGAGATAGGATTTCACCCGGGTCAGCGCCGAGATCAGCCGTTCGTTGCCGACCGCAAAGCCCATGCGCCAGCCGGGCATGGAGAAGGTCTTGGACATCGAGGTGAATTCGACACAGACGTCGATCGCGCCCGGCACCTGCAGCACCGACGGCGGCGGATTGCCGTCGAAATAGATCTCCGAATAGGCAAGGTCGGACAGGATGATGATGTCGTTCTTCTTGGCGAAGGCGACGACGTCCTTGTAGAAATCGAGCGAAGCGACCAGCGCCGTCGGGTTCGACGGATAGTTGAGGATCAGCGCCAGCGGCTTCGGGATCGAGTGGCGGACGCCGCGCTCGAGCGCCGGGATGAAGCCGTCGTCTGGCTCGACCTGCAGCGAGCGGATGACGCCGCCCGACATTATGAAGCCGAAGGCGTGGATCGGATAGGTCGGATTGGGGCACAGGATCACGTCGCCAGGGGCGGTGATCGCCTGTGCCATGTTGGCGAAGCCCTCTTTCGAGCCGAGCGTCGCCACCACCTGCGTGTCGGGGTTGAGCTTCACACCGAAGCGCCTGGCATAGTACGCGGCCTGGGCGCGGCGCAGGCCCGGAATGCCGCGAGACGAGGAATAACGATGCGTACGCGGATCGCGCACGACCTCGCACAGTTTGTCGACGATGGCCTTGGGTGTCGGCAGATCGGGATTGCCCATGCCGAGGTCGATGATGTCGGCGCCGCGCGAACGGGCGCTGGCCTTGAGCCGGTTGACCTGCTCGAAGACGTAAGGCGGAAGCCGGCGAACCTTGTGAAATTCTTCCATGGCAGTTCCAGACAGCAAAGGGGCCAGATATCTAAGGGCTTTGGGCGCGCGCTATATACTTATTTGCAGGTAGGGTCGAGGGCGGGATCGCATTTGCCTTCGATCTGCTTCAGCGTTTCGTCGCCATGCTTTTTGGCAAGATCAGTGAGCGCCGCCTGGTCGGCCACGTCGGGCTTGCCGTTCTTTGCCGCCTGCGCGCTCTCATCGGCCTTCAATTGCGCGAGCTTGGCGTTCTTCTCGGCGTCGGTGAACTGCGGCGCCGCCACCTGCGGCTTGATGTTCAGGTTCGGAAAGGTGCCGGTATCCTTCGCCCCCGTCACAGGCGCCGGGCCGCCGGTGCTGGAGCAGCCGGCAATCCCAATGAGGACGATTGCCGCCCCAATGCGGCAAAAACGTCCGGCACCGAAAAAAACAGTCTCGCCAATGTTAATCGTCATATTGTTTCCTTGGCAGCCGCGGTAGAGCGAGATTGGACCCCGTCGGATGTCCCATGTTAATATGTCAAGAAAACGCTTCGGGAGGAACCCCGCGAACCATGTCCAAGACACCCGATTCGGGCAAAGCGGAAGATGACGAGCCTTCGACCGTCGAGCAATATCTGGTGAAGGACCCGGAACGCTTCGCCCTGAACATGGCGCGCATGATCGAGCAAGCCGGCAAAGCGGCCTCCGCATGGGCCGAGCCGCGCGAAAAAGGCGATGTGCGCGATCACGTCGCCGAGCCTGTTGTCGACATGGTGAAGACCTTCTCCAAGCTCAGCGAATACTGGCTGTCCGATCCGCAGCGCGCGCTGGAAGCGCAGACGCGGCTGTTCTCCGGCTACATGACCGTCTGGGCCAACGCCATTCAGCGCACCAGCAATGCCGCGGAAGCCACCGAAGATGCCGTGAAGCCGGAACGTGGCGACAAGCGCTTCCTCGATCCCGAATGGGGCCGCAACGCCTTCTTCGATTTTCTCAAGCAGGCCTATCTCGTCACCTCGCGCTGGGCGGCCGATCTGGTCGAGCACGCCGACGGTCTGGACGAGCACACCCGCCACAAGGCCGGCTTCTACGTCAAGCAGGTGGCCAACGCCATCTCGCCGTCGAATTTCATCCTGACCAACCCGGAACTGTTTCGCGAAACCGTCGCCTCGAACGGCGAGAACCTGGTACGCGGCATGAAGATGCTGGCCGAGGACATCGCCGCCGGCAAGGGCGACCTGAAGCTGCGCCAAGCCGACTACTCGCCCTTCGAGATCGGCAGGAACATCGCCACCACCCCCGGCAAGGTGGTTGGCCGCAGCGACGTCGCCGAGATCATCCAGTACGATCCGGCGACCGAGACGGTGCTCAAGCGGCCGCTGCTGATCTGCCCGCCATGGATCAACAAGTTCTACATCCTTGATCTCAACCCGCAGAAATCCTTCATCCGCTGGGCGATCGAACAGGGCCACACCGTCTTCGTCATCTCCTGGATCAATCCGGACGAGCGCCACGGCGCCAAGGGCTGGGAAGCCTATATTCGCGAGGGCCTGCAATACGGCCTCGACATGGTCGAGAAGGCCACCGGCGAGCGGGACGTCAACGCGATCGGCTATTGCGTCGGCGGCACGCTTTTGGCGGCGGCACTGGCGCTGATGGCGCGGGAAGGCGACGACCGCATCAAGTCGGCCACCTTCTTCACCACGCAGGTCGACTTCACCTATGCCGGCGACCTGAAAGTGTTCGTCGACGAAGAGCAGGTCGCGGCCGTGGAAAAGTCGATGAGCGAAAAGGGCTACCTCGACGGCACCAAGATGGCGACCGCCTTCAACATGCTGCGTTCGGGCGACCTGATCTGGCCCTATGTCGTCAACAACTACATGCGCGGCAAGGATCCCCTGCCCTTCGACCTGCTTTACTGGAATGCCGATTCGACCCGCATGGGCGCGGCCAATCATTCGTTCTACCTGCGCAACTGCTACCTCGAGAACAACCTCTCGCAAGGCATGATGGAACTGGCGGGCCACACGGTCTCGCTCGGCGATATCACCATCCCGATCTACAACCTCGCCTCCAAGGAAGATCACATCGCGCCGGCGCTTTCGGTGTTCCTCGGCTCGAAATATTTCGGCGGCAAGGTCGAATACGTCATGGCGGGATCGGGCCATATCGCCGGGGTCGTCAATCCGCCGGCATCCAACAAATACCAGTACTGGACCGGAGGGACGCCGACGGGCGATTTCGGTGAGTGGATAGCCAAAGCCACCGACCATCCCGGATCGTGGTGGCCGCACTGGCAAAGCTGGATAGAGGCCAAGGACAACACCCGCGTTCCGGCCCGCAAACCCGGCAAGCATATGAAAACCTTGGGCGATGCCCCCGGCACCTATGTGAAAGTGCGTGTGTAACGGACTGTAATGTCTGGTGAGTTGACGGGCCGGTAAAAGCGGGCGAAATGGTGTCGTCAACCACCGCGCGGCCGTAATTCGGCAATAACTGCAAAAATACTTCCAGGCTTGCGGATTTGACACAGGTCTCGTTTCCGGATCGGAGACAACGGTCACTTGGCACCGATATCAGGGCCGCGCCAAGGATATACCGACCGGACATCGAGGGGGAATTTGACTTTGAAATCAGCAGGATGGAGCCTCGCAAAGGGAGAACGCCGCGCCGTCGTGGCAGCGCTCTGCTCCCTGCTTCTGGCCTCCTGCACCTCGGCCGGCGACCCGACGATGTCGGTTGGAATGCCCGGCTACAATGCCACCGCATCGGACATAAGCGCTGCCTCGAATGGCAAGTCGACCACCGTCGTCGATTCGACGCAGACCACGACCGAGCAGACGACCGTGATGACGGCAAGCGATACGGCACTCCCTGAAAAGGTCGCCTATGTGCCCGTGGCCAACCCGCAGGCCGCCTTTCCGCTGACCACGCCGGCTGGCACCGAGACGATCGCGGGACAAACCCCGCAGTCCCTGCAGCAGCCGGCGCAGACGGCGCAGCAGAACGACGCGGTTGCCCAGCAGATTGCCGCCGCCGATGCCGGCGTAAACGCGCCGAAACCGTCTGCCGCGCCAGTGTTGGACAATGCGGTCTACGTGACGGCAGGCGAGATGCCGCAGGCCGACGCGCCGAAGAAAAAAGGCTTCCTGGCCTCGATGTTTGGCGCCACGCCCGCCTCGGCCGCGCCTTCCCCGCTCATCAACACGAGGTCGGGCGACCTGCCCGCGGCGCAAGCCAAGCCGGCGCCAGCAGCCGTAAAACCGATCATCACACTGGCCTCGGCCGATTCCACGGCAAAGCCGCTGCAACTGGCCTCGACCGGTGGCGAAAGCGGCCACATCACCGGTAGCGATGCGCTGCCAGGCGTGCGCCAGACAGCCCTGTTCGAAATCAAGCGCAAATCCGGCCTCGATGACGAGAGCGACGTCGACCTCAACGAGGACGAGGGTCCAATCGGCGGCTCCTATCAGGTCGCGTCCGCCGCCGGCATGGCGCGGTTGGCGCCCAATGGCTTGCTCAAGCAGAACGAGAGCGTCGATGTGGCTTGCCTGAAGCCGTCGCTGGTCCGCGTGCTGAAGACGATCGAAGGCCACTACGGCCGCAAGATGATGGTGACATCAGGCTATCGCGATCCGGCCCGCAACCGCCGCGCCAATGGCGCCAAGAACTCGCTGCACATGTACTGCGCCGCCGCCGACATCCAGGTCCCCGGCGTTTCGAAATGGGAGCTGGCGAACTACATCAGAAGCATGCCCGGCCGCGGCGGCGTCGGCACCTACTGCCACACCGAATCCGTTCACGTCGACGTCGGCCCCGAACGCGACTGGAACTGGCGCTGCCGTAGGCGCAGCGGCGGCGACGGCTAGTCGCGCCGTGCAGCGTCACTTCGCTCCTTTGCTCCGCCCGTGGATAACGAAGCGATAGGCGCGTCTCCGCCGATCGCCATGGCATGCGCCCTGCCCAGACCAAAGTCTTCCCTCCCTTACCCTTGCCCACTTTGGCAGGGCCGCCACTCGGCATGATTGGCAGCACACCGGCGCCTTGCCGTACGCGACAACATCCCTGTTTTGGCAGGCTGGAAAAAAGTTGTCCAAGGCGGCACCTGACGGGTTGCCGGTTGCGCACAACGCCAGTATAAGCCGCTTCGTCTGAGCGCGCCCATCGTCTAGCGGTTAGGACACCGCCCTTTCACGGCGGTAACAGGGGTTCGATTCCCCTTGGGCGTACCAGTTAAATCAAGCACTTAGCGAAAATCTCCCCTCACCTGTCCAATTTTTGGCCAATATCCCTCCGCGAATCCTCTTGCTTGCAATTGGCCGCGACCCTGCGACTATCGGCAGGTCCACGCGACATGGGGGCTTTGCCTGGGGAGGGATGGTCGATCTAAGGGAAACGCTCAAGGCCGAGGCCGCAGAGTTAGCTTTCAGGGAGCAACGGAAGGCCGGAACACTACGGCACAAGATGGCCCTTCACGATGAAACTGGGGCAAAACTGAAATCCAATTTGGACAACGCTGCCTCTGCGGCTAGCCGCGTGCATAGGTATCAGCCCATCATAGACGAGGCGCCACAATGCCCGCGCTGTTGGATATCCCGAGCAAAGCACGAGCCCATGGTTTGCCAAGTGAGCGGAGGTGAAAGCGATTTGTTCAAGTGCCGCGAATGCGGGCACGAGGTGACCTTCCTACCGTAAAAAGCCCGCCACCGTGACGCAGCGGCAGCGGCACTGAAAGTCAGACCGCTCCACCGTTTCGCCGCGCATCGATTCCCGCATAATCAGGAACACAGGTGAAGAACACCGGCCGCTGGCTAACGCACCCGCCGCCCTTCTACATTGCCGTGCCAGTTCTTTCCTGCAATGTTGCCAGTTTCTTTTTCGAGCTGGGGGCCACACTGTGAGACTTCTGAAAAAAGCTAGGTGGATGGGTCCCATCGCTTCGCTCATCGCCTTCTCTTTCGCCGCATCCTCGTTGGCGGCAGAGAACCCAACTAAAGTAGTTCACTGTTCGGCGAGAGTGTGGGCGGGTGTCTCGCTATCGCGACTTGCTGCCGGTTTCCAAACCGATGTGGATCGAATTCGCTACGGTGAAACAATTTATATCTTCGAGCCAGTGATAGGCGGCATCGCCAAGGTTGTCTTTGGCAATGAGACAACGGAAGGGCTGGTCGTCAACAGATATGATCGGGCGCAACCCTATACCGTGCTGGTCTACGTGTTTGGAGGCGTGGCGATGATGGACACTGTCTTCGACACTGGCTTGGTGGTCAATCAGCTTACCAAGGCTTCGATGGGAGAAATCCCGATGGCCTCTACATTTTATGCGGACTGCGACCCAGCAAAATAGGGGCGTGGAAAGCGGCGCCAAGGCGACTATCGGCAGGTCCACGCGACATGGACGCAACATGATTCATAGGCAAAATACGATATCGTCTGTCCCCTTGCCGTCGGACGCCATGTTGGCCGAGATAGGTCGTATTCTCGCCTTGTGGTCTTATGTCGAACAGCAGTTTGACCTGCTGGTACTGAGTGAGGTGGCGTTCGAAGGCGTCAGTTCCGGCAAGATCGACGATCGCATCGCGAAAGTGATGAAGCAACCGATCGCAACAAAGATGAAGGACATTCGGAAAGTCCTTTCGCGCGGAAATTCCAAGCGCGGCCTCTCCGTCAGCATGGTCGAAGCTACGTTCCAGCGGATGTTGACCCTTAAAGATGTGCGCGACATGCTCGCTCATGGACGGCTGAATTTTTCTATCTCTTCAGATAATCTCATTGCGCCTGACCGGTTGGCTGTGCTGCACATGAGGTTCGACAGCCCCAAAAACATTCTCAACCCTGTCAGTGTAGAGATCGACCTAGAGTCACTTCGCAAAACGTCCGCTGACCTGGATCTCCTATATTGGGAGTTCTTCGACCTCTCCATGGGGACGAAACCATTTGAAAAAGGCTCGGCGTCCTCAGGTGTCCGTGGCAGCCGCCTTACACCTGCCATTAGCTGAACTGATGCCCGCCACCACCTGCAGCGAGCCATTGGCTAATCCCCAATTGAGTGGTACCCAGTTCGCGAAAATCGGGGGCTGCCTATGCAATCGTGGTACAACGGAATGACCGACAGGCAGCGAGTGCTAGTTTGGGTCATTTCCATCGGATTGATCTTTTTGGCTGGAAGCGGTCTGATCCTGTGCGCCGGCCTGCTCTATCTCCACTTTGGTCAGGAACGCCGCTAACAAAAAGGCCCGGAAGCCGATGCCGCCGGGCCAATTCCGCCGCCATCGATTCCCGCATAACAGGCCGGAAAACCCGACGACGATTGAGAAACCTGAGTTAACGGAGTAAGTTGGGAACTCGTCTCACAGCGCCAAGGAGGCTGCAATGACCGCTTCTCAATATGCGATGTTTGTCGGTTTTATCTTCACCATCGCCGCCGTTGTGCAGGTCGTGCGGCTTGCCACAGGCTTTCAGGTCGTCATCGGGCATACAACGGTCCCGGTGTGGGTCAGTTGGGTCGCCCTCCCGGTAGCTGTCGTCCTGGCGTGGCTTGGCTATACTGCAGGCTGAATGGCCCGGAAGCCGAAGCCGCCGGGCCAGACTTATCAGCGTGATAAATTACTCGCCCGTGCTGGTGCACCACTGCTTATTTTGCCGGGGATTTGTAGGAAGAAGCGATTTTGCCGGCCTTCTCTTGAGCCGCCTTGAACTCCGCGCCGGTGTACGCTCGCACGGTTTTGACATTCGATACTGCTCCCGCTGCGCCGACGACGAGAAGTGCGGGGATCAGGTCAGCACCGTCCCCGAATTCCGTGATTGCCATCCAGTCATTTTCGCCCGTCGTGACGTAGAAAGAATGCAGTTTCCCGCCTGCTGCTTCAAAGATGGCACGGGCCGCCGTTTCTCGGTTTGATGGAGTGTGAATCATTCCCATCGCTGCCGTGGCTGAATAGGACCCTGTAACTATGAACGTTGGCATAAGACATCCTCCCTCGATAATCGGGCAGGTCGGGTGATCTGCCCGAATATGTTCTATATCTTAAATCTTGGCGTTGGACGAGCGGTGGGCTGTTGCCCGACCCTATGACGCGCCGGATTATAACCCCGCGTAGGCGGCAAATAGGAGCGCTGCTGTCCGCAGAAAAAAACCCGCCACCGTGAGGCAGCGGGCCAGTCGTTTCGCTTGCGGAATGATCAGTAGTGGTCAGGATGCTCCCGCTCGTCGCCGCCTTCCGGCATGTCGCCGCCATCCTGCTCGCCATCCTCGATCAGCCAGATGTTCGGGTCCGTCTCCAGCCGGCGCACTTGGTTGACTGCTTCGGTCCAGGCAAGGGAGGGTTCGTCGGCCTCCCTGTCGTGCGGCTCGTCCAGCACATCGCCGCCATGCTCGTTTTCGGCCTCGCACTCGTCCTGGCTTGGCGCCGTGGCTCTGGAGCCTCCCCAATGCGCTTGGCTGTTGTTACCGTTAGAGCGTGCGGCAAAAGACGACATGCGGTCAGTGTCGTCGATGGTCGAGAAGATCTTGACCATGTACCTGCGGGACAAAGGTTACCTGCCGAAGAGAGCAGCCGAATGAATACGGGATCGAACATTGACGTGGCGATGCCACGTTCATTCGATGGAACGGGACCGGGCCGGTGAAGTTCTAGCACTACGGGACGAGACCGGCAGAATCAGTCACAATCGAGCTTATGGCCAAGAAACCGAAGCGTAACCCTGAAAGCGATGCCGTTCGCGAGCTTGCGCGCGAAGCGGAGTACTATGCTCGCAAGTGCGGCCTAACCCGAGACGAAGCCCTCAAGATCATGAGGAGCGCCCACGCTCGCGCCGAACAAGAACCTGCCAAGAAAGCCCGTCACCGGTATAGCGCCAGCGCCATGTAAGGCAGCCCCGCCAGCGCGCGTTTCCCATCGCATCCTGGCGCCTGCCTGTGGCCCGCTGCATGACTGCTGCGATCAACAGAAAGGATCGAGCTATGGCCACAAAAGGCCGATTGACACCTTAGCCGAAGATCTCGATCCTTCCTAATTTGGACAGGGAGTAAGATGGCCCAGACGATCCGGTTCGCGATCTTTGCGGTTTCGGCCGCTGTTGCCGGTTTGGCCTTTTTTGCCTTGCATTCCTTCTGGACGTGGACCGCGCCGCTCCTGATCATATTCGCCGGCTCCATGCTTGCCGAATACGCCTTCAACCGGCTGGCCTCGAAAGAAGAAAAGCAGCGCGATCTGGAAGATCGAGTGCGCAATCCACCGACGTAAACCAATGTAGAAACGCAATATCGTTTTGCGGGGTAAGGTGCGTTCAGGAGTCGCCGCCACCGATCGATGAGCCGACCAGGCCGCGCCAGGCGCCAGCCCACGACGGCGCATGCGGCAAGGAAGGAAAGTGCGTATTTGCATTCCCGCTAATAGAGGACATGATCAACTGCCGGGAGGAGTTCCGGCATGGCTCGGCTGCCTGTCCCCCTCGACCCCCAGGCAGCCGGGCCGCCTCATTCCTCAGTGCAACATCAGCGCGCCGACGACGGCGCACGAGGCGATGAAGGCGAGCGCCCGGCGTCGAGTTCATCCCCGAGAATGGCGGCGGTGCTGGTGTGAGGCTACGGAAGGGCGGCCATGATGGTGCCGGCTGATCCAAAAGCCAGACCGCTTACGGTCGTCTGCCAAAGGCGTCAGGAAACGGGTGGCGTTGGCTATTGATCGGCTGGACACTGGAAGCCTCACAAAGGAGGCTTGCCATGATATCGCTGTTGATTGCCCTCCACGTACGCCAAGCGGGGCGACGGCCTGTTGCCTCAGTTCCTCGGAGTTACCCCGCAACCTCGCGAAGCGCCAGACAATGGAAAACCCTACCAAAGGAGGTTATCGATATGCGCCTTTTCATCCTGTTTTCGGCATTACTTTTGACTGGCTGCATGACAGCACCACGCGGCGAGGCTCCACCCGCACCGCCAACCGCGTCTACATCGAGCGGGAGCAGCGGCAGCAGTGACAGCCGCTCGAGCAACTGTTGCCGGTCTTGAGACTGTTGTTGAGGACAAGGCGCTCATTGCCGCATTCGCAACGACAAAGTTGCTGAGGCCTGTTGCGACGCGTCCGGACCGTGGCGGCGCTGGCGTGAGGCTGCGAAAGGCCTAATCCTTCTGCATTTTGAATATGCGGCGGCCCTCAGGTGGACCGCTCGGCCGGCGCCTTCTCAGGCAATCTCCCAACGAAGAGTGGCGCCGGCCACCTATTGCCCCCGGCAGCCGGGCCGCCCCGCCCACTTCCGTTTTACAATCGCGAGATCACAGGCGGTGGCTCGAACAGCCACATGGCACCTATGACCAAGATGATTGCCAACAATACCAGGAGGATGGTGATTTTCAGCGTCCGATCCATGGTTTGGCAGGGTAGCAAGCTCACCACAAGCGCCGCAACTCACATGAGCGTCAGAACAGCCAAGCCAGCGCCAGCACGACGGCGCACGAGGCGATGAAGGCGAGGAACGGCTATTCATTTCCTGTACGAAAGCGTAGAAACACAAATCGTCAGCAACACAGCAACGGGCGTTGACGCCTGGGAGCGACCATCGCACTCCTGCCCCAGCAGGAGGCATGGTGTTATGGCAACTGAGCCCAAAAGACCCAGTCTGTCGGCCGAGGCCGTTCGCGAACTTGCAAGCCAATCGGGTGCTACAGAGCAGCAGATACGTGAGATTGTATCGCTTGTAGGCTTCGATCGCGCCTCCATCCTGCGTGAAGCTCGTCTTCTCAAATGGAATGGGTCCTCGTCCCGGCTCGGCCTCTAAGCGTTGTCGCTCTGGCCGGAAAGCGCCCGCTTCAGGTCGTCAAGGCCGGTCATGCCGGACATAAAAAGCGTCACGATGCGGGCGGCTAGGTTCTCGCGATCTAGGCTATCAGCCGGGATGCCGCAGGATTGGCAATGCTCTTCCAAAATGGTCGTCAGCATCGCCAATTGATCTGGTTCGACAACGCCGTTGACGTGCATGGTTTCCGCTCTCCCTCGAAAACGAAAACACGAATTTAATCCCAGTCAAAAGCGCCTGCAAGAGTGTGTTGGAACCGTACAGAAAGGCCACGCCAGCGCCAGCACGACGCCAGCCGATGGCGAAGGCGAGCCAGGCGATCATGCGCTGCCCTCTGGCTGGCCATAGGCGGCCTGCAGGATCTCGCCAGCCGCCGCATCCTGGCGCCCGCCTGTGGGCCGCGTGCCACCCGGTAACCACAATATATAGCGCCAGCTTGTATTCCGCCTCGATCAGGATCATGCTTGCCATAGGTTTTCGGGAACTCTTTTGAGGGAGGTTTTCCGACGCGTCCGGTATTGATTGTGATCGCCCTGGCCGTCTGCTTCATCCTGTGGGACAGGCTAGCAAACGAGGGCCGATATACGACAGAGGTGGAGCGAAGTTTCCGGCAAGCTTCCGCTGATTTATCTGTCGGCACCTACGGCCACGAGGTCAGATTCAAATTTAAGCCCTGACATCACAACGTCGCCACGTCAGAACGGCGGTCAGCGCCGGCTAGGTCAAAGTCACCTTCGGATCGATGTAGAAGGTGGATGACGCTTTCGCCGCCTTCACGGTGAAGAAAATCCAGCCCTTCTGTTGGGGCGTGAACGTCACCGCGAGTTCGAACTTCGTGGTCGAGCCGCCCCATGTGCCGCTGCCTGCCGTCTGGCCGGCGGCCGTCGTCAGCGCAGTGGCCTTGCTGTCGTTGACAAATGAGGCCAGCGGCGAGGATGCATCGCCGAGATATTCGACATCGCCCCAGATTTCATCATTGTTCGGAACGGCACCGCCGCCCCAAATGCATTGAACTGTAGCGGTCACCGATGAGCCTGTGACATCGTTCCAGATCGCGATTGGCTGGCACTCGAACGGGGTAAGCCAGGTCGTGTTGGCAGAGGTGACGATCTTCCAGGCGAGTGGTGTTGTGCCATCTGAGGCGCCCCCGGTACGAACGATGGTCAGTTCTTCGTCGAGCGTGCCGGCGTAACGTTCACGGTGGTAGTTGTAATTCACACCGGACGAGCCCGAGCGGTAGAAATCCACATCCACACTGCCAGGAGCGGTCGGCACCGCTGATTTCGTGACGCTCGCATTGAGCTTGCAGTCGATGATCTGAGCGCGGCTTGCACATGATGCAGTGTTGCTGACGATGGTCTTGCCCGATCCCGCTGCGCTCAAATCAACACCCTTCAGGACGGTGTCTCCACCGCGACCAGTGTTCCATTCGATAAGCGTGGTGGGGATCGTGCCCAATAGGGCAGATGGGGTATTGCGCCAACGGAAAGTGGCGCCGGCATTCTTAATGCCCTGAGTTGTGGCAGCGCAGGAAAGAGTGGTGTTTATCCATTCGACAAGAACAGTGTCGAGGCCAGAGGCGGCGATTCCTACTTTTGTGGCGCCAGCACCAGTCATCCTGAGCGAGCAATCCTCGAAAATGCCGACGAAATTCGCGGTGTTCGGCATTGTGATACTCGAAGCACCGCTGAAAATTATCCCCTTGTAATAGACACCCGTCCCTCCCGCGAATGTCAGATTGTTGGCGCCTGTTACCGTGACCGTTGCTGTCGCTCTAAGGTCAGCAGCGACAGGCGGAACGCTGCCCGAGTGGTTGACGCAAATGACTTGAGTTAGGTTCGCAATCGTCCCCGGTGGCGACAGGGTAACAGCGCCAGCCGTGCTCTCGGCGTGATCATCCGAGATATAAAAGACATCGCCGACCGACTTGCCTGAGAACGCAGCAGCAAGCGTCGTGTAGGCATTCGTCCAATCGGCTCCGGTCCCGGCACCTCCTGCTCCAGAACGTACGTAGTATGCCGTCATGATAAGCGCGCTCCCATGCCAAACGAGCCGAAGCCGGCGACCATTCCCCAGGCGTCGGCTATCTGCTGCGGCTTGCCCGGCGGTGGCAGCACGGTCTTAGGCTGTTTCGGCTTTTTCTCAGGTTTGCTTGCCACCTTCAGTCTCCTATGTCGCTATAGCGCGGCCACCAGACGAGCGCGGTCATTCCCATGGCTTCACCTCATCGGGATCGAAGTCCCGCAATGTCCGGCCACTGGCGTCCGCTCGCATCGTACTTTGCGGCGTGAGGCGCAGCGCCGTCGCCAAAGTCTTGAGGACTTGGGCCTGTCGGCCGTGTTCGCGAATGCAGGAAAAATGGTGCTGATAGTCGTAGGGCTTGGTCTTGTGAGCGGCCTGATGCGCGAGCTGGCCGAGCCGGCGCATGTTGACGACGACGCGGCAGTACGCTGAGAGGACCGGCAAGCCGCCGGCCGAAACCCAGCCTGCCGGCAAAGCTTCCAGCGTCGCCTTCCAGACGGCGGCTTCCTCATCGGTCAGGCTATAATCAGCATCGGGTCGCTGCTCGGCCTGCGGCTGTCGAAGCAAGGCGATCTCGATTGCTGCTGCCGATTTTCGGCCAGGTTTTGTCATGTCAAATCCACGTTTCTACGCGCATAGCTGAAGGAAGGCCCGGAGCGGTCTGGCACCCGATGTCGAAAAAGGGTCTGCTCGCCCCCCGGAGGGTCTGGTCTGCCTCATGGGATTGCCCTCCATGCGTCAGCACGGGCTGCATCCCGCAATTGCTGACGGTCGAGGTTGTCCTCGTCGGTCGGGTCGGGCAGCACGCCAGCAGTCTGCATGAAGCAGCCACCATGCCGGTCGTAGCCCATAAGCATGACAGTGCAGCCATCCTCGCAGAGCACGACGTCGACCTGTTCAAGCTTTGGCATGTGTCTTCTCCGCTAACCTCTGTGCATCGCCGCGCTTCACTGCGAGCCGCCATATTCCCGGTGCGGTACCCGGCTTTACGCCCTTGCTTGCTGTCTCAGCGTGCCAGAGCGCACCGCTGGCAGTGATGAATTGTCCGCGCTCGTATTGTTCGCTCTCTGCCCATATGCCGGCGTATGGCACCTTAGGCTCAGCGTGCTTCACCAGGGTCTTGGCTGCTCTGTCTGCGATAGGCCAGCTGAAGAATTTGGTTTCGCTCAACCCAGGTTGATAGATGTCGAAGACGGCATCGGGGTTTGCACCGCTCGCGCAGACTGACACCTCCAGAAGCTTCCAGGCGCCATAGAAGGTCTTGCCTTCTACGATCCCCTGAATGCGCAGGGTGGAATTGTTCGCCGCACCAGAGAGGCACCGCAACTCACCAGAGCGGATCATTTCCCAGGCGAAGTCACCGGATTCGTTGTCGTTGATCTGCGCGCGGACATAGATCCTGTCTTGCGTGCGCCTGACATAAAACACCTCTCCGATCGGCGCATCGTAGCCCTTGTGGCTGGACAGAAGCGGAACTGGCAGTTCGCAGTCCATGCCATTGGCAATGAGAGAATACCCGTGGGTGTTGATGCTCGAGCTAGATGCGAGGCCATGGATCATTCGAGCACCTGGTCGAGCAGGTATCGACATGTCGTCCGTGCAGTCCTGGCGCTTGATCCATGTCGGCCGGCCAAGCTGTTCCGGCCCCGCCCGTGGCGCATATTGCGCTTCAAGATCGGCAATCCTCTTGGCCTCCATTTCCAGCCAGAGCCTTGCGATCGTCTCGTCGTGGGTTTCCTGCCTACGCACTGTCAGAGCCCTTAGTTATGGCTCATGCTGCGGGTGAGATAGCCGCTGCTGGTGCGCTTCCTGCCGGCGAAGTTGTTGCTCGCTTTCACAGGAGAAATGGTCGGCACAGTTTGCCAGAACCTTTTCCAATGTTCGCCGTCTGGGCGAAGACCTCTTACGAGGTCCATTTTCGCTTCGAGCACGACGCCCTTGAAACGGCAACGCTCGCCTTCGCGGTAGGTGATCAACTTGTTCCATTCAGCGCTCATCGCCGCGCTCCTCTCGTTGAAAACATTCGGCTGATGGTGCTAGACATCGTCTCAGCCAGCCTTCGCCCGACCGGGGCATCGCTGATGGCGCTTGGAAGACTAAGACCCATTTCACGGGCCTGGGTGGCGAGCTCGGTGCCAATATCCAACAGTTCGAGGATTTCATCGAGGCGCTGGGTGATTGCTGCCCCGAAGTTTTCGATATCGGCCTGGAGCGCAGCAGATGCATCTTGCTGGTAGGTGTTTCGCTGCGTCTGAAACTCGGCTCTTGCGGTGCGCTCGACGTTCTGCGCGTCGGCTATCTCAACTGTGAGGCCATCTAGCGCCGCTTCCAGAGCATAGGTCGGAAGCCGAGCTTTGACAGGATTGTGGACTGACGCCTCGATCTTCAGTGCTTCGCGGCGATTGGTGAGCCGGTGAAGATTGGCAGTCGCATCGCGAAGTGATTTCTCGGCGCAAACATATTCCCGGCTCGGCCGAGGCAACCGTAACGCAGCCCTGTGGCGGTCGGCTTCGGTCGGAGATATTATTTTGCTCATCAGGTTCATGTGCCTGTTGTGGAGCGCGAAACGCGAACCGTCTCGTCGCGATTGTCGCGTTTGCCAAAATAGTTTCTCAGAGCCGAGAGGTCCGTTTCCCATCGTCCCCCAACCTTCCTTCCGAAGCGCTTTCGCTGGCAGAGGCTCCGGATGCTACCTGCCGGGACGCCGAAGCGCTCGGCAGCGACGGCGGGTGATACCCATTCAAGGCTGGCTGATTTCTCCTGCTCTGCCGAAACCTGAAGTTCGGCAATGATCGCGCTGAGGTCAGCGAGCATTCGGCCGGCGGCGGCTAGTTTGCGTGCGTCGTTCATGGCATCGCCCCGGCGACGAGGGTGATGACGAAGGCGAAGGACGCGAGTGTCAGGGTCACGGCGAGCAGCGCGGTCATGCTCGACCCCCGACTGGCCGATACGTCGCAGGAACTATCGCGGTTAGCGGAGGTTCTCCTTTTGAAGGGATCGCAAACCGTGAGGATGCGGCGTTATCGTAGAACGCTTTCAGTGAGGAGCCGGCGCCATGCTGTTTGAACTGCTTGACGGACAGGGCCAAAAGCGAAGTGCGCTGTACCATGCCGCACGGCTGGAGGCGTTGCATAGACGGGTGTTGAGGCGTTTCGACAAGGTCGACCGCATGGCCAATCAGGTCGAGGAAGCTGCAGCCGTTTTGGTCGAAGCCGCGCATCAGCCTGTCCCTGATGCAAGGGCATAGTTGTTCGCGGACCTCGACAGGAAGGGCGCCGACGTTTCGTCTTGGCTCTCCTTTCCTCCAAAGCCCTCTTGCGCCGCTGGTGACGAGCGCGAACTTTCGCGATTTTGACGGTCTAAAATCTCCTTCTCGGTAAAAAGTCTGGGTAACGGTCTCTTCTCCGTCTCGTGTAACTGTCTCAGTCTCAGTCTCTGTAGTAAGAAACGGTTCGGCAACGGTTCGGAAACAGTTCGATTTCATGATGCCGAGCGCCTTGTCATGAAGTTCGTCCCGGTCAGGCGCGAACCTCCAGCGTTCAACGTTTCGACGGTGCTAGGCAGTAGCGCAGGCTGCAGTTCAGCCTCGGCAGCTTCACGGACGTGATCGCTTTCCAGTTCTGAAACCAGCCTCACGATTGCCTTCTGATGGTTGGCGTTCATGGGTTTGTTGTGGCTGTACCAGCCCGGGACGAAATACTCATCGGTGGCCGGATCGAAGGCGAGCAACCCGCCGTCGACCAGTTCTTGCCGCGCCTTCTGCATACGGTCGATCGGCCAAACCAGGTCGGCGGCGCCGTACTGATCCGGCATCCTGAAACAGCCCGCGCTAGTCTGGTGTTCGCATGTGAACATGAACATCAAGAGGTAACGGGCGTCGTCGGAAGGGAGAGCGCGAAAGCGGCGAGACCGCCAGACTTTCGGGCTGATCTTGCTGAACTCCCGGCTCATTGCGAAGCCTCCGCGATCAGCCCAGCCATGATGTTGGCGGGAACCATGTCAGGCACTGTGATGAGATCGAGCTGCGGAAGATGGTTGCCAGCCATCTTCTCGAAAGCGATCCAAACGAATGGCTCGCCTTTGATTGGCTTTCTCATCCACTCGATCCGGGCATCCTCTTCGCAAAACGTGGCGCCCAAGTTGTAGAAGCCGGGATGTTCCTCGGATTCCCAGACCACGATGACGGGATGCGGTGCGCCGATGTCGGGATATGCTACGAGGCACTGACCGGAAGGTGGCAGGCGCCTTGCGCTGACATATTGCAGAGCGGCTTTGATGCCGCCCAAATCCGTCACGGTGTCGGGTTTGAGGCCAGACCGGGCCAAGACCATGTATCGTTGCGCCTGTCGCTCAGCGACGCCGGCCTCCTTCAGAAACGGAAGCCATTCGCCATGCGCGACAAGGCTCTTCGCCTCGATGAGCGCATGGCCTGCCTGCATTGCCTTTGCGGCGGCTGTAAGCGTCGCCTGGAGCATTTGTTCGTGGGAGGCGCGGATCTCGGCCGCCAGTACAGGGAGACGGTTGCTGGCGCTCATGCGACACCGCCTTTGCGCAGGCGCGCATGGTGTCGGACATGACAGGCCCTGCACCAAAATTTCACGTCCAAGGCGTGGCGCGGATCGTCGTGATGGCAGTCGAGCGGCTTTGCTTCACCACAGTTTTCGCAGCGCTCCGGCTTCACCAAGATGCCGCGTCGAATCGCACTGGCGACGGCGACGTGGCTCCAGCGTGCTACAGGGTGAGCAGCCTGCCACCGCGCTTGCGGCGTGAGCTTCTTTTCGGTAGTGTTTGCGGTATCTGCTGCCGCTTTGAAATTGGAGGCCGGTTCCCTGCCAGGAGCCGGTCTTTCCGTTTCAGCCGGTCGCATTGGCGCCCCCTGCACGGGCAAGACGGATTGCCTCAACCGCCTGTATTGCACTGATGCCGAAGCGGCACTTCAAGTCTGGCACGATCGCCAGTTCGCGGCGATCGTTGCGGTGCTTGCGCAGCCAGTCGGCGGCAAGGCTGACAGCTTCATCGGGTTGCAGGTCGATCTGTTCCATTATGCGGCCTCCGTCGTGGAGGCTGCCTCACGAGCTCTTCGCCATTCAGCGCCAGCTTCCTTGCTGACGAGCACACGGCCGCCCACGTGCATGGTGCGCGGGCCAACGCCTGCTTTGATGAGATTGTAGAATGTCGCGCGGGAAATGCGGTGCGCGACGCAGAATTCCGGAATTGAGTATGCTTCGAAGTTGGTATCCATCGCGGTCTCCTTTGTTCGAGGGATGTCCACAATGGATACGGCCGGGCCGGCTATGATGTCCGGTTCATTAAGAAGGTGACTTACTGAACCATCTATGCAGGTTGTCGAAGTAACGTTTGCATGTGGCACGGCTGATGCTCAGCTCGTCGGCGACAATCTGAAAGATGTCCTTTGGCTTTGGCCTTTGCCGGCGATACTTCGTTACGCGGTGCAGCACCTCCCACCGCAGCCGGCGTTCGACGCGTAATTGATCGACCTTGCGCCCAGGATGCGGAACACCAAAAACTTCGTCCCATGACGTGGCCTCATACTTTTGCACCTGACCGATAGCGGCGAGTAAGGCAGTCGCCGCCCATTCGGGCGCGGGCTGGCTCCTTTTCAGACAGTGCTTCAAGGCCAGCATGAGCGACATCTGATCCCCATGCTCAAAGTTGCCCTGGTAAGCCTCTAACATCATGTCGTCGTCGTCAGAGATCGCCATCGTCACGCCTGCCGAATGTCGGCGACGTTGCTTTTCGCGACCGTCCCGAACCGAGGTGCTCCTGCCCTTACTGCATCGGCGACATAGGACGGCGACAGATGGCCGTAGTGTTTTTCCACCATCCGCGTGTCGGTGTGGCCGAGGTTCTTGGCGACAACCATCAACGGCATCCCGTTCATGACGGACAGGCTCGCCCATGTGTGGCGGAGACCATGGAAACCGATCGCCGGTACAAGCTTCGCGTTCGTGCAGGCTTCCTTCATCGGCCGGAACTGATGGGACTTCTCCCACACTCCGCCGGCCGTCGTGGTCAGCAGCAATTGCCCGTGTCCCTTGCCAAGGGAAAGCTGCTTGAAGAGGTCCGACCCTTCGTCGGTCAGGACGATATGGCGGCCTTTGCCCGATTTGCTCGCCCTGATCGCGATGGTGCCGACGTCGCTGTTGAAGTCCTCGACGCGCAGCCGGGCCAGCTCGCTGTAGCGGGCGCCGGTCTGCAAGGCAGCTTGCACCAGATCCCGGAAGGCGCCGGCGGACGCGTTCACAAGCCGCTGCGCCTCGGCGATCGTCAGATAGTGAACGCGCGCGCTCTCTACATCTTCGAAAGGCTCGACGCGCCGCCATTCCCGATCAGATGCGACCTTGCCTTCCCGCCATGCGTAGTTGAGTGCAGCCTTTAGGATGGTCAGGACGCGGTTGGCAGTCGCGCGACGGCGCCGAATGGATTCCGCGTCTGTCCCTTGCTGTTTGAAGCGCTGTTCGACGTCGGCTTTCGTGCGAAGGCGTGGTGCCGTCTTTGCAACGTCGCTATGCCATTTCCTGATCTGCTTTGCAGTGAGCTTGGAAACGTCGATCTTGCCCATCTCGGGGAGGATAAGCGCCTCGGCACGGTAACGGGCGTCTTTGGAGGATTTCCGGTTCCCGTCCATCCAAAGCAGGTAATCGTCCAGGGCCTCCTTGACGGTGTGGGCGCCGGCCACTTTGCCGGCATCGCCCGACATCGACTTATGAAGCTCTCTCGCCTTGTCCTGTGCCTGCCAGAAGGTGAGCACCGACTTGCCGTTTGCATCTAGCTTGTCATCGGCATCCGCGACCGTCTCGACACGGTAGTCCTGATCGCCGACATACATTCGAACGACCCAGCGGCCGGCTTCCTTGCCCTTGCGGTAGCCGACATGAAGACCAGGGCCGATGCTCTTGTAATAGGGCTTGCCGCGCGACTTTAGTTTTGCCCGCGCATCTTTGCTATCGAGCGTAGCATCATGAACTCTCTTTGCCATGTCTCAGCCCTGCCGTGTCCAGCAATCTGTCCAATATACCGGCTTGGACAGCGTTGGACAAGCATAAACATAACTGAACGCAAGCCATATGGCGCAAGGGGTTTGGCTAAATTCGGGTGGACAAGGGTGGACGGCTTAGAAGCCCTTTCACGGCGGTAACAGGGGTTCGATTCCCCTTGGGCGTACCAGATAAATCAATAACTTAATTACTATCTGAGATTTGCGGTCCCGATAAGAGACCCGAAAAGCAACCCACAGAATCCACTTTCTGAATGTTACGCAAGCGATGGTCTTCGGATCGGTTCCTCTCGTTTTGCGCTAAACGCTGACGTGGCGCGTCCTTGCAGCCACCGCGTACGCAAGCGCCAGCGCCTCCAGCCAGCCAACAAGGGCAATGCCGACAATGTAGCCCGGCAGCAGCCGGCGACTGGAAGGGTGCGCTTCGTGGTCCATTAAGCAAGCCCGATGAATCTAAGCGCCGATAGTCGTGGTTTCAGCGCTTTCGTGCTTAGCTACCAAGTTACATTTCGGGAGATGGCCAGCATGCTCGCGATGGTGCAAACGCTGTCCGAAACCAATCTGTTCTTGCTTGCCTTTTCGGCGTTGATCTTCGACATACCGCGCTACACCTTGTCGCTGGTGTCATTGGTTCTGTTCGGAATATGGCGGAAGTCCCAGTACGGCCCGGTGCGTTTCGACCATCCTTCGGTGAGCGTGATAGTGCCGACGTTCAACGGCGGGGCTGGACTGCATCCGACAATCGCCTCGTTGCATCGCCAGACCCAACGGCCGGTCCAAATCATCATCGTCGACGACGGTTCGACAGACGATACGCGCGCGACCGCGGAGCAGGCGCGCGCTCTCGGCCTTGTCGACATGGTGATTTGCCATGGTACTCGCTGCGGACGAAGCGCGGCAATCAACGCCGCGGCCAGGTTCGCAAGCGCTGACCTACTCATGACCGTTGATGCGGACACGATTTTCGAATCCACCGCGGTCGAGCGGCTCGCCTCGGTGTTCAGCGATCCGCGGGTGGGTGGCGCGAGCTGCAACATTGGGATTGTCAACGAGAGCGAATCGCTTTGGACCGGTCTTCAAAGCATCGAGTACCTGATGTCGATCAGCGCTGGGCGGTCCGTGCTCGACATCGTCGGCGCCATCGCGTGCCTTTCGGGCGCCTGCTCGACCTATCGGCGCGAGGTATTCCTGCGGCAGGGCGGGCTCGACGTCGGACCTGGTGAGGATCTGGAGTTCACGCTGCGGCTGCGACGACTGGGTTATGTGGTTCGCTTCGTCCCCAACGCCTGGGCCGGAACGCTCGGTCCGGTCAGTGGCGTCAGCCTGTTGCGCCAACGCGCCCGATGGGATCGTGATGCGCTGCGTGTCCGTCTGATGATGTATGGCGAGCTAGGCTTGTTCCAAGGCCGCGAGCGCCTGAGGGACTCGTTGCAACGGCTGGACTTCATCATATTCGACCTCGTCCCGACCCTGAGCCTTCCGTTCTATCTGGCCTATGTGGTGCTGCTGTTCGGCAGCCAAGCGCTTACGTTCCTCGTCGCAATCTATGTCCTGCTGCTCTGGTTATCATTTTTCAACATGGCACTCGCCTTGGTTATGTTTGACCGATCGGCCAGTTTTTTTCGGCTGGGCTTGGCGCTGATCTTTCCATTCTACCAAGGTGTCTACCTGAAATGCGCCCGCTTCTTCTCCTATTCGTCGGAGATCATCTTTGCCACATCGCGGCATGACGACTTTGTTCCACCGCGCGTCCGTCGTGCGCTGTTCGGAGGCCCCGTTTGAAGGAGGGTGTCATGAACATAACGATCAACCGCCTCGATCCCAATGTGCCTGACCCGATCGAGAGCCGCCGGCGCGCGGCCGGACGCCTTGTGCGGTTCGCATATGGCGCTACCGTATTTGGCATCCTTGCGTTCTTCGTCGTCTATTTCGGCGCGCCCTTGGTGTTGCTGAGCGGACCCGGCACCGTAACAGCTCCCCGCTATGTGGTCTCACTGCCCCATATCGTACAGATCAAGACCATGAACGTGGTGCCCGGAGCCACGGTCAAGGCCGGTCAAGTGATAGGTACGGTCAACTCGCCACAGGTCGACAGCGTCATCGCAACCTACATGAACGCTCTGGCGGACATCGCGGTTCGCCGGGCCGAGCTACGGGTCAAACTCCGGGTGGCACAGGAATCGCTGGCGTCCTCGCGCTCCTATCTACGACTCACCGAGGAAACCATCGCACACATCGAGGAGATGTCGTCCGCCAGCCTCAGTTATCGCGTCGACATGTACCGCGAGCGAGCGCAAGCCCTCAGGACCGTGGTTTCGCAAGAAGCGGAAATCGCCGAGGCCACTGTTCAGCTTACCGACCTAGACAAATTCAACCAGAAGATTCGCGGTCACATGGATGCCATCGAGGGCAGTTTCGCAGGCGGCGAAGTCCTGGCGCCGGTCGCGGGGGTGGTCTCAACCAATGTCGCGTATGCCGGCCAGTCCCTGGTGGCGGGCGCGCCGATCGCCGAGATCCTCGATCCGACGGACATCTTCGTCGACTGGTACGTTCCCAACGAGCGTCTGGCCAATCCCACGATAGACGATCAGGTCCAGGTGTTGTTCGGCAACCGTCGAATTCCTGGGACGATAATCGACATTCTGCCGGTCTCGGATATTTACGCTGGCCGGCAGCCGCAGTTCGGCGGCGACCGACAGGCTACCCAGATTGCGCGAGTCCGCTTCAACAACGGCGTGACCCCGCCGCCGCTCAGCTCAACGGTTTACGTTCACATGTATTACACCCACTTCACCGCCCGAATCGCTAAGTGGTTGATCCAGCTGCTGCGACTCGACTGAACGGCAACACCTGATGCAAATTGAAACCGACCAGTCGCAGTGCCCCGCTTGTGGTGGCGCCCTCAAGCTGTTCCCGGTGTTCCATCATATGATGTGCGCGTATGTTGGCCCGGAATACGATTTTGTGCGATCAGCCGGTGGCTACGGCTGCCCAAAATGCCGACGCCTCATCCTATCGGGCGATTATGCCTGCGAGATTGTCGGAACAAGCGCGCGATGCAGCCGGTGCCACAAAGAGATGGTCGTGTCTTCGGCGGGCTCCGCTGTGACGCATGAGGCCCCTCCGAATCTGCAAGAGCCTTAAGTATCGCATCCGCATAAGCATACCCTCGCCGAACATCGGGGGACTATAGGGGAAGCCCCAGGCTGACGCGATAGCGGTGGATCATGGGTCCTGTTGTGAAAGCTATTGTGATCGACCTGTTGGTGGTCCTCCGTTGACGGCAAGGCCCTAACCTACGCGATCACACCATACGAGTACGGACCGTCTTACACTACCTGAAGGCGGCGGCGGACTTTCGAGCCCGTCTCTGGCCGGCGCCTGTTACCCCAAAGCCCCCCGCCCAATAGGCGTCGGCCAACTTCCATCAGAGATGATCCTAGCTGCTCTCGAAAGTCGGTTTCCAGTTTCGGTTCCGCCCCCGCTGCTGGCCTTCGTAATCGGGAATGTATGTAAAGAACACCCGGGCTGCGGTCGCGGCCGGCGGCCCTGCATTTCAAGCAGCCAAATAGTCCGACCAAATCCTGATGCATCGAGCCATGATCGGGGCCGAGCCTTTCGATCAGGGTCGCAATATCAAGCTTTGTCGACTTGCAACACATCGGATGACCGCAATTGACATAGACGGTTTCGCGAGCGGCCAAGGTGTAGCCGAGGGTCTTGGGGGCATGGCGATCTCCTTCAAATGGGATCGCCGCAACTAGGATATTATTCCTCATCCCAATGACGCGGGCAAGCGCCATGCAGCCCCGCTGAAAGGATGATGATCGGCCGCTTTGAGCCGTAATTGAATGACTGCTGCTGTGGCTGTAAATTCACTAGCGCGGGGACCTCCCGCACGGTGCAAGCTTTAGATCCGGCACCCGTCGTCGACTGCGGATGTACCAGCGACGGCGGGAGCAGCGGCACGCGCCACACCTACTCTTCCCTGAAATCCTGCAGCGAGGCGTGCCGCAGGTCTTACTCGCCCCGTAGGTGCACTACGCGCCCGATCAGCCCCGGCTTGACCAACTTTGTCGCCGGCCGCTTCTTCCCCTTCGGCGGCGGCCCTGCTTCATGGCCTTGCGTCGATTCTCAAAGACGATGCGCCGCCTGCCCTCACTTCTGGCAGGCAACCGGCGCGATGGCGAATGAGGGTCTTCCGATTGTCAGCTTCGCAGGTGGCACCGCGAAGAGGATCAGTGCTTGCCCGAGTCCTCCCCGCCCATCAGCAGGTGAATCTCGCTCCCCGGATTAAATTCCCCGACGGTCGATTTCAGAAGCCGTAGGGCGCCGGGCAAATCTTGGGCGTCGATCCTGCGTTTCATTTCGTCGAAGATGCGCACGATCAGCGCTCCCTCGATCGACCGTGGAGATGCGGCCAGGATCCCCGACGCACCGGTCCCGCTCAAGGTTTCCTTGTTGTCGAAGAGTTCCTCGCAAAGCTTTTCCCCAGGCCGAAGCCCGGTGTAGACTATCTGAATGTCGGTGTCCGGGCGGTGCCCCGAGAGACGGATGAGATTTCGAGCAAGATCCACGATCTTCACCGGCGAGCCCATGTCGAGAACGTAAATTCGGCCGCGCTCCTGCTGCCGCTCGCGGCTATGCGCCGCCGCCTGCAGGACGAGGAGGCAGGCTTCCGAAATTGTCATGAAAAAGCGTTCCATTTCCGGATGGGTAACTGTCACGGGGCCGCCGGCCCTGATCTGCTTCTCGAACAGTGGGACCACGGATCCGGCCGAGCCCAGGACGTTGCCGAACCGAACGGTGACGAAACGTGTGCCGTTGACCGCCGAGTCCAGATCCATCGCCTGGCAGAACATCTCCGCCATCCGCTTGGTCGCGCCCATAACGCTAGAGGGATTCACAGCCTTGTCGGTCGACACCATAATCATCGTGGAGACGTTGGCACGAAGCGCGGCCTCAGCGACATTACGCGTCCCGATCGCGTTGGTGAAAAGGCCTTCAAGCGGCTGAGCCTCAACGATCGGCACATGCTTGAGTGCTGCTGCGTGGAAGAGCACGTCGGGCCTATGGCCGGCAACGATTCTGTCGACGGCGTCCTTTTCGCGCACGTTGCAGAGGGCAGCATGCAACTTGAGGCTCGGGCGGGTGCCAGCGAGTTCAGTCTCGATAGAGTAGAGAAGGTGCTCGCTGGCGTCCACGAGAATGAGGCCACGTGGGTTCAGGGCCGCGACCTGACGTGCCAGCTCGGATCCAATCGAACCGCCCGCGCCGGTGATCATTGCGGTCCTGCCCTCGATCATTGAGGCGATCTTGAGCGCATCAAGTCTAACGGGCGGCCGATGCAAGAGATCTTCCAACTTGATCGGACGCGGCTCAATTTCAGCATCGATGCTTTGCATATCAAGAAGGTTCGGGAGCTTTAGGATTTCGACTTTCTGCTGCGCCGCAATCTCAACCAACGCCTCGATGCTGGCGTGCTGTTGATAGTCCTCGCGGGAACGCGTCAGGATGAGCGCTTCGGGTCGGCGCCCCTGGGCCTCAAATCGATTGAGGATCTGCGGCAGTCTTTCCAGCGGACCCAACACTGGAACCCCGCGAATAGAACGTCCGGTCCTGCGCCCCCGTTCGTCGATTATCGCGAGGATATTGAATGACGCATTATCTCTCTCCTTAGTGGTCCTCAGGAAGGCGTCGGCGTTGTCGGTGGCTCCCACCAGCAGAACGAACTTGCAGGTGCCGCGATCGAACAAGCGACCGGTGTCGTGGCGGTTGCGATAGAGCCGATACGCGGCACGCGGCCCGGCTAGCAGGACGATTAGGAAGGCCCAGGCGATCAAGATCGAAGAACGGGGAATCGAGCCCAGTCGATCCAGCAGGAATTGAGCCACTGTGAAACTAGCGACGGACGCGCTAGCAGCATAGGTGATTGCTAGGAGATCCGTCAGCGACGCATAGCGCCAAATACCACGGTTCAGTCCAAACAAGAAACCGACGCCGCTGACAATGACCCCGAACAGAGCCGCTGCACCAAGGAAATACGTCAGGTTTTGAACGACAATATCGAAATCAAGCCTCAACACGAGCGAAAGCAACATCGCGGCAGCACCCATTATGCCGTCGTGAACCAGCGCCAAGCCTCGCAATACTATCGGCCGAGAAACCCTCCAAAACCAAGTGGCATTGTCCCCAGTATAAACACGCTCTCGCCGTTTGCGTTCTGCTGGAGACACTAGTTTAGACCTTTAACAAAGGCGGCGATCATTCGCGGACGTCTAATTGCCAAACAGCCAAGGCTCGGTCGCTCGGAGTCGCAGTATAGGGCTCTGGCGCTAACATGTGCCAGATCCTTCACGCGCCGATAGATCTTCGAGCGGTAGCCGTCGAACTTGACCTCGAGAATCCAGTTGTCACCTCGGGAGGAGCGTTGGCCGGAAATTAACTTCGGCCAGCGCCCTGACGAGGGAGGCATTATAACGCGCCGCTTAGAGTCCTCGCCAGCGCGCGTTTTCGTCCGGGCCGCTGCCCGATACGTTTAGCGACGTGCGCGGATGTCCCGCAATGGGTCAATGCGTCTGGCACCACTATTGCTTGGTCCTCGCCGGGTGTTGGAACCCGCATTGGAGACCCTCACCGCAATTGCGCGACGAAGGGGCGTCGTAACACTCTGCCTCGATGTCGAGGGAGGATCACTTTGTTCGTTGATTACTATGAACTTTTGGAAATCAGTCCGAACGCCAACTCGGAAACGATAGAACGGATATTTCGTTATTTTGCCATGCGCTACCATCCCGACAACCGGGATACCGGGGACGAATCCCGCTTTAGTGAAATCATAGATGCCCACAATACGCTCAAAGATCCGGTCAAGCGCGCGCAGTACGACATCGAGTATAAAGAGCATTTGAACATTCGCCGCGGGTTGAGCGAGGAAGCCAGCAACACCAAAGGCATAGAACGGGATGCCGTCATCCAGGCCAAAGTGCTCTCGCTCCTCTATGTCAAACGTCGACAAGACGTCAACAATGCTGGCGTTGGCGATACAGAACTCGAGCGCCTGGCCGACTGCCCGCGTGAACATCTGGAGTTTCATCTTTGGTATCTGAAAGCCAAAGGCTGGATAGGAAGGATAGAAAATGGGACGTTCGCGATCACCGTGGAAGGCATCGATCGCACCCATACCGAACATCGTCGTGATCCCGCCACCAGACTCCTGGACTTCGCAGGCTGAAACGCTTGCAATGCCTCGCCAGTTGGGTTTTCCCGCCGGCCGCTGTCCTAGACCCCGAAGCGCCGCGCGCGTCCTGGATACCTTCGTAGTCAGGAACCACCGTGAAGAACACGGGCCAGCGGTCGCGTCCTGCAGCCCCTTCTGTGGTGATGATCAGGATTTTTCGATCGTCCAATCGCTCGAAACGAAGCATCGAGGCTTTCTCCTCTGCTGGAGGATGGTGCGTGCCGGTACCACCCCCGCTTCTTCCGAGAAGTAATCTACCTCGCGCTTTCGGCGAAAACACCGATCAAGCTCAAAGTTTGAAGGATTATCTGGAGGCCCAGCGCGGCTTGGGTCACGCCAAGCACCACCGCGAATATTTGCAGTGCGGTCCCGGTCCATCGGAGAATGGCTTCTGCGAACAGCATCGCAAGGCAGTCCAGGATCAGGATCAAGAGCACAATTCCTGCAACCGTGAATTCCTGATCGTAGCGACCGGTGGCCAGGGTGGCAAACACGATGACCGCGGCAATGCCGTAAGGCGTGACAATCGTTGGAAAAGCAAGGGGTGTGAGTGCGAGGCTGAGATCCCCCGGCCTGCCGGAATCCGGTGGCGGGCCGGCAGACTGCTGCAGCACGGTCTGCAAGGCCACCAGAAACAGGATAACGCCCCCGGTCATTGCCAATACAGGCAATGAGATTTCAAGGTTCTCCAGCATGGCCCGTCCGAGCACTCCTGCGATGGCCAGTGCTGCCGCTGAGAACAAAGTTGCCCTGGTGGCCAGCCGGCGGCGCAAATGAGGATCGGAGCCTCTCGTCATCGCTACAAAGGGAACGAGGATCTTGATCGGTCCTAGCATCAGAAACAGCATGAAGAATATCTTGCGCGCGCCAATCTCTGGTGCGGGTGCATCTGCGCCAAAGGGGGTCTGAGCAAAGGAATGGATCGGAAGGCCGAGGACCAGTGCCAGCACGATGAGCCGAACCAGGACATCCGTCCGGACCAGCTTGCCGATGATGGCGGCGCGCAGCAACGCATTCGGCAACTTCTTCAGTCGCGGCATGGCTGCATCAGTCGTGACGACCTCCCAGCCGTCGTCTGGGTTGAACGGTCAATGTATTTGACGATCACCTCCGTGCTGGGAACCAAGATCGGCATGATAAAGCCTCTGGAGCATTGGGAGCCTGGGTTCTTGCTCCGACCTTTCCTAGTGCCTTCACCTACTACGTCGGAATATCCGGCCAATAGCAATCACTATGCATCGGCCAAATGAAACCTGCGATGGCTGGCTTGCCAGGTTTCGGCCTCGTTTGGGAGCGCGCCCCGCAATTGGATTTCCGAGACGCCGTCCCAGAGGGAACGACCTTGATATTGGAAGACGACAAGGTTCCGGCCGAATGCCATGTCTGCCAACCGCGCTCTGGTTGGCATCCTAAAGCCAGCCCCCAGTGAATCCCGCCCTGCGCAGTCCGGTTACGATCGGCCGGCAGCGGCGCATGATGTTCCAGAGCAGGCCTGTCCTGTAGTTTTCTGTCATCAACACGACCGGGCCCTGGTCTATGCCAAAATGATAGGGACTAACCCACCATCCCGTATCACTTCCTTCCACTGTGTGGGTCTGGTTGAAAGATGGCTTGAACCCGTAGAGATGTGTCATGCCGAGGTGCATTTGCGCAAAGTTCCTCACGGTCGGAATGACGATTTCCGGAGCGAAAGGCAATGAGGCAACGACCACCCACGGCGAGACAGTCCCGTCGTCCGGTCCGAAAGGCGCGCCGCGGGCGATATAGTCGAAGAATTCCCTTTCCAAGCCATCCACATTGCTCTTGAGCCAACCGGGTCCGTCGCTCGCTGTAAACCCCCAGCAGTGTTCGCCATAGCCGACAAAGTTCAGTGGATTGCGGATGGCATACTCCTGCTGGACGTAGGTCGCATGGCGGCTGTTCTCGAAGTAGTCGCTGTTGTGGTCTTGCATGAATTCGTCGCGGATACCGCGGAAGTCGATCCACAAATGCGAGAGCTGGTGGGTAAAAAGCGGTCCTGAATAGAGCAGTTCGCGTCCATAGATGTTCCTCCATTCGTAGCTTTCGGTGTAGGCGGAATAGGCTTCGGAGGGCAATGGATGGCTTGGCGATCCAAGGCCGAGAATGTAGAGCAGCAGGCCCTCGTCGTAGCCGCGCCAGCGGTAGGGAATGAACCCGCTTTCAGGTCGCCATCCATGGGTCAGCGTGAGTCCATGGTCGCAAGCCCAATTCCAGTCCGCCCGCTCGTAAAGTGCATTGGCAAGCCTACGGATCTCTGCCTCTTCAGCGGTATCGCCGTCGAAGTACGCGGCGACGGTCAGTGCTCCAGCGAACAGGAATGCCGAGTCGATGGTGGATAGTTCGCACTGCCAGACCCGGCGGCCGGTCTCGATTTCGAGGAAATGGTAGAAGAACCCCTTGTAGCCGGAGGCATCGGGCTCTGGTCCCTGGGGACATTTCAGCAAGAACTCCAGCCGCCTTCGGGCGATCTTGGCCGCAAACTTCCGGATTATGATGCCGCGCTCCACGACGACCGGGATCGTTGCCAGTGCCATCCCGATTGCGGCGATACTTGCCGGGGCATTTGGCTCGGTCTTGTCGCGAACGAGTCCATTGTCAGGGTTGGTGCAGTGAAGATAGTACAGTAGCGTCGTGAACTGCAGCCGGCCGAGATCCTGTTCGGTCGGCATCCGATGTAGCTCCGGGGCAGTCGAGAGCATATGGGACATATGCTCAGCCGAGGACCACTCGGACGTCGTGGAGCCGCCCATCATCGGTAAGCGGCACCTTTGCGTCAGTCCGCAGTTCGTCATCCAGCGCAAGAGAACGCACCCCGCGGCCGACTCCGGCCTTGTTGTCTACGTGGATGCGGTATGTTGCCGACCCATACCTGTATTTCATTTCATACTCCGGCCAATATGCCGGAATGCATGGTTCAACTAGGAGAACCCGGTCCTGTCGCCTAAGACCAAGGATCGCATCCAGGGCCACACGATACAGCCAGCCAGCTGAACCCGTATACCATGTCCAGCCGCCGCGTCCGGTATGCGGTGGTGCGCCGTAGACGTCAGCGCTGACCACATAGGGCTCGACCATGTAGTGCTGAGCGTCCTGCTTCGTCAAAGCGTGATTGATGGGGTTGATCAGGTTCCAAAGCTCCATGGCCCGATTGCCATCACCTTGAAGTGCGGCGGCTAGCACAACCCAGGCAGCCGCATGGGTATATTGACCGCCATTTTCCCGTATGCCGGGAACGTACCCCTTAATATATCCCGGTTGCAGAGAACCCTTATCGAAGGGCGGATCGAACAGCTGAATCAGCCTGTCCCGCCTGCGCACAAGCCTTTCATAGACCGCGCTCATCGCCATCGACGCACGCTCCTTGTCACCCTCTCCGGAGATGACAGCCCAAGCCTGCGGAAGGGCATCGATCTGGCACTCGTCGTTCGAGGATGAACCGAGAGGCGTGCCATCGTCAAAATAGGCGCGGAGATACCAGGCGCCGTCCCAGGCGTGTGCTTCCAAGGCGGCGCGCAGTCCTTCAGCTCGTTCGAGGCACCAGGTTGAGCGTGTCTCGTCTCCGCGCGACGATGCGATTGCGGCGAAGGATTTCAATACTGTCAGGAAGAACCAGCCGTTCCAGACGCTTTCACCGCTGCCCTCGGCTCCGACCTTGTTCATGCCGTCGTTCCAGTCGCCTGTTCCCATGAGCGGCAAGTCGTGACTGCCGAGCCTGAACCCGTGTTTCAACGCGCGGATGCAGTGTTCATAGAGGGTACCAGCCTGTTCGCTGGATTCAGGCTTGCCGAAGGCCTCTTCCTGGTCCTCCTTCAGCACCGGGAATGTGATGAAAGGCACCTGCTCATCGAGCAGGCTGAAATCGCCAGTGGTCGAAACATAGTGGTGCATCACAAAAGGCAGAAAATACAGGTCGTCGGTAATGCGCGTGCGTACCCCAACGCCGGACGGAGGGTGCCACCAATGTTGGACATCACCCTCCGTGAATTGGCGCGCGGCTGCTCGCAGAATGTGCGCACGTGTCTCGTTCGGCGCGCTATGGACCAGTGCCATCACATCCTGGAGCTGGTCCCGGAAGCCGAACGCGCCTCCGGATTGATAGAAGCCAGTGCGCGCCCAGACGCGGCAGGCAAGGACCTGATACAGCAGCCAGCGGTTCATCAGCAGATTGAAGGCGGTGTCCGGCGTTTTGACTTCGATCGCATTCAGGATTTCGTCCCATTGACGCGAGACGACGGCCAGGCTTTTCCGTGCGTATTTGGGGTTGGCACATTTCCGCACGAGGGTGCGGACCTGGGCGAGGCTGTCAGCCTGTCCGAGAACGAAAACGACCTCCGAGCTCTCGCCTGGGGCCATTGAAATGTCCACTGTCAGCGCAGCGCAGGGATCGACTAGCGAGCCAAAGCGCCCTGCAAGGTCGGCGTTTCCCAGTCCCGCAGGCTGCGATGCGGAACCGTAAATGCCCAAGAACTCGGAGCGATCGCAAGTGGCCGAGCGCACATACCGACTTGTCGCAGCAAATGCCAGCTTTGCGGCAAAATCACCCTCCCAGACGTTCCGCGCAATGATGGCTTGCGATTGAAGATCCCGTCTGCAGACAACTTGCATCCCAGCGTCTTCACGTTGCGTCCCGAGCACCCATTCGACGTAGTACGTTGCCGTCAAACGGCGCGCCTGCAGTGCGTCATTGCGAAGAGCAAGGTGGATGATCTTGACCGGATCCTTGGACGGAACATGGACCGTCAATTCCTGGTGCAGGGATCGGCTGTTGCTTTCGTACCGGCTGTAGCCCTGCCCATGTCGAACTGTGACAACCGTCCCCTGCCCCAGGGGCAAGGGTGTCGGCGTCCAATGTTCTCCAGTTTCCTCGTCCCGGATGTAGATGATTTCGCCGGGCGGATCCGAAACTGGATCGTTCGACCAGGGCGTCAGCCTGTTCAGCTGGCTGTTGCCTGCCCAGGTGTAGCCAAGGCCGCCTTCGCTCGTCAGGCAGCCAAAGTCTGGGTTGGCAATGACGTTGCACCACGGCGTCGGAGTCTGTTCCGCGCCATCCACCACGATAACATATTCGCCTCCGTCCGCGCGGAAGCCCCCGAACCCGTTCCAATGGAGCAGGTCTGCGCCAGTCTCGCCCGAGTGTTGCACGGGCGTCTCGTAGGGACGGAACGTCGATATTCGCGAAGGGGGCGTTGCAACACCTGGTCGCCCCATAAGTTGGTCGGCCAGTGAGCCACTGCTGCTCGCAAGAATGGTGCCTGCTGCAACCGTGATCGCATCCTTACGATCTTCCGGCACCTCGGCTGCAAACAAGACGTATACTCCGCCCGGCTTGCCCACCAGTTCGGATTGCAGGCCGGAGGTCAATTCGCTTGCCAATCGCTTGGCCTCGCCTGCGTCACGCTCGTCGAGCAGGACAAGGTCGAAGCGCAAGCCTCGGCGGGAGATGAACTCGTGCGCGCGCATCACCTCGCGAATGAGCGACTCGTCCGCGCCCGTCTCGATGCGAGCCAACACAATCGGAAGGTCGCCGGAAATTCCATGAAACCACAGTGCCGCTCTGCTCAGTAGTTTTTTCCCGAGCGCGGATGAGTCCCGAAGCGCCGGGTCCAAAAACACGATGTCTCCGGCCAATCGGTTGAACAGGGCAACCTCGTCGGGGGTCAGGTTCGAATCCCGAAGCTGGTTGCGGTAGCTTTCCGCTGAATCGGAGAACGCTTTGTCGGCCGCTTCGAGGCTCGCATATCGCTCGGCGATCGTTTGCGCCGTCGCTTCGTTGTCAGCCGCGCCCGTCACAAAAGCGACGCGTTCCATCGCACCCGGCTGGAGATGAATTGCGGTTCGCAGGCTGAAGATCGGATCGAGAACGGGACCGGCCATCCCAGAGAGACTCGCTGCTCTCTCGAATGCCCTAGGGTTGGCGGTCGTGCGGCCCCGGCCGAGGAACCTGAGCCGATCCGTCTCATACTCGACCAACTGACGATCCCGTATGCTCGAAGCGGAAACATGTACTGCCCAGACAGGCGTTTCCTCGGCACTGCGCGGTCGGCGTCTTGCAAACAGGGCGCCGGTCCTGTGATCAAACTGCGTTTCCACAAAGAGCTTGGCAAAGGCCGGATGTGCTCGGTCCGCGCGGCGGTTGTTCAGGCAGACTTCGGCATAGCTGGTCAGTTCGAGGCTTCTCGCGGTGTTGCCATGATTGGAGACCCTGAGCATCCGCACTTCCACATCGATATCGGGTGCGACACAGACTGCCCAGGACACTTCGATGTCCTCGGCGAGACAGCGGAATTCGGCACGATCTCCGAAAAAGGCGTTCTCGTAGACGTTGTCAGACTGAAAAATAGGTTGTTTGCCGATGGACCAAAGCTTGTTGTACGTCCGATCTTCAATATAACAGAACTGCCCCCAGCAATCGCGCGTGCAATCCTGCCGCCAACGCGTAACGTCCAGCTCTCTCCAAGACCCACAGCCGGCCCCGGCGGCGGTGAGCAAGACGCTGTAGCTACCGTTGGAAAGCAACGCCACGGCAAGGCTCGGAGCCTTTCCGTCCGCAGGACCGCAATATTGCGGGGGATCGCCCACACCGTCGACCAAACTCACCATCGCGTTTCTCTTTCGGTGATGCGCTTGGCCCAACCATCGCGATTGCCTGCAGCCCCCGCTTTGCTTCAATCGCCGACATAGAAATTGGACCGCGCTGTGCTCCTCCGACCGATCTGTTCCCTCTTAGAGGTTGTCTCCTTCCGTGGAGGTTTTCCGGGGGGCTTTTGCAGTGCCTTTCATACCCCACTTCCAGCCGCTGATTGCCGGCATGTCATCGCCGTACCGTTCAATGTGCTGCCTGTGTTCGATCAGCCTTTCGTGAATCGCCTGCTTGAAGTAGGCGGCGCGAGCGCCTAGCTGCGGCAGGCGGTCGATCACGTCCTCCGCCAAATGGAACCGGTCGAGGTCATTCAGCACCACCATGTCGAACGGAGTCGACGTCGTGCCTTCCTCCTTGTATCCCCGAACGTGCAGGTTGTAGTGGTTCGTCCGGCGGTAGGTCAAACGATGGATTAGCCACGGGTAGCCGTGGAATGCGAATATGATCGGCTTGTCTTTAGTGAAAAGCGCATCGAAATCGCGGTCCGACAACCCGTGCGGATGCTCGCTCCGAGGCTGCAGTTTCATCAGGTTCACCACGTTGACCACACGCACCTTTAGGTCCGGCAGGTGCTTGCGGATAAGCTCGACGGCGGCCAACGTCTCCAAGGTCGGTACATCGCCGCAACAGGCCATGACGACATCCGGCTCAACGCCCTCATCGTTGCTCGCCCACTTCCAGATGCCAAGCCCCTGGTCGCAATGCTTGATGGCCTCGTCCATGCTCAGCCACTGTGGCGCCGGTTGCTTGCCAGCCACGACGACGTTGACGTAGTTGCGGCTGCGCAGGCAGTGGTCGGTCACAGACAGTAGGGTGTTCGCGTCCGGCGGTAGATAGATCCGGATCACCTCCGCCTTCTTGTTCACGACATGATCGAGGAATCCCGGATCCTGGTGACTGAAGCCGTTGTGGTCCTGCCGCCACACGTGCGAGCTGAGGAAGTAGTTCAGCGATGCGATCGAGCGTCGCCACGGGATGTGGTTGCACACCTTCAGCCACTTGGCGTGCTGGTTGAACATCGAATCGATGATGTGGATGAAGGCTTCGTAACAGGAGAAGAAACCGTGGCGGCCTGTCAGCAGGTAGCCTTCGAGCCATCCCTGGCATTGGTGCTCGCTGAGAACCTCCATTACGCGGCCGTCCGGCGAGAGATGGTCGTCCTCCGGGTATATCTCGGCCATGTAGCAACGATTCGTGACCTCCAATACATCCTGCCAGCGATTGGAGTTGTTCTCGTCCGGACTGAAAAGGCGGAAGTTCTTGCTGTCCAGATTGAGTTTCATGACATCGCGCAGAAATTTGCCCATCGTCCGCGCGGACTCCACGATGACAGTCCCCGGGCTGGGTACGTCGACCGCGTAGTCGCGGAAGTCAGGCATCCTGAGGTCGCGGAGGAGCAGTCCGCCGTTAGCATGCGGATTGTCGCTCATGCGGCGATGGCCCGTGGGGGCCAGCGCCGCCAGTTCGGATTTGAGCCGGCCATCGTCATCGAACAACTCTTCAGGTCGGTAGCTCTTCATCCACTTATCGAGAATTCGGATGTGCTCCGGCTTGTCCATTTCGCCCATGGGAACCTGGTGTGAACGCCAATAATCTTCACACTTCTTGCCATCGATCTCTTCCGGGCACGTCCATCCTTTCGGCGTGCGAAAAACGATCATCGGCCAGGCAGGCCGCTTCAGGTTGCCCTTGTTGCGTGCCTCAGCCCAGATCCGCCTGATCTCGGCCACTGCAGTGTCGAGCACGCCTGCCAGCTGCTGGTGGACGTCGGCCGGATCGTGCCCCTCGACGAAGTATGGCGCGTAGCCCATGCCTTCGAAGAACTTCCGCAGTTCCTCTTTTGGGATGCGGGCGAGAAAGCATGGGTTCGCGATCTTGTAACCGTTGAGGTGGAGGATCGGGAGCACACAACCGTCGCGGGCCGGGTTGAGGAACTTATTGCCATGCCACCCGGTCGCGAGCGGGCCGGTTTCAGCCTCGCCGTCGCCCACGACGCAGGCGACGATCAGGTCCGGGTTGTCGAAGGCTGCGCCATAGGCATGGCTCAAGGCGTATCCAAGCTCACCGCCCTCGTGAATACTGCCGGGCGTCTCGGGCGCAACGTGGCTCGGAATACCGCCGGGGAAGCTGAACTGCTTGAACAGCTTTTTCATGCCCTCCGTATCCTGGCTGATATTCGGGTAGAACTCGCTGTAAGTGCCTTCGAGGTACGCGTGAGCGACCAACGACGGCCCACCGTGGCCAGGGCCGATGACGTAGATCATGTTGAGATCGTCGCGTTTGATGATCCGGTTGAGGTGAACATAAAGCATGTTCAATCCCGGAGACGTTCCCCAGTGACCAAGCAGACGTGGCTTAATGTGCTCGCGTTTCAGACGTTCAGTTAGAAGCGGATTGTCGAGGAGGTAGATTTGGCCAACCGAGAGATAGTTGGAAGCCCGCCAATAAGCATCGATCAAGCGAAGCTCGTCCGCAGACAGGGCGCTTGTTGTTAGGGTCTCGTCCGTTGAACGCTGTTGGACCTTTGCCTTCTGAACCGATGCCATCGCGGGCCTCCTCATAAAGTCAGACTTTTTCGCGAAATGCTCCAAATTCGCAGATTGGCTCAACGGTTTGCCCTCGGGCGTGAACTAGCCCAGCCTCATAACAATTCGACCGTCAATCTTGCCTTCTTCCATGCGGTGAAAAATATCATTGATATTTTCCATCTCGTCCCAAGAGAAATGAGGGGCGACCTTGCCCTCTGCCGCAAACTGAAGCGATTCATCGAGGTCTTGACGTGTTCCCACTATCGAGCCGCGTATGGTGATACGCTTCAACACAGTCTCGAAAACAGGCAGCGAAATTTTCCCGGGCGGAAGGCCGACAAGAGACATCGTTCCCTTCGGCCGCATGAATCCAAAGGCCTGTTCCATCGCCGCCGGTGAAACCGCCGTCACAAGCGCTCCATGGACCCCGCCCGTGGCCTTATGGACCTGCCCGATGGCATCCTTCTCCTTGCCATTGACGGTAATGTCCGCACCGAGTTGCCTGGCCAAGGCCAGCTTGTCTTCGAATATGTCCGCTGCGACCACGTGCATACCCATCGCCTTGGCGTACTGAATCGCCATATGACCTAGGCCGCCCACTCCTGAAACAGCTACCCACTCGCCAGGGCGGACCTCGGTTTCTTTCAGCCCCTTGTAGACGGTTACGCCGGCGCACAGCACTGGAGCCGCTGGTCCGAAGTCAAGGCTGTCTGGCAATTGGCCCACAAACTCAGGATCAGCGAGTCCGAATTGTGCGAAGGTCCCATTCACGGAATATCCAGTGTTCGACTGGGATGCACACAGAGTTTCCCAACCGGTTCGGCAATAGGGGCAGTAACCACAGGCGGTATGCAGCCAGGGCACGCCAACGCGATCACCTTCTTTTACCCTCTTTACACCCGCTCCCACCGCGGAGACGAACCCGACGCCCTCATGCCCTGGTATGAAGGGTGGAATGGGCTTCACCGGCCAGTCACCACTTGCCGCATGGAGATCTGTGTGACAGACGCCGGTCGCTTCATACTTTACGACGATCTGTCCGGCCGACGGACTTGGAACCTCCAGCTCCTCAATGACGAGTGGTGTCCGGAAGGCTCGTACGACCGCCGCCTTCATAGTCTGTGCCATGATTTGTCTCCACCGTTTGAACACGTCCGCAACGCAATGCATTGCTTCAGCGCATAAAATCTGGGAGCGAGGGAATTGGGCCTCAGATACCTTTGCCGTCGTCACGCACCAGATTGGGAAAAGTGCTCGACGACACCTCTGACTCCGCGAACACTTTCTGCGACGGTCCGCGCGGCTCTCCTGCATTCTGTGGTCTCGACATTACCCCAAAGATGCACGATTCCGTCATCGACGATCACTTTCACGTCGAGCCCCTCCAGACCGGTGTTTTCTCCGAGGCGGATCGCGATGCTGCGCTGAATGGCATCATCGCCTGCTGCTGTTTCATCACGCTTGGCCGTAAGTATTACCCGGAGCAGGTCCGCTCGGCTAACGATGCCGACCAGTTCACCAGCTCTTGTCACCGGAATGCGCTTTATGCCACGCTCCTGCATTAGCTTTGCCACTTGCGTCAGTGGGGCTTCCTCATCAATTGTGATTGGGTCATGCGTCATCGCGTCGCCCACCTTCCACGAGCTGCGTTTCACATATGCGCTGGCTCTCTCTTCGGCAGGCATGGCCATCTCGGCTGGCGACGCGACCCCTCCGCTTCCCAATTCCGTTCTTCGGATCAAGTCGCCTTCGCTGATAATGCCGACGAGATGACCGTCATCGTCAACGACCGGGATGCCGCTGACGTGATTATCCAGCATGACTTTGGCTGCCTGCCGGACACTGTTATCAGGTGATATTTTGACGATCTCAGTCGTCATTTCATCTTTGACGAGCATCTCGGTTGCAACTCCGATACGGATTCAGCACCGACCTCTGCTCTACGAAGTTAAACCTCTTGCTGCAAATCGACAACCTGAATCACCAACCGGGGCCGGTCGCATACCCGCGCTGCGTCTTCTGCCTCAGTCTACGATATGATAGCCACCATCCACATAGATCACCTGCCCGGTCATCGACCGCGCGGCATCCAGAGCGAGGAAGGCGCAGGTCGCGCCCACCTCGTCGATCGTCACCAGCTTGCGTGCGGGCGACCTGATGCGGGCCTTGTCCAGCAGCAGATCGAACTCTGCGATCCCCGAAGCCGCGCGGGTGGCTAATGGGCCTGGCGATATCGCATGGACGCGAATGCCCTTCGGACCCAGTTCTGCTGCCACGTAGCGCACGGCACTTTCCAGCGCTGCCTTGGCGACGCCCATGATGTTGTAGTTCTCGACCACCATCTGTGCGCCGTAATAGGTCATTGTAAACAGCGTGCCGCCCTCTTGCATCAGTGGCTCGGCCAGATGGGCCATGCGTAGGAATGACCAGCATGACACCTCCATTGTCTTCAGAAACCCGTCGCGCTGGGCATCGGTGACCCGGCCCTGCAGAGTGTCCTTTGGCGAAAACGCGATGGAGTGGATTACGAAATCCAGCTTGCCCCAATCCTGCGCGATGCGGTCAAATACCGCTTCCATCTGTCCCTCCTGCATCACGTCCAGCGGCAGGAACAGCTTGGCCTCGACCTCGCGCGCAAGCGGGGCGACATGGGGCTTGGCCTTGTCAGACAGGTAGGTGATCGCAAGCTCGGCTCCGAGAGAACGGAAGGCACGGGCACAGCCCCAAGCGATCGACTGGTCGTTGGCGATGCCGACGATCAGGCCGCGCTTTCCTTCAAGCAGCTTTGCCTTGGCGGAGGGAAGGGTCATCTCTGTCTCCGGTTGATCAAATTGTCGGGGGCAGCAAAGCCAGGGTCTGCTGTGCGATCATCAATTCTTCATCGGTAGGCACCACCATAAGGCGCAGCGCCGAACCGTGGGCAGATATTACCGTGGCGGAGATGGCATTGGCTTGCTCATCGAGGGCCGCCCCTAGCCAGCCCAGCCTGGCCGCGATGCGGGCGCGGATCCCCGGCGCGTTCTCGCCGATGCCCGCGGTGAAGACCAGCGCGTCCACGCCATCCATCGCAGCCGCTAGCCCGCCGATGCTCACGGCACAGCGCTGCACAAAATAGTCGATTGCAAAGACCGCGCGGGGATCGGTGCTGGCCAGAAGGTCGCGCATGTCGTTCGACACACCCGAGAGACCCTTCATGCCGGAGTCCGTGTAAAGGAGGCTCGATACTTCGGCGGTAGTCATCCTCTTCTGGCCAATTAGATACAGTACTACGCCAGGGTCGATCTGCCCCGGCCGCGTACCCATCGGTAGACCGTCCAGCGCGGTGAAGCCCATGGTGCTGTCCACGCTCTTCCCGGCCTTCAGCGCACACATTGAAGCTCCGCTGCCCAGGTGCGCCACGACTACGCGACCTTTCGCGATCTCAGGGGCCACGACGCGCAGGCGCTGCGAGACATAATCGTAGGACAGGCCATGAAAGCCGTAGCGCCGCACGCCTTCGTCATGCAGGGCCCGGGGGATTGCATAGAAATCGGCCACCGCCGGATGGCTGCGGTGAAAGGCCGTGTCGAAACAGGCTACCTGCGGTAAGTCGGGGGCAAGCTCGCGCACCAGGCGAATAGGCGCCAAGTTATTAGGCTGATGCAGCGGGGCCAGCGCCTCGAAGGCTCGCAACCGCTCCAGAACGACCTCGTCGATGCGCACGGGAGCGGAATAATCCGGCCCGCCATGTACCACGCGATGGCCGACCGCCTGCAGCGAATAACCCGAAAGTCCTCGCAGCCAGACTTTCAGTGCGCGGGTCGCGGCGGGCAGATCTGGAATTGCCTGCACCTCGAGTCGCTCGTCGATCATCGTTGCGCCCGCGGCATCTGCGGCGCGAAAGCGAGGATGCACGCCAATGCCGTCGATCTGGCCTTTTATCTGCCGTTCGAGCCCGGTTGGGCCCACGGCGAAAATCTGAAACTTCAGACTCGACGAACCGGCATTCAGAACAAGGATCACATCCATGCGCGTCACACTTTGGGCAGGAGCGTGCTCGCGCGCCGCGCTGCGGCGAGGATCGTTCCCACCGCGGCCGAGGCAAGGCGCGTCCGCACCGTATCCGCTCGGCTGGTCAGGATGATCGGCACTCGCGCACCCAGAACTATGCCTGCCGCATCGGCCTTGGCCATGAAGGTCAGGTTCTTGGCCAGCATATTTCCGGACTCAAGATCCGGCACCACCAGAATCTGCGCGTGACCCGCCACCGGTCCGCCGATGCCCTTGATCCGCGCGGCCTCGGGGTCGATGGCATTGTCGAAGGCCAGCGGCCCCTCCAGCAAGCCGCCGGTGATCTGACCCCGGTCGGCCATCTTGCACAGGGCGGCCGCTTCCAGCGTCGAGGGGATCTTGGTCGTTACTGTCTCGACCGCCGAAAGGATTGCCACACGCGGCACTTCGATCCGCAGGGCGTGGCATAGGTCGATCGCGTTCTGGATGATGTCGCGTTTGGTATCCAGATCGGGGAAGATATTGATCGCGGCATCGGTCACTAACAGCGTCTCAGCATGGCCGGGCACGTCCATGATGAATACATGGCTGATCCGCCGCCCCGTCCGAAGACCGGAGGCCGAGGCAGTGACCTCGCGCATCAGTTCGTCAGTGTGCAGGCTGCCCTTCATCAAAAGCTCGCCTCGGCCGGCGTGGATTAGTTCGATCGCTTTTGCGGCGGCGGCATGGCTGTGCGGAACGTCAACAATCTCGACCCCTGTCAGTTCGATCTCCGCCTGCCCCGCCGCATCCCGGATCTTTTTCTCAGGACCGACAAGGATCGGCAGAATCAGGCCCGCATCCCGCGCTTCGATTGCGCCCCGGAGCGAGGTGGCATCGCATGGATGCACCACCAGCGTGGGAGCGGGCGGCAGCTCATTGGCCGCGTCGATCAGTATGTGATGTTTTGACCTTGCGGCCGTTGTCAGGTCGGTCACGCCGCCGTTCTCCTCTACTTCCTCGAGGCGCTCTCAGGCGGTCTTTGCTGCTGCTACCGCCCGGCGGGGGGCCGAGGCAGTTGGCGGCGCGAAGATCTCGGTCACACGCTCCAACCGCCGGGCGCTTTCGCCATCCAGCGGCGGTCCCGCCGCCAGCACGCCGCGCAGCATGTCGAGCACCGCGAGACGTTTGGCTTCGTCAGGCGGCAGCAAACCAGGCAGGGCCGCTATCGCCGCTTCCTCGTCGATCACCAGCATCAGGAACTGTTGCCGTACCGTCGCCTTGAACTCGTGCAGGCTCAGCGCCGCATCATTACGGCGCAGGCGGCGGATCGCCTCGAAGCCGCGCTCGTCCACCGCGCCTCGAGGCCTACCCACATAGAGCAATGCCCGGATGCCAGCCTCCCGCAGCCCTCCTGTAGCCATGGCCGTGCGCAGGCTGGCGATGCGCTGTTCCGTCAGTTCCCGGTGCAGCAGGCTTTTAGCCGCACGGCGAGGCCGCTGGTCCGAGGTGGTGTCGAGGCCAAGGGCCTTTTGGAACGCCTCGTTGCCATAGATGCGGCGGAAGCTATCCTCAGAGATCCGCTCTATCGCCTTGCGGTAGCCCTCCAGCCCCTCGACGACTGCATTCGATATCTTCTCCTGCAGGGCAAGAAAGGGGTTATCGACAGACATCGGTCGGCGGTCTGCACGAGCATTCTCGGCCGCCGCGCCAACCCAGCCCATGAAGGGGTTATTCGGCCCAAACAGATCATACTGAATGCGCAGTGGATGCAGCGCCTTCAACACTTGCGCCACCTCGGGCGTCACCACGGCCTTGACGAAGGGCTGTGCGAATGTCCGGTACAGCGCAAGGTTCACCTCCGACACGCGGGCGGCGGCTTCGAACATGCGTTCCTCTTCCACCGTATTGCCACCCAGCGCACGGATGTCCTCCAGCGTGCGCGTCTCGCAACGCATCACCCAGTCTCCCTGAGCCATGGCGTCGCTGCCGCGCGGGGTCAACACTGCCTCATAAAGTCCAGGCGGCAGCACATCGATCAGGTCGATGTTCGAGGCGAACTCATCATGCTCCTTCCGTGCCACTCCGGCCGAGACGAAAATGCCCAAATGCCCGATGGTTTCATGTATCGTGTAGACGATAGTTTGCCCATGCGCGCGGATTTCCTCGATGCTATCGTATAGGTCGAGGATCCAGCCCAGCGCCTGTTGCGGCGGTGTGATGTTGTCACCCTTCGAGCAGAACACCACGATGGGCGAGCGGATGTTGCGCAGGTCAACCGCCGTGCCATCGCTGGTGGTGATCTGGCCCGCGGCGAGCTTGTTGCCCACGAACAGTTCATCCACGATGAACTGCATCTCCGCAGCATTCAAAGAAACATGCCCGCCCCACCATTTCTCGAAGCCGAGATAGCGCTCGGCCTCGGTGTCGATCTTAGAATAGAGGTTGTACTGCTTGCTCCAGAGCGTGTTGGCGGGGTTCTGGTTCTCGAAATTCGTCACGAGCCAAGCGCCGTCGAATACGCCTGCGCCCAAGTCGCCCGTCAGCGCCGTCAGCCAGCTTCCCCCGAGAAGACCGCCCGAATAGCGCATCGGATACTGCCCCTCGACCCCCGCCCAGTAGGAAAGTGGCGAACCCGCGATGATGATCGGTCCGAATAGCTCGGGACGGAGGCTCGCCAGAATCATCACCGCCCAACCAGCCTGACAGTTGCCAATCACGCAGGGCTTGCCCTCGGCATCGGGATGCAGGGCAATGACCCACTCAAGGAAGGCTGCCTCGGCCATCGCGATGTCCTCGATCGTCTGGTCGGGCACCGGATCGGGCAAGAAGCCTACGAAATAGCAGGGGTGCCCCGCCTTCAGCGCCACGCCGATCTCGCTGTCGGCCTTGAATCCTCCAATGCCTGGTCCATGACCGGCGCGCGGGTCCACCACCACGAAAGGGCGTTTTATGGGGTCGATCACCACGCTCCCGGGCGGCTGGATACGAACCAGAAGGTAGTTCACCGGCCGTGGCAGGTTGCGTCCGTCACAGACCAAATCCGCGTCGAAGCTCAGCACGTGTGGCACGGTTTCTGCATTGTGCGCTGCCGCTTGTTCGGATCGTTGGCGCATCACGTCCATGAACAGCACGGCGCGCTGACCGGCGTCCGTCGCATAGGCTAGAGCATCGTCGGGGGTCGGCAGGCTGGTCATGGATCACCTCTTGAGATGTCTAGGGGGCGGAACGCAGTTCGGCTCGCGGGAAACTCCGTGGTCAGGTGGGCAGCAACGCCTTGTTTCTAAGTACCGCCTTTACAGATCGCACACCAGTGCAACGCTGGAATGACATCGTCTGGCGAGCCCGATGGGGAATGGTCAACGGAGCAATCTTCTTCACCGACTTGTGTGCCGTGTCGTCGAGCAATGTTGTGCAGTGCGTGCGCCGACCGCCGGCTTCGTGACCCAGGTCGGGCTTCGTCCGGGAATGTGTGTCGTTCCGGCGCCGTTACGTCCGGTCATTGTGTTCATCAACGGGGGCAGCGGCGACGAGAAGCTGATCGGAGCCTGCCAACAGAATTCGCTGCAGCGCGTCCGGGCCGGTGACGATGCCGAGATCGCCTTCACGGCCGTGCCGGGAGGATTTTCAAGAGCAGGGTCGCGCACGTCATTGACGCCACCGCTGCGGGTCAACCGTAGGCTACCGGGGTGTTGCAGGACTTCAACCTGCAAGGGGAAGATGCCCGGGCTCTCGCCGAGATCGAGATCCCCGCCGATACCAAGAACTGCCAGATACCCCTCGCCGCGACGGCAGAAACTGCAATGCTGACCCACCATTGGCACCGCGTGGCGTTGCCCCGGCGAAATTCTGCTACGAATTCGAAGCTGGGAGGTTTATGTCTTTCTCGAGGGTCACTGACGGGGCTGGATCGCAGTCCGGCGTAATGTAGTGTGGGCATGTGAACTGGCTCGTTTCAAAGCTGCAGACACATCCCGAAATGGTCATATTCCTGACCTTGGCACTCGGCTATGCTGCCGGGCGCGTGCGTATCGGCAACTTCACTCTTGGCGCAGTCACTGGAACACTGCTGGCTGGTGTCCTGATCGGACAAATTCACGTCTCGGTTTCGGACGATCTCAAGACCACATTCTTCCTGCTTTTCCTCTTCTCCATTGGCTACAGAGTCGGCCCACAATTCTTCTCCGGGCTGAAGAAGGAGGGATTGCCGCAACTGGCGCTGACAGCAATCCTGTGCGGCAGCGGGCTTGTCATAGCGATCGCTCTCTCCGTTCTGTTTGGGTTTGACGCGGGAACGGCAGCCGGACTGATGGCTGGCGCCCTGACCGAGTCTGCAACCGTAGGAACGGCGGGCGACGCGATCCGACGGATGGGCCAGTCTCCCGAGCAGATCTCAATCCTGACCGCCAATGTCGCCACTGCCTTCGCCGTCGCCTATCTTGTCGGGATCATCGGCGTCACATGGTTTCTGTCCAATCTCGCTCCACGCATCATGGCAGTGGATATAGCTGCTGAATGCCAAAAGCTGGAAGCCGAGATGGGGCGCGCGCAGGAAATGGTATCGGATCTGGTTTCCGCGCGCCGTTCCTTTGAGCTAAGAGCCTTCCGAATTCCCGTAAACCTCGCCGGCCAGACAGTCGCACAAATAGAAGCTCAGGTAGGCGCCCGTCTGTTCGTTGAGCAGGTCCGGCGCGATGGGCGAGTGATCGAGTCCGCCCCTGATCTCACTCTAGCCAAGGGAGATGTGATCGCCGTTTCTGGCCGCCGTGAGTATCTTGTCGGTGAACAAATGCGCCCATTTATAGAGGTCGAAGACGAGGCAATGTTGGGGGTTCCGGCGACCGCGGTTGATATCGTCGTGACCAACTCGCAAGTTTCGGACCAGACCCTCGCCGACCTCGCCGACAAGCCCGATGCACGTGGAATCTTCCTTCGCCGGATGACCCGGGGCGGCCATGAATTGCCGATTGCGCCAGCAACCGTGGTGAATCGCGGCGACGTCCTCACGATTGTCGGCCTCGAGCGCCACGTTGCCAAGGCGACGAAGTATCTGGGCTACGCCGACCGGCCAACAAGCGCGACCAACATGATCGTCGTGTCGGCGGGGATCTTTATCGGCGCTCTTGTGGGCTTGCCGGCAATCCATTTCGGCAGTCTTGAGATCGGGCTCGGCACCAGCGTAGGTGCGTTGTTGGGCGGACTGGTGTGCGGCTGGTTAAGGGCAACGCGCCGTTCTTTCGCGGGAATTCCGGAGGCTGCGCTCTGGATTTTCGATTCGCTCGGGCTTACCGCGTTCATCGCGGTCGTGGGCCTGTCCGCTGGGCCGCGCTTCTTCACGGGCCTGGTTGACTCCGGCGTCTCGCTGGTGCTCGCTGCCCTGTGCGTGGTCATGTTACCGCACCTGATCACAGTCTTGGTTGGACACAGGCTGATGAAGATAAATCCCGCCATCCTGCTTGGCATTTGCGCCGGGGCGGGGACTTCCGGACCAGCGCTGGCGGCGATCCAGGAGACAGCGCACAGCAAGATTCCGACGCTTGGATACGGAGTGCCTTATGCCGTGGGCAACGTGCTGTTGGCGCTCTGGGGCACCGTCATCATCGATGTCCTTCGCTAACGGAAGCATTTTTCGTTTGCACGGGCGGATCGGCCGCAGAGCCGCGCAAAAATGCTCGATGCAGTCGCGTCGTAGGCTTCGATCAAGGTCCCTCATTGTGGGGGCTGTCTTCCAGTTGCCAACTGGAACTAGCTGAGCTGCGAAAGGGACTGACATGGATCAGCAGCAACGTCCGCTCAAAGAAACGGCGCGTCGCTTCGCGCGCAAGACGGACCTTAGTCCCAGTCGCAGAAAAGCCCGCGCCTTGCGGAGACGCGGGCCCCGATCGGAGGGCCGATCTTCAACAGACATGCGAGGGACGAACGCCTGTGGATTAGGCGAGCCTAAAACGTTTCTGAGTTGGCCCCAGAATCTACGGAGGCAGGACCGCCGCGTCAATACGCTTCGCCCGGCCTTCCGCTACATCTTGCTGACCGCGCCTATCGCGTCCGCCAGCGTGGCAGTCTCGTTCTTTTTGCAATAGGCCCCGACTTTGGCTGCATTGGCCTCCGCCTTGTCACCATCCACCATGGTGTTGCCTTCCTTGCCATGGACATACCCGTTCATCCACATGGCGATAGCAGCAACCTTGCCGGCCTTCATAGCTCGGACCTCCTTGCAGGTGAGCTTCGACATGTCCAATTCCTTGGCCATTGCCTGGCCGGCCAAACCGATGGTTGCAACTGCGATTGGCAGCGCAAAATAGCGTTTCATGGTCAAGCTGTCCTCCCGTAAAGCGCCCCCCGCCTTGGGCTGTTCGAAGATGGCACCGAAAGGCCTGCGTTCCAGTGAAATGCGCGGGCCTAGCCGAAGCGGGACGGGGCAGAAAGAGCGCGCTCCGACTGCGGTATCGTGTCAGAATATGGGGGATACGCACCATCACATATTGGTGAGATTGACGCGCCGTGGTCGCGTCCCCTCAGGTGGTGTAGCTCGTCGGTAGCGAAGCTGCTCGCGAGCGCGCCCTCAACAGCGCCGTAGCGAGCGAGCGGCTTTGCGAGGCCGCCCTTCAGCGAACGATCGTCACGGGGCAGTGAGCCCCCGATACAACTTCCGTGGCGACCGAACCGAGGAAGAGTCGTTCCATGTCGTTCGTCACTCCGGTTCCCATCACGATATAGTCGAACTCCTTTTCCTTGGCATAGGAAGTGATCGCGGAAGAGACTCGATTGCTTTTCAGAACGACACTGCTGAAATCCGCCAGCCCGTGGTTGGCCGCGATCTTTTGGCCGTTCGCCAATCGTGATTGGATCTCGGCGTTCATAGCCGACAACAGAGTCTCGTCCCAGAACCATCGTTTCGCGATGCGGTCCTGCTGTACGCTGTTGACGTGCACGAAGGTGAGTTTGGCGCCAGTTTCCTTGGCCAGTTCGACAGCGCAGGCGGCGGCCCGGTCCGATGCATCTGAACCATCGACCGCGCAGAGGATTTTCTTTGGCATGACGCTCCCCTTTGGATCTCAAACAGCCTAGCACTTCCATCCTCAACAGTAACTAAATGTCGATCGATGAATTCCGGCGACAAGCGTGCTCGCCCGGTTGCGCGCCCACCCAACATAGCAGACAATGCGCAGCATCCGTTCAGACTTGAATTACAGGCTCGACGCCGAGGAGCAACGCACGCAGCAGCATTGTTGCCCGTGGGCGAGGAAGGCAACCAGCGCCGCCGGATGCCCATATGACGTGCCGTAGCGCCCGATCTGCTGGAAGCTGCGACACCGCTCCTTCGCCACAGGCCGCCTTCGAACTCGCGTTACGCTGCTCGGGGCCATGTCCCAGCCTGATGCGGCATGCCGAGAATCCTTCAGGCTTTTGTTGGTCCTGTGGACCGCCGCGGATAAAGGCTACGGGCACACCCGTCTTGCGGCACGGTACAAAGTTTTGCGCTGAGCCGCCAAAGGCTCATAAAGCGTTAATCGCGTCGTGATACCGGGCGACCGTGGCCGACCAGAATGAGCCTGTTTTCCGACAACTCGCAGCGGCGCCGACTACGGCCGGCCTGGCCACGCGCCTCGCAGTAGCCGAGCTCCGACGCCGCGGCATCGATCCGGCCCCTATGCTCGCCCGCGCCGGACTGTCAGCGGTCGCCCCCGATCACGACGGTCGGATCGATGTCAGGTCGCAGATCAAATTCCTCGAGCAGGCTTCGCGCACCCTCGGCGACGACTTCCTCGGCTTGACCCTGGCCGAGCAATTCGATCTGCGCGAACTCGGCATGCTCTACTACGTCGCCGCCTCGTCGCATTGCCTCGGCGACGCTCTACGCCGCCTCGAACGGTACGCCCAGGCGGCGAATCATGCGTTGATCTTGCGGATGCACAAGGGCTCGACCTTCCGGCTCGCGCTTTCCTATGCAGGCGTGCCGCGGCACCTCGACCGGCACCAGATGGAGTCCTTCGCACTGACGCTCGTCCGGCTCTGCCGGCAACTCGTCGGCCACAGGATTTCTCCGCTCGTCGCGAACTTCGTCCACCAGCGCTCGGGCGATCTGCGCCGTGCGCGGAACCTGCTGGGCTGCGACGTCAACTTTGGCGCCGACTCGGACGAGTTGATATTCGACCCTGCGCTGCTGGACCGGACGCTGGTGGCCGCCGATCCATTCCTGAACCGGCTGATGGTCGAGAATTGCGAGCAGGCGATGGCGGCCCGGCCCACCAACGTGGGCCCGTTCCGCACGATAGTCGAGAACACCATCGCGCCGCTCCTGCCCCACGCCGAGGCGAGCGCGAAGAAGGTGGCCGGCAGCCTCGGGCTGAGCGAGAGGACGTTCGCACGCCGCCTCGCGGCAGAAGGGCTCAGCTTCGGGGCCATTCTGGATGATCTCCGGCGTGATCTCGCCATTCGCCACCTGGAGGAGCCGGGCCTGCAAATCTCCCAGATCGCATGGCTGCTGGGCTTCCATCAGCCAAGCGCCTTCAGTCATGCCGCGCGGCGCTGGACCGGCAAGACTCCGTCCCAGTACCGGCGTGGCTTGTCATCGTCCTAGCAGATCCTGAGCGGCGGCTGCCGCCGTTGCAGCCAATGTAGTTGATCGGCACCGCCAACGACTTGCGCCCAGCCGCCACTGTCCTTGCGTCAGTGCACAAGGCATCCACATGAGCGAAGAACGCCAGACCCACCGGATTGAGGCCAGTCACACATGGCTCGACGCGGTCGGTTCGGGTTGGTGCAGGAAGAAGGATCGAGGATATACCATGGCATTGCAGGTGTTCGCCGCAGCGACTCGGGGCAATGAACTGAAGTCTGCGTTCCGGCAATTTGCCGGGGCGCTGACGGCGGTGGCCGTTTTCTCGGGCATAGTGAATATCCTCGGCCTGACCGGCTCGCTCTACATGCTACAGGTCTACGATCGCGTGATGCCGTCGCACAGTGTACCTACGCTTGTCGGCATCACCATCATCGCGGTCTTTCTGTACGCGGTCTACGGCCTGCTCGATTTCGTCCGCCTGCGCCTGCTCGTTCGGATTGGCAACGCACTCGACCAGAAGCTGCATGGCAAGGCATTCGCAGCCTCGCTGCTGCTGCCGCTGAGCGCAGGACAAGAGGGATCGCGCATCCAGCCGATCCGTGACCTCGACCAGATCAGGAGCTTCGTCTCCGGAAGCGGTCCGACCGCCTTCTTCGACCTGCCGTGGATTCCATTCTACCTCGTCATCATCTACATGCTGCATCCATCACTCGGGCTCCTAGCGACGCTTGGAGCAGTGGTCATCGTACTACTGACCCTCGTCGCCGAAGGGCTCGCGCGCGCGCCGTCAAGGCGTGCATCCGAATCGATAGTTGCCCGCACTTCCTGCTCCGACGCGGGCCGCCGCAATGCCGAAGTCATCCGCGCTATGGGCCTCTCCAACCGCTTCGGCAGACTCTGGAGTGAGCAGAGCCTGCGCTTCCTGCAGGATCAGCGGAGGGTTTTCGACGTCATCGGTGCGACCGGCGCGCTTTCACGCACGTTCCGCATGATGCTGCAATCGCTCATGCTCGGCCTCGGCGCCTACCTCGTTATGGCAGGCGAGGCGTCTTCGGGCGTCATTATCGCTTCCTCTATCATGCTGGGCCGATCGCTTGCGCCAGTCGATGTCGCGCTCGCAAACTGGAAGGGCTTTATCTCTGCGCGAAGAAGCTACGAACAGCTATCCAGAACGTTGAACGCCTTTTTCGAGCAGCGTCAGCCGATGGCGCTGCCGCGACCGCAGCACACGCTGTCCGTCGAAGGCCTGACAGTTACTGCGCCAGGCCAGCAGAATGCTCTTATCCAGAACGTCAGCTTCACGCTGCAAGCGGGGACCGGGTTGGGCGTTATCGGGCCGAGCGCATCCGGCAAGTCGACCCTGGTGCGCTCCATTGTCGGTGCGTGGCCGTCGCTGCGCGGGACGGTCCGGCTAGACAATGCAGCGCTCGAACAGTGGGATCCCGAAGCCCTTGGGCGGGATATCGGCTATCTGCCACAGGCTATCGAATTGTTCGACGGAACCGTTGCAGAAAACATCTGCCGCTTCGACAGGGACGCCGATCCCAAGGACATCCTGGCGGCGGCGCGGACGGCTGGAATCGACCGAATGATTCTCAGGCTGGCGGATGGGTTCCAGACGCGCATCGGCGAAGGCGGCAGCGCCCTCTCGGCCGGGCAGCGGCAACTCGTCGGGTTGGCGCGGGCACTCTACGGAGAACCTTTTCTGGTAGTGCTCGACGAGCCTAACTCCAATCTCGATGCCGACGGCGATGTCGCGCTCGCTGCCGCCATTCAAGGCGTGCGCCAGCGGGGCGGCATTGTCATCGTCGTCGCCCACCGCCCGTCGGCGCTGGCCAATCTCGATCAGGTGCTGGTCATGGCAGGCGGGACATTACAGGCCTTCGGCCCGAAGGAAGAAGTGCTTGCCAGCATCACCCGCCCGTCAGTCCATACGCAACAGCCAGCGGCTCATGCGGCCTTGCGGCAGACCTCGACTGTCGTCCCCTTACACGATCGAAAGTAACCTCGGTGATTTCAATGTCCGTTTCAGAAAAGAATACGCATTCCGGCGAAGGCATCAGGGCCAACATCCTGTTCGGCCTGGCGATATCGATCCTGCTCGTGGGCGGTGTCGGCGCGTGGGCGGCAACGACATCACTCGCAGGGGCCGTCATCTCGTCGGGCACCGTTGTCGTCGAAAGCAGCGCCAAAAAAGTCCAGCACCAGACTGGTGGCGTCGTTGGTGCGATCCTGGTTCGCGAAGGCGACCGCGTCTCGGCGGGCGATGCCATTGTGCGGCTCGACGATACAACTGCCCGCGCCAACCTACAGATCATCGCACAGCAATATGACCGCACGCTCGCCCGCCAGGCGCGTCTGCAAGCGGAGCGGCTGGGCTTGCCCGAGATCAAGCTGCCCGACAGCCTTGCCAGGCGCACCGGAGAGGCGGATGTGGACGCCTTGGTTGCCGGCGAGAAGGCGTTGTTCCAAAGCCGGACCAAGGCTTCGACAGGGCTGAAAGCCCAGCTCGAGGTTCGCTCTGAACAGTTGGCGAAGCAAATTGAAGGCCTGACTGCCCAGCGGGAGGCGACGGACAAATCGGCAGCGCTCGTCGAAAGGGACTACAACAGCCTTCAGACGCTCTATGAGCAAAAGCTCGTCTCGCTCGAGCGGGTAAGCACACTCCAGCTCGAGCTGTCGCGGCTCAAGGGCGAATCCGGCCGCCTTATGGCCGCCATCGCCGAGACAGAAGGCAAGATCAGCGAGACAAAGCTGCAGGCCCTCCAGGTCGATGAGGAGATGCGCAAGGACGTTAACGAGGAGTTGCGCGAGCTTGATGGAAAGGAGGTCGAACTGGTCGAGCGCAAGGTGGTCGCGCAGGACCAGCTTGCCCGCACCGAAATCCGTGCACCCCAGTCAGGGTATGTGCAGGAGCTTGCCGTCCACACTGTCGGCGGGGTCATCGCTCCGGGCGAGACAATCATGCTGATCGTGCCCGAGCAGGACCGGCTCGTGGTCGACGCCATGATCGCCCCGGCCAGCGTCGACGACGTTCGCCCCGGCCAGTCTGTGTCGATCCGCTTCTCTGCCTTCGACGCTGCCACGACGCCCGAATGCGAGGGCACCGTGCAGAGGGTGTCGGCTGACCTGATCAAGGACCCGCAGCGGCAAACTTCCTATTTCGTCGCACGCACGACCGTCGACGACCTGCAGGCCTGCTTGCAGGATGCCAGACGGCTGCAGCCGGGGATGCCAGCGGAAGTCCACATCCAGACCGGCGAGCGCAATGTCTTCTCCTACGCAATGAAGCCGCTGTCGGACCAGATGCACAGGGCGTTCCGACAATAGTGCACCGCGGTTGGCCGGGGCCGGAATATGGGTCGCATAGGCGCTCCCTAGGCAGCCAACCGGAAATTTTTGGCGTGACGTGACAAGACCGACCAGCCTGCGAAAGGTATTGGTCAGACTAGAAACTCTCAATCCCTCAAATTTATTGGAGATCATCTTGGCAGTCGTAGACACATATATACCATTGGACATGTTGAACGGATTCAACTTCAGCAAACTGCTCTACGCTGACAGCTACTACGGCAACTCGGGCGGGTTCACCGCCGGTCATTCAGATGGTACCATCGATGCGCTCTGGGGCTACGGCTTCGCTTACGACATCAACGGCGTTCCGATGCGCACCGGCACGGTCACAGAGTATTCCCTGTATGGCAACTGGTCGTCCGACTTGCTTATCGATGTGTCTGGAATCAGCGTACCGGCCAGCTTGATCATAGATGCTGCACTGTCGCCTTCAACTGCAGATGACGTCGCCATCGTTAGGACAGCGCTGGCCGGCGCCGACACCGTTTATGGCAGCGACTACGCTGACGTACTTGACGGCTTCGGTGGCAACGACACGATCTACTGCTACGCCGGCAACGACATCGCCTATGGCGAAGACGGCAACGACTATCTCAGCGGGATGGCCGGCAACGACTATCTCAGCGGGATGGCCGGCAACGACTACCTCAACGGCGGCACGGGCATCGATACGATGGTCGGGGGCAGTGGGTCCGATACCTATGTCGTTGACAGCACTTACGACGTAGTCAACGAGAGCGTCTCCGGCTCGACCGGTATTGACACCGTGCAGTCGTCGATCAGCTTCAGCCTCTCCGACAGTGCGCACGTATTGGGCTCGGTCGAAAACCTGACGCTGCTCGGGTCTGCCAACATCAACGGCACCGGCAATTCGATTGCCAACATCATCACCGGCAACAGTGGCAACAACATCATCAATGGTCTCGGCGGTGCCGATACGATGAGCGGCAGCACCGGCAACGACACCTATTATGTCGACAATGCCGGCGATCACGTGATCGAGGCCAATGGCCAGGGCACTGATAACGTGCAGGCCTACGTTTCCTTCAACCTCTCCGGTCAGGAACTGGAGAACCTGGCGCTGCGCAGCGCGGCCTCGATCAACGGCACCGGCAATTCCATCGCCAATGTCATCACCGGCAATTCCGGCAACAACGTCATCAACGGCCTGCTCGGCAACGACACGCTGTCCGGCAGCACCGGCAACGATAGCTTCGTCTTTACGACGGCGCTCAACGCCTCGAGCAATGTCGACCGCATCACAGACTTCTCGGTGGTAGACGACACTATCCGGGTCGATAACGCCATTTTTGCAGCGCTTGGCGGCAACGGCACGCTGACGGCCGACCAGTTCGTCAAGAACACAACTGGCCTTGCGGGTGACGGCAACGACCACATCATCTACGAGACCGACACCGGCTGGCTCTACTATGACAGCAACGGCAGTGCCGCCGGCGGCTCGACCCATTTCGCCACACTGGCCGCAAACCTGGCGCTGACCAACGCGGATTTCCTGGTGATCTAGTCCCTCCATTTGGGGGCCTCTAGCTCCTCACCGCGCTGACTTCCCACCGCTGCGGGGCCCATCAAGCGCGTCCCCACCTGCGGGAGGGAGGACACCGGCCGAGGCCGCCTTAGCGAGTTCGCTGGGTGCAGGTGCGAACGGCAACACCGCAAATTCGCGTTGGTTTCTTCCCCAGGGGCTCGGCAGCCAGGCTGCTAGCAAGACGGCCAGCCTCGCTTTGAACCCTATGAAGGCGATGCGAATCGCGCGCCTGACAGGGCCCCATAAGCCACCCCCACCCCCGCCACCGACAAACCCCGGGGGGGCCATTAGAACGCGCCGCGTAGGCAGACAGGCCAGCGCGCGTCAGCAACCGCGCGGGATCGATGTTGTGTCGCGGAAGCTCAGCAGAGGCCAAGCGCGCGGCCAGACCTACCGCAGTCGGTATGGCTGCCGGTGTTAGAACGGCCGTTGCACTCTGTTCGACCACTGGCGCACACCTCTCGGACCCGCTCGACCCTCACATTATGAAGCTTGGCAGCTAAGCGCAAATACTTGTCGCACGTTGCAAGATCAATTCGCACGAATCATCGATGCAAACGGTACGCAGGGAAAAGATCCAACCGCAGTCGCTGAACGGCTGGCGGAAACTGGGACGTGTTTTCGCGATCCTGTTCCTGCGACTGACGGCAGGACACCTGCGTCGAGGAGGCGGCGGCGCAAAGGGATCCAACTTTGCGCCGCTGTCCTCCGAGCCGATTAATCAAAGCATGAAGAAATTGGCGGGGACACGACGTCAGGCGGCGCCCAGGCAAGTCGAATGCACTATTCGCACATGACGATCTGCGCAGTGGCACCAATCAGCAAGAATTTTGGCGTCGCGACCCAACGGGCTGTGCCACAGGGTTCCCATCTAGCTGGTCATTCAGGCTAACTGCTCCCGATCTTCATAGAGCTTGTGACAAACCAAATGTCAGATAGATTTCGATTGGACGTCGCCCTCTACATTGCCCATGCGGCGTGTGTGGGACGCAAGACCACTTATGGAGAGTTGAGCGCCAAGTTTGGCGACCTGCCAAACGGCTGGCAGTCAATCCTTACAGTGATAGCTGGCCGGTTGCGCAAACATAGCTGCCCGCTACTGCCTGTGCTGGTGGTTGCTGTGGACACAGGGCTGCCAAGCGAAAAAACATATCACCAGTTTGGGCTGGAGGGCGTGGCTGCGACGCGCAAAGAACAGCAGAAGTGCTACGATTTCGACTGGTCTGAGTTCTTTTTCGGCCGGATCTCGAAGGCAAGTGGTTATGCACCCTGGGTATCGGGCTGGCGAAGGGTATCGGGCTAGCGAACCCGCAGCACCGACCTATGCGAACCGACAATTGACGCCGAGGCGCGGCAGCCCTCCAGGCAGAGGAACACGGACAACGGAGCCCGGCAATGTAATACGGTCCTAGCTCGTGGGTCCTGGCACTTTCTGACACCAGCAGCTAATCGCCGGCGAAGCTCGGATGCAATGGCGCGAGCCATCTATTTGCTCGGACTACGATCAAAGCGGGTTGTGTGCCTCATTCAAGCACCAGATGTGGTAACCGCCTTGCTTGTGTACGGCGCCCTCGACCTCCTTTTCGAAGCCGGGGAAGCGCTCGCCCCATTCCTGAAGGGCACGGATGAACGAGAGCCAAGGGCCGTCAACCGGGCCCATGCGCTCACCGGGCATCACGATGGGTATGCCGGGCGGGTACGGCATGATCCCGACCGCGGTGACACGGCCCGCAGTCTTGTCCAACTCGAGCAGCTCGGCATTCCCGCTCTGCAGCTGCTGGAATGCGGCACGCGGCGTCGTCACGATCTCGGGCAGGTTTCCAAAGGCGGCGGCCTGAAGCGCATCTACGCGCATCGCCCGCATCGCCTCGAACATCTCGTCAGCAAGATCGCGGAGGCCCATGTCGCGGTAGCGATCCGGCGCGACTGCGACGATTGCCGGCAGTACCTGTGAAAGCGGCGCGTTCGCGTCGTAGTCGGTCTTGAAGTCCAGCAGCGTGCTGATCAGTGTGCCCCACTTGCCCTTCGTTATGCCCATGGTGAAGAGGCACAGCACCATGAAGTCAGTCGTGCGTGAGGGTATCGTGGCATTGCGGCCGAGATAGGCAGACACCACGGGGGCCGGAATGCCCCGCTCCAGCAGTTTGCCGTCGTCACCCATGCCCGGCGTAACGATGCCTGCCTTGATGGGATCAAGCATACACCAGTTCTCCTCAAGGTCGGCGAATCCGTGCCACGCTGCGCCAGGTTCAAGGACCCAGGCCTCCGGGTCGTTGGCCAGCTGGTCGCGGTCGGCATCGGCGAAGTCGACCATTGCACCGGTCTTCGTGTCGCGAACTTGCGGGGCGTTCCAGGGATGGAAGAACCACTCGTCCCTGCCCGCAAAGTGGCGATGCACCTTTGCCAGCGCCATGCGGAAATCCACTGCCTCTCTGATGACCTCCTGGGTAAGCGTCCGGCCACTTTCACCGTCCATCATTGCAGCGCCGACTTCGTTCGACGCGAACAGCGAATAAAGCGGTGACGTCGTCACCTGGATTACAAAGGATTCGTTGAAGCGGCTGTGTTCAACGGGATTACGCCCGTTGCGTATGTGGATGAAGGACGCCTGAGACAGCGCCGCCAGCAGTTTGTGCGTCGAGTGCGTAGCGAAAAGTGTGGGACCATCCTTGGCACGGGTCTTAGGGTCGCCCCGCATCGCATGGCGACCGGCGTACATGGCATTGAAGCGGGCATAGCCATACCACGCTTCATCAAAGTGCAACCTGTCAATGGTTTTGCCCAGCTCGGCCTCGGCTGCCTCGGCATTGAGACACATGCCGTCGTAGGTACAGTTCGTGACGACCGCGTAGACAGGCTTGTCGCCCTTTGCCTGCGCGCGCAACGGGTGGGAGGCGACAGCAGCGGCGATTGCCTCAGGCTTGAAGCTGTCGCGCCGTAGCGGCCCAATGATCCCGTACCGGTTGCGCGTCGGGGTCATGTAGATCGGTATGGCGCCGGAAAGCACCAGCCCCTGCTCGATCGATTTGTGGCAGTTTCGGTCGCAAAGCGCGAACTGATTCTCGCCCACGCAGGCCATGAAGATGGTCCGATTGGATCCCGACGTGCCATTGAGCACAGAGTAGGATAGATCTGCACCGAAGACGCGGGCGATGAAGGCCTCACTCTGCTTCACCGCTGTGATCGAGAAGTGAGCCGAGATTGCCCCTTTCTATCCCGCTATCGGTTCTGAATAGGTTCTCACCAAAGAAATCGAAGAATACCCTCCCTATCGGCGACTTGGCAAAGGCAATTCCGCCCTGATGGCCGGGCGCCGACCAGGAGTGCTCGTCAGACTGGCTGTAACGCAAAAGTGCATCAGTAAACGGCGGCAGAAGTTGTGCCAGATACCGCCGGATTGCTGCGAGCGCCCGGCCGGCAACGAACGTCGCCGTGTCCTCCAGCATCCAAACGAACTCATCGGCGAGCTGCATCGCCTCGACTGTCATCGAAGCCCTGGTATCACGGTCGGCCATGAGAAACACAGGTGCTCGCGAGTTGCGCGCCCGGATGGCGCGCAGCACCTCGGTCGCTGCAGCGTGACTGCCCTCGTCGTTCATTCCCAGCGTCCAATCCACGAAGTAACAGTGCAGGCCGGCATCCGAGTTCACGATCGCCAGGCCGTCCTCATATGAGGTTGCTTCAGCGACCCCTACGTTCTGGTGGCGAAACTCCTCCACCAGTTCTGCTACGGCACGCCCGCGTGAGCTGCCTGGCTTCGCCAGCTCGTCATCGACAATCAGAGCGCGCATTTTGAGCTGAATGTTCGTGCGTCCCAGCATGTCTTATGCCCTCAAAGCTTTGATCACCCTTGTGCGTCGGCGGGAACCAAGCTGGCTCCCGATGAGCCTCTTGCGCTTGGCGTCATTGCAAGGCGGTGGAGGTTGACCGCGGCGGCCAAAGTGCGCTGACATCGATGAGCCACCGAGGTCACGGAGCCACCGAGGTCACGCTAGTTCCTCCCGACGAAGATTGATCGCTGGAGCGAGGCAACGATCAAGAATCGGGCAGGTAAGTTACCGTAGCATTGGACGGCCTCGTTCCGAGCAGGTGAAGGTTGAGCCCCGTACCCGGCGAGCGGTAAGGATAAGAAGTCCAGCCAACAATCTCGCGCCCGCGCGCGGCAGGCTGGCGGTCGCTGATACGGAATGGAGACGAGCCCGTCGCCGGGGCGGCGCCGGGCAAAAACACTGATGCACGCTGTGTCTGCCGCCCTGCAACCCGCGCAGGGCGTATGTTTGTCGTCTGCTGCTCGTTGAAGTCGGTATCGTGCTGCTCGCCGCTGTGACACCAATCAATCGCGTGCGTCTTGACGCAATAGCCCTGAGAACCGTACCCGTCTTGCGTCACGCCAAAAGCCCACACTAGGCAGACCACGCGCCTAACTGCCGACCAGCGGCACGGTAACGGTGGTCGCGTAGTTGATCGGGAAATCGCTGAAGTAGGGGAAGTTGATGGCGAAGGCATAGGTTGCGGTCAGATGCGCCATGCGGAAGCCACCGCTCGCCGGATCGATGGCGATCGTGACGTTCACATCCTTCAAACCCAGGGCCTGCAATTTCTGTGTGGCGATGGATTGGATGTCGGCCTGGGTCAGCGTGTTCTGAAGCTGCAACGAGCGTGATGATGTCTCCAGCGTATAGCGAACGCTGGACACCGAGTTCATAGCCCAGCCGAAGGCGAAGATCCCGAACAGCAGCATGATGAGAAAGGGCGCGATCAGCGCGAATTCCAACCCGGCGCCACCCGATCGATCCCGTCTGAATGCGCCTGCCCTAGCGGACACGGATAACCTCCGAGTGGCCGATGACGCTGGAGCCGGAAAAAACGCCGAAGGTGAAGGGCGGCACCCAGGTGGCCGATGCCTGGATCTGAACATAGACCGATGGCACCTTCGGCCCACTGCACAAGGCCGAAGCGTCGACCACGGTCGTCCCGCACATGTAAATCCGGCTTAGCGTGACCTGGCCATCCGAGGGCCGTTTCTCCCAGCTCGAAATGGCAACAGCCTGGGTCGCCGTATCATTGGTCGATCCTCCCATGACCAGGTTCGCGGCGGTCTTCACGCCGGCGCGCATCGACATCGAGTTCGTCATATAGGACCAGCCATCGGCGATGCCGAGCAGCGCCACGCACAGGAAGGGCAGGACCATCGCGAACTCGACCGCGGCAACCCCGGCTTTATCGTGCAGCATCGGCATCGATCGGCGTTCCATGGCGGCTACTCGACCAGTGCCACGGACTGCGTGGCCGGAATGTCGCGCATTCCGAGGCTCGTGCAATCCTGACTGATGGTTGAGTTGCCGGACCATTGGATCGTGTCCGCAACGACCTGGGTGCATCCGTTCTGGCCAGAGAAGTTGCCGAGATAGTTGACCTGCTGCTTGGGGAAATAAAGCGCGCCCGTCAGCAGCGAAGCGGCCGTGCCGTTGAAAGTGCTCTGTCCGCCTGTACTCGTTCTGTCACCATACATCAGCACGCCGGAATAAGTGCCTGATGTCGGGGCGCTCAAAGAAACGGTGGCGTTACCGTTCATCGACACGCGCGAGGAGCCAGCGAGGTAAATGGTGACGCCGTCACCAGAGACATTGGCGTTCGCATTCACCTTGAAATCGCCACTCTGGATGACATAGACGCCGGGCTGCAGCGTAACGGTGCCGCTGAGGCTGAGCCCGCTGCAATAGGTGCCGGGTTTCAGCGTCGACTTGTTGGCGTTCTGGCAAGGGTTCGAGGCCGCGGGGGCCGGCAGGTCGGCAAATGGATCGGCGGCAGGCAAAGCCTGGGTGATCGGGGCCGCGCAGACGGTCGTGACGGGATTGCTGAGAGAGACGCCGCCCGCCGTTATCAGGCAATCGGCCTGGAGCCCCGCCGAGCCTTGAAGCTTGATGGCGTCAGACGCGATCGAGTTGGACATCACCGAGCAGCCGATGAGCTTGACGCTGGTGTTGCCGGAAAACAATGCCGCCTGCGAAGCGGACGGATCGAGCGCGAGCACGCAGGCCTTCGAAGCATTTGTGATCAGGGCCACCGCCCTCGCCTGTTCGGGAACCTGGCCCTGCGTGAAGAGCGAGGTGAACATCCGGTCGAGGTTCTGGCCGACGATGACCTCGACCGCCTTCTTCGCCGTGTTCGGCCCGGATGCTGGCGGCGTATTGACGACGATCGTACCGGAGCCCAGCCCATTTGATGCGGCCGACTGGGTTGCGGCCGCGACGATCGTCGGCTTGTCGGACCCTGAGATCTGTTCGAGCGCGCCGGCATAGGCCGCGGCATCGGCGGTCGCCTGCAGCCTCAGGCTGTTGTAGTACCAGTAGGAGGTTTCCACCCCTAAGCCTGCGGCGCCGACGACGATCGGCAAGGTCAGGGCGAAGATGGTGGCGACGTTTGCGTTCGTACCCCGGCAAAAGCCGTTCTCTCTAAGCCGAATTCGGGTAAAGCAACTGAGGGTCATGAAATAGATTAGAAAACATGCATATATGAACGAAGGGCTAAAAAGTTCGGTTCATTTTTGAGCAGTGATCTATTGGCTTCCAAAACAAGCTGTTTGTTGGCTAATCAACGCGCACAGGACAGCTCGGTGAGCAGAAAGCTCGCGCCGGAGATAGTTTACCATTTGCTAACTGGGCAATTGCGAAGCGAGTTACACGTGCCCCTGCTTGCCGGATGGCCCGGACTTCACGCGGATAGAATTGGTGTCGACCCGGCGGCCGCTCTGGCCGACATCTCGCGCTGTACGGCAAGGAAGAATCTGCGCACTTCATCGCTAGCCGCTATTTTGTCTCTGCCGGATCCGACAACGAGATCGAGCAACTCCGACGCCTTGGCCCTCCAGAACGAAGTGGCGGTATCGCCATGCAGGTTGTCGAGTTTGGCGGCGACTTCCCTCACCAGCACTGTTTGACGATCAATCGGGAATGCGCGGACTTTTTCTGGGGACATCTTCCGAACCATGAACTGACGCAACGAATCAACCATTGCTGAACAAGCAATGGCGTAGCCGCGAATGTGGAAACGGAAGCTTAACGGCGCTGGCATTGACGCGTCCAGATCCGCCCACGGCATCGCCGTGTCGGTCCAATCGCGATCGTCGGCATTTCAATCGGAGGAGGTGAAAACGGCGGCGGCCTTCAAGCCTGCAGCGTTCTCGCCTCGCCGCCACGCTTGCGCGGCCTCATCATGTCCCTGGCTATCAGTCCGCTCGCCCGACAAAACGCCATGAACGCCCGGCAGGCATCTTCGGTCTTGACCACGTCCACCGTGGCGCCAAAGCAGGCGTTGAATGCCTTCTGATAGATCGGGCCCTGACGGCGCACAGGCCAGCCCTGAAGAATATCGGGCGCCTGTTCGACGCTGTAGATCTCCTCGACTGGCAGGCCGGGCGCGGGTGCTATGCGCACCGGAACCTCGAATTGCAGTCTGTCCATGTCCCTATCTCCCGAACCGGCGTCCCAATGCTGTTCGTCGTCAAAAATTGCTTCGACCGCCTTTGGCGCAGAAATGTGTCGTCACTGCGGTCGCGACCCCTTTGTGATCGCGACCGCGCCAAGGGCCGCCAGGCTTACTGGTTCGCCGAATCCGTCTCAGCGTCGAAAGCCATGCGCACGGCCGTGATCAGCACAAGGATCGTCGGCACGGCGAAGATGCCCCCGAGGACAAGTGCCGCCATTTCCGACAGGCCGAGAGTCTCGGCAACCGCCCAATAGACGGTTCCGATGCAGATGAGCGCCTGGACGGAGAGGAACGCGGCAGCCGAAATGGCGCGCGACAGGGTTTTGAATGTCTTGATGCGTTGCATTGAAATGGTCCGGAAACGACACGCCGCGCGATTGGTGCTCGGCCGACGGCCGCGGCACGATCACGACGCGAACAGGGATGGAAATGAGGTGAAGCTGCGGTCCTGGACCGCTCAGGCCGCGATGGCCGGCGGTGCGCGCGGCTGATGGGCATTTGCCTCGGGGCCGGCGGGTGCTCCGTATCCCGAAACAACCGCTTTCGGCGAAGTCCGTACAATCCAAAGAAAAGCAGCGTCGAGAACCGGCAAAGCGGGATGACCGCTGGCGAACTTGACCAGGGCCGGCCGCCCGGCGCGAACCTCCAGTGCCTGCGCCTTGCCGGTGACACGCAACGGCGCCGCCGCCTCGCCAGACCGCTCCAGGCCGACGCTGGCGGCATCGCCCGATGCAGCGTGCACGAAGGCTGGCACGTCCGGGCAGCCGAGGCACAGCATCGCCAGCAGCACCATGCCCATCAGGCATGAGCAGGCAGCCGTCAGCGGCGCTTGAAGCAATCTGGTGCGCCTGGCCGCCGTGAAGGGAAGCGGTCTCGAAAACATCGCCCGCCCTAGCGCACGATGGCCGGAAAGGAAAGCAAGCCGGGCAAAAACCGGCAAGACATCACCTCCTGCAAGGCGAATATCCGAAGTGCACGGCTATATCGGGCAGTTCTTCCTTGAACCTTTTGCCCTCAAATGCCAAATCTGGGGAGATTTTCACGTCGGCTCTTTCAAAGGGCCTCATCGGTTGCACGGACAAAATGGTCACCTATCTCGACGCCGCCACGGCACCACTCAGAAACACCGGCCAGATCCGCCTCTATGGCGAGGAAGGCTTTGCCGGCATGCGCAAGGCATGCGATCTCACCGCGCGCTGTCTCGACGAACTGGTGCCGATGGTCGAGCCCGGCGTCACCACAGAAGCCATCGACCGCTTCGTCTTCGAATTCGGCATGGACCACGGCGCGCTGCCGGCAACGCTCAACTATCGCGGCTACACGAAATCGTCCTGCACCTCGATCAACCATGTCGTCTGCCATGGCATTCCCGACAACAAGCCGCTCAAGGATGGCGACATCGTCAACATCGACGTCACCTACATCCTCGACGGCTGGCACGGCGATTCTTCGCGCATGTACCCGGTCGGCACCATCAAGCGCGCCGCCGAGCGCCTGCTCGAGGTCACCCATGAATGCCTGATGCGCGGCATTGCGGCGATCAGGCCCGGCGCCCGCACCGGCGCCATCGGCGCCGCCATCCAGACCTATGCCGAGGCCGAGCGCTGCTCGGTGGTGCGCGATTTCTGCGGCCACGGCGTCGGCCAGCTTTTCCACGACGCACCCAACATCCTGCACTATGGCAGCGCCAATGAGGGCGTCGAGATGCGTCCAGGCATGATCTTCACCGTCGAGCCGATGATCAATCTCGGCCGGCCGCATGTGAAGGTGCTGTCGGATGGCTGGACCGCGGTGACACGCGACCGCTCGCTGTCGGCACAGTACGAACACACGATCGGCGTCACCGACACCGGCTGCGAGATTTTCACCCTGTCGCCCAACAAGCTCGACCGCCCCGGCCTGCCGGCCTAGCCTTGTTTTGCCGGTTCTTTCCGGCCCAGGAAAATGCGGAGCAGCTCGTGGGGACCGGAAGCGACGACGACGAGCGAGGCTTCTTCTCCGAAGTGCCGGTCCGGCCAGCGGCGAAAGCAAAGGCGCTCAACGACAAGCCGCATTATCTCGGCCATCGCGACCGCTTGCGCGAGCGCTTTGCCACGGCCGGTCCGGAGGCCCTGCCCGACTACGAATTGTTGGAACTTCTGCTCTTTCGCCTGATCCCCCGCGCCGACACCAAACCGGTGGCCAAGGCGCTTCTGGCGCGCTTCGGCACGCTGGCCGAAGTGCTTGGCGCACCGCTTGCATTGCTGCAGGAGGTCAAGGGCATCGGCCCCGCGGTGGCGCTCGACCTGAAGGTCGTCGCGGCGACCGCGCAGCGCATGGCGCGCGGCGAGGTCCATGGCCGCGAGGTCCTCTCCTCATGGACGCAGCTTCTCGACTATTGCCGCTCGGCAATGGCCTTCGAGGAGCGCGAGCAGTTCCGCATCCTGTTCCTCGACAAGAAGAACGCGCTGATCGCCGACGAGGTGCAACAGGTCGGCACCGTCGACCACACGCCTGTCTACCCACGCGAGGTGATCAAGCGCGCGCTCGACCTCTCGGCGACCGCGATCATTCTGGTGCACAACCATCCGTCAGGCGATCCGACGCCATCGCGCGCCGACATCGAGATGACGAAGGAGATCGTCGACGCGGCCAAGCGACTGGGCATCGCCGTGCATGACCACATCATCATCGGGCGCAAAGGCTATTCCAGCATGAAGGGCCTGCTGCTGATCTAGTGCGATGAGCTATACGCTGGCGAAGTCGTGTTTGCCGGGAGAAGCCAGGCGTTCGCGCGTGACATATCGGTGGCGCCGCACTGGATCGCACCCACCGACTTCCCTTGTTTCAACGCCTTTCCGACAACCACTCGACCACCGTTACCGTGCCGCTGGTGGGCAGACTAGGACCATGGTCTGGCCGGTATGGGACTTCAGTGCCGCGACGGTCTCATGGCGTTGATTTATATTGGAATATCAAATGGTTATGGAGTTCGTTGGTTGTCAGGCTCGCGCATTGAAACCGTATTTGTCTAAAGTTTATTGCGCACGATTAGTGAATCCTCATATGACGCTGCTCTAGCGGTTGGGCGGAGGTTCCTCAAGGAGGAGATATCATGACAAACCGAAAAACTCTGTTAGCGGCGCTCGCCGCATTGGCGCTTCTTGCGTCTCCGGCGCTCGCCGGAAACGGGCACGGCAACGGCGGTGGCAATGCTGGCGGCAATGGTGGAGGCAACGGCAACGGGCACGGCCACGCCGGCGGCAACGGCAAGAGCGGGGCTTCGCATGGCAAGTCTGCGTCGGCTCCGGGGCGGGCGGCCAAGGCGGTAACGGACACAACGACCGACACCACGGTCAATACGAAGTCCGTGCACAAGGACAAGAACATCCATGCCAAGCTTGGCCGGCTGAACTCGCTGCAGCGCAACATCAACGCCTACATGAACTCCAAGAGCAAGAAGTTCGCCGGCATTCAGGCCTTCGTGACGCAGTCCGCGATAGCCAAGAACGCCCAGATCGCGGCTGACGAGGCGGCCGCGGCGGCGGCCGACGCCCAGGATAAGCTGAATGCCCTGAATGCGCAGTTGACCACGCTGCAGGCGGACCCGTCCGCCACGCCTGAACAAATCCAGGACCTGAACGATCAGATCGCTGCTCAGCAGGCCGTTGTCGCCGCCGACAACGCGACGGCCGCCCAGGCCCAAGCGGCGGCTGACGCGGCAACGGTCGGCACCGATCAGGCATCGCTCGACGCGGCGCTGACGGACATGGCCAACAAGCCGGTCGACGCCGATGTCACGGATTGGGCCGAGGGCGTGCTTGCCGACAAGATCGACCAAATGGCCGACGCGCTCCAGAAGGCGGGGACACCGTAGGTATCGCGACCCAAAACAGCAGTCTAGGAAGATGCCGCCGGGCCTGGCCTGGCGGCGTTGCTGTTTCCTGGTCTCGACTTTCACGTTGAACAAAGCGTCGCGATAATTTCTTCGGGGCCAATGCGTCCCTTGACAGCACTTGCGCCTTGATTGGCGAAGTCGATCCAGCCCTCGTTGAAGCCGTCCAGCATGCGCATGCGCGGCCCCGGATTTTTCATGCCTTGGGATAGGAACAGGCCCTCCCAAGTGTCCCGGGGCACCGTTTCGACCCGCACCGGCCGTCCCAACGCCTTGGTGAAGGCGATCGCCAGGTCGTTGGGCGAGACACGGCGCGGGCCTTCGAGTTCGACCACGCGCCTGCCCGTCCAATGCTCCTGGATCAGGTCCGCCGCAATCCGCCCCACATCGCTCGTCGCGACCATCGCGAACGGCTTGTCGGCAGGCATCAGGAAGCTCGAGAGCACACCTGTGTCGCGTGCGGAGGCGACATCCCACATTGCGTTTTCGAGGAACCAACCCGGTCTCAGGAAGGTCACCGGCAACGGCAGCGCCGAGAGCGCCTCTTCCAGCATCGTGCGCTGCGACAAGAGATTGTCCTGCGCTGCATCGGCTCCAATCGTCGACAGGCAAAGCACTCTGTCCGGCAGCGCGGCCTTCAGCGCTTCGACGATGGCGTCGATGACCTTGCGAGCCTCGGGGTAGCCGGGCTCGGGGTCGAACTCCGATGGGGGCAGGATGAAGACCCCCTCGGCGCCGGTGAACGCAGCTGTCAGCGCCGCGGCGTCCTCAAGTCCGGCAAGTACGACCTCGCAGCCGCGTGCCGCCCATTCTTCACCTTTGTTGGCGTCCCTGACCACGGCGCGGACAGGCCGGCAGGCGAGATCGAGCCCGCGGTAGAGACCGCGCTCGAATTCGCCGTAGAGCGCGACGATCTGCTCGTCGAAAAAGGGCAGGACCTGGGTGAACAGCGCGCCGGTGATGTGCTTCACCGGGTCGAGCCAGAAGTAGCAGTTGAGCAGGCCTGCCCAGGCGATGCTGCCGGCGGAGCGCCCGTTCGGTCCCGGCTGGGTGTTGATGTCGAAAGACAGGCCCCATTTATGCGGCTGTTCCGGGAACTGGTCGAAGCTGCGGGAATAGGACGGCTGCGCCGAGCGCATCTGCTGGACGTTCAGCTCGCCGATCTGGTTCTGCATCATCATGGCGACCGTCTCCTGACGCAGGATTCGGACGCCATGCAGCGCGCCTCCGTTCAGCAGCGCCTGCAGGAACGCCATGTAGTCTCGCGGCGTCGAGAAAGCACCGCCACCGCCCATGAAGAACTCCGGCCGCTGCGGCATCTCGAAGGGCGCCGGCTCCAGCCCGCCGTCGGCGCGGCGATTGTGGAAGGTAGCGACGCGCCGCTTCTGCCCGGCCCCGATCAGAAAGCCTGAATCCTTCATGCCTAGCGGCGCGAAGATGTTCTCACGAAAGTAGATCTCGAGCGACTGATCCGACACCGCCTCGACCAGCTTGCCGACCCAGTCAATGCTGATGCCGTATTCCCACCGCTCGCCAGGCTCGAATTCGAGCGGAGCCGCGAAGGCAGCATTTTTGCAGGTCGCGATGTCGGGCATACCCGTCACCTTCTCGTAGCGGGTCAGAGCCTCGCTCCAGATCGAGTAGGTGTAGCCGGAGGTATGCGTCAGCAGATGGCGCACCTTGATCGCACGCCTGGCCGGCCGCAGTCGCGGCGTTCCGTCCTCGGCAACGCCGTCGAGAACCTGCGGCGCGGCCAGTTCAGGCAGGTATTTCGCCGCGTCGTCATCCAGATGCAGGCGGCCCTGCTCGATCAGCTGCATGCAGGCCGTCGCCGTGAAGGCCTTGGTCATCGACAGCAGCCAGAACACCGTGTCGAGCGTCATCGGTGTGCCCGTTGCGACGTTCGCCTTGCCGAAGGCACCCTCGTAGACAATGCCTTTCGGTGTCGCCGCGACGGCGATGACGCCGGCCACGTCGTTCTTTGAGACGCCGTCGCAAGGCGGCGTCGATCGCCTTGAACCGCACGGACGAACCGGCCGCCGTTGTTCCGGCCAAAGCGGGGCTGACCGTATCGAGAGCCAGAATGGCTCCCAGCATTCCGCCGCGCTGAAGCATCGTCCTGCGTGTGAGGTGGTCCATGGCTAACTCCTTTCCGGATCGAAGGAAATCCGATTTGCTCGGCCGTTCGCCCCCGGCGTTGCCAGGACGTCACCCTTGTAAGTCGTGCCATGACATGATTCACGCGCATAAGGATCAGTGCTAAAGTGACTCAGATTCACTGCTGATCGCGTTAGGCTCCGGCGGAGACGTGCAGGGCGAAGGGAGATCGAATGGTTTTCGATACACGGCTTCTGACCGGTGTCGGTGTCCTGGCAGCGGTAACGGAGGCAGGGAATTTCGCCCGCGCCGCGGAGATGCTCGGCCTGACGCCGTCAGCGGTGAGTCGGGCCGTCGCGCGCCTGGAAGCGCGGGTCGGTGTTCGGCTTTTCGATCGCAATCCACGCGAGGTCAGCCTTACCGAGGAAGGCCGCCGCTTCCACACGCAGGTGATGCCGCTTCTGGCTGGCCTGGATGAGGCGGCCGCCGAGGCCGCGGGCGCGGCGGCGGTGGTGCGCGGCCGGCTGCGCGTCTCGGTGGACCCGTGGTTCGCGCGTATGGTGCTTGCATCGAAGCTGCAGGCGTTTCTGGTTCGCTATCCCCTGCTGTCGGTCGATTTCCTGACCAGCAACTATCGCCAGGAGATGATGACCGGCGTCGACGTGGCGGTGCGCTTCGGGCCTCCCGATGAGTCGTCCCTCATCGTGCGCAAGCTGCTGGAGACCCGCATCCTGACGGTCGCCGCTCCGGCCTATCTCGAAAAGCACGGCGAGCCGCGATCACCCCATGATCTCGTCCATCACGAAGCGCTTCTGTTCCGCGATCCCCAGACCGGCCTGCCCTTTCCCTGGGAGTTCCGGCGCGGCGGGGAGGTCAAGGAGGTCAAGGTCTCCAGTCGTCTGGTGATGGATGACCCTTCGGTCGCGATCGCCGCTTGCCTGGCCGGTCAAGCCATTTTCCAGAGCCTCGCGATCGGCTTGGCGCCTCTACTGTCGCGAGGCGAGCTTGTTCAGATCCTGCCGGAATGGTCGGAGGAACTCTATCCGCTCTATGCCTATCACCCCTCGCGCCATCTCCCGCCGGCGAAGGTCAGGGCGCTTCTGGATTTCATCCAGGAGATTGCTGTCGGCGCGTAATCGATCCGCACGGTTTCGCGGAAGCTTTTGGCTGCCGGCGCTGCAACGGATTTGAGCGCCATTCACGCGAGCGCCGCGGATCTGGGGCGAATCGGTGTTGCAACTGCCGGCAACCATCAGGCGGAAAGGCCAATCCAGCATGAGGGCCTGGAAACGGCCTTTTCGAAAGGTCGCGGCGGCAAAAAGGGTGCATTTTTCCCGTCAAGATAGTCGGCTCTGGAATTTCGATCGCAAATCAAGCATGATGACCTTGGCATTCGCCGGGACAGCTTCGCGCGCCCTCGAATGCCGGGAGGACGGGACATGGCCGTAGCGCTTGTACTCGTTTTGGTCGTCGTGGGCTCGGTGTTGTTTCACCTCCTGAGCCCATGGTGGTGGACGCCGATTGCCTCGAACTGGAGCTATATCGACAACACCATCATCATCACCTTCTGGATCACCGGCGTCGTCTTCTCCGCGGTGGTTCTGTTCATGGCCTATTGCGTCTTCCGCTTCCGTCATCGGGACGGAAACCGGGCTGCCTACGAACCGGAGAACAAACGGCTCGAATCGTGGCTGACGATCGTCACGGCGGTAGGGGTCACGGCGTTGCTGGTTCCCGGCCTGTTCGTCTGGAGCCGGTTTGTCAACGTCCCGAGCGACGCAACCGACGTCGAAGTCGTTGGCCAGCAGTGGCAGTGGAGTTTCCGCCTGCCGGGCAAGGACGGCAAGCTTGGCACATCCGACACCCGTGACGTCACCTCTGACAATCCGCTGGGCGTGATCGCCAGCGATCCCAATGGTCAGGACGATGTCGTGGTCGAGGCGGCTGATCTGCATCTGCCGGTCGGCAAGCCGGTCAAGATGCTGCTCCGCTCGATCGATGTGCTGCACGATTTCTATGTGCCGGAATTCCGCGCCAAGATGGACATGATCCCTGGCTCGGTCACCTATTTCTGGTTCACCCCGACCAAGACCGGAACCTTTCAGGTCTTGTGCGCCGAACTTTGCGGCCAAGGCCATCCTTTGATGCATGGTGTGGTCATGGTCGACACCCAGCAAGACTATCTGGCCTGGCTTGGCCAGCAACAGACTTTCGCCCAGTTGTCGGCACCCCAGCAAACGGGCTCGGCAGACCAGGCGCCGGGCAAGACGACGGCGTCAGGTTTGAATATTGCAGCAAAGCTCGAAACGGTCGGGTCTCGCTGAAAAGGACACGGAGGTGTTCCTATGGTCGACATCACGCCTGCAGATGGCATCCCGCCGGCCGAAGTCGCGGAGGTGGAACTCTACCATCCGCACAGTTGGTGGACGAAATACGTCTTCTCGCAGGACGCCAAGGTCATCGCCATCCAGTATTCGGCGACAGCGACGGGAATAGGCCTGGTCGCCCTGGTGCTGTCCTGGCTGATGCGGCTGCAGCTCGGCTTCCCCGGTACGTTCGACTTCATCACTCCGGAAGCCTACTACCAGTTCATCACCATGCACGGCATGATCATGGTGATCTACCTGCTCACCGCCCTCTTCCTCGGTGGCTTTGGCAACTATCTGATCCCATTGATGGTCGGCGCGCGTGACATGGTCTTTCCCTATGTCAACATGCTGAGCTACTGGATCTACCTGCTCGCCGTGCTGGTTCTGGTGTCGAGCTTCTTTGCGCCCGGCGGACCGACCGGGGCCGGCTGGACGCTCTACCCGCCGCAAGCCATCATGAGCGGCACACCAGGCGGCCAGGACTGGGGCATCATCCTGATGCTGTCCTCGCTGATCCTGTTCATCATCGGTTTCACGATGGGCGGCCTGAACTATGTGGTGACCGTGCTGCAGGGCCGTACGCGCGGCATGACAATGATGCGCCTGCCGCTGACCGTCTGGGGCATCTTCACCGCGACCGTCATGGCCCTGCTCGCCTTTCCGGCGCTGTTTGTCGCCTGCGTGATGATGCTGCTCGACCGCGCCCTCGGCACCAGCTTCTTCATGCCGGCGATCTCCGAGATGGGCGAGCAACTGCAGCACAATGGCGGCAGCCCGATCCTGTTCCAGCACCTGTTCTGGTTCTTCGGCCATCCCGAGGTCTACATCGTGGCGCTGCCGGCGTTCGGCATCGTATCCGACCTGATCAGCACCCATGCACGCAAGAACATCTTCGGCTACCGGATGATGGTCTGGGCCATCGTCGGCATTGGCGCGCTGAGCTTCGTGGTCTGGGCGCACCACATGTATGTCAGCGGGATGGACCCCTATTTTGGCTTCTTCTTCGCCACCACGACGCTCATCATCGCCGTTCCGACCGCCATCAAGGTCTACAATTGGGTGCTCACCCTATGGCGGGGCGACATCCATCTCACCGTACCCATGCTCTTCGCCCTGGCGTTCATCGTCACCTTTGTGAACGGCGGGCTGACCGGGTTGTTTCTCGGCAATGTCGTCGTCGATGTTCCGCTGTCCGACACGATGTTCGTCGTCGCCCATTTTCATATGGTCATGGGTGTCGCCCCGATCCTCGTGGTTTTTGGCGCGATCTACCATTGGTACCCGAAGGTCACCGGCCGGATGCTCGACGAGATGTTGGGCCGGTTCCATTTCTGGGTCACGTTCCTCGGCGCCTACCTGATTTTCTTCCCCATGCACTACCTAGGCCTGATGGGCGTGCCGCGGCGCTACGCTGAACTGACCGACATGACCATCATGACGGAATCGGCCCACCACCTGAACTCGTTCATCAGCATCATGGCCTTCATCGTCGGCTTTGCCCAAATGGTGTTCTTGTTCAATCTGATCTGGAGCATCCGCCATGGCCGCGAGGCCGGCGGCAATCCGTGGCGGGCCACGACCCTCGAATGGCAGACGCCGCATACACCGCCGACGCACGGCAATTTCGGCAAGGATCTGCCGATCGTCTATCGCTGGCCCTATGACTACAGCGTACCGGGCGCCAAGGAGGATTTCATCCCGCAGAACATGCCGGGCACCTTCGGCCCCTCGAGGGAGCCGGCATGAGCGTGATCCTGGTCTTCCTGCTCGTCATTGCCGGGTTTGCCGGATGGTGGCTTTCGCACCAGCGGCTGACCGCCAAGCCATGGCTAGAACAAGGTCTGGCCGGCGATTTTGTCGGCCTCGACCGGTCGGCGCTGCCCACCGCCAAGATCGGCCTCGGCGTCTTCCTCGCCGTCGTCGGCTGCCTGTTTTCGCTGTTCACCAGCGCCTACTTTATGCGCATGGGCCTGTCGGACTGGCGGCCTCTGCCGCTGCCGCGCCTGCTCTGGCTGAACACGGGCGTGCTGGTCCTGAGCAGCATCGCGCTGCAATGCGCCGTGGTGGCGGCACGCAACGGTCAGATCGACATGGTCAGGCTTGGCCTTGCGACGGCCGGGCTCACGGCGCTTGCCTTCCTGATCGGACAGCTCATGGCATGGCGGCAGATGACCGACGACGGCTATCTGCTGAGCTCGAATCCGGCCAACAGCTTTTTCTACCTGATCACCGGCATGCATGGCCTGCACATACTGGGCGGGCTGGTGGGCCTGGGCAGAACAACTGTCGGCGCATGGAACGGAGCACGACCCGAGCGGCTTCGCCTCGGCGTCGAACTGTGCGCCATGTACTGGCATTTCCTGCTCTTAGTCTGGCTCGCCATCTTTGCCCTGCTGGCCGGTTGGGCCGCTACGTTCATCGACATTTGCCGACAGTTGCTGACCTGAAGGGATCAAGCGGATGGCAGAGACACTGACGCATATCGGCAAGACGGAGCCACGGCCCTCAGGCTGGCAAGGCATTGCCGCCGACTGGTCCTCGGATCAGCGTGCGTTCAAGAACGTGTCCTGGGGCAAGGCCATGATGTGGATCTTCCTGCTCAGCGACACCTTCATCTTCGGCTGCTTCCTGCTCTCCTACATGACCGCGCGTATGTCGACACGCGTGCCGTGGCCCAATCCGAGCGAAGTCTTTGCGCTTCGCATCGGCGGCTCGGATATCCCGCTGATCCTGATTGCCATCATGACCTTCGTGCTGATCTCAAGCAGCGGAACGATGGCCATGGCGGCCAATTTCGGCTATCGCCGCGACCGCCGCAAGACGGCAATCCTCATGCTTCTGACCGCGGCACTCGGCGCGACCTTTGTCGGCATGCAGGCCTTCGAATGGACCAAGCTGATCACTGAAGGGGTGCGGCCCTGGGGCAATCCCTGGGGCGCTGCACAATTCGGTTCGTCTTTCTTCATGATCACCGGTTTCCACGGCACTCATGTGACGATTGGGGTGATCTTCCTGATCATTGTGGCGCGAAAGGTCTGGCGCGGCGATTTCGACACCGGACGGCGTGGTTTCTTCACCAGCCGAACGGGCCGCTACGAGAACGTCGAGATCATGGGGCTGTACTGGCACTTCGTCGACCTGGTCTGGGTGTTCATCTTCGCATTCTTCTATCTTTGGTGAGAGGCAGACATGGCAGAAGCAACCGCAAACGGCCTCGGACAACACGCGCTACATGCTGGTCATGCACATGAGGCGCCGGCGGCCGTCGCCCACGCCGACCAGCATCAGGAACATCCCATCAAGCTTTATCTGGTGGTCTGGGCTTGGCTGTTCATCCTCAGCACCTGCTCCTACCTGGTCGATTATTTCGGCCTGCAAGGCTATCTCAGATGGTCGCTGATCCTGATCTTCATGATCCTCAAGGCAGGGCTGATCGTCGCCGTCTTCATGCACATGGCCTGGGAACGGCTGGCGCTGGCCTATGCGATCATCCTGCCGCCGATACTGGTGCTGGTGTTCACGACAATGATGGTCTTCGAAGCCGACTACACCCTTTTCACCAGGCTGGCGTTTTTCGGATCCGGGCACTGACGCGCAAACCCGTGCGTCGCGAACTCCGGCAAGGAGGCCAAGATGACGATCGCAAACAGGCTGAAGGACTTCATCGACGGCAAGGGAATTTCCTACGACACCGTCGCTCATCATCGCACGTCAACAAGCCGGCAGTCGGCAATAGCCGCGCATGTCCCCGGCAGCATCATGGCTAAATCCGTGGTCGTTCACCACGAGCTTGGCTACACGCTGGCCGTGGTTCCGAGCACCCACAGGATCGAACTTGGCAGGTTGCAAGACGTCATGGACAAGCGTCTCGGACTCGCCTCCGAGGACGAGGTGATTTCGCTCTTCGATGATTGCGATACCGGCGCCATCCCGCCGATCGGCGCAGCCTATGATGTGCCGGTTATTGTCGATGAAAGCCTTGGCGATGCCGCCGATATCTACTTCGAAGGCGGCGACCATAGAACGCTGGTGCATGTCAGCGGCAAGGATTTCCGCAACCTGACCATGGGCGCATACCAGGCTAGCTTCAGTCACCCGGCTTACTGACGGCCTCGATCGAACTGCACCGGTCCTTCGCCGGTGCAGTCCGGCAGAACCTGCCTCTCAACTCGCCGGTCTGGCGGGCGACTCCACGACCTTGCGGTAGACATGCCAGGTGGCGTGACCGAGGATCGGCAATACGACGGCCAGTCCGGCGAACACCGGCAGCGAGCCGATGATCAGGGCAACGGCGACGATCAGTCCCCAGACAGCCATGGTGATCGGGTTCGCCAGCACCGCACGCACCGAGGTGTGGATGGCTTCGTAGGCGCCGACGTCGCGGTCGAGCAACAATGGGAACGCGACGACCGTTGTGCACAACACCACCACTGCGAAGACGAAGCCGATGACGTGCCCAAGGATGATCAGCGTCCAGCCGCGGCCGGTGGCAAATATTTCATTGATGAAGCCGGATATCGATTCTGGCGGCGCCGGGCCGAAAAGATATTCGTAGAACATCTGCGCGGTCAAAAGCCAGGCGATGAAGATCGCAAACAGCATGATTCCAACCGCCGCGATGGCCGGCAGCGCCGGAGAATTCCTGACCTCGAAAGCGTGCCTCCAGGAGGTGTCGAGACCGGCCTCCCGTCTGCGGCTGATTTCATAGAGGCCGATCGCCGCGAAGGGGCCAATCAGCGCAAACCCGGAGACCAGCGGAAACAGCAACGGCAACGCATTGGCGCCCGAAGTCCAGGCGGCGAGCACGACACCCACGAGCGGATAGATCAGGCAGAGAAATACGATGTGCGACGGCTTGACCATGAAATCGTCAACGCCCCGTTTGAGCGCGTCGAAAAGGTCGGAAACACCGATTTTTCGAATCTTGGTATGTTCCAGCGTCTCGCTGGCGCCTGCGATCACATGAAAGCTTGCCATGACCATTTCCCTCCAGACCAGGTCCGGTAAGGTCGCGGTTTCGCGGTGCCGTCGTTCTGCGAGACTGGCCACGCAAAACCGCGACCTGCACCGGAATCAACATACTCTCTTGCCAGGGACTTGTCGCCCTTTGTCAGAAGACCTCCGGCTGTCCGGCTAGCTCTGGTGGTGCTTTTTCGCTATTCTCGTACAGCGCCGCGCGCCCTTTTTGGCCGCGCAAAGGTTGAAGGTCATGGACGGAAGGACGCTTCTCATACTCGGCCTTGGCATAGTCGCCCTGCTGATCCTGGGATTCTGCGCAATACCATCGTGATGTTCGAGCAGGCCCTGGTCTGCAACGTCTTCAATGCAGCAATTACAGTTCGGCCATATCGATCCGGCGGGTTTCCTTTATGCCGTCAACCTCCGGCTGGCATGAACGCTCGCGTTGCGACGTTGTCGGCAAGCAGTATGGCAAAGACCGCGAAAAGATAAAAAATCGAGAAGGCAAACAGCGCCTTTGCAGGCTTCATCTCCTCGTCTGAAACGACCAGAACCTTCCAGGCGTGCCAGATGAACCCCGCGCCCAATGCGGCCGAAACAATTCCATAGAACCCGCTCGCGAATCCGAACGCCCAGGGCAGCACGCCGATTGGCGCCAGCAGCAGTGAATAGGCGAACATCTGTTTTCTGGTCGAGGCCTGACCGGCAACGTTCGGCATCATCGGGATGCCGGCAGCGGCGTAGTCGCCGACCTTGAAGAGCGCGAGCGCCCAGAAATGCGGCGGCGTCCACAGAAAGATGATCAGAAACAGGACGACGCTTTCAGCGCTGACGGCGCCGGTTGCAGCCGCCCAGCCAATGACAGGAGGAAGGGCACCGGCCGCGCCGCCGATGACAATGTTCTGCGGCGTCGATCGCTTCAGCCACATCGTATAGATGACGACGTAGAAGAAGATGGTGAAGGCCAGCAGCGATGCGGCAAGCCAGTCCACCAGCACGCCGAGCGTCATCACCGAAAGCGCGGAGAGCACCAGGCCGAAGCCGAGAGCTTCACCCGGCGTGACGCGGCCCGACGGCACCGGCCGCTTTGACGTGCGCGACATCAGCGCGTCAATGTCCGCGTCGTACCACATGTTGAGGGCCCCGGCCGCTCCTGCTCCGATCGCGATCGCACCGATTGCAATCACGGCGATGACCGGATTCATCGCGCCAGGCGCCGCCATCAGGCCAACGAAGGCGGTGAATACGGCAAGCGCCATGACCCTGGGCTTCAAAAGCGCGAAGAAATCACCCGCCGTCGCTTCCGAGAGACGGATGCCGGTATCCTTGAGGCGGTTTTCCCTAGTCGACATCTCGGACCGATGGATGCGCGCGAGCGAGCCAGGTCACTTGGAGAACGTTTTCAGATAGGCAATGACGTTGGCCACGTCTGCATCGTTCTTGAGGCCGGGAAACGCCATCTTGGTCCCTTTGACCATGGCCTTGGGATCGTGAAGATAGGTGGTCAGTGTTGGTTCGTCCCATTTGACGCCGGATTTGCCGGCCGCGATCATGGCATCGGAATATTTGAAATCCGGATGCGTGCCGGCGACGCGGCCGATGACGCCATGCAGCGATGGACCGATCTTGTTCTTGTCCTCGTCTGCGACGTGGCAGACCTTGCATTTGGTGAAGACCTTCTCGCCAGCCACAGCATCCTGAGCCTGCGATGGATTGGCAACGAAGGTTGCAACAGACACGACGGCGAAAAACGCGACCAAACGCATGACTTTTCCTCCCTGATCGTCAAATGTGCCTGAGATAATCTGCGCATACCGGGCCCACCAGCAACGCGCCTTGCACGGCAGAACAGATTATCGGATTCTCCCCCAAATGGAATTGCGGCACCTATGTACCACGGATTCTGGCCGGCGGGTAGAAGAGGTCGGCCGCGCAAAGGTTTAGGTCGTCTGCAGCGGCTCAGGGCACATTCGTATTGCAGCTGCCAGCAACCTGGCTGATGGCTTCATCGAATCCCGCGAGATCGAAATCGGCCTCCCCTCGCCCCGACAGCAACCCGAACCGCCAGGAAAGCTGGAGTCGGTTTGCGGCGCCGAGCCGTTTGATGCCGTCGGCGCCGTCGCGCATCAGCCTGCGGCCGCGCGGCCCGACCGACCAGCTTTCATCGAACTTGCCGCCCTGGTCGAGCGTGACCGACACGGTGATCTTCCGGCTGGCCGAAACGGTGTCGTTCAGTTGCAGCCATTCGGTCCAGCGCGGTTCGCTGTCTACCCGGCAACCAATGGTCAGGATCGGGCTGTAGCTCAACGCGCCGCCGCCTGTGATCAGCTTGTTGGTGGCATAGAGCGATGCCGTGACGAGACCGTCCTCGGCCGTGTCGAACCGCCAATTGTCAAGCACCGTATCGGCGCGGGCAATGCCGCAGACCGAAACGAGGACCAGCGCCATTGCCGAGGCGTGTCCCACTTCGACGAACAGTCTCAACGCGCGTCTCCGACGACCCAAGCGGCTTGCGATAGAAGATAATCATCAAAGCTTCGTATCACCAATGGCCGCCACCCGCGAAGCGTTCCGGCTGTTGCAGCTTAGCAACGAAAAAGGCCGCCTCAAAGGGCGGCCTTCGTCGATTCTATGGAGCGCCGGGCTTATTCGGCGTCCTTGGCGGCCTTCTTTTTCGGCGCGGCCTTCTTCTTGGGCTCTTCCGCGTCGTCGGCCTTCTTGTCGTCAGCCTTCTTCGCAGCGGTCTTCTTCGCCGGCTTCGCCTTGACGGCGGTATCGGCCTCCTCGTCGTCGGCCATCAGTTCTTCCTTGCTGACCTTGACATCGGTGACAGAGATCTGGCCGAGCAGATGGTCGACCACCTTCTCCTCGAACATCGGCGCCCGCAGCGTGTTCAACGCTTCCGGGTTGCTGCGGTAGAACTCGAAGACTTCCTGCTGCTGGTTGGCCGGATAGCGGCGGACCTGCTCGAACAGGCCGCGCTGCAGCTCCTCGTCCGACACCGTGACGCCGGCCTTCTCGCCGATTTCAGCCAGCACCAGGCCAAGACGCACGCGGCGCTCGGCAAGACGCAGATATTCGGCGCGTGCCTCGTCTTCCGTCGTCTCTTCGTCGGCGAAGGTGCGGCCGGCCGCTTCCAGGTCGCGATTGACCTGGGCCCAGATGTTGTTGAACTCGGCGTCGACGAGCTTCGACGGCGCCTCGAACGAATAGGACGCGTCGAGCTGGTCGAGCAGCTGGCGCTTGACCTTCTGGCGCGTCATGGCGCCGAACTGGTTTTCGATCTGGCCACGCACGACGTCGCGCAGGCGCTCCAGCGATTCCAGGCCAAGGTTCTTGGCGGTCTCGTCGTTGATTTCCAGTTCGCCGGGCTGGGACACTTCCTTGACGGTGACGTCGAAGGTCGCTTCCTTGCCGGCAAGATGCGCCGCCTGGTAGTTTTCCGGGAAGGTTACGGTGATCTGTTTTTCGTCACCGGCCTTGGCGCCGACCAGCTGATCCTCGAAGCCCGGGATGAACTCCTTCGAGCCCAGCACCAGCGGCTGATCGGTGCCGGCACCGCCATTGAAGGCCTCGCCGTCGATCTTGCCGACATAGTCGATGGTGACGCGGTCGCCATTGGCGGCCTTGCCGCTCTTCGGCTCGTAGCTGCGTGCCGATTCGGCAACGCGCTGGACCTGCTCGTCGATCTCGGTATCCGGCACGTCGAACACCTGGCGCGTCACCTTGATGTCGGAGAAATCCTTGATCTCGATCGCCGGAATGATCTCGTAGTTGAGGCGGAACTCGAAATCGGCGCCGCCGGCCAGGATCTTCTCGGCCTCCTTCTCGTCCTCGGTCATGATGACCTCGGGCTGCATGGCAGCTTTTTCGCCACGCCCGGTAATGATCGTGCGGGTCGAATCATTGAGGATTTCGTTGACCACTTCGGCCATGAACGACTTGCCGTAGACCTTGCGCAGGTGCTGCACCGGCACCTTGCCGGGGCGGAAGCCGTTGATGCGGACCTTGTTCCTGGCGTCCGAAAGCCGCGCCATCAGCTTGGCTTCCATGTCACCGGCCGGCACGGTGACCTTGATCTCGCGCTTGAGACCGGAGTTGAGTGTTTCGGTGACCTGCATCGTAAAACCTTTGTTTTCACCAATGAGACTGCCACGGCCTCTGCCGCTCACAGCCTGCCGGTATAATCTTGCCGGGAATGGCTTTTGGTACGGAACCTGGCGATTTGACCGAAAATACGGCTCAAACTCTCCCAAACTGCGTTCCAAAATGTGAATAAGTTCTTGTTTTTCCTACTTCTTATCACATTTTGCAGAAGCGGATCGTCGCGTCCCGTCACATTCGACACGCCTTTTGTCACAGGCGAGGCTAATTTTCAACCATCTTCGCATTTCGGCGAACAACCAACATTTTTGGCCCTGACCCAACCTTTGGTCCTGGCCCCAACACTTGTTCCCGACATTGACAGAATGATGGCTACATGGGATTGCCGGTCCATGCGGATGTGGCGGAACTGGTAGACGCCCTGGATTTAGGTTCCAGTGCCGAAAGGCGTGGGGGTTCGAGTCCCTTCATCCGCACCACTCTTCACGCTTCGGGTGGCAGGCCGGCTGAAGCTCGTTAGCTGAAGAGTGTCCTCCTAAGCCTCGAACGCTCTCCCTGTGAACCATGCGGCCAGGTTCGCCAGTTCGGGCCCCAGCACGCGATCGTCGCCGACAGGCGGCATGATGTCCCTGATGTCATCGACAAATGGCTGCAGCGCCGGCGGCGGCGCGCGTTCGGTCACGTGCAGCGCCTGCGAGGCCATCATCGCCAGCATCGCCATTGCCGCATCGACACAGCGGCCCGCTGTCGCCTCCTTGGTCCATGCGAAGAACGGCGTGGTTGCGACGTCGTCCTGTCCGGCACCGGCCGATTCCGTTCCCGGAATGAAGGTGCGTTGCGCGGCGAGCTTGGCCTGCTCGAGATAGCCGGTGATCGCCATCGGCACATAGCCGACACTGCCGTGGCCATCGCTGTCGGCCCAATGCCGCCCGGTCATCAGAAGATCGGGCAGCAGCGACACCTTGCCGTTCAAAAGCTTGGAGGCATGACGGTCACAGAGCAGGCAGATGTCGGCCCATATGGCCGCCAGATCGTCCAGCGCCGGCGTCGCCATGGCGTTGTGATAGCCGCCGGTGCTGATGCAGCGGCCAAGCGGATGTGCGTCGTCCGGCGGGATGTAGACCGGATTGTCGGATATCGCGGCCAGCGAGACGGTAGCCGCCCGCTCGGCGGACGACAGCGCACGATGCGCCTGGCCGAGAACGCGCGGCACGATCCGATAGCTGACCGGCGCCTGGTAATTGCGCCGCCCGTCTCCAGCGCCGACCAGAAATTCCCGCAACCCCTGGAGGGCCGCCGCTTCATGGTCGTCACCCCAGAGCGTATCGAGCGCAGCGTCGTAGTGCTCGAGCGGGGCGCGAAACGCTTCGATCGACAGTGCGAACACCTTGTGCGCCATGCGGATGCGGCGGCGAGCCGCGAGCGCCGCGTCGGCCACCAGCGCGGCGGCGCAGGGCGAGCCGTTGATCAGCGAGCCCCGTTCCTTGACCTCGAGGTCGAAGCGCGCCGAAAGCTCGGCAAACAGCGGGTAGAGCGCCAGGATCTCGCCGGCGCCGCCCTGGCCGGAGGCCGGTACCGTTGGCATCGGGCCACCGTCGAGCATCGCGGCAACGGCGAGCGCGATGCGTGGGGTGGTGGCTGCGTTGCCCTCGATGAAGTTGGTCAGTCGGGCAAGCACGATCGCCCGGACCACCCGATCAGGCAAGGGATCGCCGAACGAGGTGGCGGCGGCGAACGCCTTGATGCGCGCATGGCGATCCCGCTCGTCAAGTTCGAGCTTGCGGCTCGCCAACTCCCCCATGGCGGTGGTTACGCCGTAGATGACCGGTGGCGGATCGGATTCGATGAGCCTGAGGAACGAGGCTCGGCATTCGGCAATGCGCTGCAACGCCTTCTCGCCGATCTCCACCGTCTCTTTCTTCCAGGCGACACGAAAAACCGTGTCGAGGTTGATGTCTTCACGCGTCGACAGGGTGATTGGCATGCTTCTTACCGTCCAAGTGGGAGACCGCCGAAGGCGTCTGTCGACTATACCTGCGCTCCAGCCAAAGCAGTCTCGCGTGTAACAATTCGTCTTGCGATGAGCCGCCGACAGAAGCCCCGGCTCGGCTCTTCAACAAATCTGAAACTCAGCCACGAGACCAACAGCGTTGCAACGACGGCGGCGGCGAAGGCCAGTGAGAAATTCAAGGCCGGGTAGAGGTAGTAGATGACGGCGAACCCAACCGGCATGTGCAGCAGATAGAGCGAATAGCTGATGTCGCCAAAGAAGCGGAATGGTTGAGGAACGGTCTTTGCCGTCCATTGCATGCACAGCCAGAACACGATGATAGCCAACGGATATGTTGCCAAAATCGGGAACAACGATTCATCGAGCAGAACCTGGGGCCGCCAGATGCCCCACCAGATGCCCACCCGCACCGCATAGAACAAAAAGACTTCAGCAGTCCCCAGAGCCATCGCCATCTGGCCGCTGATACGCTGCTCACGAAACAGGACGAAGAGGCGGCCAATCAAGAACAGCGGCAGATACCCAAGCGGCGAGAATTGCACGGCAGGGGTTCCATTGATGTTCGCGCTAGCCATGATCGCATAAGATGCAGCGGTCAGTATGAGCGTGGACTGGAGTGGTTTGCTCCTCATCATGGGCGCGATGCACCAGACCATAATATAGAATACAACCTCGGGGAAAAGCGTCCAGGTCACGGGCAAGACATGCCTCCCGATCCCTGCGAACTGATCCACCAGAAAGAATGTCCTCGCATAGTCGGCGAATGAGAACGGAATGGGCACGACCGTCCCGACATAGGTCCCGATCGCGGTCGCGATAAGAGCGAACAAGATAGGCGGCCACAGACGAAACACGCGCTTGATGGCGAAAGACATCCGGGTCTCTTCCTCGACCACATAGCTGATGATGAAGCCGCTGATCAGGAAGAAGATCACGACGCCCAGGTGGGCGCCACTTTGGTACAGCCCAAGCGGTGTCCCCAACAGGCGTTGGAAATACCTCAAGGGCGTCCAGTCGGCGTGGTAATGCCAGACGGTCAAGCCCGAGAGATGCAACCACATCACAGGCAACGGAGCGACGCCCCTTAACAGGTGGATGAGCTGAATTTCGTTTCGATGAGCGCCCATTCTGGCTGTCCCTCTAGTAGAGGGGTTCCTCGAACAGTATCTTGTCGCCGTCCACCAGCGCCTTGATCTGCGCGGTGCCGTCGCCCGCGAGCGCGAGCCGGATGCCGAATGGGCGCACCCGCATGTCGTTCTGGATCGCCGTCCCCTCGCCTTCCGGCAGATAGAAGCGCTCGATGCCGTAATCCGGGGCGATGGTCATGCCTTCGCTGCGAAGATCCCAGCCCTCGGCGACGTGGCCTGATATGTCGGCCTCGTCGGCAGCGGCCGGCATCGGCGCCTTGCCGAACCAGGCAGTGGTGGGCTGCCAATAGCCGTCGGCACCCTTCTTCAAGCGGACGACAATTGGCGTATCGTCGCTCGAAAATTTGTCGGCCGGGATGTTGGCGATCATTTTTATCGGTATGCGCGAAATCGGGTAGCCGAGGATAATGTAATCGCCGCGCAGAAGATCGCGCGGATCGACGGGTTCGATCTTCAGCAGCACTTCCTTGCCGTTGCGCAGGATCGCCGCCCTGCCGGCGATGATCCAGCTCAAAAATCCGATCTGCACGAGCGCCAGCACCAGCGCCGAGATGATTAGCCTCTTTCCGGTCATCATGCCGTGGCTCCCTTGGCGGCTGGGCCCTTCATGCGTTTTTCGATGCGGATGATGACGATCGCAAGGATGCCGAGCAGCACCGCGGCGGCAAGGAAGAAGCCGGCCGTATCGAGCATCGATTGCAGCATCACCACATAGATGATGGCGATTTCAAAGGCGAAGCCGGCATAGGCAAGCCAGCGCAACCCGCGGCTTTCCCGCCCCGCCAGCATGATTGCAGCGACGATGCCGGCCAATGCAATCACCGAAGCGATGGCGAATCCGCTGTTGTAGGTGCTTTCATCAGCCAGTTCGAACTGGACCATTGCCAGGCCAGTGAGGAAGCCGAGCAGCGCGTGCAACGGCAAGCGGCCGCCGAGTTGCACGATCCTGTCGACCGGCTCCGGCGCGAAGACGGAGGTCGCGAACAGCAGTGCCGATGCGGCGACGAGCGGGATCGCCACCTGCAGTGTGTTGTGGCTCGTCACCAGCAGCACCAGATAGGACAGCAGCGACAGGATGATCAGGTGCCGCGCCGGCTGGCTGCGGGTCCAGAACGAGACGGCAAACAGCACGATCGCCATGACCACGAAGAGATGCGGAAAATCGCTGCGGCTGTAATAGTCGAAGCCTTTCAGGAACAGCCAGGCATCGGCGATGCCGACCGCAGCGACAGTCAGCGGGTTCGAACGAAGCGCGACCGCCGCCAGTGCCGTGCCCGCGCCCCAGGTGACCAAGGCCGACGTCATGTCGCCGGAGAGATGATACATCTGGCCGATCAGCGCGATTGAACCGCCGAAGGCCGCCGCGGCCACGATCCACAAGGCCTCGCCGATCGCCGCATGGTCGCGCGTCTTCAACAGCGCGCCGCCGACATAGCCGCCAAGGACGATGGCAAAGAGTGCCGCGACCCGCGCCAGCCTTGGGATCGCATCCCAGTTGGCGGCGACGAAAATCAGGATGGCGGCGCCGAACAGCAAGGCGGCCATCATCGCCAGGATCGAGCCGAAGCTGAGCGATTTGCGCTCGTTTGCCTCGACATCGCGAGTCAGGGAATCGGCGGTCGCGGCGTCGATCAGGCCGGCCTGCCGCCAGCGCGCGATATCCGACCTCACTCGTGACGAATAGCCCCCCATGCCGCTTCTCCCCCAGCTTGGTCTTTTTTTCAACCGACCCGGTCAAACCGTTGACGCAACGGCATTTTCCGATTCGGGCTTCTTTGTGTCAGGTCCGTGAACGCGCGTTAATGCTGCATTGCACAATTTGCATTGCTGCCATGCAGCCATAGCGCTTTTAAATCGATATAGGCCCGCCTATCTATGCTTCGTACACAAAGACGGAATGATCCGAAAGAAAGACGAAACGAGAAATACCATGAACCTGATCCGCAACTACCGCAACTGGCGCCGCTACAGGGACACCGTGTCCGAGCTGAGCCGCCTGAGCAACCGTGAACTGACCGACCTCGGCATCAGCCGCAGCGACATTCCTTACGTCGCTCGCAAGGCGGTCTAATTTCTTCGGACCGCAAATGGTCCGAACAAGTTTTGAAAAGAGAAAGACAATGAACCTGATCCGCAACTATCGTAACTGGCGCGTTTATCGCGAGACGGTTACCGAGCTGGGTCGCCTTTCGAACCGTCAGCTGCATGATCTCGGTATCGTCCGCGACGAAATCAAGATCGTAGCCCGCCGGGCGATCTAACCAGAATTTCGCCAGGGTCGACCTCCTCCCCGACCCTGACGGATCCGGTCAACCTTCACCTCCTCCCGAGGGTTGACCAACAAAACGGCGCCCGCCGCACCTCCTCCCGCGGCGGGCGTTGTTCCCCCGGGGCAAAACGAATTTTGCCCCAGAGGTTTCGCCCCTTTCAAAAATGGCGAAAGAGATTTCGTCAAAGCCGACCTCCTCCCCGGCGATGACGAATACGGTCGGCCTTCACCTCCTCCCGAGGGTCGACCCCAAAAACGACACCCGCCGGACCTCCTCCCCCGGCGGGTGTTGTTGTTTTCAGGGGTTGGTTCCGCCGCAGCCGCTTGCCCTGCGCCACGCGCGGCAATTGCAATCATCGCTCCAAGCGATTATTCCGGCGCTCATGAGCAAAAATCCCATCCACATCATCGGCGGCGGCCTCGCCGGTTCTGAAGCCGCCTGGCAGGCAGCCGAGGCTGGCGTGCCCGTCATCCTGCACGAAATGCGGCCCCTTCGCGGCACCGATGCGCACAAGACCGATGGCCTGGCCGAGCTGGTCTGCTCCAATTCCTTCCGCTCCGACGACGCCGAAAACAACGCCGTCGGCCTGCTGCATGCCGAAATGCGGCTGGCCGGCTCGCTGATCATGAGCGCCGGCGACGCCAACCAGGTGCCGGCCGGCGGTGCGCTTGCCGTCGACCGAGATGGTTTCTCCGACGCCGTGACGAAAAAGCTCGAAGGCCATCCGCTGATCACCATCCAGCGCGAGGAAGTGCCGGGCTTGCCGCCGGCGGACTGGGACCAGGCGATCATCGCCACCGGTCCGTTGACCGCGCCTTCGCTTGCCCAATCGATCGCGGAAGCAACCGGTGCCGATGCGCTGGCATTCTTCGACGCCATCGCGCCGATCATCCACTTCGACACGATCGACATGGACATTTGCTGGTTCCAGTCGCGCTACGACAAGGTCGGGCCGGGCGGCACCGGCAAGGACTACATCAATTGCCCGATGGACAAGGAGCAATACCTCCCCTTCGTGCAGGCGCTCGTCGACGGCCAGAAGACCGAATTCAAGCAATGGGAAGGCACGCCCTATTTCGACGGCTGCCTGCCGATTGAGATCATGGCCGAACGCGGCATCGAGACGCTACGTTATGGGCCGATGAAGCCGATGGGGCTGACCAACGCGCACAATCCAACGGTCAAGGCCTATGCCGTCGTCCAGTTGCGGCAGGACAATGCGCTGGGCACGCTCTACAACATGGTCGGTTTTCAGACCAAGCTGAAGCATGCCGAGCAGGTGCGCGTGTTCCGCACCATACCGGGCCTGGAAAACGCCGATTTCGCCCGCCTCGGCGGCCTGCATCGCAACACCTACATCAACTCGCCGACCTTGCTCGACGCTTCGCTGCAGCTGAAGTCGCGCCCCGGCCTGCGCTTCGCCGGCCAGATCACCGGCTGCGAGGGCTATGTCGAAAGTGCCGCGATCGGCCTGCTCGCCGGACGCTTCGCCGCCGCCGAAAGGCTCGGCCAGGCACCGTCCCTGCCACCGCTCACCACGGCCTTCGGTGCCTTGCTCAACCACATCACCGGCGGCCACATCGTCTCCGATGACGAACCGGGAAAACGCTCCTTCCAGCCGATGAACGTCAATTTCGGCCTGTTCCCGCCAATGGAAGCACCGAAGTCAGAAGGCAAGCGCCTGCGCGGCAAGGACAAGACCGTCGCCAAGCGGCAGGGGATAACCGCACGTGCGCGCGCTGATTGCCGGCAGTGGCTGGGGCTGGCATCCCAAGCGGAAGCAGCCGAGTAGCCCTGCTCCTCCCTTCAGTGCGGTCGCACATCCGCGACCGTTGGCCGTGGCAAGTTGAGCATCGTGGTTGCTGCCGCGAACACCGCGTCGGCGATGTGGGCATGGCCTTCCGCGGTCGGATGGAACGGACCGCCCAAACAAACCTCGACCAGATCCAGCAACGCCCAATCTTGCGGCGGCGGTGGCGTGCCGCTCGCCTTGGACTGCACGAAAAGACAGATGTCGTTGATGGTGCGGAACCAGCGCTCGCGCGGCGCGTAGGCACGCGTGTCGCGAGAAGCCTTGAAATCGGCATCGCGACGAGCGGAAAAAGGCTCGAATTCCGACCATTTGTCCGGTCGCGGCCCGTCCGCATGGTAGTAGGGCAACATCAGGCTCTCGGCGGCCGTGACGCCGCTCGACGAGCTCTTTTGCGCGCAGATCCCATGCTTGGCGAACGCGGCACGCTGGGCATCGACGAAATGCCAGTTTCCTGCGTGGGCGGCGTCGCGCGTCGCCGGGTAAAGCACATTGTTGGCGAAATCGCTGATGGGGCGCAGCGTAGGCACGTCGATCGACAGCACCCCGCCGACATTGAAGCCTTCAAGCCTTTCACGCGGTGTGGCTTCGCCACAGAGCCTTCCGTCCTGGTTGAATTCGATCTTGGGAAACGCGGTCAGCACAATGTTGGGCATTCCACCGTTGCTGGCGATGGGCAGCGGCGCCAGCGCCTTTCGCAAGGCGGCAAAGCGCGCCGGCAGCTCCTTTGCGCGGATTCGCGCCGTGGCGACATCATGCGCTTTGGCGATCCGAGCGACAGTTCGAATGACTGACGCGCCGAGGGCGTCGGCGCGGAAACTGCTGTTGGCGTTTGCGTATGGAGGCCTTGTCTTGGTCAGCGCTTCCACGATGAGCGGTGTGAAGCCGACATCGTTTCCACCGATGGACACGATCAGCATGTCGATCGTCCGCAGGAACCGCCCCGGTTTGCAGTCGAGGAGTTTGGCGCTGCGCAATGCGCGGCCTCGCTCGTCGGTGAGCGGCGTGTCGAAAGCCACTGTACGGGTTGCATGCGTGCGCAGAAGATCATCGCGGCACAGTTCGATCATCAGCCGATCGATCTGCGGCAAGTCGCGACGCAGTTTGCCGCCCGACGAAAAATAGGAACTGTTGACTGCCTCAACCCCGGCATAGGGAAAAAGCAGCCCTTCCGTCACTTCGGCTCCCGAGCAGGCAAAGCCGAGAAACGTCACCGCACTGTGCTTGGGATCGGCAAGAGCGACCTGCAAGGCGGTGCGCAGATGGTAGCTATAGGCCGAACGATGGCATTTGCGGTCGAGCCAGCCAGCCGGCGCATTCTGATAGCGGACCGGCAACGAATAGGCTGGTACCGATTTGATCGCCTGGGTGTCGGGGTCGTAGACGAAGGAGATGTTGAGAAGTCTCCGTCTTGACAGCGGATCGATCTCGACCGGTGTATCGGGATTGCCTTCGCCCGACGAAAAACTGTCACCGATACCGGCGATGAGCCGGTCACGAACCCAGATGGAAGGTTGCGAAAGCACCGTGCCGTTCGGCAGGGTCACAGACACATCGACGCCGCGCGCAGCTTCCGGGATATCTGGTTCAAAGGGAATGCGCGCTTCAAAGAGCGCGGCGCAGGGCTGTTCCGCCGTCGCCGAAAGCCGGCCACGTCCGGCAATGAAAATCGGCCGCGCGGCTTGCCATCGGCAGATGCCGGCCGGCGCATCCGTCAAGCTGAAGACAACGGTGTGCCCTTGCGGGCGCACGTAGTCGCTCTGAAGTGCCGTTCCGAAACTGTCGCTGGCGCAGGACGAATGCCACTGTTCTCGGGCGTCCCAGCAGGTGGAGCGGCGACGATTGATAGGGTTCGCCCAGCCGCGTTCGGGCCGGCCCGCGCCCTTGGGATTTGGATAGAGCGTGGCGTCCTGTTTGTACCACTCACGCAGCCAACGCGGATCGTTGAGCAGCCGTTCGAGATCGGAAACAGCCGTAGCCGTTAAGGCGCCGCCATGCGTTGCCATGACCTCGGCCATGGCTTCCCGCTGCATATCGAAATCGGTGGTTTCGGTGAAATACCGGAAAGGATGCTTGACCCGCCAGTCGATGGCTGGCGCAGCGTAGGTCAATGTTGTGACGAGCAGAAAAAAGCAAGTGGATACAAGACGAAGCATGATCACCACCCTCAAAAGTACTAGGATATCAAAAATAGTACCAAGCCATCATGCTGTCAAATTGCCACCAGGTCGTAGTTTACTTCACTATTCGGCCGGCGCAGCACTCGCCTCCGGTAAGCCCGGCTTGCCGGCTTCGCCCGGATTCCGCCTGACATAGGCGGCTTTCAGGCTCTCCGAGGTTTCGCGCGAGCCGTCATGGCTCCAGCCCGGCGGCTTGATCAGGTAGTTCAGCCGATCGCTCAAGCTCAGCCCCGGTGCAAAGGCATCCGTGAACATGCCGATCCATTCGTGGAACGCCACTTTCAGCGGATTGAAGGTGCCAAGGTTCTTGACGATGCCGTAGCGCGGCCGGTCCTCTTCCAGCTCTTCGACGAAGGTGCCGAACAGGCGGTCCCAAATAATCAGTGTGCCGGCATAATTGGCGTCGAGATAACGCGGATTGGTGGCGTGGTGGACGCGGTGGTGCGACGGCGTGTTGAAGACCAACTCGAACCAGCCCCACATCTTGCCGATCGTCTCGGTGTGGATCCAGAACTGCCAGACCAGGTTGAATCCGAAGGTGAAGGCAATCACCGCCGGATGGAAGCCAAGCAGCACCAGCGGCGCCTGCAGCACGAACATGAAGGTGAACAGGCTGGTCCAGCTTTGCCTCAGCGCCGTCGACAGATTGTAGTGCTGGCTTGAGTGGTGGTTGACGTGCTCGGCCCACACCCAGCGCACCCTGTGCGCTATGCGGTGGTAGACATAGTAGCGCAGGTCATCGAGCAGGAAGGCGGCCAGGAACACCCAGACCGACAGGCCAAGGTTGAAGACGCGGAACTGCCACAGCCACAGCAGCGCCCAGTAGGACACCACGCCGAGCAGCAGCCCGGCAACGACATTGCCGGTGCCCATCATCAGGCTGGTCAGCGTGTCGCGCGTCTCGAACGAGCCCTTGGCGCGGCCGCTGCGCACCAGCCAAAGCTCGATCAGGATCGCGGCAACGAAGAACGGGATAGCCAGTTGGGTGACCTGCGGAAAGTTGTAGCTGTCCATCACGTCGCCTCCCCAGCGGAATTTGAATGTCGCGGCTCAAGCGCTTTCAGCAAGCCTTGCGCATCTGTTGCGCTGGCAAAGCGAAAGCGACCGCCCTTCCAGGTGAAGTCGGCTAGCCGAAACGAGACCGTGTCTGCGTCGCCGGCAGTCAAAGCCGTGACGTCCCGAGATGTGACGATGCGGGTCAAAAAACAGTCGCCAACGCTGTGAACGATGCCGGTGCGCCCTCGCCCGAGATCCAGGAACGCCGTCCCGGCATCAGCCGTCAGGCGAACTGTTGCGGCCACCTCGTCGGGAAAGTCCTCGGCGAAACGGCTCAGCGCCTGGTCCGTGCCAGCAAGCGTGGCCGTCTTGCTGCCGCCGGTGAAATGTACGGCGGCGACCGACAGCGCAATGCCAAGGGCGACGATCGCGACCAGCAAAGGCAAGCTCATGGATGGGTATCTCCTCCGGCCGGTCTGTCGTCTTTGGCAACAGTTTTGGCCGGGAGACTCCTTAACATGATTGACGTTTACGTCAAAGTGCCGGCCAGCCCTTGCTCGCGCGCCGCAGCAGCAGCCAATGCCGGCGCAAGGCCGACAGCCGCGCCACCCCATCGAGCGGCGAACCACTCTCCATTTTCCTGAGATAGGCACGCGACAGGGCCAACGGCAGGAATGCCTGATGCAACGAGACCGGCAGAGCAGACGCGCCCTGCTCGAAGGCGGAAAGATGGTCGCGCGCCAGCGCCATCATCGCTGCCACCGCACGCTTGGCGCCAGGGCCACCATCGCCGGCAACAAACTCTTCTGGCGACGATCCAGCCGCGGCCAGGATATCGGCCGGGACAAAACATTGCCCGCGTTTGCGGTGCAGCGGCAGCAGAAGCAGCAGGCCGGTCATCGCCTGCGCACAGCCTGCCCTGCCTGAAAGCTCGGCAAACCGTGGCGCCGCGACGGGATCGAGCACCATCGCGGCAAGCTGGATAAGTGCCGCCGCCGTCTCGCCGCAATAACCTTCCAGATCGGTGCGCGACGGCATCGGATCGTCGTAGAGGTCGAAAATGCGCGCTTCGAGCATGTTGTCGAAGGCCGGTCTCGGCAGGCGGAAAGCGGAAATCGTCGCCTTCAGCGTGTCGGCAACGGGGTGGCCGATGCTTGCGCCGTCATCTTCAGCGGCAATGACATCGCGCCACCATTGCAGCCGCACCTCGCCAGGCAGTGCTTCGTGGATGCGATCGCGAATGCCGGCGATCTCGGCATTGAAGGCGTAGAGCGAAAGCAGCGCATCGCGCTTGTCGGCCGGCGCGTAAAGTGCGGTGAGATAGCGGTCGTGATCGGAGGCGCGCACCGCATCCATGACGATTTTGGCATTCTGAGACATGTCAATCGACGGCGATGAGCGCGGCGGCCACGGCGCGGTCTTCCGCCAAAAGGACATTGTAGGTCCGCACCGCGGCACCCGTCGACATCGGATCGGACGCAATGCCCGCCGCCTTCAGCGCGGCTCGCAGTGCCGACGGCAATGGCCTGAGATCCCTGCCCATGCCGACCACCAGGATCTCGATCTTGTCGGCTTCAGCCAGCAGCCTGTCAAAATCCGCCACCGTCAGCGCCGCAGGATCAGCCGGTTCCCAGCCATGGATGCCGGATGGCAGACAGAGCAGCGAGCCGCGATGCGACATGTCGGCGAAGCGGAACCCGCCATTGCCATAGGCTTCGATCGGCGCGCGGCCGGGGAAATGCGCCTCACGGATGACGATGCCTTTGCCGGTCACCGTTTTGTCACCCCCTTCGGGGCCGCGCGTCAGGTCGCGACCGCCTTGCCGCCGCCGAGCGGCTTCTCCTCATCCGAGGTCGAGGCCTGGGGCCGCAACTTGAACAGGATGAGCAGCGGCGCGGCGATGAAGATCGACGAATAGGTGCCGAAAACGACGCCGAACAGCATCGCCAGCGTGAAGGAGCGGATAACCTCGCCGCCGAACAGCACCAGCGCCAGCAATGCCAAGCTGGTCGTCACCGAGGTCAGTGTCGTTCTCGAAAGCGTCTCATTGATGGCGTTATTCAAAAGCTGCGGCAGCGGCATCTTCTTGTATTTTCTGAGATCCTCGCGAACGCGGTCATAGACGACGATGGTGTCGTTCAGCGAATAGCCGATGATGGTCAGGATTGCCGCCAGCGACGACTGGTTGAATTCAAGCCCGGTGATGACGAAGAAGCCAAGCGTCATGACAACGTCGTGCACGGTGGCGACGATGGCGCCAACAGCGAACTGCCATTCGAAGCGGAACCAGACATAGATCAGGATGCCGACCAGCGCGACCAGCATGGCAATCGTACCTTGCTTGGCCAACTCGCCGGAAACCGTCGGGCCCACCACTTCGACACGGCGGAAATCATACTGGTCCTGCAGTTCGCCGCGCACCTTGTCGATGACCGTCTGCTCGGCATTCTCGCCGCCATCCTGCGTGCCAACGCGGATCAGCACGTCGTTCGGCGCACCGAACTGCTGCACCTGCACTTCACCGATGTTGAGGTCCGACAGCCGGCCTCTGATGTCGGCGATATCCGCATTGCCGCTCTTGGACTGCACCTCGATCAGCGAACCGCCCTTGAAATCGATGCCGTAGTTGATGCCGACGGTCATGAACGTCACCACGGACAGGATCGAAAGCGCGCTCGATAGCGTGAACGTCCAGCGACGGATGCCCATGAATGGAATTTTCGTCCCAGGCTTGACGAAGGTCACCGGCGCGTGAGGCAACTCCTTCGGCCGCGCGCGTCGCAACCAGATCGATACCAGCATCCGGGTGAAGGTGAAGGCGGTGAAGACCGTGGTCAGAATGCCGATGGCGTAGGTGATGGCAAAGCCCTTCACCGGCCCGGTGCCGAGATAGAACAACACCACGGTGGCGATCAGCGATGTGACGTTGGAATCGACGATGGTCGCCAGCGCCTTCGAGAAGCCGGTGTCAATCGCCTGGATCACCGAACGGCCGGCGCGTCGCTCCTCGCGAATACGCTCGTAGATCAGCACGTTGGAATCGACGGCCATGCCGATGGTCAGCACGATACCGGCGATACCCGGCAAGGTCAGCGTCGCGCCAAGCAGCGACAACAGCCCGACGATCATCGCCACGTGCACCGCCAGCGCGATGTTGGCGAGGAAGCCGAGGAAGCCGTAGGCAACGAACATGAAGGCCACGACGAGGACCGAGCCGATGATGCCGGCGACCTTGCCGGCATGGATGGAATCCTGGCCGAGCCCTGGACCAACGGTACGCTCTTCGATCACCGTCAGCGTCGCGGGCAATGCGCCGGCGCGCAGCAGCACGGCGAGGTCGTTGGCGCTCTGGGCTGTGAAATTACCCGAGATCTGGCCGGTGCCGCCGAGGATCGGCTCGCGGATCTGCGGCGCCGAAATCACCTGATTGTCGAGGATGATGGCAAACAGCTTGCCGACATTCTGCGCCGTGGCCTGGCCGAAGCGCGCCGCACCTTTCGAATCGAAGCGGAATGAAACCACCGGCTCGTTGTTCTGCGAATTGTATGTCGCCTGGGCATCGACGAGATTTTCGCCCGAAACGATGACGCGGTTTTCGATCAGATAGGGAACCGGCGGATCGTCCTGCGAATACAGCACCGAAGAGCCGGCAGGCGGGCGGCCATTGAGCGCGTCCTGCACCGGCATCGACTGGTCGACCATCTGGAACGTCAGCTTGGCGGTCTGGCCGAGGATTTCCTTCAGCCTTTGCGGGTCCTGTAGGCCCGGCACCTGGACAAGGATACGATCGTCGCCCTGCCGCTGCACAATCGGCTCGGTCGTGCCGAGTTCGTTGACGCGGCGTTCGACCACTTCGATCGACTGCGTCAAGGCGGTCGACGTGCGGTATTTGATGCCGGCATCGGTGACGTTGAACTTGAGCAGGCCGGGCTCGGAATCGTCGAGCGTCATTTCCTGGATGGAGCCGCCGGTGAACAGGCCGGCAGCGACGGGATCAGTCAGCGACTTCAACGCTTTCTTTGCGGCATCTAGCTGGGCGGGATCGGTGATGCGGACCTGCAAGGTCCGACCCGTGCCGGCAAGCCCGGTATAGCCGATCTTGGCGTCACGCAGCAGTGTGCGGATTTCGTCGCGCGTCGTCTCCAGCCGGTCCTTGATCAGGTCGTTCTGATTCATCTCCAGCAGGATGTGCGAGCCGCCCTGCAGATCGAGGCCGAGCGTCATTTGGCGCTTCGGCACCCAGCTGGGGAGCTGGGCCAGAGTGCTGGCGGAGAACAGATTGGGCGCGGCGAGGATCACTGTGATGGCCACGGCCACCCAGATCAGGATCATCTTGAAGCGCGAAAAATAAAGCATATGGCGTCGTCCGTCAGAGCGTATCCGCGGATCGCTCCGCCTGAAATTCGGTTATTTCTTGGCGTTCTGGTTCGCCACAGGCTCGCCCTTGACGCGCACATCGGCGATCGTCGAACGCAGCGCGGTCACCTTGGTGCCACCGCCGAGGTCGATTTCGAGTTCGTTGTCGTCGATCACCTTGGTCACCTTGCCGACGAAGCCGCCGCCAGTGACGACCGTGTCGCCGCGACGAACCGCGGCCAGCATCTCGCCGCGCTTCTTCAGCTGCGTGCGCTGCGGCCGGATGATCAGAAAATACATGATCACGAAAATCAGGACAAACGGCAAAATGCTGATGAACATATCGGGAGAGGCGCCGCCGATGCCTTGGGCGTATGCCGGTGTCACGAACATCGAGGTACTCCTGAATTTTGAAAACAGCCGCCACCCGTCCTTGTGGAGTTTGGCGGCCCCTTGAAATTTGGCCGGAATATAGTCGGTAAAGTTGCCAATGCAACTGCGTGGCCCGCCAAATCGGCTGCTTTTCCGGCCTGTTGAGCCGTGTTAGAGCATGATCGCGAACAGCACGAGCCGGTTTTCGGAAAAGATCACGCTCGAACAAAAGGTTGCAACCGGTTTCGAACCCGACGGAATCGGCACGCCCCCCACTTCAAAACGCGAAAAACAAAAGACCGACATGACCGACAACAGCATTGACGCCCTCAACAAGAAGCTCGACAGCCTGATCGAAGCGGTTAGCCGCCTCGCCCCGCCGCCGGTGCCTGAAACGGACATCGGCGGGGCCGACTGCTTCGTCTGGCAGGCCGATCCCGGCTATCTGGAGCCGGTGCGGAAGGTCAACCGCGTCGACATCGGCCTGATCCGTGGCGTCGACCGCGTCCGCGATATCCTTGTCGACAACACCGAACGCTTCGCTGCCGGCTACGCAGCCAACAACGTGTTGTTGTGGGGCGCGCGCGGCATGGGCAAATCGTCGCTGGTCAAGGCCGTGCATGCGGAGATCAACGCCAGGGCCAAGTCCGACCTGCCGCTGAAGCTGATCGAAATCCACCGCGAGGACATCGACACGCTGCCGAAGCTGATGGGACTGCTGAAGTCAGCCCCCTTCCACTTCATCCTGTTTTGCGACGACCTCTCCTTCGACCACGACGACACCTCCTACAAGTCGCTGAAGGCAGCGCTTGAAGGCGGCGTCGAGGGCCGCCCGGCCAACGTCATCTTCTACGCCACCTCGAACCGCCGTCATCTCTTGCCGCGCGACATGATCGACAATGAGCGCTCGACCGCCATCAACCCGTCCGAAGCGGTCGAGGAGAAGGTCTCGCTCTCAGACCGGTTCGGCCTGTGGCTCGGCTTCCACAAATGTTCGCAGGACGAATATCTCGACATGATCGACGGCTATGTCCGCCATCACGATCTTTCCGTCGATCCGCAGACGTTGCGCGCCGAAGCGCTGGAATGGGCGACGACGCGTGGCAGCCGCTCCGGCCGTGTCGCCTGGCAGTTCACCCAGGACCTGGCAGGACGGCTCGGCAAGCCGCTCAAGGATTAGGGTCGGAGAAAAGCCACTGAAAAAGCCCGCTCCTTGCGGGGCGGGCTGAGCCGGCGGGCCGGACTGGAGGTCAGACGGCCCGCAAAATCGCTTTCTTGTTCTATTCGAGACAGCCCGACTATTCGAGATAGCCAGAGGGGTCGACCGGGGCAGAGTTCTTGCGCACTTCGAAGTGCAGCTTCGGCGAGTCCGTCGTGCCGCTCATGCCCGACAGCGCGATTTCCTGGCCGCGCTTGACCTTCTGGCCGCGCTGCACCTCGATCGAACTGGCATGGCCGTAGACGGTGACCAGACCGTTCTCGTGGCGCACCAGCACCGTGTTGCCGAATTCCTTGAGGCCATCGCCGGCATAGATGACGACGCCGTTCTCGGCCGCCTTGACCGGCGTTCCCGTCGGCACGGCGATGTCGACACCGTCCTTTCCGGAGCCGAAACCGGAGATCACACGGCCGCGCACCGGCCAGCGCATCTTGCCGATGCCGGTTGCATCCGGTGCAACCGCGTCGTCGTCCTCGGCCTGCTGGATGACCCTGGAATCTTTCTTCGGCGGCGTGTAGGACGCCAGCGTTTCCGATGGCGTCGTCTTTGCCGCGGGCTGCGTGGTCGCCGTTGTCACCGGATCGATCTTGGCCGGCTTGGCGCTGGCGACGGTCGCGGTTCCGCCGGCCGGCACCTTCAAGGTCTGGCCGATCTTGAGCAAGCCGTCCTTCATGCCGTTGGCCTGCTTCAGCGCAACGGTGCCGACACCGGTCTTCCTGGCAATCGAAGAAAGCGTGTCGCCCGACTGGACCGTGTAGGTGCCGGCAGCGCCGGTCGCTTTGGCCGCGGCCATCTGCGGCTTGGGCTCCTTGGGCTGGGTTGCGGCGGCCGAAGTATCGACCTGAGCGGCGGACTTGCCCTCCTTAAGCTTGGGCTGCTGCGGCAGGACGGCGACCTTGGCCGGCGCGGTGGCCGGCAGGTCGTGCTTGCCGTTTTTCGCCGGCTTGGCGTCGGCGACTTTCGCTTCCGATTTGCTGGAGTAGGCATAGGCCGGGATGACCAGCTTCTGGCCGGTCTTCAGCCCCTTGGTCGGGCTCAACCCGTTGACCTTCATGATCACGTCGGCCGGCACCTTGTAGTGCTGCGCCAGGCCGGAAATCGTTTCGCCATCCCTGACGACGATCTCGGTTGCATGCGGCGTGCCGGCCGCGGCGGCGCGCGGTGCGTCGGGCTGCGCGACCTTGAACGGCGATGCCGCCGGAGCGACGGTGCCGGTCGTGGTCCGGTCGACATGCGGCGCCGGGGCCAATGCGGTGCGGACCGGCTTTGCGGCAGGCGCGAGTGCCGGAGCCGGCTGTGCCTGCGCAACGGGCGGAGGCAGCGGCCGCGTCGAGACCGGTTCGAGACTGGAGCGGCTGATCGACTGCGTATGGCTGCCGTCGACCGGAGCGGCCTCGACATCGCCCGGATAGGCCTGCACGGCGTCCTGCTTGTTGATGATGGCGCGCTGATTGTTGGTCGACGAGGTAAAGACGTCATCGACGCTGTTGAAGCGCGAGGCCTGGGAACTGCACCCTGCAGCAGCGCCTGCGACCATGAGTACGGCACAACCACGCATCAGGTTGCGTCCGTTTGTCTTCAAAACACTGAGTTGCATCGCACTAACCCGCACATACCCGGTACAAACTAGGCATGATTAAAGCGCGTTAATGTTACTCGTCGGTTAACCCCATAGAATCCGATGCGAATTTTCTTAAAATATTTGAGATCGCTTGCAGAGTGCCGAAGCTATGCCCAGGCCGGGCTGGCTAAGTCGCCCCGCTGAACCGGATGCAGCGGTTTCCGGGCTCACAATTCGCAGGCCGGCGCCGCATGAAATATCACTCTAGATGACGGCGGCGACGCTGCGCAGGATCGGCTGCAGGCGCACGAGGCCGATGTCTTCGCGTTCGAACCGGCTGCCGACCTTGGTCAGCTTGGCCAGCACCTGTTCGCCCTCTTCCGGTCCGATCGGGGCGATGACGATGCCGCCGCTCGACAATTGGTCGAGCAGGAAGCGCGGCAGGCTGTCGAAGGCAGCCCAGGCGACGATGCGATCGAACGGCCCTTCGTTCGGCAGGCCGCCGGAACCGTCCGCCTGGCGCACGATGACATTGCCGATGCCGAGCGCCTCGAAGCGCTGCTTGGCCTGCTCGACAAGCGTCTTGTAGCGGTCGGTGGTGACGACCCGCGCCGCCAGCCGCGACATCACCGCCGCCGTGTAGCCCGAGCCGGTGCCGATCTCGAGCACGCGGTTGCCCTGCTCGATGGCGAGGGCTGAGATCACCGCCGCCTGCAGGTCGGCACCTTCGATCGCCTCGCCGCATTCGATCGGCAGCATGCGGTCCGACCAGGCGATCGGATGGTACTGGGCGCCAAGGAAACCGCGCCGCGGCGTCGCCTCGAAGGCCGCGATCAGCGCCTTCGGCACCGTCCCCCTGCCGCGCAAACGCAGCAGAAAGGCAGCAAAACCTTCGCGGTCGTCGGTTGGGAGGCCCTGGTTCATGCAAGCGCCTTGCTCAGTTGGTCTCGGATTTCATGCGCGGTGAGGTCGAGCTGCAATGGCGTCACCGACACCAGCCTGTTGCGCAAGGCATGGAGATCGGTGCCTCGCTTGCCTTCGACCGGCTCGCGGCCGAAACGCAGCCAGTAGTAAGGCAGGCCGCGCCCGTCGCGGCGCTCGTCGACCCACAGGCTGTGCACGAGCTTGCCCTGCGAGGTCACTACCGTACCGGCAACTTCTTCGGGGAGGCAGTTCGGAAAGTTGACGTTGAGCAGCACGCCGTCCGGCAGCGGCGTCGCCACCAGTTTCTGCAGCAATGCCGGCGCCAGCGCTTCGGTCGTCTCGTAGGGAACGACCCGATCCTCGCCGACATAGCTGTAGCCCTGGCTGAGCGCGATCGAGCGGATGCCGAGCAGCGCACCCTCCATGGCGCCGGCGACGGTTCCCGAATAGGTGACGTCGTCGGCGATGTTGGCGCCGGAATTGATGCCGGACAGGATCAGGTCGGGGGCGCCGGGCAGGATCTTCTTGACCCCCATGATGACGCAATCGGTCGGCGTGCCGCGCACGGCAAAATGCTTCTCGCCGATCTTGCGCAACCGCAGCGGCTCGGAGATCGACAGCGAATGCGCATAGCCGGACTGGTCCTGCTCCGGCGCCACCACCCAGACATCGTCGGACAGCGTGCGCGCAACCCGTTCGAGCGACGCCAGGCCCTCGGCGTGAATGCCGTCGTCATTGGTCAGCAGGATGCGCATTATTTCGATTCGATCTTTTCCCGGCCGCCCATGTAAGGCCGCAGCGCTTCAGGAATGGTTACGCTGCCATCCTCATTCTGGTAGTTTTCGATGACGGCTATGAGCGCGCGGCCGACCGCGGTGCCCGAACCGTTGAGCGTATGGACGAAGCGGTTGCCCTTGCCGTCCTTGTCCTTGTAGCGGGCGTCCATGCGGCGCGCCTGGAAATCGCCGCACACCGAACAGGACGAGATTTCGCGATAGGCGTTCTGGCCGGGCAGCCAGACTTCGATGTCGTAGGTCTTGCGCGCGCCAAAGCCCATGTCGCCGGTGCACAGCGTAATGGTGCGGAACGGCAGATCAAGCCGCTTCAGCACTTCCTCGGCACATTGCGTCATCCGCTCGTGCTCGGCGAGCGACGATTCCTGGTCGGTGATCGACACCAGCTCGACCTTGTAGAACTGGTGCTGGCGCAGCATGCCGCGCGTGTCGCGCCCGGCCGAACCTGCTTCCGATCGGAAGCACGGCGTCAGTGCGGTATAGCGCAGCGGCAGTTTTTCATGCGCGGTGATTTCTTCGCGCACGAGATTGGTGAGAGGCACTTCGGCTGTGGGGATCAGGCCAAGCCTGCCCTCACCGTGCGCCGTGAAGAACAGATCCTCCTCGAATTTCGGCAACTGGTTGGTGCCGAAAAGAACGTCGTCCTTGACCATCAATGGCGGGATGACTTCCTCATAGCCATGTTCGTTGGTGTGCAGGTCGAGCATGAACTGGCCGAGGGCCCGTTCCATCCGCGCCAGTCCGCTCTTCAGCACTGTGAAGCGCGAACCTGAAAGCTTCGCCGCGCGCTCGAAATCCATCATGCCGAGCGCTTCGCCGATTTCGAAATGCTCCTTCACCCAATTCGGACGCGTCGGCAGCTTGCCGACGATATGCTTGACGACATTGTCGTGCTCGTCCTTGCCGACCGGCACATCGTCGAACGGCACGTTGGGCAGCACCGCCAGCGCATCGTTCAGCGTCTTGTCGAGCTCGCGCTCTCGCGCCTCGCCATTCTGGATGAAGGTCTTGATCTCGCCGACTTCGGCTTTCAGCCTTTCGGCAAGCGCCGCGTCGCCCGAACGCATGGCGTTGCCGATCTCCTTCGAGGCGGCGTTGCGGCGCTCCTGCTTGGTCTGCAACTCGGTGACGTGTTCCCGCCGCGCCTCGTCCGAGGCGATCAGCCCGTCGACTGTGGACTGCGCCTCGCCGGCCGACCACGAGCGCTTCACCAGCGCCTCGACAAGGGCCTTCGGGTTGTCGCGAATCCATTTGATGTCAAGCATGGTTTGAACGCTCCTGGGTAGCATGTCGCCCAAAAGTGCGCAGCGGTTGACATGCTTCAAACAAAACTGAAACGCATCGCCACGATGGCGATGCGTTTCAGTCAGAGGGCGTAAACCGCATCGTTGATCGATGCAAGATCAGGCGCGATCAAGCCAGGGCTTCGAGCTCGCTTTAGCGCGCTTTACCGGGGATGGCGCGAGAGCCGGAAATAAAAAACCCGCCTTGCGGCGGGTCGTTGGCGCAAATCAGCACCATGCCCAAATCTATAGCATAATTGCCGTCACAAGGCAACCGATGCCAAGCCCGCCGCCCCCCGGCGGGGGCAGCCCCATGGCCTATGTGGAAGACGCGTCCGCCGGCTTTTCGGCCACCTCTTCGGCCGCGTCCTGCTTCTCGCGGGCCACACGCTGCTTTTCCTGATCGCGTTCGATCAGCCGCGCGGCCCAGATGGAGACCTCGTAGAGCAGGATCGTCGGAATGGCCAAGCCGATCTGGCTCATCGGGTCGGGCGGCGTCAGCACCGCCGCGACGACGAAGGCAATGACGATCGCCCATTTGCGCTTTTCGGCCAGCGCCTTCGACGACAGCATGCCGACGCGCGTCATCAGGCTGGTCACCACCGGCAGCTGGAACACCAGGCCGAAGGAGAAGATCAACGTCATGATCAGGCTGAGATATTCCGACACTTTCGGCAGCAGCGAGATCTGCACCTGATCGTCGGTGCCGGCCTGCTGCATGGCGAGGAAGAACCACATCACCATCGGCGTGAAGAAGAAATAAACCAGCGATGCGCCCATCAGGAACAGGACCGGCGATGCGATCAGGAACGGCAGGAAGGCGTTGCGTTCGTTCTTGTAGAGGCCGGGCGCGATGAACTTGTAGATCTGCGTGGCGATCAGCGGAAAGGCGATGACCATGCCGCCGAACATGGCGAGCTTGACCTGGGTGAAGAAGAATTCCTGCGGCGCGGTGTAGATCAGCTCGACCTTGTGCGGATCGAGCCCGGCCCACTTCGTCGCCCATTTGAACGGGACGACCAGAAGGTTGAAAAGCCTCTTGGCGAAGAAGAAGCAGACCAGGAAGGCGACGAAGAAGCCGCCGAGCGACCAGATCAGCCGCCGGCGCAGCTCGATCAGATGCTCCATCAGCGGCGCCGACGATTTCTCGATCTCGTCTCTTTCCTTGTCCGAAACGCTCACTTGGCGGCTCCAGCCGTCTTCTTGGCCGCCGGCTTCTTTGCCGCGGCAGGCTTCGGTTCAGGTTTCGTCCCAGTCTTGGTAACGATTGTCTTGGTAGAGATTGGCTTGGTAACGATCGGCTTAGTCGCGACCGTCTTGGCCGCAGCGGGCTTCGCAGCCTTTTCAAGCTTTACCGCCGCCTTGGACGCAGGTGCGGCCTTGGCGGTCGCCGCCTTTGCCGGCGCGGAAGCCATCGTGCCATTTGCCGACGCCTTGGCAGGCGCTTTCGCAGCCGCTTTTGCCGGCGCAGCCTTGGCCACTTTCTTCACCGCCGAGGCCTTCGCCGCGACAACCGGTTCGGCCGGCACTGACGCGGTCACCACCGATTCATCGGTCATTGCCGGGAAAATCGGCGCTGCTGGTGCGGCTTCCGGCCCGCTGACGCCAGGCATGGTTGTCGCGCCGTTCTTCAACGGCTCGGCCGCCTGCGGCGTCGAAGCGGCTGGCGCTGTCGGATCGTCTGCCGGCTTCGGTTTCATCACCGCGTCGACGCCTGAGCGCACATCGGCCGCCGCCTGCTCGAACGGATTGAGCTGCTTCCTGATCTCGGACATCGGGCTGAGGCCCCTGAGCTCGTCGACCGACTTCTTGACGTCGTCGAGCTCGGCTTCCTTCAGCGCCTCGTTGAACTGCTTCTGGAAGTCGGCCGCCATGGCACGCAGCTTGGCCGTCGTGCGGCCGAAGGTGCGCAGCATATTGGGCAAATCCTTGGGCCCGACGACCACGATCATGACGATCGCGATGACCAGCATTTCGGTCCAGCCGACTTCAAACATGGCACTCTGTTCCGACTAGAACCTTTGGCTCAGCTCTTGCTGGCTTTTTCCTTCGCGGCCGAAACGGTCTCGTCGGCGCGGTGTTCGACGGTGCGCTTGTCTTCGGCAACGTCGTCGTCCGCCATGCCCTTCTTGAAGCTCTTGATGCCCTTGGCCATGTCACCCATCAGCTCAGGAATCTTGCCGCGGCCGAACACCAGCAGCACGATCACGAGCACGATCATCCAGTGCCAAATCGAAAATGAACCCATAGCAAATCTCTCTCGAATGTTTTCCCTGGCGATGATCTATGCGTTTTCGCGTTGGGATTCAAACACAACTGCGACAGAGTTTATGAAAGGGTGGCGGATGTCACGCATTTTCGGCGTGATGCCCCGCTACGAATCCGCGCATCCTCGACAGATTGGCCGCGATTGCCAGTCAATCTTCCGTGACGCGCGGCGTCAGCAGGCCGAGTTCCTCGAGGTCGATGTCGGTCAGCGCATCCTCGTCGTCGGCCAGCGCATCGGGATCGGCCGGCGGCTGTGGAATGGAGAAATTCGACGGCATGCGGCCCGAAAGCAGCCCTGCCCCTTTCAGTTCCTCCATGCCGGGAAGATCGCGGATTTCCTCCAGCGCGAAATGGTCGAGGAAGGTCTCGGTCGTGCCATAGGTGACAGGGCGTCCCGGTGTTTTGCGCCGGCCGCGCATGCGCACCCATTCAGTTTCCAGCAAGGTGTCGAGCGTGCCTTTCGAGGTTTCGACGCCCCTGATGTCCTCGATCTCGGCACGCGTCACCGGCTGGTGGTAGGCGATGATCGCCAGCACTTCGAGCGCCGCGCGCGACAGCTTGCGCTGCTGCACCGTGTCGCGGCTCATCAGGAAGGCCAGGTCACCGGCGGTGCGGAACGCCCAGGCGTCGCCGACGCGCACCAGATTGACACCGCGCCGCGCATAGATCTGCTGCAGGTCGGCCATGGCCATAGCGATGTTGATGCCATCTGGAAGACGCGCCGCAAGCTGCTTTTCGCTGACCGGCTCAGCGCTGGCGAACACGATCGCCTCGGCCATGCGCACGGCTTCCGCCATATAGAGGCGCTCGGCCGGGTTCTGGACCTGCTCGGCTGGTTCCTGGGGAAACAACTCCCCTTCCGTTTCGTCATCGACCTTGAACGGGATAACCGAAGCGTTGGCGCGCTCGCTCATGATGCCACCTCGACTGCCTTGATTGCCTGTGCGCGGCCGCGCAGGTAGATCGGTGCGAACACGTCGTCCTGCCGCATGTCCATCTTGCCTTCGCGCACCAGTTCCAGCGTGGCCGCGAACGAGCTGGCGATCGCCGTGCGCCGCTCCTCGGGGCTGGTCATGTATTCGATCAGAAAACTCTCCAGCGCCGTCCAGTCGCGCACCGCACCGACCAGCCGGGTCAGGATGTCGCGGGCGTCCTTGAGCGACCAGACACCGCGCCTGGCGATCGTCACATTGTTGATCGCCTGCTTCTGCCGCTGCTGGGCGTAGGCGGTCAGGAGATCGTAGAGCGAGGCCGAATAGGCGTTGCGCTTTTCGACGATGACCATTTCCGGCATGCCGCGCGCAAACACGTCGCGGCCGAGCCGGTTGCGGTTGACCAGGCGCGCCGAGGCGTCGCGCATCGCCTCCAGCCGCTTCAGCCGGAACTGCAGCACCGCCGCCAGCTCCTCGCCGCTTTCGCCCTCGTCGCCCGGCTGCTTGGGAATGAGCAGCTTCGACTTGAGGAAGGCCAGCCACGCGGCCATCACCAGATAGTCGGCGGCAAGCTCGAGCCTGAGCGCCCTCGCCGTCTCGACAAAGGTCAGATATTGCTCGACCAGCGCCAGGATCGAGATCCGCGCCAGATCGACCTTCTGGGTGCGGGCAAGATGCAGCAGCAGATCGAGAGGACCTTCGAAGCCGGCCACGTCGACGACCAGCGACGGATCGCCGGTGACGCGGGAATCGTCGTTCTCGGCCCACAGACGGTCCATCGGTGCGGCCTTCGCGGCCTTGCTTTCCAATGTTTCCGCCACTTTCTCTCGCTTCCTTTGTCAGGCCACCGCATCGAAATAGGTGGCGAATTCTGCGCGTATCTCGGTTTCTTCAGCCGCGTCGTGTTTCCTAATATAGGTCAGCGCCCGTCTTGCGCGCTCCAGCGACTTGCCCTCAAGCCCCGTGGTGCGCGACGCTATGCCGGCCATTTCCTCGAAAACACCGTTGCAGTGAAGGACCAGATCGCAGCCCGCCGCAAGGATCGAGGCCGCCTTTGTCGGGAAATCCCCAGAAAGTGCCTTCATCGAGGTGTCGTCGCTCATCAGCAGCCCGTCGAAGCCGATTTCACGACGGATGATCTCGTCGATGACCTTGCCGGAGGTCGTCGCCGGGTTCTTGGGGTCGATGGCGCTGTAGACGACATGCGCCGTCATCGCCATGGGCAGATGGTTGAGCTCCCGGAACGGGGCGAAATCATGCCGTTGCAGATCGCTGAGCGACGCATTCACCGTCGGCAATTCGAAATGCGTGTCGGCAAGGGCGCGCCCATGGCCGGGAATATGCTTCATCACAGGCAGCACGCCGCCCGACATCAGCCCTTCGGCGGCAGCACGGCCGAGTTCGATCACCGGTCGCGGCTCCTTGCCATAGGCACGCGCGCCGATGACGTCGCTGGCGCCTTCGATCGGCACGTCGAGCACCGGCAGGCAATCCGCCGTGATGCCGTAGCGTAGCAGGTCGAAGGCATGCAGCCGCGCCATCAGCCAGGCCGCGCGGGCGCCGGCATCGTGATCGTCGCGCCACAGCGCGCCGAGTGCGCCACCGGCAGGATAATTCGGCGCCAGTGGCGGCCGCAGGCGTTGCACCCGGCCGCCTTCCTGGTCGATGAACACCAGCGCGTCCGGACGCCCGATACAGTCGCGCATCTCGGCGACCAGATCGCGGATCTGCTCGGTCTCGCCGATGTTGCGCGCAAACAGGATGAAGGCCCACGGGCATTCGTTGCGATAGAAATTGATTTCTTCGCGAGTGAGCGATTTCCCGGCACAGCCGAGGATCATGGATTTTGATTCGGTCATGACGGGAGTTTAGGGCTTCGCGCGGTCAAAGGGAATCGTCCCCCGCCGCATGCGCTTGAAGACAGATCTCATCCACATGAAAAAGCCGGCGCGGTCTGAGACCGAGCCGGCTTTGATTGGTTGACTTCAGTTGCTAGCGCGAGACGAAGCAATTGCCGCCGGCAGCCTTGTAGCTGGTGCACAGGTTGATCGCGTCGTTGCGCGACTTCGCCGGAACGCGCACACGGTAGAATGTGCCCTTGCCGGCAATCTCCGCCTTGACGATGTTGGCGGTGCGGCCGGAAAGCACGCTGCCGTAGCGGCGCTGCAGATCCTGGTAGCTGGACTGGGCGCTTTCGACCGTCGGCTGCGAAGCGATCTGCATCGACCACGAACCACCGCCGGTCGCGGTCGATCCCGGATCGATGGATGCAACCTGGTCGGGCTTGACCTCGCCGACGACATCAACCGGCTGGTCGGACGGGCGCTGCGGCGCGACCGGAACCTTGGCAGGCGTGTTTGCCGATTGGGCCTTGGCCTCAGCCTTGGGCGCCGCGGCCGGTTTGGCTGCCGGCTTGAGGGCCGGCTCGTCGTCTGCCTGGGCGGTGGCGGGCGTCACGGTGCCGGTTTGGTCCGCATCGGCCTGGGACGACGGGGTAACTTGCTGCGGCGCCGGGTCGGCCGGCTCAGCGGCCGCCACTTGCGGTGCCGCGGGCGCCGGATCCTCACGCGGCACCAGCGAACCGTCTGACTTGACCACCATGGTCCTCACCTTGCGCGGCGCAACGGCGACAACATCGGCGTTGGTGCCCTTGTCGGCCTCCTGCAGCACCTGCGCGATGCGATCTTCGGATTTCGGTGCCGGCGCCGCGTTATCGGCCGGCGCCGCGCTGGCGGCCGGCGCGGCATTGGCGACCGGCGCGGCGTTGCCGTCGTCCGCTCCAGTTGCCGCGGCGTTCTGGTCAGCGGAAAGATCGATCGCGCGGGCAGGATCCTTGGCCTGCACATCCACCGGCTCTTCGACGTTGGTGACCAGTTTATCCTGGACAGGCTCGGCGGGCTTGGTCCCCTTGACCACCGCGTCGTAAACCTTGTTGTCCTGGTTCGGCACCACTGTGCCGCCCGGATTTTCCGGCTTGACCTTGATCGGCGCGTTGTCGGCCTTGACGATCACCGGTGCATCGCTGCCGCCCTTGCCGCCGAAAGACAGCGCAAAGGCGCCGAGGCCGCCAGCAACCGCCACCGCGCCGACAACAGCTGCAACGAACAGGCCACGTCGGCGCGAGGGCCTCGCGGCCTCCCGCTCGCCGAGACCCGGAACAGCCATCGCCTCATCCAGTTCGGGATCGTAGTCGAGTTCGTCGACGGTGAAATCGTCCGCCTGTGAAACCGGCTGGCTGCCGGGCAGATTGTTGAGGTCGAAGCCAGCGGCATCCGCATAGCCTGCCGAAGCTGTCGCGCGGGCAGGCATTTCGGCCGGCCTCGCGGCATAGGTCCGCGCTTCCGGCTGATAGGCCGGCTTGACCCCGTCATAGCCCGGCTTGACACCGTCATAGGCCGGCTTGATGGCGTCATAGGCCGACTTGGGTTCCTCATAGCCGGCATTGGGGGATTCATCGCCATAAGCGGCACTGCTTGCGGGAGCAGGAGCGACCTCCACCGAATTCATCTCGGTGAGAAGGCTGGAGAATTCCGCGTCGAGATCGTCATAGGCAGGCGTCGCCGGCTTGTCTTCCTCGAAGTACAGTTCCGGGATGTCGAGATCGTCCGCCAACGCCACGACACGCTCGGGCACGTCGATCGTCTCGACATCGGGCATGTCTTCGTAGTGCGAGGACTGTCGCGGTTGCGGCACGGATACAGGGGCTGCAGGGGCGACGGTCTCGACCGGCTCGCTCGAACGGTAGGACAGCACTGCGGCGACTGCCGGCGCCGCGGCCCAGGGTGTTATCGAAGCGGTCGGCTGAGCATTAAATGCCGGCTGCTGCGGAACCGGCGTCACGCGGCTCCACGAACGGGTCGGCTCCGTCGGCTCGGAGCGTTCCGCCAGCCAATCATGAGAATCGTCCTGATCGTGCCGAGAAGCGGCTGCGTCGCGCGAATCCAAGCTGTTCGCCAAAGCCGCGTCGAACGCATCATCGTCGAAATCGACATCGCCTTGCGCGGTGACATGCGAGCGCTGATCCTGCTCCTGCAGGTCATCGAGCTGTAGAACGTCGAGATCCGAATCGGCGACCTGGACAGCTTCAAGGCGGTGCTGCTCCTCAGGCGCGTGTCCGTCGATATCCCATTCGAGCTCGGCGAGATCGGCCGGCTCCTCAGTGGTCTCTGCAACTGCGGCGACGGGCGGTTGAGCGGCGACGACGACCGGCCGAGCCACGACGGGCTCCCTGGCCACCGGCATCGGGCGCGCGGTCATGGCACCCAGCAGCGCATTCAACTCGTCTTCCAGGCTTCGTTCATCCGCGATCAGCGAATCTACCGGCTCGGCCGCAACGGCGGCTGGCGCCAGCGGCTGGACCGCAGCGGCGGCAACCACGGCGACCGGCTCTTCAGCCGTTTCGGCAAACGAGTCGTCCAAGTTCAAGTCGAACCCATCGTCCAGCGAGCCTTCAGGGTCGGAAATCTCGCCCTTCGCGTCCGCGGTATCGGCAAGCACATCATGCGCTTCCGGCTCCTGGAAGGCGACCGGCTCATCACGACTGTCAAAATCCATATCGACATCAGCCATGGCGTCGTCGAAATGACCGGCAAAATCCTCGCTAGAGATTGCCTGGGCGTCACGCGCAGTCGCTTGCGCCGGCATGGCGTACTCGACAGGTTCCGAAGCCGCCGGTTCAGCAGCCGCGTCGGACTGCTCCACGGCCCAACGGTCGTCGAGTATCAGCTCGTCTTCGAGCGAGATCGCATCGTCGAATTCAGGATCGGAGGCCGGCCCAACAGCAGCAGGCTCGACTGCAGCAGGCGCGTCGGCAATGGCGGCGGCGTACCGAACTTCGTCGGCTTCGTCGTCAATCCGGAAGTCCTGATCGAGCGACGCGGCAAGCTCATCCTCAATCGGCCGGTCGTCCTCGAAGGGCGAAACGTCTTCGAGGGAACTGGCGACGGTATTGTCGAGATCAGAATCGAAAGCCGGCTCTATGGCTGGCGCGGTTTCGGCAGCGTCCAAATCGGCATGGCTGGCGACATCCGCATGGTTGGCGACCGGTGCGTGGTCGTCGAGATCCGCCATGTCCAGGTGGAAATCGTCGTCGAGCGACATCGCAAGATCGTCGGCCATCGCGCTGGCCTCGGCTGTCGGCTCATGCGCCTCGGCGACTGGAGCGGCGTCGCTGTCGTCAGCGCCGAACTCGCCCATCAGTTCCTTCTCGAGATCGATTTCGAAATCGTCCTCTTGCGCCGGCTGATCGGCGACGGGCGCTTTCGGCTGGACGGGCGCTTGCGGCTTGACCGGCTGGCGCGGGTCGAATCCCATGATCCTGGTCAGTTCCGCGAACGGATCATCATCAACGATGTCGTTGTTATCGGCTACTCTCAGCTGGGTTCTGTCTGCCATTATTGTTCCCGAACTCGCACTCATTCGGACGCCATGGACGTCGCGTAGGGTTGGCCCTTACCAGCGCAATGTGGGCAAAAGGTGACAGGTTTTTTAGTCAAACCTAACGCATTTCGGTGGGCGCGGCGGCTCCGATCAACGTCAGGCCGGACGTCAGAACGTCCGAGACAGCCTGCACCAGCCCTAGTCTGGCATGCGTCAATTGTCGGTCGTTAACCTTAACAAAACGTAAGTCTGGATTTTCTGTGCCACGGTTCCAGTGTCCGTGGAAACTAGAAGCCAGATCATAAAGGTAAAATGCCAGCCTGTGGGGCTCCAGCGCAAGTGCCGCCGACTCGATCAAACGCGGATATTCTGCGAGCTTGCGGATCAGGCCGATCTCGCCCTCGTCGGTCAGCAAGGTCACGGCGGACGCCAGGCTGTTGCGGTCGAAATTGGCCTCGCCCAGTTGCTCGCTCGCCTGCCGGAACACCGAATGGCAGCGCGCCGAGGCGTACTGCACATAGAACACCGGATTGTCCTTGGACTGCTCGGTCACCTTGGCGAAGTCGAAATCGAGCGGCGCATCGTTCTTGCGGTAGAGCATCATGAAGCGGATCGCGTCGCGGCCGACCTCCTCCACCACTTCGCGCAGCGTCACGAAATCACCCGACCGCTTCGACATGCGCACAGGTTCGCCCTCGCGAAACAGCTTCACCAATTGGCAAAGCAGCACGGTAAGCTTCACCCTGTCGCCGGCAATCGCGCGCGCCAAGGCTTCCAGCCGCTTGACATAACCACCATGGTCGGCGCCGAGCACATAGATCAGGTCGACGAAGCCGCGATCGATCTTGTCCTTGAGATAGGCGACGTCGGCGGCGAAATAGGTGAACGAGCCATCGGACTTGACCAGCGCCCGATCCATGTCGTCGCCGACCGCAGTCGAACGGAACAGCGTCTGCTCGCGATCCTCCCAATCGTCGGGCTTCTCGCCCTTGGGTGGCGGCAGCTTGCCCTTGTAGATGTGCCCCTTCAACGTCAGGTCGCTGATCGCCGAGCGGATCTTCTTGGCGTTGTCGGCGTGCAGCGTGCGTTCGGAGAAGAACACGTCGTGATGCACGTTGAGCATCGCCAGATCATCGCGGATCATCGCCATCATCGCATCGATGGTGCGGTCCTTGACGATGGCCAGCGCCTCGTCATCCGGCATCTCCAGCAACGAGCGGCCAAACTCCCTGGCCAGCGCCTCGCCGACAGGAACCAGGTAGTCGCCGGGGTAAAGCCCGGCCGGAATCTCGCCGATATCGTCGCCGAGCGCCTCGCGATAGCGCAGCATGACCGAACGGCCGAGCACGTCGATCTGCGAGCCGGCGTCGTTGATGACATATTCCTTGGTCACGTCGTAGCCGGCGAAGGCCATCAGGTTGGCGAGCGCATCGCCAACCACCGCGCCCCGGCAATGGCCGACATGCATCGGGCCCGTCGGATTGGCCGAGACATATTCGACATTGGTTTTCCTGCCACCACCAACCGTCGAGCGGCCATAGTTGCGGCCTTCGCCAAGCAGCCCGGTCAGATGCGCCTGCCAGAAACCGTCCCTGAGCCTGAGATTGACGAAGCCGGGCCCCGCGACCTCGGCGGCGGCAACGTCCTTATCCCCACGCAGCGCCTGCGCCAGTCTTTCGGCCAGCGCGCGCGGATTCTGGCCGGTCGGCTTGGCCAGCACCATCGCCGCATTGGTCGCCAGGTCGCCATGGCTGGCGTCGCGCGGCGGCTCGACGGCAATGCGCGACAGGTCCGGCGAAACGCCATCATTGTCTTTTAGATCAAGCGCTTCGACGGCTTTTATGATTCGCGCGGTGAAATCGGCGAAGATGTTCATTTGGACTGGCTCTGGCGGCTTTGTGGCGAATCCGGCTCGTTGGCCGGCAAAATCGAGCCCGCCCTAGCTCAAATCCGGGGTTCGGTCAAACAAACGCCGATGTTCCTTGAGCGCGTAGGTGTCGGTCATGCCGGCCAGGAAGTCGGCGACGCTGCGCGCCTTGATGCGATCGTCGGCCCGATCGAGCCCCTCGCGCCAACCGTCCGGCATGGCGCGCGGGTCGGCGAAATAGACGTCGAACAGGTCCCTGACGATCTGCTCGGCGTCGGCGCGCACCCGCATCACCTCCGCGTGCCGGTAGAGGTGCTTGTAGAGGAAGGCCTTCAGTTCTTTCTCGAAGGCAGCCATTTCGGTCGAAAAGGTCACCATCGTCTCGCCGGCTGCCCTCACCGCGTCCGCGCTCTGCGGCTTGATCCGGTCCAGATTGGCATTGGTCGAAACAATGACATCCTCGACCATGGCGGTGATCTGGCGCCGCATCAGCTCGTGGCCGGTGCGCACGTCATCGAGCGCCGGATAGCGGGCGCGCACACCCTTGAGGATCGTTCCCGGCAGCGAGACCGTCTCCAGCATGTCCAGCGTCAGCACCCCTGCCCGCAAACCATCGTCGATGTCATGGGTGTTGTAGGCGATATCGTCGGCGATCGCCGCGCATTGCGCCTCGATGCCGGCAAACCGGTCCAGCTCGAGATCGTGCAGCTCCGAATAATCGCGGATCGTCTGCGGCACCGGCCCTTTCAGGCCCTGGCCATTGCCATCGGTCAGCGGTCCATTGTGCTTGACCAGGCCTTCCAGCGTTTCCCAGGTCAGGTTGAGCCCGTCGAATTCGGCGTAGCGCGCCTCCAGCCTCGTCACGATGCGCAGCGATTGCGCATTGTGGTCGAACCCGCCCCAGGCAACCATCTTCTCGTTCAGCGCGTCCTCGCCGGTGTGGCCGAAGGGCGTGTGGCCGAAATCATGCACCAGCGCGACGGCTTCGGCGAGGTCCTCGTCGCCGCGCAGCGCCCGCGCCAGCGCCCGCGCGATCTGCGCCACTTCGATCGAATGGGTCAGACGGGTGCGATAGTGGTCGCCTTCATGCGCTATGAAGACCTGCGTCTTGTGTTTCAGCCGCCGGAACGCCGTCGAATGGATGATGCGGTCGCGATCGCGCTGGAACGGCGTGCGGGTCGGGCTTTCGACCTCATCGAAAAGCCGCCCGCGCGACTTTGCCGGATCGCAGGCATAGGCGGCGCGTGGCCGATAGCCGAATCCGATGTCGCCCAACTCGTTGGTCATGATCGATGCCGCAATTGATTGGTCTAGTTGACTTGGCCGCTCGCGCTTCATACCTATCATGTGAAACCGAAAGCAAGGTGACGCCCATGGGCGCGGATGCCAAGACTGCCATGAAAGTCGACATGACCGAGGCCGCCGCCAGGCGGATCGCCAAGATTGTCTCTGGCGAAGCTGGCAAGACGGCGCTGCGCGTTTCGGTCGAAGGCGGTGGTTGTTCCGGCTTTTCCTACAAGTTCGACCTGGTCGACACGCGCAACGACGACGACGTCGCCATCGAGAAGGACGGCGCCACGGTGCTGATCGATGATCTGTCGCTGGTCTATATGGGCGGCTCGGTGATAGACTTCGTCGACGACCTGATGGGCCAGTCGTTCCAGATCCGGAACCCGAACGCTGTCGCCTCCTGCGGCTGCGGCACGAGCTTTTCCATATAGAAATGTCCGCGATCGGTGCGGTCCGCCAGATCGCGCTGTCGGCCGGACGCGACCTCGACGTAACGCTGGCGTTCTGGCGCGATGTGCTCGGTATGGCCGTGCATGCGCGCTTCGATCCGCCGGGCATTGCCTTCATCATGGCCGGCGATGTGCGCTTGCTGTTCACCGACGGCGTACCGGCGGGATCCGTCTATCTCGACATGTCGGGCCTCGACCATTTCCATGCCGAGGCAAAAGCCGCGGGCGTCCCCTTCACCGCGCCGCCGGCGCTCGTCCATAACGACACCGAAGGTCAGTTCGGTCCGGCGGGGGAAAGCGAATGGATGGCCTTTCTAAAGGACCCGGCAGGCAATACGATCGGCCTGGTCGAACGCCATCCGCCGCAAGAACCCCACTGAACAGCATCGAGACCGCCATGAAAATCGTCACCTGGAACATCAACGGCGTGCGCGCCCGCATCGGCAACCTGACCCACTGGTTGACCGAGAGCGCGCCCGACATCGTCTGCCTGCAGGAGATCAAGACGCTCGACGACCAGTTCCCGCGCGCCGAGATCGAGGCGCTTGGCTACAATGTCGAGACCCACGGCCAGAAGGGCTTCAACGGTGTCGCCATCCTGTCGAAACTGCGCTTCGACGAAGTTACCAGAGGTCTGCCCGGCGACGATGCCGACGAGCAGGCGCGTTTCATCGAAGGCGTTTTCTCGACCGACAAGGGCGCGCTGCGCATCGCCTCGCTCTATCTGCCGAACGGCAATCCGATCGATGACGATAAGAAGTTCCCCTACAAGCTGTCCTGGATGGAGCGGTTGGAGCGGTGGGCACAGGAGCGGCTGAGGCTGGAAGAGGCACTGGTTCTGGCTGGCGACTACAACGTCATTCCCGAGCCGATAGACGCCAGGTTTCCGGAGAACTGGCTGGGCGATGCGCTGTTCCAGCCGCAGACGCGGCAGGCCTTCCGCCGGTTGCTCAATCTTGGTTTCACCGAGGCGGTCCGCGCGGTCACTGACAGGCCCGACACCTACACGTTCTGGGACTATCAGGCCGGCGCCTGGCAGAAGAACAACGGCATCCGCATCGACCATCTGCTGCTGTCGCCGGAAGCCGCCAACCGGTTTTCCGCGGCCTCGATCGAAAAGCATGTGCGTGCCTGGGAAAAGCCGTCCGACCACGTGCCGGTGGCGATCGATCTCGCGTTGCAGCCTGCCTGACGGAGAACCCCTGTCCAGCAGGCCCTGACGCCGGACAGGCAGGCGTTTGACCTCATATGGCCACATTCCAGCGCATGATGGGAGATCATCATGGCGGCCGGGGTTCCCATGACCATTCGAATTGTTCTTTGTCCGATCGGCTTGGCATTTGCGATGGCCGCAGTCGTGCCGGCTTTCGCCGCCCCCGAATGTCTTGCCAATGGAAAATCGTATACGGTTGGCCAGGTCGCCTGCCTGACGGTCGCCGACCAGAGCCATCTTGCCCGCTGCGACATGGTGCTCAACAACACGTCGTGGACCAAGGTCGGGGACAGCTGTCCTGAGAACACGATGGCGCCGCATCTCCATGTGACGCCGATCTCAACGCCGGCCCCCAGCATGGTGCCGACGGAACCGACCGAGAATTAATCAAAATCGAGCGCCTCTGGTAAGGCCAGCGCAGCCGCGAGACTACTGGTCCGCGCTGCCGCCCTTGGTGAGGATGTCATCGGCCAGCGAGATCGCGGTGCGGCGGTCGGCTTCGCCGGCCGTGGCAAATGCCTCTTCCTGCATGCCGCGGATCCACGGCTGGTCGGCCGGCGACGCGCGTTCGAGCGCGGCCGTCATCATCGCCAGGCCGCGAACGATCTTGCCGCTCTGGAACAACAAATGGCCGAGCGTCGCCTGGGCGCCGGCATGGCCCTTCTCGGCGGCAAGCTGGAACCAGCGCCCGGCCTGCTTGACGCTGGCCTTCACCCCGCCCTCGCCCTTCAGGAACATCTGGCCCATCTCGAACTGTGCGTTCGGATTGCGGTAGTTGGCGGCGGCGCGCATGTAATATTCCTGGGCCGCCACCTCGTTCTCGGTGACCGGGCTGCCGGGAATGCCCTTGCGCAGATAATCGCCAAGCGCCACGAGCGCGTCCGAGACATAGCTTTCCTCGGGCGAGCCGGGCTCGACATCCTGGTCGACGATCTCTGAGAAGAACTTGAACGCCTCATAGTCGTCGCGCGCCACGCCGTCGCCCTCGGCATACATGCGGGCAAGCTTCCAGGTGGCGCCGATCTGGCCGTTCTCGGCGGCGTATTTATAGGCCTCGGCGGCCTGTTCCTTGTGGCCGTTCTTGTAGGCGGAAAAGCCGAATTGGAACACCGCCCATGGGCTGGATTGCGGCTTCACGCCGGTCTTGTCGTCGAACACCTTGTCGTCAAAGGCCATAGCCTGGCCCACGGCGCCAAAGGTCGCGCCAAAAGTGGCGAACACGACCAGTGCCGAAAAGACAGACGACCTCAACAACTCAGATGTCCGCATAACAATGTGTTTCTTTCGCACCGCCCGGATGGGTGACCGCGCCATCGCGCGCCGGCCCTACCGTCTGTGCATATTTCCATATCGCGCCCGACTGATAGTCGGTCGTGCGCGCCTTCCAGGTCTTTGCCCTCGCCGCCAGTTCGCTATCGGACAACGCCACATCGATCGTGCCGTTCACGGCGTCGATCGAGATCACGTCACCATCCCTGAGCAGCCCGATCGGGCCGCCCACCGCTGCCTCGGGCCCGACATGGCCGATGCAGAAACCGCGCGTCGCGCCCGAAAAGCGCCCGTCGGTGATCAGCGCCACCTTGCCGCCCATGCCCTGGCCGTAGAGGGCTGCCGTCGTCGACAGCATCTCGCGCATGCCTGGGCCGCCGCGCGGCCCCTCGTAACGGATGACGAGCACCTCGCCTTCCCTGTAATTTCGCTGCGTCACCGCTTCGAAACATTCCTCTTCCGAATCGAAGCAGCGCGCTGGGCCGGAGAACTTCAGCTCCGACATGCCTGCAACCTTCACGATCGCGCCTTCGGGGGCGAGGTTTCCCTTCAACCCCACGACACCGCCGGTTTGGGTAATAGGTGTGTTGGCCGGGCGGACCACATCCTGATGTTCATTCCAGGCAACGTGCTCCATATTTTCGGCCAAAGTGCGGCCGGTCACCGTCAGGCAGTCGCCATGCAAATAGCCGTGGTCGAGCAGCGTCTTCATCAGGAGCGGAATGCCGCCCGCCTCGAACATGTCCTTGGCGACGTACTTGCCGCCTGGCTTGAGGTCGGCGATGTAGGGCGTCTTCTCGAAGATTTTCGCCACGTCGAACAGGTCGAACTTGATGCCGGCCTCGTGGGCGATCGCCGGCAGGTGAAGTGCCGCATTGGTCGAGCCGCCGGTGGCCGAAACCACGGTCGCCGCATTTTCCAGCGCCTTCAGCGTGACGATGTCGCGCGGCCGGATGTTCTTGGCGATCAGCTCCATGATCTTTTCGCCCGAGGCGAAGTTGAAACGGTCGCGCATCTCGTAAGGCGCCGGCGCGCCGCAGGAATAGGGCAGCGCCAGGCCGATCGCCTCGGCAACGGTGGCCATGGTGTTGGCGGTGAACTGGGCGCCGCAGGAGCCGGCCGACGGACAGGCCGCCTGCTCGATTTCAAGCAGTTCGGAATCACCGATCGCGCCGACCGAATGCTGGCCGACCGCCTCGAACACGTCCTGCACTGTGATCTGGCGGCCGCGATAGCTGCCGGGCAGGATCGAGCCGCCATAGATGAAGATCGACGGCACGTTGAGACGCACCATGGCCATCATCATGCCGGGCAGCGACTTGTCGCAGCCGGCCAGCCCAACCAGCGCATCGTAGCAGTGGCCGCGCATGGTGAGTTCGACTGAATCGGCGATGACCTCGCGCGACACCAGCGACGACTTCATGCCCTGGTGGCCCATGGCGATGCCGTCGGTAACGGTGATGGTGCAGAATTCGCGCGGCGTGCCGTTGGCGGCCGCGACGCCCTTCTTGACCACTTGCGCCTGGCGCATCAGCGAAATGTTGCAGGGCGCTGCCTCGTTCCAGCAGGACGCGACGCCGACCAGCGGCTGCGCGATCTCGGCCGCCGACAATCCCATCGCATAGAGATAGGAACGGTGCGGTGCACGCGCCGGACCGACGGTCACATGGCGGCTCGGGAGCTTGGCCTTGGAAATAACTTTGGCGTCCATACTCTTCCTTGCCGCGGGCGGTGCGGCCTGCCCCATCGCCGAGCCTTTTGGCGCGTGTCCCGAGACAAGATCGAGGTGCGCCGGGTTTATGGCGGGAAATGGGCAATTTCCCTAGCCTGACTTCTAGCGCAGGGGTTGTTCAGAAAGTGTTGCCAAAACGTCACAATCGCACGAGGCGAAAGCGCTGCGGCTTATCTGCAACGCAGCATGGATGCCAGGTCACAAACAGCACCGGCCCAAACAAGAAAGGCCGGGCAATGCCCCGCCTTTTTTCTTTTCACTTCAGATGGTTACCACTTTACCTTCAAGGAAGTGGAGACCGCCGAAACAAGATCATTGCCAAAGTCAGCGGTGTAGTCGGTACCGTAGGTAACACCGTCACTGCCGACGACCGAATGGATCGACCCGCTGGTAAGCACGCCCAGCGCGCCACCGAGACGAATTTCGATGTTCTGGGTCGGCGTGTAGGCCACGCCCCCGCTCACCGTCCAGGTGTCGGTCTGCGCGCTCAGGCCGGTGGTCGTACCACGATCCCAGGTGAGAACCGCGGCCCCACTCCACTGATCGTTGAATTTGTGGCCGATGCCACCGGAAACCGTCCAACCGTCGCGATAGAGCAAATCAAGCGAGGTGGCGCGCACCGGGCTGGTCGTCGTGCAGGCAATAAGCCCCTGGGTCGAGGTCGGGCAGAACGGAATGCTCTGCAGATCGCTCCAATTCACCCACTTGATGGATCCAAAAGCCAACCAGCCGGGAGCGATGCCTGACTGAAGTTTGAGTTCAACAGAGTCCGGAACCTGCGAAGAACCATAGACGTCAGTGACGTTGCCCAGAAGCGGATTTGCGGGATTGATAAGCCCAGGCACCTGGGTCAAATCAAGCGTTCCACTCAAATTGTCGAGCTTGACCGACGAATTGTAGACCAGGCTGGCGCGCAAGGCGATGTCCGGGATCTCATAGGCGACACCAGCACGCCATCCCCATCCATCTCCTTCGAGATCAAGGCGGCCAATGCCTGTGCCGAGAAAGGCGGGAATGGGAGCAACCAACTGTTCCTTGAAACCCGAAACATCCTCATGGAACACGCCGCCGATGAAGCGAAACTGACCTTTGCTGAGGTCCATTTTGTAAGAACAGGTCGCGCTAAAGGCTTTGCTTTCTACCTTCGTCTCGACATTGCCTTGTGCACCCGCCCAGTTCGCACCAGGATTGCTGAAGGCACCGATCGGCTGGGAGTAGTCGCCCAGGCAATCGACCGGTCCCATGCCGATCTTGATGCCGCCGTAGGGCACCCAATAGCTTTCGGTGTCGCGCGCCGTGCTCGATTTGCCCAGCGCATTGAGATTGCCGTCAGATGGATCCGTATCCGTTGCATTCTTCAGGTCCCGCTGCGGCATCACATAGGTGCCGGAAAGCTCCCCTGTGACCTGCGCCGGATCGAACAGCAAGTCGATGTCGTAGCCGCCGCGCTCCAGGCCGCCAGCATGCGCCGAGTTCAACGCCGTCCCGATCAAAGCCAGCGAAAAGCACCCCGCCCCCAGCAGTGCTTTATGTCGCAAAATAGTCATGAATGTCCTCCCCGAATTCGAGTGCGGCAAGCTAGAACCAATTCGGGTTAACGGTGCAATAACGAATTCCTGGGGCGTACATGTACATGTTCGCCAAGCGCATTTTCGACACAAAACAAGCCACTGCCGTTAGGCCAAAAAGCCGCCTCCGGAGTGTGTGCCGCCCTCAAAACGCGAGAAAAATCCGCCCAAAAGGCTCAAAAATATATGTTTTTGGGGATTCAGGGCCCCATTGTTACATTATGGCAACAATGGGGCCAAAACTTTCCGTTTACGTCAACATTAACGCAGCGGAATGCCTATTTTCGAGGCAAGAAGGTCTGATTTCGAAGCCGCCGAGGCGCCACGAATCTGCCCTCAACCAGCGTCGCGAACCCTCGTCAACGCCACCGAAAGCTTGTCCTGCGCGTCGCGGTACTCAGTGAGCTTTTCGCGCTCGGCATCGACGATCTCGGCCGGCGCACTGGCGACGAATCGTTCGTTCGACAGCTTCTTGTGCAGGCGCGCGATTTCCTCGGTCACCTTGGCCAGTTCCTTCTGCAGCCGTGCCGCTTCGGCGGCGAGATCGATCAGGCTGCCAAGCGGCAGGCAGATCGTCGCCTCGTTGAGCACGATCTGCGCCGAGCCTTTTGGGGCGACATCGGCCAGCGAGATGTCGCCGACCCGCGCCAGCCGCTTGATCGCCGAGTCCTCGCGAACGAGCCGTTCGCGGGTCACCTCGTTGGCGCCGACCACGACCAGCGGCGCGATCGCCGCCGGCGGCACGTTCATCTCCGATCGCACCGAGCGGATGCCCGAGACGAGATCGACCAGCCAGTTGATGTCGGCGGCAGCGTCGGCGTCCTCGAAGTCCGGCGACGGCCACGCCGCATGGCACAGCAGCGAGGCGCGTTCCTTGCCTTCGCCAGCGGTCTGCGCCCACAGTTCCTCGGTCATGAACGGCATCATCGGATGCAAGAGCTTGTAGATCTCGTCGAGCACGAAGGCGACGCAGGCGCGGCTTTCGGCCTTGGCCGCCTCGTCCGTGCCCATGAACACCGGCTTCAGGAGTTCCAGGTACCAATCGCAGAACAGGTTCCAGACGAACCGGTAGGCCGACCCGGCCGCCTCGTTGAAGCGGTATGAGGTGATGCCGTCGGTGATCTCGCGCGCCGCCCGTGTCAGTTCGGTGAGGATCCAGCGGTTGACCGCAAGTTTGGCATCGTTGAGCCAGAAATCGTCGTTGCGCGCGACTTCGTTCATCTCGGCAAAGCGCGTCGCGTTCCACAGCTTGGTGCCGAAATTGCGATAGCCGGCGATGCGCGCCGGATCGAGCTTCACGTCACGGCCTTGCGCCGCCATCACCGTCAGGGTGAAACGCAACGCGTCGGCGCCGTATTCGTCGATGAGGTCGAGCGGATCGATGACGTTGCCTTTCGACTTCGACATCTTCTGCCCGTTCTTGTCGCGCACCAGCGCATGGACATAGACGGTGTGGAACGGCTCCTCGTCCATGAAATGCAGGCCCATCATCATCATGCGGGCGACCCAGAAGAAAATGATATCGAAGCCGGTGACCAGCACGTCGGTCTGGTAGTAGGTCTTCAGCTCGGGCGTCTCGTCCGGCCAGCCCAACGTCGAGAACGGCCACAGCGCCGACGAAAACCAGGTGTCGAGCACATCCTCGTCGCGGATCAGTATCTCGCCCGGCTTGAAGTTCTCGAGCTTGTCTTCGACCCAGGCCTTCCACGGACCTTCCAGCGCCAGATAATATTCGATCGCCGCACCCAGCGCCTCTTCTTCGGTCTTCTCGACGAAGACGCGCCCGTCCGGCCCATACCAGGCCGGAATCTGGTGACCCCACCACAGCTGGCGCGAGATGCACCAGGGCTGGATGTTTTCCATCCAGTCGAAATAGGTCTTCTCCCAGTTCTTCGGCACGAAATTGGTACGCCCCTCGCGCACCGAGGCGATCGCTGGCTTGGCCAGTTCCGCCGCGTTGGCATACCATTGCTCGGTCAGGAACGGCTCGATCGGCACCCCGCCGCGGTCTCCATGCGGCACCGCATGGCGATGCGGTTCGACCTTTTCCAGGAAGCCGCCTTCTTCCATCAGCTCGACGACCTTCTTGCGCGCGACGAAGCGGTCGAGGCCGTTGAGTTCATCCCAGACTGCCTGCCGCTCCGGCGTCACCTCGAGTCCGGCGAGGAAATCCTCATTGTCCTTGAGGCTTATCGCCGCCGCGACGGTGAGGATGTTGATCGCCGGCAGCTTGTGGCGCTTGCCGACCTCGAAATCGTTGAAGTCGTGCGCCGGCGTGATCTTGACCGCGCCCGAACCCTTCTCCGGGTCGGAGTACTCATCCGCCACCACTGGGATCTTGCGGCCGACGATCGGCAGGATGATGTTCTTGCCGACCAGATGCCGGAAACGCTCGTCGTCGGGGTGCACGGCGACGGCCGTATCGCCCAGCATTGTCTCGGGGCGCGTCGTCGCCACGGTGATGAAGGTCTTTGGATTTTCCGGATCGAAGACCTCGCCCTCGATGGGATAGCGGAAGTGCCACAGATTGCCGTTGACCTCGTGCTGCTCGACCTCGAGATCGGAGATCGCGGTGAGCAGCTTGGGATCCCAGTTCACAAGGCGCTTGTCCTTGTAGATCAGCCCTTCCTTGTAGAGCGTGACGAACACTTCGAGCACCGCCTTGGACAGGCCCTCGTCCATGGTGAAGCGTTCGCGTGACCAGTCGGCCGAGGCGCCGAGCCGCTTCAGCTGGTTGAAGATCGCCCCACCCGATTCGTCCTTCCACTCCCAGACTTTTTCGATGAACTGCTCGCGCGTCAGGTCGCGGCGGTGGATCTGCTTTTCCATCAGCCGGCGCTCGACCACCATCTGCGTGGCGATGCCGGCATGGTCCATGCCCGGCTGCCACAGCACGTTCTTGCCACGCATGCGCTCGAAGCGCACCAATATGTCCTGCAGCGTGTTGTTGAGCGCGTGGCCCATATGCAGCGAGCCGGTCACGTTCGGCGGCGGGATGACGATGGTGAAGGCTTCCGCCCCCTCCTCGGCCCCGGCGCCGGCGCGGAACGCGTCGGCGTCTTCCCAGACTTTGGCGATCTTCGGCTCGACGGTTTTTGCGTCGTAGGTCTTTTCAAGCATGGGAAAATGGTCCGCGCTGTCGGGAGTTTTGCTGGTCCGGTGTAAATCGGAAGGTTTTGGCCAAGTCAACCGCAGGGGCGGCCTTGGATCACTACAGGCAAATAGGCGTGGCCGTGTTCATTTCAACGGAAGGCCGTGTCCACACTCGGCACAAAACTTCGCCATTTGCGTGCGGTAAGGCTTTCCGCAGGCCGGGCAGTCAGGGCCGTAGTCGGAACGGCGCACATGCAGGAGCCAAAATGTATGGGCGAGTGCAACTCCAGTGCATTCGCGATAGCGATCGGCAGCCGGATGCTTCATTTCTCTCTGGAGACCATTCTTGGAAACGAACTGCTTAACCTGCAAGTAAAGGGTTGTCGGGTCGTCGACGATCTTCAGATATTCCTCGTCCGTGAGCATTGGAACCTCTGCCCGCAATCGATAACTGTAAGTCAGCCTTCTATCCATCGCGCAAGAATAACAGCTGCATATGGCTTTGAAAGGGTGGATCCTTGACGACTGATCTCAGCCATCCTACGCTGCCAACGCTGCTGTAGGGCGCATCGGCTTCCGGCCGGAGGGGCATTGCCCGCCTACGCCACCTCAACCCCGCAGTGCGCCCATGCCGACCCTCGAACACCACAAGAAACAGGCCAAGCTCTATCTCAAATGGCATCGCGAGCGGTACTATCCCGTCGCTGCTGTGATTGGATGGCTCTTGCCGCGTTTTCGCGATCTCAGCGACAGCCAGATCCTCGATCACGGCTTCAAGCTTGCCGATGCCCAGGAACTCGTCGCCAGGAAGTCAGGTTTCGAGAGCTGGCAGGCGCTGAAGGAAGGCCTTCAAACCGTGACCGATCGTGCAGCACCAGACGCAGCAAAACCGCATCTCGCCTTTGCCGAGCCACAGCTCTTTGTCTGCGACATCGCAGCGGCCTGTGATTTCTACCGGCAAAAGCTCGGCTTCGAGACGCGCTACACCTATGGCGAGCCACCCTTCTACGCCCAGATCATGCGTGATGGCGCAAGGCTCAACCTGCGCCATGTCGACAAGCCGCCATTGGCCGCCAATTCGGCCGATGACCTGCTGGCGGCGACGATCATACTCGACAACATCAAGGCGCTGTTCCTGGAGTTTCAGGCAGCCGAGGCTCCGTTCCACCAGACATTGCGAACCGAACCGTGGGGCGCCCGCACGTTCATCGTCAGGGATCCCGACGACAACCTCATTTGCTTCGCGACCAGCGCGGGCTGACCTCGTCGACAAAAACGCCGCCTCACGGGCGGCGTTTCGAGGGTGATGGCACTTGAGACTACTGCGCCCCGCGCGCCACGCGCTCGATCTCCTCGCGCACCAGCCGCTCGACCAGTGTCGGCAGATTGTTGTCGAGCCAATCCTGCAGCATCGGCCGCAGCATCTCTTCGGCCATCTCGTCGAATGTCTTCTTGCTACGGCTGGCAAACGCATCGGAAAGCTCGCCAAAGGCGGCGGCAACCTGCCGGCCCGTGTGCTCGGATACGATGGCCGGACGCGGCGCATCGCTGGCCACCGCCGGTCGCACCACGCTTGCGCCCGGATGAGACGGCTCGGTGGCTGCTTCGGCAGTCGGCTCGTCCCTCGGAGCCTCCACCGGCGGCTGGACAACCGGCTTAAGGGCCTCGCCTGTGTCCGGCACCGCTTTGGCCTGTTCACCGACAGCGGCGATCTCGCGCCGCCAATCGGCAACGGGGGCCTCGGCGACAGGACGCACTGCCGGCGAGTCGGCAATAGGACGCGCTTCCGGCGCGTCGGCCATGACCGGCGGGATCGGCTCGGCGGCGACCCGGGCGCTGACTTCCGCAAGTGTCATCGATGGCTTTGCCGGGACGGGCTCGGGGCGCACCGGCGTTTCCATCCGCGCAATCACCGGCTCGGCCGCCGGCAATTGTGCCTGGACTTCCGCCAGCGTCACCGGCTTCTTGATCTCTGGGGCCTGCAGGTCGGCTCGGAATGCCTCGACGTCGGCAACTGCACCGGCGCTCGCCGCCGGCTCCAGGTCCTGGCGCAGCTCATCGGTGTCGCCCGGCTGCTTGCGGCCGCCGTCGCTGTCCTCGATGATCCTCCTGATGGAAGCCAGTATCTCTTCCATGGAAGGTTCGCGCTGTGCGCTGCTTGCCGTCGCCATCGTCACATCCGCCGCCCTTGTGACCCGTTGCAGATTTCCGCTCCGGCAAAGCCGGATCGAATCATGACGACAGCGTAACCGACGGATCGCCGCACGAGAATCCCCAATCTGGGGACTTGTGGGATTTCAACAGATTAGACCAGATGCCGAACCAACGGGGAGTGCAGCCAAAGAGCTGGCTCAGGCAGGAGGGACCAAAAAGTCCGAGCCGAACCTCTCAGCGGCCGTCCGGCGTACGCAGGCCGAACCATTTGTCCTTGACCGCGTTGTAGTGCTCTTCAGGTCTGTACTTCGTCACCTGCAAGCCAAGGCGGTCGACGGACAGGCGGCCGGTCGCCTGCAGGATGGCATAGCTCGCCACCACCACATCATGTTCAAAGCCAGCCTGGTTGATCTCGGCGGTGATGACTGACGCCTGCGCGTTGAGGACATCGAGCGTGGTGCGCTGGCCGACATTACGCTCTTCGATGACGCCGCTCAGCGCCAGCTTCGCGGCCTCGATCACTTGCTTGTTGGCCGCGAGCTGTTGCTGCGCGGCAGTGTACTCGGTCCAGGCGGCGGTGACGGCCTGGCGCACCTGGTCCCGGCTGACGTCGACCTCGATGCGGGCCTGGCTGAGCGATTCCTTGTCCTGGCGCACAATCGCCGATTTGCGGCCACCGGAATAGATCGGGATGCTCAGTGTGGCCCCGATATTGGCCGAATTGGTGGTGCCGTCCTGCGACGCGAAGGCGCCCGGTACAGTGTTGCGATAATCGCTCGAAACACCCGCGCTTGCAGTCAGTTGCGGCAGCAGCGCGCCTTCGGCCGACTTCACCGAAAACGCGGCCGCGTCGACCAGATGCTGGGTGGCAAGGATGGCCGGGTGCTCGTTCGCGGCCACCTCGACGGCAACTGCGAGGCTCGACGGCAACAGTTTTGCCACCGGGGAAGCGGCTTTGAGCTTGCCCGGTTCGTCGCCGACGATCTGGCGATAGCTTGCGGCACTGGACAACGCTTGCGCACGGGCGGCGCTCAACGATGCCACGGCGGCGGCCCGCGAAGCGTCGGCCTGCGCGACGTCGGTACGCGTGCCTTCACCAACCTCAAAACGCGAACGCGCCGCGCGCGCCGTCTCGGTCAGGAATTGCAGGTTCTGCTCGGTCAACACGGCGATCTGGCGGTCGCGAATCACGTTCATATACGCCTGCGCCGCGCTGAACAGGGTGTTCTCTTCGGTGTTGCGCAGGGTTTCGACAGAAGCGCGGACCTGCGCTTCGGCGGCGGCGACATTGTTCCTGGTCTGAAAACCGTCGAACAGCGTCTGATTGATCTGGACGCCAAAATTGCCGGTGGTCAGCCGCACGCTTGAGTTCGTGCCGTTGAGATGGCTGCTGGAATAGTCGATGTCCGCCGACCCGTTGATGGTCGGGCGCCATCCCGACTTGGCGATGGCGACGCTCTCGTCGGTGACGCGGACGCCGGCCCGGGCCGAATTCAGCGAAGAATTGTACTGATAGGACTTTGCCAGCGCGCCGAGGATGGATTCCGCCGAGGCCGAGAATGGAGAAAGCGCGGTCGCGGAAACGAGGACGGCGGCGAAAAGACTCTTGCGTATAGGCAGGACCATGTATCCCTCATTCGTTGTCCATGGGAACCACGCCACGCCGGCTTCTCCTTCTTGAGCAGCCGGCGCCGCGTGTTCAATGTTCCCTGCTGCTCAGCCCCAAAGTGCCCCCAGTTTTGCGGATCAGCAACGATTTCAAACACAAGCGACCATGACAACGCCTATCCTGCAAGGCAAAATCATTCAGAATTCGAAGGCGCGAATACGTTCGAATCCCGGTAGTGGCTTAATTGCCGCATTAAATGCGCGTCTTCCGGTTACAACCCCCCCCGCTTTAAAAAAAAGCCGGGCCACGCCGGAATTGCCCTGGCCTTCGACGGCAACGAGTCGGCCGCCTTCTGCAAGTTGGTCGAGCAGCGGTGCCGGCACGTCTGCGACGCTGCCGCCGATGAAGATGACGTTATAGGGAGCCTTGGCCGCATGTCCTTGCGGCAACGCCCCCTGGACAACGGTCACATTGCCGCAGCCGAGCGATGAAAGCGTCGATCTGGCGGTCTCAGCCAGCGCCGAATCGCTTTCGAGCGCCACAACGGACTTCGCCAGCCGAGACAGGACGGCCGAGGCATAGCCGGTGCCGCAGCCGACATCGAGCGCCGAATCGGCCGGGCTGATCTCGGCCAGCTGCATGAGCTTGGCCAGCGGCGAGGCTTCCATGAGATAACGCGCGCCGTCCGCGCCGGCGGCAATGCGGATGTCCTCGTCGATATAGGCGAGTTCGCGCTGTTCGGCGCCGACAAAGATTTCTCTTGGCACGACAAGCATCGCTTCGAGCAATGGTGCGCTGGTCACATCTGTGGTGCGGACCTGGCCGTCGACCATCTTGACGCGAAGCTCGGAGAAATCAGCGCTCATGTTCCAACCAATCCGCTTGCCGCGCCAGAACCGCGGTTCATTACGATCGGAACTTCAGGCCCCAGCGCTGGTGCGCGGGGGCCCGGGTATTGGAGGCCTCGCCCGGAATCGAACCGGGGTGCAAGGATTTGCAGTCCTCTGCGTAACCACTCCGCCACGAGGCCTCATTGCTCCCGGCGTTCCACCCGGTTCCAATAGGTTGCGGCGAAAATGCCGTCAAGCGGCCACCCGTGCATTCCGAGCGGTTTCCTCTCGCCGGTTTGGGCAGCATCCCGTCAAATCCCGAGCCCGGGCCTGACGACGATACGTTAGCTGCTTGTTAAGCATGGCTCGACGCCGGAAGAAACTCATTCAGCAGCCGATACGTTGAACATGGCGGGAGACATGCCATGCGTCGGACAACGGCAGCAAAAGGCAAGGCAGACGACATGAATGCGGCGTCCGGCCTGTCGCTACCGCAGTGCGAAGAGCTCTTGCGCTACGCCATTGACCGCCTGTGCATCGGGAGCGCGAGCAGCCTGTTACCGCATGACCGGGCAAAGCTCGCCTCGGCGGCTGCGATTCTCAAGCAGATCCGCGAAGCGCTGGAAGAGCACGCCGGCCGCTGAGACCGGGCGCTGTCGGCATCAATCCGGTCGGCGGCGCCGTTCCCACCAGACAACGAAGCGGCGCCGATGGCGGCGGACCATGGCGAATTCATAGGACAGCACCAGCAATCCAAGCGGCACCATCCAGAAGCCGAGGATCGGCAGGAAACCGAGAATGCCGCCGATGGTCAGCACGATGCCGATGGTGATTCTGAGCCCGCGCGAGCGCGGCATTTTGAACTCACGCCCAAAAAGCGAAATTTTCCGCGCCGGCATGTGGTTGTCTTGTGCTGTCATCGTCTCGAAAGATTAACCCTTTTGACCGTTCAGGAGCACCGTTGAATCTAAGCCGCAACCGCGCTTTCGGTTCCATATCCCCAGCAAGACGGCTAATATGAGGGCATCCGCGAACGATTGCGAGAAACGCCTGAGCGAAAAAGCCTCGGAAAAATGCGAAATGCTTCTTTGCAAAGCGGAAAAGGGTTTGCTATAGGCTGCGCCACTCACATGAGAGCCTCTGTTCCCCGGTAGCTCAGTGGTAGAGCAACCGGCTGTTAACCGGTTGGTCGCTGGTTCGAATCCGGCCCGGGGAGCCAACTTTTCCAAGGTCTTCAGAGTTTTCAGGATTGGCCAAAAAATGGCTGATCTACAGCATATCTACACAACTCGACTTCGCTAGGCGTTTACAACGGCCGCGATACCAATCTTCCATCGGGTTTCAAAAAGCCGGAATGAAAAGCCCGCCACCGTGAGGCAGCGGCAGCGGCACTGAAAGTCAGACCGCTCTGCCGTTCCGCCGCGCATCGATTCCCGCATAATCAGGAACACAGGTGAAAAACACCGGCCGGCGATCTCGCCCTGCCGTCTGGCACCGCTCGCACCGGAACACCTTCACCAGATCCCAATGCATGGCGCCGTGGTCGAGCCCCAGGCGGGCGCCCAATGCGGCAAGGTCGATTTGGTGGGAGTGCTGGCACATGGGATGCCCGCAGTTCACGTAAAGCCGCTCGCCGCTGCTGATGGCTTCTGCGATCGTCTTTTCGGGCATGGCGCGGCCTCCAGATTGGAACGGGTGCCGCAAGGCGGAATATGGGTGCTGTTGGGCAAGAAAAAGGCCCGCCACCCAGGGAGCAGGCAGCGGGCGCTAATTCGGGAGGAGTGCGGGCGCGTCCCCTTTGCCCGTGAACAAAGGTACGCCTCGCTTAGTTGGATAATAAGCTCGCGCCGGTTGCATCTCTGGATATTCAAGCTGCGTGACTTTTCCGCCACAAGATAAAAGAAGGCCGCCAGTTAATGCTTATCGCCGTTTGGATTTGGCGCCGGTGCCTCTCGCACATCGCGTGGTGGCGGATCGATATGCTTGGGCTCTGGCGACGCTTCCTGATCGGGACGACGGACAGGTCGCTTCTTCGGGTCGGGCTTCGCCGCTGGCTCTTGGACCTTGATTGGCATATCCAGATAACTCGTCGCCAGTCTTGTTGTTCCCCGACGTCTAAATCAAAAGCCCGCCACCATCGGCAGCGGGCCATCGTTTCGCTTGAATGATCAATAGTGGTCTGGCTGCTCCCGCTCGTCATCGCCTTCCCGAATGTCGCCGCCCTCTTCCTCGCCATCCTCGATCAGCCAGATATTCGGGTCCGTTTCCAGCCGGCGCACTTGGTTGATTGCTTCTGTCCAAGCCAGAGAGGGCTCGTCGGCCTCGCGGTCGTGCGGGACGTCCAGCACATCGCCGCCATGCTCGTTTTCAGCCTCGCACTCGTCCCATGCCGGCGCCGTGGCACGATCGCCCGCCCAATGGGCTTGGCTGCTGTTTCCATAGAGTTGTACCGTCAACTCACCGCTGCGGCCCCATGGGCTCTCTCGTGACGTAGGATGGCGTTCTACGGCGCCGTGCATAGGCTCGTTGTCGCCGGTGTCCTCGTCGTCGCTGTTGTCGAGCTCAAGATCGCAAGTGTCGCCGGTCGGTAGGTTGGGCGCGGAGCCAGACAGGAATGACTGCCCGCCGCGATGTCCCCAGCCTAGAGACGGTTCATCGTCAGCCGTGTCCTCCAGGTCGCAATCGCTTTCCATGACGTCCAGCGCGGTGATCAGTGCCATCGACTGGTCGAGCAGTTCGTTGATGCGCTTCTGGATCTCCTGCCGCCATGTGCGCGGGTCCATGCCCGCCGGCATGGCGAAGGGTTGCAGTGTGCTGATCGCGTTCATTGGCCCATCTCCCGCTCTTCACGGTCGATGATACGGGCGCCAGCGTCATGCAGGGCGTTGGAGAGGCGTAAGAGCCGCAAGGCGAGGTGAAGTCGCCCCAGGCGCGTGCGCAAGGCCGCTGCGGCAAGCAGCAGCCCTATGGCTAAGATGTACATGGTCATGTGGTTTCTCTGGATTGACGGCTTGTCACGGCCGGTTTGCCAGCGGACAGCACTGGCGCCGGGAGGGTGACAACATGGCCAGAGACCATGCGCGACGGCTTTTCCCTTGCGGGTCTTGTATAGCCGCCGCTCTCCCGGCATAGTGGTGCCGGTCGCGCCGACGGCTGTCAGCACGGTCGATTTCGTAGGCTGAAAGATCCTTGCAGGGACCGCCCTGCCTACGCTCTGGTTGCCAATGGCCCGGCAAAGGCCATTCGCGGGAGTTGTCACGCTCCGCCTGGCACGATGTTCTCATTCGCCGAAATCGTCAAGCACTCCCTCCGGGGAGCCGGCTTGCTTTCTGTCGGTGAAAGCGCCACCGTTGTTTGCAGCGCTTTAGGGGAACGAGATGGACACAACAGTCGAGGTCTGGGGGAAGAAGGTAGAGGTCAGTGTTTACCAGAAATCCAAGACCGTTTGGGAGGCTGTAGGTGACTACATGGGCGAGTCCATAAGAACCACAGACCGCACCAGATCCACTGCCTTGAAGCGGTGGAAAGAAGCCGCCCGATACAAAGGCGGCTGATCGATCACAGCGAACGTCCGCGCGACCATGAACAAACAGGGGATTCACAGATTCGAGTTTTCGATCTATGCTTTGAGGATGGAAGCGATCTTCGACGACCTTTCCAGCGCCCTCAGAGAGCCCCGTGCAGACGTTTGGGGCGAGGTCCGCGTCGTCGCCGTCGATCTCGCCGGCAAGATCTTCACCGGCTTCGCGATCGGCATAGGCTTCGCCATCGTCCACGCTGTCGCCGGCTAGATCGTGTCAGAGGGTGACGGACATGAGTTCATCGACACGTTCTGTTCGGCTCTCCGCACCGGCAAACGGCTGAAAGTCATCGACAAGCGAGGCAAGATTTACCGCTTGGAGGATTTTCGCATCCTTGAGGTTCATGCTGTGGGGCTCACCTATAATGGTAGCGCTCCGGCGGCACGTGTTTTTGAGGTTGCGAACTTCGCAATCGATCCGTCCGAATCCCGCTGGGAGCTTCTGCGCCTAAGCAATGTGCTCGAGTGCAAGGTGACCGATGAAAAGTCTCACGCCCCACGGCAAGGTTACAGGCTCGATGATCCTGACATGAGGCAAATCCTCTGCCGGATCTGAACAGATCACGGTCCGAAGCTGATCTCGCCGCCGCAAGCAGGCCTATGAGGCTCTGCATCCGGAGACGAAGGCCGATGCGCCAAAGGGCAATCAATATGCTTCTCGCCAAGTTGGCGACAAGCAGCCGGCCGATCGCTTCACCGCCGACACTGCTGCGAAGACTGGCGCCGGCCACTATTTGCATTCCTGCTAATATAGGAACATCATCACGGTCGCCGGGAGGAGACTCTCCGGCATGGCTCGGCTGCCGTTGTGTCCTCCAAGAGCCCCCTGCAGTCGGGCCGCCTCTTCGATATTTCCTTGCGCAAGGAAAATCTGTCCTTCACTCACCACGCTAGAACGTCGAGCGCCTGCCGACCGCCGGGATGGTGAGTTTAGATCGCCAGTTGAGCCGTACGCCGTCGCTGCATGGGCTTTTCAATGAAGGCGTAAGAGAGCGCGGCGATCGGAACTGAAAGCGCCACAGTCGCCGCCAACACCACGCGCCAGTCGCCGCTGTAGAGCATGGCGGCACGGGCGATCGGCAGATGCCAGAGATAGAGCGAATAGGAGATCAGCCCCACCCAGGCGAGAGGCCGCCATGAGAACACCTTGTTGATGATGGTCCCTTCGCTTCCGACAAGGCTCACGACCAGACCCGCTGCTGCCAGATCGATGGTCGGCTGCATGTAAGCCATCGTCACAGCGTCCTGCCAAAGCACGACAGACAGGAACAGCAGTAGGGCGGTCGAGGCCCAGCCGACAATCTCGGCCTTCCGTCCCCGGAGTGAAAACCCGCCGGCTGCAATGGCGCTGCCGAGGATCAGGCCGCTCAATCTCATGTCGAAGCGAAACGCCGTTTGCGCGAAGTCATGAAAGTAGATGCCATTGCCCAGCCGCCACAGCGTCACCGCCGCGAACATCAAAAGCAGCGCCCTCGTTCGAATGCGAGGACCAAGCCAGAAGACCACGATCGGCCAGATCAGGTAGAACTGCATTTCGACCGACAGCGACCATGTGTGGCCAACGATCGGCACTTCTTTCCCGAACATGTCAGTCAGGTAGAACGCCGCCAGAAACAGCACCAGAAGGGTCGGCACATCCGGCCAGAGCATCGGCACGATCACGGCGGCTGCCGCCAGCATGATCAGCAGCGGCGGCCAAAGGCGCTTCGCCCGCCGTTTCAGGAAGCGCAAAACATTGATCGTGCCGTCGCGGTCGCGTTCCTTGAACAGGATCGATGAAATCAGATAGCCGCTCAATACGAAGAAGAGATCGACGCCGATGAACCCACCACGAGCGAAAGGCGCATGGGCGTGATGCGCGATCACAACCATGATCGCGAGCGCCCGAACCCCATCGAGGGCGTTGTTTCTTTCCCCAGTCCCCATCAACAGAACTCGTAGCAGCGAATTCTTGCCTTGCAAAGTAGATCATGGTGGTGGCGGGCTGGATTTATAAGGATGGGCTGCGTCAAGATTTGCCTGAAGCGCCCATCGAGCAGTTGCGGCCAGATAGCCTTCGACCTTTTGCTGGTTGGCGGTGGAAAGCTTGCCGTCGATCAAGAGAATTTCGGCGGCCCACCCCTCCATGTATTTGAATATCGGGGTTCCTGCGGGGTCTCTGACAGACCGGCCAAATTTGGGAGATGAATCGAACCCTACGGTATTGGTCCCCGTCGAGAAGAACGGCGCGGCAACGCCTGCTGTGTAGACACCACCATCGATGAAGATGCCATAATCAGATGCCACGCTATGGATGCTGATGATCCGCCACGAGGCCAGGGAGGGCGTCGGGTTGCCTGCTGACTTTCTGACGGTCGTTCCAAACTCGGAATAGATGTTGCCATCGGTGTAGGTCATGTGGCCGGAGGAACTTGTGCCGGTTGAAGACCCAAAGCGGTGAATGCCAGAGTATTGGTCGGCGTTTGCCCCGCCGGAACCAGCCGGATCGGCGTTCTTTTTTACCACCAGGTACATCGAGCCGGACGATTTTCCGTTAAAGACGTTCGGCACATCGAAATACTGGTTGGCGACCGGGGCGTTGAACCGAACGACATTCTTGCCGTTGAGATTGGCCGCCGCCAGCGTCGGGCGAGACCCACTCGTCACCTGGGTCATATCGTTGCCGTTGCCGGACGCATCCGTAAAGCCTGATTGAGGATCAGTATCAGACCCGGTTATCTCGTCGGCTTTGTACCATCCGAGCAAAGCGGCACCGAGTGACAAGGGGGACCATATCGCCGCTGGCTGCGGCACATGTGTTGCGGCTGGGTTGCCGCCGTAGAACCCTTGTCTTAGGTGCCAGCTCATGTGTGGGTTCCTGTCCAGTGGTTTGAAATCGCGTCTATGTCGCTATCGTTGAAGCCCATGCCCCACTCGGAGTTGGTGAGGCATTCGCGGATGATGTGGGCCGGGTTCATGTCCAGTGCTGCGCTGGGTGGAAGAGACCATGCCACGAGCGGAGCCGTCTCCAGACCCTTGATGAGTATGTAGTCGTTGTCGGGGTCCACGGCACTGGAGTTGTAGGCGGTGTTGTTGTGGTTGAAGTATGGAATGTCGCTGGCGTCAACTATCGAGACGCGCGTCAGGTCGGACGGTCGGTATTTCACGATAACGTTGCCGACGTAGTCCCCGCCCGCGCCATCAGCACGAAACGCTATCAGGTCGTCCCCTGCGGACAGTCGAATGCTGCCGATGCCCTGCGCGCCAAGGTTCCAGTCGTTTTCCTCTGCCCCATGCTTGTAGATCAGGCGAGTCGACAGGTCGGAGTTGTAAAGATGGATGCCACTGTCCTCATCGATTATCAGGACGGATCCCGTGTCCTCCATTGGGGTTACCAAGACGATGTCCCCAAACATGTCAGCCGTCAGATCGACCACGGTAGCCACTCCGGGCCCTGCACCGTCCCACGGAATCATGGTGATCTTCCTCCGAGTTCCGGACGTCACCAGGAAGCCATTGTTGGCTATGTAGATCGTGGTCGGAGACACGCTCCACGTCACCGACCCGGTTATGAAGCCGAGACCCGTGGGGGACGAGCCGATGTAGAGCGGGGAGGCTCCGGAGCCGGACGCCATATAGATGGTGGCTCCCTCGAAGAAAAAGACATTCGTTACGGAGCCTGGCGTGGTTCGGCAGGTGATCGCACCGTTGCCGAGGGATCCCATAGAGACGGACCCGAGAAGCGCGCCATTGGTGATGTCGTACACGTCGACGTGCGTGCCGTTCTGGTAGCTCACGTACACATGCCCGAGGTCATCGATGGTTACTCCCTGGCCACCAACGTCCTCAGTCACCCACAGTGGAGCGGAGAAGTTCGGGTACTTCCAGCAGGTGAGATTCGTTCCGGCTGTTACGACGTAACCGTTCTTGATGTCCTGAGCGGTTCCGGTGCCCTCCGGAGCTAGAACCTCCTGATTGACGGCTGGCACGAAAACCGAGCTTTCGCCGATGCCCGCCTTTTCGGGATACCATTGTTCAGAACCGTCGCTTCTCAGGAAGATGCGCTGGATGCGAAACGCCCACGGCTTGATGTAGTTCGAGGTGCCGAGATAGACTTGCCTGAGAACAATGGTGACGACACCGCGAAAGGCGGGAACGTCGGCGCCAAGCTGGTCGATCAGGTAGTCGTTCTGCAATTGGGTCGGCGCACCCATCTCGATATCGACAGCGCCCTCGATGCCGCCTTCGCTCTGGTCGCCGCCGAACAGGTCGGACTTGTTGATGGTGATCCGGCCACCGGCTGAAGCACCCTCCCAAGCCAGCTTGTCGCTGACATAGATGTTATAGATGGCGTCGGCTGGGCCGTGGCAGAGGCCCATTTGCACGCCGAGGGAGTATTTGTAACCCAGTATCTGGCGCGGGCCGAAGAAACCGTAGCGACGGGCGCCCTTGATGGCGTCGCGCTTCAGATCGCCATACCATGTGACGTTGGGATCGGCGACGTCGTTTGTCCCGAAGCAGACCGGGATTTCACGGCCTTCCTCTGCGGTTGGTGCCTTGAAGTCCTCCAGCGATTTCGGTTTTGCGTTCTGCGGCTTCGGCGTCAGCAGGATTTGCAGCGCGTAGGATGCGATGGCAATGATGATATTCCAGAACATGGCTCAGGCAGCCTTCATCTGGGGATTGATGAGCTCGCCAATTTGATCGTCAGCCCACTCGCCAACGATGCGCCTGCGCGTGCCGGCCGCAGTGATTTTGACCTCTTCGATGAAGCCCCCAACGACGTGTTTGCCGTTGAGCGGCGATGGCTTGGCGCGCGTTGCGAAGAAGTACGGAACCGCGTGCGCTGTAGCCGAGAACTGCGGCGCGCACCCCAGCCTGTGCGCCTGATAAAAGTGGCGCGTGGCATCGGGAATTGGAGGCTCTTCCTGGGGCGAGATGACGCTTAAACCGGTGGTCTCGATCAGCACCGGGGTCTTGGCTTCAGCACCAGGCCACGCGCCACCGCTGATTTTGTACACTTCGGCCTTGCTGCGCGCCCTCGACCAGCCGACCAGCCGCATTGAGAAAAACCCGAAAGCCAAGGTCTTTGCGATCTCGATCACCTCGGCCTCGAGCCCATCGACCACGTCGTCAAAGCTCGCGAATTGGCGAAGCTGTGCGGAAAGTCGGGAATTGAGTTTTTGTGGACCGGAAACTGCCAAAACGGCCGATTTGTCCGCTGCAGCGTCCAGAATCTTGGTCTTGATCTCGCGCAGACGGCCGGAATGAAAGCCGACGAACGCGCCATCGCCAAGGGCATAGGCTGCATCGGGTGCCGCATAGGTAAATATCGCCGTCAACGGCCGCGCTCCAGCTCTTGCCGAAGCGCCCACGCCTCGGGCCAGCACGCCGTCCACGCGGTGCCGTCGTTCCTCGCCCATACCGGCGGCTCCGGCCAGTCCACGAAAAGCGGATTGGGAAACCAGGGAGGCAAGTTGAGGGCGACGTGCAATGCACGGTCATCATCGGCACGAAACGCGGCAAGGACGGCCGGAGTGATCTTGAACTGCCTGGCCTTCGACGAGCGGCGCTTCACTGGCATCGAGCGACCTCCCCGTCAAAGAGCAGCCCAAGGCGGGCGAGATATTCGGCCTCTGTCTCGAAGCGTGGCGGATCGTCGGGATCGAACGGTTCGCCTCGCGAAAAGTCGCCAGGCTTGTACCCGTTGGCGATCAGCCGGCCGTGAATGTCGCGCGCTTGTCCGTTGAAATAATCGAACGTCCACCGATCCAGGAAACCGGCAGACGGGAGGCCAAAGGCGAATTGCCTCACATGGGCCAGACAATCGTGCTTCGCCGTTCCAGTGCCGCCGAGCCGCAATCGCGGTTCCGGCGCGTCGTGGCGCCACCAGGCCCAAGGACGCGTTCCCGGCTGGTGCTGGACCCATTCCGCGAGGAAGGGCTCCCGCCACGCCTCCCACCATGCCGGAAGATCGTCGTGGAAAAAGCTATCCTTGCCCGAGGCAAACCACTCGCGGATTTGCTCCGGCAGTTCCCCTTTGCGGCGCTTTTGATGTCGACGTTTCACAGGCATGGGTGTCAGCCTCGGTTGCTTCGAATTGCCGGCGGCCGGCGGCCTTCTGTCGGCGCCTCGACGTCGAGATCCAACTCGCGGATCAACCTGGCGAAGCCGATTTTCGCGTCTCGTTCGATCGCGATTTCAGGCCGCGCCTTCGGATTGCCGTTGCTGTCGACGAAGGTCAGGCCATGTTTGCCGATCGCGGCGCGCGCCGCCTGCATGCGATCCCAGCTTTCGGCCGCCGCCTGCAAAAGACGCAAATGATGCTGCTCCAAATCGAAGTCAGCCACGACACTTTCCCACCAGGCGCGGGTTGCCGCCTCCAGATGCTTTGGAGCCGGAGCCTTTCGGATCGGCTTTGGTGTCGGTGTCGGTGGCGTTGCCGGTGGGACAACGGACAATGCCGCTGCAGATATAGGCCCTCTATTGCCCATCAATTAGCCTCCTCGCGCGCATGGGATGAACCGGGGAGACGAAACTGCAAATGAAGGCCCGGAGCGGTTGGGGCACCCAATGCCTGCAGGGATTTGCCCGCCCCCCTGGGGTCATGGCTCGCTCCGCGTCCCGTACCACCATCATGCGTCCTCGACGGTCACGACCTTGATCGTTTTGCCTTCGACTTCAAGTTCACGCACATGGAAGGCCTGGCCAGCCGGCGCGGCGAAGGCGCTGCCGATGCGTAGGCCGAATTGCTTCTGTTCTAGAGCCATGATCCGACGCAGCATCCCGGTCATTGCGTCCCAGGCTGCAGCGAGATTAGCCGCGCGGGGCTTCATGGCTGCCTCCTGAGCGTGGCTGCGCATGCAGCGAGGTAGCCAGGGCTGAACAGATAGTTAGGCATCCCGACAACAACCGCCTGCGTCTTCCAGGCATTGCGGACACGCTCCGGCCAGTCGCGTGAGCACGGTCTCGTGCAGCCGTCGAATTCGTGGATAAGGCCGACACTGAGAGCACGAACCAGGTGGATGTTCTCGTCGGCTTCCATCAGCGTGCGAACGGTAGCTCGGGTGGCGCCGGTGCGTTCGCAGATGAGGTCGAGGATTGCCTCATCTGCCGCATGCAGACGATCGGCTGCCGACTGGTGCACACCTCGTGTCCAGCGACGATTGCGAACCGGTGAAACGGCGGCTTCATGTGTGAGGATGAGTACACCGGCAGCGGCTTCTCTGTGATCGCACGCGAGGAAAGCCACTAGGGCGGCTGACTGGCAGCGGCCGGCGGCGCGAGCGGATTTGCGGGACGCCGGATGCTCACAGATCGCGTTGTAAATGCGTAGCGCGCTATGCAGGTTGCCGCCATTGCTGTTGACCCTCATGCGCAGCGTGCTGGCGTGCGGCGCAGCGTCGAGTTGCGTCTTCACCCTGGCGACCATGCGCTCGTCGATCTCGCCCTCAATGGCGATCGAGATGTATTGCGGCCCCGCCTGACCATCAGCGCGAGCCTGGACCGCCATATCTCGCCGAGCCTCTGCCATGCGCAGGCGCGGGCCTGGAAAGAACGTGGTTGGAGGTGCCGCTTGTCGAGATGGCGGGGGCCGACCTGCGGAACCGCCAGCGACGAGGATTTCATCCTTGCGCATCACCCCTCCGATTCGGATCCGTCGCGTTTAGAAAGCTCCAGAAGCGAGCTTCTGCGAGCATGACTTCGTCGTTGGCGGATTGCCGCGCACTCGTCACGGGCGATGACGAGCGCGCAGCAGCCAAGCCGTTCGCCGGGTCATGTGTCTTAACCGGCTCGCACTCAGGGCGTTGACGACCTTGACCGGTAGCACTTGCGCCCGACGCGCGCCGGAGATCGTCGATCTGCTTTTGGACGCGCCCATGTGTCGCCCTCAATGAACCGCGCGCCGGGATTTTCATTCCGCTCGGCCCTCAGAAACCGCCGCGCAGAACGCGCCGCATCGAATGGATGTGAGCGGCAAGCGACTGACTGCTTTCGATGATCCTGGGCATCTCGATGCCCGAGATTGTGGCGGCGACGTGCAGGCCGAGAGCAAGCCGAAACAGCTCATCGAGTTCATCGAGCTTGGCATTCACGGCATCGGAAAATTCGTTGATCACAGGCCCAAGATCCTGCCTGGCCTTCTCGCCGAACTGCTGGCGCCTGCGGTCACGCTCGACGAAGGCGTCCTGTAGCGGCTTCTCTATCGCCTTCAGTTCAGCTTCGACTTCGGCAATTCGATCTTTAGTGGTCGACACCGAATTCTGGCGGAGGTCGTCATAAAGCGGGGTAAGCCGTTCCTTGGCGCTCCGCTGGTCGGCGCGAAGCTTGGTGACGATCTGCTCGGCCAGCTTCAGCAAGTTCGCCGACTGAGGCAGCACCATGCGGTCGCGTAGGCGCTCGGCGTCCGTGAGTTCGGGGGTAATCTCTTTCCGGGTCATTCCCAGCATCGGTCCTTGCTCCGTCGTGTTGGTCCCAGGCGTAGCAGGTCGGATCAGCGTTGCGGGTCACGGCGTGACAGATTTTTGACGTGGACGATATGAGCCTCCGCCAGGTCGCCGATCACGCGGCCGAGCACGTCCGGGTCTGTGCAATCGACACCGGCCCCGAACATGCCTTGCTCATCCATCCACTCGACATGGTGACGCGGGAAATCGACGTTGGCAGGCAACAGCTTCTTTGCCGCACGCCGTCGACATCGCCGCTGGCGCAGCCGAGCAAGTTCGCGCTCGCGCTCCCGGCTCATGGCATCGCCCCGACAAGCAGTGCGATGCCGCCCTCGAACACGCCGAGGAAAATGTTGAACGAGGACTGCGGCGTCCGCATTTGGCGTGGGTTTTGATTTTCCTTTGATTTGGCTGAAATCAAACAGGTAGAAAAAATCTCTCCGTGACCCCGGAGCGGTGTCGGGGTAGCCGATTTCTGTAGAGATCGAAGTGCCCCCCGCAGCCCCATGGCCACGGGTCGCCGAATAGCACTGCATGGTCGGGATTTTGCCCCACCTGAAATTGCCCTGCTTAATCTGCCCCGCCACACCCCCACACCCCTATAAGGGTGGTGGTGAGGCAGTGCTTTTGCCACGGTTGCCACACCTTGCCCCACTACTAGGTGAGGCAGTGAGGCAGATGACGGATGATCCCTCTTCATGCCGGGTCACCGCAGGCATAGTAGCGCCGCTCATTGCGCTTGCTGTCCAGACGGGTTTCGATCGTGATGGCGCCTGTATCCTGCCATGTGAGCAGGATGCGCTTGATCTTCGCCCGGGCGGCCCTTTGCTGGCTTGTCCGCTCATTTGCCTTCCTGCCTGCACCAACGTCGAGGTCCAGCACGGTGGCCACGGCATTGCCGCCCCATTCCGGCGATTGCTCGCTTTCCCTGAAGTCGCCGCCGGCAAAGAGGGCTTGAGCGCGGCGGAGATGGTCAGGTGTCACGTCATCGAACGGGTTTGGAGGCGTCCACCTATCGACGGCGGCCACGTTGTCGCCATTGGCCAACGGCACGGAAACCAGTTGATACCAGTCGCGTTTGTCTGCCGGCGGCGCCATGTTCTGCTTGTCGGCGAGCATGAAGAAATATCGGCGCGCCTCGTCTATCCCTAGCCGGGCGGCTTCATCTTCGGACATGCGGTTGATGACGCGGACAGCGCGGCAACCGTCTACAAAGGCACTGCCGCCGCGTGCGCTTTCTGCCGAGATGGTGTCACCATTGAGCTTGCGGGCATGGTGCACAAGCTCGACTGAGCAATTGCCGCGCCCGGCTACTCGTCCCCAGGCCTTCACGGCGGCATCGATCGCCGCATTGTCATTCTCGGGAAGCCCATGGCTGCTGACGAATGGGTCAACAATCAACACGTCGATGCCGTTGGCGATGATCTCGGCCACCAGGGCATCAATGACAGGTTCCAGAACAGTGATCGCATCCTTGACCTTCCTGGCGATCACCAGCGGCGTGTCGCGACCCGAGTTGACGAACAGCCGGCCGGCGAGGTCTTGCGGATTGATCTCGTGATGCACGACAGACGCGGCAAAGCGTCGTTCAACCTCTTCCGTCGGATCTTCGAGGTTCCATATCCAGGCATTGAGCGATGTGAGTTCGGGTTTGATCCCGAGCAGATCGCGGCCTGTGACCATCGACAGCGCTTCGGTCTGCACCACGGACGTCTTGCCCATGCCGCCAGGCGCCACGGTGCCGGTGACATAGCCTCGGATGTAGTGACCACCGAACAGCCAGCAGCGCGGAGGAATGTCGACCGGCTCGCGCCATACGAAGGGATTTGCCTTCACCAGAAAGCCACCCTTACGCGGTTTGCCGTCATAGTCGACGAAGCGCCACGGGTCGTTATCATATTTCTCAATCGGGATGGGTGCGCCCTTCATGCTGCTGCCCTCCCGTTAGTCTGCAGCACGTACAATTCGGGCAGTTGCGGCGGGTGCATGTGTCGCCGGTACAGGAACAGCACCTTTTCATCGACAGAGACGCGCGGCGCGCCCGCAAGGCGGTCGAAGGCCCGTGTCCAGTCGAGCACCACGCATCCGTCACGCTTTGCGCGGAGCCAATCGAGGGGATCCGAAAAGATATTGAGATGGCCGTCGAATGAGTACGTCGAAGCGTTCCAAATCGCGTCCTGGCCAAGTGCGAAGGCGCGACCGTCCAGCGTGGCGAGCCGGTTTGAACGCGGATGCCAAAACACCACGTCGTCAAGTTCCTCGAACACAAACCAAAACATCCCGTTTTCTTCAGGCTCGAATCTACCGTCTGGCGCGCGCTCACCTTGGGCGAGAAGCATGGCCTCCGGATTGACCATGGCCATGGTGGTGACGCCGTTCTTGATCAGCCAGTCGATATGGCATTGGTGCGGAGTGTCGATGGTGCTGATCATGCGGCACCGCCGATCTGGCCAAAGGCGTGTTCTGCGATGGTGCGCGCCAACGGCCAAGAGACGTTGAACCGCCGATGGATGCGGCGCGCTTGCAGGAGGTGCGGAAAGTGGATATCTTCCGAAGTATCGATTTTGCCGGGAAGCATGTCGAGGTTTTGGGAGCCGGTGCGCGTCGCCAACGCCGCCGGCTTTCGCTTAAGAGGCGCTCGCATTGGCGCCTCCCGACTTCGAAGCCCGGATGACAGCGATTGCCTCCAGGGGCTTCAGGCCGAAGCGCTCGACCAGCAACGGCACGATCGGCTTGTGAAAACGGACATCGGCATGGCGCTGGCGCCAATCGCTGACACAGTCCACCATTTCCCGGCTGGGAATGAATTTCTCGGCAGCGGTCATCATGGCAGCCACCCGAGCATGATTGCGGCCACGAAGAGGACGGCAGCACCTGCGACGGCGTAGGAGAGCGCGCGCATCATGCGGCCTCCACATGGTTTGCGCGATCAGCCGCCGCCTTGACCTGGCCGTACTTAACCCGGGAAATGCCGGGCGACGGGTGGTGTGGTTTCGGAAAGATCCCCGCCTTCACACCTCGATAGTAAGTCGCCTTGTGGATCGGCGAGTGGCGGCCGCCGATAACCTGGCATGCCACCTCAAGGGTGATGTTGTCGTCGTCGTTGTACTCCATTTGCAGCTCCTAGCGCGGTGTTGCGACTTCACGCGAGGAGTTGGACCGCATTGACGCGATCGCGGAACGGACGACTTATCGGATTTTTCTAGGCAGGATCGTCGACTTCGGGTTCTGGCCAATATGCAAAGACGTCGACGTCTCCGCCATGCCCCTCTTCCTCTTGCTTACCCCATCCCCACCAGCGGATCGGCTCGCCGTTCGGACCAGTGTTGGAGCTGAGCGCTTTCTCGAATGCCTCACCGCCGTCATTCGGATAGACGCCCAGAGCACCATGCACGAACAAGGCACTTATGTCGTAGTGAGTATCGCCGTAAGCCGGCATCTTGTTCATGATACTGACTGGCACCATTTGGCGCCCGGCGGTGAAACGTCGGAGGTAGAAGGTTAGCTCGAAAAGCAGTCCGGTCCGGCGCGCGTCGGGCGACCGGCTTACGTCCACCAGTTTCGGAAAGAGAAGGGGGCTTTGCACCCACCGGTGCTTCTCGCGGGCCGCACCCTTGACCGATATTCGACTGGCTGCATCGGTTTCCGCATCGAACCGGCCCTCCATTTCCTTAAGAAGCGCTCGAACGAATGCGCCGCCTAGTCCGCTCTCGCCGCCTCGCGCCGTGTTGGCGTATGAGAAGCCGGCGTCTCGTAGTATGTCTGGCGATATGCCTGTCGCGTGGACCGCTCGCCACACTATCCGGTCAAACTCCTCATCATACTGATTGGAAAGGGCTGCGAGCTTCCGAACCGTGGATAGGATGGATTTGACACCGCTTTCAACGAAGATCCGGTCCCGCTCACGGCGTCGATGATATGGGTCGCTCTGCTCGTCCCAATCCCTCGCACGCTGGCAAGCCTTCAACATGAGTTCCCCCAACTGTTTCAAGTCATCGGGGCGTTTAGGCCGCAACTGCTCTAGCGACCGAATGGCCTCCACATAGTTGGCGCCCGTTATCATTTGGTCGCCCTCATCGGCACGACATCGGCGCCGCCCTTGATGATACCGGCCAGTCGTTCGGCCCATAGCTCCAGGGCTTCGCGCTTTTCCTTCGCATAGTCATATCGGGCATAGACGCGACTGGTGATGCTGGCCTTCGTCGCCGACACATGGTTCAGCACATGACCGATGATAAAAGGCGAAATGCCGATCTCCTCCATGTGGGTAGCCGCTGATCGGCGAAGGTCGTGCGGTGTCCAGGGCGCAACGCCCATGATGGTCGACACGCCACGCTTGATCACTTCCTCACGCTTCACAGCCTTCGGGATCGACGCACCGGTGACAGCAGCACGGCTTCCGGGTCCGGGAAAAATGAACGGTGTCGGCGTCCGGTCTTTCCGCTCGTCCAGTGCGTCGACGGCTGCAATCTGTTCTCGGAGGATGGCGACAGCCATGTCGGACAGCGGCACGACATGCTCACGCTTGTTTTTGGCTCGGGCAGGCGGAATGGTCCAAGCCCGGCGGTCCAAGTCGAGTTCGTCGCGGACCATGCCGGCGACCTCGCCCACACGCTGCGCAGTGACAAGACAAAGGCGAAGAATGCGCCGCGTTGATTCCCGCATGTCGGCCTCGGGCAGCGCTGCCCACATGGTCTTGATGTCGTCGGCAGACAGAACACGGTCGCGCTCGGCCGTCTCAGTCGGTCGCCTCATGCCCTCCACAAGGTTCTCGTCGAGGTCGCCGCGTCCGCGCGCCCATCTCACCATGGCCCTCAGATCTTCGAAGACTCTATTCGCTTCGACATGAGCGCCGCGATCTTTGACGGTATCAATGCACTTTGTGAGGTCTCGGCGATGCAGCTCGGCCAGCTTGACGTCGCCGATCAAGTCGCTGACGTTCTTGCGGAGGCGCCGAGCGATCTCATCTGCGGAACGCTTCCCCGAGGCTCGACGGGCGACGTAGTTGTCGACCATATTGGCAACCGTCTGCGAGGCTGCCAGAGCCTTTTTCTCGGCAATCGGGTCAACGCCATCGCCAACCTTGGCGCGTGTATCCTTGGCTCGCTGCCTGGCACCCTTATCGGTTCCGAGCGGCACCTCGGGATAGGTGCCTAGCTTGAGCCACTGCCGCTTTGCTGGGGGCCCATAGACGGCATACCAAGAGCGTTGGCCGCCGCTCGATACGCGAAGGACGAGGCCCTTTACGATCGTGTCGAAATAATCAGTCTTGCGGCCTGAAACCGACTTGGCCGATTGGCAAAACTTGTCGGTAAGTTCGACGGTCGGCATAGCGTCCCCCGAGAAACCGGTTCGTGTGATCTACATCATGATCTACACAAAACCCTGCGCTTTGTCGATACACAATGCGACGCGTCGCAACGTCCTGCGCCACGCAATGCCTTGCATAGCAACGGGATTGCTTGTATCAGTGTGTCGCAAGCCGACGCGTGCAGATGCTAAGGAAAACCTCTGTTAACCGGTTGGTCGCTGGTTCGAATCCGGCCCGGGGAGCCAAATCTTTTCAAGCGCTTAGCGAAAATTTGAGATCCGGCAGATTTGACTGTTCTGGCCGCAGGGCAACATCTGGGGCAACGGCCAGGTCAATGGCAGCGAACAACCCTCCGAGGAAACATCACTACCTGCCGGTGTTCTATCTCCGTCGCTGGGCTGGTTCCGACGCGAGAATCTGTGAGTTTAGCAGGCCGTTTGACCGCGTAGTCCCAAGACGGACCCATCCGGCTGGAACAGGCTACGAGGTAGACCTTTACTCCCTAAAGGGATTCGATCCGGAGCTAGCACAACAGGTTGAACAGAGGTTCTTCCACATAGCGGATTCGCTTGCTGCCGATGCTCTGGAGCGCCTTGAGACCACTGGCCCGGCAGGATACTGGTCGTCTCCCATGCGGTCGGCATGGTCTCGCTTCATGATCTCCCTGGTGCTCAGAATGCCCGCTGACATTGCAGCGCTTCGCGCCAGATGGAAGGACCTCTTCCCTGCAACAGACCCCGAGTCGGAAGCCGAGTATGCAAAACTGGCAAAGGATGGCGACCCGCCAACCTTCAGCGAATACATCGCTCAGATGCCGGTCGAGACGGTGGAGAAGCATCTGTTTGAGGTCTTTGTGCCGTTGGTCGACAACAAGAACATCGGCAACGTGATCAACGATATGGTTTGGTCAGTCGTTCATACAGAAACGGCTGGCTTCGATCTATTGACTTCCGACCGGCCAATTATTCGCACACCGCTGCGGGATGATCTGGCGCATGTGATTCTGCCGATCGGCCCACGGCTCCTGTTTGTAGCCGTGAACAACGCAGACACCCTTAAGCAGGTCCAACAAATTCCCATTCAAAAGTTGGTCCGGATCACGAACCAGAAGGTCGTCGAACAGGCCACCAAGTTGGTAATCGGGCGCGATGACAAGCAGCTCCGGTTCGCTACCAACCACTTCGGCGCCGAGCCGGTGGAGTCGTTGATCAAAGTGGCAAGTTGAAATCCCGGAAGGCCTAGCGATGAGAGAGACACGCCCTTTCTACGGTGTGTTCACGGTTACCCAGCAGGAGGCTGCTGCCCAACAGATAGAGGCGGCAATCTCCGCTTTCCATGCCGGCCAATTTGCAGTGACCATCACACTAGCCGGTGCAGCCGAGGGAATGGCACCCGAAAAGCAGGGAGGGGTCTGGGCAACTCTGCGCGATAGCCCGAGCCGTCCAATGCAGGAAAGCAGGGCGTGGATCGGCCGTCTCAATGAGACAAGGGACTGGCTGAAACATAATCGGACGCCTGAAACGAGGGCTTTGGTTTCATTCGAGGCAGGACTGTTCATTCTGCGGGCCATGGATAAGTGGCACCCGTGGACTCCGGCAATGAATGAATTCAAGGATCTGTGGTTTTCGGCGCCCAAGCTGCTCAGGCCTGAGGACTACTCGCCCGAAATGTAAAAGCCCGCCACCGTGAGGCAGCGGGCTTCAAACTCCCAAAGTTTACAGTTTGATCAGCCGGGATGCACAAGCACTTCCTGCGACTCAACCTTCCTTGCCCTCGGAGGTGCCCCTCCCACCGAACCGGCCGCGTACTCGCTGAAATCGTCAAGCGCGCCCTTGCGGGAACGAAGCTTGCGCGCGATGCTGCGGACCATGATCGGGAGTTCCGTTGTGTTGGCCACGAAAAGTCCGTCGATCGCCTTTCTTGCCGGGATGGCAGTTTGTTGTGCCACGAGCGTCGCCGAGGCTCGGCCCGACACGCGCACGATGAGCTGCGAGCAGCTTCAGCAGTTGATCCAGAGCCGGCACGCCGTGGTGCTGACCACCGGCCCCAACACATATAACCGCTATGTGCGCCAGTTCGGCAATGAGTGCGACTGGCCCGACGTGCCGATGTCCGCCGCCGTTCCAACCCGCGACGGCCAATGCCGCGTCTATCACTGTGAGGAACCGAGCTACAATCTACTGGTGCGATAACGCCATGAAGGTGGGGATTCACAGAATCGCGGTTTCGATCTATATTGCCGGCATGGACGCGATCTTCGATGAACTGTCGAACGCCCTCACAGCGCCCCGTGGGGACGCTTGGAGCGCTGTCCGCACCTTCGCGCTAGACTTGGCCTACAAGCTTGCTGGTGGCCTCGCTATCGGCCTTGGCATTGCCATCGGGCACGCTCTGGCCGGTTAAGCCCTCCCGCGCCTGCCAGGCTTGCCAGACGGCTTCCGCCGCGGCTCTGTAGCCCTGTGGCATCGGCTGCCAATCGGCCGGCGGTAATCGCATGCACCATTTCGGCTCTCGAAAGCCCCAATGCTCGAGCTCGACCATCTCGGATCCGTCGAACCAGACAGACACGTTGAGCTTGGGAAAATGCAGCGCCTTGGCCTGCCACCATGTGCGCTCGATGTCGTGTTCGCCTGCGCCCTCGGCCCATCTCGTCCAGCCCTTGCCCGGCCGCTCTGTCAGTTCGCGGTCGCGCATACTTCCTCTATGGCTAATAGAATCCAAATCCCGTCTCGTGCACTCTGGGGGATGCATGATTGGTACACCGCTATAGGGGGCCTTGTGCTGGCGGCAAGCATCTTGCTTGCCGCCTATTTACTCGCTGGTCTGGCGGGGTTTCTGCCCTAGTCTCGCCTTGGCAGTCGGCTTCGTTATCTGGGACAGGGTGGCGAACGAAGGCCGATATACGGCCGATGTGGAATGCAGCTTCTGGTAGGCAGCGGCCGACCTGCCAACGGGTGATACGGCTATCGGCCTCAGCGTCGGCATCCGATCGCCGGTTAATCGGACCTATCCGCATATATTGGGGTAGTGGGTCATGTGTGGAATTCAGCCGAAACCGAAGCTAAGCATCGCGAGCAACAACAACAACATCGCGATGACGCCGACGCCACACGCGAGACCTAGCCAGAAATGCAGTTCGCCCCTCATGCCGCTACACTAGCGCCGGCAATGGTGAGCCCGAGAAGCACGTAACTGTTACGTTACGTGGATATTGCGGCACGCTTTTTGTAAGACTGCGCACAGGGTCTCTTGGAACTAGAGAGGCCAAGCCAGCGCCAGCACGACGCCAGCGGGACAGAGCCAGGCGGTCATGCTTGTCAGCGCTGGCCGGCCCGGGGAGCCAAATCTTTTCAAGTACTTGCCGAGTATGATTAGACAACGCGAAAATACCGCTTTCGCGCTCAGGGCTACATTCGGGGCTACAATCGGAAGGGGTCAGTGATCGATTGGGAAGCCATCAGGAAATTTCGCTATAGCGATTCCCCTGCTCCGGCGACCTGGCCAGTCGGGGTTCGACCGATCAGCATCGATGGCGTTAGCCTGTTCGGCATCCATGAAAGCACTGGCGAGTTGCACTGGGATGGCCAGCCTATCGTCACTGAGAAACGTCTATCCAACTATGAGCGCCGGCTGGCATTGGCGTTGACAGTCGCGACGGTCTCAATGGCGATCGTTGAAGTTGGACGCGCCATAGGCATCGTAACTCATTGAAAAGCCCGCTACCGTGAGGCAGCGGGCTATCAGTAGAAGTCGGACTGCTCCCGTTCGTCGTCGCCTTCGCGATCGTCCGCCGGTTCGCCAAGCATGACGACCGCATGCCAGCGCAACGAAGCCTACTCCGCTTGCTGCGCGCTGGCGGGCTGAGGCTGAGGACTTCAGCGCCCTAGCGTACCGCCTCGTTGGCCCCTCAGATGTTCCTCTCGATATGAGCCTCGATCGGATTTGGACGCCGTAGCTCAAATCTCTTAGCTGCCATAAATGTCAGCACGATAGCGGCAGCTATCGATGCAATGACGGTGGTGGTAAGGGCTAAACTTCTCACCATCTTCAAAGTCTACCGCCGCTTCGGCTTCGGCGTTATCTCTTCGATCCGCACCTTGTCGCCGATCTCCTTCGCCATGGCCAAGGCCTTTTCCTTGTCCTTGGTGGTCAGCGCCGTTCGCCAATGCGGCTTCTCGAACACGCTGACGATGTAGGTCGCTACGGGCGTATCAGGCATCGCTAAAATATAGCCTACCTGTCGGTGGCGTCTAGCACAGCGCTTGGTTTGCTTCACGCGGGCGTCATAATAGCGATGCAGATTAGTAAACGCTGAAGGGGGTTCGATCGATCCCTCCCCCCTTCGGGGTTCCCAATCGATCCTCCCAAGGCCCGGCTTCAAACCGGGCTTTCTTTTTAGCTCTCTAGCTGCCGTTAATACGCTCGGCAATGGCGAACGCCTGCAGGTTCTTTGCCTTGCCGTGGTCCTCGTCGGCATGGGCAATGATCGAGAAGAATGCCGCCCTGGCGATATCCTTCTTCGAGGCTTTTGGGTGCTCTTTCCGAGCCGCTTTGACCAATTGCTTCGGTGTCATTTCTGGCGTGACGATCCGCATGAGGGTGTCGCCTATCGCCTGCATCTCTTCCGTGTCCATGATCGGAACTCCCAACTAACCCACCAGGCGGGAACATAGCAGGGCGGTTGGGACGCTGCCACCAAACTTGCAGGCAAAAGAGCCCGCCACCTTTCGGCAGCGGGCCAGAGTCTTATGGAGTGCTGGGGATCAAGCCAGCATAGGGTAAACGAGCGCGTAAGCCCGGAGGTTCCGCGATCAAACCATAGGCGTCTAAGGGTGGCGGCGCCCGGCCGCGTCTTGTTAGGGAAATGGCCGGTGCCGTTGGGCTCCTTTGGGGTGGCGGACCACACCGGCCACTGCGGGTTTTTGGTTTGGACGTCCCCCGCGCTGCCTAAACTATGGGCACAATAGCAACTGAGCAATTAAGCCTATTGGCTGGACTAAGACTGAAGTCCCAGCCCAGCCGTCTAGCGTCGATCGAACGTAGATTTCCAGTCGCGGTTGCGCTTCGCATTGATCCCTTCGTAATCAGGAACCACAGTGAAAAACACCGGCCGGCGGTCGCGGCCCGCAGCCTTGCAATCCGAGCAGCCGAAGCGGCCAACTAGATCCCAATGCATCGAACCGTGGTCGGCGCCGAGCCTGTCGATCAGGGCCTGGATGTCGAGCTTTGTCGACTTGCAGCATGCCGGATGTCCTCAATTGACGTGCAGCGAATCGTTGGCAGCCAGGGTGTCGGCGAGGGTCTTGGGCATGGCGATCTCCATTGAAGGGGTTCGCCGCAACGAAGGATTATATTCCTGATCTCGATGGCGCCGGCACGCGCCGAAATACGCAACGATGCTCAATCGTGTGATTCTTCGGGACGGTTGACCCCGGCGCCGACCAAGGTCAACCTCTGGCAATTCGGGCATGGCAAAAGGACGGAAAATGAGGCGCAGACATGAATCGATGCTCGTTATGAGAACCGCGATTGCTACTGCTCTCCTGCCTGGCCATTTCGGGCTGCCGTATGGCCAAAGCCGCGAGGGAAACCGGGCAGACGTTCGACAAGTATGGGTGCCTTGCTCGTGACTTCAAAGGCCAACCGCCCTGCAAACCTGAAAATGCAGCAGCACCCTGACGAGGGAGGCATTATAACGCGCCGCTTAGAGTCCTCGCCAGCGGGCGTTCTCTCCGGCCGCTCTCCTACGCCGCCGATGCGCCTCGCGCGTCCTGGCGCTACCGGCAGCGCGATATGATCGGCATGGCCGCTTGCCTGCTGATGGCCGCCCGGGGGGCCACATCCGTTTTCCGGGTAGGTCGAGTGAACCAGGCCTTCAATCTAAAATGAGCGACTGCTAACATGGCTACAACTTAGGCCGTGCACGATCCAAATTCAGCAAGTCAGGACCATCGACGGTCGTCAATCCCGCGGCGGGAACGAAGTGCCTCAGTCACGAACCAAGCACGACGAGCCAATCTGGGTACCACGTCTGCTCGACGTCGGGCTAAGACGCAAGCCAGATGATCTGGCACTTGTTAGCCCCGAGGGCAGCTTGAGCTGGCAAGAACTCGAGCGCGCCAGCAAACGCTATTCCGCTGGCTTGCTGGCCTATGGGCTGAAGCCGGGCGATAGAATTGCGTCGCTCATGCCCAATAGCGCTGCGCTGATGATTCACTACCTGGGCTGCTTCAAATCGGGGATCGTGGCAGTACCCTTGAACTACCGATACACGCCTCCCGAGATCGATCATGGACTCAAGACGAGCGGCGCTCGGGCGCTATTGGCCCATGTTGACCGTCAGGAAGACATCGCTTCCAGTGTCGCGCGTAACTTGCCACTTGGGGTCATCAACTACGGCTCCGAGCACGATCGCCATTCAAACTTCGCGACGCTCTTGGAGAGCCCGATCGCGGCCGAAAATTTGCCTATGCCTGCGCCTACTGATCCTGCGGTTATCTTTTTCACTTCGGGCAGTACCGGCCCGGCAAAGGGCGTAGCCCATAGTTTCGAAAGTCTGGGCAGTATGATTGCCAGCTTCGCACAGGGCTGCCAAACTGCGGCAGACGACATCGTTCTACTGAGCGGATCCATGTCGCACATCGGAGCGCTCCTGGACGCTCTCATGGGACTCGCAGCCGGCGCTCGTGTCGTCGTCCCGCCGAGCTTCGATGGACCCGGGCTCCTGTTGATGCTGCGCGAGCATCGCCCAACCATACTCATCGCTTTGCCCTCGGTCCTCTTCGGGTTGGTTCGGGCGAAGAATGCCAGGCGCGAAGACTTTTCGTCATTCAGACTGCTCTGTGCCGGCGGCGATAAAGTGCCGCTCGAGCTGGCGCTCGAAGTTACTGCGCTCAGCGGCTTGTCCGTCAACGAGCTGTACGGCATGTCTGAAATTGGAGTTGCCACGATCAACCCTCCTGACGGGCTCAACAAAGCGGGTTCGATCGGGCGTCAGATAGTCGGCTACCAGATATCCATCCGCGACGATAACGGCAATGAACTGCCTCCCGGCGCTCAGGGGCGCCTTTGGATCAATTCGCCTTGCAACATGGTCGGCTATTGGGGTGATGCAGATGCAACGCGTGCCACCATCAGGGATGGCTGGCTGGACACCGGCGATGTGATGAAGATAGACGAGGACGGATACCTTTGGTTCTGCGGGCGGCGAAAACAGATCATCGTACACGATGGCTCGAACATCAGCCCGCAGGACGTGGAGGAAGCCCTTATGCGGCATCCCGCTGTGGCAATCGCCGGAGTTGTCGGGGTCCCTGACACCGTCCATGGCGAAAATGTCCACGCGTTCGTAACTTTCAAGCCAGGCGCCGTGCAGCCAGCCCCGCAGGAGCTTATCCATTTCGCTCGCGCCAGCGTTGGCTATAAGGCACCGGAGAGCGTTTTTTTGCTGGATGAGATGCCCCTCAGCGCCACGGATAAGGTTGATCGGGTGGTGTTGAAGAAGTTGGCGGAGCGCCTTCTGAAATCGGAAGCATCAACAGGGTAGGCATCAGAGGGGAGCTCGCTACTCCCTTCGGGGAGCCTGCTTGCGTTTGGGCTCGACTGGCGCGATGTTGGCCTTGGGGAAAGTGGAGGGGCAAAATGATCTCAAAATCTCGCGAGTACACAACGCCAGAAATATTAATTGCTAACACAGCTCTTATCCGATCGCTTTTTCTTATCTTAACGCACCGTGGTGTCTTGAACGATCAACTACTCGATGCGGTGTTCGCGATGACAAAGGAAGATATGAATCTCGGCGTGGGCGTGGATTCGCAGTTCACCAAGGGAGCTTGCGCCTTCGTGGACATGATGCGGGACAACATGAAGCCGAGCGCGCCCAGCCTGAAGACCAAGATGTAGGCGTGGTTCCGATCTACATCGCCGCGATCACCGCCTCGATGCTCGCTGGCGCCGCCCTGGTGAAAATCCGCTCAGCGCTTCTGTAGCCACTCCGAAAGCCCCACCACAGGTCGCTCCCGTGGCGGGCTTTTCAATCCGGGACTAATTCGGGCGGAGCTCACTCGCTAGTATCCACGGGGATAATAACCCCAAGCACTCCTGCGGCAGCATCGAACGCGCCAACGACCATGTCGCCAATAGCTACGGCAGACCCTTCTCCAACCTCTGCGGGGGTAGCGGCGGTAGTAGCGGTAGTGGACCCGATCCACTTCTGCCGGGGTACCGTCGTTGTCGAAGGTCTCGGCCTCTGGCGCCTCGAGTTCATCGAGAATGCCGCTTCTGGCGCCTGGAACGCCGGCCACTGCGTCGATAGGCCGAACTGCGCTTGCAAATGCCGCTGCCCCTGCAATGCCAAACATTGCTGTCAAGAAGGATCGCCGATCCATACAAATCTCCCGCTCTCGCCTACAGGAAGAGCAGGCATTTCCATGCAACGCATCTAGTCAGGCGTAGTTCCTGATCACGAATCGCGGATCTTCGCGCTTCATAATCTTATCGTTTGCACGGCTAATTTTGTCGCGGTCAGCGCCCTTCGGCGTGATCTCCTCGATCCGTGCATTGTCGCCGATCTCCTTCGCCATGGCCAAGGCCTTGTCCTGTCCTTGGTGTTAGCACCGTGCGCCAGTGCGGCTTCTCGAACACGCTGACCACATGGGTTGTTACCGGCTTATCAGGCATCGCTAAAATGTAGCTCACGCACGCACTGCGTACGAAAGCAAGCCGGATCGCGCCTTAGTTGTGGTTGTCCAACAAGATGGCAAGCTTTCTGGCTGCGGCGCTTTCGACAATCAGCTCCTCCAGCCACATATCGCCGACGCGCGATTTGTTGACGCCACGCCTGATTACACGGAGCGCTTCAGATATCGAAACTGCAGTGGTCTTGGCGTGATCATCAAGATACCGGCCGACTGCAATCACGGCATCTGCATCGATGTCGATGGGCAAATCTCGCATGGCACCCTCCCGCTGGGCCGCTGGTAGCCTCGCGAAGGAATGGCCGGCGCAGGGGATGCTTGGGGAAGCGAAGCCGCACCGGCCATCGCGATAGCGGGAAAGGCCCCCGCGCTGATAAATCTATATTGTTTTAGAAGTCTCGCAATTAAGACTGAAGTCCCTCGTTTACTGACCCTAAAGACCGACCGTTGCGACCATGGCTTCTCGGCCGTAGGATAGTCGCGCGTGGGGGGGTCGAAATGTCTGTTATTTGGGTAGGTGGAACAGCCATCGTCGTTTTGGCGTTCGTCGCGGTCGTGGCCGTGGATTACATGAGCAACCGACCGAAACCACACTGAAGCCCATCGGCCACTCTCAACAAGACCGCCTTGGAGATGCTGGGAAAGATGGATGCTACCCGCGTCACCAAGGAAGCAAAGGACAGGCGTTCGACCGCCATACAGCAAACCATGAATGAGATGTGGAATTCAGGGCAATTGGGCGGGCCTAACGCAACCAAGAAGTGAAGACGCCCGGCTACGCTAAGCAGCCGCGGCCGGACTTCCTACCCTCCCAGCCCCACCCGCCCGGTGCCAATTGCGCTGCCAGGTCATTCCTGCAACTATCGGCAGGTCCGTGCGACATGGGAGGGGTTGAGGGTGGCGACCGACGAAACGTCCGCGCATATTGAGAGCCTCAAAAAGAGACGTTGGCAGGCTCTTGGCATTCTTCTGGTGGGTCTTCCCTTGGCTATCTTGCTTGTAAAGTTCTGCAAGGCAGAAGGCTGGAATAGACACATCTACATGCCCATCGCAGGAGGCATCGGAATCCTGGTGGGGCAAGTCTCAACCGTGATGGTGCAGCGACTGATGGCCAAGAAATAACCCTTCCGACAAAAGAGCCCGCCACTTGGGGAACGGGCCATCGTTTCGCTCGCCGAATGATCAGGCGGCGGTATCTGCCTCTTCCTGTCGGTATAAGCGTTTAGCCTCCGCCACCACCTTTTGATGGCAAGCCGCAGCATTAACGGCCAATTGCCCTGCCATGTCGCGGGCGATCCACAGCAGATCCAGAACTTCTTGCCGCGCAGGTCAGGCCCGGTGCTGTGGCTGGGCTCCCGCTGCTGCCGGATGCCGGGCCGCTTTAATACGCAGCGCCGATCTCGGTATGCGGCGCAAAGAAACAGCGTGTGTCGCCCTTCCTGAAACGTCCCTGATCCAGGTTGAGAAATTCCGAGTGATAGATGCAGCGGTGATACTGCCGATCATGGCTATGTTGCACGCGACGAAGCGGGATGAACTCGCCAGTGGGAAGATAGATATAGCCGCCCGGCATTTCTCTGACTTGAGATTCCGGGATCGGTGCGCAGTCTGACCCTGCGCAGCAGTCGAAGCCAGTGACGGGGTCCTTTTTCCCCGTATACCATTCGTGAGCCATGGCCTCAGTCGAAACGACGGCCAAGACCGGCACGAGTATCTTGACTGACCTGCGCATATGTCCCCCGCGCGATCCAGCTTTTGGCAGGCCGCGCCATCCAGACGCAAAAGAAATGGCCGGCGGGGTGCTTGGGGTTGTAAGCGAGCCGCACCGGCCATTGCGGGATTAGGTTTTCGGGTTGTCCCCGCACTGCCTAAGGTATAGGCATATTAGCGATAGCTCAACTGAGACTGAAGTCCCAACCCCTGCGTAGGAAACCGGTCCGGTCCCAAACCATTGAATGAACGGCGCATCCTTGCCGGTGATGTCCTTGACCGTCTTCAATAGCGCTAGTGGTGCGCTGGAGCGCCTCGTAATGGTCGCTGCCAGGCGATAGGAGCGGCTGGACGATGCTCTTGTGCTGCCGTTCCGCCTCCACCGGAAAGCGCTCGATTTCAGCCTCTGCAAGCTGCTTGTGAAGTTTGGTCCTGGCCCACCACCGTAAGGCAGCGGGCTCGATCGTTTGAACCCATTCCACAGTCTCGGCATTGAGGCTATATTGCGTGGCGGAGGCGAAGGGCGATGGATACGGTAACGTCTGCCATTATGGTGCTGTTGTCGTGCAGCCCCGATTTGATGCTATGCCGAGCGCCGGCCGCAAAGCCCATGATCTTTTCGACCACATCCCAATGCGAAGAAGCGCTGGCTGAGCACATATCGAGAGTTCCGCACGCTGGTCAAAAAACGGTTGGGCGTTGCCAGGTGATCAGAGATGAGAATGATATCGCGAGATGGGGCGTCTCGCCGAATGGCGAGCTATTCTACGCCAGCGCCACAGACGTGATCGGGATAGTCGCTTCGACGGCAACCCCTGCCCCTGCAAAGAGCCGACCTGCCACAGTGCGCGTCACGCGTGGTAACGGTTCCGGGGCGGTGACAACGTCGTCGTACACCGTACTTAGCACCGGCTCAGAGTGAACCAGGGAAAAAGCCCGCCACGTAAGGCGGAGCTCTCCGACACGCAAGAAGTCACTGTGAGACATGGTCGACTAAGCGGGAACGGCGTATAATTCGCCAGCCGGCGAGCCCCAACCCCGCGCCGGTTAGGCCCGGTGGTCAAACCCCAGCCCCCCGCCCTTGGCCGCTGGGCCGCTAGTAGCCTCGCGAAGGAATGGCCGGTGCAGACGACGAGGGGTTGTAAGCGAGCACCGGCCATCGCGAGAAAAGCCCCCGCTGGTGATAAGTCTATATTACATTAGCAATCGCGCAATTGAGACTGAAGTCCTTGGCTTGCCGGCCCTAAAGACCCAAATCGTAATGAGCTAAGCGAGAGTTTCCAGTCGCGGTTGCTCAGCGCCTGCGGCAAGTGGCGGGCGTTCTTAGAGGATTAGGCTGCTATCAGGACGGCGATCCGATGCACCGTCATCAAGCGCTCAGGAAGGTGCTCGGGAATTGATGAGGAAAGCGACACCGACGGGAGCGATTACGCCAAGGCTTCCGCGATCACACCATAGGCGCCTGCATCTCGATTATATTAGCTTGTGCTTGTAGTGCCTTTTCCGCCTGGGCCGGCGTCCTCCACCCCAACATCCTGCCCAACGGTGCGCCGGCGGAAAGTGAGGAAGCATGAGCAGCTTGGGCGTATGGGTCGTACTCGCTACGGCGACCATCGCCATCGTTTACCTGTTGTCGTATGTTTCGATCAGGATGTAGGGCAGCAGCGGCCATCATCCTAAAGGTTGTATTCCGACAACTCTAGCGAGAGCGCTATGTTCACTTCTCGGCGTCGCTTCCCTCAAAGCGCCGCCGGTGAAGGCTCGGCGCCCTTTTTGGTTTGTTCAGTGTAAAAACAGGGCGCCGGGCTGGCCGCACCGGTCGGCTATTGCAACCACATTTGATATTGAAATTCGTCTCGGACGAGCTTTATAAAAATGGACGTTCCCCATTGCTTTCTAGGGAGGCTGCGATGGATAGCGTAACGTCGAACGGCAAGGTTTACCCTTGCGTTGAAGTGGTCGAAGCCTGCGGAGAATGGTTCGTCCGCGTGGTCGAAGACGACCAGGAACTAACCCGATCATTCGAACTGGAATCTTTCGCTCTCGCCTATGCAGAGGGCCAGCGGCTACGCTTAGGGCTTGCCGAAATGGCCGGTGCGAGGGTGCTTAGGTTGTGAGCGCACCGGCCATTGCGGCATAGGCTTTTTTATAGCCTGTCCCCGTCGATGGCACCTAAGGGCGCACCTCACAGACCGCCAGATCCACCCCCAGCCCAGGTGACTATCTGGGAAAGACCGGCGATGTCGCCATAGATCATCGAACCTTTGACGAGAAAGCATTTGTCACCGAGAACTTCGAAGAGGTGGTTTGACGCGGTGCAAACCGGCAGGTCCACCTTCCGGCCCTTGGCATCGGCATGGCCGATGCTGATCGCAAGGATAGCGATAGCAATGAGAGTCGTATTGCTCATATTTAGCCCCCCTAGAGCTAGCAGGCCCCTTGGGCAGCAAAACCGGGTTGCCGCCCTTTGCCTTGCCATCAAGTGGAGCAGCGGGATAAGTCGCGCCATCCCTCGATTGGATGACGCGGGCTCATCTATATTAGCTAGCGCTGATTGACGTCGCTGACCGCGAGGTTGGACATAGGCCGACGCGAGCCTCGCCATCGTCCACGCTGGCGCATGTTAGCAACAGGCTGTATTATGCCTGCTGGAACTCTTTGAGGGAGGTTCCGATGCGAATGGTGCTCGTCGTCATCGCCTTAGCTGTCGCCTTCGTCATTTGGGATAGGCTGGCGAATGACGGCCGGTACACGGCCGCCGTTGAACGCAGTTTCCGGGAGGCAACCGCCGATCTACCAAGCGGTTATGGCACCGGGATCACATTTGACGACCTCGCGAAGCGCTGAACGGTACCAGGATGCCCGCCGTAAGTTTCACTCGCCGGCCAAAGCATCGCTGCTTTTCGGTGCGTCGGGGCCTGATGCAACGAGCACCTCCACATAGCCGGCGTAGATCATGTCACTTTCACGTTGGCGATCGAAAGGTTCGCCGCGCAACGTGACCTTTCCATTCCTTAGATCGTCTTCTTGCCACACCTATGATGCTGAAATGAGGTTGTTCCTTGCTCTGGCGGTGGTTTCGGCCTTGGCTGGCTGCGCGCCCCAGGCTGATGACTCCAAAACCTATACGCTGTACCGAAGCTCCGCTGCCGCCGAAATGCGTATCCATGTGGCCACGTTCGATGCGACCGAGGCGGAGGCGTACAACAGAGAGAATTGTCAACTTGCGGCCAGTCTGTTTCGGGCGCAACCCGGTGTCGTTGTTCGATATTGGTGCGAGAAAGGGCGATACAGAGGGTAGCTCGGCCTCCCACCTCGACCTACTTCCAATGCATGTGCCGGCTATCCCAATCGCTAATTTGATCGAATGAGCCCGTTCTACTAGCGTGCCAATATTGGCGCTCGTAGCTCAATCTAGGACAGAGCGGGACCTTCCCGGGCAGATGCAGGTTCGAGCCCTGCCGAGTGCACCAAACCCGCCGCTGGTGGGGCTGCGGGCCGAGTGCCTTGCCAATGAGATCAGTGCCGCCAATGCCCTCCCCACCCGGCCTCAGAGCGTTGATCAACTGGACCTGGTCAAAGTCATTCTATTCGATCCTGCACGATGCCATGAACTCGCCCTTGCGCGCAGCTTCGGCCATTCGTTGGCTCGACCGCTACGGCGGCGGTTGAAGCAGCCGCGGCGGTTGAGAGCGGGCGGCCTTCGGCGGCTGCCCGAACAATGGTGTTCGACATCGGATCTTCGCCAATTCGATTTAGTGTCAGGCTCTAGTGCTTCCGTAAGAGCAAGAATTCTGATATCACGGTTTTATGGCAAAGCAGGAAACCGTGGTATCAAAGAAACGGCGGGGACCGGCCCCGACTGGAAAGGGCGTGCCAATCATGGTCCGCCTTCAACCGGACATGCTCGCGGGCGTCGATCAATTTGCTGCCGAGCATGATGTTTCGCGACCTGAGGCCGTCCGACTGATCATTCGTGACTGGTCGATCAGATACCAGGTACTGAAGGCAGAGTGAAACCCTGGACGACTTCCCGCGTGCCCAGCCGGGGTCGAGGTCATTGCCAAGAATGGCGGCGGCGGGGTGATGTTCAAGATGGGTGACGGGAAATAGGTTGCGGAGGCCAGGGTTAGTGGTCCGGCAGGTAATTCTTCGAAGATGGTGCGGGACGGTGCGCACGCAGATGGCCGCCGAATACGCGCGCTACGTGGCCGGGACTGGTGGCGACGAGCTTGGCGCCACCAAAGGCAATCTCGGTCACCAGATCACGCTGCGCGACCTCAGCGACGGCGTTACGGAGATATGCGCTCTGAGCTGGTGGACCGATATGGAAGCGGTAAAGGCCTATGCGGGCGAGCAACCTGAGCGGGCCCACTACTATCCCAAGGACGATCAGTACCTGATCAACAAGCCGGAATTCGTCGAGCATCACGTCGTCGTCAATGGCGACCTCCTCAGCCCGTAGCGATCTTACCAGGGTATCCCTGCCCGTCAGGCTGGTCCTCCTCTCCTCGCAGGTACCTCACGCTCCGGAGAGACTTTTTCGCACGACGGCGTTTGGCAAAATCAGCCAGATCCCGCCACGTCGATAACAGCCTTGATCAGACCGGACTTCTGCTGCGCCCAGATCGCAATATCGCGAGGGCTGTCACGCAGGGTCGTACGATGCGTGACGAGTTCGTCGATTGGTATTTTTCCAGCGCGGATCGAAGCCATGACGTGCTGAAAGTCGGCGCGCGTCGCGTTGCGACTGCCGATCAGCATCATTTCCCGCTTGTGGAACTCTGGGTCGGAGAAGGTTATGTCGTCCTGCACGACGCTGATCATCACCATGACGCCGCCATGGGCAACATAGGCGAAGGCAGACCGCATCGAACGGCTGTTTCCCGTTGCGTCGAAGACCACATCGAAACCTGTCCTGGCCGTTCGCTCCGCTATCGTCTCGACAATCGAACCCTTCGACCCGTCGATCACCAGAAAACCTTGCCTTGCGGCAAAAGCCAGCCGCTCGGCATCGACATCCATGACGGTCACGCACTGCCGCGCTATGCGGGCAAAAAGCGCGGTACCGAGGCCGATTGGCCCTGCGCCGATAACCAAGGTGCGGCTGCCAGGCCCGGCCATGGACCTGCGGACCGCGTGCGCGCCGATGGCCAGGAACTCGACCGCCGCCGCCTCGACCAAAGACAGACCGGTCGCAGGAATGAGGTTCTGCGCCGGCACGAGAATCTGCTCGCTCATGGCACCGTCACGGTGCACGCCAAGCACCTCGATCGCGAGGCAGCAGTTCGGCTTGCCCTGGCGGCAGGCGGGACAATTGCCGCAGGCAAGATAGGGGTTGACGACGACGTGTTGCCCGACCGCCATGTCCACGGGCCCGTTGATTGCCGCAATGGTTCCCGAAACCTCATGGCCCATGACGCGTGGGTAGGCGAGGTACGGATGCTTGCCCTGGAAGATGTGGTAATCGGTTCCGCAGATGCCGACGTGGGCGACGTTGACCAGCACCCAGCCTTCCGGCGGAGCGCCTGGCGCTGCCTGTTCCTCGAACGCCAGCCTGCCGGGCTCGGCGCATCGGACGATCTTGATGGTGGCGTCCATAAGTGTAATTCCACCCCCTTCGCTAACGGCGTAATTCCTGGAGCGCGGAAACAGGAAGTGGTCCGGGGGTGCAATCCACCGGACCACTGGTGAATCACTCGAAGTCCTTGACGTTCTGCAGCGTCACGAGACCGGCGCCGGTGTCCACATTGGCCTCGACGGCTTCCCCGCGGATCGCCTTGACGACCGTGTCGATGCCAAGCTCGCCCATTTTTGTCGGGAATTGCGCAACGCTGGCATCTTCCGCGCCCGATTTGATCGCTTCGATCTCACCGCAGCAGGCGTCGAAGCCGACCAATATGATCTTGTCGTTGGCGATGCCCGCATTGCTGATCGATTTGACGGCGCCCGGGATTGGCGGGCCGCAAGCCGAGTAGATCGCCTTGAGATCGGGATTGGCGGTCAGGATGTCTTCGGTCACCGACGTGCCAAGTTCGAGCGTGCAATTGGTTGCACCCTTGCCGACGACATCAATCTTGACGTCGCCGAGGCCCTCCATCATGCCGGTCACCCGGTCGTCCAGCGCCGGCACTCCGGGAACACCTTGCAGGATGCCGACCTTGTCGCCGCTCTTGAGCACGGTCTTGAGGTACTCTCCGGCGATCTTGCCGCCGTTGAGATTGTTGGTCGAGACCAGCGCTGTCTGGCCTTTCCAGTCCGGGATGCTGTTGTCGACGAGAACCACCTTGATGCCGGCGGCGACCGCCTTGTCGAGCGCCGGCGCAACGGTTGGATCGACCGGAGTGATCGCCAGGCCCTTGACGCCTTGCGTGATCATCGACTCGATCAGCGCGATCTGCCCTTCGATGTCGGTAGCCGCCTGGCCCTGGCCGGTAACCAGCTCGATCTCGGGATGGGCGGCGGCGTATTTCTTGGCTGCATCCTCCATGGTCGAGTAGAACGGCACCGGGAATTTCGTAATCAGGCCGATCTTGATCTTGTCGGCGGCCGAAGCCGGCATCGCAAACGCAGCGGCGATCGCCAGCCCGGTGAACAGTTTTCGGTTCATTGGCATTCCATTCCTCCCTTGGATTGAGGCGTCTTCCGGCGGAAGTCGCTTCAGGCATTTGCGGACCGGAACAGTCCCCAAATTTCGAGCGAGTCAGGCTCCAACGATCATGGAGACCAGCTCCTGCTTGTTGTCCTTGGTCGGCACCAGTTCGCCGACCTTGCGGCCCTGGCGAAGCACCACGGCGCGGTCGGCAAGCTCAGTGACGTGTTCCATGTTGTGGGTGATCAGGATGACGGCGTTGCCCTGGTCGCGCAGCGTCGCGACCAGGTTCAACACTTGCCGCGATTCACGCAGGCCAAGTGCGGCGGTCGGTTCGTCCAGGATCACAACCTTGCGGGCAAACACGGTCGACCGGGCCACGGCGATGGCTTGCCTTTGACCGCCCGACATCATGGCGACGACGGCGTCCAGCCTTGGCAACGTGACCTTCAGATTGGCAAGCAGAATGCGCGTTTCGGCATCCATCCTGCGCTGTTGGAGAAATCGCATGCCGCGAGGAAGCCATTGCGGCCAGGCCAACTCGCGACCGGCAAAGAAGTTCTGTCCCGGCGTCAGATTGTCGAAAAGCGCCAGATCCTGATAGACGGTCTCGATGCCGGCGAAGCGCGCGTCCGCAGGGGAGCGTATCTGCGTTGGCGCACCGTCCAGAAGGATCGCGCCGGCATCGAGTTGGTGCACCCCGCTGATGCATTTGGTCAACGTCGACTTGCCGGCGCCATTGTCGCCGAGAAGCCCGAGGATCTCGCCACGTCGGACCTCGATGCTGACATCGTCCAGCGCCACGACTGAGCCGAAACGCTTGGTAGCGCCGCGCACCGCCAGGACGGGATGAACCGCGGTGGCTGCAGGATCGACGCTGGCCGCAACGGCGCTCATGACTGCCTCCCGGCCTGCATGACCCGCACGCGCCCTTCGAGATAGTTGCGCAGCACGTCGGCCTCGACCGCGATGACGATGACCACGCCGATGACGATGAGCTGGAAGAAGACGTTGACGTTGAGCAGGTTGAGCGCGTTGCGGATGACGCCGATCATGATGGCGCCAATCAAGGCATGGCCAAGATGTCCGCGGCCGCCGAGAAAACTGGCACCGCCGATGATCACCGCCGCGATCGTATCCAGTTCCAGCAGATTGCCGAACAAGGGCGAACCGGCGTCGGTGCGGCCGGCAAGGATGACCGCACCGATGCCGGCGCATAGCCCCGAGATCACATAGACCGAAACCAGGACCCAGGACACCGGAATGCCCATGCGCACGGCAGCGTCGGGCCGGCCGCCGACGGCATAAATCCAGCGCCCCCAGACCATCGTCTTGGCCATGACGAAAAGCACCGCGGCAACGCCCGCAACCACAAAAACCGATCCAGGCAGACCCCAGACCGCCTCGCGGCCAAGCGCATCGATGGCATCCGGCATTCCAGGGATGGCGCGCCCGTCGGCCAGCTGGAGCGCCAGCCCCTTGGCGATGCTCAATGTCGCCAGCGTGATGATGAACGGATGCGGCAACCGGCCGAAGACGTAGAAGAGCCCGTTGATGGTGCCGACCGCCGCACCGCAGCCGACCATCACCGCGATCACGACGAAGGCGGGAGCGCCGGCATAAAAGCTGAGCGCGCCGACGACGGAAGCCAGTGCCAGGTTCGAGCCGACGGAGAGGTCGATCCCTCGTGTCAGAATGACCAGATGCTGGCCCATCGCCACCACCGAGATGACGGCGGTCTGGGCGAGGATGTTGCTAAGGTTGCGTCCAGTCAGGAAATAGGGGGACAGAAAACTGAGAACGACGATCAGCAACACCAGGATGACGACCGGACCGGCGCTCAGCAGGGCCAGGCCAAGCGCGAGGCCGGGAACGGCTTCTTGCTTCTTGGGTGCTGGCAATACCGCGTCGCCGACAGTGGTGCCGGTGTTTCGCGTTTCAGGCAAAGTTCCCTCCCCGCCGCGGGCCGTGCAAGCCGCGTCGTCAAAAACTCATGCTGTATTTTAGTTCCCTCTTATCGATAAAAAACAACCTGCATGACTTGGTCAAGTTGTTTTTTATGGATAAAGTTCATGGTAGAAAGGACAAGGTCTTGCTCAGAGGAAGATCCGATGCGAACCGACACTGTCTACAAGAAGGCTTTCAATCGCGTCGCCAGTATGCTGCGCGACGGACAATTGACCGGAGAGCTCCCTTCCGAAAATGAGCTTAGACGGAAAATGGGAGTCAGCCGCACGACTGTCCGAAAGGTCCTGGGAGAACTTGCCCACCGCGACCTTATCGCCGAGCGCAGCGGTGTCAGGACGGCAGGTCGTGCGGTCGAGGATAGCGATTACTATCCCGACGCCGAAACCACCTCGCGGGCCAAGCATGTGGAACAGCAGTTCATGGAGTGGATGCTGCGGGGTGACACCAGACCCGGTACCAGCATCAACGAACTCGAGCTTGCGCGTCAGTTCGGCGTCGCGACCAACGGAATTCGCGAGTTCCTGATACGCTTCAGCCGGTTTGGACTGCTCGAGAAGAGGCCGAATACGGGCTGGCTTTTCAAGGGCTTTACGGAAGATTTCGCACTTGAGTTGTTCGAGATCCGGGTGATGTTCGAGCTGCGCTCGGCGCATCTGTTTTCACGACAGCCCGACACGTCTCCCCTGTGGGAGAAGCTGGGCGTGCTCAAGAGCGCGCATACCGAACTGCTGAAGCAGATTGAAAGCCGCTTTCACGACTTCTCCAGTCTCGACAACCGGTTTCACCGGCTCATAAACGAGGCTTCGCCGAACCGCTTCATCGACGATTTCTACGATATCATCAGCTTCATTTTCCACTACCACTATCAGTGGAACAAGCATGACGAAAAACAGCGTAACCAGGCGGCGATCCTGGAGCATCTCGCCTATATCGATGCGCTCGAAAGCCGCGATTCCGAGCGGATCGAGCGGGCCTGCCGAGCCCATCTGGCTTCGGCAAGGGAAACATTGATGCGTTCGCTGATTGTATTCGATGGGATGGATACCAACGCCTAGACGATCCGATCGCACAAGCGCTCTAGTTTATCCTGGTGCCGCTCTGGGCGTCGAACAGGTGCACCTTATGCACCATGATCTCCAACTTCACCTCTTGATCAGGTTTGAACAGGGGCTGTTCCCGGATTTCGGCAATCAGATCGACGCCATTCGCATTTAAGGTAAGTTCCTGGGCCTCGCCGGTCGGTTCCACCACCTGAACCGTTGCCTTTGCGTGGGTGCCGCCGACCGTGATGTGCTGTGGGCGAATCCCGTATACCACCCCTTCCCTGTCACCGATCCGAGCGCCATCGGCCAAGGGCAAGCGCAGGCCCTGCTCGGCGGCGAATGCGCTATTGTCAATTCGGCCCTTGATCAGGTTCATTTCCGGTGAGCCGATAAAGCTCGCAACGAAAAGGTTGGCAGGGTTCTCGTAGAGCTCGGAAGGGGTACCGATCTGCTCAACCTGGCCTCGGTTCAGCACCACTATCCGGTCGGCAAGCGTCATCGCCTCGGTCTGGTCGTGCGTGACGTAGATGCTGGTGCGCCCGAGCCGTTGGTGCAGCTTCTTGATCTCGGCACGCATCTTGACGCGCAACTTTGCATCGAGATTGCTGAGCGGCTCGTCAAACAGGAAGGCTGCCGGGTCGCGCACGATCGCGCGGCCCATGGCGACACGCTGGCGCTGGCCGCCAGACAGCTGGCGCGGCATACGACGCAGCAGATCCTGCAAGCCGAGGATTTCGGCGGCTGCCTTCACCCTCGAGACGATCTCTTCCCTTGGGACCTTGGCCAGTCGAAGGGCGAAGCTCATATTGTCGGCCACGCTCATATGCGGATAGAGCGCGTAGCTCTGGAAGACCATCGCGATGTCGCGCGACTTGGCGGGCATCTCGTCGACGACGCGCCCGCCTATGCGGATCTCGCCCGTCGTCTGTTCTTCCAGGCCGGCGATCATCCGCAGCAGAGTTGACTTGCCGCAGCCCGAGGGACCGACAAGGACCACGAACTCGCCGCTGGCGATTTCAATGTTCACGTCGCGAAGAACTTCCACGGCGCCGAAGCTCTTGCCGAGCTGCTCTATCTGGATTGCGGACATCTATTTTCCTCTCGTGCAGGCCCTGCTCATTTTCGCTGAGCGTGCCGCCATGCGCGGTATTCGGTCTCGCCCTCCGGGCTCAACGGGTAGTATTTCCGCAAATCCCCTCCTTCGGCCAAGCGCGCGCGGGTAAATTCTTCCCACTCGATATGCTCGCCGGCAAGCGCGACCAGCTTGGGCGCAAGTGCGATCGGCACGACGACCACGCCGTCGTCGTCAGCCACTATGATGTCGCCGGGAATGACGAGCACATTCGCGCACGCGATGGGGACGTTGACGGCGAAGGGGACAATGTTGGTCTGGGCGTGGAAATTCGGCGTCGCCCCCTTTACCCAGATACCGATATCCAGGGCCGCGGCCTGGGCAGAATCGCGGATGCAGCCGTCGACGACCACCCCGGCCCCGCCGCGACCTGCGAAATAGGTGAGCATCATCTCGCCGAAGATGCCGCTGCCCAGATCGCCGCGCGCATCGACGACAACCATGTCGCCCGGCTGCGTGGGGTAGAGAACGTGACGGTGGAGCTGTCGCTCCGGGTCCTCATACTCTGTTTCGTTATAGAGATCTTCGCGCTTCGGCATGCATTGGAGCGTGAGAGCCGGGCCTGCCGCCGTGCGGCCGGGCCTCAACGGCCGCGGGCCCCGGATGTGCGGATCACGAATTCCCATCTTATGATAGAGCTCACTGGCCAGTGTCGCCGAACCGATCGCTGCAAGCGCATCGACCAATTGCCTCGGTGGCCGGGAAATGTCTGATATCGCCGGTATTTGGTCCGCTTCCACTCGTCGTCCTCCCTTAGCGCAGCACCACTTTTATCCACCGCGCCGGTCTCACTTGCCTAACCAACTGTCGTCGCAAGCATCGAGCGCATTGCTCCCTTGCCCGCCGCTCAGCCACGGACCGCACCGGTGGTCAGGCCTTTGACCAACAGGCCTTGGGCAAACCAGACAAACACCAAAGTCGGCATGACCATGAGAACGCCGGCAGCTGACATGGCGCCCCAGTTGATGCCGAACTGCGAAACGAAATTGGTGAGCCCGACCGGCAGGGTCTGCGCGGACTTGCTCGACGTCAGGGTCAGTGCGAGCAGTAAATCGTTCCAAGTGAAAAGGAAGGTGATCACCGCACTGGCCCCGATGCCAGGCGCGATCAGCGGCGTGACAATCTGGACCAGCGTGCGCATCGTGCCGGCGCCGTCTGACTGGGCAGCTTCCTCGATCTCTCTCGGGACATCCTGGATGAAGCCCAGCAGAAGCCAGATGGCGACAGGCAGTTTGGCAGCCGTATGGGCGAGGATCAGCGCCCAGACCGAATCCAGGAGGCCGATTGCCGCGAACACGGCGAAGAGCGGGATGGCGAGCGCGATGACCGGGATCATCCGCATGATCAAGAGCAGGCCGAAGATCAGCATGACGCCCGGCATCCTGAAGCGTGACAGCGCATAGGCGCAGGGGATGGCCAGCAAATGGACCAAAATGACTGTCACGAACGATACGATGACCGTGTTCCAGACATAATCCATGGTGTCATATTCGCGGAAAACCGACACGTATTGCGCCAACGTCGCGGTCACGGGGATGATGTGGACCGGCACGGAGAAGATGTCGGCCGAGCTGCGGATCGACGTCAGGAACAGCCACACCAACGGAAAAATGGTGAAGGCGATGGTCAGGATGAGAGCGAGGTAGCGTCCGGCAACGCCGGCTGTGAACCGGCGGCGGCGGCGTCTTGGCTTGCGATGCGTGCTCACGGCCGCAGTGTCCATCAGATGGCCCTCCGCTTTGCGATCAGCCACGGCACTCCGTAGAGCAGGCCGAGCACGACCAGGGACATCCCCAGAGCAATGTAGGAAACCGCCGCAGCGTGCCCGAAATCCACGGCCTGGAATGCCAGCAGGTAGGCGTAGACGGTAAGCAGGTCGGAAGCGCCCCCCGGCCCGCCCTGCGTCATCAGCCAGACGACGTCGAAGGTTCGGAACGTGTCTATGATACGCAGCATCAGCGCGATCATGATGACCGGACGCATTAACGGCAGAACAATATGCCAGAAGCGCTGCCACGGCCCGGCGCCGTCCACCGTCGCGGCTTCGAGCGGCTCCTGGGGCAAGGATTGCAGGCCGGCCAGGAACAGCAGCACCATCAGCGGCGTGTTCTGCCAGACATCGGCGATAATGACCGAGACCAGGGCCCAGGTCGGGTCACTGAGCCAGGGAATGCTGGGCAGGTTGAACATGCGCAGCAATGCATCAACAAGACCGTATTGCGTATTGAAAAGCCACCGAAAATTGAGGCCGACGACGGCAGGAGCGATCATCGGTGGCACCAACAGCAATGTGCGGGCCAGCCGCATGCCCCGCAATTCTCCGTTGACCAGCACCGCGATGGCCATTCCCGCCACCACCTCGACCGTAATGGAGACGACGCTAAAGATGATCTGGTTTCGAAGGGCCTGGTTGAACTGGCGGCCAAACAGCTCGTCTGTGTAGTTTCCTGTCCCGATGAACGGCGCGGAGCCGCTCAGATCCCACCGGAAGAAACTCATGAGAAACGAATACCCCAGGGGATAGACGAAGATGGCGAGCATGACGACGAACGCCGGGCCGGCCAGAAGGTACCCCTTCTGCCAGGTGTAGGGCAGCGGCGAACGCCGCCGACGCCCCGACACCCGGCCGTGCGGGACGGACGACATCCTCAGTCGTAGGCTCCGGCCCGACGCATGGCGTCTTCCGCTTCCACGGCCGCCTGATTGAGCGAATCGCTTGGCGAAACCTGGTCGGTGAGCGCCTGTTCGATGGCCGAGAACATCAGGGTGCAGACTTTTGAGAAGCCAGGCAGCTTGGGCCATTCCTTGCCGTTCGCGATCGTCGTCTCGAGCTGCTGCAGCCATGCGGCCTGCGGGCCTTTCGCCGCCGTGATCACCTCCTTGGCGATCGCCTGACTGCTGGGGAAGTTGGTGAACTCGTCGAACTGCAGGCGCTGCGCCTCAGGGCCGACCGTATACTTGATGAACTCGACCGCGGGATCCTTGCGCCCCGACTGGCCGTTGAGGGCCATGGCGTGCGAGATGGCGCAGGAAATTGCCGCTTTGTCCCGCACATAGGGCGCGCTCGACCACTTGCCGACAACGCGGGAGGTGTCCGGATTGGAGAGAGTGGCGAAAGCGCCCGGCCAGTCAAAATTGGCGTAGACCGTTCCAGACGAGAATTCGGTCGAATTTTCGTTCCACTGATAGCCGACGGCATCCGGGGGGACGATTTTGTGTTTCTGGACGAGGTCACGGTAGAATGTGAGGGCCTTGATCCCGGCTTCGGAATTGAAGGCCGGTTTGTTGGCCTGATCGACCCAATCCCCGCCGGCCTGCCACAGGAGATCGCTGAATGTACGCTGGGCCGGATCGCCCTGCCCTGGGACAACCAACCCGTAATGGCCATTACCGGTGAGTTTCAGGCCGACGTCGACGAGTTCTTCCCAGGTCTCGGCCGGCTTCAGGCCTTTCTCCTGGTAGATGTCGCTGCGGTAATATTGAACGCGCGCATCCATGTTGCGCGGAATGGCCGCCAGATTGCCGTTTTTGGGATCGCGCAGATATTTGACCGCGACCGGATAGAAGTCCGCCAATTCGGACTCGCTGAAATAGCTATTCAGCGGCGCAAAATGGCTGAAGTAGGAGTCAATCTGCGCCGTGTGGGTGCTGTAGACGTCATATTGGCTCGATCGCGCGGCGCTCAACGTGACGACTTTCGACGTCAGTGGGGTGAATTCCAGCAGATCATAGCGGACCTTGATGCCGGTCTTCGCCGTGAAATCCTGGACAATCTTCTCCCAATATTTGGGATAGAGCGGGCCGCCCGTGATCAGCAGCGCCGTAATCTCGTTGGCCTGCGCCCTGGCGATCCACGGCGCGGCGAGCGAGCCTGCCGCCACCGTGGCGCCAGCCGCCAGGAATTTGCGTCTCGATAAGTTTCCGGACATCACAATTTCCTCCTTGGTCATGATTGGTCGGCCCTTTGGGTCGGGCGACGACGTTCAGCATTCCCGTCAAAGTCCGCGGCGGCTTGCTCCTCCCGCCAGGAGACTGTCTGGATCACTCCCGTGCAGACACCACCTTTGCCGTGCAGTGGGCCTATGGCCCTCGCCGGCTTCTGGCGGAGATTCTGTCATTCTCTTGTCGGTCTTCCGGTGTTCCGTTTGTTCCGGCGCGCTTTGCTACGCGCATACATTTCTCCTCACGGAAACCAGGCGACCCTTGCGAGCCCGCTGGGCGATTGAGCAACGATGGCCGCCGCGTTCAGCGACAGTATATCGATCCTCATCTCGGGTGGCGAACGCCGGGGTTGGATATCTCCAACGTCCAATCCTCCCTTCCCGCGGCACGAGTTATAGGCTAGTGAGCATTTTTATGAGATAGTTGACTGCATATCTAGCCATCTGCCTATAAGCTTATCAGACAAGTGGATGTTAATGATGGATGCCATGGAGGTCAAGCTTCAAACTTTGCCCAAGCAGGTGGCAGGCGTGCTCGCGCGTCGCATCGCCACCGACGGTGTTTCCGGGGGCCAAGGACCGTCGGAGCAACAGATCCTGCAAGAATTCGGGGTATCGCGCGCGGTGGCACGCGAGGCGTTGAAGATTCTGGCTTCCCTCGACATGATCGAGATCGCACAGGGACGGCGCGTGGTGCTGCGTCCGGCCGAGGAATGGGACTATCTCAGTCCATTGCTCATCGACTGGCTGCCGCCCGAGCAGATCCGGCAACTGCTGGCGGAAGCACACGCGACGCGAATTATCATCGAACCTGCCATCGCCGCCATCGCTGCCAAGCATATGACGAAGGAAAACCTTGAGCGTCTTGGCATACTGCTGGCAGCCATGTCCGCGACCGAGGACAATCCGGATGTCTATCTGAAGCTAGACCTCGACTTCCACATGGAGATTTGCCGGTCTACCCAAAACAGGATCCTCGACCGCTTCATGTACTCGTCGCGATGGTGGCAGGCGGCGAGCCGGCGCGTCAGCAATCTGATGCCTCATGCCCTGTCCTTCGCGACGGAAGATCACAGGGCAATCTATGAGGCACTCGTTGCGCGCGACGCAAAACGTGCGGAAGAAGCGATGCGCCGACACCTGAAGGCAACCACCGCCGTCGGGTTACCGTATAAGGATTAGCCGTTTGACCATCCCTGGTGCGGCGCGGCCAGCAAACTCACTGGCCGCGCCGTGGCGTGTTGGGAGGACACGGCCGGATTCAATGCATGTCGCCCAGAACTGGCCCCGGTCTTGGGGCAACGACATGCAAAAGCGCATCGCCTGAATCCTTTCAACGCGGCGCGTTTTAAGCCCTTTTCGCTTCCCGCTCCTGGCGCTGCCGGGCGCGAAAACCAAACATATCGCCCTTGTCCTTGATTTCCGCCCAGATAGGCGTGGTATGCTTGTCGATGGCGGCGACGTCCGCGTCGGAAATCGTCCAGCCTACGCTCTCGATGTTTTCCTCAAGTTCCCTGACAGTCCGCGCGCCGACCAGCGGCGAACTCACGCCCGGTCTGCTGGTAAGCCACTGGATCGCAAGCTGTGGCACCGTCTTGCCGTAGTTGGCCGCAATCGGCTTGAGGGCGTCGACAGCGGCGACGGCTCGCTCGTAGGTGCCCGGCTGGAACAGCACGGTGGTGCGCCGCTCGTCTCCCTCGACGAACTTGGTATCTGGCGAGAGTAGGCCGGTAAGCAGCCCCTGGGCAAGACCACTGTAGGGCATGACGCCGATATTGTGCTTGCGGCAATAGGGCAGAGTTTCCGCCTCAACCTCACGCCACAGCATGTTGTAGGGAGGCTGGAGCACGTCGATGACGCCATACTGGCGTGCGCTGTTCATATCAGCAGTGCTGAAATTGGAAACGCCGACCGCCTTGATCCGCCCGGATGACCGCAGCTGTTCCATCATTTCCATGGTCGGGCCAATCGGGAAGTCTGCGTTCGGCCAGTGGACGAAATAGATGTCCACATAGTCCGTCTGCATCCGTCTCAGCGAGCCGTCGAGCGCCGCCTCGAGCGCCGCGGGTTCGAGATGGTTCGGGGCAACCTTGGTCGCGATCACCGCTTTTTCCCGGTTGCCGGCGAGCGCCTTGCCGACAACCTGCTCGGCATGGCCATGCCCATAGGCTTCGGCCGTGTCGATCAAGGTAATGCCGAGTTCCATGGCGCGTTGAATCACCCGTATCGATTCCTTGTCATTGGCCGCGCCCCAGAACGCGCCCGACATACCCCAGGTACCCAGGCCAATCTTGGATACCTTGACCGACGACGATCCTAACTGTCGCTGTTGCATTTGCTCCTCCTGATCGGCGGCATGCCCGTCTTGGCACGTCGCCCAGTTTGCCACGACATTTATAGACTTATATGCTCGTCTGACAAGTAAATCGTGACCTGCCCCTTATTTTTGATCGGAGATAGAAATTTCCACCATCCGGGCCGTTAAACCGTCCTGCGCCGGCGTAACTGCCAAAAACACATTCGGCAAAACGGTCGGAAAAGGGGGCTTACGTTTCATCTTCTCTTCTTATATGCTCATCGGACAAGTTGAGGCCTTACCCGCAAGGTGAGTGCACAGGTATGGGGTGAGCCACCCCGGGAGGAGCTTCGATGAAGATCGTGGACATCAAGACGGCGGTCGTCGCCTATCACGGCAAGGCGACCCTGATCCGTATCGATACCGACGCCGGTATCTCCGGCTATGGCGAGGCAAATCCCGACGCGGGCGCGGCCGCGATCGTCGGACTTATTTCGGAATTGAAGTCGGAACTCATTGGCCAGGATCCCCGCAACGTCGAATATTGCTGGGACAAGATCCGTCGCGACCATGTCTTTTCCGGTGCGCAGGCCGGCGTCTTTCTCATCGCGCTGACCGGGCTTGAAATGGCGCTGTGGGACGTAGCTGCGAAGGCGGCGGGGCAGCCGCTCTATCGCATGTTCGGCGGCAAGTTCCGCGACCGGATAAGGCTTTATGCCGATTGCGGCCACGGCGATGACGAAGCGGGATCGCCGCAGGGGTGCGCAACGCGCGCCCGCCGCATGGTGGCCGAGGGCTTCACGGCGGTGAAATTCGACATCGACAACGTGCGTCATCCGGCAAAGTTCGATGCGGTGAACCACACCATCAACGGCGCCGAGCTCCGCTCAATGGTGGAGCGCGTTGCGGCGGTGCGCGACGCGATCGGTCCTGACGTAGACCTCTGCATCGACCTGCACGCGCGCTATGACGTACTCAGCGCCAGCCGCATAGCGTCGGAGATGGAGCGGTTCAACCTTCTGTGGCTGGAAGAGCCAATTCCGGCTGAGAACGTCGAGGCCCTGAAACAGATCCGCATGCGAACCAAGACGCCAATCTGCGTCGGCGAAAATCTTTATCTGCGCTGGGGTTTCCGGGAGCTGTTCCAGAATTACGGCGCCGACGTCATCATGCCCGACGTGCCGAAATGCGGCGGCCTTGCCGAAAGCCGCAAGATCGCGAATCTCGCTGAAATGTATTACGTGCCATTCGCACCGCATCTTGTGTCGACACCGCTGGGCACGATGGCGACATGCCATGTGTGCGCGAGCGTTCCGAACTTCCTCGTCCTGGAGTGGCATGCCCTCGAAGAGCGGGAAGCGTGGGATGGCTATGTGCGCCTGCCGGATGGCGCCAAGTCGATCGTCGAGGATGGCCACATCGTCATACCCGACACGCCCGGCATCGGTGTCGAGCTCAACATGGACGGCGTGCACAAATACGCCGTGCCTGGCTTCGGCATCTTTGAATAGGCGCTGACCGGACAACATGCGGCTAAGCGGAAGTGCGTTTTGGCCACGTTTCTGCCGCTCGACGAAATGAGGTCCGTTGGGAGGAAACCATGGGCAAGCGGATCGTTTTCACCGGTGGCAGCGGCAAGATTGGCCGCCACGTCATACCCTATCTGCTCGAACGCGGGCATCAGGTTCTGAACCTCGACCTCACACCTCTCGATGTACCTGGGGTGGAGACTGTCATCACCAACCTTGCGGATGCCGGCGAGACCTACAATGCGCTGACGCTGCATTTCGGGTTCAACGAATATTTCGGCGGAAAGGGCCGCGGCCCGGTCGGCGCCGTGGTCCATTTCGCGGCGATCCCGCGGATATTCCTGCGGCCGGACAACGCCATGTTCGCCGCCAATGTGCAGTCGACCTACAATGTGATCGAGGCCGCCACCAAACTCGGCATTCGCAAGATCGTCACAGCTTCCAGCGAAACGGTCTATGGCGTGTGCTTTGCCGAAGGCGAACGCGCCTTCACATCGTTTCCGGTGGAAGAGGACTACGACACCGATCCGACCGACAGCTATGGCCTTTCAAAAGTCCTGGGCGAGAAGATCGCGCGCTCCTTCGCTACCCGCACAGGGAGCGATATCTACGCTCTGAGGATCGGCGGCGTTGTCGAACCGCAGGACTACGCCCGGTTTCCGGAGTTCCTGGCGGAGCCCTCAAAGCGGCGGCGCGACGGCTGGACCTATATGGACGCGCGCGACCTGGGCCAGATCGTGCATTTGTGCATCGAGAAGGACGGTTTGGGGTTCCAGGTATTCAACGCCGTCAACGACAACATCGTCTCGGACATACCAACGGCAGAGTTTCTCAAGAAGCACGCGCCCGACACGCCGATTACGCGCTCCATGGACGTGTTCGAGGGGCCAATCTCAAATCGAAAGCTGCGCGAGGTCCTGGGGTTCAAGCAGGAACATGATTGGCGAACGCGCCCGGCGGGTTCATGACGGCCCACGACGTGGCCCATCGAGGGAACCGACGCACCCCCTGAGGAATGCGTCGGGCCAGGCTCACGTGTGGCGTATTTCCGTTCCCAGCACTTTCAGGCATTCGCGGATGAAGGCCGCAAGCGCCGTCCAACCTTTGGCCGAAACCATCGTGCCATCCACATAGGCATCGGTCGGTGACAGATCGATGTAGGTGCCGCCAGCAAGCGTCACCTCCGGCTCGCAAGCCCCTAGCGCGCCGACCTTCTTGCCACGGACGACGCCGTCCACGGCAACCAGGATCTGGACGCCGTGGCAGATCGTAAATATCGGTTTGTTCGCCTCGTGGAAGTGGCGGACCATCGCCTGCACGCGCTTGTCGGTGCGGATGTATTCCGGTCCGCGTCCGCCGGCGCAGTAGACCGCATGATATTGGTCAAGCTGCTTCTCGGCCTCGGAAAAAGTCTTGTTGATCAGTGCGTTGTGACCGGGTTTTTCCGTGTAGGTCTGGTCGCCTTCGAAGTCGTGCAGCGACGTCTTGATCAAGTCGCCGGCGTTTTTGTCGGGGCAGACGACATGAACAGTGTGGCCGACGGCCTCCATCGCCTGCTGGTAGACGAAGATTTCATATTCCTCGGTGAACTCACCTGTCAGCATCAGGATTTTTTTGCCTGGCATGGCTCTTTCCTCTCGGTGTTTGTGATGGGCAAGGCGCACCCCGCGTCTTGCCCCTCAGGGCTCGAAGTCGGGATCAGAACGGGGAGTCGGGGAAGTAGTATTCCTTGGCGTTGGCCTGGGTGATCAGCGGTGCGTCAAGCTTGACCGTGCCGCGGACCGGCGCCTGGCCAATCAGATTGGCGACAGTCATATAGATTGCCGTCTTGATCATCGACGGCGGGTATGGCGTCTCGACCGGCGTCATTGCATCGCCGTCGATCACTTTCTTGACGATATCCTTCATGCCGTTGCCGCCGAGCGCCAGCTTGATGTCCGTCCGGCCCGACTGCTTCACGGCCTCCAGCACGCCGAGCAGCATATCGTCGTCGTTGGCCCAGACTGCGTCGATATGCGGATACTTGGCCAGGTAGTCCTGCATGAGCTTGAAGGCTTCATCACTGTTCCAATGGGCATATTGAATGTCGAGCACCTTCAGGCCGGTGCCCTTGATCGTATCCTCGAAGCCCTTGATGCGCTCGTCGTCGATGACGGTCGGAATTCCGCGCAGCACGACGAGGTCGCCCTTGCCACCCAGCTTGTCGATCATGAACTTCGCCGTATTGGTGCCCACCGCGATATTGTCGCCGGCAAGGTAGAGGTCCTGGATCGAAGCATCGGTCAGCCCCCGATCGACGACGGTAATAAACGTCCCCATATCTTTGATGGCCTTGACCGGCTGGGTCAGTTCCTCGGACGTGTATGGCAGGATGACCAGGGCATCCAGCTTGCGGCTGGCGGACAAATCCTCCAGCGCGCTCACCTGGTCGGCCGCCGATGGCGAGGTCTTGACGACCACCTCGACATCCGGAAACGCCGCGTTGATTTCCTTGGCGGCAGCCTGTGCGTGATACACGATTCCAGCCGTCCAGCCATGATCCGCCGCTGGGATCGAGACCGCCACCACCTTCTTGTCGGCTGCAAGCGCCTGGCCGGCCAACAACAGCGCGCCAGCTGCCGCGGCCGCGACCCATTTTCTACTAAACATCAACTACCTCCCAGAGATTTGGACCAGACAACACAAGGCACCCGTCGGGTCCAAGGACGGGTTATTTCGAAAACCGCTGCACGAGCATGGCGATGATGATGATGACGCCCTGCACCGCGGCGACCAGGTATTCGGAGACGAAATCGGACAGCACCATCAGGTTGGCGATGAGCTCGAGAATCACGGCACCTGCGACCGTCCCCCAAATGTGACCCTTGCCGCCGCGAAGAGCGGTGCCGCCAATAACCACGGCGGTTATCACCTGCAGCTCCCACAGCACTCCGGTGGTCGGGGTCGCCGCTCCAAGCCGTGGCACGTAACAGATGGCGGCGACGGCGACGCACACGCCCTGGATGACGAAGGCGATGGTTCGCGTCTTGATGACCGAGATGCCCGAATAGCGGGCGACGTCCTCATTGGCGCCGACAGCCGCGCATTTGCGGCCGTATTTGGTCTTGTAGAGTACGAAGGCGCCGATCGATGCCACAACGGCCGAAATCAGGATCGGAACCGGAATGCCGGCGAGGGTACCGAAATAGACCGGCCTGTAGGCCTCCCGCAGCGATCGATCGATGGGGATGGTGCCGCCATTCGTCATATAGGTGATCAGTGCCCGAAAAATGCCCATCGTGCCGAGCGTGGCAATGAACGGCTCGATCCTCCCGACGGTGACGATCAGACCGTTGGCCAGTCCGCATAGCAGACCTGCGGCGACCGCCATCGCCATGCCCGCGGGGATTGCCCACAGACCGAGGCTCGGCGCCATCATGTTCATGAACATGATGGTAATGCCCGCGATGAAGGCGACCATCGAACCGACGGAGAGGTCGAGGCCGCCGGAGGAAATCACGAACGTCGCGCCAACGGCAATTATCGCGACGTAGGCGCTGCGCGTGACGACGTTGCCGAGATTGGTCGCCGAGAGGAAATCGGGATTGACCAGAAACCCGATGACCAGCAGCGCGACGAGCGCGAGGAAGGGTCCGGCATCGGCCCACGAAACATGGTATTGTCGTTCGGTGCGGGCTGGCGTGGAACTTGTCAGTGCGGTCACAGTTTTCCTCCGGGGTCAACGTCGTGACCCCTCTCGCTGGTCGCAAGCAGCGCGATGTTGCTCTCGGTCATCGCCTCACCCGATACCTCGCCGCTGATCCTGCCCTCGCGCATCACCACGATGCGATCGCAGATGCCGACCAACTCCTGCATCTCCGAGGAGATGACGACGCAGGCTTTGCCCTGGGCGACCAATTCCTGGATGAAGGCGTAGATCTGGGCTTTGTTGGCGATATCGATGCCGCGCGTCGGCTCATCGATGACGACGACTGAAGGTTCGGTCAGCAGGACCTTGGCCAAAAGCAGCTTCTGCTGGTTGCCGCCTGAAAGCTGTCCGGCTTTGACATTCAGGCTCTTCACCCGGATGTCGTAGCTGGAAACGGCTTGCGCCAGCGCCTGCGCCTCGGAGCGCCGTCGAACCATGAGACCGGGATGAAAGCGGGCAAGCGCGGATAGAGTGAGGTTCGGTGCCAATTCTTCCTGCAGGAGCAGACCCTTGCCCTTGCGGTCCTCCGTGAGGTAGCCGATGCCGGCATCCATGGCTTCCCGCTGCGAACGAATATGCACTGGGGAACCGTTCAGCTCGATGGCCGCATTCGCCGGCCGCAAACCCAGGATGCCTTCGAAGAGCTCGGTCCGCCCTGCCCCGATCATCCCGGCAAAGCCGAGAATCTCGCCCTTGTGAACGGTGAAGGACACGTCCTGCACGTAGCCGGGCACCCTTGCGTTCCGCACGCTCAGCATTGGCTGGTTCGTCCGCACTGCGCGCTTCTGCGGATAGAGCGCGGCGAGCTCACGGCCCACCATGAGCCGCGCCATGTCGAACTGGCTCAATGAATGCCCCGGGTAGGTGCCCACCATCTTGCCGTCACGCAAGACAGTCACCTTGTCTGCCAGCCGCTGAACCTCGTCGAGGCGGTGGCTGATATAGAGGACGGCAATGCCGCGCGACTTGAGGCCAAAGATGATGGCAAGCAGGCGCTCGACTTCCTCCCCGGTCAGCACCGCTGTCGGCTCGTCAAAGATGACGAGGCGATGCTCGTCGAGCAAAGCACGGGCGATCTGGACGAGCTGGCGGTCGGCCAGTGAGATGTCTCGCACCAATGAGGTTGGCGACACCGCGCAGCCGATCTCAGCCAGTTTCGCCGCCGCGACATGACGCATGCCCTTGTCGTCGACAAGGCCGCCCCTCGTGAGTTCTCGGCCGAGGAAAAGGTTGTCGGTAACGGTGAGTGCTTCGGCCAGCAGGATTTCCTGGTGAACGAGCGCAATGCCGGCTGCCTGAGCCTGATCAGGCTTGGTGAAGCGCACCCGATTTCCGGCCATGGACAACATGCCTTGGGTCGGCTCGATGTAGCCGGACAGCAGTCGCATGAACGTCGACTTGCCCGCGCCGTTCTCCCCGATGATCGCGTGGATCTCGCCCGGCAAGATATCCAGCGTCACATCCGAGAGTACTGTGACCGGGCCGTATTTCCTTGAAAGGCCCTCGGCGCGCAGCACGGGCTCAGCTTGCCGTTCAGGCCGCGCCGGCAAGGTGCCGGTATCTGTCTCAAATCGCATGGCAAGGGACATCGCAACGGCTACTCGAACGCAGGCAGGAGCCGGTCCCGGGAATTCTCGATGTGCACACGCATCGCTTTTTCAGCGGCGTCCGGGTCACCCGCGGAAAAGGCGGCGAGAATTGCCTCGTGCTCGTCGAGCGCCTCTTCGGTCACTCGCGAGTGGTACATCAGGCGGAAGATGTGGAAATGGGTATGCTGGTGATTCAGGGTCTCGCGAATGAGCTCGTTCTGAGCGAACTCCACGATCTTGTCATGGAAGATCGCATCCTGGCGGGCGAAGTTCGAATAGCGCAGGCGTTCGTCCTTCCCCACTCGCCGGGCCATGACGCCTGCGGCCTCCTGCAGTACGGCTAGACGCTCGTCATCGAGCGTTGCGGTGGCTTTGGCTGCCGCAGCGGGCTCGAGCAGAAGACGCAGCTCATAGAGCTCGTCAAAGCGGCGGCGGGTGATCTGCGGTGCGGCCCGAAAGCCGATCAGGTGGGTTTTGACCACCAGCCCCTCGCCTTCCAGCCGGCCAAGCGCTTCGCGAATGGGAGTATGCGAGACGTTGAATTCCTTGACGAGGTTATCGACGGTGATGCGCGATCCCGGAGCAATCCGCAGCGACATCAATTGCCCGAAGATCGCCTCGTACACATCGCCAGCCAGGCTGTTGGCACGCTGAATGCGGCCGCTCAGGCGGGCTTCATTGTCAACCGTCAGGTCGGGGTTCTGCATGGTTTTACCTCTTGACAGGAGCACCCACTAACATGATGCTTCGGCCAATTCAATACTATATCCTATACGATTTTATAGGGGATATTCGTGAAACCAACTCAAGGCGCCGCGAGAGCAGATCTCGCGCACCCAGGCATCGTCCCCGGTTTCGGGGCGTCCGGCAGGCGCGCTCGCGCTTTGAACGACGACTTCGAGATCGGGGCCGGTCTCTGCCCCAATTCACTCAGTTCTCAACCTCTCTTCGAAGGATGCTGTCCATGACGTTGTTCGCAGCCGTGCGCCTGCCGCGCGAGATCCTGTTCGGCAAAGGCCAGCGCCATGTGCTGCCAGCCGTTGCCGCCAGGTATGGACGGCGTGCGTTCGTCTGCACTGATGGGCGTTTCGCCACGACAACTGAGTTCGCCGAGATTCTTGCCGGCTTGCGCGAAGCCGCGGTGGAGACGCTGGTCTACGACCGAACGCTGCCGGATGTGCCCCGCGATAGCGTCGCCGCCTGCATTGCGGAGGCGATGGATTACAAGCCGGACATGGTCATCGGGATCGGCGGCGGCAGCTGCCTCGACATGGCAAAATGCGCCGCACTTTTGCTCAGCCATGGCGGCAGGCTTCAGGACTACTATGGCGAGTTCAAGGTGCCAGGCCCTACCCTCCCCGTGATCGCCGTGCCGACAACGGCTGGCACCGGCTCGGAGGTGACCCCCGTCGCCGTGATATCCGATCCGGAGCAAACGCTGAAAGTCGGCATCTCGAGTCCTCATCTCATCGCCGCGGTGGCACTCTGCGATCCGGATCTCACGGCCACATGTCCACCTTCCCTGACGGCGATCGCCGGCGCCGACGCGCTGACGCATGCAATCGAAGCCTTCACGGCGGCTAAGCGCGGCATTGATCCAAATTTGCCGCAACAGCATGTGTTCGTCGGCAAGAGCGCTCTGACCGACCATTTCGCGCTTCTGGCCATCAGATTGCTTGGCCGCAGCCTGGAAAAGGCATATCGCGACGGATCGGACGAAAATGCACGCGCCGACGTCATGATGGGGGCGCTGGCCGCAGGCTGCGCCTTCGGCACGGCTGGAACGGCTGCCGCTCATGCGGTGCAGTATCCCGTCGGCGCGATCACCCACACGCCGCATGGACTCGGCGTCGCCACCATGATGCCTTATGTGATGACATACAATCTTGCGGCGGCGGCCCCGGAAATTGCCGAAGTCGGCACCGCCCTCGGCCTGTCAGATCGGAGCAGCAGCGGACCTGATGCGCTGGCGCATGCCACCATAAGCGAGGTGAGCCGGCTGTTCGGTGCCATCGGCATCACGCCGACATTGGCTGAACTTGGTCTTCCCGAGGACAAGATCGACTGGACGGCTGAGCAGGCGCTCGGCATCGACCGGCTGATCAAGAACAATCCCCGCCCCTTCGACCTCACCGCGATGCGACGACTGATCAGAGCCGCTTACGACGGCGATATGTCTGCAGCCACGATGCGACAGGAGCTGGTCCAATGAACATTTCCGCAGACATATTCGACGAGGATGAAAGTATGTCCGACTACGCCACGTTTTCGCACGGTCTCTACATTGGTGGCCGCTGGCAGCCGTCGTCGGATGGCCGTGTGATTGAAGTGATCGATCCATCGACCGAGGCGGTGATCGCGGCGGTCCCCGACGCCACGCTCGCCGATGCTGCCCTCGCCGTCGACGCGGCTGCGAAGGCAGCGGCCGGTTGGCGTGAAACCCCGCCACGCAGGCGTTCGGAAATCCTGCGGCGTTGCTTCGAACTGATGACCGAACGGGCGGACACGTTGGCTGCGCTGATCTCGCTGGAAAACGGCAAGGCGCTGCGCGATGCGCGCGGCGAAGTCGCCTACGCGGCGGAATTTTTTCGCTGGAACGCCGAGGAGGCTGTTCGCATCAGCGGCGAGTTCGGTCTCGCCCCCTCGGGCGCGAACCGGATCGTCGTCGACTATCAGCCCATCGGCATTTGCGTGCTTATCACGCCATGGAATTTCCCCGCCGCCATGGCGACACGCAAGATCGCGCCGGCGCTCGCGGCAGGCTGCACCGTTATCTTGAAGCCCGCCAGCGAGACGCCGCTAACGGCCTACGCGCTTGCAGCCCTGTATGAGGAAGCAGGCGTGCCGCCTGGCGTCGTCAACGTGCTGACGACCTCAAGCCCCGGGCCGGTGACGGCCGCCATGCTTGCCGACCCAAGAGTGAGAAAACTGTCATTCACCGGCTCGACAGGCATCGGCCGCGTGCTCCTGGCTGAAGCCGCAAAACACGTCATCTCCTGTTCGATGGAACTTGGCGGCAACGCACCGTTCGTTGTGTTCGACGACGCCGACCTGGAGGCAGCGCTCGACGGTGCGATGGTTGCCAAGATGCGCAATGCCGGCGAAGCCTGCACCGCCGCCAACCGGCTTTACGTCCAGGCCGGCATCCATGATGCCTTCGCCGATGGATTGCGCAAACGCATGGCAGCCCTCCAGGTAGGCCCTGGCACAGACTCGGAAACCGAATGCGGCCCGATGATCACCAGGAAGGCCGTGGACAAGATCGATCGGCTCGTCCAGGACGCAGTTGCCCGTGGTGCCAAGGTTCTGTGCGGAGGGACGATCGCCGAAGGCAAGGGCTACTTCTACCCGCCGACAGTGCTTCGCGACGTGCCCCCTGACGCTGTCATGGCCCATGAGGAGATATTCGGTCCGGTGGCTCCGCTTCTGCGCTTCGACAGCGAGGCGGAAGTGATCGCAAAGGCCAACGACACCGAATACGGTCTCGCCGCCTACATCTATACGCGCGACCTAGCCAGGGGAATGCGTGTGGCATCGAAGATCGAGTCGGGCATGATCGCCCTGAACCGCGGCCTGATGTCGGATCCTGCGGCGCCCTTTGGCGGGGTCAAGCAGAGCGGACTGGGCCGCGAAGGTGGGCAGAAGCACGGCGTTGCCGAGTTCATGGAGGCGAAGTACATCGCCGTGACCATCTGAGCATACGATGCAAAAAGATCCGTTCCGCATTCGCGATCACGTGGCCGAGTTCGACGCCATCGTCGCCGAGATTGTTCGCCGCAGCACACAAAGCAGGGCGAACATACCCATGGTCGCCGACGTAGCCTACGGACCTGATGCAACTGAAACCGTTGATCTGTTCTTCCCGAAAGGCAAACGCGAGCGCCTGCCGGTGCACATGTTCATCCACGGTGGCTACTGGAGGATGTTCTCCAAACGCGACTATTCCTATGTCGCCGAGACCGTCACCTCTGCAGGTGCGATCGCGGTCATTGTCGACTACGCCCTCATGCCCGCCGTTAGAATGGCGGCGATCGTGGACCAGGTACGCCGCGCCAGACAGTGGGTAGCCGACCACATCGCGGACTATGGGGGCGATCCCGGCCGGCTGACCGTTAGCGGTCATTCAGCCGGAGCGCATCTGGCAACAATGCTTTTTGATGACGATAGCCGGCCATGCGGCATAAGAGCCGCACTGCTGCTTGGCGGCCTCTACGACCTGAAACCATTGCAGACCTCATTCCTTGCCAGCGAGATTGCGATCACAGACGAAGAGGTCCGCCGGTTCTCGCCAATCAGCAAAACCTGCGATCCGACAGTGGCTGTCGAAATCTCGGTCGGAGCCGACGAAACGCCTCCCTTCCACGGCCAGGCCGCAATCTATGCGGACCACCTGGAGCAACAAGGACTGGATGTTTCACGCACGACCCTTGCAGCTGCCAACCACATGAGCAGCGTCCGCGACCTTGGCTTGGCAGGCACCGATGCCGCGTCACTGCTGGCCCACGTCGCGGCAGCCTGAAACCCCGGTCAACCATGCCGGCCATGCTCGGCAGGCAACTGGATATGTTCGCGAAGCGTGTCGGCGATCATGACATCGATACTCTGTGCCGACACTCCCAGGATCGCCTCGGAATCGGAGGAATCGACCAGCAACGGACTTTCGAAGAGGTAGCTCATTTCCACGAGTTCGTGCATCCCCAACGCGTCCATCTGGGCATGCGAGTAGGTGCTGACTTCGGGAAGTTTTTTTCCCAGCATCGCCGAGGTCTTCTGCATGATGACCCGGGGCGAAGCATGCTGGGACGGAACGTGAAATGCACGGCCCCATTCTCCAGCATAGGATGAGGCAGCCACAAGTGTTCTGGCCACGTCCTTCGTGAAGGTCCAGGCATGATCCGCATCAAGATTGCCCAGGAAGGTAACGGGTTTCGCCTCCAACAGAGAAGGCAATGCCAAAATCGAGAAGTAGGTGACTGCGCCGTATCCAAGGTAATCGCTGGAACGAACCTCAATGGTGGGAACACCGGCGCCAAGGGCTCGCTGCCACATTATGGTTCGAACGGTGCCCTTGCGCGAGGTGGGATCAAGCGGCAGATCGGGGCGAAGCTGGCCCTTGGCATTTGCGCCGTATCCATAGAGATTTCCCAGAACGATCAGTTTTGCGCTGATCATCTCGGCCGCGCGCGTTACCCCATCCATGATCGGGAAAAAATCAGTTGGCCAACGGTCATAGGCGGCCATGGCGCACATGAAAATGGCGTCCGCGCCCCGGCTAATCCGCGCAAGCGCGTCGGCGTCCGTGGCATCTCCCTGGACCGCGCGCACGTGCTTCAGATCAATGGAGCCGACACCTCGGCTTGTGAGAACAACTTCATGTCCGTCTTCTCCAAGCAGGCGAGCGGTTTCGAGCCCCACCGGACCGGCGCCCACAACAACATAGGTACTCATGTCAAATCCCTTCGAACATTGCGATACCGTCAACGTTAGCGAGGCAACGCATTGAAAATCGCGCGGCATTCGCCAAATGTTCAGCATGTTTCGCCAATCGTTGAGGCCGCCCATGCATCCGCAGTTTGCTTCGTCCGCAGCCAACGCCGTTACCGTCGCGGCATTGCAGGTTGAGGCCGGCAGCTTCCAATTACCCCAAGCCCATCGGCACCGCGTCTTCGTCCACGCAAGCGCAGCGACGCGTTCCTATTGCAGCCAGGTTGGGAGGTATTTCGTACGGCGCGCCGGCGATATCGATCTCGTGCCCGCGGGAGAAGAAGGAGGATTTGAAGCCGAGACGCGGTTCAACACCATTGAACTCAGCCTCTCACCAGCCTTGATGGAGAACGTCGCTGCGGAACTGGGTTCGGGGAGCCTTCGACGGCTTGAGACGCGTCACCTTCTCCGTGACGAACGGATTGAGCATCTCGCGCGCGCGCTCGAGAAAGATTTCCGCTCAGGCACACCGAGCGGATCGCTGTTCGCGGACAGCATCGGCGTTGCGCTGGCGGTTCGCCTGCTGGGTCTTGATGAAAAGGAGACCGAGCGAGCAAGCCGTTTGTCGGAGATCCAACTAAAGCGTGTAGTCGACTTCATCGAAGCCCAAATCCAAACCCCGCTGTCCCTGGAAACATTGAGCAGGGTCGCTGGGGTCAGCAATTCACACCTCAGAACCTGGTTCAAAGCTGCGACGGGACTGACCGTTCATCGCTATGTGCTTCGTCGCCGGGTCGAAAGGGCGCGTTTGTTGCTGTTGGCAAGCGACTTGAGCATCAGCGAGGTGGCGCATCTGACGGGCTTCGCTCACCAATCCCACCTTTCCCATTGGATGCGGCGCGAGATCGGCGAAACGCCTCGTGGCATCGAACGGTCGCGCTCCGTTGCCTGACGCGTCAGGGTCCTGAGCCTAGTAACCGTAGTAAAGCCCCAGGCCCCGCTGCAGGGCCGATGCCAGATGCGCCTGCATCGCCGCTGCTGCTGCCTCCGGGTCACGTGCCTTGCATGCCAGGATGACCTGCATGTGCTCGCGCAGGGATTGCAGCACGAGTGGCACGGTGACTTTTCTGTCCAGCCGGATCAGCCGAACGTAGTTGTGCAGCCGCTTGTAAGAACTCTCGATCAATGGATTGTTCAGGCTGGCAATGATGGAGTGATGCAGCAAGGTCTCGAGTTCCTCGAGGTCGGCTCTGACATGGTCGGTGAGCCCGGTGCGCTCGATCTCTTCGATGGTCGCCAGATGTCGTCGTTCCAGTTCCGCTAACTCCGCCTCTTCGGCGGTTTGCGCGTAAACACCTGTCGCCGCCCGTTCCAGAATGCTGCGAAACTGATAGGTCGATCTGGTCAATTCGAACCCGGGCTTCACGAACTGGATGCCCGACCGCGAGTGGATGATGACGATCCCATCCGCCTCGAGCAGCTTGAGTGCATCGCGCAGCGGCGCAACCGGGATCTGGAGCATTTTGACGAGATCGCCTTGCGACAGAAAGGCCCCTGCGGGGATCTTTCTGTCAAACAGCGTTTCGAGAATTCGCGTGTAGGCACGATCGCCAAGGCGTTGGCCCGCTGCCGCTCCGTCGTTTCCGTCGGGCTTCCTTTCACGCTCTGCCACTTGCTTCACCTCACTGAATCTGAAATATCTAAACAACATTCTGGCATATCAGATATAGAGACTTAATATGCGCATCGCAGAATACCGCATCACTCGTTATCAATTCGCTCGTGACCGTATCATAGGTGACAGTCAGGTGCGCATCGATGCGGTGCATGTAGCCGCGCTCGAGCTCGTTGGCGAGGACGGCCAAATCGGACTGGGCTTTGTGCAGAGCTTGTTTCACCCTTTACCCGCCCAGGCGGAGATCGTCCGCGTTTTTGAGGAAGAGGTCTGGCCCGGTCTTGTCGGACAGGCGCCGCTGGCGCTCGTGCACCGGGTCCAGCGGCCGCGCGGCGGCAACCGGCGCCTCTTCGGCTTGCCTTTCGAAGAAGCCCTTCAGGTTGCCTTGTGGGATCTGAGCGCCAAGCAGGCCGGCCTACCGTTGCACAGCCTGCTGGGAAGCCGCCGCAAGCGCGTGAGAGCCTATGCCTCAGGTCTCGATTTCCACCTTGGCGACGATGAGTTCCAAACGTTTTTTGCCCATGCCGACGCCCTCGGGTACCGCGCGTTCAAGATCAAGGTGGGGCACCCCGATTTCGACCGCGACTTGTCCCGGCTGGAGCTGTTGAGAAAGACGGTGCGGCCGGGCGCATCGATCATGATCGATGCAAACGAGGCTTGGGGCGCAAAGGAAGCATCGGTAAAAATCCATAAAATTCATAACCTTGGCTATGAACTCCTATGGGTTGAGGATCCGATTCTGCGCCATGACTTCGAAGGCCTTCGGATGCTCAAGGCGGCAACCCCCCAAACCATGATCAATTCAGGCGAATATCTCGATGCCGCCGGCAAGCGCCTGTTGATGCAGGCCGGGGCGACCGACATGCTGAATGTTCATGGACAGGTGACCGACGTGATGCGCATCGGCCGGCTGGCGGCGGAACTCGGCATCCCGGTGACCCTCGGCAATACGTTTCTTGAAATCGGGGTGCACATGGCCTGCGCCCTGCCCGAAGTCGAGTGGCTCGAATATTCCTTCCAGAATCTGAACCACCTTGTCGATGAGCCTATGGCAATCGTCGATGGGTGGATTCAGGCCCCCGAGCGCCCGGGCCATGGCCTTGTCCTCTCCGAAGCGGCCCGCAGGCAATGGGCACAGCCAGACGTGCTGCCGCACGATCAACTCGACAGGCCGCCTGTCGACGCGCGAACCGCGCTGTAACAGTAACGCCTGTTCCGAATAGCCTGACCTGTCGAGTAGACGGCGCTAACACTGTTGCGATGTTTCAGATTATGTGATTAATATCTCAGACAGAAGGTCGGCGGACGTTACAAAAACCGGCGTGGATTCCTATGAGTCCACAGCTGAGCAGATTGGGCCCAAAAAGGACACCGGGCGTCAGGACGATTTTCCCCGGCTCGATGGCACATTGATTGACGGTACTGACGAGGCAAATGGTAAGCCTCGTGCCGCAGCGATAGTTGATGTCCTGATCAAGGACTATGACGAGTATGTCAGCGGCTTCGGAAGGCATGGCGGCCACGTAAGGCGCGGTCTCGCTCAATCGGGGTGGTTCAGTCGAAGAACCCGGCGTCCTCTTCCAGCAGATACTTCTTGGCGGCCTTGGCGTCGATGTCCAGACCAAGCCCGGGGGCTTCGAGCAGATCAATCATCGAATCCTTCACAATCTGATTGGGCAGGCCGATGACGATGTCGTTCCACCAAGGGTCCGAGGCGCTCGGGTATTCGAAGGCGATGTAGTTGGCGGGCAAGGTGGCGCAAACATTGATCAGCGCGCCGAGGCCGAGGAGGCCATTCGCGGTGCCGTGCGGCGCCATCAGGATCGAGTGCATATAGGCGTGCTCGGCCACCCATTTGAGCTCGGCGATGCCACCAATATCGGCGGGGTCCGGACCGATGATACGGACCGCCTGCGTTTCGATCAGTTCCTTGAAGTTGTGACGCAGGTAGATCTGCTCTCCCGTGTGGATGGGCGTGGAGGTGGATGTGGTGAGTTCGCGGTAGGCCTGCGGATTGACCCACGGCACATAGTCGCCCGTCAGCATGTCCTCGAGCCACATGAGATTGTATTTTTCCACCGCCTGCGCGAAGCGGATGGCGTCGGGCAGGAACCAGCCGGGGCCGCAATCCAGCGCGAGCGAAACCTTGTCGCCGAGCACTTCCTTCATGGCGATGACGCAGTCGATCATATGCGCCATGCCGCGCTCGCTGATCTGCCCCTGGTCCATCGCGCCGTGATAGGTCGGCGGCTGCCGGACTCCGTAATGGAAGTCGGGTACGCTCGTCTTCATGTTGGAGTGGAAGCTGATCCCCTGTTTCACCATGAAGAAGTTCTGCGGCCGCTCCATCATCCATTTGACATCCGCCGCATAGTCCTCGGGCCTGTCGCCGGTCCTTTTTTTGCGGATGGAGCCGTTATAGACCCGCACCTTGTCGCGGACCTTGCCGCCGAGCAATTTGTAGACCGGAATGCCTGCCGCCTTGCCGGCGATGTCCCACAAGGCATGCTCGATTGCAGAGACAGCGGCGCCATAGGGCTTGAACGAGCCGCGCTGGCGGATCTTCAGCATGCAGCGCTCGACGTCGGTCGGGTCCTCGCCGATCAGTGCGTCGCGAAAATGCAGCACCCAAGGCTTGAGATAAGGCTTGGTGTACTCCACCTCGCCCAGACCGTAGAGGCCCTCGTCAGTGACGACGCGAACGATGGGATGCCGCCCGATGACGGCGCAGCGCAGGTCGGTGATCTTCATGGCGCAGTCCTATTTCACAGACGAGAAAGCTGTCGGCGTAAGCAGCTGGCTGCTGATATTGGCAATGATCTGCCCGTCGCGCTCAGACTCGTCCCGAGCCCTGTGCCATCCCGGATCGGCGACGAAAGCCGCCCATTTCACCTCACGCTCGGCCAGCGATTCCCAGGCGAGGAAATAGGTGAGGCGATTGCTGTTTTCGCCGATAGCCGTGGTGAAAAACCCGGCTTGGCGGATGCCATGCCTCTCCCAGATGGCCAGCGTTTGGTCGGAAAAGCGCTTGAGCAAAGCCGGCAGCCTGCCCGGCAGGCAGTCATAGATACGCAGTTCGTAGATCATGGTTTCGTCCGTTTCTTTCTTCGCCTCTCCCTTGGGAGGAGGTCGACACGAATGGTCCGTCGTTGGCCCTGTGAGCCTGGGGGGAATGTGGGAATGGGGTCTGGGCTAACTCCAGGTCCGGTCCCAGCTATATTCATTGTCCCAATGCTCGGTGGATTGCCATATCCCTGTGACACCGGGCTGCAGATGCTGGCTGATGACTTCATCGACCACGTCGTCGATGCCCAGGCCCGGCTTGTCGGGCACTGTAATGAACCCGTCCTTGACCAGCGGCTTGGGCAAGCCGGTGACGATGTCGTCCCACCAGTCCACTTCCACGCTGTGATATTCGAGCGCCATGAAGTTTTCCGTGGCCACCGCGACATGCGCGGCGGCCATTGCCGCGATCGGGCTTTCCGCCATGTGAATGGCCATGGCAACGCCGTGGTCCTGCGCCGCGTCGCCGATCTTCTTGGTCTCGAGGATGCCGCCGGTGGTAAGCAAGTCCGGATGGATGACCGAAATGCCTGAGTTGAGCAGCGGCTCGAAGCCTTCCTTGAGGTAGATGTCCTCACCCGTGCAGATCGGCACGGACGTTGCCTCCTGCAACCGCCGATACTGGTCGGTGTACTGCCAGGGGATCACGTCTTCGAGCCAGGCTGGCGCGTATTTCTCGATCCGCCGGGCGAGACGGATGCCGTCCTGCAGCGAGACGTGGCCAACATGGTCGATGGCGAGCGGAATCTCATAGCCGATCACCTCGCGGACCTCGTGGATATATTGATCGAGCAGGTCGATGCCCTTTTCGGTGAAGTGGAGGCCGGTGAAGGGATGCGGCACGTTCTGCGCGTCGTAAGCGGCATTACGCGCCCGGCGCTCGTCCAGCGTGCCTGCTCGCCCGCGGCCGGCATGCGTGCGGAAACCGTCGAGCACGCCGGCCGGCGCGACGACCGCGCCTGGGATGTGGGAGATCTGCGCCAGCCCGAGGTCCATCTTGAGGAAGGTGAAACCGAGGTCCATCCGCGCCTTGAGCCGCCTTCCGGTCTCGGTGCCGCTGGGCTTGTCCGCGTCGGTGTCGCAATAGACTCGCACCTTGTCGCGGAACCGTCCTCCAAGCATCTGGTAGATCGGCACGCCATAGGCCTTGCCGGCGAGGTCCGAGAGAGCGATCTCGATTGCCGAGACACCACCACCCTGCCGCCCATGACCGCCAAACTGCTTGATGCGGCGGAACAGTCGGTCGATGTCGCAGGGATTCTCGCCCAGCAACCGACTCTTCAGCATCAGCGCATAGGTGGCGCTGGCGCCGTCGCGCACCTCGCCCAGGCCGACAATACCCTGGTTGGTGTAGATCTTAACGAGCGCCGAGGTGAACGGCGCGCCGACGATTTCGGCAACGCGCAGGTCCGTGATGCGCAGGTCAGTCGGCTTGGAATTCGTGTTCACCCGATTGAGCGCCCCGTCGGCTCCACCTGTCTTTGGCATGACTTATCCTTGTTCTGGTCCGCGAGGCTTGTCGCCACACGCCGGGGCGGCATGGAGCGTTGCTAGCCCAGCTCGATCTCGTTGGCCTGCAGGTAGTCGCGGTTCATCTCAACGCCGAGACCAGGCTTCGACGTCAGCTTGAGGCTGCCGTTCGAAACGTCGAGCGGTCTGTCGATCAGGTGATCGTATTTGCCCAGGTTCCACTCCGACGTTTCGAGTTTGTAGAAGTTAGGCACCGTCATCATCACCTGCGCTCCCGCAACCACGTTGATCGGCCCCGCGGCGTCGTGCGGCGAGACCGGGATGTAATAGGCTTCGCACAGGGCGGAAATCTTCTTCAGTTCGGTAATGCCGCCGGTCCAGGTAACGTCCGGCATGATGTAGTCAGCGAGCTTGTTCTCGAGCACCGGCACGAAATCCCACTTCGTGTGGCCGCGCTCGCCCCACGAGATGGCGGCACTGACCTTTTCACGCACCTGCTTGAGGGCGTTGAGGCTCTCTGGCGGGCAAGGCTCCTCAAACCAGTCGATCTGGCCGGCTTCCTCAAGGCTCCGGCACAGGCGAATGGCGGTGGGAACGTCGAAGCGGCCATGCGCGTCGATCAGGATGTCGACATCGGGTCCCGCCGTTTCGCGGATCAGCGCCGTCAGTTCGGCCGCTTCGCGCTCGTCCTTGCGGGTCATGCTGCCGTCGAGGTAGCCGTCCCGCTGTTCGCGGGACAGGCCATCGGCGGTGCGCCCCTGGTGGGGGAAAGGATCAAACTTGAGCCCGGTGTGTCCGGACTCGACGATGTCTCGAATTTCGCGGACCACGGCCTCCTTGCTGGTAAATTTGGCCTGGTTGGGATGGGTGTAGAGCGCGATTTTATCGCGTACCGGTCCACCCAGCAGTTCGTAAATCGGCTTACCAAGGACTTTGCCCCGGATGTCCCAGAGGGCTATGTCGATGGCGCTCACGCATTCGACGGCGGCGCCGCGGCTGCCCATATAGGTGAAGCTGCGGAAAATCTTGTGCCAGAGGTGCTCGATCCGCGCGGGATCCTCGCCGGTCACGGCGATGCCGATCTGCCGAAGGATCGTGCAGAGAGCGCGGTTGGCGAGCCTGGTGGTGGTTGTGATCTCTCCCCAGCCGCTCACCCCCTCATCGGTCGTCACTTCGACGAACAGGTACTCTCCCCAATATGAAGCATCGGACTTGATCAGCCACGGCCGAACGCTCGTGATTTTCATCTCTCAACTACCTCTGTCTGATTGTCAGGCTAACGATGTTCCAGATCGGAGAGTCTATCCGGCCCGAGCGGCGTTGCGCGCACGCATCTGTTCGAGAACATGCCGGCCGGAACCCTCGACATGGCGGGAAATGAGTTCGGCGGCCTTGTCTGCCTCTCCCGCCTTCACGAGTGCGATGAGTTCGCGATGCTCGCGAAGGATTGCGGCGCGCCGTGCGAGCGTGAAATTGAATCGCCGGCTCACGGCCCGCAGCACCTCGCGATGCTTCCACCAAAGCTCGGCGGCATGGCGGTTATAGTGCCGCTGGTACATCACGGTGTGAAAGGCGGTATCCAGCTCACTGTGCCTGAACGTGTCAGCAAAGTTGTTCTCTTCAATCAGGCCTTGGATACGTTCGAGTTCGGCTATGTCTTCGACGGTCGCCATATTCACAAACCATCGCGTCAGGGCTGGCTCGATCAGGACTCCGATCTCGTAGATATCGCGGACAAAATCCTGATCTATGGGTCGGACTCGCGCCCCGCGGTTGGCGACAAAAGTGACGAAGCCCTCCCCGCGCAACAGCTGCAGAGCCTCTCGCACGGGGTTGGTCGAGGTGCCGTGGCGCCGGGCGAGATCGGTCACCACAAGCCGCTCGTTGGCGGCGAGCCGCCCCTCAATGATGTCTTCCCTGATCAGTTCATAAAGCGAGGCGCCCTCGCTGGAGGCCCCGATGGGATCAATCCCCGCGGGTGGCTCTGCTTTGAAATCGCTTGTTTCGGCCAAGGCCGGCTCCCCAATTCAATACACACTTTAATTGATATCACGCACGGTTTCCATAAACAATGTACGATTTATCGCGTTGACAGACAATCCATGATCTGAAAACGTACAAAGTGCTCGAAGGGATACACAGAACAGGAAGACGTTCCGCGATCGAACGAGCATGGACCGTTTGCCTCGAAGCAAAGCGGCATGGGAGAGAACCTGGAGGATACCTATGACGAGGATTACACTCGGCGGTGCCGTCCTGCGCGGCACTGTCTCCACTGCTTTAGTGGTATCGCTGTCCGCATCGGCGCTGGGTGCGCCGCCGGTCGATTTGAGCAAGTGGTCGCCGGAATATGTGCGTTCCATTGCGGGCACGCAGGATTTTGATACGGCGGCCGATTGCGGCAAAGTCACCCCGCTCGACTACAAGGGGCGACTGACTTTCTGGTATCAGGGCGTGTTCGAGGGCGATCCCGACCTCCTGCGCCAGTACTACAAGGAATTCTTCGAGACCTTCCGCAAGACCTATCCAAACATCCAGCTTGAGGAACAGGCCCTCACCTACAACGACCTTCTTGACAAGTTCCGGACGGCGCTCCTGGGCAATGCCGCGCCGATGGCGGTCCGCCTGCAAATCCTGGGTGGTACCGAGTTCGCCGCAAAGGGCTATCTGCAGCCGCTCAAGCCCGAGGATGTGGGGTATTCGACTGAGGATTTCTGGCCCGGCGCCATGAAGGCGGTGACCTGGGACGGGGTGACCTACGGCATTCCAACCAACAACGAGACGATGGCGTTCATCTGGAACGCCGACGTCTTCAAGCGTGCCGGCCTTGATCCGGACAAGGCTCCGGCGACCTGGGACGACGTGGTCAAATATTCCAAGCAGATCCACGACAAGCTCGGCATTTCCGGTTACGGCCTCGTGGCTCGCAAGAATGCCGGCAACACGCCGTACCGGTTCATGCCGCAGCTGTGGGCCTACGGCGGCGGCGTCTTCGACGAAGCCACCGCAAACCCGACCTACAAGGAGGTCGAACTCAATAGTCCCCAGAGCAAGGCGGCGCTGCAAGCCTCGTACGATATGTATGTTCGCGACAAGTCGGTTCCGGTGTCGGCACTCACCAACCAGCAGGCCGATAACCAGCCGCTGTTCCTCGCCGGCCAACTCGGCATGATGGTCTCGCACCCGTCCGACTACAACGTCATGCTAGACTTGCAGAAAAAGGCGACGGGCACCGACAAGGACAAGGCGCAGACCGTCATCGACAACATGCGCTACGGGCTGATTCCGACTGGCCCAGACGGCAAGCGCGCCGTTGTATTCGGCGGCTCGAACATTCACATCCTCAAGCCCGAATATGTCGAGGGCGGCAAGGTGGACGAGCCGGCTGCAAAGGCCATCATCTGCATGTGGACAAGCCCTGAATGGTCGCTGAAGATGGCCTACGCCGGCTCGAACCCGGGCAACCTCAACGGCTTCAAGACCAAATGGATGAAGGAACGTCTGGACAGCATCAAGTTCCTCGATGTCACGACGTCGATGCTGCCATACGGCATCCCGTTTCCAGCGCTGCCGCAGTCTCCCGAGATCATGAACATCATCGTCCCGGACATGCTGCAGAATGCCCTGACCGGAGCGATGACCGTCGATCAGGCAGCGGACGACGCGGCCGAAAAGGTGAAGAGCCTGGTGGAAGGCAAACTCTAGTTTGAACCTGGCTTACGATTCGACCGGCCTGCACCGACGGTGCAGCCGGTTCGTTCCAAGGAAAATAAGGGCGCGCCACAGTGACGATCGTGACCGGTACGGCCGAGGCTCGCCGAAGATTGCAATCCGCCAGATCCGGCGTGCTGCGGAGGGTATGGGAGCATCGCGCAGACTACGCCTACGTGCTCCCGGCGATCGCCGTGATGCTCATCGTCATCGCCTATCCGATCTATTACACAATCGAGTTGTCGTTTTTTAAGACGCCGCCTGGCCTACAGCTGCGCGACAAGATCTACGTCGGCTTCGACAACTACACGAACATCCTCACCAGTCCGGTGTTCTGGAAAGTCACCTGGAACACTATGATCTGGACACTGGCATCGACTTTCATCTCCTTCGTCCTGGGGTTTGGCTCCGCGCTGGCGCTCCACCGCGACTTTATCGGCCGTGGCGTCCTGCGCGCTATCCTGATCATTCCCTGGGTTATCAGCGCCGTCGCCGCCTCCTACATCTGGAAGTGGATCTACCATTCGGACTTCGGGGTCATCGGTGCGGTGCTGGTTGGTCTCGGATGGGCCGACCGGCCGCCGAATTTCATCGACAACGTCACCACGGTGCTGCCCTCCCTGATCGTCGTCAATATCTGGCGCGAGTTTCCGTTTGCCATGATCATGATGATGGCTGGCCTGCAGACGGTCCCCGAACAGCTGCTGAGCGCCGCAAAAGTCGACGGGGCCAGTGCGTGGCAACGCTTCTGGCACGTCACCTTCCCGCATCTGAGCAGCGTCTCGACGGTGACCATCCTGCTGCTCGCAGTGGCCAACTTCAATTCCTTCATCATCCCCTGGATCATGACCGGCGGCGGGCCGTCCAACGCATCGCATATCTGGATCACCCACATTTATGAGCTCGCCTTCGGACGACAGCTATGGGGCGTGGCATCGGCCTATTCGGTGCTCCTGTTCCTCATCCTGATGACGCTGGGCTATTTCTATGTCCGTGCGCTAAGCGGCAACGAACGGAAAGAGGGGAGCGCATGAGCACGATTGCCGAGACAGCCCCTCGGGGTCAGACCCGTCGCCGCATGCGCGTTGACGGATGGCGGTGGGGCGGGCGCATCTTCCTTGTGTTCATGCTGCTTTACACCGCGTTGCCGATGATCTGGATGCTGCTCACTTCGATCAAGTCCGGCTTCGCGGCGATGCAATTTCCGCCGCAATGGTGGCCAGACGAGCCTACCCTTGCCAGCTACCAGAAGCTGCTCGATCCGCAGAACAGCGTCGGCCAGGACTTCCTCCGCTTCTTCTGGAACAGCCTTTTCGTGTCGACTGCCACGACAATCCTTTCGGTGATCGTGGCTGTCCCGGCGGCCTACGCCTTCTCGCGCTTCCGTTTCCCCGGCCGGAACTTCCTGTTCTTCGCCGTGCTGCTGCGCAACATGTTCCCGGCTGTGATCTTTCTCGTGCCGCTGTTCATACTGATGCGCATGCTCGGGCTGGTGAACACGCATGGCTCGCTGATCCTCACCTATCTCACTTTCGGCCTGCCGCTGGCGATCTGGCTGCTCAAGGGCTTCTACGACAACATCCCGGTGCAGCTCGAGCAGGCGGCGCGCATCGACGGGGCGACGCGGTTCCAGGCCTTCATCCTGATCGTGATGCCGCTTTCGACGCCCGGGATCATCGCCACCGCGATCTATTCCTTCATCGGTGCGTGGAACGAGTACATCTACGCCTACACCTTCCTTTCCAAGAACGAGCAGTTGACCTTGCCGGTCGGCATCCAGCGCTTCTTCTCGGAAAACACGACGGACTTTCCGGGCCTGATGGCGGCCAGCTTTATGATGAGCGTGCCCGTCGTCGTGTTGTTCCTCGTCCTGCAGCGATACTTCGTACGCGCCCTTACAGAAGGCGCGGTCAAACACTAGGGAGTTGCCGATGGCCCACGTGGTCCTCAAAGATCTCGTCAAGACCTATGGCGGCTTCAAAGCTGTCAACAACGTTTCGCTGACGGTCAACGATGGCGAGTTCGTCGCGCTCGTCGGTCCTTCAGGCTGCGGCAAGACAACCACGCTCAATCTCGTCGCCGGGCTGATCCCGATCACGTCGGGCGACATCGTCATCGGCGACCGGGTAGTCAACGACCTCGACCCCAAGGATCGGGACATCGCAATGGTGTTCCAGAACTACGCGCTCTATCCGCAGAAATCGGTCTATAAGAACCTGGCGTTCCCGCTGCAGATGCGCAAATTGCCCAGGGACGAGATCGACAAGAAGGTCAAGGACGCGGCGCGAGTGCTCGACATGACGCACCTGCTCGAGCGCAAGCCGCGCGAACTTTCCGGCGGGCAGCAGCAGCGTGTAGCCCTGGGCCGTGCCCTCGTCCGCGACCCGGCCGTGTTCCTCATGGACGAGCCGCTCTCCAACCTCGATGCCAAGCTGCGCGTGCAGATGCGGTCGGAGATCAAGCGCTTCCACCAGGACCTCAAGGCGACGATCATCTATGTGACTCACGACCAGCTCGAAGCCGTGACCATGGCCGACAAGATGGCGGTGATGAACGGCGGCTTCCTGCAGCAATACGATTCACCGGCACAGGTCTTTGCCCATCCGATGAACATGTTCGTCGCAAGCTTCATCGGCAGCCCGGCGATGAGCCTTATTCCTCTGCAGGCATCGACAGCGAACGGCAACACCGTGCTGACCAGCGCGGAGGGCTGGACCCTCGAGCTCTCGCCGCGCAACGCCCGCAAAGTCGCGGAGGCAACGACCAAGAAAGTCGTGCTCGGCGCACGTCACTCGACGATCAAGCTCCACAAGAGTGCAGTGCCAGGCAGCGTCCCGGCAAAGGCCTACACGGTGGAGCCGACCGGAGACGTCACCTTCGTTCAGGCGTTCCTGTCCGGCGCCATCGTCAATGTCAGCGTGCCGCCGACCATTGCCGTCGCGCCCGACGAGCAGATCTGGCTCGAGTTCGACCAGGAGCGCATGCATCTGTTCGACGGCGAAACTGAAATGGCCCTCAAGGCCGATTGAGACCGGGCGGATGCCTGTGGGACGTGGGCTTGGATGACTACGAAGCTTAAGATCACTGCGATCAAGCCCTATCCGGTGTGGGTGGGAACGCGCAACCAGATGCTCGTCAAGGTCGAGACCGATCACGGCATTTTCGGCTGGGGCGAGAGCGGCTTGAGTGGTCGCGAGAGGGCCGTGGCCGGCGCGGTCGAGCACTATCGCGAGTTTCTCATCGGCCGCGATCCCATGCAGATCGGGCGGATCTGGCAGGAAATCTATCGCAGCCAGTACTTCGAAGGCGGGCGGGTTCTGCAGGCGGCGATTTCCGCCATCGACATCGCCCTTCACGACATCAAGGGCAAAGCGCTTGGAGTGCCGGTCTACGAACTGCTCGGCGGCAAGCAGCGCGACCGCATCCCCACCTTCGCCTCGACCGGAGACGAGGCCGAGGGCGATGTTGCCATCGAACGAGCCCGCGAACTGCGCGCACAGGGGTGGCAGGCGATCCGCTTCTTCCCTGTCGGGCAAAGCAGCAAGGACATCTTCGAGCCGCGCGAGTCGATCGGCGTTACCGCGACCATGCTGAACAAGGCGCGCGTGGCGCTGGGCGACGACGTCGTCCTCGGCATCGACTATCACCATCGGCTGTCGGTGGCCGAGGCGGCGAGCTTCTGCAACAAGCTCGGCCGTGGCGTGCTTGATTTCCTCGAGGAGCCGATACGCGACGAGACACCGGAGGCCTACGAATCCCTGCGGACGATGACCGACATCCCCTTTGCCATCGGCGAGGAATTTGCCAGCAAGTGGCAGTTCCTCCCCTACATCGAGCGCGGCATCCATCAGTTCAACCGGCTCGATATCTGCAATGTCGGCGGGTTCACCGAGGCGATGAAAGTCGCTGGCTGGAGCGAAGCGCACTATGTGGACCTGATGCCGCACAATCCCCTTGGCCCAGTGTGCACGGCCGCGACCGTGCATCTCGCTGCCGCGGTTCCCAACTTCGCGTGGCTTGAGACTAGGGCGCCCGAAAGAAAGCTGGGCTTCAACAATTCCGACTTCTTCCCTGTGCAACCACAGCTCGACGGCCCCGACTATCCAGTCAGCGACCTGCCGGGGCTCGGCGTCGAGGTCAACGAAGAGGCAGTCCAGGCGGAGAGCTTTCGCTTTTGGGAAGCGCCTCACCTTAAGCGCCGCGACGGTTCTGTTACGAACTGGTAGTTCCATCCACCGGAGTCTAAAATGACGCATACCCCCGACATTACGCGACCGCCTAAAGACCTGATCGACGCGCTGAGGGAAATCGGCGCCGCGACGGTTGCCGGCACGCTTGGCCACATGGGCTTCCGCAATCCGCACATGGTTGGTCCCGTGCCGCAAAACCACGGGAAGTCGATCGTCGGGCCGGCGCTGACGCTCCAATTCCTGCCGCAGCGGCCGGACCTCTTCAACGAGGGAGAATATGCCGATCCGGAGACGCAACTGCACCGGCACGTGCTCTATCACGCGCAGGAGGGCGACGTGGTCGTGGTCGACGCGCGTGGCGACATGAGCTCTGGCGTCTTCGGCGATATGATGTCGACGTATTTCAAGGGCAGAGGCGGCGCGGGTATCGTCATCGATGGCTGCATGCGCGACCGGCCCAATGTCGAAAAGCTCGATCTGCCGCTATGGCTGCGCGGCTGGACGCCAAATTATCATGTGCAGACCAGCATCTATCCCAATGCCGTCAACGTTCCGATTGCCTGCGGCGGTGTCACGGTGATCCCTGGCGACATCATCGTCGCCGACGACGACGGGGTGGTGGTGCTTCCCGTGGCAATGGCCGCAAAAGTGATCGATGAATCGCAGAAGCATCACGATTGGGAGGAGTTCTCGCGAGCGAAGCTCATGGAGGGCGGGTCTTTGCAACGATATTATCCGCTGCATGACGATGCCCGCGGGGAGTACGAGGCGTGGCGAAAAGCCAACCGCCTGGAGAACCCAAGTTAGCGCTTCCCTTGCGGCGGGCAGCGGACCTTCTGGCGGCAACGCCGGCGTCTACGCAACAACTGGGAGTGGATTTCGCCGTAGGCGTCGCTTTCGATCTGGCAGCCTGGACTAGCGAGATCCAGCCCCCGAAGTACGCCGAATGTCACGCCAAATCGGCGACACCAATGAAGCGCCGACGCTAGGCGTAGTGACATTCTCCCGGCTGCCAAAATGGCGTGCTGGCAGCGGGCGATCCGCGCTTCGCCCTTGGTCTGGTTCACGACCCACTTCAATGATTCCGACCAGTGCGCGAACAAACTCAACCATATCGTTTGCCGTGATGGCTGCCTTGTCGGGGCTTTGCCCAACGTGCTCGGCGGCATCGCAACATGTGCGGCGAATGAGATCGTAGTGTAAATCCCTTTCATCCTCCGGTAACGCAGCCAATTTCATGGCCCTGCGATGAATCAATCGCAGCAATTGTTCGAGAGCTGTTCCGACACTCATGCGTTTTCCCCGCATTGGTCGAGCGTCCCGCGGCTCCAAGGACGCGCGTTGGAACGTCGATGGGGAGGGCATTCCCCCATCCCCATCGGAAAGGCTGCACCACAGCCGTTAATATATCGTTGCTGGCTAATATAAGACGCTTCGTTCCATCAAGCCGCGAAGGCGGAGTGGCGACTGATCTGTTGATGAGGGTGACGTTGCAAAATCCGGGCCCGTCCAAACGCAACAACTGTGGTACACGCGGATCGCCAAGCGAACTCGGCCCTGCAACGTGAGAATCCCCATGCGAACAGTGTTGCGCACCCTCTTCCTCGGCCTCGCCGCGGCCAGTCTGTCGCCCGCCTGGGTCGTGGCCGGCGATTGCGGCGACGTTGTCGCCCTGGTGCAGCAAGCCTATCCCAAGGCCAAGAGGAGCGTCGACGCCACCTCGCTGACCCTCGAACCCCATATCAGCATCCCCCTGACGCTCCCGGACTACGAAAACCCAGTTGGCTTGGTCTGCAAGATCTGGCCTGCCCATGATGACCTGCTACTGGTCGCAGTGCCGCTGATCGACAGCGCCGTATCCAGCGATGACGGGCATGTTGGCGATATTGAGCTTCTGGTCGTCGACAGGAAGAGCCTGGGCGTACGCCAGCGCCTGCTCCAGCCCGGCCTGATGACCGATGACGCCATCGCCATCCGCAAGGTCGAATTCGATACCGGTCGCTACCGGCTGGCACCCGATGTCTCCGCCTTTGGCCTGCGCATCGAACTGGCAACCCATTCGCAGGCCAATCCATTCGACGAAACCGGCCTGCGGCTCTATGCAGTCGCCGGCGATGCCTTGCGCTTGGTGCTCAGCGGCCTTGCCGTGACCGGCCATGGCGGCGAAGGCGACGCCAGTTGCGCCGGATCCTTTCATTCCAGCCAGGTCAGCCTGGCGATGGGCGCGGCGAGCCACCATGGCTATCACGACATCACAGCGATCGAGCAGGCGGATACCGACGAACCCTTGCCCGACAAGGACGGCGAGTGCCAATCTCATCCCGGCAAGTCCGTGAAGCGGACCTACCGGCTGCGCTACGACGGCAATCGCTATCCGGTTCCGGCCGCGCTCAAGGCAATGGAACCTTGAGAAAGCCGCTCGCGTCGAGAAGGCGTGCTTGCACGCGCTAGGCCGCCGCGCGATAGATGTGTTGCTTTTGGAGGATTCATGCGGAAAATCTTGGCATCGGCATTGCTGCTGGCGGTCGCGTCATTTGTACACCCTGCCCTCGCGCTGGATAGCAGCGGCACGCCCGTCGTCGTGACGCCGCTGGCATCGCGCACGACGACTGCCTCCGGCCAGCCGATCACGCTGCCGCAGAAGAACGTGCAGGTTCTGGTGTCGACTTATGACATCGCGCCGGGTGCAACCTTGCCAGTCCACAGGCACCCCTTCCCGCGCTACGCCTACGTCCAGGCCGGGACGCTGAAGGTCACCAATGTCGAGACCGGCAACAGCAACACCTACAAGACCGGAGATTTCATCATCGAGATGATCGGCCAATGGCACCAGGCCACCAACATCGGCGACGGTCCGGTCAAGCTGCTGGTGATCGATCAGGTCGAGGAAGGCGCCAAGAACACGGAGTTGCGCCAGTAGCGGCCAAGGCCGACGCGCCTTTGCTCCAAGGCTAGCCCCAGGCGCCGACAATCTGCCGTGTCGTGGCGTTCAGCCGGTTGCAGGCATTGATCAGGGCGATCTGGATGACCAGGGCGGCAAGCGCTTTTTCGTCATAATGCCGGGCGGCCTCGTCCCAGACGTCGTCCGGCACCGCGTCGGGCCGGTCGGCGAGCCGTGTGCCGGCCTCGGCCAGCGCCAGGGCCGCGCGTTCGGCATCGGTGAAGTACGGCGTCTCCCGCCATGCCGCGAGGGCAAAGATGCGCTCGTCTTTTTCGCCGGCCTTCTTCAACTCGCGCGCATGCATGTCGACGCAGAGGCTGCAGGCATTGATCTGGCTGGCGCGCAGATGGATGAGCTTGCGCGTCACATAGGGCAGTTCGGCCGCCTCGGACGACTTGTCCAGCGCCAGCAGCGCCTGCAGGGATCCGGGAATGAGCACCACCGGATTCTTGATCCTTGCTTGCATGGTCTTCTCCTTTTGAAGGGTTTCGTCAGGGCGTGCCTCGTCGGGCCCGGATGCCGCGCATCCAGGCTTTCTGAGTTCGGACAGCTGAGATTAATAACCATCCGGTTATGATTATTCCATAACTCCACGGTTATTTGACTGTCAAGCGCGGAGTTTGCCGTCTGGCCCAAATGGCCACGCGCTGTTCACGCTTTCGCGCCAACCGGCCCGATGCTAGGGCTTGCGGCGACATCATCGATTGGATTGCCCCTTGACCAAAGAAACTCGCCTGCCGCTGATCGAAATCTGTGTCGAAGGCATTGATGGCCTGCTGGCCGCGCAGGCAGCCGGCGCCGATCGGGTCGAACTGTGCGCCAGCCTCATTGAAGGCGGCATCACGCCGAGCCTAGGCACGGTGCGCGCTGCCCTCGACCAGGCGACCGTGCCTTTCCACGTCATGGTGCGGCCGCGCGGCGGCGATTTTCTCTACAGCGAAACCGAGTACGCCTCGATGCTCGCCGATGTCGCAGCGCTGCGCGACCTCGGCGTGCCTGGCGTGGTATTCGGCTGCCTGAACGCCGATGGCACCATCGACGAGGCGCGCATGAGTGAATTGACGCAAGCCGCCGGCTCCTTGAACGTCACCTGCCACCGTGCCTTCGACATGACCCGCGACCCCACCGAGGCGCTCGAAGCGCTGATCCGCAGCAAGGTTGGCCGCGTGCTGACCAGCGGCCAGCGCGACACGGCGGTCGAGGGCATGTCGCTGTTGGCGGATCTGGTTCGACAGGCCGGCGCCCGCATCGTCATCCTCGGCTGTGGCGGGCTTGACCTCGGCAACATCGCCGAAGTGCGCAGAAGGACCGGGTTGTCAGAAATGCATTTCGCCGCCCTCAAGGATGTGCCGAGCACCATGGATTACCGCAACCCGCATGTCGGCATGGGCGGCTCCGACCTCGACAGAGAGTACCGCAACACCTTGACCGACACGGACCTCGTGGCGGCCACCATTGCGGCTGCGAAGGCATGAGCGCGACCCCTGCCCCGATCAGCCTTGTATCGGCCGAAGACGAAGCGGCGATCCTCGCGCTCAACAACGAGCACGCAGCCGAACTGTCATGGCTGGAGCCCGAACGGCTGTCTTTCCTGCTCGGCGAGGCGTTTTACACGCGGCGCATCGGCAATCTCGAAGCGTTCATCATGACCTTCGACCAGGACGCCCGTTACGACAGCCCGAACTTCGTCTGGTTCCGCGAACGCTACCCCCGCTTTGTCTATGTCGACCGTGTCGTCGTGGCAGCACAAGCGCGTGGCCGCGGCCATGCCCGCCTGCTCTACCAGGATCTGTTCGGCCACGTTGAGCGCGCCGGCCACACTCTGGTCACCTGCGAAGTCAACACCGACCCGCCGAACCCCGCCTCGGATGCCTTCCACGCCGCGCTTGGCTTCGCCGAAGCCGGCGACGCCGTCATCCACGGCGGCAAGAAGGCGGTGCGCTACTACATCAGACAGATTTCCGACTGATACATCAGGCGAATCTCCGCCTGATCCCGCTGGCGCTGGCCACACAAAGAAGCCGCAGCTAATATGAACGTTTCCGCCAACCGGAGGAAACGCGATGCCGAGCAACGTCTTTCGCTTCGACGAAAGCTGGCACATCCCCGAGGGCACACCGCAGGAAGTGTGGGAGGTGCTCTCGGATGCCGAACTGCTGCCGATCTGGTGGGGCGATGTCTACAAGGAGGTGGTGCCGCTCGACAGGAAGGGCAAGGCGACCATCGGTTCTCGCGCAAGGGCGCGGGCTCGCGGCGCCCTGCCCTACGAGCTGAACTTCATCATCGAGGCCGCCGAACTCGAACCCGGCAGGCTGGTGGTGGTGAAAACCCTTGGCGATTTCGACGGGCTGTGGCGGGCGGAATTGTCGCCGTCCGGCACCGGCACCCATGTGCAATTGACCTGGCAGGTCACGGTGCTGCGGCCGATCCTCAAATTCCTCGCACCGCTGCTACGGCAGGCCTTCGCCTGGAACCATCGCTGGACGACGCCGCGCGGCGAAGCCGGCCTCAAGCGGTATCTGACGGACAAGAAGCGCCGGTCGGCTTAGCGCCGACAGCGCTGCGGCATTACCAGTTGCGGTTAAGCCATTCGCGTGCCGGTCGCTCGACGATGTAGTAGCTGCAAAGCGCGCAGACAAAGACCCCGGCCAGCATCGGGATCGGAGCGCTGCCTTGCTCATAGACGAATTTGTAGAACGGCTGCTGCCACAGATACAGCGAGTACGACCACAGCCCGAGCGTCGCCATCGGCCAGGAGGACAGCAATCCAGTCAGATAGCGCGGGCTGAAATCGAGTGCGTTGACGGCCAGCGCCAGCAGCGGCACCGCGAAGAGATAGTGGATCGGCGTCGGTACTGGATCGAGGAACAGAAGAACGGCGAAGACCGATGCCGCCAGAGCCACTTGCCTGCCTCTGAAGATCGCCGGCAGCCTGCCATCGGCCTTGAGCAGGCAGATCGAGGCCGACAGCAGGATCGAGGCGATATGCACATCGGTGCGCCAGTAGGTGGTTTCGTAGTCCATCCCGAACACCCAGTACGAAACCGCGCCGTTGGCCATGGCAAGCAAGGCCAGCGCCAAGAGCAGCACGACGACGCGAGAGCGGCTTAAGACGACGACGCTGATCAGCGCCAGGATGATATAGGCGTGCTCCTCGATGCAGAGCGACCAGATATGGTCGAGCGCGCCCGCCCGCGTGACGAGAATGCCGGCATAATTGTAGGTGAATGTCAGCGCGGTCAGCGCCGCCTTCCATTTGAAGGCGATGAATGTGCCGGAGAGCGCAATCATGGCGACGACCACGAAGACCAGAAGTGCCGGATAGATGCGGGAGAAACGGCGCTTGAAGAACTTCTTCAGCGGGTAGCGCTCGATGAACAGGATCTCGCTCATCAGCCGGCCGCTGAGCACGAAGAAGAATTCGACGCCCAGCACACCCAGATTGATCCCGGGAACAGGAAAGAAATGGCCGATCAGCACCAGGGCAATCGACAGGCCGCGCCAGCCATCGAGATAGGCCAGTCTTGTTCTGGCCGCTCTGTCGGCGACGGGTCGGGACGCAACGACATGCGTCGCGGAGATGTCGGTCATGCCGGCTCCCTTCGCATTGAAAGATGCTGAAAGGGTCGCAGGCCGTGATCGACACTAACAACCCGGCTCGCGTTTGGTCACCGGCATAGTGCAGTGCAATATCGCTTTGTGCAAGTGCGAGATTGTCGCTGACGCAGTTCCTGGCGAAGTATGGACGGGAATTGCTTCGAGCAAACGGTTGGCGCGCGGCGGCGATTCCATCGGCAACTGGACGGCTGCAAGTCACCGCAGGCGAAAAAGGGGCCGCAGTGGCCCCTTTCCTTGTGCGCGGCGCTGATAACGTCAGGCGTTGGCCGCTGCCACCGCGCGCTTGGCCATCACCGCGATCAGATTGGCGCGGTAATCGGCCGAGGCGTGGATGTCGGTCATCAAATTCTTCGCCGGCACCTTCACGCCATCGAGCGCCGAGGCCGCGAAATTCTTGGCCAGTGCCGCCTCAATCTCCTTCGAACGGAAGACGCCGTCATCACCGGCGCCAGTGACGGCGACGCTGACGCCATCCTTGCCTTTGGCCACGAACACCCCGACGATCGCGTAGCGCGATGCCGGGTTGCGGAACTTTTCGTAGGCCGCCTTGGCCGGCGCGGTGAAGCTGACCGCAGTGACGATCTCGCCGTCCTTCAACGACGTCTCGAACAGACCCTTGAAGAACTTGTCTGCGGCGATCTCGCGCTTGTTGGTGACGATAGTGGCGCCCAGCGCCAGCAGCGCCGCCGGATAGTCGGCCGCCGGATCGTTGTTGGCGATCGAGCCGCCGATCGTCCCCCGGTGGCGCACCGCCGGATCGCCGATCAGCGACGCCAGATGGGCAAGCGCCGGGCAGGCCTTCTTCAGCTTCTCGTCATTGGCAACGTCGTAATGCGTGGTCGCGGCGCCGATGGTCACCGTCTTGCCCGACACTTTGACCCCCTGCAACTCCTTGATCTTCGACAGGTCGACAAGGTCGGAGGGCGCGGCAAGCCGTGTCTTCATCGCCGGGATCAGCGTCATGCCGCCCGAAAGCAGCTTCGCATCGCCCGCCTTGACGAGTTTGGCGGCGTCGGCGACCGAGGCGGCGCGGTGATAGTTGACCGAATACATGCTCGTTCCTCCTCAGTGTTTCGTCGTCGCGCGGATCGCTGCCCACACGGTGGACGGCGATGCCGGCATGGCAAGATCGTTGCTGCCGATGGCGTCGGTGATGGCGTTGATCACCGCCGGCGGCGAGCCGATGGCGCCGGCTTCGCCGCAGCCCTTGATGCCGAGCGGATTGCCCGGGCATGGCGTGTTCGACGTCGAGACCTTGAACGACGGCAGGTCGCCGGCGCGCGGCATGGTGTAATCCATGAAGCTCGCGGTTAGCAGCTGGCCGCCATTGTCATAGTGGGCGCCTTCGAGCAGCGCCTGGCCGATGCCTTGCGCCAGTCCGCCATGCACCTGGCCCTCGACGATCATCGGGTTGATGATGTTGCCGAAATCATCGGCGGCGACGAACTGGATGATCTCGGTCATGCCGGTTTCCGGATCGACCTCGACCTCGCAGATGTAGCAGCCGGCCGGGAAGGTGAAGTTCGACGGATCATAAAACGCCGTTTCCTTCAGCCCGGGCTCCATGCCGCCCGGCAGATTGTGGGCGGTGTAGGCGGCGAGCGCCATCTGGAACCATGGCACGTTCTTGTCGGTGCCGGCGACCTTCAGCGCGCCGTTCTCGATGATAATGTCGCCCTCGTCCGCTTCGAGCAGATGAGCGGCGATCTTCTTGGCCTTGGCCTCGACCTTGTCGAGCGCCTTGACGATGGCCGACATGCCGACAGCACCCGAGCGCGAGCCATAGGTGCCCATGCCCATCTGCACCTTGTCGGTGTCGCCATGGACGATCGAGACCGAATCGAGCGGCACGCCGAAGCGTTCGTTGACCAGTTGCGCGAAGGTCGTCTCATGGCCCTGGCCATGGCTGTGAGAGCCGGTCAGCACCTCGATCGTGCCGACGGCATTGACCCGCACTTCCGCTGATTCCCAGAGGCCGACACCGGCGCCCAGTGAACCTACGGCCGCCGAGGGCGCGATGCCGCAGGCCTCGATGTAGCAGCTCATGCCGATGCCGCGCAGCAGCCCCTTCTTGGCTGCGGCAGCCTTGCGCTTGGCAAAGCCGGCATAGTCCGACGCCTTCATCGCCGCGTCGAGCGAAGCGGCATAGTCGCCGGCGTCGTAGCACATGATGACCGGCGTCTGGTGCGGGAACGAGGTGATGAAGTTCTTGCGGCGCAACTCGGCGGGTGAGACGCCGAACTGGCGCGCGGCGGTCTCCATCATGCGTTCCATGACGAAAGTTGCTTCCGGCCTCCCTGCCCCGCGATAGGCATCGACGGGTGCGGTGTTGGTGTAGATCGCCTTCACATTGGCGTGGATGGCGGGGATGTTGTACTGGCCCGACAGCAGCGTCGCATAGAGGTATGTCGGCGTCGCCGACGAGAACAGCGACATGTAGGCGCCGAGATTGGCCTTGGTCTCGACCTTCAGGCCGAGGATCTTGTGATCGCTGTCGAAGGCCATTTCGGCATGGGTGTGATGGTCGCGGCCATGTGCGTCGGTCAAAAAACTCTCGGTGCGGTCGGCCACCCATTTGACCGGCACGCCGGTCTTCTTCGACGCCCACAGGCAGACGATCTCTTCGGGATAGATGTAGATTTTCGAGCCGAAGCCGCCGCCGACATCGGGCGCTATGACGCGCAGCTTGTTTTCCGGCGCGACATTGTAGAACGCGCTCATCACCAGCCGCGCCACATGCGGGTTTTGTGAGGTCGTCCAGCAGGTGTAGTGGTCCTCTGCCTTGTCGTAGTGGCCAAGAGCCGCGCGCGGCTCCATGGCGTTGGGCACGAGGCGATTGTTGATGATATCCATCTTGACGACATGGGCCGCCTTCCTGAACGCCGCGGCCGTCTCGTCGGCATTGCCGATGTCCCAGTCGAAGATCAGGTTGTTGTCGGCCTCGGGGTGGATCTGCGGCGCGCCCTTGTCCATCGCCTTCGAGGCATCGACGACGGCCTTCAGCTCCTTGTAGGTGATCTCGACCGCCTCGGCGGCATCACGCGCCTGCCCCTTGGTCTCGGCCACGACGATGACGACGGCATCGCCGACGTATCGGACCCGGTCGAAAGCAAGTGGCGACCACGCCCCCATCTTCATAGGGGAACCATCCTTGGAGTGGATCATCCAGCCGCAGATGAGGTTGCCGATGCCGTCGGCCTTGAGCTCCTTGCCGGTCAGCACGCCGATGACGCCGGGCATCGCTTGAGCCTTTTTGACGTCGATCTTCTTGATCTGCGCATGCGCGTGCGGGCTGCGCACGAAGGCTGCGTGCTTCATGCCGGGAACCACCATGTCGTCGACATAGCGGCCGGCGCCGGTGATGAATCGTTTGTCTTCCTTGCGCGCGACCCGAGCGCCAACACCTTCAATGCCCATCAGAAATTCCTCCCGAAATGCTGAAATAGCGAATAGCGAGTAGTGAATGGCGAATTGTGGTGAGGTGGCGTTTCGTCAGACTGCTGACTATTCGCTACTCCCTGTTCGCTACCCACTTCCTTCTCACGCCGCTTGCCTGGCCTTGCCCTTCGACCCCTTGGACATCGTCTTCGATGCGGCAAGGATCGCCTTCACGATGTTGTGGTAGCCGGTGCAGCGACAGATGTTGCCCTCGAGTTCGGTGCGCACCGTCGCTTCGTCGAGGCCTTCGGGGTGGCGGTTGATCATGTCTGTCGCCGTCATGATCATGCCCGGCGTGCAGAAGCCGCACTGCAGCCCGTGATGTTCCTTGAAGGCGGCCTGCACCGGATGCAGATCGGCGCCATTGGCCAAGCCCTCGATCGTCACCACGGTCGAGCCGGAGGCCTGTACCGCGAGCATCGAGCAGGATTTGACCGCCTTGCCGTCGACATGGACGACGCAGGCGCCGCATTGCGAGGTGTCGCAACCGACATGCGTTCCGGTAAGGCCGAGATTTTCGCGCAGGAAGTGAACCAGAAGCGTTCGATCCTCGGCAGCGCCGCTGACCCGTTTTCCGTTCACCATCAACGAAACGTCCGACATGCTTCCTCCCTGGGTATCAACCTTGGTCATCACGCTGCCGACGCGGTGTTGGCGCTTCGGCCATGGTTATTCGTACACTGCACAATCGACAAAAAACAGCACGTCGCAAACTCGTTACCTTGTACTTTCGGTCATGGCCGAGCCCCAACGTGCGACCCCGGTCGCCCATTGCCAAAACAGGGTTTGAGGGCAACAATGTTGTCAGACGCCCGCGCGCCAGAAGCATGTAAAAACAGCCGCGCATAAAACAGCGTCGGAGGAAATGCGGAGAACACGGCTGGCCAGTTCACGGACGCGCTATGCATGCGGCCTGTCGGCGCTCACCACGGATGAGCCCGACATGGACGCATTCGCCAAGGCGATCGCGTTGGAGGCTGCGGCAATCGACGCCGGCTTCGCACTCCTGTTTTTTTCCCAGAGCCTGGTCGAGGCCGACACCCTTTCCCGGGCGCTCATGAGCCACGCGCCGGCGCTTCATCACGCGGGCTGTTCGACCGCCGGCGAGATCACGCCGCAAGGCCTCGAGGATGGCCACGTGCTCGCCATGCTGCTTCCGTCCGCCGCGTTCACCGCCGTCAGCGTGATGGTCGACGATCTGTCCTCGTCGGGCATGGACAGGATCACCAGCGAGGTCGAGGCCTTGCGGCGGTCGCTGCGCGCGCGCCTGGGTTGCGACCGCACCAAAGGCACGTTCGCGCTCTGCTTCATCGATGGGCTCTGCTATGCCGAGGAAGCGGTGAGTTCGGCCATCCATTGGGGCCTCGACGACATACCGCTGCTCGGCGGCTCGGCCGGCGACGACCTGAAGTTCGAGACGACGCGCCTGATCTCGAACGGCGACGTCACCTCCGACAGCGCCATCATCGTGCTGATCGCCACCGAAATCCCTTTCCACGTCTTCAAGACCGACAATTTCGTTCCCACCGACGAGAAGCTGGTGGTGACCTCGGCCGATCCCGATCACCGCATCGTGCGCGAGTTCAACGCCACCAATGCGGCGGAGGAATATGCCGCGTCCGTCGGCATCGTCGCGCAGACGCTGACGCCGCTGAGTTTCGCCTCGCATCCGGTGGTGGTGAAGGTGGGGGGCGAGTATTATTGCCGGTCGATCCAGAAGATGCATCCCGATGGCTCGCTGTCGTTCTTCTGCGCCATAGACGACGGGGTCGTGCTGTCGATCGCCCAGCCCAAGGACATGGTCGAATCGACGCGCGCCGCGCTCAGGGATGTCGAGGAGCGGCTTGGCGGCATCGACATGATCCTCGGCTTCGACTGCGTGCTGCGCCGCCTGGACGCGCACAACCGCCAGGTGTTTCGCGATATCTCGGAGCTCTACCGGGTCAACAATGTCATCGGCTTCGGCACTTATGGCGAACAATACCGGTCGATGCATTTGAACCAGACCTTCACCGGCATCGCCTTTGGCGAACGACAGGCGGCGGAATAAGATGCCGCTCAGGGACATAAACGATCTCGAAAAGCTGAAAAAGATCAACGCCGCACTGGTCAGCCGCGTCGAGCGGTCGATGGACCAGCAAGGCAATGCCTTCTCGCTGTTCCAAACCGCGATTTCGCTGGAAAATCGGGTGCGCACGCGCACCGAGGAACTGCATTCGACCTTGCGCCGGCTGGAGCAGTCGAACATCGACCTCAGCGCCGCCAAGGAAAACGCCGAACTGGCGAACCTGTCCAAGACCCGCTTCCTCGCCGCCGCCAGCCACGACGTGTTGCAGCCGCTGAACGCGGCCCACCTCTCGGTTTCGGCGCTGGCCGAAGTGCAAACCAGTGACGAGGGCAGGAAGCTGGTGCGGCAAGTCGAGCGCTCGCTGGAGACGATGGAGGACCTGCTTCGCACCCTGCTCGACATCTCCAAGCTCGACGCCGGCGTGGTGCAACCCGACACCGGCGACGTCAGCCTGGAAGCGCTGTTCTCGTCGCTGCGCTCGGATTTCCTGCCGGTGGCGGAACTGAAGGGACTGTCGCTGAAATTCCGGCCGGTCAACGCCGTGGTCCGCTCCGACCGCACGCTGCTGCGCCGCATCCTGCAGAACATTCTCTCCAATGCGCTGGGCTACACACGCTCCGGCGGTGTGCTGGTCGGCACCAGGCATCGTGGCGACACCATCCGCATCGACGTCGCCGATACCGGCTGCGGCATTCCCGAAGACCAGCGCGAGGCGGTTTTCGAGGAATTCCATCGCGGCACCTCGTCGGCCAATGCGGAGTTGGACGGCGGCGGTCTCGGGCTCGGGCTTGCCATCGTGCGCCGCATGGCCAGCGCGCTAGGCCATCCCGTGACATTTTCATCCAAGGTCGGGCGCGGCACGATCTTCCACATCGATGTTCCGGTCGGCCTCGGCGCCCCGGCCGACGCCATCGCCAACAGCGCCGACATGGAACGGCCGCGCGGCTACGGCCTGTTCGGCACCAAGGTGCTGCTGATCGAGAACGATGTCGAGGTGCTGCAGGCCATGACCTTCCTGCTCGAACGCTGGCAATGCCTGGTGCGGGCCGCGACCTCGACCGACGACGCCCTCGATATGCTGGGCGATACCGACTGGGTGCCCGACATCGTCATTGCCGACCAGCATCTCGACGGCGGCGACCTCGGCACGGCCACCATCGCCGAGGTCCGCGACTATCTCGGCCGCGCCGTGCCGGCCCTGATCGTCACCGCCGACAGTTCCGAAGCCGTCGCCAAGGCGGCGCGCACCGGCGGCATCGAACTGATGCGCAAGCCGCTGAAGCCGGCGCAATTGAGGGCGCTGCTGGCGCATCTACTGGCTTAGCGAATGATCAATGGGATTCTTGAATGTCTAGGAAAGCCGGCGTCGTTACTCCAAGGTCGCACGCCTTTTTGTAATGGAGATGCAGGGTCGGACACGGACACTAAGTTGGTATTTAGTGCGGCCAAGGAGCGGTTCAAATTCGGGTGAATCGCGGTGACAGTGCACTTTTTGCCATGTTCTCCTGACCATCGCTGTGGACAAACTCAAAACCCCGCCTGATCCCGAAACAACTCCGCATTGTCCAGCTTCGAAACCTCGATCACCGCCTGCGTGCGGCTATACACGTTGAGCTTGCGCAGGATTTCGGAGACATGCGCCTTGACCGTGGTCTCGCCCACCTGCAGCTCGTATGCGATCTGCTTGTTGAGCAGACCCTGGCGCAGCATCTGCAGCACGCGCAGCTGTTGCGGCGTCAGCGTCGACAGGCGCTGCACCATGTCGGCGCGGTCGATGCTGTCGGCGTCGGGCGTGCGGGCTTCATAGGTTTCCGGCACATAGATCGCACCTTCCATCACCGAGCGTATGGCGGCGGCGAGGTCGCTCTTGCGCGCCGATTTCGGGATGAAGCCGGCGGCACCGTAGGACAGCGCCTCGGAAATGATCTTCGGCTCCTCATAGCCCGAGACGATAACCACCGGTAGGCGCGGATAGCGGGTTCGGAGTTGCAGCAGTCCGTCGAAGCCGTGCACGTCGGGCATGCTGAGGTCGAGCAGCGCCAGATCGAACGGCTTGGCGCCGGCCAGAAGATCGAGCGCCTCGCTGATCGAGCGCGCCTCCACCGTGTCGACTTCCGGATAGGCCATCTGCACCGCGCTGTGCAGCGCCTCGCGAAACAGCGGGTGGTCGTCGATGATGAGGAACCGGGCGCGATCGTGGATTGCGGTCATGGGGTTCATTTCAGTTAGGGGCGATTGATGCATGTCGCCCAAAAGTGGCCCCGGTTTTGGGTGAACGACATGCAGGAGACAAAGACCTAAAGCGCGTCGCCTCAAATCCGTTCAAACGCGACGCGCTTTAGAATACCCTCGCGACCATGGCCAGATTATTGCCAAATAGTACATCGCCATCTCCGTCGGAAAGCGCCGTCGGCGCTTTCTCGATCCATTCGCCTTGCCCGGCCGCACAAATCGGCCGAATGTTCCGGCAACCAAGCAGAGACCCACATGACCGCCTTCGTCCTTCCCTCGCCCGCAACATCATCGGTGGCCGTTGCCGGCTCGCCCGAGCGTTTTGCGGTGCGCCGCATCTTCTGCGTCGGCCGCAACTACGCGGCGCATGCCCGCGAATTCGGCAATGACGAGCGCGATCCGCCCTTCTTCTTTACCAAGCCGGCCGATGCGGTGGTCGATTCCGGCACCACCATCCCCTACCCACCCTTGACCGGCAATCTGCACCACGAGATCGAACTGGTCGCTGCGATCGGCAAGCCAGGCTTCCGCATCACGCGTGAGCGGGCTCTAGATCATGTCTGGGGTTATGGCGTCGGCATCGACCTCACCCGCCGCGATCTGCAGGATGAAGCCAAGAAGACGGCGCGGCCCTGGGACTGGTCGAAGGCGTTCGACCGCTCCGCGCCTTGCGGCCCGCTGGTCCCCGCGGCGAAAGCCGGCCACCCGCAAAAGGGTCGCATCTGGCTCGCCGTCAATGGCAAGGTCAGGCAGGATGCCGACCTCGCCGAACTGATCTGGCCGATCGCCGATATCGTATCGATCTGCAGCGAGGCGGTGGAACTGGAACCCGGCGACCTGATCTTCACCGGCACGCCGGCCGGCGTCGGCGCGGTAGGCCCAGGCGACACGATGACTGGCGGCGTCGACGGCATCGGCACGATCGAAATCACCGTCGGCCAGCCGAAGTAAGCGCATGAGCGACATCGTCCTGCACAACTACTATCGCTCCTCCACCTCCTATCGGGTGCGGATTGCGCTGGAGATGAAGGGGCTGAGCTATGATTATGTCCCGCATCATTTGCGCCACGGCGAGCATCTGGAGCCAGCCTATCTCGCGGTCAATCCGCAGGGTCTGGTGCCGGCGCTGATCCTCGACGATGGAACGCTGTTGACGCAATCGCTGGCGATCATCGAATTCCTCGACGAGACCCGTCCCGAACCCCCGCTGCTGCCGAAGGATGCGCCTGGCCGGGCGCGGGTCAGGATGCTGGGGCAGATGATCGCCTGCGACATCCATCCGGTGAACAATCTGCGCGTGCTGACCTCGCTGCGCACTCTATTCGGCGCCGGCGACGAGGACATCACCAACTGGTTCCGTCACTGGGTGAATGAGGGCTTTCAGCCGCTGGAAAAGATCCTGGCTGCCGCGGCCGAGACCGGAGCATTCTGCCATGGCGACATGCCGGGCCTGGCCGACATCTGCCTGGCCGCGCAGGTCACCAGCAATGCCCGCTTCGGCCTCGACATGACGCCTTACCCGACGATCGCGCGCATCAACGCCGCTTGCATGGCCCTTTCGGCGTTCCAGAAGGCGGCTCCTCAGAACCAGATCGATGCCGAGTAAGGCCGCCGACGGGTAGCGCCGGTACCGGCGCGACCCGGTCAGCCCGTCTGGCGGAATCGATTTCCGCTTGACCGCACAGGGAATCGGCTATCGTTTCCCACAGGCCGTTTGAAGGTTGGGAGTTGCCAATGAAAGCCGTCGTCTTCGAGAAATTCGGCGAAGCGCCGACGATCCAGACCGTTCCCGATCCGAAACCGGCTGCCGATGGCGTCGTCATCAAGGTCGAGGCGACCGGGCTGTGCCGCAGCGACTGGCATGGCTGGATGGGACATGACGACGGCATCCGATTGCCGCATGTGCCGGGCCATGAGCTGGCCGGTGTCGTGGTGGCCGCCGGCAAGCATGTCACACGCTGGAAGGCCGGCGAGCGTGTCACCGTGCCGTTCGCCGTCGGCTGCGGCCACTGCTTCGAATGCACCTCGGGCAATCACCAGGTCTGCGAACATCAGACACAGCCCGGCTTTACCGGCTGGGGCTCGTTCGCCGAATATGTCGCCATCGAACACGCCGACACCAATCTCGTGCGCTTACCCGACGAGATGGAATTCGCCACCGCCGCCAGCCTCGGCTGCCGCTTCGTGACCTCGTTTCGCGCGATCGTCGATCAGGGTCGGGTGACGCCGGGCGAATGGGTGGCCGTGCATGGATGCGGCGGCGTCGGCCTGTCGGCGATCATGATCGCCAGCGCGATGGGCGCCAATGTCATCGCCATCGACCTCACCGACGAGAAGCTCGATTTCGCCAGGAGGATCGGCGCCGTCGCCACCATCAACGCGTCGAAAACGCCGAATGTCGTCAAGGCCGTGAAGCAGATCACCAATGGCGGCGCGCACATGTCGATGGACGCGCTCGGCCATCCCACCACTTCGTTCAATTCGATCGCCAACCTGCGCCGGCGCGGCCGCCATGTGCAGGTCGGCCTGATGCTGGGGGAGCACGCCCGCCCGCAGGTGCCGATGGACAAGGTGATTGCCTTCGAGCTCGAGATCCTCGGCAGCCACGGCATGCAGGCCTATCGCTACCAGGCGATGATGGAGATGATCCGCAACGGCAAGCTCAAGCCCGAACTTCTGGTCGGCAAGAAGATCAGCCTCGAAGAAGCGCCCGCGGCCTTGATGGCGATGGGCGGCTTCGAGGGTATCGGCATCGGGGTGGTGACGAAGTTCTAGGGAAAGGAGCCGCCGCCCCGGAACTACCTGGCAAATTTCTTCGCGCCGAACACGCACAGCACCACGCCGAGCGTGACGACGACCATTAGCGGACTGACCTGCTCATGCAGCAGCGTCGCCGCCAGCGCCAGGCCGAAGAACGGCTGCAAAAGCTGTAACTGTCCGACGGCGGCGATGCCGCCTTGCGCAAGGCCGCGGTACCAGAACACGAAGCCGATCAGCATGCTGAACAGCGAGACATAGGCGAGCCCGATCCAGGCGTTGGAGCCGACGCTGGCAAAGGATGGCGGCAGCGTCGCGAAAGTCAGCAACAGCATGATCGGCAGCGACAGCACCAGCGCCCAGCAGATCACTTGCCAGCCGCCGAGCTTGCGCGACAGCGCTGCACCCTCGGCATAACCCAGGCCGCAGACGACGATGGCGGCCAGCATCAGACCATCGCCGACCGGCGAGGCTGTCACGCCCTGCATCAGGGCAAAGCCCGCGACAAGCGCGCTGCCCACGCACGAGAACAGCCAGAACGCCGGGCGAGGACGTTCACCGCCGCGCAGCACGCCGAAAATCGCCGTCGCCAGCGGCAGCAGGCCGACGAAGATGATGGAGTGGGCCGAGGTGACGTGCTTGAGCGCCAGTGCCGTCAGCAGGGGAAAACCCACCACCACGCCGAGCGCGACGATGACCAGCGACAGCAGATCCCCTCGCTCCGGGCGCTTTTGGCGGAACACCAGCAGCAGGGCGAGACCAAGCAGTCCGGCAATCGCCGCGCGGGCCGATGTCACGAAGGTTGGATCGAAATCCATCACAGCGACGCGCGTTGCCGGAAGCGAGCCGCTGAAAATCAGCACGCCGACGAATCCGTTCACCCAGCCGCTCGCCATCTTGTCCATCACAGGCTCCGTTTGTTTCGCCCTCTATCGGGCCTGCACCTATGGCGTCGCCAGAGACAATGGGGTACAATTTTGCAAAACTGTAATGGTCGACTAGTCAGTACAGATGACGATAACAGCGCTTGAGACTGAGGACACGGTCACTTTGGTCGAGAGCGTGATGGCGACTGTCCGCCAGCGGATTGCCGCGCGCAGCCTGACGCCGGGAGCGCGATTGCCGTCGATCCGCGCCTTCGCCAAATCCATGCAGGTTTCCAAATCCACCGTGGTCGAAGCCTATGAGCGGCTCGCCGCAGAAGGCGCTATCCGTTCCCGGCCGGGCTCAGGCTTCTATGCCGCCGGCTCGCTGGCGCCGCTGTCTCTGGCCGAGATCGGTCCCCGGCTCGATCGCGCGGTCGATCCGCTCTGGATCTCGCGCCAGTCTCTGGAGGCAGGCGATGACAGTCTGAAACCCGGCTGCGGCTGGCTGCCGGCCGCGTGGATGCCCCAGGCAGGGTTGCGTCGCGCGCTGCGCACCGTGGCGCGTGCCGAGGATGTCGCGCTCGCCGACTACGGCACGCCGCTCGGCCTGCCGCCGCTGCGGAACCTGCTGGCTCGGCGCATGGCCGAGCATGGCATCGAAGCCTCTCCCGAACAGATCATGCTGACGGAATCGGGCACGCAGGCCATCGATCTCCTGTGCCGGTTTCTGATCGAGCCCGGTGACACGGTACTGGTCGACGATCCCTGCTACTTCAATTTTCATGCTTTGCTGCGCGCCCACCGCGCCAAGGTCGTCAGCGTTCCTTACACGCAGTCAGGGCCGGACATCGACCTGTTCGCGCAGGCGTTGGCCGAGCACCGGCCTCGGCTCTACATCACCAATTCGGCCATCCACAACCCGACCGGCGCGATCCTGTCGCCAGTCACGGCCCACCGCTTGCTCAAGCTCGCCGATCAATCCGACCTGACCATCGTCGAGGACGACATCTTTGCCGATTTCGAACATGCGCCCGCCCCCAGGCTGGCGGCATTCGATGGACTGAGCCGGGTCGTCCAGATCGGCAGTTTCTCCAAGACGCTGTCCGCGTCGGTTCGCTGCGGCTTCATCGCAGCGCCTCGCGACTGGATCGAGCGCCTGACCGATCTCAAGATCGCCACCACCTTCGGCGGCGGGCGGCTTGCGGCCGAACTGGTGCTGACGCTGCTGAAGGACGGTAGCTACCGCAAGCACATGGATCTGCTGCGGGCGCGGCTTTCGCGCGCAATGGGCGAGACGAGCACCCGCCTGAAGGCAATCGGCATCACGCCCTGGATCGACCAGCCGGCCGGGCTGTTCCTGTGGTGCAGCCTGCCGGATGGCGTCGATGCGGCCGAAGTCGCCCGCCGCGCTCTCGCCGACAACATCGTGCTGGCGCCCGGCAATGCGTTCAGCCTGTCCCAGACAGCCAGCCGCTTCCTGCGCTTCAACGTCGCCCAGTGCGCGGACGAACGGATTTTCAAGGTGGTTGAGGCGGCGATGGCGCGTTGATGTTGCAAGGTGGTCAGCGAGATGTCGCACAGACCTCGCGCACACAGTCGCGCAACCAGCGCTGCGCCGGATCGGCATCGAGACGCGGATGCCAGAGCATGGAGATGGTGACCTCCACGGTGGCGACCGGCAGCGGAAAGCTGTGCATGCCGGTGCGCGCGCCTTCGGTGTGCCGCTCGGGCACGCTGGCGATCAGGTCCGATGCACGCGCCAGGGCAAGCGTGGCCGAGAAGCTTGAAACCATGCACACGACAGTCCGCTGGAGTCCAAGCCGCTCAAGGGCTTCATCGATCGGCCCTTTCTCGCGGCCACGCCGCGAAACACTGATGTGGCGACCGGCCGCGTAGCGCTCGGCCGTCACGACGCCCTCGCTCAAGGAATGGCCAGCGCGCACGGCACCGATGAAGCTGTCGCGAAACAGGGCCTGAATGCGCATCTCGGGCCCGGTTTCACCGGCGACGCCGATTTCCAGGTCAACCGCCGCCTCGCGCAGCGACGTGACATCCTTGTCGGACTTCGGCGCGAAACGCAGTCGCACGCATGGCGCCTCCGCTTCGATGCGAGCAACAAGTCGCGGCGCGAACTCTTCCACGAAGCTTTCATTGGTGCGCAGTGTGAAAGTCCTGGCGAGGTCCGAAAGGTCGAGGAGCCTGGCAGGGCGCAGCAGTGCTTCCGCATCCTGGACGACGCGACCAGCCTGCTGCCGCAACTCCTGCGCACGCGGTGTCGGAACCAGGCCGCGGCCGGCGCGAACCAGCAGCGGATCGCCCGTCGCCTCGCGCAGCCGCGCCAGCGTCCGGCTCATCGCCGAGGGGCTGAGACTGAGACGATTGGCGGCGCGGGCCACGCTGCCTTCGGCCAGCAGAACGTCGAGAGCGACGAGCAAATTGAGATCGGGCGATGCCATCGGCGAATCATAGCACATGATATGGCGTTTGGTGCACGAATAACATGCGAATGCTGCGCCTTCCGCCATATCAACCAAGAGACTAGATCTCCGACAGCCCCGGTTATGGAGCCGATGGAAAGGAGATCGCCTTGGCAATCGCAGAGCAAAATGAGCGCCTATCGGTGCCGCCCCAGGCTCAATCCGCCCGCGGGGCGCTGGCGAGCCTTTCGCTCGCCACGCTGCTGTCGTCGCTGGGAACCAGCATTGCCAGCGTCGGCCTGCCGTCGCTGATGCAGGCGTTCGGCGCTTCGTTCCAGTCGGTGCAGTGGGTTGTTCTGGCCTATCTGCTCGCCATCACCACATTGATTGTCAGCGCCGGACGGCTGGCCGACATGTTCGGGCGCCGGCCGTTGCTGCTTGGCGGCATCGCGCTGTTCACGCTGGCATCCATACTCTGCGGCCTGGCGCCAACGCTCTGGCTGCTGATCGCCGCGCGGGCCGTGCAAGGACTTGGTGCGGCGCTGATGATGGCGCTGACGCTGGCTTTTGTCGCCGAAACGGTGAGCAAGGCCAAAACCGGCAGCGCCATGGGCCTGCTTGGCGCCATGTCGGCAATCGGCACGACACTTGGGCCCTCGCTCGGCGGCCTTCTGATCGCGGGCTTCGGCTGGCGGGCGATTTTCCTCGTCAACGTGCCGCTGGGCATGCTCACCTTCGCTCTCGCCTATCGTGCCTTGCCGGCGCGCGGCAAGCCAGCCCAGGCTGATCGGGGCAAGTTCGACGCCGTGGGCACTGCCCTGCTGGCCCTGACGCTGGCCGCCTATGCGCTGGCCATGACGCTTGGCAGGGGCAATTTCGGCGCACTCAACCTCGGCCTGCTGATAGCTGCCGGCATCGGCGTCGTTCTGTTCGCCGCAGCGCAGGCGAAAGTGAAGAACCCCTTGATCAAGCTTGCCAGCTTTCGTGACCTCCAGTTGAGCGCCAGCCTGGCGATGAGCCTCGTCGTCGCAACGGTGATGATGGCGACCCTGGTGGTTGCCCCGTTCTACCTGTCGCGCGGGCTCGGGCTCGATGCCGCAAGGGTCGGCCTCGTGCTGTCGACCGGTCCGCTCGTGTCGGCCCTGTCGGCGCTGCTGGCCGGACGCCTGACCGATCGCTTCGGGGCCCACAGGATGATGGTTGCCGGCTTGGCCAGCCTTGCCATCGGCACGTTCCTGCTGTCGCTCGCCATGACGAAACTCGGCATTGCCAGCTATGTCGTGCCGATCACCGTCACCTGCATCGGCTACGCGCTGTTCCAGACGTCCAACAATGCAGCGATCATGACCGGTGTTGGCGCCGGCGAGCGCGGTGTCGTCTCTGGCCTGCTCAATCTGTCGCGCAATCTCGGCCTCATCACCGGCGCATCGTTGATGGGCGTCGTCTTCGCCATCGCATCGGCCGGGGAACAAGACATTCTGAGTTCCGTGGCCGCCGCCCGGGGAATGCAGGTCACCTTTCAGACGGCAACGGCACTGGCACTGGTCGCGCTGTTCCTTGCGCTGCTCTCGGCCCGCACCGTTGGCCGCGCGCAGCCCAGCGTTTCGTAAGGCTCAGGCCCCTGCCCGTTTGCGGCGCTCGTAGAGCATGACCAGCGTTTCAGCGGTGAGCGCCGGCTTTTCCTCGCCTTCGATCTCGACCGTATTGGCCGCCTTCATCAGATACTGGCCAGGGCCTCTGTCCTCCATGGACAGCAGCGTGGTGCGCAGCCTGATGCGCGCGCCGACCTTGACCGGCGCCAGGAAACGCACCTTGTCGAAGCCGTAGTTGAAGGCGGCCTGGGTGTTTTCGGGCACGATGCCCATGCCGAGCGCCAGTGCGCCGATGATCGACAGCGTCAGGTAGCCGTGTGCGATCGTCGTGCGGAACGGGCTTTGCCGTCGCGCCCTCACGGGGTCGACATGGATCCATTGATGGTCGCCGGTGCATTCGGCGAACTGGTTGATACGATTCTGGTCGACCGTGGTCCACTCAGACACGCCAAGCTCCTGCCCGGCCATCGTCCTCAATTGCTCGTAGGTCGGCGGCGTCTTGGGCCGTATTTCAGTCATTCCTGGTTTCCCGATAGCTTCCAACGCCTCCGGACCACGAACTGGCGGCCCCTGTCAATTCGCCCTGCGCGAATCCGTTCCGCCGACTTCGGCCGCGATCATGCCATGCCGCCCACCGCAACGGCAGGGTAAATCGGGATTTCTTTGGCTTTCGGGCTGTCTGCGGCAACAATGCCACCTTGGCCGGAGACCGCTACTTCCTGTCGTAGCCGGCGCGGATTTCTTCCATCGCCTCCTTGATGCGCGTGCGCAGGATGTCGACCGATTCGGTGCCGGATTTCTTGACCAGTTCAGCCACTTCGCCGGCGTTCTTCAACGCAGCCTCGAAGGATTTGCGCGCGAATTCCGTCTGTTTGGCCATCAGTTCCTGCGGATTGCCCGGCGCCCGGTAGCTTTGCGCCATCTCGGTGACTTCACGCAGCGTGTCCTGCAGCATTTCGCGCTGCCTGGACAACAGCGAGGTCGCGCCGGCGGCACTGGCGCGGGCCGATTTTTCCAGCGCTTCGAGGTTCTTGCGATGATGCGCAAGAATTGCCTCGACATCGACGTTGGGCACTTTCAGGTCGCGGCCGAACTTGCCGAACATGTCCATGAAGGAATCGGATTCCGGTTGCTTGGCCATGATGGTCTCTCTCCCCTGTTGCCGCCGATTGGGCTCCCGGACGGGAGAATAGCACCGAAGTGCTGCGTGTCCATTCGGACGCAGTGGAATCGGTCCAGGGCCGAATGGGCGTCAGCCGACGAGGAACAGCCGCTCGGCCACATAGAGCACGACGCCGGCAAGCCCACCGATGATCATGCCGTTGAAGCGGATGTATTGCAGGTCCCTGCCGATGTTCATCTCGATCAGCCGCGTCAGCTGCGCCAGGTCCCAGCGCTTGACCTGGTCGGCGATGAATTTCGACACGCCGCTCTTCTGGCTCTCCACGAACGAAGCGAGCGCCACCACGAACCCCTGGTTCATGTCGGCCCGGATCTGCGCATCGCCGGCGAGATGGCGACCGATCTCGACGAACATGTTGGCGAGATGCGTACGGATGATCGACTCCTGCGCCTTGGCGTCCTGCTCGATGAACTGGCTGAGGCTTGCCCACATGTCGCCGGCCAATCCCCTGACCTCCGGCCGGGCCAGGAAATCGCGTTTCAGCTTCTCGGCGCGCTTGGCATATTGCTTCGATGTCCTGAGCTTTTCGATGAAGGCTTGAGCGAAACGGTCGAATTCGGCGCGCATTGGATGCTCTGGGTCGGCCCGCACCTCGTCGAGCAGCGAACCGGCCGAGGCGACGATCTTCTTCAGCAGGTAGGCGTCGGCGCGGAACAGGTTGAACAGCGACGGCAACTCCTCGCGGATCTTCTCGCGCATCGTCGCCAGCGCCTGCTCGTCGTTTAGGAACCGGCCGATCACCTTGGTGAATTCGTCGACAAGTTTCTGGTGGCGACGGTCCTCGGTGAGCGCCGACAACAGCTCGGCCGCCAGCGGCGCCAGCGGCACCTTTTCGATCTGCTCGAGCATGCGGCTGGTGACGAAACCACGCAGGCCGGATTGCTCGACGGCGGCAAGCGTCTGCGGCACCAGCCGCACGACGAAGCGCGACAGGCCGGCCGCACGTTCGGCATCGGCGAGCCAGTCGGCGACCAGCGCCGAGAAATCGACCTCGGCAAGCTTTTCACGCACTGGTTCGGGCGCCAGGAAATTGACCTCGATGAAGCGGCCGAGATTGTCGGCGATGCGGTTCTGGTTCTCGGGGATGATGGCGGTGTGCGGGATCGGCAATCCAAGCGGCCGCCTGAACAGCGCCACCACTGCGTACCAGTCGGCCAGACCGCCGATGGTCGCGGCCTCGGCAAAGGCCGCGACGAAGCCGAGCCACGGATAGGTGTGCTCGAACGACTTGGCGAGCGCAAACACCAGCACGCAAAGCGCCAGCGCCGCCGCCGCGATAAACTTTGTCCACCGCAAGGCGGAAAGCTTGGCCTCCGCGTCGGCATCGAAACGGACAGGCGCCAGCGACTGGACCGATTGTGACATGGATGAGCTGCTCCTCGTCAATCTCGGGCCTATTTAGTGTTTCGTCAGGCGAAATGCCCGTTACAGCCGGTTTCGCTCGCACCTTGCCCAGATGCACACACAAAGTTGACGAGAATGTTCATCTATTGTGCCCGGCTAGTCTGGAATTGTTCCAAGGTATAGGCCATATTCCGCCCAGGCCAATGTGGCGAATCCGAAATTTCGGAGTCAAAGCCGCATCAGTAAAGTTTTGAAATCTGGCGCGGTTCTACCGCACCAGCGCGTTGTGAGGACAAAATGCGGCTTACGCGCCAGACCAACTATGCCATGCGCATCCTGATGTATTGTGCCGCCAACAATGACCGATTGAGCCGCATCCCCGAGATCGCGGCCGCCTATTCGGTGTCGGAGTTGTTCCTGTTCAAGATCCTGCAGCCGCTGGTCGAGCACGGCCTGGTCGAGACCGTGCGTGGCAGGAATGGCGGCGTCAGGCTTGGCCGTGCCGCTGAGTCCATCAGCCTGTTCGATGTCGTGCGCGTGACCGAAGAGAGCTTCGCCATGGCCGAATGCTTCGAGAACGATGCCGCCGAATGCCCGCTGGTCGACAGCTGTGCGCTGAACTCGGCATTGCGCGAGGCGCTGAACGCGTTCTTCGCGGTGCTGGAGCGCTACACGATCGCCGATCTCGTGGCGGCGCGGCCGAATGTGCGCAACCTGCTCGGTATCGACATGCTGGTGGAGCGCCGCGCACCTGCTGCCTGAGCAAGTCTCCCGAGTCTGAGTAGGTCCGTTGAGAATCAGGTCACGCTGAGTCGAGAACGAACGGAGCGTACTTTCGGGTACGTGAGTACCGGAAGCGCAGGAAACCGCCATTCGCAGGCCGCCTCACCTGAGTATCAACAGACCGTCGACTGCGGCAACACGAATGGCATGTCGCCGGCAGGCAGCACGCCGACCCTGAGCCGGCAGTCGAACACTTTTTCGATCAGATCGTCGCTGAGCACGTCCCGCGGCGAGCCGGTGGCGGCAAGCAGGCCGCGATGCATGACAAAAATCCGGTCGGCAAACATGGCCGTCAGATTGAGGTCGTGCAGGATGGCGACCACACCGCCACCCCTTTTGGCGAAGTCGCGGGCGATGTTCATGATGATCAGCTGGTGCTTGATATCCAGGCTGGAAACCGGCTCATCGAGGAACAGATAGCGCGGCTTGCCGTCGAGCACCGGCGCCCAGACCTGGCACAGCACGCGCGCAAGCTGGACACGTTGCTGCTCGCCGCCCGAAAGCTCCTGGTAGAAACGCCCAGCAAAACCATCAAGGTCGACGCGCGCCAGCGCCCGTTCCGGCAGCCGCGCGTCCTCGCCCTGCAGGACGCCCGAGCGGCCGCCGACAAGGCCGAGCTTGACCACCTCCCGCACCGTGAACGGAAACGACAGCGTCGTCGCCTGCGGCAGCACGGCCCGATGGATGGCGATCTCGACCGGCTTCATCGCCAAGAGATCGCCGCCGTTGAGGACGACATGTCCGGTGTAGGCAAGTTCGCCGGACAGCGCCTTGAGGAAGGTCGTCTTGCCGGACCCATTGGGGCCGACGATTGCCGCCACTTCGCCGGGGCGTGCAGCGAAATCGACACCGGCAACGATGCGCTTGCCGGCGATCGCCACGGAAACGTCCCTTGCCTCGATCATCCGAGCCTCACAGGTCCCCAAATCACAAATCCCAGAATCTCACAAATCAATGACGCCGCGCTTGCGCAGCAGTATCCACAGGAAGAACGGCGCACCGGCGATCGCGGTGACGATGCCGATCGGCAATTCAGCCGGCGCCACGATGGTGCGCGCGGCGGCGTCGGCCAACAGCAGCAGCGAGGCGCCGAGCAGCGCCGATGCCGGCAGCAGGTAGCGATTGTCGGGACCGATTAGCAGCCGCAGCAGATGCGGCACGACGATGCCGACGAAACCGATGCCGCCGCTGACGGCGACGGATGCGCCGACCGCCGCCGAGACACCGATGATGGCCGTGTACTTCAGCCGTTGCACCGGAATGCCGAGATGGCCGGCGGTCGCCTCGCCCAGCGCCAGTGCGTTGAGGCCCCGCGCCAGGAACGGCATCGCCGCCAGCGCCAGCACGATGATCGGTCCGACCGAAGCGATCTTCGCCCAGGTCGCGCCACCGAGCGATCCGAGTTGCCAGAAGGTCAGGTCGCGCAACTGGCGGTCGTCGGCCATGAAGATCAGGATGCCGGTCAGCGCCATGGCAAGCGCCGCCAGTGCGATGCCGGCGAGCAGCATGGTGGCAACCGAGGTTTGTCCCCGTCGCGTGGCAACCTGGTAGAGCACCAATGTCGTGGCGAGCCCGCCACAGAATGCCGCCAATGGCAGCGCAAGCGTGCCAAACCAGGCCGTCACCGGCGCCAGCACCGTGGCACCGAGCACGATGACGGCAACCGCGCCGAGGCTGGACCCGGCCGAAACGCCGATCAGGCCGGGATCGGCGAGCGGATTGCGGAACAGCCCCTGCATGACAGCGCCGGAGACGGCAAGTGCTGCGCCGACCAGCAAGCCCAGGATGATGCGCGGCAGGCGGATGTCGTAGACGATCAGGCTGTCGCGGGCCCTCAACGCGGCGTTATCAGGCACGGTGCCGAACAGCCAGTCGCTGATGACATTGACGGCCGATGCGTCCGATGCTCCGGACGTCAGCGACAAAAGCACGGCGATGACGAGCCCCAGGCACAGCAGAAGAGTGACGATGCGGGCGCGATCCGAGCGATCGCCGTCGGATGCACCCGCCATCACCTTCACCGGGCCGGCGATTGATTGATCGACCATGATCTGCCCGCTCAATCCGTGACCTGCCCGCCATAAAGCGAGACGGCGAGATCGTGGATAGCATCGGCCGTGCGCGGCCCGAAGCCGAGCAGATAGGCGCCGTCGATGCGGATCAGCTTGCGTGCGGCACCCGCCGGCGTCGAGGCGATGGACGGATTGGCGAACAATTCGTCGTCCGATACCGGTGGCCCGGCATTGCTCATCATCAGGATCACGTCCGGCCTGGCGGTGATGATCGCCTCGTCGGACATTTGCTTGTAGCCGGAAAAGCCTTCCACGGCATTGCCCGCGCCCGCCAGCTTGACCATGCCGTCGGCCGCCGTCTCGCTGCCGGCCGCCAGGATCTTGCCGCCCTGTATCGACAGCACGAACAGGATGCGCTTGCGCTGCTTGATCGAGGCCGTCTGCTTTTCGGCCGCGGTGAGCTTGGCATCAAGCTCCCTGGCCAGCACCTCGGCCTTGGCGTCGACGCCGAGTGCCTTGCCGACGATGCGGACCTTCTCCAGGATGCCTTCGTGGCTATAGTGTTCGGGCACTTCGATGAACGGGACGCTCGTCTTCTTCAGCACATCGACGGCTTCCTTGGGACCACTGCCGTGCAGCGCAAGGACGCCGGTCGGGTTGACCGACAGCACACCTTCCGGCGACAGCTGGCGCATGTAGCCGACATCAGGCAGATCAAGTGCGGCTTTCGGATACCGGCTGGTGGAATCGCGAGCCACCAGATGCTTCTCCTCGCCGAGCGCGTAGACGATCTCGGTGATGGAGCCGCCAATGGCAACTATCTTCGAGCGATCGGCAAAGACGGTCGCACCCTCGGCGGCGTTGCCGGGTTGCAAGGCGACAAAAGCCAGGGAGAGACCGATTGCCGGTCCAAGCGCCAGCCTGAGAACAGGCGCCAGTCTGGAAAAGGAAACCATAGGTATCGTCCTCAGGCTGCGGTTGGGCTTGGGATGCGCGGCAGGTGTTCCGCCAAGAATCGCCAGTCGTCGCGCTCGCTCTCGCCTTCGTGGCGTTTGCCGAAGAACTGGATGATCATCTTGCCGTCTGCGTCATAGACTTCGAGCGAGGTGACATGACCGTCCTTGGTCGGCTTGCGCACCGCCCAGACCTCATGGATGTGGTCGGTGCGCAAGTGCAGGTGGAAGGTCTCATCCAGTACGTTGATCCATGGCCCCATCGGCTTGATGGATTTGACCGGACCGGAGTGAATCTGGATGCAGCCGCGATTGCCGACAAAGCACATGATCGGCATCTCGCCCTCGGAGGCATGATGGAACATGACGCGGACGGCGTCATTGTCGAGCAGCCAGGCATAGTCCTGGCCGACCATGCGCACCGCCTGCCGGCGGCTGAGCTTCAGCGTCTTCAGCATGCCGAAGAACTGGTGCACGTCGGTCAGCCGGCTCCAGCGGTCGCGCAGATCGTCGAGATTGGCGGTGGTTTCCCCGCCATGGACCTCGTCGTCGGGGATGTGTCCAGAAATGTCGATCGTCGACTCCTGGTTCGACGATTCGAGCGCGGCGACCAGCTTCTGGTAGGCATAGAGACTGGAGCCAGGCCGCAGATGCACCTTGTGCACCGCCTCGCCCGCCGCGTCGAAGAACTGCAGGCTGCGGCGGATGTCGTCGCCATCGCGCTTTTCCACGGCAAAGCCGTGCGCCCAGACTTTCGGGAAGATGCGCAGATCGATGTTTTCGCCGAGCACCATGGCATTGTGGTTGCCGGTGACGATCTTGTCGTAGACGCCGATCTTCTCGTGCACCGCACTTTCGTTGCGGGTCAAGGCCATGACTTCGCCGACTGCTTCGAGGCCGGTCAGGAGATCGTTGACGCGCGGCTCGATGCGGACAACCCCGTCGCCGCAATGCGCGGCGATGAGCTCGGCCTCCGAAATGCCGAGCTGGGCAGCCAGATCACGCTCGCGCGTCTTCGGATTCTCTGTCCGTGCCCGCCGGATTTCATGCGGGGCGGGTTTTACGCGCTGGTCCATGTTTCGTCCCTACTGCCTTGCCTTACTTGTTGAGAATGAGCTTGCCCTGGCGGGTGATCTTGAGCCGGTAGAGCGCGCCATGATGCTCGATGCCGATCTCGTGCTCGCCCTGGAACAGGGTGTTGCTGGACAGCGTTCGCACCGCCAGCGGAACCCGGTCTAAACGGGCGGAGGTGTCGTCGGAACGGCGGACGCGATAGCGAAAGTCATTGGGATTGTGTGTGTTCATCTGGATCGATCCCTTTCCTGTGCCGGGCGCCTGGCCAGGCGTTGCATAAATGCCGATTAATTTCTTGACTATAATAATCATGTTTACTAGTCAGTGCAATACCGGAGTAAATGAGTCAACATTTAAGACCCCGGACACGATCAAAAAACGCCAGCGAGCCCCAGGCCAGCCAGCACCGAACCTGGACTTTGGAGTTGGGGCATGGGGTTGATGAATTGGGAATGGCGCGGCCGGTTTGACACTGGCCCGTCTGATGAGGGTCTCGGCGGGCGATCCACGGCAAGAGCAATGGCAGCCTTGCTGGCAAGCGTCGCGGCAGTCGCTTTGCTGGCGCCACCAGCCAGCGCCCAGCAAGCGGCGCAATCACCGAAGGCTGAAGAGGCAAGGCCCGCCCCGGCGGGCGCAACACTGCTCGACAAGATCCTGGTGCTGAGCCGCACCGGCGAGACAGCGATCGAATCGCTGGCTTCGGCCAGCCATATCGACCAGGAACAACTCGACCGCCGCATGGCGACGACGCCGAACGAGATGCTGCTTGGTGTGCCCGGTGTCGCGGCGCAGGCCGACGCCAGGCGTGTCAGCACCAGCATCAACATCCGTGGCCTGCAGGATTTCGGTCGCGTCGCGGTTATCGTCGACGGCGCCCGCCAGAATTTCCAGCGTTCCGACCACGGCACGCAGTCGACCTTCTACATCGATCCTGAGCTCGTCAAATCCGTCGACGTGATCCGCGGTCCTGTCGCCAACACCTATGGCTCGGGCGCCATCGGCGGCGTGGTCTTCTTCGACACCAAGGATGCCGAGGATTTCCTCAAGCCGAACGAGACATGGGCTGGCTCCGTCACCGGGAGCTATGAGAGCAATGGCAAGGGCTGGACCACCAGCGCATCCGGCGCCCATCGCTTCAACGAGAACTGGGATGCGCTCGGCAACATCGTCTACCGCAACTATGACGACTACAAGGATGGCGATGGCGACAGCGTCAAGGGCACTGGCTTCGACGTGCTCAGCGGCCTGCTCAAGACCACCATCCGACCGACCGACAACAGTGAGCTGAAGCTCGGCTGGGTCGGCTCAAGCGATGGCTGGAACGAGATCAGCGGTGGCGCGCCGGTGAATGATGTGGACCTGAAGTCGAACACATTCATAGCCCGCTACAACGTCACCGACGAAGACAAGAGCTGGCTCGATCTCCACATCAACACCTCCTACAACAAGACCAACGTCGACCTGACGAGCCTCGTCCCGCTAAAACGCTTCGATCCGGTCACTGGCCTGCCTGTGGTGCTGCCGACAGGTTCGACCTCGACCTTCGATGTCGGCACGACCAGCATCGACATCTGGAACACGTCCAGATTCGAGACCGCCGGCATCGCGCACGAACTGACCTATGGCGGTGACTGGGCGGGCGACAACGTCAAGACCGGCGGCACGGCCGGTGGTGACAGCTTCTACACGCCTTCCGGCAAGCGCAACGTTTCCGGCGCCTATGTCCAGGACAAGCTCACCTGGGACTGGCTCGAAGTCATCGCCGGTCTGCGTTACGACAATTACAGCTTGAAGGATGATACCCACGAAACTTCCGGCGATAGAGTGTCGCCGCGCATCACTGTCGGCGTCTCGCCCTTCGAAAGCGCTGGCCTTGCCGGCCTGCAATTCTATGGCACCTATGCGGAAGGCTACCGTTCGCCCTCGCTGACGGAGACGCTGATCAGCGGCAACCATCCGGCCGGTGTTTCCTTCCCGTTCCTGCCCAATCCCAATCTGCGGCCTGAAACCGGCAAGACGACGGAATTCGGCGTCAACTACAAGCAAAATGACATCCTGGAGGCCGGCGACGCGCTTCGCATCAAGGCGGCCTATTTCAACAACAATGTCGATGACTATATCGACGGCGTGACGCTGTCGCCGTTCGACCCGACCAGCGGCTGCCCGTTCGGCCCAGGCATCCCGATCTGCTTCCAGTACCAGAATTTTGCCAAGGCCAAGATCGACGGCTTCGAGATGGAGGGGGTTTACGATGCGGCATGGGGCTACGCCGGACTTTCCGCCTCCATCATCAATGGTCACACCATATCCTATGAAGGCGACCGGGCAGACCTTGCCACCATCCCGTCCTCACAGGTCACGGCTCAACTCGGCCTGCGCTTCCTCGAGGACAAGCTGACCGTCGGTGGCGAAGTGCAGTACAATGGCAAGCCGAAAGGCAATGCAGTGGCCAAGAACTATACGCTGGTCAACGCCTTCGCCAGCTATCAGGCGACCGACAATCTGAAGGTCGATTTCCGCGCCGACAATCTGTTCGATGTCAAATACGCCAATCCTTTGAACGGCAGCACGACGGTCGTGGTCTATGAACCGGGCATAACGCTGAAGCTGGCGGCAACGATGCGATTTGGACGCTGACGGCAATGACGAGCTTGAGGACATCCCTTCGTCTGCTCACCTCGACGTTGGCGATGTCGCTTGCGATGGTTTCGGCGTGGGCTGAGCAGTCGGCGCTGGCCCTCGAACTCAACGGCGCGCAAGCCTCCGACAAGGGCTGCCGCCTGACCTTCGTGGTCAGCAACAACCTCGGCGCCGACCTCTCCAAGGCGGCGTTCGAGATCGCCCTGTTCAACGAGACAGGCGTCGTCGACCGGCTGACCGTGCTCGACTTCAAGGAATTGCCTGCGGGCAAGACCAAGGTGACACGCTTCGATCTGGCCGGCACCGACTGCGCCAAGGTCAGCCGTGTGCTGATCAACAGCGCGACGGAATGCGCCGGCGCTGCCGTCGAACCGAACGCCTGCATGCGCAAGCTCAAGACCGACACCAAGACCGGTATCGCCTTCGGCGTCTGAGATGGGACTGCATCCCGCATTCCTGCAAAGCACGGTGGCACGGCCCCTGGCCGGCTTGTCGTTTGGACCAAGCGATCTTGATTTGACAAGTCCGCACGGGTCGCTGCAGGTCTCGTCCCGCGACATGCGTGACATCAGTCCCCTCCCCGAACCCGGCGCCGAACTGGCGATCGTGCCAACCGAGCCGCTTGCGCCGCCGCGGCCATCTGCCTGGAACCGCAAATGGACGGCGGCGATCATCGTCTCCTGTTTGCTCCATGCGGCGGTGGCGGCGGGTTTTCTGATTTCGCCCTCGGGGACATTCGATTCCCAGGACGCCATCCGGTCGGAAGGCAGTGATCAGTCTGGAGACAAGGTGGTCGGCAGCGCACTGGACCAGGATCCGGCGGCTGTGAATATCAAGCTGGTGCCCAATCCACGGCCGACCAAATCAGAGCCTTCAAAGGCGGCCAGGCCGACGCCACCAACAGAGCCGTCTCAACCTGCTCAAGAAACCGCCAAACAGCCGGTCGAGCCTTTGTCAGCGCCTGTCAAACAGCCTTTCGTCACGCCGGACATTCTGGTGGCGAGAGCCCCGCGCGCCGATGACAAGAGCATCGTTGCAAAGACTGAAACCCCTCCACAGCCGACCGTTCAGGCCGAGCCTGTCGCCGTCCCGGAGCAGCCACCGATTCCCAGCGCCAGGCCAACTCCGGCAGCCGCCCCGCCCAGCACCAGCCAAGCGGATGAGAAGCGTGGCACGGCAAATGGCCAGGACCGATTGGCGCAGGCGGCCAGCAAGGGCAAAAAACAGAAGGAGGCAGGCAGCGCGGCGGAAGACAATTACCGCGGCGACGTCTTCCGAAAGCTCAGCCGTGTCAATCGCGGCGTCCCGCCTTCGGTACAGTTGGCCGCTCGCAACAATGCCGTTGTGACATTCGTCATCGGCAGCCGCGGCGGCATTGATGACCTGCGCATTGTGCAAAGCTCTGGATCGCCGAACTTCGACAAGGTCGCGCTCGGCATCGTGCGCAAGGCAGCTCCTTTTTCTCCAATTCCACCACAGGCCGCGAGCAAGAGTTTAGCGTTCGAGGCCGAAATCGGCCCATTTTGAAACTGTCGCGGCGTCAACGATCAACACCCGAATGAAAGGAACCTCCATGTACATCGCCATGAACCGCTTCAAGGTGCAGACCGGCTCGGAAGCCGATTTCGAAGCCGTCTGGAAGAACCGCGATTCCAGCCTTGCACAGATGAAAGGTTTCCGGGAGTTCCATCTGCTGCGTGGCCCGGTCAACGAGGCCGAAGGCTACACGCTGTTTGCCTCGCACACGGTGTGGGCGAGCCGCGATGATTTCGTCGCCTGGACCAAGTCCGAGAATTTCCGCGCCGCCCACAGAAATGTCGGCACCACGAAAGTCCACTATCTCGGCCATCCGCAGTTCGAGGGCTTTTCCGTCGTGGAAGGGGCCTGAGATGGCAATGCCTGCCCAAGATCCTGCGCGCAGCATTCCGATCCTGCCCTCGCCCGACATCGAGGCAACGCGCGATTTCTACCGCGATAAGCTCGGCTTTGGTGTCGTCGAGCCGGAGATGGACGACTATCTGATCGTGCGCCGGGGAGACATCGAGATCCATTTCTGGAAGAGCGATGACCGCAAACTTCCCGAAGTTTCCTCCTGCTATATCAGGGGCGGCGAGGTGCCGGCGCTGCATGCCGAATTTTCAGGGCGCGGTGTGAGGCAACTCAGTCCGTTCACGGTGCGGCCGTGGAACATGAAGGAATTCCATATCCGGGACCCACACGGCAATCTGCTGAAGTTCGGCTGCGCACCCGAAGAGGTGTGAGCAGCCGGCCCGTCAGGAGCCGGCCAGCAGGCTGGCATTGCCCCCCGCTGCGGTGGTGTCGACACAGACGGCGCGCTCATGCGCATAGGCCGCCGGGTTGAGCACCTCGCTGACCAGCGGCACGATTGGCCCTGAGCGGTCAGCGATGACCTTGCGCACGATGCGGGCAGCCTCCGGTGTGCCCGAGAAGGCGACGACGTCAACGTGCAGCGAGCGCGCTTCGACCGGATCCGGACGGCCGTCGATGGCGGCCAGCGGCAGGCCCTTGCCGGTCAGCGCAGACAGCGCCGCCGGTGCGCCCGGTGCAACGGCCAGCACCGCGTTGCCGGCGGCGAGTGCCTGGATCGCTTGGGCAAGCAGCGTGTCTTGATCGGGACCGAGGCACAGAACCCGTCCGCGCGGCGACAGCGACAGCGTGTTGGCTTCGCCGGTCGGGCCGGGCAGGTCAACCTGGCCGAAGTCGATGCCGGCGGCGGCGCCAATGGCCGCGGCACCCTTGCCGCGCAGATGCTTCCTCAGGATGGCAATCCGGTCGGGCCGCGTCGACCAGCCGCCCAATGCCGGATCGGGCAGATTGTCGGCAAGCTCGGTCGCCGTCACCTTGTGGCCTTCGGCAATGTGCGTGCCGGCCTCCGGCCCCTTGCGGAAGCGACGGAGATAGTGCGGGCCGCCGGCCTTCGGCCCGGTGCCCGACAGCCCCTCGCCGCCGAACGGTTGCGAACCGACGACGGCGCCGATCTGGTTGCGGTTGACGTAGATGTTGCCGGCATGGATGCCGTCGACGAAATGCTGCACGCGGCCCTCGATGCGGGTGTGCAGGCCGAAGGTCAGGCCATAGCCCTTGCGGTTGATGGCGGCGATGACCGCGTCGATCTCGTCGGCGTCGAACGTGGCGACATGCAGCACTGGCCCAAACACCTCGCGCTCCATGTCCTCGATACCCTTGACCCGGAAGACGTGTGGCGCGACGAACCGCCCATCCTTCGGCGCCTCGAGCTTGGCGATCAGCCGGCCCTGCAGGCCCATCTTCGTGCAGTACTCGCGGATCGAAGTCTGCGCCTCGTCGTCGATGACCGGCCCGACGTCGGTCGAAATCCGCCAGGGATCGCCGATGCTGAGCGCCTCCATGGCGCCCTTCAGCATCTCAAGCATCTTCTTCTCGACATCCTTCTGCACATAGAGCACGCGCAGCGCCGAGCAGCGCTGGCCGGCGCTCTGAAAGGCCGAGGCCAGGATGTCGCGCACCGCTTGTTCGGGCAGCGCGGTGGAATCGACGATCATCGCATTCAAGCCGCCGGTCTCGGCGATCAGCATGGCGTCGGGCGCGGCGGTCTCGGCCAGTTGCTTTTCGATCAGCTTGGCGACCTCGGTCGAGCCGGTGAAGCAGACACCGGCGATGCGCGGGTCAGCGGTCAGCGGGCCACCGACCGAGGGGCCGTCGCCGGGCAGAAGCTGGATGACGTCTTCCGGAACGCCGGCCTCGCGTAGCATTTCGACGGCGCGGAACGCGATCAGCGGCGTCTGCTCGGCAGGCTTGGCGATCACCGAATTGCCGGTGACAAGTGCCGCCGCGATCTGGCCGGTGAAAATGGCGAGCGGAAAATTCCACGGCGAAATGCAGACGATGGCGCCGCGCGCCTGCGTGCCCGGTTCGGCATTGGCCGCTTCGGCCGCGTAGTAGCGGAGAAAGTCGACGGCCTCGCGCACCTCGGCCACACCGTCGGCCAGAGATTTGCCGGCTTCCCGGGTGGCCAGTGCGAAGAACTCGACGGCGTTGGCCTCATAGAGATCGGCGGCGCGATTGAGGATGGCGGCGCGCTCGGCGACAGGACGCTTTGCCCAGGCCGGCTGCGCCTCCACGGCGATGCGCACGGCGGTCGCCACCTGCTTGGCGGCGGCTTCACTGACCGTGCCGACGACTTCCGCGGGTTTGGCCGGATTGACGATCGGCCGTTGCTTGCCATAGCCGGCGGCCCGCGTGATCGGCTTGGCATGCCAGCGATCGGGGCCGGCGAACGCAGCCTTGGCCTTGTCGATCGCCGCCAGCGTCACCGTGTCGGTGATATCGAAACCCTTCGAATTGCGGCGACCAGCACCGAAGATCTGGGAAGGCCGGGCAATCGCCGGATTGGCGGCGGGGCCCTGGCTCTCGACCGTTTCGAGCGGATCGCGGGCGATGTCCTCCGGCTCGACCTCCTCGTCGGTCAGCTGATGCACGAAGGAGGAATTGGCGCCGTTCTCCAGCAGCCGCCGAACCAGATAGGCAAGCAGGTCGGAATGCGCGCCGACCGGCGCATAAATACGGCAGCGCGTGCCTTCGGCCTTGCGCACCGTCTCGTGCAGGGCCTCGCCCATGCCGTGCAGACGCTGGAACTCGAAGGAATCGCGGTCCCCGGCCATCGACAAAATGGCGGCGACGGTGTGGGCGTTGTGGGTGGCGAATTGCGGATAGATGCGGTCGGTCATCGACAGCAGCTTTTTGGCACATGCCATGTAGGAAACGTCGGTGTTGGCCTTGCGGGTGAAGACGGGATAACCGGTAAGCCCGAGCGTCTGCGCCCGCTTGATCTCGGTGTCCCAATAGGCGCCCTTGACCAGCCGCACCATGATGGTGCGGTCGTATTTCTTGGCCAACGCATAGAGCCAGTCGATGGCAAAGGCGGCACGCGGGCCATAGGCCTGGACGACGACGCCAAAGCCGTTCCAGCCGGCAAGCTCCGGCTCGGCCAGCACCCGCTCGATGACGTCGAGCGACAGATCGAGGCGATCGGCCTCCTCGGCGTCGATGTTGAGACCCATGCGCGAATGTCGCGCGGCCAGCGCCAGCGACAACAGCCGCTCGGCCATGACAGGCAGCATCTCGTCCTTCTGCGCCACCTCGTAGCGCGGATGCAGCGCCGAGAGCTTGACCGAGATGCCGTGATTCTGGCGGATGTCCGGGCCGTTAGAACCGGAATCGAGCGAGGAAATCGCGTCGGCATAAGCCTTGTGATAACGCAACGCGTCGGCCTCGGTGCGTGCGGCTTCGCCCAGCATGTCGAAGGAATAGAGATAGCCCTTCTGCGTCATCGGCCGGCCGCGCTTGACGGCCTCGGTGATGGTGCGTCCGAGCACGAACTGCTCGCCCATCTCGCGCATAGCCGCCGCCACCGCCTTGCGGATGACCGGCTCGCCCAGCCGGCGCACCATGGAGCGCAGCGTGCCTTCGATGCCGCCCTCGCCTTCATCGAGGACTCGGCCGGTCAGCATCAGCGCCCAGGTCGAGGCGTTGACGAAGATGGAGCTCGAACCGCCCGAGTGCGCCGACCAGTCGTGCGGCGCGATCTTGTCGGCGATGAGATCGTCCATCGTCTCGGTGTCGGGCACGCGCAGCAGCGCCTCGGCCAGGCACATCAGCGCCACGCCTTCCTTGGTGGAAAGGCCGTAGGCCGAAAGGAAGACTTCCATCAGCCGGGGGTCCGACGAGCCGCGCACCGCCCGCACCAGATCGGCGGCCCGGGTCGAGATCGCCTTGCGGTCTTTCGCGGAAAGCTCCGTCGCCTCGGCCAGTCGCTGCACGGCCTCATCTTCGTCGGGCAGATAGTTGGCGCGGATCTGCTGGCGGATGGAATCTAGTGGCATGGCGGTCCCGTGGATCGAGCAAAGGGGATCGGGCCGGCGGTCACCGGACCGAATGGCGCAAGCTAGCACAAGTGCGAATTTCAGTCGGTCCGAAGAAATCGACATTTTAGGCCATTCGGTCTAACATTACGGTCTAGTTTTGGCATATGGACTGTGTTTTCGATGACAGAAGACCAATTGGACCGCATCGACCGGAATATCCTGTCGGCGCTGGCAAGTGATGGCCGGCTTTCGATGTCCGAACTGGCGGCAAAGGTCGGCCTGTCGAAGACGCCGGTGCAGGCGCGGGTCAAACGGCTGGAGAAGGACGGCTACATCAGGGGCTACCAGGCGATCATCGATCGCGAGCGCATGGGCGAAGGTCATGTCGCCTTCGTCCAGGTGAAACTGTCCGACACCCGATCCGCAGCACTCGATGCCTTCAACCGGTCCGTGCAGGCGGTACCGGAGATCGAGCAATGCCACATGATGGCGTCCAGCTTCGACTATCTGCTGAAGGTCCGCACCAGGGACATCGCCGCCTATCGCCGCGTGCTTGGCGAACGCATCTCGGCCCTGCCCCATGTCGCCCAGACCTCGACCTTCGTGGCGATGGAGACGGTCAAGGATCGGTAGATCACTCGGTCAGCGTCTTCAGGAAGGCCACCAGCGCCGCACGTTCGCGATCCGACAGTTCCAGCGGATGGATTTCGGATGTTCCCTCGACACTGGGCGCGGCCTTGGCGTAATGCGCGACCACCTCCTCGAGCGACGAAAACTGCCCGGCATGCATGTAGGGTGGACGCGTGGCGGCACCGCGCAGCGACGGCGTCTTGTAGGCCCGGATCAGCTGCGGCCCATCCTTGACCATGAAGCGCAACTCGCCGCAGGCGCTGGCGTCGCCGTCACGATAGGCGCCGAGGCAGTTGAACGGGTCGGCCTCGACTTGGCGTACCGCATCGATGCGGCCGCGGTCGGGCGGCAGATCCGCAACGGGTGGCACGCCGGTGTTGTGAAAACTGTTGTCGGTGAAGCGTGGCCCATTGTGGCATGTCACGCAATTGGCCTTGCCGATGAACAGTTTCAGCCCGAGGATTTCCTCCTGGGAAAAGGCGGCATCGCCTTTCGCCTCGGCGCCGGTGCCGAGATCCAGCGCAAAGCGGTCGAAGCGCGTCGGCGCCGGCTCGATCGACCGTTCGAAAGCGGCAATCGCCTTGCCGATATTGGCATAGACGCCGTTGAGCGCGTTGCGCTGCGTATCACTCATCGCGTTCCAGGCTGCCTTCTCGGCATCAGTTCCGAGTGGGCTTGCATTCAACGGCATGCCGGAAAAATCGGGCAGCGGTCCAAAGATGCGCTCATAGCGTTCGCCGAATCGCGTCTTCATGTAATGCGCATAGGCGGTACGGTTTCCCGCCTGCTCCAGCGGATTTTCGAGCGGCGTCAGCGCCTGCGCCCACAGGCTGTCGCGGCGGCCATCCCAGAAGAACCAGGGATCGCGCGCCACGCCCGCCAGCGGCATGGTGCGCCGGTTGGTGTGGCCGACGCCGACCGCTTGCGGCAGGTCGTCCTGGAACTGGCGGTCGATCTTGTGGCAGGTCGAGCAGGAGACCGTGCCGTCGCGGCTCATCCCCTGATCGAAGAACAGCGTCGAGCCGAGTGCGGCGGCCGCCGGCACATCGGCAAAGCGGTTGGTGGAGTCTGGCTTCAGGGACGGCAGCGTTGACAGTGCCAGCGAGGCGACGGTCTTCTTCTCGGCGTCGGAAAAATCCGGCTTGCCGCAACCAGCGAGGATGATGGCCGCCAACAGCGCCAGAAAACGTGGAAAGTGCCTCATCGGTCGCTCACAGCACCACGTTGAACAGCACCGTGTCCGAGCCGGCCGTGGCCGAGATGGCGAAGTGCAGTTGCCACCAGCCACTCATCGTGAATTTCACCCCTTCGATCCGATAGCGCCCGTCGCCGAGATAGTCGGTCGCTTGCGGGCTGGTCGGCAGGCCGTGATTGTGCTGCGGCATGCCACCGGAAATCGCGATCGCGGCCCCCTCCACCGGCGCGCCGGCCTTTGTCTTCAGGGTCAGCAACCAGGATTCCAGTTCGCCTTGCCGCACGACGCCCCGCTCCGGCAAAAAACTTGCCACGAAAAGCCCGTTGTCGGTGTTCTTCGTCCGCGAGACATCCGGGCCGGCAGGCTGCGACGATCGCGGCGCCGTCAGATAGACGACCGCAAGAATGCCGACCAGCAAGGCAGCCAGACCAAGACCCGCCAAAAGGTAACGCCATAACGATGCCAAACCGGTTCCTCTTCTGCAGACAACGCTTTGCCGGACGGATCGCATCCCGCCGGCCTGTGGGAAAACGCTGTGGCGGAAAAAACCCTGCTTGCCAAGCATGGCGCTGCCCGTGGCAAAAAGCTACAGCACCGGGATCACTGGAGGATTGTAGATGGCGGGAAACGGCGTCGCCTCGATCGGCGAATGCATGCTCGAACTCTCTGGCCAGACAGGCCCGAACTGGCGCATGGGTTTTGCCGGCGACACGTTCAACACGCTGTGGGCGCTGCACGCGTTGAGCACTGAGCGGCCAGCAACCTATGTCTCAGCCTTTGGTGACGATCCCTTCTCGCAAGGCCAGATCGCTTTCTTCGCTGAAAACGGCATCGGCATCGGTTCCAGCCCGGTCATAGCCGGGGCGCGGCCCGGCCTCTATGCGATCACGCTGACGGGCGCCGAGCGTTCCTTTACCTACTGGCGCGGCGACGCCGCCGCCCGGCAGCTCGCCTCCGATCCGGCGGCATTGTCGAAAAACCTAGAAAATCAGGCGCTTGTCTACTTCAGCGGAATTACTTTGGCAATTCTGGACGACGCCGCGCGGGCTACGCTGCTGGCGGCCGTGGCCAGGGCGCGGGCGGCAGGCTCGACTGTCGCGTTCGACCCCAACTACAGGCCGCGGCTCTGGCGCCGGCGCGAGGATGCGCAGGCAGCGATTGCCGAAGCGCTTGCCGTCACCGACATCGCCTTGCCGACCTTTCCCGATGAGCAGATGCTGTTCGGCGATGCAACGCCGCAAGCGACCGCCGCCCGGCTTGGGCAACTGGTCAGCGAAGTTGTCGTCAAGAACGGCGAGGCGCCGGCACTGATTGCCGACAACGGAACATCGCACGACGTGCCGGCGATCCATGTCGCCGCACCCGTCGACACAACCGGCGCGGGCGATTCCTTCAATGGCGCCTATCTGGCCGCACGCCTCGCCGGTCACGCCCCGGTGGATGCCGTATTGCGCGCGCACCGCGTCGCCGCAGCCGTAGTACAGGTGCGCGGCGCGCTGGCGCCATTTGAGACGTTACGAGCGGCGTTCGAGAACGAATGACCTGAAAACTACGGCAGCCGGAAGCGGTATTCGGTGACGTGATGGTAGATCGCGCCCGGCCACAGCGTCGCCTGCGGGAAATATGGCCGGTTCGGAGCATCCGGCCAGACCTGCGGCTCCAGGCAGAAACCGCAGAAGGCCTTGTAGTCTCGCCCTTCCAACCCCTTGCGCGGCGTCACATACTGGCCGGTGTAGAGCTGGACGCCGGGCTCCGTTGTCCAGACCTCCATCTCGACACCGGAACTCGCCCCTTGCGTCCAAGCTGCCTGTTTGAGCGGCCCGCGCGTTGGAGCGAGGCAGAAATTCTGGTCATAGGGCAGCTGTTCGCCCTCAGTCTCCATGCGTAGCGGCCGCGCCTGGCGGAAATCGAAGGGCGTCCCGTCAACCGGCTTGACCACGCCGGTCGGGATCATGTCGCCATCGACGGGCAGATAGGCGCCGGCATTCAGCATCATCCTGTGGTCGAGAATGTCGCCGGCGCCACCGTCATCCAGGTTGAAATAGGAATGCTGGGTGAGGTTGCACAGCGTCGGCTCCTCACAGGTCGCGGTGAGTTCGACGCTGAGCGTGCCGGGGATCTTCAGCCGGTAGGTGCAGGTGACGTCGAGCGCGCCGGGAAAGCCCATCGTGCCGTCGGGATCATGCAGCGTCAGCGTGACGAAATCCCTGCCATGCAGCGAAACCGTCCACGGCCGGTGGAAATAGCCTTGCGAGCCGCCATGCAGCGTGTGCTTGTCCAGGAAATTGCGTTCGGTCTGGTAGCGCTGGCCGGCGATGGTGAAGCGGCCGTCCCGGATGCGATTGGCATAGCGGCCGACGACGGCGCCGAAGAAGGCAGTGTCAGTCTCATAGGCTGCCAAATTGTTGTAGCCGAGCACCAGCGGCGCATCGTGTCCGGTGAGGCGCAAATCCTGGATGATTGCGCCGAGCCCGATGATGTTGGCGGTAAGACCGCCACCCCTGATCGCGAAGCGACGCACCGGCTCGCCTGCCTGCGTCGTACCGAAAACCTCACCGTCCTTCATTCGCAATGCTCGCAAACGCCAGTTGATTCAGAGAATTTCGGCTGGTTTTCTCGACGCAAGCGGGCAGGTCACAGACCTGCCCGCTTGGAGCTAGTCTATCAGAGGCCGAGGCCACCGATGCAGACATATTTGGTGTCGAGGTAGTCCTCGATGCCCTGATGTCCGCCTTCTTTGCCGAGGCCGGATTCCTTGACGCCGCCGAACGGCGCCTCGGGGGTGGTGATGAGGCCTTCATTGACGCCGACCATGCCGTATTTCAGCCCTTCCATGACGCGGAAGGCGCGGCCGAGATCGCCGGTGTAGAAATAGCAGGCGAGGCCGAATTCGGTGTCGTTGGCGAGCGCGATGGCTTCCTCTTCGGTCTCGAACTTGAACACCGGTGCGACCGGGCCAAAGATTTCTTCCTTCATGAAGCGCATCTTGGGCGTCGCATTGGCGATGACCGTCGGCTGGAAGAACGAACCGCCGAGCGCGTGACGCTTGCCCCCGGCGACGATCTTGCCGCCCTTGGCAGTCGCGTCGGCAATCAGCTCCTCGACCTTCTCGACAGCCTTTTCGTCGATCAGCGGTCCCTGCTGCACGCCGTCCTCGAGGCCGGAACCGACCTTCAACCCGTTGCTTGCGGCAGCGAGCTTTTCGACGAACTTGTCATAGACGCCGGCCTGAACCAGGAAGCGGTTGGTGCAGACGCAGGTCTGGCCGGAATTGCGGTATTTGGCGGTGATCGCGCCGGCGACGGCACGCTCGAGATCGGCGTCGTCGAAGACGATGAACGGCGCGTTGCCGCCAAGCTCCATCGACACCTTCTTGACGGTGACCGAGGACTTCTGGATGAGAAGCTTGCCGACCTCGGTCGATCCGGTGAAGGTGATCTTCGACACCAGCGGATTGGCGCAGATCTCATCCCCGATCTCGCTGGCCGAACCGGTCAGGATGTTGATGACGCCCTTGGGGAAACCGACTTCCTCGGCGAGCGCGCCCCAGGCCAGACCCGAGTACGGGGTCTGCGAGGCCGGCTTGACGACCGCGGTGCAGCCGGCGGCAAGCGCCGGTCCGAGCTTGCGGGCAAGCATCGAGGACGGGAAATTCCACGGCGTGATGGCGGCGATGACGCCGACCGGTTCCTTGGTCACCAGGATGCGGCGATCCGCCCATGGCGAGGGCACGACGTCGCCATAGGTGCGGCGGCCTTCCTCGGCGAACCACAGGATGTAGGAAGCGGCCGAGCCGATCTCGCCCTTGGACTCGAACAGGGACTTGCCCTGCTCGATGGTGAGCAATTCGGCCAACACGTCCTGATTGTCCATCATCGCGTCGTGCAGCTTGCGCAGCAGCTTCGAGCGCTCGAGCGCGGTCGTCTTGCGCCACGACTTGAAGGCAGCTTCGGCGGCCTCGATGGCACGGCGGGTCTCGGCCTTGCCCGACTTCGGCACAGTGCCGATCTTGAGACCGGTGGCCGGGTTGTTGACGTCGACCGTCTGGCCGCTGTCGGCCTGCACCCATTCGCCGTTGATGAGATTGGCCTGCCGCATGAAATGGCTGGTTTTCTGAAGCATGGTCTATCCTCCGTTCGGCGCACTGACGGGCCGGTCTGTGAAGTCTTCGGTGAGCGTGCGCCATGGAACTGAAGCCGGCACGCCGGAGCCACTGCTCTTTACCTAGGGCAAGGCCCGCAAGCAATCGCTACATGGCATATAGGGGTTGGGCCAGCCCGAGGCGAGAGCAGGCCGACATATGGCATGAAGATCGCAGGCCGACATTGTCTGAATATCAGCATAACCTGTCAGAAAACGTGGAGCACCACCGTCAGCCAGAAAGCAGTCGTCACGGCGGCGCAGGCCGTGGCGATGGTCATCTGGTTCGATGCCAGCGCCTGGCCGGTGTTGAACTGCACGGCGATGAGATAGGAATTGATGCCGGATGGCAGCGCCGCGATCACGACCGCCACCTTCGCCGTCAAGGGCGGCAGGCCGAGCAGCCAGACGAAGGCGAGAACCAGCGCCGGCATCAGGAACAGCTTCAGCACCGAAAGCGCCAGCGCCGGACGGACATTCCCCGAAATGCCGAAGCGGCGCAGGCTGAGCCCCATGGCAAACAGCGCCACCGGCCCCGCCGTATCGGCCAGCGCATCGACCAGTCGCATGGCAAGGTCGGGCAGCGGCACGCCGCTGAGGCGCCATGCCAGTCCCGCCAGAATGCCGATGATCAGTGGATTGATGAAGAGCCGCCGCAGGAAACTGCGGACGATACGCAAGGGGTGCATAGGCTCGCTGCCTCCCCGGCCGAACATCTCGAACAGGACGATCGACGCCATCATCATGACCGGCAGATGGACGGAGACGAGCAGCGACAGCACTTCGAAGCCGCTCGGGCCGAATATGCCGAGAATGAAGGGGGCACCGAGCAGCACGACATTGGAGTAGGCCGACGACACGCCGCCGACGACCCCGGCACGTGCATCCCGTCCGAAGATCCGCGTGGTGACGAGATGGCCAGCGGCCCAGGTGATCGCTACTGCCGCGAAATAGGCGCCCCACAGGGACCATGGCGCGACGCCATGGAAATCGGCGTTCACCATGGTCTGGAACAACAGCAGCGGCATGGCCACGCTGACCGCGAAATCGGATATCCCCTCGCCGCTCGCCGGTCTGAGATACCCCGTGAACCCGGCGAGACAGCCGAGCGCGACAAGGCTGAAGACGAACAGGACGGTTTCGGTGAGCGGAGACATTTTTCCCGTGATAGGCGAGCCACGATCGTGGCGCAATCGCGCCTGAATTTGATCATGGTCGGCTGGCAGCGTTATAGAGGGTTTGGATCACCGGGGCGGGCGCGAACGACAAATGGCCTTTGTCGAAACTTCGAAGCGTAATCTTTTCCGGCAGGCGTGGCTGACAGCTTTCGCCACTGCCCTGTTTTGCCTTGCCGCGACAGCGCTTCAGGCCGCCGAAACGAAAAGCCTGAAGGGTGTGGCGCTGATCATCGGCCAGTCGAAATACGAACATATCGCCGCCCTCCCCAACCCGGCCAACGACGCCCGCGACATGGCCAAGATGCTGACCGACCTCGGCTTCGACGCCCGTAACGTCACCGACCGCGACGCCGCCAAGCTGAAGCGCGACCTGGAGCGATTCACCGAGGATGCCGAAGGCGCCGATGTCGCCTTCATTTACTATTCCGGTCATGGCATCGAGGCCGGCGGCGAGAACTATCTGGTACCGGTCGATGCCGACATATCGTCCCTGAAGGATGCCGACGCGGCCCTGGTGCCGATTTCCGCCGTCATGGGTGCCTTGAAGACGACCGTGCCGGTGGCGATCGTGCTGCTCGATGCATGCCGCACAAATCCGTTTCCGGCGGACGCAGTGGTGCGGCGCGCCCCGACCGCCTCCGCATCGCAGATTGGCGCTGGCGGCCTGGAACCGGTGCGTGGTGCCAAGGCCCTCGGCAACGCGGCGGGGACAGACGCGAGCCTGGGGACCGTGGTCGGCTTTGCCGCCGAACCCGGTCGCCCGGCACTCGATGGCGCGGTTGGCGAAAACAGCCCTTACGCGGCCGCTCTGCTGCGCCACCTCGCGGCGATGAAAGGCACCGAGTTCGGCTCGGTCATGCGCATGGTGACCGAGGAGGTCTACCTCGACACCAAGGCCAAGCAGCGCCCCTGGGTCAATGAGAGCCTGCGCCGCCTGCTCTATTTCGGCATTGCGCCACCGGAGCCGACCGGTGACGACGGGTTGATCACCGGCGAGCGGCGGCAGTTGCTGTTGACCATTTCCGACCTGCCCGACCCGAAGCGGGCCCAGGTGGAACTGGCCTCGCTGCAGGAGGGCGTGCCGCTCGACGCGCTTTATGGCGTGCTGAAGGCGCTTGGCACGGAAAAAATCCCCGAGGATCCGACAGATCTGCAAAAGGTGCTCGATGCCCAGGCCGAGCGCCTGAAGAAGATGATGTCCGAGCGCGCGGCGTTGCGCACCGACGATCCCGAGATCAAACGCCTCGTCGCTTCCGCCGACAAGGCCATCGCCCAGGGCGCCATCGTGACGGCGCGTAAATTCCTCGATGACGCGGTCGGCCGGGTCGAGCAGACAGGCGCTGCGGTCGATGAAGCAGAAGATCTCGTCAAGCAGAAGCGCCTCGCCGATGCCGCGATCTACGTCAGGCGCGCCGATGCCTCAGCGCTGGTCTTCGATTACAAGTCCGCTGCCGGCGACTACGCCAAGGCGTTTTCGCTGGCCGAAAAATGGGACGACAAGCTGCGCTGGAACTACAAGAACCAGGAAGCCGAGGCGTTGAATGCTTATGGCTATGCCTCCGGCGATCTCGATGCGCTGCAGCGCTCCATCGAGGCCTATCGCATCATCCTGAACTTCATCCCCAATGGCGAACAGAATCGCGACTGGGCGATCACCCGCAACAACATGGCGGTGGTGCTGCAGACCATCGGCGAGCGCGAGACCGAAACCGCTCATCTCGACGAAGCGGCACAGATTTTTCGCGATTCCCTCATCGTGTTCGAGCGCGAGAAGGACGACCTCAACTGGGCCGCCGCGCAGAACAACCTCGCCAATGTGCTCTTGAAGATCGGCGAACGCGAGAGCGACCCGAAGCGCCTGAATGAAGCGGTGGCGGCAATGCGCGCCACCCTCGAAAAGCGCCCGCGCGATAAGGTGCCGCTCGACTGGGCCGCTTCGCAGAACAATCTCGGCCTGGCGCTCTATGCGCTTTCCGAGCGCGAGGCCGCCGGCGAGCATCTGACGCAAGCGGAGGCGGCTTACCGGCTGGCGCTTGAGGAATACACGCGCGAAAAGGCGCCTGTGGAATGGGCGATGGTCGAGAACAATCTCGGCAACACGCTTGTGTCGCTTGGCATCCAGCTCAACGACAAGGCAAAGATCAACGCGGCGGCCGACGCCTTCCGCGCCGCTCTCGAGGTGCGAACCCGTGAAACCTTCCCGGTCTCCTGGGCCACCAGCCGGCTCAACCTCGGCAACGCCCTAAGCGGCGTCGCCCGCTTCGACTTGGGCACCAGTGCACTTGAGGAGGCTGCGGCGGCCTATGACGATGCGCTGACGGTGTTTACCCGGCAGCGTTTTCCGATGGACTGGGCGTCGGCGCAGAACAATCTCGGTTCGATCTACCAGACGCTTGGCCAGCGCACCCGCGACGCGGCCAGGCTAGAACAGTCGGCGGCGGCGTTCCAGGCCGCCCGACAGGTCTATGTCAGACGGAAATTCCCGCTCGACTGGGCAATGAGCCACTACAATCTCGGCAACACGCTGCAGCTGCTTGGCGGCGTGACCGACAAGCCGGAACACTATGGCGAGGCGATCGCCGCCTACCGCGATGCGTTGCGCGAATACAAGCGCGAGACGAACCCGCGGCAATGGGCGCTGGCCCAGGCCGGCCTTGGCTCGACGCTGCACTGGCTGAGCATGAGCAATGCCGACCCCAAACCCCTGCTTGAGTCCATCGCCGCGCGGCGGGCGGCACTTGAAGTGTTGACCGTCGAAGCCGCCCCCGTGGACTGGGCCAATGCGCAGAACGGCATCGGCATGAGCCTTCTCAACCTCGGCAATCTCCAGCGGACCGACAAATATCTCAACGATGCCGAGGCCGCCTTCACGGCAACGTTGAAGGTGTTCACCCGCGAAAGCCAGCCGATGCAGTGGGCCTTCGAACAGAACAATCTCGGCGACATCCACTGGAACCGCGCCAGCTATGGCGGCGGCAAGGCCGAATATCGAAAGGCGATCGAATTCTTCGAGAACGCCAAGCAGGGCTTTACCGAAGCCGGCTATACGATGCCCATCCCGTTGACCGACCAGAAGATCGATCTGGTGAAGAAACAACTGGCGAAGAAGTAGGGCTCTGTCCGACCGCGCCTTGTCTTTCGGCTGGCTTTACCGTCCCTATATGTCGAGTCACCGGAGCCCATGCCGGGAACCGGAGAAGGATAGCCTATGATTCGATTTTTGTTGGCTTTGCTTCTCATCGCCATCCCGGCCGCGGCCCATGCAACGGACGCTGGCTGGGCGCTGTTACGCGACGGCGGCCATGTCGTGCTACTTCGCCATGCCATGGTCACCGGCACCACCGATCCGGCCAATTTCGACATCGACAGCTGTGCCACCCAGGTCAACCTGTCGGCGCGCGGCAAGCAGCAGGCGAGCAAGATCGGCGCCTTGTTTGCGGCGCGGGCGGCACCCATCGAACGGGTGTTGTCCAGCCGCTATTGCCGCTGCCTCGACACCGCGCGCATCGCCTTCGAGGCCGAGCCGGAGCTGTTTGCGCCGCTCGATCTCCTGAAGGGGGATGAGACGCAGAAGGCGGCGCAGATCGCGGCGATCATGAAGGAAATCCGCGCCTATTCCGGCTCCGACAATCTGGTCATGGTCACCCATCTGGAAGACATCGTGGCGCTGACCGGCGTCTCGCCCCGCGAAGGCGAAGCCGTGATCGTCGAGCCGCAGGGCGATGGGCTGCGCGTGCTCGGCCGGGTCACGTTCTAGTCGTGGCGATGACCGACTGACGCGTCGGTGAGCAGCCACGCATCGATGCGGACTTGCCACGCCTGGATCATGCGCGCGAACGCGTCCTCCGTCAGCGCCGATAGATACGACCTGCCTGACGCGTTCAGGGCGGTGAACGTGTAGGCGATCGATGCCTCGGTGCCGCCATCCGCCGCCGGATGTCAAGCCACCTCGACAAATCCGAAACGTGAATCCGGCGTGACCCTGACATAGCGGACACGATGCCCGACAGGATCCCAGTCAGCGCAGGCCCAGAGCGTCGTCTCGTCACCGTGGGCGGTCCGGAAGACCATGCCTTGCTCCGTTTCGCGGCCTTGCGGATGCAGAAACTCCGGATCCCAGCCCTCCACCCACAAGGTCTCGCCGATCGGCGAGAACAGCGGAAAGACGCGATCGACCGGACCGGAAAGGACGATGCTGTGGCAACGCTCAAGATGGCTCGTCATCCGCCTTCGCCCTTCCGTTCGGTCAGACGGTGGCTGTCCGCGGCGCCAAGCTCCAGCCCATAGATGCGCTTCAATTGGCCGATTGTTTCGAGTGTCGCCGGCGAAAACGGCGACTGCCCTTCGAAAGCATGCAGCACGATGCCCTCGATGAGATCGCCGAGGCTCATGTCGCGATGTTCAGCCAAGGCCTTGAGGACCTTCACCAGCCGCTTTTCCAGGCGAACCCCTGTCTGCACGCGCTCTATATCCATGGCCATCGTGTACCAGGGTACATTGGTACACACAAGCGCACGCCGGCGACTGCCGTTTGTGTTGCCGAAATGCCACCACTGAAAGAAGCCGCAAATTGGTCACGACAATGCCGCTTGCGACAACCCGTCGCAGGGGCTATAGGCGCGCACCCGGTCACGAAAACCGAAGTGAGCACAACGGTTGGAGCTTTCGTCTCCGCCCGTGCAGGCGGCTTTGCCGCCCTGTATACGGCGCCGCTTTGGGGATTGGGATCGCGGACATAGCTCAGCGGGAGAGCGCCGGATTTGGGTCCGGAGGTCGCAGGTTCGATTCCTGCTGTCTGCACCACGGATAGCTCAGTTTGGTAGAGCATCAGATTTAGGTTCTGATTGTCGAAGGTTCGAATCCTTCTCCATTGGCCTGATAAGCCAGCACCCTGCCACGGTGTTATCTGAAAAACGGTCCGGGGACTGGAATGCTGAAGATCTGACGGACGGCCCAAGCCTTAGGGCGTGGGTCATCCTGAAAGTCTGACGCCATCGGCTCGCGGCCAGGCCCGCGGTGATGGTCAAGGCGCAACGTCGCCGGCAAGGGAGGCCAAGGCCTCCGGCGCCCGCTTCGCTGCCCCGCGATCCGCTCCCGCAGGCCCGCCACGGATTGATGCCACCAGTCCCCGGATCATTCGTGCCCGGACCATGACGCAAGAGACGATGTGAAACGAGAAACGAAGGGAAGATCGACGCATGACTTGACGCCTCGCATGGGGCCATGCCCGACAGGAGTAAGACAATGACCATTCTCGACAAGGTTCTTGGACGCGAGCGCGTCCTCGTAAGGGAAAACGAACGTGCCCTCACCCTCTACAAGGGTGAGATCAAGGCTGTCCTGCTGCCGGGCGAACATTGGCTCGCCAACCGGCGCGGAAGCCTCGAAGTGTCGCGGCACGATCTGAAGAACCCGGAATTCGTTTCGGCATACGAGAAGGCGTTGTTCGACAAGCTCCCGGATGTAGCCGCGCGTCATTTCACCGTCGTTCGCACCGGGCGCACGGACGTCGCCGTCATCGAGCGTGACGGCAACCTGCATGCCGTGCTGGCGCCGGATCGCAAGCTCGTGCTGTGGACGGATGCCGGTCCGTGGAAGGTGACGCTGATCGACACGTCGGCCGATCTGGCCATCGATGCGGCGGTCATGCGCCGGCTCGGCCAGGCCCGGAAGGCGGAACTGATGTCCGTCCATCCGGTCGTCGACGGCCAGGCCGGACTGCTGTTCATCGATGGTGTCCTCGTTTGGACGCTGTCTGCGGGCGTGCATGCTTTCTGGAACGTCGGACGCATGGTGCAGATCAAGGTCGTCGACCTCAAGCGCCAGTCGCTCGACGTTGCCGGGCAGGAAGTGCTGACCAAGGATCGCGTTACGATCCGCGTCAACATCGCCGCCGAATACCGGGTCGTCGATCCGGTCAAGGCGGTGAGCGCTGTGAAGGACTTCTCCGAAGCCCTCTACCGTGCCCTGCAGTACGCCTTCCGCAAGACGCTTGGCGCGCTGACGCTCGACCAGATCCTTGAGAAGAAGGTGACGGTCGACGAGGAAGCGGCGGCCAAGGTCCGCGCCGACATGGCCGAGATCGGCGTGGAGGTGAGCGATATCGCCCTGAAGGATGTCATCCTGCCGGGCGAGATGCGCGAGATCCTCAACCAGGTGGTGTCGGCCGAAAAGCAGGCCGAGGCCAACATCATCCGTCGCCGTGAGGAGACGAACGCCACGCGTTCGCTGCTCAACACGGCCAAGGTGATGGCGGAGAACCCGGTGATGCTGCGGCTGAAGGAGCTCGAGGCTCTGGAAACCATCGCCGGCAAGGTCGAGCGGCTGACCGTCCACAACGGAACGGGCGGGCTGCTCAACGACCTGGTCAAGCTCCGCGACAGCTGAGCTTACGTATCGTCAAGGGAAGGGCTGCCGGGTCGACCGGTGGCCCTTCTTGCGTTTCTTGAGCGCCCTACCCATCTGCGCCCCGCGTATCAGGCCTTTTCCTGCCGGGAAAAACCGATTAGACAGCGCCCAAACACATGCGGACAGATTCCGCCCGCAACCGAAGGAAAAGCCACTTGTCCACCACGTTCGACAAAGTCGCCAAGATCATTGCCGACACCAGCGAGATCGATATCGACACCATCACGCCCGAGAGCCACACGATCGACGATCTCGGCATCGACAGCCTCGATTTCCTCGACATCGTCTTCGCCATCGACAAGGAATTCGGCATCAAGGTGCCGCTGGAAAAGTGGACCCAGGAGGTCAATGACGGCAAGGCTTCGACCGACGATTACTTCGTCATGAAGAACCTGTGCGCCAAGATCGACGCGCTGGTCGCCGCCAAGACTGCTTGACGTCAGTTGAGCGCGCGATCTTGACGTGCTCTGCCGCCTGACCCACAAAGCCGCCCATGAGCAGCCCCCGCGACGTCGTCATCACTGGTATCGGCCTTGTCTCCTCTCTGGGAGAGGGTCCGGACGCCCACTGGCAGAAGCTCGCCCAGCCCGGCCTGCAGCCGGTGCTCGAGGCCGCGCGTTTCGCGCCCTACACCGTCCATCCGCTGCCGGAGATCGACTGGAACCTGCAGATCGCCAAGCGCGGCGACCAGCGTCAGATGGAAACCTGGCAGAGGCTCGGCACCTATGCCGCCGGCCTGGCGCTGGACGACGCCGGCATCAAGGGCAATGACGAACTCTGCACGACCATGGACATGGTTGTGGCCGCCGGTGGCGGCGAACGCGACGAGGCGGTCGATGCCGCGATTCTCGCCGCTTCGGAAAGCCGCAACGACCGCGACGTGCTGCTTAACGAGAAGCTCACCACCGAACTGCGGCCGACACTGTTCCTGGCGCAGCTTTCCAATCTGCTCGCCGGTAACATCTCCATCGTCCACAAGGTGACCGGCTCGTCCAGAACCTTCATGGGTGAGGAAGGTGCGGGCGTCGCCGCCGTCGAGACGGCTGCCGCGCGCATCCGCTCCGGCCAGTCGACGCACATCCTGGTCGGCGGTGCCTTCCAGACCGAACATTCCGACATGCTGCTCGGCTACGAGCTTGCCGGCTACCTGCATCGCGGCCCGTGGAAGCCGGTCTGGCAAAGACGGGGCGCTGAAGGTGGCGGCGTGGTGTCGGGCTCCGGTGGTGCCTTCCTGGTGCTGGAGCAGCGCGAACACGCGACAAGCCGTGGGCGCAAGATCTATGCCGAACTCGGGCCGGTCGTCTCCGGCCGCGCCAGGCGGCGGCGCGGAGAACTCGACACCGAGATCGCGGCGCTGCTCAGCCAGGCGGCGCTGCCGAACGGCAAGCTGCTTGCCCTGTCGGGCGCGTCGGGCGCGCATGCGGCAACCGGCGCGGAGAAAGCGGCGCTCGATGCCAATCCGGCAATCGCTTCTCGCGGCTTCTCGACGCTGACCGGACATATGAAGGAAGCGCAGTTTCCGTTCGCCGTGGCGCTGGCCGCACTCGCCGTCGACCGCAAGGCCGCCTACCCTGTTTTTGATGCCGCTGCCGAGACGCCATTCGAAGGCGTTCCCGCCACCGTCCTTGCAACGGCGATCGGCTATCACCAATTCGAGGGCATGGCGCTGGTCAACGCCGCCTGAGGCGGTGCCCTGCGATCCATGCTGCAACGATACAAAAAGGTCGAGGGCTTCCGGATGGCCAATCTGAACGATCACATGGGCAGGCCGATCGTCGCCGTCACCGGCATCGGCGTGGTGACCTCGCTTGGCGTCGGCAAGGCCGACAATTGGGCGGCGCTAACCTCGGGCAAGTCGGGCATCCACCCGATCACCCGCTTTCCGGTCGATCATCTGAACACCCGTATCTCCGGCACCGTCGACTTCCTGGCGTCGAGTTCGAAGGGCGCCAGCCCCCTCACCTACGAACTGGCCGAAACCGCCGCGCACGAGGCCGTGGCCGAAGCCGGTCTCAATTCCAGTGATTTCGGTGGCCCTCTGTTCCTGGCTTCGCCACCGGTCGAACTCGACTGGCACGAACGCTTCTCGCTCTACAATTCCGACAAACAGGATGCCGGCGCCGAAAGGCTGCTGCGGGTGGCGCGCGGGCTGAAGGAAACAGACATTTTCGAGACCACCCAATTCGGCTCGATCGCCGACCGTCTCGCAGACCGTTTCGGCACACGCGGCCTCCCGATCACGCTGTCGACCGCTTGTGCCTCCGGCGCCACTGCCATCCAGCTCGGCGTCGAGGCGATCCGCCGCGGCGAATGCGACCGCGCGCTGTCGATCGGCGCCGATGGTTCGGCGACCGCCGAGGCACTGATCCGCTTCTCGCTGCTGTCGGCGCTTTCGACCCATAACGACATTCCGGAAAAGGCCTCAAAACCCTTCTCCAAGGACCGCGACGGCTTCGTGCTGGCCGAGGGTTCCGGCGCGCTCGTGCTGGAATCTCTGGAGGCAGCGCTCGCGCGCGGCGCCACTGTTCTCGGCATCCTGCGCGGCTGCGGCGAGAAGGCCGACGATTTCCATCGCACCCGCTCGAAGCCCGACGGTTCGCCGGCAATCGCGGCGGTTCGTGCCGCCCTTGCCGATGCCGGCCTGGGCGAAGACGAGATTGACTACGTCAACGCCCATGGCACCTCGACGCCGGAAAACGACAAGATGGAGCATCTGTCGCTGTCGACGGTGTTCGGCGAGCGGATCGGTTCGATGCCGATCTCTTCGAACAAGTCGATGATTGGCCATACGCTGTCAGCGGCTGGCGCGGTCGAGGCGGCGTTCTCGCTGATGACGATGCGCGAAAGCGTCATTCCGCCGACCATTAACTACGACAATCCCGACCCGGCGATCGTGCTTGACGTGGTGCCGAACAAGAAGCGCAATGCCGAGGTTCGCACCGTTCTGTCGAACTCCTTCGGCTTCGGCGGCCAGAACACCTGCCTTGTCATGGCGCGGGAACCGGTCTAAGCGACCTTTTTCCGCTCAACAGAACCGACAGGCTCCATGCGCGCACTGCAACTTATCGAGGACCGCCGTCTTGAAACGGTGGACCTGCCGCCTCCCCCGCCGCCGGCACTCGGCGAAGTCACGCTGCGCATCAAGGCGGTGGCGCTGAACCACATCGACGTCTGGGGTTGGCGCGGCATGGCCTTCGCCAAGCGCAAGCTGCCGTTGGTCGTCGGCGCGGAAGCCTCCGGCGAGGTCGAGGCGGTCGGTCCCGGCTTTTCCAGTCTCTTGCCCGGACAGTTGGTTTCGATCTACGGCGCGCGCACCTGCGGCCTTTGCCGTGCCTGCCGCGAAGGCCGCGACAATCTCTGCGAGCATGTTTCGGGGGTTCACGGCTTCCATCTCGACGGCTTCGCGCAGGAAAAGATCAACCTGCCGGCGCGCCTTCTGGTCCCCGCCCCGCCCGGCGTGACAGATATCGGTGCCGCAGTGGCGCCCGTCACTTTCGGCACCGTCGAGCACATGCTGTTCGACAATGCCCGGCTGCAACCAGGCGAGACCATCCTTGTCCATGCCGGTGGCTCCGGCATCGGTTCGGCGGCCATCCAGCTGGCGAAGCGGATGGGCTGCACGATCATCACCACGGTCGGCTCGAACGACAAGATCGACAAGGCCAGGGCGCTCGGCGCCGACCATGTCATCAACTATCGCGACGACCGTTTCGAAGGCGTCGTGCGCAAGCTGACCAAGAAGAAGGGCGTCGACGTCGTTTTCGAACATGTCGGCGCCGACACTTTTGCCGCCTCGATGCTGTGCCTAAAGCGCGGCGGTCGCCTGGTGACCTGCGGCTCGACCTCGGGCGTGTCGACGCAGATCAACCTGATGCAGCTGTTCCAGCAGCAGTTGAAACTGCTCGGCTCCTTCGGCTGCCGCATGGAGAACATGGCCAACGCCATGCAGAAAATGGCGGCGGGACAGGTCGCACCGGTCATCGACACCGAAGTCGGCTTCGACGATATCGATGCCGCGCTGAAGCGCATGGAAGGCCGCGACGTGTTCGGCAAGATCATCCTGCGCGTCGACTAGAGCTTGACCTCAGTGCTCAAGAAGTTTCGCCGGGATCTCAAATTTCGCTATGGCAGGCAGTTGCGCCAGTTGAACTACTGGCTGGTGGCGCGTGCGGCGATGATGGTCATCTCGGCGCTGCGCCTGCTGCCGGCCGACAGCGCGCTGAATTTTGCCGACCGCGTCGCACGCCGTGTCGGCCCTCGGGTCGGGCGCCATCAGGTCGCCGTCGACAATCTGCGCAGGGCCTATCCGGAAAAGAGCGAAGCCGAGATCCAGGCCATCGCCTCCGACATGTGGGGCAACATGGCCCGCCTGGCCGCCGAATACATCTTTCTCGATGCCCTGTTCGACTACGATCCCGCAGCCACCAGCCCGGGACGCGTCGAGGTCAAGGGGATAGAACATTTCATCGAGATCGCCGCCGAAAAGCAGCCGCACATCGTCTTCACCGGCCATCTCGGTAATTTCGAATTGCTGCCGGTGGCCGCCGCAACCTTCGGCATGAACATCACGGCGCTGTTTCGCCCGCCCAACAACCCCTATCTCGCCGACTACATCCTCTCGACGCGCCGCTCGACGATGGGATCACTGCTGCCATCGATGGCCGGCGCCTCGTTTGCGTTGGCCGGGGTCTTGGAGAATGGCGGCAACATCGGCGTCTTGGTCGACCAGAAATTCACCAACGGCCTGGAGACGACGTTCTTCGGCCGCCCCTGCCAGAGCAATCGCGTCCTGGGAACCCTTGCCCGTCACTACGACTGCGACGTCTATCCGGCGCGCTGCGTCAGGCTTCCGGGCAACCGCTTCCGGCTCGAGATCGAGGACAAACTGACCTTGCCTCGGACCGCTGACGGCATCGTCGACGTCCGTGCCACCACCCAGCTTCTCAACGACGTGGTCGAGCGCTGGGTGCGCGAAGACCCTGGTCAGTGGATGTGGTTCCACAAAAGGTGGGAGATCGGCGGCCGGCGCAGAAAGCGGCCCCCGCAGGTGGGAGCGCCAGTCGCTGGCGCCTAAGCCCGTTGATTGGCCACCGGTCCTGACATTCGTAGCTTTGTTGGTCAGGGAATCTTAAACGACCAGGGCGCAGATATCCCAGGGATGTTCATCGGCTGGGACCGTTGCATGGTTAGTCTCGAAACGCGTCGCGCCGACCGGGATAGGCTCGAGGACCGCTCGTTTGGCCGTTTTGGCAGGGCCTGGTCCCTTATCCGCCAGCGAGGCTTGCTGGAGCCGGTCAGGCTCGTTCGTCAGCATGGGATCGGCGCGAGCGTTGGCTTTGTCCTGCGGAACGTCCGCTATATCGTCGCCGACCGCCTCGCGCGAAAATGGGATCGCCGGCACGATGTCGATACGGCCGGTTCGATCCAGCTCGCCGCGCTCGATGTTGTCGGCCCGCATCGCAGCAAGGGCAACGAAGCGGTATGCACCTCGCCGAAAACCTTTGATTTCATCATGAAGTCGCTGCCCCAGGACCTCCAGGGCCGCACATTCATCGACATCGGCTCTGGAAAATCGCGGACGCTGTTGCTGGCGTCGCGCTATCCGTTTGCAGAGATCATCGGGGTGGAGTTCGCTCGCGAGCTGGTCGAAATCGCCAGGAGCAACATAAGGCGCTTCAGGAACCCGTCGCAGAAATGCCGCGCGCTCAGTGTCGTCGAGGCGGACGCGGCGACCTACGAATTTCCCGATGCGCCCCTGGTGGTCTATTTCTACAATCCTTTTTCCAACGACGTTTTCGACATCGTGCTGAAAAATCTCGTGTCGTCGCTCGAACGAAACAAGCGGGACTGCTTCGTCGTCTACGGAAGCTCAAGCCATCGCGCCATCGATTGGGCAAGGCCTGCAATCCGCGAGGCCGGCATTTTCATGGAACTTCCCGTGCCGCCGATGCCCGGCTTCCTCGATGCGATCCGAACCATCGACTACGCGGTCTTTCAGTTTCGCGCCGCGGCGTAACCCTTGCCTCTGGCCTTGACGAAACGCGTGACGTTGCGCGCGGCGTATGGCGTGCCGGCAGTGAAACGCATCAGCGGACCAAAGCTGCCGACGGCGCTCGCACCGACGAAATGCAGGCCTGGAATGCTCGACTCGAACCCCGCGGAGAGCGCCGGGGCTCCTTCCCGACGCGCGATGGCGGCAAGCACATCTGGCGCGAATAGCCCGAGCCTGGCGATATCGATCCGGTAGCCCGTTCCCAGCAGGATATGATCGAAGGTGGCGGCATCCTTCTCGAACCGCAGTTCGATGGCGTGGTCCTTGGCGGCAGCACCGACAATCCTGCTGCCAGCATTGACCTTTATTCCATCGAAGTCCGGCTTCAGCCAGCCTGACGCGCCGGCCCCAAGACTGCGCGTGTTGAGCCCGTCTCTGGCTGCCTCCGGAAACCGGTGCACGAAGCCTGGAACTTCGACCAGCCAGGACAGTGGGAAGGGGCCGACCCTGGAGGGAGACGCAAGACGCTCCGAAGCGAAGTCGCGCAAACTCCAGCTTTTGTTTCCCGACAGCGTTCGATACCCAAGCCAATGGATGTCGCCACGGCAGACAAGTTCGACATCCGCCCCGCTACGCTTGAGCAGCACCGCGGATTCGCAGGCGCTCTGCCCGCGCCCGATGACGGCAACCCGTTTGCCGCGAAAGGCCTCGTAGCCGGCATGTTCGCTGGCATGGCTGACCAGTTCGGCGGGCATTCCATTGAAGACGGCGGGGATCATCTGCTGATTCATCAGCCCGGTGGCAACGACGACACGCCGCGCTTGGACGGCATCACCATCAGCAAGGGCGAGGCGAAACCCTCCCCTCGCCGTCTCGACACGGCCAACCATGCGCGTATCCAGATCGGGAACCGCCTGGGCCTGTATCCACAGTCCATAGTCGACGAAGTTTTCGAGCAGCAGCGGTTCGCGCGGCGAGATTCCAAGGACCGCTGCGTAGGAATCAAGCGAGAGCGAACCTTTGGTGTGGCCGATATAGGTCGCATGCCAGGGTGAGCGCAGCCTCATGCCTCTCGGCATGTGATCGCGCCAGAAGGACATGGCGCCGCCGAGGGCAATCGTTTCAATGCCCGCCGCCTTGAGGGCGGAAGCAACGGCCAGCCCAAACGGTCCGGCACCGATCACAGCCACCTCGCAATCGGTCCTGGGCATGGGAGCGATCATGTCACTGGTCTCGTGGTCCCGTTTTCTCGACGCCTGATCCCGACTGAAACCCGGTCGGACACCCCGTCGTCCTAAACATTCCCAGGTTAAGAATGCGGAAATGAACCGCATCCTACCGCCTGTCCGACAGATGACCTGGCGTTGTCGGTTAATGTTTTCACCGCCTACGAAGTATTCGCCTCGTCAGCACTCTCCACATGGTCAAGGGTATGTCGATCAGGCCCGGCATCGGGTCGCTTGCCGTGAATGTCGCCCATGCCCGCACCGAACCGAACGAGCGCAAATAGGCCCGCCTTGTCAGCCGGCCACTTGAGATCAACTTGCTGACGGCCACTATATCCCGAGCCAGGTACATCCAGGATGTATTCGGCCGCGCCGAGACCGCCCTGACCTCGCGGCCCGATCTGATCGCCCAAAGCATGGCGCCGAGATCGACGCCCGCGGCAGCGGCAAGCCCAAACCATGTCCAGGGTCGCGGATTGACATCGAGTATCTTCAACGAGCCATCGCGGGGGTCGCGCTTGAATTCGACCTCCACCAGTCCGTGGTGACCGATCGATCCAAGAAGCCGGCGCGCGGCGTCGATCAGCTGCGGCTCGTCGACGACCTCCACGAACGTGCTGGTATAGCCGAAATCGACCGGATATTGCCGGCTGCGGCGGGCAGTGAACTCGGCCACCGGTGCGCCCCGGTTCCAAAGCGCCGCGTAGGAAAACTGGTTTTCTCCTCCTCCCGGTATCATTTCCTGGACGACGACATTCTCAAAACCAATGTCTTCGGCGGCCCATTTGTAGGCTGTCAGGAACGACGCCTGGTCGTTGGCGAGAATGGCCTTTGCACGGGCGAAACGGCTGCGCCCGCCCATGTTCGGCTTCAGGATGACGGGAAAGCGAAGCTCGGCCGCCCCTGCCTGCTCAACCGAAGTCAACTCGTAGGTCAGCGGAATGGCGAGCGCCAGTTCGCGGGCACGGCGATACAGAAGCGGCTTCTCACAGACCCATTTCAGCTGCTGCCATGGTGGCAGGACCACGTCGAATACATCGGACAGTTGCTCGATGGCTTGCGACACCAGGCGAACTTCAGGGTCGCCACCGGGAACCAGAAGAAAGCCGCCCAATCCCTGGGTCGCAGCCAGGTCGAGCAGGAAGGCAACGGCGCCGTCATCCTCGGGGCCGGGCCACGTCATCTGCCGATGAGCGTAACGCGAAAAGCGGGGCAAAGGCGTGTCGGCGCTTATCAGCCAGACCGGCACTTTCTGCGCGCCAAGGCTCCTGGCCAGCGCCAGCGTCCCGTGCGCCCCACCAAGAATAACCACCCCGGCGGGCCGACTGGAAACACGATCGTCCATTTCTGGCTGGGAGAGCATCCGTCAAATCCGACAATCGGTGCGCAGTGGCGAGACTTCTGGTTACCGATTGACCGGCCTGCAAAAAGTAAGAGACATCTCATATAGAAGCTGGTCGCCCAGGTGCCGCCACCACCGGCGGAACGTCTCATACCAATGCTTTCCACATGGTAATGAAAATTGGCGCCGCTTTAGAAAGAGGCCCCGGCAGCCGGCAGTGACCATGCCAGGATTGTTATGCGTTCCGACTTGGACCGGTTCAGCAATCCACCGACGTTGAACCGGCTAACATAAGACAAGACTGCGCCGCGGACGATGCCCGACCGACGGCCCTAGTTCGTCACGACGATCCGCGTATTGCCGAAACCCACTTCCCGCACCATCGAATAGAAGGTCGCGGCGTTGGCCGTGTGCAGCCGCACGCAGCCATGCGATGCCGGCCTGCCGAGTTGCCTGACGGCGCCGGTTCCATGGATGGCATAGCCGCCATGGAAGAACACGGAATAAGGCATTGGCGACATATGGTATTTGCGCGAATACCACATCCGTGCCGTGCGTTGCGGCCGATAGGTGCCACGCGGCGTGAAATAGCCGGATCGCGCGGTGGACACGCTCCACCGGTAAACCGAAAAGCCGTATCTGACCGTCATCGTCTGCGACGACACATCTATGTTTGCAACGAGGCTGGCCGCCCAGCCTTGCCCCGCGGCACCGAACAGCATCGCGACAAACACGGCTGCCATGAGAACAGTCTTTTTCATGCGATCAAACCCCTTTGATTGCCCCTTACTTGCCTGCCATCACGTTGTTTTTCATCTTTTTAATGGCAAGTGATGCGATAGCACACACTCCTTGACCAATTCGCCAATCCAAAGCAGCGAATTTGAACGATTTCGCGCGATAGTTGCCGCAACGACACGCCGCACCGGTCTGTTCACCGTCGGGCTTGCAAAACCGCTGATATCGCTGCTCAACTCGTCGCATGAACGAGCGACTCCTCAAGGCTATCGATGACCGGCGCGACGATGTCGTCGCGCTGACCGCCGACCTGATCCGATTTCCGACCATCAACCCACCCGGCGAGGCCTACCGGCCATGCGCCGAATATCTCGGTGCGCGACTGAGGAAGAGTGGCTTCGAGACCGAATTCATCCGCGCCGAAGGCACACCCGGCGACACCGATCGCTACCCGCGTGTCAATGTCGTTGCACGGTTCGACGGACGGTCGCCCGGTGCCTGCGTCCACTTCAACTCGCATATCGACGTTGTCGAAGCCGGCGACGGCTGGAGCGTCGATCCCTTTGCCGGCGTCGTCCGCGACGGCAAGGTATACGGCCGGGGTGCCTGCGATATGAAGGGTGGCCTTGCCGCCTCGGTCATTGCAGCGGAAGCCTTCATGGAGGTGTTTCCCGACTTTCCAGGCGCCATCGAAATATCGGGCACTGTCGACGAGGAATCCGGTGGCTTCGGCGGCGTCGCCCATCTGGCGAGGCTCGGCTACTTCTCGAAACCCAGGGTCGACCACGTCATCATCCCCGAGCCACTGAACAAGGACCGCATCTGCCTTGGTCATCGCGGCGTCTGGTGGGCCGAGATCGAGACCAAGGGCGAGATCGCGCACGGCTCGATGCCGTTTCTGGGCGACAATGCGGTGCGCCATATGGGCGCCGTCCTGCAGGCCTTCGAGGATGAACTGTTCCCCGCGCTCGACCGCAAGACGACGCGCATGCCGGTGGTGCCCGAAGGCGCCAAGCGCTCGACCATGAACATCAACTCCATCCACGGTGGCCAGACCGAGGATTTCCGGCCCGGCCTGCCTTCGCCCAATGTGCCCGATTCCTGCCGGCTGACCATCGACCGCCGCTTCCTGCTCGAAGAGGACCTCGACACGGTCAAAGGTGAAGTGACTGGCATTCTCGACCGGCTGAAGCGCCAGCGGAAGAAATTCGACTACGAGATCCGCGACCTGATGGAAGTGCTGCCGCTGATGACGGAGCGCGACGCGCCCGTGGTCAAGGCGGTGGCGCAAGGAATCATGGCGATCTTCGACCGCGAACCGGACTATGTCATTTCGCCCGGCACCTACGACCAGAAGCACATTGCCCGCATCGGCCATATCTATGATTGCATCGCCTACGGTCCGGGCATTCTCGACCTCGCCCACCGGCCGGACGAATGGGTCGGGATATCGGACATGGTGGAAGCGGCCAAGGTGATGGCGATCGGGCTCAACGTGCTGCTGCGCGGCACAGCCACGGGATAGTCGCATCGCAACAAGCTTCGACCAGCCGACAGGGCTGTCACGGCAAAAACATTCCCAGCCATCCTGCCGGGCAGAACGAAACGCAATTTACTCCGTGGCCAAATCACGCTTCTATCGCCCGGGTTTGAGCACGTGTCTGAAAACGCATGGGGAGTTGCACGATGAGATTGTGGAAAACCATCCTGGCCGCAGCGGTGCTGTCGCTGGCCACTGGCACGTCGGCATTCGCCGCGCGAACCGACCTCGTCATCGGCATCCCGCTCGAACCGCCGCATCTCGATCCGACCGCCGGTGCTGCCGCAGCCATCGACGAGGTTCTCTACGCCAATGTGTTCGAGGGCCTGACCCGCATCGGGCCAAATGGCGAGGTGCTGCCGGATCTGGCCGAAAGCTGGACCATTTCCGATGACGGCAAGGTCTACACCTTCAAGCTGCACACCGGCGTCAAATTCCACGACGGCACCGATTTCGACGCCAGTGACGTTAAGTTCTCGCTCGACCGCGCCCGCGCCGACAATTCGGTCAATGCGCAGAAGGGTCTGTTCGCCGCGATCGACAAGGTCGACGTGGTGGATCCGGCAACGGCCAAGGTGACGCTGAAGAACCCGCAAGGCTCCTTCCTCTACAATATGGGCTGGGGCGACGCGGTGATCGTGGCGCCTGAATCGGCCGACACCAACAAGGAGAAGCCGATCGGCACCGGCCCGTTCAAATTCCAGAGCTGGGCCAAGGGGTCGTCGATCACGCTGGTCAAGTCGGACAATTACTGGGGCACGCCGGTGTCCCTCGACAAGGCCGAGTTCCGCATCGTGCCGGATGCGGCGGCCTACGTACCGGCGCTGCTGTCGGGCGACATCCAGGCTTTTCCGTTCTTCGATGCCGACAGCGTCGCGCAGGTCAAGGACGACCCGCGCTTCAAAGTGGTGATCGGCGCGACCGAAGGCGAAACCCTCCTGTCGATCAACAACAAGAAGCCGCCTTTCGATAAATTGCAGGTGAGACAAGCGATCTCCTATGCGCTCGACCGCAAGGCGATCATCGACGGCGCCTCGGCCGGCCTCGGCCAGCCGATCGGCTCGCACATGTCACCGGCCAACAAGGACTATGTCGACCTCACCGGCCGTTATCCGCATGATGTCGCCAAGGCCAAGGAACTGCTGAAGGAAGCGGGACTGGAGAACGGTTTCAAGGCGACGCTGAAATTGCCGCCGCCCTCCTACGCGCGGCTCGGCGGCGAGATCATCGCCTCGGAACTTCGCGACGTCGGCATCGATCTCGAGATCATCCCGGTCGAATGGGCGCAGTGGCTGGATCAGGTGTTCACCAAGAAGGACTACGACCTGACCATCGTCTCGCACACCGAGCCCAACGACATCGATATTTATTCGCGCAAGGACTATTACTTCAACTACGAAAATCCGGCCTTCGACAAGGTGATTGCCGACCTGAACCTCACCTCCGACGAGGCCAAGCGCAAGGAATTGCTCGGACAGGCGCAGAAGATCCTGGCCGATGATGCCGTGGTCGGCTTCCTCTTCGAACTGCCCAAGGTCGGCGTCTGGGATGCCAAGCTGCAAGGGCTGTGGGAAAACGCACCGATCCAGGCCAATGACCTGACCAAGGTGAAGTGGTCGGATTGAAGACTCATTCTTTCCTGCGGAACTTGCGTTCCGTCCCACCCCCCTCTGCCCTGCCGGGCATCTCCCCCGCAAGGGGGGAGATCGGCAGTTCGGCCGATGGCTCCCGTTTTGCGATCTTATTGATTTGCACGACATCGGTGGTTGGCGAAAGCCGCGGTGAGAGCGCAATCTCCCCCCTTGCGAGGGAGATGCCCGGCAGGGCTGAGTGGGGTGGGACGGAGCCACACCATTCCCAGCTCTTTGCCATCGGCAACGCAGCGGCCTCATGACCGTCTATCTCCTCAAGCGCCTCACCATCGCCATTGCCACGCTGGTGCTGGCCTCCATCGTGGTGTTCGCCGTGTTGGAGATCCTGCCCGGCGACCCGGCGCGGCTGATGTTGGGCATGAACGCCAGCGCCGACCAGGTCGAGCTGTTGCGCAATCAGATGGGGCTCAACGCACCGCTGCCTTGGCGCTACCTGCATTGGGCCGGCGGCCTGCTCAGTCTCGATTTCGGCCGCTCCTACACCTATTCGGTGCCGGTCATCGATCTCGTACGCGAGCGGCTGGCTGTCTCCCTGCCGCTGGCGCTGATTGCGCTGGCGCTCTCCACCATCATCGCCATTCCGGTCGGCCTGTTTTCGGCCAGCCGGCGCGGACGGGCCGGCGATACAGTGGCGATGGGCGCCGCACAGCTTGGCGTCGCTGTCCCCAATTTCTGGTTCGCGCTGATGCTGATCTATGTCTTCGCCGTCTGGCTGCGGCTGGTTCCGGCCGGCGGCTTTCCCGGCTGGGGCGCAGGCCTCTGGCCGGCGCTGAAATCGCTGCTGCTGCCGGCAGTGGCACTTGCCTTGCCGCAGGCCGCGATCTTGGCGCGCGTCACCCGCTCGGCGCTGATCGAGGTGCTGAACGAGGACTATATCCGCACCGCCCGCGCCAAGGGCCTGCCTTACCGCGCGGTGTTGTGGCGGCACGCGCTGCGCAACGCAATGATCCCGGTGCTGACCATCCTCGGCTTGCAGTTCGCCTTCCTGCTTGCCGGCACCATCATCATCGAGAATGTCTTCTATCTGCCCGGCCTCGGCCGGCTGGTATTCCAGGCGATCACCCAGCGCGACCTGATCGTCGTCGAAAGCGTCGTCATGCTGCTGGTCGCCGCCGTCATTGCCGTCAACCTCCTCGTCGACCTTTCCTATGCAGTCGTCGATCCGCGTCTGAGGAGCCGGCAATGACGCTGCACATCGAAATCCCCGAGGAGACGTTCGGCAGCATCCTGGCCAAGGCTTTCAGGAACACCGCGTTCGTTGCCGGTTTCGTCATCACCTTGCTGATCCTGGCGATGGCGATCATCTCCTACGTCTGGACACCCTACGACGTCACGAAACTGGTGATATCAGACAAGACGCAGGCCCCCTCGCTGGCGCACTGGTTCGGCACCGATCATTTCGGCCGCGACATCCTGTCGATGGTCATGGTCGGCGCCCGCAATTCGATTGCCGTGGCGTTGGTCGCGGTCGGCATCGGCATGGGTGTCGGCGTGCCGCTCGGCGCCTTTGCCGCGGCGCGCGGTAGCCTCGTCGACGAGGCGCTGATGCGGCTGAACGATCTCGTCTTCGCCTTCCCCGCTTTGCTGTCGGCCATCATGATCACCGCCATCTTCGGACCGGGCGCCGTCAACGCCATCATCGCCATCGGCATCTTCAACATTCCGGTGTTTGCCCGTGTCGCCAGGGCCGGCGCGCTGGCGATCTGGCCGCGCGAGTTCATCCTTGCCGCGCGCGCCGCCGGCAAGAGCAGCACGCAGATCAGCATCGAACATGTCCTGCCCAACATTGCCACGCTGCTTCTGGTGCAAGGCACCATCCAGTTCGCGTTGGGCATCCTGGCCGAAGCCGGGCTTTCCTATCTGGGCCTGGGCGCCCAACCGCCAATGCCGAGCTGGGGCCGCATGCTGTTCGACGCGCAGACCCGCATGGTGGTGGCGCCGTGGATGGCAATCTTTCCCGGCATGGCGATCGTCGTCACCGTGCTTGGGCTCAACCTTCTGGGCGATGGCATCGCCGACATCCTCGACCCGAAATCGCGGCGGCAGCGATGAGCCTGCTCGAGGTCGAGAACCTGTCGCTGACCATAGGCGACACGCCGATCCTCAAAGGCATGGAGCTTTCCGTTGCGCCCGGCGAGGTCATGGGACTGGTCGGTGAATCCGGTTCGGGCAAGTCGATGACGGCGCTGACGGTGATGCAGCTTCTGCCTCATGCCGCGCGCGCGTCCGGGCGCGTCTTGTTCGACGGCATCGACATCCTTGCGGCAACCGAGGACCAGATGTGCGCACTGCGCGGTGACGACATCGGCATTGTGTTCCAGGAGCCGATGACGGCGCTCAATCCGGTCAAGACGATCGGCGAACAGGTCGCCGAGGGCATACGCTGGCACACCAGGGCAAGCCGCGCCGAGGCCGAGGAGCGTGCGCGAAAAATGCTCGACCGCGTCGGCCTGCCCTCGGCAAAATTCCCTCTCTCGCGCTATCCACACGAACTGTCCGGCGGCCAGCGCCAGCGCGTCGTCATCGCCATCGCCTGTGCGTTGAAGCCGAAGCTGCTGATTGCCGATGAGCCGACGACGGCGCTCGACGTTGTTCTGCAGGCCCAGATCCTCGACCTCCTGCGCGACCTCGTCACGGAGAGCCGCATGGGCTTGCTGTTGATCTCGCACGATCTTGCGGTGGTGACCGAGATGGCCGACCGCATCACTATCCTGCGCCACGGCGAGGTGATGGAGGCCGGCGACACGGCGCGCACGCTGTCCGAACAGCTCCACCCCTACACGCGCCAACTGGCGCAGGCCTCGATGCATGTGCCGGCGCGGGCGAGGCCGCATGGCGTCGGATCGAGCCAACTCTTGCTTCAGGTCGAGGGCGTGACGCGCGACTATCCCGGCCGGCGCACCTCGCTGTTCAGGCGTGCGCCTGATATCCGTGCCGTGGACGATGTATCCCTGTCGATGGCGCCAGGCCAATCGGTGGCGCTGGTTGGTCGCTCCGGCTGCGGCAAGTCAACGCTCGCCCGCATGATCCTGGCGCTCGACCGACCAAGCTCGGGCACGATCCGGTTTCGCGGCGAGTCCATCACCGACAAGAGCGAAGCGGAACTGAAGCCGGCCCGGCGTGACATGCAGGTTGTCTTCCAGGATCCTTACGGCTCCTTCGACCCGCGCCAGAAGGTTGAAAAACTGGTCGCCGAACCCCTGCATGTTCTGGACAAGAAGCCGACGCGCGCCGAGCGCCACGAAATGGTGGCGCATGCGCTGCATGAAGTCGGCCTCGACCAGCGCGACATGGACAAATATCCGCATGAGTTTTCCGGCGGCCAGCGCCAGCGCCTTTCGATCGCCCGCGCCATCATCACCCGCCCCAAGCTGGTCGTCGCCGACGAGCCGGTCTCGGCGCTCGATGTCTCGATCCGCGCCCAGATCCTGGATTTGTTCGCCGAGCTCAACCAAAAACTCGGCATCGCCTATCTCTTCATCACACACGACCTGTCCGTCGCCCGCGCCGTCACGGACGAGGTGCTGGTCATGCATGACGGCAAGATCGTCGAGCGCGGCAAGACGAACGAGGTGCTGGATCACCCGCAATCCGAGGCGGCCAAGGTGCTGGTCACTGCTGCCCCGAACCTGCAGCGGGCAATCGCTCGGCGGATGCAGGAACAGGGTTAGCCCATCAGATCATCTGGAATATTCCGGTGGTCTTGAACCGGAGATAGGCCTCGATGCTGCGCGCCATATTGGGCAGCATTTCGGGCAAGTCGTCGGGCGCGAACCAGCCGACGGCACTGCTCTCGTCATCGGTAACGGCCGGCTCACCTTCAAAGGAGCGCGTGTAGAACATCAGCGCGAAAAACTGGGCGCGATCGCCATTCGGAAACTGGAAGGTTTCATAGTGCGGGTCACAGCCGAACCCGAACGGCTCGACATCGCTGACGATCAACCCGGTTTCCTCGAGTACCTCCCGGACCACGAGGGTCTCCAGGCCCTCGCCTTCCTCGGCATTGCCGCCAGGCAGGCCCCACAGGCCAAAATCAGTTCGTTTCTGCAACAGGATGCTGCCGTCGGCGCGTTCGATGACGATGCGAGCGCCCGGCATGAGCACCAGACGATCCCCGATCAGCGCCCGCAATTGTCCCAGATAGCTGTCGGCAAAGGCCATTCCAACGCTCCCCGCAGCTAGCGAAACCGTTGCGCGAGCAACACCTCAGCCTTCCGGCTTGACCACGTCGACCGGACTGATGTCGAGCAGGTCGAGCGTGCGCCGGAGCAGCCGCACCTCGCTCTCGGCTAGCTGCGAATCCGCCTTGGCGATCTCGGCCATATGGCGGGCCAGTTGCTTGCGCCGCTCGAGGTCGAGATCGCGGAACAGCGCAATGGCCTGCGAGCCGTTGGTCTCGTAGCCGAACTCGTTGAGATATTCGATGACGCTATCGATGCTGGTTTCGGCAATGCCGAAGGCGTCCTTGCAGATGCGTCGGAAGGCAACCATCTCGCTCTCGCTGACCGACCCGTCGGCCAGGATCATGCGGAACAGCATCAAGAGTTCCGCCGACAGGACCGGATCGTCCGCCACCTTGCGCACGCCCGGGTCGCCGTCGAAGATCGAGCGTATCTGGTCCAGCAATGCGAATGCCATCAGGAGCCCCTTTCCGATTCAGATGCGTCGCATGATTTCACCCAAGCGCGACGCGCTTGGATAGAGGTAGCGCGGAATCGGCCTTGCGCAAACAGGGCCGTCGTGGTCGAACGCCCGATATCTCAGCCGACCGGACATTTCCATACAACAAATGATCGACCTCACCACCCAGACCGTCGCCATGCTGGCGTTTGCCGGCTTTGCCGCGGGCTTTGTCGACTCGATCGCCGGCGGCGGCGGATTGATCACCATTCCCGCACTGCTTCTCGCCGGTTTCTCACCGATCGAAACGCTTGGAACCAACAAACTGCAAGGCATGTTCGGCTCTGGCTCGGCCACAATGCATTATGCCGCGAATGGCCATGTCGACCTGCGACGACAGCTGCCGTCAGCCTTGCTGGCGGTTGCCGGCGGCACTGCCGGTGCCTTGCTGGCAACGATTGTGCCGGGCGATATTCTACGCGCCTCGCTGCCACTTCTGCTGATCGCCATCGCATTTTATTTCGCCATAAAACCCAACATGGGTGATGTCGACCGTGCCGAGCGGCTGTCACCGTTCCTGTTCGGGTTGACTGTCGCGCCCGCAATCGGCTTCTACGACGGCCTGTTTGGACCCGGCGCCGGCTCCTTTTACATGCTGGCCTTCGTCGCACTCGCCGGTTTCGGCGTGCTCAAGGCGACTGCGCATACCAAGCTGCTCAATTTCGCCTCCAACATCGGCGGCTTCATCGTCTTCGCCGCGGTCGGCGTCGTCTACTGGAAGATCGGTTTGATGATGGGCGTTGCCCAATTCCTCGGCGCTCGCGTCGGCGCCAGCCTGGCCATGCGCATCGGTGCAAGACTGATCAAGCCGCTGCTGGTGGTCGTCTGCCTTGCGCTGGCCGTGAAGCTCTTGGCCGACCCGGCGAACCCGCTGCGTGTCATGATTGGTGTGTGAACACCCGCCCTGATAGAATGCCGCTGTTCGAATCATGTTGCGAGGAGCCAGACATGAATCTTAGCGCACCCACCCAAATTGTTTTCATCATTGCAGTTGTTATCGCCATCATCGGTGTTCTTGCCGCGCTTGGCGTTCTTGCGTTCATTCCACTCGCATCGGTGTGGATTGTTCTTATTGCCTTCATCGTGCTTGCCGGCGGCTGCTTGATGCGCGGCGCCTGACCAGTTTCCCTTCAAGTGGGGACCTGGAGCGCCCGGCCAAAAGCCGGGCGCTTTTGATTCTGGCCAATGGTCTGCTAGATTTGCCTCGGCAGAAGGATGGCCGATGCCAGTCGAGATGCAGCAACGGAAGGAACAGGACCGCTCCATTGCCGGGCGGTTCGAGATGCGCCGGCGCTTGCCCAGTCCTGCACTTGAAGGCATCGTCACCGACATCTGCAGCTATCGCGAAACGGCTGCTGGCCATTTCCACAATGTCGAATATGCATCGCTGACGGTGCCGCTGGTGATCAGCTTTGCCGAACCCTTCGCCATCGGCCTCGGCAAGGCGCCGGGCGACAATGACCGTTTCGCCAGTTTCGCCGCCGGCCTTTTTGCCGGACCGGTGGTGATTGAATCCTTCGGCGGCGCCTGCTGCGTCCAGGTCAACTTCACGCCGCTCGGCGCACGCCGGTTTTTCAAGCTGCCGATGAGCGAGCTCACCGACAGCATGGTCGTGCTCGACGACGTGCTTGGCGCCGAAGGCATGGCGCTGCGCGAGCGGCTTGGCAACGCGCCGGACTGGGCAGCGCGTTTCGACATCGCCGAAGCCTTCGTCGCGGCCCGTCTCGAGAATGCCGCCGAAACGCCGCTCGAAATCGCTTGGGCCTATGACCGCATCATCACCTCTGGTGGCCGGACCCGCATTTCGTCAATCGCCGAAAGGCTGGGCCGGAGCCGCAAGCATCTCGCCAGCGGCTTTTCCGATGCGATCGGTATCGGCCCCAAGACGCTGTCGCGCATCGTGCGCTTCAACCGGGCGCTCGGCCTGTCGAGGCAGCAGACCGTCGACTGGGCGGATATCGCCGCCGATTGCGGCTATGCCGACCAGGCGCATCTGGTACGCGAATTCCGCGACCTTGCCGGCGAGACGCCGACCGCACTTGCCAGGTAACATTTCTTCAAGACGCTGGAACGGCCTTCGACCAGAGTGATGCATGTCGCCCAAAAGTGCGCAGCGGTTTTGGGCATGCACAATCAAGGTTCATCGACCAACCCAACTGAAGGAGTTCCCATGCCCACCACCACGGAAGCGCCGCGCCTCTACCCCGCCCTGCGCTACAAGAACGCGGCAAGAATGATCGACTGGCTGTGCGAAGCCTTCGGCTTCAGCGTCCGTGCCCGCTATGGCGAAGGCGATGTCGTGCACCATGCCGAACTGGTTTTCGGCTCGTCGATGATCATGCTGGGCACCGTCCGCGACGACGACTACGGCAAGATGGTCGGCGAGCCCGGCTTAGGCGGCGGCAAGTCGATCTATATTGCCGTCGACGACGCCGATGCCGCCTATGCCAAGGCCAGGAAGGCCGGTGCCACGATCATCCAGGAATTGACCAACCGCGACTATGGCAGCCGCGAATTCATCTGCCGCGATCCGGAAGGCAATGTCTGGTCGTTCGGCACCTACTGGCCGAAGGCTGGCGAAAAGGCATAGGCAAGGTCTAGCGCGCCAGCGCGAAAATCGCGTCGCAGTCGAGGTGGGTTTCCAACTCGGCTGCGACCTCATCCAGCGCCCGCTCGACTTCGGCCCGATAATCGATGCCGCCACCCTTGATGCCGAGGCTTTCAAGGAATTTCCCGCGAAAGCCGTCGGCGCCGAACAGGCCATGCATATAGGTGCCGATCACCTTGCCGTCGGCGGAGACAGCGCCATCCTCGACACCATTGATGATCGCCGACGGTCGCATTGTGTCCGGACCCGTGGTGCGGCCAAGGTGGATCTCGTAGCCCTCGAGCGGCAGGTCGAATTGTACCGAGCGGGCACTGACATTGCGCACCGTCTTCTCCGGTTCCATCATCGTCTCGACGTCGAGCAGGCCGAGTCCTTCGGCTTCGGTGACACTGCCTTCGATGCCGTTCGGGTCGTGCACCGAGCGGCCAAGCATCTGGAAGCCGCCGCAAATGCCAACGACATGGCCGCCCCGCTTGCGATGGGCAAGAAGGTCGCGGTCCCAGCCATTCTCGCGAAATTTCAGGAGATCGCCGATCGTCGACTTGGAGCCGGGAATGACCACCAGCCCGGCGTCGGCCGGCAGCGGCTTGCCGGGCGGCACGAACACCACCTCGACCTGCGGTTCGGCCTTGAGCGGATCGAGATCGTCGAAATTGGCGATGCGGCCAAGCATCGGCACGGCCACCTTCAGCGCGCGCGCCTCGCCGGACGCCAGCCGTTCCAGCACCACCGAATCCTCCGAAGGCAGCTGCGCTGCCGCCTTCAGCCACGGCACCACGCCAAAACACCGCCAGCCGGTAAATTTCTCGATCGACCTTATGCCATCGTCGAACAGCGAGACGTCGCCGCGAAACTTGTTGATGAGGTAGCCGACGATCATGCGCCGGTCCTCTTCCGGCAGGATCAGATGCGTGCCGGCCACCGAGGCGATGACGCCGCCGCGATCGATATCGCCGACCAGCACCACCGGCACGTTGGCCCGCGTCGCAAAGCCCATATTGGCAATGTCGCGGTTGCGCAGGTTGATCTCGGCCGGCGAACCGGCGCCCTCCACGATGACCAGGTCGGCGCCCTCGCCGACCTTGTTCCAGGAGTCCAGCACGGCGTCCATCAGTTGGCCCTTCAGTGCCTGATAGTCGCGCGCCCGCGCTTCGCCAAACACCTTGCCCTGCACGATGACCTGCGCACCGACATCGGTCTGCGGCTTGAGCAGCACCGGGTTCATGTGGACCGACGGCGCCACACCGCAAGCGATCGCCTGCAGCCATTGCGCGCGGCCGATCTCGCCGCCGCCGGCCTTGTTGTCGCCGGGAATGTCGGCGACCGCAGCGTTGTTCGACATGTTCTGCGGCTTGAACGGCCGCACCTTCAGCCCACGCTTTTTTGCTGCGCGGCAAAGGCCGGCGACCAGCACCGTCTTGCCTACATCCGAACCCGTGCCTTGCAGCATGATCGCCTTGGCCATCAGCCCCTGCCCTGCGCCACGGTTCCGGTGATCGTGGATTTTGCAGCCAGTGGCCCGCCGCGCCAGATGTAGAGCGCCAGCAATGGCTCTATACCGGTGCGCATGGCGTGGTTGACGTTGGAAGCATGGTGGACCACCTCGCCGGCCGCGCGCCGGCGAAACCCGCTCTCACCCATCCGCCACTCAGTGCCGCCGGTCAGCGGGATGTAGATCTCCTCGGCAACATGATGATGGTCGGGATAGACGATATCGGGGCCAAGAATCAGCAGGCCGGCCGCAACCTGGTCATTGGCGAAGTGGCCACGGGTGCCGAACACTTCGAGCCAGCCGTAATTGTCGATGAATGCCTCACCGAAATCCGCCTTGCTATAGGTCTGCCCCCAGCGGAGATCATTCCGACGTTCCGCAAGCAATCGCACCAGCGGCTTGGCATCGGGCGGCGCCAGTTCGGCGGCGCGATCGAGGTGGCGCAGGCAGCCAAGCGGATGCGGCTCCAGCGCGCGGGCTGGCATGTCCCAGGCGATCCCCGCCACGGCGTAGCGCACCAGGGCGTCGTCCACGGAAGCGAGATAGGCGTGGAACTGTTCCAGCAGTTCATCGAATTTTGTCGCCACGTCTCGCTCCGAACATGCATTGGTGCACAGCCGCTCCGCAGGAGGTCGGGTTGCGCGGCGGCATCATTGGTCTAGATTGGTGCGCGCGCAAAGCCAAAAACAACAGGCCAGCGAGCTTAAGATGTGTTGAGATTCAGGTCAGGCCGAGCCGAAAACGGCGGTTTTCGAGAACCGGAGCGGAGCGTACTTAAAGTACGTGAGCACCGGAAGCGCAGGAAACCGACGTTTGCAGGCCGGCATCACCTGAATATCAACACATCTTAGCTGGCCAGCACATAGGGAGCACGCCATGGACGCCGCGGTCGATGCGAGCACCAGCCAGTTCGAACTCAACGAGGAACAGCGCGCCATCCAGGAGATGGCGCAGGCCTTCGCCGCCGACCGCGTCGCGCCGAACGCACTCGATTGGGACCGCAGGAAACACTTCCCCGCCGACGTGATCCGCGAGACTGGGCCGCTGGGCCTCGGCGGCATCTATGTCCGAGACGATGTCGGCGGCTCCGCGCTCGGCCGGCTCGACGCTGTGCTGATCTTCGAGGCGCTTTCGCACGCCGATCCGGCCTTTTCGTCCTTCATCTCGATCCACAACATGGTCGCCTCGATGATCGACCGTTTCGGCAATGAGGAGCAACGCCAGCGATTCCTGCCGAAGCTCACTACGATGGAATGGCTGGCGAGCTACTGCCTGACCGAACCGGGCTCCGGGTCGGATGCCGCGGCGCTGAAGACGCGCGCGGTGAAAAGCGGCGGCAACTATGTCCTCAACGGCACCAAGCAGTTCATCTCGGGCGCCGGCGACAGCGATATCTACGCCGTCATGGTGCGCACCGGCGCCGATGGGCCGAAAGGCATTTCCACCATCGTCGTCCCCAAAGACGCGCCCGGCCTATCCTTCGGCGCCAACGAGCACAAGATGGGCTGGCATATGCAGTCGACCCGCCAGGTCATCTTCGAGGACTGCAAGGTGCCGGCGGAAAACCTTTTGTCGGGCGAAGGCGCCGGCTTCGGCATCGCCATGGCCGGGCTCGACGGCGGCCGGCTGAACATCGCCGCCTGTTCGCTGGGCGGTGCGCAATCGGCGCTCGACAAGGCGCTGTCCTACGCCGCCGAGCGCAAGGCGTTCGGCTCCAGGATCAACCAGTTCCAGGCGCTGCAGTTCAGGCTGGCCGATATGGAGACCGAACTGCAGGCGGCGCGCATCTTCCTCTACGCCGCCGCCTCGAAGCTCGACCGCAAGGCGCCGGACGCCGGCAAATGGTCGGCGATGGCCAAGCGCTTCGTCACCGACACCGGCTTCACCGTGGCCAACGACGCGCTGCAGCTGCTCGGCGGCTACGGCTACCTGCACGATTACGGCATCGAGAAGCTGGTGCGGGACCTGCGCGTCCACCAGATCCTCGAAGGCACCAACGAGATCATGCGCGTCATCATCGCGCGAGCCCTGATCGGCCGCTGACGCCAGACGAACCTGGGAGACAGACAATGACGACGATCGCCTTCATCGGCCTCGGCAATATGGGCAATCCAATGGCGGCCAATCTGGTCAAGGCCGGGCATGCCGTGCATGGCTTCGACTTGATGCCGGAGAATCTGACGGTCGCCCGCGAGCATGGCGTCATCATCATGGCCAATGCACCGGCCGCGGTGAAGGACGCCGATGTGGTGATCACCATGCTGCCGGCCGGCAAGCATGTGCTGTCGGTCTATGAAGACATTGCTCCCAAGGCAAAAAAGGGCGCGCTGTTCATTGATTCCTCGACCATCGATGTCGAATCGGCCCGCAAGGCGCATGCCGTCGCCACCAAGCACGGCCTGCTGTCCATCGACGCACCGGTATCGGGCGGCACCGGCGGTGCGGCGGCCGGCACGCTGACCTTCATGGCCGGTGGCTCCGACGATGCCTTCGCCGCCGCCGAGCCGATCCTGAAGCCGATGGCGGGGCGCATTGTCCATTGCGGCGGCGGCGGCGCTGGACAGGCCGCCAAGATCTGCAACAACATGATTCTCGGTATTTCGATGATCGGCGTCGCCGAAGCCTTCGTGCTGGCGGAAAAGCTCGGCCTCTCTCACCAGGCGCTGTTCGACGTCGCCTCGACCTCGTCCGGCCAGTGCTGGTCGCTGACCACCTACTGCCCGGTGCCCGGCCCTGTGCCGACCTCGCCCGCCAACCGCGACTACAAGCCGGGCTTTGCCGCCGCTCTGATGCTGAAGGACCTGAAGCTGGCGCAGGAGGCAGCGCAAGGTTCCGGCGCGGTGACCCCGCTTGGTGCTGAGGCAGCTCAGCTCTATGCGCTGTTCAACGCCCAGGGGCATGCAGGCGCCGATTTTTCCGGAATCATTAATTTTCTGCGCGGAGCCAACCCATAAGCTCCTAATATAACTGGGTTTTTTGCGTATCTTGAGAGAAACCGGTCAAATTTAGGTTTGCTTAAGCTCTCGATAACCCCCCGGTAACGATGTTTCTGTAAAACGGAATGCGAGGCGGACATATCGCATCCGCCCGGCGCTCCGGATCAGGTCTCGCGTACCGGAGCCCGTAAGTTTCGCCAAGTGTTTGCGTAGCGAAACGCCATGCGTATCTGGCAAAGCCGCGTTCCCGATGGAGCGCGGTTTTTGCATTTCCGCCCGGTTTCATCAGTGCAGCCTGTTTTATATACCGATTGCCGCATTCGGGATCGCGACATGATCTTCATTGATCAGCACGATCGGTGCATCGGCTCCCTCGACCCGGACGACCAGCAGGCGCAGGCTCCACGTGCCTGCTGTCCGGACAGCGGTCGAGAAGGCGGTGCCCTTGCCCTTGGCGCCATGGACCGGAATGCTGAACTGGGCATCGCCCGCCCCATTCGCATTGACATTGAGATGGCCACCGACCCAGAAACTCTCGGTCAGGTCATCACCGAGGGCGGCCTTGACGCGGTCGTCGGCGCGAAGCTTGTCCATGGTCATGTGATAGGCATCGCTGCCTTTCAGCACGAAAGGAATGCCGCCGACCATCGCCGCACAGCCGCCGATGCTGACCACCCAGATGACAAGGCCGGCGATCGCCCAGTTGCGTTGCGTCTTGCGGAACTGTTCCGCGTCGCGCCAGGCGCGGTTCTGCCAGGCCCAGCGGCTGCCGCGCGCACCCAGTACGATGATCATGACGATGTTGACGACAGGGATCAGTGCCAGCAGCGCGATGAAGGTGCTGTTGCCGATACCCCAGATCCAGTTGAGGAAGAAGGCGCCCCAGTTCCAGCGGTCAAGTTCGGCCGGAATTTCGGCGGGCTGGTTGAGCGGCTGTCCGGCCATGATGTTCCCCCATCGGCAGATGTGCTTGATGGGTTCTAGCGTATGACCTCGAAAAACGGGAATCGGTTTTTCCCGAGCGGCCTTTCTTTGTCAGGCCTTGTTGGAAAGCCGGCGAAAATTCGCCTTCACCGTACGGCTTGCCGGCTTCAGCGCGGCGCTGATCGACCGTTCCGCGGCGACGCCGTTGAACAACGACGGCGTGCGGCCGGCAAGGATTTCCGGCCAGAACCGCGATGCCGACTGCAGGAAGGACATTTGCGCCGCAAACGCCCCTTCGGCCATCGCCACGGTCTTCTCGTTCACCGCGCGCGCCGTCTCCGTGCCCCATGGCTTCCCGCTCCCGGCATCCAGCGCCATCAACGGCAGCCGCATCAGCGCCACCATCGGCGCCAGCATCAGGTCACCGCCGATGCTGGCTGCGTCTTGCAGCCGTCGGCTCTTGCCGGTCTTTTTCATGGAAACAGTCCCCTTGTCGCAGCCACGTCGGCTGCTGACCCGCACACTAAGCGCTGAGGGTGAAATTCGTTCCCCAACGAAATGTTTCTCGAAGCCGGGCATTCCCATCGAGAACGCCCGGTCGAGGTACCGATCCCTATCGCTTGCGCAGATCCGCCTGCGCCAGGTCCAGCGCCTTGGAGATGCGCTCGCAAGCCATGTCGATCGTGTCACGGGTCCAGATCAGCGGCGGCGACAGGATCATCGTGTCGCCGGTGGCGCGCAGCATCATGCCTTGCGCGATCGCATGGTCGCGCACGGTCACCGCCGCACTTCCCGACGGCAGGAACCGCTCCTTGGTGGCCTTGTCCTTGACGATTTCGATCGCGCCCATCAGCCCGATCGAGCGCACCTCGCCGACCAGATCATGCCCGGCAATGCGCTCCTGCAACGCCTTGGCGAAATACGGCCCGGTATCGTTCCTGACGCGATCGACCAGCCCTTCCCGCTCGATGATCTCAAGGTTCTTCAGCGCCACGGCACAGGCCACCGGATGACCGGAATAGGTATAGCCGTGATTGAACTCGCCGCCCTTCCCGACCAGGGTCGCGGCGATGCGGTCGCCGACCAGCAATGCCGACAGCGGCTGGTAGCCCGAGGTCAGTGCCTTGGCCGTGGTGATGGTGTCCGGCTCGATGCCGAGCGTTTGTGATGCGAACCATTCACCGGTGCGGCCATAGCCGGTGATGACCTCGTCCAGCATCAGCAGGACATCGTATTTGCGGCAGATGCGCTGCACTTCCGGCCAATAGCTGACCGGCGGTATCTTCACGCCACCTGCCCCCATCACCGGCTCGCCGATGAAGGCCGCAACCTTGTCGGCACCGGCTTCGAGGATCGCATCCTCGACGGCCTTGGCCGCCCGCAGGCCGAAATCATGATCGCTCTCGCCCGGCAGTGCCAGTTCATAGGCATAAGGCATCATCACATGGACGATGTTGGGCACCGCGCCGCCGAGCTGCTTGTGCATGGCGTCCATGCCGCCGAGTGATGTGCCCGCAACGGTCGAGCCGTGATAAGCCATCTTGCGCGAGATGATGCGGTTCTTCTCCGGCTTGCCTTCCAGCACCCAGTAGTGGCGGACAAGGCGCAGAGCCGTGTCGTTGGCTTCCGAACCGGACGAGCCGTAGAACACCTGGTTGACGTGCTTCGGCGCGATTTCCGCCAGCTTCTTGGACAACAGCACCGGCGTCGGCGTCGAGCATTTGAAGAAGGAGTTGTAGTAGGGCAGCTCCTTCATCTGCGCATAGGCGGCCTCGGCCAGCTCGTCGCGGCCATAGCCGATGTTGACGCACCACAGCCCGGCCATGCCGTCGAGGATCTCTGTCCCCTCGGAATCGTAGATGAACGGCCCGTTGGCATGGGTGATGATGCGCGAGCCGGCTTCGCGCAATTCCTTATGGTCGGTGAACGGGTGGAGATGGTGCGCGGCGTCGATCTGCTGAAGCTGCTTCAGCGAATAATTCTGATAGGTCATTGATCTGATCTTTCCTCTGGATTCTATCCGGCCGTGCCGGGAGCGAATGCGTCAGAGGCAAGCAGGTGGTGAATAACCGATGCGGGCGCACAGGCGCAGAAGCTCGGCGCGCAGCGTGCGCGGTGACGGTGTCACCGCGACCCGGAATGCGCGAGCCCCAAATACGGGAGCCAAAGTCCTGACGAAAGCCATGGACGGCACCTTAGAGCAATTCCGGGAAAAGAGTGAAGCGGTTTTCCCGGGAAAAGCTCGTAGCGCTCTCCCTCAGGGAATTGCATCAAAACAAAGAGCGAGCAAAGGGCGGTCGAAGTGAACCACCCTTTGCGTTTGCAGCGCCGAGACTTCGGCTCATGCCTTGCCGCTCAGCGCCCTTTGTAGGAACACATATTTCATCGCCGTCTGCGCCGCCTGCGGCCGGCGGTCGCCGCGTCCACCATGTCCGCCCTCGGTCTCCTCGAAGAACAGCGTCCGGGTGTGGCCGGCTTCCTGCAGGCGGGCCGCCATCTTGCGCGCATGACCGGGATGGACGCGGTCGTCAGCGGTCGAGGTGGTCAGTAGCACCGGAGGATAGGCGGCATCGGCCGCAACATGCTGGTAGGGCGAATAGGCCGAAAGCCACTTCGCATCTTCCGGTTTCGACGGATCGCCATATTCGGCCATCCAGGAGGCACCTGGCGGCAATTCGGTGTAGCGCAGCATGTCGAGCAGCGGCACCTCGATGATCACGGCACCGAAAAACTCGGGATGCTGCGTCATGGAAACGCCGGTCAGCAAGCCGCCGTTCGAGCCGCCCTGGATGCCGAGCGAAGCGGCCGTCGCAATGCCGCGCTTGACGACGTCCTGCGCGACCGCGGCGAAATCGTCGAAGGCGTTCTGGCGGTTGCCCTTGAGCGCCGCCTGATGCCAGGCCGGGCCGAACTCGCCGCCGCCGCGAATGCAGGCTTGGACATAGGCATTGCCCCTCTCCAGCCACAGCCTGCCGCGCACGCCGGCATAACTTGGCAGAAGCGGGACTTCGAAACCACCATAGCCATAAAGCAGCGTCGGCACCGGACCCTTGTGGTTGCGCCGCCGGACGACGAAGTACGGGATCATTGTGCCGTCCTTCGAGCGCGCCTCGAACTGCTCCGAGATCAGCGGCGCCGCATCGAAGCGGGCCGGCTGCGACTTCACGGTGGCGAGCGTCTCGCCATCGTCGTCCGACCAGATGATCGAACTCGGCGTCAGGAAGTCGGTGAAGGAGAAGGAAACGCTGGAGCCGAAATGCTCGGCGTGGCTGATGCCGACATTGCCGTTCTCGGGCAGTGCCACGGGTTTCTGCGACCAGCCGCCCTCCTTGCGCTCGCAGACGACGACCTTGCCGCGCACATTGTCCATCAGATTGATGAACAGGCGGTCCTGCGTGCGGGCAATGCCGGCGATCGACACGCGATACGCCGGCTCCAGCAAGGTCTCCACCGGGCCGAGCGTGCCGGTTTCTACCCAGTGTGCCAGATCCAGCGAATAGAGGCCGTCAGGCTTGCACGAGGTGCCATCCGGCGCCGTCCACGGGCTGCGCACGCCGAAGACGAGCTGGTCCCTGAAGATCGCCGTATCGGTCACGTCGTCAGGCAGCGGCAGACGTTTGTTCTCGCCGGAAGCCAACCGCAGGAAGATATGCGAGGCGAAGAAATCGAGTGTCTGGGCCAGGATCAGATAACGTCTGTCGCCGTCGAACTCGACGCCAGCGCCAACCGCGAGATCCTCCTTCCGCCCCTCGAAGATCGGTGTCGCGTCTTCCAGTTTGGTGCCGCGCTTCCACAGCTTGACCACGCGCGGATAACCGGATTGCGTCTTGTCCTCCTCCTCGAAAGCCGCCGAGACGATGACGGTGTCCTTGTCCAGCCAGCCGAAGCCCGACTTGGAAGCGGGTGCGCGAAATCCGTCCTCGACAAAGGATTTGGTCGCGATGTCGAATTCGCGCATCTCGCTGGCGTCACCGCCATCCGGCGACATCGAGACAAGGCAGAGGTTGAAGTCCGGAAAGAGCCGGCTGGCACCGCTGAACACCCACTTGATTCCGTCCTTGGCCGCTAGCTGGTCGAAGTCGACGATCGTTTCCCAGTCGGGCTTCTCGGTCTTGTAGGAAGCGACCGTCGTGCGGCGCCACAGCCCGAGCACATTGGTCTTGTCCTGCCAGAAATTGTAGACATGGCCGGCAATCGCGGCACCGACCGCGATATTGTCCTCGGCCGTCATCAGGTCGAGCGCGGTCTGGAACGACGCCTGATAGGACGGATCGCCCTGCAATTCACCGACCGTTACCTCGTTCTGACCATGCACCCAGTCGAGCGACTGCTTGGCTGTCCTGTCCTCCAGCCAGAGAAAGGGATCTTCGGTCGAAGGGGTGGAATTTGGCAGGGTCTGTGTGGTCGACTTGGTCATAGGGTCTCCGGTAAACTCATCAAGGCTCGGTGTCGCACACATCGTCATGCCACTACCGAAATTCAATTGGAACGCGCGAAAGAAGCGACCCGCCATACCGCATCAAGTGCGAAACCTTATCCGGCCATGTGTCGCTACGAGGAAGCCTCATGCAATTTCTCTACATTGCGAAAGAGAGATTTGATCCGTCCAGGGGCACAGAATGGACGAAATACATCGAGTGGTCGGGCCTCACCCAACTGACCGAAGTCGTCACCCTCGATGGAATGCTTGGCCCGGTCGCGCTTGGCGAGACAAAGGACAGCTACTGGCCCCACATTGTCAACGAGGACTGGATGCTCGATTTCTTTGTGGACCTGGAGTTTCTGCTTTCGCAACTGGCAGATACGAACGAACTGAATATTTTAAGCGTAATTCGAAAGCCGTCGACGGACGTGCATTCGATTGATTGGGGCGGTTTCATCTTCCTGGGCTACGATTTGTTGGATCAAGAAGGTTCCATAAGCGCGTTGACCAACTGCGGTGGATTTCCCGACGTGTTTGCGAATTCGGAGTTGTCTCAGTTTGGCCTGATACCCGACTTTGATCGTGCCGTTGAAATTCAGGATATGCTGCGCCGGATGCACCCTGAGGAACGTCACGCCCATTGTAACATATGGGCAATTTCGAGATGCAGGGCGATGACGAGCTGCGGCATCCCACAATAGCGTCAGGCTGACCTTCGACCTACGATGCTCGCAACCGCCAGCGTCAGACACATCAGGCCAAGAATAATCGGCAGGCCTCTTGCACCCAGAATATCCATCGCTGTACCAGCCAGCGGCGGCACGGCGATGCCGCCGACACCCCACATCAGGGAGAAGGCGGCGTTGCCGGCAACCAGTGTCGAGCCGGTGAAGCGCTCACCGAGCTCGATGATCGACATCGTGTAGATTCCGTAGGAAACCGCACCCCAGACAAAGATCATCGGCCAGATCAGTGGCGTCTCGATGAGAAACGGCAGGAGCAGGCAGCCGAGCACCGTGATCGCGACACAAGCAAGCCGCACCAGACGCGCGGAGCGCCTTTCGGCCAGCAGGCCAAGTGGCACCTGCATGGCGATGTTGCCGGCGATCATCACCGAAAGCAGCGCCGACATGCGGGTCTCAGTGATGCCGTGATGGGTGCCATAGACGGGTAGCAAGGCCAGCGCGCCATGCTCGAAGCCGGCGGCAACGATAACGGCAAACAAAAGCAGCCACGCCAACGGCACGAAGCCCAGGACGGAAACGCGATGCCCGGCCTCGTCGACCTTGGGCAGACGCGGCAGCACCGAGGCCAGGCAGATGCCGCACAGCACGAAGGCGAAAATGCCGACGAGGAAGGGCGGCCAGCCCTCCGTGCCGACGGCAAGCAGGCAAAGCGGCCCGGCTGCGAAGCCGGCCGAGATGATCGTCGAATAGACGCCCATGACGCGGCCGCGCCGGGCCGGCGGCGCCAGCGCGATCACCCAGATCTCGCTCAGCACGTAAAGCGGGTTGGTCACCACGCCAATCAGGAAGCGCAGCGGAAACCAGAGATAGACATCCTGCGTCCAGCCGATCAGCACCAGCACGATCGCCGAAAGCGCCGCGCAGGAGAGTGCCGTGCGCCCTGCCCCGAACCGGCGCGCCAGCGCCGGGATCAGTGGTGACGAGACGATGAAACCTATCGGTGTCATTGCCGCCGACAGGCCGATCATCGCCGGTGAGACGCCCTGGCGCTGCAGGATGAAGCTCAGCAGCGGATAGGACAGGCCTTGCGCGATGGCGAACACCGAGACGGTCGCGATCACGCCGGTGATCGCCGCCCACTGCATCGCGGTCTCACTGTCGCTCGAACCGTTCGCGATCATGCCTTGCCGCTCCGGCGCACGGACGAGCGATACAGCGCGAACATCACCAGCAACGCGTCGAGACCGGCGATCACGACCGGCAGGCCGAGCGGGCCGATGCCTTGCATGAGCAGCCCGGCACCCGGCGGGCCGACAATACCGCCGACGCCCCACATCAGCGCGAAGGCGGCGTTGCCGGCGACCAGCACGGAGCCCTTGAAGCGGCTGCCCAGTTCGACCAGCGCCATCGTGTAGACGCCGTAGCCGACGGCGCCCATCACCAGCAGCACGACCCAGATCAGCGGCGTCATGACCAGCAGCGGCAGCAAAAGCGCGCAAGTCGCGGTTGCCAGCGCACAGACGATGATCATGGCACGACCGCCAAAATGCTCCGCCAGCAGGCCGAGTGGGATCTGCAGCAGGATGTTGCCCAGCGAAAGCGCCATCACCAGCGAGGCAAGCACGGCCTCCGCCAGGCCGTAGCTGGCGCCGAACACCGGCAGCAGCGCATAGGTGCTTTGCTGGACCGCGGCCGAAACCAGGACGGCAAGCAGCAGTGCCGGCGCCACCTTGGCAAAGCCGACTAGGCCACTGGCAGGTTGGCCGTCATCCTCGAAGCCGGTGAGCCTGGAAGAGACGGCGTGCAGGATCACCGCGCAGAGCGTGAAGCCGGCGACACCGACCAGGAAGGGAGCCCAGCCCGACGTGCCCAGCAGGGTCAGTGCGAACGGCCCGGCCGCATAGCCGGCGCCCAGCAGCGTGTTGAACACGCCCATGACCCGGCCCCGTCGCGATGGCGGCGCCAGCGACAGCGCCCAGACCTCGCCAAGTATGTAGAGCGGATTGATGACCACGCCGATGATGAAGCGGATGACGAACCAGGCCACCCAGTCCTGCAGATAGCCGATGCCCAGGAAGCAGAGCGCGCCGATCAGCGAGCAGCCGACCGCCAGCGTGCGTGCGCCGACCAGCCGCACCGCGGCCGGCACGAAGGAAGCCGAAAGGATCAGGCCGAGCGGCATCATCGCCGCCGACAAGCCGATCAGCACGGGCGACATTCCCTGCTTCTGCATCAGCAGCGTGAACAGCGGCGAGCTCAGCCCTTGCGCGGCGCCGAACATGGCAAGTGCTGCGGTGACGCCGGCAAGCGCTGCCCACTGCGTTCCCGCTTCGCCTTCGCTCGAGCCGGTCGCGACCATACTGATACTGTCATCCATTTGAAAGTGCAGGCCATCCCGCCGGCAAGCCCGACTAGCTACTGGTTCGATTTAGGGAAAGGAAGGGCCGGACGACGAAATCCGCTTGCGCCACCGGACCCGTCCTGTCGGCTGAAGCCGATCGGTCGCTCATCGAATGGAGGCAGGTGCTGAACCTGGTGGAGGCTACGGAAAATACCGGGCGATCGCCCCCTTCTTGCCGTCGGCGTAAGGCTTCAGCCACTTGTCGTCGATGGAAATCCCGTCATCGTCGGAAGGTCCCTTGCCGATCGTTCTGCGCCAGGCGCGGAACTTGTAGTGGTCGAACACGTCGAGCATATGCACCGCATAGGCGGCGGCGAAGGTCTTGTCGCCCTCCACGATCACCATGTTCTCATCATTCTCGTAGGAAGCCTTGTAACCGAGATTATGGCTACCGGTGATGACGGTGGCGTTGTCCTCCATCGGGTCGATGATGACGATCTTGTCGTGCACGATCGCATGGCCAACGGTCAGTACTTCTGCCTGGAAGTCGCGGGCGATCGTGGCGCCGGTCAGGTTTGCCGCCCGCACGATGGAAACGTTTGGCATCTCCCAGACCTTCTCCGGAAAGACGAAGGGCGACTTGCCGTCCTTGTTGGACTTGTGGGTGACCGGATCCTTGGTCGGCGCGACATAGTTGGGCATCGCGGTTTCGTCGCTGATCGCGCCTTGCACGATCAGATTCGGATCGGCCTTGGCTGCCGCGACCGCCTGGTCGACGATCGAGTTTTCGCCGAGCAGCGACGGATTGAACACCAGGAACAGCACCGCGCGTTTCGCCGCCTTGATGCGGGCGAAGACATCCTCGAGGTCGACCGGCCGCACCGAGATGTCCTTCTTGTTGCGGTCGGGATCGTTGGGCGAGAACCAGACCGTCATGCCGTCCAGCGTTGCCGTGGCGCCGTTCAGCGGATTGGGCAGGTGGTTTTCCTTACGAAACGGCACGCCTTGCGTCTGCACGACGTGGCCGGCGGCGCTTTCCGAGGCTGGCGGCGGGAACACATCGGCCTTCATGCGCTGCCAATACGCGTCGAATACCTCGGCCATTGCCGGATCGTCGCGGATGAAGGCGTTGTTGGACTGTCCGCAAATGCCCGTCGACGTCCAGTTGGTGCTGCCGGTCATCACCGCTTGCGGCTTGCCCTGGCCATCGCGGTAGACGGCGAACTTGTTGTGGCCGATATGGTTGTTGTTGAACAGGCGGTCACTCACCACGACGCCCGCGTCGTGCAAGCGCTTCCTGTACGGCGCGTTGCCTGCGTCCCAGGCCTTGGTCTGGTCGTCCCTGCCCGAATTGGCAAGAATGACCTCGACGACATCCTTGGCGGCGACGATCGCGTCGCAAAGCTCGTCGTCGCCAAGCTCGTAGAGCGCCAGCCTGACGGTGCCGCCTTCGGTCTTGGCCCGTTTCAGCAGGCTGGTCAGCACGTCAGGCACATCGCCATGCAGATAGGCGCGTATCTTGCTGGTCGGATCCTGCAGCACCGCCCTGATCTTGTCGCGCTGCCCGACCTTGATGCCGGCCTCTTGCAGCGCATGCGACATCCATTGCGTCGACAGCACTCCATTGGTGAAGGCAACCCGCGCCTTGCCGAACATCTGCCCGAGAAAGATCGGTGGGCTGACCGCACCCTGGCCGAGATAACCGAGCGGACGCGCCGGCCCGGTATAGGCGGGTTTGCTATCGACGATCTGATCGGGTCGCACCGGCACCGGGTCGAGACCCGGCTTCATGTCGCCGACCGGCCGCACCCGGTAGGCTATCATTTCACCCTCCGGCCTGACGTCGATGCTGTCGCGCCGCCGCCGTACGGTGAGATCGCGCCAGAATGTCTTCTGCACCGGCCAGACGCCGGTATCCTGGGGAATCCATCGTGGATTGCGTTGGCCCTTGAAAGGCACCCAGGAGGCCAGGCAGCGTTCCTCGCCAGTGTCGGGATAGATGCGCACGATCTCGAACCCGAGGCAGCCAGGGATCATGCCGTCTATATCCCAGGAAAGGAACGCGACTTCGTTGTTTGTCGCGGCGCGCACTTTGACGACGTCAGGCATGGCTTTCCCTCCAGAGACGTTCGGCGCGCCAATATAGCAGAAGTAAAAGACGGATGTGTAACGCGTTTCACTTAGCGTCGATCCGGCTGCTCGTCCCAGGCCAGCGCATCGCCGCGATCGGGGCGATATTCTTGCCGTGCAACTGCCGTTCCGGCATGTCGCTTCCCTCGCCCTAGTGGTCGCCGCCTCCGCAACGACCGGCGGGTCGCCGGTCCATTATGCCGCCCGCTACCGCATCGTACGAGGACCATCATGACCGCCGCCCTACAACCTGCAGAACCGGCATTGGCCACCGACCGCGCCCGTCGTGGCGGCCGCGCTGGAAAGCGCGCCGGCGGTTCGGCCGCGTTCGAGCAGCCGGCTTTCCGCCAGCTGAAGAACCCGCTCGCACCGACCAGGCTGGTTTCGGACGACGAGCTGGAATCGATCCATCTCGCTTCCTTGCGCGTGCTGAGGGAAATCGGCGTCGACGTTCTGCATGACGAAGCCCGCCGCATCATGAAGGCACATGGCGCCGACGTGCGCGACGGCAGCGAGCGGGTGCGCTTCGACAGCGACATGATCCTCGAGCTGGTGTCGAACTGCCCTTCGGAGTTCACCATCCACTCGCGCAACCCGGCGCACAATGTGCGCTTCGGCGGCAACAATCTGATCATCTCGATGATGGCATCGGCGCCCAACTGCTCCGACATTGACCGCGGCCGCCGGCCCGGCAACCAGCAGGATTACCGCAACTTCCTCAAGCTCGCTCAGATGCACAACATCCTGAACTGCACCGGCGGCTATCCGGTCGAGCCAACCGACATCCATCCGTCGGTCCGGCATCTGGAGTGCGTCCGCGACCTCGCCACGCTGACCGACAAGGTGTTTCACATCTATTCGCTCGGCAAGGAGCGCAATGTCGACGGCATCGAGATCGCCAGGATCGCGCGCGGCATCAGCCACGAGCAGTTGCTCGAGGAGCCGTCGGTCTTCACCATCATCAACACCAATTCGCCGCTCAAGCTCGATGTGCCGATGATGGAAGGCATCATCCAGATGTCGAGCAAGGGCCAGGTCGTCGTCGTCACGCCGTTCACCCTGTCGGGGGCCATGGCGCCGGTCACGATCGCCGGCGCCCTGGTGCAGCAGAACGCCGAGGCGCTGTCCGGCATCGCCTTTGCCCAGATGGTGCGCAAGGGCGCACCAGTCGGCTATGGCGGCTTCACCTCCAATGTCGACATGAAGTCCGGTTCACCGGCCTTCGGTACGCCCGAATACATGAAGGCACAGCTGGTCGGCGGCCAGCTTGCCCGCCGCTACAACATACCCTACCGCACCTCCAACACCTGCGCCGCCAACACGGTCGATGCGCAGGCGGCTTACGAGAGCGTGTTCTCGCTGTGGGGCGCCATCCAGGGCGGCGGCAATTTGATGATGCATGCGGCCGGCTGGCTCGAGGGCGGCCTGCGCTGCTCCTATGAGAAGACCATATTGGACATCGACCTGCTGCAGATGGTGGCGGAGTTCCTGACCCCGCTCGACCTGTCCGAAGAAGCGCTCGGCTTCGATGCCATCCAGTCGGTCGGTCCCGGCGGCCATTTCTTCGGCACCCAGCACACGCAGGACCGCTACAAGACCGCTTTCTACTCGCCGATCCTCTCCGACTGGCGCAATTTCGAGACCTGGGCGGAAGCCGGCTCGCCGACGGCGCTGGAAAAGGCCAACAAGGTGTGGAAGGAGCGCCTGGCCTCCTACGAAGAGCCCTTTATGGACCCGGCCATTCGCGAGGAACTCAACGCCTTCGTCGAAAAGCGCCGGTCCGAGGGCGGTGCACCGACCGACTTTTGAATGGCACGCGGCGACCGCTGACCTCGGCGTCGAGGCGTTCCACCGCCGACCCAAAAACCTGATTCAGTTTACGCAAAAACGGACCTATCTTGATGAAATCTCATGTAAAAGCGGTTGTCATCGGCGGCGGCGTCGTCGGCTGCTCGGTTCTCTACCATCTGGCCAAGGCCGGCTGGACCGACATCATGCTGATCGAGCGCTCGGAGCTTACCTCCGGCTCGTCCTGGCACGCGGCCGGCGGCTTCCACACGCTGAACGGCGACCCCAACGTTGCCAAGCTGCAGGCCTATACGGTGCAACTCTATAAGGAGATCGAGGAGATTTCCGGCCAGTCCTGCTCGCTGCACCTGACCGGCGGCGTGATGATGGCGGATACGCCGGAGCGCATGGACTTCTTGCGGCTCGCCCATGCCAAGGGCCGCTATCTCGGCATGGACACCGAGTTGATCACGCCGTCCGAAGCCAAGGCGATGTTCCCACTGATGGACGAGACCAATTTCGTCGGCGCCATGTGGGATCCGGTCGAGGGCCATCTTGATCCGTCCGGCACGACGATCGCTTATTCCAAGGCGGCCAAGAAGCTCGGTGCCGAGATCGTGCTGCGCAACCGCGTCGTCGAACTGACGCAAGAGGTCGACGGCACCTGGAACGTCGTCACTGAACAGGGCACGGTTCACGCCGAGCACGTCGTCAACTGCGGCGGCCTGTGGGCACGTGAGATCGGCCGCATGGTCGGCGTCGAATTGCCGGTGCTGGCCATGGAGCACATGTACCTGCTCACCGAGCCAATGCCGGAGGTCGAGGAATTCAACAAGTCGACCGGCCGCGAGATGATCGGCGTGCTTGACTTCAAGGGCGAGATCTACACCCGCCAGGAGCGCAACGGTATTCTGCTCGGCACCTATGAAAAGGCATGCAAGCCGTGGTCGCCCGTCAACACGCCGTGGGATTTCGGCCATGAATTGCTCGCCCCCGACCTCGACCGCATTGCGCCGTCGCTGGAGATCGGCTTCAAGCATTTCCCCGGCATCGAGAAGGCCGGCATCAAGCAGATCATCAACGGCCCGTTCACCTTCGCGCTCGACGGCAACCCGCTGGTCGGCCCGGTGCAGGGCCTGACCAATTTCTGGTGCGCCTGCGCCGTCATGGCCGGCTTCAGCCAGGGTGGCGGCGTCGGTCTGGCGCTGTCGAACTGGATGGTCCATGGCGATCCCGGCTTCGACGTCTGGGGCATGGACGTCGCCCGCTTCGGCGAATGGGCCGGCCTGCGCTACACCAACGCCAAGGTGCGCGAAAATTATTCGCGCCGCTTCTCCATCCGCTTCCCCAATGAGGAACTGCCGGCCGCACGCCCGGCGCAGACGACGCCGCTCTACGATACGATGCTCGCAAACAACGCCGTTATGGGCGACTCCTGGGGTCTCGAAACCCCGCTCTGGTTCGCCCCGAAGGGCAAGGAGCCGAAGGACATCGTCTCCTTCCATCGCTCCAATGATTTTGGGCCGATCGGCGAGGAAGTGCGCGCGACCCGCGAGCGCGTCGGCGTGACCGAGATCGCCAACTTCGCCAAATACGAAGTGTCCGGACCAGGGGCGGAGGAATTCCTCAACCGGCTGATGACCAACCGTATGCCGAAGACCGGCCGCATCGTGCTGACGCCGATGATCAACGAATTCGGCAAGCTGATCGGCGACTTCACCATCGCCAAGGCCGGCGAAGAACGCTTCATGATCTGGGGCTCGTCGGCGGCGCAAAAATATCACATGCGCTGGTTCGAGAAGCACCTGCCGAAGGATGGTTCTGTGCGCATCCACCGCTTCGACCAGACGCTGGTCGGTTTGTCGATCGCAGGGCCTAAGTCCCGCGACCTCTTGCAGAAGCTCGTCGATGTCGACATCTCGACAAAAGCTTTCCGCTTCATGGATTTCCGCGAGATGGCGGTCGGCGGTGCGCCCTGTTTGGTCAATCGCATCACCTACACCGGTGATCTCGGCTACGAGATCTGGATGGCGCCGGCCTACCAGCGCCTTGTCTATAAGGCGATCAAGGATGCCGGCGAGGAATTCGGCCTCGTCGATTTCGGCATGCGCGCTTTGCTGTCGATGCGCCTGGAAAAGAACTTCCCGACCTGGTTCCGCGAGTTGCGGCCGATCTACGGACCCTTCGAAGGCGCGATGGACCGCTTCATCAAGCTCGAGAAGAACGATTTCATCGGCCGCGAGGCTGCCGCCAAGGAACAGGCCGAGGGGCCAAAACTGCGCCGTGTCTCCTTCATCGTCGATGCCGCCGACGCCGATGTGATGGGCGACGAGCCGATCTGGGCCAAGGTCTCCAAGGACTACGGCACGGTGGAAAAGGCGCATGGCTACGGCGCGCCGCGCTTCGACGATGGCGGTGAGGAAATACGCGGGTCCAAGGCAGCTGAAGGCGCTTCGGCCGTGCGCGGCATCGTCGACGGCGACTGGCGCGTGGTCGGCTGGGTGACATCAGGCGGCTATGCTCACTATGTGCAGAAGTCGATGGCGCAGGGTTACGTCCCGGCAGCACTTGCCGAGGACGAAAGTGCCGGGCTGTTCGAGATCGAGATCCTCGGACATCGACGCCCGGCCCGCATCAACGTCGAAGCGCCTTTCGATCCGAGTGGCGAGAAGATGCGGACCTGAGGTTCGGTCATGGACAGCGCGGGGCCGAAGGGCAGCTTTGGCCGTCATCGCAAGATCATGCCGTTCGAGCCGGGCTCGATCGAGGCGCTGCGCGACGCTTCCCGCCAGAAGGCGGCGTCGCTCAACCAGCATGTGCTGGGCTATGGCGCCCAGGCGGAAGCTGAATGGGCAGCGGCAGGTACTGCCGCTCCCGATCTGCCGGCGATGCGCCAATACCGACTGGACCGCATCCGCGCCGAGTTGAAGCGCCGCGACTATGCCGGCGCCCTGCTCTACGACCCGGTCAACATCCGCTACGCCACCGATTCCACCAACATGCAGCTGTGGGTGGCGCACAATCCGACACGGCATTGTTTCGTCGCCACCGACGGGCCGGTGGTGCTGTTCGATTATTTTTCCTGCGAGCACCTGTCCGACCATTCCGGCGTCGTCGACGAGGTGCGGCCGGCTGTCTCATGGATGTATCTCTATGGCGGCGAACTGACCGAGCAAAAAGTCCGCCGCTGGGCCGCCGGCATTGCCGATCTGGTCAGGGAACATGGCGGCGGCAACAGCCGCATCGCGGTCGATCACATCAACCCGGAAGGCGTCGAGGAACTCGCGCGTCTGGGTGTGACGATCGGCAATGGCGAAGCGGTGATGGAAAATGCGCGGCTGATCAAATCATCGGACGAGATTCTCGCCATGCGCCGCGCCATCGTCGCTTGCGAGGCGGCGATGGGCGAGATGGAGCAGGCTCTGCAGCCTGGCATTAACGAGAACGAGCTGTGGGCCGAATTGCATCGCGGCAACATTGCGCGTGGTGGCGAATGGATCGAGACGCGGCTGCTGACGTCAGGCCCGCGCACCAACCCGTGGTTCCAGGAATGCTCGTCGCACAAGATCGAAGCTGGCGACCTCGTCGCCTTCGACACTGACCTGATCGGCCCCTACGGCTTCTGCGCCGACCTGTCGCGCACCTGGCTGTGCGGTGATGCAAAGCCGACCAACGAACAGCGCGACCTGTTCCGCATCGCCGCAGATCAAATCACCTACAATACCAAATTGATGCAGCCGGGCACCTCGTTCCGCGACCTTGTCGAACGATCGGCGGTGCCGCCCGGAGACTGTTTTCCGACGCGCTACGGCGTGCTCTATCACGGCGTCGGCTTGGCCGACGAATACCCGACCCTGCCGCATGCCAGCGACTGGACCGCGGACACCCCGGACGGCGTGCTCGAGCCAGGCATGGTGCTGTGCGTGGAAAGCTATATCGGCCGGTTGGGCGGACGCGAGGGCGTCAAGATCGAGGAGCAGATCCTCATCACCGAAACCGGCAACGAAAAACTTTCAACCTACCCGTTGGATGCGAGGCTGCTCGGTTAGTCCGGCAAGTGCCTCGCGCATCGCCCTGACCGTCTTTTCCGGTGTCGTTGCGGCGGTGATGAACGGCAGGCCCTTGCGCCGCCCCGTCCAGCCGACAACCTTCACCGCTTGCGCCGCCGGCTCGAAACGCTGCGCCAGCGCCCAGCTTCCGCAGTCGATGGCCGCGACATCCGCCTTGCCTTCGGCCACAGCGACGATCGAGTCGCGGTGGCCGCCGCTTTCGCTGCGCGTCGAGAATATCTCCAGGTCTTCGCCGGCCGCTTGCAGGTCGCGCGTCAGCGCAATGATGCCTGACATGGAATCAAGGCTGTTGAAGGTGAAGCGCTTGCCACGGATCAGATCGCGCGGGATGAGTGCGCGGCCATCCGCAGGCGATCGAACCTCCGGCCCCTCGCCCGTCCGCATCACGATCGCGCTCGAATAGAGCTCACCCTGCCCGCCCTCACAGGCGTCGTAGCTCGGCTGGCCGACCACCTGAACGTGTTTGGACAGGCCGAGTTCCATCGGTCCCCAGCAGGTCTGCGCAAACAGTAGCGCTGGATGCAGCCAAAGCTTGTGAAAATCAAGCTCGTCCGGCGGCAATGTCGCAGGGTCTGGCGCGATCAGTTTTCCCTGGGCATCATGAATGCCACCCGGCACCGGCGGCAGGTCGCCATTGCGGCGCACGATCGTTTGCGGCGCGTCGATACCCCTCCGCCGGAAGGCGTCGCGCAAGCGCGCCCATTGGGCGTCGACCTCGTCGCGCGCTTCGGGCCAGTCATACATCGGCAACGCCGCAACCAATTCGCTCATGCCGGAATCTGACCGTTGTATCTGGGATTGAAGGGGACCGACCGCAGCCAGTCTAGCAGGCATTACCCACTGGCCGCAAAACTCATTCCTTGGGCGGCTCGGCGGGAACCGGCGCGGAGCCGAGCCCATTTATGTTGCGCGCCCTGATGCGAGGTTTGAACGCCCTGCCCGGCTCCGGCGCGCGCCGCAGCACCGGGTGCACGATTGGCTCCTTCGCCTTGAAGGCATAGGCTTTGATCAGCGCGAAATAGTTCGGATAGGCGTAGCCATTGTTCATCCGCAGCCATTCGTCGCGACGGTCGCGAAACAGTTTCGGCAGCCGGTACCAGGCCACGGTCGGGCTCTTGTGGTGGACGAAATGCAAATTGTTGTTGAGGAACAGGAACGACAGCGGCGAGCGCTCGACGATCACCGTGCGGCCCTCCGGGTGTTCGGACCATTGATGCTCGGCGAAGGTGCGGATCGAGATCATCGATTGGCCGAGCCAGACCGGTACCAGGACGTAGAGCCACAGGGGGATGCCGAAGCCGAACTGGACGATGGGCATCACGATGGCGAGGCCGATCGCATGCAGCAGCCACGCCTTGCGGATCGTCTTGTCGCCGGCGATCATTTGCCTGGCGTCGTCGATGAAGAAGCCAACGCAGGACAGCCAGGGGCCGAGCACGAAGCGGCCAGCCATGGTGTTGTTGATCTTGAGCAGGAATTTCATCGTCGGCGGCAAGTCATCATGCTGCCAGAGCGCCTGGTAGTAGCTCTCGGGATCGTCCAGCGGATCGGTCAGCCGCTCGTCGGCATGATGGCGCAGATGAATCGTCTTGAAGCGGCGGAACGGCCAGACGAGACCGATCGGCAGGAAGACGAAGGCCTCATTGATCCGCGCATTGCGCGTTGGATGACCGTGCAGCACTTCGTGCATGATCGACGACTGCAATGCGGCGGTGAAGGCCAGGACGGCGAGCGCGGAGATCGGGTAGGATGGCCAGAGCAAGAAGCCGGTCGCGAACCATGTTGCGTAGCAGAAGAATGCGAGAACCACGGTCGGCCATTCGATGGCCGGTACGCTACGCTGTCTGATGCTCATGCTAGTCATGCTATCGACCACTGTCCCTCAGTCGCCGGAACCCCAACTGGTTCCTGACATCATTGTGTCAGGAGAAGCGATTCCACTCAACGAGACAAAGTGTACAAAATGTTGCGATTGCGCATTTTTGACAGCACATGTTACACATTGTAAACAATATTGGGGATTCATTTACGCCTGAGGCGTCCATTCCGGCAGCTTTGGCGCAAATTTTTCCTCCTGATTCGCGGAGCCAAGTGATGGACAAACGAGATCTGTCAGCAATCTTTCGGGAGCGTCTGAAGCTGCTCCTGACAAGGTCCGATCTCAACCAGTCATCTTTCGCGACCGCGGTCGGCATCGATCGGTCGGCCCTGTCGCAACTGCTGTCCGGCGCCTCGACACGCCTGCCCCGGGCGGAAACCCTGCTCAATATCGCTGCCGAGTTCAAAGTGTCGCTGGACTGGCTGCTTGGCCTCAGCCAGGACGAGGGTGTCACCGGCGAGATCCGCGAAAGCCTGGAGATCGAGGAAGCGCGCGACGGCTTCGACCGCACGCTGCTGGCAAAGTGGTTCGCCGAGGCTGCCGGTACCAAGATCCGCTATGTGCCGGCCGGCATCCCCGATCTTCTGCGAACACACGCCCTCGTCGACTACGAAGCCAACATCACCAACAGGAGCCGTCTGACGCAAGCCAACGAAACCCAATACCGCATCGATTACAACCGGCGGCCGGAAACCGACATGGAAGTCTGCATGCCGCGCCATACGCTGGAGATCTTTGCCCGCGGCCTAGGCGTGTGGGACCGTTTTCCGGAGGCCGACCGCCGACAACAACTCGCCCATATGGCAACGCTGCTTGACGATCTCTACCCAACCTTCCGCTTGTTTCTGTATGACGGCCGCATGCGCTATTCCATTCCCCTCACCATCTTCGGCCCCTATCGGGCGGCTATCTATGTCGGCGACATGTATGTGGTGCTGAACGCCACCCAGCCGGTCCAGGCCTTGACCCAGCATTTCGACAATCTGATCCGTGCCGCCGACGTCAACCCGCACGAAGCCGCCGCCTTCGCGCGCAATCTGGCTGACATGTCCTTCGCATCAAGCTCTGCCTGATCGACGGCAATCGTGGGCCATTCAACCCAACGCCCGGCCGTCGACATCGCCAGTCAATCGCCGCAATATCATTGACTACACATAAAGACTTCTTTATATCCTTATCCGAAGTTCGAAACATGAAAGCCAATCCGATGACGACGACCAACCCGATCGATGCGCTGCTGGCTGAAAAGGGCGTGCTGTTGGCCGATGGCGCCACCGGCACCAACCTGTTCGCCATGGGGCTGGAGGCTGGCGAAGCACCGGAACTGCTGAACGAGACGGCGCCCGACACCATCACCAGCCTGCACCAGAATTTCGTCGATGCGGGCGCCGACATCATTCTCACCAATTCCTTCGGCGGCACCCGTCACCGGCTGAAGCTGCATCATGCGCAGGACCGCGTGCACGCGCTGAACAAGCGCGCCGCCGAGATTGCGCGTGCCGTCGCCGACAAGGCCGGCCGCAAGGTGATCGTCGCCGGCTCGGTCGGCCCGACCGGTGAATTGCTGGTGCCGCTTGGCGCCATGACCTATGACGAGGCCGTCGACGCCTTTGCCGAACAGATCGAGGGTCTCAAGGCCGGTGGCGCCGAAGTCGCCTGGATCGAGACCATGTCGGCTCCCGACGAGATCCGCGCCGCTGCCCAAGCCGCCATCCGCGTCGGCCTGCCCTATACCTATACCGGGTCCTTCGACACCGCCGGCCGCACCATGATGGGCCTGCTGCCGAAGGACATCCACGGCGTCGTCGACGGCTTGTCGCAAGCGCCGCTCGGCGTCGGTGCCAATTGCGGCGTTGGCGCCTCCGACATCCTGGCATCGCTGCTCGACATGACCGAGGCGAAGCCGGAGGCGACTGTGATCGTCAAGGGCAATTGCGGCATTCCCGAATTCCGCGGCACCGAGATTCATTATTCCGGCACGCCGGAACTGATGGCCGACTATGTCAGGCTTGCCGTCGATGCCGGTGCGAAAATCGTCGGCGGCTGCTGCGGCACCTCGTTTCAGCACCTTGCCGCCATGCGCAAGGCACTCGACGCGCACACCAAGGCGGATCGTCCGACCGTTGGCGCGATTGTCGAGCGCATCGGTCCGATGCGCAACAAGGTGGCGACGGAAAACACCGTCGAAACCAGCGAAGCCCGCCGCGAGCGTCGCCGCAGCCGGGCCTGACCTTATCGTTTCCGATTATTCGCTGTTGTCGGCGTAGCTCGATTGCGCCGACTTGAAATCGGTACCGGCGCCGGCGGCCGTATCGCCGCGCATCGTCATCAGTGCGCCCGATGCAGTGGGGTCGGAGATCTGCTCCAGCATGACGCGAAAACGATCATTGTTCAGCGCCGATATGGCGGTGTTACGCGCTTGAGCGACATCATCGCTGATGCGCCTGGATTCCGCCGATGGCGTGGACGCTGCCGATCCAAGTGCCGGCATATCTCGGGTTATCGAGTTCGCAACAGTCCTGATCAGCAATTCCGGCCCCCTCAAGCCCAAACATTAGCCTCTGCGTAACAAGAGGAAATTGCGATCATCTACCGGAAATCCAACGCAATTTAACAATCCACAAAAAAAGGCCGGCAAGGAATGAATCCCTCGCCGGCCTGCCTCACCCGCCCGTGGGTCGGTTTCCAGTATCAGAACGATCCCATCTGAAAGAAACCGGCCGTCATCACCACTACCGATTTCCGCCCAGCGCCGAGGCAAGGCGCACAAGCGAGAGGAACTCGGACCTGTACCCAAACGGGTCGGATCCTCGAGCGGCAGTGGCAATCTCCATGATCTTGTCGTAACCGAACTTCGCGGTTGCATCCTCGTCGCGCAGCTTCTGGCCGAAGGCCGCGACGGCCACGGAGAAGCGCTGGTCGGTGCCGGCCTCGTCGAACGACGCCACCTCGTTGGCCGAAGTCACCGGCGTGGTGATCAGCTTCGAGACGTCCTCGTTGGGCAGCTTGTAGCGGATCTTGACGAAGGCATATTCGCCGGCATTGGCGACGCCCCCATTGTCCACCGATGCCTGGCCATAGCGCAGCGGATCGATCTGCTCGCCACCGCTGCCCTTCGGCGTGATCTCGTAGATCGCGGTGACCGAATGACCCGAACCGATATCGCCGGCATCGACGCGGTCATTGTTGAAATCCTCGCGGTTGAGCGCCCGGGTCTCGTAGCCGATCAGCCGGTATTCCGAGACCTTGTCCGGGTTGAACTCGACCTGGATCTTCACGTCCTTGGCGATGGTGAACAGCGTCGAGGAGGCGTCCTCGACCAGCACCTTCTCGGCCTCGGCGAGCGTGTCGATATAGGCGGCCGTACCGTTGCCGTTCTGGGCGATGGTCTGCATCATCTGGTCGTTCAGATTGCCGCGGCCAAAGCCGAACACCGACAGGAAGACACCGGTCTTGCGCTCGCTCTCGATCAACCGCTTCAGGTCGTCGTCATCAGTCTGGCCAACGTTGAAGTCGCCATCGGTGGCGAGCATCACCCGGTTGACGCCGTCCTTGACGAAGGATTGCTGGGCAAGCCTGTAGGCTTCCTTGATGCCTGCCTCGCCGGCCGTCGAGCCGCCGGGCTGCAGATTGTCGATGGCATTGAGGATCTTGTCCTTCTCGGCAACTTTTGTCGGCATCAGCACGGTGCCGGCCTCACCGGCATAGGTCACGATCGAGATCGTGTCGTCTGCCTTCAATTTGCCGACCAGAAGCCGGAAAGCCGACTTGAGCAGCGGCAGCTTGTCCGGCTCGTCCATCGAGCCCGAGACGTCGATCAGGAAGACCAGATTGGCTTTCGGCTGCTCGGTCGGCTTGACGTCAAAACCCTTGATGGCGACATGCATCAGCTTGGTGTGCGTGTTCCACGGTGTCGGCATGACGCTGACCGTCGAGTTGAACGGCGTCGTGGCGGAGTCCGGGCCCTTCCAGTCATAAGGGAAGTAGTTGATCATCTCCTCGACGCGCACCGTATCGGCCTGCGGCACGAACCCTTCCTTCAGCGAACGCCGCACGAAGGAATAGGAAGCCGTGTCGACATCGATCGAGAAGGTCGAGACCGGATCCTCAAGCGCGGCATGCACCGGATTGGTCTTGAAATCCTCGATGCGGTCGCGGTTTTCCTCTTGCGGCTGAACCTGGTCGGCCGGAGCCATGGCTGGCTGCTGCGCCATCAGCTTGGACTCGGCCGGCGCGAGACTCCGCGACTTGCTGGGGGCGCTTACAGTGCCGTCCAGCGCAAATTCACCTGTCGGGGCCGGTGCCGGGGGTGCACTATTCATTGCCACACTTCCGGCGCCAGTAGCATCCTGTCGGGGAGCGCCCGTCGCCGCCTCCTTCTGTGCGCCGCCGATAGCGACGGTCGATTCGGATTTCGGCGGTGAGGCCGGCGCGACAAGCGCATCTGTGGCGTCGCGGCTTTCCACGTCCGCGTCGGCCTTCTTGTCTTTCTCCAGTTCGGTCCGGGCCGGCTTGAGCTCGTTGGTCGTCTGCTTCACCGTCGCAGGCTTGTCGGCCAGCGTTTCGGTGATCTTCTCGTCGCCGCCGAATTTCGGCGGCTGTTCCCTCAGCATGTGGAAGGTGGCGTATCCGGCGATCGGCAGGGCGACGAGCCCGGCAAGAGCCGGCGCGGCAATGAGTTTCTTTTGCATGATCTCGCTCCAGAGCTTTTGTGCTCGCTCTGTGAGACGAAGCCCGCCAACCGATCCTTGGGTCACGGTCGAAATATTTTCCTGGTCATAGGCGCGCATGGCGGCTTCGAAGGCGCGAGCCTTCGCGCTCTCGCCCGGCGCCGGTGCGGCGATGTCGCGCAGTCTGTTGAGTTCGTTGTCGTCGACCATGGTCACACTTCCCCGGCCGAGCGCATCAGCGTCTTCAGCCGTTTCTTCGCTTCATGGATGTGCCAGGAAACCGTCGCCTCCGAGATCGCCATCGCCTCAGCGGCGGCCGCATGGCTCAAGCCCTCGCCGTAAACCAGCAGCACGGCGTCGCGCTGCTTGTCCGGCAGTTGCCGCACCGCCGCCCACAATGCCTCGGCCGGGTCTTCCGGCTCTGCCGAAGCTTCGCCCGAGATCAGCGCGTGAACGCCGTAGGCCTCCGTCTTTGCCATATCGCGAGCGGACTTGCGCATCATGTCGCGCGCGGCGTTCAGGGTCACGGAGTAGAGCCATGTCGTGAAGGCGCCGCCGCCGCGATAGTCGCGGATAGCCCGGCCGAGCCGGACGCAGACTTCCTGGGCGATGTCTTCGGCATCGGCCTTCTTGCCGCACCAGCGATAGGCGGCGCGATAGACGAAGTCATAGTGCCTTTCCAGCAATTTGCTGAAGGCCCCCCTGTCTCCGCCCTTCGCCCGCCCGATCAGTTCGGCGTCGGAGGCTTCGCTCTCATCCAGCATCATCGCCATCATTTGCCTGTTGGACGAAGGCTAATGGCGATTCCTTGGGGCAATGGAAAGATTTTTTTGGAAACGGGCAGATCGTGGCCGTCGCTGCCCCGCTTGACAGATACATATCCCTGCGGTTATACGTCAATCAATAGCCGCCGAGTTATCGATCCCAATGACGAATGCTCACGATGTCCTGTTCAGAACGCTCTCCGATCCGACGCGTCGGGCCATCTTCGAGCGCCTGTGCCGGGAAGGCGAGCAGACGGTCGGCGCACTGACGGCTCAGTCGGGGGTCTCGCAACCGGCCGTGTCAAAGCACCTCGGCGTGCTGAGGCACGCCGGCCTGGTGCGCGACCGCCATGAGGGACGGCAGACCCATTACAGCGCCCAACTCGGCGCACTTGCACCGCTGACTGACTGGACGAACCAGATGAAGGCTTTCTGGCAGAGCCGGTTCGACGACCTCGAAAATCTGCTCAATAGAATGGACCAATGACCAACATTGCGACCGAAACGCGCTCCGTCATTGTCGAACGAGAGATACCTCATCCGCCGGAAAAGATCTGGCGCGCGCTCACCCAACCGCATTTGATCGAGGAGTGGCTGATGAAGAATGATTTCAAGCCAGTCGCGGGTCACCGTTTCAATCTGCGAAAGGACCCGCAGCCTGACGTGAGCATCGTCGTTGACTGTCAGGTAACCGCAATCGAGCCGAACAAGACACTGTCCTACACCTGGCAGGCCTATGGCCTCGAGAGTGTCGTCACATGGACTCTCATGCCAACCAGCACGGGCACTCGATTGCGCATGGAGCAGTCCGGCTTCCGGCCTGATCAGGAGCAGGCATACCGGGGTGCGACGAGCGGGTGGCGGCAGTACTTTGCAAACCTGGCTGAGGTCCTGGCGCGAATGGATTGAAACCCGCGGAGCGGATCACTGGGTTCCGCTTCGGCTCGTTTTTAACGGGAGGTCTCATTGGACTGGAACAAGTGGGTTCGGCAAATTCATCGCTGGCTGTCGATCATCTTTACGCTGACCGTCATCGCCAACTTCGTTGCCATGGCATTGGGGCAGCCGCCTGCCTGGATCGTCTACTCGCCGCTCTTGCCGCTCTTCTTGTTGCTGTTCAGTGGCTTGTACATGTTCGTGCTGCCGTATGCCACCAAGGGAAACGGCAGGGAACGCGCGGGCGCATAGGAATGGGCAGAATGGCCAAGACGCAGGGGCAATCGACCAAGGTCGCGTCCAAGGCTGCACCAGTCCTGCTGTCGGGCGGCAACCCGCAAATCGCGAAGGGGGACGGCGACGCGCCGGTGCAGGCCTATATCGCTGCAATGCCGGGCTGGAAACGCGGCCTCGGCGAGCGCCTCGACGCACTCATCGTGCGCAACGTGCCTGATGTACGCAAGGCCGTAAGATGGAACTCACCGTTCTACGGCATCGAGGGCCAAGGCTGGTGTACCGTGTCCTGACCCACTACGTGAAGGTGACCTTCTTCAGTGGCATGTCGTTGCGGCCGGTCCCACCCGGCGGCACGGCGAAAAGCAAGGACGCACGCTGGATCGACATCCGCGAAGGCGACCAGTTCGACGAGGCGCAGATGGCGGACTGGGTGAAGCAGGCCGCCGCCAGCCCCGGCTGGATCCCTTAGCCGCGCGGATTGATTGAAGCCTGCCAGCACAATTCAAACCACGCCCTTCCGACAGGGCGGACAGAGGAGAAATAGCGATGAAGATCAAGCTGACCAGCGTCTATGTGGACGACCAGGAAAACGCCCTGCGCTTCTATACTGAAGTGCTCGGCCTCACCAAGAAGGCCGACTTCAGCAATGGACCCTATCGCTGGCTGACCGTGGCTTCGGCCGAAGAGCCCGATGGAACCGAGCTGCAACTCGCGCTCAACGACAACCCGGCCGCCAAGGCCTATCAGCAAGCCATCTTCAAGCAGGGCCAGCCCGCCGTCATGTTCTTCACCGACAACGTGAAGGGTGACTACGAGCGCATCAAGGCGAGCGGTGGCGAGTTCACCATGCCGCCGACTGAGGTGACCGGCTCGACCATCGCCCAGCTGAACGACACCTGCGGCAACCTCGTCCAGATCACCCAGCTGGCGCGTTGGTAATGCGCGGTAAATAGAACGCATTGTGGCAGAGGAAGGCACCCGATGACTCCATCGCAACAGATCGACCAGTTGATCGCGGGCCTCGCGGACTGGCGTGGCAAGACACTCGCCGGCGTCCGCAGGACCATTCTTGAAGTCGATGGCGAGATCATCGAGGAGTGGAAGTGGATGGGAAGCCCGGTGTGGTCCCGCGACGGAATGATCGCCGTCGGCAACGCCCACAAGGACAAGGTGAAACTGACCTTTTCCCAAGCGCCAGCCTCCCGGATCCCGGCAAGCTCTTCAACGCGGGTTTGGACGGCAAAGTGTGGCGTGCGATCGATCTTTTCGAGGACGATGAGCTCGACGAGAGCGCGCTGAAAGACCTCGTCCGGGCCGCCATCGATTACAACCAGGCCAAAAAGAAGAAGAAAGCGCTGGCGAAGGCACGGAAGTAGCATCGTCGCCACTTTTGGTGCTTTAGGCCGCTTGCCCCGCAACCCAGCCGGACGACCACGCCCACTGGAAATTATAACCGCCCAGCCAGCCCGTGACATCGACGACTTCGCCAATGAAAAACAGGCCCGGCACGGATTTCGCCTGCATCGTCTTCTGGTCGAGTCCGTTTGTGTCGACCCCGCCCAACGTCACTTCGGCGGTACGATAGCCCTCCGAACCGGCCGGCTTGATGTGCCAGTCATTGACCGCCGCGACGATGATTTTGATCTGGACGTCCGAAAGATCGGCGAGGTTGCCGTCGATCCCGGTGCGCTCGGCGATCGACTGTGCAAGCCGTTTCGGCAGATGATTTGCCAGCACCGTCTGCACCGCTTGCCGTCCGTTGCCGCGCTTGGCGGTGCGAATGATGTCTGCCACGTCGGCTCCCGGCAGCATGGCGATACGGATTTCATCGCCCTCGCGCCAATAGGACGATATCTGCAGGATGGACGGTCCGCTGACGCCGCGATGCGTGAACAGCATCGCTTCGGAAAACCGTGTCTTGCCACAGGCGACTTCAGCTTCGACGGCATTGCCGGCCAGGGGCGCCAGCCGCTCGAGCGTTTTTGCGTCAAAGGTCAGCGGCACCAGCGCCGGCCGCGTTTCGACAATGGCAAGACCAAACCGTTCGGCAAGCTCGTAGCCGAAGCCGGTCGCCCCCATCTTGGGGATCGACTTGCCGCCGCACGCCACGACCAGGGACTGGCATGCGACCGCACCCGTGGAGAGGGTGAGCACAAATCCTTCCACGGTTTTGCGGACATCACCGACGTTGGCAGACAGTGCCAGTTCCACGCCCCTGCTCCGCATTTCCGCGACCAGCATGTCGATGATCAAGCGTGCGGAGCCGTCGCAGAACAACTGCCCCAGCGTCTTTTCGTGATAGGCGATGCGGTGGCGTTCGACGAGCGCGATGAAATCGCGCTGCGTATAACGGCTAAGCGCCGAGATGCAGAAATGCGGATTGCCCGAGAGAAAGTTCCTCGGGCTGGCATGGATGTTGGTGAAATTGCACCGGCCTCCGCCGGAGATGCGGATCTTTTCGCCAGGCATCGCCGCGTGATCGAGGATCAGCACCGAACGGCCGCGCTTGGCCGTCTCCACGGCGCACATCATTCCGGCGGCACCCGCGCCGATGATCACGACATCATAGGATTGCATCAGGCCAAATCGTTCCCGCTGGCGGCGCCGTTGTAGCAGGCCGCGCCATCGTGCAGTCTCTACCCGTTCGGTGCGACCGCAGGCAACGTCCCGATCAGTTTTAGATCAGCGTCTCGGCAAAAAGCGTCGTCAACCGCTTCCAGTGGCGCTCGGCACCCGCGACATTGAAAACGCTGTGATCCGGGACGCACCAGCCATGCGCCATGCCGACATAGTTCTCGATCACATGGTCGACTTCCGCAACTCGCAGCGCCTCGGCAAGCCGCGCCGACTGCTCAGGCGGGAAACTTCTGTCGACACCGGACGTGCCGACATAGACGCGCGCCTTGATCGAGGCTGCCTTGCGATGCGGGCTGTCGGCGGCATCGCTGGCCAGATTGCCGCCGTGGAAACTGGCCGCCGCCTTTATCTGCTCGGGATAGGTTGCAGCGGCGTTCAATGCCCGTGCGCCGCCCATGCAATAGCCCACCGTCCCGATCGGTCCGGTAACACCCTCGGCAGCCAGCGCATCGAGGAATGCACCACTGTCGCTGATGGTCATCGCCTGCGTGGTGCCGGTGACCAGCGCCATCAGCACTGTCTTGGTCTTTTCCTCGGCAAAGGCGGTCTTGGCGTCGAACGGACCGTAGGGCGCATTGCGGTAGAACAGGTCTGGCACCAGCACCGCATAGCCTTCGCCCCCCAACCGTTCCGCCATGCCATCGAGCGCAGCGCGCGGCCCGAACGCATCCATATACAGGATGATGCCGGCCTTGGCCGGGGACGCGTTCGCGGCGCGGAAAAGTCCTGCCCTGGCAACGCCATCCCTGGTCTTGATCTGAAGGTCTTGTTTCGTCATCGCCTGCTCCGTTCATTAGATGCGCGATACATATCCGCGTGAGCCGCCAGAACAAGGCGTTCCCAGAACCCGGCAGTCAACATTTCGTGCAGGATGGCGTGGCGACTACAGACCGGCGAATGCCGCCATATGAAAGGCCTGGACCTCCGGTGGATAGCGATAGGCCATGCCATAGGGACAGGCATTGCGATCGAGGCAGCCGCCACTACGGCACGGTCCGCCTTTCGCCCCCTGCACATGCGCCAGACAGGATTGGTAGGCGAAACCTTGCGCGGAATAGGCGTCGACCGGACAGGATTTCAGGCAGGGCTTCTCGGCACACGCGTCGCAAAGGTGGAGCGGCGTCTCAGCGGCTTGAAGCGGCAGTTCTTGCTCGAACAGCAACGCACCACGGTAGGCGTGCCACAGCCCATAGTGCGGATGCATGAGGATGCCGAGCGGTGACGGCTTCAGCCCCTCCGCCCGCATCGCCCATTGCTGAAATGGTAGATAGGGCTTGTCGGACGGTGAAATGGCCCTCGCCCCGAATACCTCCGCCACCGCCCCGATCACTTCACGCGACCAGGTGTCGAGCGGATTGGCGATGGTCGGCGATTGCTTTTCCCGCCAGCGCAGGAAATGCGGCCAGGACGCAGCACCCGCCTGCCCCACCAGCAGGACGGACTTGGCGGAAGCGCCTGACTGGACCGGTGGCGGTGCATCGCCCGGCACAAAATTGAAGCCGCCACGCAGAACAAGGCCGTTGGCGAGAAGCGCCGAAGCGATACGGTCAACGCTGCCGGCAGGCGCAATCATTCCTTCTTGACCGGATCGGAGAATGCGCTCCGCCAGACTTCCTTGTGAATGATGTTGGCGACTTTAGCCCCGCCTGACTCGGGCTCCTTTCAAGTGAAGGCGTCGGGCATCGACCCTTTCTTCTTGGCGATGAAGTCCTTCAAGGCTTCGTCGGTGCTCGGATCGAGGTGTGGTGCCTCATAGCTTTCCAGCCAACGGCGGGCGAGCTCGTTGGCGCGCTGCGGCGCGGTCTTCTCGCCCTCCGCCAGCCACTGTTCGTAGGAATTGTTGTCGGCGATGTTGGAGCGATAGAAGGCGGTCTGGAAATTGGCCTGGGTGTGGTCACAGCCGAGATAATGGCTGCCCGGTCCGACCTGGCGGATGGCATCCATCGCCTGACCGTTTTCCGACAGATCGACGCCCTCGGAGAACTTCTGCGTCATGCCGAGCTGGTCGATGTCCATCATGAATTTTTCGTAGCAGGAGGCGAGGCCGCCCTCGAGCCAGCCGGCCGAATGCAGCACGAAGTTGGTGCCGGCCAGGATGGTCGAGTTCAGCGTGTTGGCGCTTTCATAGGCCGCCTGAGCGTCTGGCACCTTGGATGCGCAGAGCGAGCCGCCGGTGCGGAACGGCAGGCCGAGGCGACGTGCGAGCTGTGCAGCGCCATAGGACACCAACGACGGCTCCGGCGTGCCGAAGGTCGGCGCACCCGATTGCATGGAGATCGACGAGGCGAAAGTTCCGAACAGCACCGGCGCGCCCGGCCGGATCAGCTGGGTGAACGACGCGCCGGCCAGCACCTCGGCCAAAACCTGCGTCAGCGTGCCGGCAACGGTCACCGGGCTCATCGCGCCGGCGAGGATGAACGGCGTGACGATGCAGGCCTGGTTGTGGCGCGAATAGACTTTCAGCGCGCCGAGCATGGTCTCGTCGAACACCATCGGCGAATTGGCGTTGATCAGGCTGGTCAGCACCGTGTTGTTTTCGACGAAGTCGTCGCCGAACACGATCTTGGCCATGGCGACGGTGTCTTCGGCGCGTTCCGGCGCGGTCACCGAGCCCATGAACGGCTTGTCGGAATATTTGATGTGGCTGTAGATCATGTCGAGATGGCGCTTGTTGACCGGCACGTCGACCGGCTCGCACACGGTGCCGCCCGAATGGTGGATCGACGGCGCCATGTAGGCGAGCTTCACGAAATTCTGGAAATCCTCGATCGTCGCATAACGCCTGACGCCGTCGAGATCGCGCACGAAGGGTGGTCCATAGACCGGCGCAAAGACGGTGGCGTTGCCGCCGATCTGCACCGAGCGCTCGGAATTGCGGGCGTGCTGGGTGTAGACGGACGGCGCGGTCTTCAGCAGCGAGCGGCAGAGCCCTTTGGGAAAGTGCACACGCTCGCCCTTGACGTCGGCGCCGGCTTCTTTCCACAGCTGCAACGCTTCTGCGTCGTCGCGGAAGATGATGCCGATCTCCTCGAGCACCGTGTCGGTGTTCTTCTCGATCAGCGCCAGGCCTTCCTCGTCCAGCACCTCATAGACGTTGATCTTGCGCTTGATATAGGTGAGCTGGGTGCCGGGGCCACCGCCCGACCGTGCTGCACGCCGGGCAGCCGCTCCGCCACTGGCGCCCCGCCCGCGTCGCGCGTTTGACGCTTCCTGATCGACTGCCGCGTGTTCGCTCATGATCGCTCTTCCCTGAATTTGTTCTTGTCCGGAATCCATTGCGGCAGCGTATCGCCGCTTCTTGCCGGATCGTAGCCATGCACCCTATTCGAAACGGCCCGCCAGCGCCAACGCCTGTCGCAAAATCGACAAGAATTCCAAGAGAGTTACGGTCGCTTTCCTTTTGCGGGAAGTCGCAAATCAGCTATGGATACATGCCCTCAGCGGGTTAGGTATGAACGCGAATATTGTGTGCCTTGCGACGCAGTCGCGATGCCGGCAGGAGCTCGATACAAATGTCCGACGACGAGATCATCCTTTCCGAACTTTCCGACGACGAGTTGGTGCAGCAGATGCACGACGATCTCTATGACGGGCTGAAGGAAGAGATCGAGGAAGGCACCAACATCCTGCTCGAGCGCGGCTGGGCGCCCTACAAGGTGCTGACCGAGGCGCTGGTCGAAGGCATGCGCATCGTCGGCGAGGATTTTCGCGACGGCATCCTGTTCGTTCCCGAAGTGCTGTTGTCGGCCAATGCGATGAAGGCCGGCATGTTCATCCTGCGTCCGCTGCTTGCCGCCACCGGTGCGCCGAAGCAGGGTAAGATGGTCATCGGCACCGTCAAGGGCGACATCCACGACATCGGCAAGAACCTCGTCGGCATGATGATGGAAGGTGCCGGCTTCGACGTCATCGACCTCGGCATCAACAATGCGGTCGAGAAATATCTCGATGCGATCGAGCAGCACCAGCCCGACATCATCGGCATGTCGGCACTGCTGACCACGACCATGCCCTATATGAAGGTCGTCATCGACACGATGAAGGAAAAGGGCATCCGCGACGATTATGTCGTGCTGGTCGGCGGTGCGCCGCTGAACGAGGAATTCGGCAAGGCCGTCGGCGCCGACGCCTATTGCCGCGACGCCGCGGTGGCGGTCGAGACCGCCAAGGACTTCATGAAGCGCAAGCACAACGTCCGCGCTTCGGCGTGATTGGCCAATCCGGCATGGACAATGGAAAAAGGCCGCGCCTTGCAGCGCGGCTTTTTTGTTCCCAAGTGGTGGGTGAGGCTGTGTGCGGATCAGGGCTTGGTGACGGTGTCCTCGACCGCCCTGGCCGTCGATTTGACATCTTTGCCGACGCCGCGGACGGTGTTCGCACATGCCGTAAGGGCCAGGGCGCAGGCAAGGATGGCTATCGGCGCGATGCGTAACAGTTTCATGGACGGTGTCTCCCTCAATAGATAAATTAGCCCCGCAGCAACGAAGGCCGGCTCGACTGGTTCCATGGCCAAGATACAAAAAACGAAACCGAATCAAGACGACAGGCTGCTCGTCATCGCCTGTGGGATGATTGCGCGCGAAGTTCTGGCCGTCAAGGAACAGCTCGGACTGGATCACCTCGATCTGACCTGCCTGCCGGCGGAATTTCATTTCTATCCGGATCGCATCGCGCCGGCCATGGACAAGGCCATCGAGAAGGCCAAGGCGGACGGCTACGAACACATCTTCGTCGGCTATGCCGATTGTGGCACCGGTGGCCTGCTCGACCGGATCTGCGAGAAGCACGGCGTCGAGCGCATGGCCGGCCCGCATTGCTTTGCCTTCTATCAAGGCATGGAGGCCTATGCGAAAGTCGCCGACGACGACATGATGTCCTTCTACATGACCGATTTCCTGTGTCGTCAGTTCGACGCCTTCTTCATGAAGCCGCTCGGCCTCGACAAGCACCCGGAGCTGATCAAGGACTATTTCGGCAACTACGAGAAGCTGATCTACCTCGCCCAGACCGACGATCCGGAGTTGGACAAGGTCGCGGAAAAAGCCGCAAAATTGCTCGGCCTCGCCTACGAGCGCCGGGCGACCGGCTATGGCGACCTGACGGCCGGAATGGCGCAGGCCGCGGCACACGCTGGCTAGGCGGCGCCCACTTCCGTCCGCAACTCCGCAAGCACATCGGCAAAGCTCGTCCGGCAGATGAAACCCAGCCGGTCGCTTGCCCGCGAGGCGTCATAGACGCGATCGATGGAGGCAAACATCGTCCAGCCTTTTCGCGCGTAGAGCGCCGGAAAGTCCGGAAAATAGCGCGCGACGACCGACGGGGCATCGGCGATCAGTGCCGCGCAATCATCGGGCCGGAACGGCGTCGGCGCCGAGACGATGAAAATGTCGAAACCGAGCCGCGGCGCCTTTTCGAGGGCAAGGATGTGGGCAGCGGCCGCGTCATCCACCGTCAACCGGCGAAACAGCAGTTCATTGGCCTTGGTGTTGGCATCCGACTGTTCGATCGCATGCGCCATGTCGTCGGCTTCGGGAAAGAAGCGGGCAGTGCGCAACACCACCACCGGCAGGCCGTGCTGGATATGATAGAGGCGGTAAAGATGTTCGGCCGAAAGCTTGGTGACGCCGTAGATGTTGCGCGGCTCGGGCGACATCGCCTCGGTCAGCCAGGCGGCCTTGCGCGCACCACCCTCGAACCCGTCGCGTATCGCCTGCGAAATCATCAGCGAGGTCGTCGACGTGAAGACGAAACGCTCCACGCCGGACATCACCGCCGCGTCGAGCAGGTTCAACGTGCCTTGCACGTTGGTCGCAACAAAATCAGTGTTGGCGCGGTTCTCGATATTGGGCTTGTGCAGCGCACCGCTGTGGATGATCGCCTCGAACTGGTTGTCGCGGACAGTGCGTAGTACCAGGTTACGATCGGCGATCGAGCCGACAATCCGGGTCTCCCTCGATGGAACGGGATCGAGGCCGATGACATCGTGGCCGAGGGCCCGCAGGCGCGGCGCCAGTGCGCTGCCCAGCCAACCCGACGATCCCGTGAGCAAGATTCGCATTCGTCACACCATGATTTTTGACCGTGACGCTGTTAAGCACGGATGACAGGCGCCAGCGACCCGATAGTTATGCACCAGGTCAGCAGCGGCGCTGCTCGAGACATCAACCGGGAGGCCTCCTATGATCCTTCGCCCACTGCTCGCCGCTGTCGGTCTGCTCTGCTGCACCCTTCCCGCCCTTGCCGATGGTGAGGTGCAGAAACTGATCACCGCCGCCGACAAGACACGGCTCGACAAATATGGCGAGACCCGCAAGGAGGCGCTGGCCGAGGCGAAGGCGGGAGATCCGGCCGAGGTCAAGCAGCTCGACGCCTTGCTGGCAAAACCGCTGGTGGCGTTTTCCGAAAAGGACCTGACCGGCAACTGGCAGTGCCGCACCATCAAGGCCGGCGGACCATTGCCGCTCGTCATCTATGGCTGGTTCAAGTGCAAGGTCACCGACGACGGCTCCGGCTGGCGACTGGAAAAGATCAGCGGCTCGCAACGCACCAAGGGCCGTTTCTTCGACGATGGCGAGAAGCGCGCGATTTACCTTGGCTCGGCCTACGTCAACAGCGATCCGGCAAAACCCTATGGCAGTGGCCCGCAGTCCGACCAGGTCGGCTATGCCTTCCGCAACAGCGCCAGCCAATGGCGCATTGAATTTCCAGCACCCTATTACGAATCGAAGCTCGACATCATCGAGTTCAAGCGCTGAGCGTGGTCATCAAGATTTAACCCCATTCCGGAACAAATCCGGCCAGCATGCGGCAGCCGGCCGCTTGCAAGTCAGGAAAGCGGGCCATGTCTTCACGGGTTGGAACCAGCGCGTCGATCGTCGTCGTGACCGGCGGCGGCCAGCATGTCTGGGCCATGATCAACGCAATCGCCGATCGCGTCGGTCCTGTCAGCGTCATCCTCGAAACCCCTGAATCCAAAAAGCAATTGCTGCGTGGCCGGGCTCGCCGCCAGGGTTGGGTTTCGGCCATGGGCCAGCTTGGTACGATGGTGCTGAACAGGGTGGGCAAGCGGCTGCTGGCTCGCCATAGCGCGCGATTGATCGCCGAGGAGAGACTGGAGGTTGAGCCGCGACCAGGCCAGGAGATTATCCAGGTGGCCTCGGCCAATGGGCCTGAGTGCCTGCAGGCGATCCAAAAGATCCAGCCAGGCGTCGTGCTGCTCAACGGTTGCCGACTGATCTCGGCCGAGATGCTGCGCAAAATGCCCTGCCCGGTGCTCAACTACCATGCGGGCATCACGCCGAAATATCGCGGGATGAATGGCGGCTATTGGGCTCTGGCATCAGGTGATGCGCAGAATTTCGGCACCACCGTGCATCTGGTCGATGCCGGCGTCGATACGGGCGCGGTGTTGAAACAGGTGCGCGCTCAGCCCAGACGCGGCGACAGCATTTCGAGCTACGCGCTGCGCCAGGCGGCGTTTTCGCGCGACATCTGCGTCGAAGCGGTCAGCGACGTCCTGGCCGGAAAACTTGCCACCATCGACCCGGGCCTGCCGTCGAAACAATGGTATCACCCCACGATCTGGTTCTACCTCTGGACAGGCCTGAGAACCGGCATTTGGTAGCGCAATCATGATCCGCGATCGGGTGCACCGCGCCGGCTTTTCCGACGCATAGAACCTGCCGCCGGCACACGCCGGAAACGAATAAACGCACCTTTCATTTTACGACATCCGAATGCGTCGCTTTTGAATGCGCGCGCGTCGTCCCATAACAAGCGGCCCAACTGCGCTTCCGGCAATGCTCGCTCCATCGAGGAGTGAGAATTCATGGCCGATCTGATCGTCGTCTACTGGCGCGACATCCCTGCCCAGGTCATCGTCAAGAAGGGCCGGCAGAACGCCAAGCGCGAACTGCCGCTGCGCTTCACCGAAGCGATCGACATGTGCGCCATGCGCACCGGCGCCGGCGGCACCGACGACTATCTGGCCGAATGGCGCAAGGCCGATCCTGTTGCGGTCGGCGACGACCTCGAAGCCGAGGTCGAGAAGGCGTTCCAGGATATCGACACGACATACGACCGTGAGCGGCTGGTCGCTCTGGTCAAGGCGGGCGGCAAAGAAAATGTCTGACACCCAGCCAACGGTTACCCAGGCCACCCTGGTCAAGAAGGCAGCGCCGAAATCCGACTACAAGCCGGCCGACGTGTCGCCGCAGCGGCGCGTGCAGCGTTCGTTCGCGGTCAGACTTTGGTCGGTGCGGCACTCGCGATTGCTCGAATGGTTCTATGCCAGATTCGCCGACATGTTCCTGCTCCTCCACCCCTTGTGGAAGGGCATCGGCTACGGCCGTGTCGAAGGGCCGGTCAAATTTGTCGAGAAGCGCGTCAAGGGCTTCATGTTCGACTGCCGCATGTGTGGCCAATGCATATTGTCCTCGACCGGCATGTCGTGCCCGATGAACTGCCCCAAGCAATTGCGCAACGGCCCTTGCGGCGGCGTGCGCGCCAACGGCAATTGCGAGGTCGAGCCTGATATGCCCTGCGTCTGGGTCAAGGCCTGGGAAGGCTCCCAGAACATGGTCCACGGCGACAGGATCCTGACCGTGCAGAAGCCGGTCGACCAGTCGCTGCGTGAAACCTCGGCCTGGCTGCGGGTCACCGCGCAGGCCGCCGCCGCGCGCGAAGCCGCCGCTGCCGCCAAGAATAGGGCGGCAAACACCGGGGCATCGGCATGATCGGAAGCCAGCGCGACGAGAACCCGGCCGGCATCCATCTGCCGCTCGAGCCCATGCCCGGCCATACTTCACGTGGCCGGCTGGAGCGCGTGCTGAGGCGCGGCGAATTCGCGGTGACGACGGAGCTCAATCCGCCCGACAGCGCCGATCCGGAAGACGTCTACAACCGGGCGAAGATCTTCGACGGCTGGGTCGATGCCATCAACGCCGTCGACGCCTCGGGCGCCAACTGCCACATGTCGTCGGTCGGCATCTGTGCGCTTTTGACCCGCATGGGCTATGCGCCGATCATGCAGATCGCCTGCCGCGACAAGAACCGCATCGCCATCCAAGGCGATGTGCTGGGCGGTGCGGCAATGGGCGTCGCCAACATGCTGTGCCTCACCGGCGACGGCGTGCAGGCTGGCGACCAGCCCGGCGCCAAGCCCGTGTTCGACCTCGATTGCATGTCGCTCCTGGAAACCTGCCGCATCATGCGCGACAATGGCAAGTTCCTGTCCGGCCGCAAGCTGACCACGCCGCCGCAGCTTTTCCTCGGAGCTGCAATCAACCCGTTCGCACCGCCGATCGACTTCCGCCCGCATCGGCTGGGCAAGAAGATCGCCGCCGGGGCGCAATTCGTGCAGAGCCAATATTGTTTCGACGTGCCGATGTTCCGCACCTACATGCAGAAGGTGCGCGACCTCGGCTACACCGAACAGTGCTTCGTCCTGGTTGGCGTCGGCCCGCTGGCCTCGGCCAAGACAGCCAAGTGGATCCGCTCCAACGTGCCGGGCATTCACATCCCCGATTCGGTCATCAAGCGGCTGGAGGGCGCGCAGGACCAGAAGAAGGAAGGCAAGCAGCTCTGCATCGACATCATCAATGAGGTGAAGGAAATCTCCGGCGTCTCCGGCGTCCATGTGATGGCCTATCGCCAGGAGGAATATGTCGCCGAGATCGTCGATGAATCGGGCGTGCTGAAGGGCCGCCAGCCATGGAAGCGTGAAATCCGTCGCGATGACCAGATGGTCGCCGACCGGCTCGGGCACATACTGCACGACGACATCACCGAAACCCAGGTGGACATGGTGAAGACCGCGCACTGACGGCGCGGACGAGCACCCGTTCGCTTGAACGAAACCAGACAACGATATAAAGAAATCTTTATATCACGGCGGAGAGAGAATTCATGACCCGAACCATCGTCGCCTCGGCGACACGAGAAATCATCATCGGCTTCGACCAGCCGTTCTGCGTGATTGGCGAGCGCATCAATCCGACCGGCCGCAAGAAGCTGGCCGCGGAGATGATCGTGGGCAATTTCGAGACCGTCATCAAGGACGCGCTCGAGCAGGCAGCCTGTGGCGCCACCATGCTCGACGTCAATGCCGGCGTCACCTCGGTCAACCCGAACGAAACCGAGCCTGGCCTGCTGGTGCAGACGCTGGAGATCGTCCAGGGCCTGGTCGACCTGCCGCTGTCGATCGACAGTTCCGTCACCGCAGCCATCGAGGCCGCACTGAAGGTCGCCAAGGGCCGGCCGCTGGTCAACTCCGTCACCGGCGAGGAAGAAAAGCTCGAAGCCATCCTGCCGCTGGTCAAGAAGTACAACGTGCCTGTCGTCGCCATCTCCAATGACGAGACCGGCATTTCGATGGACCCGGATGTGCGCTTTGCCGTCGCCAAGAAGATCGTGCAGCGTTGCGCCGATTTCGGCATTCCCGCGCACGACGTCGTCGTCGACCCTCTGGTGATGCCGATCGGCGCGCTCGGCGATGCCGGCCGCCAGGTGTTCGCGCTGCTGCGTCGGCTGCGCGAAGAGCTCAAGGTGAACACCACTTGCGGCCTGTCCAATATCTCCTTTGGCCTGCCGCATCGCCACGGCATCAATGCCGCCTTCATCCCGATGGTGATCGGCGCCGGCATGACCAGCGCCATCATGAACCCGGTGCGCCCGCAGGAAATGGAAGCCGTGCGCGGCGCCAATGTGCTCAACGGCACCGACGAGAACTGCACCAACTGGATCAGGACCTACAAGGACTACAAGCCGGCCGAAGGCGGCCAGGCGGTCGCCGCACCCGTGGCCGTCAACGCGCCAGGCGAAGGCGCCGGCAATGGTGGCCGCCGCCGTGGCGGCCGTGAAGCCCGGATGGGTCGGGGATAAGCGCGCAATCGTGGACTGTCCTGCAAACCTCACCGAACCGATCGTGCAGATGATGCCGTCGGACCGGTGTGCGTTTCGGTCAGGCCATGCCCAAAATAGCGTCGAACAGCACCATTCCCGACCACGACCCGAAAATGCCGGTCAGCCCGCCGACAATCAAGTCGTCGTCGGCGGCCGGCCAGAACCCGTGGAGCAGCAAGGCTCCGACAATCGCGCCGACAATACCGGACGCCAGATATTGCGGATTGCGCAGCCATGGGCCGCGCAGCAGGCGCACCATGGTAAAAGCGGTTGTTATGGCGGACAGGAGGAGATCGGACATGATTGGCCTCTGGACCATCAAACATTCCGCCCAATAGCGAAACGATCCGTTAAACGGCATCGACAATCGTCATCGAGACGCGTGCAAGCATGAATTCACCTGCCAACATCACCGATCCGCTCGTGCTGTTCATGCCGTCGGGCAAGCGAGGGCGGTTTCCTGTCGGCACGCCGGTGCTCGATGCCGCGCGCCAGCTCGGCGTCTATGTCGAAAGCGTCTGCGGCGGACGCGCTACCTGTGGGCGCTGCCAGATCGAAGTGCAGGAAGGCAATTTCGCCAAGCACAAGATCGTCTCCTCCAACGACCACATCTCGCCCAAGGGCGCCAAGGAAGAGCGCTACGAGCGCGTGCGCGGCCTGCCCGAACGGCGCCGCCTCTCTTGCTCGGCGCAGATCCTCGGCGACCTCGTCATCGACGTGCCTCAGGACACGGTCATCAACGCGCAGACCATCCGCAAGGATGCCGACACTAGGGTGATCGCCCGCGATGCGGCAATCCGCATGTGCTATGTCGAAATCGAAGAGCCCGACATGCATAAGCCGCTCGGGGATCTCGACCGCCTCAAGATCGCCCTGATGAAGGACTGGAACCTCAAGAGCCTGGACTTCGATTTTTATCTCTTGCCGCAAGTGCAAGGCATTCTGCGCAAGGGCAGCTGGACCGCCACCGCTGCCATCTACAAGGATGCCGACTCGGAGACCGCACGCGTCATCGCTTTGTGGCCGGGCCTTAAGAACGAAGCCTATGGGTTGGCCTGCGATATCGGCTCGACCACCATTGCCATGCATCTGGTGTCGCTGCTGTCGGGCCGCGTCGCCGCCTCGTCGGGCACGTCGAACCCGCAGATCCGCTTCGGCGAGGACCTGATGAGCCGGGTCTCCTACGTGATGATGAACCCCGACGGTCGCGAAGGCATGACGGTCGCCGTGCGCGAAGCGATCTCCGGCCTGGTCGACAAGGTCTGCGCCGAAGGCAATGTCCACCGCAACGACATCCTGGATTCCGTCTTCGTCGGCAATCCGATCATGCACCATCTGTTCCTCGGCATCGACCCGACCGAGCTTGGCGGCGCGCCTTTCGCACTAGCGGTTTCAGGCGCGGTGCACGTCAAGGCATCCGATATCGGCCTGAAGCTCAACCAGGGCGCCCGGCTCTACATGCTGCCTTGCATCGCCGGCCATGTCGGCGCCGATGCGGCGGCGGTGACGCTGTCGGAAGGCCCGCATCGCCAGGACGAGATGATGCTGATCGTCGACGTCGGCACCAATGCCGAGATCGTGCTTGGCAACCGCACGCGCGTCGTCGCCGCCTCCTCGCCCACCGGCCCCGCCTTCGAGGGCGCGGAAATCTCCGGCGGCCAGCGCGCAGCGCCCGGTGCCATCGAGCGCGTGCGCATCGATCCCGACACGCTGGAGCCGAAATATCGCGTCATCGGCTCGGAATTGTGGTCCGACGAGGCTGGCTTCCTCGACAGCGTGCAGGCGACCGGCGTCACCGGCATCTGCGGCTCCGGCATCATCGAGGTCGTCGCCGAGATGTATCTCTCCGGCATCATCTCCGAGGACGGCGTCATCGACGGCGGACTTGTCGCCCGCTCGCCGCGTGTCACCGCCAATGGCCGCACCTTCTCCTACGTGCTGAAGGAAGGCGAGCCGAAGATCACCATCACCCAGACCGACGTGCGCGCCATCCAGCTCGCCAAGGCTGCGCTTTATGCCGGCACCAAGCTGTTGATGGAAAAGCAGAACACCGATCATGTCGACCGCATCCATTTCGCCGGCGCCTTCGGCTCCTTCATCGATCCGAAATACGCCATGGTGCTGGGCCTGATCCCGGATTGCGATCTCGACAAGGTCTCGGCTGTCGGCAACGCCGCCGGTGCCGGTGCGCGCATGGCGCTGCTCAACCGCGGCTATCGCCGCGAGATCGAGGACACGGTCAGCAAGATCGAGAAGATCGAGACCGCGCTGGAACCGAAATTCCAGGAGCATTTCGTCTACGCCATGGCGCTGCCCAACAAGATCGATCCGTTCCCGAAACTGTCGGCGGCGGTGAAACTGCCGCCGCGCAAGACGGTCAGCGAGGACGGTGTCGCCGGCGACGCCGCTCCGCGCCGGCGTTCGCGCGAGGGCCACGCCGCCCGGCGCGGCCGGGAATAAGCGGGCGCGCCCAGGTCGCCAGCCTCTCCAACTCATTTGTATGCAAATGTTTCCGGATCTGCTGATTCCGAAACCGAAGTGTTGTTTTCGTGAAATCCGCTGGAAACATGCGCGGCGCATTTAAGCCAGCGTCGAAGGCCGGCCGGAAATGTCTTCCTGCCGCAGTGACCTTCCGGAGGAAACCAAAATGTCGATGTTCGAAAGCCTCGGCCGTTATGGTGCGGCCATCAAGTTTGACCACGACAGGAAGAAGTCGATCCGGGCCATGAACAGCCTGCCGCCGCATGTCCAGAAGGACATTGGTTGGCCGGCATCGCCGCCGAACGACCCGCAGGCCGCGCTCATCTCGCTGCTTCTGGGCACGGCGCGCTGATGACATTCGCCGACAAATGCAAACTGCTCGTCAGGCGTCGGAGCCCCCATGAGGCCTCGGCGCCTGACAATACCCCGCTGCGCGCCGCGCTTCTGCTGCGGCGCTGACCGCCGGCGCAAGCACCACGGCGCGGATCACACCACCGTGTAGACATAGCGTAAAACTTGACATTTTCGGCCACGGCACGATCTTCGCCAGAGAGGGGAATTCTCTTAGTCGGCTGCCGCCGAAGTTCGTGTATCCCGCATGCCAAGTTTGAAAAGCCACGTCGTATCCTTCGTGCTCCGGCACAGCCGCAAGAAGGCGTTTTCCAGCCCGGAAAACCTGCAGCGGTGGATCGCTGCCGCGCGCAAGACCGAGTCCCACCAGCCGCCCGCCTCACTGCATCAGCATCTCGACATCCAGATGCATACGGTCGATGGCTTCCCCGTCTATGAAATCGCACCTAGGGCCGGCGAGCAGAAGCGGATGCTCTATCTGCACGGCGGCGCCTATGTCTTTGAAATCACGCCCTATCACTGGCACTTGATCGCCGACATGGCCAACCGGCTGGGCTACGGCATCACCGTGCCGATCTATCCCATCGCTCCCGAACACGATTTCCACGCCATGTTCGGCATGGTCGGCGACGTCTACCGCCGGATGCTCGACGAGACAGAGGCCGAGGATATCGTCTTCATGGGCGATTCCGCCGGCGGCAACATGGCCGTCGTGCTGACCATGATGGCCGCGGAACAGGCCCTGCCCCTGCCGTCGCGCCATGTGCTGATTTCGCCCGGCCTCGACATGTCGCTTTCCAACCCCGAAGTGTTCGAGGCCGAACGCCGCGACCCCTGGCTGGGCATTTCGGGCGGGATGGAGGCTGTCCGGCTCTACAGCGCCGGCTTCGATCGCAGCGACTGGCACATCAGCCCGCTCTATGGCGACCTCTCGGTGCTGCCTAAAACGCTGCTCCTAACCGGCTCGCACGACCTCCTCAGTCCTGACAATCTGATCTTCGCGCAAAAGGCGCGCGCCGTCGGCGTCGAGGTCGAGGTCGTCTACGAGGAAGGTATGTTCCACGTTTGGCCACTGATCGACATGCCTGAAGCACGGCGGGCGCGCGACAGCATCGTGACCTTCCTGACCGGGGAAAAAACCTTTGGTCAAGCCGAGATCGAGGCGATCACCTGGTCGGTCAAGGCTTCATCTAACGAACCATTCAACACCGGATTGGCCAGCACGAAAATTGCTTCCACTATGTCTTCATCTCGCTCTGGCTGGTAGTCGATATCTTCCCTGCATTCGATCAGATCTGCCCAGGCCTCCACGTCCGCAGCGGTGAGCTCTCCTTCCTGGAACCGTCGGAGCACACTCAAAATATGATCAGTGGTCAGGACGACCACGGGCGTCTCGGACCAACCCAGGTCGCTTACGTTTGCAGCCAGAACATCAATCGGCTTCCCACATGTGATAAGATCGCTGAGCACTGAAACGCGGTTCACAGCCGGCGTATCAGAACTTGCCGGTTTCCCGGAACACTTCGAAGGTCGCGCGGATATGGTCGGCAACGGCCTTGACCGGCGCGCTGGCGTCCGGCGCCACCACCATCGCCAGATTGTAAGTGCCAATGTCGGGCATCCCGTCCTTCGGGCAGAGTTCGACCATGTCGTTGCCGAGGAATGACTTCGGCAGCGGCGCCACGGCGAGATCGGACATGATCGCGGCGCGCTGGCCGGCCGTGTGCGCACTCATATAGGCGATGCGATAGTTGCGGCCTTCGCGTCCAAGCGCCTCAAGTGCGCCGGCCCGCCAGGCGCAGCCCTCTTCCCAGAGCGATACCGGCAAGGGTTCGCGCAGATGCGCGCAGCCGCCCTTGGCACCGGCCCAGACGATCGGCTCGGTGAGCAGCACCTCGGCGCCGAGCGCACTGGTCTTGTAGGAGTTGGTCAAGAGCGTGATGTCGAGCGCGCGGTCGTCCATGCGCCGGCGCAGATTGCTGCTCTGGTCGATGGTGACGTCGACGGCGATCGACGGATGCGATTGCGCAAAACGCTTCAGCACATGCGGCAGCACGCGCTCGCCATAGTCATCCGGCGAGCCGAGCCGGACAACGCCGACAATCTCGGGAATGATGAATTTCGACACCACCTCGCGGTTGATCGACAGCAGCCTGCGGGCATAGCCGAGCAGCATTTCGCCATCCGTGGTCAGCGACACCGAGCGGGCGTCGCGCGCGAACACCGAGCGGCCGAGAATGTCCTCCAGCTTCTTGATCTGCATGGAGACAGCCGACGGCGTGCGGAAGACGGCATTGGCGGCGGTGGTGAAGCTGCCTGTCTCTGCAATCGCCACGAAAGTGCGCAAAACGTCGAGATCGAGCAGTGGCAGTGGATGATTGAGTGGGGCGTTCATGGGAATCGACCTTCAATTTTTCTGATACAAAGCATCATTCCATTTCGTTTGATTGAACATCAGATTGGGACGATAGTCAACATCATCGAGGCAGGACGCATTGGAAGTGGCCCCGAAACGACCACGATACAAACCTGCAATCGACATGAAATGCAGTTGAAACAAAAGCGACGTAACCAACTCACCGTCTGGCATCCGCCAGCACCAAAGGAGAAAGAAATGTCTATCCTGTCGTCCATCGGTCGGATCGCGACCGAATTTAGCGCAGCCCGCGCCCGCTACCAGACCGAACGTGCCATCCACTCCCTGCCGATCGAACTGCAGAAGGACATCGGCTGGCCTGAAGCTGCCGACACCAAGACCGGGGTTCGCAACGGCGTCGGATCGTGGGCTGGAGCAAAGTAAATCGTGTGTACCATGTGCTGAAGGCCTGCCGCGCAAGCCGCCCGGCAGGCCTTCTTTGTTTTATTTGTATTCAAATGAGTTTTGGAGCCATGTCGCCAGCGCATGACGCATATGAGCAAGCCGCATAGCGACCCGGTTTCCCAATTAGTCCCTTGTAAACAATCGTAAATTTCGAGCATGCTGCCCAAAATTGTCGCAATCGGTGTCGCATTTCATAACAAGCGCTTCGCTTTTGCGATTTAGTTTTACGCAGCACAAGCCTATATCAGCGTCAGCAAACGAGCTGCCCCACTCCATCAAGCGAAGGCGACCCGTCTGAGCAACAGAATGGAGATCATCATGAAGCTTTTTGCCCGCCTCTTCGCCCGCCGCGAAATGAACCTGACCACCGCTCTCGAGCGTCAGCGCCTTGCCAACACCATGCCCGGCCAGACCGGCGCGATGGCTGCGGCGCGCCTCGGCTTCGTCGCCTGAACTTTTCTTGCAGGCAGCGCTTCCCTGCCGCTGCTTTAAAACTGCAACGCCGCCTGGTTCCTCCCAAGGCGGCGTTTTTGTTTCCCCCCGCAAGGCGTGATCTGCCTGTTCCTGAACAGTTGGGCGTCGCGTGCAGGCCTCGCTGAACACCCGATTGCCCATTTGCGACCCATGTCGCAAATTTAATCGTGTCCTGGCCGCGTAGCCGATTGACAGACATGGTTTTTCCTGATGTCGCTATGCTAATCGCGACATCCTGTTCGCGTCATGGCTGCGTGAGGTTCCCTTGAACGCCGTAAAGCATCCGATCAAGCGATCGTTTGTATTCTTTCTTATTCCCGATTTCACCATGATCGCGTTTGCGACCGCGCTCGACCCGTTGCGCTCGGCCAACCGCATGCTTGGCTATGAGGCCTATCGCTGGCGCCTCGCCAGCATCGACGGCAAGCCGGTGCGCGCCTCGAACGGGGTCGAATGCGCGGTCAACACGTCGCTGGAGGAAGAGCGCAAGAAGATGGCGGGCCCTGACCGGCCGAACATGGCCATCGTCTGCAGCGGCGTCAATGTCGAGCGCTATCAGAACAAGTCGGCCTTCGCCTGGCTGCGCGAGGAGTACAATCGCGGCGTCGCCGTCGGCGGCCTCTGTACGGGCGCGCATATCCTCGCCGCCGCGGGCCTGCTGTCCAACAAGCGCTGCGCCATCCACTGGGAGAACCTGCCGGGCTTTTCCGAGGCGTTCCCGAAGGCCAATGTCTTTGCCGACCTCTTCGAGATCGACCAGAACATCTACACCTGCGCCGGCGGTACCGCGGCACTCGACATGATGCTGAAGCTGATCGGCGACGATTTCGACGAGAACCTCGTCAACCGCGTCTGCGAGCAGGTGCTGACCGACCGCGTGCGCAGCCCGACCGACCGCCAGCGCCTGCCGCTGCGCGCCCGGCTCGGCGTGCAGAACTCGAAGGTGCTGACCATCATCGAACTGATGGAGGCGAACCTGTCCGAACCGTTGTCGCTCATCGAGATCGCTGATCATGTCGACCTGTCGCGCCGGCAGATCGAGCGGCTGTTCCGCACCGAGATGGGACGGTCCCCTGCCCGCTACTATCTGGAAATCCGGCTCGACCGCGCCAGGCATCTGCTGATCCAGTCGTCGATGCCGGTGGTCGAGGTGGCGGTCGCCTGCGGCTTCGTCTCGGCCTCGCATTTCTCCAAATGCTACCGCGAGCTCTATGCCCGATCACCGCAGCAGGAGCGCGTGGACCGCAAGCAGTTGCTGGCGGCTTGAGCCGGCACATCAAGGTTGCCTAGGCGCTCTGCGTCTGCGCCGTGCGCATCGCTTCGACGCGGATATCCTCGGTCAGCCGTGCCTTCAGCGCCGAGAATTCCGGGCTGGTCTTCAGCGTGTAGTGGCGCGGATGCGGCAGGTCGATGGCGACATCCGACTTGATGCGGCCGGGCCGCGCCGTCATCACGATCACGCGCGACGCCATGAAGATCGCCTCCTCGATGTCGTGGGTGACGAACAGCACCGTTTTCTTGCGGCGTTCCCAGATGCCGAGCAGCAACTCCTGCATCAACCCGCGCGTCTGGTTGTCGAGCGCGCCGAACGGCTCGTCGAGCAACAGGATCTCGGGATCGTTGGCCAAAGCGCGGGCGATCGCCGTGCGCTGCTGCATGCCGCCGGAAAGCTGCTTCGGCCAATGGTTCTCGAACCCTTTCAGACCGACGAGATCGACATAGGAAGCAACGATCCCGTCACGCTCCCTTTCGGGCATGCCGCGTTCGCGCAGGCCGAAGGCGATGTTCTCGGCCACCGTCAGCCAGGGAAACAGCGTGTAGGACTGGAAGACCATGCCGCGATCCGGCCCAGGCCGGGTCACCGCCTTGCCGTCGAGCAGCACCCGGCCTTCGCTTGGCGCTTCCAGGCCGGCGACAATTCTGAGCAATGTCGACTTTCCGCAGCCCGATGGACCGAGGATGGTGATGAAGTCGTTGGCGGCGACCGCAAGGTCGACCGGCATCAGCGCCTTGACCGGCTCCCCGCCGCGCACGCCCGCGAACGTGCGCGAAACGCCTTCGATGAGAAGCTTGCTCACGCCAGGCTCCACGGAAAGAGCCAGCGGTTGAAGGCCTTGAAGGCGAAATCGGACAACAGTCCGATCAGCCCGATGACGATGATGCCGAAGATGATCTGCCCCGTCGCCAGCCGCGACTGGCTGTTGATGATCATGTAGCCGATGCCGGAGGACGAGCCGATCAGCTCGGCGACGATGACATAGGTCCAGGCCCAGCCGAGCACCAGCCGCAACGTCTCGGCGATCTCCGGCGCATTGGCCGGCATGATTACACGGCTGACGATGCCGTTGTTGGTGGAGCCCAGCGTATAGGCAGCCTCGACCAGGTCGCGCCGCGTGCTGCCGACCTTGACCGCGATGATCAGGATGATCTGGAACACCGAGCCGACGAAGATGACGAGCAGTTTTTCCAGTTCGCCAATGCCGGCCCACAGGATGAGCAGCGGAATGAAGGCCGAGGCCGGCAGGTAACGGGCAAACGAGACGAATGGCTCAAGAAACGCCTCCACCGGCTTCCAGGCGCCCATGGCAATACCGAGCGGCACCGCGACGACCGAGGCCAGCAGGAAGCCGCCGAAGACCCGCCAGATGGTGATCAATATGTCGAGCCAGAAACGATCCTCGACCAGCAGCCGCCAGCCATCCCGCAGCATCGACAGCGGATCGGCGAGGAAGATGCGATTGACGTGGCCGCCAAGCGTGATCCAAGCCCAGAAGGCGACGAACAGCACGAAGAAGGAAATGCCGAGCACGGTTCGGATGCCCGGCGAGACTGGATGCAAGGGGCGCATCTTCAAATCGTCCCCATCTTCAAATCGTCACTTGTCCAGGAGAAAACGGCGGCGCAAGCGCCGCCGCGAGAATGGTTAAAGGCCGGACTGTCAGTTCGACACCGCGCTGGTGTCGGCCAGCGTGGTGACGTCGGGCGCTTCCTTGATCAGCCCCATCTGCAGCAAAAGATCGCCGGCGGTCTTGGAAAAGTCCTGGAATTCCTTGGTGAAGAACTGCTTGTTCTCGGCCTTGTCGGCCCATTTCAGGTACTTCGCCGAATCCTCGAACTCCTTGGCCGACTGCTTCACGTCGGCGCCCATGATCTCGTAGGATTTCTGCGGATCGCTCTTGATCAGGTCGAGCGCTTCGAAATAGCTGTCGGCAAGTGCCTTGGCGGCATCGGGATTGGCCTTGAGGAATTCGGGCGTGCAGCCGACCGTGTCGAGCACCATCGGGTAGTCGAGCGTCGTTGCCAGGATATGGCCCTGGTCGGATTTGCCGCGCACCGCCGAGATGAACGGCTCATAGGTGACCGCGGCGTCGTTCTGGCCGGCGAGGAAGGCCTGCGCCGCCGCGTCCGGCTCCAGATTGACGACGGTCACATCCTTGGTCGACATGCCGTTCTTGTTCAGCACCCAGGCGAGCATGAAATAGGGTGACGTGCCGGGTGCCGAGGACGCGACATTCTTGCCCTTGAGATCGGCGACGGTCTTGATGTCGTTGCGGACGACGATGCCGTCGGCGCCATAGGACTTGTCGAGCTGGAAGATCTGCTTGGTGGTGACGCCGCTGGCATTCCAGACCAGCCAGGTCTCGACCGTGGTGGCGGCGCATTGCAGGTCGCCGCTGGCGATGGCGAGCGGCCGGCTCGCTTGCGGCACCTTCTTCAAGGTCACGTCGAGGCCATGCTTCTCGAACAGGCCTGCCTGCTTGGCAAGCGTCAGCGGCGCGAAGCCGGTCCAGCCGCTGATGCCGATGGTGACAGATGTGGCAGCCATCGCCGGTGCGGACAAGCCGGCGGCAAGTGTCAATGTTGCGGCAAGAACGGCGATCCTGGTCATGTCAGTTCCCCTTTTGTTTTCTCTGCGGAAATTGTGTCACAGAGGCCAATCGGCTTGTCAATGAACAGGATGGTGAGGTGCAACGCGGGCCGGCGCCGATAGCCCCACTGGATCGCCCGCCCGCCGCCGAAACGGCATCAGCCGCCAGAAATCCGGCATGCCTTCAGTAGTCGTTGCAATAACACTCCGCCGAAGAGATGCGGTCGTTCCATTCGCTGCCGCCGAAATTACGGACCCTGCGCCTGATCTCGATCGAACGGCCGCCCATCCGCGAGTCCTCATAGGCAACGAGCGTGCAGCCACGGCGGACGATCACCGACGACACGCGGTCGTTCCAGAACTGACCGCCGCGAAAATTCACGGAATCGTCGGACCCCATGCCGATAGACCGCCCGCGAAAATTTGCGTGCTCGAACATGATGCAGGCGGGCTCATCATTGTATTGGGCGCTGGCGCCGTCAGCAAACAGCACGGATGCGACAGCAGTCAGGATGGCAAGACGTTTCATCTGGTGTTTTCCTAGTTCTGACCGCGGCCCCCGCCGCCCGATCGCGCGGCCTCGCCAGTTTGCCATTGCTTCCGTTGGAGAGGCAAGCCTAGCGGCTGTCGAACATCCAGCTGCGGTTGCGCCACATTTTCTCGCCGACCAGACAATCGCTGACGGGCGCGTCGTGCGCCAATACGACAGGCGGATGCGCGGCTTCTTCCGCCGCCCATTGCGGTGAGGCTGGGCCGGCAAGTTCCAGCACCAGCTTGCGGCGTATGGCTTCGGGAAATTGCGTCCAGTCGTTGACCGGGATCATGAAGGCCCCAGGACCGCCGATGACACAGTCGCTGTAGTAGCGATCGAGATTGTTGACGTCGTAGGCGCCGGAAAAGCCGCCTCGGGTCATCAGCGGCAGTCCGTTGATGACGATGCCTTGCTTGACCAGCCCGTCGCGGGTGAGGTTGACGGGCGCGCCCTGGTTGTTGGGGCCGTCACCCGAAATGTCGATGACCCGCTTGTCTCCCTGGTAGCCGCTTTCAGCAAAAAGATCGCTGCCGAACTCCAGCGCGCCGGAGATCGAGGTGCGCCGCGCGCTGCCGGGCGGCTGGGCCGACAATTGCGCAACCACACGATCCGCGTCGGCGCGATTGGCGATCACCGTCCACGGCACGATGACGCGCTGCCAGGTGGTGCCGGCCCACTCGAAATAGGTGACGGCGATCTTGCCATGAGCGCCGTCGGCGATCGCCTGCAGCACGTTGTCGTGCGTCAGCGCCGCCGCGTAGCCGTGCCGCTGGATCTCAAGTTCATCGGGCGACATCGACAGGGAAACATCGACGGCCAGCACCAGCTCGACGTCGACCGGTTCATCCGCGAGGGACACCGGCGTCAGCCAGAGCATCATTGCGATCGCGGCGCCGCCCGACAAGACATGTCTCGCGCATGAAAAAGCAGACATGCCGCAAGGGTAAGCGAGAATCGTCCGTTTAAAAAGTGAAAAGCCCGGCCAAGAGCCGGGCTTCGCGTTCACGCTGTTTCGCGCTTGCCGGCGCTCAGCTGCGCGGCTTGAGGTTTTCCGGGTCATAGAGCGGCTTGTAGCCGACCGCCGCGACTTCAACCGGATAGGTCTCACCGAAATACTCGATGGCGAGCTTGCGGCCTTCCTGGGCAAACGCCCACGGCAGATAGGCGAGGCCGATGTTCTTGCCGATGGTCGGACCATAGGCCATCGACGTCGTGAACGACCGGCGGCCGAGATCGTCGACCAGCGTTTCGCCCGTCTTCGGGTCCATCACCGGCATCGTGCCGACGGGATAGCGGGCAACGCCTTTCGAATCGACATTCTCGGTCATCACCAGCGTGCACAGCGTGGCCGGCTGGTGCTCGCGGGCGCGGTACTCGACATGCCTGGCCTTGCCGCAGAAATCGTTCTCCTTGACCTTCGGACGGGCTAGATCGGCTTCCAGCAGATTGTACTCGGTCAGTAGGTCGGCATTCTGCAGGCGCAGGCTCTTTTCCATGCGGCGCGTGTTGGCATAGGTTTCGACGCCAAAGGGCATCACACCGGTCGAACGCAGCGCGTCCCAGACCGCGAGGCCATCCTCGTAGCGCATATGCAATTCCCAGCCCTGCTCGCCGACATAGGAGATGCGGAAGGCGGTGACGTCCTTGCCGCCGATCCGGACCGGCTTGATCGCCGCGAACGGGAAGTTTTCAAGCGAGAGCCCGTCCGGATTCTCGACCACCTTCTGCAAGGTCGCCCGGGCATTCGGACCCCAGATGCCGATGGTGACGTATTTCTCGGTCACGTCGGTGATGGTGACGTCGAAACCTTTGTCCTGCGCGGTGCGGCGCATGTACTGGAAGTCGCGCGGGCCGGCGTCCGCCCCGTCGATCAAACGACAGCGGTCGGCCATGCGGATGACGGTGAAGTCGGCGCGCACCATCCCTTCCTCGTCGAGGAAGTGGGTGTAGATGCCCTTGCCGATGTTGTTGTCGCCGCCGATCTTGGCTGCGCACAACCATTCCAGCAACGCGACATGGTCTGGCCCTTCGATGTCATACATCGAGAAGTGCGACAGGTTGACGATGCCGCAATCCTCGCTCATGGCGAGATGTTCGGCATTGGAGACGCGCCAGAAATGGCGGTTGTCCCACTCGTTCTCGCGCACCGGCACCCGGTTCCCGTATTTCTCCAGAAGATGCTCGTTGGCGGCGTAGCCATGCGCCCGCTCCCAGCCGCCCAGTTCCATGAAATAGCCGCCGAGCTCTTTCTCGCGCTCCCAGAACGGCGAGCGCCTGATGTTGCGGGCCTTGGAGAAGGGTTCGCGCGGATGCACCGCCGGATTGTAGACCTTCATCGCCGTCTCGGTGCAGCGGTCCCAGATGAACTGCTCCTTCGTCTGGTGCGGATAGAAACGCGCATAGTCGATGGCGTGATGGTCGATCGCCGTGCGGCCGTCGGTCATCCAGTCGGCGATCAGCTTGCCCATGCCTGGGCCGTCCTTGACCCAGATGGCGACGGCATACCACAGCCCCCTCACCTTCTGGCTTTCGCCCATCGACGGGCCGCCATCCGCCGTCACCTGCAAGAGACCGTTGAAGGAATGGCTCTCGTTGTAGCCGAGTTCGCCCAGGATCGGCGTCAACTCCATGGCGCGTTCGAGCGGCCCCAGGATTTGCTCCATGTCGAGATCGCGCTGCGACGGGGAAAGCCGGGCCTGGTCCTTCTCCAAGAGGTCGCGCGGATGGCAAAGGCGCGGATTGGTCTCTTCGTAATAGCCCCATTCGATCTGCCCGCCCTCGGCGGTCTTGGGATCGCCTGTGTCACGCATATAGGCCGAATTGCCCTGGTCGCGCAGCAGCGGCCAGCCGATCTCCTTGCCGGTGCCGGCGAACTCGTTGTACGGGCCGAAGAAGGTCAACGGATGGTCGATCGGCATGACCGGCAGATCCTCGCCGACCATCTCCGCGATCACCCGGCCCCAGATGCCGGCGCAGACCACGACATAATCGGCCTCGATGGTGCCGCGATCGGTCACCACGCCGGTGATGCGGCCGTCCTTGACGATGAGCGACTTTGCCGGCGTGTTGGCGAAGGATTTGAGCTTGCCGGAGGCTTCCGCCTGGTCGACAAGCTTGCCGGCGACGGTCTGCGAGCGCGGGATGACGAGGCCGGCATCGGGATCCCACAGGCCGCCCTGCACCATGCCTTCTTCGATCAGCGGAAATTTTTCCTTGATCTCGGCCGGTTCGATCAGGCGCGCGCGCGTGCCAAATGCCTTGGCCGAGGCGATCTTGCGCTTGATCTCGTCCATGCGACTGTCGTCGCCAACGCGAGCCACTTCGAGCCCGCCGATGCGCGCGTAATGGCCCATCTTCTCGTAGAAATCGATGGAGTACAGCGTCGTCCAGCACGACAGGAAATCATGGCTGGTCGTGTAGCAGAAGTCGGAGGCATGCGCGGTCGAGCCGATGTCGGTCGGGATGCCGGACTTGTCGATGCCGACAATATCGTCCCAGCCGCGTTCGATCAGGTGATGGGCGATCGATGCACCGACAATGCCGCCCAGGCCAACGATGACGACCTTCGCCTTTTTCGGAAACTCTGCCATTGCCCGCGACTCCAAAGTGATAAAGCGGGCGGACTATAGGGCGGAGCGGTGGCACTGATGAAGCCTGTTTGCGACATTGGCAAAAAGCCGAGCGACCAGACGACCGAATGGTCCACGTGGGAAGCATCGGCCGGTTCTTTTTCAGCCGAAGGAGGCCAACTTAGGCGAAGGCCCACACATCCTCGGCCTGGAAGCCGACCTGATAGCCTGACGTCTTCAGCTTGACCACGACCTGGCCGATCTCGGCGGCCGGCAGCGCGCCGACCTCAACCTTGATCATGCCTGGGCGATAGCGCTTGAGGTCGAGTTGTTCGAAGACGACCCAGTCGGCGCCCTCGCAATCGACGAGGAAGGCATCGATATAGCTGATACCGTTGCGGTCGAGCAGGGTCTGCAGCGTTTCCGACGGCACCTCGATATCTCTCAGATGCGGCGCAAACTTGTTGAAGTTGGCATCGGCCTCGCCCCAGGCATTCTTGCCCGACATCAGATTGGTGTCGGTCACCGACGAGCAGCCGATGAACTCGATCGGCAACGTGCCGGCCTCGAGTGCGGCGGCATCGAAGGTGTGGACGGTGATCGTGCCCTTCGTCTTGGTGACAGCCACCGGCTCGATGATGAACCGGCTCGTGTCGGGATAGTTGGCGCGCAACCGCTTCTGATTGTACGGGATCGGCTCGACCAGCATGGCGCGGGCACCAGCTATGCGGTGCAGCCACGGCGTGACGTCATCGAACAACGCGCCGTCGCAGGCGCCGACATTGACCATCTGGAACGGGCGCCCTGATCCGCCGAAGCGCGCCTTCAGCGCCGCCTTGGCCAGGAATTTTGTGCCACGCAGCGACGGCCCGCGATCGAGAAGCCCACTGGGAAGACCGAGCGACAGGGCGACGCGCGCCAGGCTGGATACGGAACTCATGACTTGTCTCCGGGAAAGACGTGCAGGGCGGCGCGATGCTGGCCACGGGCCACTGTTGCCCACAGCGCCATCAGCGGCGTCGCCAGCAGCAGGAACGGCGGGATCAGATTGGGGAAATAGATGCGAGTGTCGTGGATCGGGAACACGGCGAATTTCGCCAGCACACCGAGCACCAGCGCCGCAAACAGTATGCCGGCGCGACGCTCGAGGCGGAAGCCGGCGCGGCCGGCCGTGTACCAGCCGGCCAAAGCCAGCACCGAGACGCCGACCCAGCTGTTGAGGCTGACGGCACGCAGCAGCGACGTGGCGAACGCCCGCAGATAAGCCGCGATCGAAAATGGCGGCTCGAACCCGTCCATATTGTAGTGCTGCTGGATGCTGGAGAACCACAGATGTGGCCACCAGCCGGGGTGATGGGCCCAGTGCGTAATGGCGAAATAGGCGACGAAGGACACGGCGAAGCCGGCCAGCGCGCCCCATGCCTTCTGCCGGAAAACGACCAGCAACACAGCGAAAATGGCAAGGAAAACAATATTGTCCGGCCGCGCCATGAAGGCGAGGAAGAGCAGGATCGCCGTTGCCGCCTCGCGGCCGCGGACATAGGCGTAAAGCCCGCCGAGGAACAGCGCCGAGCACAACAGGTCAGGCGTCGAGGCACGCGCCGCGCCGCCGAAGTCGGCCATGATCAGCACCGCGCCGACCACAGGCGCCAGCGCCAGTGCATGCTCCGAGCGCAGCCAGAGCAGCGCGATCGCGCCGAACAACAGCACGGACAACACCGAGACCAGCCGCATAGCCTCCACCGGCGACATCGCCGAACTCATCGTCGACAGGATCTCGGCATAGAGGAACTTGATCCGATACATGCCGAGCAGCGAATGGAAGTCGGCGGCATTCTCCGCCATATGGCTGCGGAAGCCGCCGCCATCGTCGGTCAGCGTCTTGTAGTCGCCCGCCGACACGCCGGCCTTGATGGTGCTGTAGGCATAGTCGTGCAGCGCCTGCGCATCGGGATAGGTGCCTTCCTCGGCGATGGCGAGATAGGGCAGCATGTCCCAGTTGGCGTCCGGCATCACCCATGCCGTGAACGCCGTCAGTAGGATGTAGAGCGCGAAAGCCGCCGCGCCGATAGGTGCGGCCAACCGCGCATAGGTCCCCTCGCCCCACGTCAGGCCGGCCTCGGTGAGCCGGTCGAGTCGGTTTTTCTCAGCGGGAGACTTGGTCAGCATGATTTTGCCCAGCGACCTTCGCTTTACCGGACTTGGCTTTTGACGAAATCCTTGACGATCGACACGATGCCGCGCGACAGCAGGCTGTCGAAGGCATCGACGAAACGGTCGACATGCTCGCGCTGGCAGATCAGCGGCGGCTCGAGCCGGATGACGTTGCGATTGTATTCGGTGAAGGCGACGAGCACATCGTAGTCACGCAGCAAGAGCGCGCCGATGAAGCCCGACAGCGAGCCTTTCAGCTTGTCGTCGAGCACGCTGACGATCGGCCGCAGCACCATCGGCAAGGTCTGCGAGAAGTCGTGGAACTCCAGGCCGACCATGAAGCCCTTGCCGCGGACGTCCTTGATGATCTTGGGATATTTGTCCTTAAGCGCCTGCAGCCGCTGCAGCAGGTAATCGCCGGTGACCGCAGCGTTGTCGATCAGCCCCTCGTCATAGAGCACGTTGAGCCCCTCGATCGAGGTGACGCAGGCCTCGCCCATGCCGCCGAAGGTCGCCATAGCATGGATCATCGCCGTCTTCGGCGTGCCATAGGCCTTCATGTAGACCTCGCGCCGGGCAATCATCGCGCCAACCGCCGCCTTGCCGGCACCAAGCGACTTGGCCAGCGCCGTCACGTCAGGAACCACGCCGTAATGCTCGAAGGCATAGAAGCGGCCCGAGCGGCCATAGCCGCACTGCACTTCGTCGGCGACCCACAGCACCCCATATTGGTCGCACAACGCGCGCAGCTTCTGCCAGTATTCGGCGGGAGCCTGGATGATGCCGCCGCCGCCCTGGATGGTTTCGAGCACGATGACGCCGACCTCCGGGTCGGAGCGGAACAGGCGCTCGACCGCTTCAATGTCGGCAAAGGGGATGCGGACCGTATTCTCCGCCATCTTGAAGTCGGCGCGATAAAGCTGGCCGTCGGTGATGCCCAGCACGCCCTTGGTCTTGCCGTGAAAGGAATTCTCGGCATAGGCGATTTTTGGCCGCTTCGGGCCTGCGGCGCGCTCGGCGAGCTTGACCGCCGCTTCCATCGCCTCTGAGCCTGACGAGCCCAGGAACACCATGTCGAGATCGCCCGGTGAGCATTTGGCGATGTTGTGCGCCAGGGCCGCCGCATACTGCGACATGAAGGCGATGGCGATCTCCTGGCGCTTCTCCTCCTGGAATTTTTTCCGCGCTTCCAGAATACGCGGATGGTTGTGGCCAAAGGCCAGCGAACCAAAGCCGCCGAAGAAATCGAGGATCTTGCGGCCGTTCTGGTCGATGTAGAACATGCCCTCGGCGCGCTCGATCTTGATCTTGTGGAAGCCGAGCAGCTTCATGAAATGCAGCTGGCCGGGATTGAGATGCGCCTTGAACAGGTCGGTCATCACAGCGACGTCCATCGCCTTGGCCTGCTCGACGCTGATCAGGTCGGGCTTGGCGATCGTGGCGGGCGACAGCGCCGGCGCGCTGACCATGGTGCGCGCGCTCGTCTGTTCGGGCTTGGCCATGACGGTCATTTCAATCTCCTGTCTGCGCGCATGACCGGGATCGTGCGCAACGAAAACTGTTTTGCGAGCCGCTATTCGGCCGGCACATGTTTGGTGGCGACAGCGTGACCGGCCTTCTTGGCGCGGTACTCGCTGTAGGCGGCGATCAGCATGTCCTCATCGCGATATTGCGGCACCCAGCCGAGCTGGCGTTCCGCCTTGGAGACATCGAGCACGCACTCTTCGTCGGCGATCAGATATTGCTCCGGATCCATGATCGGCATGTTCATCAGGTCGAGCAGGTCGAGCGTGCGCTTGACCGCCCAACCCGGCGTCGGGATCAGGATCGATTTCGAACCGGCATGTCTGATCAGGTCGCCGAGCAGTTTCTTCACCGGCGGCGGGTTGAGCGAGCCCAGATTATAGGCCTCATCAGGCACCCCGGCCTTCCAGGCGGCGCGCGCCGCCTCGGCGCAGTCGAACACCGAGATGAACTGATAGGGGTTTCTGCCCGAACCGATCATCGGCACCGGAAAGCTCCAGTCGATCAGCTTGAACAGTTTTTCCAGAATGCCGAGACGGCCGGGGCCGATGATCAGGCGCGGGCGGAACAGCGAGATCGACATGCCACGCTTGCGCCATTCGGCGGCCAGTTCCTCGGTCCTCTGTTTCGACCAGCCATATTCGCCAAGCGGCGCGACCGGATGCTCCTCCGTCATCGGCTGGGTGACCGTGTGGCCATAGATCATGTCGGTCGTGTAGTGGACGAGCTTGGCTGCGCCGGCCTTGTCCATCGCCTGCATGATGTGCTCGGTGCCATGGAAATTGACCGGGAAGAAGAAATCATGCCGCTTGGCGCGAACCTGGATCGGCGACAGCATCTTGGCCGACAAATTGTAGACCATGTCGTCGGCCTTCAGCCCAACCGCGGCGACCGAGGCCGGATCGGTGACATCGCACTTGATAAAGCGGACATTGCGGTAATGCGGCAGGTCGCTCCTGACGATGTCGGCGACGACAACCTCTTCACCATCGGCGACAAGCTTCGGGGCAAGATGGCGACCGACGAAACCGTCGCCACCGAAAATCACATGTCTCATTGGATAGTCTCGCTGTGAATCTTGTCGGAAGAAAGCGAAGCCGTTTGCGCCTCATGCCCGCGCCCGCTTTGCGCGATCAGCACCGTGCCGACGCAGATGCAGGCGATGCCGGCGATGCGCCAGCCATTGAGATCCTCGCGGAAGACGAAATACGCGAAGATGGCGACGGCGACATAGGCGAGGCTGAGGAACGGATAGGCGAAGGAAAGCTCGACCTTGGACAGCACATAGAGGTGCGAGGCCATCGAGATGACGAAGGTGCACAGGCCCAGGAACACCCAGGGGCTGAAGACGATCTGCAACAGCTTGACCAGGGGATTGACGCCCTCGAACGAGATCGGCCCGAGCGACATCATGCCTTGCTTCAGCATCAGCTGCGCAGCGGCATTGGTCATGACCGTAAAGAGAATGAAGACGATGTATTTCATGTGTTCCCAACCACCCCTTCACGCTTCCTATTACAAACCCGCAAACATTTCGTGAAGCCACGAGAATGTTTTGAGTGAATCGTCAATTTAATGATTCGATAACCAAGAATTACTCAAGTCTATTCCGCCGCCTCGACCGTGCCGCGTCGCGCATCGAGTTTCCTTGCCGTCCGAGCCCAGAATGACGACATGAAGGCGGGATCGCGCAACGCCTCCAGCCGCTGCCATTCGGGAAAGGACGAAGCGAAGATGTCGGCGCCCATGCGGGCATCCTTATAGGGGTTGACCGCGCCGCCGGCCTCGACGGTGATGCGGTCGAGTTGCCTTAGCAGCGCAAGCGTTGCCGCCCCTCTGTTGGGGAAATCCAGCGTCATCGTATAGCCGGGACGCGGGAACGACAGCAGCGCTGGCGAGCGGATCGAGCCGAACCGCTTCAGCACGGTGAGGAACGAACCCTGCCCGGCCAGCCTTGCAGCCGCCAGCAGCGCCGGCACCGCCTCGTGCGCCGTCTCTTCAGGGACCACGCTCTGGTGCTGGAAAAGCCCTTTCGGTCCGTAAAGCCGGTTCCAGTCGCGCACGCCATCAAGCGGAAAGAAGAAGCCCTGGTATCCGACCTGGCGCGGCGCCGCGGACCGGCCCTTCTTCCACCTGTATGCGCCATTGAAGGCGGTCAGGAACGGCCGGTTAAGGACATTGAAAGGCGGCTGGACCGGCACCGATAGCGTGCCGCCGGCGCGCGCGGCGGCATGCGAGCCGTGCTCGGCGTGATTGCCGGTAAACAGCAGGCCGCGACCACTGTTGCGGCCACCGGCCAGTTGGTCGATCCAGGCGACCGCGTACTCATTGGCCTGGTCGGCCGCTTCGGCCAAACCGAAAAATTCGCCGAGATCGCGAAACGGCGTCGCCGTCTCGACGATGTCGAGCGAAGGCACTCGCATCAGCCGGATCGAGGCCGACAGGATGAGGCCGGTCAGCCCCATTCCGCCGATCGTCGCCCGAAACAGCCGCGCATTGTCGGTCGCCGAACAGCGACGGGTCTTTCCGTCGGACCTGAGCAGCGTCAAGGCCTCGACATGGCAGCCGAAAGTGCCGCGCCGATGATGGTTCTTGCCATGCACATCATTGGCGATGGCGCCGCCGAGCGTGACGAATTGGGTGCCTGGAACAACCGCCGGGAAGAAGCCGTAAGGGGCAGCGTTTGCGATGATGTCGGATAACAGCACGCCGGCATCGGCTTCAAGAAGGCCTGTCTCGGCATTGAAGGCGCGGATGCTGTTCAAAGACCGCATGTCGACGACCGTGCCGGCCTCGTTCTGGCAGGAATCGCCGTAGGAACGGCCGTTGCCATAGGCGAGCAGCGACGCCGGCTTGGCCTGGCCGCCCTTCAGCAGCGCAATGCCATCGTCGGCACCGATCGCGCGTGGTGCCGGCGGCGTGGCAAGGCCAAAGCTCTGGAAGCGGTCGGCCATCCTTTACCAGCCTCCGATGACCAGCATTACCGCGCCGATCAGCACGACGATCTGGCTGCGCCAGTCGCGGATGATGAAGACGACCGGGTCGTCATGCATCTCGTCGCGGCGCGCCAGGATCCAGACGCGCATGGTGAGATAAAGCACGATTGGCGCCAGCGGCCAGATCAGCCACGGATGCGGATAAAGCTCGCGCACGGCGACGCTGTCCATGTAGAGCGCCAGCACCAGCGCCGAGGAGAAGGCCGAAGCCATTCCGGCCTGGGCGACGATCTCCTGGTCTTCGGTGCGATAGCCACGGCCGGCAATGCGCTCGCCGGGCGGAATGGCTGTGGTGCGCAGTTCGACGAAGCGCTTCACCAGTGCCAGCGACAGGAAGAAGAAGATCGAGAAGGCGAGCAGCCAGAACGAGACGTCGACACCGGTCGCGGCCGCACCCGCCAGGACGCGGATTGTGTAGAGGCCTGCAAGCGTCAGCACGTCGACAAGCAGCATGCGCTTGAACGACAACGAATAGGCTGTCGTGACCACCATGTAGCCGCCAAGCACGGTCAGGAATTCGGGCGACAACAGCAACCCGGTGGCGATGCCGATCGCCAGCAGCACCGCGATCGCGCCAAGGCCGAACGGGATCGACAGCGCGCCGCTGGCGAACGGCCGGTTGCACTTGGTGGCATGCTTGCGGTCGAGCGCGAGGTCGAAGAAATCGTTGAGGATGTAGATGGCCGACGCCACCGCGCTGAACGAGACGAACGCCAGCAGGCATTCCCAGATCATCGCGGTGTTGAAATATTCATGCGACAGCACCATTGGCACCGCGATCAGCGAGTTCTTGAGCCACTGATGCACGCGCAGCATCTTGACGACCGTCCGCAGTGTCGGCTTGGGCGTCGGCATCGTTTCGGCGCCGTGGGCTGCCTGCCAGCGCGCGGCATGACGGTCGGGCGCCACGACGATCGCCGTGCGCGCGGCGTCGAAGACCTGGAGGTCGTGGCGGCTGTTGCCGGCGTAATCGAAGCCGCCGTCGCCATAGGCCGCGATCAGTGAGGCGCGCTTCCTGCCGGAGGTGAGATTGTCGAAACCGTCGGTAGCCAGCACCAGGTCGAAAATGCCGAGATGGGCAGCGATGGCATCGGCGAACTTGCGCGGCGTGCCGGTCGCCAGCACGATCTTGCGGCCTTCGGCGTGCTCGGTCCGCAGGCGGCAGAGTAACGCCTCGCGATAGGGCAGCGATGCCGGATCGATGTCGATGCGCTGGGCAATCGCCTGCTTCAACCGGGCCGGCCCACGGGCGGCCCAGAAAGGCACGAGGAAGATATAGAGCGGGTTCTTCTTGAGAAGGATGAACAGTCCTTCCCACAACAGGTCGGTAGCAATCAGCGTGCCGTCGAGATCGACCGCAAATGGTATTGCGTTCCTGTCCGACCTCGCATCCATAACCCGTCCTGCCCTGCCATCGTATGATCCGGAAAACCGGAGCCTCGTTGCGCGCCGCGTTTCGGCGTCTTGAAGCTGGTATAGCCGGGAACGGCATAGCGAACGTTAAAACGCCCGGATGCAGGCGGTTGTTGCGGCGGTATTTCCGGCGTCATTGTTAAGCAAACGCTACCGAAAACAATAAAAGGCCGAGCAAATGCCCGGCCTTTCCTGTCATGCCGTCGGGGATTACTTGATGCGGGCAACGCCGCCCGAGATCTCGACCGTTTCCGAGCCGGTCAGGGCTTCGAGATCGCCATTGGGCAAGGTGACGAAGCAACCGTTCGGGCAGAATTCAACGGTTTCGCCAGCGGCCAGCGCAAGGTCTGATTTGCTGCCGCCCTCCGTCACGATCAGCGTGCGGGTCTCGGCGTCCTTGTTGACCGCGCTGGCGGCATGGGTCGAGCCGATGGCGGCGGCCAAAGCGACGGCAGCGACGAGAGACTTCCACATGTTGCAGTATCGGTGTTCCCACCGCCTCTGTTGCATTTCGCAAGGCATTTTCGCCTTTGCATGGGAGCTTATATGAGATGGAAGCTGAACCGCAACTGAATGCCGCATTCATGCCGCAATTGGCTTTGCTCGGTTGCGAGCGCACGCGTTAAAGGGGCAGTTGACTGACTACACGCCTAGTCCGGATCGGGCTTGCGCGCCTTGCGTCCCGTCTTGGCGAGCTTTTTTGCTTCGGCCGCGGCTTCCACCTTGGCCTGCTCCTGTTCGACGAAGTCGGCCTCGATCTTGTCGTCGTCGGTCGGCCAGGCCTCTGGCTTGCGGACCTCGACGACAGCGCGTGGCATCGAGGGAATCTCAATATGCTCGCCGTTGAATTTCTCGAGCACGGCAAAACGGATGTCGTTCTGCGCGATATTGCCGTTCATCACATCGGCCAGGAACACGCGGATCTCAAATTCCAGTGCTGCCGCGCCGAAATTGGAAAACAGCACGAAAGGTTCCGGATTCTTCAGCACCATCGGGTGGCCGCGTGCGATCTCCGTCAGGATGGCGTGAACCTTTTTGACGTCGCTGCCATAGGCGACGCCGACCTTGATGTCGACGCGGCCAAGCTTGTTGCGATGCGTCCAGTTGCCGACGGCGTTGTTGATCAGGTTCGAATTGGGCAGGATCACCGACTGCCGCTGGAACGTCTCGATCTCGGTGGCGCGCACGCTGATCTTCTTGACGGTGCCGCTGACATCGCCGGCGACGATCCAGTCGCCGACCTTGAATGGCCGCTCGGCCAAAAGAATCAGGCCGGAGACGAAATTGGACACCACATTCTGCAGGCCAAAGCCGATGCCGAGAGAGAGGGCACCGGCGACCAGCGCTAGATTGGACAGGTCGATGCCCGCAGCCGAGATGCCGACCAGTGCCGCCAGCGCAACACCGGAGTAGCCGACCGCCAGCCGGATCGAGTTGCGCACTCCGGTATCGACCTTGCCGCGCGCCATCACCGAACCATCGAGCCAGCCCTGGAACCAGCGCGTCAGGAAATAGCCGATGATGAAGACGATGATGCCGGAAAGGATGCCGGTGACCGAAATCGTCACCGAACCGACGGTGATCCCGGTTGCCAGCCTGTAGGCCCAGGCCTCGATGTCGCCGGGCTGGAAACCCCACATCAACAGGATCAGCGGCAGGAAGACCAGTACGATCATCAAGTTGATGGCGACGCTGACGGCGAGGCCGAGTTGATCGAGGGCGGCGTCATCGTAACTCGAATTGGCCGACAGCCAGCGCCCAACGGACGTGTCGGCGAAAGCGCCCTCCTCGCCGATCGCCCGGGCCGACAGGAAGCCGATATAGGAAGTGATCAGGATGGTGCCGGTGACCAACACTTGCACCGAGACAAAGATGGCAAGGCCAATATAGCCTAGCAAGGCCGCAGCGATGGTGAACAAACCGAGCGCGAGCGCCATGTAGCGCAGCCATGCCGGCCACGGCCGCCAGCTTCCGTCACGCGCCCTGAACGGCCGCAGCATCGCCATCAGGATCAGGATCACGCCAAAGATGATCGTGGCGCCGAAACTGCGGGCAATGGTCAGCGACAGCGGCGAGCCCATCTTGTCGTTGACGATCGACAGGAAATAGTTGACGCCGATGACCACTGCCATGGCGGTCGTCAGCCGCACCAGCCAGCGCGCCGGGCCGGTTTCGACGGGAATGAGCCGCCAGTTCGGCAGCCGCGGCTCGAGCGCCGCATTGGTCAGCCGGTTGACGCCGAACACCACAGCGATGACAGCCGCCAGCGCGTTCAGGAAGACCCCGATGTCGCCACGCAACACATTGTAATAGTTGAATAAGAACACCGTGGAGGCCAAGAATACACTGACAGCCAGTGACGGCAGCAAAGTCGACCAGAACGCCACCGATAGACGGCTGAGATAGGACGGTTGCTCGACCGTCGGGTCGGCTTCGAAGACCCGCCCGAACAGCCGCCTGCCCCCGACCAGCAGCACCAGCGCCAGTCCGAGCGCCACGAAGGTCGCTGCCAGGATGGCCTTAAACTTGAACTTGAAAGCGAAGATCAGCCAGGACGACACCGCCTTGTACAGGTTGGCGTATTCGTCATGGGCGTCGGAGAAGACCTCAGGGCTCAGGGCATCGGACAGCACGTAGCGCTTGGTCAAAAGGTTGCGGAACAGCGCGCTGCGCATGTTGCCGATCTTGTCGACCAGCCCGCTGATGCGGATCGACAGGTTCTGCGCGCTGGCGACGACTGCGTTGATCTCGGCCTTTTCCGACGCCAACGCCTGGCGTTCGCCTGTCACTATGTCGGGCTCCTGTGGCTGCCCCGCCGCGGGTGGCGGGCCCAGCACCTCGATCCGATTGTTGATGTCGGTGAGGCGCGAACGAAACGCCAGCGCACTGGTAAGTGCCGCCCGCGACAGGTCCTCCAGTTGCAGACGGATATCGACGAGTGCGGCATCGTCCTCACCGTCCTGCTGTATTTTCTTCTCGAGGTCGTCGGTCTTGGCCGTCAGACCCTGGATGACTTTCTGCTGATCGGTGATCAATCCGGCAGCGCCCTGACCGAGCGCTTGCGCCATCGCGTCAAACGAAGGCGGCGCCGAGACGACAAGCGCGAGGATCAAAATGAGGCGAAGCAACCGGAAAAGCATGATTTGTTGGCGACTCACGAGCGGCAAAGGCATCTAAAAAGCCTGTCATTGATAAAGACGGCCATATCATGGGGCAAGCCGTCGCATCCGATCGCTCCACTGATCCGATCGCGGGCGTCGGCCAGTCGAAAGGCGATGGCGCAATATTAGCTTTGCGGATGCGGCCTGCTCTATAGTCTGCCGCATCGCCCGAACCGGATGACAATGATGGCAGAGTACTCGGCCTTTTCGCTGCTCGCGAACGCGCTCAAGGGAAACAAGGACTGGAAACCGGCCTGGCGCAAGCCGGATCCGAAGGCGTCCTATGATGTCATCATCATCGGTGGCGGCGGTCACGGGCTGGCAACCGCCTACTATCTCGCCAAGGAGCACGGTATCACCAATGTCGCGGTGCTGGAAAAGGGCTGGCTTGGCTCCGGCAATGTCGGCCGCAACACGACGGCCGTGCGCTCGAACTATCTGCTGCCCGCCAACACCCGCTTCTACGAGCATTCGATGAAGATGTGGGAGAACCTGTCGCACGAACTCAATTACAATGTCATGTTCTCGCAGCGCGGCTGCCTGAACCTGGCGCACACGCCGGCTCAGTTCGACGATTATGCACGGCGCGGCAACGCCATGCGCCATCTCGGCGTCGATGCTGAATTGATGACGCCAGCGCAGATCAAACGCCTGATCCCGGCGCTCGATATCTCCGACAGCGCACGCTTCCCGGTGGTCGGCGGCCTGATGCAGCGGCGCGCCGGCACCGCCCGTCACGATGCCGTCGCCTGGGGCTATGCGCGCGGCGCCGACCGGCGCGGCGTCGACATCATCGAGAATTGCGAGGTCACCGGCTTCCTGCGCGACGGCGACCGCGTCACCGGCGTCACCACGTCGCGCGGCGACATCCGCGCCAAAAAAGTGGCCGTGACGGTCGCCGGCAGCACCGGGCGCGTCGTGCAACTGGCCGGCGTCGAGACGATGCCGATCGAGAGCCACGTGCTGCAGGCCTTCGTCACCGAATCGCTAAAGCCTTTCATCGACACCGTCGTCACCTTCGGCATGGGGCATTTCTACATGTCGCAGTCGGACAAGGGCGGCCTCATCTATGGCGGCGACATTGACGGCTACAACAGCTACGCCCAGCGCGGCAACCTGCCCATCGTCGACGAGGTGATGAGCGAGATGCTGGCGCTGTTTCCGGGCCTTGCCCGCGTGCGCATGCTGCGCTCCTGGGGCGGCGTCTGCGATATGTCGATGGACGGCTCGCCGATCATCACCACCGGCCCCCTGCCCGGCATGTATCTCAACTGCGGCTGGTGCTATGGCGGCTTCAAGGCGACGCCGGCCTCGGGCTGGTGCTTTGCCTGGACCATCGCCAAGGATCAGCCGCACGAGTTCAACGCCCCCTTCACGCTCGACCGCTTCCACCGCGGCCTGGTGATCGACGACAAGGGCCAGGGTGCAAACCCGCGGCTGCATTAGGTAAAGTCCCATGTTGATCACCTGTCCATATTGCGGCCCGCGCGACGTCGTCGAATTTACCTATCAAGGTGACGGCAACCGCGAGCGTCCCGACCCCGCCTCGCAGAATTTCGAGGCATGGAACGCCTATGTCTACGACCGGCTGAACCCGGCCGGCGACCACAACGAGATCTGGCAGCATTCCGGCGGGTGCCGCGCGCATCTCAGGGTCGTACGCAACACGCTGACGCATGAGATTTTGAGCGTCGCCTTCATGCGCAGCACCCACACCTCGACCGCACGCCGTAAGGCGGAGGACAAGTCATGAGCCCGCGCCGCGCCGACACTGGCGGCCGTATCGACCGGCTGAAAACCATCCGCTTCACCTTCGACGGAGCCGCCTATACCGGCCATGCCGGCGACACCCTGGCGTCGGCGCTGTTGGCCAAGGGCGTCACCCTTTACGGGCGTTCATTCAAATATCACCGCCCGCGCGGCCTGCTCACCGCAGGCGTCGAGGAGCCCAACGCGCTGGTGACGGTGCTGAAGGGCGAGGTTCGCGAGCCCAACATTCCGGCGACCATGGTCGAGATCCATGACGGACTGGTCGCCATCAGCCAGAACCGCTTTCCCTCGCTTGCCTGGGACATCAACGCCGTCAACCAGCTCGGCGGCAAGATCCTATCGGCCGGCTTCTACTACAAGACCTTCATGGGGCCGGTGATCGGTCCGCTCAAAGGCACGCGTTTCTGGATGTTCTGCGAGCATTTCATCCGCCGCGCCGCCGGTCTCGGCAGCGCCGGATCGGCGAAGGACCCGGCCCGCTACGAACGCATGAACGCCTTTTGCGACGTGCTGGTGGTCGGCTCTGGCCCGGCCGGGCTGATGGCCGCCAAGGCCGCTGCCGATCAGGGCGCCCGGGTCATGCTGGCTGATCTCGAGCCGCGTTTCGGCGGCTCTGCCAACTGGTCGGGCGAAACCATCGATGGCGCACCGGCCGCCGACTGGGCCCGCCGCGCCGTCGCCCAGCTCGAAGGCCGCGACAATGTCCGGCTTTTGCCGCGCACCACGGTCTGGGGCTATTACGACAACAACACGCTTGCCGCGCTCGAACGGGTCAGCGACCACAAGGAGCAGCCCGGCAAGGGCGAGCCGCGCCATCGCTATTGGGCGATCCGCGCCCGCTCCGTGGTGCTCGCCACCGGCGCCTTCGAACGGCCGCTGGTGTTTCCGGGCAATGACAGGCCAGGCGTGATGCTGGCGCATGCCGCCGAGCGCTACGCCAACGAATTCGGCGTGCTGCCGGGCGAACGGATCGCGGTGTTCACCAACAATGACAGCGCCTACAGAGCGGCCGTCGCCTTGAAGAAGGCGGGTGCCGCGGTCGTCGCCATTGCCGACGTCCGGCCAGAGCCTTCAGCCGAGATGCTCAAGCTGGCCGCCGAAGCCGAGGCCGAGATCTTCGCCGGTCATGCCGTCGTCGCCACAGAGGGCGGCAATGCGCTGACCGGCCTCAAGCTGCAGCGCTTCGACATGGCCAACGGCTCGCTCACCGGCGACGCCCGCAGCATCCATGCCGATTGCCTGCTGATGTCGGGCGGCTGGTCGCCGACCATTCACCTGGCCAGCCAGGCCGGTGCCAAGGCCGAGTGGAACGCCGCGCGGCAGGCTTTCCTGCCGCCGAAGCCGACCCAGCAATGGCCAACGCAGCACTGGATTGGCGCCGGCGCCTTCACCGGCAGCTTTTCCACCACCGAAGCCATTGCCGAAGGCCGCGCCGCCGGCCTTGCTGCGGCCGGTGGAACCAGCACGCCGGCGGCGTTGCCCACCGTCGAAGCCGTTCCTGGGGATCCCGATCCGGCGCCTGTGTTCGAGATCAGGGCCAAGGGCAAGAGCTTTGTCGATTTCCAGCATGACGTGACTGCGGAGGATGTGCGGCTGGCGCACCGCGAAGGCTTTGTCTCGGTCGAGCACCTGAAGCGCTACACCACGCTTGGCATGGCGACAGACCAGGGCAAGAGCTCCAATGTTCCGGGCCTTGCCATCATGGCCGAGGCGCTGGGCAAGCCGATCCCCGAGGTCGGCACGACGCGCTTCCGCCCGCCCTTTGCGCCGGTATCGATCGGCTCGCTGGCGGCCGAGCGCCTCGGTGACCTGAAACCCGAGCGGCTGACGCCGATGCATGACTGGCATCTCGCCAATGGCGCGACGATGTATTCGGCCGGCCTGTGGTACCGTCCGATGATCTACGGCCATGCCGGAGAGACGGTCGAGCAGGCCTATGTGCGCGAAGCCAAGGCGACGCGCGAAAGCGCCGGCATCGTCGATGTCTCGACACTGGGCAAGATCGCGGTGCAAGGGCCCGACGCCGCTGCATTCCTCGACCGCGTCTACACCAACATGTTTTCGACACTGGCCGTCGGCAAGGCCCGCTACGGGCTGATGCTGCGCGAGGACGGCCTCGCCTTCGACGACGGCACCACCTGGCGGTTGGGCGAGCAGGATTTCCTGATGACCACCACCACGGCCAACGCCGGCAAGGTGATGCAGCATCTGGAATATTTCCTCGACGTGATCTGGCCGGAGCTCAAGGTGCACGTCACCTCGGTGACCGACGAATGGGCGGGCGCGGCGATCGGCGGACCGAAGGCCAGGCAGATTCTCGCCTCCTGCGTCACCGGCACATCGGTCGACAACGCCACCTTGCCCTTCATGGGCATCGTGCACGGCGAGATATCGGGTGTCCCGGTGATGATTTGCCGGCTCTCCTTCTCCGGTGAAATGGCCTTCGAGGTCTATTCCGGTGCGGGCCATGGCACCCATGTCTGGGAGGCGCTGATCGAGGCCGGCAAGCCGTTCGGGCTGGTCACCTACGGGCTCGAGGCGCTGGGCACGATGCGCATCGAGAAAGGCCATGTCACCGGCGCCGAGATCGACGGCCGCACCACGGCGCGCGACTTGCATCTCGACTGGATGCTGTCGAAGAAAAAGCCGTTCATCGGCTCGGCGATGATGGACCGCGAGGGCCTGATCGCGTCTGACCGTCTGGAGCTCGTCGGCCTGATCGCGCTGGACAACCGGCCACTCAATGGCGGCGCGCACATCGTCGAGCAACTCGACGAAGCCAATCCCCACGGCTCGATCGGCCACATCACCGCCTGCTGTTATTCGCCGGCGCTCGGCAAGCACATTGCGCTGGCGCTGGTCAAGGGCGGCAAGGCACGACACGGCACGCGCGCCAATGTCTCCGATCCCCTGCGCAACCGGTTCGGGCCGGTCGAGATCGTCTCCAACCACTTCTTCGATCCGGACGGGAGCCGCATGCATGGTTGAGCGCCAATCACCGCTCGAGCCGGAGTTTCACATTGGCTCGCATGGCAATTTCGAACACGGCGTCGAGATCATCCTGACCGAGACCGGGCCCGGCTCGATCGTGCAGCTGGCAGCCTGGCCGGGTGAGGAGAAGAAGTTGATTGCCGCCATCCGTACCGTCGCCGGGCTTGCGCTACCCGATGGCGCCGGCGGCGGCCTGAGCGACGGCGTGAAGTCGGTGTTCGGCTTCGCGCCGGGAAAATTCACCGTTGCCGATGAAGCCGAAGGCCTGGCCGGCGCCTTTGCCAAGGCGGTCACCCCGGCCATCGGCACGGTGACCGACCTTTCGCATGGTCGCACCGCCATTCGCATCGCCGGGCCAAAGGCCGAATGGGTGCTGGCGAAGTTCTTCGCCATCGACTTCGCGCTGCCGGCCTTTCCGGTTGGCGCCGGCCGCTCGACCACCCATCACGATGTCTTCGCCCAGATCCAGCGTACCGGCTCCGACCAGTTCGACATCTATGTCTTCCGCTCGTTCGCACGCTCGTTCTGGAAGGCGCTCTGCCATGCCAGCGAGGAAATCGGCTACGAGGTGCAATAGGCAGCGCCGGCCGGATGGCCGCATCGCCGCGGCTTCTGGCATCAACGCCAGCCGGTTCTGCCGCTAGAGAATCGCGCCGCGGGCGGCCATGATGGGAAACGTGGCCGCCAAGACCGGCCCAAGGGGCATCAAACCCCGTCTCAGGCTCGGCATAGTCGTTTGGTTCGAACATCCCCATGACCGCAGAAATATCCGCCGGCGCCACCGATCGCGCCGATGTGTCGGCCAGAGCCTTGCTCCTGCTGCCGCTGACGGTCGCCTGCGGCGTCTTCATGACCAGCCTCGACCAGAATGTCGTGGTGACGGCCCTGCCCGGCATCGGCGAAAGTCTCGGCCGCCCGCCCAGCCAGCTCGGCCTCCTGATCACCGTCTATGTCGCCAGCCTGATCATCTCGATGCCGCTTGGCGGCTGGGCCGCCGACCGCTTCGGCCTGCGCAACGTTTATTGCTTTGCCTTGCTGGTGTTCGCCACCGCGTCGGCCCTGTGCGGGTTGTCCGACAACATCTGGATGCTGGTCGGTGCCCGCGCGCTGCAAGGGTTCGGCGGCGCGTTGATGGGCACGCTCGGCCAGGTCGTCATCCTGCAGACCTTTCCGCGCAGCCGCACGCTGAAGATCAACATGTACATCTCGCTGGCCGGCCAGTCCGGGCCGCTGGTCGGCCCGCTCGTCGGCGGCGCGCTGACCACCTACATTTCCTGGCGCTGGATCTTCTTCATCAACGTGCCGTTCGCACTGGCGGCGGCTTTGCTTGCAGCCTCGCTGTTTCCGACAGTGACCAAGCCGGTGCGCACGCCGTTCGATTTTCCGGGCTTTCTGCTGGTCGGCAGCGGCATGGTGCTGCTGGTCTTCGGCATGGATTCGCTTGCCGCCAAGGATGCGGCCGGCGGAGTCATCGCCGGTGAACTGGCGCTCGCGCTCGTCATCCTAACCATTGCCTCGTTCTACTGCCTGCGCGTGCGCAACCCGCTGCTCGATCTCAAGCTCCTGCGCATCCGCACCTTCCGCATTTCCTTCCTGACCGGCGGTGGCCTGGATACGATCGGCCTCAGCTCGGTCGTCTTCCTGCTGCCTCTGATGTTCCAGCTCGGCTTCGGCATGAGCGCGGTGCAGGCGGGATCGCTGACTTTCGTTGCCGCGGTCGGTTCGGTGGCCATGCGCTTCTTCATGCCGCGTGTCCTCAACCGTTTCGGCTTCCGCCGCGTGCTGGTCTGCAACACGCCGATCGTCGCCGCCATGGTCGCTGGATTTGCCTTGATGCAGGCAACCACACCGGTGTGGATCGTGCTTGCCTACATCTTCGTCTTCGGCGTCTTCCGCTCCGCGCAATGGGCGTCGACCGGCAACCTCGCCTATTCCGACATCGCACCCGAGCAGCTCGCCCGCTTCAGCGCGCTCTATTACATCCTGTGGCAGCTCGCGGTGGCGATCAGCGTCGGCCTAGCCGCCGCTGCACTGTCGTTTCTGGCCGGCGGCGGCCCGGCCGTGGCAAGCGATTTTCGCATCCTGTTCGTGATCGAGGGCGTCATCACGCTGTGTGCGCTATTCGCCTATCTCAAGCTGACGCCGCAGGACGGCGCCCATGTCAGCGGCCACGGCGCACAGATGAACACGGAATAGGGCTCGACGCCCAGTTGGCCGGTTCTGGCCAGGGCGGCCGGCTTACTCGCTGAACGTCACCCACTCTTCCAGAGGCACGCGGTCGGTGCGGAAGGCGTTTTCGGGTTTGGAAATATCCTCATGGCCAAGCGCCATGCCGCAGACGACGATCTCCTCGTCGGGAATGTTGAGCACCGGCCGGATCTGCCGGTGATAGGGGGCGAACGCCGCTTGTGGGCACGTGTGCAAGCCCCTGCCCCGCGCCGCGACCATGATGTTTTGCAGGAACATGCCGTAGTCGATCCATGAACCCTGGTTGAGCCGGCGGTCGATGGTGAAGATCATGCCGACCGGCGCGTCGAAGAAGACGAAGTTGCGGTCGTGCTGGGCGCGCATCTTGTCGACCTCGCGACGGCCGATACCGAGCGCGCCATAGAGCCCAAAGCCGTTGGCGCGCCGTCGGGTCAGATAGGGCTCGAAGAACTGGGTGGGATAGTAGCGGTAGTCATCCCAATCGGCCTTTTCAGCGCGGATGCCCGAATTGAGGATGGCGTCGGTGATCTGCTGCTTGGTCTCGCCCTTGGTGACGTAGACCTTCCACGGCTGCATGTTGGTGCCGGATGGAGCCCGCGCCGCAACCGACAGAATGGCGCGGATGGTGTCGTCGTCGACCATGTCGGGCAGGAATGCGCGCACCGAGCGGCGCGACAGGATCGCCTCGTCGACAATCTCGGCCTCGTCCGCAATTCGGGTGTTCTTTTCAAGCATGGGCCGTCCTTTAACCCTCGTCTCGACCAGACGTCCCCACTCGCCGTTCGTGCCCGAGCCTTTGCATGAACCGTCAAAATCCTGCAAGCAAATCTTGAGCATGCGTGAAAATCCACTTGATTTTTTCATGAGCTTCATTTCTCATGAAATTCGGATGCAAATTTTCATGAAGTGAGCCTTTTGCCTTCACCTATCGCACGAACATTGCAGGGACCTGACGAACGCGTGCTGGCCAGCGATATCAGGGCGCTGCGCAAGGCGCGCGGGCTGACGCTTGCCGAGATCGGCCTGAAGCTTGGCCGTTCGGTCGGCTGGGTCAGCCAGGTCGAACGTGGCCTGTCGACGCCATCGCTCAGCGATCTCCGAGCCTTCGCTGAACTGTTCGGCGTGCCGATCAGCCTGTTCTTCAGCCATGACGTGCCGGTCGAAAGCGAGCGTGGCGTGGTTGTGCGCGCCGGCAGGCGCCGCACGCTTGGCACAAGCGAATCCGGCTTGGTGGAGGAGCTTCTGTCGCCCGATCTCGGCGGTAGCTTCGAAATGGTGCGTTCGGTCTTCGCGCCGGGCGCGGAGCTGAAAAACGAGGCGCGCCGGCCGACCGAAGAGGCCGGATACGTCGCGTCCGGACTGTTCGACATCGAGATATCGGGCGTCTGGCATCGGCTCGGCGAAGGCGACTCCTTTCGCTTCGAAGGCAAGCCCTACCGCTGGCGCAATCCGGGTGCCGAGCCGGCGGTTGTCATCTGGGTGGTTGCGCCGCCAGTCTATTGAATGCATGTCGCCCAGAAGCGTGCAGCGGCTTGGGATAACGACAAGTATCAAAAACAAAAAATGGAAAGCGCAACGCGCTTTTGGGTTTTGTCAGGGAGAAGAACATGGCCGGTTTACCGAGCACGGCACGCGTGGTGATCATCGGAGGTGGTGCCGTCGGCACGTCCGCACTCTATCATCTCGCCAAGGCGGGTTGGACCGACTGCGTGCTGCTCGAAAAGAACGAGTTGACCTCCGGCTCGACTTGGCATGCCGCCGGCAATGTGCCGACCTTCTCATCGTCCTGGTCGCTGATGAACATGCAGCGCTATTCGACCGAGCTTTACCGTGGGCTGGCCGAAGCGGTCGACTATCCCATGAACTACCACGTCACCGGTTCGCTGCGCCTCGCCCACTCGGTCGAGCGCATGCAGGAGTTCCAGCGCGCCAAGGGCATGGGTCGCTATCAGGGCATGGACATCGACGTCGTCGGCGTCGACGAGATCAAGCGCCGCTATCCCTTCATCGAGACGCATGATCTGAAAGGCGCACTCTACGATCCGAGCGACGGCGACATCGATCCGGCGCAGTTGACCCAGGCGCTGGCCAAGGGCGCGCGCGACATGGGCGCCAGGATCATCCGCTTCTGCCCGGTCACCGGCGTGCGCCGCGAGAACGACGAATGGGTGATCGAGACCACGCAAGGCGAAATCCGCTGCGAGGTCGTCGTCAATGCCGCCGGCTACCGCGCCGCCGAAGTCGGCAAGATGTTCGGCCGCGAGGTGCCGATGATGGTGATGAGCCATCAGTACATATTGTTCGAGGAAATCCCCGAACTGGCGGCATGGTCGAAGGAACAGGGCAAGAAACTGCCGCTGCTGCGCGACGTCGACACCTCCTACTATCTGCGCCAGGAAAAGAACGGCATGAATCTCGGCCCCTATGAGCGCAACTGCCGCGCGCATTGGGCGACCCACAATGATCCGATGCCAGAGGACTTTTCCTTCCAGTTGTTCCCCGACGACCTCGATCGGCTCGAACATTATCTGGCCGATGCCGTCGCCCGCGTGCCGATCCTGGGCACCGCCGGCCTGTCCAAGGTCATCAATGGGCCGATCCCGTATACGCCGGACGGCAATCCGCTGATCGGGCCGATGCCCGGCGTTCCCAACGCCTTCGAGGCCTGCGTCTTCACCTTCGGCATCGCCCAGGGCGGCGGCGCCGGCAAGGTGCTGGCCGAATGGGTGACACAGGGCCAGACCGAATGGGACATGTGGTCGTGCGATCCACGCCGCTTCACCTCCTTTGCTGCCGCGCCGGACTACTGCGTCGCCAAGGGCATGGAGATCTACGGCAACGAATACGCCATCCAGTTCCCGCGCCATGCCTGGCCGGAAGGCCGTGACCGCAAGCTGTCGCCGATCCACGATCGCATCAAGGCGCTCGGCGCCCGCTTCGACGCCTACAATGGCTGGGAACGCGCCACCTGGTACGCCAAGGACGGCGACGACGTTTCCGAGGAGGCGACGCTGACCTTCCGTCGCGAAGGACCGTGGCAGCATCGCGTCCACGAGGAATGCCTTGCCGTTCGCGACGCAGCCGGCATCCTCGACCTGCCGGGCTTCTCGCGCTTCAACCTCGACGGGCCAGGTGCCGCCGAATGGCTGAGCCTGCAGGTCACCGGGCTGGTGCCGAAGATCGGCCGCATCGGCCTCGTCTATTTCGCCGACGACAAGGGCCGCATCGTCACCGAAATGTCGGTCGTGCGCCATGATGAGAACCTGATGACGCTGATCACCGCGGCGGTCGCGCAATGGCATGATTTCGAATGGCTGAAATCGAGGATCCCCAGGGATGCGCCGTTCAGGCTGATCGACCGCACCGAGGAATTTTCGACCCAGATCCTGGCCGGCCCGAACTCGCGAAAAATCCTCGCCGATGTCTGCGGCGCCGACCTTGCTTTGCCGTGGCTGACGCATCAGGAGACGAAGATCGCCGGACGCTGGGCGAAGCTGGTGCGCGTCTCCTTCGCCGGCGAACTCGGCTGGGAAATCCACACCAGGGTCGACGACACCGCCGCCATCTTTGACGCCATCTGCGCGGCCGGAGAACAGCATGGCCTCAGGCCATTCGGCATGTACGCGCTGGATTCGCTCCGACTCGAAAAGGGCTACCGCACCTGGAAGGGCGACCTGTCGACCGACTATTCGATCCTCCAGGGCGGGCTGGAGCGCTTCGTCAAATGGGACAAGCCCGATTTCCGCGGCAAGGCGGCACTGCTGAACGAGAAGCAGCAAGGCGTGACGAAGCGTTTCGTCACTTTGGTCGTCAAGAACCCCGGTGACTGCGACGCCCCTTCTGTTTCCACACTCTGGCACGACGGCAAGATCGTCGGTGAAACGACATCGGGCGGCTGGGGTCATCGGATCGACAAATCGATCGCGCTCGGCATGCTGCGCGCCGATCTGGCGGAACCGGGAACAGCGATCGAGATCGAAATCTTCGGCGACCGTTTTCAGGCGGTCGTGCAGAAGGACGAGCCCTTGTGGGATCCAATGAACGAGAGGCTGCGCGCGTGAAGAAAATCATCCTCACGGATGGCGGCATGGGCCAGGAACTGGTCCGCCGCAGCAAATCCGAGCCGACGCCGCTATGGTCGGCCAGGGTGCTGATCGACGAACCAGATCTCGTGCGCGACCTGCACGCGGAATTTATCCGTGCCGGTGCCCGCGTCATCACCATAAACACCTATTCGGCAACACCCGAACGCCTGGCGCGCGAGGGCGCGGAAGACCTCTTCAAGCCATTGCAGAAGCGCGGCATCGAGCTTGCAAGGCAAGCCTGCGAGCAGGCCGGCGAGGCAACCATCGCCGGCTGCCTGTCGCCGCTTTTCGGCAGCTATGCCCATGCGCTGACCATTTCATTCGAGGATACGCTCGACACCTACCGTCGCATCGTTGCCGAGCAGGCTGATGGCGTCGACTTGTTCCTGTGCGAGACCATGGCTTCCACCCAGGAGGCGCATGCGGCGGTAACCGCAGCGTCGGAAAGCGGCAAGCCGGTATGGGTTTCGTGGACGCTGGCCGATCATGGCAAGCCACGCCTGCGCAGTGGCGAGGCATTGGCCGCGGCGGCAAGCGCTCTCGATGGCCTGCCGGTGGCAGCGCGGCTGGTCAATTGTTGCCGGCCCGAGGCAGTCAGCGCAGCGCTGCCCGAACTGATTGATCTCGGCGGCCCGGTTGGCGCCTATGCCAACGGCTTCACACGGTGGATGTCCTGCACGCTCGCCATGACCTCGGTCCGGACGCCTATGCAGAACAGGCGATCGGCTGGGTGGAGGCCGGCGCGAGCATTGTCGGCGGCTGCTGTGAGGTTGGACCGCCACACATCGCCGCGCTGCGCGACCGGCTCGAACAGGCCGGCTACGAAATTTCGGGAGATATACATGCCTAGACCATCATCGCGCATTTCCGGCATCGTGCCTTCGGGCAAGGACGGTTGGGAAGTCCATTCGGCCGCTTGGGCCCGCAAGGCGGCCGGCGAAGACATCATCATGCTGTCAGTGGGCGACCATGATTTCGACACGCCCTCGGAAACCATCGAAGCCTGTGTGACCGCGGTTCGCGGCAGCAATCACCACTACACCCCGCTTCCCGGCCTGCCGCGCCTGCGCAAGGCTATGGCGGCAGCCTCGAGCGCCTGCACCGGCGTCGAGACGACGCCGGATCAGGTCATCGCCACGCCGGGCGGCCAGGCCGCACTCTACGCGGCCGTGCAGGCTGTTCTCGACCAAGGCGACCATGCCATCGTGGTGGCGCCCTACTACGCCACCTATCCCAACACGTTCAGCGCCGCCGGTGCCAGTTTCACCGTGGTCGAGACACCGGCCGAGGATGGCTTCCAGCCGCATGCCGACATGATCCGCGCAGCACTTCGGCCCAACACCCGCGCCGTCCTGATCAACACGCCGAACAACCCGACCGGTGCGGTCTATTCGCGCGAGCGGCTGGAACAGCTGGCGGAGGTCTGCAGGGAGCATGACCTCTGGCTGTTGTCGGACGAGGTCTACTGGACACTGGGCGGCGGCGAGCACGTCTCGCCGCGCTCGCTGCCCGGCATGGCCGAGCGCACTCTGGTCATCAATTCCATGTCGAAGAGCCATGGCATGACCGGCTGGCGCATGGGCTGGCTGACGGGACCAAAAGAGATGATTTCGCTGCTGGTCAATCTCAATCTGGTGACGACCTATGGCTTGCCGGCCTTCATCTCGATTGCCTGCGCCGAGGCGCTCGAGAACCGTTATGGCGTCAAGGAAATTGCCGAACGCTACGCCGCGCGCCGCACCATCCTGCTCGACGCCGTGCGTGGCATGAACGATGTCACGGTGCGCGGTTCTGAAGGGGGCATGTACGTCATGCTCGACATATCGGCCGTCGAACCCGACGACGAGAAATTCGCCTGGGCCTTGCTCGACAGAGAAAAGGTCGGCGTGATGCCTGGCTCCAGCTTCGGCGAGGCGGCCGCCGGCCACATTCGCATCAGCCTTTGCCAGCCGGAGCCCGTGCTGCAGGAAGCAGCACTTCGACTGCGCCGTTTTGCCTCCAGCTATCGCCGGGAGGCCGCATGACCGCCAAGGCCATCCCCACCAAGGCAAGAGCTGTCATCATCGGCGGCGGCGTCTCCGGCTGTTCGGTCGCCTATCATCTGGCCAAGCTCGGCTGGACCGATATCGTGCTCCTGGAGCGAAAGCAGCTGACGTCGGGCACAACCTGGCATGCCGCCGGCCTTATTGGCCAGCTGCGCGGCTCGCAGAACATGACCCGGTTGGCGAAATATTCGGCCGACCTTTACGTCAAGCTGGAAGCCGAGACCGAGGTCGGTACGGGCATGCGCCAGGTCGGCTCGATCACCGTGGCGCTGACCGAAGAGCGCAAGCATGAGATCTACCGGCAGGCGTCTCTCGCTCGCGCGTTCGATGTCGACGTGCGCGAGATTTCACCGAATGAAGTCAAGGAGATGTACCCGCATCTCAATGTGTCCGACGTCGTCGGCGCCGTGCATCTGCCGCTCGACGGCCAATGCGACCCCGCCAACATCGCGATGGCGCTGGCCAAGGGTGCCCGCCAGCGCGGCGCCACCATCGTCGAGAATGTGAAGGTCACCAAGGTCCACACCAAGGCCGGTCGCGTCGCCGGCGTGTCGTGGGCGCAAGGTGAAGAACAAGGCACGGTCGAAACCGACATTGTCGTCAACTGCGCCGGCATGTGGGCGCGCGAACTGGGCGCCCAGAACGGCGTCACCATCCCGCTGCACGCCTGCGAGCACTTTTATCTCGTCACCGAGCCAATCCCGGGCCTTACCCGCCTGCCGGTGCTGCGCGTGCCGGACGAATGCGCCTACTACAAGGAAGACGCTGGCAAGATGATGCTGGGCGCCTTCGAGCCGGTGGCAAAACCCTGGGGCATGGATGGCATCCGCGAGGATTTCTGCTTCGACCAATTGCCTGAGGACATGGACCATTTCGAGCCGATCCTCGAAATGGGCGTCAACCGGATGCCGATGCTGGCGACCGCCGGCATCCATACTTTCTTCAACGGTCCCGAGAGCTTCACCCCCGACGACCGCTATTATCTCGGCGAGGCGCCGGAGCTGTCCGGCTACTGGATGGCGACCGGCTACAACTCGATCGGCATCGTCTCCTCCGGTGGCGCCGGCATGGCGCTGGCGCAGTGGATCAATGATGGCGAAGCACCCTTTGATCTCTGGGAAGTCGACATTCGCCGCGCCCAGCCATTCCAGAAGAACCGCCGCTATTTGAAGGAGCGCGTCTCCGAAACGCTCGGCCTGCTCTATGCCGATCATTTCCCCTATCGGCAGATGGCGACCTCGCGCAATGTCCGTCGCTCGCCCCTGCATGAACATCTCAAGGCGCGAGGCGCCGTCTTCGGTGAGGTCGCCGGCTGGGAGCGCGCCAACTGGTTCGTCCGCGAGGGCCAGGAGCGCGAATACCGCTATTCCTGGAAGCGGCAGAACTGGTTCGACAACCAGCGCGAGGAGCATCTGGCGGTCAGGAACAAGGTCGGCCTGTTCGACATGACCTCGTTCGGCAAGATCCGCGTCGAGGGCCGCGATGCCTGCGCCTTCCTGCAACGGCTCTGCGCCAACGACATGGACGTGGCGCCGGGCAAGATCGTCTACACACAGATGCTCAACCAGCGCGGCGGCATCGAAAGCGACCTCACCGTCTCGCGGCTGTCGGAAACGGCTTTCTTCCTTGTCGTTCCCGGCGCGACGCTGCAGCGAGACCTCGCCTGGCTGCGCAAGCATCTGACCGACGAGTTCGTGGTCGTCACCGACGTCACTGCGGCTGAAGCCGTGCTCTGCCTGATGGGGCCGGACTCGCGAAGGCTGATCCAGAAGGTCAGCCCGAATGATTTCTCCAACGAAGCCAACCCGTTTGGGACGTTCCAGGAGATCGAGATCGGCATGGGCCTGGCCCGCGCCCATCGCGTCACCTATGTCGGCGAACTCGGCTGGGAACTCTACGTCTCGACCGACCAGGCAGCTCATGTCTTCGAGGCGATCGACGAGGCGGGTGCTGATGTCGGCCTGAAGCTCTGCGGCCTGCACACGCTGGATTCCTGCCGCATCGAAAAGGCCTTCCGGCATTTCGGCCACGACATCACCGATGAGGACAATGTGCTGGAAGCCGGCCTCGGCTTTGTCGTCAAGACGGCCAAGGGCGACTTCATCGGTCGCGATGCGGTGCTGCGGAAGAAGGAGGCCGGCCTGTCACGCCGGCTGGTGCAGTTCCGGTTGAAGGAGCCGCAGCCCCTGCTCTTCCACAACGAGGCGATCCTGCGCGACGGCAAGATCGTCGGCCCGATCACCTCGGGCAATTACGGCCATCATCTCGGCGGCGCCATTGGGCTGGGCTATGTGCCGTGCCAGGGCGAGAGCGAGGCGGATGTTCTGGCATCGTCCTACGAGATCGAGATCGCCGGCGAGCGTTTTGCTGCGGAAGCATCGCTGAAGCCGATGTATGACCCGACGTCGGTGCGGACGAGGATGTAGTTGTTTCACCCTCCCCCTTGTGGGGAAGGTCGGCTCGCAGACGTAGCGAAGCGAAGATTGCGAGACGGGGTGGGGGGTACGCCCTACGAGACCCCCACCCCACTTCGCAAAAGCCGCTTTGCGGCATTTGCTGTGTGACCCTCCCCACAAGGGGGAGGGTCAAGCCCCTCAGAACCGCTCCAGCTTCCATCGCACCTTCGCCAGAAACGCAGCCCGTGTCTGTGGCGTCGAGGCATCCATCAGATAGTGCGCCAGGAAGAAGGTCCGGCAGCGCCTCGCGCACAGCGCCCGCATGCCGCGCAGCAGGGTCTTGCGTCCGGGCTGGCCGACGACGACGCTCCACCAGGTCGGCGCACCGCAGGTGGTGATGACACCGACCTTGGTCACATGCGTCATCAGCGACTTGATCCGCCCCTTGCCCGCTGGCAGCTTGAACGCGACGTCCGTCGCCCACACCCGATCGAGCCAGCCCTTCAGCATCGCCGGCAGCCCGTACCACCAGGTCGGATAGACGAACAGTATCGCTTCGGCCCAGTTGAGCAGCTCGAAATGCGGCTTCAGCGCCGGATCCTGCGGCGCCTGGTCGTTGTAGGAGCGCCGTTCGTCGCAACCCATCACCGGGTCGAATTTCTCGGCATAGAGGTCGAGCAGCCGCACCTCCCAGCCCCGCGCCTTCAGCACCTCGACGGCAGTGTCGCGGATCGCCGCGCAAAAGCTCTCCGGCACGGGATGGCAGTAGACCACCAGTGCGCGCATCAGAAGGCGTCCATACTGGCCGCGACCTTGGTCATGAATGCCTTGCGCGTTTCAGCTGTCGACAAGTTCATCGCATAATGCGCGAGATAGCTCACCGGCGCGCCGGGCTTTACAGTGGCGCGCAGCATGCGCTTGATCAGCTTGCGCGGCGGGTCGCCCATCAGCATGGCGCGGAACCGGCTGCCGCCATAGGTGGTGACCGCCGCGACCTTGATGATGTTGTGCAGCGAGGGCTGCACCTTGCCATTGACCAGCTTGAACGACACGCCGGGCAGGAAGACGCGATCGAAGAAGCCTTTCAGGACCGCCGGAAAGCCATAGTTCCAGACCGGGTAGGACAGCACCAGCGCTTCGGCCCGCAGCAGGCGCTCGACATAGGGCGCCGCAGGGTCGGCCGGTCCGCGCGCATTGTGGTAGTCCAGCCGCTCCTGGCGCGTCAGCCGCGGATCGAAATCCTCGGCGTAGAGATCGCAATCGTCGACCTTGTGGCCCGCTGCCGTCAGCCTCTCGACGATCATCCGGTGCAGGCCGGCATTGAAGCTGGTCTCGACCGGATGGGCGTGGAGGACGAGAATGTTCATCAGCCTGCCTTTTGCAGCCCCTTGAACAGGAATGTGCGGCCCGAACGGTAGTCGTAGTCCGGGTTCTCCCAGGCGATCATCTTGCCGGGGTTGAGCAAGCCCTGCGGATCGGTCTCGCGCTTGAAGGCAAGCTGCACCGCATCTGTCTGCTTCATGCCGCCCTCTTCCAGCGTGTAGCGGTGCGGGTTGAAGATCGGGCAGCCATTCTCCTCATGCAGGCGCACGATCTCGTCGAGCCGCGCTTCGGTGGTGAACTTGACCAGTGGCAGGCCGAAGCAGGTGATGTTGCCGTCCAGCCGCACGAATTCCAGATGTGAGAACACCTCGCCGGGAAACATCGCGTCCATCTTCTCGACCAGCGCCAGCTGGTTGGGAAAGGGATAGAGCGATTGCAGATAGGTGATCGAGGGGTCGACGCGCAGCGCCCTGAGCGTGGTGTGGTTCCAGGCCAGCTCATAGGCGGGCGGCAGGCCCTTCTTGTCCTCCGGTGTCGCTGTGACGGCATTGAAAATCACCTCGCCGCCGGCACGGCGGGTGAAGGCCAGGAAGGCGTCGAGCCCATGCTGCGCCACCATGACGACGCAGATGCTCTGCCCTTCCCTGAGGAATTTCTGGTGCCGCTTGAAGTAGAGCTGCGGCACGGGTGACGCGATCGGCGTGATCAGCTTGGTCAGGATGCCGTCTTGGCAAGCCAGCGCATTGCCATAGCGGGCCGCTTCCATGAAGCTGTCGAAGCCGACGATGACATCGACCCAGTCATAGGCTGATGTCAGCGGCATCTCGACTTCGGTGATGATGCCGTTGGTGCCATAGGCGTGGGTCACCTTGTGCAAATCCTCGCCGGTGAGTTCGAGCGCCTTCGGCTCGGCCTCCATGGTCACCACGCGTAGGCGAAGCACATTGCCGAAATCGCGCAGGCCGCCGAAATTGATCGAGCCGACGCCGCCCGAGCCACCGGCGATGAAGCCGCCGATCGAAGCCGTGTTGTAGGTGGAGGGCGACAGCCGGAGTTCCTGGCCGGAATGGGCCCGCGTTGCCTTGTCGATGTCGGCCAGAACCGCACCCGGTCCGGTCACCACGCGCCCCGGCGCGATCGACTTGATCTCGTTCATTTCGGCAAGGTTGAGCACCACGCCGCCGGAGAGCGGCATGGCCTGCCCGTAATTGCCCGTGCCGCTGCCGCGCGGCGTAACCGGCACGCCGTGCCTGTGGCAGGCCGCAAGCACGCGGATCAGCTCGGCCTCGTTCTTCGGCGTCACGATCAGGTCGCCGGTGACATGGTCGAGCTGCTGCTTCAGCACCGGGCTGTACCAGTAGAAGTCGCGGCTCTTCTGCTGGACGATGGCCGGATTGTCGTCGAACTTCAGGCCTTCGAGATCGCGTTTGAGCGCCGAAACATCCATCATTCCACCATCAGTTCGTCGAGTTCGACATAGTCGGGCAGTTGCCGGTCGATCGCGCGCCCGCTGCGCACGACGATGCGATCCGATTCGGGCCGCGACAGCAATTCCGTCCAGCTCCTGCCCTTGAACACGACGAAGTCGGCATCACCGCCGGCAGCGAGCGTGCCGAAACCGTCGAGCCGCATCACCCTGGCAGGTGTCGCGGTGACCGCTTGCGGCCAGTCGGCGACCGGATGATCGAAATGCAGGATGCGCGTCGCCATGCGGTAGACCTCCAGCATGTCGAGATCGCCATAGGCATAGAACGGGTCACGCGTGTTGTCGGAAGCGACGGCGACTGGAATGCCACGCGCCTTCATCTCGTGCAGCAGAGTCACGCCGCGCCAGCGCGGTGTGGTGTGGTCGCCGCGCCGGTCCTGCAGATAGAGATTGCACATCGGCAGCGATACGACCGCGAGCCCGGCCTTCGCCACCTTGTCCAGCGTGTCGAGAACATCGAGGTCCGGCTGGCGCGCCAGCGAGCAGCAATGGCCGACGAGGATGTTGCCCTCGAAGCCGTTCCAGAGTGCCGCCTCGGCGATCTTCTTCAGCGAGATCGCCGCGATGTCGTCGGTCTCGTCGGCATGGAAATCGAGATCGAGGCCATGCTTGATCGCCTGCGCGAAGACATGATCGAGCAGCTCTTCCAGGTCCGGCACCATGTAGGTGACGACACCGAGAACACCCTTGGCCGCGGCAACCCTTTTTGCCAGCCTGTCGAACCATTTCCTGTCGCGCACGCCTTCGATACCGATCAGGCACGCGCCCTGCAATTCGATGCGGCCGCGCCATGTCTCGCGCATCGTTTCGAACACCGGCCAGGAGATTTCCTCTTGCGGCGCGACGCTGTCGAGATGAGTCCGCAGGGCCCTGGTGCCATGCGCGTAGGCTGAGCGTAGCGAGAAATCCATGCGCCGCGCCACGTCCTCGGCGTTCCAGCGCGCAGTGCGGTCGGCGCCGGTGGCATTCAGCGCACTCATGAAGGTGCCATCCGGATTGGGTTTTCGTGGCCAGATATGGCCCTTGTCGATATGCGTATGGCAGTCGACGAAGCACGGCAGGATGATCCGGCCGGCAAGGTCGACGGCGTCCAACGGCACTGCGGTACGGCCATGCGGGGCAATGCTGGAAATCTTGCCGTCGGCGATAGCGATGTCTGCAAGAGCAAAGCCATCGCTGTCGAAAGCAGCTGTGAATCCCGGCGTCAGGGACGCGTGAAGCCGGGCGTTGGCGAGGTGGTATGAACCTGTGTTCGGTACCAAGGAACTAGCGCTCCTGCTTCAGCGCGCTTTCGTGCCAGCGCCTTAGAATGAGATGCGAAATCAGCGACAGCACGAGGAAGATCAGGATGCCGGTGAGCGAAATCAGGAACAGCGCCGCAAACAGCCGCGGCGCGTTGAGCCGATAACCGGCTTCAATGATGCGTGAGGCAAGCCCCGACGACTGGCCGGTGGCGCCGGCGACGAACTCGGCCACCACGGCACCGATCAGCGACAGGCCGCCGGCGATCTTCAACCCGCCCAGGAAATACGGCATCGCCGCCGGCAATCTGAGATAGCGCAACTGCTGCCAGCGCGTCGCGCCATTGAGCTTGAACATGTCGCGCAGGTTGCGGTCGACCGAATTGAGGCCGAGCGTGGTGTTGGACAGGATCGGAAAGAAGGCAACGATCCAGGCGCAGAGCAGGAGCTTGGTCGTCTGGTTGTCGACATAGATATTGATCAGCGGAAAGATCGCCACGATCGGCGTCACCTGCAGCACGATGGCGAACGGGAAGAACGACATCTCGACCCATTTCGATTGCGCGAACAGCACCGCCAGCCCGACACCGCCGATGACGGCCAAGGCCAGGCTGAGGAAGGTGATGCGCAAGGTCACCAGCAGCGCGGAAAACAGCAGGCCGGCATCGTTGTAGAGCGTCCACAGCACCACGCCGGGGCGCGGCAGGATGTATTGCGGGATCTCATTCCACACGCAGATGCGATCCCATAGCCAGATCGCCAGGATCATGATCGCCAGCGGCAACACCCAGCGACCAATCCGTTCGAGCCGCTCCTGGCGCACGCGGCGCGCTTCCTCGGGATCGAGCTTAAGCACGCCCTCGTCAATGGCCGTCATGGTGCGCGCCTGCTGTTGAATTGATGGCCTTGACCAACACGTCGGAGGCCTGCCGGCACAACGCCGCATAGTCGGGCGAGGTCCGGAACGCCTCGTCGCGCGGATAGGCTGCCTCGATGGCGAGTTCGTCGAACACCCTGCCCGGCCGCGCCGCCATGACGACGACGCGGTTGGAGAGAAACACGCTTTCGAAGACGCTGTGGGTGACGAAGACGACGGTGAAGCGCTCGTCCTGCCACAGCTCCAGGAGATCGTTGTTGAGCTTGAAGCGGGTGATCTCGTCGAGCGCGGCGAACGGCTCGTCCATCAACAGCACACGCGGTTTCGTCACCATCGCGCGCGCGATCGAGACGCGCATCTTCATGCCGCCGGACAGTTCGCGCGGCACCGCGTCTTCGAAGCCGGTCAGGTGGACCCGCGCCAGCATTTGCGTCACCGCCGGCGCCGCCTTGGCGCGGGAAACGCCTTTCAGCCTGAGCGGCAGCCAGACATTGTCGAAGACGCTGGCCCAAGGCAGCAGCGTCGGCTCCTGGAAGACGAAGCCGATGTTCGAGCGGTCAAGCGAGCCGCCGCCGCGCCAGTCGAGCACGCCGGAGGTCGGCGTCGACAGGCCGGCGATCAGCCGCAGCGCCGTCGACTTGCCGCAGCCGGACGGTCCGAGCAGGCTGAGGAAATCGCCTTCCCGGATCGTCAGATCGACATCGCTGAGCGCCGTCACGCCGTTGGAAAAGACCTTGCCGACGCCACGCAGCGCCAGCAATGTCGGAGCGACATCCGACGCGCTCGCCGGCGCTTGCGCCACATTCTCCTGCATCATGCCGGAACGGCCTACTTCTTCAGCTCGAGCCCGACGCCCTTGTTGACGAAGGTCAGCGTGTAGGCCTTCTTGATGTCGATGCCGGCTGGCGTGACCTTGGCCTTGACCATCTTGTCGTAGAAGCTCTGGATGCGCGCGTCGGTCATGGCGCCGATGCCGAGCTTTTCGGTGTCGCCTGAATCGGCAAGGCCGAACTTTTTCATCTGCTCGATCGAGAAAGCGATCTGCTCGTCGCTCATGTCAGGATTGTCTTTCTTGATCATGTCGTTGGCGGCCTTGTTGTCGCCGTAGAGATATTTGTACCAGCCCTTGGCCGAGCCATCGACGAAGCACTGGACCACCTCCGGCTTCTTGTCGATCGTGTCCTGCATCACCTCGATCGTCGTCGAGTAGGTGTCCCAGCCATAGTCGGCAAGCAGGAACTGGTTCGGTACGAAGCCGCCTTCCTTCTTGACCGCGAACGGCTCGGAGGTGACGTAGCCCTGCTGGATCGACTTCTTGTTGGCGAGGAAGGGAGCGGTGTTGTAGGTGTAGGGCGCGCGCTTGGCGGCGTCGAAGCCGAGCTCGATGACCATCCACTGGAAGAAGGTCTGCACGCCTTCGTCGCCCAATATGTACTGGTCGGCGTTCTTCAAATCTTCCCACTTGTCGAGCCCCTCACCGGGGTGGGACATGATGACCTGCGGGTCCTTCTGGAAATCCGCCGCCACCACGCGCATCGGAATGCCTTGCTGGACGGCATCGAAAGCCGACAGCAGATTGCCGCCCATGTAGAAATCGATCTTGCCGGCAAGCAGCATCGGCCGGCCGCTGACCTGCGGACCGCCCTGCATGATGGTGACGTCGAGGCCGCAGGCGGCGTAGGTGCCGTCAGCCACCGCCTGATAATATCCGCCATGCTCCGGCTCGGCCAACCAGTTGGTGCCGAAGGTGACTTTTTCATTCGCCGCGGCACCGAGCGTGCTGGCCGCAAGCAGGGCCACCACCGCCACCGAGATCTTCTGTTTTCCGTACATCAACATCACCCTTTGTTTGCTCCGGCACGCCACGCGCCAGGCTCGACACCAGAGATTCAAGAAGCAAGACACATGCCACCGGCGTCTTGCGCCGGGACCGCCCGCTTGCACCACAGCCATCTGCGAAGCCGGACGGGTCGTGCTGCACCGGAGGCATCGTGCCTATTTTTTGAACGCCTGTCCACAATCGCCCCAGCGACATGCACCGCCATCTTGAAGGTATGGTGCATCCGGTCTTAGGCTACCGGCGAACCGGAGACTGCCATGTTCAAGTTCCTCACCCCGAAGTCGATAAAGCCACCCTTTGCCCGCTACAGCCACGGCGTCGAGGTGCCCGCCGGCAAGCGGCTGGTGCTGTGCTCGGGCCAGGTCGCCATCACGGCGGACGACCAGATACCGGAAGATGCCGGCGCACAGGCCGAACTCTGCTTCCGCAACATCGCGGCAGTGCTCGGAGAGGCCGGTCTGGGGCTGCAGGATATCGTCCGCATCAACGCCTTCGTCACCGACCGCGCGCACCTGCGACCCTATATGGATGTCCGCGACCGGCTGTTTTCCAGCCCGGCGCCGGCCTCGACGCTGATGATCGTCTCCGGTTTCGCCCGGCCCGAATTCAAGGTCGAGGTCGAGGCCATCGCGGCTGGGTGAGACGTCGGCGAGACGCTACGAATCGACAGGTCCGCAATCTGAAGCTACACCACACCAAAGTCTGCGCTGCCCCTCATCCGCCTGCCGGCACCTTCTCCCCACATTGTGACGGGGAGAAGGGAAGCGCTCCAACGCTGGCGACCCCCTCTCCCCGTTCTTCACGGGGAGAGGGTAAGGGTGAGGGGCAGCACAAACGCCAAACAGTTCCTTCGAGGGCCCGCTATGAACGAAACAAAAAGACGCGTGTGGTGGGGCGACTACCGCACGACCGAATACGCCTCGATCGACCCGGAGGCGACGATCGCCGTGCTGCCGCTGGCGGCGATCGAGCAGCATGGTCCGCATCTGCCGGTCTCGACCGACACCTCGATCATGAACGGCATGCTCGACACGGTGATTGCCCGCCTGCCCGACGATCTCGACATCCGCATCCTGCCGGTGCAGGCGGTGGGCAAGTCGAACGAGCATCTTCACGCACCGGGCACCCTCACCCTGCCGGCAACGACGCTGGTCGACGCCTGGACCGAACTTGGCCTGTCGATCGCACGGGCCGGCGTGCGCAAGCTGATCGTCGTCAATTCGCATGGCGGCAATGAAGAGATCATGGGCATCGTCACGCGCGAACTGCGCGTGCGCGAAAACATGCTGGCGGTGAAGACCAGCTGGCAGCGCTTTGGCCGCCCGGCGGGCATGTACACCGAAATCGAGGACCGTCACGGCATCCATGGCGGCGATGTCGAGACGTCGCTGATGCTGCATTTCCGGCCGGATCTCGTCGACATGGGCAAGGCCGACAATTTCGTTTCCAATGTCGCAAAGGCTGAAAAGGAATTTTCGCTGCTGCGCCACACCGGCACCCATGCCTTTGCCTGGATCGCCAGCGATCTCAACCCGAATGGCGTGGTCGGCGATGCCAGCATCGCCACGGCCGAGAAAGGCCGGCTGACATCAGAACATCAGGCCGATGGTTTCATCAGCCTGCTGCGCGATGTACGCAAGGCGAAGCTAGCCGACTGGCTGAAATAGCACTCCCGTCTCAGGGCAGGTCACCTGAATATCAACATGTCCTAGATGTCGATCTTCAGCGCAAAGGGCGCTCCTTCAAAAGCGTCGGCGCCGCGCCCGATCGCCTGGATCGCCTCGATCATGCGGCCGTTGCGGTCGAGCAGGAGGTCGGCCACCGCAATCAGCCGCGGGTTGGGCGTCGCCGAGGGAGACAGCGTCCGCAGCGTCTGAGCCAGTTCGGCTTCGTCGCGCTTCGGTGCCAATGCCGCGGCGATGATGTAGGCCGAGGCGGTCGAGCGGCTGATGCCGGCATAGCAATGCACGACCATCGGCTTTGCCCGGTCCCATCGGCGCGCGAAATCAAGCAGGTTGCGGACGTGCTCCTCGCCCGGCATGGTCATGCCGTCCTGCGCCACCGCAATGTCGTGCATGACCAGATGCAGATGATTCTCCCGGGCGATCGAGGCCGGCCGCACAACGTCGGTTCCAGCGGCGAGCAGCGACAGCATGCGGTCGGCGCCAGTCCTTGCCACCGTTTCCTCGACCTTCGCCAGCGAACAGACATGGATCATTGGTTCGAACCCTTCGATCGATCCTCGCGCCGGGACGCCCATTCGGCAAGAGCGGATTCGAGCCGCTGCCATTCCACCTCGCTCCCTGGCAGGCCGGCGCGCAAGACGCCAGGACGGTCTGCAAAATGGCGCAGCAGGATGCCGCGCTCGCCAAGTGTGGCGAACAGGTCGGCGGCATCCGGCAAGCGCAGATAGCGGAACAATGTGGTGCCGCCCGCGACAGCAGCGCCGAAGCGGCCGAACAGCTTATCGAGTCGTGCCGATGAGTCCGCAAGGGATGCCCGCATCGCGTCCTGCCAGTCGATATCGGCAAGCGCGCGAATGCCGTATTCCAGCGCCGAGCCGGCGACGGCCCATGGTCCAAATTGGTTGTCCAGCCGGCCGACCGCCGCCGCATCGGAAAGCGCAAAACCGAGCCGCAACCCGGCCAGGCCAAAGAACTTGCCGAACGAGCGCAGCACCACGATGCCGCCCTGGCTGACATCGCCTGCGAGGCTGTGCTCGCGCGGGCCGACATCCATGAACGCCTCGTCGACCACCAGCAGCCCGCCCTTGGCGCGCAGCCCTGCGGCGAGTGCCAGCAGCCTGTCGCGCGCGATGATGCGCCCATCCGGATTGTTGGGATTGACGATGATGGCAAGGTCGGCTTCCGCCAACACTTCGAAATCGCCAACCTCCGTCACCGCGTGCCCGGCGATCGCCGCTGCCCGCGCATGTTCGGCATAGGTCGGACCCAGCACCAGCGCCTTGCCGGGCGCTATCAGCGATGCGACTCGCGGCAACAGGATCTGCGTGCCGGGTGCCCCGACAAGGTTGGCTGGCGAAGGCGCGCCATAGGCGCTCGCCGCGATCTCGACCAGCTCGCGGCCACGTCCGGCCTCCGGCAGCCGCGACAGGATGGTGGCGGGCAGCTCGAAAAGCGGGTAGGAGTGCGGATTGATACCGGTCGAGAGGTCGACGAAAGGCAGCGGCGCGTTGGGGAAAAGCGCCCTCGCCCGGCCGAGACTTCCACCATGGTCCACCGCCGCCCCATCAAGAAGCTTCATGTCAATCCTGATCGCTTTCCTGTCATTGGCCGCTGAATTCGTCCTGGGTTACCCGGACTGGCTGTTTCGCGCCATCGGCCATCCGGTGACGTGGTTCGGCAGGCTGATATCCTTTCTCGACGGCCGGCTCAACCGCGCCACTGATCCCGACGCGCTGCGTCGCAAGCGTGGTGTCCTGGCACTGTTGGTCATCGTGCTGGTGCCGGCGGCGATCGGGCTCGGCGTGCAGATCCTGCTCTGGTTTGTTCCCATGGGATTGATCATTGCCGCCCTTCTGGCGACATCGCTTCTGTCGCAGAAGAGCCTCTACGAGCATGTCGAGGCCGTGGCCGACGCGCTCGACACAGGTGGCCTTGCTCTTGGACGCATCGCCGTCTCGCGCATCGTCGGCCGCGATCCCGAATCGCTGGACCGGGCCGGTGTCAGCCGCGCGGCGATCGAGAGCCTGGCCGAGAATTTTTCCGACGGCATCGTTGCTCCCGCCTTCTGGACCGGCGTCGGCGGGCTGGCAGGAGGCGCTGCCTACAAGGCAGCCAACACCGCCGATTCGATGATCGGCCACCGCACCCCGCGCCACGAAGCGTTCGGCTGGGCGGCGGCGCGCTTCGACGATTGGATCAACTTGCCGGCATCGCGGCTGACGGCGCTGTTGATCGTGCTGGCCGCATTCCTCGTCAGGGGTGCTGATGCGAAAAACGCCTGGCATGCCGTGTGGCGCGACGCGAAAAAACACCGCTCGCCCAATGCCGGCTGGCCCGAAGCGGCGATGGCCGGCGCGCTCGGCCTGGCCCTCGCCGGGCCGCGCAGCTACGGCGGCGTGCTGGTCGATGACGTCTTCATGGGCGAAGGCGGCCGCCGCGAAGCCGACAGCATCGACATCAGGCAGGCGCTGAAACTCTATCGTGTCGCCGATTATCTGCTGATCGCGCTGTTTGGTTTGGTCTCGGCAATCGTCATCGTCGCGTAATCGGGCCTGCTGGTTAAGGCTATCAGAACTCGATGCCTTGCTGCGCCTTCACGCCCGCCGAGAAATGGTGCTTGGTTACACCCATTTCGGTGACGAGATCGGCCGCCTCGACCATTGCCGGCTTGGCGTTGCGGCCGGTGACGACGACATGCAGGCCCTCGCGCCGCGCCTTCAGCGCCGCAACCACTTTGTCGAGATCGAGATAATCGTAGCGCAGCGCGATGTTCAGTTCGTCGAGCACCAGCAGGCTGATCGATGGATCGGCCATCAGTTCGAGCACTTTGGCCCATGCGGCTTCGGCCGCCGCGATGTCGCGCTTCAAATCCTGGGTCTCCCAGGTGAACCCCTCGCCCATGGCGTGCCAGACGACGCGGTCGCCAAAGGCGGCGAAGGCATCCTTCTCGCCGGTGTGCCATTTGCCCTTGATGAACTGGACGACGCCGACACGCTTGCCGTAGCCGAGCATCCGCAAAGCCAGACCAAAAGCAGCGGTGGTCTTGCCCTTGCCCGGCCCGGTGTTGACGATCAGCAGCCCCTTCTCGATCGTCTTGGCCGCCACCTCGGCATCCTGCACCGCCTTGCGCTTGGCCATCTTGGCGCGGTGGCGTTCTTCATCCCGGTCGGTCTTGTTGTCGATATCGGTCATTTCATTTCACCTTGAGCGGCAGCCCCGCCACCATCAGCAGCACCGTATCGGCGACAGCGGCCACCTGCTGGTTGAGCCGGCCGGCGGCATCGCGAAAACGGCGCGCCAGCGCGTTGTCAGGCACGATCCCTTGGCCGACTTCATTGGACACGACGAACCAGGGCCCGCGCGGCCGCGACAGCACGTCCGCCAGCCGACGGCACTCAAGGTCGAGGTCGTGTTCGGCCAGCATATGATTGGTCAGCCACAGTGTCAGGCAGTCGACAAGCACCGGCCGGTCGTCCGGCAGGGCCTCAAGCGTGCCGGCGAGATCGAGCGGTGCGTCGATGGTCGCCCAGCCCTCGCCGCGCCGCGAGCGGTGCAACGCGATACGCTCACGCATTTCGTCATCATAGGCTTGCGCCGTGGCGATATAGGTCCATGGCGAGGGTAGAACCGTCGCCAGGGTTTCGGCATGCGCGCTCTTGCCGGAGCGCGCACCGCCGATGATGAAGGTCAGCTTGCTGCGATCAGGCAAAGCTGTCGCGCAGGCTGGTCGCGGTGCCGGTGAAGCGGCCGCGCACCACGCCGACGACGGCGCCGAGCACCAGCCAGAACACCAGGTTGGTCACCGTAACCGCCACCACGAACTGGTGGTGCAGGCCTTCCGGGATCGGCGTCTCGAAACTGTCGGGCTGCGGTGCGCCGACAATATGCGGCGCGACGATCAGCAGGACGGCAAGGATCGCAAGCGGCAGCGACTTGCGGAACGCGATCAGGCCGAGACCAGCCGCGGTCGCCACCACCGTCGCCCACCACCAGATCTGGCGCTGCGTGAGATCGGCCGCCGGCATCGCGGGCAATTCCGGTGGCAGGCCGAGGCCCGGTGCCAGCGTGAACACGGCAAAGCCTGCCAGACCCCAGAACACGCCCTGGCGCCAATTGCCGATGCCGCCGGCGAATTCGGAAACCGCGACCAGGATCAGCGCGAAACCGATTCCGGTGACGATATTGGCAACCACGCTGAAGGCGAAACGCTCGAAACCGTCGGCCGGCGCCCAGCCTTCGTCTTCCGCCGCCGGAGCGGCTGCTTCCGCCGGCGCCGGGGCGGCAGAGCTCATCGCATTCCCCGCCGGAGCGGCTGTGCTCATTGCGCTGGAATCGGTTGCGGCCGGAGCGGCATGGTCATGGTGATGGCCCCCGCCGGCCTGTTCGTAGACTTCCGCCTTGAGGATCAGCGGCACGGTGGCATAGGCCTGCAGGCAGGCGAGAACGACGCCGGCCACGAGCCCTGCGATCGCCGCGATGAACACGACGTTGCGAAACAGGTTCATGATGTCAAATCCTCGTCAGTGGCAGGGAAACGCCATCGAATGGCGATAGTCGTGAGCCGCATTGTGGACCGCATCGATATGCGAGAAGCCGACAAAGCCGACGACGAAGATGCCGAGCAGCGCCACCAGTGCAAGCTGCATGAAGCGCGACTGCGAGGAGACGGAGGCGCCGAGGGAGACGGAAGCGGTAGTCATGTTTTGTCCTTTCACCCTCCACCCGAGGGCATCGAAGTCAGTTTCCTGTCGCCGGCAGGTCTCCTGGCTCGCGGATCAGCGCCCTTCCCCACCTTCCCGAAGAGAAACCTTCAGTGGCATATGGAGAGGACTACCGCACACAGTTGCGGGGGCAGCCACGGCATGGGGCAACAAGTCCGCCCGCACCGCATTCCCTCTTGGCTCCAAACGGAACCGACGACAAGCGCGACTATAGGGAAAATCGCCGCGACCGGCAAACCAAATTCCGCCGACAACCAGCGCGATTGCGCCATCCAGATAAATCGGGTCTCCGGCACAACAATTGACAATTCCCGTGGTCGGGTGTCGGCTGACAAATCCACAGGAAGCCAGCCATGCAGCCCATTGCCAGCGAGCGCGATCCCTACAACGGCCTGACCCGGGCCGAACCGACGCTGCCATCGTCGGCCTATTGGGATGCGGACAGTTATCAGCGCGATCTCGACGCCATCTGGTACAAAAGCTGGTTGCTCGTCTGCCGCCAGGCCGACCTTGCGCAGCCGCTTTCATTCCGCACCTTCCGCGTCGGCACGCAGGAAATCGTCGTGCTCCGCGACGAAACCGGCGAACTGCGCGCCTTCCACAACACGTGCCGCCATCGCGGCTCGCAGCTTTGCCAGGAAAGCGAAGGCCGGCTGAAGGCGCGGCTCATCACCTGCCCCTACCATGCCTGGTCCTATTCGCTGCGCGGCGACCTCGTTCGCGTGCCGTCGAAGTCGCTGCCGGAAGGCTTCGACAAGGCAAATCATCCGCTCTATCGCGTGGCGCTCTCCGTATGGCGCGGTTTTGTCTTCGTCAATCTGCAGGAGGACGCCGCCGGCTCGGCGGAAACATCCTTCGATCCAGCGTCCGGCAGTCTCGCCAACTGGCCGCTGGAAACGCTTGTTACCGGCCATGTGCTGCGCAAGGTGATGAACTGCAACTGGAAGATCTTTTGGGAAAACTTCAACGAGTGCCTGCATTGTCCGGGCGTCCACAAGGACCTGTCGCGGCTGGTGCCGATCTATGGCCGCGGCCTGATGGGTCGCCATGACGATCCCGAATGGTCCCGCCACGCCGACAATGACGCGCCGGAGTTTTCCGGCGGTCTGCGCGCCGGCGCGCAGACATGGTCGCGCGATGGCCAAGCGCATGGGCCGGTCTTCACCGGCCTCACATCAGCCGAACGCGCCGCCGGCCAGACCTACGCCACCAACCTGCCGTCGATGTTCATCGTCGGGCACGTCGACTATATCAGGACCGTGCGGCTGGTGCCGCTTGGCCCCGAGCAGACCGAGCTTGTCGCCGAATGGCTGTTTGCGCCCGAGGCGCTTGGTGCAACCGACATCGACAACATCGTCGCCTTCGGCAAACAGGTGCTGGAGGAGGATACAGGGATCTGCGAGGTCAATCAGAAAGGTCTGCGCTCGATGCGCCATGCGGCCGGCGTACTGATGCCCGAGGAGTACGACCTGCACCGCTTCCACAATTGGATCCGCGAACGGCACGCAGCAGCTACCCCCAAGCCGTGAAGATCACAGCGATTTCGGCAGGTATCGCCAGGTCACGAAGCCGCAGACCGCCGCCAGCAGGCCGAGCGTGACGAACACCGAGCCCAGCCCGAAGAACGCCAGCACCACCGAATAGACCAGCGGCGGCGTCAGTTCGGAAAAGTCGAGATAGGTGCGATAGACCGCCGCCATCTGCGACCTTTCATAGGATCGCACCGAGCGCATGAAGGCGGTCGAGCCCAGTGCATCGAGCGCGATGGTGAAGAAAGCGCCGCAGAGCAGCAAGGCGCCGGTGAGCAGCGGCACGGTTTGGCCGACCGCACCCGCCGCCAGCAGCATGGCCGACATGGCGAAGTAGGCAAATGTCATGGTTCGGCGGCCACCGAAGCGCTTGCCCGCCTTGCCCCAGAAGATGGCCATGAACAGCAGCGCATTGCCGGCCGAAACCAAAAGACCGCCGGCCAGCTTGCCCTCGCCGGTGATGACCATGAACAGCGGCCCGTAGACGAAGAACGTCGTCCAGAAACAGGAGCGGCCGAAGGCGATCAGCCAGGCCAGCCGCAACCTGGGCTGGGCGACGAAGCGGCCGATATTGGCGAGCGGATTGGCCGGCCGCGTCTTGCCAGGGCGGATCGATGGGTTGTCGCCCAGGCGGTAGGTCCAGAACAGCGCCAGCAAGGCCAGCGCGAACACCGCCACCGCACCGTGCGCGGCATAGATGCCGAAGCGCGTGTAGAGGAAGATGCCGAGCGTCGGCCCGCCGGTCCAGGCCAACATCGACCACGCCATGCGCAGTGATTCGGCCTGCATGAAATCGGTCTTGCGGATGTGGTCCATGATGTAGAGGTTGAGCGTGATCGACAGCGCGCTGGCGCCCATCACGCGGCACAGCATGCCGGCCATTGGCCGGCAAGCGTATGGGCCACGAAGAACAGCGAGCCGATGGCCAGCAGGCAGGCGCCGGCCGTGTAGACCCAGCGCCGAGCGAAGCGGCGGATCAGCATCGGCATGAACAGCGTTACCGACAGGCCGAGCATCGCCACGATGGTGTAGAGGATCGAGACGATCTGCTCGTTATGCAGGATCTCGTAGGCCTGGATCGGGATGACGCTCGACACCGTGGCGCGGGCGAAGGATTCGACCGCATAGAGCGAGGCGAAGGTGCGCGCGTCGGCCGGCCGCAAGGCCGGCAGCCAGACCGGGTGGCGCACATGGGTGGACATTGCTTCCCCAAAGCAGAATCAGCGGGTCAAATCTGCCGTGGTGATTCCTGCGCGGATAACAGGAAACCGACGCCTATCCGGCAAAAGCGAAGTCGGCCAAAGGCTTTCCGGCACTGGCCTAAGGCGGCGCCTGACCCAGCGTCTGCAGCGCAGCCTTTGCCCGAAGCTGCCGGTCTTCTTTTGTCCGGGGCAACCGTGATAGTCGTCTTGCGGGGCTGAATCAAAAATACGAGACCATGAGCATCCACACGCCGACCGCACCCGTTCAGGATCGACCGAACCGCATCGTCGCCATCGACATCGTGCGCGGCATCGCGCTCATCGCCATGGCGAGCTATCATTTCACCTGGGATCTGGAATTCTTCGGCTATACCGACCCCGGCCTCACCGCCTTCGGCTGGTGGAAGATCTACGCACGCTGCATCGCCTCGACCTTCCTGTTCCTGGTCGGCGTCAGCCTGTACCTCGCCCATGGCCGGCAAATCCGCTGGAACGGCTTCTGGAGGCGCTTCGCCATGGTCGCCGGAGCGGCGATCGCCATCTCGGTTGTCACCCGCATTGCCACCCCGGACGGTTTTATCTTCTTCGGCATCCTGCACGAGATCGCGCTGGCCAGCCTGCTCGGCCTCGCCTTCCTGCGGCTGCCGGCGCTGCTGACGCTGCTTGTTGCAGCGCTGGTCATCGCAGCGCCCGTCTATCTGCGCTTGGAGGCCTTCGACCATCCATGGCTGTGGTGGATCGGCCTGTCGGCGATCAATCCGCGTTCCAACGATTACGTTCCGCTGTTTCCGTGGTTCGGCGCGGTACTTGCAGGCATCGCGGTGACGAAACTCGCCTCCGCTTCGGGCCTGCTTGCCCGGCTTGCCGAATTGGCACCCGGCCGCTGGGCCAACCCGCTGGTCTTCATCGGCCGTCACAGCCTGGCCTTCTACCTGATCCACCAGCCGCTTTTGATCGGCTCTGTGTGGCTGTTCGCGCAAGTCATGCCGGCGAAGGTCGAAACCCCGCAGGTGAACTTCCTGAAGACCTGCCAGCTGTCTTGCGAGCAGTCGCGCGACACCGAATTCTGTTCGAGCTACTGTGTCTGCATGCTCGACACGCTCGAGAGCGAAGCCTCACTTGATCGGCTCTACAACAACGACCAGACTGCCGAATGGAAGACGCATATATCCGATCTCGCCGGTATGTGCACCGCCAAGACCGAAGACAAGATGACGGAGGGAGGGGTCAAATGACCGAGAACCAGCCGAAGGCAGGGCTCATACCGTGGCCGCCGGTGATCTACGTTGCTGCCATCGCCATCAGCATCGCACTCGGCCTGCTCTATCCCCTGCCCTGGATTGGCGATCTTTTGGGCGATATCCTGTTCGCCGCCGGCTGGGTGGCCCTGTTCGGCGTCGCGGCACTCTGGTTCACCGCGATCCGCACTATGATTCGGGCCAAGACCACACTCAATCCCAACGCGGTGCCCGATCACCTGGTTACCACGGGCCCCTTCGGCATCACCCGCAATCCGATGTATCTGGCCAACACGCTGCTGTTGATCGGCGTCGCCTTTGTCTCGGGGATCGTATGGTTCCTGCCGCTCGCCTTCATCGCGGCCTATGCCACGCAAAAGATCGCGATCGAGGGCGAGGAAAAGGTGCTGGCGGCGAAATTCGGCAAGAAATACCGGGACTACGCCAAAAGAGTGCGGCGCTGGATTTGAACAGCGCTACGTGTTGACGCCGAGTTCGACGAGCCGCTCGACGCAGGATTCCTCAGCCTGGTCGAGTTCGGCCAGCGTCTCCTCGAGGTCCCGGCGCTTCTGCCGCAGGTCCTCGCGCTTCTCCTCGATGCGCTTGATCATCAGCTTGAGTTGACCGACCTCGCCGGGCGGCTCCTTGTACATCTGGATGATTTCGCGGATCTCGTTGATCGAGAAGCCGAGCCGTTTTCCCCGCATGATCTGGCGAATGAGGTGGCGGTCGGACGGGCGAAACAGCCGCGTGCGGCCGCGCCGCACCGGCTGCACCAGCCCCTCGTCCTCATAGAAGCGCAGCGTCCGCGTCGACACGTCGAATTCGCGGGTCAGTTCGGTGATCGAATAATATTCCCGCATTGTCACTCCCACACCCCGGAACCCGGGGATCGCCATGCGGCACCCCCTCTGTCCCGAACCAAACCCATGCCATGCTGGAATCGACATGGCACCCCGCGCAAGCCTCGCACGGCATTTACGTAAAAGTCAATTGAGGGCACGATGCGCCTTCAAGGCACCGCAAACCACCACGTGGCAATGCCGAGAAAGGCAAAGAAGCCGACGACATCGGTGACCGTGGTGACGAAAACCGCCGAAGCGACCGCCGGATCGATCTTGAAACGGTCGAGCAGCAGCGGGATCAGGATGCCGGCCAAGGCGGCCGCGAACATGTTGATGATCATCGCCGCCGCGATGATGCCGCCCAGATTGTTGTCGTGGAACCAAGTCGCGGCGACAATGCCGATCAGGATGGCAAAGACGATGCCGTTGATGAAGCCGACACCCATCTCGCGGCGGATGATGCGGCCGGCATTGTAGATATCGATATCCTTGGTCGCCAGCGCGCGCACGGTGACGGTCATGGTCTGCGAGCCGGCATTGCCACCCATGCCGGCGACGATCGGCATCAGCACCGCCAGCGCCACGATATGCTCGATCGTGCGGTCGAACAGGCCAATCACCGAAGCCGCCAGGAATGCGGTCAAGAGGTTGACCAGCAGCCACGGAACGCGCGAGCGCGAGGTCGAAAGGATGCTGTCGGAGAGCTCTTCGTCACCGACGCCGCCCATGCGCAGGAGATCTTCTTCCGCTTCCTGCTGTATGACGTCGACGACGTCGTCGATGGTCAGCACGCCGACCAGCCGTTCGTTCTCGTCGACAACGGCGGCAGACAGAAGGTCATACTGTTCGAATTCCCGCGCCGCCTCTTCCTGGTCCATGGTGGCGGGAATGGCGTGCCGCGTCTCATGCATGACCTCCTCGACCTTGACCGCGCGCTTGGTGCGCAGGATCTGGTCGAGGTCGATGGCGCCGAGCAGCTTGAAGGTCGGATCGATGACGAAGATCTGGCTGAAGCGCTCAGGCAGGTTCTTGTCCTCGCGCATGTAGTCGATGGTCTGGCCGATCGTCCAGAACGGCGGCACCGCCACGAACTCGGTCTGCATGCGGCGGCCGGCCGTCTCTTCCGGATAGTCGAGCGAGCGGCGCAGCCTGATCCGTTCGGTGAACGGCAGTTGCGACAGGATCTCGTCCTGGTCTTCCTTTTCGAGGTCTTCGAGAATGTAGACCGCGTCGTCGGAATCGAGCTCCTGCACCGCCTGGGCGATCTGCGCATTGGGCAGATTGTCGACGATCTCCATACGGATCGCCTCGTCGACCTCGGTCAGCGCGGAGAAGTCGAAATCGGCGCCCAACAAGTCCACCAGCGCGCGGCGCTGTTCGGGATGCAGAGCCTCGAGCAGGTCGCCGAGCTCCGACTGGTGCAGGTGGTTGACTTCATGCTTGAGCGTGAGCGTGTCGCGGTCGGCGATCGCCGCGCCGATCTGGGCAAGGAAGGACGAAAGGACGGCGCCATCCTCGCCATAAATATCGGCGTGGGCGTCTTCAGCGGCCCTGGCGCCGGTCGTCCGTTCGTCCTGGCCTTCCATCAGCGCCTCCCGCCATCGCAATCCGGAAAAGGTGCGTCTCAGGTCTAGAGCATCGGACCCAAAAGTGGAAACCGCTTTTGGGGAGAATTCGCCGCTCAATCCAGGGATCGCGCGGCAACACGATTCGATTTGGGAACCTATGGTCCTAACGCACGGAATATCAAACGAAATGCGCGCTTCTCCTACCGGCCTGACTTCGCGAGAGGCGGACATCGCCGAGCCCTGGGCTGACAATGCCGATCGCGTCAAAACCAACAGGATACCGGTTCAGATGGCGCGACAGCGCATGTCGCTGGGGAAAGAGCACTCCTGCGCGGTTGCGGCGATTGTCATGGCATAGGGTCCGGATACCAGCCGGATCCGCCCATGCCCGCAACCGGTCCAGAACGGAAGCCCTTGAACGCAAGGTCGGCGAGAACGAACGAGGCCACATCAGGACAGCAACGCATTCGCGTCGTTGTCGCCGAGCGCAATCCGCTTGTCATATCGGCGCTCCGCGAAATGCTGGAATGCGACGGACGTTTCGAATTGCTGAGCGCCGTGCAGAGCGGCAGGCAACTCCTGGACCTGGCAGGAAAGACCACGTTCGATGTCGCTGTCATCGGCTGGAGGCTCGCCGACATGGACGGCGCGGATGTGCTGGCCGAGGTCCAGAGCCGCAAGCTCGATGTGCGCATCACGGTGTTCTCCAACGACCACGACATCGGCATCTTGAAGCAGTGCGTGCGACTCGGTGCTCAAGGCTACTGCTTCCAGTTCGACGATCCGCATATCATCTTCGAGACGATCCTGGCCGTCGCGCACGGCCGCATCTGCATCCCCTACATCGACATCAACAAGGTCAACGATACGCCTTTGGCCCAGCTAACGGTTCGCGAGCGCGAACTGCTGGCGGTGCTTTCCGACGGCTGGACCAACCTTCAGATCGCAACGCGCACGGGAATTTCCGAGAATACGGTGAAGTATCACCTCAAGAATCTCTATGACAAGCTTGACGTCCGCAATCGGGCAATGGCCGTCGCGCTCTATTCGAGCGAGAAGCGTCGCAGTCCCAAGCAGCCTGTCGGGTAAGGCGACCGGGTAGGCCGAGCGGGTAGGCTCGCCCCACCCGCGCGCGGCGAGAACTTACCCACCAAGGTGTTGTTGCCCCTCGCCTTCCAAACGACACTCCCTCCACAAATCTTTAACTTCGGAGGAGTTCACGCATGGCTGGGTTCACCCACCTTTTTATTCCAGGACCCACCAACATTCCGGAGCAGGTCCGGCAAGCGATGAACCTCCCGATGGAGGACATGCGCGCCGGATCGTTTCCTGATTTCACGCTGCCGCTGTTCGAGGACATCAAAAAAGTCTTCAAGAACGAAACCGGCCGCGTCTTCATCTACCCGTCGTCGGGCACCGGCGCCTGGGAGGCGGCGATGACCAATGTGCTCAGCCCCGGTGATCGCGTGCTGATGTCGCGCTTCGGACAGTTCTCGCATCTGTGGGTCGACATGGCCGAGCGCCTCGGCCTCGAGGTCGACGTGATCGACTGCGAGTGGGGAACCGGCGTGCCGCTCGACCTCTACGCAGAAAGACTGAAGGCCGACAAGGCACACCGCATCAAGGCAATCTTCTGCACGCAGAACGAGACCGCCACTGGCGTCACCAGCGATGTCGCAGGCTGCCGAGCCATACTCGACGCGGCGAACCACCCAGCGCTGCTCTTTGTCGACGGTGTGTCGTCGATTGGCTCGATCGACTTCCGTCAGGAAGAATGGGGTGTCGACTGCGCCGTCAGCGGCTCGCAGAAAGGCTTCATGCTGCCCGCCGGCCTCGGCTTCCTCTCGGTCAGCAAGAAAGCGCTGGCCGCTTCCAGGGTCGCGACTCACCGCCGCTGCTTCTTCTCGTTCGAGGACATGATCCGCACCAACGACGCCGGCTATTTCCCCTACACGCCGGCGACGCAACTGCTGCGCGGACTGCGCGCCTCGCTCGACCTGATCGCCGAGGAAGGGCTCGACAACATCTTCGCCCGCCATCATCGCCTGGCCGAAGGCGTGCGCAAGGCGGTCGACGCCTGGGGCCTGAAGCTTTGCGCCAAGGCGCCGAAATGGCACTCCGACACCGTCAGCGCCATCCTGGTGCCGGAAGGCATCGACAGCGGCGACGTCGTCAAGCGCGCCTACCAGAGCTACCGGACCTCGCTCGGAGGCGGTCTCAACAAGGTGCTCGGCAAGGTCTTCCGCATCGGCCATCTCGGCTGGCTGAACGAGGTGATGGTGCTTGCCTCGCTGTCGGCGGCGGAAATGGCGCTGCTCGATTGCGGCGTCCGGCTGGCGCCAGGTTCGGGCGTCGGCGCCGCCATCCAGCACTTCCGTGCCTCGGCCGAGGTACCCGTCGCCGAAGCGGCGTGAGAGGAACGCGACCATGAGCCACACGATCAACCATCTCAAAAAACTCAGGCTGCAGCGCAGCGAACTCGCGGTTCCCGGCTCCAGCCCGGAGATGATCGAAAAGGCGGCCAACAGCGCCGCCGATTTCGTCTTCCTCGACATCGAGGATGCGGTCGCCCCGCCGGACAAGGAACGCGCCCGCAAGAACATCATCCAGGCGCTCAACGACATCGACTGGCGCGCCAAGGGCAAGACCGTTTCGGTACGCATCAACGGCCTCGACACGCACTACATGTACCGCGACGTGGTCGACGTGATGGAACAGGCCGGCGACCGGCTGGACACCATCCTGGTGCCGAAGGTCGGCGTTCCCGCCGATCTCTATATGGTCGAGGCCATGGTCAACCAGATCGAGATGGCCAAGGGCTACAAGACCCGCGTCGGCCTCGAAGCCCTCATCGAGACGGCGCTCGGCATGGCCAATGTCGAGGCGATCGCCGCCACGCCCGGCCGCCTGGAGGCGATGCATTTCGGCGTCGCCGACTATGCCGCCAGCAACAAGGCGCGCACCGTCAACATCGGCGGCCTCAATCCCGACTATCCGGGCGACCAGTGGCATTTCGCCCTGTCGCGGATGACCGTTGCCTGCAGGGCCTACGGCCTGCGCGCCATCGACGGGCCGTTCGGCGACTTCTCGGACCCCGAGGGCTACACGGCTGCGGCAAGGCGCGCGGCGGCACTTGGCATCGAAGGCAAATGGGCGATCCACCCCTCGCAGATAGCGCTTGCCAACACCGTGTTCTCGCCGCCTGAAAAGGAGGTCGTCCGCGCCAGGCGCATCCTGGAAGTGCTCAAGGAAGCGGAGGCGCTCGGAAAAGGCGCGGCGGCGCTCGAAGGCAAGATGATCGACGCGGCGTCGGAACGCATGGCGCGCAATGTGCTGGTGGTCAACGAAGCAATCGAACGCGCTGGCCAGGCGCACGCCGCCACGCACTGAAGGCTCTTGGGAGGACAAAAAATGGACATTCACGAATACCAGGCCAAGGAACTGCTTGCCCGCCATGGGGTTCATGTTCCGCGCGGCGGCCTGGCCTACAGCCCCGAGCAGGCAACCTATCGGGCGCGCGAGATCGGCGGCGGCAAATGGGTTCTCAAGGCGCAGGTTCATTCCGGTGCCCGCGGCAAGGCCGGTGGCATCAAGCTCTGCGCCAATGACGAGGAGATCTCCAACGCGGCCGAAGCAATGCTCGGCCGCAAGCTCGTGACCCAGCAGACCGGCCCGCGAGGCAAGCTGATATCGCGGCTCTATCTCGAGGAGGCCGTCGACATCGCGCAGGAGCTCTATGTCGGCTTCGTTCTCGACCGCAAGGAGGAGCGCGTCATGATCGTGGCGTCGGCCGCCGGCGGCATGGAGATCGAGGATATTGTCGAGAGGGCGCCGGATTCCATCATCCGGACCACGGTCGATCCGGGCGTCGGCATGCAGCGCTTCCAGGCGCGCGAGATAGCCTTCGGGCTCGGCCTGGACCAGAACCTGATCGGCAAGGCGACCGAAACCATCTTCAGCTGCTACCAGGTGTTCCGCGACTACGACGCCTCGATGCTGGAGATCAATCCGCTGGTGGTGACCCGCGACGGCAACCTCGTCGCGCTCGACGCCAAGATGTCGTTCGACGAGAATGCGTTGTTCCGGCGGCCGGAGATCTCCGAGCTGCGCGACAAGAGCCAGGAAGACCCGCGTGAGACCTTCGCCAGCGACCGGGGCCTCTCCTATGTCGGTCTCGACGGCAATATCGGCTGCATCATCAACGGCGCCGGTCTCGCCATGGCGACGATGGACATGATCAAGATCGCCGGCGGCGAGCCGGCGAACTTCCTCGACATCGGCGGCGGCGCCTCGCCGGAGCGGGTCGCGAAATCGTTCCGCGCCGTGCTTGGCGACAAGAATGTCGAGACCATCCTGGTCAACATCTTCGCCGGCATCAACCGTTGCGACTGGGTCGCCGAAGGCGTCGTCAAGGCGATCCGCGAAGTCGGCGTCAACGTCCCCCTGGTGGTGCGGCTTGCCGGCACCAAGGTCGAGGAAGGGCGCCGCATCCTGGCCGATTCCGGCGAGGCGGTGATCGTCGCCGAAACGCTGGCGGAAGCCGCCGAAAAAGCCGTCGCCGCGTGGCGTTCGGCAACGCTCAAAAAAGCAAGCTGAGGGAGCTAAGAATATGGCAATCCTGCTCAACCGCGGCACGCGGGTCATCGTCCAGGGCTTCACCGGCAAGATCGGCAGCTTCCATGCCGAAGACATGAAGCGCTACGGCACCAAGCTCGTCGGCGGCGTGACGCCCGGCAAGGGCGGTCAGAAGCATCTCGGCCTGCCGGTCTTCAACACCGTCAAGGGCGCCGTTCGCGAAACCCGTGCCGAAGCGAGCATCGTCTTCGTGCCGCCGCCTTTCGCCGCCGATTCGATCATGGAAGCCGCCGATGCCGGCATAAAGCTATGCGTCTGCATCACCGACGGCATCCCCTCGCAGGACATGATGCAGGTGAAGCGCTACATGCTTCGCTACCGTTTCGAGGACCGCATGCGGCTGATCGGGCCGAACTGCGCCGGCATGATCACGCCCGGACAGGCACTGATGGGCATCATGCCGGGCAGCATCTATCTTCCCGGCCGCGTCGGCATCGTCGGGCGCTCGGGCACGCTCGGCTATGAGGCCGCCTCGCAGATGAAGGCGCTGGGCATCGGTGTCTCGACCAGCGTCGGCATCGGTGGCGATCCGATCAACGGTTCGTCCTTCAAGGACATGCTGAAGCTGTTCGAACAGGACGACGAAACCGATGCCGTGGTCATGATCGGCGAGATCGGCGGACCGCAGGAGGCGGAAGCCGCGATCTGGGCGCGCGACAACATGCGCAAGCCGCTGATCGCCTACATCGCCGGGCTTTCCGCGCCGAAGGGCCGACGCATGGGCCATGCCGGCGCCATCATATCGGCGTTCGGCGAGTCGGCGCAGGAAAAGGTCGAAATCCTCAAAGAGGCCGGCGTCGTCATCGTGCCGACGCCATCGTCCTTCGGGGAGGTCGTTGCCGATACCCTGGCCGGGATGAAGAAGGCGGCCTGACGGTCGCATGGCGCAAGATGTGAAGTCTGTTTCGGGTCGGCGGATGCATCGCGGCCCATCGATCGGCAGGAAATTCGATGAAACCGCGTTTGATTGTCACCCGGAGATGGCCGGCCCCCGTTGAAGCGATCCTCGCCGAGCGCTTCGACACGACGCTCAACCCCAGCGATACGCCGCTGAGCCCTGCCGCAATGACATCGGCATTCGCGAATTTTGACGCGATCCTGGCAACGGTCAGCGACCGCTTGCCTGGTGCGGTGTTTCCCGAGAACACGGCCCGCACCCGGATCATTGCCAATTTCGGCGTCGGCTTCAGCCATATCGATGTCGCGGCAGCCCGCGACCGCGACATCGTCGTGACCAACACTCCGGGCGTGCTGACCGATTGCACCGCCGACCTCGCCCTCAGCTTGCTGTTGGCTGTCGCGCGCCGAACTGGTGAGGGCGAGCGGCAGTTGCGGGCCGGAGAGTGGCGCGGCTGGTCGCCAACCCATATGGCCGGAGCGAAGGTGTCTGGCAAAACCTTGGGTATTGTCGGCATGGGGCGCATCGGCAAGGCGACAGCCAGGCGCGCGCATTTCGGCTTCGGTATGAACATCGTGTTCTTCAATCGGTCCCCGGTCGATGATGACGAGACGCGCGCCATGGGCGCGGCGCAGATGCCAACCCTGGAAGATGTGCTCACTGCATCCGATTTCGTGTCGCTGCACTGTCCGGGCGGCGCGGAAAACCGACATCTCATCAATGCCCGAAGCTTGCGGTCCATGAAAAGCGACGCGTTCCTGATCAACACGGCGCGCGGCGACGTTGTCGACCAGGATGCCCTGATCGGTGCACTGGAAAGGCGCGAGATCGCTGGGGCGGGTCTCGACGTCTTTGCCGACGAGCCGGCCGTTCCGGAGGCGCTGAAGCGGTTGGAGAACGTGGTGCTGTTGCCGCATCTCGGGAGTGCGACCGAGGAAACGCGGGTGGCAATGGGCATGAAGGTAGTGGAGAACCTGACCGCCTTTTTCGAGGGTCGCCCGGTCCCCGACCGGGTCGCCTGACAGCAGGCGCCGCCCTCGGTTCAGGGCTACAGCGGCATCGGTGCGGACGAAGCAGGAAACCGGTTTGGAACAGAGCAGACGCATCAACTTTCGTGAGGACGAGCGCAGCCTTTTGTTGCGCTTGCTGCTTCAGGTCGCAAGCGCGCGTGAGCCCGAGATCGCCGCCGTTCTGGCCGGACGTCGGTCCCTTGTCTCCCTCGCCGCGGAGCAGCGCATCCCGGCGCTCCAGGCGAGCGGCGTATGGTTCCAGTTGCTGGCGATAGCAGACGAGTTGCTTGCCATGCGGGCGCGCCGCGAACTCGAACAAGGCGCGGGTGTCGACGAAGTGCCCGGATCCTTTGCCAGCGTGATCGCGCAGATGGCAGCGAACGGCCACTCCGCCGAGGAAGTCCAGGCAAAGCTCGATGAGCTTCGCGTCGGCCCGACCATGACCGCGCACCCGACGGAAGCCAAACGGGTCACGGTGCTGGAGATCCACCGACGTATCTATCGCAAGCTGACCGAGCTCGACCAGCCACGCTGGGCGCCGCGCGAACGCTCCTTGTTGGTCGCCGATCTGGAAAGCGAGATCGAGCTTCTGTGGATGACGGGTGAGCTGCGCCTGGAGCGTCCGACGGTCGAACGCGAAATCGCCTGGGGCCTGCATTTCTTTCGCGAAGTCATCTTCGAGGCAACGCCGCAGCTCTATGGCAAGCTTCAGGGCGCCTTCGAGCGTCACTATCCGGGAGAGCCGATCAGAATTCCCTCATTCATGCGCTATGCCTCGTGGATCGGCGGCGACCGCGATGGCAATCCAAATGTGACTGCCGCGGTCACCGCCCATGCCATGGCCGAATACCGCAACACCGCAATAGGCTGGTATCTGACGCAGGTGCAGCGGCTGGTGACGGTGCTCAGCGCCAGCTCGAACGTCATCGACCTGCCGACCAGCTTCAAGCCGGTGCTGCAAACGGCGCTTGATAAAAGCGGACTGGCGCACGTGATCGCCGCCCGCAACCCTGACGAACCGCTTCGCCAGTTCGCCTCGGCCTTGCTTGCCCGGCTGGAGGCCACGCGAGACGGCGGTCCGGCGGCATATCTCTCGGCAGAGGCGTTTCGTGCTGATCTGAACGGGCTGTCTTCCGTTCTCGAAGCGATCGGAGGTCGCGCGGTAGCCAAGCGTTTCATCCAGCCTCTGCTTTGGCAAGTCGGAAGCTTCGGCTTCCGTACGGTCTCGCTCGACATCCGGCAGAACTCCACCGTCGTCAACCGGGTGCTGGCCGAGCTGTTTGCGCTGGCAAATCCCGCCGATCCGGTCGTAGCCGGCACGCCGCAATGGTCGGCGCGCATTCGCGCGGCCGTCAGCCAGGGCGAGCGGATGGAGATCGACGCAGGCCGGCTCTCGCCTGAAGCAGGCGAACTGCTTTCGACATTCTCCGTTATCCGCGAGCACATCTCCGGCTCGGACGCCGACGCTGTCGGCTCCTTCGTTCTCAGCATGACCCGCTCGGCCGACGATCTGCTCGCTGTCTATCTGCTGGCGCAATATTGCGGACTTTCAACCGCGCCCGGTGGCGGCGGCACGATCAGGCTGCGGATCGTGCCATTGTTCGAAACTATTGCCGATCTACAAGCGGCACCGGGCATCCTGAATGGATTGCTCGGCGTTTCGCTGGTGAGGCGGACGGTGCGAGATTTCGGCGCGCGCCAGGAAATCATGCTTGGTTATTCAGATTCCAACAAGGACGGCGGTTTCCTGGCTTCCAATTGGGAACTGGCAAAAGCGCAAAAGCGCCTTGCTGCAATCGGGCGCAAGCACAACGTCAGGATCAGTTTCTTTCACGGTCGCGGCGGCTCTGTCAGCCGTGGCGGCGCGCCGACCGGGCGGGCGATCGCGGCACAACCGGAAGGCACTGTCGCCAGAACCATGCGGGTGACGGAGCAGGGCGAGGTCGTATCGTCGAAATTCGCCAATCGCGGCACCGGCCTCAACCAGCTCGAGGTTCTCGCCGCTGGCGTGCTGGCCCACGGTGTCGTATCGCCAGGTGATGTCGAGCCGAAGGAAACGCCGGAGTTCGACGAAGCGCTGGAAGCGCTGGCAGGCATGTCGCAGGCATCCTACGCCGGGTTGATGGCCGAGCGCGGTTTCCTCGATTATTTCAACCAGGCGAGCCCGGTCGCGGAGCTGGCGCTCCTGAAAATGGGGTCACGGCCGGAGCGCCGTTTCGGCGCCAGCGGCATTGCTGACCTGCGCGCCATTCCATGGGTGTTCGCATGGAGCCAGAACCGTCATCTGCTGACCGGCTGGTATGGCATCGGCAGTGCGCTTAGCTCTTTCGTCGCCGTGCGCGGCGAGGCCGGGCGCGAACTTCTGGCTTGCATGTTCGAGCACTCGCGCTTCTTCCGCTTGATCGTCGACGAGGCAGAGAAGACGCTCTACCAGTCCGACATGGAGATCGCGGGGCTCTACGCCCGCCTGGTGTCCGACGGCGATGCGGCCCAGCGAATCTACGCCCGCATCGCCGCCGAATACGAGTTGACGCGACGCCTGATCGGCGACCTCACGGGAGGCGATCTTTCCGCGCGCTTTCCGATGTTCAAGCGGCGTTTCGACAGTCTGCGTCGACAGATGGATGACATTCACCGGCTGCAGGTCGATCTGCTGCGTGAAGTTCGGGCAAATACCGGCACGGCGGATCAAAAGCGGGCGACCGACGCTCTGCTTGTATCGATCAATTGTATCTCGGCTGGCCTTGGGTGGACGGGATAGGTCCGGTTTTGCCGAGCGACCTACGAGTCGGGGCAGGAAAAGGCCGAAATCCTCCTGATTTCCACGATCAACTAAAAGCGCGGCGGCCTGGTCTGAATGACGCGCCGCCGCCGCGGTTTCGATCCCCGGAAACCCCTCTGGCCGCGACGTGTCACCGCCTGCCGTCAGAGCTCGCCAGAAGCAATCTGTCAGGGAAATTTTGGTGCGGTCGAGAAGACTCGAACTTCCACGGGTTGCCCCACAGCGACCTCAACGCTGCGCGTCTACCAATTCCGCCACGACCGCACGTGGTAGGAGCCGGAACCGACCGGCTCGCGGCGTGTAGCAAATCGTTTCCGGCGAAACAAGTGCGCGACAAGCAATAATCGCCAGCGATTGGCATAACGTTCCACAGAATTGGAATGCATAGCCGGAACTGGACGTTTCGGCCCGATAGCGCCATATGGGAGGCAAATGCATCCCGCCCGAAAGCGCAATGCGGTTTTTGGGATCATGGCGTGCATAACGAAACGAAAAGCCATGCCAGAACGCAGCCAGATCGCCACGTCGTTCCTGCCGCTCCCCGGTTCAGCACCGGTCGAATGGCGCATCGAGCCTGGCCTCACCGCCTATCCCGATGCGCTGGCCTTCATGGAGGCGCGTGCCGAGGCGATCCGAAGCGGTGCCGCCGGCGAAATGGTCTGGCTTGTCGAACATCCGCCGCTTTACACCGCCGGCACCAGTGCCCGCAGCGAGGACCTGATCGACGCGAACCGTTTTCCAGTGTTCGCGGCTGGGCGGGGCGGTGAGTACACCTATCATGGGCCGGGCCAGCGGGTCGGCTATGTGATGCTCGACCTGAAGCGGCGGCGCGAGGATGTCCGAGCCTTTGTCGCCGCGCTCGAACAGTGGATCATCGGCACGCTCGCCGCCTTCAACGTGCACGGCGAACGCCGTGAGGACCGGGTCGGCGTTTGGGTGGTGCGACCGGATCGCCCTGCCCTCCCGGACGGCTCGCCGGCCGAGGACAAGATCGCCGCCATCGGCATCAGGCTGCGGCGTTGGGTGAGCTTTCACGGCATCGCCATCAATGTCGAACCGGACCTAGACCATTTCAGCGGCATCGTGCCGTGCGGCGTGCAGGACCACGGCGTCACCAGCCTTGTCGACCTCGGCTTGCCTATAACAATGGCGGACCTCGACCTGGCCCTGAAATCTGCCTTCGACGACGTCTTCGGTCCCGCCACGGCTTTGCCTGTCGAAGCCGCCCGCAAGGCCGGCTGACCCACCCGTCTGGAAACGGCTCAAGGTGGTGTTGAGATCTCAGGCCGGCATCATCTGAATATCAACACCTTCAGATGAGCTGCGCGGACGCCCACAGGACGCCATAGCCATGGATGGCGAAGACCGCCAGCAGCGCGCCGGCGATGACGAAGCGGTCGACCGTGCGGATCGGCTTCAGCTCGTGGCGCGGCTTGACCCCGCTGCGCATCGTCAGCAGGCTGAGGATTGAGAAGACCGCTCCCGCGGCGAGCAGAAAGCCCGGGGAAAAGCCAGCCTGTCGGCCAAGCGCCAGGAAGGCTGAAAGCAGGGAGAACGAGGCCAGCGCCAGCACGATCGGCCCCGGGCAGATCTGGCGCAGCACCTGGCCGCCATCGAACTTCCACACCGGCACCAGATTGGCAATGTTGAACAGGGCAGCAAAGCCCGCCAGCGTCGCCAGCAGCATTGCTGCCAGTCGATATCCTTCCGCGCCGGCAAAGGTGCTGGCGGCGATGACGACCGGCACCAGGAAGGCGGAGAAGCCAGCGCCCATCAACGCCACGAAGGCGACTTCGAAACGGCTGTCATATGGACGCCCGCCAATGGCGATGCCACCGAGCAGCGGAATGAAGATCATGCGCGCCTTGTTGTGACCCATCAGGCGAAACGCGGCCATGTGGCCGAGCTCATGCAGGGCCACCACCGACGTGAGGATCGCGGCCAGCGCCAGTCCGCCGAGATGAAGCCCGAAGAACGGCCACAGGATCAATGCCGACAGGGCGGCGAAGCCGACCTGGCTGAGCGGATGCTCGAACCAGCCGCCCTTGCGATATCGCCCGGTCCTCGCCCAGCGCTGCAGCTTGGAGAGTTCTCGGCGCATGGCGAAATAGCGGAACACCAGGAAGGCAAAGCCGCGATAGCGATCGGTCTGGCCAAGCGTGATCCGCGTGCCGCTGCCTTCGGAAACGAGCTCAGTGGTCTCGCGAAAATCCTTCCAGAACGAGGCGTCGAGCGCGGTATCCTCGATGACCCGCATCGAGAAACGGCTGCCCTCGACCACGTCTTCAAACCGCGACTTGCGCTCGATCGGCTTGCCGTCGCGGCCTTCCCAAGACAGCATGATGCGCGCCATGCCCTCGCCGTCCAGCGGCTCGGCCGAAAGGATCTCGCCGGACCAGCTGGCATCGCTGCCAAGCGGCCACAGCGCCTGCCAGAGGCGCTGCTGGTCCATAGCCACGACACGGCTGAGCCTGATCGTGCGCAAACCAAGCGGCACGCTCATCAAGAGAAAGATCAGCCCGAGATTGCTGGCCACGAGGATGGCCGTGACGATGGGCGACACGCGACGTTACTCCCTGTCTTGGAGGGACTACCCTAAACGTCGCGGCAGCAAGAAAGGCTTAACAGGAAAGCTCGGTTCCCGGTCACATGCCATTCGCGTCGGCGTCTCAGTGAAAGGCACGCCGCCAGCGTTGATGCCCCCCTCTCCCCGTCTTGAACGGGGAGAGGGTAAGTGTGAGGAGTTTCGCGCCCGAGGGACGCTTGCGTTCGCGCCACGTCCTCAACTCCAGATCACATGGCGCCGATCCAGATCGCCATGGAAATGAGAAAGGTGCTCATGCAAACCAGTGAGATGACATCCTGAACCAGATCGGTCATAACTCTCTCCTGTTGTTGATATGTTTTTAATTTGTTCTAATTTTGTTCTATTGTCAACGGTCGGAATCCGGCCGCGTCCGGAACTTCCGGGCGATCAAATCGGCAGGGTTAAGGAAAGGTTGACGGGCGTGCGACAACCATCAATGGAGCCGCAATGCGCACTGAGGGCGGGCTGTTCGCGAGCGCGCCAGGTCTGTCGAGACTGAGATCAGCTCGAGCCGAGCGGCACCACTTTGCCGTCGGCCAGCGTGACGCGCCGGTCCATGCGCGAGGCCAGTTCGTGATTGTGGGTGGCGATCAGCGCCGCGAGGCCCGATTGCTTGACCAGCGCCGCCAGCGCCTCGAACACATAGGAGGCGGTGACCGGGTCGAGATTGCCGGTCGGCTCGTCGGCCAACAGCACCAGAGGTGCATTGGCAACCGCGCGGGCAATGGCGACGCGCTGCTGCTCGCCGCCGGAAAGCTCGGACGGACGGTGCGACGCGCGCTTGCCGATCTGCATGTAGTCGAGCAGTTGCGCCGCGCGCTCCGACGCCTCCTTGCGGCTCAGCCCCTTGATGAGCTGCGGCATCATGATGTTTTCCAGCGCCGAGAATTCCGGCAGCAGGTGATGGAACTGATAGACGAAGCCGACATCGTTGCGGCGGATCGCCGTGCGCTCGTCATCTGAGAGCCGGCCGCAGGCACGGCCGGCCAGGATGACGTCGCCGGCATCAGGCCGCTCCAGCAGGCCGGCAGTGTGCAGCAGCGTCGACTTGCCGGTGCCCGACGGCGCCACCAGCGCCACCATCTCGCCGCGCTTCAGCGAGAAATCGGCGCCGTTGAGAATGGTGAGCTTGCGCGGCCCCTGGACGTAGTGCCGCTCGACGCTCTTCAGCTCGATAATGGCCTCGGCCATCATTCATACCTCAAGGCTTCGACGGGATCGAGCCGGGCGGCCCGCCACGCTGGAAACACCGTTGCCAGGAAGGACAGCCCGAGTGCCATCAGGATGACATAGGTCGTCTCGCGCGGATCCATTTTTGCCGGCAGCTGGCTGAGGAAATAGAGCTCCGGGTTGAACAGCACCTTGCCGGTCATCCAGGAGAAGAACTGGCGGATGGATTCGATGTTGGTGCAGATCAGCACGCCGAGCAGCACGCCGGCGATCGTCCCGGTCACGCCGATCGCCGCCCCCGTCATCAGGAAGATGCGCAGGATGGCGCCGCGCGACGCCCCCATGGTGCGCAGGATGGCGATGTCATGCCCCTTGTCCTTCACCAGCATGATCAGGCCGGAAATGATGTTGAGCGCCGCCACCAGCACGATCAGCGTCAGGATCATGAACATGACGTTGCGCTCGACCTGCAGGGCGGAAAAGAAGGTCTCGTTGCGCTGGCGCCAGTCGACGAGGTCGATTGGCCGCTGCGCCGCCTCCTCCACCTTCGGTTTCAGCGCGTCGACATCATCGGGATTGTCGACATAGATCTCGATCGTCTGGGCCCGGCCGTCCATGTTGAAATAGAGCTGTGCCTCCGAGAACGGCATGTAGACGATGGAACTGTCATATTCCGACATGCCGACTTCGAAGATCGCGGTGATCGGATAGCCCTTCATGCGTGGCGTCGTGCCAAGCGGCGTCACGTCGCCGTCGGGCGAGATCAAGGTGATCGTGTCGCCGAGCGCCAAGCCGAGATTCTCGGCCATGCGCTTGCCTATGGCGACGCCCTCGCCGGTGTCGAAACCGGCGATCGAACCCTGCTTGACGTTGGCCGCGACGATGGCGATCTTGCTCAGATCCTCGCCACGTATGCCGCGCACCAGCGCGCCGGTCCCGCCGCCGACATTGCCTTGCGCCAGCACCTGGCCGTCGATCAGCGGGATGGCGTATTTGACGCCGGGCACGCCGTTGATGCGGCCGGCTACCTGTGCGTAGTCCTCAAGCGGCGAATCGAGCGGCTGCGCGATCAGATGGCCGTTGACGCCGAGGATGCGCGTCAACAGCTCCGCCCGGAAGCCGTTCATCACCGCCATCACCACGATCAGCGTGGCAACCCCCAGCATGATGCCGAGGAAGGAGATCGAGGCGATCACCGAGATCACCGTCTCCTTGCGCCGCGAACGCAGGTAGCGCCAGGCAACCATGCGCTCGAAGGTGGAAAAAGGTCCGGCGCCCGCCGATCTTGCCACCGCCACGTCGCTCATGCGGCGCTGCCAAAGCGCTTTTTCGCGTCGGCGATCGGCAGCGTCTCGCGCTCGCCGGTCCTGCGATTCTTGATCTCGATCTCACCTGCGGCAACGCCGCGTGGACCGACGATGACTTGCCAAGGCAGGCCGATCAGGTCGGCGGTGGCGAACTTGCCGCCCGGCCGCTGGTCGGTGTCGTCGTAGAGCACATCGTTGCCGGCGGCGACGAAGGCGGCATGCAGCTCGTCACAGACGCGGTCGCACTCGGCATCGCCCGCCTTCATGTTGATCAATCCGATGTCGAATGGCGCCACCGCTTCCGGCCAGATGATGCCGTTGTCGTCATGACTGGCTTCGATGATCGCCGCGACCAGGCGCGACGGACCGATGCCGTAGGAGCCGCCGGAGACGAAATGATCCTTGCCGTCGGGCCCGGTCACCTTGGCGCCCATCGGCTTGGAGTATTTGTCGCCGAAATGGAAGATATGGCCAACCTCGATGCCGCGCGCCGAAACCTTGTCGCCTTCGCCGATCTTTTCCCAGGCCGCCTCGTCATGCATCTCGTCGGTGGCGGCGTAGGGCGTCGTCCATGTCTTGACGATGTCGCCGATCTCGGCGTCGTTGGCGAAGTCGGTCTTCTCTCCGGGCACATCGAGCGAAAGATAGTCGCGATGGCAGAAAACCTGGCTCTCGCCGGTGTCGGCGAGGATGATGAATTCATGGCTGAGATCGCCACCGATCGGCCCGGTGTCGGCCCGCATCGGAATCGCCTGCAGGCCCATGCGCGTAAACGTCCTGAGATAGGACACGAACATCCTGTTGTAGGCCGCCTTGGCGCCCTCGAAGCCGAGGTCGAAGGAATAGGCGTCCTTCATCAGGAATTCGCGCGAACGCATGACACCGAAGCGCGGCCGCACTTCGTCGCGGAACTTCCACTGGATGTGGTAGAGATTGAGCGGCAGGTCCTTGTAGGACTTCACGTAGGCGCGGACGATCTCTGTGACCACTTCCTCATTGGTCGGGCCGTAGAGCATGTCGCGGTCCTGCCGGTCCTTGATGCGCAGCATCTCCTTGCCGTAGTCATCGTAGCGGCCGCTTTCGCGCCACAGATCCGCCGACTGGATGGTCGGCATCAGGATTTCCAACGCACCGGCGCGATTCTGCTCCTCGCGGATGATCCGGCAAACCTTGTCCAGGACCCGCTTGCCGAGTGGCAGCCACGAGAAACTGCCCTGCCCCTGCTGGCGGATCATGCCGGCGCGCAGCATGAGCCGGTGCGAGACGATTTCGGCCTCGCGCGGATTTTCTTTGAGGATAGGCAGGAAATAGCGCGACAAACGCATGGACTGGTCCGTGAGTGAGGATGGCCGCGCGGGAATCGGCGCGACACGGGCTTGCTTGCCCCGGCTTCATAGCCATTTCATGGCGGAATGGAAACCCGGACGCATCGATCCGAAAATCGGAAATCGGCTTCGGAAAGGCACGATACATGGGGTCGAACGTGCCTGAGCGTCCTCGCGCGTACCTCGGACACCCGGCGTTCCAGGGATGCTGCAGTGCCGCGCGCGTCTTACTGGTCGTTTCCCAAGCAAAGCCTGCCACACTATTGTGCAGTGCAGCACGAGAATGCCCGTTTCAAGGCAAAATTCTTCGTGACATTTTCATTCGCGTTGGGCTAATGTGCCCCGATAACCGAGAGGGTAGAGAAAAATCTGCTCTCCTACGCGGTCAAAGTCTTGGGAGGATGCGATCTAGGCGCGGTAACTCGCTGCCGCCGGAAACCGGAAACAGATCGGACGCGTTTAAATTGCAAGGCCTTGTGCCTTGCATTTTTTTTGTGCAAACATCTGGTTAGCAGCAGAGATTGATAAACTGGATGACCTTGCGTCAACCGGCACAAGGCCAGAATCGCCATGGCCTCCAGGCGATATCGTGTCGATCTCGAATCGGCTGAAACGCGGCCTGAAAACGGCCTATTTCGTTGGCGTCTGACTGAATTCCGGAATGATGTGCGGCACCTCGTCGAGGCTGTATCCCAACCCTTTCGTCAGGCCGTAGAAAATGCCCATGAGAACCGCCGTGGCGACGGTGGTTCGCAGGATGGCGCGCAGCATATGCGGGCCGCGCGGCGCACTTGGAACCGTGCCCAGCGTCACGTCGTGATCGTCGTCCTGTGTCCTGACGCTGAACGGCAGCACGACGAACAGCACGATCCACCAGGTGGCGAAGAAAAGTGCGGTGAACGATACCCAGCTCATGATTGCTCCAGTTCGATCAGCGTACCGAAGAAATCCTTCGGATGCAGGAACAGCACCGGCTTGCCATGCGCACCGGTCTTCGGATTGCCGTCACCCAGCACGCGCGCGCCTGCGGCCTTGAGCTGGTCGCGTGCGGCCAGAATGTCGTCGACCTCGTAGCAAAGATGGTGCATCCCGCCGGACGGATTCTTCTCCAGGAAGGCGGCGATCGGCGAGCCCTCGCCCAGCGGCTCCAGAAGTTCGATCTTGGTGTTGCCGACATTGACGAACACCACGGTCACACCGTGCTCCGGCAGTGCCTGCGGCTCCGTCACTTCGGCGCCGAGCGTGTTGCGATAGGCGGCGACGGCCACAGCCAGATCCGGCACTGCAAGCGCAACATGGTTCAGGCGACCGAGCATATCCGAGCATTCCCTTCTGGGTCCCGATGGCTGGCGTCATACGTCAAATCGACTGATATCAACAGCCTTTCACCAGGCGCGCACTGTCGCACTTTGACGAGCCGTCCTCGAACGCTCTTGAACGGACAGAGAGTTTCAAAATCACCGCCCAGGCTGTTCCAACCGGCAACTGCGAAGTACAAACGGCAAATGTTCGACGCCCACCCTTCCCGCCCACGCGTTTTCACATTCGGTCTTGGCTCATTCAAAGTTGCCGCTTTGCTCGATGCCGTCGATGTTCGCAACAACCTTGCATCGGCCCTGGCACCTGGACAGTCGTCAACCGCAGTGCACGAACTCGCTGTCTCGAACTTCATCGACCGCGATCGCCACGAGCACTGTTTCATCCCGACGCTGATCGACACCGGTTCCGAAAAGATCCTGTTCGACACCGGATGCGGAGATGCGGACAGTTCGCTTTTGGATTGTCTGCAGGACCTTGGGCTCGGGCCTGATGACATTGACGTGGTGATCATCACCCACGGGCACCCGGATCACATCGGAGGACTTGTGAAGGATGGCGAACCCGTTTTCAGGCGAGCACGCTATGTATTCGGCGCGGCGGAATTCAGCTTCTGGACCGAGGGAAATGCGGTGCGCGAGGCCAGATTGAAAAATCGTGATCTATTCAGGCGCATTTGCAGCAACCTGGCCGACCAGGCAGCATTCATAGCGCCCGGAGACAAGGTTGCGCCTGGCATTGCCGCCATCGACGCAGCCGGTCATTCTCCCGGGCTGCTGGCGTTTCTCGTCGAAAGCGACGGACAGCAATTGCTCATCTGGTCGGACGCCTTCCTGCACTATGTCGTGTCCATCCAGCGGCCGGATTGGCGTGCCGATCTGGATGATGACAAAGACCTGGCGATCGAGACCCGCAGGCGACTGCTCAAGATGGCCGCTGAACAGCGTCTGCTGGTCGCCGGCTATCACATGCCATTTCCAGGTCTGGGCTATGTCGAGCAGGTGGACGGCTCTTTTCGCTGGCTTCCCGTCAGCTATCAGCTGAACGTGTAGCGAACGCTGCCACCCTCACCGGGTGACAAACACCGTCACAAGCGGTTTCTTGCCCCAGGCTTCGTTGGCAGCGCCGCGCACAGCGCGCCGTACTGCCTCTTGCACCAGGTCGAGATCCTTTCGCCGCTGGCGGGGGATCGAATCCACCGCGCCGACTGCCGCATCGATCATCAGATCTTCGAGCGCCTCACCGCTTGCATCGGCCTCAGCGACGCCGATGGCGACCAGATCGGGATCGCCGGCAAGCTCATATTTGTCGTCGAGCACGACATTGACCGCGACATGGCCGGCAAAGGACAGCTTGCGCCGATCGCGAATGCCCATCGCCTGATCGGTGCCGATCAGACTGCCGTCCTTGTAGATGCGCCCGAACGGCACCTGGTCGATGATGGTGGCGGGACCGGGAGCGAGCCTGAGCATGTCGCCGTCTCGCACCTGCGCCACCTGGCCGATGCCGGAGGTCGACATCAGCGACCCCTGCGCCACCAGATGCGCCGCCTCGCCATGCACGGGAACGCCGATCTGCGGCCGCACCCATTCGTACATCTTGCGCAATTCGCTGCGCCGCGGGTGGCCGGAAACATGCACCAGCGCGTCGCCGTCCTCGATGATCTTGATGCCGAGGTCGATCAGGCGGTTCTTGATCTCAAGGATCGCCTTTTCATTGCCGGGGATCGTGCGCGAGGAAAACACCACTGTATCGCCGGCCGTCAGCGACACCGATTTCATTTCTTCGCGTGACAACTTGGCCAGCGCCGCCAAAGGCTCGCCCTGGCTGCCGGTGCAGATGATCACCAGGTTTTCGCGCGGAATGAAGCCAAAATCCTCTTCGGCGATGAACTCAGGCAACCCGTCCATGTAGCCAAGTTCATCGGCGACATCGATCACCCGCTTCAACGAACGGCCGAGCACGAGGCACTGGCGGCCGGCATCCCGCGCCGCCTTGGCAATGGAGATGATGCGGCCAACATTGGAGGAGAAAGTGGTGACGGCGACGCGGCCCTTGGCAGCTTGGATGACGCCCTTGAGGCCCTCGCCCACGGCGACTTCCGAAGGCGACTCGCCTTCCCGCAGCGCATTGGTCGAATCGCAGATCAGCGCCAGAACACCCTTGTCGCCATAGGCGCGGAACCGCGCCTCGTCGGTCTTCGGGCCGATCGTCGGCTCCGGATCGATCTTCCAGTCGCCGGTGTGGATGACGGTGCCGGCCGGCGACGTGATCGCCAGCGACATCGGCTCGGGAATAGAGTGCGCCACGGGAATGGCTTCGATCTCGAACGGGCCGACCGTGAATTTCTCGCCCGCCCGGTAAATGGTCAGCGGGATCTTCGGCGCGCCCTGCTCGCCCTGCCGCTTGGCTTCGAGCAGGCCGGCGCTGAACGGCGTCATCCAGACCGGTGCCTTCAGCTTCGGCCAGGTGTCGAGCAGCGCGCCGTAATGGTCTTCATGCGCATGCGTGATGATGATGCCGCGCAGATTGGCGAGGTTCTCCTCGATGAAGCGCGTGTCGGGCAGCACCAGGTCGACGCCGGGCAGGCTGGCGTCGGGGAAAGTGACGCCGACATCGATGACGATCCACTCGCGCGCGCTCGGCGGGCCGTAGCCGTAGAGGGCGAAGTTCATGCCGATCTCGCCGACGCCGCCGAGCGGCACGAAGACGAGTTCGGCGTTTTCCGCATTCGCCATGATTTTTCCCTTCCTGGCCCTCAGGCCAGCCCGTTAGACGCGGGCAGACGCCACCGCGCCGAAATGCACGTCGCCGGCGGCGATCGTCAGAATAGAACCTTCATCGTCGCGGATCACGAAACGGCAGTCCTCGTCAATGGTTTCAAACACGCCGCGCACCACATTACCGTCAATTCTGACAGCAACCTCGCCGCCAAGCCCCGCAGCCCGTGCCAGCCAGCGTTGCCTGACGGCGGCAAGTCCGCGCCCCTCATCCCACAACCGGGCATTCTCGCTCCAGGCATCCGACAGCGCCAGAAACAATGTTTCCGCATCGCATGTCGCGCCCAGCGCGCGCAATGAAGTTGCCGGATAAGGCAAATCCTCGGGATATGCCACAACATTGACGCCGATGCCGACAGCCACCGCGAAACGGCCGCCGTCCAGGATCGCCGATTCCAGCAGGATGCCGGCCAGCTTGGCGCCCGAGGCAAGCACGTCGTTCGGCCATTTCAGCTCGAAACGGTTTTTGCCCGCACTTGCGCCGTCGAGGCCTATGGCGATCCGGCGCTTCGGCACGACCGCGTCGAGTGCATCGGCCAGCGCCAGCCCGGCTACGAAGCCAAGCGTCGCGGCAAGGCGAAGTTCGGCAGTGGTGATGACAAGCAGCGTCGCCGCGAGGTTGCCTTCCGGCGTCGCCCAGACACGGCCGCGCCGCCCGCGCCCGCTTTCCTGCTTCTTGGAAACGACCCACAATCTGCCGGGGTCGCCGGCCCGGGCATGGTCCAGCGCCAGCGCATTGGTGGAGCCGACGCTGTCATGTGCCTCGAGCCGGAACCCTTCCGACGCCGAGGTAGGAGCCAGCCGAAACGCCATGCCGTTTAGAAAAATGTCTTGGCGGCGGCTTCGGCATAGGTGCCGATCGGCCCGCCGATCAGCACGTAGAACAGCACGAAGGCGCCACTGACGCCGAGCACCAGGCGCAGTTCACTCGCCATCGGCACAAAGCCGCCAACCGGCTCGTCGAACCACATGATCTTGATGATGCGCAGATAGTAATAAGCACCCACCACCGAGGCCAGCACGCCGATGATCGCCAGCGCGTAGAGGTTGGCGTTGATGGCGGCGAGGAAGACGTACCATTTCCCCCAGAAACCGGCGAGCGGCGGAATGCCGGCCAGCGAGAACATCAGGATGGTCAGGATCGTCGCCATGATCGGGTTGGTCGACGACAGGCCGGCCAGGTCGCTTATCTGCTCGACATTGCCTTCCTTGCGCCGCATGGCGAGGATGAAGGCGAAGGTGCCGAGCGTCATCACCAGGTAGATCAGCATGTAGATGGCAACGCCACGCACGCCCGCCTGGCTGTTGGCGGCAAGGCCGACCAGCGCATAGCCCATGTGGCCGATCGAGGAATAGGCCATCAGTCGCTTGATGTTGGTCTGGCCGATCGCCGCGAAGGCGCCGAGCGCCATCGAGGCGATCGAGATGAAGACGACGATCTGCTGCCAGTCCGAGGCGATCGGCTTGAACGCGCCCATGGTGACGCGCACCATCAGCGCCATCGCCGCCATCTTGGGAGCAGCCGCCAGGAAGGCCGTCACCGGCGTCGGCGCGCCTTCATAGACGTCGGGCGTCCACATGTGGAACGGCACCGCCGAGATCTTGAAGGCAAGGCCGGCCAACACGAAGACCAGACCGAAAACCAGGCCAAGCTGGCGCTCGCCGCTGCCCAACGCCGTGGCGATCTCCTGGAAGCCGGTGTTGCCGGTGTAGCCGTAGACCAGGCTGATGCCATAGAGGAGCATGCCCGACGACAGTGCGCCTAGGACGAAATACTTCAGGCCGGCCTCTGTCGAACGCAGATTGTCGCGGTTGATCGCCGCCAGCACGTAGATCGCCAGCGACTGCAGTTCAAGGCCGAGATAGAGCCCGATCATGCTGTTGGCCGAGATCATCAGCATCATGCCGAGCGTGCAAAGCAGGATCAGCACCGGATATTCGAATTTGTCGAAATGCTCCGCTTTGGCAAAGCGCATCGACATCACCAGCGTCACCGCCGAGCCGATCAGCGCCAGCACCTTCATGAAGTGGGCGAAGGAATCCTGGATGAAGGCATTGCCATAGGCGCTGCCCTGCCCCGTGCGGAAGACCAGCCAGGCGCCTGATATCACCAGCACGGCGACGGCGAGGCCGGTCACCGTATTGGCGGTGTTGGCGCGCGAATAGGCGCCGACCATCAGCAGCGCCAGCGCGCCGATGGCGAGGATCAGCTCTGGCGTCGACAGCGACAGGCTGGAGAGAAGGTCCGGCGTCATGGTTCGCAAAACCCTTGGGTTAATTCGCCGCCGCGGTCTGCGCGGCGCCGATGGATGCAGTGACATTGGTGACGAGCGACTTGACCGATTGCGCCGTCGCGTCGAAGACGGGCGCCGGATAGACGCCGAAGAATATGACCAGCACGACCAGCGGGTAGATGATCACCTTCTCGCGCGGCGACAGATCGAGCAGGCCCTTCAGGCTGTCCTTGGTCAGCGCGCCGAAAATCACCCGGCGATAGAGCCACAGCGCATAGGCTGCCGACAGGATGACGCCGGTGGCTGCGAAGAACGCCACCCAGGTGTTGACCCGGAAGACGCCGAGCATGGTCAGGAACTCGCCGACGAAGCCGCTGGTGCCGGGCAGGCCGACATTAGCCATGGTGAAGACCATGAACACGGTGGCATATTTCGGCATGTTGTTGACCAGCCCGCCATAGGCGTCGATCTCGCGCGTGTGCATGCGGTCGTAGATAACGCCGACGCACAGGAACAGCGCGCCCGAGACAAGGCCGTGGCTGAGCATCTGGAAGATCGCGCCCTGCACGCCTTCCTGGTTCATGGCGAAGATGCCCATGGTCACGAAGCCCATATGGGCGACCGAGGAATAGGCGATCAGCTTTTTCATGTCCTCCTGCATCAGCGCCACCAGCGAGGTGTAGATGATGGCGACAACCGACAGTGTGAACACCAGTGGCGCGAACATTTCTGACGCCAGCGGGAACATCGGCAGCGAGAAGCGCAGGAAGCCGTACCCGCCCATCTTGAGCAGGATTGCTGCCAGGATCACCGAGCCCGCCGTGGGCGCTTCGACATGCGCGTCAGGCAGCCACGTGTGCACCGGCCACATCGGCATCTTCACCGCGAAGGAGGCGAAGAAGGCGAGCCATAGCCAGGTCTGCATGTTGGCCGGGAAATTGTGCGTCAAAAGCGTCGGGATGTCGGTCGTGCCGGACTGATAGAACATCGCCATGATGGCGAGCAGCATCAGCACCGAGCCGGCCAGCGTGTAGAGGAAGAACTTGAAAGAGGCATAGACGCGCCGCTTGCCGCCCCAGACGCCGATGATGATGAACATCGGGATCAGGCCGGCCTCGAAGAAGACGTAGAACAGCACGATGTCCAGCGCGCAGAACACGCCGATCATCAGCGTTTCGAGCAGCAGGAACGCGATCATGTAGGCCTTGACGCGCTTCTCGATCGCCTCCCACGAGGCCAGGATGCAGAGCGGCATCAGGAACGTCGTCAGGATGACGAACAGCATTGAAATGCCGTCGACGCCCATATGGTAGGAGATGCCGGAGTCGAGCCAGGCAACCTTCTCGACGAACTGGAAGCCCGCTTGCGAATTGTCGAAGCCGGTCCAGATGAACAGCGAGATGATGAACGTGAACGTCGTCGTCAACAGCGCGATGGCGCGGATGTTGCGGCGCGCGTTTTCACTGTCATCATTGATGAACAGGATGAGCAGCACACCAACCAGCGGCAGGAAGGTGACCAGCGAGAGGATTGGCCAGGCGGTCATCAGAGCATCATCCAGGTGACGAGTGCGGCAACGCCGATCAGCATGGCGAAGGCATAGTGGTAGAGGTAGCCGGTCTGCAGCTTGACGACGCGGTCGGTGACATCGATGACGCGCGCCGAGATGCCGTCAGGACCAAGACCGTCGATGATGGTGCCGTCGCCGGTCTTCCACAGGAAACGACCGAGCCGCTTGGCTGGCCGCACGAACAGGAAGTCGTACAGCTCGTCGAAATACCACTTGTTGAGCAGGAAGGCGTAGAGCAAGCGGTGGTTGGCGGCGACGCTTCGCGGCAATTCCGGCGAGCGGATGTAGAACTTCCAGGCCAGCGCTAAGCCGATCAGCATGGCGATGAAGGGCGAGAGCTCGACCCACAGCGGCAGTTCGTGGATTTCGTGCAGGATGTGGTTGTCCGGCAGTGTGAACAGCGATGCCTTCCAGAACTCGGCATAGCCCTCGCCGATAAAGGCGCCGTGGAAGATGATGCCGGCGAACAGCGCGCCAGCGGCCAGGATGAACAGCGGCACCAGCATCACCGGCGGCGATTCATGGACGTGGTGCATCACCTCATGGCTCGCCCGCGGCTCGCCATGGAAGGTCATGAAGATCAGCCGCCACGAATAGAAGGAGGTGAAGCAGGCGGCAATGACCAAAAGCACGAAGGCGAGGCCGGCAACTGAATTGTGGCCGGCAAAGGCGCTTTCGATGATGGCGTCCTTGGAGAAGAAGCCGGCGGTGCCGATGACCGTCACCGGAATGCCGACACCGGTCAGCGCCAGCGTGCCGATCACCATCATCCAGTAGGTGGTCGGGATCAGCTTGCGCAGGCCGCCCATGTTGCGCATGTCCTGCTCGTCGGAGACGGCGTGGATGACCGAGCCCGAGCCGAGGAACAGCAGCGCCTTGAAGAAGGCATGCGTGAACAGGTGGAAGATCGCGGCACCGTAGGCGCCGACGCCGAGCGCCACGAACATGTAGCCGAGCTGCGAACAGGTCGAATAGGCGATGACGCGCTTGATGTCGTTCTGGACGAGGCCGACGGTCGCCGCGAAGAAGGCGGTGAAGGCGCCGATGAAGGTCACGACCGTCAGCGCCGAATGCGACAGTTCGAACAGCGGCGACAACCGCGCCAGCATGAACACGCCCGCCGTCACCATGGTGGCGGCGTGGATGAGTGCGGAGACCGGCGTCGGGCCTTCCATGGCGTCCGGCAGCCAGGTGTGCAGCGGCACCTGCGCCGACTTGCCCATGGCGCCCATGAACAGCAGCAGGCAGACGATCGTCATTGCCGACTGCTTGTCGAGCGCGTGCCCGAGGAAGGTCAGCACGGCGGCACCTTGCGGCGCGCCTTCGGCTGGTATGAACGTCGCCGCATTGGCGAAGATGGTGCCCAGATTGACCGAACCGAACAGCACGAACAGACCGAAAATGCCGAGCGCGAAGCCGAAATCGCCGACGCGGTTGACGACGAAGGCCTTGATCGCGGCGGCGTTGGCCGACGGCTTCTTGTACCAGAAGCCGATCAGCAGGTAGGACGCGAGACCCACCCCTTCCCAACCGAAGAACATCTGCACCAGATTGTCGGCGGTCACCAGCATCAGCATGGCGAAGGTGAACAGCGACAGATAGGCGAAGAAGCGCGGCCGGTTCGGATCGTGGTGCATGTAGCCGATCGAATAGATGTGGACCAGCGCCGACACCGTGTTGACCACCACCAGCATCACCACCGTCAGCGTGTCGATCCGGAGTGCCCAGGACGCTTCCAATCCGCCCGACTGGATCCAGCGCAGCACCGGCACGGTGAACACCTCGCCATGGCCGAAGCCGACGCTGAAGAACGCAACCCACGACAGCACCGCCGCGATCACCAGGAAGCCTGAGGTGATGTATTCGGACGCCTTGGCGCCGAGCGACGTGCCGAACAGGCCGACGATCAGGAAGCCGAGCAGGGGAAGGAAGACGATGGCCTGGTACATGGTGGTTCCGTCAACCCTTCATCATGTTCACGTCTTCGACCGCGATCGAGCCGCGGTTGCGGAAGAAGACGACGAGAATGGCAAGTCCGATGGCAGCCTCGGCCGCCGCGACCGTCAGCACGAACAGAGCGAACACCTGGCCGACCAGATCGCCGAGTGCCGCCGAGAAAGCGACGAAGTTGATGTTGACCGCGAGCAGGATCAGCTCGATCGACATCAGGATAACGATGACGTTCCGGCGGTTCAAAAAGATGCCGAACACGCCGAGCGTGAACAGGATCGCCGATACGGTCAGATAATGTGCGATGCCGACGACCATCTCAGACTCCTTCGCCCGACTTGACCTTGCGGATTTCCATGCCGGTCGCCGCGGTGCGGCCGACCTGGGCTGCGATCGACTGCCGCTTGACTCCTTCCTTATGGCGCAGCGTCAAGACGATGGCGCCGATCATGGCGACCAACAGCACGAGGCCGGCAATCTGGAAGTAGTAGAGGTAGTCCGTATAGAGGATGTCGCCGAGTGCTGCCGTATTCGAGCGCGTGGCGAGGTCCGGAATTGGCTTGGACACCGTCGAGGCGAGCTGCGGTGCGAATGTGTAACCGCCGAGCACGACGATCAGCTCCGCCGCCAGGATCAGCCCGACCAGCGCGCCGATCGGCGCATACTGCAGCGCGCCTTCCTTCATCTCTGCGAAATCGACGTCGAGCATCATGACGACGAACAGGAACAGCACCATGACCGCGCCGACATAGACGACGAGCAGGATCATCGCCAGGAACTCGGCGCCGGTCAGCATGAACAGGCCGGCCGCGTTGAAGAAGGTCAAGATCAGGAACAGCACCGAATGCACGGGGTTGCGCGACGAAATGACCATGAACGCCGACGCCACCGCGACAAAGGCGAAGAGGTAGAAAAAGGCCGCCTCTAGTCCACTCAGCATGGGGTTCCCCCGGGTTCCTGTTCGAGCATGACGCTTGCGTCAGGTTCGATTTATGCCACCGCCTCCGGTAAGCAAGTTTCGTGTTCCTATCGCATGTTCCGATCGGGTTGAAAGACCCGATCGAAAGAAACATGCGACACTCTGAATTCCGGAGGATGATCTCGTCCGAAAAGTCTGCAACTTTTCGGGATCATCCTCTGGACGAGGCCCCTCGCCCCGTCCATGCGTCAAATATCAGCGATACGGCGAGTCCAGCGAGATGTTGCGCGCCAGTTCGCGCTCCCACCGGTCGCCATTCGCCAAAAGCTTGTCCTTGTCGTAGTAGAGCTCTTCGCGCGTCTCCGTCGCGAATTCGAAATTCGGCCCCTCGACGATGGCGTCGACCGGGCAGGCTTCCTGGCAGAAGCCGCAATAGATGCATTTCACCATGTCGATGTCGTAACGCACCGTGCGGCGCGTGCCGTCATTGCGGCGCGGACCGGCCTCGATGGTGATCGCCTGCGCCGGGCAGATCGCCTCGCACAGCTTGCAGGCAATGCAGCGCTCCTCGCCGTTGGGATAGCGGCGCAACGCATGCTCGCCACGGAAGCGCGGGCTGGTCGGCCCCTTCTCGTGCGGATAGTTGATCGTCTCCTTCGGTGCGAAGAACTGGCGCATCGACAGGAAGAAAGCGCTGACGAAATCCTGCAGCAGCAGCGATTTTGCGGCTTGGGACAGAGCGGACATCACGCAAACCCCGTGATCTTGAGGAAGGCGGCGGTGGCGACCACCATGAACAGCGAGATAGGCAGGAACACCTTCCAGCCGAGCCGCATCAGCTGGTCGTAGCGGTAGCGCGGCACGAAGGCCTTCACCATGGAGATGCCGAAGAACACGAAGCAGACCTTCAGCACGAACCAGATGACGCCCGGCACCCAGGTGAACGGCGCGAAGTCGAAGGGCGGCAGCCAGCCGCCGAGGAACAGGATGGTGGCCAGCGCGCACATCAGCACGATGGCGACATACTCACCGAGGAAGAACAGCAGGAACGGCGTCGACGAGTATTCGACCATGTGGCCGGCGACCAGTTCCGATTCGGCTTCCACCAGGTCGAAAGGCGGCCGGTTCGTCTCGGCCAGCGCCGAGATGAAGAAGATGACGAACATCGGGAACAGCGACAACCAGTGCCAGTCGAGGAAGGTATTGGGCAGGCCGAGCTTGGTGCCCAGCCCATCCTGCTGCGACAGGACGATATCGGACAGGTTGAGCGAACCGGCGCACAAAAGCACGGTGACGATGACGAAGCCGATCGAGACTTCATAGGACACCATCTGTGCGGCCGAGCGAAGCGCACCGAGGAACGGATATTTCGAGTTGGACGCCCAGCCGCCCATGATCACGCCATAGACCTCGAGCGAAGAGATGGCGAAGACATAGAGGATGCCGACATTGACGTTGGCGATCGCCCAGCCCTGGTTGACCGGAATGACCGCCCAGGCCGAGATCGCCAGCACCGCCGACACCAGCGGCGCCAAAAGGAACACGCCCTTGTTGGCGCCTGACGGGATGACAGGTTCCTTGAAGACGAACTTCAAAAGATCGGCGAAGGCCTGCAGCGTGCCCCACGGGCCGACGACGTTCGGGCCGCGGCGCAACTGCACCGCCGCCCAGATCTTGCGGTCGGCGTAGAGGATGTAGGCGACGAAGATCAAAAGCACGACGATCAGCACGACCGACTTGAGAAGGATCAGCAGCGCCGGCAGCACGTAGAAGGAGAAGAAAGTGTCCATGCTTATTCCGCCGCCTGCTTGAAGCCGCTCTTGGCCAGTGCCGAGCATTCCGCCATCACGGCCGATGCCCGCGCGATCGGGTTGGTCAGGTAGAAGTCCGTGACCGGCGAGGTGAAGGTGCCCTTGTTCAGCCGCCCGCCGAGCTTCGCCACCTTGGCGATGTCCTCGGCATTGCCGGCCGCGACCTGATCGATGCGGGCCAGATGCGGAAATTCGCCATAGAGCTTCGCACGCAGCTGCGGCAGCGAATCGAACGGCAGCTTCTTGCCCAGCACGTCCGACAGCGCCCGCAGGATCGCCCAGTCCTCGCGCGCATCGCCCGGCGCGAAGCCGGCGCGGTTGGTCTGCTGCACGCGGCCTTCGGTGTTGACATAGGTGGCCGACTTTTCGGTGTAGGCTGCCGCCGGCAGGATGACATTGGCACGGTGCGCGCCCTGGTCGCCATGCGTGCCGATATAGACGACGAAAGCGCCGCCGGTCTTGGCAATGTCGATTTCGTCGGCGCCGAGCAGGAACAGCAGTTCCATCTCGCCCAGCATCCCGGCGACGTTCTTGCCGCTCTCGCCCGGCACGAAGCCGAGATCGAGGCCGCCGACGCGACCGGCCGCATTGTGCAGCACTGCAAAGCCGTTCCAGTCCGCCCTTGCGGCGTTGACGGCGGCGGCGAGCTTTGCCGCTTGGCCGAGCACGGCCGCCCCATCGGCGCGCGCCAGCGCGCCCTGGCCGACGATGATCAGCGGATGCGTCGCCTTCTTCAGCGTCTGGAAGAACTTGCCATTGCCGTCGGCCAGATCCTTCAGCGAATCCGGTCCGGCGCCCAGTTGTTCATAGTCGTAGCGCGTGTCGCCGACATCGCCGATGACGCCGACCGGCAGATTGCCGATCCGCCAACGCTTGCGGATGCGCGCGTTGAGCACCGAGGCTTCATAGCGCGGATTGGCGCCGATGATCAGCACCGCGTCGGCCTGCTCGATGCCCTCGATGGTCGGGTTGAAGATATAGCTGGCCCGGCCGAGCGCCGGATCGAGTGCCGCGCCGTCCTGACGGCAGTCGGTGTTCTTCGAACCGAGCGAAGCCATCAGCAGCTTCAGCGCGTAGATTTCCTCGACCGCGGCCAGATCGCCTGCAATGGCGCCGATCTTTTCTGGTGTCGTCTTCGACACCGCATCCTTGATCGCGGCGAAGGCCTCGGCCCAGCTTGCCGGTGCCAGTCTGCCATCCTTGCGCACATAGGGGCGGTCGAGCCGCTGCGTGCGCAGACCGTCCCAGATGAAGCGAGTCTTGTCGGAGATCCACTCCTCGTTCACCTGCTCGTTGACGCGCGGCAGGATGCGCATCACTTCGCGGCCGCGGCTGTCGACGCGGATCGCCGAGCCGACGGCGTCCATCACGTCGATGGATTCGGTCTTGGTCAGTTCCCACGGCCGCGCCTGGAAGGCAAACGGCTTCGAGGTCAGCGCGCCGACCGGGCAAAGGTCGATGACATTGCCCTGCAGCTCCGAGGTCATCGCCTGTTCGAGATAGGTGGTGATCTCGGCGTCCTCGCCACGGCCGATCAGGCCGAGTTCGGAAATGCCGGCGACTTCGGTGGTGAAGCGGACGCAGCGCGTGCAATGGATGCAGCGGTTCATCACCGTCTTGACCAGCGGGCCGATATACTTGTCTTCGACCGCGCGCTTGTTCTCGTGATAGCGCGACGAATCGACGCCAAAGGCCATCGCCTGGTCCTGCAGGTCGCATTCGCCGCCCTGGTCGCAGATCGGGCAATCCAGCGGATGGTTGATCAGCAGGAATTCCATCACGCCCTCGCGGGCCTTCTTGACCATCGGCGTGTTGGTGAAGATCTCCGGCGCCTCGCCATTCGGGCCGGGGCGCAGGTCGCGCACGCCCATGGCGCAGGAGGCCTGCGGCTTGGGCGGTCCGCCCTTCACCTCGATCAGGCACATGCGGCAATTGCCGGCGATCGACAGCCGCTCATGGAAGCAGAAACGCGGCACTTCCGCGCCAGCGTCTTCCGCCGCCTGCAGCAGCGTGTAGTGGTCGGGTACAGTGATCTCTTTCCCGTCGACCTTGAGCTTTGCCATTCGCCTCAAACCCCTGCGGATTTCCCGCAATCTCTTGTCCCGGGCACGATCGAAACCGCACCCGGCATTTCATTCATTTCCCGACGGCGAGTGCCGACGCCTGGGCAGTCCAATCGTCACGGACGATACGGCCGGTGAGCGACAAATAATCCTCGACCCAGGCAACCTCTTCCGGCACCCATGCGGCGATCTGGGCATATGTCCAGATACCCAGGCCATTGAGAACCTTCTCCAGCTTCGGACCGATGCCCGATATCGCCTTGAGGTCCGACGGCTCCGCCGGCTTGTCCATAGCCTTCGGCTGCCTGAAATCCTCCGGCATCAACCCGGCCGGAGCCGGGCCTGCTGCTGGGCCGCCATCGGCGACCGGCACTGCGTCGGCTGCCTCCCTGGCAACCATGTCAGTCACGTCCTGCGCGAAGGATTGCGCTTCGGCAATCAAGGTCTTGGTCGCCGCGCGGGCGGCCTTGGAGGCGCTCTTTTCCGTCTCCGGGAAGCGCTCGGTGCGCGCCTCGAAATCATCGACGATCGGCTGCAGCAGCCGTTGCGAGGCTTCGGCAGCCCCCGAGAGTGCGCCCAGCCAGACGCCGAAGGCGTGGTTCGCCAGCCCGATGCCGAGCGCCGACATCGCCGCGGCACCCGCCACAGGATGCGCGAGAAGGTTGACGGCGCTCGCCATCTCCTTCGGCATCATCCTGGTCAGATCCTGGTTCATCTTCTCGAACTGGTCCAAATTGGGCATCAATGGGTAGGGTGTCGAATACGGCGCCATAGATATCTCCTGGTCGTTTCTTCGTTCGCCCGCCCCGGTTGTCTCATATCGGGCACTTGCCCGCATTCCGCTCCGGGCTTTCGCCCGAATTCACAAAGTCTCTATTCCGCCGCCACCATCACCGGCTCGGCCCGGTGCGCATTGCGCGAAAACTCGTCGATGCGCCGTTCCACCTCGCCGCGGAAATGCCGCATCAGACCCTGGATCGGCCATGCCGCCGCGTCGCCCAGCGCGCAGATCGTGTGGCCCTCGACCTGCTTGGTGACGTCGAGCAGCATGTCGATCTCGCGCTTCTGCGCTTCGCCGCGCACCAGCCGTTCCATCACCCGCCACATCCAGCCGGTGCCTTCACGGCACGGCGTGCACTGGCCGCAGCTCTCGTGCTTGTAGAAGTAGGAAAGCCGCGCGATCGCCTTCACGATATCGGTCGACTTGTCCATGACGATGACAGCCGCCGTGCCGAGGCCGGATTTGAGGTCGCGCAACGCGTCGAAATCCATCGGCGTGTCAATGATCTGCTCGGCCGGCACCAGCGGCACCGAGGCGCCGCCCGGAATGACCGCCAGGAGATTGTCCCAGCCGCCACGAATGCCGCCGCAATGCGTCTCGATCAGTTCGCGGAACGGGATCGACATCGCCTCTTCGACCGTGCACGGGTTGTTGACGTGGCCGGACACGCAAAAAAGCTTGGTACCGACATTGTTGGGCCGGCCGAAGGACGAGAACCAGGCCGCACCGCGGCGCAGGATAGTCGGCGCAACGGCGATGGATTCGACATTGTTCACGGTTGTCGGGCAACCATACAAGCCGACATTGGCCGGAAATGGCGGCTTCAGCCGCGGCTGGCCCTTCTTGCCTTCGAGGCTTTCGAGCAGCGCCGTCTCCTCGCCGCAGATATAGGCGCCGGCACCATGGTGCATGTAGATGTCGAAGTCGTAGCCGGACGTGTTGTTCTTGCCGATCAGCTTGGCTTCGTAGGCCTCGTCGATCGCCCGCTGCAGCGCCTCGCGCTCGCGGATGAACTCGCCGCGAACATAGATGTAGGCGGCAATCGCACCCATGGCGAAGCCGGCGAGCAGCGCGCCTTCGACCAGCGTGTGCGGGTCATTGCGCAGGATGTCGCGATCCTTGCAGGTGCCGGGCTCGGATTCGTCGGCATTGATGACGAGGTAGCTCGGCCGGCCGTCGCTCTGCTTGGGCATGAACGACCATTTCAGACCCGTCGGGAAGCCGGCGCCGCCGCGTCCGCGCAAGCCTGATGCCTTCATCTCGTTGACGATCCACTCGCGCCCCTTGGCGACGATACCGGGCGTGTTGTCCCAGGCGCCACGCGCCATCGCGCCGGCCAGCGACTTGTCGAAGAGGCCGTAGATGTTGTTGAAGATGCGGTCTTTGTCCTGAAGCATTTTTCGTCCCTCAGACCGGTTTCTTGCCGAAGACGCGGATGTATTCGGCGACGCCACCCTTGGCGAGCGCCTTGGCCTGCTTGACCCAGTCGTCGCGATCGATGCGGCCGTGGAAAGCGAGATAACCGTCCACCCACTCGCGCTCGGCCTTCTTCCAGGACGCAACCTGCGCGAAGGTGAAAATGCCCAGGGAATGCAGGACGCCCTCGATCTTCGGGCCGACACCGGAGATCAACTTGAGGTCGTCGACCAGCGCTGGCCTGTCGATGCCGGCCGGGCGGTTCTTGTCCTCGAGCGACGGCTTGGCCGGCTTGTCAGCCTTCGCGGCTGGCACCTTGATCTCTGGCGCCTTGAAGGCGGCTGCTGGCTCGGCCTTGGTCTTCGGACCGTTGCGCTGCTTTGAAACCTGCTCGACTTCGGGGGCCGCCTTGTTGGCATTGGCGGCCGAATGCGGCGGGGCCGAAACGCTCGCCGCCTTTTCAGCTGCCGGCGCGACCTTGGTCTTTGAAGGCGTCTTCAAGGCCGGGCTGGTTTCAGGCGCATCGGTCTTCGGCTTGCCGGCATTGGATGGTGCGACAGGAGCGGCAGCGGGCGCGACCGTGGCGATTATCGCGTCGGGCGCCGCCTTCGCAGCCTTGGCCGCCTCCCTGGCTTCCCTGTCGCGGGTCGATTTGAGGATCGCCTTTTCGCTCTTCAGGGTCGTGAGGCCGGAGGCCGGCTCGGAGCCGGTGCGGCCGTCCTGCGGCCCTGGCGTCACCGAGGCGCCCTTGCCGGCGCCGTAGAGATCGATGATTTCGGCCAGCCGCTCAGGCGTCAAATCCTCGAACGTATCCTTGAAGATCATCACCATCGGCGCGTTGACGCAGGCGCCAAGGCACTCGACCTCTTCCCACGACAAGGTGCCCTTGTCGTTGGTGTGAAACTGGTCGTGATGGATTTTTGAGCGGCACACATCCATCAGCGCTTCCGAGCCGCGCAGCATGCAGGGCGTGGTGCCGCAAACCTGGATGTGGGCGCGGGTGCCGACCGGGCTCAACTGGTACTGCGTGTAGAAGGTGGCGACTTCCAGCCCTCGGATACGAGGCATGCCGAGCATGTCCGAAATCGTCTCGATGGCAGCCTTCGTCACCCAGCCTTCCTGCTCCTGCGCCAGCATCAAAAGCGGAATGATCGCCGACTGCTCACGGCCCTTGGGATATTTCTTGAGCCATTGCTTCGCCGCTGCCGCATTCGCCCGATTGAAGGCGAAGGATGCTGGCTGGACGCTGGCTTCTGCGAGACGGCGGACTGACATTTAGCGATCGACCTCACCAAACACGATGTCGAGGGAGCCGAGAACGGCGGTGACGTCGGCCAGCATGTGGCCGCGGCAGAGGAAATCCATGGCCTGCAGATGCGCGAAACCGGGGGCGCGCAGCTTGCAGCGGTACGGCTTGTTGGAGCCGTCCGAGACGAGATACACGCCGAATTCGCCTTTCGGCGCTTCAACCGCCGCATAGACCTCGCCGGCCGGCACGCGGTAGCCCTCGGTGTAGAGCTTGAAGTGATGGATCAGCGCTTCCATCGAGCGCTTCATCGCCTGGCGCTTCGGCGGCACCACCTTGCCGTCGAGGTTCGACACCGGGCCGGTGCTCTCCTTGCCGAGCAAAAGGTCAACGCACTGGCGCATGATCTTCGCCGACTGGCGCATTTCTTCCATGCGCACGAGGTAGCGGTCGAAACAGTCGCCGTTCTTGCCGATCGGAATGTCGAAATCCATTTCCGAATAGCATTCATAGGGCTGCGACTTGCGCAGGTCCCAGGGCGCGCCCGAACCACGTATCATCACGCCCGAGAAGCCCCAGGCCCAGGCATCGGCCAGCGAGACGACGCCGATGTCGACATTGCGCTGCTTGAAGATGCGGTTGCCGGTGAGCAACTGATCGAGGTCGTCGATCGACTTCAGGAACGGGTCGATCCACTTGCCGATGTCCTCGACCAGCTTCTGGGGCAGGTCCTGATGGACGCCGCCGGGGCGGAAATAGGCCGCATGCATGCGCGAGCCGGAGGCACGCTCATAGAACACCATCAGCTTTTCGCGCTCGACGAAGCCCCACAGCGGCGGCGTCAGCGCGCCGACGTCCATCGCTTGCGTCGTCACATTGAGGATGTGCGACATGATGCGGCCGATCTCGCAGTAGAGCACGCGGATCAGCTGGCCACGCTTCGGCACTTCGATGCCGAGCAGGCGCTCGGCGGCCAGCGCGAAAGCATGCTCCTGGTTCATCGGCGCGCAATAGTCGAGCCGGTCGAGATAAGGCACCGCCTGCAGGTAGGTTTTGGCCTCGATCAGCTTTTCGGTGCCGCGATGCAGCAGCCCGATATGCGGATCGACGCGATCGACGACTTCGCCGTCCAGCTCCAGAACGAGGCGCAAAACGCCGTGCGCCGCAGGGTGTTGCGGGCCGAAATTGATGTTGAAGTTGCGGACGGAGGTTTCAGCCATTCTGGCGCCTCAATTCGTCTTGGCTTTTTCATCCCCAGGCAGCACGTAGTCCGTGCCTTCCCAAGGGGAGAGAAAATCGAAATTGCGAAATTCCTGCTTGAGCTCGACCGGCTCATAGATGACGCGCTTGGCCTCGTCGTCGTAGCGCACCTCGACGAAGCCGGTCAGCGGGAAATCCTTGCGCAGCGGATGGCCTTCGAACCCATAGTCGGTCAACAGGCGCCGCAGATCGGGGTGGCCGGAGAACAGCACGCCATAAAGATCGTAGGTCTCGCGCTCGAACCAGTCGGCGCCGGGATAGACGCCGGTGATCGACGGCACCATCGTCTCCTCGTCGGCCTGCACCTTGACGCGGATGCGCACGTTCTGCTTCGGCGACAACAGGTGATAGACGACGTCGAAGCGCTTGGCCCGCGACGGATAGTCGGCGCCGCAGACATCGATGATCGAGATGAACTGGCAGCGTGCATCGTCGCGCAGGAAAGTCATCACCTCGACCAGGTTGCGCGGCTCGACATGGACGGTGAGTTCGCCGTAGGCGATCACCGCGTCATTCACGCGGCCGATCAGCTTCTCGCCGAGATAGGTCGACAGTTCGCTCAGGGATGCGGTCATGGATTTACCGTTCGATCGTGCCGGTGCGGCGGATCTTCTTCTGCAACAGAAGAATGCCGTAAAGCAGCGCTTCGGCGCTCGGCGGGCAGCCGGGCACATAGATGTCGACCGGCACGACGCGATCGCAGCCGCGCACCACCGAATAGGAATAGTGATAGTAGCCGCCGCCATTGGCGCAGGAGCCCATCGAGATGACGTAGCGCGGCTCCGGCATCTGGTCATAGACCTTGCGCAGCGCCGGCGCCATCTTGTTGGTCAACGTGCCGGCGACGATCATGATGTCGGACTGGCGCGGAGACGCGCGCGGCGCAACGCCGAACCGCTCCGAATCGTAGCGCGGCATCGAAGTATGGATCATCTCGACCGCGCAGCAGGCGAGGCCGAACGTCATGAACATCAGCGAACCGCTGCGCGCCCAGGTGATCAGCGCCTCAGTCGAGGTGACGAGAAAGCCCTTGTCGGCCAGTTCGTTGTTGATCTCGAGGAAGAAAGGATCGTCGGACCCCACCGGCCTGCCGGTGTTGGGATCGATCAGGCCCTTCGGCTTCGGCGCGACGAGCGTGCCGGAACTGTCGTTCAATCCCATTCCAGCGCTCCTTTTTTCCATTCATAGGCAAAGCCGATGGTCAACACCGCCAGGAAGACCATCATCGACCAGAAGCCGAGCATGCCGATCTTCGAGAACGACACCGCCCACGGAAACAGGAAAGCCACTTCCAGGTCGAAGATGATGAACAGGATCGACACCAGGTAGAAACGGATGTCGAATTTCATGCGGGCGTCGTCGAACGAGTTGAAACCGCACTCGTAGGCGGAAAGCTTTTCGGGATCGGGATTGCGGTAGGCGACCAGGAAGGGGGCGGCCAGCAGCGCCAGCCCGACGACCAGGGCCACGCCGATGAACAGGACGATGGGCAGGTATGAACCTAGAAGTGCGTTCATGCTCGGCTTTCCGTTGGCGCCAATCCACGTTGATTACAGCACCGGACCCTAATGCGGAAGCGTGACAGTTTAACCGCTGAACCGTTTTAAGGGCCTATGCTGCAACGCGGCGAGGGTTAGCGCAGCACTTCCAGCGAAGCAAGTCAAACCTTGTTCAAAACGCGGTGCTGGACGGCATATCCGAGGAAACTGGTCCGATCCGCTCCTGTTTGATTTCCTTCGCTTTTTACTCCACTTTTGTCTCCTGACATGGTTGCCGCCAAAATCCTGCTAGCATGGGCCGGAATCACCCATCAGAACTTCGGCCAACCACCCTCAGAGTGATGCCTGCATGAAGGAAAAGTTCTCGCTTGCCATGGCCCGGCGCATCGCGCTCGCAGCCCAGGGGTTTCTCGATCCCCGCCCCGCCGGTACGCCCGACCGCCGCCATTTCGCCCGCGTTCTCTCCCGCACCGGCCTGCTGCAGATCGATTCCGTCAGTGCGGTGGTGCGCGCCCACTATATGCCGCTCTATTCGCGCCTTGGCCCCTACCCGCTCGCTCTGCTCGACAACGCCGCCGTGACGCGCAAACGCACGGTGTTCGAATACTGGGCACACGAAGCCTCCTTCCTGCCGGTCGAGACCTACCCGCTGATGCGCTGGCGCATGCAGCGGGCCGAGCGCGGCGACGAAATGTATCTCGGCCTCGCCAAATGGGGCCGCGAACACGCTGGCTACATCGAACAGATCTATCGCGAGGTCGCCGAGCGCGGGCCGATCGCCGCTTCCGCGCTCGAAGGCCAGAAAGGCTCGGGCGGCTGGTGGGGCTGGAGCCATGCCAAGCACGCCTTCGAATGGCTGTTCTGGGCCGGGCGCATCACAACGGCGCACCGTCGCGGTTTCGAGCGGTTCTACGATCTGCCGGAACGCGTGCTGCCGCAGGCGATCCTCGACCTGCCGGTGCCCGCCGCCGAGGACGCGCACCGCGAATTGCTGCGCATTTCCGCCCGAGCCCACGGCATCGCGACATCAGGCGACCTGCGCGACTATTTCCGCCTGTCGCCCGCCGACATGAAGGGCCGACTGGAGGAACTGGTTGAAACAGGCGAACTGCTGCCTGTGCGTGTCGAAGGCTGGGACAAGCCGGCCTATCTTCATAAAGACGCGCGTTTGCCACGAAAAATCAAGGCCCGCGCTTTGCTGGCGCCGTTCGATCCGGTCGTCTTCGAACGGTCGCGCACCGAGCGGCTGTTCGATTTCCACTACCGCATCGAGATCTACACCCCGGCCGATAAACGCCAGTATGGCTACTACGTCCTGCCGTTCCTGCTCGGCGACCGGATCGTCGGCCGCGTCGACCTCAAGGCCGACCGGCCAGCCGGTGTCCTGCGGGTCCATGCTGCTTACGCAGAGCCCGGCGCGCCGCCTGAAACCGCTGCAGAACTCTTCGAAGAATTGAAGCAGATGCAGGGCTGGCTCGGACTTAAACGTATAGAGGTGACATCAGCCGGTGATTTGGGTCCGGCGCTGGCCGACCTGACCGTGTCGTAAGCCCACGTTGACACCACTGCCCGCAAAAGCCTAAATCCGCCGCAGACGGTCTCTTCTCTTCAACGAGAGGAGCCAAGAGGGAATGCGGTGCGAAATTCCGATTTCAAATCCGCGGCTGTCCCCGCAACTGTAAGCGAAGAGCCAAGGCCGAAAGCCACTGGGGATTCCCGGGAAGGCGGCTACCCAAGGCGATGACCCGCGAGCCAGGAGACCTGCCGTCTGCGACTATAGAATCCGATCGCCCGGCGGGTTTCCGGGCAAGGAGCCCGATTTTTGGACCACGACAGCAGTTTTTCGGCTGGCACAGCGGACAATTCGTCCGGCGAGAGCGATGCCCTTGCCGGCGTGACCGTCATCGTCTGTGCCTCCTGTCGTGATGAAACCGGTTCTGACGCCCATCCCCGCGCCGGCGAACTGCTTGCGGATGATACACGCCGCGCTGCATCTGGCGAAGACATCCGCGTCCGCAGCGTCGAATGCCTCGGCAATTGCAAGCGCCGGCTCAGTGCCGCCATCCTGCGCGATGGCTGCTGGAGCTACGTCTTCGGCGACCTGACCACAGCCAGCGGTGCCGATCTCGTCACCGGCGCCAAACTCTTCGCCACCTCGACCGACGGCCTGATCCCGTGGCGCGGCCGTCCCGATAGCCTCAAGCGCGGCCTCGTGGCCCGCATCCCTCCCCTCGACCTGCTGAAGGACTGATCATGACTGCCTCCGTCTCCCGCGTCCCCTGCACCGTCGTCACCGGCTTCCTCGGCGCCGGCAAGACGACGCTGATCCGCCATCTCCTGGAAAATGCCGGCGGCAAGCGGATCGCCATCATCGTCAATGAGTTCGGCGACATCGGCATCGACGGCGATATCCTGAAGGGCTGCGGCATCGACACGTGCCCGGAGGAAAACATCGTCGAACTGGCCAATGGCTGCATCTGCTGCACCGTTGCCGACGATTTCGTGCCGGCGCTCGACCAGATCCTGTCGCTGTCGCCGAAGGTCGACCACATCCTGATCGAGACCTCGGGCCTGGCTCTGCCCAAGCCACTGGTCCAGGCCTTTCAGTGGCCGACGGTGAAGAGCCGCGTGACGGTCGATGGTGTCATCGCAGTCGTCGACGGTCCCGCACTCGCCGAAGGCCGCGTCGCCAATGACATGGACGCACTTCAGGCACAGCGCGCCCAGGATGAGACGCTCGATCACGACGATCCGGTCGAGGAGGTGTTCGAGGACCAGATCGCCTGCGCCGACTTGATCATCCTGTCGAAGAGCGACCTGATGGACACCGCCGGCTCCGCCCGCGCCAACGCCATCATCAACGAGCACATCGCTCGCGCCGTGAAGATCGTGCCGACATCGCAGGGCAAGGTCGATCCCTCGGTGCTGCTCGGTCTTGGTCTTGCCGTCGAGGACGACATCGAAAACCGCAAGACCCATCACGACGACGAACTCGACCACGAGCACGACGACTTCGACTCTTTCGTCATCGACATTGCCTCGATCGCCAATCCGGACGAGCTGGCAAAGCGCGTCGCCACCGCCGCCGAGGAAGAAAACGTGCTGCGCGTGAAAGGCTTCGTCGAGGTCGGCGGCAAGCCGATGCGGCTGTTGCTGCAGGCCGTAGGACCGCGCGTCAATCACTACTACGACCGCGCCTGGACGGCCGGGGATGACCGCCGCTCGCGTCTCGTCGTCATCGGCCTGAAGGGGCTGAACCGCCCGGCGATCGAGCGTATACTCGCCGGCTGACGCAAACCACGGGCCGCGATGCACATCCTCACCACGACCTCCGCCTCGCTCGACGATCTCGCCGAGCCGGTCGATCTGCGGCAGACGCCGGCGGATATCGTGGCCCTGTCCTTCACCGACAGCGATCTCGCCGGACTGGCGGCGGCATGGAAGGTCGATGCCGAGCGCCTGCCCTCGATGCGGCTGGCGGCTTTGCGTGACCTGCGCCATCCGATGTCCGTCGACCTCTGGGTCGACAGTGTCGCCCGCCATGCCAAAGTCATCCTCGTGCGCATTCTCGGCGGCTACGACTGTTGGCGCTACGGCTGCGACCAGCTTGCCTCGACCGCCCGCGCGCGCGGTATAAAACTGGCGCTGCTGCCCGGCGAATGCCGCGACGAGGATCTGCGCTTGATCGAAGCCTCGACACTGCCGCGCGAGGAACTGGACGGCCTGCTCGACTATTTTCGCGAGGGCGGTCCGGCCAATATGAGCGCGCTGGTGCAGAAGCTGGCGCGGCTGGCAGGGTCTGAAGCAACAATTTCGGCGCCTGTCGCGGTACCGAAGGCCGGCTACTATGAGCCGGGTCGCGGGGTCGTCCCCCTTCCTTTCGAGGGGCAAGGAAACACCGAGCCTGTCATCCCCATCCTGTTCTACCGCTCGATGCTGCTCGCCGCCGATGTCGCACCGATCGACGCCCTTTTTGGGGCGCTGCGGCAGCGCGGTATGACGCCGGTCCCCATCTTCGTCTCGAGCCTCAAGGACCCGGTATCGCTGGCGTTCGTCGAAACCGCGCTGGCCTCGTTGAAACCTGCCGCCATCGTCACCGCGACCGCCTTCGCGTCCGGCGCCGAACCCGGCGTCGAAACCCTGTTCGATCGTGCCGGCGTGCCAGTCTTCCAGGTCATCGTCGCCACCACCCGCCGCGACATCTGGGAAAACAACCAGCGTGGGCTGGCGCCCGCCGACCTCGCAATGCATGTCGTGCTGCCCGAACTCGACGGCCGCATCCTGGCCGGCGCGATTTCCTTCAAGGGCGAAAGCGAGGTCGATCCAGCACTTGGTCACCGCGCCTTCGCCAACCGGCCGGAGCCGGATCGTGTGGCGCAAGTCGCGGACCGCGTCGCGGCCTTCATCAAGCTGCAAGAAACGCCCCGCGCCGAGCGCAAGCTTGCCATCCTGATCCCGGATTACCCGAGTGCCCCGGGCCGCACCGGCTATGCCGTCGGCCTCGACGTGCCGGCCAGCGTGCTGGCGATGCTGCAGGACCTCAAGGGAGAGGGCTATGCCGTTGACGGGATTCCGCAAACGCCGCGTGCGCTGCTGGAGTTGCTGGAAAGTTCAAACCACGGGCTGAAGCTTGACGACTATCTGTGCTTCTCAACCGAACTGCCGAGGGCGGCGATAGCTGCCGTAGAAGGCGCCTGGGGTAAGGCGAAAGATGAAACAGGTTTGCGCGAGGCGCTAACCTCCGCAAAATTCCCCTTCCGCGCCGCCACCTTCGGCAACGTCACCGTGGCGCTTGCTCCCGACCGCGGCCGGTCAATGGATCGGCGCGCCGATTATCACGACCCGACACTGCCGCCGCGGCATGCGCTGATCGCCTTCGGCCTGTGGCTGCGCAAGTCGGTCGGCGCTCATGCGCTTGTCCATGTCGGCGCCCACGGCACGCTGGAATGGCTGCCCGGCAAGACGGTTGCGCTCAGCCAAGACTGCTTTCCCGAGATCGTCACCGGTCCCTTGCCCGTGATCTATCCCTTCATCGTCTCCAACCCCGGCGAAGCCGCGCAGGCCAAGCGGCGCATCGCCGCCGTCACCCTTGGCCATCTGCCGCCGCCGTTGACCGGCGCCGGCCTCGATGAGGACCAGCACAAGCTCGAACGCCTGGTCGACGAATATGCCCAGGCCGATGGGCTCGACCGCCGCCGCCGCGACCGTCTGGCAAAGCTGATCGTCGACACCGCGCAAAAGACCGGCCTCGCCTCAGAAGCCGGCGTCGCCAAAACCGACGCGCCCGACGAGGCGCTGCGCCGCATCGACGCCTGGCTCTGCGACCTCAAGGATTTCGCCATCAAGGACGGGCTGCATATCTACGGCCGCGCCTCCGAGGTCGAGCCTGACACTATGCGACGTCAAAGCGCGGCTGCCGAGACGATGGCATTCCTGGCGGCACTCGATGGCCGCCACGTCAAGGCCGGCCCGGCAGGAGCGCCGGCGCGCGGCCGCGCCGATGTATTGCCCACCGGCCGCAACCTGTTCACGTCGGACCCGCGCACCATGCCGACGCCGACCGCCTATGACCTCGGCAAGGCGGCGGCGGAAGAAGTGGTGCGTGGCTATATGCAGTCGCATGGCGACTGGCCGCGTTCGCTGGTCATCGACCTCTGGGGCTCAGCCTCGCTGCGCACCGGCGGCGAGGAGATCGCACAGGGCCTGGCGCTGATGGGCTGCCGGCCGCAATGGGATGCCGCGACCGGCCGCATCACCGGCATCGAGGTGCTACCGCCGGCAACCGTCGGCCGACCACGCGTCGACGTCACCTGGCGCATTTCGGGCCTGTTCCGAGACATGTTCCCAACCCAGATCGCGCTGATCGATACCGCGGCCAACGCCGTTGCCGCCCGCGACGAGGAGGATTCGGAAAACCCGCTGGCGGCCAAGACCCGCGCGGATGGCAAGATCAGCCCGCGCATCTTCGGCACTTCGCCCGGCACCTACGGCGCCGGCGTCGAGGACTTGCTGTCGAGCGGCGACTGGGCGGCGCGCGAAGAAATCGGCCGCGCCTATCTCGACGCCACCTCGCATGCCTATGGCGGCGCAGGGGGCGAAGGCGTCTTGGCAACCGGCGCCTTCGAGGGCCGCATCGCCGAAGCCGATCTTCTCGTCCACACCGGCGATGATCCCGGCCGCGATATCCTAGAGGGTTCCGCTGACGTCGCCTTCATCGGCGGCTTTTCGGCAGCGCTTGCGGCGCTTGGCAGGAATGCCGATGTCATCGTGCTCGACACCACCGATCCGCAAAAGCCGAAGCCGCGTTCGGTGGGCGAGGCGGTGGCTCGCGTCGTACGGGCCCGCGCCGTCAATGCCCGCTTCATATCAGGGCAGATGCGCCACGGCCCGCGCGGCGCCTCCGAATTCGCCGAAACCGTTGACCGGCTGGTCGGCTTTGCCGAAACCACCCTCGCAATATCAGGCACGCTGATCGAGGCGGTGCATGATGCCTATCTCGGCGATCCCCTGGTGCGCGCCTTCATCCTGCGCGAGAACCCTGCCGCCGCCAAAGTCATCGCCGAGCGCTTCCAGTCGGCGCGGCGGCGCGGGCTCTGGCATCCCTTGCGCAATTCCATCGACGACGATCTCGCCGCCCTGATTGCCGAGGCTGAAGCGCTTGGGGTTGCGGCATGAACGCCTTCTTGCGTCGCGGCGCCTGCCCGGCTCTGGCAGCCCCCATGCAGACCGGCGATGGCCTGCTGGTGCGGCTCAACCCCGTTGCTGGGGGTCCATCTTCTGGAGGATTGTCGCCAAAGCTTTTGATCGCACTCGCCGAATCGGCCCTGCGGCACGGCAACGGCATCATGGAAGTCACCGCGCGCGGCAGTCTGCAGATACGCGGCCTGACATCGGAAAGCGCCCCGCTGCTGGCGACGGAGGTCGATGCGCTTGATATCGCGGTGCGGACCGGCGTGCCGGTCGAGACCGGGCCGCTGGCGGGCATCGATCCGCAGGAGATTGCCAATTCCCGGCCGCTGGCTGAACGGATCAGGGCAGCGGTCGAGGAAGCCGGGCTCGCGCAACGGCTCGGCCCGAAGGTTTCGATCGTTGTCGACGGCGGCGGACAGCTTCGACTGGATGCGGTGACGGCCGATGTGCGGCTTGCCGCAACGCGCAGCGATGCGGGAGTTCGGTGGCAGGTGTCTGTCGCGGGTGATGGGCGGAATGCGAAGCCGCTGGCCACGGTGGAAGACGATGCTGCATGCGACATTGCCATTGCCGTGCTCAGGATGACTGCTGAGAAGGGCCGCGAAGCCCATGCAAGGGATTTGACGGAGAGGCAGCTAGCTTCTCTTGCAAGTTGGCACTCCGTCCCACCCCCCTCTGTCCTGCCGGACATCTCCTCCGACAGGGGGGAGGTTGCGCTCTCATCTCCGCTTTCGCTAGTCGCAGGCGTTGCAGCAATCACTCAGCGTCCAAAAGGAGAGCCGGCGGCAGAACTGCCGATCTCCCCCCTTGCGGGGGAGATGTCCGGCAGGACAGAGGGGGGTGGGCAGGATCGCCTTCCTGCGCCACCGACTCCCTTACCCATTGGCATTTTCAACCTGGCCGCCCCCAATACCGCCGTCGCCATTGCCCTGCCCTATGGCAGCATGCCAGCGGATAAGATCATCGACCTTGCCCAAAGCGCCCTCGCCCTCGGCACGTCAGAAATCCGCCTGGCCCCCGGCCGTACCCTGCTCTTCCTCGGCCAGCCGACAGCCGCCAACCGGCCCCTTCAGGACACAGCAACCACCCTCGGATTCGTCACCGACGCCGCCGATCCGCGCACACGCATCGCCGCTTGCCCCGGGACGCCGGCCTGCGCCTCCGGCCGGATCGCCACGCGCGACATTGCCGAGGCGATTGCCGCTGAAAGTGCCGACATCCTCGACTTCACCCTGCACATTTCCGGCTGCGCCAAGGGCTGCGCCCATCCGGGCAAAGCAGCGCTCACCTTGGTCGGCGGCGAAAACGGAGCCGGACTTGTCGTGAACGCGACGGCAAAGGGCCTTCCTGCCGGCTACAGGCCGGGCTATGACGCCGCGCGTGGCATCAGCCGCGTCGCGGCAGCGATCCGCAGCGCACGACTTCCCGGCGAATCCGCCGCCGCTTGCCTGACAAGGCTTGGCGCGGCCGGCATCGCCGAGGCTTACCGACAGGAATGAGCATGGCCGCCTACGACTACATCCACGACGGCACGGCGATCTACGAGCGCTCCTTCGCCATCATTCGCGCCGAGGCCGACCTGTCGCGCTTCTCCGAAGCAGAGGCCGATGTCGCCATCCGCATGATCCATGCCTGCGGTCAGGTCGAAGCTGCCAGCCATTTTGTCTTTGCGACGGATTTCGTTGCCGCCGCGCGCACGGCACTTTCGGCTGGTGCGCCGATCTTCTGCGACGCCGAGATGGTTTCGCATGGCGTCACCCGCGCCAGGCTGCCGGCCGGCAACGAGGTGATCTGCACCTTGCGCGACCCGGGCACACACGAAATTGCGAGCGAGATCGGCAACACCCGCTCCGCGGCCGCCATCGACCTGTGGGGAGAGCGCATGGCCGGTTCGGTGGTCGCCATCGGCAATGCGCCGACCGCGCTCTTCTATTTGCTGGAAAAACTGCGCGACGGTGCGCCGAAGCCGGCGGCGATCATCGGCATGCCGGTCGGCTTCGTCGGCGCGACCGAATCCAAGGATGCGTTGGCCGAGAATTCCTATGGCGTGCCCTATGCCATCGTGCGCGGCCGGCTTGGCGGCAGCGCCATGACTGCCGCCGCACTCAACGCCTTGGCGAGGCCTGGCCTGTGAACGCGCTCCCCAAAGGCCGTCTCGTCGGCGTCGGCACCGGTCCCGGCGACCCCGAACTGTTGACGCTGAAGGCCGCTCGAGCCTTGGCCGAGGCCGATGTCGTGGCGTATTTCGCCAAGCGCGGCAACAACAGCAACGCGCGCGCCATCGTCGAAGCCCAATTCCGCCCGGGCATGACGGAACTGCCGCTGCTCTATCCCGTCACCACCGAAATCGACAAGGATCACGACGACTACCGTTCGCAGATCGCCGGTTTCTACGAGGAGTCAGCCGAGAAGGTCGCCGAACACCTTGAAGCAGGCAGGATGGTTGCCGTGCTGTCCGAGGGCGATCCGCTGTTCTACGGCTCCTACATGCACCTGCATGTGCGGCTCGCCCATCGCTTTCCGACCGAGGTCATTCCAGGCGTCACCGCCATGTCCGGCTGCTGGTCGGCGACCGGCCTGCCGATCGTCCAGGGCGACGATGTGCTGACGGTGTTGCCCGGCACGATGAGCGAGTTCGAACTCACCCGGCGGCTGGCCGACACCGACGCCGCCGTCATCATGAAGGTCGGCCGCAACCTGCCCAAGATCAGGCGGGCGCTGGAGGCAACCGGCAAGCTGGCGCGCGCCGTCTATGTCGAGCGCGGCACCATGGCCGGCAGCGTCTCGATGCGACTTGCCGACAAGCAGGACGACAAGGCGCCTTATTTTGCCATCGTGCTGGTCGCCGGCTGGTCCGGCCGGCCCGGCGCCTTGGGAGCGCAGGCATGAGCGGCCGTATCACCGTCATCGGGCTCGGGCCCGGCAATGCCGATCAGGTGACGCCTGAGGCCAGCCACGCGGTGGCGCAGGCAGCGTTCTTCTATGGCTATAAGCCCTATCTCGACCGGCTCGAATTGCGCCCGGACCAGACTCGCGTTGCCTCCGACAACCGCGAGGAACTCGCCCGCTCCAAGGACGCCTTGACCAAAGCCGCGGAAGGCCATGACGTCGCCGTCGTTTCCGGTGGCGACCCCGGCGTCTTCGCCATGGCGGCTGCAGTCTGCGAGGCGATCGAGGCCGGCCCGGCTGAATGGCGTGCAGTCGATGTCAATGTGGTGCCCGGCATCACCGCTATGCTCGCGGTTGCCGCCCGCATCGGTGCCCCGCTCGGCCATGATTTCTGCGCCATTTCGCTGTCCGACAATCTGAAGCCCTGGGAATTGATCGAGCTGCGCCTGCTGGCGGCGGCCGGCGCCGGCTTCGTCATCGCGCTCTACAATCCGATCAGCAAGGCGCGCCCCTGGCAGCTCGGCCGCGCCTTCGAATGCCTGACCGCGATCCTGCCCGGCACCACGCCGGTCATTTTCGGCCGTGCCGCCGGCCGTCCGGACGAGCGCATCGACGTGTTCCTACTGGCCGATGTCGACGCACAAAAAGCCGACATGGCGACCTGCATCATCATCGGCTCGCCAGAAACCAGGATCATCAAGCGCGACGACAGACCCGCGCTGGTCTACACGCCGCGCTCGTCCACGGGTCAGAGAAGATGATCGGCCCCGAACTGGTTGACAATGGCGGCCAGCGCTTCGACGGTTTCAGCCGAAGGAACATCCGGCAAGGCCGGCCTGCGGACCATGACCACCTCGATGCCAAGTGCTCGCGCCGCAGCGATCTTGCCATAGGTTGCGTCACCACCGCTGTTCTTGGACACCACGATGTCGATGCGATGCTCTTCGAGCAGCGCGCGTTCTTCCGCCTCGCGAAACGGCCCCCGGGCCAAAAGATAGTGAGCATCGGGAACGGCCAGCTTCGGCTCGACCGCATCGACGCTGCGGATGAGATAGTGATGCTGGGGCGCTGCTTCGAAAGCGGCAACCTCTTGCCGGCCCAGCGCCAGAAAGGCGCGACGAGGCGCCGGACCCAGCGCTTGCACGGCGTCGCTGACGATATCGACCTGCGTCCAGCGGTCGCCTTCTACAGGCTCCCAGCCCGGTCGCCGCAAGGCGACGATCGGCACGCCGGCCACGCGCGCGGCTTGCGCTGCATTGGCCGAGATTCGCGCCGCATAAGGATGCGTGGCGTCGATCAGAAGGTCGATGCCCGTCTCCTGCAGATAGGCAGCCAGCCCCTCGGCGCCGCCGAACCCTCCGGTTCGCACAGGCACGCCTTGCGCAACCGGGCTTTCGGTACGGCCGGCCAGCGACAGCGTGACCGAGGCACGCGCCGCCAGTTTTCCGGCCAGCTGCCGGGCTTCCGTGGTTCCGCCGAGGATCAGAATGCGGTGGGTCATCATGCCTGCTGAGGGTCCGCGCGGCGCCAAGCTCAACTCAAGATGGCTTACAGTCGTTGGCATCGGCGAGGACGGTTTAGCGGGTCTCGGCGACGAGGCCAAGCGGCTGATCGCCAAGGCGGAGATCATCTTCGGTGGGAAGCGGCACCTCGCCCTTGTCGCCTCCTTCGCCAAGGGCGAGGCGCGACCATGGCCGGTTCCTTTCGATGCCGAGATGGCTGATGTGCTGGCGCTTGCCGGCAGAAACGTGTGCGTGCTCGCCTCCGGCGATCCGTTCTTCCATGGGGTTGGCGCCACCCTCGCCCGCAAGGTGAAGGCCCAGGAGATGCATGTCATCCCGGCACCATCGGCCGTTTCGCTGGCAGCGGCCCGCCTTGGCTGGCCGTTGCCGGACATCGAGACCGTGTCGCTGCATGGCCGGCCGCTCGACCTGATCCGGCCGTTGCTGCAGCCGAACGCGCGCATTTTGGCGCTGACGTCGGACGCCGCCGCGCCTGCTGCAATCGCGCGCCTGCTGACCGAACTCGACTTTGGCGCATCGCGGCTGACGGTTCTTGAGGCCCTGGGCGGTCTGAACGAAAACCTACGCTCGGCCCGCGCCGATGCCTTCGACCTCGAAAACATCAATCCGCTCAATGTTTTGGCGATCGACGTTGAATCGGGTCCTGAAGCGCGCGTCCTGCCGCTCACGGTTGGCCTTGCCGATCATCTGTTCGACCATGACGGCCAGATCACCAAGCGCGAAATCCGCGCTATCACCCTGTCGGCGCTGGCGCCACGCCGCGGCGAGTTGCTGTGGGACATCGGCGCCGGCTCCGGCTCCATCGGCATCGAATGGATGCTCGCCCATCCTTCAATGCGTGCCATCGCCATCGAGGCGGACCCGATCCGCGCCGCCCGCATTGGCCGCAACGCTGCCGCCTGTGGCGTTCCAGGCCTGATCGTGGTGCAAGGCAGGGCGCCCAAGGCGCTTGCCAGGCTGGACACACCGGACGCGGTTTTCATTGGTGGTGGCGGCAGTGATGCCGGCGTCTTGAACGCCGCCATCAAAGCCCTGCCCGCCAGCGGCCGTCTCGTCGCCAACGCGGTGACGCTGGAGATGGAAACCCTGCTTCTCGCCCGTCACGTCTCGCTTGGCGGCGACCTTACCCGCATAAACATATCCCGCGCATCACCGGTGGGCTCGATGCAGGCCTGGCGGCCTGCCATGCCGGTTACCCAATGGAATTGGGTGAAGCCATGATGGTCGCAGGCATCGGCAGCCGAAAAGGCGTGACAGTCGAAGACGTACTCGCGGCGATAGAAACCGCGCTGGAAACGCACGGGCTGACCATGACAGCGTTGTCCGCCTTGGCGACCGCTCCCCTGAAGCAGGACGAAAAGGCTATTTTCACCGCCGGACATCAGCTCAATCTTCCGGTCATCGTCGCCGACGAGGCCGCGATCGACGCAGTCTCATCGGCCACGCTCAGCCATTCCGTTCTCTCGCAGGATCTCGCCGGCACGCCATCGGTTTCCGAAGCATCCGCGCTTGCCGTCGCCGGCAGGGGCGCGAGGCTGCTTGGAGCCCGTACAGTGCTTGGCCCGGTCACCTGCGCCATCGCCATCAGCGGAGATGCGCCATGACCGTGCATTTCATCGGTGCGGGTCCAGGTGCCGCCGATCTCATCACGCTGCGTGGCGCCAGGTTGCTGGCAAGCTGCCCGGTCTGCCTGCATGCCGGTTCGATCGTCGCGCCCGAATTGCTGAAGCACTGTGCGCCTGGGACAGAACTGATCGACACCGCGCCGATGTCGCTCGACGAGATCGAGGCCGCGTATCTGGAGGCCCACAAGGCCGGCCATGATGTCGCCCGTCTGCATTCCGGCGACCTGTCGGTGTGGAGCGCGGTCGCCGAGCAGATCCGGCGGCTGGAAAAGCACGGCATTCCCTACACGCTGACGCCGGGCGTCCCCTCCTTCGCCGCCGCGGCCGCAGCACTTCGCCGCGAGCTGACCATTCCCGAAGTCGCGCAAAGCCTGGTGCTGACCCGCATCTCCGGCCGCGCCTCAAAGATGCCGCCTGGAGAAACGCTGGCCGGTTTCGGCCGCACCGGCGCCACGCTCGCCATTCACCTTGCCATCCACGCCATCGACCGCGTCGTCGCCGAGCTGACGCCGTACTATGGCGGGGATTGCCCGGTGGCGATCGTCTTCCGCGCCTCCTGGCCGGACGAGCGCGTGCTGACTGGCACGCTGGAAACAATCGAGGCACAACTCGCCGCCGATCCGATGGAGCGCACGGCGATCATCTTCGTCGGCCGTTCGCTGGCGGCGGAAGGCTTTGGCGAGAGTTCATTATACGACGCCCATTACCAGCGGCGCTTTCGCGGACGGGACGGATTGTGAGCGGCAGCACCAGGAACAAGGGCGAGAACGCCACGCTCGAGCAGGCGTTGTCCCGGCTGAATTTCAAGCCGCGCCGCCTTGAGCCCGGCCATGTCTGGCTGGCCGGCGCCGGCCCGGGCGACCCCGGCTGCCTGACCCTGGAAGTGCTGGCGGCTTTGGCCGAGGCGGATGCGCTGGTCTACGACGCGCTGGTCTCTTCCGATGTCGTCGCTGTTGCCGCAAACGCCGAGCTTTTCTTCGCCGGCAAGCGCGGCGGAAAACCCTCGATGAAGCAGGACGACATCACCGCCCTGCTGGTCCGGCTGGCGCGCGAAGGTCGCCGCGTCGTCAGGCTGAAGGGCGGCGATCCCTATATTTTCGGCCGTGGCGGTGAAGAAGCCTTGGCACTGGCGCGGGAACAGATCCCGTTCCGCGTACTGCCCGGCCTGACATCGGGGCTGAGCGCGCTGGCCGCGACCGGCATCCCCGCCACCATGCGCGGCATCAACAAGGCGGTGATCCTGGCCACCGGCCACGCCGCCGGTTCCGATGACGATATCGACTGGGGCGCAATCGCCCGCACCGGCCAGCCGGTCGTGGTCTATATGGGCATGGCCAATCTGCCCCTCATCGCCGCCGCACTGCTCGACGGTGGGCTGGCGCCGTCGACGCCGGCGGCAGTCATCGTTGCCGCGACGACGCCGCAGGAACAGACCGTCGTCGCCACGCTGGCCACCATTGCCGAGGAAGCCGCCGCCGCCGGGCTGACCTCGCCGGCGCTGATCGTCGTTGGCGGCATCGTTGCCATGCGCGCGGCACTGGCGGGCAACCCGTGAGCGCCCGCGCCATCATCATCGGCGCGCCGCGTTCCGGCTCGGGCAAGACCAGCGTCACCATCGGCATCCTGCGCGCGCTGACCCGGCGGGGCTTGAAAGTACGCGGCGCCAAGTCAGGCCCCGACTATATCGATCCCGGCTTCCACACCGCCGCCACGGGGCTGTCCGGCGTCAATCTCGACAGCTGGGCGATGCCGCCATCGCTGCTCAACGCACTGGCCGCGCAAGCGGCTGACGACACCGACTTCGTCATCCTCGAAAGCGCCATGGGGCTGTTCGACGGCATTCCGGCGGCTCCCGGCCGCACCGGCTCCGCAGCCGACCTCGCCCGCCTCTATGGCCTGCCGGTGCTGCTGGTCCTCGACGTTTCCGGCCAGTCGACCACTGCGGCCGCTGTCGCCAAGGGGTTTGCCACCTACGATCCTCATGTGCGCATGGCTGGCGTAGTGCTCAACCGGCTGGGCAGCGAGCGCCACCGCCGGCTCTCCGGCGATGCCATCGAGGCGCTCGGCCTGCCCGTCGTCGGCGCCATCCTGCGCGATCCGACGCTGAACCTGCCCGAGCGCCATCTCGGCCTCGTCCAGGCCGGCGAATACGACGACCTGATGGCGCATCTCGACCGGCTGGCCGACATGGCGGAAAAGTCGCTCGATCTCGATGTCATCATGGCCTTGGCGACCCCCCTCACCCCGGCGCCGGGCGGCTTTGACGACGCGCTATCGCCGCCCGGCCAGCGCATTGCACTGGCTGAAGATGCCGCTTTCACCTTCCTCTATCCGCATGTGGCGGCCTCCTGGCGCAAGGCCGGCGCCGAGATCGTCCCGTTCTCGCCGCTCGCCGACGACGGACCCGACGAAGGCTGCGATGTCTGCTGGCTGCCCGGCGGCTATCCCGAACTCCATGCCGGTAAGCTCGCCGCAGCGACAAATTTCCGCGCCGGAATGACGAGATTCGCCGCGACGAAGCCCATCCATGGCGAGTGCGGTGGCTTCATGGTGCTTGGCGAAGCCCTGGAGGACGCGTCGGGCGAAACGCACGGAATGCTCGGCTTGCTCGGTCACTCCACCAGCTTTGCCAAACGCAAGATGAATCTCGGTTACCGCGAGGCACGGCTTCGCACCGATTGTCCGTTGGGCGCGCAAGGTGCACTGATCCGCGGGCACGAATTCCATTATGCGCAGATGATCGCGACGGGCTATGACGAGCCGCTGGCCGACCTCGCCGACGGCCAGGGCAACCCCATTGGCGCCTCGGGTTACCGGCGCGGCCATGTCAGCGGCACCTTCTTCCACGCCATTGCGAGGGGCTAGAGCATGATCCCGAAAAATGGCAGCCGGTTTTGGGAAGAAATCCGGCTCAAATTCCAGAACTTCAGCCGTTCGCCCCGGCAAATCCCTAGCGATATCGCGCTTTGCCTGGTCTTCTTCACCCGGCTGCCGCTGCCCGTCTTCGACTTTCGCGGCCGCAGCCTTGCAGCCGCGATCTGGGCCGCCCCGGTCGCCGGCCTTGTCGTCGGCCTGATCGGCGCCATCGTCTTTGCCACGGCGGAACGGTTTGGCCTCGCCATGGGCCCGGCGGCGGCCCTTGCCCTTGTGGCAACCGTGCTCACCACCGGCTGCCTGCATGAGGATGGGCTGTCCGACGTCGCCGATGGCTTTGGTGGCGGCAAATCGCGCGGCCGCAAACTCGACATCATGCGCGACAGCCGCATTGGCGCCTACGGTGCCGCAGCACTCGTTCTGTCGCTGCTGATCCGCTGGAGCGCGCTGCAGGAATTCGTCGAACCCACGCAGGCCCTCTTCGCTCTCGTGGCCGCACATGCCGCCTCGCGCGGCGTGCTGGGCGCCTTCATGCATCTTTTGCCCCCGGCCCGGTCCGATGGTCTCTCGGCGGATGCCGGTACCGTCTCGTTCGAAACCGCCATCGCCGGTGCCGTGCTCGGCGCGATACCGCTGCTGTTGCTTGGGCTCGGCGGCGCCATTGTCGCGCTTGTCCTGCTTGGCCTGCTGTTTGCCGCCTTCCGCGCCCTTTGCCTCAACCAGATCGATGGCCAGACCGGCGACACGATCGGCGCTTTGCAGCAGCTGAGCGAGATCGCCGTGCTGCTCGTCGCTTCCGTAGCTCTCTCCTGATTCCCCCTTGGCCTGATTCCCTTCGGAGACTTTGCCCCCATGCCCTTCAAATCGCTCGATGAACTGCGCACCGCTTGCGTCGATCTACCCGCCGGCAGCGATGCCGCCGCAAATGCTGTCGCCCGCCGCCAGGACACACTGACCAAGCCGCAAGGCAGCCTCGGCAGGTTGGAAACAATCGCAGCATGGCTGGCACGCTGGCAGGGCCGCGATATGCCAAAACTCGACCGGGTGAAGGTCTTTGTCTTCGCCGGCAACCACGGTGTCACCGCGCAAGGCGTGTCGGCCTATCCTTCCGAAGTCACGGTGCAGATGGTGGCGAATTTCGCCGGCGGTGGTGCCGCCATCAACCAGCTCGCCCGCATCGCCGGCGCCGAACTCGACGTCATTCCGCTCGATCTCGACCATCCCACGGGCGATTTTACGCAAGGGCCGGCGATGGACGACAAGGCGTTTCTCGCAGCCGTGTCAGCTGGCTATGACGCGGTGACGAAAGACCTCGATCTGGTCTGCTTCGGCGAAATGGGCATCGGCAACACCACGCCGGCCGCTGCTATTTCGGCAGCGCTGTTCGGCGGCGGTGCGGAAAAATGGACAGGCCGCGGCACCGGCGTCGACGACGCTGGCCTCAAGCGCAAGGTGGTCGCCATCGAGGCCGGCCTGAAGCGCCATGCCGCCGCCCTTTCCGATCCGCTGGGGGTTGCCGCTGCACTCGGCGGGCGCGAACTCGCCGCCATCTTCGGCGCCACGCTCGCCGCCCGCCATTTGGGCATACCCGTGCTGCTCGACGGCTTCGTCTGCACAGCCGCCGCCGCCCCGCTGGCAAGGCTGCACCCGGCAGGGCTCGCCCATACGATCGCAGCACACGTCTCGGCCGAATCGGGCCATCGCGGCTTGCTCGAAGCGCTCGGCCTACCGCCGTTGCTCGATCTCGGCATGCGGCTCGGCGAAGGCTCCGGCGCTTGCCTCGCCGTCAACATCGTCCGCTCGGCGCTGGAGTGCCACACCCGCATGGCAAGTTTTGCCGAGGCTGGAGTATCGGAGAAGTAGGCCCCAACGCCCGGACTGCGTTTGATGAACGAGCCCTCACAGATTTTCGGAGACCCCAAACAGGGGCTTCGCGATATTCTTGCTCGGATTATCGGAGATTTCGACAGCAAGAGCGGAGCTTTTGCAGGGCTGAAATACAATTCGCCGTGGATACTGGCGACGGAGGACTGGGCAGAGCGATCGGGCCATACGGTCGAAGAACTGCGCGAGATGATTTCTCAGTGGCGGATTTCAATCTATTCCGGTGCGCAGAAAAATCCAAAAATCATTCAGATTTTCGAAGATCTTCGCAATGCTGCCGAGGAGTGGAGAACCGAAACAGCTTACGTCGATCAGCCATTTCATTTTGATCCTGAAAAGGCAAGATTCCCCAATCGCAAAGAACTGAAAGCCCATACTCTAAAGGCTTGGAGTTATTTGGGATTGGCGAAGCAATGGCATAGCTACGATGCCAAGGACCTTAGTTTTAGCGGAATTTTCGAAGACAGATTTGGTCACGATGTTAGATTCTCAATGACCTTCAAGCTTGGATATGGCGGCCCAATAAGGCTGTTTATTCAATTTCCTTATTATTCGGATGGCGAACCGAGGTCACTGGACCTCTTTACGCTTTCGGGCAAGTTTGTATGTAAGGACCTTCGTTTACCCGAAGAAGCCGAACTTGAGTGGATCGTCGGCAAAAGCAAGACGAATTTCGAAGACGTCGACGGCGTCCTCGCCATAACGAGGGCGATCCTCAGCTATCTGCGGCCAACTATCCAATAGCGCCGACTGAATGCTGCCGCCGGACGGCGACGAAACATCCCGCTTTTAGGGTCTTTCCACCAAGTCTTTGAAGAATTTGGTGGGTGCGCACAGGATTGAACTGTGGACCCGCTGATTAAGAGTCAGCTGCTCTACCAACTGAGCTACGCACCCACTCGGCCGGCAAAAACCGGCGTTGGCGGGCATATAGCCGCCACCATCGGTCCTGTCCAGCCCTGCCGGAATCATTTCCCGACAAATCGCCTGGAGCATGATCCCGAAAAGTGGAATCCGGTTTTCAGAAGAGATCATGCTCATACAAAAAGACCGAGCCCCATCCCGATTTTATCGGGATGGAACAGGCTCGAAGTGCCCGTCTGCGGTTAGACGAACAGTCTGCCTTCGGCGACCTTGACCGCGTTGCCGCCGATGCGTGCCGAGGCCAGTTTTCCGCCTTGCACGGTCAGTTCGAGGCGGATGCGCGACGGCCGATGCATCTCCAGCCCCTGCTCGATCCACAGTTGCGAAACACCGTCGGTCGGCGCGTCGAAATGCATGATGGCGCCGGCGAAGGCGGCCGCCGCCGAGCCGGTCGCCGGATCCTCATAGGACGGCGTGCCCGGCACGATCATGCGGACATGGAACGCGCCGTCGTGGTTCACCGTCTCGCGGCAATACACATAGGGGCTGGCGAAGGCCCACTCGCTCTTACGCGGTGCCAGTTCCGACCACGCCTGGTTGTCCAGCCGGATTCGGCCCGCTGCCTCGAGATTGGCGACCGGGATGGTGACATAGGGCACACCCGCCGACCAGAACGAGACGCGGTGATTCTCGAAGCCGATCTCGTGCGGCGCCAGCCCAAGGGCCGCACCGATCGCCTCCGGATCGGCTTCGAGCCCCAGCGGCTCCGGCAGCTTCGCCAGGTCGAATTCGGCGAAGGTGTCGCCATCATGCTTGCTGACGGCGCAACGCACCGGACCGATGTTCTCTTCCAGCACGAAGATGCCAGCGCCGCCATCTCCCGCCAGTTCGGCCAGCGCGATCGCCGAACCCACTGTCGGATGGCCGGCGAACGGCATTTCATAGTCGGGGGTGAAGATCCGGATGCGGTTTTTGTGCTTGGGATTGTCCGGCGGCAGCACGAAGACCGTTTCGGACAGGTTGAACTCGCGCGCGATGGCCTGCATCGCGGCCGTGTCCAGACCTTTGCAATCCAACACCACGGCCAGCGGGTTGCCGGCCAGTCGCTCGGTCGTAAACACGTCGTAAAGTAAGTAATTCCGGGTTTGCATGCCTGCCTCAATCCCAACATGGGCGAAATTTAATTTGATATTTGAACCAGTCAGCCTGATCTGTGCACAGATAGGGACATTGCGCATCATAGGGGTCCGACGTGGACCAGATTGTCAATCTGCCAAAGACGGAATCGGATTCCGCCATCGAGACGGCGCTCGGGCTCGACACGCGAGGTCTGCGCAAGACGCGCCGGCGTGGCTGGCTCTATGCGCTGCTGACACTGATCGTGCTTGCCGCCGGGCTTGGCCTTTATCAGTGGTATGCCGGCTCGCCGGCCAAGATCGACTACACCACCGTGCCGGCCGCCAAGGCCGATCTCACCGTCGCCGTATCGGCGACCGGCACGCTGCAGCCGCTCACCCAGGTCGACATTTCCAGCCAGTTGTCCGGCATCATCCGCTCGGTGTCCGTCGAGGAAAACCAGCAGGTCAAGAAGGGCGATGTGCTGGCCGCCCTCGACACCGCCAAGCTGCAGGTCCAGATCGAGCGGGCTGAGGCATCCGCCAAGGGAGCGGCCGCCAATGTCGAGGACGCCTCGGTGACGCTCGCCGAGAATGAGAAGGCGCTTGTCCGCGCGGCCTCGCTGACCAATCGTGGCATGGCGACCGATCAGTCGCTCGAGGCGGCGACCGCGACGCGCGACCGCTCCAAGGCGGCACTCGACAGCGCTGAGGCCAATCTCGCCATCGCCAATGCCGATCTGAAATCACAGCAGACCGACCTCGCCAACAGCACCATCTATGCGCCGATCGACGGCATCGTGCTGACGCGCTCGGTCGACCCCGGCCAGACGGTCGCCTCCTCGCTGCAGGCGCCGGTGCTGTTCATCATCGCCGCCGATCTCAGAAACATGGAGCTGGTGGCGGCGGTCGACGAGGCCGACATCGGCGCGGTCAAGACCGGCCAGCATGCCCGTTTCACCGTCGATGCCTTCCCGGACCGGCCGTTCGATGCCGAGATCCGCGACATTTCCTATGCCTCGGTCACCACCGACGGCGTCGTCACCTACAATGCACGGCTTGAGGTCGACAACAACGAGCTGTTGCTGCGGCCCGGCATGACCGCAACCGTTTCGGTCGTCACACGGCAGGCCAAGGACGTGCTCACCGTACCCGCCACCGCCTTCCGTTATCGCCCGGCCCAGCAGGCGGCCCGTGGCTGGAGCCTCAGCGACCTGTTCACTGGCCGCATGGGTCGCCCCGGCGGCAACCGCCAGCGCCAAGCCGCGACGACGCCCACCGACGGCTCGCGCACGCTCTATGTGCTGGAGAATGGGCGGCCGCATCCGGTCAACGTCAGGATCGGCTCAACCGATGGCGAACTGACCGAGATCACCTCGGGCCTCAAGGAAGGCGCTGAGGTCATCACCGCATCGCAACAGCGGAGCTGAGGCCGTGGCTGCCGGTGCTGCCCTCATCACCTTCGACAAGGTCTGGAAGAGCTATGGCCAGGGCGAAGCCAAGGTCCATGCGCTGGCCGGCGTCGATCTTGCCATCCGGCGCGGCGAATTCGTCGCCATCATGGGCCCATCCGGCTCCGGCAAGTCGACGGCGATGAACATCATCGGCTGCCTCGACACCCCGACGGCCGGCACCTATTCCTTCATGGGCATCGACGCCGGCCGGCTCGACCGCAACCGCCGCGCCATGCTGCGCAACCTCTATGTCGGCTTCGTCTTCCAGGGCTACAATCTGTTGGCCCGCACCACGGCAGCGGAAAATGTCGAACTGCCGCTGATCTATCGCGGCGTTGCCGCTCGCGACCGCCGCGATCTTGCCATGCAGGCGCTGTCCCAGGTCGGCCTTGTCGGCCGCGAGCACCACACGCCGGCCGAACTGTCCGGCGGCCAGCAGCAGCGCGTGGCGATCGCGCGCGCCATCGTCACAAGGCCCACGCTGCTCGTCGCCGACGAGCCGACCGGCAATCTCGACACTGCACGCACGCACGAGATCATGGAATTGTTGACGCAGCTCAACACCGAACTTGGCCTGACCATCGCCATGGTCACGCACGAGGCGGACGTCGCCGGTTATGCCGAGCGCACCATTCGCTTCCTCGACGGCCACGTCGCTTCCGATTCCATGAAGCTGGAGACGGCGTAACCATGATCTGGGAAACTGTCCGCCTCTCCTTGCGCTCGATCCGGCGCAACGTGCTGCGTTCGTTCCTGACATTGCTCGGCATCGTCATTGGCGTTGCCGCCGTCATTGCCATGCTCACCATCGGCTCCGGCACCACCGAAAAGGTCAAGGCCGACATCTCCAAGCTCGGCAGCAACCTGCTGGTCGTCCGCTCCGGCCGCCCGGCCGGGCCAGGCGGTCCGGGCGGGCTCGACCAGGTGGTCCGTCCGCTGGCCGAAAAGGACCTCGCGGCACTCGTCGCGCATCTGACCGGCGCGCGCGCCATTTCGCCGGCCTCGCAAAAGCAGGTCCGCGTCATCTTCGGCACCGAAAGCCTGACCTCGGGGGTCACCGGCACCGACAGCGCATATCTCGATGCGCGCGACTGGAAGCTGGTTTCCGGCCGTCCGTTCAGTGATTCCGAAACCCGCTCCGGCACCGGCGTCTGCCTGATCGGCGAGACGGTGCGCCAGCAATTCTTCGGCGCCGGTGACCCGGAAGGTGAGTTCATCCGCGTCAACCGCACCTCCTGCAAGATCATCGGGCTGCTCGAGCCCAAGGGCTATACCGGCTTCGGCCAGGACCAGGACAATGTGGTGCTGATGCCGCTGCATGCCTATCAGCGCCGCATCGCCGGCAACCGCGACATCGACAACATCTACATCGCTGCCGATGATAGGACGCCGACCAGCGAACTGCAGCCGCGCGTCGAGGATATCTTGCGCGATATCAGGCGCGTCACCCCCGACCGCGAGAGCGATTTCGCCATCCGCGACATGACCCAGATCGCCGACGCCATGGCCAGCGCCACCACCACCATGACCGGCATGCTGGGTGCTGTCGCCGGCGTCAGCCTGCTGGTCGGCGGCATCGGCATCATGAACATCATGCTGGTCTCGGTCACCGAGCGGACGCGCGAGATCGGCATCCGGCTCGCCATCGGCGCGCATGAAAAGCACATCCTCATCCAGTTCCTGGTCGAGGCGACGGTGCTGTCGCTGCTCGGCGGCATCATCGGCATCCTGATTGGCCTGGCGCTGGCCGGCCTTGCCGCGGTGACGCTGACGATACCCTTCGCGCCAAGCCCGGCGGTCATCCTCCTCGCCGTCGGTTTCTCGGCACTGATCGGTATGGTGTTCGGCTTCTTCCCGGCCCTGCGTGGCGCCAGGCTCGACCCGATCGACGCGCTGAGGCACGAGTAAGCCCAGGCCAGCTCCCCACGGCGATCTCGCCGGGGGGCTCTTCCGTGTCGTGAATTCCCATGCGACCGACCGCGAGATCAACGGCTTCATGACCCTCTCAAGTTCGCGCCCAGCGTGACGAGAAGCTCGTCCAGTTGCTCGAACTGCTCGCCCATCGCATCCGCCGCCCCGGTCCCGGCAGCGTCGAGAGCTTCCTTCGAGGGATAGAGTTCGTGCAGAACCAGCAGCGTCTTGCCATCCTTTTCCTCGAAGGTCACCGTGGTGACGGGTCCAACGTCACCACCTTCGTCATTGGTCCAGACGATGCGCGAGTGCGGTATCACTTCGATATACCTGCCGAAGAACTCGTCAGGGTTTGAGGCATCGTGGCCGAACACCAGACGGTAGGTGCCACCGGTACGAACATCCATCTCGCAGGAACGCAGGAACATGCCCATCGACTTCGGCGCCCACCACTGCTTGAACAGTTCGGGCTTGGTCCACGCCTCGAACACGATGCGCGCCGGGCCGTTGACGGTTCGCGTAACGACCAGCTCTCGGTCGGACTTCCGTTCGACCGTCGTGCGGTTGTTCATGGGCTCACTCTCGCTTCTTTTGTCCATCGGCTTTCTCCTTCCGTTTCAATTCCTCGACAATCTGGTCCAACTCGTTGAAGCGTGCGTCCCAGAGCTGGCGGTATCTCTCGATCCATGCCGCCTCTTCCTCCAGTCGGCGCAGGCCGAGCTTGCAGGTCCGCACGCGCCCGACCTTCTCCGTGGTGACGAGCCCCGCCTGCTCCAAGACGCCGACATGCTTCTTCATGCCCGTGAGGGTCATGTGGAACTTCTCGGCGAGCTCCGTGATCGAAGCATCGGAACGACTGAGCTGCTCCAGGACGCCGCGTCGGGTGGTGTCCGAGAGCGCGGCGAACGAGGCATCGAGAGGGGGGCGAAAATACTGAACCATGTGGTTCAGTATTTAGCAGACAGATTGGCGGCATGCAACAGGAGACCCGGCGCGTGCAGCGTGCCCCGCCGCCATCGCTTCCAAATCGACCTCATTTCGATGCAGTTTCGATCGACTCGGCGATCTCCAGGCCCTAAGGCAAGATATCTCTGGTCGGGGGCGAACAGCACATGAGCAAGAAGGCACGACTGATCCTGGCGATGGTCATCATCGAAGCAGTCCTTGCAGGCATCTGGTGGTATCTCGCTCGCTTCGGCATGGCCAATCCCGATCGCGTCACCGCCGATTTCCAGGCAGTCATCGGACAGACCATGGGCATGGCGATGGGCGGCTTGCTGGGTCTCGGCTTTATCTTGTTCTTCGTCGCCGCCCGCAACGATCGCAAGGCGGCGCAGGACAAGACGCGTCGCTAGTCCACACCCGCAAAATGCCACTCGACCAGCGGCTTCATATGCGCCGCCAACCCGTCCGGCAGGTCGGCGGCGTGGCGGATGATGACCGGCCCCTCGATTTCCGGCTCGGTCTCGGTGGCGACGAAGGCTGAGATTCGCCGGGCAAGTTCGTCAGCCGGAGCAGTCTCGCGATAGCGGCGGAAGATCACCGTACCGCTGGCCGTCGACAGGACGTGGTAGCGCTTGCCACGTGGCGCGTCCGACAGATCCAGACCGGTCTCCTCGCGCACCTCGCGGATCATGTTGAAATCGACGTCGACCTGGCCGTCGCGAAAGTCGATGGGCTCGAACGAGCCGGCGGCGAAATAGACGCGCCCGGCATTGACCGTGTGCGAGCCCATGCGGATCGCCACCAGCGCATTGTCGCCGGCCACCAGCACGGCATGGGCATAGGCATGTTCGGCGCCCGAATTCTCGCGCCGCTTACGCCAAAGCATGAAGGTGGAGTAGTTGACCGCATGGCAGCGGCCGACAAGACGGTTGTCGCGATAGGTGAGTTGCGACAGCAGCACCACCGTGCCGTCGAACAGCGCCGGCTTGGCTGCCAGCTCGCGCTGCCAGTTCTCGACGATTGCCTCCGCATTATCCAGTGCGAACGGGTGCGGGCTGGGATCGAGCCGCACGTCGACGGCATCGACCGGCAGGATCACATTGCGCGGCAGGTCGAAACTCATCGGCGTCTCAAGTCATGTCCAAGGTGATCGCCACGGGACAGTGATCGGATGCCTTCGGCCGGTCCCAGCCGGCGCGCGGAAACCGGTCGACCTCCTGGCCGGGCGGGAAAATCGTGCGCCAGGGCTGGCCGTTGCGGATGATGTCTGGAACAGCCGTCGCATTGCTGGCGGCGAGCCCTTTCGACAACAGGATGTAGTCGAGCTGGCACAGATGCCGTTCTTCCGGTCCGCGCGTGTGGTAGAAACTCCAGCGGTTCATCTCCGGCCGCCGCTCGACGACGTTTTCGCAGAAGCCGCCTTCTGTCAGCACGTTGATGCAGGACTGGTTCTCGTTGACCACCTCGAAGCGGTGGCCGTCGATCGCGTCGCCGGCGATCTTCACGCGTTGCCGGTAATCATTCATGTCACCGCAGACCGCCCATCGCTTGTCGGCGGCGTGGTCCTTGCCGAAGCGCTCCTCGATGATCCGGCGCACGGCTTGAGCCTCGGCGATGCGCACCGGCATCGTCGCTTCGCGTCCGTCGAGCCCGTTGCGCGGCGAGCCCATCGACTTGAAGTGCACCAGATAAAGCGTCAGCGGCACGCCGCCCACGGTCACGTCGACTTCCAGGCAGTCGCGCCGGAAGATGCGCTCATTGGCCTGGTTGCCGAGTGCCTCGAGCTCCGGCGTGTGCAGCCCGAACTGTTCGTAGGTGACGTAGGCATGGCTGGTCATGCGCACGAATTCGATCAACTGGCCCTGCGCGGTCTCGTTGCGCATCATCACGGCAACGTCGATGCCACGAGAATCATTGCCCGATGTGGTGTACTTCTGCCGGTAGCCCTGCCCCACCATCTTGAACAGATAGCCATATTCGAAGGCCTTCAGCGCCTCGATGTTGTCGACCTCCTGCATGCAGATGATGTCGGCGCGGGTGGCCGCGATCGCCAGCGCCGTCAGCTGGCGCGTATCGTCGGACTGGGCTATGGCGCGCGCCTGCTCCAGCATCTTGTATTCCGCTTCGCTCTGGATATCGAACAGCGCCAGCGTTCGATCCTCGTTTAGCTGGTTGCGATAGCCGGAAAAATCGAACCTGTTCATCAGGTTCTCGACATTGAAGGTGGCGAGGCGCAGCGACATGTCATGACCTTTGCCCGCAAGCGCGGCGGAAAACAAGGTCGCAGGACCACCAGCGGAGATCGACCGATCCTGATGCCTCTCGCGCCATGGTTGACGGAACCTTTCCGTTCATCCGCCGTTCAGATGCAAACATCCACAATAGGCCCCCTAGGGTAGGCGTGGGGCCTGTTTCTCTTGGAGAGTGCAATGAACTCGCTCTTTTCTTCCTCGGTCAAATCCGGGCTGATAGCCCTCGGTATCCTGTCCGGCGTCACGGCGCCGTCCGCTGCAGGGCCGATGGTGCAGCCCGACGTGTCGATCCCCGCCAGCACTGCGGCGCCGATGGTGGTTCGCGAAGGCTGGGCGGGCGGCAACAATGGCGGCAATTGGAATTGGCGCCGATCCGGCAATTGGAATGGCAACTGGAATGGCGGCAACGGACACTGGAACGGTGGCCACGGGCACTGGAACGGCGGCGGCGGAAACTGGAACAATGGAGACAACTGGCGTTGGCGCCATGGTCACCATTATTATCACGGCGGCGGCTACTACGATGACGGCGCGGCTGCCCTTCTGGGCCTCGGCCTTGGGCTCGGCATTGGCAGCATGTACAACAACTACAACTATTACGACGCGCCGCCGCGCCGCTACTACCGCACCTACCGGGCGCGGGTTTCGAGCGCCCACGTCCAATGGTGCTATAACCGCTACCGGTCGTATCGCGCCTGGGACAACACGTTCCAGCCCTACGGCGGTCCGCGCCAGCAGTGCTATTCGCCCTATTGACGAGCTAGTCTGTAGCGGAGCCCAGAAATGAAAGACGGCGCCATGTGGCGCCGTCAGACTGCTGACAAACCCCTGGCTTTTGCTGGGGGTTTTTGATTCACTGGGTCATGTTGAAGCGACCCGCCCCCGAACAGACCGCGCTTGAGATGGTAACGTTGGATCAGCTTGTTCCGGCTGATCATCTGTTGCGCAAGATCGAGCGCGCGATCGACTTTTCGTTCATCCACGATCTGACCGCGCCGCTGTACTGCGCCGACAATGGCCGGCCGCCGCTCGACCCGACCTTGATGTTCAAGGCGCTGTTCATCGGCTACCTGTTTGGGGTTCGCTCGGAACGCCAGTTGGTGCGCGAGATCGAGGTCAACGTCGCCTATCGCTGGTTCCTGCGGCTGAAGCTGACGGACAAGGTGTTCGACGCCTCGACGCTGTCGCAGAACCGACGCCGGCGCTATCAGGATGAGACCATCGCGCAGGGTATCTTCGACAGGATCGTCGAGCAGGCGATCCGGCATGGGCTTGTCGACGGCACAGTGCTCTACACCGACAGTACGCATCTGAAGGCCAGCGCCAACAAGAACCGCTTCGACCTTGCGGTGGTGGCCAAGTCGCGCGCCGACTACTGGGAAGCGCTGGACGCCGCGATCGAGGAGGACCGGGTCCAACATGGCAAGAAGCCGTTGAAGGAGAAGGAACGCCAGCCCGCCGAGAAGCAGACCAAGGTGTCGCGTACCGACCCCGACAGCGGCTACATGGTGCGCGACGGCAAGCCGAAGGGCTTCTTCTATCTCGACCACCGCACGGTGGACGCCGCCCATGCCATCATCACCGACACCCATGCCACGCCGGCCAACGTGCATGACTCGATCGTCTATCTCTCACGCCTCGACCGACAGCGCCAACGCTTCGGCTTCCAAGTGGGGGCGGTTGGGCTCGATGCGGGATACGCAACCGCTGGCATCGCCAAGGGATTGGAGGACCGCGACATCCTCGGCGTCACCGGCTATCGCAATCCAACACCACCCAAGCCCGGCATGATGAGGAAAACCGCCTTCGCTTATGAGCCGGATCTGGATGGCTATCGCTGCCCACAGGGCCAGCTTCTCAGCTACGCCACCACCGATCGCAACGGCTACCGCCAATACAAGAGCGACCCGGCCATTTGCCAAACCTGCCCGCTGCTGGCCTCCTGCACGACCAACGCCGCCGCGACACGCACCATCACCCGCCATGTCTGGCAAGATGCGCGAGAGCGCATCGACGCCAATCGCCTCACCGGCTGGGGCAAGCTTATCTACCGCCGCCGCAAGGAGACCGTCGAGCGCTCCTTCGCGGACGCCAAGCAACTGCATGGCCACCGCTACGCCCGCTTCCGAAGTCACGTTCGCGTCGCCTGCCAGTGCCTGATTGCAGCCGCCGCCCAGAACATCAAGAAAATCGCCCTTTGCCTGTGGCCAAAGCCAAAACCAGGCATCGCCTGAGGCCAGCGAACCACGGGTCCCCGTCCTGCAACCTCCTGTCAAATTGTCCTGACAACGAAATCGCTAACCCGTTCAGTCGCATAAAACAAAACCCCGCCTAAAATAGACGGGGTTTGTCAGCAGTCTGACGGCGCCATGTGGCGCCGTTTTTCATTTCAGCTCGTCGAACCCAAGGACTTCGAGCGTAAGGTTCAGTTCTTGGCCTTGTCGACCAGCTTGTTCTTGGAAATCCCCAGCGCGCCCGCAGGGCGAACCCCGAGGACGCGCAAAGGCAAGAACGTGGATTTAACTTAGTTCTTGGCCTTGTCGACCAGCTTGTTCTTGGAAATCCACGGCATCATCGCGCGCAGCTTGGCGCCGACTTCCTCGATTTGGTGGCTGTCATTGTTGCGGCGGATGCCCTTGAAGCGCGACATGCCGGCGCGATATTCCTGCATCCATTCCGAGGTGAACTTGCCGGTCTGGATGTCCTTCAGCACGCGCTTCATCTCGGCCTTGGTCTCGGCGGTGATGATGCGCGGGCCGGAGACATATTCGCCCCATTCGGCGGTGTTCGAGATCGAATAGTTCATGTTGGCAATGCCGCCTTCATAGATAAGGTCGACGATCAACTTGACCTCGTGCAGGCACTCGAAATAGGCCATTTCCGGCGCATAACCGGCTTCCACCAGCGTCTCGAAGCCGGCGCGGATCAACTCGACCAGGCCGCCGCACAGCACGACCTGCTCGCCGAACAAGTCGGTCTCGCACTCCTCGCGGAAATTGGTCTCGATGATGCCCGAACGGCCGCCGCCGACGCCGCAAGCATAGGACAGCGCCAGGTCAAGCGCATTGCCCGAGGCGTCCTGGTTGACCGCGACCAGGCACGGCACGCCGCCGCCCTTCTGGTATTCGCCGCGCACCGTGTGGCCAGGGCCCTTCGGCGCGATCATGACGACGTCGACCGAGGCCTTCGGCTCGATCAGGCCGAAATGCACATTGAGGCCGTGCGCGAAGGCAATTGCAGCGCCGTCACGAATGTTCGGCGCGATCTCGTTGCGATAGATGTCGGCCTGCAGTTCGTCAGGCGTCGCCATCATCATCAGGTCGGCCCATTTGGCGGCGTCCGCCACGCTCATCACCTTGAGACCGTCGGCCTCGACCTTCTTGGCGGTCGCCGAGCCGGCCTTGAGGCCGATGGCGATGTCCTTGGCGCCCGAATCCTTGAGGTTGAGCGCGTGCGCCCTGCCTTGGCTGCCATAGCCGATGATAGCGACCTTCTTGCCCTTGATCAGATTGAGATCGGCATCGCGATCGTAATAGACACGCATTTTGTCTCCCTTCCCGGTTTATGAATCAGAGGCCTTGCGGCCGGTTGTTGCTCTTGAAAAGAGCGAGAAACTGCTGCGTCGCCCGCGCGGCATCGCCGCCGATCGCCGCATCAGTCAATTCCAGCCGGTCGCCGAGCAGCAGACGGATCTGCACGTCGCGGGCGACCAGCCCGAAAAAGGTGCGGAACGCCGTCTCGGCATCCGCAAAGTCGAGCAGTCCAGCCTGTCGTCCGGCCTCAAGCAGCGGCTTCAGCCGCTTGGCCAAAGCGAAGCGGCCATTCTCCAGCACCACGGCGCCAAGGTTATCCTTGCCGGAACCAGCATGACTGACCGCTACGCGGTTGAGCGCGATCGAGGTGTCGCTCGAAATAACCTTCAGCCAGTCGGAAGCGAAGCGTTCGAGGCTTGCTATCAGCGACACAAGATCGAGCCCTTTGCCATCGACTTGCGCCACCCGCACCTTGGACGCCTGCCACTGCACCGTCGCCGTCAGCAGCCCGTCACGGTCGCCGAACCATTTGTAGAGCGTTTCCTTGGAGCAGCTTGCCCGACGCGCCACGGCGGTCATGGTCAGCTGATCGCCCTCCTCGACGAGCAGCCGCAGCGCTGCGTCGAGCACGGCTTTTTGCCGCTCCGTCAGCGCTTCGCTGGTGTCGATCTCGGGCACGATGTCCAACACGCTCTTCTCTCGGCAGGCAAAGGCCGGTCTCGGCAGGCAAGGCCGGCCGGTTATTTCCGGCAAGCCGTACCGTACGTTACGGTTCGGCACTTCTATGGCGTATTGTCCCGATCCATGCAAGTCCTATTTCTATCCACATGGCGTCGTGCCGGACGCCTGCGCGGGGAACGAAGATGCTGATCGGATTGTTGGCCTTGATGGTTGCCGCCGTATTCTCTGGCGCCGCGATCTACGTCGGTGTCGCCGAGCAACCGGCGCGGCTTCGTCTCGACGACAAGGCGCTGCTGCAGGAATGGCAGCCTTCCTACAAGCGGGGCGCCGCAATGCAGGCGTCGATTGCCATCGTCGCCTGTGTTCTCGGTCTTATTGCCTGGTGGCAGGCTGGCGGTTTCGCCTTTCTGGTCGGCGCGGTGCTGATCATCCTGCCCTGGCCGTGGACGCTGATCGCCATGATGCCGACCAACAGGGTGCTGGAGGCGATGGACGCAGGCGCCGGCAATCCGCAGACCAGGTCCCTGATCGTCAAATGGGGCGATCTGCACCGGGTTCGCGTAGCCCTTGGCGTGCTGGCGACTCTGGCGTTTCTCTGGGGCAGTCATTCGGCCTGACCGACGCTAAATCATCAGTCGATAACGGTCGGATGGCGCAATCGCCCGAGGAGTGCCGACACTATGTTCAGCTCATCAGCGGAGAGTTTGGCACCGACCAGTTCGGTGATTGACCGCCCATAGACAGCCCACATCTGGCGACGCATCTCGCGGCCCCTGGCCGTGATACGGATGGTCTGGCCGCGGCCGTCATCGGCCACCGGCAGTTTCTCGACCACCCCGTCTATCTCGAGCCGCGCCAGCAGCCGCGAGACGTTGTATTGCGCAAACAAAGTGCGCTCGATCAGCTGAAACGGCCGCAAGCCGCCCTCACCCGCCTCGGCGAGTTCGTGCAGCACGTCGTACCAGGCAAGCGGTGGCAGGCCGCCCGCCTTCAAAGCGTCTTCAGCACTTTCCACGAGCTGGCGCGAAACGCGCATCAGGCGGGCCCAGGCCGTGATGGCTTCGGGCGAAGGCATGGCTTTCTCAGTCATGGCCCACCATAGGCGATAGATGCAACTGCATCAAGCTTGACAGTCAATGCAGATGCATCTATATAGATGCAATTGCATCAATGTGGAGGACGCGTCATGAAACACGAAATCTGCAAGGTCGCCGACATTCCGCAGACGGGCAGCCTGATCGCCCCGTTCTTCGGCCGCGAGGTCCATGTCTACCGCAGCGGCGAGCGTATCCGCGCCGCCGCCAATGTCTGTCTGCACTTTGGTGGCCCGCTCGACTGCAAGGACGGCAGACTGGTCTGCCAATGGCACGGCGCCTCGTTCGATATGGCCAGTGGTGACCGCGTCGATGGTCCGGCGACAAAGGATTCCCGCCTGATGTTCCTGTCGACGCGCGTCGAGGACGGCGCGTTGAACTATGTCTGGGGAGAGTGAGATGACCGACAAGCTCATTCTCGTCAGCCATCCTCTCTGCCCCTATGTGCAGCGAGCGGCGATTTCACTGGCCGAAAAGGGCGTGCCGTTCGAGCGCGTCGATATCGACCTCGCCAACAAGCCGGCCTGGTTCAGAGCGAACTCGCCGCTCGGCAAGGTGCCGCTGCTGCGCGTGCAGCGAAATGGCGAGGAAACGGTGATCTTCGAATCCGCTGTCATTCTCGAATTCCTCGAAGAGACACAAGCCAATCCCCTCCACCCCGCCGACCCCTATGCCCGCGCCCGGCATCGTGCCTGGATCGAGTTCGGCTCGGCAATCCTCAACGCCATCGGCCGGTTCTATTCGGCCTCGACGGAGGCCGGCTTCCTCGCCGAAACCAGCGCGCTGTCGGCGATGTTCGATCGTCTCGAAGCCGAGCTGGCGGACACCGAACGGAACGGACCATGGTTCGCCGGCGAGCACTTCTCGCTTGTCGACGCCGTCCACGGCCCTGTTTTCAGATATCTCGACGTCTTCGACCGGATCGGCGATTTCGGCATTCTGGACGGCAAGCCGTTCGTCCGGGCCTGGCGCCAGGCGTTGAGTGAGCGCCCGTCGATCAGGCACGCCGTCGCGCCGGACTACCCGCAGCGCCTGTATGCCTTTCTGCAGGCGAAGAAGTCGCAACTCTCGACGATTATTCAGCGGAACGATCTGGCCATCGCGCTTCCTTGAGCCCGATACGCCTGAACGGATCGACCACCGTGCCGGCCACCATCGAGGCAAGGAACTGTGGCGCCGGCGGGATTCTTGCCACCGTCGCCACCAGCCTGTCGCGGATGAAGGGCAGCGCCATGGAGTCCGACTGGTAGAAGGGCGTGAACGCCAGCGACAGCGCCTGGAAGACACGCACGTGCCACCGCCGTGCCTTCGCATAGGCTTCAAGTGCCGCCTCGACGTTTGGCGTCCGCGCCAGCGCATGGCTGAGCGCCGCCGCGTCGAGCAGCGCCATGTTCGCCCCTTGCCCCAGTTGCGGACTGGTCGAATGCGCCGCGTCGCCGATGACGGCCAGCCCCCGGCCGGCCGGCCACCTCATCGTGTGGTGGCCGTAGCGCGCTAGCGAGAGCTGGTCGAAATCCTCGATCTGGCTGGTGTATGCCTCGCTCTCGGGCCACAGCCGAACCACCGTCTCCTTCCAGGCGTCGAGGCCCCTGGTGCGCACCTCATCGGCGTCCGCCGGCTTCAGGCTCCAGAAGAAGGCCGCCATGCTTTCGGCGCCCGGCCCCGGCCGGCCGATCGGGAGCACCCCGATCATCACGCTGGCCTTGTCGTAGCGCTGCAGCAGCGCGTGCTCGTCGAAACCTTCGTCGCGCCAGCGCAGCGAGGCCCAGAACGCACCGTAGGTGAGTGGGCGTGGCGCGCCTGCACTGCCTGCGCACTGCCGCAGCTTCGAGCGTGAGCCGCTGGCGTCGACGACGAAGTCGAACGGCCCTTCCCTGCGGCCGTTGCCACAAACCAGCGTTGCCCGTTCGCCGGTCTCCAGAGTCTCGATCTCGACACCTGTCTCGATGGCGATCGCTTCGCGCTGCACAGCACGAAAGAGCACGCCGAACAGAGCCGCCCGATGCACCGCCAGCCCGAAGCGGCGGCCGCGCTGAGCATCATAGCGGACGTCGAGAACAGTGCGGCCTGTCGAGGCATCCGCGCCATGCAAGCGGTCGATGCGGCTACCCAGCGCCAGTATCTCGTCCATCAGGCCGAGATCAACCAACACCGTCAGCCCGGTCGGCTGCAGGATCAGCCCGGAACCGACCGGCTTAGGCTCCTCGAAGCGCTCCAAGATGGTGACCTTGTGCCCGGTGCGCTTGAGATAGAGCGCCATGGCGAGCCCCGCCGGGCCGGCCCCGGCAATCGCGATATCGTAGGAAATGCCAATGCCCCCAAAGCCGAACTGGCCGGACAATCCTTCAGCGGGCGGACTAAATCAAGCCGCAGCCCTTGGCTTTGTCCGCTTCGCGGGCCGGCTCACCCTTGGGCGGCATCAAAACCGGCGCGTGCGTCGCGCACAGCGTCATGGTTGAGCTCGGCCCACAGGATCAGCTGGTGCAAGGCGCCGAACATCGACCGTCCAAGGTCGGTAAGGCTGTATTCAACGCTCGGCGGTTTGGTCGGGAACACTTCGCGATGCACATAGCCGTCGCGCTGCAGGTCGTAGAGCGTCTGGGTGAGCATGCGCTGTGAAATGTCGGGCACCAGCCGCCGCAGCTCGCCGAAGCGATAGGGCTGCTCGGCCAGTGCCGCCATCAACAGTGAGCTCCATTTGCCGTTCAGCCCCTGGATCACGTCGCGAACCGGGCAATCGGCGATGTTGCCGCCATCGCTCAAGGATTTGTAGATCTCGAGCTTGGATCTGAGATTGACGATGGTGCTGTCCACGGCTGGTTCCCTGGCTGTGCCTACCTCCCGAAAAACTGCCTTCTTTACGGCCACAGGTCAATTCCTATTTTAGTGCTGGTCTCTTTTTGAGACCGCCTTTAGTCCCTCCTCTCCGACCCATGCCAGGATCTCCAATGAGCAAAACCCTCCTCGTCACCGGCGCTTCAGGCCAACTCGGCCGCAGCGTCATCAACCACCTGCTGGACACATTCAACGTCCCTGCGGCGCAGATCATCGCCACCACGCGCACGCCGGCCAACCTTGCCGACCTGGCGGCGCGCGGCGTTGTCGTCAGGGCCGCCGACTTCAACGATCCGGCATCGCTTGCCAAGGCCTTCGCGGGCGCCAGCCGGGCGCTCATCATCTCGACCAACGAACTTGAGGTGCAGGGAAAGCGCCGCGAGCAGCAGCTCGCGGCCGTGACCGCGGCCAGCAAGGCCGGCGTCGTCCACCTGCTCTACACCTCGATGCCTAACCCCGAGCCGGGTTCACCGGTCCATTTCGCGCCCGACCACTACGACACCGAACAAGCGATCAAGGCGAGAGGCATTGCCTATACGATCTTCCGCAATGGCTGGTATGACGAGAACCTGTTCATGGCAACGCCGCAAATCCTGGCATCGGGCCAATGGTACACGTCGGCGGGCGATGGCCGCATTTCCTATGGCGCGCGCGACGATCTCGCGGCGGCGATCGCCGCGGGGCTCGCCTCCGGCACCAACGAGAGCGCGACCTACACGCTGACAGGACCCCAGGCCTATACGACCGCCGAGGTCGCGGCCCTCGTCACCGAAGTCACCGGCAAGCCCATCCAGGTCGTGCAGCTTTCCGACGACGCCCTGACCGAGGGCATGAAGGCAGCCGGCCTGCCTGAGCCCTTCGCCAAGCTTCTGGTGTCCTTCGACGCCACCACGCGGGGCGGCGGTCTTGGCATGGTGACGGACGCCGTGGAAAAGCTCTCCGGCCGCAAGTCGGTGTCGCTGAAGCAGTTCCTCGAGACCAACAAGGCTGCCTTGGCGGGCTGACGGTCGGTGAGTGGTCCCGGAAGCCGAACCCCGGCTTCCGGCGCTACTTCGCCTTTTTGAGCAGACCGAGCCGGATGAGGCTTTCGCCGGTAGCGACCAGCGCGTCCTCGCGTGATCGCGGCGCCCAGCTTAGCAGGCGCACGGCCCTCGCTTTGGTTGCATTCTTGACCTTTCCCAGTTCCGGCACCAACTGTGCGACTTCCGGGTTGAACAGGCCCACGATGCGCACCAGCCAATCGGGTAGTTCCCGCGTCGAGACGCGCGCCCCGGCATCGCCCAGTCGCGTTTTCAAAGTCTGCGCGATCTCCCGCACGGTCATGAAATCGCCGGCAACCGCCAGGAACCGTTTGCCCCTGGCGGCAGGATTGGTCATGGCACGCACATGCAGGTCCGCCACGTCGCGCACGTCGACAACGCCGAAAGACAGGCGCGGCAGCCCCGGCATGGCACCGTTCAGCATACGCTGGACAAATTCTGTGGAGGTCGAATGGTCCGGGCCGAGCACCGGCCCGAAGATACCGACCGGATTGACGACCGCGAGTTCCAGTTTGCCACCCTCCGCGGCAATGAAATCCCAGGCGGCGCGTTCGGCGAGCGTCTTCGATTTCACATAGGCGCTGACCTTGGCCGTCGGATCGGTCCAGCTCTCCTCGGTGAACGGCTGCCCGCCGGGCGGCAGCTTGCCATAACCGATTGCCGCGAAGGACGAGGTCAGCACGACGCGCTTCACGTTCGCATCCCGCGCCGCGCGCAACACCCTGAACGCACCCTCACGGGCCGGGATGATCAGGTCGTCTTCATGTTTCGGCACGCCGGGCGGAAATGGCGAGGCGACATGAAGCACATAGTCGCAACCGGCCACCGCATCCGGCCAGCCCGCATCGGCCATCAGATCGGCGACGGCAAACGAGAGCGCCGCTCCAGGCTCGGAGCCGCCGGCCTTGAGCATGGCCAGAACATCGGCTTCGCGTTTGGCCGAGCGCACGGTCGTGCGCACGCGGTAGCCGGCGTTCAGCAGTTCGAGAATACAATGCGCGCCGAGGAAGCCGGAGCCACCGGTAACAAGCACCAATTCGCCGCTCATTCCCGTCTCCTCAACCGTTCATCGGCAAGGGCTCGTCAGATCGCTACCTGCGTACCAATCTCTACCACACGGCCGGTCGGGATCTGGAAATATTCGGTCGCGTCGGCCGCCGTGCGCGCCAGGCCGATGAACAACCGATCCTGCCACACCGGCATGCCGGAATTGGGCGAGGCCTTGAGCGAACGTCGCGACAGGAAGAACGAGGTCGTCATGATGTCGAACTTCCAGCCCTGCTTGCGGCAGATCGCCAGCGCGCGCGGGATGTTGGGCTGCTCCATGTAGCCGAAGGTCAGCGTCACCCGCATGAACAGCTCGTTGACCGTCTCCATCTTGACCCGCTCGCTGTCGGGCACCACCGGCTGCGGCGCGGTCACCACCGAAAGGATGACGTTCTGCTCATGCAGCACCTTGTAGTGTTTCAGGCTGTGCATCAGTGCCGTTGGCGCGCTCAAGGGATCGCTGGTCAGGAACACGGCGGTGCCGGACACCAGCTGCGGCTTCTTCTTCAGCAGATTGCCGGCGAGGAAATCGAGCGGGATCTCGTTGCGCCGCGTCTTGTCGAACAGATAGCGGCTGCCGCGCACCCAGGTCCACATGCCCAGCACGATGGTGAAGGCCACAGCCAGCGATGCCCAGCCGCCCTCGAACACCTTGACGATGTTGGAGGCAAAGAAGCCGATGTCGATAAAGGCAAACAGCGCCGTCAGCGAGACGGCCAGCCACAGCTGCCATTTCCAGATACGCGTCATGACGACATAGAGCAGCACCGTCGTCACCAGCATGTTGCCAGTCACCGAAATACCATAGGCCGACGCCAGCTTGCTGGACTCGCCGAAGCCGACGACCAGCATCATCACCACCAGCGCCAGCAAGAGATTGACGCGCGGCATGTAGATCTGGCCGGACTGTTTTTCAGATGTGTGCAGGATTTCCAGACGCGGCAGCATGTTGAGCTGCACGGCCTGCCTGGTCAGCGAGAAGGCGCCCGAAATCACCGCCTGGCTGGCGATCACGGTCGCAGCAGTCGCCAGCACGACCATCGGGATCAGCGTCCAGCCCTCGTTCATCTCGAAGAACGGATGGCCGACCACGCCGTTCTTTGCCAGCACGAAGGCGCCTTGCCCGGCATAATTGAGCAGTAGGCAGGGAAACACGATCGCCAGCCAGGCGAGCACGATCGGCTTGCGGCCGAAATGGCCCAGATCGGCATAGAGCGCTTCGGCGCCGGTGACGGCGAGGAAGATGGCGCCGATGGTAACGAAGGCGACGTCGGGCGAATTGATCAGAAAGGCAACGATGTAGTGTGGGCTCACCGCCCACAGGATTTCCGGATCGGCGATGATGTGGTTGAGACCGGAAAGGCCAATGGCCAGGAACCATACTGCGGTCACCGGGCCGAACACCAATCCCACCCCGCCCGTGCCAAAGCGCTGTACGGCGAACACCATGGCAAGAATGACCAGAGTTAGCGGCACCACATAAGGCTGGAAGGCAGGCGTGACGACATTCATGCCCTCGACGGCCGACAGCACCGAGATTGCCGGCGTGATGACGGCGTCACCGAAGAAAAGCGATGCCCCGACGATGCCGATGCCAAGTATCAGCGCCGAACGCTTGGGGAAACTGCCGCGCGCCAGCGCCATCAGCGACAGCACGCCGCCCTCGCCGCGGTTGTCGGCGCGCAGCACAAACATGATGTATTTGATGGTGACGATGATCGTCAGCGACCAGATGATCAGCGACAGAACGCCAAGAATATCGCCGCGATCCGCCACGCTACCGCGCGACGATGCCACCAGCGCCTCGCGGAACGCATAGATCGGGCTGGTGCCGATATCCCCATAGACGACGCCAAGCGCGCCCAGCATCAACACTTTGGTGCTGTGCTGTTCGATTTCGGGATGGCTCGATTGTTCGACGGGTTCTGCCTCACTACCAGCATTGGCAAGGGCCATGGACGACACTCCGATAAGTGCGCGGTCATCTACGCTTGCTGCGATGCAATATCAAGTGCCGTCGCGTGATGGCTCCCATGCCGGCAACGCTCGGCTGCTCGGGAGATCATCGGTCCACGCGAGATTCGCGGGCTCGATCTGCAGGCATGGTCGCACCAGCAGGACCGGCAGCATATGCGTCCGTCAGATCGCTACCTGCGTACCAATCTCTACCACACGGCCGGTCGGGATCTGGAAATATTCGGTCGCGTCGGCCGCCGTGCGCGCCAGGCCGATGAACAACCGATCCTGCCACACCGGCATGCCGGAATTGGGCGAGGCCTTGAGCGAACGTCGCGACAGGAAGAACGAGGTCGTCATGATGTCGAACTTCCAGCCCTGCTTGCGGCAGATCGCCAGCGCGCGCGGGATGTTGGGCTGCTCCATGTAGCCGAAGGTCAGCGTCACCCGCATGAACAGCTCGTTGACCGTCTCCATCTTGACCCGCTCGCTGTCGGGCACCACCGGCTGCGGCGCGGTCACCACCGAAAGGATGACGTTCTGCTCATGCAGCACCTTGTAGTGTTTCAGGCTGTGCATCAGTGCCGTTGGCGCGCTCAAGGGATCGCTGGTCAGGAACACGGCGGTGCCGGACACCAGCTGCGGCTTCTTCTTCAGCAGATTGCCGGCGAGGAAATCGAGCGGGATCTCGTTGCGCCGGGTCTTGTCGAACAGATAGCGGGTGCCGCGAATCCATGTCGACATGATCAGCCCCATCATGCAGGCGACAGTAATTGATACCCATCCGCCTTCGAATATCTTGACGACGTTTGCCAAGAAGAAACCACTGTCGATAATGCCAAACAGCAGGGCCAGAGCCAAGGCAAGCGCCAGCTTCCATTTCCACAGCTTGCGCATCACCACGAACAGCAGAATGGTCGTCATCAGCATTTCGCCGGTCACCGAAATTCCGTAAGCGGAGGCCAGCGCACTCGAGCTGCCGAAACCAACCACCAGCAGCATCACCCCGATCGCGATGAGCAGGTTGACGCGGGGCATGTAAATCTGCCCGAGCTGCATTTCAGAGGTATGCTGCACCTCGATGCGCGGCAGAAGGTTGAGCTGCACGGCCTGACGGGTCAGTGAAAAAGCGCCCGAGATGACCGCCTGGCTGGCGATAACGGTCGCGGCCGTTGCCATGCCCACCATCGGCATCAGTGCCCAGTCAGGCAGCATCTGAAAGAATGGATTGGTCGGCCTGCCACCATTGGCCAGGACAAAAGCGCCTTGCCCGAAATAGTTGAGCAGCAGGCACGGGAAAACCACGGAAAACCAGGCCATCACGATTGGCTTGCGCCCGAAATGGCCGAGATCGACATAGAGCGCCTCGGCCCCGGTCACGGCCAGGAACACGGCACCGACGGTGACAAAGGCGGCGGTCGGAGTACCGGCGAGATAATAGACGGCGTAGTAGGGATTGATCGCCATCAGGACCGATGGATCGTCCGTCAGGTGATAGAGCCCTGCAATGCCGATGGCCAGGAACCAAAGCGCTGTCACCGGCCCGAACACCGCCGCGACCTTTCCGGTGCCGAAGCGTTGCACCGAAAACAGAAGGGCCAGGATGACCAACGTGATGGGCACGACATAGGCATCCAGTGTCGGGGTCACCACCTCCAGGCCTTCGACCGCCGACAGCACGGAGATGGCCGGTGTGATGATAGCGTCGCCAAAGAACAGCGCCGCACCGCAAAGCCCGATCCCGAGAATTAGTCGGGCGCCTTTCGGATAGGCGCTTCGTGCAAGCGCCATCAGGGATAGCGTACCGCCCTCGCCCTTGTTGTCCGCACGAAGCACGAAGGCGACATACTTTATGGTGACGATGATCGTCAGCGCCCAGACAATCAGCGACAGAACGCCCAGCACATCGCTACGCGTATCGGTGCCGGGAGAAGCATGGAGCGCTTCTCGGAAGGCGTAGATGGGGCTGGTGCCGATATCGCCATAGACGACACCGAGCGCGCCCAGCATCAGAACCTTGGTGCTGTGCTTTTCGACGTCGGAATGGCTCGATTGTTCGACGGTTCCAGCCTCGCTACCGCTACTGGCAAGGGCCATCGACCACTCTCCGACAAGCGCGCGGCGCTCTATGCATGCTGCGATACGATATCAATTGCACGCGATGGCTGCCATACTTTCAAGACGCGGCTCTACCCTACCACCCGCAGGCCTTCAGGAACCGCCCCACCGTGCCGGCCATGCCATACTCCAACGCGTCGGCTGTCAATCCATGTCCGATCGACACTTCGGCTAATGCCGGAATGCGCTTTGCCAGTGCCGGAAGGTTGCTGACCACCAGATCGTGCCCGGCATTGACCTGAAGACCGGCGGCAAGCGCGGCATCAGCGGTTTTTCCCAGTCTTTCCAATTCCTTGGCTGCTCCGGCGGGATCGGAATGATAACTGCCATAAGGGCCTGTATAAAGCTCTATGCGGTCGGCGCCGGTGTCACGCGCGGCCGTCACGCCCGCAGGGTCGGGGTCAGAAAACACCGACACACGAAAGCCGCCCTTCTTCAGACGCCTGACGATCGGAGTAAGGAACGCGGCCTCGGCGGCAAAGTTCCAGCCATGGTCCGACGTCGCCTGCGCCGGATCGTCCGGCACCAGCGTCACCTGTTCGGGCTGATGCTTTTCCACAAGCACCAGGAAATCCTCGGTCGGATAGCCCTCGATGTTGAATTCCGCGCGCGGAAATTCGTCGTCGATCAGGGACCGTATCTCAGGCAGATCCGAGTGTCTCGTGTGCCGCTCGTCGGGGCGCGGATGCACCGTCAGCCCATGCGCCCCGGCTGCGAGCGCAATGCGGCCGAGGCCCGTCACGCTCGGCCACGGCAGGTCACGCCGGTTGCGCAGCATGGCGACGGCATTGAGATTGACGGAGAGTTTTGCGGGCATGGAAGCGGCCTCGGAGATCATTCGACGCGCCACCTATAATGCCTTTGGCGGGAACAGACAGCGGGTTTCGAGTGTTCCAAGCGTGATGAAGTGAGTCCGCGAAAGGAAGCACCATGAATTTTCTCGATGCCGTACCGGCTATCCGTCGTCTCGAGACCACCCGTGACGATCTTCTCGCCCTCGATGTCGTCGGCCACGTCTCCGCCGCCGATGGCGAAAACCTTTTCGGTTTGATGGAGGCAGCCTATGCCCTTCACCCACATATCGACGTGCTGGTGCGCCTTGTCGATCACGATGGCGTCGACTGGGCCAATATTGCCGAAGAGACCCTGACGCAGGGCACCGCCCATGCAATGCAACATGTCGGCCGTTGCGCGACGATCGGCGAGCCGGACTGGACCGCCGACGCGCGACATGTCCTGCGGGATGCGCCGTCAATCGAATTCAAGCATTTCGAGACCGAGGACGAAGCCTCGGCCTGGCAATGGCTTGGAGCCCGGCCGACCGAAGAGCAACAGGGTCGCGGCTGAAACACGACAGCCCCGCAGGGCCGGCGAATGCCTGCTACCTGACGATCGTCAGCCGCTCGGCCGCGCGCGTGATGGCGGTGTAGAGCCAGCGCTGGCGGGTTTCCTTGAAGGCCCAGCTTTCATCGAACAGCACGATCTCGTTCCATTGCGAGCCCTGCGCCTTGTGCACGGTCAGCGCGTAACCATAGTCGAAATCGTCGAAGCGCTTCTTCTGCTGCCAGGGGATGTCGGCATCCGGATCCTCGAAGGCTGCCTTGAGCAGCTTGATCTTGGCGACGCCGCGATCCGGATCGTCCTCTTCCGGCGACACCAGAAGGTTGATGCCGGGCTTCACTGTCTCGCGCGACGAGGTCATCACCTTCCACAGCGAACCGTTGAGCAGGCCTTTGGCCGGATCGTTGCGCAGGCAAACGAGCTTGTCGCCGGCCTGCGGATAGTCGGCATTGAAGCCTTTGAGTTCGCGCAGCCGCTGATTGTAGCGTCGCCGCGTGCGGTTGGTGCCGACCAGCACCTGGTCGGCCTTCAGCACCAGCTCCTGGGTGACGTCTTCCTTGCCGATCACCTGGGCCGTGCCATAGTCGCCACGCATGAACTCGCGGCCCTCGCGAACATCGAGCGCCAGCCGCAGGATCGGATTGTCGCGCGCCTGCCGGTGGATTTCGGTGAGCAGGAAATCCGGCTCGTGGTCGGTGAAGACGCCGCCGCCCGAAATCGGCGGCAGCTGGCCGGGGTCGCCGAGCACCAGAATCGGCGTACCGAAGCTCATCAGGTCGCGGCCAAGCTGTTCGTCGACCATCGAACATTCGTCGATGACGACCAGTTTCGCCCGCGAGATCGGGCTCTGCCGGTTGAGCGAAAAGGTCGGTGACATCGAGGTCTTGCCGGTGACCTCGTCCGATACCGATTCCTCGCCCTTCGGCCGATAGATCAGCGAATGGATGGTGCGGGCGTTGATCGCGCCCTTGGAGCGCAGCACTTGCGCCGCCTTGCCGGTGAAGGCGGCGAACTGGACCTGGCCGTCGACATGCTCGGCGAAATAGCGTGCCAGCGTCGTCTTGCCGGTGCCGGCATAGCCGAACAGCCGGAACAGCTGCGGCTTTCCGGTCTTGAGCCAGCGGGCAACCGCTTGCAGCGCCTCGTCCTGTTGGGGAGAGAATTCCATCAGCGCGAGAGACCGGATTCGCAAGGGAAAGACAAGATAGCCGCCACCACCATCGACGTGTCGTGGCGCTTCAGTGCCGCGGACGGGTCAGGCTATCAGGCGCAAACAAGAACGTAAAGAGAACAGACGTGGCGCGCCACGATTATGGTCGGGCTGCAGCCACGACCTATCGGATCGGCCTGGGGTCGTTCTCCAGCAGGATCGGCTTGCCATGCGGAGTGGCGTGCGCGGCGCGCTCCCAGGCTTCAGCCATGGCATCGACATCCGCCCTGGCGGTCAGCCCTTTCGAAACAAGCAAGCTTTCCAGCGCCACCAGCCAATGTTCGTAATAGTCATGGCCATCAGCCGCGGCACCTGGCCCCTTCACCTGCGACGACAGTGCCTGCGCCCATTCGCCCCACGAAAACAGGCCCTTGTCATGCAGCGCAACCGTCATGGCAAATGCTTCGGCCTGCCATGGCTCGGCAAAGACCGGGGCATCGACGCTAAGCGGCAAATCGGCGGCGTGATCGTTTGCCTCACGCCGGCTCAAGATAACTCTCCCAGGCATCGATCGACACGCTCAGCGTCGGGTCGGCGCCCTCGCCCCAGATTTCCGACCCTTCGAAAACCACCGTGTAGACCCATTGCGGGTTTTCGCCCTCGCCATGCGCGTTGCTGTCTGGAAACACAAAGCCGTCGCGCACCGCCTCGATCGTTCCATGCTTGCCGCGTGCATAGCGCGGCAGCCGCGTATGGCCGGTCGGGTTGAAGTTCTTGGTCCGCACGGGATCGCCGGCCTTGAACCGCGCCGGTTGCGCCACCGGCCGGTCGCAAGGACCGCCGTCGGCCAGCACCGCGGGCACGTTTTCGGCCTTCAGCACCCGTTTCGGCGCCGCCGCCGGATCGACTGCGGTGCCTGCCTTAAAATCGCGCTCGCTGACGAACCCATGGCGCTTGAGCAGCACTTCCAGCGCCTTGATCCAGATCTCGTAGTAGCTGGAGGCATAGTAATCGGCGGGATGCAGCGATTCCCGCGCATGCCGGCTCTCGTCGATGTTCCACGCGCCCATCGCGCCTGCGCATAAGGTCACGCCCAGCGCCCGCCTTTCCCAGGCGGCATGGAAATACGGCTCGTCAATTTCCGGCGCGACCGGACCGAAGCCCATCTGCCCGCCAAGGTCCTGCGGCCCGTTCATGCCGGCTGCCTCGCCAAAGCGGTGCCGATCATCGCGTCGCGGCTCACCAGATCGGCCAGCCGCTCCTCGCTCCAGCCCTCGGTGCCGTCGGGACGCATCGGCACGACGAGATAGCGCAGCTCGGCGGTGGAATCCCAGACGCGGATCTTTTTGTCGGCCGGCAGCGTCAGCCCGAACTCCTCCAGCACGCCGCGCGGATCGATGACCGCGCGCGAGCGGTAGGGCGGCGCCTTGTACCAGACCGGCGGCAGGCCAAGCACAGACCACGGATAGCAAGAGCACAGCGTGCAGACGACGAGATTGTGCGTGTCCTCGGTGTTGAAGACCGCCTGCATATGCTCGCCTTGGCGGCCCGTGTAGCTGAGCGATTCGATCGCTGCCGTCGCATCGCGCCTCAGCCAGTCGGCATAGGCAGGATCGCTCCAGGCCTTCGCCACCACCTTGGCGCCATTGCGCGGGCCGATCCTGGTCTCGTAGGTGTCGACGATGACATCGATCGCGGCCGGATCGATCAGCCCCTTGCGGGTGAGGATCGTCTCCAGCGCACGTACCCGCGCGGCAAAGGGATCGAGCTCGTTGTCGTGGTCGTGATTGTGTGACATGACCGCAAATTACGTTTCCGGTGATGCCACCGCAAGCGCAACGCCTTGGGCCAGATCCTGGCGACCTTGAATTCTATTCGGCGGCCGTCTTCTGCGGTTCGAGCTGCTGCTCCTCGTTGACATCGAACAGAGAGGGCTGCCTCACAGGTTCCTTCGGGATCTCTTCAGCCTTGCGCTTCGGCATCAGCCCGACCAGCCAGCCCGAGAAATTCTCCATGTAGACATAGATCACCGGCGTCACGAACAAGGTCAGCGCCTGCGAAGCAAGCAGGCCGCCGACAACGGCAACGCCCAGCGGTTGGCGCAGCTCGGCGCTGGCGCCGGTGCCGAGCGCGATCGGAAACGTGCCCATCAGTGCGGCCAGCGTCGTCATCATGATCGGCCTGAAACGCATGAGGCAGGCCTTGTGGATGGACTCGGTGGCCGACAAGCCATCTCGTCGCAATTCCAGCGCCACGTCGACCATCATGATGCCGTTCTTCTTGACGATGCCGATCAGCATCAAAATGCCGATCACCGCGATCACCGATAGATCCATGCCAGCAAAGCGCAGCGCAACGACGGCGCCAAGCACCGCAGATGGCAGGCCGGTGAGAATGGTGAGCGGGTGAATGAAGCTTTCGTAGAGGATGCCAAGCACGATGTAGATGGTCAGGATGGCGCCACCGATCAGCAGGCCCTGGTTGGCCAGCGAATCCTGGAAGGTCTTGGCCGTGCCGGCAAAGGTCGTCGAGATCGCCGTCGGCATGCCGATCTGCTCCTTGAGCGCGTTGATGCGGGTCACGCTGTCGCCGAGCGCCACGCCTTGCGGCAGATTGTAGGAGATGGTCACAGCGGGCAGCTGGCCAAGCTGGTTGACCGTCAAGGCGCCGGCCGTGCGATCGACCTGGGCAAAGGCGCCAAGCGGCACCAGGCTGCCGCTCGCCGTCCTCATCTGGATGGCCAGCATCCGCTCGGGCGACCATTCGATGTTGGGATCGAGCTCGGTGATGACTTCGTAGCTGTCGGCCGAACCGAAGATTGTCGAAACCTGGTCGGTGCCGAACCCGCCATAGAGAGCGGAGCGCAGCGTGTCGGTATCTATGCCGAGTTGGGCGGCCTTATCGCGATCCACCACCAGCGTCGCCTGCAGGGCATTGTTCTGCAGGTCGCTGGTGACATCGGCGAAGGTCGCATGGTCGGCCGCCATCGCGTCGTTCATCTTCTGCGCCCAGATATCGGTCTGGCCGGTATCCAGACCCTGAACCACGAGCTGATAGGCGCTGGCCGACGACCGCGAACCCAGCCTCAGGTTCTGCACCGGTTGCATGTAGGTCTCGATACCCGCCACGCCGGCCAGTTGTCGCCTTAGATCCGAAAGGACCTTCTCGATATCGGGACGCTGGTCCTTCCCCTTGAGCTGGACGAACAGCTGCCCCTGGTTGAGCGCATTGTTGCCGCTGCCCGCCGACCACGCCACATGGTCGACATAAGGCGAATGCGAGAAGACGTTGGCCACCTGCCCTTGCAGCTTGGCCATGGCGTCAAACGAGATGTCCTGGCGCGCGATGGTCGTCACCGATATCTGGCCGATATCCTCCTGCGGGAAGAAGCCCTTCGGCGAGACCTGGATCAGCCATACCGACGCTGCCGCGGTTCCGATGAAGACCAGGAACACCAGGAAGGTGTGCCGCAGGCAGAAGCTCAAGATCCGGTCGTAGCCGCGTGTGATGAAGTCCTGCTTGTGACCGGGGCCATGCTTGTCGCGATCGGCCTTCGTAACCGACAGCAGCCGCGAGCACAGCATCGGCGTCAGCGTCAGCGACACGAACATCGAGGCCAGGATGGCGACTGTCACCACGACGGCGAACTCGTTGAAGATGCGCCCGATCACGCCGCCCATCAGAAGCACGGGGATGAACACGGCCACCAGCGAAATCGAGATCGAGATGATGGTGAAGCCGATTTCGCGCGCGCCCTTCAGCGACGCATCGAAGGCCGACAACCCATCCTCCTCCATATGGCGGAAGATGTTTTCCAGCATCACAATGGCATCGTCGACGACAAGGCCCACCGCAAGCGTCAGGCCCATCAGCGATATGTTGTCGATGGAAAAGCCGAACAGGAACATCGCGCCAAGCGTGGCGATCAGCGAGATCGGCACCGCCACGGCCGGGATGATGGTCGCCGTTACCCGGCGCAGGAACACGAAGATCACCATGACCACCAGCGCGATGGTCAACAGCAGCGTGAACTGCACGTCATCGACGGCCTGGCGGATGGAGGTCGAACGGTCGTTGAGCAGCTTGATCGAGGCGGCGGCCGGCATCTGGTCCTGGAAGGACGGCAACATCGCCTTGACCTTGTCGACGACGTCGACGGTGTTGGCGTCGGGCTGGCGCTGCACGGCCATGATGATCGCGCGGGTACCATCGTACCAACTTGCGGTGGTGGTCGTCTGCACCGAATCGACGACGCGGGTCACCTCGCCCAGCCGTACCGGGTGACCATTCTTGGTGGCGATGATGAGGTTGGAGAAGCCGGCAGCGTCGGTCAGTTGCGTGTTGGCCGTGATGGTCAGCTGCTGCTTGTCGTTCTGCAGCACGCCGAGCGGCGTGTTGCTGTTTGCAGACGCGATCGCAGTTTGCAGCTGGTCAATCGAGATGCCGCGCGCGGCGAGCGCGGTCGGGTCGATCTGGATACGCACCGCGTATTTCTGCTGGCCGAAGATCGAGACTTGCGCCACCCCATCGATCGTCGACAGCGACGGCGAGATGACGTTTTCCGCGAAAGCATCGAGGTCGGTCAGCGGAACCGTGTCGCTGACCAGCGACATCAGCAGGATCGGCGCATCGGCCGGATTGACCTTGCGATAGCTCGGCGGCGCCGTCATCTGCGGCGGCAATGATTTCTGCGTACGCGCGATCGCAGCCTGCACGTCGGCCGCGGCCGCGTCGATGTCGCGGTTGAGCACGAACTGGATGGCGATCGAGGTCGAACCGAGCGAGTTGGTGGTCGATATCGAATCGATACCGGCGATGGTGGCGAATTGCTTGATCAGTGGCGTCGCCACCGACGTGGCCATAGTTTCCGGCGAGGCGCCGGGCAACTGCGCCGAGACGTTGACCACCGGGAATTCGGCGCTGGGCAGCGCCGCCACCGGCAGGAACTTGTAGGCGAACAGTCCGCCCAGCACGAGGGCGAACGACATCAGGAGGGTGGCGACTGGCCTGCGAATACAGAATTCGGAGATCATTGGGCCGCCTCGCCGGCCTTGTCGGCTTGCGCGACCTTGGGAGCGGCTTGACCGCCGCCACCAGTCGCGGCCTTGCCTTCATGCACGGCGGCGCCGTCCTTCAGCCTTGTCTGGCCTTCGGTGACTACCTTTTCACCGCTTTTCACCCCTTGGCTGATGGCGCTGTTCTCACCTTCGGTCAGAGCCACCTCCACCGGCCGCATCTCGACCGTGTTGTCCGGTTTGACCACATAGACGAACGGCCCTTTTTGGCTGGGCTGCACCGCTACCGTTGGAACCGATGTCATCTTCGGCATGATGCCGGCGTCGAGCACGACATTCACGTACTGGCCCGGCCACAACGACAGATCGGCATTCGGCACGCTTGCCCGCGTCGCAATCGTGCCGGAAGCGGTGTCGACGCTGGAGTCGACGAAATCGAGCGTCCCCTTGCCGATCGGCGTCGGGTCGCCGTCCTTGGTCAGCGTCACGGCACCCTGCTGCGGCGCAGCAAGCGCCTTATGCAGAAGCGCCAGGTTACTTTCCGGCAGATTGAAGTTCACCTGCAGCGGGTCCATCTGGGTGATGGTCACCAGCGGGGTCGCCGTGCTGCTGTTGTTGCCATTGCTGGTGGTGACCAGGTCGCCGACCGCGACATTGACGGCGCCAAGCCGGCCGGAAATCGGCGCAGTGATCGTGGCAAAGCCAAGCTGGACGTTGTCGGCGTCGATCGTCGCCTTGTCGGCATCGACGGTTGCTACCGCCGCCTTTTGCGCCGCAACCGCCTGATCGTAGGTCTGTTGCGTACCGGCCTGCTTGGCGACCAGGTCCTTGGCGCGCTGGAGGTCCGAATTCGAGCTGGCTAGCATCGCCTGGTCCTTGGCGAGCGCCGCCTGGTCCTTGGCCAGTTGCGCCCTCAGCGCGCGATCATCCAGTGAAAACAGAACGTCGCCGGTCTTCACCATCTGCCCGTCCTTGACGTCGATCGATACGATCTGGCTGGACACCCGTGCATTGATGCTGACGACGGCCGGAGACGAGACGAAACCGATCGCATAGCGCCGGATCGGGAAATCGGCCGTCGAAGCAACGGCCGAGAGGATGGAGGCGGAGCGCGCCGCGGTGGCGCCCTTCTTGTCCGAAGCCGCGGCCGGTTGGTCCGCCGCGGCCACCTGCTTTGCGCCGATGATCTGTTCAACCTTGCCCAGCGTGTTCGGCGAAAGATAGAGCCAGCCCGCCGCGCCGAGGCAAGCGACGGCAAGCAACGAAAGAACGACTTTTCCACGCATGGTCAAAAGGCCCTCTCCATCCGACACGCGATGGGCCGATGGTTCGCATTCTAGCGCAAATCACGGCCCGTTGCCGCGATTTCGCCGAATAGATAGGACACGCCTTTGTCGGAAAAGGGCCAAAACACGGCATTACGAAGATTTAATGTGCACTGCACAATAGATGTGCAGCCGACCAAGGTGGGCCGGGTTTCAGGTCAGGCCGGCATCACCCTGCCCGCATCATCGGAATGTCGACACGCCTAGCGGAGCATCGGCCACAACGTCGCCGCCAGCAGCACGCCCATGGCGATGTTGAACCATTTCAGCCGCACCGGGTCCGACAGGAAACCGCGCAGCGCGGTGCCGAAACCCGCCCACACCGAGACGCTCGGCAAGTTGACGACGGTGAAGGCCACCGAGATCACCACCACCGACAGGAACGGATGCTCCGGATTGGTGTAGACGGCCATGGCGGTGATCGCCATAACCCATGCCTTGGGGTTGACCCACTGGAATGCCGCCGCATCGATGAAGCGCATCGGCTGCCCCTTCGCCTCACCCTTGCCGGCAAGCGAACGCGACATGGCGATCTTCCAGGCGAGATAAAGCAGATAGGCGCCGCCCGCGACCTTGAGTGCCGTATGCAGGATCGGAAACGCGGTCAGCACCGCGCCCAGGCCAAGCCCAACCGCCACCAGCAGCACCAGGAAACCGATGCTGATGCCCAGCATGTGCGGAACCGTCCTGACGATGCCGAAATTCACTCCCGATGCCAGAAGCATGAAATTGTTCGGCCCCGGCGTGATCGACGTCACCAAGGCATAGACGAGCAGGGCAAGGAATGCGTCAAGCGACATGATATCCTCCCAGACACGTCAGCATTATTGTCTCTTTTCGGCGACTGCAAAGACCAGTGGCCGGTCTATGACCGAGCCAGACCTACGCTTGTCAAAGACTTGGAAGGCCCGGCCGTGCCTACATCCCCTGTGGACCGCGGTTCATCGCCGCCACGCCGGTGCGGCAGATCTCGACCAGACCGAGCGGCTTCATGATGGCGATGAACTGGTCGAGCTTGGAGCCCTTGCCGGTGATTTCGAAGATGAAATGCTCGGTGTTGGCGTCGATGACGCTGGCGCGGAAGGCGTCCGCCAGCCGCAGTGCCTCGACGCGGGCCTCGCCGGTACCGGCAACCTTGACCAGTGCCAGTTCCCGCTCCAGCGGCCGCTCCTGGCCGAATTCGTGCGAGCGCACGGTCAGGTCGACGACGCGGTGGACCGGCACGATGCGTTCGAGCTGATGCTTGATCTGCTCCAGCACATGTGGCGTGCCACGCGTCACGATGGTGATGCGCGACAGGTGCTTCTCATGCTCGGTCTCGGAAACGGTCAGGCTCTCGATGTTGTAGCCGCGCCCGGAGAACAGGCCGATGACCCGGGCGAGCACGCCCGGTTCGTTGTCGACCAGCACGGAAAGCGTGTGGTTCTCCGGCCTTTCCGTCTCCTTGGCGATGAAGTAGGCGGAGCCGGTGGGCTGAAGGTGCTGTGCGTTCATGACATGAATCTCGATTTCAAACTATTGAGCTAATTCTCTGTTTTCGCACGGCTTCTCGCGACAGCCCTGCCTCGGCTGAGCGGACTACACCAGTTCCCTGCCCTTGGCGTCGATGGCGTTGGCCACCGCCTCGTCGGTCGCCTCGTCGGGCAGCAGCATCTCGTTGTGTGCCTTGCCCGACGGGATCATCGGGAAGCAGTTCGCAAGTGTCGCCACGCGGCAATCGAACAGCACCGGCTTCTTGACCGCGATCATCTCCTTGATCGCATCGTCCAGCTCGTCCGGCTTCTCGCAACGGATGCCGTGGCCGCCATAGGCCTCGGCCAGCTTGACGAAGTCCGGCATCGCCTCGGTGTAGGAATGCGACAGCCGGTTGCCGTGCAGCAGCTGCTGCCACTGCCGCACCATGCCCATATACTGGTTGTTGAGGATGAATATCTTGATCGGCGCGTCGTGCTGCACGGCCGCGCTCATCTCTTGCATCGTCATCTGCACCGAGGCGTCGCCGGCGATGTCGATGACCAGCGCATCGGGATGCGCGATCTGCACGCCCAATGCCGCCGGCAGGCCATAACCCATCGTGCCCAGCCCGCCTGACGTCATCCAGCGGTTCGGCTTCTCGAAATGATAGTGCTGCGCCGCCCACATCTGGTGCTGGCCGACCTCGGTGGTGATGTAGGTGTCCATGCCCTTGGTCAGTTCGTAGAGCCGCTGGATGGCGTATTGCGGCATGATGACGTCGTTGTTCATCTTGTAGGCGAGTGAATCGCGCGCACGCCATTTGGCGATCTGCTCCCACCAGGGGTAGAGCACCTTCTTGTCGGCCTTGGCGGTCGCCCGCCACAGCCGCACCATATCCTCCAGCACCCGGCCGACATCGCCGATGATCGGCACTTCGGTGTGGACGTTCTTGTTGATCGACGACGGATCGATGTCGATGTGGATCTTCTTCGAGTTGGGCGAGAACGCGGTCAGCCGCCCGGTGATGCGGTCGTCGAAGCGCGCACCGATGCAGATCATCACGTCGCAATCATGCATGGCCATGTTGGCTTCATAGGTGCCATGCATGCCCAGCATGCCCATCCAGTTCTTGCCCGATGCCGGATAGGCGCCGAGCCCCATCAACGTCGATGTGATCGGGAACCCGGTGAGATCGACCAGTTCGCGCAGGAGATGGCTCGCTTCCGCACCCGAATTGATGACGCCGCCGCCGCTATAGATTATCGGCTTCTTGGCGCTGGCCATCAATTCGACCGCCGCCTTGATCTTGTCCAGGTCGCCCTGGACCTTGGGCTGATAGCTGGTGCGCGGCGCGATCTGCGGCGACACGTAAAAGCCCCTGGCGAACTGCACGTCCTTCGGAATGTCGACCACGACCGGACCGGGACGGCCGGTGGTGGCGACATGGAAGGCCTCGTGAATGGTCGCGGCGAGTTCGTTGACGTCCTTCACCAGCCAGTTGTGCTTGGTGCAGGGACGCGTGATGCCCACCGTGTCGCATTCCTGAAAAGCGTCGGAGCCGATCAGCGAGGTCGGCACCTGCCCGGTCAGGCAGACCAGCGGGATCGAATCCATCAACGCGTCCTGCAGCGGCGTCACCGCATTGGTGGCGCCGGGTCCCGACGTCACCAGCATGACGCCGGCCTTGCCGGTCGAGCGCGCATAGCCTTCGGCCGCATGGCCGGCGCCCTGCTCGTGGCGGACCAGGATGTGCTCGACCTCGTCCTGTTGGAAAATCTCGTCGTAGATCGGGAGTACTGCGCCGCCCGGATAGCCGAAGACATGCTTGACGCCATTGTCCTTCAGCGCCTGCACCACCATTTCGGCGCCAGTCATTTCGGTTCTTGGCATTTCGCGCCGCTCACTCTGTCCGTTGCTCATCGGTCTGGTCCCGTACTGCCGCCATCTGGCGATTGCTGGTCGTTTAGTCGTGTTTCAGGCAATAAAAAAGGCCCCCGAGGGAGCCTGTGTGTGCGCATGGGAGGTTTTCGCCCGGCGGTTACACCGCCTTGCCCACGCGCTTTCCTACGAGAATGAGTGCCGTTTTCATGGTGGCGGACAATAGAATTGGTTTTACGCCGCTGTCAACGGCGAATCTGAGTGACATGAACCCGCAGCAAAAGGGCCGGCTCTCCTCTTCGGCACCGGCAAGCCATCACCGGAAAAATCCCATAGGTTTCCGATAAGGCATTGAAAACACGCCAAACTATTGGAGGGCGTGACGCTGCCGAGCTTTTGAAGAAATACTCCGCTCATCGTGGACAACTCGGTCCGGCCAAATCGCTCGATCAAGAAGCGATCACAATCCAAGGAGGAAAGCTGATGCTCGACAAGGCCCCTAACAAGAAACTGTCCGACCTGCTCGACCAATTCGGCGCCGCCCTGGCCGCCAACGACATCGAGAAAGCGGTCGATTGCTTTCAGGAGGACTGTTACTGGCGCGACCTCGTCACCTTCACCTGGAACATCAAGACCATGGAGGGTCGCGACCAGGTCCGCGACATGCTGAAAAGCCAGTTGTCGAAGACCAAGCCATCCCACTTCGCCATCGCCAAGGGCGAGGACGCGACCGAGAGCGGCGGGCTGATCGACGGCTGGATCAGTTTTGAGACAGAGGTGGCGCGTGGCTTCGGCCATGTCAGGCTGAAGGACGGCAAGATCTGGACGCTGCTGACCACCATGGTCGAATTGAAGGGCCACGAGGAGCCGGCGGGTTTCGCGCGGCCGATGGGTGCCAAACACGGCTCGGGCAAGAACCGTCAGACATGGAAGGAAGAACGCGAGAACGAAGCCGCTGAGCTCGGCTTCAAGACGCAGCCCTACACGGTGATCATCGGCGGCGGCCAGGGCGGCATCGCGCTCGGCGCGCGCCTGCGGCAGCTCGGCGTTCCCACGATCATCATCGAGAAGAACGAACGTGCCGGCGACAGCTGGCGCAAGCGCTACAAGTCGCTCTGCCTGCATGATCCGGTCTGGTACGACCATCTGCCCTACATCGATTTCCCGAAGAACTGGCCGGTCTTTTCGCCCAAGGACAAGATCGGCGACTGGCTGGAAATGTACACCAAGGTGATGGAGCTGAATTACTGGTCCTCGACTGAGGCCAAGAGCGCGTCCTATGACGACAAGAAGAAGGAATGGACGGTCGTCGTCCACCGCGACGGCAAGGACATTATGCTAAGGCCGAAGCAGCTGGTGCTGGCTACGGGACAATCCGGCAAGGCCAATATGCCGAAATTCAAAGGCATGGAAAACTTCAAGGGCGATCAGCATCACTCCTCGAAGCACCCCGGTCCCGATGCCTATGCCGGCAAGAAAGCTGTGGTCGTCGGCTCGAACAATTCCGCCCACGACATCGCCGCGGCACTTTGGGAAGCAGGCGCCGATGTCACCATGGTGCAACGCTCGACCACGCATATCGTCAAGTCCGACACGCTGATGGAAATCGGGCTGGGGTCCCTCTATTCGGAACAGGCGGTGCAGAGCGGCATGACCACGGCAAAGGCCGACCTCGTCTTTGCCTCCCTGCCCTACAAGATCCTGCACGAATTCCAGATTCCGGCTTACGCCGAGATGAAGAAGCGCGATGCAAAATTCTACACGGGTCTGGAGAAGGCCGGCTTCATGCTCGACTGGGGCGATGACGATTCGGGCCTGTTCATGAAGTATCTGCGACGTGGTTCGGGCTACTATATCGACGTCGGCGCTTCCGATCTGATCATCGATGGCTCGATCAAGCTGAAAAGCGGTGTCAACGTGGCTGAGATCAAGGAGCATTCGGTGCTCCTCAGTGACGGCACCGAGTTGCCCGCCGATGTCATCATCTACGCCACCGGCTATGGTTCGATGAATGGCTGGGCGGCCGACCTGATCTCCAGGGACGTCGCCGACAAGGTCGGCAAATGCTGGGGTCTCGGTTCGAACACCACCAAGGATCCCGGTCCATGGGAGGGCGAATTGCGCAACATGTGGAAACCGACGCAGCAGGAAGCACTGTGGTTCCATGGCGGCAATCTGCACCAGTCACGCCACTATTCGCAGTTCCTGTCGCTGCAGTTGAAGGCCAGGCAGGCAGGCCTGCCGACGCCGGTCTACGGGCTGCAGCAGGTGCACCACAAGGGATAGCGCCTCGCACATCCGCCCCTTTCTGAACCCGCGCGGCGATTCCGCCGCGCGGGCTCTTTCTGTTCAGTCCTGCAGCGTCACGCACTTCGCCTTGGCCCAACGCTCGAGGATCTTGCGCTCGTCCGTCGTTGCCAGACGATTGCCGAAACCGCGCACCTGGACCGCCCGATGCTGCGGATCGAGCTCGATCGTCAGCAAGCGTTCAGTCTTGCCGAGCGCCTTGCGCCGCAGCGCCCAGATCGAGGCATTGCCGGCAATGCATTTGGTCGCATAGGACGACACGCAATGATGCATCGCCCGGCTCTCGGCAACGAGGTCCTCTGCGGTCTTCAACTGGCGGATGGAGAACCACTCGCCATGCGCCTTCGCCTCCTTGGGCGGCGGATGCCATTCCCAATCCTGCAGGCGCGAGCCGTCCCAGGCGCTGCACTGCGCGGGTGCGCCGGCGACGGGCTGGGCCCGCGCGGCGGCCCGCCGGCGCATCGCCTCGATGCGTTCGATCGCAGCAAGATCGCGATGCCAGTCCGACATCTGCCGGTGCAGCGAGGCGAGCGTGCGGCCCTTCAGGCTGTAGGCACCATCGCGCCGGTGCTTGGCGCCGACATAGTCACAGAGATCGTCGGTCTCCTCCTTCGAAGCAGGATGCTCGCAGAAGAAGCGCCACCTCGCGCCAGAAGGCCAACTCGCCACGCGGCGTGCGCGCGATTTTCGTGCGCGCGAGCCGAGCCGCAATCCCTGGATCATCCGTGTAGGACCGCGCGATCGCGAACCAGAACGCCTCGTCGAAGGTGAAATCGCCGGACACGTTCAGGAAGCAGTGCACCTCCTTTCGCGACAGCCACGCATTGGCGCCCGCTTTGTAGAGCGAGCCGCCACCTGCAGCCGTGACGTACCAGGCCAGGCGAAGTGCGATCTCCCGGCCATCGAGTCCCGACCTATCCAGCCAGATGGCCTCGAGCGCGGCCGAAACCGGATAACGCGCAAAGAGATAGCGGGCGGCAGCCAGCCGCAGCCGCGCCGGGTCGCGCGTCTTCAGCTTTGGACGCCACAACGCGCCGTCGCGGATCGCCATGCCTGCATAGCCGCGGCGTACCTCGTCGAGCGCCCGCTCGAAATCGGGAGCGGGGCGCGGCATAGCGGAAACCCGCCGCAGCGATGCTTGATATGCTTCAATGCGTTCGCGCTCGGCGTCCTGCCTGCGCTGGATCATGGACTTCGCCATGGCCGTTCTTCCTGATTGGAACCCTGTCAGCCGCACGCAATTCCAGCGTCGGCACGGAATGTGTCGATCTGGGTTGTCGTGACATGGACAGGTCTCCTTTCAGGATGACGGGTTGGGAATGGCGCGGTCTCTAGGCTCACAAGAAACTTGGCACAAGTGCCATTCCTTCAATGTTTACAATGGCCTGCCGGAGTGTTGCAAAGCAGCATCTTTGATTTTCAGGCAGCCGCAATCGTTGGCCGGGAGCTAGGCTTCCCACCGTTTTATGGACAATGCGGCTTAACGCCGTCCCGGGTTACGCAGCTCGTGTAGACGACAACTCCCACCGCACATCGCGGCACGGCGGTCCTCAGAGTGCCAGGATATTGGAACCGCTGTGGCGCGGGGTCAGCCCGTTCGTCCGCCGCGGAGGCGCAAAATGCGTGAACAAGATTTCATCGTCGCCTCCATCAAAAGCGTGGTCGATACGGTGCGGCCAATGAAAATGCGGGCCGCATGTCGGGCGCGGCTAATACATCGGAACAAGCGCAGCGGCAAGACGGCGAGCGTGCTCGACCTCGACGGAGTTGCGTCAGGCGCGATCGCGATAGTCGCGAACGACCCGCTGCAGCAGCGGTACGTAATCGCGGAACGTCCGTGTCTTCATGTTGGCGATCTTGCCGCTCTCGTCCCAGATGCGGACCCGGACCGCCTCCTCATGGAACGGGTTCTTGCGGAACTCGGCCACCTCGTCGGCGCTCATCGGTCCACCCTGCAGCGACAGCGTATGCACCGAGGCCTGCGAAAGCTTGCCGAAATAGGTCGGGTCGGTGGCGCAGAGATAGCGCTTGGCCGAGACATGTAGCCTGACGCATTCAACGATGACAGGCGGAAAGAACGGCGCCAGCACCTCGCCGCCGGCTTCGTCATGATGCTTGTCCTCGACATCCTCCGGCGAATAGGTGCCGAACTCGCTGGTGTAGTGGCCGATGTCGTGCAGCAGGGCCGCCGCCACCAGCTCGTCCGGCGCGCCGTCCTGCTCGGCGAACCATGCGCCCTGCAGCATATGCTCCGACATGGTGACGGGCTCACCGAGATAGGATTCCGCCCCCCTGCGTTCAAAGATGTCGGCGATGAACTCGACGATGTTGTCCGCGTTCAGGTCCTGGCCGCTCATTCCGCAGCCTCCTTGAACCCGTGTTCGATCGCCGCGAGCGTGGACAGCAGGCCGTCCTTGTCGGCGTAGCAACCCTGCAGCCAGCGCTTGCCGGTGCCGGAAAACGCCTTGCGGGCATGCATGACGCGGGTGTTGTCGACGATGAACGCCTGGCCCGCTTCGAGCTTGAAGGTCACTTCGAAGGATGGATCCTCGATCAGCTCGGCAAACCGGCGATAGGCGGCATAGTATGCCTCCATGTCGGCGAACGGCACGTCGACCGTCGGCGCCAGCGAACGGTTGTTGAAGCGGATGCAGATCAGCTCGCCGTCTGGCCCGAGCTCGATCATCGGCCGCTTCGCCTGCAGCCGCACGCCGGCCGAGCCGGCATATTCGAACCGCGCCGGGCATGAACTCAACAGCCGAAAGCCTTCGGGGTTCTCAGCCTGCAAGGCGGCCGCGACGGCAAACCCGTCGACGACGCTGGACTCGCCACCCTCTACCGTATTTTCGATGCAGGACAGGATCTGCAGCGTCGGCACCGGATCGCGATAGGGATTGTCGGTGTGCGCCTGGAGGCCGAGATTGGTGTAGGCGAGATTGCTGGGATTGACCTCGGCGCGCACTTCGAACCAGCGACCGTAATTGGTTTCCCTGATATAGCCGAACAGATCGGACACTTTGCAGAGCGCCCCGGATTCGGCCGGCAGATCGTCCATCACCGCGAAGCCATAGGCTTTCACCGCCGACAGCCATTGCCGCAAGACGTCGCGGTCGCGGGTGGCAGCAGGGTAGCCGGCACGCGGCACGGAATTCTGCATCGTCGCCTTGGTCCAGCGCACGGTGTGCTGGCCTGTCCAGCCTGCCTGGCGGGCCGCGTCGCGATCATAGGCATTGGCGCTCAGCCATATCGAGGGAAAGCTCACCGTCTTTCCTTCCGGCACGAAGCTGACCTCGAGGGCATCGCCCTTGATCGACGCCGCGCCGATCTTCGTCTCAACCGGAATGTCGAGGATGGTGATGAGCCGCTGGCCGTTGCCGGCGCTGCGCGTCTTGTCGTCCAGCGCATTGTCGCGCAGCCACATGGCGTGAAAGCGGGTGCGCGTCCCGTCCTTCCAGCCAAGTTCGATGGTTCTGCCTTCGTCGCCGATCAGCGCGTGGGTGAGCATGGAGATCCATTCCTGTCCGCTACGCCTGCGGTCCGATCCGCAGGTTTCGATTGCATGTTGACCGCGCGAAAGGCATAACTCAAATTATCCTTTTTTGGCCAATGACCTCAAAGAAATAATGGCTCGAACAATCCCGCCCTTGCCTCCGCTTGATTGGCTGCGCAGTTTCGAGGTTGCGGCGCGGCTGTCGAATTTCACCGCCGCGGCAGCCGAGCTTGGCCTGACCCAAGCGGCGGTCAGCCAGCACATCCGGCTTCTCGAAGAACGGCTGAAGACGCGTCTGTTCTCCAGGCTGGCACGTGGCGTTGCGCTGGCGCCGGAAGGCGCGGCTTACCTGCCCCACATCCAGTCGGCTTTCGCCACCATCGGCAGCAGCACCGCTGAACTGTTCGAGCCGCGCGCCGTACAGACCGTGACCGTTCGAGCGCCGATCTCCTTTGCCCTGCTGATGCTCGTCCCGGCCCTGCCAGATCTAGCCAAGGCATTGCCGCGCATCCAGATGGACCTGGTGACGATCCACCGACCGACCGATTACGACCTGCCGGGTTCGGCGCTCGACATCCGTTTCGGCAACGGATCCTTCCCCGGACGTGACGCCGACAGGCTGACCGCCGAGCGGCTCGTGCCGGTGGCTGCCCCGGCCCTGGCCGGCGACGCCGACTGGACCTCCCTGCCGCTGCTTCTGGTCGCCGGCGCACGCGAGATGTGGGCGGAATGGTTCGTGGCCGCAGGGTTGGCCGGCCACCCCCGGCGATCGCATCGCTTCGACAGTTTCGTTGCAGCCATGGAGGCGGCCAGGGCGGGGGCCGGCGTGCTGCTGGGCTCGCGGCCGCTGGTCGATGCCGAGCTCGACAGCAGGACCCTGGTCAGGCTTTCCGACTTCGAACTCTCCAGCACCTCGGGGCATTTCCTGACCAAGGCGTCGACCGCGCGCCTGACCAGCGCCGAACAGGATTTCCATCAGTGGCTGCTGTTGCGCCTCTCCGGCTACGGTCCGACGTGACTGGTTACGAGATTGGCCCGATACGCTTCCAGTAAAGGAGCGTACCGGTCAGCCCGCCATGCGGCTTCAAGGCATACTCCGGTATCTCGCCGGCCAGCGTGAAACCGAGCTTCTCGTAGAGGCCTGAAGCACCCTCCTCCGTCGCCGTATCGAGAACCAGCAGCGTGCGGCCCTTGTCCACGGCCAGGCTCTCGGCGGCTCGCATCAGGCGCGTTCCCACGCCCCTGCCCCGGTAATCCAAACGGGTCATCAGCTTGGCGATCTCGGCCCGGTGCGGCTGGTTGGGCGGACAGTCGAGCAACAGGGTGACGGTGCCGACCAGGACCTCGCCGTCCCAGGCGCCAAGCACCGCCCTTTCCCCTCTTGCCGCTGCTGCCAGGGATTTCTGCCAGAATGCGCTTGCCGCTTCCGGTGCCAGCGGATGCATGAAACTGACCGATCCACCGGCCGCTACCGTTGCGACCAGCAAATCGGCCAGCATCTCCTGCGTCGCCGCAGCTGGGGTCAGTGTTCCGATCTCGATCGAGTTCATGCGCGTGATGTCCTGTGATTGCGATGGCACGACTGAAGCGGTCGTCAGTCGAGATGGCGCACGCGGCGGCGCTTTCGTGCCGCCTTGATGGCGCCGATGCGTTCGGTGTCTTCTTCCCTGAGATGCCGCCCGCGCTCCAGTATCTCGAGCGTATATTCCTCATAGGTCAGGCCCAGCCGCTCGGCCTTGTCCATGCGCAGCAGCATGATCTCGCGGCTTGGCGCCTTCCACGCCTTGGCATGGGCGGCCTGCCAGGCGAGGAAGATGTAGGGATCGCCCTTGCCCCATGGCGGCCCCTTGTACTCGTCAAGAGGCGGCCCCCCATTGTGGGAGCGCTTTGGTCGTCTGGCCATGACTTCAACCCCTGACCAGCGCGACGAGATAGTCGGCGCCGGGTTCCAAGGCGTGGAAGGTGCAGTCCGATGGCGCGCCGAGCGCCAGACAATCGCCGGGGTCGAGCCGGTGCACCACATCGCCCTCGGCGAACTCGAGCCGCCCCGAAATCAGCCATATCTGCTGCTTGATGAAGGCATAGGACGCGGCGGGAAAATTGACCCTGACGCCCGCCGGCAACTGAACCCTGATCAGTTCCAGCGGCATGTCCGAGGCGGGCGACAGATGCCGCCTGACATAGCCCGTACCAGGGTCGCGCCACACCGGTTGATCGGCCTCGCGCAGCAGCCCGCCGCTTTGCAATTCGGCGCGCGCGATGAGCGTCGACAGCGTCATGCCGAAGGCCGACGCGATGCGCACCAGAAGTGCTGCCGTCGGGCTGGTCTTGCCGCGCTCTATCGTGCTCAGCATCGCCTTCGACACGGCGGAGCGCCCCGCAAGCTCGGCCAGCGACCAGTCCCGCATGGTCCTTTCGGCGTGTATTCTTCTGCCGATGGTCGAGGAAATATCGTTCGCTATATCATCCATATATCCATTATAGCGAAATGCCGGCGATGGAGAAGAGCCCCCTCGCGACAATTTTCATGGACCCCTTAATCGTCTCTACACCATCCGACCTCATCCAGCCTTAACCCCGTTCCTGTAGGGTCGATGCTCCAGGGAAAATGGGGGTTGGTCTGTCCATGTATGTCGAACGCGAAGCCTCCGTTGGAGAACCGACATCGCAGGAGCGTCGCAACGCGGAGCAGAACGACAGGCGCATTCTGGGCAACGTCGTGCAATGCGACGGCGCGCGCGCCACCATCGGCGCCTTTGCGGACGATATTGACGGCGCGGTGACCGGCCTGTGGACAGTCGGCAAGATGATTTCCATCAATCTGGGATCCACGCGAACCGTCGGCCTGGTCTACGGGATCGGCAAGTCGGACCGCGCCTGGAGCAATGAAGGTCAAAACCCGATCGAGGTCAGCATCGAGCTGATCGGCGAAGTCCGCGACGGAGCAGAACTTGGCGCCAAGCCGATCTTCGATCGCGGCATCACCACCTATCCGCATATCGGCGCCATCGCCCATCGCATCCGCACCCGTGACCTGCAGGCGGTCTATGATCTGGCCGGGCGTCATTCGATCACCATCGGCACACTCTCACAGGACGAGACGATCGCCGCCAACATCGCCATCGACGATACGTTGGCGCGTCACTTCGCCGTGGTCGGCACCACCGGTGTCGGCAAATCCACCGCCGTCTCGTTGCTGCTGCGCAAGTCGATTGCGGCACGGCCGGACCTGCGCATCCTGATCCTCGATCCGCACAACGAGTTCGCCGCGTCGCTGCCCGAATATTGCGTCAGGGTCGATTCCAAGACGCTCGACCTTCCGTTCTGGATGTTCAGGCTGGAGGAGTTCGCCGAGGTGTTGTTCCGCGGCCGCGAGACGGTGCCGGAAGAGATCGACGCCTTGCGCGACCTCATCCCCGCCGCCAAGAACCTTTACCGCAACCCGAATTCGGGCAGCTACATCAGGCGCGGCAGCGATGCGCTGACCGCCGATACGCCGGTGCCTTACCGCATCGCCGACCTTATCAAGCAGATCGACGAGCGTATGGGCATGCTCGAAAGCAAGACCGACCGCCCGACGCTGAAATCCCTGAAGACGCGCGTCGAATCGGCGGCTGCCGACCCACGCTACCGCTTCATGTTCAACTCGCGCCTGATCGAGGACACCATCCACGAAACGATCGGCAACCTCTTTCGCGTGCCGCATCATGGCCGCCCGGTGACCTGCTTCGAGATGGCCGGCATGCCGTCTGAAGTGGTCAATTCCGTCTGTTCGGTGCTGGCGCGCCTGGCCTTCGACCTCGCTTTGTGGAGCGAGGGCAAGCTGCAGCTTCTGCTTTTGTGCGAAGAAGCTCACCGCTACATGCCGGCCGATCCGCGTCTCGGCTTTGCGCCGACAAGGCACGCGCTGTCGCGCATCGCCAAGGAAGGCCGCAAATATGGCTGCTATCTCGGCGTCGTCACCCAGCGACCGGGCGAACTCGACCCGACCATCCTGTCGCAATGTTCGACCTTCTTCGCCATGCGACTTGCCAACGAGCAGGACCAGGCGATCATCCGTTCGGCGATTGCCGACTCCTCGGCCTCGACGCTGGCTTTCCTGTCGTCCATGGGCCAGCGCGAGGCCATTGCCTTTGGCGAAGGCGTGGCGACGACGATGCGGCTGAAATTCGAGAAACTATCCTCGGAATTGATCCCCGGCACCAACAAACGCGAAGAGGCCGAGTCGAAAGCCGGCGAGGATGTCGACCTGGTGGCGATCGTCGAGCGGCTGCGCAACGTGCCGAAATCAACGCAGCAGGCGATGGCCTTCGCCGAAGTCGTCGATTCAAGCCGCCAGGCCGGCGATCCCGACTACCGCAAGCCGCCGGCCACCAGCCGGGTGCAATCGGATGACGATTTCGACATGCGCTACGGCCTCAAGCCCGCGACCTTCGGCCTGCGCCCGCAAAACGACTGAGCCGGCAACGTTACGTCTCCTGCTGACAGTTCCGAGAAGCTTGCGAGAAGCGTTCGGGGGCTTCGTTGGCATGCCTGGGCAAATCCCGTCAGGGAATTCGTCAGGCTGAGTCGATTGGTGTCGACTTCGAGAACCGAAGCGGAGCGGACATTTGGTCCGTGAGCACCGGAAGCACAGAAGCCGGCATCAAACGGCCAGCCTCACGAATTCAATGATGGGATTTTAGGCGCAGACGCGGTTGCGGCCTTGCCTCTTCGCCTCGTAGAGCTGGCGATCAGCGCGGCGATAGAACTCCTCCGCGGTTTCCTTGCGGTCCCAGACAGCCAGACCGACGCTGGTGGTGATCTTGAGCCGGACATTGCCGGAGAGCACCGACATGTTGGCGACCGCCTTGCGGATGCGCTCGGCAAACTTGCCCAGCAGTTCGGAGTCCATGTTGGGCGTGACCACTGCGAACTCCTCGCCGCCCAGCCGCGCCACCACGTCGTGATAGCGTGTCATGTCCTTGAGGCAGCTCGCGACGGCCTTGAGCACCTCGTCGCCGACATCATGGCCATGGGTGTCGTTGACCTGCTTGAAATGGTCGAGGTCGAGGATCATCAGCCCGACGGGCTTTTCGATGCGCCGGAACTCCTCGAGATATTCCTTCAGCGCGTCGTCGAAATAGCGCCGGTTCTGCATGCCGGTCAGGCCGTCGGTCAGCGCGGCATGCTCGAGTGTCTCCGAGCGGGCACTGAGCGATACCGTCATGGCGCGCAGCTTGCCTTCCTCCGTCGCCTGTTTGCGGATCAGCGGATAGATGAAGAAAATGCCGAAGAACAGCGCAGTGGCCAAAAGCACGCCGGTCGCGAACAGCAGCTTGTTGAGATAGATGACCTTGTCCATGCCCGAAGCCGTATGCAGCTCGGTGGCGAAGGATTGCAGCAGTCCATAGGCATGCAGCGTCACCAGGCCGGCGGCCAGGATCACGAAGATAAAGACGAAAAATGCTGATTCCGCCTTATGGAAACGCATCTGCTCCCCAATGGAAAAGTGCCCACTGACCTTATGGCATGGGCGGGCTTACGGAGGGTTAATTTGGACAACCGCAACGGGAACCTTACCTTGCAGATAAACTTTTCAGGTTGCAATGGAAACAGGCGATCAAATCGTGGTTTCCAGATCGTCACCGGGCCGCAATCTTTGCCATTCCGAGCCCAATTGGTGCCTGAACCAGGTCGTTTGCCGCTTGGCATATTGCCTGGTTGCAATCTTGGCGCGCTCGATCGCCTCGGGAAAGCCAATCTCTCCAGCCATCGCGGCCTGCAGTTCGCGAACACCGATCGCTTTCATCGCCGGCAGTTCGGGGTCGAGGCCGAGCGCCGATAGCCGCTTGACCTCGTCCAGTGCCCCCTTGTCCAGCATCTGGTCGAAGCGTTTTTCGATGCGGTCGACCAACGCCGCGCGGTCCGGCTCGATCACGAAGAAACGCGCGCTCTGCCTGTCGATGAGCGGCCGGCCGCTCTCCGCCTGCCATTCACGGATCGAACGGCCCGACGCATCGAGCACCTCCAGTGCCCGCACGATGCGCTGGCTGTCGGTCGGCTTCAGCATCATGGCAGCCGCCGAATCCTGGCGCAGCAGCAGGCTGTGCAGCTTGACGGCGCCCTGCTCCTTCAACTCATAGCGCCAGCGGTCACGAATTCGCTGAGGAATGTCGGGCATTTCCGAAATGCCCGCGGCAAGCGCACGGAAGTAGAGCCCGGTGCCGCCGACAAAAATAACAGGCTGTCCGGAGAGCGTACCATCGTCGATCAGCTTCATCACGTCGCGCAGCCAGGCGCCGGTGGAATAGGCTGTGGCTGGGTGGACATGGCCATAGAGAAAATGCGGCGCGCGGGCGAGGTCGGTGACCCGCGGCCGGGCCGTCAGCACGTCGAGCACCGAATAGCCCTGCATGGAATCGGTGTTGACGATGACGGCGCCCTTGCGCTCGGCCAGATCGAGCGCAAGGGCCGACTTGCCGCTGGCGGTCGGCCCGGCTATCAGGATCGCGTCCTTCACGCGGCCCCCGCCCGCCTGTCCGCCGGAATCGTCCATGCCGCTCATCGCCACGCTTGTTTCCCGTCCCGCCGATCGCGCATTGTCGCAGTCGCTTGCGAATATGGCGTCACGGTCGGTCGGCGCAAGCGCTGTTGTCTGGCTTGCCGACGGGATTGCCTGCGATCTTGCCTTGCCGCAGGAGGCTGACGCCGTCGATATAAGTGCCGCCCTGCGTGCAGCACTCGCCACCGAACCGGTCGACGTGATCGTCCAGCCGGCGGAAACGCGCCGCAAGAAGATCCTCATCGCCGACATGGATTCGACCATGATCGACCAGGAATGCATCGACGAACTGGCCGACGAGATCGGCGTCAAGGATCATGTCGCCGCCATCACCGCGCGATCGATGAATGGAGAGATCGCTTTTGAACCGGCCTTGCGCGAGCGGGTGGCGTTGTTAAAGGGCCTCGACGCCGCCGTGGTCGACCGCATCGTCGCCAATCGCCTGACTCTGGCCTCGGGCGGCGGCGCGCTGGTGCGAACCATGCGGGCCCATGGCGCCTGGACGGCGCTGGTGTCTGGCGGGTTCGAGGTCTTCACGACGCGCATCGCGGCCATGCTTGGCTTCCAGGAGAACCGCGCCAATCGCCTGCTCGAACAGAACGGCCGCTTCACCGGGCTGGTTGGCGAACCGATACTCGGCCGCGCCGCCAAGGCCGATGCGCTGATCGAGATTTCCACACGCCTCGGCCTGACGCCGACTGACGCCATTGCTGTCGGCGACGGCGCCAATGATCTCGACATGATCCAGCTGGCTGGCACCGGTGTCGCCCTCCATGCCAAGCCGACGGTGGCGGCACAGGCAAAGGTTCGCATCGACCACGGCGACTTGACAGCATTGCTCTATGTGCAGGGCTACAGACAGGAAGAGTTTGTGCAATGAAACCAATGCGTACCGAGCGCCTGATCCTGCGCAACTGGGAAGATCGCGATCGCGAACTGTTCCACCGGATCAATTCCGACGAACTGGTCATGGAATTCTTTCCGTTCCGCCGCACCCGCGCGGAGGCGGACGCCAAGATGGACGAGGTCCGCGCCTGGGTCGATGAGGACGGCTATGGCTTCGCCGCGGCCGAGATTGCGGCCACGGGCGAGTGCATCGGCTTTGTCGGGATAACCGGGACGGAAGACATCGACGTCCTGCCCGCCGGCACGATCGAGATAGGCTGGCGTCTCGCCCCGGAATTCTGGGGCAAGGGCTACGTCACCGAGGCGGCCGAGGCCTGGCTCGCCTACGGTTTCGAAACGCTCGACCTGGACGAAATCGTGTCTTTCGCGGTTTACGAAAACCATCGCTCCACCGCCGTCATGAAACGCCTGGGCATGAGGGTCGACCCGGCTGGCGACTTCGACCATCCCGACGTCCCTGACAGCCACCCGGCGCTCAAGCGGCATGTCCTCTACAGACTGTCGCGCGAGGACTGGCAGGCAAGAAAAAAGGCGGCTCAATAGCCGCCTTTTTTCATCTCAAAATCAGGGCACTAAAGCCTTTCCGGACTTCAGTCCATCCGGATCGTCACGAACCTGAGCTCGCCGGTCTTCGACGCCAGCATCAGCAGCGCGTTCTTACGCCCTTGCTCCTTCAAGGCGCCAATCCGGTCCATGACGTCTTTGGGCGTGGCGACCGATTCCTGTGCGATCTCGGTGATCACCTCGCCCGGCTGGATGCCGCGTTCGGCGGCAGCCGAATCCTTGGTGACATCGGTGATGACGACGCCGGAGACATCGGCGGCAATGCTGAACTTCTTGCGCGTCTCGTCGTTCAGTTCGCCGACGGTCATGCCGAGCACCGAAGCCGTCGAGACCGCCGGAGCCTTGTCGCCCTTGTTCTGGTCGGTGTTGCTGCCGTCCTCGCCGCTGGCGAGCTTTTCGCCATCCTCGAGCCGGCCGAGCGTCACCTTCACGGTCTGCTCGACGCCCTTGCGCACGATCAGCACGTCGACCGCCTTGCCGACCGGGCTTTCGGCGACCACGCGCGGCAGGTCGCGCATTTCATGGATGTCCTTGCCGTCGAATTTGAGGATGACGTCGCCGGCCTGGATGGTGCCGTTGTCGACCGGGCCGCCCTTGATGACGCCGGCGACCAGCGCGCCCTTGGCGGTGGCCATACCGAGGCTCTCGGCAATGTCGTCCGTCACGGGCTGGATGCGCACGCCGAGCCAGCCGCGCCGGGTCTCGCCGAACTGGCGCAACTGGTCGACGACGCCGGAGGCGAGTTGCGAGGGGATGGAGAAGCCGATGCCGATAGAACCGCCCGACGGCGAAATGATCGCGGTGTTGATGCCGATGACTTCGCCGGCGCTGTTGAACAACGGACCGCCGGAATTGCCGCGGTTGATCGCGGCGTCGGTCTGGATGAAATCGTCATAGGGGCCGGAATTGATGTCGCGGTTGCGGGCCGAAACGATGCCGACCGTCACCGTGCCGCCGAGGCCGAACGGATTGCCGATCGCCATGACCCAGTCGCCGACGCGCATCTTGGTGGAATCGCCGAACTTCACCGCCGTCAGCTTGTGGCCCTTCGGGTCGACCTTCAGCACCGCGACATCGGTCTTGGTGTCGGTGCCGACCAGCGTCGCCTTCAAGGTGATGCCGTCCGAGAAATTGACCTCGATGTCGTCGGCATCGGCGATCACGTGGTTGTTGGTGACGACGATGCCTTGCTCCGCGTCGATGACGAAGCCGGAACCCAGCGACTGCACTTTCTGCCCGCCATTGTCCTTGTCGCCGCCACGGTTCTTGAAGAAATCGTCGAAGAAATCCTGGAAAGGCGAACCCTCGGGCAACTGCGGCATCGGCACCGCTCCCGGACCTTCCGTCCCCTTCACAGTCTGAGAGGTCGAGATGTTGACCACCGCGCCGAGCAGGCCTTGTGCCAGGTCGGCGACCGAAGCAGGGCCGTCGGCGGCAAATGTCGGCGTGACGAAGCACGGGGCAGCGACGGCGCTGACAAGAAGGGCTGCCGCACCGGCGATGAGCGTCCGCCGTGCCGCGCGCAAAAGGGTATTGGATGTCATCGAGAAGCCTCCCGGTATTCTTGAAAAGAAAAGCGCTTCGACGAAAACGCCGCGTCGCGCCATGTTGGCAAAAAATACGGCACGTTTGCGGCTATGACTATCGGCAGAGGATAAATCATCCGTTATCCCGGGATCGAAGCTCGTATCCCCGGGATCGAAGCTCGTATCCCAGGATCGAAGTTCGTATCCCCCCGGGATCGAAGCTCGCCGCCCTCACCCGCTTCGCACCAGCCAGACGATGCCGACACCGATGGCAATCGCCGCCAGCCCGGCGATCCGCAACGCATTCTCGGGCAGCGACAACACTTCAGTGGCGAGCTTCCTGGCAAGGCCTGGAAAGCCGCCATAGACCAGACCTTCTATCACAAGGACAAGGCCCATGGCGGCGAGAAAGTCCTGCACCTGCCGCTACGGGCTAGTGCTGGGCTGTGCCGCCGGCGCGGCAGGTGCCGTCGCCGGCGCGGCAGGTGCCGGTGAAACCGGCTTCGCCGGCGCCTCCTTGCCATCAGGATCGCGGAAGAACCGGAAGAACTCCGAGTTCGGCGACAGCACCATGGTCGTCCCGGTGTTGTCCAGCGCCGTGCCATAGGCGTTCATCGACCGATAGAAATCGAAGAAGGCCGGGTCGCGCTTATACGCTTCCGCGAAGGTGGCGCTGCGCTGGGCTTCGCCCTCGCCTCGCAGGATTTCCGACTCTTTGCGCGCTTCGGCAACGATCTCGACCACTTCGCGATCGGCGCGAGCCGTGATGCGCTGTGCCGCTTCGTTGCCGCGTGCCCTCAGCCGCGCAGCCTCTGCCAGGCGTTCGGCCTTCATGCGGTCGTATGTCTGCTGCGAGACTTCCGCGGTGAGATCGGTACGGCGGATGCGCACATCCTCGATCTGCAGGCCGAGCGACGTGGCGTCGGGCCGGAGCTGATCGCGGACTTCGCGCATCATCACGGCGCGCTGTTCGGAGAGCGCGGCCTCGAAATCGCGCAGACCGTAGACACGGCGCAAGGCAGCGTCGAGACGCGTCCTGAGCCGGGCTTCTGCCAGTTCGATCTGACCGGACACGGCGGCACGGAAGACGCGCGGATCCGAGATGCGATAGGCGATGAAGGCATCGACCTCATAGAACTTGCCGCCCGACACCTGGACGCGGATGTTGTCGAGGTCGAAGCGCAGCACCCGGTTCTCGATCAGCTGCACCGTATCGGCGTCGAAGAACGAGAATGGCGCCTTGAAGTAGATGCCGGGTTCGCTCTTGACGTCGACGATCTCGCCGAACCTGAGGACCAGCGCCTGCTGGCGCGCATTGACCACGAACACCGACGAGTAGAGCAGGAACAGGATGATCGCCACGGCGACGACGATGATGGGGAGACGATTGGCCATTACTGGTTACCTCCCGTAACGGCAGCAGGGGCGGCCGGTGCCGGCGCCTTCGGCTGCAATGCCGGCAGCGGCAGATAGGGAACGACCCCTTGCCCGTTGCCCTGCTCGACGATCACCTTGTTCGAATCCTTCAGAACTCTCTCCATGGTTTCCAGATAGAGGCGCTTGCGTGTCACATCCGGCGCCTTGGCATATTCGTCATAGACGGAGATGAAGCGCTGCGCCTCGCCTTCGGCTTCCTGCACGACCCGGTTCTTGTAGGCGGCCGCGTCTTCGCGAACTTGTGCGGCCTCGCCGCGCGCCTGGCCGAGCTTCTGGTTGGAGTACTGGTTGGCCTGCTCGACGAACTTGTCCTCGTCCTGCTCGGCACGCTGCACCTCGTCGAACGCATCGGCCACCTCGCGTGGCGGTGCTGCATCCTCGATCGAGACGGCATTGACGTTGAGGCCCGCCTTGTAGCCGTCCAGAGTGGTCTGGATGATTTCGCGAACCGAGGCGGCGATGCCCTGGCGGTCATCGCGGAAGATGTCCTGCGCCGGCCGGCGGCCGACGGCTTCGCGCATGGCGCTTTCGGCAACCTGCCGCAGCATGCCGTCGGGATCGGAGACGTCGAACAGATAGGCCCGGGGGTCGGAGACCTGATAGGCTACCGAGAACTGGACATTGACGATGTTCTGGTCGCCCGAAAGCATCAGGCCGTTGCCGCTGGTGTTGCCGCCGCCAATGTCGACGAGCTGTTCGGAAATCTTGGCCGTCTCGACGGTTTCGAGCGGCCACCAATGGAAATGCAGGCCGGGTTGCGACAGTTCGGCCTTCGGCTTGCCAAAGCGCAGTTCAACCGCGACCTCATCGGGCTGCACGGTGTAAACCGCCTGGAACGCCCACAGCACCACTAATGCTGCCGCAATCAGCGCGAAAATAGCCGGGCTTGCGCCACCGCCACCCGGCAGTGCGCGCCGTAGCCTGTCCTGGCCGCGGCGGATGATGTCTTCGAGATCGGGAGGCGAGCCCTGCGGGCCGCTCGGTCCCTTTGGTCCCTGCCCCCAGGGTCCCTGATTGTTGCCGCCGCCGCCCCATGGGCCGCCGCCGCCGCTTTTATCGTTCCAGGGCATGAATGTCCTTTCGCATGGAATTCCCTCAAGCGCCGGTATTATGGCGCGAAATCCAGTATCGTTCTTCTATAGGGACGCCACGAGACGCTTTCAACGCGATGCGTTGCCGACTTCGTCCGATTTGGCCCAGTCGCGACCCTTTGTCGTCTTTCAATGCACGTCGCGGCGGCGCTCGTAAATCGAATAGCGCGTCGCGTGGCTGTCCTTTTCCCCCGCCGGAATCTCCTGTGAGCTGACCATACGCCAGGAATTGGGATCGATCGGCGGGAAATGCGCATCGCCGTCGACCGCTGCCAGCACATGGGTGACGTGCAGCCGGTCGGCCAGCGGCAGCGCCTGGGCGTAGATTTCGCCGCCCCCGATGACGCAGACCTCGTCCACACCGACCATGCAGCGCCCGCGCACCGTCGCCAGTTGGATCGCGGCTTCGAGTGAATGCACCACCTCGATACCCTCGGCGCGCCAGGCCTTGTCGCGGGTGACCACGATGTTCAGTCTGCCCGGCAGTGGCCGGCCGATGCCTTCAAAGGTCTTGCGGCCCATGATGATCGGCTTGCCCATCGTGTCGGCCTTGAAGCGCTTGAGATCGGTGGACAGCCGCCAGGGCAGCCCGCCATCCCGCCCGATCACGCCGTTCTCGGCAATGGCAACATAAATCGCGACATGCATCAGTTGGCCTCCCCGCCATTGCTGGCCGTCGGATCGAGAAGCAGGATGTCGATGTCGTGCTCGGGATAGAAATCGTCTGCCGTCATCTCGAACGTCGTCGGCCCGACCTTTTTGACATTGTCGCCGCAGAACGAGACCAGCGCTTTCGGATTGACCTTGTCGACGGTCAGCTTGAACTTGCCGATGGTGCCCGCCGCCCAGTTGCCGCCCGTGGTCAGGATATAGGCGATGCGGCTTTCGTTGTACTGGGGATAGCCGTCTGGACCATCCTTCGCCGCCTTGCGCACCGCGTTCTCGAAGGTGTCGTCCATGCAGTAACGGGTCTTGTAGCTGGCGTATTGGCCCTGGAACTTGCCGTCGAAGAAAAAGCTGACCGAAGACGTGCCGCCGACGCTCGGCTTGTAACGGTGCGAGACATGAACGTCCTTGTTGGCCGGAAAGGTCGAGCGCCACCAGTAGGTCGACCGCAATTGCCAGAACGGCGCGTAGTTGGGTTTCGCGCCGGGGCTGTCGTCAATCGTGTCCTCGATGATGATGCCGCGGTTGACCCAATCGTCGGCCACCGCTTGCGGCAGCTTTGCCAATGCGGCCTTCGCCTCGTCGCCGAACGGGTTGAACGGCACATTCTGAGCCTTCAGATCGGCACCGATGTCGATGCCGAGCGCGAACACCTTCTGCTCGAGCTGGGGCTTGGCGGCGACACCGTCGATCGTCACCTCGAAGCCGAGAAAATTGTCGCTCTGATTTTCAGGAATCGCCGGCATCTCCTCGGGATCGCCAGAAATGTCGGGCATCGGGAAGGCGACGATCGCGTCGACATCCTTGTCGGTGTTGTTGTGGAAGACGTAGTCGACCGTCACCTTTTGCGGCGAGATGAAGAGGTCCTCGCTTTGCATCGACACGGCATCGCTGCGCGACAGGATCAGGCCGCCGGTGCCGAGCTCGGCAACCGAATCATTGGCGAATGCAGGCGCGGCTGAAAGCGCCAGCACGGCGGTCAGGACGTATCGCAACATGGAAGCCCCCTCGGCTAGAATGCCGACACGACCCTAGCCGTTTCAATGTGGCGTTTCAAAGCCCTTCCGCATCCGCGGGCACGCCATGACGCTCTGGACTAACAGGTTTCGATCGGGCAGGAGATCGTTCCATGCGCAAGCTTCTCGTCATCGGCATCGGCGCCGGCAATCCAGACCACATGACCGTTCAGGCCATAAACGGCCTCAACCGCGCCGACGTGCTGTTCATTCCCGATAAGGGCGCGAAGAAGAACGACCTTGCCGACCTGCGCCGCCAGATCTGCGATCGCTTCGTCACCAACCCGAAGTCGCGCCGCGTCGAATTCGACGTGCCGGTGCGCGCCGAGCCGGCGCCCTCCTACCGCTCGACGGTCGACGACTGGCACGAGGCCATTGCCGCCATCTACGAAGCCCTGATCCGCGACGAGATTGCGCAGGATCACTGCGGCGCCTTTCTGATCTGGGGCGATCCCTCGCTCTACGACAGCGCGCTGCGCATCCTCGAGCGCGTGCGCCTGAGAGGCAATGTCGCGTTCGAACTGGAGGTCATTCCAGGCATCACCGCTATCCAGGCGCTTGCCGCCAGCCACAAAATGGCGCTGAACCGCATTGGCGATTCCGTCCTCGTCACCACCGGCCGCCGCCTCTCCCAGGAGGGCCTGGCCGACAATGCCGGCAGCACCGTCGTCATGCTGGACGGAAAATGCGCGTTCAACACGCTTGCCGACAAGGATGTCGCTATCCATTGGGGCGCCTATCTCGGCACAGCGGACGAGATTATTCTCTCGGGCCGGATCGGCGATGTCGGCCCGGAGATCGAAAGGGTCCGCGAGGAAGCCCGTCTGCAAAAGGGCTGGATCATGGATACGTATCTGCTGCGCAAGCCTGGCGAGCCGCAGGACGATCGGTAATTTTCAGGAACCGAAGGTCCAAACCTAACGACCTACGCCTGCCGTCGTTTCAAAATTGCGCAGAATTCAAAGTTGTTGTGCGGCGTGGCATAGACTTGCTCGACATCCAGCCCGATGAGACCGAGATTGGAAAGTGCCTCTATGCCGTCGCGGAAGCTTTGCGGCGTAAATTGCCACGCGTGAACATCGACGTATGCCCCGCCGGAATTGTCATATTCGCTCATGGCCACGGAGACGGCAGCAATATTCTGCCGATAAACCGGCAGCCCATGATCTCCGGCCCAATGACGGGCAGCGTCATTGTGCGTGATCAGGGCTCTGTGTTCGATGACGCTCTTTACGCTGTGAACGCTGTTGCCCCGAGCGTTGATGAAATCTGCAATTGAGCTCTCTGGAATGAAGTGATCGAAGCAATAGCGCTTGTCCGGTACAATCAGGAGGTATCTGCCTGTCGGCACGAGAATCCTCTCGACCTGTCTCAGATGGTGGATCAGATCCGGTTGATGCTCGATGCAGTGACTGCTCAGGCAGAAGTCAAACGTCTTGGCGACGATACCCAAATCGCCGGTGCTGGAGACATAGTCGATATCCACAGGGGCGGTGGAGTATGGGTAGCCGACCGCATCCGCCCTCTTGATCAGGCCCTGCTTGTCCAAGACGTCGAGATATCTGACGTTTGGACCGCGAAGCGTTGGGTTGGTGAAAGGCCCGATCTCAAGGGCTGATTTGCGTCCGACAAGGGCAGTCAGGTCGTTTCGGTGAAACTCTGTGGAGCCGGCGTCCATTCGAATTAGCCCGCGCCTGAGCAGCGGCAGCAGTCTTCTCAACAGGGGAAGCGAGGCAAGCCGAGCCCGCATTGCGCGAGGCAATAGCCGCCAGACATAGGTAAGCCGAAGCAGTACCCTCATCGCGCAGCGCCTCTTCGTGTTGAGTTATTGCTAGTGCCGCGCCGCTTCCAAGATCATGGCCTCAGTTTCCTCGATGTATCGAGTGCTCAGGGGGGCCGATCTGCTGTGCATCAACGTGTCGTCTAACCAAGAGGTGCCAATTCTAACCAAGAATCCGGAGCCGGACAACTGGCCCGCGAGCGCACAAAGCAACCGTTGCGATGATGTTGTTGGCACCGCCCTCTGGTTGGCGCCGTGAACTGCGCCAGGGCGTCCCGTCTTCCGCTCGGCACCTTTCATCCGGCATCGATTTCAGCCTGCAACGCCTCCATGTGCGTCGCAGCCGCAGCAGCCGCCGCGCGCTCGATGGCCCGGAAGCGGCTGACAACCGCAAGACCCACCGCCGTCAGTTGCGCGCCGCCGCCCTTGCGGCCACCGGTCTGCGCCGCGACCAGCGGCTTGCCGAACACCCGGTTCATATCTTCGACCAGGTCCCAGGCATGCTTGTAGGACATTTCCATGCCACGCGCCGCAGCAGAGATCGAGCCGAAGGCGGCGATCTGCTCGAGAAGCTCGATCTTGCCCGGTCCGATGCGCCCGTCGGGGTCGAGATTTATCCGCAAGCTCAGCGACGGCATTTTGGCTCCTCCGCGGTCACGCCCGATCCCATACTAGAAGCTCTTCCGCGATACCGCTATTCCAAAAAAACATAGCGATGGTCAGCCATCCGCTTCGACGGACAGGCCGGCGCCGGTGTTTGCCCGGTCGAAACTCACCGTCTTGACCACCGCGAAAACCTTGCCGCCGAGCCGAAGCTTCAGCCCCTGCCGCGACTGCTCGGTGATGCGGGCAAGCACGGTTGCGCCGTTGCAGTCGATGCCGACCTCGACTGTCGCGCCCTCGCCCGGGCTGATGGCGACAATGGTGCCCGGCAGAATGTTGAGCGCGCTGAGGCCTGTCGGTTTCTCCGTTGCGATCATCACGTCGCGGGCTCGGATGCGGATGCGCACCCGCGCCCCTGTCGTCATCGCCAGCCGCGGCACCCGGATCTCGCCGGCGGCCGAGCCGAGCACGGTCATGCCGAAAATCTCGTCATGGTGCAGCACCTTCGTGTCCAGCACGGCGCCGCCCTCGGCGCGCTCCTCCGCCGGCAGCAGGTCGAGCCTTTGCATCACCGCCTCGGTCGGTCCGCTCGCGATGACATGGCCTTGCGACAGCGTCACCACGTCGGTGGCCAGCCGCGCCACCTCGGCAACCGAATGGCTGACATAGACGATCGGGATTTTCGTCTCGTCGCGCAGCCGCTCGATATAGGGCAGGATCTCGGCCTTGCGCGCCTCGTCGAGTGAGGCCAGCGGTTCATCCATGAGCAGCAATCTGGGGCTGGTCAGCAACGCCCGGCCGATCGCCACGCGCTGCTTCTCGCCGCCCGAGAGCCTTGCCGGTCGCCTGTCCAGCAGCGGTCCAATGCCGAGCAATTCGACAACGGCATCCATCTCGGCGTAGCGCTCCGTTGCCGGCGTGAACCAGCGGCCATAGCGCAAATTGCTGGCCACGCTCATATGCGGAAACAGCCGCGCATCCTGAAACACCATGCCGATGCGGCGCTTGTGCTTTGGCACGAAAATGCCAGCGCCCGTGTCGACCAGCACGCGGCCATCGACCTCGATCCGCCCTGTGTCGGGCCGGATCAGCCCGGCGATCATATCGATCAGCGTCGTCTTGCCAGACCCGGAGGGTCCGAACAACGCCGTCAGCCGCCCGGCGCTCTCGAAGCGAACATCGAGGCTGAAATCGCCGAGGCGATGGCTGATGTCGACGAGGACGGTCATTCAATGTCCATCCGCCGGCCGACACGCCGTGCCAGCACCTCCGAAGCGACCAGTGCGGCCATCGAGATGACAATGGAGATCAGCGTCAGCCTGAGCGCGCCTTCGTCACCGCCCGGCACTTGCGTGAAGGTGTAGATCGCCGACGGCAGTGTCTGCGTCTCGTTGGGGATGTTGGACACGAAGGTGATGGTCGCGCCAAACTCGCCCATCGCCTTGGCAAAAGCCAGGATGGCGCCGGCGATCAATCCGGGCAGGATCAGCGGCAGCGTGATGGTGGCGAACACCCAGTAGGGATTTGCGCCGAGCGTTCCCGCCGCCGCTTCCATCTTGCGGTCAACCGCCTCGATCGACAGCCGGATGGCGCGCACCATCAGGGGAAAGCCCATGACGCCGCAAGCGAGCGCCGCACCCGTCCAGCGAAACGAGAAGACGATACCAAAATGCTCGGCCAGGAAGGCGCCGGCCGGCCCTCGCTTACCGAAGGTCAGCAGCAGCAGATAGCCCGTCACCACCGGCGGCAGAATCAGCGGCAGATGGACCAGGCCGTTGACCAGCGTCTTGCCCCAGAATTGTCCTCGGGCAAGCAGCAGCGCGATCAGTATGCCCGGCGGCAGGCTGGCGAGCATCGCCACCGTCGCCACCTTGATCGACAGCCGGACCGCATTCCATTCGTCGGGAGTGAGGTCCAGCAGCCAGTTCATGCGTTGGTTTCGTACCTCAATTGCTCGGCGTCAGGACGGTAAATCCCTGCTCCTTGAACAGCGCACCAGCCTTGCCCGACTGCAGGCATTTCAGGAAAGCCGGCGTATCCTTGTCCTTCGAATCGGCGGTCTGGGCAACCGGATAGATGATCGGCGGATGCGAATCCTCCGGGAAGGTGCCGACCACCTTGACGCCCTTTTCGGCATGCGCGTCGGTGGCGTAGACGATGCCGAGGGCGGCTTCGCCGGTCGAAACCAGCTTCAGCGCCGCGCGCACATTCTCGGCCTGCGCCACCTTGCCTTCGACCGACGACCAGACACCGAGCGATTCAAGCGCGGCCTTGCCGTATTTGCCGGCCGGCACAGCCTTGAAGTCGCCCATGGCCAGCTTGCCGTCGCCAATCAGCTTGGCAAGGTCAAAACCCTTCTCGATCTTGGTTTCAACCGTCGAGTCCTTCGGCGCCACCAGCACGATCTCGTTGCCGAGCAGCTTCACTTCGGTGTCCGGCTTGGTCAGCTTCTTGTCGGAGAGATATTTCATCCAGTCGAGGTCGGCCGAAATAAAGACGTCGGCAGGTGCGCCGCCCTCGATCTGCTTGGCCAGCGCCGAGCTTGCCGCGTAAGAGACGGTCGCGGCTTCGCCGACATCGGCCTCGCATGCCTTGTTCACCGCGTCGAGCGCGTCCTTGAGGCTGGCCGCGGCAAACACCACCACCTTGTCTTCCGCATGCGCGGCCGGCATTGCCGCCGCCAGTGCCGCGGCAAAACCGCCAATGGCGATTACCCTCAATCCGAAACCTTTGCGCGTCATGGAAAACTCCCCTGGGTTGAAATCCGATCGGCTCGAAGCCTGCCAACCGATATATCCGCATGAATATAACAAGGGAAGGCCCCGTACCCCTGTGCGACATCGATTGTTCTGGTAAGACGGGCAAAGAAACCCTGGAAAGGAAACTCCGATGAAGATCAGCGCCCGCAATATCCTTAAGGGAACGATCACCGAGATCGTCAAGGGAGCCACCACCTCGCATGTCAGGATCGACATTGGCGGCGCCGTCGTCACCGCTTCGATCACCAATGAGGCCGTCGCCGATCTTAAGCTCGAAAAGGGCAAGCAGGCCTATGCCGTAATCAAGGCTTCGGATGTCATGGTCGGCATCGACTGATCGGTGCCTGATTTCGAGGGTGAGCCGATCGGCGGGACTTAGACCGCGATCGGCGCCTTGATGGTCGCATCGGCGACGTAGTTTTCCAACCGGAAATCCTCGAAGCGGAAGGCGAACAGGTCCTTCACCTCGGGATTGATCCACATTGTCGGCAGCGCCCTTGGCGTGCGCTGCAATTGTTCGCGCGCCTGTTCGAAATGGTTCGAGTAGAGATGCGAGTCACCGAGCGTATGGACGAAATCGCCGGGCTTCAGCCCGGTCACCTGCGCCACCATCAAAGTCAGCAGCGCGTAGGAAGCGATGTTGAACGGCACACCGAGGAAGATATCGGCGGAGCGCTGGTAGAGCTGGCAAGAAAGCCGGCCCTCGGAAACATAGAACTGGAACAGGCAGTGGCATGGCGGCAGCGCCATGGCTTCCACTTCGGCCGGGTTCCATGCTGAAACGATCAGCCGCCGCGATTGAGGATTGCGGCGTATCTCCTTCAGAAGATTCGCTATCTGGTCGATGGAACCGCCATGGCCATCCGGCCACGAGCGCCACTGCTTGCCGTAGACCGGGCCGAGATCACCATTCTCGTCGGCCCATTCGTCCCAGATCGAAACGCCATGGTCGGTGAGGTATTTGATGTTGGTGTCGCCGGCCAGGAACCACAGCAGTTCATGGATGATCGACTTCAAATGCAGCTTCTTGGTGGTGGTGACGGGAAAGCCGCGCGCCAAGTCGAAACGCATCTGGTAGCCAAACACGGAGCGCGTTCCGGTTCCGGTGCGGTCGCCGCGATCGGCGCCGTTGTCCAGCACATGCTGCAGGAGGTCAAGATATTGGCGCATCGGTTTCCGGCTCAATTCGAGATTTCACCTATCATAGCGCATGTGTGAGTTGACGCCACGCTTGTCTGAAGTCTTCCCCGGCGGAGAGACCTTTTCAGAATTCGCTCTGGCGAGTCGAATAGCGTGGTTTTCGAGAACCGGAGCGGAGCGTACTAAAGTACGTGAGCACCGGAAGCGCAGAAAACCGCGCTAGTCGGCCGCCAGAGTAGAATTATCAAAAGGTCTCAGAGGGAGCCGAGTTTGCCCAGGTCCTTGGCGACCAGATAGTAGAAAGTCACCCGGTTCTTGGTGTTGTCGGCGGCCATCGCCTTGCAGACCTTTTCGATCGACGCATCAGCCTTCTTGTCGTCTGATATGCCAAGCTTTTTTGACACCCAGCCGGCCTTGACGCGGTCGAGCTCCTTCGGGTCGGTGCAGGACACCAGCGAGGAATCGCGGTTCCTGAGCGCAATGCCCAGATGCTTCACGATCTTGTCGACCACGTCGGCGCTTGCCGCGGCGTCGTATTTCTTCACGTCTGCAAGATAGTCGGCCATCAGAATTCCCCTCGTCGGCGCCACGAATCTGATCGATGAGGGCTGTGGCGCGCTGCTGCAACCTGTGCGCTAGGTCGGTAACTCCTCACCGTTGCAAAGCTTCGGTTGAGACCGCGCCCAAGTCAACCCTTGGCAATGCGGTTTTGCCATGGGGACAAAGTGCCATTGCGGCCTTTCATTTTCCACCATCGGCCCCTATATTCGTTTTGTCGGCTTGACCGACTATGGCGATAAATGGGCGATGAAATAAGCCGTTCGGACCCGGGGGCGGTACCCGGCGCCTCCACCAAAAGCCGCTGCCGAGACAGGGCGGTTTTTGCTGGGGGCGAAATAGGATCGACGAAGGTGTAAAGATCGTACTTTTGCCCGGCATTGTACCACCGTCATCGGGCTAAACTTATAGTTGCCAACGACAACTATGCGGAAGCACGTCTCGCTGCTTAATGCGGTGCGATAGCTTCAATTCAAGTCCTAGAGGTTCGCACTTCTAGGCGGGGTTCGGAGGTACCTGGCAACAGAAACCTCCACTTCTCCCCTCTTTCAATACGCCTCACGCGCAACGACAGCTTCGGCTGATCAGCCCCTTTGCACCGCCATGGCCGCGAAGGGCGCAGCACCGCGTGCCCGTCTCCATGGACAAAAGATGCAAAACAATTCCGATCGATTCTTCGTGCTGACCGGTGGTCCCGGCTCCGGCAAGACGACATTGATCGAAGCCTTGCGCCGGGCAGGCTTCGCCACCGCGGTCGAAGCCGGCCGCGCCATCATAGGCGGGACCGCCCTGCCCTGGCACGATCGCGCGCTGTTCGCCGAGTTGATGCTGTCGTGGGAGATGCGCTCCCATCAGGTCGCGTGCGAACACCCAGGCCCGGTCTTTTTTGATCGCGGCGTACCGGACACGCTTGGCTATCTGCGCCTGACCGACCTGCGCGTTCCCGAGCACGTCATGCATGCCGCCGAACGCTTCCGCTATGCCGGCCGCGTCTTCATTGCTCCGCCATGGCCTGACATCTTCACGCAGGATGCCGAGAGAAAGCAGACGCTCGACGAGGCCGAGCGCACCTATCATGCGCTGGTCGGCGTCTATTCGGAACTGGGTTACGAGCTGGTGCCGCTGCCATTGGCGCCGGTCGAGGTTCGGGTGCGCTATGTGCTGGCCGAGGCAGGATTGAGATAAGAAGGGCCGGGCGAGCCCGGCCTCTTCGTGGATTGTAATTGTTTATTCCGCCGGCGCCTCAACAGCTTCGCGCGAGCGGCCGAGCGTGACCTTGGCCAGCGTGAAGGAGATCACCGCGCAAAGCGTGATGCCGGCCACCATCGGCAGCGGCGTGCCGTCGAAGAACACCCCGGCGACGCCCATGGCGAGCGCGCCGATGGCGAAGTGCAGCGTGCCCATCAACGCCGAAGCCGTGCCGGCGATCTCGCCATGCTCTTCCATGGCCAGCACTGAGGTGGTCGGGATGACCAGGCCGAGGAAGCCGTAGCCGACGAACAGCAGCGCCGCCATCACGTCGAGCCGGTCGATGCCTGTCGCCATCACCGCGAACAGCACCACCATCGTCGTCGCGTAGCCAGTCACCGCGACACGCACCACGCGCCGCAGCCCGAAGCGCTCGGCCAGCAGACCCGTCAGCTGCGACATGCCGATAAAGGCGACCGCATTGATCGAGAAGAACACGCTATAGACCGAAGGCGAAAGCCCGTAGTGGTCGATCAGGATGAACGACGAGCTCGAAAGATAGACGAAGAAACTCGCAATGCCGAAACCGGCGATCGCCACTAGACCGAGGAAGTTGCGGTCGCCCATCAGGAAGCGGTAGCCGGAAAGCGCGGTTGCAAAGGAGGAACCGGCGCGGTCTTCCACCGGCCGCGTCTCCTTGAGCGAAGTCGCCAACAGGATGGTGGCAAGCACTGCCGCACCCGTCACCGTCCAGAACACCGCGCGCCAGCCGAAATTCTCGATGATCTGGCTGCCGGTCAGCGGCGCCAGGATCGGCGACACCGAAAACACCAGCATCAGCAGCGACATCAGCTTGGCAGCCTCATTGCCGGTGTGCAGGTCACGCACGATGGCGCGTGGAATGGCCATGCCGGCGCTGGCGCCAAGGCCCTGCAGGAAGCGGAAAGCGATCAGCCATTCGATGGTCGGCGCCATTGCCGAACCAATGCCGCCGATCATGAACAGCGCAAGGCCGCCATAGAGCGGCAGCTTGCGGCCGACCATGTCGGAGATCGGCCCAACGATGATTTGGCCAAAACCCATCGACAGGAAGAAGATCAACAGGCTCATCTGCACGGCGGCGGTGCCGGCGTGCAGATCCGCGCCGATCGAAGGCAGCGCGGGAAGATACATGTCGATGGCGAACGGGCCGATGGCGGACAACAAGCCGAGCACGACCGCAATGCGGAGGAATTTGGGACTCATGATAAAGGCTTCTTTCGAATCTGGTTGCCGCCGCGGGCCGGCGGGTAACCCAAGGACGTTCCATCCCCTGAAATTCCGACTCTCCAAGAGCGAATTCTGTTCGTCTCTCCGGAGCCAAATCTCTTCGTATTGTGTCCATAAATTTAGACACTCTTGTCTAATTCGTCAATCACCTCTATATAGATTTCTATGAAGCTGCACGTTTCTCCTGACACTTTCCCGCCACGCGGCCATGAGGCCAAGCGCATATCGATCGTCGACGCCGCAGCTGGAGTCTTCTGTCGCGAAGGTTATGCCGGCGCCAACATCGACCTGATCGCGGTCGAGGCCGGCGTCTCACGCCAGACCGTCTATAACCATCATGGCGACAAGGAAAAATTGTTCGTCGCCGTGGTGCGCGATCTGACCGAGCGCTGCAATACCGGCATTTTCGCCACCATCGCCACCTTCCCCGATCAGCCCAAGGACCTCGAAGCCGATCTGATCGGCTTTGCCGTACGCTTGAACCAGAACTGCATCTGCAACCGCGACGGAAAATTCCTGCGCAAGCTGATCCAGACCGAAGGCGAGCGCTATCCCGAACTGTTTGCAGAATGGCTGGAACAGGGCCCAGGCCGGACCTGGCCGGCAATCGCCGCCCGCTTCGCGCGGCTGGCTTATGGCGGTTACCTCGCGATCGAGGATCCCGATGTAGCGGCACGCCAGTTTCTCGGCCTCGTCAATGCCGAGCTGCAAACGACCTTCATGCTCGGCGGCACGCCGCGCGAGGACGAGGTGCTCCAGTCGGCGACCAATGGCGTGCGCACCTTCCTGCGTGCGTTTGGCAAGCGCCGGTCCGTCGCATCGGTTGAAAAGCAGGCCGCGCTGGCCAGCGCCTGAGCGATCAAATCGTCGGCAATAGTCCTCGTCTCGGTGCGGAGGTGATCTATATGCGGTTTACGCCGCGCTCAAGCTTGATTACAGCTATGCGGACGATTCAACGGAACCCGACCGCCACATGGCCGACGACCACATCCGCTACGACATTCTCGCCCAGGAGGCGTTGCGCGGCGTCATGCGCAAGGTCCTGGCCGAAGTCGCGCGCACCGGCCTCCCCGGCAACCACCACTTTTTCATCACCTTTCTGACCGGCGCGCCGGGCGTGCGCGTGTCGTCGCGGCTGCGCGAGCGCTATCCCGAGCAGATGACCATCGTCATCCAGTTCCAGTATTGGGACTTGAAGGTGACCGACACCGGCTTCGAGGTCGGCCTGTCCTTCTCCGACGTGCCGGAGAAACTCGAAATCCCCTTCTCGGCCGTGCGCGGCTTCTATGATCCTTCGGTCAATTTCGAACTCGAATTCGACGTCAAGACGGACGGTCTGGCAGCCGACGAACCAGCCGCTGAGGCCTCGCCCGAGCCGCTGACCATCGTCTCCGAGAAAAAGCCGAAGGCCGAGAAGAAGGCCGCCACCGCCGAGTCGGAGAAGAAGCCCGCTGCTGCCGACGCCGCCACCAAGGGCGCCGAAGTGGTCTCGCTCGACGCCTTCCGCAAGAAATAGTCCACGCCTCGCGCCATGGCCGACATCGTCAACCTCCGCCAGGCCCGCAAGCAGAAGGCGCGGGACGAGAAACTGCGCGTCGCCGAACAGAACCGGGCGCTGCACGGTCGTTCAAAGGCCGAAAAGGAACGCGACGGCATGATCGCCGACAAGAGCGACAAATTCGTCGCTGGCCACCGTCGCGAACCCTTTGGCGATAAGGACAACCAGAGCATCGGACAAAAAGGTGCGCGGCGGCTTCCGGATGAATCCGATGCTTAGAGCAAAATGAGCACTCCGCCGTGAGCGCCGTCGAAAAGCGCTCGGTGACCATTCGCGGTCACCGCACCAGCTATTCGCTGGAAAAGCCCTTCTATGACGATCTCGTCGGGATCGCGGCGACCAGGAAGCTGACGCTCGCCGCTCTTGTCGCCGAAGTCGACGAGACGCGGCCCCGCGACACCAACCTGTCTTCGGCTCTCCGGCTCTTTGTCCTGCAGTGGGCAAAGCGCGGCGCCGGCTAAATCTTTGACTTTACGCACTTCCGGACGGAAAACCGTTTCACACTTTTCCTGGAATTGCTTCTAGAGCGGTTCGCCGTTTCCCGGTAACGGCGAACCGCTCTAACTCGTTGTTTTGACGCAATTCCGGACGGAAAACCGTTTCACACTTTTCCTGGAATTGCTTCTAGAGGCTCTCGACCGCGTCCGCCTTTTTCCTGCGTCTGGTGCCGAAACCAAGCAGGGTCGAGCGATCCCGTTCCTCGGCCTGTTTCCTCGACCGCACGCGCATCAGATCCTTCCAGCCGACATAACCGACCAGCTGCAGGCTTTCACGGGTGACGACAGGTAGATGGGAGACGTTGGCCAGCAGCAGCTTGTCGGAGAGACCCTCCAGGTACTCATCCGGATAGGCCAGCGTGATCTTGCTGCCGGCCAGCAGCTCGCCAAGCGTCGTGGTGCGATGCGTGCCGGCGCGTCTCCAGCGCAGGATTGCCGGCGGATCGATGAGACCGATCACATGCCCGTTCTCGTCGACGACGGGAAAGCTCGGATGCCGCGTTTCCGGCGCCGTCAGGAACGCCGCCGCGCCATGCAGCGTCATCGCAGCCGGTACGCTCTCGACCTGAGAGGTCATCACCTCGCGCACCCTGGTCAGGGCGAAGGGATCGACACGGTATTCGCGAACCAGATGATGTCCCCTTCTGGCGATCTTCTCGGTCAGGATCGAACGCTTCATCAAGAGCACGGTGACGGCATGTGCCGCCGCGCAGGCCGCGATCAGCGGCACCAGCATGTGCGTGTTGCCGGTCAGCTCGACGGCAAAGAACGTTGCGGTCAACGGCGCCCGCATCGTGCCGCCCATGGTGGCGGCCATCGCCAGCAGCGCCCAGAAGCCCGGATCGGCCGCGGGCAGAACGCCGGCGAGCACCGCTCCCATCGCACCACCCATGATCAGCAGCGGTGCCAGCACGCCCCCGGACGTTCCCGAACCGAGCGCCACCGACCAGATTATGGCCTTCACCACAAGGAGGATGAGTGCCGCGGTGGCGACCGTGCGGCCATCCAGCATGTCGGTGATGTTGTCATAGCCGACGCCGAGCGCCTGCGGCTCGATCAGTCCGCCTATGCCGACCACCAGGCCACCCAGCATCGGCCACCACATCCAGTGAATGGGCAGCTTCTGGAAGCCGTCCTCGCAGGCATAGACCATCTGCGTCAGCAGCCCCGACAACAGGCCGGCCGCCACTCCGATCGAGACCCAGCCGGCAAGGCCGATAAAGGACACCTCCATGCCGCCCTGAAACGGAAAGATCGGGCCCGGCAGATGCAGCATGGTGCGCTCGACCTCGGCAATGATTGCCGCGACCGCCACCGGAATGAAGCTGCGCGGGGTCCATTCGAAAAGCAGCAGTTCGACCGCCAGCATGATGGCCGCGATCGGTGTGCCGAAGACCGTGGTCATGCCGGCCGCCGCACCTGCCACCAGCAGCGTCTTGCGCTCATTGTCGCTGACCGGCAGCATTTGTGCGATCAGCGAGCCGATCGCGCCGCCCGTCATGATGATCGGGCCCTCGGCGCCGAACGGGCCGCCCGAGCCGATAGAAATCGCCGACGACAGCGGCTTCAGGATCGCAACCTTGGCGTCGAGCCTCGAGCGCCCGAGCAGGATCGCCTCGATTGCCTCCGGAATACCGTGGCCGCGGATCTTCTCGCTGCCGAAGCGCGCCATCACGCCGATGATCAGCGCGCCGATCACCGGGACGACGACAGAGGCATAACCCAACGGCGTGTCCTGCAGCTTCAGATCGGCAAGCGTGAACTGGCCAAAATAGGCAATGTTGGTGGCAAGACGGATCAGTTTCAAAAGCGCGATGCCGGCAAACAGCCCCGCCGTCGCCACCACCACGGCGATGGCGGCGACGAGCAGCACCCTGGCATCGGTGGTGAAATCCCTGAGATGACCGGGATTGGAGTGATTGGGCTTCATGACGGACTTTGCTTTCTGGCAGCGAGCCGAATCTCGCGGCATGGTCGAGGCGGCCAGCCGGCTTTGTCGGCTGGCTATGTATCGTAACACGATATAAATATTCAAGTCGGTTTTGCTCGAAATCCGTTTGAGCTTTCCCGGAAAACGAACAAATGTCTGGTATGACGCAGCCACAGAAACCACGCCCGGCGATCAAGCAGTCCGACTACCAGCGGCTGTCCGAATTTCGTTACCTGATCCGCCGCTTCCTCGAATTCAGCCAGATCCAGGCGGAAGAAGCCGGCCTGACGCCGCGCCAGCATCAGGCATTGCTTGCAATCAAGGGATTCCCGGGCGGCGGACCGGTGACGATTGGCGATCTGGCGGAGCGCCTGCGCATTCGCCATCACAGCGCCGTCGAGCTGGTCAACCGCCTTTGCGAGGCAGGGCTGGTGGCAAGGGATCAGGACAAGGATGACCATCGCCGCGTGCTGCTGCGGCTGACCGAGCGCGCCGACGATTGCCTGGCCGAGCTGTCGGCAGCACATCTCGACGAGCTGTCACGCATCGAACCCATGCTCAAGCGCCTGCTCGTCCGTGAGTGACGCACCGGTGTTGTGGCGGCACGGCACCGAATAATTCCTGGCACCCCGAATCCTCGGGCTTCCCGGAAACGTCTCGACAGAGTGGGCCGGCAAGGCGAAACACGATCCAAGGAACAATCACGATGAAACGCCACCTGATACGCTACAAGACCAAGCCGGAACTGGCCGATGAGAACGAGCGGCTGATCAAGGCCGTGTTCCAGGAACTGAGCAACAAATCTCCGGACGGCGTTCGCTATATGACGTTGCGGGCCGGCGACGGGACCTTTGTCCATCTGGTCGAAACGGAAACTGATGCCCATTCCGAACTCATCACCGGGCTTGCGGCATTCGGGGCCTTTCAGAACGGCATCCGCGACCGTTGTATTGAGCGCCCTCAACGTGAGGAAATGACCGTCGTGGGCAGCTATCGGATGCTGGGCAAGTAGTCGGGATAGAGGCGCATGAACATCCCTGGCGATATCCGCGATCCCTTCGATCGCCTGTTCGGGGAATTGCGCCCCAAGCTGCACCGCTACTGCGCCCGCATGACGGGCTCGGCCATCGACGGTGAAGACGTGCTGCAGGAAGCCCTGGCCAAGGCGTTCGAAGCCCTGCCCAACACCGGCCCGATAGCGAATCCGGAAGGTTGGCTGTTCCGCATCGCCCACAATGCGGCGCTTGATTTCCTGCGCCGTCGCGCCCGTGAAAAGGCCTTTTCCGATGAGGATCCGGACATGATCGTCGACCCGGCCAACCCCACCGTCGATCGTCAGGCCGCGGCCGCCGGCCTGCACACCTTCATGCGCCTTCCCGTCGCACAGCGAAGCAGCGTCATCATGATGGACGTTCTGGGCTATTCGCTGCAGGAGATCAGCGCCATGCTCGACACCAGCATTCCGGCCATCAAGGCAGCGCTGCATCGTGGCCGTGGCCGCCTGCGCCAACTCGCCGATGAACCCGAGGATCGCCCTTCCCCCAGGCTGAGTGCGTCCGAACGCCTGCTCCTCGACGCCTACATCGATCGTTTCAACGCCCGCGATTTCGATGCGGTGCGCGACATGCTAGCGGACGAGGTGCGGCTGGAACTGGTGGCCAGGGCGCGGCTGAATGGCCGCAGGCAAGTCGGCACCTACTTCCGCAACTATTCGTCGGTCCAGGATTGGCGTTTCGTGCCGGGCTTCGTCGAAGGCAGGCCGGCAGTCCTTGTCTGCGATCCAAGTGACCCGACGGCGCGGCCTTCCTACTTCGTGCTGCTGGGATGGCAGGCGGGCAGGCTTGCCGCCATTCGCGATTTTCGTCACGCCCGCTACGTTGCGGACAGCGCCGAGATGTCCGTCCTCTGACGCAATTGTTCGGCGTGCCGGCGGCAGTTTGTGCTACTGCAACGACTTCAGCAGATTATCGATGGTGAACGGATTTGACTTCGGCTTGGCCGGCGGCGGGTTGTCGTTGGCCTCCGGAAGCGGCGCACGCTCTACCTTCGGGGCCTGCTGCGCGGCCTTGCGTTCGGCCTCGAGCCTTGCCTTTTCCTGCGAGGCGATGCGTCTTGCCTCCTCCGCCTTCTGCCGCTCCTGCTCGTCGGCCTGCGCCTTGGCTGCCTCGTCGGCGGACTGCTGCTGGGCCGCGGCCTCGGCATCTGCCTGGGCTTTCGCTTCGGCATCGGCTTTCGCCTTTGCATCCGCTTCGGCCTGGGCCTGCGCATCTGCTTGGGCCTTTGCCCTGGCGTCGGCCTCGGCTTTCAGCCGCGCCGCTTCCTCCTGTTGGCGCAGTTCCTCGGCCGCCCTGTCGCGTTCGTCCTGCAACGCCGCGTAGTAGCGCACCTCGCGCCGCAGCCGCTGCTTTTCGAGCAGCGCCGCCTGCATCGCCTCGACGCGCCGCTGTTCCCTTTCCAGCGCGCGCTGGGTCAGGAACTGTGCCAGCGGCTCGCTGTCGAACTGCCGTTTCACGGCGCCGAACGGCCCCTCGGCGGTGAAATTCACGACCGGCTCGGAGCCGACCAGCGCGTCGTCGCCGGGCCGATAGGTAATCACCCCCTTGGCGGAAACCATGGCTGCGTTGAGGTCCGCAATAATGTCGGCGGACAAGGTCGCCGTCGGATTCTCCAGGCTGATCGGCGGTGCCCGCACCGTGCCGCCGGCAACCGTGAAGGCGACAGATGTATCCTTGGCGGCAAAACTGCCATCGGCGGCAATTTGCGGCGCGAAGGCGGCGGTCTTGGCCGCGTCGATGTCGCGCCCTATCGCATCCGCCTTGGCAAGAAACGCGTTAAACGCATCGGGATTGACGCCGGCGACCTGCAAGCCCTTCAGCGCCGCCGTGCCGGAGCCGGACAGAGCGGCCACCATCGCATCGACCGACTTGCCGCTGGTCGACAGCGCCGTCGAAAAGTCGCCACTGCCGCTGATGCCGGCATTTGGCAGCACGGTCGCCAGATCGGCGCCGGCCAGTTTCATCTGGCCGGTGAAAAGTCCGGTGCCGTCATTGTTCTTCAATTCGAACAGGCCTGTCAGCGCACCATTGAGGAATTTTGCCTTGAGATCCGAAACCCGGATGCCTTCCTGGTCGAGTTTGAGCGAGAATCCGGCGTCATAGGCGGTGGCGAACGGCCCGGCGGCAAGTGCCGCCGTCGTCAGGTCGAGATCGGCGGTGAACGGCAGACTGGATTTCTGGCTGAACGGAGCAGCCGGCCAACCACCATTCTTGTCGCCCCCACTCTTATTGGCAAGGAAAGCGGAATCGCCGAACAGCGCCACCGCCATCGGATCGAGATCAAGTTCGTCGAGTACCAGCGCGCCCGCCAGATGCGGCACGCCGTCCTTGACCTCGACATTAACGTCGCCGGACACCGCCGCCTCGTTTAGGGCGCCGCTGAGATTGTCCAGCACCAACAGGCCGTTGCCATAGTCGCCCTGCGCCGCGAGTGACGCCGACATGCCAGCGCCCATGCCGGGCAGGCCGATGCCGGTCGTCATCAGCCACGGCTCGATGTCGGCGGCATCGAGGCTGAGCTTGCCTTTGACGGTAGCCCCTTGCGGCGTGTCCGCGACGGTTCCCTCGAAACCGGCCTTGAAGTCGTTGCCGGCGAGGCTGAAAGTCGTCGCCAGGCCGCCGCCAAGCGTACCCTTGGCCTGAACGTCCGTGCTCGCCTCGCCCAGCATGCCGAGCGGCAGCGCCGGCAGGCCGTAGAGCGCCAGCAGCGCGGTGGCGTCAGGGTTCCTGGCGTTGAAGGTCAGCGTCACCGGTGCTTCGAGCAGCTTGTCCGCTGCTCCCTTCCCCGACAGCGATGCCGAGAAGGCCGAGCCGCCGGCCTTGCCTTGGCCGCTCACCGCCAGCCCCGTAGTGCCATCGCCATTGTCGGCGGCACTTGCCACAAGGTCGACGCGTGCATCCTGGAACAGCTCGGGATAGGCCGCCGCACGGCTTGCCAGCCCCTTCAGCACGGCATTGTCGGGATAGTGCTGGGCGGCGACATCGACCAGAGGCTTGAGATCGACGGCAACCACCGAAGCGTCGAGCTTGCCGGTCGGACTTGCCGGAAAATCCTTGATCCGGCCGGTAGCGCTGATCGAGGCGCCGGCCAACCCGCCCAACGACAGTCGGTCGATTTCAAGCAACCCGTCGCGCAGCCTCAGCGCCGTGTCGACCGTGTCGGCGGTCAGGCCGCCGGCGCTGACCGGCCCGGCCTTGATCTGGAAATCCAGGTCGCGGTCGGCAAAGCGGTTAGCGCCCTTGTCGCTGACGAAGATCGAAGCGAAGGCTGCCAGCCCGTCGACATCGAGCTCACCGCCTTCGAGCCGCATCAGCACCGACGGTTTGGCATCGTCAGGCTGGCTGGAATCGATACTGCCCGAAAACTTCGCCTTGCCCAGGATCAATTCGAGATCGCTGAAGGCCTGGCGCTTTTCCGTGAGATCGACCGTGGCCTTGAAACCGGCGGCCGGCAGACGGCGGATCGCCTCGTCGACATCCTTCGACAGCCAGGCGGCAAAGCCTGAAGGTTGCGCCACAGCCAGCAGCAGCGAGCCGGTGAAGCCGAAATGATCCTCGACGCTGAGCATGCCGTTGGCTTCCAACGTGGTGCGGCCAGGCAGTGTCGCGGCGAGCGATTCCACCAACCAGCCGCCATCGGTCGGCTGGGCGGAAAGATGGACGTCGCGCACCGTGGTATCGCCGGCGACCACAGCCGGCAGCTTGACCTCGACGGTGCCGGGTATGGTTGGCTTCGGCAGCTCGTGCAACGCCTGTTCAAGCGCCGCGATGCGCTGGTCGAGCGTCGCGCCGGCGCCGGCCTCGGCGCCCACCGCCTCGTCGAACTGCACCTGCGCGCCACTGGCCTCGATGGCGAAGCAAGGCTTCAGGCCGAGATCGACAGAAGCCTTGCCGTCGGCGGTGTACGGGTTGTCGAGCGGCCCGGTCTCGAAGCGGAATTCGTCGACACCGAGCTTCTGGTGGTCGAGCGAAAACTTGCCGTTCAGCCGAAAGCCCGGATCGGGCTTGCCAGCACTGACTTTCACCGTCTCCCCGTCGTTGCCGCGCAGCGCGGCGCTGTTCTTGTCGGCACCGGAGATCTTGAACTGGCCGGAGTAGACGGCGGCACCCTTGACGATGCCGGCATTGCCGTCGGTTTCGATGACCAGCGGATAGGCATCGGGATCGGCCTTCAGCCGAAGCCGCATCTGCCCGGTGCCTTCGACCTTGCCGGTGGACGCCACGACCGTGGTGCGAAGGCCGTCGAGCCGCAGTGTGCCGTCCATGCGCCATGGCCCGGCCAGCGACTTGGCCGAGATCGTCGAATTGATCTCGGAGATGAGATGGCTGCGTCCGCCGGCGGCATGGCTGAGTTTGATCTGCCCTTCCGTCACCGTCAGCTTTTCGATGGAAATCTGGTTGAGGTCGAAGGGCGAGGACGGTCGCATCGCCCAGTCGACGGTACCGTTGCTGGCAATATCGATGGTCGCTTGCGGCCGCACCAGCCGCATGTCGAAGATCAGCACCTCGCCACGCAGGAAGGGCGCCAGCTCCGCATCCATCGAAAACGTCTCGACGGTCATGGCCGGCTGGCCATTCGGGCCACCGGCGACGGTAACGTTGGAAAAGGTCACCGAGGGAAACGGCAACAGCCGCGCCGTGGCATCGCCCTGCACCGTCACCTTGCGGCCGAGGATGGCGCTGGCCTCGCGCTCGAATTCGGCGCGGTAGCCGGTCCAGTCGACAAAATACGGCACCACTAGCGCCGCACAGAGCACCAGCACGAACAGGCCACCGAAGATCACGAACAGGCGTGCGAGCATCAGCTCCAAACGGGTTGATTGAAATTCTGCCGCACTCTACCTGCATCCGCGTGTCGATAAAGAGGCAATTCGTCCAGCGTTGCGTGATGCCTCATCCGCAGGTTGCGTGATGTCTCATCCGCAGTTGCGTGAAGCCGGATGATCTGAAACAAATCCTGGAAAAGCGGAGATTTTTCGGATGTCAGGGAAGAACTGGGACCGCGTGCCGATCGATGCGCAGAGCGTCGATGCTCCACTGTCGTTGTCGGCGGTCTTTCTTGTCGTCACCGTCGCCAGCGAGCAAAGCGCTCTGGCCAAGGTCGCGGCCGTGCTCGGCGGGCTTGACGATCTCGTCAAGACTGTCGGATTCCGTGACCTGTCCGGCCACCTGTCCTGCATTGCCGGCATCGGCCGCGAGCTCTGGGATCGCCTCTCTCCAAACCGGCGGCCGCTGGAGCTGAGATCGTTTGCGCCGATCAAGGGCGCGGTTCATTCGGCGCCGTCGACAGCGGGCGACCTTCTCTTCCACATCCGCTCCGAACGCCCCGACATGTGCTTCGAGTTCGAGCGCATCCTGCTCGACAGCCTTGGCGACGGCGTGACGGTCGTCGACGAGGTCTCGGGCTTCCGCTATTTCGATGCGCGTGACCTGCTCGGCTTTGTCGACGGCACGGCCAACCCGACCGGCCTCGATCTGCCCGCCTCGGCGCTCGTTGGCGACGAAGATGCCGACTTCGCCGGCGGCAGCTATGTCGTCGTTCAGAAATATCTGCACGATCTCAATGCGTGGGCGCGAACGCCAACACCCCTCCAGGAAGAGATCATCGGCCGCACCAAGATCGACAACATCGAAATCGATGACGACGACGCGCCGCGCAAATCGCACAAGTCGCTGGCCACCATCGAGGATGCCGATGGCAACGAATACGATATCCTGCGCGACAACATGCCCTTCGGCCAGCCGGGGCGACGGGAATTCGGAACCTATTTTATCGGCTACACCAGGTATCTCTGGGTGATCGAGAAGATGCTGCAGCGAATGTACATCGGTGACCCGCCGGGCGCTTACGACCGGTTGCTCGATTTCTCCACGCCGCACACCGGCACGACGTTCTTCGCGCCAACCCGCCCCACGCTGCAAACGCTTGTTCAGGGCGCGCAGGAGAAGCCTGCGGCCGCACGCTAATCCGGCGCCCTCTGGTTCGCCACCGACCGCATGCCTTGCGCGCGGTGCGCGAGTTGAAGGCAGGGCCGTCCGACGCGGCACGTTGTTTTAAGACGGGTCGATGGTACTCACAGCTCACAGTGGGCTGCGGCTTGGGAGACGCTTATTCTTGTCTGTCGACACGGGCCAGGATCGCGCGGTAACGGCTGCACACAGCGGGATCCTCAAAGAAATCCAATTCCGCATCGACGATCTCGTCAAGGCCTAGTCCAGGGTAATGTGCCTTGACTTTTGCCAGGGTGTCTTGCGCTTGCTTGATTTCGCCGAGTTCGCAATGGCAGACGACAAGACGAACGAGCGACCACCGCGGTACGCTCGCCATTTTCGCGTAGCAGGCCGTTGCCTCGCGATATCGTCCAGCAGTGGTCAGTATGATGCCGCGAAAGTCTTCATACCATCCCACAGCGTATGGGTCACGGCGCTGGGCTTGGTTTATTTCAACAAGCGCCTCATCCGGCCTGTCCGTGTAGTTGAGGAAAAGGGCACGGATACTGAGAATGAACGGGTCGTTGGGATTCAGGGCAACCGCGCGGTCAAGGCTGATTTCAGCCTGCCTGAATTGGCGCAAGTACAAGAGAGCAAAGCCGGTCGCGAGGTGGCCGTACGCCCCGTCGGGGTCGAGTTGCAACGCGGTTTTTGCCATCTCCAGCGCTGAATGCAGATAATCTGAATTGTAGTAGACCCAGAAGAATTTGAGGGTCTCGACAACGCCGAGCATGGCGTGGGCAGCAGCAAACCGCGGATCGAGCTTTACCGCCTGGCGCAGAAACGGTTCCGCTTCGTGCGCGGCGTCATAGACGGCCGCCAATTGCAGCGCCCGGAGGTAAAACTCATAGGCCGACATGTTGTCCGTCGGCCGGGCCCTGGCGCGCGATGCAATCGCGGTTCTGGCCTGCCGGGCCAGGCGGGCTGCAATCACCTGGGTGATTTCATCCTGGATGGCGAAAATATCATCGAGTTCGCGGTCGTAGTGCTCGCCCCAGATGTGAGCTGTTGAAGATGCGTCGATCAGCTGCACGGTGACCCGCACCCGGTTGCCGATCTTCCGCACGCTGCCTTCGACGACATACTGGACGCCAAGTCTCTTCGCCACCTCGGCCACGTCATTCGCCTTGCCGCGGAACTGGAAGGAAGAGTTCCGCGCAATGACCAGGAACTCCCTGAACTTGCCAAGCTCGGTGATGATGTCTTCGGTTATCCCGTCGCTGAAATAGCCCTGCTCCCGGTCGCCGCTCATGTTGTCGAAGGGAAGAACGGCGATGGACGCTCTGGCCGGCGCTGTAGCCTCTGCGATAGCCACAAAGGGCTTGGGACCAGCATATTTATAGCCACGACCATCGACGGTTACGATCATCTCGGCGGGCAGCAGTTTTCGCAGCGCCGAAATGTGGACCTGCAGCGTGTTCTCCTCCACCACCACGCCGGGCCAGACAGCATCGAAGAGTTCGGTCTTGCCGATCACCTCGTCCGGCCTTTCCAGCAACGTGGCGAGGATGTCAAAGGATCGCGTCGACAGCTCCATCGGCCCCTTGGGTCCCAGCAGAAGCCGTTCGGCGCGTTTCAGACGATAATTCCCAAACTCCAAGTCCATTTGCAAAAGAACCCGTCCCTCGAGGGCAACGATAACCCAAGACGGTCCTGAAGGCGAACTTCAGGGTAGTTCAGAACCTTTCAGGTCCGAGCCAAGGACCTGAGTGGGACACGGTGTCATTCTCACCGTCACTGGAGGACACCATGGCCGACATCTCCACCACCGTCCTGATTAACATCCGACGCCTTAAACTGCCTCGGCTAGGCTTTCCGAGGCTTGCAATCGGCGCAACTCTCAATGGCATATGCGGTGTGATGGGCGACGCATTCAAAATGGCCTACCTGGACCCATACACCGGTCTTCGTCGCCAACCGCCGATCGTCCCAGACGAAGATCTTGAAGGCCGAGATCCCAACTGGTGACCTGCAAGTCCTCGCCGAGTGGTTCAGCGCAAGCTTCGCGCTGGGTCGAGCCAACTACGCGCTAACAAGTCCGCGCCCTAATTTCCAGGCAATATCTTGCCCGGGTTCATGATATCAAGCGGATCGAGCGCCTGCTTGATGGTGCGCATGATGTCGACGCCGTGGCCGAGTTCATGGCGCAGGAAGCCGATCTTGCCCTGGCCGATGCCGTGCTCGCCGGTGCAGGTGCCATCCATGGCGATCGCCCGCATGTTGAGCCGCGCGACGAATTTTTCCGACAGCGCGATCTCCTTGGGGTCGTCGACGTCCATCAGGACCAGCACGTGAAAATTGCCGTCGCCGGCATGGCCGACGATCGGCGCAATCAGCCCCATCTCGGCGATGTCGGCTTCGGTCTCGGTGACACATTCGGCAAAGCGCGAGATCGGCACGCAGACATCGGTCGACAGCCCCTTGGCGCCCGGCCGCAGCGTCAGTGACGACCAGTAGGCGTCGTGCCTCGCCTTCCACAGTTTCGTCCGCTCTTCGGCGACACTGGTCCACAGGAACGGCCCGCCGCCATTCTCTTCGGCGATCATGCCGAAAGTCTCGGCCTGCTCGGCAACGCCGGCATCACTGCCGTGGAATTCGACGAACAGGCACGGGCTTTCGGGGTAATCGAGCTTCGAATAATTCTTCATCGCCCGCATCTGCAGCGCGTTGACGAGTTCGATGCGCGCCACCGGAATGCCCATCTGGATCGTCGCGATGACCGTGTTGCAGGCCGCCTCGACGCTCGGAAAGGGACAAACGCCGCCGGAGATCGCTTGCGGAATGCCTTGCAGCTTCAGTGTCAGCGACGTGATGATGCCAAGCGTGCCTTCCGAGCCGACCAGCAATCGCGTCAAATCGTAGCCGGCCGAGCTCTTTTTCGCGCGCTTGCCGGTCGTCACCGTCTCGCCGTCGGCCATGACCGCGGTCAGCGACAGCACGTTCTCGCGCATCGTGCCGTAGCGCACCGCATTGGTGCCTGACGCTCGCGTCGCCGCCATGCCGCCGAGCGAGGCGTTGGCGCCCGGGTCGATCGGAAAGAACAGACCGGTGTCGCGCAAATGTCGGTTCAAATCCTCGCGGGTAACGCCGGGTTCGACCGTGCAGTCGAGATCCTGCGGATTGACCGCAAGGATGCGGTTCATTCGCGACGTGTCGACCGAGATGCCGCCTCCCGGCGCATTGGTGTGGCCTTCCAGCGATGAGCCTACGCCGAAGGCGATCACCGGCACCCGATACACGGCACAGGCGCGCACGATCTCCTGAACCTCGGCCGTCGTCTCCGGGAAGGCGACACCATCCGGCGCCTGCGTCGGGATATAGGTGGTGGTGTGCGCGTGCTGCGAACGAATGGCCTGGCCGGTATGGAAGCGCTCGCCGAACCGCTGCTTGAGGATGCCGAGCACCGCCGCGATGCCTTCCTCGTTGCGTTCGACCGGATTGAGGTCGCTCAGAGCCATGAATTCCTCCGCGAATGGACCAGCGCGCACCCTTGTTGTGCATCTATGGATGATGCGCTCGGCAATCCCAGGAAAGGCGTGGAGCGGCTTTCCATCGGAATTGCGTCAAACAAGGAGATAGAGCAGTTCGGCGTTTCCGTGAAACGATGAACCGATCTAGTCTCACCGGCAACAGTCTGTCCAGCACCAGAACAAGGAAGTTTCGATGCCTATTCCCGCCCCCTTCGTCTCCCAACCCATGGACATCGAGAAGGACTGGATCGACTATAACGGCCATCTCAACATGGCCTATTACAACGTGCTGTTCGACCGCTGCTCGGACGACGCCTTCGAGGCGATGGGCATGGGGCCGAATTACGCCAGGGACCGCCGCCTCACCATCTACACGGCGGAAGTCCATGTCTGCTACGTGCAGGAGCTGCACCTCGAGCACAAGGTCACCGTCACCTTCCAGCTGATCGACCATGACGACAAGCGGCTTCGGGTCTACCAGGAAATCCGCCACGTCGACGGCTGGCTGGCCGCGACATCGGAATCGCTTTCACTGCATGTCGACATGTCCGGGCCGAAGGTGGCGCCCTTTCCCGCCGATGTGCTTGCCAAGGTCGAAGCCATGCGCGCCGCCCATTCGGCACTGCCGATGCCGGAGCGCGCCGGCCGTTCGATCGGGATTCGCCGCAAGACCGCTTGAAGCGACTCGACGGCCACGTTAACCTTACCGAGGTTTTAACGGGAACAAGCCAATTGAGCCATTGAACGACTCAGCGGAGCGGTCGAGAACGATGCTCATGGGTTGCGATAGGGCGGCGGGCGAAGCCGGTTCGAGGGACGTGCATGAAAACCGACATCAAGGTCGAAGTGGACAGGCTCGTAGCCGATCCACGCATCACCGACTATGATTTCTGGCGCTCGCTCAAGAACGTCAACAACGAGATCTTCCACATCGCCAACAACAACGAGCCGATCCCGTTCGACATGATCCGCTGGCGCGCCATCCTGAAGCAGGCGCGCATGAAGCGCGGCCACGCCTAGAGCCTTCGACCGACATCCTCGCCTTCAAGACTGCCTCGCCCTCAAGATTGGCGCTTCACCGCTCCCAGCGGCGAGCGCGGCACCACCGGCGACGACTGGATGATCGCCGTGTTGGTCATCGCGTAGGGAATGATGCGGTCGATCACCCGTTCGAGCTCGGCCACGGAGCCGACATGCGCCAGCGCGATGAAACAGTCCTCACCGGTCACCCGGTCGCATTGCGCGATCTCCGGCAGCTCGCGGATGATCTCGGCCACCACAGCCAGTTGCCCTGGCACCGGACGGATGCGCAGCCATGCCGATAGCGGCAGGCCAAGTGCGGCAGGGTTGATCCTGACAGAATAGGCCTCGATGACGCCGCTCTCCTGCAGCCGCTTGATCCGCTCGGCGACACTCGGTGCCGACAGGCCGACCGAGCGTGCAAGCTCCGCCGTGCTGATGCGCGCGTCCTTCTCCAGCAGGCGCAGGATCTTCATGTCCGCCGCATCGAGGTCGGCGCTTTCAGTTCGAAGGCGTTTCAAGGAAATCTCCTTGCTTCCGGGCGAAAGCTATCCAGAGGAGCCAATCATCACCCATATAAATCGACAAAACCGCCTGCGATACTGATCCGATGGATGATCAAACGCAATCTCTTGCGGCAAGCCCTGCCCCTGCCGACTCAGCACAGAGCGGGCTGGCGACGAGACTGCCGCCACATGTCTGGTTCGGCATCAGCGCCGTCTTCCACTATCTCGGGCCGGCATTCGCCGTGCTGCTGTTTCCGCATGTCGGCGTGCTCGGCATGGCGTGGCTGCGCATCGCCACCGCGGCCCTGGTCTTCGCGCCACTGACCCGTCCATGGCGAACCTTCGCCCGCGCCGATCGCTCGACGCGGCTGCTGTTGCTGGCCTTCGGCGCCTGCCTGGCGGTGATGAACTGTTCGTTCTACCTAGCGCTCGACCGCCTGCCGATCTCGCTGGTCGCGGCAATCGAATTCGTCGGCACCATCGGCATCGCGCTGATCGGCCTCAGGAGCTCGCGCAATCTCGCAGCGCTTGCCATTGCCGTCACCGGCACATTGCTGCTCATCGACGTCAAGTGGTCGAGCGATCCGCTTGGCCTGTTCTGGGCCTTCCTCAACGGCGCGCTGTTCGTCGGCTACATCGTGCTCGGCCACCGCGTCGCCCGCGCCGGCGCAGGCGACGGCATCGCGGGCCTCGGCGCGGCGATGGCCATTGCCTTCATCGTCGTGCTGCCGATCGGCCTCACCGACGCGTTGCCCGCTCTTTTCTCACCATTGCTGTTGCTCGCCGCCATCGGCGTCGGCATTTGCTCGTCGGTCATTCCCTACATCTGCGACCAGCTCGCCATGTCGCGGCTGCCGCGCGCCAGCTTTGCGCTGATGCTGTCGCTGCTGCCGGTTACCGCGACGCTGATCGGCGTCATCGTCTTGCGCCAGATTCCGAGCCTCATTGACTGCTTCGGCATCATTTTGGTCGTCGCTGGCGTTGCCTTGCATAAACCCGCAGGCGTCAGATAAGCTGAATAAAACAGTTTATTATCAAAGACTTAAATCAACAACTCTTGAGTTCCGCGATTCGCCAGACCGCGATAAAACGGCTCAAGATTGAACTATTTCCACTCCTGAGCCGTTGGTCCCCACGAAACGGCTTGGAGTTAGAAAGAAATGGACTGGAAACGGACCAGGGAACCGGCTGACGCCTGGCGCATGACAGACGATCTGCATGCAGAACACGGCAAGGGCGATCCGTTCGCCGCCGCCATTCGCGCCACCCGCATGTCGATGATCATCACCGATCCCCGGCAACAGGACAATCCGATCGTCTTTGCAAATGACGCGTTCCTGCGCCTGACCGGCTATGAGCGCGACGAGGTCATGGGTAAGAACTGCCGTTTCCTGCAAGGACCCAAGACCGACAAGGCCGCCGTCGACAAGGTGCGCGCCGCGATCGAAGATCGAGCCGACATCGCCGTCGATCTTCTGAACTACCGCAAGGACGGTTCCAGCTTCTGGAATGCGCTCTACATCAGTCCGGTTTCCAACGACAAAGGCGAATTGCAGTTCTTTTTCGCCTCGCAACTGGACGTCTCGGACCGCAAGAGCTCGGAGCATCGCGTAAAAGCGGACAAGGACCGCTTCGAGAAGGCAGTACAGGAACGCACCAGCGAGCTTGAAGCCGCACTCGAGGCGCAGACAACCCTTCTCCACGAGGTCGACCATCGGGTGAAGAACAACCTGCAGATGATCTCCTCACTGATCATCATGCAGAGCCGGACCATGAAGGACGAATCGACCAAGCAGTCGCTGTCTACCATGCTGGCGCGCATCGAGGCGCTGAGCACCGTCCACCGCCGGCTCTACCAGTCGAAGGACGTTAGCCGGTTCGACGTCTCGGATTTCGCCAGGGATCTCGTATCCGACCTGCTGACGGCTTCGGGACGTTCGGAGATCAAGTCGACCCTCGACCTCGAACCCATCGTCATTTCGGCTGAAAAGGCAACGCCCGTCGCCCTGATGGTCAACGAGCTTGTCACCAACGCGCTAAAACATGCTTTCAAGGAAAAGCCCGACGGCACCAGGGCGGGACGCATCGGCATCAAGATGAGCCAGCCTGACGGCCACTTCAACATCGAGGTGTCCGATGATGGGGTCGGCATGGCTGATGCCAGCGGCGACGCGTCTTTCGGCATGCGGCTGATCAAGTCGCTCGCCCGTCAGCTGCGCGCCGACATCGAATGGCGCGACGCCGGCCCCGGCACCAAAGTTATCATCTCGATGCCGAACGAACCGCAGCAAAAAGGGAATGTGTCATGATTGAACCGCTCAAGGTCCTGATCGTCGAAGACGAAGCGCTGCTGGCAATGGAACTGGAAGGCCTTGTCGAGGACGCCGGCCACAGCGTCGTTGGCTGGGCGACCTCCCTGACTGAAGCAAGGACCATGGTGGATACAACGGCCGCCGACATCGCCTTTGTCGACATTCATCTGACCGACGGGCCGACCGGCGTCGAAGTGGCCGAATATATCGGCCAGAAGAAGAACGCCATGGTGGTGTTCATGACTGCCAACCCGAAACGCATTCCCGATCATTTCGCCGGCGCGATCGGCGTGATTGCCAAGCCTTATACGATGAACGGGCTGACCTCCGCGTTACGCTATCTGCAGGAAGGCGTGCGCCGTCCGCCGCCCGTTTCGGTGCTGCCGTCCGGCTTCACGCTGTCGCCGGCCTTCGAAACCGTCTGGGCGTCCTCAGGTGCCTGACTCCAAAAGCTGGAGCACGGGAAAAGCGCGCGTAGCGCTTTCCCTAAGGGAATCCGAGCGGAGCGGCGTTACCGCGATGAAACGCTCTACGCCAGCTTCTCCTTGAGGAAAGCGATCGTGCGCCCCCAGGCGAGATCGGCCGCCTTCTTGTCGTACCGCGCTGCCGAGGTGTCATTGTTGAAGGCGTGGTTGGCACCTTCATAGACATAGACCGTGTATTCGACATGCGCGGCATCGAGTTCCTTCTTGAAGGCGTCGGTGCCGGCATTGGTGCGCTCGTCCAGCCCGGCATAGTGCAGCAGCAATGCAGCCTTGATCTTCGACACATCGGCAGCCTTCGGCTGCATGCCGTAATAGGCGACGGAGGCGCTGAGGTCGGGCGCGCTCACGGCCAACATGTTTGCCGTGCCACCGCCCCAGCAGAAGCCAACGGCGCCGACCTTGCCGTTGCCGTCCTTTTCGGCCTTGAGGAAAGCGACCGTTGCCACGCCGTTGGCGACGGTCTGCGCGGAATCCAGTTTGGTGAACAAGTCGCGCGCCTTGTCCTCGTCGTCAGGCGTGCCGCCTAACGGCGACAGGAAGTCCGGCGCCAGCGCCACGAACCCTTCCAGCGCGACGCGCCGCGCCACATCGCGAATATGCGGGTTGAGCCCCCTGTTCTCGTGGATGACGATGACGGTGCCGAGCTTGCCGGGCAGGTTCGCAGGCTTGACCAGATAGCCCTTCATCTCACCGCTGCTGCCGGCATATGTGATGTCCTCGCCCTTCACGCGTGGATCGTTGTCGGCAACGATTGCCGCTTGCGCCGAATTTGCCGCCAAAAGCGGTGCGATCGCGGCCGCGGCAGCACCCGATCCGGCAAGCCGGGTCAGTTGCTCCATGAAGCGGCGGCGGTCCAGCGTCAGATGGGTGTATTCATCATAGGCGTCGATCATAGCCTGGGTGATGGCTGGTTTCGTCATGGGCGCGCTCCTTCGATCCGCTTTGGCATCGTTCGCAAGATAGGGGCGAGGCTCCCGTCGTCCAGTCACGGCTCGGTGACCCTCGTCCTCCCTCGCGAATGCCCTGGAGGCTTCCAGCATCATCACGTTTTGGTCATCGGCCACAAATCCTGATGGCGCTGCCACAATAGTGGGGGAAACTGACAGACGTCGGCCGCGCCTTGGCGCGGTCACGGTCCTGATCTGAAAGGCCCGATCTGGAAAGGAACGACGCCGATGACCATGCCCTCGCCAATCCTACCGCCTTCTTGTTTGCCGCGACCGCCATTCCAGCGTTGCGTGCGACGATCGTTGCCGCAAGTCGAAGGTCCATGATCAAGGTTCGCAGCCATCAGCGCCATCCGGCAAACACGAAAACTCACGGTTGAGGTGAAGTCATGGACGTACAGGACATTGTGAACACTGTTTCGCAGAAGGCCGGTCTCGACCAGGCGACGACGGAAAAGGTCGTCGGCACCATTTTCTCGGTGCTCGAGCACGAAGCGGAAGGCACCAGCGCCTCCTCGTTCTTCGCCAAGATCCCCGGCGCCGATGCATTGGCCCAGAAGTATGACGTCATGGCCGCCGCTCCGGCCGGCGGTGGCGGCTTTTTGACTGCAGGGCGCGCTCGGCGGCGTTCTCGGCGAGAAAGCCGGCGCATTGGTCAACGGTATTGCGGCGCTCAAGGCATCCGGCCTTGACATGGCGCAGATCCAGAAGGCGGGTGCGACCCTGATCCAGCAGGCCGAGGCCGCCGCCGGCCCCGACCTGACGAACGAGGTGCTCGGCTCGGTGCCCAGCCTGAAGAGCCATCTCGGGATCAGCTGAGGCGTCGATCCGTCAAGACATACCGTCCTGAAGTAGTCTCCCCTACTTCGGCAGCGCGTAGGCCATCACATAGTCGCCCGGCTTTGTGCCGACCGAGCCGTGGCCGCCGGCAACGATGACCACGAACTGGCGTCCGTCGGCGACGGTGTAGGTCATCGGCGTCGATTGCCCGCCGGCCGGCAGCCGCGCCTGCCAGAGCTGCTTGCCCGATGTCAGGTCATAGGCGCGCAGATAATCGTCGACCGCGGCACCCAGGAAGGCGACGCCGCCGGCGGTGATCATCGGTCCGCCAATGCCCGGCACACCGACCTTCAGTGGCAATGGCAGCGGCGTCATGTCGTAGACGGTGCCGTTGCGATGCTTGTAGGCGATGGTGCCGGTCCGCAAATCCACACCCGCGACATAGCCCCAGGGCGGCGCCTGGCAGGGAATGCCGAGCGGCGACAGGAACGGCCCCATCACCACGGCATAGGGAGCGCCGTCATTGCGGTTCAGCCCCTGCTCGCTGCCCTTGGTGTCGCTGCCGGGCGGCGGCACGTCCGCGCGCGGGACGAGTCTCGACGTGAAGGCCAGATAGGTCGGCATGCCGAACAGCACCTGCCGCACCGGATCGACCGCGACGCCACCCCAGTTGAAGGTGCCGAAATTGCCGGGATAGATCAGCGACCCCTGCACCGAAGGTGGTGTGTAACGGCCTTCATAGCGCAATTTGTGCAACGCGATCCGGCAGGCCAGCTGGTCGAACATGGTGATGCCCCACATGTCAGCGTCGGTCAGCGGCTTCGGATTGAAGGAGAGGTCCGAAGATGGCTGCGTTGGCGCGCTGTGGTCACCCTCGACGGCGCCGCCGGGCGCCGGCACTTCCTTGACCGCAACCACCGGCTCGCCGGTGCGGCGGTCAAGCACATAGAGGTCGCCCTGCTTGGTCGGCCCGACCAGCGCCGGCACCACCGTGCCGTCGGCCTTGGTGATGTCGATCAGGCTTGGCTGCGCCGGCACGTCCATGTCCCACAGGTCGTGGTGCACGGTCTGCCGCACCCAGCGCAACTGCCCGGTGTTGAGGTCGAGCGCGGTGATCGAGGACGAGAACTTCTCGACATTGTCGCCGCGCCCGGCACCGAGCTGGTCCGGCGTCTGGTTGCCGAGCGGCACGTAGAGCAGGCCGAGCTTCTCGTCGGCGCTGGGCGTTGACCACATGTTGGGCGAGTTGGCGGTATAGGTCTGGCCCGCCCCCAGCGGCGTCGTCTGGTCCGGATTGCCGGAATCCCAGTTCCACACCAGGGCGCCGGTGTTGACATCGTAGGCGCGGATGACGCCGGACGGCTCCTGCGTCGAATAATTGTCGTTGACGGCGCCGCCGACGATGATCTTGCCGCCCGATACCAACGGCGCCGAGGTCGAATAGTAATAGCCCGACTTCGGATAGGGCATGTTGGTCAGCAGGTTCAGCGTGCCGCCCTCGGCGAAGGCCGGACAGACCTGCCCGTTGGCGGCGTCGAGCGCGATCAGCCGCGCATCCGAGGTCGGCAGGTAGACCCGGGTCGCGCAGGGCTGGCCGGCGGCGATGGCGGCGTCGGCATAATAGGACACGCCGCGGCAAGTCTGGTGCTGGCGGTCCTTGTCGAGCTTGATCTTGGGATCGTAGCGCCATTTCTCCTTGCCGCTCGCCGCATCGACCGCGATGGCGAAATTGTGCGGCGTGCAGATGTAGAGCGTGTCGCCAATCTTCAGCGGTGTCACCTGATACGTTGTCTCGCTGATATCGTCCGGCCCTTTCACGTCGCCGGTGCGATAGGTCCAGGCCGGCTGCAGCTTGGCGACATTGTCAGGCGTGATCTGGTCGAGCGGCGAATAGCGTTGGCCAAACTGCGTGCGTCCGTAATAGTGCCACTCACCGGCCGGCACATCGTTGCCGAGATTGGCATTGGGGATCACCTTGTCGGTGTCGAGCTCGCCGGCAATGTCCTTCGGATCCGCTGTCATTGAATAACCGGCGACCGCCAGCGACGCCAGCACGGCAAGGATCAGCGGCGCGCGTGCGTCAGGGCCGGTAATCCCCCGCCGCGCCCACGGCGTCAGCAGCCACAGTGCAACCAGCACGATGATGCCGCCGCGCGGGCCGAGTTCCCACCAGTCGAAGCCGGTTTCCCAGACTGCCCAGGCCAGTGTGCCGATCACGATCGCCGCGTAGAGCCACAGCGCGGTGGACCGGCGCCGGTAGAGCAGCCAGGCGGCGATCAGGAAGGCGAGGCCGACGACAATATAGTACCAGCTGCCGCCCAGCGAAGCCAAGCGGATGCCGCCGCCGCCAAGCACCAGACCGATCAGAAAAAGTATGAGGGAGGTGATGGTGACAGCCAAGATGATACTCCTTCGACTGTTGCGTTTTGCGACGCCCAAGGACAGCCCGATGCACCCGTTCCTGCCCTCCGCACAGCTTTCTCCCGCCCGCCCCGCCTGTCAAGGCGACGCACACGCCAAGGTGGCAATCCATCTTGCCTGCGGCCGGGTTTTCCAGCAGTCTCAATCATCTCTCCGAGGAGCAAGCAAATGACGTCATTCGTTCCGCCGCTGACGCGCCTGATGCTTGCACTCTGTTGCCTTGTCTCTGTCGCCGTGGCTGCGCCTGCGCAGACGCTGCATGAGATCAACAAGGCGAACGGCTTTCACGAGATGCTGATGGCTATCGGCCCGGGTTTCATCGCAGCCGTGAAATCGGCGCCGGAAACGCCGCCGCAAAAAGTCCAGGACGCCCTGGCGGCGGCCATGGAAGGCGCTTTTGACGCGAACAAGATGGAGGCAGCCATCGAATCGCGCATGGCGGACAAACTGCCCGCCCAAGACCTGTCCGACCTGGCCTCGTTCTATGCGTCGCCCCTTGGCAAACATGTCACGGCGCTGGAAATCCAGGCTTCAACTCCGGAAGAAAGGCAACGCAAGACGATCGAAGGTCCCAAGATCATGGGCGAACTTCCATCCAGGGATCCGGCTCGGCTCGCACTGTACAAGAAGCTCGTGGACGATCTCAGCGCTGTCGACACCGGAGAAGCCGTGGCCTTGAACATGGGCTATGCAATGCTTTCCGAGATGCTTGGAGCGGCCGGTAAGCCCCTGCCCGACGACCAGATCATGGCCCTGCTGCGTCAACGATCCGAAGGCCTTCGCCATGACATCGAAACGGACGTCATGGCATCGGTGGCCTACATCTACCGGGATCTGCCGCTTGACGATCTCAAGCTCTACAAGACTTTCCTGACATCGCCCGCCGGCAGCCACTATTACGACCAGATGCAGGTCGCTCTCGGCGCCGTGATGACGAACGAGGCGCGCTCATTCGGACATCGATTTTTCGTCGCCCTCGGTTACCGCAAGGCCTGAACAGCCCATATCAGGCACTTTAGCGGAACAAAACGTAGACACTTCTGGCCTTTCGCCGCCGAATCACTACATTCGGGGGAGATGTCCGGCTTTTCCGAAGACATGCCCTTTTTCGATGAACCCAATGCGCGGCCAACTGCCCCGTCGGGCATCGCCGCGCGCGCCATGGCTGCCCGCAGCGGCCACAACAATGCGCCGGACTATCTGAAGGGGCTGAACCCCGAGCAGAGGCTGGCGGTGGAAACCACGGAAGGTCCGGTTCTGGTGCTGGCCGGCGCCGGCACCGGCAAGACGCGCGTCTTGACCACCCGCATCGCCTATATCCTCGACACCAAAAGAGCCTGGCCTTCGGAGATTCTCGCCGTCACCTTCACCAACAAGGCCGCGCGCGAGATGAAGCAGCGCATCGGCATCCTGATCGGCGAAGGCAACGTCGAAGGCATGCCGTGGCTCGGCACCTTCCACTCGATTGGAGTGAAGCTGCTTCGCAGACATGCCGAACTTGCCGGCTTGCGGTCCGACTTCACCATCCTCGACACCGACGATGTCGTGCGGCTGATCAAGCAGTTGATCCAGGCCGAGGGCCTGGACGACAAGCGCTGGCCGGCCAAGCAGTTCGCCCAGATGATCGACGGCTGGAAGAACAAGGGACAAGGCCCGGCCGACATCGCCGAGGGCGACGCCCGCGCCTTCGCCAACGGCAAGGGCCGCGAACTCTACAAGGCCTACCAGGCGCGGCTGCAAACGCTGAACGCCTGCGACTTCGGCGACCTTTTGTGCCATCCGATCCGCATCTTCCGCGCCAATCCGGATGTGCTGAAGGAATATCACAAGCGCTTCAAATACATCCTCGTCGACGAATATCAGGACACCAACACCGCCCAGTACATGTGGCTGCGCCTGCTGGCACAGCGGCCGCAACCGTCGCGCCAATCTTCGTCGACCGCCGGTCTGCAGTCGGCCGAAGGCCGCAAGGACGACCGTCCGTCCGAGCCGTTGCGAGGCCCCCGCGGAGGGCCCGCGCCGGTAGGCGCGGAACAGCCCGTGAGCGACAACAAAGTCAACATCTGCTGTGTCGGCGACGACGATCAATCCATCTATGGCTGGCGGGGCGCCGAGATCGACAACATCCTGCGCTTCGACAAGGATTTTCCGGGCGCCACCATCATCCGGCTGGAACGCAACTACCGCTCCACGGCGCATATCCTGGGGGCTGCCTCCCACCTCATCGCCCACAATGAGGGCCGCTTCGGCAAGACGTTGTTCACCGACCGCGACGAGCCCGAGGACGACAAGGTGCATGTCCACGCCGCTTGGGATTCCGAGGAGGAAGCCCGCGCCGTCGGCGAGACCATCGAGGCCTACCAGCGCCGGAAGCACAATCTCAACGACATGGCCATTCTGGTCCGCGCCTCGTTCCAGATGCGCGAGTTCGAGGACCGCTTTGTCACGCTCGGCCTCAACTACCGGGTCATCGGCGGTCCGCGCTTCTACGAGCGCATGGAAATCCGCGATGCGCTGGCCTTCTTCCGCGTCGTCGCGCAAGGCGCCGACGACCTCGCCTTCGAACGCATCGTCAACGTGCCGAAGCGCGGGCTGGGCGAAACCACCATCCGCCAGATTCACGACACGGCGCGCGCGCTGCGCGTGCCGATGCTGGAAGCCGCCGCCAAGCTCGCCGAAAGCGACGAGTTGAAGCCGAAGCCGCGCGCCGCCTTGCGCGAGGTCGCGGCCAATTTCGAGCGCTGGCAGAAGGCGCTGGAGACCACGCCACACACCGAACTCGCCGAGACCATTCTGGAAGAGAGCGGTTACACCGACATGTGGAAGAACGACCGCTCGGTCGAAGCGCCCGGCCGGTTGGAAAATTTGAAGGAGCTGATCCGCTCCATGGAGGAATACGAGTCGCTGCGCTCCTTCCTCGAGCATGTCGCGCTGGTCATGGACGCCGAGCAGAATGCCGAGCTCGACGCCGTCAACATCATGACGCTGCATTCGGCCAAGGGCCTCGAATTCGAGACCGTCTTCCTGCCCGGCTGGGAGGAAGGCCTGTTCCCGCACCAGCGCGCGCTCGACGAAGGCGGCCGCTCCGGGCTGGAGGAAGAACGGCGTCTGGCCTATGTCGGCCTGACCCGCGCCAAGAAGAACCTGCATTTGTGGTTCGTCTCCAACCGTCGCATCCATGGCCTGTGGCAGTCGACCATCCCGTCGCGCTTTCTCGAAGAACTGCCGGAAGCCCATGTCGATGTCGCCGAGAGCGGCAATTCCTATGGTGGCTATGGCAATTCCTATGGCGGCGGTTCTTTCGCCTCCGGTCGCGGTGGCCGGCAAAATCCCTATGGCGCCTCGCGCTTCGACAATGTCGGCGCCAATGCCGAAAAATCCGGCGCCTTCTCCAACACCTACGCGACGCCGGGCTGGCAGCGCGCGCAACAAAACCGCACCGAAGCGACCGACCGCAACTGGGGCTCGCGCTCCGGCCATCAGGTCGAGCGCATCGGCTACGGCGAGACCGACTCCGGCTACGGCGCCGGCCGCACCAGCGTCAAAGGCCGCACCATCGACGGTGAGTTGGTCGCCAAATCCGTCTCAGATACGCCATCCGCCTTCAGCGTCGGAGATCGCGTCTTCCACCAGAAATTCGGCAACGGCAACATTTCCGCCATCGAAGGCAACAAGCTGACGATCGACTTCGACAAGGCTGGCCAGAAGCGCGTGCTGGACGGGTTTGTCGCGGCGGTTTGAGCGCCCGCTTGTCCCGTTGTCCTACAAGCGACTGCCCCAGCCAGAAATCTCCACCCGTCACCGATACCGCGCCTGGTTCCATTTGTGGCCGAGCAGCGACAGGATGATGATCAGCCCGTTGAAGAACTGCACGTAGAAGCCGCTCAGGCCGGCCGCCACGACGCCGGTCTGGATGAAGGACACGGTGACGGCACCGATGGCGCCACCGACGACGGTGCCGATGCCGCCCCAGGTCGGCGTACCGCCGACGAACACCGATGCCAGCACCGGCAAGAGATAGCCGTCGCCGGCAGTCGGCCACCAGGTGAAGTTGATCATCACCGAGAAGGTGCCGGCGATCGCCGCACCGATGCCGACGAAGACGAACACTTTCACCCGCACACGCTTGACGTCGATGCCCATCTGCTGGGCGCTGTCGGGATTGTCGCCGACCACCCTCACCTGCGCGCCGAAGCGGTGGCGGTTGTAGAGCATCGCCGACAGCACGACGAAGGCGATGGCCCAGAAGATCTGCACCGGGATGCCATAAACCTGGCTGGAGAAAATCTTATATGCCCAGCTGTCGGCAAGGTTGGTCAGCGCCATCGACTTGCCTTCGTTGATGATCTGGATCAGACCGCGCAGCAGGAAATTCATGCCGAGCGTGGCAATCAGCGACGACAGCCCGCCATAGACCACCAGCGAGCCCACCAGGAAGCCGAGCAGTATGCCGGTGACGAGTGCTGCGGCAATGCCGAGAAACGGATCGTAGCCGGCTTGCACGACCAGCGCGAAGACCCATGAGGCAAAACCCATCGTCGCCGGAAACGACAGATCGATCTCGCCGCAGGTAACGACGAAGACCAGCGGCACCACCACGAACAGCGCCACCGGCAGCGTGGTCAGCACCGAACTGTAGAGATACCAGGTGGTGAACACGGTCGGGTTTGCGATCATGAACACCGCCATCATGACGATGAACACGCCGAGCGTGCCGAGCGAAGCACGATTGTCGAGGATGAACCCGCGCAGCCATTGATCGGATGGGTGTTTCCACTCTTTCTGTGGGCGGGGAATGGCGGTGGACGGCTCGTGCAGATCGGGTTCCATGGTCTTGCTCATCGCACTGCCCTTTCGGCGTCGCCGGTGTCGTGCAACCCGGCCAACCCGCCGGGATGTGCGACATCCTCCATGAAGTTGATGAGGTCCTCGGCCGACTTGACCTCGCTGCGGTCGGCGGTGAGCGCGACCTTGCCGCGGTCGAGCACCACGAAGCGGTCGGCGATGTCGAAGACATGGTGGATGTTGTGGCCGATGAATAGGATCGAGCGGCCGCTCGCCCGCACCTGGCGCACGAAATGGAAGACCTTGGCGGTTTCGGTCAGCGACAGCGCCGTCGTCGGCTCGTCGAGGATGATCAGTTCCGCCTGCTTGTAGATGGCGCGCGCGATTGCGACGCCCTGGCGCTCGCCGCCCGACAGTTGGCCGACGATCGACTGCGGCGTGAACACTTTCGAGGTGAAGCCGATCTCGCGCATCAGCCGGCTGGCTTCCTCGATCTCCTTGTTGACCTTCAGCCAGCCGAGAAAGCCAGTGAGTTCTCGGCCCATGAAGATGTTGCGCACGATCGTCTGCTGCACGGCCAGCGCCCGGTCCTGGAACACCGTCTCGATGCCCGCGTCGCGCGAACGCGCCGCACTCCATCCCGTCACCGCCTTGCCGCGCACGAGGATCTCGCCGCTGGTCGGCCTGACCACGCCGGACAGGATCTTGATCAGCGTCGACTTGCCGGCGCCATTGTCACCGATCAGGCCAACCACTTCGCCACGATCGACGCTGAGATTGACCCCGCCCAGTGCATAGACCTGGCCATAGGACTTGCTGATATCGCGCAGTTCGATGATGCGTTCGGCCATCGGATCCTCACCTCTGTTGTCGCTGCCGGCGTCTCTGCCGGCCGGGCTCAGCCCCGGCCGGCAGCTTGGGAGGTCAGCGCAGTGCCTGCTTGGCGAGTTCGGCGACGATCTCGTAATTTTCAACCGTGACGAAGCCGGCGCCGGTGTCGACATTCATCGGCGCCAGACCGAGCACCACCTGCTGGCAGAGGCTCAGGATCGGCAGATAGCCCTGCAGGAACGGCTGCTGGTCGGCCGTCAGCTGTACCCAGCCGCCCTTGAAGGCCTCGACGATCTGCGGGCTGGTGTCGAAGCCGAAGTTGAAGATGTCGCCGGCCTTCCTCCCTGCGGCCTGCATGTATGTCGGCACGTTGCCGAGCATCTGCCCGCCGGGATAGCCGACTGCCTTGACGTCGGGATTGTTGAGCAACGCGGCGGTGATCAACGGGATCGCGAGATTCGGATCGGCTGCCCACTCGGTTTGAGAATTGATTTGAATGACATCGATGCCGGCCTCTTTCAGCGCGGCGACTGTCCCACGCTCGCGCGCGCCGCGACTCTCATTTTCGAACGGGCCGATCATGATCGCCTTGTCGCCGGCCTTCAGCTTGGCCAGCTTGAACGCCTCGGCGCCGAGCGCGCGGCCCTGCTGCTCCTGCTGGGCGCCGACATAGCCGCCGCCGAACGCCGCCGTCACCGTCGGCACCGGCACATTCTGGTACATCATCTTGATGCCGTCCTTATGCGCCTGTTCGGCCAGCGGCATGATCGCCGCGTCGCCCGGGTGGCCCATCATGGCGATACCGCCTGGCTTCACCGCGACCGCCTCGCGCAGTTGCTGCACCATCTTTTCGACGTCCCAGCCCGAGAAGATGTAATCGACCTTGGGTCCGAGGTCGGCTGCCGCCTGCTTGGCGCCGTTGTAGACGATGGTGCCGAAGGCGTCGCCCTCGGCGCCGCCGACGAAGAAGCGGATGTGGACGTCCTTGCACCATTGGGCGTCGAGCGCCTGCGCCGGCAAGGTCGAGATCGCAGCGGCGAGCGTCGTGGCGGCGGCCACGATGGTCGAGCGCAGAAGTGTCCTTCTCATCGTCATGCTCATGCACTTATCCTCCCTTTTTTCCCTGGCCAGGCCGAGGGGTTTTCGACGATCGCTTCGGCAGTGCGCCGCAATCTTGGCCAGCCGGCACCTCCCGCCGGCTCGCTCTCACACCGGGTTAGGCAGGTAGCTGGCACCTCCCCGGCATTGCTTCAGATAGTCCAGGGCGCGTACCTGCCCGGTGATCTCCAGCTCGTTGCGATAGACCGGATCGTGCCAGCCTTCGATGTCGATGGCGCCCTTGTAGCCGGCCAGCCGCAGTTCGCTGATCACCCTCGTCCAGTCGCTGTCGCCGAAGCCCGGCGTGCGCATCTGTACGAACGGCAGCCGGCCGAACACGCCGTGTTCGCGGATCACATCCCAGCGCACCGTCGCGTCCTTGCCGTGGACATGGAAGATGCGCGGCGCCCATTTGCGGATCTGCGGCAGGGGATCGATCAGGTAGACGAGTTGGTGGCAGGGCTCCCATTCGAGGCCGAGATTATCGTCTGGCAATTCATTGAACATCAGCTCCCAGGCGTCCGGGTTGTGGGCGATGTTCCAGTCTCCACCAGCCCAGTTGCCGTCCATGGCGCAATTCTCGAAAGCGATGCGCACGCCCTTGTCGGCGGCGCGCCTGGCCAGCGGACCCCAGACTTCCTTGAAGCGTGGCAGGCTGTCGGGCAACGGCTTGCCACGGAGGCGGCCTGTGAAGCCGCTGACGATCGAGGTGCCGAACAGATGCGCGTTGTCGATCACCGTTTCCCAGGCCTGGAGCACGCCGCGATCGACGTCGCCGCTCTCCAGCGGATTGCCGAACACGCCGATCGAGGAGACCGTGACGTCGGCATCGCCGATCGCCTCGCGGATCTGGCCGGCAAGCCGCGGCAGATCCTTGCCGCCCAGCGTCTGCCAGAAGAAGGGCTGGATGCACTCGAAACCGAGCGGCAGGATCGCCTTGATATAGGCGGCCGGGTCATCGAGATTGGCCCGCACCATGGTGCCGATCCTGATGTCGAGAAGCGGGTTTGGCATCACTGTCCTTCCTGCGAAGAGATCGTCACCCGGCGCCCGGTCTCGGCGCTTTCGATAGCGCCGAAGACCATGGCCAGGCTCTTGATGTTGTCGGCGCCGTGCGTCTCCGGCTGGGTGCCGGTCTCGATCGCGCGCATGAAATCCTGGATGATGCCAAGATGGCCGCCGACGCGGTCGGCGGGATCGAGCGGCGGCACGGCGATCGGCTCGGTACGGTCGAACAGGCCTTCACGCGCTGCCAGGACAACCTCTGCCTTCAATTCGTCGCTGCCGTCCCAGACCAGGCTGCCGCGCTCGGCGACGATGCGCCACGTGCTCTCCCAGCTGGTGCGGAAGCCGGCGGCGCACCAGGAGCCGGCATAGGTGAAGACCTTGCCGCCGCCGAGATCGAAGACGGCGCTGGCCGACGATCCCTGCCGGTACCAGGAACTCGCCGGCTCCCATTCCTGGCAGTAGACGCCGACCGGCTCGCCATTCACCATGTAGCGGGCGGCGTCGAATGTGTGGATCGCCATATCGAGCAGCAGGACGTGGGCCATCTCCTCGCGAAAACCGCCGAAATGCGGCGCGACGAAGAAGTCGGCATGGATGCTGGTCGCGGCACCGATGGCGCCGGAAGAGAGAAAGCGCCGGATACGCCTGACATTGGCGACATAGCGGCGGTTCTGGACGACGGCATGGATACGCCCGGCCTGGCGGGCGGCCTCGACGATTGCGCGCGCATTCTCGGGGCTGTCGGCGAGCGGCTTTTCCGTCAGGAGATGGCAATGATGGGCAAAGGCCGAGAACGCGACCTCGCGCCGGGCGGCGGGAACCACCACGTCGAACACTGCGTCGGGCCTGGTCTGGTCGAGCACCACATCGAGGCTGGTGCCGATGACGGCGCTGGTGAGGTCGTATTCGCGCGCCCTCGCCCTCGCCCTGTCGGCGTCCAGGTCGACAAGGCCGACGACGGCAAGCCCATCGATCTGCCTCACGGCATCGAGCCACTGCTTGCTCATCGCTCCGCAGCCGGCCAGGACGACATTGATCATCCAGCACTCCTCCTCCGCTCGGTCCCTCCAGACCGATCGTCACGGCATTCACGGCATGGCCGTAAACGTTTTTCCGTAAACGTTTACGAGAACACACCCGAAGGTGTAGAATGTCAATTGGCCGCTCGCAAAAAATTGTCTTGTCGCCTTGGCCTGAGCGGTTACCGGTGCTAGCCAAACAAGGGGGAGAACAGTCACTTGGCGTCCAGCATTCATGACCTTGCCCGTCACCTGAACATTTCGATCGGCACCGTGTCGCGCGCCCTCAACGGCCGCGCCGACGTCAATGCCGACACGCGCCAGCGCGTGCTCGAGGCGGCCAGGACGCTGAACTATTCGCCGAACCAGTCCGGCCGCAGCCTTCGGCAGGGCGCCACCCATTCGATCGCCTTCATGCTGCAGCCGCATCCGGGCGACCAGCAATATGGCGAGCCGTTCTTCATTCCGTTCCTGATCGGGCTGCAGGCGAAGCTCGCCGAGAGCGGCCTCGACCTGATCGTGGTCATGGGCGCGCCGGGCGACTACCAGCAGGAACGCCTGCGCCGTGTCGTCGAGACGCGCCGCGCCGATGCCGTGGTGCTGGCCTGGACGCGGCGCGAGGACGAGCGCATCGACTATCTCACCCAGGCCGGCTTCCCGTTCGCCACGCTCGGTCGCAGCCGCTCCGGAGCCAAGTCCTACCCTTCGCTCGACCTCGATTTCGAAAAGGCCGGTGCCGACGCGGTCGACCGCCTGGTGGCGCGCGGCCACCGCCGCATTGCCGCCATCCGCCCGTCGCTCAATCTCAATTTTGGCTACCTGTTCCTCGATGGCTATCGCAAGGCCTTGCGGCGGCACGGCATCGAGGTCGACCCCGAGCTGATAGCGTCCGGCTTCATCAACGAGGCCGGCGGCTACGAGGTGACGCCGCAGGTCATGCGCTCCAAGGATCCGCCGACCGCCATCATCTTCAACAACGACGCGATGGCGCTTGGCGGCTGCAAGGCGCTGGCCGAAATGGGGATCAGGCCAGGCCACGACATGGCGGTGACCGTCATCGTCGACACGCCGCTCTGCCGTTACTTCTCGCCGGCGCTGACAGCCTTCCGCCCGGCCCTGGAGCCGATGGGTCAGCGGCTCGCCGAAATGCTGCTGGCCTCGATCCCGGCCTTTGCCGGCCCGGAGGGTCCGCGGATCATGCGCGAGGTCTGGCCGCTGGAGCTTGTGGCGCGCGACAGCGATTGATCTGGCCGAAAGCAGAGGCAGATCAGTCGCGACCTATCAGGCCTCAATCCACCTTCTTCTCACCCCTCTCGCCGGCCTTGACGATGTCGCCGGTGGTGAACAGGATTTCCTTCAGTTCCGCCCGCCAGTCCTTCTTCTGGCGCAACAGGAATTCGAGATCCATGCCGAAATGCTTGAACTCCTCGCCTTGCGCGTTCTTCATGATGGCGCGGGCCTGCGGGTCCTTCTCCACCGAGATGCGCTGTTCGTACCAGCCTATCGCTTCCGCCTCCTCGATCAGCGAGGTGATCATGCGGGCAAAGGTCCGCACCTTCTGCGACAGTTCTTCAGGCGGTTCGTGATACTGGTCGAATCCCATGTCGTCCTCCGTGGAGCCATCTCACAGAATGCCCGGGATCGACGCCGGTTCCGTATCATCGCTGCAATTCCGCCAATGCCCTCTGCAGGGGCGCCGGCGAAATCTGGATCGGGCCGGAGAACGGTATGTCCATATCCAGGATGAGGTAGATCGCACCGGCGATCAGCACGGCCGAAACCACGAAGGTCGAAACCGTGATGGCGTTGCGCGGTGCCCTGAACCCGAAGCTGGCGAAGATCAGCACCAGCCACGCAACCAGCATGGCGATCAGCGGCGCAGGGATCGTGCCCTCCGACTGCTCGATCAGAATCCATCGCAACTCCACCACTTTCTGCAGACGCTGACCGGCATCCTGCAGAAGGGCGCTGTGCGCCGCGTCGGCCGGCTCCAGCGCCCTCAGCCGGGTGCCGATCTCCGTCAGCAGATGTTCGGACAGCCGGTTGGCGACGACCGGAGTTTCACCGGTCGGCGAAGCGTCGCCCGCCACCCTCTGCACATAGACGACCAGCAGCTGGCGCGCCTCGTCGGTCTCCGGGCCATACTCGCGCATGGTCCTGTCGAGCAGGATCAGCTCCGTCGCATAGTCGTGCACGTTGTGATCAATCGATTCGAACGTGTTCTTGGCCGAGTTGATCATCAGGCCGAGCACAAGCGAGGTCATGACCCCAAACAGGTTCGCGGCGAGCCGAACCACATTGTTCGTATCTTCGTCGCGATGTCTGACCGGCAGCCTGGGCCAGATGGCCATGCTGGCCAGCGGCGCCGCCGTCAGGCACAGGAAGATCATCACTGCGATCAAAGCTTCGCGCATGCGCCCATTTCTGCACGGGATGCGCCGATTGCCAATGACCCCGGCACCGATCACGTCGCGAAAGCTGCGTCACGCGTCTTGCGCGACGGCTCCCGCCCTCAGGACACCGGTGCTGCGCCGCCCTCTTGCGTGCGCCGGGCGATGAACGCGTCGAGAACGCCGGCGGTCGCGACAGCCGATTCCGGCGGCACGAAATCGGCCAGCGCCCGTCTCCAGACACCAGTGGCGCGCTCGCTCGCCGTCTTCGACCCGCCTTGCGTCCAATTGCCGAAATTCGACCAGTCGGCGACCAGCGGTTCGTAGAAGGCGGTGCGGTAGCGCGTCATGGTGTGGCCGGCCGAGAAGAAGTGACCGCCCGGCTGTACCTCGGCGATTGCCTCGAAGCCGATGGACTCGCTGTCGCCGGGCGTCGGGGCGCAGAGTTCAGCCACCGTCTGCAGCGCCTCGATATCGGTGACCAGCTTCTCGAAGGAAACACTCAAGCCGCCTTCCAGCCAGCCGGCGGCATGGATGCACATCGTCGCCCCGGCCAGCACCGAGCCCCACAGCGCGAACTGCGTCTCGTGCGCCGCCTGAGCGTCCGAAATGTTGGCCGCGCTGCCGCCGCCGGACCGCCATGGCAGCCCGGTGAAACGCGCCAGTTGGCCGGCGCCAAGCGTCGCCTTGACATGCTCCGGCGTGCCGAAGGCGGGCGCGCCTGATTTCATGTCGACATTGGAGGAGAAGGAGCCATAGACGACCGGTGCACCGGGCCGCACGATCTGCGCCAGCGTCAGTCCCGCCAGCGCTTCGGCATGCTGCAACGTCAGCGCACCGGCGACCGTGATCGGCGCCATCGCGCCCGCAAGGCAGAACGGCGTGATGACGGAGATCTGCCCGGCCCTGGCGAAATCGATGATGCCTTGCGCCATCGGGATGTCGAGCTGGCGCGGCGAGTTGGTGTTGATGACGGTGTAGCAGTGCGCGCCGGCAAGGAATTCGTCCTGCGACAGGCCGCGCGCCAGTCGCAGCATCTCGAAGCCGTCCTCGACCTGCGGCGTGCCGCGCGCGAAGACGAACGGAAGCTTGTCGGAGAGCGTCAGCTGGGCACGGTTGACCGCATAGTGGCGAAAGCGGTTGTCGACGTCCTGCGGCTCGATGCAGGGTCCCAGCATATGCAGCACATCGAAATGCTGCACCAGCCGTATCAGATCCTCGAAATCGGCCAGTGTGCCCGGCCTCCGGCCGCGCTCGAGATCGGTGACGTTCGGCGCCCCGCATCCGGCCAGGAAAGTCATCGAGCCGAGTTCGAGCGTCAGATCGCGGGCGTGGGCACCGCCATGAGCATGGATCGACTTCGGCGCCGAGGCCAGCGCAGCCGTCACCATATCGCGGCCGATGCGCACCATGTCGGTGTCCGGATCGACCAGGGCGCCGGCGCGGGCGAAATGCTCACGCGCCTGTGGCAACAGCACCTTGATGCCGAGCTCTTCCAGCACACGCAGCGCCGTGTCATGGATGGCGGCAACCTGATCATCCGAAAAGATCGGCTGCGGCAGGAACGGGTTCCTCAGCGAACGGTAATTGGGGCGGCGGCTGGTTTCCGAGCCGGCTTCGCCCGTCCGTCCACGCCGGCGCTCGCGCCTGCTATCACGTGCCGCCTCATCGACCATCAGAAATCCTCCTCATTGCCGCATCGCCTTGCCTCCGGGGTCGTAGGGGGAGGCCGCGATGACGCGCGCCGGCCGCTCCGTGCCGACGACGTGCACCGAGAGCGCGGTGCCCTCGCCTGCGAAATCACGGTCGACGAGCGCCAGCGCCAGGCTTTTGCCGACCGTATAGCCATAGCCGCCCGAAGTGACGAAGCCGACGCGCCGGCCTTGATGCCAGACCGGCTCGAAGCCGCTGGCGTCGGCGTCGAGGGCATCGATCTCCAGCGTCACCAGGTGTTGGCCGCTGCCGGCCTCCCGCTGTTTCAATGCCGCCTCGCGGCCGGTGAAGTCACCCTTCCCAAACGCGACGAAGCGGTCGAGCCCGGCCTGATCGGGTGTGTAGCCCTGGGTGAATTCACGCGACCAGATGCCGAAACTCTTCTCCAGCCGCAGCGCGTTCAGCGCGTAATAGCCGATCTCGGCAAGGCCGAGGTCTTCGCCGGCCGCCAGCAGCGTTTCGCGCAAGCTGGCATGCATGGTGACCGGACAACTGATCTCGAAACCGAGCTCACCGGCGATCGAAAGGCGGGTAACCCGCGCGGGCACCATACCGATGTCGAATGCCCCGCAGGCCATGAACGGCAGTGCCGCGCCCGACACGTCCTGATGCGTCGTGCGCGCCAGGATCTTGCGTGCATTCGGCCCGGTCAGCAGGAAGCCGCTCATCGTGTCGGAAAGGTCTGTGACAGTGATCCCCTCCGCCGCATGGCTCTCGAACCAGCGCATGTGGAATTCCCTGAGATAGTACGAGCCCATCAGCCAATAGTCGCCGCCACCCCAGTTGATGACCGTGAGGTCGCCCTTCAGCCGCCCGTCATGGCCGAGCATCGGCGCCAGCCTCGCCTGCCCCGGTTTCGGCAGCTTGCAGGCAAGCAGCCGGTCAAGCCATGCATCGGCCCCAGGCCCGGAAACCGCATAGCGCGCATAGGCCGAGATATCGACGAGACCGGCGGCACGCCGAACCTGCAGCGCCTCGTCGCCGACGATGTCGAAGGCGTTGGAACGCCGCAGCGTGGTGTTCTCGCGAAACCCCATCGGCGCGAAATAGGCCGGGATTTCCAGACCCCAGGACGCCGTCCATTCGCAACCCGCCGCCGTCATGCCGTCGTAGGCGCCGGGGCGTTTCAGCGGCCGGCCGGCGGGTAGCCGCTCATTGGGAAAGGTCATGACGAAGCGGCGCGAATAGAACTGGCGCGTCGTCTGCCTGAGATATTCGCGGTTGGCGGCGAAGGCGCCATAGCGGGCAATATCCATGCCGAAGATGTCGGCCTGCGGCTCACCATAGATCATCCACTCGGCCAGCGACTTGCCGACGCCGCCACCCTGGCTGAAGCCGGCCATGACGCCACAGGCAAGCCAGTAATTCTTCAGCCCGCGCACCGGCCCGACGATCGGATTGCCGTCGGGGGTGAAAGTGAAGGCGCCGTTGACCCATTTGCGGATACCGGCCGTCCTCAGGCACGGAAAGCGCTCATAGGCCTTGGACAGTTCCGGGCTGATGCGGTCGATGTCTTCCGGGATTAGCTCGATGCCGTAATCCCATGGCGCGCCATCCATGTTCCAGTGCTTCGGGTTCTGCTCGTAGACGCCGAGCAGCACGCCCTTGCGCTCTTGCCTGAGGTAGGAAAAGCCGTCGAGGTCGACCGCAAGACCGAGTTCCTTGTCGAGAGCGGCAACCTCCGGAATGTCCTCGGTGATGAAATAGTGATGCTCCATCGGCGTCACCGGCAAGTCGACGCCGGCCATGCGGCCGAGCTGCTTTGCCCACAGCCCGCCGGCGTTGACGACATGCTCGGCCACGATCGTGCCTTGCTCGGTGACGACATCCCAGTGCCCGTCGGCACGCGCCTTCAACGCGACCACGCGGTTGCGCAGGATCACATCGGCACCACGCTTTTTCGCGGCGCCGGCATAGGCATGCGTCGCTCCGTAGGGGTCGAGATGACCTTCATTGGAATCATAGAGGCCGCCGAGTACGTCGCTGACATCGACGATCGGGCAGATCTCCTTGATCTCCTCCGGCGTCACCAGGCGAGCCGTTTCGATGCCGACCGACTGGAACACGGCCCAGGCCGATTTCAGCCACTCCCAGCGATGGGGATCACTGGCCATGTTGACGCCGCCCGTCATGTGCAGGCCCGCGTTCTGGCCGGATTCGGCCTCGATCTCGCGATAGAGCTTGATGGTGTAGTCCTGCAGCGCCGCGACGTTGGGATCGGCATTGAGCGCGTGGAACCCGGCCGCCGCGTGCCAGGTCGAACCGGCGGTCAGTTCGGCCCGCTCGATCAGCGCCACATCGCTCCAGCCGAACCGTGTCAGATGATAGAGCACCGAGGCTCCGACCACGCCACCCCCGATGACGACTGCGCGGTAGTGCGACTTCAAGGCTTCCCTCCCAGGTTCGTCCGAAGGCTGCACCATATACGCACTGGACATATGTGTCTAGTACGATGCGCACACACCACGCTTTGTCGACTTGAGCCAGAAGGGAGTGATCAATTCTTTCGTGCGACCACACGTTCTTATCGGCGTGTGAAGAAGCCGACGGGCGGGCATTGCGCGCTGTCACGCAAGCATCATGTTCGCGCCGTAGACCGCTTTCGGGGAGGCGCGCGCGGCATCATCGATGCCGCACCTCTTACAGCTTTTTCGCCATCGGCCGCTCCGGCACGCTTTGTCACAAAGAGGATCATCCATGAAACACCTGTACCGAACCGTGTCGCTCAGCGTCGCGCTGGCAATGTTCACCGCCTTGACGCCGGCGCTGGCCGACAGCACCGCGACCGTCGGCGGCACCAGCTTCGTCAACAAGGGACTGGTCGGCGTCGGCCGCATCCCGGCCAGCCAGAAGGACAAGTTCGGCGAGACGTTCGGCTCAGGTTCCGGCATGGCGATCGACACCGCCGGCTGGACGCATGGCGCCGACGGTTACAAGGGTTCGCTCTGGCTGCTGCCGGACCGCGGCTACAACGTCGTCGGCACCACCGACTACCGGCCGCGCCTCAACACGATCGGCATCGAGTTCGCGCCAACCGCGCCTGGTGCGGCACCCGCTGCCGGCCAGGAGCAGTCCGGCGTCAAGGCGACACTCGCCGACACCATGCTCCTGACCGACGACAAGGGCGCTGATGCCACGGGCCTCGACCCGCTCAACGGCGTGCGCGCAGCAAGCGGCGACATGCCGATCCTGCCCGAGGCCAACGGCAAGCTGGCGCTCGACAACGAGGCGATCGTGCGGCTACCCGACGGCTCGATGTTCATCTCCGACGAATACGGCCCGAACATCTATCGGTTTTCCGCCGAAGGCCGCCTGCTGTCGGCGACCCAGCCGCCGGCTGCCCTCGTGCCGATGCGCCATGGCGCGCCGAACTTCGCCTCGGACAATCCAGGCCCGGGTGCTGCCGAGCCCGATCCGAAGGATCCCGATACCGGCCGACAGAACAACCAGGGCCTCGAAGGCATGGCGATGACGCCGGACGGCAAGTTCCTGATCGCCGTGCTGCAGTCGGCGCCCCGGCAGGATGGCGGCGATTCCGGCGCAACGCGCCAGAACACCCGCGCGCTGGTCTATGACGCTTCCGACCTCGCCCATCTCAAGCTGGCGCACGAATATGTTGTGCCGCTGCCGGTGTTCAAGGATGCCAAGGGCAAGACCAAGGTGGCGGCGCAGAGCGAGATCGTCGCCTTGTCCGACCAGACCTTCCTGATGCTGACCCGCGACAGCGGCAACGGCCAGGGGTTGAAGGGCGACACCTCGCTGCTTCGCCAGATCAACATCGTCGATCTCTCTGCCGCGACCGACATCGCCGGTGGCGCCTTCGACGCCGCCGACAAGCCGGTGGCGCCCAAGGGCGTGCTCGACCCATCGGTGACGCCGGCCAAGCTGACGCCCTTCATCGACCTCAACGACAAGGGCGAACTTGGCCGCTTTGGCCTGCACAATGGCGCGCCGAACGACAAGAACAACCTCTCGGAAAAGTGGGAGGCGATGTCGGTGGTCAGCGTGCTCGATCCCAAGCTGCCCGACGACTATTTCCTGTTCGTCGCCAATGACAACGACTTCCTCACCCAGGACGGCTTCCAGGTCGGCGCACCCTACAAGGCCGAGGACGGCGCCGACGTTGACACCATGTTCACGGTCTATCAGGTCACGCTTCCCGGCCTCGCCAAGAAGTAATGCCACCACCCAGGCGGACGCGCCGAGCGCGTCCGCCTACAGATCGTGAAGGCACACTTACTGCAACATCTCCGCGTCCTTCGGTACGCCCGCGTCGATCGGCTCGGCCGTCCTGTTCGACACGGCGGTGTTCTTTGCGGCGGCCGACAGGTTCGCGCGCACGAAGACCGGCGCGGGTCCGTTGACGCGGCCGTAGAGGTCGATGATGTCCTGGTTCATGAAGCGCACACAGCCGGACGAAGCGTTCTTCCCGATCGAATCCCACTCCGGCGTTCCGTGCAGCCGGTACATCGTGTCCTTGCCGTCGCGGAAGAGATACAGCGCGCGGGCGCCTAGCGGGCTCTGCGGGCCGGGCGGCATGCCGTCCTTGTATTTCGCCAGTTCCGGCCGGCGCTGGATCATTTCCGGCGGCGGCGTCCAGACCGGCCACTTCTTCCTCGCCTGGACCACGGCGCTGCCGGTCCATCCGAAACCGGCCTTGCCGAGGCTGACGCCATAGCGGATAGCCTTGCCGCCATCGTGCACCAGATAGAAGAAGTGCTCGGAGACATCGACGACGATCGTGCCGGGTTTTTCTCCGGTCGGGTCGGACACGATCTGACGGACGAACTTCGGATCCATCTTGGCCACCGGGATCGCCGGCAGCTGATAGCCCTCGTCGACGCGCGCCGCATACATGCTTGCGACATCGCCGAAAGCCGGATCGCTTGGCGGCGCTGCCACTGGCGGCGTCACCACCTCCGTCGTGGTGCACGCCGAAAGAGCCACGGAGGCCGCGCCCAAAGCGGAGGCACCGAGAAACGCGCGCCTGTTCAGGCGCTCAAAAAACAGCGGAATATCGGACATGAACCCCCGGCTTACGAGTTTGATCAAGTAAGGAACGCGCCCCACGCGCCCAGAACCACTATCCGATTACGGAAGCTTTGAGAACATGATTAGATCAGGGCACGGACCGGACCTGAATAAGCCTTCGCCGAGTTGCCTTGCCATGGACGACAAGATGCCCACGCGCCGGCGCACCGGCGACCTGACCAGTGGCCCGATCCCGCGCACGCTGCTGCTGTTCGCCTTGCCGGTGCTCGGCTCCAACGTGCTGCAGTCGCTCAACGGCTCGATCAACGCCGTCTGGGTTGGCCGTTTTCTCGGCGAATCGGCGCTGACTGCCACCTCCAACGCCAACCTCGTCCTGTTCCTCATCCTCGGCACGGTGTTCGGCGTCGGGATGGCCGCCACCATCCTGGTGGCACAGTCGGTCGGCGCCCGCGACCTGCCCGAGGCGCGCCGCATCGTCGGCACCAGCGCGACCTTCTTCTTCTTCGTCTCGGTCATCTTCGCGGTCTGCGGCTGGATATGGGTCGACGCCATCCTCAACACGCTCGGCACTCCGGCCGATGCCTTGCCGCTGGCGCGCTCCTATCTGCGCATCATCTTTGTCGCCGTGCCGATGATGAACCTTCTGTCCTTCGTCATGACCGTGCTGCGTGGCGCCGGCGATTCACGCACGCCCTTTTTGTTCATGGCGCTCGCCGTCGTCCTCGACATTGTGCTCAACCCGTTGCTTATCCGTGGCATCGGGCCATTCCCGGAACTCGGCATCGCCGGCTCCGCCACCGCGACGCTGATCGGCCAGACGGTCAGCGCAATCGCCATTCTGATCGTGCTCTATGTGCGCAAGCACCCGCTGCGGCTGGCCGGCGCCAACCTCGCTCTGCTGCGGCTCGACCCTACCTTGCTGCGCATCATCGTGTTCAAGGGCGTGCCGATGGGCCTGCAGATGATCGTCATCTCGGTGGCGGCGCTGACGGTGATGGGCATCGTCAACTCCTACGGTTCGCAGGTCGCCGCCGCCTACGGCATCGCCGCGCAGCTTTGGACCTACATCCAGATGCCGGCGCTCGCCATCGGTGCGGCGGTCTCCTCGATGGCGGCGCAGAATGTCGGCGCCGGCCGCTGGGACCGGATCGGCCGCATCGCCGCCTCCGGTGTCGGCTTCAACCTGATGCTGACCGGCGCACTGGTCGCCGTGCTTTGGCTTTTCGACCGTTCGGTGCTGAGCCTGTTCCTGAGCAGCGACAGCGCTGCGATCGACATCGCCGCCCACATCAACAATGTCGCGTCATGGTCGTTCATCCTGTTCGGCATCACCATCGTGCTGTTCGCCACCGTGCGCGCCACCGGCGCGGTGATGCCGCCACTCATCATCCTGGTGATTTCGGTGCTGGTCGTGCGCACCGGCTTTGCCTATTTCATGCGCGGCGCAATCGGGGAGGAAGCGCTGTGGTGGAGTTTCCCGGCCGGCTCGATCACCTCGCTGGTGCTGGCCGCGGCCTACTACCGCTTCGGCCGCTGGCGCACCATCCACATGATCGAGGGCAGGCCGGCTGCCGGCGAGCCGCCGGATACCGGCCTTGGCGTGCCGCGCCAGCGCGCGTATATGGCGCCCGAGACGCCGAACGGGTGAGAGATAGGCGATACCTCCGCACTTCGCCGGCAACGGCGGCGTATTGATCTTCTTCCATCCGAACCGCCCCGATCTGTTCCGTCCTCAGAGGTGGTCGCCCAGCCACATGGCGGGTAGCCGCCCGTCCCGCCATCGCGTAGATTTCGCCGACAGTGGGGGGCGGACTTATGGGCAAAGGCAGGGTCGAGGCATTCACCGATGGCGTCGTCGCCATCATCATCACCATCATGGTGCTCGAGCTGAAAGTGCCGCATGGCGAGGATGTTTCCGCCCTGTTGCCGTTGTGGCCGATCTTCTTCAGCTATGTGCTGTCCTTCATCAACGTGGGCATCTACTGGAACAATCTGCACAACATGTTCCACACCGTGCAGCGCGTCGACGGCCGCGTGCTGTGGGCGAACCTCAATCTTTTATTCTGGCTGTCGCTGATGCCGGTGACGACGGCCTTCATGGGCGAGAACCACTTCGCACCGGTGCCGGTCGCCGTCTATGGCATCGATCTCGTGCTATGCGCCGTCGCCTATACGATACTGGCCGCAGCACTGCATCGCCTGCATGGCAACGAGACCGCGTTTGCCAAGGCGCTGGGCAATGACCGCAAGGGCAAGATCTCGCTGAGCCTCTACATCGCAGGCGTCCTGCTGACCTTCGTCAGTCAGTGGATCGGCGTCGCGCTTTATGTGCTGGTTGCGATGATCTGGTTTGTGCCGGACAGGCGCTTCGCCCGGGTGATCGAAAAATAGCGCTTTTTGTCTGAGGCGATTCCCAGGGAAAGCGCTACGCGCTTTTCCCGGGAAAACCGCCTCACACTTTTCCTGGAATTGCTCTACTTATGTCTTACGCATCGCCTTCAGTTTTTCCGCCACCGAGGCGGCAAGGTCGGCATAGCGCTCCTCCAGCCGTTCCGCCGCCTTGATGATCGAAAAATCATGGCCAAATTTCTCCAGCGCCATGCGCAGCTTCTCGACGAACTCGGCTTGTTTCTCCAGGGCGGAAAAGAGCGTTTTCACCTGCGCTTCGCTGATGTCGGGGTTGGCCAGCATCTGCGGCACCTCGCGGCTCATCTGATCGCCGGTGGCGGTCTGTTCCTTCAGAATTGCGACCCAGTCCGTCAATCAGGAAATCTCCATCTCTCACGGCAAAAGTCTCCTTTTGCCGAGGCAACATGCGCAGCCTCGGCCGGGCTGGTCAACCCGGGCCAATGCATGTCGCCCGAATGGGCGCAGTGGCTTTGGGACGACGACATGCATGAAAACAAGGCCCGAAGCGCGCCGCATAAATCCCTTCAAACCCAATACGCTTTACGTGCGAGTGAGGCTTGCGCTGGCCCGTTCCAGCGCTAAGTTCTGCGCCATCGAAAGAAGGACCCCATAGCCCATGATCACCGACGCCGAAATCCAGACCGCCCTGCCCGCGCTTGGCCCGGACAACACCGCCGTCATCACCGGCGCCGCCAGCGGTATTGGTCTTGCGGCCGCCAAGCGGCTTGCATTGATGGGCATGAAGATCGTGCTGGCAGACATCGGCAGCGCACGCCTTGACGACGCCTCCCGCGCCGTTTCCGCGATTGCGGGCGAGGATGCCGTGCTTGCCGTTGCCGCCGACGTTTCGAACGCGGATGAAGTGGACCGTCTCGCCGAAAGAGCGTTCGGCGCCTTCGGCGACGTGTCGCTGCTGATGAACAATGCCGGCGTTGGCAACAACCCCGGAAAGCCCTGGGAAAACCGCGATGCCTGGAGGCGGCTTCTGGACATCAATTTCTGGGGCGTCGTGCATGGCGTCGAGGCCTTCGCGCCGCGCATGCTGGCCTCGGCCAAGCCCGGCCTGATCGTCAACACCGGCTCCAAGCAAGGCATCACCACGCCGCCCGGCAACCTCGCCTACAATGTCTCCAAGGCCGGGGTGAAGACCTACACCGAAGGCTTGGCGCACGCGCTGCGCAACGAACCCGGCGCCCATCTCGCCGCCCATCTGCTGATCCCCGGCTTCACCTTTACCGGCCTCACCGAGGGCGCGACCGAAAAACCCGCCGGCGCCTGGAGCGGCGAACAGGTCATTGATTTCATGCTGGAATCCCTGACCAGGGGCGATTTCTACATCCTGTGCCCGGACAATGAGGCGGCGCGGCCGCTGGATGAAAAGCGCATGGCCTGGGCGATCGGCGACATCATCGAGAACCGCCCGGCCCTGTCGCGCTGGCATCCGGACTACAAGGAGAATTTCGCGGCGTTCATGAAGCAATGAGCATGACCGCACGGTTGATCCCGAACTAAACCGCGGACGCTTCAGGCCATGTGCTTTTTCGGTCCGCGCTTCTGGGCCACGGCCTTCTTTGCCGCCATGGCAGCGATCTTCTCGTCATGCCGCCTGGCCGCACGCTCGCATTTGTCACGGATCTCCTCGACCTCCGATTCGGTCAGATGTTCGATGCCGATGAAGTTGTTGTGGCCCTCGCTGACGCGGATCAGCTCGTCGAGCTTGGCCTGGATCGCCGCGCCGTCGCGGTTCTGGGTGTTCTGGATGAGAAAGACCATCAGGAAGGTGATGATGGTCGTGCCGGTGTTGATGACGAGCTGCCAGGTGTCCGAAAAGCCGAAGAACGGCCCGGTCACTGCCCAGACGAGGACGATCAGGCAGCAGGCGGCAAATGTCAGCGGCAGGCCGGTGACGTGGGCGACCCAGTTGGCGATCTTGGTGAAAAGCTTTTCCATGTGTCGAAATCCCTCAACGCAGCGGCGCGATGAGAAACAACCGGCGACCGCTTCAGGTTCCCGGCGCAAACAAATACGCCAGGCGCAATTGGCTACACGCATAAAGAGAACAAGGCGGAAAACACGCCTTATGGCTTCAATGCCACAATAGCGGCACAGGCAAGAGTGCCTGTTCCTTCCGCTACCCAGCGGGTTATCTCCAGCCCCTTCCGCCGCGCCACCCCCGCATGGCGGAAGGGGTTTCAGTCCGGTCAGGCGGCGTCGTTTTCCCAGCGGTCGAGGAACGCCTCGATCGGCAATGCCTGCATGTCGGGAACCGCCCTGGCGAGCTTTTCGACCGGCCAGTCCCACCAGGCGAGCGCTTCGATCCGAGCCGCGACAGTGGCCGAGAAGCGTGATCTGAGCGGTCTGGCCGGCACCCCGGCGACGATGGCGTAGGACGGTACGTCATGCGTCACCACCGCATTGGCGCCGATGACGGCGCCATTGCCGATGGTGACCCCGGGCATGATCACCGCGCCATGGCCGATCCAGACATCATGGCCGATGGTCACTGCTTTCGCCTGCCGCCGCTCGCGGAATGCGGCGTCGACGCCCAGCCAGCGAAAATACTCGTTCGGCCGGTAACTGACCTTGTGCTGGGTCAGCCGCTCGATGGGATGCTCCAGCGCGTTGATGCGGCTGTTTGAAGCGATCGAACAGAATTTGCCGATCGTCGTGTAGATCGCTTCGGCGTGGCGCTCGAAATAGGAGAAGTCGCCGACGGTCACCTCGCGCAGCACGACCCGCTCGCCGATCGAGGCATAACGGCCGAGCTTGCAGGCCTTCAGTTCCGCGGTCGGATGGATGCGCGGCTCGGAATCCTTGGGGACGAGATTTTCGGAACGGTCCATGCGGGCGGCTTTACCCCCAGGCGGTTGGTCCCGCAAGCGGGACCAACCCGTCCGTAAGCTCGGTTCCACCGACCCACCTATTTCGGTTTGCCGCTGGTCCACACCACGTTCTGGCCGTAGAGCGGCACGGTGGTGACCGACATCTTGGCCGAGCCGTTCTGCACCTGGCGCGAATGCGACAGGTAGATCAGCGTTTCGTTGGCCTTGTCGTAGATGCGGTTCACCACCTGCTTCTTCCAGATCAGGCTGATGCCTTGCTTGAACACTTCCTCGCCGCCTTCGCTCATATCGATGTCGCCGATGGTGATTGGGCCGGTCTGGCGGCAGGAGATCGAGGAGTCGGACGGATCCTCGAACCAGTTGCCCTTGTGCAGGCGGTCGATGATGCCGCGATCGAAATAGGCGACGTGGCAGGTGACGCCCTCCACCTTCGGATCCTTGATCGCCTCGACGATGATGTCGTTGCCCAGCCAGTCGACACCGACCTTGCCGACTTCCTCGGCCAAGGCCGTGCCAGCGCCAAGGACAACGCACGCGGCCAACGCGCCGCCGATCAGTTTCCGCCCAATCAGTGCTTGCAAGGGAGCCTCCTGCTTCGAGTTGCCGGTCACAGGTGGGGCGACGAACCCCGCTTTGCAAGCATATACGTCAACACCACTGCGGTTGCGGCAACGCGGCACTTTGCCTGGACGGGGTCGAACCGGTAAGACTGTCGTACTGGCGCGGCCGATGGGCCGGCGCCCCGATGATTCTGCGGACGGACCTTACTGATGATGCGTTCTATTCTGGTCGGCATTCTCGTCCTGATGGCGGCCGGCATCGGCTGGCTGACCTTCGACTGGTACCGCGGCCACTATGGCGGCGAGCCCTTTGGCGCTGCCTTCACGCTGGTCGACCAGAAAGGCGCGCCGATCACCGAGGCCGCCTTCAGGGGCCAGCCCAGCGTCGTCTTCTTCGGTTTCACCCATTGCCCCGAAGTCTGCCCGACCACACTGTTTGAACTGGCCGGCTGGCTGAAGACGCTCGGCGACGACGGCAAGAACCTGCATGCCTATTTCGTCTCGGTCGATCCGGAGCGCGACACGCCCGATGTGATGAAGGCCTATGTCAGCAATTTCTCCGACCGCATCGTCGGCATCACCGGCGATCCGGACAAGGTCCATGCCATGGCCAAATCGTTCGGCATCTACTGGAAGAAAGTCGACACTGGCGACGGCGACTATACGATGGACCATACCGCCTCGGTGCTGCTGCTCAACGCCAAGGGCGACTTTGCCGGCACCATCGCCTATGGCGAAAGCCCTGACACGGCCGTCGCCAAGTTGAAGCGACTGGCCGCGGGCGCATGATCCCGAACCGAAGGACCGCGTCAGCGAAAAGTGGGAACCGGTTTTCGAACAAGATCATGCTCAAGCAAGACACATAATCGATGACCCAGACGCGGCTTCATTTCATTACCGGAAAGCTCGAATCCATCAGCATTTTCGCGGCGTTCGAGGCGGCCTTCGAGGATGAAGGCCTGCCGATCGCCGTGCTGGAGGTCGATGAAGATCGCGACATTTACGAAGTGTCGCTCTATGCCGATGGCGACGTCGATGCCGTCGAGGCGCGGGCCAAGGACATCCTTGCCGGCCTTTCCATAGCCAAGCCAATCGGCCGCGAGGCCCTGCCCGACATCGACTGGGTGGCGCGCTCGCTAGAAGGCTTGAAGCCGGTGCGCGCCGGCCGTTTCTTCGTCCACGGCGCACATGACCGCAGGAAGCGCCACAGCGGCGAACTCGCGATCGAGATCGAGGCGGGCCTTGCCTTCGGCACCGGCCACCACGGCACCACCGCCGGCTGCCTCGAAATGCTGGAAAAGGTCATGCGCCGCGAGCACCCGCGCAATGCGCTCGACCTCGGCACCGGCAGCGCGGTGTTGGCCATCGCCGTCGCCAAGCTGGCGCACATTCCGGTGCTGGCCACCGACATCGATCCGGTGGCGGTGAGAGTGGCTGCCGCCAACGCGCGGCTCAACCACGTCAAGGCGCTGGTGGAGACGGTGACCGCGCCGGGCTTTCACCACCCGATCTTTGGCAAGCGCGCGCCCTTCGATCTCATCGTCGCCAACATATTGGCGCGGCCGCTGATGCGGCTTGCACCGCAAATGGCCGATCACATCGCACTTGGTGGCTCGATCGTGCTGTCAGGCATCCTCGAGCGCCAGCGCGACGCCGTCGTCTCGGCCTATGTCGGCCAGAACTTCCGCCACGTGCGCACCTTGCACCGCGAGGGCTGGGTGACGATCCACCTCAAGCATTGAGGCCGACACGCCGGCAACGACCCAGCTTGGACCAAGCCCGGCCGGTTGTCAGTCAAGCGATGCTGTAGCAGGTTGCGCCAGCCGGAAATCGATTCCGATTTTCAAGCCCGTGCGCTACGGTCGCGCGGAATTCAGGGAGGGCCACGATGTTCCAGACCTTCGATTCCGCGGGCGATCCGGCAGTCGGCAAGCCGCGCGTCGCGCTGCTGCGCCAGTGGCTGGCCGCCAACGGGCTGGACGGCTTCATCGTGCCGCGCGCCGACGAACATCAGGGCGAGTATGTCGCCGATCGCTCGGCGCGGCTGAAATGGCTGACCGGTTTCAGCGGCTCGGCCGGTGTCGCCATCGTGCTGCGCGACCGCGCCTTCGTCTTTGTCGACGGGCGCTACACCCTGCAGGTGCGCCACGAGGTCGATCTCAACATCTTTTCGATCGAAAGCCTGGTCGACAACCCGCCAGCCGCCTGGCTCAGGGACAATCTGGGCAAGGGCGCACGGCTCGGATTTGACCCGTGGCTGCACACCATCAGTGAGGTCAAGGCACTGCAGGCTTCGGCCGACAAGACCGGCGCTGTGCTGGTGCCGCTCGACAAGAACCCGATCGACATCATCTGGAAGGACCAGCCCGAGGCGCCGGTGGCGCCGGTCGAGCTCCACCCGATCGGCTTTGCCGGCGAACTCGCCAAGGACAAGCTGGCGCGGTTGGCAACGGCGATCGCCAAGGACGGCGCCACCCATGCGGTGCTGACCGACCCCTCCTCCATCGCCTGGGCCTTCAACATCCGTGGCGGTGACGTGCCGCATACACCGCTGGCGCTCGGCTTCGCCATCCTCGCAGCCGACGGATCGCATCAGCTGTTCATGGACGGGCGCAAATTCTCGCGCCAGGTCGAGGCCTATCTCACGCAGCTCGCCGAGCCGCATGAGCCCAGCGAATTCGAAGCGGCGATCGTGGCCCTTGCCAAGGGTGGCGCGAAGATCGCGCTCGACCCGGTGCTGGCGGCCGACAGGCTGCGCATGTTGCTCGAAGACAATGGCGGCACGGTGGTTGCCGCAGCCGACCCCGCCCGCATTCCGCGCGCCACCAAGAACCAGGCCGAGATCAACGGTTCCCGCGCCGCGCATCGGCGCGATGGCGCTGCAGTGGCGAAGCTTTTGTGCTGGCTGGAGCGCCAGAAACCAGGCTCGCTCGATGAGATTGCCGTGGTGACCAGGCTTGAAGAGACGCGCCGGCAGACGGGCGAGGAAACCCAGATGCCGCTGCGCGACATCTCTTTCGACACCATTTCCGGCGCCGGCCCGAACGGCGCCATCATGCATTACCGTGTGTCACGCGCCACCAGCCGCAAGCTGCAGGCCGGCGAGTTGTTCCTGCTCGATTCCGGCGGCCAGTATCAGGACGGCACCACCGACATCACCCGCACTGTGCCGATCGGCCAGCCGACCGAGGAAATGCGCGAACGATTCACGCTGGTGCTGAAAGGCATGATCGGCATTTCGACGCTGCGTTTCCCCGCCGGCACGCGCGGCTCGGAAATCGACGCCGTCGCCCGCATGGCGCTGTGGAAGCACGGCTGCGACTTTGCCCACGGCACCGGCCATGGCGTCGGCTCGTACCTGGCCGTGCATGAGGGGCCGCAGCGCATTGCCCGCACCGGCACCGAAAAGCTGCTCGAAGGCATGATGCTGTCCAACGAGCCCGGCTACTACAAGGAAGGCTCCTACGGCATCCGCATCGAGAACCTGATCCTGGTGACGCCGGCGGAACAGGTCGAGGGCGGCGACATCGCCATGCACGGCTTCGAGACGCTGACGCTGGCGCCGATCGACATCCGCCTGGTGCGCACCGATCTGCTGACGCGCGACGAATTGCACTGGCTCGACGCATACCATGCCCGCGTGCTGGCTGAGATCGGACCGATGATCGACGGCGAAACGCTGGCCTGGCTGGAAAAGGCGACCGCGCCGCTACCGCACGACGCGAAGATTTAGGGGCTGGTCTTGGAAAGCTGGCGCTACCCCTCATCTGCCTGCCGGCATCTTCTTCCCGTATAGTGACGGGGAGAAGGGGCCGTTGCGACCTCGGCGCCCTTTTCTGCAACGCTGGCGATTGGCGAAACCCTCAATGACAGCGTCTTTCTCCCCGTCTCTATACGGGGAGAAATGCCCGGCAGGGCAATGAGGGGCGGCGCCAACCGTACGAAAAGGACCGCGCGGCAGAATTCCTACCCGACGAACTGCCGCGCCAAGATCAGCACCGCCGCTCCCGCCAGAAACATCGCCATCAGCCCGCCGCGCAGCGACACCACGGCGGTGACGACCAGTGCTGCCCATTCTGCCGGTCCGGCGTTCAACAGTTCGGGCGCCACCAGCGTCGTCAGCACCGCCGCCGGCACGGCATTGAGGCCGGCCTCGACGCGCGGATGGATGTTGTCGAAACGGGAGATGACCAGATGCCCGCCAATGCGCGTCAGATAGGTCGCGATCGCACCGGCGATGATGATCCAGAATGTCGTGCTCATGGCCGGGCCTTCACGCCTGAGTGGTGGGGCGGCAGGATGACCGCAAGCAGCACACCGGCAATTGCACCGATCGAGACATGCCAGGGCGAGCCCACCGTCTTGTAGGCGATGATGGAGGCAGCTGTACTGGCAATGACCACCGGCAGCCACAGTGGCCGCTTGCGAAAGCCCAGGACAAGACCAAGAAAATAGATCGGCAGCAGGAAATCGATGCCCAGCGCATGCGTGTCGGGGATCAGCTTGCCGAACACCGCGCCAAGCGCGCTTTCGATCACCCAGAACACATAAACCGGAAGACCGAGCCCGAGATACCAGGCGAAGCCGACCGTCTGGCCAGACTGCGCCCTCGCCTCGGCCACCGCGAACTGCGGATCGGTGAGGATGAAATAGCCGAGCGCCTGCTCGATGATGGGCCAGTGCGCGATGCGCCGGCCGATGCCGGCGGAATAGAGCACATGGCGGAAGTTGACGGCAAAGATCGACAGCACGATCAGCCAAGGCGCGACATGCTGGCCGAACAGTTGGATACCGACCATCTGGCTGGCGCCGCCATAGACCAGCGCGCTCATCAGAAAGGCGTCGAGGACCGAGAAGCCATTGTCGACCGCAAGCGCCCCGAACAGCACCGCGAATGGCGCCGACGCCACCACGACAGGCATCGAGAGCCGTACGCCCTGCCAGAAATCGCTCCTTGCACCACTCTCGGAGATTGCGTCCGTCGCCATCAATCACTCCCTTGCGAAGGGCGGTATGTAGGTGGCGCAGCCCGGTCTGTCACACAAATTTGCTTGAGCCAAATGATCAGCGGAAATGATCGTCGTGATGCTTGTCGAAGGCTAGGCGGCGAGGGCTTTGCCCTCGATCGCCCTGCCCCAGTCGAGAAGCGGCCTGGCGCGCAAGGTGAAATCGACGAGTTCGCCGACCAGCTGCGCACCATGGATCCCCGCCGGGTCGATCACATGCTGGACGACAAAATGCCGGTTGCGGATGGCGTCAGTCAGATCGGGTTCGCTGATCTGCTCGAAACCGCGTGGGGTACGCTTCATGCGGCCTTCCGTCTCAAGCTCAAGGCCGTTCTTCTTCAGCGCCTTTACCATGGCGCGGAATTTGTCAGGCTGCGTCGCGATGGCTTTGCGCATAGCCAGCAGCAGTGCCGGCTCCGGCTGCCACCAGGCAACGTCGGCAAAGCAACCCTCAAGCCCGACATGAACGTAGAACACGCCGTGCGCCATCTTGGTGCCGTCGGGCGACAGGATCGCCGACAGATGCCGGTTGTAAGGTCGCTTGTCCTTGGCGAAGCGCACGTCGCGGTTGATACGGAACAGCGACTTCTTGCGATCGCCGCGCAGGCCGAGCCCAGCTTGCGTGAAACGCTCCGTGAGCGTTTCGACCAGATCGCCGAAGGGGTCGCGCAACTCCTTCTCGAACAGGTCGCGGTTTTCCAGGAACCACTCCCGGCTCTGATGGAAATCCAGTGCCTTCAGGAACGGAATGGCCTTCGGCCCGAAACCCTTGAATGCACCTTCCATCACGCCTTGCCGATCCGCACCAGCCAGGCGTCCTCGTCGATCACTTCGACGCCGAGCTCGCTGGCAAGCTTGAGCTTCGAGCCGGCGCCCGGCCCGGCGACCACCAGATCCGTCTTCGCCGAAACAGAACCCGCGACCTTCGCGCCGAGGCGTTCGGCCATTGCCTTGGCTTCGGGGCGGGTCATCTTTTCCAGCGTGCCTGTGAACACGATCGTCTTGCCGGCCACCGCGCTGTCGGCCGAGATGGTCACGATATACGGCTTCGGCTTGACCTGTTTGAGCAGCGCGTCCAGCACGTCGTCGTTGCGTTCGTTGCCGAAGAAGTCGCGTAGCGCATCGATGACCGTGTCGCCGATGCCGTTGACCGATGGGAAAACGCTGTGCGGATCGTCGGCCGCCGCTGTCTCCTTGCCGACGCGGATCAGTTCCTCGATGGTCGAGAAGGTTTTGGCAAGCACTGCGGCCGTGGTTTCGCCGATATGGCGGATGCCGAGCGCGAAGATGAAGCGGTCCAGTTCCGGTTCGCGGCGCGAGTCGATGGCAGCAAACAGTTTGTCGAGGCCTTCGTAATTGCGATCCTCGACGCTGCGCACATTCTTGCGCGTCTTGCCCGATGCCGCCTCGCGCTGCCTGGCCTGCTCCTCACGCCGCTCGGCCAACGCCTTGGTGACGGCCGGACGGCGATCCCTGAGCGTGAAGATATCGGCGGCTGTCTTGATCAATCCCGCATTGAAGAAAGTGTCTATGTTCTCGGCGCCCAGGCCTTCGATGTCCAAGGCACCGCGTGACACGAAGTGCCGCAATCCTTCCACGGCCTGCGCGGGGCAGATCAGTTCGCCGGTGCAACGGCGGCGGGAATCTTCCTTGCCTGTCTTCTCGTTGATTTCGCGCGTCGCAGGCGAGCCGCAGATCGGACAGGTGTGCGGGAATTCGTATGGCACGGCGTCGGGCGGACGCTTGTCGATGACGACGCTGACGATCTGCGGAATGACGTCCCCTGCCCGCTGGATCACCACCGTGTCGCCGATGCGCACGTCGATGCCGTCGCGGATCGGTTGGCCCGTGCTGTCCAGGCCCTTGATATAGTCCTCATTGTGCAGCGTGACGTTTTCGACCACGACGCCGCCGACCGTGACCGGCGCCAGCCGCGCAACCGGCGCCAGCGTGCCGGTGCGGCCGACCTGGATGTCGATCTTCTGCACGGTCGTCATCGCCTGTTCGGCGGGGAATTTATGCGCAACCGCCCAGCGCGGCTCGCCCGTGACGAAACCCCATCTGCGCTGCAGCTCCAGCTGGTCGACCTTGTAGACGACGCCATCAATGTCGTAGCCCAACGAGGAGCGCTGCTCCTCGATCCGATGATAATGCGCGATCAACTCCTCGGCCGACTTCGCCCGCACCATCAGCGGGCTGATCGCGAAACCCCAATCCTTGAACTTCTGCACGGCGCCGTACTGGGTCGGAGCGGGATCCTCCGACGTATAGCCCCAGGCATAGGCGAAGAATTTGAGGTTGCGGCTGGCGGTGACGGATGGATCCTTCTGGCGCAGGGAACCGGCCGCGGTGTTGCGCGGATTGACGTAGTCCTGCCCGCCAACCGCCGCCGAGCGTTGCTTCAACGCCTCGAATTCCGCGTAGGTCATATAGACCTCGCCGCGTATCTCGATGATTTCGGGCCAGCCCGAACCCTTCAGCTTCGCGGGGATGTCGGCGATCGTCCTGAGATTGGCGGTGATGTCCTCGCCGACGGCACCGTCGCCGCGCGTTGCGCCCTGCACGAACACGCCGCTTTCATAACGCAGCGAAGCCGACAGACCGTCGATCTTCGGCTCGGCCGTGAAGGCGATGTCGAGATCCTTGTCGCGATCGAAGAACCGCCGGCCGCGTTCGATGAAATCCGCGACATCCTCGTCGGTATAGGCCTTGGCGAGGCTGAGCATCGGCACCGCATGGCGCACCTTGGCGAAGCCTTCCGCCGGCGCCGCGCCAACCCTGCGCGACGGCGAATCCTCGCGCACCAGCGCCGGAAAACGCTGCTCGATGGCAAGATTGCGCCGTGCCAGCGCATCATATTCCGCATCGGAGATTACCGGCGCATCCTCGGTATGGTAGCGCCGGTCATGCTCGGCGATCTCTTCCGCCAGGCGCTTCAGCTCGGCTTCGGCTTCGCTGTCTGTCAGGGCATCGACTGGTTTTTCGAACATGGTTTCAGACCCGGCTCATAGATGTATGCCGCCCAAAAATGCGCAGCGGTTTTGGGACAACGACACGCATAGCGACAAAGACCCAGAGCACGTCGCGCAAATCCGATTCGGCGCGACGCGCTTTGGTGGTCCGCGACCATAGATCAGCTTTCGGATTCAAGGGAGCAAAATTCTAATAAAACCGCGCCGAAACAGCGGGATGGCGCCACAAGCTGACTCTGTTGCGAAGCCGGGATTTTTGCCAGCCTGGCGAACCGTGCATCGTCAGGACGCGGCAGTGTTCTCGCGCAGCAGCCGCTCGGCGGCGGCGCGCGCCTCGTCGGTGATGGTGGCGCCGGCCAGCATGCGCGCGATCTCTTCCTGCCGCGCCGGCCGGTCCATCTCGGCAATGCCGGTCGCGACGCGGTCGGTGCTGCCCGACTTGGAGATCAGGAAATGCGTCGCCGCACGCGCTGCCACCTGCGGCGCATGCGTGACCGACAGCACCTGGACGCCCTTCGACAATCGCGCCAGCCGCTGGCCGATGGCGTCGGCGACCGCGCCGCCCACGCCGGTGTCGATTTCATCGAAAACCAGCGTTGGCGCCGAACCACGGTCGGCCAGCGCCACCTTCAGCGCCAACAGGAAGCGCGACAGCTCACCGCCGGAAGCGACCTTCATCATCGGCCCGGGCCGTGTGCCTGGATTGGTGCGCACCCAGAATTCGATCTGGTCGATGCCTTCTTCCATGCGGCCCTCGGCCTCGCTCTTCATCTCGACGATGAAGGCGGCGCGTTCGAGCTTTAGAGCCGGCAACTCGGCCATGACCGCCTTGGTCAGGCCGACCGCCGCCGCATGGCGCAGCGAGGACAGCTGTGCGGCGGCAATGTCATAGGTCTCGCGCGCCGCGGCAGCCTGCTTTTCGAGCCCATGCAAGCGTTCCTCGCCGGCATCGAGGTCGGCGAGATCGGCCGACATCGTGTCGCGCAATTGCGCCAGGTCGTCGACGGCGACAGTGTGCTTGCGCGAAGCGGCGCGCAGCGAAAACAACCGCTCCTCGGCCTTCTCCAGCCGCTGTGGATCATATTCGGTGGCGCGCAGCGCGGCCTCGACGCCCGATTGCGCGGCATCGAGCGACAGCATTGCCTCGTCGAGCGACTTGACCACGTCATCAAGCAGGCCCGGCGCTTCCGTCACCTTGCGCTGCAGCCGTCTGAGCAGGCTCGCCAGCTGCGGCAAGGGCGAGGACGGACCGGACAGCACATCTTGCGCGTCATGGATTTCGGAAGCGATCTTCTCCGCCCGCATCATCGATGCGCGCAGCTCGGCGAGATCGGTCTCCTCGCCCGGCTGCGGATCGAGCTTCGTCAGTTCCGCCACCGCCGCACGCAGATAGTCGGCCTCGCGCGCGGCCGCCGCCACCTTGGCGCTGTGACGCGACAGCTCCTGCTCGCAGGCGCGCCAGTGCCGCCACGCCTCGCCGGTCGAGCGGACAGCGCCGAGATGGCCGCCGAAAGCGTCAAGCACATCGCGGTGTGCGCCGGGATCGACCAGAGCGCGTTCGTCGTGCTGGCCGTGGATCTCGACCAGCGCGCGGCCGACATCGCGCATCAGCGTGACGCTCGAAGGCTGATCGTTGACGAAGACGCGGGTGCGGCCATCCGCCGTCTGCAGGCGGCGCAGGATGATGTCGCCGTCGTCGTCGATGGCGTTTACGGCAAGCAGTGCACGGGCCGGATGGTTGCGCGGCACGTCGAAGACGGCGATCACCTGGCCCTGCGCCGCGCCATGGCGCACAAGCGACGCGTCGCCGCGCGCGCCGAGCGCCAGCGACAGGGCATCGAGCAGGATGGATTTGCCGGCGCCGGTTTCGCCGGTCAGCACGGAAAGACCCGGCTGGAAGTCGATATCCAGCTTCTCGATCAGGACGATATCGCGGATCGACAGTCTGGAAAGCATCAGAACCCGGACCTATTGCATGCCGCCCAAAAGTGGACCCGGTTTTGGGATAACGACATGCACAAAAACAAAAGACTTAAAGCGCGACGCGCCTTAAGGCGGCACGCGACCATCAGGAGTCGCAGCGCCGCACTATCTTTTTGTTTGAGCATCGGATCAATCCGAAAAAGCGTTGCGCACGCTTCGGTCCAATGCCCTTTCGGTCCGATGCTCTGGGGTCAGGCGCCGCCGGTGATCATCTTCCCGGCCTTGGATATCCACGAGCCGGCATTCTCGCGCGGTGCAAGTCCATTGCTCTGCAGCAGCTTGTAGGAATCCTTGTACCACGAACTGTCGGGGTAGTTGGTGCCGAGCACCGCAGCGGCGGTCTGTGCCTCCGAGGTCAGCCCCATCGCGTAGTAGCTTTCGGTCAGGCGGGCGAGCGCCTCCTCTACGTGGCGTGTGTTTGAGTAGTTCTCCACCACGGTGCGGAAGCGCTTGACGGCGGCGATGTATTCGCGCCGCTCGAGATAGTAGCGGCCGATCTGCATTTCCTTGCCGGCCAGCTGGTCGTTGGCGAAGCGCATCTTTTCCTTGGCGTCATCGACATATTCCGATGTCGGCCAGCGCGTCACCAGGTCCTGCATCGTCTGAAGGGTCTGGCGCGCTTCCTTCTGGTCCTGCGTCACGTCCTTGATCTGGCGGTAGTAGCTCAAGCCGATGATGTACTGCGCGTAAGCGGCGTCGTCAGTCGACGGATAGAGCGTGAGGTAGCGTTTGGCCGAGCCGATCGCCTCGTCGTAGTTGCCCTGGCGATAGTCGGCGAAAGCGCCCATCACCATCGATTTGCGGGCGAATTCCGAATAAGGATGCTGGCGGTCGACGGCATCGAATTTGCGGCTCGCCTCTTGCAGGCGCCCGGCATTCAGATTGGCAAGACCTTGATTGTAGAGAACATCGGCCGGCTCGGTCTGGTCGACATAGGTCGACAGGTCGATATCTTTCTCCGACGACATGCAGGCCGACAGGAAGAGCGATGGAACAACCACCGAAAGCGCCAGGAAAACAGCCCGCTGCGGCGCTTTCGATTGACCAACTCGCTTGAAGAACATGATTGGATTCCGCCCTTTCGGCGTTATTTCAATGCGTGTTGCATGCCGTGGTCCCAAACTTGATCCCCACTTTTGAGCGACATGCCCTAATCCACGGCAGCAGCCATAAACCATAACCGCCTTGCCCGGCAACGCTATCGCCGGCCAATCGCACATTTTTGTGGCAGCCGGACGCTGCTTGAAAATCAGTGCAATTTCACCAACAGGTGATGCATTCGTGCAACACCTCTATCTGCCAGGAATCCGAAAAAAGTTAAGTAAATCAGATCATCCAAGGCGCGTAGAGCGGCGCGTTGACGGCGTTCATCTCGGCGCTGCGGCCGCGCTCGCGCCGTGTCGTCTCGACGATCTCGAATGCCGTGCGATCCGACAGCAGACGGCGCAGCGCGGCGGCATTCATCCTGTGGCCGCCGCGATAGGAGCGGAAGCAGCCGATGAAACGAGCGCCGGCCAGCGCCAGGTCGCCCATGGCGTCAAGCGTCTTGTGGCGCACGAATTCGTTGGGATAACGCAGGCCGCCCATGTTGATGACGCGGTTGTCGTCGCCGATCACCAGCGAATTCTCCAGCGAGGAGCCGAGCGCGTAGCCGGCGGCCCACAGGCGCTCGACGTCCTTCATGAAGCCGAAGGTGCGCGCGCGCGCGAGGTCGCGGCGGAAAATATCGGCGTTGAGGTCGGACGCGAACAACTGACGGCCGATCGCCGGGCTCTCGAAGTCGATCTCGATCTCGAAACGGGTGCCGTCATAAGGCTTGAACTCTGCCCACGAGGCGCCGTTCTCGATGCGAACCGGCTTGATGACCCTGATATAACGGCGCTTGACCGACAGCGTCTCGACGCCGGCCTGGTCGATGGCTTCGACGAACGCCATGGCGCTGCCGTCGAAGATGGGAACCTCGGAACCGTCGATCTCGATGGCGACATTGTCGATGCCGAGCCCGAACAGCGCCGCCATGATGTGCTCTACCGTGGCGATGTGCTCACCAGCGGGATCACCAAGCATGGTGCACAGGTCTGTGGCGCCGACTTCGGAAACCAGGGCACGAACCTCGCGGCCTTGTTCTGCGCTATGGAAAAGCTGGAACACGATGCCGGTATCGGCATCTGCCGGCACGAAGCTGATGGAAACTTCCTTGCCGCTGTGGACGCCGGTGCCGGTAAGCGACGCGCGCGTCTTCACTGTCGTCTGATAGTCGTGCAAGACAATCCCCATAAGCCCGTAATGCCTAAGGTCCGCTTCTCCAGCCCGAGGGCGCGGCTCTTGTTGAAATCGGCAGGCAGGGCGACTTCCCCCGAAATCCTGACAAACCGACTATGGTGGCCGGAAGATAATGTCGCGGCTGGGAGACTCCAAATCACGGTTTCTTACTCTTTGTAACTGCGAGCCGGATCCGGTTGATCTCGATAAGCTATTGAAATCTCATCATTTTAAACGTTAACAGGCAAGCAATTCCTTGCTTGCCTGTTAACAATTCTTAAAGCCCGTTTACCGATCAGTTGGCCTGGCGACGCAGGAACGCCGGAATCTCCAGCTGATCATCGTCCTGAGTCGCCCTCACCTGCGGGGTCAGGCGGCCCTGCTCGTCGAGTTGACCGCGGCGCGGTGCGTAGAGCTGCGCATCCTGGCTGGCAAGACGGCGCACCTCAGGCGCTGCCTGGCGCAGCTTGGGTTCGCGCGGCTGCGCCGGCTGCAGCCGTGCAGGCTCTTCCTCGCGACGGGTCAGGCCGTTGGTCAGGCGCTTCAGCAGGCCCATCGGTCCGCTGCTGTTCTCGTGGTCGGCCGGGCGGTTCTTGGCATCCACCTCGGCCTTGACGACAGGCGGAAAGTCCTCGACGCGCGGCATCCGCTGCGGCGCCATCGCAACCGGTTGCGGCGCTTCACGCAGCATTTCGCGCGGCTGCGGGGCCGGCTGTGCCACGGGCTGTGGCATCGGCTGTGCTGGCGGTGCCTGGAAGATCTTGCTCTGCGGGCGGAAATCCTCCGTATGGGCAACGGGAGCCGGACGAGCCTGCGCCATCGCCGCTGCATTTGCTTCCGCCAACTGGATGGCTTCTGCGACCGGGTCGACGGCGCGCGGTTCGTAAGCTGCCTGCTGGACCGGCGTCGGGCGGCTTTCCACAGCGGCAACGGCCGGGCGGCTGACCGGCTTCTGCGGAGCGGTGCGGATCGAGATCGGCGCTGCGGCGATTTCCGCCGCCGACTTGTCGATACCCGTGGCAACCACCGAGACTCGGATGACGCCTTCGAGTTCTTCGTCGAAGGTGGCGCCGAGGATGATGTTGGCATCCTGGTCGACTTCCTCGCGGATGCGGGTCGCCGCTTCGTCAACCTCGAACAGGGTCAGGTCGCGGCCGCCGGTAATCGAGATCAGCAGGCCCTTGGCGCCCTTCATCGAGGTCTCGTCGAGCAGCGGGTTGGCAATGGCAGCCTCGGCTGCGGCCATCGCACGGCCCTCGCCCGAAGCCTCGCCGGTGCCCATCATAGCCTTGCCCATCTCGCGCATGACCGAACGCACGTCGGCGAAGTCGAGGTTGATCAGGCCTTCCTTGACCATCAGGTCGGTGATGCAGGCAACACCGGAATAGAGCACCTGGTCGGCCATGGCGAAGGCGTCGGCGAAGGTCGTCTTGTCATTGGCCAGCCGGAACAGGTTCTGGTTGGGGATGACGATCAGCGTATCGACGCATTTCTGCAGCTCTTCGATGCCAAAATCCGCCGTCTTCATGCGGCGCTGGCCTTCGAAATGGAACGGCTTGGTGACGACGCCGACGGTGAGGATGCCCTTTTCGCGTGCGGCACGCGCCACGACTGGAGCCGCACCCGTGCCGGTGCCTCCGCCCATGCCGGCGGTGACGAAGCACATATGGGTGTTAGACAGATGATCGATGATCTCGTCGATGCATTCCTCCGCCGCCGCGCGGCCGACTTCCGGCTGCGATCCGGCGCCAAGGCCTTCGGTGACATGCGCGCCGAGCTGGATCAGTCGATCGGCCTTCGACATGGTCAGCGCCTGAGCGTCGGTGTTGGCCACCACGAACTCGACACCGCGCAGACCGGCGGTGATCATGTTGTTGACGGCATTGCCGCCGCCGCCGCCGACACCGAACACGGTGATCCGCGGCTTAAGCTCGGTGATGTCCGGCTTCTGCAGATTGATCGTCATTGTCTCCGTCCTTTGCCTTTCACGCCGCTTCGCCGCCGCGGCCGCCTATGGGGCTGTCCCCGTCAATTAGAAACTGTCTCTCAACCACTGACTCATGCGATGCAGTTTTCCACCCGTTCCGGTCATTCTGAGACCGGAAATTCCTTTCGCCGGATGGCTCTCGAAGCTCGCCATCTGCGGATAGATCAGAAGCCCCACCGCAGCCGAGAAGGCCGGTCCCTTCGCCGCTTCCGGCAGGCCGGCCACGCCAAGCGGGCGGCCGATGCGCACGTTGCGTCCGAGGATCCGGCGAGCGGCCTCCGGCAGGCCGGCAAGCTGGCTGGCGCCGCCGGTCAAGACGACGCGCTTGCCCACTGCATTGCCGTAGCCGGACTTGTTCAGCCGGTCGCGCAGCAGTTCGAGCGTCTCGTCGATGCGGGCGCGCACGATGCGCGTCATCACCGAGCGCGGGATCTGCAGGGGCACGTCGCCATCGTCGCCGATCGGTTGGATCGAGACCAGGTCCCGGTCGTCGGCGCTGCCCGGCAATGCCGAGCCATGCATCACCTTCAGCCGCTCGGCGGCGTCGAGCGAGGTCGACAGGCCCTTGGCCATGTCCAGCGTGACATGGTTGCCGCCGATTGCGATGGCGTCGCCATGGACGAACTTGCCGTCCGAAAACACCGAGATCGTGGTCGTGCCGCCGCCCATGTCGATGCAGGCGGCGCCCATTTCCAGTTCGTCGTCGACCAGGGCGGCCAGCCCGCTGGCATAGGGCGTCGCCACCATGCGCTCGACCGACAGGTGCGACCGGTTGATGGAAAGCTCCAGGTTGCGCATCGGCGCGGCGTCGCCCGTCAGCACATGCATGTCGACGCCAAGTGCGTCGCCGACCATGCCGCGCGGATCGCGCACGCCGCGCTCGGCATCGAGCGAAAAGCCGACCGGGAGCGAATGGATCACCTCGCGCTCGGCCTTCAGTGCCTGCTTGGCGCCGGCGCCGAGAACGCGCTTGATATCGGCCTCGTCGGCCTCGTGGCCGCCAAGGTTGATGGTAGCCGAGAAGGCTTCGCTCTTCAGCCGGCCGGCGGTCATGTTGACGATCAGTGAATCGACCGTAAGCCCAGCCATGCGCTCGGCCGCGTCGACGGACAGACGGATGGCATGCTCGGCGCGATCGAGATCGACGACGACACCCGACTTCACGCCCTGCGACTTCTGATGGCCGATGCCGATCACCTGGATCCGGTGCGAGCGGCCGCGCAACAGCTTGCCGTCATCGCTCGGCTTCAGCTTGGCCACCATGCAGCAGACCTTGCTGGAACCGACATCCAGCACCGTCAGGGTGCCGGACCGGCGCGACGCGGCGTCGCCATGACCGCCAAGCCAGCTCATATCTTCGTCTCCGGCTTGCGCTTCAGGCTTTTGGGTTTTTCGTTGAGGGCGGCTTCGCGCTGCGTCGCCGCCTCGGGCGTCAACTGCACGACCAGCCTGTCCGTCAGGCGCATGTCGATGGCGGCGATATCGCGCGACAACAGCCCCTTGTCCTGGTCCATCTTGACGAGCTCGGCGATCGCCTGATCCTCGCCATCCTCGGGAAGCTTGACGGTGATGCCGTTGTCCAGCTTCAGGTCCCAGCGCCGCTCGCCAACGCGGACATAGCCTTTGATCCGGCTCGCGAGTTCAGGATATTTTTCGACCTTGACCAGGAAGTCCGGCGCCTTGGCCGGCGCACCGACGCCGATCAGCAAAGGCAGAAGCACCTGCTTGCCGCCGGAGAACGGCGCGATCACGGCGCCATTCTTCTCGATAACAGAGAGCGCATCGCCCTGCTGCCAGAGAGCGAAGGGCTCGCGCTCTTCGACGCGCACTTCCAGCGTGTGCGGATAGACCTTGCGCACCGCGGCGACCTCGATCCAGGGCAAGGTAGCAATGCGCTCCCGCGCGGCCTCGGCATCGAAACCGATCAGCGAGGTCCAGCCGTCGAGCTCGAGCCTGTCGAGAATGTCGATCTCGGAGGTCTGGCGATTGCCGACCACCTTGACCTGATCGACGGCAAAGCCGGTGCGGGCAGTGATGCTTTGCACGATGCCGTCGACATGACCGCCGAGATAGGCGCCATAGGCACTGCTCGAGACAAGCAGCACGGCAGACATCATGGCCGCGGAGAAGCGCGGCGCCTGGAATTCACCCACGCCCAGTCGCGCAAGAACGCGCACCGGGCGGCGAAGCACACGCGGCAGCACGAAATGGCCCGATGACAACGGCAGGCCGAACAGCGCCGGCCCGGCCGCGCCTTTCCCCTTACCTTGTCCCCATTTCAACGCAGACACGAAGCGTCCTCCACCATCCAACTCAACAAATCGCCAAACGAATGCCCGGCCTGGGCGGCGATTTCAGGCACCAAGGACGTCGGCGTCATACCTGGCTGGGTGTTGACCTCGAGCCAGACAACCTCGCCGTTTTCGGAATGCCGATCGTCATAACGGAAGTCCGACCGGGAAACGCCCCGACAGCCGATCGCTTGATGAGCCTTGAGCGCCAGTGTTTGTATTTTTTGGTAAATATTCGGTGAAACTTTTGCGGGGCATTCGTGCTTTGATCCCCCCGCGACATATTTTGAATCATAGTCATAGAAGGAATGGCCGGTCGGGATGATCTCGCAGACCCCCAGAGCGACATCGCCCATCACGGCGCAGGTCAGCTCGCGGCCATGGATGTAGCGTTCGACCATGACGGTATCGCCATACTTCCATTCGGACGAGCCTATGACCTGCGGCGGATGCGACTGCCCCTCATGCACGATGACGACGCCGAAGCTCGACCCCTCATTGACGGGCTTGACCACGTAGGGCGGCTTCATCGGGTGCTTGTTCTGGATGGCGAAGCGGCTGGCGACCTTCGATTCGGCGACAGGGACACCGACCGATCTGGCAACCCGCTTGGCCTGCTCCTTGTTCATGGCCAGCGCCGAAGCGAGCACGCCGGAATGCGTATAGGGGACACCGAGATATTCGAGGATACCCTGGATGGTACCATCCTCGCCAAACGGACCATGCAGCGCATTGAACGCGACATCCGGCCGGAGTTCGGCAAGCACCGAGCCGACATCGCGCCCGACATCGACGCGCGTGACCTGGTAGCCTTCCTTCTCGAGCTCATCGGCACAAGCCTTTCCCGAGGACAGGGACACGGGCCGCTCGGACGAGAAACCTCCCAGCAGGACGGCCACATGCTTGCTTTTCATTCCCCCGTCATCCCCTCTCACCGCGGACCAAAAAACCAAGATTTCCGCAACATTGAGTCCGAGTCTCCCGGCAGGTTGCCCCCCAGACGGAAAACGCTGAACGCGTCGAACGACTCAAATCAGGAAACGCTTTGGAGCAGAGAATCAGAGAGTTGATTCACTGGCAAGTACTTACGATTCCGAGAGATTCACTTTCTGAGAAAATGGATGCGAAAACCGCCCGGTTGAGTCTTTGCGGCAACGGTCGCGGGCCATTTTCGGCCCCATTGAAGTTCATGCGTCACGTGAACTTCAACACCCACTATAGAAGTTGCCCGAGAAACTCCTGCACGGCATGCCCCGGCCGGAAATTGCCGATGCGCTTGATTTCCCATTGCAGCCGGATGCCCGAATTTTCCAGCACCCGCGTTCGCACCGTCTCGCCGAGATATTCGAGGTCATAGCCGGTCGCGGTTCCCGTATTGATCATGAAGTTGCAATGCAGCGGCGACATCTGCGCACCGCCGATCATGAGGCCGCGGCAGCCCGCCTTGTCGATCTCCTTCCAGGCTGACGTGCCCTCGGGATTTTTGAAGGTCGAACCGCCGGTCTTTTCGCGGATCGGCTGCACGGTCTCGCGATGGTTCTGCACCGCGTCCATCGCCGCCTTGATCGCTGCCTTGTCCTCGGCAAACCCCTCGAACAAAGCCGAGGTGAAGATCAGCCCGGATGGTGCCGCCGAATGGCGGTAGGCGTAGCCCATGTCGGCATTGCTCAGCATTTGCACATTGCCCTTGCGGTCGAGCGCACGCACCTCGACGACGCGTTCGCGCGTCTCGACGCCGTTGGCGCCGGCGTTCATCCGCAGCGCGCCGCCGATGGCGCCCGGAATGCCGTGATAGAAATGAAAGCCGCCAATGCCGGCATCCAGCGCCACAGCGGCAACGCGCTTGTCGGGTGTGGCCGCGCCCGCCTTGATCGTGGTCGGCGAAACAGTTTCTGCCTCACCAAACCCTTTAGCCGAAAGCCGGATGACAAAACCCGGAATGCCGCCGTCACGAACCAGAAGGTTCGAGCCGACGCCGACGACGGTCAGCGGGATTTCCTCGGGAACGGCTTTGAGGAACGCGGCCAGGTCCTCCTCGTCGGCCGGCTGGAACAGCACTTCGGCCAGCCCCCCGGCGCGAAACCAGGTGATCTTGTCCATCTCGGCATTCGGCGTGAGGCGGCCACGCAGGCCGGTAAGCCGATCACCAAGTCTGTCGATCAGGGCCTGGCCATACATCATGAGACCGTCCCGCCAAGCTCCTTGGGCAACGCATAAGCCCATTGGGTGATGTTGCCGGCGCCAAGGAAGACGACGAAGTCCCCGGGTTTGGCCATATCGCGGACGATCGGCGCGATTGCTGCCGGACCTTCGATGTAGCGTGCGTCGCGATGGCCGCCGGCGCGGATGCGCGACACCAGCGCATCCGAGGTCACGCCTTCGATCGGTTCTTCACCGGCCGCGTAGACCGGCGCCACCATCACCGTGTCGGCGTCGTTGAAGCAGGTGGAGAACTCGTTGAACAGATCGTGCAGCCGGGTGAAGCGATGCGGTTGGGCAATGGCGATGACGCGGCCATTGGTGGCGCTGCGCGCCGCCTTCAGCACAGCCGAGATCTCAACCGGATGATGGCCGTAGTCGTCGAACACATCGACGCCGTTCCATGAACCGGTATGGGTGAAGCGGCGTTTGACGCCGGCGAAGGACGACAGGCCCTTCTTGATCGCCTCGGCGGACAGGCCAAGTTCATGCGCGACAGCGATCGCCGCCGTCGCGTTGGAGACGTTGTGGCGACCGGGCATCGGTAGGCGCAGGCCGGCGATCGTCGTCTGGCCACCGCTCTTGCGGTTGCGGATCACCACGTCGAATTCCGAAATGGCACCCGCCATGCGGTGGTTGGTGAAGCGCACATCGGCCTGCGCGTTCTCGCCATAGGTGATGACGCGGCGGTCCTCGATGCGGCCGACCAGGGCCTGCACTTCCGGGTGATCGGTGCACATCACGCCGAAGCCGTAGAATGGCACGTTCTCGACGAACTGGCGGAACGCCTCGCGCACCTTGTCGAAGCTGCCATAGTGGTCGAGATGCTCGGGATCGATGTTGGTGACGACGGCAATCTCGGCCGGCAGCTTGAGGAAGGTGCCGTCGCTCTCATCGGCCTCGACCACCATCCATTCGCCATCGCCCATGCGCGCATTGGTGCCATAGGCGTTGATGATGCCGCCATTGATGACCGTCGGATCGAGCCCGCCGGCTTCGAGCAAGGTCGCCACCATCGAGGTCGTCGTCGTCTTGCCATGCGTGCCGCCGATCGCCACCGCCTGGCGAAAACGCATCAGCTCGGCCAGCATCTCGGCGCGGCGCACGATCGGCAGCAGCTTCTCGCGCGCGGCCTTCAGTTCGGGGTTTGTTTTCTTGATCGCCGTCGAGACGACGACAACCTCGGCATCGCCGAGATTTTCGGCCTGGTGGCCGACGAAGCATTCGATGCCCTTGTCGCGCAGCCGCTGCACATTGGCGCTGTCGGCCTGGTCGGACCCCTGCACCTTGTAGCCGAGATTGTGCAGCACTTCGGCGATGCCGCTCATGCCGATGCCGCCAATACCGATGAAATGCACAAGGCCGATGGTTTGCGGCATCTTCATGCGTGCGTCCCCTTCCTGAAGTCCGAAACGGTTTTTTGGGACGCAATAGCCTCTGTGAGATCGGCGAGCAACCGTGCCGCGTCGGGCCGGCCGGCCGATTTCGCTCCCGCCGCCATGGCCGCCAGCCGCTCGGGGCTGTCCATCAGCCCGCCGATGAGGGCCGCGATGCGCTCGGGCGAAAGCGAGGATTGCGGATGCACTTCGCCACCGCCGGCGGCGGCAAGGGCCGCCGCGTTCGCCGCCTGGTCGTGGTCGAGCGCATAGGGATATGGCACCAGCAGCGCCGGCCGGCCGATGACGGCGATTTCCGAAACGGTCGAGGCGCCGGAGCGCGAGACCACCAGATGCGCCGCCGCTATGCGTTGCGCCATGTCGGTGAAGAACGGCGAGACTTCGGCGGCGACGCCAAGTGCGGCATAGGCCGCCTTCACCCGCGCCACGTCATCGGCGCGCGCCTGCTGTGTGATCATCAACCGCTTGCGCTGCGCATCGGAAAGCAGCGCGACGGCCGTCGGCACCGCGTCCGAAAAGAACTGCGCACCCTGGCTGCCGCCGAACACCAGCAGCCTGAACGGCTGCTCCCCGGTCGATGCCGCATAAGGCGTCTTGGCCGCTTCAAGCACTGGAGGCCGGACGGGATTGCCTGTCGTCACCGTCTTGGCGCCGGTGGCACTGGCGTCCTGTGGCAGGAAGCCGCCGGCGATGGCGTCGACACGCCCGGCCAGCGCCCGGTTGGCGCGCCCCATCACTGCGTTCTGCTCATGGATCAGCGTCGGCACCTTGCGCCGTGTCGCCGCATAGAGCGGCGGCAAGGTCGGGTAGCCGCCAAAGCCGACGACCGCATCCGGCTTGATCCTGGCGATGACCGCGGAGGCCTGGCGCACGCCGCGCCAGATTTTCCAGAAGGCACCAAGCAAGGCGATGGGATTCTTCGAGCCCATTGTCGCCGACTGGATCGGATGGATGGCGGCCGCCGGGAAATGGGCGGCGAACCGCTCGGCGCGGTCGTCGGTGGCCAGATGCACCGTCCAGCCGCGCTCGTTCAGTTCATGCGCCAGCGCCTCGGCCGGAAACAGATGCCCTCCGGTTCCACCTGCCGCGAGAAGGATGACGCCTCTCGCCATATCACTCCGCCGGCAAGGCGCGTTGCGGTAGGGCAAAGCCCATTTGCTTGCGCTTTTCGGGCCGCTTGCGCGTCAGCGCCAGCACCATGCCCATCGAGATGGCGATGGCGATCTGCGAGGAGCCACCATAGGAGATGAATGGCAGCGTCATGCCCTTGGCCGGCACCAGCTGCAGGTTGACGCACATGTTGATGACGGCCTGCAGGCCGAACACCGTAACCAACCCGCCGACCGCATAGCGGGTGAAGTCGTCATGTTCCTTCAGCGCCGTGTTGAGTCCGCGCAGCACGATGAAGGCGAAGATCGACATGATGAAGAAGCACATGATCAACCCGAATTCCTCGCCGGCGACCGAAAAGACAAAGTCGGCATGGCTGTCCGGGATGACCCGCTTGACGGTGCCCTCGCCCGGCCCGACGCCGAACCAGCCGCCATTGATCAGCGCCTCGCGGCCCATGTCGACCTGGAACGTGTCGCCTTCGCCGGTGAGGAACTTGTCAATGCGCAAGGCGACGTGCGGAAACACCGAATAGGCAGCGAACACGCCGCCGACGCCCGCACCGCCTAGCGCGATGATCCACAGCCATGGCAGCCCGGCCATGAAGAACATCACACCCCAGGTACCGGTCACCAGCATCGTTTGGCCGAGATCCGGCTGCGCCACCAGCAGCGAGACGACCAGCGCCAGCAGCAGCATGGCAAACAGATTGCCCGGGATGTCGGGCTGGCGCTTGTGCTCGGCAAACAGCCAGGCGCACATGATGACGAAGGCGGGCTTGAGGAATTCCGACGGCTGGATCGACAGGCCGGCTAGCGACACCCAGCGGCGCGCGCCCTTCACCTCGACGCCGATGTAGAGCACCGCCACCATCAGCACCAGCATCAGGCACAGCATGATCAGCGCCATGCGCCGGATCTGCCGGGATTCGAGGAAGGATACCGCCAACATCACGCCAAGCGCCGGCACGGTGAAGATGATCTGCCTGGTGGCAAAGTGGAAGCTGTCGAGGCCGATGCGTTCGGCCACCGCCGGGCTGGCGGCGAAGGACAGCACGATGCCGAGCCCCATCAGCGACAGGAACGCCGCCAGGAACCAGCGATCGATCGTCCACCACCAGGTCGCAACCGGACTTTTATCGAGACGGCTCTGCATTATCGTGCCCCTCCGATGGGTTTCACACCCTCGATAGCATTCGCAGCTTGCCTGAAGGCTTCGCCGCGGACTTCGAAATTCTTGAACTGGTCGAAACTGGCGCAGGCCGGCGACAACAGCACCACCACTTCGCTCGCATCGTCTTGAGCCGCATCATGCGCGGCATGTTCGACCGCAGCAGCCAGCGTGCCCGATATTTCGTAGGGCACGGCCTCGCCCAGTGTCGCCGAAAAGGCGGGCGCCGCCTCGCCGATCAGATAGGCCTTGGCGATGCGCGGGAAGAAGCCGCGCAGCGGCTCAATACCGCCCTCCTTGGGCAGGCCGCCGGCGATCCAGTAGATGCGCGGAAAGCTCGACAAAGCCGGTGCCGCCGCGTCGGCATTGGTCGCCTTGGAATCGTTGACGAACAGCACATGATCCTTGCGGCCGACCTGCTCCATGCGGTGAGCAAGGCCGGGAAAACTTTCCAGTCCGGATTGGATTTCGCCGAGGTCCAGCCCGACCTTGAGGCAAGCAGCGACCGCCGCCAACGCGTTTTGCGCATTGTGCTGGCCGCGCAGCGAGCCGATGCCTTCGAGGAAAGCGACGCGGCTGTAGCGGCCGTTCACCGCCTCCATCAGGTTGCCGCCCTCGGCGAAATAGCCGTCGGTCAGCGGCAGCCGCTTGGAAATGCGGATGACATGCCGCCCCGCCCGCTCCAGCCGCTCGGCGATCTGAGCGCACCAGGAATCGTCGATGCCGATGATCGCAGTCTCGCTGCCGGCGACCAGCCGTTCCTTGATCGAGGCGTAGTGCTGCATGGTGCCGTGCCGATCGAGATGGTCCGGCGTCAAATTGAGCAGGATGCCGGCCGTCGGGTTGATCGAGGGCGCGAGATCGATCTGGTACGACGAGCATTCGACGACATAATGCCGATTGGGCTCGGGCGGATCGAGCGTCATCACCGCGCGGCCGATATTGCCGCCCATCTGGGTGTCGCGTCCCGCCGCTTTGAGGATATGCGCGGTCAGCGCGGTCGTCGTCGACTTGCCGTTGGTGCCGGTGATGGCGATGAACGGCGCTGCCGGCGCGGCGAGCATCCGCTCACGGCAGAAAAGCTCGATGTCGCCGATGATCTCGACGCCGGAACCACGCGCCAGTTCCACAGTCCAATGCGGCTTGGGATGCGTCAGCGGCACGCCCGGCGACAGCACGAAAGCCGAGAACTTCGCCCAGTCGGCGCCGCGCAAATCGCTGGTTGCGATGCCGTCCGCCGCCGCCTTGGCAACGCTGTCGGGGTTGTCGTCCCAGGCCAGCACGTCCGCCCCGCCGGCGATCAGCGCGCGCGCCGTCGCGATCCCCGAGCCACCGAGCCCGAAGAGCGAAACATGCTTGCCTGCGAAGGATGCGGCGGGGATCAAGTGGGCTCCTATCTCAGCTTCAGGGTGGACAGGCCGACCAGCGCCAGGATGACGGCGATGATCCAGAAGCGGATCACAACCTGGCTTTCGGTCCAGCCGAGCTTTTCGAAATGATGGTGGATCGGCGCCATCAGGAACACCCGCTTGCCGGTCATCTTGAAGTAGCCGACCTGGATGATGACCGACAGGATTTCGACGACGAACAACCCGCCGACGATGACCAGCACGATCTCATGCTTGGTGGCGACGGCAACAGTGCCGATCAGGCCGCCCATGGCCAGCGAGCCGGTGTCGCCCATGAAGATCGCCGCCGGCGGCGCGTTGAACCAGAGGAAGCCGAGGCCGGCGCCGATGACCGCGCCGAGCACGACCGCCAGTTCGCCGGTGCCGGGCACGAAATGGATCTGCAAGTATTCTGCAAACACGGCGTTGCCGGACAGATAGGCGATGACGCCGAAGGACGCCGCCGCGATCATGATCGGCACGATCGCCAGCCCGTCGAGGCCGTCGGTCAGGTTCACCGCATTACCGGCGCCGACGATGACGAAGCAGGAGGACGGGATGAAGAACCAGCCGAGATTGATGATGAATTCCTTGGCGAAGGGGAATGTCAGCGACGACGAGAACGGCGCCTGGCCGTTGTGCATGATCACCCAGGCGGCGATGCCGGCAATGACGAATTCAAGCGCCAGCCGTGCCTTGCCGGAAAAGCCGAGATGCGACTGTTTGGTCACCTTCAGATAGTCGTCATAGAAGCCGATCGAGCCGAAGCCCAGCGTCACCAGCAGCACCACCCAGACATAGATGCTCGACAGGTTCGCCCATAGCAGCGACGACCCGATGATGCCCGACAGGATCATCAGCCCACCCATGGTCGGGGTACCGGCCTTCTTGAAATGCGTCTGCGGCCCGTCGGCGCGGATCGGCTGGCCCTTGCCTTGCCGCAACCGCAGCGAATTGATGATGGTCGGTCCGAAGATGAAGACGATGAGTGCCGAGGTGATCAGCGCTCCACCGGTGCGGAAGGTGATGTAGCGGAAGACATTGAAGACCGAGATCTTGTCCGCAAAATCGACGAGCAGTGTGAACATGCGCTTATCGTCCCCCGACCTAGGTCTGTTTGCTTGTCGTTTGAGCCGGGAACTTGCCCAGCAGCGCATCGACCAGTTTTGCAAAACCGATGCCCTTCGACGATTTGATCATGACCACGTCGCCCGGCTTCAGCGCGGCAAGCAGCACCGGCTTCAGTTCCTCGACGCCGGCGCGGTATTCCGTCTTGATTTCGCCTGGCAGCCTCTCGGCCAGCGCCCGCATTTCCGGCCCGCCGAGAAAGACTGTCTGCGTCCCGGTGCCGACGATGAGATCGGCAAGGGCGGCATGCAGCTTGGCCGAATGGTCGCCGAGTTCCAGCATATCGCCTAGCACGGCGATGCGCCGGCCCTCGCCTGTCACCGGCGTCGCATTGAGCAGCGCCATGGCGGCGCCCATCGACGCCGGGTTGGCGTTGTAACTCTCGTCGATCAGCGTGATCGGCCCGCCGGGGTGGCGTAGCACATGGCGCTTGCCACGGCCGCGCTCGGCCGAAAGATCGGCCAGCGCCAGCGCCGCTCTGTCGAGATCGGCGCCGACCAGATGCGCCGCACCCAGCACCGCCAGCACGTTCTGCACCATGTGGCGGCCGGGCGCACCGACCCGGGCCGTCACCTCGTGGCCGCCGATCCTGGCGGTGATGTCGGAATGGTCGGCATGGAGCTCGCATTTGACCAGCCTGAAGGTCGAGCGCGCATTCTCGCCGAAGCCGTACACGTGCTCGACTCCGGCGGCATGCGCCATCTTGTCCAGAAGCTTCCAGCGCCCATCGTCGCGATTGAGGACGGCTGCGCCGTCAGGCTCCAGGCCTTCGAATATCTCGGCCTTGGCCCTGGCGATCTCATCGAGATTGCGGAAGAAGCCAAGATGCGCCGCCGCGATCATGGTGACGATGGCGACATGCGGCCTCACCATCTTGACCAGTGGCCGGATTTCGTCGGGATGGTTCATGCCGATTTCGAACACGGCATAGTCGCAATCGACCGGCATCCGCGCCAGCGTCAGCGGCACCCCCCAGTGATTGTTGAAGGACTGCGCCGAGGCATGCACCTTGCCGACCGCCGACAGGACGTGGCGCAGCGCTTCCTTTGTGGTGGTCTTGCCGGCCGAACCGGTCACCGCAATGATCTTGGCCTCGGAGCGGGCGCGCGCAGCGACACCAAGCTTCTCAAGTGCCACCAGCACGTCTTCGACGACGATGATCGGTGCCGTCAGCCGACCGAGCGACGGCAGCTTGCCTTCCGCCACCACCAGCACGCCGGCGCCGGCCTTGATGGCGGCAGTGGCGAAGTCATGACCGTCCATCACCTCGCCCTTGATGGCGAAGAAGGCGTCGCCCGGTTGCAGGCTGCGGCTGTCGATCGAAATACCGGATATGCCTTCCGGCATCGGCCCGAGCGGCCGCCCGTCCATGCCGGCAACCAGCGCCTCGGAGGTCCACAGCAAGCTCATGCGGCACGCTCCCGCAGCGCCGCGCGGACTTCCTCATGATCTGAGAAATGCAGCGTTTCGGTGCCGATCGTCTGGCCTTCCTCGTGGCCCTTGCCGGCCACGATCAGCGTGTCGCCGGCATGCAGCATGGCGACCGCCTCGTGGATCGCCTGGCGCCGGTCGCCGATTTCGATGGCGTCTGGCGCGGCGGCAAGAATAGCGGCGCGGATCGTTTCCGGCACTTCCGAGCGCGGATTGTCGTCGGTGACGATGACGACATCGGCCAGCCGCGTCGCGATCTCGCCCATGATCGGCCGCTTGCCGCGGTCGCGGTCCCCGCCGCAGCCGAACACGACGATGACGCGACCGGTGGTGAAGGGGCGCACCGAGGCCAGAACGTTTTCCAGCGCATCGGGCTTGTGAGCGTAGTCGACATAGACCGGCGCGCCGTTGGTGGTGGTGCCAACAAGGTCGAGCCGGCCCGGCGCGCCCTTCAGTTTCTCCAATGCCATCAAGGCTTTGGCGACAGGTGTTCCAGTGGAAATGGCAAGCCCCGCCGAAACCAGCGCGTTCGATATCTGGAAATCGCCAGCGAGCGGCAGGTCGACCTCGTAGAGCACGCCGCCGGCCTCGACCTCGGCGCGCTGGCGATGGCGCTCGTGCTCGACCCGCTTCAGCTTGAGGAAATCGCCATGGCGGCCCACCGTCAGCACGTCGAGCCCGGCAGCCTGCGCCGCCTGGATCGTCGGCGCCGACCACGGATCGTCGGCGAAAATGACGGCCGGTGCGCCTTTCGGCAGCAAACTGTCGAACAGGCGCAATTTGGCGCGATGGTAATCCTCGACGGTCGGATGATAGTCCATATGGTCGCGGCCGAGATTGGTGAAGCCGCCTGCCGCCAGCTTGACGCCGTCGAGGCGGCGCTGGTCGAGCCCATGGCTGGAGGCTTCCATCGAGGCGTGGGTGACGCCGGCATCCGCCAATTCCTTGAGCAGTTGGTGCAAGGCGACCGGATCGGGTGTCGTCAACGAGCCATAGTCGTTGCGACCCGGCGCCACCACGCCGGTGGTGCCGATCGAAGCGGCGGCATAGCCGGCCTGCTCCCAGATCTGCCTGGTGAAGGCGGCGACCGATGTCTTGCCGCTGGTGCCGGTCACCGCGACCATGGTCTCAGGCTGCTTGCCGAAATAGCGGGCCGCGCTTAGCGCCAGCGCCAGGCGCGGATCATCGACCGCCAGCAATGGAACCGGCAACCCGGCGATGGCGCTGCCTGCTACGATTGCAGCGGCGCCACGCTGGGCAGCGTCGGCGGCATAGGTCGCGCCGTCCGCCTTGGTACCGGCGAGCGCGAAGAAGACGACGCCGGGCTTTACCTGGCGGGAATCCGACGAAATCCCGGTAACCTCCAGATCGGCGGAAGCTGTTCCTTCGACTGGCAGGATACCGGCTAGATCTCTGAGCTTCATCGAGTCCCGTTCACCACAACAAAATAGCGCGCAGTTGCCGGCGCGCCCTGAGAATCACTGATAGGAAACCAGCGTTGCACCATTTTCATGGCTGAAATCTGGCTTCACGCCAAGCATGGCCGCGGATCGCTTGATGATATTGCCGGCGATAACCCCTGCATTTGCGGCCGCGACGTCTGTCATGCCGGGCTTTTCCGGGTGCGGGGCGTCGGCGATCGTGAACACGAGGTATTGCGGATCGTCCATCGGGAAGGCGGCGACGAAGGTATTGAAATTCAATTCCTTCGAGTAGCGGCCATTGATGACCTTCTCGGCCGTTCCAGTCTTGCCGCCAACGCGGTAGCCGGGGACCCGGGCGTTTCTGGCCGAGCCCTTCTCGGCGTTGAGCGTATAGAGATAGCGCATGCCATCGACCGTCTTTTCGCTGACCACTTTCTTGGCCATAGCCATCGCTTCTGCCTGCGTGCGGACCAGGAAGGTAGGGTTCATCAGATAGCCGCCATTCATCAGCGCCGCGCAGCCGACAGCCGCTTGCAGCGGCGTCGTCGATACGCCATGGCCGAAAGCGATGGTGAACGAATTGACCTGTTTCCAGATCTTCGGTTCAGTCGGCCGAGCGACTTCCGGCAGTTCGGTCTGCATCTTGTCCAAAATTCCAAGGCGATGCAGGAATTCGCGGTGCCCCTCGATGCCGACCATCTCGGCCTCTCTCGCCGACCCGATATTGGACGAATAGAGGAACACCTCCGGCAATGACAGCACACGGTTCTTGCCGTGGAAATCGTGAATGGCCTGATGGCCGACCCGGATTGGATGCGAAGCGTCGAAGCGGCTCGCCATCGTTGCCTTGCCGGAATCGAGCGCCATGGCCGAGGTGAAACTCTTGAAGGTCGAGCCCATCTCATAGAGCCCCGCCGACATCCGATTCAGCCGGTCCTTCTCCTGTGCATTGTAGGGATTGTTCGGATCGAAATCCGGCACCGAGGCCATTGCCACCACTTCGCCGGTCTTGACGTTGAGCACAACGGCGCCAGCGCCCATGGCGCGATAGCGCTCCAGGCCGGCGGCGATCTCGTCGCGCACCACATGCTGGACGCGCAGATCGATCGAAAGCCTCACCGGCTTCAGATCCTTGGCCACCGCCAGGCCCGATGCCTGCAAGTCGCTCAAACCCTGCTCATCGACATATTTCTCCATGCCGGAGATGCCCTGGTTGTCGATGTTGGTGAGCCCGACAACGTAGGAAGAGGTCTCGCCGCTCGGATAGAAACGGCGCTTCTCGGTGCGGAAGCCGAAGCCCGGAATGCCGAGCTGCATGATGTCGGACTGCTGCTTGGGCGTCAGCTGCCGCTGCAGCCAGACGAAGCCGGCGCCGCTTTTGAGCTTGTGGTAGGTCTGCTCGTAGTCGATCTCGGGCAGAACCGTCGACAGCTTCTCGATCGCCTCGTCGGCGTCGACGATGCGCCGCGGTTCGGCGAACAGCGAGGCCGTCTTGATATCCGTCGCCAGCACTTCGCCGTTGCGATCGACAATGTCGGGCCGCGATGCCGTCACCCGGCTCTGCGGGCCGCCCGACATGTCGGGGGTCTGGAAGCCGAGATAGACCAGCCGCCCGGAAATAGTCGCGAAGATGCCGAAGAACACCGCCATCGTCATCACGATGCGCGTTCTGCCCTTGCCGCCGGTCGCCTTGCGGGCGCCCTCGACAACGATCGATCCGCCTTCACCGGCCTTGGTGCTGCGCTTCAGCAGTTTGCCGATCATTGGGCGATGCCTCCGGTCACAACGGGATCCTTGCCGTCCGGGGACGCCTTGTCGGAATTGTCGGCCATGCCGCCCTCGCGTCCTTTAAGGATGTCCTGAATATCCAGGGCTTTGGCCGGCAGGTCGCCGATACCGACGATCTGGCGGGCGCTGACCGGCTGGAGTTCGAGCTGCGACTTGTAGAGGTCGGCCAGCTTCTGCAGCCGCGACGGCTGGGTGAGCAGGCTCCAGTCGGCCTTGAGCAGGTCGATCGTGTCCTCCTCATAGCGGATCTGCTCATGGATCTTCTGCACCGCTGCCAATTGTTCCTCGGCCTCGCGCTTGGTCTTGTAGGTAAGGGCCGCCGCCGAAACCATGACGGCGATCAGGACGATGTCGCTGGTACGAAACACGTGCTTACCTCTCCCCCGGCCGGTCGATGCCGGGAAGTTTTGGAAGGCCGAAGATCGAAAAGTCGCTGTTGCGGGCGGGTGCCTCGGTGCGGATGGCCGCGCGCAGCCTGGCCGAACGGGCGCGCGGGTTGGCCGCGACCTCGGCATCGCCGGCAGTCACGCCGCCGCCTGACTTGCGGAAGGTCGCGGTGCGCGCCTGTGCCTCGGGCATATGGCGTGAGCCTGTCACGGCGTCGGCGCGATCGGCGATGAAGCGCTTGACGATGCGGTCTTCCAGCGAATGGAACGTTACCACGGCGAGCCGCCCGCCCGGCTTCAGCGCGCGTTCGGCGGCCAACAAGGCCTTCGCCAGTTCGCCAAGCTCGTCATTGACGAAGATGCGCAACGCCTGGAAGACGCGCGTGGCCGGATGGATCTTGTCCTTTGGTCCGCGGCCGACATGTGTCTCGATGGCGTCAGCCAGTTCCAGCGTGCGCTCGAACGGCCGCTTTTCGCGGCGAGCCTCGATCATGCGGGCAATACGGCCAGCGTGACGCTCCTCGCCGAGGAAGCCGAAGATGCGGGCGAGATCGCCCGGCTTGAAGGAATTGACGACATCGGCGGCGCTCAGGCCCGCTTGCGCCATGCGCATGTCGAGCGGTCCGTCGGCGCGGAACGAGAACCCGCGTTCGGCCTGGTCGAGCTGCATCGACGACACGCCGATGTCGAGCACGACGCCGTCAGCGCTCTCGACGTGCTCGTCCAGCGTCGAGAATGGCGCCTGCACCAACCTCAATCGGCCGCCGGATTGCGCCTCGAGATCGCGCCCGGCGGCGATGGCATCCGGATCGCGGTCGATCGCCACGACGGAAGCGCCCGTCGCCAGAATGGCCTTGGTGTAGCCGCCGGCGCCGAACGTGCCGTCGATGATGATGTCGCCCTCCGCTGGCGCCAGCGCTTCGAGCACTTCGCCAAGGAGGACCGGAATGTGGCGGGCCGATCCGCCAACGGCGTGAAGGTCATCGCCGTGGCCCACCGTCATTCCGGTCGCTCCCCAGGCTTCGTCCCCTGCCGAAGCTGCAAAAGCCGGGCACGCGCCTGCGCCCCATAGGCAGCTAGCCGTCCCGGCTCCCAGATCTGAAAGAAATTGCCGCGCCCGACAAAGGCCACCTCCGCCGAAATGCCGGTATGCTCGCGAATGAAATCGCTCATCGTGATGCGGCCGTCCTGGTCGAGCTTCAGGAAGGCGCCATCGCCATGGCAGAAGAACGACATGTCGTCCGCCGTCTGCAGGAAGGGATCTTCGAGTGCGATGCGCTCCTCGTAGCGGTCGAGCAGGTCGAGCCCCCCGACATCCATCGCCGGCTGGTCGAGACAGCGCAACCCATAGAGTTCCGAGTAGCCGCGCTTCTGCACGACGGCACGGAAATGCGCCGGAACGGAAACCCGCCCCTTCGCATCGATCCTGCTCACCGTGTTTGACAGAAACCGGTCCATTGAACGTCACAGCCGCTTGCGCCGCCGCACCCCTCTCCATCTTGCCGCACGCGCCGCCGCAACGCGCTCCCTGCCCCGTGTCAGCCTCGTCCATAAGGGCAAAAACCGGCAAACGCGCAGCCGCCGCGGCTGCCCGATTGGCGTACGCTTTACCGTGACGCGGAACGAAGGCTTGAGTATCGAAATGGGATATCATGGGGCACTATGGGCGTCAACGGGAATGGCTTCACAAACACGCGCGCCGCGACCAATGAGAGCAGCCTTGACGGCACGTCTCGTCTTTATGGTCCATTAAGCCTAACGAAGCGTTTAGACCCGCCTGGCCCAACCGGACGCGCCTTGCCGCGAGCCACCGCCCGGCATAGCGTCTCGCCGCATCCAGTGGTCACCAGAGGGTTCTGAGAATCGATGTCTGAAACAGCGAACGCACGCGCTGCGGCACTTCCCCACCTGCGCGACAGTGGGCTCGCCAAGGGCGATCCGATCCCCCTGCCGCTGACCATGGCCGCGATCTATCACACGCCCGGCGACGCCACCGGTTTCGATCAGTACGGTCGCTTCAGCAACCCGACCTGGGACGCGGTCGAGCATATGCTGGCGCATCTGGAAGGTGCACCCTGCGTCGCCTTTCCGTCCGGGATGGCTGCAATCTGTTCGGTGTTTTTCGGCCTGCTTAAGGCCGGCGACCGTATCCTGCTGCCTGCGGACGGCTACCACACGACAAGGGCCCTGGCCGACCGCTTCCTGAAGCCGTTTGGCGTCACGTACGATATGAGGCCGACATCGACCTTCCTCGACGGTGGCTTCGAAGGTTACCGCCTTGCCTTCGTCGAAACCCCAGCCAACCCGGGACTGGATATCTGCGATATCGCGGCCGTTGCAAAAGCCGCTCAAATGGCCGGTGCGCTCCTTGCCGTCGACAACACGACAATGACGCCCTTCGGACAGCGCCCGCTCGACCATGGCGCTGATATAGTCGTTGCCGCCGACACCAAGGCGCCCAATGGCCATTCCGACGTTCTGTTCGGCCATGTCGCCAGCCGCAATGCCGATATCATCGCCGCCGTGACCGGCTGGCGAGAAATCTCCGGCAGCATTCCCGGACCGTTCGAGGCATGGCTGGTGCATCGCGGCCTCGAAACGCTGGATGTGCGCTTCGACCGCATGTGCTCTTCGGCGGAAGTGATCGCACGGCGGCTGAAGGGCCACCCGGCAATCAGCGGCCTGCGTTTTCCCGGACTGGAGAGCGACCCGTCGCACAACCTTGCCCGAGCCCAGATGGAGCGCTTCGGCTTTCTCATCTCTTTCGAGCTTGCCTCTGAAGACAAGGCCGAGGATTTCATCAACAACTGCGATCTGATGCAGGCCGCAACATCCTTTGGCGGCGTCCATAGCTCCGCCGAACGCCGATCTAAGAGAGGCGATGCGGTTGCCGCCGGTTTCGTTCGCCTCTCGGTCGGTTGTGAGCCGGTGGAAGAGCTCTGGAAGGCGGTCGAGGCGTCGCTGGACAAGATCAGCGGCTGACCGGGGCGTCGATCATGAACCGAGGTCGTCGGCTTCGATCTTGCGTTTGCCGTGCAGCGCGCGGATGATTTCGATCGCGTCGTCGCCGACCCGGTACAGAGTGAGGTAATCGCCAACGACCAGATGACCGGATGGCCGGGGCGATATCGTCGCGTGGCGCGCCTGAGAAGGGATGCAAAGTCAGCAAATCCCACCGTCTTTGCAACGCATCCACGAGGCGGACAGCTGCCGATGGATCGTGGCCGGCAATGTAGTCACCGATATTTTCGAGGTCGACCACTGCTTGGGGTAGCAAGCGGTATTTCACTCCTGAAAGCCCTTGGTCTCTGCCAGTTTCAGATATTTGGCGCGCAATCGTTCCATGAGTGGCGGCCCTTCCAGTGCCGGCCCGCTGTCGATCCCCTCCTGCACGAGCTTGCGCAACTCCTCGACCGTGTAGCCATGCAGATCGCGCCGGTCCTTCCATTGCCGGAGCGCATCTCGGATCACCTCGCTCGCCGATGCGTATTCGCCGGCTGCGACCACGTCATCCACCGCCTGCGCCAGTTACGATTTAATCGCACCAACTTCAAGCAACCGGTAGCTCCCGCTTCGACGATAAGTAGCTGAATAGCTTGAATCGGCAGGCGCGCCCGAGGGCGCAACCTGCTGATCTCAAAGACTTCTTTTCGATGTCGTGGAGAGAATTGCCAGCTGGCCTGTAAGCCGGGTTCTGTATGGCCCTCGCCCCTTGCGAGGCGAGAACGTGGCGGCCATTCATCTTGGGCGCATGTTGCCATACGCCTCACGCAACCTACCCGGACGGTGAGCCGGAAACAGCCCTCGAGGGTTTCCCCTCGCACCGCCCCTATTCGGTCTTGCTCCCGGTGGGGTTTACCGTGCCGCTCCTGTTGCCAGTCGCGCGGTGGGCTCTTACCCCACCCTTTCACCCTTGCCACGATTAGATCGTGGCGGTTTGCTTTCTGTGGCACTTTCCCTGGGGTCGCCCCCGCCGGCCATTAACCGGCACCGTGTCTCCATGGAGCCCGGACTTTCCTCACCCGCGGCCTTTCGGCTGTTGCGGGTGCGGCCGCCCGGCCAGCTGGCAAGGCGTATAAAGGGGTTCACGCTCGAAAACGCAAACGAAAAAGCCGGCCGCTCCGGCCGGCTCCACACAACCAGTCGGCTAAAGCGCCGCCATCTGCACCTTGACCTTGCTGCAATAGGCGGCCGACACCGGGTTCATCCGCGTCGCGGCGTGGCCGGCGTTATATTTCAGGATCGTGCCGCAGGTGGTGCCGCCGCCGAGGTCCTGCGCCATGGCGAGGTACTTCATGCCGTATTTGATGTTGGTGTCGGGGTCGAAGAGGCCCTTTGCCGAACCGTTGTAGCCCATCATCCGCGCCGTCGCCGGCTTGATCTGCATCAGGCCGATCTCGCCGGCGCTGCCGACCATGTTCGGCCGGTAGTTGCTCTCGATGCTGATGACTGCGTGAGCGAGCGAAACCGGTACGCCGTAGCTCGCGGCATAGCGCGCGACGATCGCCGAATACTGACCGCCGCCGGCCACTGCTGCCGTCGACGCAGCCGCGTTCGTGAGGCCGATCGACGCCGTTGTCGCCATGTCCAAGGTCTTGCGGCCGCGCTTCGTCTGCCTCTTGGCGGATTTCTTCGGCTTGGCAAAACTTGCCTTTTCCATTTTCACGGGAGACCGCTTCGTGGCCTTGGCGTCTTGGCCTGCCTTGCTGGGTTTTGCGGATACCGCGACGAGCCCTTGATCAGCCCGAGGGCTGGCATTCGCGGCACCGAAGGCAAAAGTCATTACGCCGGCAGCAACAGCTGCCGTTAAAACGGTCAATTTCTGCATGTGATCCTGTTCTGTCTGAACCGCGTGAAGGTGTTCACGCAGCAACGCTTAATCAATATCGGAACATCCGGGGGGCTGGGGGTCCGACAACTTGCACGCCAGCCGTTTGAAGCTCGAATTGGTGCCAAACAAGGCCAGGCAAGTCACTTTGAGTGACAGCTTGTAACTTAAGGACTGGAATGAGTACCTTGGGAACAGCTTCCCCCGAGATCAAGACCTTACGGAAGCAAGCAGCCTTTCTAGCGTCCGCTGTGTCGAGCCATCAGCAACACCATCCACTTTGCGCGGCCGGAAATGTCGCTGAAACGCTTCGACGACAATCTCCGTCTGCCGGTCGAAAATGCCTGATATCTCGACGCCATAGCCATAGAGCGCCAGCATCGACTGCAACGCCTCGACATCGGCGCCGGTGTCTCCGGTCTTGAGCACGGCCCCTCGCCTGACGGGTGCGGCCGCCACGAGATGGCCGACGCCGGCCGCAAACAGCGCCCGCCATGGGAACTTCTCGCCCGGATCGATCTTGCGCCCCGGCGCCACGTCGGAATGCGCCAGCACTCGCTCGGCGGCAATCGAGTGCCGACCTGCGATCCCGGCGCACAGGCCGATCACCGCATCGATCTGTCGCCTGGGAAAACCGGGATAGCCCAGCGAATGTCCCGGATTGACGATCTCGATGCCTATCGAGCAGGAATTGATGTCGGCGCGTCCGAACCACGAGCTCTGGCCGGCGTGCCAGGCGCGATCGCTTTCCCTGACCATCTGCACGATGTGGCCACTCTCATGCACGAGATAGTGCGACGAGACCTCGCTGGCCGGATCGCACAGCCATGCTTCGGCGCCGGCACCGGTCGCCATTCCAGTGTAATGCAGCACGATCATGTCGGGCCTAAGCGTGTCGCGCCGCGGACCGAAATTCGGCGATACCCTGACCTCGGCGCTGGGCTCGTCGGGCAGGAAGCCGCTCATGCGTGCCGCAGGCCCCGCTCGATCATCTCATAGGCGGCGTTGATCGCCGCCACCCTGGTCGTTGCGATCTTGATGAACTCCTGCGGCAGGCCGCGCGCGATCAGCCGGTCCGGATGATTGTCGGAGACCAGCTTGCGATAACGCTTCCTGACTTCTTCGAACGGCTTGCCGCGTTCGATGCCGAGCACGACATAGGGATCACCTGCTCCGAGATTGACGTGCCGCGCCATGATGCTCTCGTAATGGGCCTCGTCGATGCGGAAAATCTCGGCGATACGATGCAGGAAGTGGCCTTCGCGCTCATGCACCAGCCCATCGGCCTTGGCGATGTGGAACAGACCGTCGAGTATGTCTTCCAGCATCACGCAGTTGGAATGACCCGAGCCGCACAGTTGCGCCATCCGCTCGGCATAGGTTTCGAAACCGGCAACGTCGCGCTGGGCGAGATCGAAGAGCCGCGCCACATTGCGCGTCTCCTTCGGCGGTACCTCGAATATTTCCTGGAACGCCCGCACCTCGTCCTGGGTCACGATGCCATCGGCCTTGGCCATCTTGGCCGACAGCGCGATCATCGCCACCGAGAAAGCGACACGCCGGCGCAGATCAGCGTCGCCGGAGAAAATCGTGCGCACGGCCTCCACGACGTCGGCGACGCCGGACGAGGTTGAGGATGAAACGCGCGTGATGAACTCGCCAAGGCGATCCCAAATCGACATGGCCTGCTTCTTAGGGCCACGGCCCCTTGCTATCAAGCCGGGACAGTGCCGCAGCCTTGGCGCAACCGGTCGCTGTGGCGCCGAAGGGGGATGTAGCCACGGGGCGCGGACAATATGAGAAAGGCCGGCGCACAAGCCGGCCTTCCTCAATCATCACACGAGTACTGCTTTGTTGACTACTGCGCGGGCGCAGGAGCTGGTGTTGCCGGAGCCGGCTCGGCAGGCTTCTCGGGTGTGATGCTCTTCGTGGTCGAGTTATCGGTCGCCGGCGGCGTGGCTTCCGGCGTCGCCGGCTTCATCGGCTGCTCGGCAGCTGGCGGATTGGTGCTCTGGGTGGTGGTGTTGTCCGTGCCGCTGTCGCTGCAGGCAGCAACGCCGAGCAACGCCAAAGCGGAAACGGACGCAAGAATGAGCTTTTTCATAACATCTCTCCTTCACTACACGTTCACGTTGCGGTGAACGGTCGAAGGGGAAATGCATCAGATGGCCATGAGTTTCGTAACGTTGCGTTTCCGTATGTAATATCATCTGGCCCGTTTGCGATTGCCCGTCAGACAACGGCGAACTAACAGGATGTGTTGAACAAATCGAACTGAAACTGCCGGGAGCTGCCATGACCGCGACGTGGGATTTCTGGATCGATCGCGGCGGCACCTTCACCGACGTCATCGGCCGCGACCCGCAAGGCGGGCTGCATCCGCGCAAGCTTCTCTCCGAAAATCCCGAAGCCTATGCCGATGCCGCTATCCAGGGCATTCGCGACCTTCTCGGCCTGTCCTCCGGCGGCGCAATCCCGCCGGGCCTGATCGGCGACATCAAGATGGGCACCACCGTCGCCACCAACGCCCTTCTGGAGCGCAAGGGCGACCGGGTGCTTCTGCTCATCACCAAGGGGTTTCGCGACGCGCTGAAGATCGCCTATCAGGCGCGGCCGGACATCTTCGCCAAGGAGATCATCCTTCCCGAACAGCTCTATGAGCGCGTCATCGAGATCGATGAGCGCGTGCGCGCCGATGGCAGCATCGAACGGCTGCTCGACATCGCCGCTTGCCGGCCGGCGATCGAGCAGGCGAAAGCCGATGGCATTGACGCCGTGGCCATCGTCTTCATGCATGCCTGGAAATACCCCGACCACGAGAAGGCGGTGGCAAAGGTCTGCCGAAAGCTCGGCTTCGGCCAGGTTTCCGTCAGCCATGAGGTGTCGCCGCTGATCAAGCTGGTCGGCCGGGGCGACACCGCCGTGGTCGACGCCTATCTGTCGCCGATCCTGTCGAGATATGTGCAGAAGGTGGCTGGGGAATTGGGCGCGGCGCCCGGCCAATCTCCTCACCTCATGTTCATGATGTCCTCTGGCGGCCTGACCGCCGCCGACATGTTCCAGGGCAAGGACGCGTTGCTATCCGGGCCAGCGGGCGGCGTTGTCGGCATGGTCGAGACGGCGAAGCTTGCCGGCTTCGGCAAGGTCATCGGTTTCGACATGGGCGGCACCTCCACCGATGTCGCCCACTATGACGGCGAGTATGAGCGTGCCTTCGACACCGAGGTCGCCGGCGTGCGGATCCGCGCGCCGATGATGCGCATCCACACCGTCGCCGCCGGCGGCGGCTCGGTCCTCCACTACGAGGCCGGCCGTTTCCGCGCCGGACCCGATTCCGCCGGCGCCAATCCCGGCCCGGCCGCCTATCGCCGCGGCGGGCCTCTGGCCGTCACCGATGCCAATGTCATGCTGGGAAAGCTGCAGCCCGATTTCTTTCCGAAGATCTTTGGTCCCGCCCAGGACCAGCCGCTCGACGTCGAAACGGTGCGCGAAAAATTCACCGCACTGGCCGCCGAAATCGGCGACGGCCGCACGCCCGAGGCTGTCGCCGAAGGGTTCGTCACCATCGCCGTGGAAAACATGGCCAATGCCATCAAGAAGATTTCCGTCCAGCGCGGCTACGACGTCACCGAATATCTGCTCAATTGCTTCGGCGGCGCCGGCGGCCAGCATGCTTGCCTGGTTGCCGACGCGCTCGGCATGGAAGCAGTGCTGATCCATCCCTTTTCCGGCCTGCTGTCGGCCTATGGCATTGGCCTGTCCTCGGTTTTTGCCTCGCGCCAGCAGGCGCTGCTGAAGCCGCTGGCGGAAGAGTCCAGAACCGAGATCGGCAACCTGATTGCCGCCTTGAGAAAAGCCGTCTTCGCCGAATTCGCAGTGCAGGGCATCGCCGAAGACATGGTTGCCGCTAAGCCGGTGCTTCACATTCGATATGACGGCACCGACACGACACTGCCGGTGAATTTCGAGGAAGACTCGATCTTCAAGGCCAAGCGCGATTTCGAAATTGCCCACAAGGCGCAGTTCGGTTTCGTCTATGACAACAAGCCGATGATCGTCGAGACCGTCGGCGTCGAGGGGACCGATACCGGTGGCACGGGACGCGACGAAAGCGATTCCGCACTCGAAGACATCGCCGCAAGTCCTTTGGAAGTACGAAAAATCTTCTCCGACGGCATCTGGCGCGACGCCGGCATCATTCGCCGCGAAGGGCTCAAGCCCGGGCATAGAATTGCCGGCCCTGCGCTGATCATCGAGCCGAACCAGACCATCGTCGTCGAGCCGGGCTGGCAGGCCGAGATCACCGCCAAGAACCATGTGCTGTTACGCCGCGTCGAGGAGAAGCAGCGGCAGGCAGCGCTCGGCACCGAGGCCGATCCGGTGATGCTGGAAGTCTTCAACAATCTGTTCATGTCGATCGCCGAGCAGATGGGCGTGACGCTGCAGAACACCGCCTATTCCGTCAACATCAAGGAGCGGCTGGATTTCTCCTGCGCCGTCTTCGACCACAACGGCGCGCTGGTCGCCAATGCGCCGCACATGCCGGTGCATCTGGGCTCCATGGATCGTTCGGTCGAAACCATCATCCGGCTGAATTCCGGCGACATCCACCCCGGCGACGTCTTTGCCCTCAACGCCCCCTACAATGGCGGCACCCATCTGCCCGATATCACCGTGGTGACGCCGGTTTTCGACGACGCTCAGCAGAAAATCCTGTTTTGGGCCGCCTCGCGTGGCCACCACGCCGACATCGGCGGCACGGCGCCCGGCTCGATGACCCCCCTCGCTACCACGGTCGACGAGGAAGGCGTGCTGTTCGACAATTTCCGCATTGTCGATCGCGGCCGCTTCCGCGAGAAGGAACTGGAAACGCTGCTTACCGACCACCGCTGGCCGGCCCGAAATCCGCATCAGAACATCGCCGACCTCAAGGCGCAAATCGCCGCCAACGAGAAAGGCGTCGCGGAACTGCGCAAGATGGTCGCGCATTTCGGCCTCGATGTCGTCGAAGCCTATATGAGCCATGTCCAGGACAATGCCGCCGAGAGCGTGCGTCGTGTGCTGGAGCGGCTGCCGGACGCTTCCGACTATGAATATCCGACCGATACCGGCCAGCTCATCAAGGTGAAGATCACGGTGGATCGGCAACGGCGCGAGGCGACTGTCGACTTCACCGGCACGTCGCCGGTCATGAAGAACAATTTCAATGCGCCCGAGCCGGTTGCCCGCGCGGCGGTCCTTTATGCCTTCCGCGTCATGGTCGAAGACATGATCCCGATGAATGCCGGTTGTTTGCGGCCAATCAACATCATCATTCCCGACGGCTGCATGCTCAAACCCGCCTACCCTGCCGCCGTCGTGGCCGGCAATGTCGAGACCTCGCAGCACGTCACCAATGCGCTGTTCGGCGCCATGGGCGCCATGGCCAACGCGCAAGGCACCATGAACAACCTGACCTTCGGCAACAAGCAGTACCAATATTACGAGACGATTTGTTCCGGCTCGCCCGCCGGCCAAATGAACTCCGGCCGCGGCTTTGCCGGCACTTCCGGCGTCCACACCCACATGACCAATTCGCGCCTCACCGACCCGGAAGTGCTGGAACTGCGCTTTCCCGTGCTGCTCGAGGATTTCCACATTCGGGAAGGTTCCGGCGGCAAGGGCAGATGGAGCGCCGGCGACGGCACCAAGCGCACCATCCGTTTCCTCGAGAAGATGGAATGCGCGATCCTGTCCTCGCATCGCAACCGCCCGCCGCAAGGCTTGGACGGTGGCGGCGACGGCGAAGTCGGCTCGACCAAGGTCCGTCGGAAGGACGGTGCGATCGACCTGTTGAAAGCCTGCGACCAGACCGTGCTTCAGGCCGGCGACGCCGTCATCCTGACGACGCCGACGCCGGGCGGGTTTGGCAAGGCCTGAAGCTACGTTAACAGGCTGTCACTGGCCTGTCATGACCCTGCGCTACCCGCTTGCGCCAAAGCAAATGGGGAATCACCTTGCCATGACGGACGTTTCCGCAGATCTGGTTTTTCGCCGCGGCAAGGAAGTTGGAAAGGCCGTCTACCAGAACCGCCCGCTGTCGAAAGCCGGCATCTCAGAGCGGCTGTTCGCCTTCCTGTTTTCCGGCCTCGTCTACCCGCAGATCTGGGAGGACCCCGATGTCGACATGGAGGCGATGCAGCTTGGCCAGGGCCATCGCGTCGTCACCATCGCCTCGGGCGGCTGCAACATCCTTGCCTACCTGACCCGTTCGCCGGCACAAATTGACGCCGTCGACCTCAATGCAGCGCATATCGCGTTGAACCGCATGAAGCTGGAGGCCGTGCGCCACCTGCCTGCGCAGGGCGATCTGTTCCGCTTCTTCGGCGCCGCCGACACCAGCCACAATTCGCAAGCCTACGACCGTTTCATCGCGCCGCATCTCGACCCGGTCAGCCGTCACTACTGGGAGCGCCGCAACTGGCGCGGCCGCCGGCGCATCGCCGTCTTCGACCGCAATTTCTACCAGACCGGCCTGCTCGGCCTGTTCATCGCCATGGGCCACCGCACGGCAAAGTTCTTCGGCGTCGATCCTGCCGGCATCATGCAGGCCCGCAATCTCGGCGAGCAGCGCCGCTTCTTCAACGAGGAACTGGCGCCGGTCTTCGACAAGCCGCTGCTGAAATGGGCGACATCCCGCAAGGCCTCGCTGTTCGGTCTCGGCATTCCGCCAGCGCAGTATGATTCGCTGATCACTTCGGGCGACGGCACCATGGCCAGCGTGCTCAAGGGCCGGCTGGAAAAGCTCGCTTGCGATTTTCCGCTGGAGAACAACTACTTCGCCTGGCAGGCCTTCGCCCGCCGCTATCCGAATCCCGGCGAGGCCGCCCTGCCCGCCTATCTCGAAAAGCAGAATTACGAAGCCATCCGCGGCAATGTCGACCGCGTCGCCATCCACCATGCCAATCTGATCGAGTTCCTTGCCGGCAAGGATGCAGGCGCGGTCGACCGCTTCATCCTGCTCGATGCTCAGGACTGGATGACCGACGACCAGCTCAATGCGCTATGGTCCGAAATCACCCGCACCGCGTCGGCCGGCGCCCGCGTCATCTTCCGTACCGCCGCCGAGCCCAGCCTGTTGCCCGGCCGGGTTTCCAGCTCGCTGCTCGACCAGTGGAATTATCAGGACGAGGCGTCGCGCGAATTCTCGGCCCGTGACCGTTCGGCCATCTATGGCGGCTTCCATCTCTATGAGAAGCACGCAGCATGAGCACCACCGAGCTGCCGGCCAGCCATGCCGAACTGATGGACGGCGTCTATCGCTGGCAGCGCCACATCTACGACCTGACCCGCAAATACTATTTGCTCGGCCGCGACCTGATGATCTCTGGGCTCGACGTACCGGCCGGCGGCACCGTGCTTGAACTCGGCTGCGGCACCGGCCGCAACATCATCCTCGCCGCCCGCCGCTATCCCGACGCCCGCTTCTTCGGCCTCGACATTTCGGCCGAAATGCTGGAGACGGCCGGCACTGCCATTGCCCGCGAAGGCTTGTCGGGCCGCGTCACGCTGGCGAGGGGCGACGCCACCGATTTCGATGCGGGCGCGCTTTATGGTGTCGAACGGTTCGACCGCATCTTCGTCTCCTATTCGCTGTCGATGATCCCTGGCTGGGAAAAGACGGTGTCGGCGGCACTTGCAGCGCTGTCACCGAATGGTTCGCTGCACGTCGTCGATTTCGGCCAGCAAGAAGGCCTGCCGGGCTGGTTCCGGGCATTGCTGCGCGGCTGGCTCAAGAAGTTCCATGTCGCGCCGCGCTCGACCCTGCGCGAGGTTCTGGAATCGAAATCTCGTCGAACCGGCGCAAGCTTCCGTTTCCGCACGCTTTATCGCGGCTATGCGTGGCTGGCCGTGATCGGGCCGCGTCCGTAGAAGCTAATGTAGCGCGGCCACCAGAGCCCCGACCATCGCCTGAGGGCGGTAGCCGAGCTTGGCCGGCGTCAGCCCGAGCCGCACCACCACCAGTTGCTCCGAGGGAATGATGGTCACCGTCTGCCCGTCATGGCCTTCCATCCAGTAGGTGTCCTTGGGCAGGCCCGCCGCCACGCCAGCGCCGGGCTTTTTCTCGTCGCCCGGTGCCTCGATCCACAACTGGCCCTTGCCGTAGACTTTCGAGGCCGGCGCCGGCTCCCGCATCCAGTCGACGAAGCCGGCCGGCAGCACCTGGTTGCCGTTCCACACGCCCCCTTGCAGCAGGAACTGGCCGAAGCGGGCCCAGTCATGCGCAGTCGCATAGAGATAGGACGAGCCGACGAAGGTGCCCTGTTCATCGGTCTCGAGCACCGCGCTGTGCATGCCGAGCGGCTCGAACAGCGCCGTTCGTGGCCACGTCAGCGCCTTGCCCTTGTCGCCGATCGCGTCCTGCCAGAGGCGCGACAGCATCACCGCCGTGCCGCTCGAATAGGTAAACACTTTGCCGACCTCGGCCACCAGCGGCTTGGCTTCGGCGAAGCCTGCCATGTCGGGTTCGAGGTAGAGCATGCGCGTGACGTCGGCAACGTCGCCATAGTCCTCGTTGAACTCCAGTCCGCTCGACATCGCCATCATGTCGGCAAGGCTGATCGCGGCGCGGCCGTCCGCCTTCCATGGCGCGAACAGGCCTTTGTTGTCGACCGCCATCTTGCCGTCCTTGACCAGCGCGCCGACGATCGCGGCGTTCACCGTCTTGGTCATCGACCAGCCGAGCATCGGCGTCTTTGCCGAGAATCCCGCGCCATAGCGCTCGGCGACGACGCGGCCATTCTTGACCACCACCACCGCACGCATGCCGGTGCCGGTCAGCGCCGCATCGTCGAGCAGCTTGGCAATCACCGGGTCCTGTGATGGCTCGACCCGCTCGCCCTCCGGCCACAGCGCGTCCTGGCTGACCGCCGACGGTTCGGCATAGACCGCCGTCCGTCGCGCCTTGCCGACATCGCCATCGGGAACCGAGGCGCAGCCCAGCCCATCACGGGCGACAGCGAGGCTCTTGCCAAGGAAGCCAAGCAGGCCCGCCGAGACCGTTCCCCTGTTCTTGTCCACCGAGACCCGCATCAGCCGCAGCAGCGGGTGCCCAGGCGCCTGCACGTCGACCGCGAGCACCTCATTGGCGTCGCGACCGGCGATGAAGACGTTCGAGCAGACAATCTTGGCCGAATAGCCCGAACCGACACGGATCAATTCCGGCGGTGCGATGTAGAGCCAGGCGAAGAGCGCGGCGATCGCCAGCACGACCAGGCCAAGCAGCCATCTGACGATCTTGGCGACGGTCCGCATTTGTTTCCTCCCAGGCCCCTGCCTGACGCTTATGTCATCGATTTGCCGCCATTGCTTCCGCAAATCGCAGTGCTTGTCGAGCGCCGTCAACCTGATATCAACCATGTTCGGCGATCAATGCATGTCGCCCAAAACTGCGCAGCGGTTTTGGGACAACGACATGCACGAAAGCGAAGATACCGGGCGATGCTGTGGGGCCATCGCTCGTCGGGGGCCAGACCAAGCGCCGGCCATCAGTGCACAGACCCATCAGCGACCGGCTGAATCCGGCTCGGGAGTTGCGATGCGCCGTCTTGCGGGCCTCATCATGCTTACACTGCTTAGCGCCTGCTCGACGGTGGACGATCTCTCGCCGCTGTCGCCGTCTGCGTCCAGCAGCCCGACGACGGTTGCCGTGCGCGCGCCGCGCTTCGCCGATTCCAAGCCGCATGAATGGGACAGCGGCGCGCCGTGGAACTATGCCGTCCACGGCACCGATGTGTCCAAATACCAGACATCGGTCGACTGGCCGGCTGCCAAGGCCAGCGGCATCTCCTTCGCCTTCATCAAGGCGACCGAGGGCGGTGACCGCTTCGATGAATATTTCAACGAACACTGGGCCCGCACGAAAGCCGCCGGCGTTCCGCGCGCGGCCTACCACTTCTACTACTTCTGCACGCCCGCCGCCCAGCAGGCGCGCTGGTTCATCCAGAACGTCCCGGTCGATCGCTCGGCGATGCCGCCGGTCCTCGACATGGAGTGGAACCCGAAGTCGCCAACCTGCAGGTTGCGTCCCGATGCCGCCACGGTGCGCGCGGAGATGACCACCTTCCTCGAAATCGTCGAACGGCACTACGGCAAGAAGCCGATCATCTACACCTCGGTCGACTTCTTCGACGACAACCAGCTATCGACCTTCCGCGGCTATCAATACTGGCTGCGATCCGTCGCCGGCCATCCGCGCGAAAAATACGGCAGTCACCCCTTCACCTTCTGGCAATACACCGGAACCGGCATCGTTCCGGGCATGACCGGCAAGTCCGACATCAACGTCTTCAACGGCAGCGAAGCTGCGTGGAACAAGTGGTTGCGGCAGAACACCCGTTGACCCCGGTTCAACGGCAACGAAGTCGCCTGGAAAAAGGGGGCTGTGGCAGAACACCCGTTGACCTAGGTTTAACCGCAGCGAAGCAGAGCGGAATAAGGGGCTTCGGCAGAACACCGTTGACACCGGGCCTGCCGCTTGCTTTTCGACACAGCCGGCGGCAAAGAGTGCAACCGGCGGTAATCAAGGGCGTTGGGGCTTCCGAGGGGGGCACGACAAATGCCCTCATTCGTACGAAAGGAAGCTGATGCGACTGCATTCCCAAGCCCTCGCGGCGCTCTTCTTGTGCGCCACGGCCTTGCCGGCGATGGCGCAGGAATGTGGCGGCGACTTCGAAGCCTGGAAGCAGGGCGTAGCGGCGGAAGCCAAGGCGGCTGGTGTCGGTGCAGTGGGTCTGGACGCGCTGGAGGATGCCACCATCGACGACAAGGTCCTGGCGCGCGACCGCGCCCAGGGCGTCTTCACCCAGACCTTCACCGAATTTTCCAATCGCATGATCTCGGCCTACCGGCTGAAGCAGGGCGCGGCGAACATGAAGAAATACGCCGATGTCTTCGCCCGTGCCGACCAGCAATTCGGCGTCCAGGCACCGATCATCGCCGCCTTCTGGGCGCTGGAGACCGATTTCGGTGCCGTGCAGGGCGATTTCCACACGCTGAGCGCCCTGGTGACGCTTTCCCATGATTGCCGTCGCCCGCAACTGTTCCGGCCTCAGCTCGTGCCACTTCTGGAATTGATCGATCGCGGCGTCGTGCCGGCCGATGTCAGGGGCGCCTGGGCCGGTGAGATCGGCCAAACCCAGATCCTGCCTTCCGACTATCTGGCGCGCGGCGTCGACGGCGATGGCGACGGCAAGGTCGACCTGCGCGGCAGCGTACCGGATGTGATCATGACCACCGCCAACAAGGTTCTGTCGCGTGGCTGGAAACGTGACGAGCCCTGGATCCAGGAAGTCCGCGTGCCCGACGACATGCCGTGGGACCAGACCGGGCGCACAAACAAGCTGCCGCTGACGCAATGGGCACAATGGGGCGTCACCTACCCCAGCGGCGCGCCGTTGGTCGACAATAGCCTGAAGGCGGGCCTCGCGCTGCCGATGGGCCGTAGAGGGCCAGCCTTCCTCACCTACGACAATTTCGACGTCTATCTTGAATGGAACCAGTCCTTCACCTACGCGCTGACCGCTGCCAACCTCGCCGCCAGGCTGGCGGGCGCGCCACAGTTCGATCCGCGCAATCCCGAGACCGGCCTCAACAACGAGCAACTGAAGGCGCTGCAGACCAGGCTGGAAGCCAGGGGCTACGATGTCGGCACGGTCGACGGCATCCTCGGCACCAACACCCGCGAAGCCATCCGCAAGGAGCAGATCCGCCTCGGCCTGCCGGTGGATGGCTGGCCGACGCCGGAGCTTTTGGCGAGGCTCTAGTGAGTGCAAATAGTAAGTAGTGAATAGAAGGGCCGCTTCTACTCACCACCTCACTAATTCGCCATCGTCTCCAAACTCGCAAAGCCTTGCGGCGCGTCGCCTTCGTCGAACGGCGTCGTTACCTCGACGAAGGTGTCGGGGTAAAAGCCGTTGAAGCGGGTCCTAAGCGACAGCGAATAGGCGCCGATATGGCCGATCTCGATCCAGTCGCCGGTGTCGACCGTTTCAGGCAGCCAGAATGGCCGCGACAGGATGTCGACGGAATCGCAGGTCGCGCCGCAGACCTTGAACGGCACGATGTTCTTTTCCTCCCCATTGCGCGAGCGGATCGCCGGATCGGGGATGAAACGCGCCGGCAGCGTGATCTTGCCGGTCCATGAGTCCGACAGCGATGCCCAGATGCCGTCATTGATGTAGAGCCGCTTGCCCTTGCGCAAGAGCACCCGCACGATCAGCGACAGGCAGCGCGCCACGATCACCCTGCCGGGCTCGGCCACCAGCGGTATCTGGTCGAACTGGTACTCCTTGAGGTCGCCGGAAAGCCGCGACATGATCTGGCCGAGCGACGGCATCTCGATGTGCTTGCGGTTCGGGTCGTGGCCATACTCGGCCGGAAAGCCGCCGCCGACATCGAGCCCGGCAATGTCGAAGGTCAGGCGGTTGCGCACCCAGTCGGCCGAGGCCAGCGCCCGCTCATAGGTATCGGGATCCTCGATCTGGCTGCCGACATGGAAACACAGGCCGACCTTGTAGCCAGTGCGGTTCAGCCGCTCCGCCAGCTCGACCGCATAGGCCGGCCCGGCGCCGAACTTCTTCGACAGTTCGTAGGCGGCAAGCCCCTTGGTCTGCACCCGCACGAACACGGCTATCGCGCCCGGATCGATATCGAGCGCCCGCACCACTCGTGTCAGCTTGGTGATCTCGTCCTCATGGTCGAGCGAAATGACACGGATGGCGTACTTCTCCAGTGCCAGCTTGATATCAGACTGAGCCTTGACCGGGTGCATGTAGAGCATCTCGGCATCGGGTGAGACCGCGCGCACGGCGGCGAACTCGCCTGGCGAGGCAACGTCGAAAGCAGTGACGCCGGCCTCGACCAGCGCCTTGAGTACGATCGGCTCGCCATTGGTCTTGACCGCATAGGCGGTCTTGCCGGGGAACATGCCCATGAACTGCCTGGCATCCGCCATCAGCACCTGCGGGCGGAAGCAATAGACTGGATCGTCCGGGCGAAGCGCCAGTGCCGCCTCGCGGGCATTCTCGAATCGCTGCATGGACGAATCCTCATGTCGGCTGCGCACAATTAATCCAAGCTAGCGGCTAATGAAAACAATTCTGTGTCTCGTGGCACTGACGCAGCTGCGCTAGTTCCAAGTGGCAGTGTTTGCCATCAGTCAGGTTTCGGGTGGCCCTTTTCGCCAGACCCGATATGCGTTCTGGCTGACCGGCTGGCATTCAGGCCGTCTGGGGAGGACGATTGACATGGCAATGGCCGCGACATCAGCGCCACGCGGGCCGATGGTGCTCAAGGAGTGGGGACAGCTCCTGCTGCTCGGTGCGATCTGGGGCGGCTCGTTCTTCTTTGCCCGCATCGCGGTGGCGGAACTTCATCCGCTGGTGCTGGTGCTGTTTCGCGTCGCCATCGCGGCGATCGCGCTGCAGCTCTATCTCGCCATTCGCGGACCGTCCTTCCGCCTCGCGCTTCCCCATGCCGGCCTGTTCTTCCTGCTGGCATTCACCAACAATGTCATCCCCTTCTCGCTGATCTTCGCCGGCCAGACCCAGCTTGGCGCCGGCGTCGCCGCGGTGCTCAACGCAACGACGCCGTTCTGGACGTTGATACTCGCAAACGCGCTGACATCAGACGAAAAGCTCTCCTGGAACAAGCTAGCCGGCATTGCGCTCGGCGTCGCCGGCACGGCGGTGATGATCGGCCCCGGCCTGCTTGCCGGGCTCGGCGGCCCGGTCTGGGCCAAGTTCGCGCTGATCGGCGCTTCGCTGTCCTATGGCGTGGCGCTGATGGTCGCCCGCCGCTTCAAAGGCGTGCCATCGCCGGTCATCGCCACCGGACAATTGACCGCCTCGACCATCATCATGATCCCGATCGTGCTCTTTACTTATGGCCCGGCCGGTCTGTTCTCCGCCTCGCCTCCGGTCTGGGCGGCGGTGCTGGCGCTGGCGCTTTTGTCCACCGCCTTCGCCTACATCCTCTATTTCAACCTCGTCGCCTCGGCCGGCGCCACCAATGCCTCGCTGGTCACGCTCATCGTGCCGGCAAGCGCCATGCTGCTCGGCTTCCTGTTCCTCGGCGAACGGCTCGAACTGTTCGAAATCGGCGGCGTGGTGCTGATCGCACTTGGCCTCGTCACCATCGACGGGCGGCTGTTCGGAAGGCGTTAGAGCGCCGCGGTAGCGCTGCCATGACACGATAGTGACACATCGCTGCCACATTTTGTTCACAGGTCTGAAGCGGGTTTTTGCCGAAGAGTTTCAATGCCTAACGGCAAAAGGCGGGTCGCAAATCTGGCAATCACGTCGCAATGCAGCACATTTTTCGCTTGCCTGTGGCACAAATGAACCTAGACTCTCGGACATAGCTCTTTAAGAGGAGGCTATGTCATGGGACTTACGAGGCCTATCAACGCATTGATGATCTGTGCTGCGTTCGCCTTCATCGGAGCCCTCATTATGGGCTTTCTTCCCTGACCCGCCAAGACGGGGAAGACCAGCACCACATAGTCAAAACCATCGAAAAAGGCCGGGTTTTTACCCGGCCTTTTTGCATTTCGGAAGCTCAGAACAGGAAACGCTCTAAGCCGCAGCCGAACCCGTCGCCTCGGCTTCGTGTGAGCGGATGCCGATCATGTGGCAGATGGCAAATACCAGATCGGCTCGGTTCATCGTGTAGAAATGGAAATCCCCGACCCCGCGCTCGACCAGGTCCATGACCTGTTCGGCCGCCACCGCCGACGCCACCAGCGCGTGCGTCTGCGGGTCCCTGTCAAGGCCCTCGAACCGCTCCGCCAGCCAGCCGGGCACATGCGCGCCCGCCCTGGCGGAAAAGTTTGCGACCTGCTTGAAACTGTGAACCGGCTGGATGCCCGGCACGATGGGGATGTAGATGCCGGCGCGGCGGACGCGCTCGACATAGCGCTCGTAGAGATCATTGTCGAAGAAGAACTGGGTGATGGCGCGCGTCGCACCATTGTCGACCTTGCGTTTCAGCATCTCGATGTCGGTGGCGAAATCGGGGCTTTGCGGATGCTTTTCCGGATAGGCCGCGACCGAGATGTCGAAATCCGCGATCTTCTTGAGTCCGGCGACCAGTTCCGCACCATTCTCGTAGCCACCGGGATGCGGGCGATAGGGTTCGCCGACACCTGAGGCCGGATCGCCGCGCAGCGCCACGAACCGGTTGATGCCGATCGACTTATAGTCCTGGATGACCGCGTCGACCTCGTCGCGCGTTGCACCGACGCAGGTCAGATGCGCCGCGGCCGGAATACCGGTTTCCGTCAGGATGCGCTTTACCGTGCGGGCGGTACGCTCACGCGTCGAACCACCGGCGCCATAGGTAACCGAGACGAATTTCGGCTTCAGCGGCTCCAGCCGGGTGACCGTGTCCCACAGCCTCGCCTCCATCTCGTCGGTCTTTGGCGGGAAGAACTCGAAGGAAACCCTGACCTTGTCGCCAATGTCGGGGCGGCGGGAAAAGCGGAACTGGTTCATCAGGCAATTTCCCTTATCTGCCTTGTGTCGTTGGAAGGGTCGGCGATCAGCAGGCGACGGTCGCGCCCAAGCCAGAGTTTTACAGTGAGCCTGGCTTCGTTGCCGCCGCGTGGCTCGAACTCCTGGCTGTCCTCGAGATCGAGGCCGGCTTCCGCAAACCAGTCGGCGATCTGCCGGTCGGAAAAGCCGAGCCGCATATGCGCGTGTTCGTCGCGCAGGAATTCCAGCGTGTGCGGCGCGAAGTCGACGATGACCAGCCGTCCGGCGGGCCGCAAAAGCCGCGCCGCCTCGTGGATGGCGCGCGCGGGATCGTCGAGATAGTGCAGCACCTGGTGGATGGTTACGAGATCGAAGGCGTCGCGCTCGACCGGCGGCGCGAAGATGTCACCCTGCCGCACCTGAGCATTCGAAACACCTGCCTTATCGAGATTGGCACGCGCAACAGTCAGCATCTCGCGCGACATGTCGATGCCGACACCGCGCCGGTACAGGGGCGAGAAGATTTCGAGCAGGCGCCCGGTGCCGGTGCCGAGGTCGAGCATGGACTGGAACGGCCGCTTGCCGACCAGCTTCAGCATCGCGGCTTCGACGGCGCGGTCCGGCACATGTAGCGAGCGGATATGGTCCCAGCTTGCCGCATTCACCGAAAAATACTCGGCTGCCCGGTCCTGCCGCTTGCGTTTGACCGAGCCTAGCCGCTCGAGATCGCGCTCGACCTGCGGGTCGGCGCCGCGAATGCTGGAAACCAGCCCCATGACGAAGCCGCGCGCGGAATCCGCATCAGACAGGCGAAAGAAGGCCCACGACCCTTCCTGGTAGCGGCCGATTAGCCCGGCCTCCAGCAGCAGCTTGAGGTGCCGCGAAACGCGCGGCTGCGATTGACCGAGAATTTCGGTAAGATCGGAAACGGTGAGGTCGCCGCGCGACAACAGTGCCAATATGCGCAGGCGGCTGGATTCGGCCGCCGCCTTCAATGTGTCCACCATGGTGTCGAGCGAGACATGCATCAGAGTATTCTCTTTGAAAAAGATATAAACATATGTTTATGTCGATTTTCGCATCCTTGCAAGCGCTATGTCGCTTCCGGACAAGAAAATGCCGCTTGCGTGATCCCTTGGTGCATGTCGCCCAAAAGTGTGTAGCGGTTTTGGGGCAACGACATGCACGTCCAAAGATGAGGGCGCAATGACCGGACCACGTGAGATGTTCGAGGCGCGCGACGGCGAGCAGAAGCTGGAAAACGATCCGGCACTGATGCCGGCCGACGGCGGCATCGTCTTCATCGGCCGCATCACCTCGCCATGGACGACACGGGAGACCTGCCCTAAGAACATGCGCGCCGCGCGCGAGACCGGGCAGCCGGCCGTGGTGACCATCGACGCGCCCTATCGCAGCGGCCTGCAGGGGCTGGAGCGCGCCAGCCACATCATCATCCTGTCCTGGCTCCACCATGCGCCGCGGACTCTGATTGTGCAGAAACCTCGCCATGCGGCTGAAGCAAAAGGCGTATTCGGCCTGCGCTCCCCTGCCCGGCCGAACCCGGTCGGCCTGCATGTGGCCAGGCTGGTCGGGCTCGACATCAGCACGGGCCGCCTCGATCTCGACGCCATCGACGTGCTCGACGGCACGCCGGTCATCGACATAAAACCCTACTTCGCCTCGACCGATGCCTTCGTCGAGGCGACAATCGAAGGGCGCGACGAGCCCAATCGGATTCGGCGATGAAAGCAGCGCCGACGGGACGCCGCCGCGCCATCGCCAAGGCGCTGACAGCACTGCTGCCGCTGGCGCCCTATGCCGACATGGAGAAGATCCGTGCGGATGCCGGTTCGGTTCACATGAAGACGTTGCCGCCGACCATCGCCGTGTGGCTGGCGACCATTGCCCACATCCGCCACGTGCACACCGACTACGAAAAATTGATGGGCGAAGGCTATGACCGTGACTCGGCGCGTTTCTTCGTCATCGAGCAGACCAACATGATGCTCACCCGCTGGCGCGCCACGCGCCTGCTTGACGCCGACGACGAGGAGGAATGAGGCAGAGGCCTGTTATTGCCGCGTCAGCACGGCGACCGCATTGTAAGGCTGGCCCTCCGCCTGGCCTGTCCATGTCCAGGACAGATTTCCCTTGAAAAACCTGACGGTGATGTTGCCGCCGTCGATGCACTTGTCCTGACCGTAAGTGATGCTCTCATGGTATTGCGCTGATGTCTCGTCCCTGGACGTCTGGGACAGGGATCCGCCGCAGCCAAGTGACGGATAGTCGATCGATGCACCGCCATCATTGATCGTCATGGCGATCGACCAGTCCGCGCCGGTGGCCCCGGCCGGGCTCTGGTGGCCGCTGCCGACCCAAATGCCGCTCAACGTCGGCGCATTCGTCGCGCAAGGCACGTTCTGGAAGATCGGCGTCAATTCGCTGCCGGTTTTCTCGCAGCGATAGATCTGACCGCTCTGGCACAGTTCCTCGCCCTCGCGCGCGCATTGGGCACTGGCTCGGCCCGTGGCGGCGAAAATCATCATGGCTGCGATGACGGTCCCGAACCTGCGCATGTCCCCTCCCGGTCAGAGCCCGCAACATAGGGCAATTCCAGTCCAATGTATCGGCCGGATAGCCATCGAGGACGAACGGCGCCTGTCGGCTGGCTCTATGCCTTCCGCGTGGCGCCGATAGCCTGCTGATCCCGCCTTGCGCGAGAGGACGCCCAGATGAGCCAGACGATGGCAAGACAGGATGCAAAGCCACTGCCAACGGTCAGCGACCGCCACGTAGACCCGCATTCCTATCCCGACGGCATCGCCTTCCTCGACGGCCAGTACCTGCCGATGTCGCAAGCCAAGGTCTCGGTGCTGGACTGGGGTTTTCTGCATTCCGACGCTACCTACGATACTGTGCATGTCTGGAACGGCCGCTTCTTCCGCCTCGACCTGCATCTCGACCGTTTCTTCAGCGGGCTGGAAAAGCTGCGCATGACGATCCCCTTCGACCGTGAAGGCGTGACCGAGATCCTGCACAATTGCGTGGCGTTGTCGGGACATCGCAGCGCCTATGTCGAAATGCTGTGCACGCGCGGCGCCTCGCCGACCTTCAGCCGCGACCCGCGCCAGGCGGTCAACCGCTTCATGGCGTTCGCGGTGCCGTTCGGCTCGGTCGCCAATGCCGAGCAGTTGCAGCGCGGCCTCCGTGTCGCCATCAGCGACAAGGTGCGCATCCCGCCGGCCTCGATCGACCCCGCGATCAAGAACTACCACTGGCTCGATCTGGTGCGCGGCCTCTACGACGCCTATGACCGCGGTGCCGAGACCGCGCTGATTCTCGATTTCAACGGCAATGTCGCGGAAGGCCCGGGCTTCAACGTCTTCTGCGTCAAGGACGGCAAACTGTCGACGCCGGCCATTGGCGTGCTGCCCGGCATCACCCGTCGCACCGTCTTCGATCTCTGCGCCGAACAAGGTCTCGCCGCCGTTGCCACCGATGTCAGTGTCGCCGCTTTGCGCGAAGCTGACGAGGTCTTCATCACCTCGACCGCCGGCGGCATCATGCCGGTGACGGAGATCGACGGCGACCGGATCGCGGGCGGCAAGGTCGGGCCGATCACCAACCGCCTGATGGCGCTCTATTGGCAAAAGCACGACGACCCGGCATGGTCGAGCCCGGTGCAATACCCCTGATCAACAAGGCGGTCTGTTCAAAAAGATTTCCTTCGCCTCTGGAAAAGCGCCGGATTGTCCGTATATGCCCAAAAGCGGAGAAGCCTCCGCTTTCACCCGAAATCACGCCCGCAGGGGCAAGGACTCCACATCATGACAAACAAGGTTTGGTTCATCACCGGATCGTCGAAGGGCTTTGGCCGCGTCTGGGCCGAGGCCGCACTCGCCCGTGGCGATCGCGTCGCGGCGACCGCCCGCGATGCCGGCACGCTCGCCGATCTCGTCGAGAAGTACGGCGACAATATTGCCGCGATAAAGCTTGACGTCACCGACAAGAAAGCCGTCGACGCCGCGATAGCCGAGGCGCACAAGCGCTTTGGCCGGCTCGATATCGTCATCAACAATGCCGGCTATGGCCATTTCGGCGCCATCGAGGAAGTCAGCGAACAGGAAGCCCGCGACCAGATCGAAACCAATGTGTTCGGCGCCCTGTGGGTCACCCAGGCCGCGCTGCCGATCATGCGGGCGCAGCGCTCCGGCCACATCATCCAGATCTCGTCGATCGGCGGCGTCAATGCCTTTGCCTCGCTCGGCCTTTATCATGCCTCGAAATGGGCGCTCGAGGCCTTCAGCCAGTCGCTCGGCATCGAGGTCGCGGAATTCGGCATCCATGTGACGCTGGTCGAACCGGGCGGATTCTCAACCGACTGGGCCGGTCCGTCGGCCAAGGTCTCCAAGCCGATCGAGGCCTATGCGCCCGCCCGCGCCAAGATGGCCGAGCGCCGCGCCAATTCGGTCGCCGGCGATCCCGAGGCCACCGGACCGGCGATGCTGGCCATTGTCGATGCCGCCGAACCGCCACTGCGCGTGTTCTTCGGCGATGGCGGCCTGCCGATGATCAAGCAGGAATACGCCAACCGCATCGCCACCTGGGAAAAATGGGACGACGTTTCCATCATGGCGCAGGGGGCGAAGAAGAACCGCAAAGCCTGAGGCCAGTTCGGAGATACCGCTACGCCGCCTCGGCGGCGTAGCCCCTACCCAATGCGGCATTCCAATGCAGGCGAGAGTCTAGCTCAGATAGATCCACTGCTCGGGCACCCGCACCGATATCTCTTCGCCGGCCTTGATCGTTCCCGGCTTCTCGACCCAGGCGACGAGGCCGCGCAGCCGCTTCGCCGATTTCGGGAACAGCAGCGCGCCGGCCTCGATGTCGGCCATCCCGGCATGTTCGGCGATCGATCGGCCGGCGATGCGGCAAGGTCCGTTCTGCGCGTCGACCTTGATGGTCACGCCGTCCTTGAAGAACAGCAGCGTGCCGGCCGGCAGCATCGACAGATGCGGCACACCGACGATCAAAAGATTGGCGCCGATCCACTCCGGCTTGATCTCGGCCAGGCCCATCCGTTCGGCAACGATGGCCAGTTCGTCCGCCGCTACGACGGACAATTGCCGCTCGTTGCGCATTTCGGTGCCGCGCGGATACCAGGGCTCGCGCCCGCCGGAGCGCCGTGTCGCGCCGGCGTGGAAATCACCTGATATGCCATCGAAGCCCAGCCGCAACGCGTCGACCGGGCGCGTCTCGAAATGATCCGATGGCGCCATGTAAAGCGCTGCCACCTTGGCGACCAGCTTACGCGCCGGGACGATTTCGACCGGCTTTTCAGCCTCGGGGAAGAGATCCAGCATCGGCTTCATTCCTTGGATGATGCGCCTGTTTTTGCCCTTCGATTGCGAACGCCGCAAGAGCGGTTTGGGCCAAAGTGCGCAACTCTTCGACCGAAGCGCCGTCGCGCGCCTGGATCGACATGCCGTTCATGACGCCGGCCAGGAATTTGGCGAAGCCCTCGACGGCGAGGCCTTCCGGCAGGTCACCGATTGCCCGGCCCTGGGCCAGCCGCTCGGCGATCCCCGCTTCACTTGCCTTGCGATAGGCCTTGAGTTCATCGGCAATAGCTTGCGCCTGCGGCGAGGCGGCGAGCGCACCACTGACGAACAGGCAGCCACCCGGCTTGCCGGGCCTGGAATAGGCCTCCGCCGCGCCGAGCAGCAACCGCCGGATCGCCTCCCCCGTCGGCACCGGCGCGCTGAGCGCCTCCAACGCAAAGCCGATCTCGGTCTGGTGGTAGCGCGTCAGCGCCTTGCGGAACAAAGTCTCCTTGTCGGTGAAGGCGTTGTAGATCTGCGGCGGCGTCAGCCCCATCGCCTCGCGCAGCATGGCCAGCGACGTCGCCTCATAGCCATGCTCCCAAAACAGATGCATCGCCGCATCTAGCGCCCGGTCGAGGTCGAACGCGCGTGGCCGGCCACCTCGAGGCTTTTCCAAATCATCCATAGTGATCGATACGAAACCTGTTGACTCACGTTCTTCGTATAACGTAACAATTGATACGAAACATGGCAAGCCGGGAAGACATGTCTGCCGGCTTGCCATGGAAACCAGCGAAAAAGGAGAGCCAAATGCCAATCACCGTGACCGCGCCCGAAGGCGTACTGACCCCGGCGGGAGAGCGCGAGATCCTGCCGCGCCTCAGCGCTGCCCTCATCGAAGCCTCCGGCGCTACCGGCAATGCGTTCTTCACCGCGATTGTCGGAGGCACAGTCAATATCCTGCCCCTGCATCGCATTTATGCCGGTGGCGCCAATCGACCGGTGGTCATGGTCGAACTGAAGCTGCCGAACATCGGCCTTGGTTCGATCGAAGCCCGAAATGCGTTTATCAATGCGGCCGCCGGGATTGTCGCCGAGCTCTGCGTGCCCGGCCACCGGCCTGAAAACACCTGGATCAACATCGTCAATGCGCCCGACGGCGGCTGGGGTATCGGCAGCCGGCAATACTCAGGCGAAGCACTTGTCGCTGCCGCAACGGCCGCCGCGCAGTGATTTCGGCCGCGACGAACAGGAGCGAACCGATGCGGCTCTCCCCTTCGCTGTTCTTCACCACCAATTGCGACCCGGCACTGGCCTTCTACGAACAGTGCGGTCTTGGCCGCGCGACGATCCTGCTGCGCTGGGGCAACAACACCATGCCGGTGCGGACCGAAGCTATGCGCGGAAAGGTGTTGCATGCGCGATTCGAAGGTCCGGGCGTGCTGTTTCATGCCTCGGACAATGACGATGCCGAGCCGATGAAAGGCTCCGCCCTTTGCCTGGAATTCGACAGCCTGTCGGCGATGCGGGAGCTTTTCGCCCGCATGGCCGCGGGCGGCCGGATCACCGTCCCCCTGGCGCGGCAATATTGGGGAACCAGCTTCGGCATGCTGGTCGACGCCTTTGGCGTGCAATGGATGTTCAGCTGTCCCAATGAATGAGGTCCGGCGCGGATCACGATCTTCTTACCTGAATTGGAACCAGCCCACGCAACGCCGCATTGCTGCCGCGCCGTGCCGGCTTCATGGTGACGCCAGACCAAGTCTGCGGAGGTTCTCATGCGTCCCGGGACAGCAATCGCGCTGCTTTGGCTGATCTGGGTGGTGACCTGGGCCGCCGCCGCGCTCTGGGCCGACCCTACCCAGAAACGCGCCGGGTTCAGGGTGGAGGTTCGCTATCGGGTTCTCTGGCTGGTCGGCGCGGCGTTGCTGTTCATTCCGGCGCATGGCTATGAAGGCCGCCTCAGGTTGTGGATGCCTACCATCGCCGAGGCATGGATCTGTGTCGTTCTGATCGCCATCGGCATCGCCTTTGCCTGGTGGGCGCGCCTGCATCTCGGCAGGCTATGGTCAGGCACCATTACCGCCAAGGCCGGGCACCCATCGGCATCGCCTTTGCCTGGTGGGCGCGCCTGCATCTCGGCAGGCTATGGTCAGGCACCATTACCGCCAAGGCCGGGCACCACGTCGTCGACACCGGCCCCTATAGGCTGGTCCGGCATCCGATCTACACCGGACTGCTGGTGGCGATCCTGGCCACAATGGCGGCAAAAGGTACGGTTTGGGGCATTGTCGGAACCGCTTTGCTCATCATCGGCATCGTGACGAAGGCAAAACTCGAGGAACACTTCATGCGCGGCGAACTGGGCAGCGCCTATGACAACTATGCCAGGCAGGTGCCGATGCTGGTGCCGTTCGCGCCAGCCCGATACGGCAGGTGAGCGCCGTCTCAGCCTGATTTTCTTGCCGCACTGCTTTGCTGGAAGTGTTCGACAGCGCCATCGATTTTAACCCAATCATGTTTCGACTGCTCAAAAACCGACCTGACGGGGGGCGGGTAGTTCGGGTCTGCCAGCGCGCCGACCGCAACGCCGATGAAAGACGGCAGCTTGTCGGCCTTCCAATAGATCGTCGATCCGCAGTCTGGACAGAAGTAGGTGTGGACTTTGCCGCCGCTTGCTGCGTCGCGAGTGAACTCTTTCGCGGTTCCGGAGATGGCAACGGCGTCGACCGGATAAAAGGCGCCGACGCCAAATGGCGCGCCAGTCCTGCGTTGGCAGTCAAGACAATGACAGGCGACGACCAGTTTTGATGGTCCTGGAAGCATGAGCGTCAGAGCACCGCAACTGCAGCGGGCATCACTCATTGCAAAACCTCCTTTTTCAGAAGCGTTGATTTCAAACCGAGACACTCCCGAACGCCGGGAGCTGTTGAGATCGAGGTCAGGCTAAGGGGAATAGAAGATCGGCGCTAAGCTACTGGAATGGTGGATTCCGGGAACCGCAACGGCGCGCGCTTTGGGGTGCGGGAGCACCGAATGCGCAGGCCGGGTGAATATCGAATGCCCGAGTCTAGAGCATTCTGAGAAGCGCACCACCTATTGAATATCCTGCGCCAAACGCGCAGATCAGGCCGAAATCGCCGGGCTTCATATCGGCATGGTTCTCCGACAGCGCCACGATGGCGCCGGCGCCCGCCGTGTTGCCCAGCCGCTCCAGCACCATCGGCGCGCGATCGTGGTCGACCTCATGGCCGAACGACAGTTTGAGGATCATGGCGTTCATGCGCGCATTGGCCTGATGCAGCCAGAAGCGCCGGACTGCCTGCGGCGTCAGCCCATGCTCGGCGAGGAATTCGACGATGAACTTGTGCCCGGCGACGGTGACTTCCTTGAACACCTTGTTGCCGACCTGCTTGATCAGGTTTCCCTCCAGATTGATCATGTAGGGATCATCCTGAGCGGTGCGGGTGTGGTAGCCCAGATTGGTGCGGATGTTGTTCGACATCTGCGTCCAGGTGCGCGTTTCCAGCACCTCGAAGCGGCCCGGCCGCTTTTCGCCCTGCGCCAGCCCTTCGACCACCATCGACACCGAGGCGTCACCGAAGATGAAATGCGTCTGCCGGTCGCGAAAATTGAGATGGCCGGTGATGATCTCGGGCGTCGTCACCAGAATGCGCTTGTGCGCGCCAGACCGCACCAGGTTGACGGCGATGTGCAAAGCGGCTGCGGCTGAAGAGCAGCCGAGCCCCATGTCGAATCCGGCGCCCTTGGTGCCAAGCGCCGCCTGCATTTCGATGGCGATCGCCGGATAGGGCCGCTGGTGATGCGAGGCCGAGCAGATCACCAGGTCGATATCGGACGGCTTCAGCCCGGCATGGTCGAGAGCCTTTCGCGCCGAGGCAATGCCGAACTCGGCCTGAAGCGACAGCGCGTCATCGGCCCGTGCCGGAATGCGCGGCGCCATGCGGGTCGGGTCGAGAATGCCTTCGCGCTCGATCACGTGGCGTGTGCGTACGCCCGAGGCGTGGACGATGAAGTCGCTGTCCGATTTCGCCAGCGGCGCCTCGTCGGTGCCCTGGCGGCGCGCGTTCTCCATGTCGACCCAGGCATTGAAGCTGGCGACCAGTTCTTCATTGGTGATCTTGGGTTCGGGGATTTCAACGCCAATGCCGCTGATGATGACGCGATGCATGTGTCCAGTCCGTCCCATCCGCAGGCGTTGCGGGCTTCATGTGGGCGCCGAAACGCTCGGGCGCAACACTTTTCTCACCGAGGCGGTTTACGCCGGCTTAAATCTGACTTCACCAGGCGCACAGCTTGGTGTTGGTCTGCGGGTTGTTCCAGCAGGCGCCGTCGTCGCGACTGCGCACGAACTGTCCCGGCAGCGGAACATTGCGGCGGCCGAGATTGACATAGCCATAGGCAAAGCCCGGCCCGTCGATCTCCAGGACATAGGTCGGGTAGCCCGGCGCCGAGATGCGGAAGCTGCCCGCGTCGTCGATCGCCCTGTAGCTGCATGAGAAATAGCCGTCATCGCTGGTATAGCAACGCGCCCGCTTGGCCTCCGCCGAGATCGAGAACGCCAGAAGCACTGCCGCGCACACGCCGCCGAAAAAAAGCATCTTTTTCAGTGTCATCACCCACCCCTGCCACGGCCCATCGTGACCCCAACGCGATGAAATGCGCACGGCGGCGAAACCGGGTCAAGCGGCCGCAACTGGCGCGACAATCAGGCCCGCTTGGCGACGATGAAGATGCGCGGAAAGCGCAAAAGCACCTTGCCGTTCGCCGTCTGCGGATAGGCCTCGGCGATCTTCGCCGTGTAGCTGTCGAGGAACATTTTGCGCTCGTCCGCCTCGAGCGGATCGAGGAACGGTTTCAACCCGGTCGATTCCACCCATTCAACGATCGCCTCTGCGTCGGCAAGCGGATGGTTGTAGATGGTGTGCCAGATGTCCAGCCGATCGCTGAGCGGCGACAACAGATCATAATAGAACGAAACCGACGGCAGCGGAGCGCGCGCCGCACCCTTGATCTTGTCAGCAAACGGCATTTCGGCCGCGGTCTCCCGCATCAAGCGGTGCGAGTCCTCGCCCATATTGTCGGGCATCTGAATGGCCAGCGCGCCGCCCGGGGCCAAAAAACCCATCAGCCGCTGGAAGACAGCCGGATGTTGCGGCAGCCACTGGAAGACCGCATTGGCGAAGATCACATCGACCGGCACCCCCGGCTGCCAGTTGGAGGCATCTGCCAGATCAAAGGTGACATCAGGCAGGCGCGCCCTCGCCTTCTCGATCATGTCGGGCGACGTGTCGAAGCCGCTCACCTGCGCATCCGGCCAGCGCTCGACAAGCAACTCGGTCGAGTTGCCAGGACCGCATCCGATGTCGACGACCCGGCGCGGGAAATCCACCGGCACCTGTGCTGCGAGATCGCGCGCCGGACGCGTGCGCTCGTCCTCGAATTTCAGATACTGGGCGGCGGACCAATCAGCCATATGAGCTCCTCATGTCGCTTGAGAATTCGCCGCCCAAAAAACCTTATCGCGTCAGCCTCTTGTAGGTCATGCGGTGCGGGTTGACGGCATCCGGCCCGAGGCGGCGGATCTTGTCCTGCTCGTAATCCTCGAAATTACCCTCGAACCATTCGACATGGCTGTCGCCCTCGAAGGCGAGGATGTGCGTCGCCAGGCGGTCGAGGAACATACGATCGTGCGAGATGATGACCGCGCAGCCGCCAAAATTCTCCAGCGCGTCTTCAAGCGCCGCCAGCGTTTCCGTATCGAGGTCGTTGGTCGGTTCGTCGAGCAGCAGCACGTTGCCGCCGGTCTTCAGCATCTTGGCCAGATGCACGCGGTTGCGCTGGCCGCCGGAGAGATTGCCGACCTTCTGCTGCTGGTCGCCGCCACGGAAGTTGAACGACGCGCAATAGGCGCGCGTATTGGCTTCGAACTTGCCGAGCTTGACCACTTCGGCGCCGCCGGAAATCTCTTCCCAAACCGTCTTTGACGGATCGAGCGCATCGCGGCTCTGGTCGACATAGCCGAGCTTGACCGTCTCGCCGACGCGGACGGTGCCGGCATCCGGCTTTTCCTGGCCGGTGATCATGCGGAACAGCGTCGTTTTGCCGGCGCCGTTCGGGCCGATGACGCCGACGATGCCGCCGGGCGGCAGCTTGAATTCCAGGCCGTCGATCAGCAGCGTGTCGCCAAAGCCCTTCGACAGGCTGTCGACCTCGATCACCACATTGCCGAGCCGCTCGCCATGCGGGATGACGATCTGAGTGTCCGTCGGCCGCCGCTTGTCAGCTGCATCAAGGAGATCCTGGAAGGCCTGGATACGCGCCTTGGACTTGGTCTGGCGAGCTTTCGGGCTCGACTGGATCCACTCGCGCTCGCGGCCGATGGCGCGCTGGCGGGCATCATCTTCGCGGCCTTCCTGCTTGAGGCGCTTGGCCTTGGCTTCGAGATACTTGGTGTAATTGCCCTCATAGGGAATGCCGCGGCCACGGTCGAGTTCGAGGATCCAGCCGGTGACATTGTCGAGGAAGTAGCGATCGTGGGTGATGATCATCACCGCGCCCGGATAGGCGCGCAGGTGCTTTTCCAGCCACGCCGTGGTCTCGGCGTCGAGATGGTTGGTCGGTTCGTCGAGCAGCAGCAGGTCGGGCTGGCGCAGCAAGAGCTGGCAGAGCGCGACGCGGCGGCGTTCGCCGCCCGACAGCTTGGTGACGTCGGCGTCCTTGGGAGGGCAGCCCAGCGCTTCCATCGCCATCTCGACCTGCTGTTCGAGGTCCCACAGGTTCAGCCGGTCCATCTCATCCTGGAGCTTGGCCGACTCGTCGGCCGTCTCGTCGGAATAGTTCATCATCAGTTCGTTGTAGCGTTCGATGATGGCGGTCTTGGCGGCGACGCCTTCCATGATGTTCTCGAACACGGTCTTCTTCGGATCGAGCGCCGGCTCCTGCGCCAAATAGCCGACGGTGGCGCCTTCGGCGAGCCACGCCTCGCCGTTCCACTCCTTGTCGAGCCCGGCCATGATCTTGAGGATCGTCGACTTGCCGGCGCCGTTAGGGCCGAGAATGCCGATCTTGGCATCTGGATAGAAGGACAGATGGATGTTCTCGAGCACCTTCTTGGTGCCATAGGCCTTGTTGAGGCCGGCCATGTGATAGATGAACTGGCGTGCCACGCGCGCTTTCCCTGAAAAAACTGACTGGCCCAGAGAAACTGACTGGATTTGTCAAATTGAATGGAGGTTGGCCGCTATGTAGGCGATGCGGCGGCGAACGGCAATCGCTTTTGCCGCTTCTGGCCGGTCACACGCGGAAGTGTCTGCCAACCCTGAAGTTTTCCGCCGGCGGCCGGGCGCGATGAAAGCTCCGGTTAACCCTTCGGCGTCAAAACAGGATCGAGTGGAATCGCCGGCTTGTCGCGATTCAGGAGAAAGATCGGATCGACGGCATTGCTGAACAGTTTCCTGCTCCTTGCCGAAGCGGTCGTCTACTTCAGCGTCATGGTGACGCTTTTCCACTTCAGGAAGCGCATCGGCCTCGGCGTCTTCGTCTGCGCGCTTGGCGTCATGCACTTCCTCGAGACCTACCTCGCCAGCGTCTTTTACGTCGCCTTGCCGTTCGGCATGGTCTCGCCGGGCTCGGCGGTGCTGTTTTCCGGCAAGCTGGTCATGCTTTTGCTGCTCTACATGAAGGAGGACGCCGCCACCGTCCGTCAGCCGATCTATGGTCTGCTGCTTGGCAATGCGCTGATGATCGGGCTGGTGCTGCTGTTGCGCCTGCACGCCATCGCCCCGCTGTCCGATGGCAGGCTCCCTGACATCGGTTTCATCGACGAGATGGGCTGGCTGATGGTGTGGGGCACGACGCTGCTGTTCGTCGACGCCATCCTGATCATCCTGCTTTATGAAAAGCTCGGGCGATACCTGCGCAAGGCACAGTTCGCGCGCATCCTGATTTCGGTCGCCTGCGTGCTCACTTTCGACCAGGCGGGGTTCTTCACTGCGCTGCATTTCGTCGCCGGCGCGCCGATCGCGGTGTTTTTCGGCGGTTGGTTTGCCAAGATGGTCGCCGCGCTGACCTATAGCACCATGCTCGTGGCCTATCTCAGATGGTTCGAAGAACGCCAGATCGCGCTACCGCGTGGACTGACCGACATCTTCGACACGCTGACCTATCGCGAGCGCTACGAAGCGCTGGTCGAACATGTCGGCCGTGACGGCCTGACAGGCCTGCTGCATAGGGGCCGCTTCGACAGAGATGGCGAAGCCGCCGTCCAGGTCAGCCTGCGCACGGCGAAGCCGCTCAGCCTGCTGATCATCGATGTCGACCATTTCAAGTCGATCAATGACCGTTTCGGCCATGCCGAAGGTGACAAGGTGCTGAAAGCCGTTGCGACCCTGCTTGGCGAGGCGGCAAGCGCGGAAGACCAGGTGTTCCGGATCGGCGGCGAGGAATTCGCCATCCTCAGTTCGCGTCCGCACTCGGTCGCCAGGCTGTTCGGCGAGAGCATCCGCTATGCGGTCAAGGCCTCCGCCAACACCAGCCGCTTCGACCTGACCGTCAGCGCCGGCGTCTCCAGCGTCGGCGAAACGACGCGCTGCCTTGCCGATCTGTTCGCGCTTGCCGACCAGCGTCTCTACAAGGCCAAGTCGACCGGACGCGATCGCGTCGTTGGCGAGCCGGACGGCTACGAGGCCGATGCCGCCGTTGCATGGACCAAATCCGCTCAGATCTAGAGCACGGTCCCGTGAAGCTTACGACGACTTTTTCTGCCGCCGAACGCCGGCCAAAGTGGAGACCGCCATCAGGGCGATCGCCAGCCATTTCAGTGCGGTGATGACCGGTCCGGCTTCGATGTCATAGGCTATGAACAGCAGTATGCCTGGCACCAGCAGGCCGCACATGATCAGCATGATGCGGTTGATCTGCCAGGACACTCTTGAGGCTAGCGCCTCGTCGCCGGGCGCAGCGACAAGCGCCGCACGCACCGCCCTGCTGGCCGCCAGCACTGCCGAGAGGCGCATCGAAATCGGCAGGCCAAGACCGATGATGAGGAAAGCGCAGGCCGCCAGCAGCAGCGAAAACTTCAGCGCGCTGGTCTCGGCCGGTACGGGAAACAGCACTGTCGCCAGCGGCAGGAAGACGCCGAAAATGCCGAGCGCAGCAATGGTGATGAAGATCACCGCGTTGACGATCGTGAACAGCTGGTAGCTGCCGGCGCTGATCGGTTCGGAGAGCGTCTGCATGCGCGCCCATTCCGAGTCTGTATAGGAAAAACCAGGCCATTCCATGCGGGCATCGTTTATCGCGACCATGCCCTTGGCCCAGAAGGCCAGCCGCGCCAGCGCGCTGCTCGTAATGCCATCCATTGAGACCCCCGCCCGAATGATGCTCGGCGCAGCATAGCACCACGACGAGGCAAGGCGACAGTCCGGCGTCGGCGTTCAGCCAGTGCTTACTGGAACCCGATCGCGTCCACGGTGCCGGTCGGGCACCCGGCCTTGTTGGTCGGCACCGAAGCTAGCAGCAGATCCTTGAGCGAGCTGTCTGGGCCGATCGGGCCGGCAAGGCCGAGCGTCAGTTCGCCGATCAGCCGCCTGCCGCTGGACGGATCGATGACGCAGGAGACGCGCACCCGGTCCCCTGCCCCAGCGCCAAAGGCGCTGTCGAAGGCGCCACGGATCTGGTCCGCCGTCAGCTTGCCGCCGATGTTCTTGGCAAAGAGATCGCGCACCGGCGAGCTGTTCACCGCGCGCATCAAATTGAGCGCGTCGGAGAAATAGTCCTGCTGGCTCTTGCCGTAGCAGGTGCCGTGCTTGATCCATTCATGCCGCTCGAGATGGGAAGCGGTACCCGGCATCACCTGGTCGAGTTCCGTGCGGGTGCTGGCATCCAGATTGACCGGTGGCAGGTCCTTCCAGTGGGCCGGATTGTCATTGGCCTTGTCGCTCGCTGTCGCCTGGCAATAGAAATTGCCGTTCGGCTGCGGCCACAGCCCGTGCAAGGTGAAATGCGTGGCGTCGAAATCGCCGGCGCTCTGCGCCTTGCATTCGGTCTTGCTCGACTTGGTCTCGCAGAAAGCCGGCTGCCAGCTCAGCGCGAAGACATATTCAGGCTTTCCCGACGCCGCCGGCTTGCCTTGCCCGCCAGGTGCTGCCGGCACCGTCGCGGCGCTACTGCCGGACACGTGGCCGCAGCTGACCTTCACCCAGCGGCGCTCCGGATCGGCGCCCGGCACCAGGATGAGATAATGCGTAGGCGCATCCTTGTTACCGGCAAGCAGCTGGTAGCTCTGTCCAGCATCGGTCGAGACGTTGCCCGGATTCTTGCCATTCTTGATGGCTTGCGTTGCCGGACAGGCCGCATCGGCGACGAAGGTGCCCCTCATCTTGACGTCGGCACGCGCCGCACCGGCCAGCGAGGCCGCCAGCATGGCCAATCCGAAAACAACACCAATGCGCATAGGAATCCCCGGCTGAAGAAGTGGGCGACAGACTGAAGCTGTCTCCATGTCAGAATTGCGATATTTTGCTGGCCAAACGCAAGAAACATCGTCGCGGAAAGTCAGGCAGGGCGGATTGACGCAAAACCGGTGCCGGCGCAAACAAAGCCGGCGCCACGATGGCGGTCAGAACCAGGAGACCGAGCGGCATGTCATTCAGCCAGCAGCGCGTGGTTCGCTCGCCGACGGGTGCCGACCTCAATCTCTTCGTCAGGCAGGCCGATGGCAGGCCACGTGCCGTCGTGCAGATCAATCACGGGCTGGCAGAGCACGCCGCGCGCTATGCCCGCTTCGCCGATTTTCTTGGCCCGCGCGGATACCACGTCTATGTCCACGACCATCGCGGCCATGGCGCGACCAAGGCGCTCGATGCGCCACTCGGCAAATTCGCCGACCAGGATGGCCCCGCCAAGGTGATCGCCGATGTCGGCGCCGTCCATGATCTCATCGCCCGCGAACAGCCAAACCTGCCGGTCATCCTCTTTGGCCATTCGATGGGTGCGTCCGTGGCGCTGAACTTCCTGTTGCACCACTCGCCACGCGTTCATGCGGCCGCGATCTGGAACGGCAACTTCTCGCAACGCCTGCTCGGCCAGCTGGCCTTGGGTATTCTTGGCTGGGAACGCATGCGGCTGGGCTCAGATGTCCCATCGCGCCTGCTGCCGAAACTCACCTTTCGGGCCTGGGGCAAGGCCGTGCCCAATCACCGCACGCTGTTCGACTGGCTGTCGCGCGACGAGGCTGAGGTGGCGAAGTACATCGCCGATCCGCTCTGCGGTTGGGACGCGTCGGTGTCGATGTGGCGCGACGTCGTCGGCATGGCGCTGAATGGTGGCAGGGACGCCTGCTTTGCCGGCATCAGGCGCGATCTCCCAGTCAGCGTCGTCGGTGGCGAGAAGGATCCCGCCTCGGACTACGGCAAAGGGATCACCCATCTTGCCAATCGCATGCGAATGATGGGGTTTTCGAATCTAGTTTCAAAGGTTTACGCCGACACCCGCCACGAAAGCCTGAACGAGGTCAACCGCGACATCATCATGGACGATTTCGCGACCTGGGCCAACGGCTTGCTAGAACAATAACGCGGCCAAAGCGGTGCGAATCCGCGTCGAACTGGCACCTTGGCCCATTGCAAGGGCCGTGACAGCCACCGCCGGGCTTGATAGAGGCTCTGCTTTCGCAGCAATCAAAGTGATTGCAGCAACCACGGTGATTTATGGCCGAACCCCCGCTGAAAGGCGTCCGCGTCGTCGAACTCGCCCGCATCCTTGCCGGACCTTGGGCCGGGCAATTGCTTGCCGATCTCGGCGCCGATGTCATTAAGGTCGAGAGCCCCGACGGCGGCGACGATACCCGCAAATGGGGCCCGCCCTTCGTCATGGGCAAGGACGGCGAGAACCTGTCGGCCGCCTATTACCACTCCTGCAATCGCGGCAAGCGCTCCATCGCCATCGACTTCTCGACGCCCGAGGGTGCCGAGACGGTGCGCCGACTGGTCGCGACGTCGGACGTGCTGATCGAGAACTTCAAGCTCGGCGGCCTCAAGAAATATGGCCTCGATTACGACAGCCTGAAGACGATCAACCCTCGCCTCGTCTACTGCTCGATCACCGGCTTCGGCCAGGATGGTCCCTACGCGCCGCGCGCCGGCTATGATTTCATCATCCAGGCAATGGCCGGCATGATGTCGATCACCGGCGAGGTCGGCCGCGAGCCGCAAAAGGCCGGCGTCGCCATCTCCGATATCTTCACCGGCCTTTATTCGGTCATCGCCATTCAAGCGGCGCTTCGCCATGCCGAACAGACTGGCGACGGCCAGCACATCGACATGGCGCTCTTCGACACCCAAATCTCGGCGCTCGGCAACCAGAACCTCAACTATCTCGTTTCCGGCAAGTCGCCGGTGCAGATGGGCAATGCGCATATGAACATCGCGCCTTACGAGGTGGTCCCGGTCAGGGATGGTCACATCATCCTGGCGGTCGGCAATGACGGCCAGTTCGTTAAATTCTGTGCCGCCGTCGGGCTCGACGATTTGCCCGCAAATCCCGACTTCGCCACCAACCCTGCCCGCGTCACCAACCGGGTCAAGCTGCGCGAGCACATGATCGAGGCGCTGAAGATCTTTGATCGCGACCCGCTTCTGGCAAAGCTGGAGGCGGCCAGCGTGCCGGCGAGCCCGATCAACACGATCGGCCAGATGTTTGCCGACCCGCAGACGATCGCGCGCGGCATGCGGCTCGACCTTGACGACGGCCATGGCAATCTTCTGCCATCGGTGCGCGCGCCGATGGTGATGTCCGGCACGGCGCTCGTCTATGAGCGTCCCTCGCCGCGCCTTGGCGAGCACACGCAAGAAATCCTTGCCGAACTGGAGAAGTCTGGACAATGAAGACTGGCGGACAACTGATCGTCGACGCACTCGAAGCCAACGGCACCGACCGCATCTATTGCGTGCCTGGCGAATCGTACCTGGCGGTGCTCGACGCGCTGCACGATTCAGCGATCCGCACCATCGTCTGCCGCCAGGAAGGCGGCGCCGCCATGATGGCCGATTGCCATGGCCGCCTGACTGGCAAGCCCGGTATCTGCTTCGTCACCCGCGGGCCCGGCGCTACCAATGCGTCCGCCGGCATCCACATCGCCATGCAGGATTCGGTTCCCGTCATCCTGTTCATCGGCCAGGTCGCGAGCCACGCCAAGGAGCGCGAGGCCTTCCAGGAAGTCGACTACAAGAGTTTCTTCGGCGACATCGCCAAATGGGTGGTCGAGATCGATGACGCTTCGCGCATCCCGGAATTCGTCACCCGCGCCTTCGCGGTGGCGACATCGGGCCGCCCCGGCCCGGTGGTCATCTCGCTTCCCGAAGACATGCTGACCAGTGTCGTCGAAGCGCCCATCGCCTTGCCGCACACATCGGTCGAAACCCGGCCTGGCGAAGCCGAACTCGACGCGCTGGAGGCATTGCTGGCCAAGGCCAAGCGGCCATTCGTCATCCTCGGCGGCACCCGCTGGGATGCCGAGGCCGTGGCGCAGATGCGCACGATCGCCGAAGCGTGGTCGCTGCCGGTCGGCTGTTCCTTCCGCCGCCAGATGCTGTTCGACCATCTGCATCCGAACTATGCCGGCGATGTCGGCATCGGCATCAATCCGAAGCTGGCCACCGCGATCAAGCAGGCCGATCTCGTGCTGCTGATCGGCGGCCGCATGGGCGAAATGCCGTCGTCCGACTACACGCTGCTGAAAAGCCCCTACCCCGACCAGACGCTGGTCCATGTCCATGCCGATGCCGGCGAACTCGGCCGCGTCTACCGGCCGACACTGGCAATCAACGCCTCGCCTTCGGCCTTCGTTCAAGCCTTCGCCAAGCGCAGGCCGGCCGCCGTACCCGTCTGGGCAGCCGAGACGCCAAAGCTGCATGCGGCCTATCTCGACTGGTCGACGCCGCCGGAGAGCGGTCCCGGCCCGGTCCAGATGGGGCCGATCATGAACTACCTCGAAAAGGTGTTGCCCGATGACGCCATCCTCACCAACGGCGCCGGCAATTACGCCACCTGGGTGCATCGCTTCCACCGCTCGCGCCGCTTCGCCACGCAGGCAGCCCCGACGTCAGGCTCGATGGGCTATGGCACCCCTGCCGCGGTCGCCGCCAAAGGGCTGTTCCCGGATCGCATGGTGGTTGCCTTTGCCGGCGACGGCTGCTTCCTGATGAACGGGCAGGAGTTCGCCACCGCCGTCCAGTATGACCTGCCGATCATCGTCGTCGTCGTCAACAATGGCATCTACGGCACCATCCGCATGCATCAGGAGCGCGAATATCCCGGCCGCGTCGTTGCCACGGATCTCAAGAACCCCGACTTTGCGGCCTTGGCCCGCGCCTATGGCGGCCATGGCGAGACTGTCGAGAAGACCGCGGATTTCGCTTCCGCCTTCGAGCGTGCCCGCGCCAGCGGCAAGCCGGCGATCGTCGAGATCAGGCTCGACCCCGAGGCGATAACGCCAAGCCGGACGATGACCCAGATCCGCGACAAGGCCTGAGCACCAACGTTGGTCGAAAAGCGTCACGTCCCCTCCATCCTACCGGACGGAGGGGACGCTGTTCCTTAACTTCGAGGTATTTCAGTCCCCAGTCCCCCGGGGCGACGTTATCCTACTTCGCCTTTTCGATCTGGCCGCGGATCTCGCCGTCCTTGTTGGCGGCGGTGTGGACGTTGACGTAGTATTTGCCGGCCTCGAGGTCAGCGGCCTGCGCATCGGTCAACGTCTCCGATCCCTTGATCGGGCTCTTGAGCTTTTTGAACGGGATGACGGGTCCAGCGTTTTCACCCATCGCCGCCGGGCCGTGAATGTGCGCGGCCGTCGCCGGGCCGCTGAGACCGGAATATTTGACGTTCCAGCTGAGTTTCTTCTTGGCCGTGTCGAACGTGAGAGTGGCCGTGCCTTTGCCCTTCGTGGTGACGGGCGGGCTCTGCTGGCCGCCATCGAGCGTCGCAGTGAACTTTTCCGTGTCGGCCAAGGCCGGCGAGACAAGGAAGATAGAAACAGAGACGGCAAGTGCCGAAACGATCGGCGAAATGGACTGCATGCGCATTTTAGAAACCTCCGTTGGATGCAACACCCTGCGGCCCCCCAGCGCATGGATACAGCAACACAACGATCTACCGGCCAAAAGTATCCTGGGCGCACGCATATGTGATGACCGATGAAAAGACAGGCGGTTGCCCGCCCCTCCCGCGATTATCCAACTCAAAGCCGCGACGGCGCCTCAGCCTCGTTGCCGAGGCGCGCCTCGGAGACGGTCAGACCGCTGCCAGCGCCTGCGTCAGGTCGGCGATCAAATCGTCCGGGTGCTCTACACCGATCGACAGCCTGACCGTGGTCTCCAGCACGCCGATACGTTGGCGCACGTCGAAGGGTATCCCCGAATGGGTCATGGCCGCTGGGTGGCTGGCCAGCGATTCCGTTCCGCCGAGGCTTACAGCCAGCTTGAAAATCTGCAGGCCGTTGAGAAAGGCGAAAGCCGCCTTCTGTCCGCCGCGTATGTCGAAGGAGAAGGTCGAGCCGGCGCCGCTGCACTGTGCCTTATAGGCGCGGCCGGCCGGCGTATCCTCGCCCAGGAAAGGCAGGTAATGCACCTTCTCGACCTTGGCATGATCGCGCAGGAATTCAGCGACCATGCGCGCATTGTCGTTCGCCCGCTCCATGCGGATCGACAGCGTCTCCAGCGAACGGCCAAGCATCCAGCAGGAATGCGGGTCGAGCTGCGTGCCGATCGCGCCGCGCAGCGCCTTGATCGGTTTGGTGACGGCCTTGCTGCCCATGGCGGCGCCCGCGATCAGGTCGGAATGGCCGCCGACATATTTGGTCAGCGAATAGACAGACACATCGGCGCCGTGTTCGATGGGCCTCTGGAAGACCGGACCAAGCAGCGTGTTGTCGCAGACGATGATCGGCGCCGATCCCTGGCTTGCTCCGATCTCGTCGGCGATTTTCCGCATCAGCGCGATGTCGACGAGGCTGTTGGTCGGATTTGACGGCGTCTCGATCAGGATGACCGAGACACGGCCTTTTTTGACTGCAGCTTCGGCAGCCGCGCGCACCGCCGTCACGTCGACGCCGTCCGCGAAGCCGACAGCACCGATACCGAAGCCGGAAAGCGTGCGCGTCAAGAGCGTCTCGGTGCCGCCATAAAGCGGCTGCGAATGCAGGATGACGTCGCCCGGACGAGCATAGGCGAGAAGTGTCGTCGCGATCGCCGACATGCCTGACGAAAACAGGATGCAGGCATCCGTCCCCTCATAGATCGCGAGCCGGTCCTCGACGATCTCACTGTTGGGATGGTTGAAGCGCGAATAGACCAGACCGGACGCCGTGCCGCTCGGCGGCTCCTTGCGGCCGGACGTGTAGTCGAAGAAGTCGCGTCCCTCTTCCGCCGACTTGAACACGAATGTGGAGGTCAGGAACACCGGTGGCTTGACCGCGCCCTCCGAAAGCTGCGGATCGAAGCCATAGCTCAGCATCAGCGTCTCCGGATGGAGCTTGTGGTTGCCGATATGGGTTTTCGACGGGCGTGGCGCGGGCATGGCTTTTTCCTGCTTCTTCGAGGAGTGTCGCACGGCAATTTATGCGATCCCTATCGCGCAGTCCTTGCTATTTTTGGGCGCACATGGCTGCATCCTCGCAACAAATTGCCTGGAGAGGCCGAAAGTGCAGCAAAAGATAGCCGATGATTTCGACCGCAGGATTCTGCAAGAATTGCAGGCCGACGGCCGCATTACCAACAACGAGCTTGCCGAACGGATAGGCTTGTCGCCGTCGCCCTGTCTGAGGCGGGTGCGGCGGCTGGAGGAGACCGGCGTCATCAGAGGCTACACCACGCTGGTCGATCCGGCCGCCTTCGGCTGGAGCATGGTCGCCATCGCCACCGTCCGGCTCAGCCGTCAGAACGAGGACGAGATCGTCATGTTCGAGGACGCGATCCGCGGCTGGGAAGAGGTGCTGGAATGCCACCTCGTCACCGGTTCGCGCGACTATGTGCTGAAGGTGGTGACGGGCAGCCTCGAACAGTACGAGCGCTTCATCAAGGAAAAGATCGCGCGGCTGAAATGCGTCGCCTCGATCGAGACCAGCTTCGTCATGAACACCATAAAGGAACGGCGCCTCTGACAGAGGCGCCGTTCGTCAATATCAAGATATTGCCGGCTAGGCTTACTTGACCGCCTTGTCGGTGATGGCGGTGGTGTAGGCGCCTTTCGGCTCCTTGGTGATGATCTTCTGGTCGAGCAGCGCCTTGGCGGTGCGCTCGTAGGTCGCCGGATCGAGCTTGCCGTCGGCATTGTCGATCAGCTTGGCGACTTCGCTCATCATCCGCTTCTGGTGGTTCTCGTCCTGGCCGCCACCGTCCATGACGATGCCTGCGGCCTCGTCATTGTTGTCGATGGCATATTTCCAGCCCTTCATCGAGGCGCGCACGAAACGCACCATCTTGTCTTCG
>NZ_NNRI01000012.1 GCF_002270415.1 Mesorhizobium sophorae | reverse complement strand
AACGTCGTGGCGTAGGCTGAATGGCCGCTCGCCGCGATATAGGCGAGGTAGGATTTGTAGCAGGCTTCCTTCGGGTCGAGCGACAAGGTCGGAGAAAACCGCTTGTCGCCCATCTTGCCTGCCAGCGATTCCGCCGAGCCGACGCCATGAGTTGCGAATATAAGCAAACTTGCAAGTATCGACGCAATCGTCTTTCGGCAATATTTCAGTTTCATTTCCGCCCTGTCCCCATTGCACTGTGCAGGATGAGCGATAGCGAATATTTTGCCTCCCCGCCAGCTCGCCAGCGGAGATTCGAGTTTGCCTATGCTGGTGAATCGGTTGGCCCATGCAGTTCAGCTCTTTCGCAGGGCAGCAACGGCCTGCCGGTATAGTTCAGCCGTTTGGTCGTCGAAGCAGCAAAAAGTGACGGTTTCCGGCATTGTTCGTTTCTTGATGAACGTGCTGACCGTGTCGACGGCGATCTGCGTCGCCTCATCTTTCGGGTAGCGGTAGACGCCCGTCGAGATCGCCGGAAACGCCACCGTGCGGCAGTCATTGGCCGTGGCGAGTTCGAGCGAGCTGAAATAGCAGGAGGCCAGCAGTTCGGCTTCGCCCTTGCCGCCGCCTTGCCAGACCGGCCCGACCGTGTGGATGATGTGCCGCGCCGGAAGTTTGTAGCCCTTGGTGATCTTGGCTTCGCCGACCTTGCATCCGTTCAGCATGCGGCATTCGAACTCGAGCTCACGGCCGGCCGCGCGATGAATAGCGCCATCGACCCCGCCACCACCGAGAAGCGAGGTGTTGGCGGCGTTGACGATGGCGTCGACTACCAGTTTGGTGATGTCGCCGGCATGAACCTGGATCCGCGGATGGTCGTTCATGTCACATCCTGAACACGCCGAAGCGCGTCTCTTCGATCTCGGCGTTGAGCGCGGCGGACAGGCTGAGCGCCAGCACGTCGCGCGTCTTCGCCGGGTCGATGATGCCGTCGTCCCAAAGGCGGGCGGACGAGTAGAGCGGATGGCCCTCATGCTCGTATTTCATCAGGATCGGCTTCTTGAATTTTGCCTCCTCCTCGGCGCCCCATTCGCCGCCCTTGCGCTCGATGCCTTCGCGCTTGACCATGGCGAGCACCGTCGCTGCCTGCTCGCCGCCCATCACCGAGATGCGGGCGTTCGGCCACATCCACAGGAAGCGCGGTGAATAGGCGCGGCCGCACATGCCGTAATTGCCGGCGCCGAACGAACCGCCGATGATGACAGTCACCTTCGGCACCCTGGCGGTGGCGACCGCCATCACCAGCTTGGCGCCGTCCTTGGCGATGCCGCCCGCTTCGTATTTCCGACCGACCATGAAGCCGGTGATGTTTTGCAGGAAAATGAGCGGAATCTTGCGCTGGCAGCACAATTCGATGAAGTGCGCGCCCTTCAGCGCGCTCTCGGAGAACAGCACGCCATTGTTGGCGATGATGCCGACCGGCATGCCATGGAGATGGGCAAAGCCGGTGATCAGCGTGGTGCCGTAGTTCTGCTTGAACTCGTCGAATTCGGAGCCATCGACGACGCGCGCGATCACTTCGCGCACGTCATAGGGTTGGCGCAGGTCCGTCGGCACGATGCCGTAGAGTTCATCGGCTGCGTGAAGCGGCGGAATCGATTTCTGTAAGTGCAGCCGTACAGTCTTGTTCCGATTCAGGTTTTTGACGATACGGCGGCAGATGGCAAGCGCATGGTCGTCATCCAGCGCATAGTGGTCGGCAACGCCGGAAAGCCGCGTGTGCACGTCCGCGCCGCCGAGGTCTTCGGCGCTGACGTCTTCACCGGTGGCCGCTTTCACCAGCGGCGGACCGCCGAGGAAGATGGTCGCCTGGTTGCGCACCATGATCGTCTCGTCGGACATCGCCGGCACATAGGCGCCGCCCGCCGTGCAGGAACCCATCACACAGGCGATCTGCGGGATGCCGGCTGCCGACATGTTGGCCTGGTTGTAGAAGATGCGGCCGAAATGCTCGCGATCGGGAAACACCTCGTCCTGGTTGGGCAGATTGGCGCCGCCGCTGTCGACCAGATAGATGCAAGGCAAATTGTTCTGCAGCGCGATCTCCTGCGCCCGCAGATGCTTCTTCACGGTCAGCGGATAATAGGTGCCGCCCTTCACCGTCGCGTCGTTGACGACGACCATGACCTCGGTGCCTTCGACGCGACCGATGCCGGCGATCATGCCGGCCGCGGAAATCTCCTCGCCATACATCGACCATGCGGCGAACTGGCCAATCTCGAGGAAGGGCGAGCCGATGTCCAGCAACTGCGCAAGGCGCTCGCGCGGCAACAGCTTGCCACGCGAGACGTGGCGCTCACGTGCCTCCTCCGAGCCACCGCGCTCGACGCTTGCAGCCTTGTCCGCAATATCGGCGACCAGCGCCCGCATGCGCTCGGCATTGGCGCGAAAGGTGTCGGAGGAGGGGGAGATCTGGGTTTGCAATGTGGCCATGATCGATTCCTAATGCTCCGCCACGACTAGCAACTTACCGTCCCGTCGCTCGAAAACATATTCGGATAGAAGGTCGGGTTCGTCCTTAAAAACTTTGTCTATCAAGGCGCGAGCAATCTGGATTGCGTTGGGCAGACGCTTGTCGAAGACGAAAATCGCGTCACGCCGCGGAATGGCTATCAGCACACCCTCGGGAAATTGAGGTCCAAGCAGAGCCCAGAATTTGTCGGTCAAAAGAAGAGCTGGCGAAATCGCCTCGTCGCCTTCGATCGTGAAAACGAATATCCCTTCGAGAAATTCGCTTTGCCTGACCTGTTGCATTTGCCCGTTGATGTTCTCCAATGCAAGCTCACGAAGCTCCGCAAGGGAGCGACCTTCAACATCGGAAAAGGTTACGCTGGCAAGCGCCTCCGTGGCGTCGATCTGGTAAAGGATCACGACATCGCCCGGCAGATCCTCATAGACAGGTTGCTTGCCGGCTGAGGCGTCTTTTGGCTTTAAGGGGTCGAGGTGTTCTCGGGGTCGAATGTTCGCTATCAAATGGCTGGCATCGAAACCGTTTTCCGTGTCGCTGAGGACAATCACTCTTAGAAATCGTTGAATCTCCGTTTCAGCTTCCGACGTTGGCAGATCGCGAATCCGGCCAAGCAAGTTTGTTACATCCACCTGAAGTTCCAGATCTTTGCCTGTCGAGCGCGCCCTGGTTACAGTGAACCGAGCCGGATCTGCAGGGTCGGGAGTTGTATCCTTGATGCGGTTGTCGGTCTTCAGTCGGGAAATGACTTCGGCGCGTAGTGCGGCAACGTCTTCAAACTTCGGTGTATCGGAATAGGCGGTCGCCGCAAATCCTGACAGCGAAATCAACGCGACGGCGGCGCGTGTGATTGTTCCGAAATAGTCCCGCAAGCTGTGCATTCTGAAATCGTTCACACCCCCTCCGCCATGATTTCCCGCCCGATCAGCCAGCGGCGGATCTCGCTGGTGCCGGCGCCGATTTCGTACAGCTTGGCGTCGCGCAACAACCGGCCGGTCGGATAGTCGTTGGTGTAGCCATTGCCGCCCAGCAGCTGGAGAGCATCGAGCGCCATCTGCGTTGCCTTTTCCGCGGCAAACAGCACGCAGCCGGCGGCATCCTTGCGCGTTGTCTGGCCGCGATCGCAAGCGGCGGCGACGGCATAGACGTAGGCGCGCGCGGCGTTCATCGTCGTGTACATGTCGGCGAGCTTGCCCTGAACCAACTGGAATTCGCCAATCGGCTGGCCGAACTGCTTGCGCTCGTGCACATAGGGGATCGCCACGTCCAGGCACGCCGCCATCAGGCCGATCGGCCCGCCGGCGAGCACGGTGCGCTCGTAGTCGAGGCCCGACATCAGCACCTCGACGCCGCGGCCTTCCTCATGCAGCACATTGTCGAACGGCACTTCGACATTCTCGAACACCAACTCGCCGGTGTTGGAGCCACGCATGCCGAGCTTGTCGAGTTTTTGCGCCACGGAGAAACCGGCCATCGCTTTCTCGACGATGAAGGCGGTGATGCCGCGCGATTTCCGATCCGGATCGGTCTTGGCATAGACGACCAGCGTCCCGGCATCCGGCCCGTTGGTGATCCACATCTTGGTGCCGTTGAGCACATAGCGGTCATTGCGCTTTTCGGCGTGCAGCTTGAGCGAGACGACGTCCGAGCCGGCGCCGGATTCCGACATCGCCAGCGCACCGACGCGCTCGCCGGAACACAGGGCAGGGAGAAATTTCTCCTTCTGCGCCGGCGTCGCCCAGCGGTTGATCTGGTTGACGCAGAGATTGGAATGGGCGCCGTAGGAAAGGCCGACGGAAGCCGAGGCGCGGGAGATTTCCTCGACGGCGATCACATGCGCAAGATAGCCCATGCCGCTGCCGCCGAAATCGGGATCGGCGGTGATGCCGAGCAACCCGAGCGCGCCAAGTTCGCCCCACAGATGCGCCGGGAATTCGTTCGACCGGTCGATATCGGCGGCGACCGGCGCGATCCTGTCCTGGGCGAAGCGCCGCACCATATCGCGCAGCGCCTCGATATCCTCGTCATGCCCGAAGCTGAGCGTGTTCGTGTACATGCTTTCCTCCTGCCCGCATGACTCCGAAGATCCCTCTCGATCCTCGAAGGAGCATACGCGAAATCAAAGTGCTGCGGCGTCTCTTGCACGTCCGAGCGCGCGCGCGCTGTCATGGGTCGTCTCGCCGGCGGTTCCTGCTCCAACCAGACGCATTGTCATTGAAAGATATGTCGCCGTCACTTCAGCGATCGACAGCCGCTCGCCCGGCCGAAACCAGACGATGACGCCGGTCATCATCTGGATCAGCGCCATGGCCGTCAGCCCGGTGTCATCGATGTTGAAGACGCCGGCGTCGGAGCCGTCGCGCAGGATGGCGCGCAGCTCCTTTTCGTAGGCCGTGCGCAGGCGCAGGATCTGCGTCAGCCTTTCGGGCGACAGGCTGCGCAATTCCATGTTCGACACATGCGTGGCATGCCGACGTTCGATGTGAAAAGCGATGTGGTTTTCGACATAGGCGGCGAGCCGCCGCACGGGATCCGCGCTGGCCGGGCGGGCTGCCTCCCACGCATCGGTCAGGCCTTCCATATGCTCGCGCATCAGCGTGAACAGAAGCTCTTCCTTAGTGGGAAAATAGCGGTAGAGCGCCGCTGCCTGCACGCCGACTTCGGCGGCGAGCTGACGCATCGACATTGCCTCGTAGCCAAACCGCGCGATCAGATTGACGGCCGCCTCGCGGATGGTCGCTTCGGTCTTTTCGCCGTCGGATCCGGTGGTGCGCGCCATGTCAGCCCCTTTTGCGGGACAATAATAAAACGAACGTTCAATTAATTCAAGGGTGCTCTAACCGAATCCATTGTCATGCGACAATCCGGAACCCAACAGAAGCGTTTCCGGCTGCCAACTCCTCGACGTCGACCCTGGAAACCGACGCCTCGGACGGCCCCTTCCACAGTCGCCCGATCATTGTCGAGACTGCTTCACCGAGGCCTGCAATCTGGGTCGTTACTGATCCGTCCGCTTCATTGCGAACCCAGCCCGCGAGGCCAAGGCTCGTGGCCTCGCCCCGAACCCAGATCCTGAAGCCGACGCCTTGCACATTGCCGTAGACGCGCGCCCGTATTTCCCTGCGATGACCAGCCATGAATTTCTCCTAGCCTGTCTCCGTGGAATCTGGCGCATGGCGTAGGGAATGCAACCTGAATTGCGCGCACGACGTTGGGCGCTTCGGTTTTTGAAATTTAGTTGACTCAGTCCATTAATTTGGGAAAATGGAGCTGCCATATCGGGGTTGGACGCAGATGTTGGATGAACGCAACGCATTGGTGGCGCAGATCCGCCACTTCAACCGGTTCTACACCCGCACCGTCGGCCTTCTCGACGAGACCTTGACCCAGAGCGCGTTCACCTTGACCGAGGCGCGGGTGCTGTTCGAACTCGGCCACCACAGCCGCCCGGCTTCGGCCGAGATCGCCGGCGAACGCGGTTTCCTGGCCGGAGCATTTCGGCTGGAGAACGGCCCGGCGGCCTCCGAAATCGCCAGCCAGTTGCGTGTCGATGCCGCTTATCTGACGCGGATCTTGCGCAAGTTTGCCGGCGAGGGGCTGACCGAGGCCCGGACGGATCCCGCCGACCGGCGCCGAAGGGTTCTCTCGCTGACGTCCAGGGGCGAGGCCGCTCTTGCGAGGCTTCAGGCGGCGGCTGATCGGGACACGGCGCGGCTGATCGAAAGCATCCCCGACGACAGGCTGCACGAACTGGGCGGCGCCTTGCGCAAGGCCGGGGAATTGCTGGGTGATCCCGCCAGCGAAAACGGTGCGGTGACTTTGCGGCCGCACCGCGTCGGCGACGTCGGCTGGGTCGTGCAGCGGCAGGCCCAGCTCTACGCCGATGAATATGGCTGGAGCATCGAGTTCGAAGCCATGCTTGCCGAAATCGGCGCCGACTTCATTCGCAATTTCGTGCCCGGCCGCGATTTCTGCTGGATTGCCGAACGCGGCAGCGGGGAGCCGGTTGGCGCTGTGTTCCTGGTTCATCTGGACGACGAGGTGGCCAAGCTGAGGATGCTGCACGTCGAGGCGGCGGCACGCGGCCTGGGCATCGGCAAGCGCCTGGTCGCGGATTGCGTGAGCCAGGCCCGCGCATGCGGCTACAAGCGATTGGTGCTGTGGACCAACGACATCCTCGTCGCGGCGCGCGCGATCTATGAGCGCGCCGGTTTCAGGCTGGTCTCGGAGGAGCGCCACCACAGCTTTGGCAAGGACTTGACCGGCCAGACCTGGGAGCTGGATTTGTAAAGCGCGACCCGGCCTTGCATGATCCCGAAAAGTGCGTGCCGGTTTCGGTAAAGCTCATGCTCAAAGAAAAACGGCGCCTATGCCGATTCCATCGGGATGGAACAGCTCTAATTCCCTCGTGCCGCCGCCAGCGCGCCGGGCAGTTCGTCGGCGAAAATGTCCAGTTCGTGTTCCAGGCCGACGCTGACGCGGATGCAGCGGTCGAGCATTGGTACCATCGGCTTGCGGATGAAGACGTCGCGTGACAGCAGGCCCTGCAGCACTTTCAGCGCGAAGGCGCCGTCGCCACCACAGTCGATGGTGACGAAATTGGTTGCCGAGGCCAGCGGCTTCAGCCCGTTCTGTTCGGCTATGCCGGCGATGCGTTGGCGGCCGGCCGTGACCCGCGCCACCACGTTCCGCAGATAGTCCTGATCGGCAAGTGCCTCGACGCCGGCGATCTGCGCCATGCGGCTGACGCCGTAATGGTTGCGGATCTTCTCGAAATCGCGGATCACCTGGGCCTCGGCCACGGCATAGCCGCAGCGTATGCCGGCGAGCCCGTAGGCCTTCGAGAAGGTGCGCATGCGGATGATGTTCGGCCGCGAGATATCGATCGGCGGCAGTGCCGAGGCTGGTCCGAGTTCGCCATAGGCCTCGTCGAGCACCAGCATGGTGGCTTCCGGCAGCGCCTCGATGAAGCGGATGATCTCGCCCGCCTCCCACCAGCTGCCCATCGGGTTGTCCGGATTGGACAGGTAGACCAGCGGTGCCTTGTCCTTGCGCACAGCCGCGAGCAGGCCGTCCAGGCTTTCCCTGTCGTTCTCATAGGGGACGGTGACCAGCCGTCCGCCGACACCGGCGACATGGAAGTTGAAGGTCGGATAGGCGCCGAGCGAGGTGACCACGGCATCGCCGGGCGCCACATACATGCGTGCCACCAGGCTGAGCAGGCCATCTATGCCTTCGCCGACCACGACGTTTTCGACCTTGACGCCGTGATGCGCGGCGGCCGCCACTTTCAGGTCGTGATTGTCGGGATCGCAATACATCCACATGTCACGGGCAATTCCGGCCATGCGCTCGATGACGCGCGGCGAAGGACCAAAACTGCTCTCATTGGCGCCGATGCGGGCGCGAAAGGCGCGGCCACGCTCGCGCTCCTGCGCCTCGGGACCAACAAAAGGCACCGTCGAGGGAAGCGCTGCGACGAGCGGAGTTAGGGGAGGGTGTGGGCGCATGGAGGAAGCTCGCTTGAAACGGGTCTTCTTGCTAGCCTGCCCGCTTGGTCGGTGCAAGTTGCCCGCGGCCTGCAACCGTAATGCTGGATTCCTTCGTCCCTTTTTGCTAGCGAGGCGCAATGAACAATCGTCTGCCGCCAGCCTGGTCCAAGCACCTGAAGGTCCAAACCGGGCCGAAACCCAAGTTCCCGCAGCAAAATCTGCCGCAAGGAAATCCGCTTTCGCGTATACAAGCAGACGACGCGCTGCTGGAGCAGGCGTACCAGTTTCAGCAGGCCAAGCGGCTTAACGAAGCTCAGGACCTGTGCCTTCGGGTGCTGGCGCGCACGCCCAATCATCCACTCGCCCTGTATATTTTGGGGACCGTGTGCATAGGCTACGACGATGAGGCGGCCTTGCGGTATTTCGCACGCGCACTCAACGAGGAGCCAAAGAACCCCTACTACCACCTTGGCCTGGCCTCGGGCTACGTGAAGGTCAGTGAGTTTTCACCAGCAATCGAACATATGCAGTATGCCTTGGAGTTGCAGCCGAACCTCGTCGAAGCACTTTGCGCATTGGGGGATGCCTATATCCAGTTTGATAAGCCCGAGATGGCTCTGCCGCTCTATGAAAAGGCGCTGAAGACCAACCGCGATCATCCCAAGGTGCGGACAGGACTGGCTCGCGCGCTCAGCAGCCTGGGGCGCATGGACGAGGCCGCCGTCTATCTTAAGGAAACAATCGAACGTGGCATCGCAGTGCCGACTGCCTACAACGATCTTGTGCAGACGCGAAAGTTCACCGAAGAGCCAAAGGAACTCCAATCCATCATTCGTGAACTCGGCAATGCCAAGCTTGATCCGGACGGTTTAGAGAAGCTCCATCTGGCCGCCGGCAAGGTGCTGAACGACCTCAAGCGCTATAAGGATGCATTCGACCATTTCAACAAGGCCAAGCAGGCTTCAGGCCGCATCTTCGACATCGACCAATACCGTCGCTGGACGGACTCTTTGATCGAGACCTTCACGCCTGAGATGCTGGCTGCCAGGTCCGGTTACGGAAGTCCTTCGGACGTTCCTGTTTTCGTGGTCGGCATGCCTCGCTCGGGAACGACGCTTACGGAACAGATTTGCGCCAGTCATCTCGATGTCCATGGCGCAGGGGAACTGAGCAAACTCAGAAGAGTCGCGAATGCGATCGACCTCAAAAAGTCATCGGCCGGACGTTTAGAGCAGGTGATCGCGTCGATCACAAAAGACCTGTCCAGAACGTTGGCCGAAGAGCATCTGACCTATCTGAGGGAGCGGGCACCTTCCGCGCTTCGGATCGTGGATAAGATGCCTCATAATTTCGAACTGATCGGTCTTATCGCCGTTCTCTTTCCCAACGCGCGCATCATTCATTGCCGTCGTGACGCCATCGACAATTGCGTCTCTTGTTTTGTCCAGAGATTCGGCGAGGGGCACAGTTACAACGCCGACCTGAAGGCACTCGGCCTGTACTATCGCGAATATGACCGCCTCATGCGGCATTGGAATGAGGTTTTCCCGGGCCTGATCTTCGAGAATCAGTACGAAACGTTGGTCGAGGATCAGGAAGCACAGTCTCGTCGGCTTATAGATTATCTTGGGTTGCCTTGGGACGACGCCTGCCTGCGCTTTTTCGACAGGGATGGTTCGGTCAACACGCCAAGCCGCTGGCAGGTCCGTCAACCGATTTACAGGTCGTCCGTCAAACGCTGGAAGAATTATGAGAATGAAATTCAGCCGCTGATTGATGCGTTGGGCGACCTGGCGGACAAATAGTCCCAATTCCGAAACTTGCGAACGAGCTTTGTGGGTACCGAAGCGCGCGATGCATCTGCGACCTGCGCTCTCGAGGCCGAACCAAAGTTAGGACCGCGAACTGCAGCACCGCATGCAATGGTCGCGCAAAGTCCTGAAAAAACCCGGCGGTTGCCCGCCGGGTTTTCGATTTCGACAAGCCGAAACCTGTTAGAACGAGCGCTGGAAGCGGAGGATACCGCCGACGCTGTTCTTCTTGTCGGCGTTGACCCAGTTGCGATCGTCGGCATCGCCAAACTTGCCATCGTGGTTGTAGTCGACTTCGCCCGTGACCGTGAAGCCGGGGACGATGTCGTAGGCAACGTTGGCCGCGACGCCGACGTTCTTGTCGTCATCAGCCGACGCCTGGAGGTTGAACGAGGTCTTCTCGTTGAACTTGTAGGTGCCGCCGCCCCACACTGCCCAGTTGCCGCCCCACTGCTTGTAGAAGTTGCGGTCGATGTGATCGTCCGAACCATAGCCGCCCATGATCCACAGCGTCAGGGCGTCAGACGCTTTCACGTCCAGGCGAACCTTGCCGGTCCACTCTTCCCAGGTGCTGTCGTAGGATGCCACGCCGGTGATGGCACCCCAGCCCTGCGTGTACTTCACGCCGCCGACGACGTCCGGAACGTAGCTGTCGATGGTGTCGTTGCCGGAATTCGCGTTGAAGAGAAAGTTGCCGGCCCCGTCGAAGGTGGCAGCGCCAGCATCACTGGAGCCTTCTTCGAGTGAGACGACGGCCGAGAAGCCGTTGCCCCCGTCGAAATAGTACTGGACGACGTTGGTGTCGAAGCCGCCATAGGGGACGATCGTATCCTGGATGACTTCGCCGGCGTAGCCGATGAACGTATTGAAGGCCGATTCGTCCTTGCCGACGCGGAGACCACCGAGCTGGATCCAGGCGAAGTTCAGCGTGATGCCCTTGTTGTGGGCATCATTGCCGTATGCGTCGCCATAACCGTTGGAGTTGCCGAATTGGATGCGGGTTTCGGTGTAGGTCTTCAACGTGCCCAGCTCGGTTTCCTGGCCGGTCCAGGTCTTCAGCGTGAAGCGGGTGTTCTTTGCCCACGTGTCCTGCAGCTTGGGATCGCCAAGCTGGTTTTCGGCACGCGCGCCATCGAACGAGCCGACGTCGCCGCCGCCGATGTCGTAACGGACATAGCCGCCGATGCGCAGGCAGGTTTCGGTGCCGGGGATGTAGAAGTAGCCAGCGCCGTAGACGTCGCAGATCTTGACGTATTCAGCGGGTTCCGGCTCGGCGACGACAACGGCGTCGGCGGCGCGCGCACCGGAAACTGCGAGCAGAGCCGCAGCGGAGCCGAGGAGAAGGCTCTTGATGTTCATTTTCTGACCTCCAGTCAGAATCGAACAAAACAGCGTTGCCTTCAGTGCATTCTTGGCACGGAGTTGCGTTCCGACGGCAACGGATTGCCTGCCTATCTATCTGATTTAATGGGATGATTTTTGATGGGCCGCCTTCGAGGCAGACAGAGATGGCGGAGAGGATGGGATTCGAACCCACGAGAAGCTTTTGACCTCTACTCCCTTAGCAGGGGAGCGCCTTCGACCACTCGGCCACCTCTCCGTTGCGCCGCTGGATAAAGAAAAGCGCCGGCACAATCAACAAGCCCGCGTCATTATATGGAAAAATAAGAACGTACCGAGCTGCGGCTTTCCATGGATGCGGCGGTTCTGCGGCAGTTTCCTGGCTGGCGACTCGGGGCCTTGCCATGATTCCGTCGGCCGATCGCCGGATTCGGCTGAAAATAAGCGGTTGCCGCGGCCCCAATGGTTAACGAGAGCTTTCTGAGTGAGGCCAAATCGTGTCATTTGTGCAACAACGCCAGGGGATAGCAGCCGAACAGCCCTTTCGCCGGTACGATCGGGGTTGAACGCCGCCGCCTCATGGGTAATGTCGAATTCGAAGGAGCGGCGCGGTGCGCATCTTTTTCGGTAGTGGGGATGGGGCAGGGAACGCTGTCCTTCAGCAAAGAATACCCAGACCCGTTTTTTAACTTTTGACTGGAGGTCAGAAAATGAACATTAAGAGCCTTCTCCTCGGCTCCGCTGCGGCTCTGCTCGCAGTTTCCGGTGCGCGCGCCGCCGACGCCGTCGTCGTCGCCGAGCCGGAGCCCGCTGAATACGTCAAGATCTGCGACGTCTACGGCGCTGGCTACTTCTACATCCCCGGCACGGAAACCTGCCTGCGCATCGGCGGCTATGTCCGTTACGACATCAGCGGCGGCGACGTCGGCTCGTTCGATGGCGCGAGAAGCGCAGATCATCAGGACGTCGGTGAGAGCAACGATACTTGGCGTAAGCGGGCCCGCTTCACGTTCAAGACCTGGACCGGCCAGGAAACCGAACTGGGCACCTTGAAGACCTACACCGAGACCCGCTTCAACTTCAACAACGCCAATGCCGACACAAGCCCTTACATCAACGAGGCCGGCAACTCGGGCGCCTCGCTGAACTTCGCCTGGATCCAGCTCGGTGGTCTCCGCGTCGGTAAGGACGAATCGGCCTACGACACATTCATCGGCTACGCCGGCGAAGTCATCCAGGATACGCTGGTTCCTTACGGCGGCTTCGACACCAACGTCATCCAGTACTATTTCGATGCTGGCAACGGCTTCTCGGCCGTGGTCTCGCTCGAAGAAGGCTATGGCGCCTACACGATCGACAGCTATGTTCCGCATGTCGTCGGCGGCGTGAAGTGGACGCAGGGCTGGGGCGCCATCACCGGCGTCATCGCTTATGACAGCAACTACGAAGAAGTGTCCGGCAAGGTCCGCTTGGACGTGAAAGCGACTGACGCTCTGACGCTGTGGATCATGGCCGGTTTCGGCACGGACGACAACCTCACCGACGATACCTTGGCTTTCCCGGCTCACGGTCGCGGCATGTACAAGACGTGGGGCGGCACCTGGGCAGTCTGGGGTGGTGGCACCTACCACTTCAACGAGAAGACCTCGTTCAACACCCAGATCTCGTATGACGATTGGCAGAATCTCGGCGTCGCCGCGAACGTCGCCTACGACATCGTTCCCGGCTTCACGGTCACGGCCGAAGTCGACTACCTCAATGCAGGCAAGTTCGACGACGCCGACTTCTCCAACTGGACCCATGCCGACAAGAAGAGCAGCGTCGGCGGTATCCTCCGCTTCCAGCGCTCGTTCTAAGGGCTGGTTCTACACAGGTGAAATCCAGCCCGGGCGCGCAAACGCCCGGGCTGTTTTTGTTTCGTGACTGGGTCAAGGCAAACAGAAGGAACAGGGGGTAACGGTAGCTGAATAGGGTCCGTGGGTGATTTCGTGGGATCCGCTGATGGGCGGAGGAAATCACAACTGCGTGATTCAAATCTCTTGAAAGGACGCTTCCAAGCGGGTAGGGCTGATCTATCCCACTCGGGGGTGTGGCAAATGATGACGACCGAAGCGATTCAAGAGGGTGAGCCTTCTGATCATTTTTCGATGTTTTCTTCTCAAAAATCGAATATACGATACAGTTACAACAAGATCAGAGAAGTAAAGTCGTATAGGGTTCGAGAGCTCTTTTTAGCATACCGGGACATATTGTGGGATGATGGGCGGCATAAATACAATGTCAGCTCTTTCATCGGCGAGATAGACGAGCTTCTCCTTGGAGAGCGATTCAGCGCCTTTGACCAGAGTACCCTGGATAACCTTATTGGTACCTTGCGCCAGCGCGGCAACAGCAACGCAACCATCAATCGAAAGATGGCTGCCCTCAGCAAACTGCTGCGCAAGGCTCATAAGATGGGAGATATCCACAGCCTGCCCGAGTTTCGCCGCCAGAAGGAGCGGGCGGGACGGATTCGTTTCCTCGAGAGGGACGAAGAGGCACGGCTGTTCGCCGCCATCAGGAGCCGCAGCGAAGATGCCTACAGGCTTTCAGTCTTCCTGGTCGATAGCGGATGCCGCCTCGGTGAGGCGCTTGGGCTGATCTGGAACGACATCCAGGAACATCGCGTCAGTTTTTGGATCACCAAATCAGGCCGCAGCCGCACCATTCCGATGACCGAGCGGGTCAAGGAGGTCATCAAGCTGCCGGCTACCGAAGGCCGACGGCCAAAAGGCCCGTTCACCAAGCTCAGCCAGGCACAGTTCCGTGCCATCTGGAACGATGCCAAAGCCGAAGTCGGCCTTGGCGCCGATGACCAGGTGGTGCCGCATATCTTGCGACACACCTGCGCCTCGCGTCTCGTCCAGGGTGGCATCGACATCCGTCGTGTGCAGATGTGGCTCGGTCACCAGACGCTGTCGATGACCATGCGTTATGCGCATCTGGCCACCAATGACCTCGATGGCTGTGTGGTTGTCCTGGAAACACCTCGCGGCGAGCAACCGGCAAGCAGTGGGGAAGGCTCCATGTTTTCGTCGCCTGTGACCACGCCTTCATCCCCGTCCACGGCACGGAAACAGCGGGACTAATCAGCTGCGCCCTCGCCGAAAGCGCCTCGGAAAAATTCAAAAGCCAAATAGGCAGGCCAGCTAACTTATACTGTTGTGTCGACCCCAGGACCTTGTTTGGTCTTGGGGTTTACTTTAGATGCGCTGTCGCTCGGCGCGATCAAGGAAAGCCGCGATGGCGTCCGGTAAGTCGCCGGTTTCGAGGAAAGGGGCGTGGCCCTGGCCCTCTACAGTGATCGTCTTCATCATGGAATGATGCTCTTGCATCTGCCGTAGCGTGTCTGTGGACAGCAATCTCGAATTGGCGCCGCGTATGATGAGCAATGGGATCGCGGCCAACGCGTCGAATTGCGGCCATAGGGCAGGCAAAGGCTGCGTCAGGTCGAGACCCGCAACGGTGTCGACCAGCTTCGGGTCGAAATCCGGCAACAGGCCCTGATCCGTCTCGCGGTAGAGCGCCCGTACCATCCGCTCCCAATCCACGTCGGTGAGAGCGGAAAAGTCCTGGCCATGAACGCTGCGTTGGGCAGCCACGGCCTCGGCGAAGGTTCTGGGGTTCGGTGTCCGTTCAAGATAGGACTTGATATGGGCGAGACCGGCCGCCTCGATCACCGGCCCGATGTCGTTGAAAACAATGGCTTTCAGGATAGCCGGCTGCATCATGCCGAGCACATGGACGATCAGCCCGCCGCGTGATGTTCCGATAAAGGCGGCCGCCTCTATTTCCAATGCCGCCAGCCCGGCAAGGATGTCGCTGGCTTCGACGCCGACATTGTAATGACCGATGTCGGCATCGTAGTCCGACTGCCCGCGCCCGCGATAGTCGAAGGCAACGACCTTGCGCGGAGCCTGAACTCGAGCCGAAAGATAGAGCGCGAGGTCATGAAAATCCCGGGCATTGCGGGTCAGGCCGGGCAGGCAGACGACCGGCCAAGGACCGGCATTCGCGTCACCATAGACGCGCGCATGAAGTCTTAGCCCATCCGATGCGCTGTAGAAAAAGTCGGAAAAACCTTCACTGCTCGACATCTGGACGCGATTCCTTCCGGCTGCCTGATCGTCTTACGACTGCTACAGGCGAGGGAAGGTGGGGTCAAATTGAGACCGGGGTTGGAGAGAGCGGCCAATCCGCAAGGGGCAGAATCGACTGCTTCGGCGAAGTTGCCTCTTGAGGGGTCGGCTTCGTCAGCCGCGCCCGTTCACCAGATCTCCGACGATGTCGTATTTGCCCGAAATACGCATCTTGTAGACCTCGTAATTCTCCATCACGCGCTGCACGTAACTTCTTGTTTCCGTGTAGGGAATCCGCTCGATCCAGTCAACGACGGTGTCGATGTCCTTGCCGCGTGGGTCGCCGTATTTCGCGACCCACTGGCTGGCCCGGTTCGGACCGGCATTGTAGCCGGCGAAGGTCAGAACATAGGAGCCGTTGAAGCGGTCTAGTTGCTCGCCGAGGAAGGCTGAACCAAGCGTCGCGTTGTAACCGGCGTCGGTGGTCAGCCGTGTCTGCGAGAATTGCAAACCGGCCTTCTTCGCCAATTGCTTGGCTGTGCCCGGCATCAGCTGCAGCAGTCCGCGCGCGCCTGCGCTCGACACGGCGCCGATGTTGAATTCGCTTTCCTGGCGGGCGATTGCATAGGCCAGTGCCTTGCCCGAGCCGGAAATGTTGGCCGAATCTGGAATGACGCCGAGCGGATGCGACAGCGCGCCGACATCGATACCGCGCGCGCCGGCGATCTTGCCGACTTTCAGCGCCATGAAATGGTTGCCTTGCTTTTCCGCCAAGACGGCGAGTAGCGCCAGTTCGCCTGGGCTGGTCAACTGCCCCGCAAGGTCGCGATAGAGCGTTTCGGCATAGCGGTCGTAGCCCGCCTCCTGCAGCCGCTTGATGGCGCTGACGGCCTCACGGCCGGCAAAATTCTGCCGGTCGGCCGCATCGGGCTGCGGGTAGGCGATGTTGAGCGCCTGTCGGCCGACACGTTCGGCGGCAAGCTGGCCGTAAAATGTCGTGCCGTAGGCAGCGGCGCGCGCAAAATAGTCCTTGGCGCTGCCCGGGCCGCCGACTTCCGCCGCACGGCCGAGCCAGTAGAAGGCGCGCGACAGCGTCATCGGTCCCTGGGCGAGGTCGGCGATGCGCGCAAAATGCGTTGCCGCGGTCTTCGGATCGTTCAGGCCACGCAGCGCATACCAACCGGCATGGAACTCGGCCTCCGCCGCATTGGTGGCGCTTTCGGCGGCATGCGTGGCGACGATCCGGTAGGCCGTCTTCATGTCGCCCTGGTCGACCAGTTCGCGCGACAACACCCGGCGCTCGACCCACCAGGCGTCCGGATCGACCAAAGCTTCGCGATCCGTCGGTGCCTGCATCACGACAGCCGCGGCGTCGGCAAAATTCTCTTTTTTGCGCAGATATTCGGCCTGCGCGAAGAAGTAGCCGGCCGAACGCTGCGCCGCCGGCACGGCCTTGAGCAGTTTCGGCGCGTTCTTGTCGCCTCTGTCCGCCGCCGCCCAGGCGTCGGCAAGCTGCTGGGCACCGGCGAGGCCGGCGACGCGCTGCGCCGAATTCGCCCGATCGGCATAGAACATGCGCTCCATGCGAAAACGGTGGTCGGCGGCCGGAATCAGGCTGCCGAATTCCTTGAGCAGCGCCGCCTCGTCCTTGGCCTCCAGGATCGCGGTACGCCAGAACGGCGACAGCACCGAACGCGCCGCCTTGGCATTGCCCGACGCTACATAGGCGCGGGCGAGAACCATCACGCCTTCGAATGTCTGCGGCTGGCTGCCGTCGAACGCCGCAATGACGGTATCGGGGGCAGGGTTCTCGCGATAGAGCGCGCGCTCGCTGTTTTTGCGCAAGGCGACGGTGCCGGGCCAGTTGGGCAGCATCTTCGCGGCGGCGGCAATATCGCCGCTCGGAACCTTGTCACCGCCGTAGAGCGCGATCGCCCAGGCAAGGATATGCTGGTCGAGCGAGTGGCCGGGAAGGGCATCACGCACGGCGCGGGCGCCGGGAATGTCGCCAGCCGCCAGCGCATCCAGCCCGCTTTTCAACAGGGCGACGCTTGGCGAGGCGTCCTGTGGCGCCTCGGCCTGCAGGCCCGGCATCGGGATGGTCGAGGTGACCTGCACATCGACGCTGCCGCCGATCGCCATGCCCGGCATCAGCGCGAGCGTGGCGCCAAGCAGCGCGAAGAGGTGAGGCCGACTTGTCGGCATGGTCTTTTCGTCTTTCCTTGTCCTGGCATTCTACCAGCAGGCGCAGAGGCTTCGAAGCCTAAACTTAGGTCGTGAAGAGCCCGTAAACAAAGAGTTAGCGCGGTCGTTCGAATTGCGCTTGCTGGCACCATGGCAATGCTTGCCGCGCAACAGTGTCGAGACTATGGTGCGCCGCTTCGCTTTCGGCTAGAAGGCGCGCACGACGAAACACCGATGCATGTCGCCTAAAAGTGGGTACCGGTTTTAGGACATCGACATACATGAACAATGAAGTGCCAAGGAGTTGGACGACATGCTGAGAGGCTCGCTTACTGCGCTCGTGACACCGTTCGAAAAGAGCGGGCGTTTCGACGAGAAAGCCTTTCGCGCGTTCGTCGACTGGCAGATCGCCGAGGGCACGACGGGCCTGGTCCCAGTCGGCACCACTGGCGAGTCGCCGACGCTGTCGCATGACGAGCATCGCCATGTCGTCAAGGTCTGCATCGAGGTGGCCAGGGGCCGCGCCCCGGTCGTCGCCGGCGCCGGCTCCAACAACACCGAGGAGGCGGTCGGGCTGGTGCAATATGCCGAGAAGGCCGGCGCCGACGCCGCACTCGTTGTCACGCCCTATTACAACAAGCCGACGCAACGCGGCCTCTACGCGCATTTCGCCGCCGTCGCCAGGGCAACCAGCCTGCCGATCATCATCTACAACATCCCGCCGCGCTCGGTCATCGACATGAGCCCGGAGACGATGGGCCAGCTGGTGCACGACTTCAAGAACATCATCGGCGTCAAGGATGCCACCGGCAAGGTCGAGCGGGTTTCCGAGCAGCGCGCCACGTGCGGCAAGGATTTCATCCAGCTTTCGGGCGAGGACGCCTCGGCGCTCGGCTTCAACGCGCATGGCGGCGTCGGCTGCATTTCGGTGACGTCTAATGTCGCGCCGCGGCTCTGTGCCGAATTCCAGGAAGCAACGCTTTCCGGCGACAGCGCCAAGGCGCTGGACTTGCAGGACCGCCTGCTGCCGCTGCACAAGGCGATCTTCCTCGAGCCCGGCGTTTCCGGCGCAAAATATGCGCTGTCGAAGCTGGGCAAGGTCGAGAATGTGCTGCGTTCGCCGCTGATGACCGTCGAACAGTCGACCGCCGACAGGATCGATGCGGCGATGAAGCACGCCGGCTTGATAAACTAGGGATGAGGCGCCACCTCTCCACATCATGAATCAAGTCAGAAAAGCCGATCCCAACAACAAGACCGTTGCGGAAAACCGCAAGGCGCGGTTTTCCTATGAGGTGCTCGACACGATCGAGACCGGCCTGGTGCTGACCGGCACCGAGGTCAAGTCGCTGCGCCAGGGCCAGGCCAACATCCAGGACAGCTATGCCTCGGTCGAAGGCGGCGAGATCTGGCTGATTAATTCCTACCTGCCGGAGTATCTGCAGGCCAACCGCTTCAACCACGAGCCGCGCCGGCGGCGCAAACTCCTGCTCAACAAGCGCGAGATGGCCAAGCTGGCACAGAGCGTCGACCGCGAAGGCATGACGCTGGTGCCACTGAAGATCTATTTCAACGATCAGGGCCGTGCCAAGCTGCTGCTCGCCGTCGGTCGCGGCAAGAAATTGCACGACAAGCGCGAAACCGAGAAGCAGCGCGACTGGTCGCGCGAGAAGGGCAGGCTCTTAAAAGAGCGGGGGTAGGCAGGGGCCATTCGTTTGAAGAACCGGATCGTCCTTTGGGGTTTGGCCAGCCTGGTTCTGGTGTGTTTTATCGCTGCGGGCGGGTATCTCTATTTCAGGGCATTCTCGCCAGACCGCGGCAAATATCCGGTGCGGGGCATCGACGTCTCCCATCATCAGGGCCAGATCGACTGGCGCCGCGTTGCCGCCGACGATGTCGCCTTCGCCGTCATCAAGGCGACCGAAGGTGGCGATCATGTCGACGATGCCTTCTCCACCAATCTGCGTAAGGCCCGCGCGGCCGGACTTGCGGTCGGCGCCTATCATTTCTTCACCTTCTGCCGGCCCGGCGCCGACCAGGCGAAAAATTTCATCTCGGTGGTGCCGCACGACCAGCCTTTGCTGCCGCCGGTCGTCGACATCGAGTTCGGCGGCAATTGCCCGCAGCGGCCAACGCCCGAGCAACTGAACGCAGAACTTGCCGCGTTCCTCGCTCCAGTCGAGGCCGCGTTCGGCAAGCCGGCGATTGTCTATCTGACCGACGAGGCTGAGCAGGCCTATGCCGGGCGCATCCCCGCCCGGCCGCTCTGGCTTCGCTCATTGCTGCTGCAGCCGGATCGCGGCGACTGGATCTACTGGCAGTACCACAACAAGGGGCGCGTCGACGGCATCAACGGCGATGTCGACCTGAACGTGCTGCAGGGTGGGCCGGCCGTGCTGTCCGCGCTGTCTGCGCCGTCATCGGGATCGATCGTTCCGCAAGCCAAGTGATTTCCCAAGCCAAGTGATCCCCTGAAGCCATTCCGGGACCTCGCTCGTCGTCTCAAGCCGCAGCCTGGGAAGCCTCCGGCGCCAGCGTGACATTGGCATCGCCCCAGACTTTGAGCGCGGTGATCACCGGTTCCAGGCTTCTGCCGCGCGGCGTCAGGCTGTACTCCACTTTCGGCGGCACTTCAGGATAGATCTTGCGCGCAATCAGCCCATCGGCTTCCAGTTCGCGGAGCTGGTTGGTCAGCATGCGCTGCGTGCAGTTCGGAATGCGCCGGCGGATCTCGTTGAAGCGCATCGTGCCCTCAAACAGATGATAGAGCACGACGCCTTTCCACTTTCCGTCGATGTAGCGGAGTGTGCCCTCCACCGTGCAGCCGGGGCTGCAGTCGAATCGCTCATGGCGAATGCGCGGCATGACGGTATCCTTTTCGACACTATGTGCTTTATATGTGCATTCTTGCGCTTCCGGCACATAATCCGCATCTCTGCTCCGAACAACACTCAAGAGCAATCGCGGAGACCAAAATGCGCGCCGTCGGCTATCAAATCCCAGCCCCCATCAGCGATGAGACCTCCCTGGTCGATATCGATTTGCCCAAGCCCGAGCCGAAAGGTCGTGAGCTGCTGGTCGAGGTGAAGGCAATCTCGGTCAACCCGGTCGACACCAAGGTGCGGCAAAGCGCCAGGCCCGAGGCCGGAGCATGGCGTGTGCTCGGCTGGGACGCTGCCGGCCGGGTCGTTGCGGCCGGTCGGGACGCCAGCCTGTTCAAGGCGGGCGACGATGTCTTCTATTCCGGCGCCCTGGCGCCACAAGGCACCAATGCCGAATTCCACATTGTCGATGAGCGCCTTGTCGGCCGCAAACCCGGCTCGCTCGGCTATGCGCAGGCGGCGGCGCTGCCCCTGACGGCGGTCACCGCCTGGGAGGCTCTGTTCGACCGCCTCGATGTCAGGAAACCTGTCGCTGGCGCGGCTAGGGCCATTCTGATCATTGGCGGCGCCGGCGGTGTCGGCTCGATCGCGGTGCAGCTGGCGCGCCAACTGACCGATCTGACGGTGATCGCCACCGCATCGCGGCCCGAGACGCGGGACTGGGCGCTTGGGCTCGGCGCTCATCAAGTCGTCGATCACTCCAGGCCGCTCGCCGCCGAAGTCGCAGCCCTTGGTCTCGGCGCACCTGCCTTTGTGTTCTCGACGACCAACACCGACCGGCACCTGGCCGAGATCGCCGAACTGATCGCGCCGCAAGGCCGTTTCGGGCTGATCGACGATCCCAAATCGCTCGACATCAATTCGTTCAAGCGCAAGAGCGTCTCTGTGCATTGGGAGTTCATGTTCACCCGCTCGATGTTCGAGACGCAGGACATGACCGCGCAGGGCGAGCACCTCAACGAATTGGCCCGGCTTGTCGACGCCGGGACCATCCGCACGACGCTGGGCGAGACCTTCGGTCCTATCAATGCCGCCAATCTGAAGCGCGCCCACGCGCTGATCGAGACCGGCAAGGCCAAGGGCAAGATCGTGCTGGAGGGGTTCTGAAGGGCGGCGCTATTTCTGCAGGAAGGCCGCGATCTCGCTGAAGACGCTGACGAACATCGCCTCTGTCAGCACACCTGTGTTGGTGTTGTAGCGCGAGCAATGATAGCTCGAAAACAGCGTGATGCCCCCGGCCGGCAGCTGCCCGCCATGCTTGAACGGATAGGCGGCGACGCGCCCACCCAGCGCGCGCACCGTCGACTGGTGCGCGATCGACCCCAGCGCCAGCACGGCGCGCAAATTGGGAAAGCGGGCGATCGTCGGCACCAGGAACGTCCGGCACGTGGCAATCTCGGCGCCCACCGGCTTGTTCTCCGGCGGCACGCAGCGCACCGCATTGGTGATCGCCGTGCCGACCAGCTCCAGTCCGTCATCCGGCCGCGCCTTGAACTCACCGCGCGCAAAACCGTGCGAAATCAACGTCGAGTACAGCAGGTCACCGGCATAGTCGCCGGTGAAGGGGCGTCCGGTGCGGTTGGCGCCGCGCAGGCCGGGCGCCAGCCCGACGATCAGAAGCCGGACGGCGTCGTCGCCATCGGGTGGCAAAAAAGTCGGCACCGGCGCGTTGAACCAGGACGGCTCGCGTTGCCGCCATTCGGCGATGAAATCATGCAGCCGCGGACAGAGCAGGCAGTCGCGGCCGGGTTCGGAGATGGAAAGGGCGGTCAACGCGACCGGCCTCAGTAGTCGTCCTCGTCGACTTCGGCCGGCTCGGGCCGGCGCATCGGCCGCTCGGACGGATCGCGACCGACCTCGTTCTTCAACGTGGTCAGGTCAATGAAATGGTCGGCCTGGCGGCGCAGGTCGTCGCTGATCATCGGCGGCTGAGAGGCCATGGTCGAGACGATCGACACCTTGCGGCCGCGCCGCTGCAGCGCCTCGACCAGCGTGCGGAAATCGCCGTCGCCGGAAAAGATGACGTAATGGTCGACGACATCGGCGAGTTCCAGCGCATCGACAGTGAGTTCGATGTCCATATTGCCCTTGATCTTGCGGCGGCCAGTCGAGTCCGTGAATTCCTTGGCCGGCTTGGTGACCACCTTGAAGCCGTTGTAGTCGAGCCAGTCGATCAGCGGACGGATCGAGGAGTATTCCTGATCCTCGACCAGCGCGGTGTAGTAGTAAGCGCGCAGCAGATAGCCGCGCTTCTGGAAGCTCGACAGGAGCTTGCGGTAGTCGATGTCGAAGCCGAGCGCGCGCGACGTCGCGTAGAGATTGGCGCCGTCGATGAATAGGGCGATTTTTTCACGAGGGTCGAACATGGAAAATAGTCCTTTTCGAAATAATCGGCCGTCTAACGAAATGCGATAGCGACTATCGGTCAGGCTCATAATAAACCGGCTGACCTTCGCGCTATCCGAGATAACGCCAGTTTCACGGCAATCCAAGGGCGTGTTGCCGCACTGCAAGCAATTGTGATCGGGCGCCGAACCCATGGATGCAGCCTGATTTGGCCGATCGGGTGTTCAAATAAAGGGATTGGCGGCCCTGCGACCCCGCCATTGCCATGATGCTTGTGTTTTGGCGGCGTTCGGGTTAAGGACCGCGCCTGATTTCCATCAAATCCATCGCATGAAAGGGGCAGTCCATGGCCCGCGTGACCGTTGAAGATTGCATCGACAAGGTCGACAACCGCTTCGAGCTGGTGCTCCTTGCCGGCCACCGTGCCCGCCAGATCAGCCAGGGCGCGCCGATCACCGTGCCGCGTGACAACGACAAGAACCCGGTCGTGGCGCTGCGCGAGATCGCCGACGAGACACTGTCGCCCGACGACCTCAAGGAAGACCTGATCCACTCGCTGCAGAAGCATGTCGAGGTCGACGAGCCCGAAGCCGATGGCGAGGCGATTGCCGACCAGACCGGCGCCGCAGTCGCGGCCACCGATGCCGACGACGCCGAGGAGAACATCACCTTCGACCGGATGACCGAGGAAGATCTCCTGGCCGGCATCGAGGGCCTGGTGCCCCCGGAAAAGAGCGACGACTACTAAGCGAGCCTCCGTTCTGGAGGTCGCTGGAACAATCTTCCGCACTTCCGTATCGGCAGTTTCGTGGCTATCTATGACATGCGCCGTACAGCAGTGCGGCGCATGATTCATTTCACCGCTGCGAGATCCCGCCCATGATGCGTCAGTATGAGCTTGTCGAGCGCGTCCAGCGCTACAAGCCTGACGTCAACGAGGCGTTGCTCAACAAGGCCTATGTCTATGCCATGCAGAAGCATGGCCACCAGAAGCGCGCTTCCGGCGATCCTTATTTCTCGCATCCGCTCGAAGTCGCCGCGATCCTCACCGAAATGCACATGGACGAGGCGACGATCGCGGTCGCCCTGCTGCACGACACCATTGAGGACACCACGGCGACGCGGGCCGAAATCGATGAGCTGTTCGGGCCCGAAATGGGCAAGCTGGTCGAGGGACTGACCAAGCTCAAGAAGCTCGACCTCGTGTCGAAGAAGGCCGAGCAGGCGGAAAACCTGCGCAAGCTTCTGCTGGCGATTTCGGAGGATGTCCGCGTCCTTCTGGTCAAGCTCGCCGACCGTTTGCACAACATGCGCACCCTCGACCATATGCCGGAGGCCAAGCGCCTGCGCATCGCCGAGGAGACGATGGACATCTATGCGCCGCTGGCCGGGCGCATGGGCATGCAAGGCATGCGCGAGGAGCTGGAGGAGATCGCCTTCCGCTACATCAACCCGGAAGCCTATCGCGCCGTCACTGCCCGGCTCGCCGAGATATTCGAGCGCAACAAGGATGTGCTGTCCGAGATCGAGAAGGCGCTGTCCGCGCTGTTCGAAAAGCATGCGATCAAGGCCAGCGTGAAAAGCCGTCAGAAGAAGCCGTGGTCGGTGTTCCGCAAGATGGAGGCCAAGGCGCTGTCCTTCGAGCAGCTGTCCGACATCTTCGGCTTCCGAGTCGTCGTCGATACAGTCGAGGATTGTTATCGCGCGCTCGGAGCCATCCACACCGCCTGGTCGATGGTGCCAGGCCGCTTCAAGGATTACATCTCGACGCCGAAGCAGAACGACTATCGGTCGATCCACACCACCATCGTCGGGCCGTCGCGTCAGCGCGTCGAGCTGCAGATCCGGACCCGCGAGATGAACAAGATCGCCGAATACGGCGTCGCCGCGCATTCGATCTACAAGGACACCGGCGGCAAGACCAACGGCGCCGCCCATGCGATTTCGAAGGAGACCAACGCCTATGCCTGGCTGCGGCGCACCATCGAGCAGCTTGCCGAGGGTGACAATCCGGAAGACTTCCTCGAAAACACCAAGTTGGAACTGTTCCAGGACCAGGTGTTCTGCTTCACGCCGAAAGGCATGCTGATTGCACTGCCGCGAGGTGCTACGCCCATCGATTTCGCCTATGCCGTGCACACCGATGTCGGCGACACCTGCGTCGGCGCCAAGGTCAACGGCCGCATCATGCCGCTGATGACGGAACTGAAGAACGGCGACGAGGTCGAGATCATCCGCTCCAAGGCGCAGGTGCCGCCGGCGGCCTGGGAATCGGTCGTCGTCACCGGCAAGGCGCGCTCGGCCATCCGCCGCGCCACCAAGAATGCCATCCGCAAGCAGTATTCGGGTCTCGGCATTCGCATCCTGGAACGCGCCTTCGAGCGCGCCGGCAAGACCTTCACCAAGGAGAGCCTGAAGCAGGTGCTGCACCGGCTGGCGCGCAAGGATATCGAGGACGTGCTGGCCTCGGTCGGCCGTGGCGAGCTCGCCTCCACCGATGTCATGAAGGCGGTATTCCCCGACTACAAGGACGAGCGTGTCACCACCGCCGCGCCCAAGCAGCGCGAGGAGGGCTGGTCGAAAATCCGCAACGCCGCCGGCATGCTGTTCCAGATTCCGGGCCGCGCGGCGCGCAAGGACAAGGACCAGCCGCGCGATGGCGCCGTGCCGATCCGCGGCGTGCGTGGCGACCTGCCGGTCCGTTTTGCGCCGGAAGGGGCGGTGCCTGGCGACCGCATCGTCGGCATCGTCCAGCCCGGTACCGGCATCACCATCTATCCCATCCAGTCGCCGGCGCTGCAGGCCTTCGACGACCAGCCCGAACGCTGGATCGACGTGCGCTGGGACATTGACGAGCGCACCAAGGAACGGTTTCCGGCGCGCGTCTCCGTCACCGCCATCAACGCGCCGGGTTCGCTCGCCGATATCGCCCAGGTCGTTGCGTCGAACGACGCCAACATCCACACGCTGTCGATGGTGCGCACCGCGCCCGATTTCACGGAAATGCTGATCGATCTCGAAGTCTGGGATCTGAAGCACCTCAACCGGCTGCTGTCGCAGCTCAAGGACAATTCGAGCGTCAGCGACGCAAGGCGCGTCAACGGCTAGACCATGATCCCGAAAGTGGGGACCGGTTTTCGGACAAGATCATGGTCAATCAAAAAGAGGCACAGAAATGAACACCGATGAAGTGCTGGGGATTTTCCGCGAGGCGGGTGCTGTCCTCGAAGGGCATTTCATTTTGACCTCGGGCTTGAGAAGCCCTGTCTTCCTGCAGAAGGCGCGCGTGTTCATGCATGCCGACAAGACCGAGCGGCTGTGCAAGGCGCTGGCCGAAAAGATCCGCGCGGGCGTGCCGGGCAAGATCGACTACGTCGTCGGTCCGGCGATCGGCGGGCTGATCCCGGCCTACGAGACCTCGCGCCATCTCGGCGTGCCGGCGATATGGGTCGAGCGGGAAGGGGGCGAGTTTCGCCTGCGCCGCTTCGAGATCGCCAGCGGCGCGCGCGTCGTCATCGTCGAGGATATCGTCACCACCGGCCTGTCGATCCGCGAAACCATCGAGTGCCTGCGCGAACTTGGCGCCGAGGTGGTTGCCGCCGCCTGTATCATCGACCGTTCGGCCGGCAAGACCCATGTCGGCGTGCCGTTGATCGCGCTCGCCGAATATGAGGTTCCAGCCTATCCGGCCGACCGGCTTCCGCCGGAGCTGGCCGCCATACCGGCGGTCAAGCCCGGCAGCCGCAATATTTGACCCATGCGTGTCGCCCAAAAGTGTGCAGCGGTTTTGGGTTAACGACATGCATGAAAACAAATTGGCGATGATCGCAGGCATCGATCATTTCGTGCTGACGGTCGCTTCGCTGGACGTGACCTGCGCCTTTTATCAGCGCGTGCTGGGTTTTGAACGCATCGATGCGCCCGGCCGGCCGACAGCGCTGGCTTTCGGCACCCAGAAGATCAATGTGCACGAGGTGGGCCGCACCTTCGAGCCGAAGGCGAAGGCGCCGACGCCCGGCTCGGGCGACTTCTGCCTGATCACCGACCGGCCGCTGGGCGAAGTCAGCACCCGTCTCGCGGCCAATGGCGTGGTGGTGGAACTCGGACCGGTCGAACGCGTCGGGGCTCGTGGTCCGATGATGTCGGTCTATTTCCGCGACCCGGACGGCAATCTGGTCGAGGTCAGCGAATATTTGTCGTAGCCGCCGTAGCCGCCGCGCCTTTCGGCCATGCGACAAATGCCGGTTCCTTAAATTCGCCGCGATTGTCCAATGTTCGATGCGAGGAATGCCATCCCGGGGCAACAAGCGCACGCCGCGCAGGGGGCGTTGGTTGTTCTCTTGCCAGCGCGTCGCTATATCAACGTTGCGATTGCCATCGGGGGATCGTCAAGCGCAAGATGGTGCTGTTGCGCCCGGCTGAAAGTGCCGGCGCGGGAGCTGTGAAACGGGTACAGAGTGCTTTTTCGACGCCGCAAGCCTGATGGCCTTCTCGAGCGGGTGCGTACCTATTTGTGGCCGCGCCGCTCGTTTTCGCGCTCGCTTCAGTATTTCTCCAAGCGCATCCTGCGGCTGAAGGCCACACCGCACGCCGTGGCGGCCGGTGTCGCCGCCGGCGTCTTCGCCTCGTTTTTTCCCGTGGGCTTTCATTTCGCCATTGCCGCCATCCTGTGCTGGGTGATCGCCGGCAATCTGGTGGCGGCGGCCCTTGCAGCGGTTTTCTTCGGCAACCCGCTGACCTTTCCGCTGCTGTGGGGCGCCTCCTGGGAAACCGGCAAGCTGATCCTGCATGACCGCCTGCCTGCGCATGGCCCACCGGCGCATCTGGGCGAGATGCTGCACAAGCTTTCCTTCGCGCAATTGTGGAAGCCCGTGCTCGAGCCGATGCTGATCGGCGCGATCCCGCTCGGGCTGGTGTTCGGCCTCTTGTTCTATGGCGTCACGCGCTGGGGCATGAACGCTTTCCGCGAGCAACGGCGCAAGCGCCTTGCTGAGCGCGCAAGCCGGCATGGGCAATCGTCTCATCCCGGCGGAAGCATTGGTTCCGCCGCACGATGATCATCGGCATCGGCAGTGACCTGATCGATATCAGACGCATCGAAAAGTCGCTGGAGCGTCACGGCCAGCGCTTCATCCAGAGAATCTACACCGACCTCGAGCAGGCCCGCTCCGAGAACCGCCGCGCGCGTGCTGCGTCCTACGCCAAGCGCTTCGCCGCCAAGGAAGCCTGCGCCAAGGCGCTGGGCACGGGTCTGGCGCAGGGCGTGTTCTGGCGCGACATGGGTGTCGTCAACCTGCCCAGCGGCGCGCCGACCATGGCGCTGACGGGAGGGGCACAGGCGCGGCTGGACAAAATCCTGCCTAAGGGCCATCGGGCGGCAATCCACCTCACCATCACCGATGATTTCCCGCTCGCTCAAGCCTTTGTGATCATCGAGGCGTTGCCCGTCGAAGAAGCGCCACATTGATTGCATCTGACGACCGGCACGACGTTGCCCAGCGCGCGCCGAGACTCTATACCATCCAACGCACAATCGAGGACGACATGAGCGTGGTTGATAAATCTGAGAAGAAATCCGGCGGCCTTGGCGAGACCGTCAGCGTCATAGTGCAGGCGCTTTTGCTCGCCCTGGTCATCCGCACGCTGTTGTTCCAGCCTTTTTCGATCCCATCGGGATCGATGCGCCCGACGCTTCTGGAAGGCGACTATCTGTTCGTCACCAAATGGTCCTACGGCTATTCCCGTTACTCGCTGCCTTTCGGGCCTGACATCTTTTCGGGCCGCATCTGGGGCTCCGAGCCAAAGCGCGGCGACGTGGTGGTGTTCAAGTTCCCACCTGATCCGTCCGTCGACTACATCAAGCGCGTGGTCGGCCTGCCGGGCGACAAGATCCAGGTCAAGGACGGCCAGCTGTTCATCAACGACGTCGGCGTGCCGCGCGTGAAAACGGGCCAGATCGACAATCCCGACATCACCGAAGAGCCTCGGCCGATCGACGTCTACCGGGAAACGCTGCCCAACGGCGTCAGCTACGACACGCTGGACATCTCGCCCAACTCGATCGGTGACAACACCCGCGAATGGAACGTGCCGCCCGGCCACTATTTCATGATGGGCGACAACCGTGACAATTCCTCGGACAGCCGCTTCACCGTTGGCTTCGTCCCGGCGGAAAATCTGGTTGGCCGCGCCAATCTTGTTTTCTTCTCGATCGCAGGCAAGGCGAGCCCGCTCGAAATCTGGAAATGGCCGACGCTGATGCGCGCTTCGCGCCTGTTCCACTTCGTCAATTGATGGCTTTGAAGCGCCCGACAGGCGAAACACTGGCCGGTTTGGTGAAGGCCAAGACCGGCCATGTCTTCAAGGATCTCCGCTTGCTCGAGACCGCATTGACGCACTCCAGTGCGGTCAAGGCGGCAAGCAACAATCAGCGTCTCGAATTCCTTGGCGACCGCGTGCTTGGGCTTGTGGTCGCCGATATGCTTTTCGAAAAATTTCCCGACGCGCCTGAAGGTGAGATCGCGCCACGTTTCAATGCGCTGGTGGACGCGAAAACATGCTCCGAGATCGGCATCGAAATGCAGTTGGAAGATCTGGTTCGGGCCGACGCGGCCTTGAAGACGCGGTCGCGTGGCTCGGGCGGAAACTATCTGGCGGATGCCGTCGAAGCCCTGATCGCGGCGGTCTATGTTGACGGTGGCATCGACGCCGCGCGGCGCTTCGTCCTGCGCTACTGGGAGCCGCGCTCGCGCACGGTTGTGGCAAAGCCGCTCAATCCGAAATCCGATTTGCAGGAATGGATTGCCAAGACCAGCGATGCGCGCCCCGAATATGTGATCGAAAAGCGCGAAGGGCCCGACCACCAGCCGGTCTTCACGGTGTCCTTGCAGGTCAGCGGCTTTGCGCCTTCCACCGGCACGGGCGGCTCCCGCAGGGCAGCGGAAGAAGCGGCGGCTTCGGCATTTCTTTTGCGTGAAGGCGTCTGGGCCAGCGCATCGACCCAAAAATCGGAGCCGATTTTTGGAAAGCACGATGCGTAGAGTCAAAGTTTTAGAGCGTCCTTTGTGCGTCCAAGTAGACGCGCGGCGCTCTGGAGCAATTCCGGGAAAAGTGCATAGCGCTTTCCCCCAGGGAATTGCGTCAAAACAAGGAGATAGAGCGGTTCGGCGTTTCCGTGAAACGATGAACCACTCTGATGAAGGGAGCGCGGCATGACCGCCACCGAAGACACCTCTCCGGCAACGGAGGTCCCCGCAACGCACTCCGGCTTTGTCGCGCTGATCGGCGCGCCCAATGCGGGCAAGTCGACACTGGTCAACCAGCTGGTCGGCGCCAAGGTGTCGATCGTCACCCACAAGGTGCAGACGACCCGGGCCATCGTGCGCGGCATCGCCACGCATGACAATGCGCAGATCGTCTTCGTCGACACGCCCGGCATCTTCAAACCCAAGCGGCGGCTTGATACGGCAATGGTGACCACCGCCTGGGGCGGCGCCAAGGATGCCGATATCGTGCTGCTTTTGATCGACGCCGAGCGCGGCATCAGGGGCGATGCCGACGCCATCCTCGAACGGCTGAAGGATGTGCGCCAGCCAATGGTGCTCATCCTCAACAAGGTCGATCGCGTCAAGCATGAGGCGCTGCTGGCCCTGTCGGCGGCAGCGAACGAGAAAGTGCCGTTCAAGCGCACCTTCATGGTCTCGGCGCTGACCGGTTCCGGCTGCAAGGACCTGCTGGACTATCTCGCCGAAGCCCTGCCGGCCGGCCCCTGGTATTATCCGGAAGATCAGATTTCGGACCTGCCGATGCGCCAGCTGGCGGCCGAGATCACCCGCGAAAAGCTTTATCTGCGGCTGCATCAGGAACTGCCCTATTCCTCCCATATCGAAACCGAGAAATGGGAAGAGAAGCCGGACGGCTCGGTGCGCATCGACCAGACCATCTATGTCGAGCGCGACAGCCAGAAGAAGATCGTGCTCGGCCACAAGGGCGAAACCATCCGCGCCATCGGGCAGGCGGCGCGCATGGAGATCGCTGGCATCCTCGAACAGAAGGTGCACCTCTTCCTGTTCGTCAAGGTGCGCGAGAACTGGGGTGACGACCCCGAGCGCTATCGCGAGATGGGGCTCGAATTCCCGCGCTAATCCCGGGGATCAATGAAGTGCTCGCCGACCATGCGCGGATGACCTGATGTCGCCCTGATGGCGGGGCTACCGCTGCTCCCAGGGCGCCGGCAGTACACATCCGCGCCGCCGACAAATGGCGCGGTGCCGGGTTCGGATACCGCGCTCATTGCGCGCCTAGACAGCGCCAGCCACGGCAAGCTGCGTCCTTGGCCGGCGAACGAAGCTCTCGGTGCCGTAGTAGGCGACGATGGCGACGGCGATGATCGCCCAGATGCCCACGCCGATCCACTGCTGCTGCACATAGTCGCCGCCGGTGAACACCTTGCCGAGGAAGCGCACGCTGTTTTGGTGCGTCACGTGCATGATGAAGGCGAGCAGCACGCTGCCGGTGTTCTGATAGAGCCAGGTGAACACAATTCCCGCCAGCACGACATTGATCGTGCTGTAGAGGCTGAGGTCGCCGACCAGGCCGAGCGGGAAGTGCCAGATAGCCCAGATCACGCCGAGGATCAGGCTGCCGGTCAGTGCTGAATGGCTGGCGAGCAGGCGTGGCGTCGCAAAGCCGCGCCATCCAGGCTCTTCCCCGAGAGGGCCGCTGAAGACTGCGTACAGCGCTATGATCGGCAGCATCTCGGAGAGGGCCGGAATATTGCTCCAGGCCGGTGCTGCCGCGCCAAACAGCGGATTGATCAGGATCGAGATCAACTGTGTTCCGAAGGGCAGGCCAAATGCCACCAGGTACCAGAACGGGTGAACCCGCCATTTCACCATCGAGGCGAGGATAGCCTTGACCGAACCCCAGCCGCCGGACAGGGCCGCGACGGAGAAGCCGGCGGCCATCGGACCGAAGGTGAACCAGGGAATGCTGTCGCCATTCGACAGCCAGAATGGGATGAACGCCAGCCAGGTCAGGCCAAGCGCGAGCGAAAAGAAGGCGGTCAGCTGGTGCCTTCGCACCAGGCTCGGGACGGAAGTCATGTCAGGTCCTCTCGGCGGGCAGATTGGTCATGAGAGGTCGCCGGGCTGCCCGATCGGTCGACATGCATCTGGAGACGAGCCAGCCGAATTGTTCGGCAGGCCGTGCCGACCGCATCGGCCAACCCGTGTCTATTGGCGCCAGCGCGGCCAAAAATCCCGAGCGGTTTCTGAAAGATTTCCGATATTTCCGCCGCACAGACATCGCTCGGCTGTCTTGTCGCGACAGGACGATCCGCATCATTTGCGCGCGACCAACTCACACAGAATCGTCTTCATCGGTTGGCTGCCGTCACAATCAGCGACGCGACAGCGCTCCAGCGGGTTCGATCGCCTCGGCAAAAGCAAAACTGGCCGGGTAGGCGTCGCCCTGCATTTCGGTTCAGCGCCAGAGCGCTAGTGGCGGGCGGATGCCATCGAATGGTCGGTGGGTGAAGAAATATCCAGCCAGTTTTCGCCAAAAACAGGCGCATATTTCGCGTTCAGGGCGCAATTGTAGAAATTTGATGCCTCAAAGAGATAATTAGCCGCGAAATTGTCTGAAAGTATATTGAATATATGACGTTGTTCCAATTGTGCCAACTGGAAATACGGTAAGTGTTATTTGTGCAACACAGCATTAATCTGTTGATGGAAACGGGATTATTTCCGGAATCGTCATTGAAGGCAGAAGGTCGATGGGTATGTCCGCCGCGGAAAAGGGCGAGCGGTGCGCGCCTTTTTCGTTGTGGGGGTGAGGCGGGAAAACATTGCCGCCAGCCACAAATCCGAAGCCATTTAAAACTATGACTGGAGAGTCAGAAAATGAACATCAAGAGCCTCCTTCTCGGCTCAGCCGCGGCACTGATCGCGGTCAGTGGCGCGCGCGCGGCTGACGCTGTCGTCGTCGCCGAACCGGAACCGGCCGAATACGTCAAGATCTGCGACGTCTACGGCGCCGGCTACTTCTACATCCCGGGCACCGAAACCTGCCTGCGCATCGGCGGCTATGTCCGTTATGACATCGGCGTCGGCGATGCCGGCACGTTCGATGGCGTCAACCACGTTCCGGACCACCAGAGCGCCGGCGACACGCACTCCACCTACTACAAGAACACCCGCTTCACCCTGAAGACCTGGACCGGTCAGGAGACGGAGCTCGGTACCCTCAAGACCTACACCGAGACCCGCTTCAACTACGGCAACAGCAGCGGCGACTATCTCAACCAGGCCGCCTCCAATGCGGACGACTGGCAAGGCCGCAACAAGTCTACCTCGCTGCGTTTCGCTTGGATTCAGCTCGGCGGCCTGCGCGTCGGCAAGGACGATACGGCTTTCGATACGTTCATCGGCTATGCCGGCAACGTCATCCAGGATACGCTGGTTCCGTATGGCGGGCAGGAGAGCAACGTCGTTCAGTACTACTTCGACGCAGGCAACGGCCTCACTGGATTGGTCTCTCTCGAAGAAGGCGCCGGCAAGGGCGGCACCATTGACAGCTATGTTCCGCATGTCGTCGGCGGCTTGAAGTACAAGAGTGACTGGGGTGCGATCACTGGCGTCGTCGCCTATGACAGCAACTACGAGGAAGTGGCCGGCAAGGTTCGTTTGGACGTGAATGTCACCAAGGAACTGTCGCTGTTCATCATCGGCGGTTACGGCACGGACGACAACCTCAACGATCCGACCAACGCCATCAACGCTAAAGGTCGCGGCTTCTACAAGCAGTGGGGCGGCAACTGGGCAGTCTGGGGCGGTGGCACCTACAAGTTCAACGACAAGACCGCGTTCAACGCCCAGATCTCTTATGACGACTGGAAGAACCTCGGCGTCGCCGCCAACGTTGCCTACACCGTTGTGCCCGGCTTTACGGTCACGGCCGAAGTCGATTACCTCAATGCTGGAAAGTTCGACGACGCCGACTTCAGCAACTGGACCAAGGCCAACAAGAAGAGCAGCGTCGGCGGCATTCTCCGCTTCCAGCGCTCGTTCTAACGGATCGATTGATCTCACCAGCCGCCCGCAGCGTTATCGCTGCGGGCGGTTTTTTTGTGCACTGTGCCGTACCGATCTGTCAGTTGAGCCAAACTCCATACCTTGATTTCGCCATCCAACCGGTGAAAAGCTCTGGAAATGGAATGGCGCGACGAGGGAATCATTCTCGGCACCCGCAAGCATGGCGAAACCAGCGCCATTCTCGAGGTGATGACACGCGCGCATGGCCGTCACCTCGGCCTCGTGCGTGGCGGCCGTTCGCGCAAGCAGCAGCCCGTCCTCCAGCCCGGTAATCGCGTCGACCTGTTGTGGCGGGCGCGGCTTGACGAGCATCTCGGCACTTTCCAGGCCGAGGCGATCGAGATGAACGCCGCCCGGCTGATGGACAGCGCGGTGGCGGTCTATGGGCTGCAGACCATGGCCGCGCATCTGCGCCTGTTGCCCGAGCGCGACGCTCATGAAGGTCTCTACGAAACGCTTGCCGTGATGATCGTCCATCTCGACGATGCCGACGCTGCCGGCGAACTGGTGGCGCGGTTCGAGCTTCTGGTGCTGGACGAACTCGGCTTTGGCCTCGATCTCAGTCAATGCGCCGCCACCGGCACGCGCCAGGACCTGGCCTATGTCTCACCCAGATCCGGACGCGCCGTGTCTCGTGAAGCAGGCTTGCCCTGGCGCGACAAGATGCTGGCGCTGCCGGCCTTCCTGCAGCGCGGCTCAGGCCAGCGTGGCGATCCGGCGGCGGTCGACGATGCTTTTCGGCTGACCGGCTTCTTCTTCACCCGCCACGTCTATGAGCCGCGCGGCATCGAACCGCCGGACGCCCGCGCCGGCTTCCTTGCCGCACTGCGCAAACACCACGCGCGCAGTAAGATCATAGCCGGAGAGAACGCAGCATGAGCGAGGTCGAATTGTATCCGGGCTGGGTCTCACCGCTCGGCCTCGGCACGATTCCGCATGCCGACATCCTGGAACACACCGGCCTGGACCTGCTGCAGCGTATCATCGACGGCAAGTATCCGGCGCCGCCGATCTCCTTCCAGCTCAACTTCGCGCTGACCGAAGTGTCGGAAGGCCGTGCGGTGTTCCGTGGTGTGCCCAATGAGCGCCACCTCAACCCGCTGGGCAGCGTGCATGGCGGCTGGGCGGCGACGCTGCTCGATTCGGCATTGGGTTGCGCCGTGCAGACGCTGCTCGAAAAGGGTGAGGCCTATACGACCGCGGAGTTCAAGGTGAATTTGACGCGGCCCATCACACCGAAGACCGGCGAGGTGATCTGCGAGGGCAAGGTCGTCCACAAGGGGCGTACGCTGGCGGTGTCGGAAGCGACGCTGAAGGATGCCGGCGGCAAGCTGCTGGCTTTCGGCACCGAAACATGCTCGATCTTTCCGGCGGCCAATCTGGCGGCGCGTTGACTTTCAGGCCGTTTGGCCGCCGCATTTGAATGTCAGTGAGACTGAACGTCAGTGAAAACTGGCCTGGTTTGGGGGAACCGCCATGTTTGAAAGCCTGATCGGCCTTGTCGCCATCATCGCCTTGTTCGTCATCATTTCGCGCCAGCAGAGCCGCATCGGTCTGATCGAGCGCGAGCTTGGCGCGCTGCGCAGCTTTGTCCTTTCGGGCGCCGTGCCGCCGGCGCCCAAGCCGTCCGAACAGGCAACCGCCGACAGCACGCCGCCCGCCGATGTGGCTCCGGCCGTTGCGGCCGCGGCCGATATCGTCTTGCCGGCGGTGAGCGAGGCTGTCGCTGCGCAGGCACCGGTTGCCGAGGCGGAAGTTCCAACCGGCGAGGCCGTGTCCGGGCCATGGGCGCCAAGTGATGCGGCGCCGAAGGCAGCAGAACCTGCCGAGCCGGCCGCGGCAGCGAGAGCCGCCCGCCAGTCAGATGTCGAAACGGCACTCGGCACCCGCTGGGCGGTCTGGGTCGGCGGCATCGCGCTGGCGCTGGGTGGCCTGTTCCTGATCCGCTACACCATCGAGGCCGGCATTTTCGGCCCCGGCGTGCGGCTGACCATGGCCGCTGTTCTCGGCCTGGTGCTGGTCGCCGGCGGCGAGTTCATCCGCCGCACCGGCTTCAAGGTGCCGGTGCAAGGCGTTGCCGGCGCCTATATTCCAGCGATCCTGACGGCGGCCGGTGCCTTCATCCTGTTCGGCACTGCCTATGCCGCACATGGCATTTACGGCTTCATCGGCCCGGCGCTCGCCTTCACGCTGCTCGGCGCCATCGGCGTGGCGACCATTGCGGCAGCCCTGGTCCATGGCCAGGCGCTGGCCGGCATTGGCCTCGTCGGCGCCATGGTGACGCCGATGCTGGTTGCCTCGCAGGCGCCCAATCCCTGGGCGCTGTTCGGCTATCTCGCGATCGTGCTTGCCGCCACTGGCGTCATCGCGCGCATGCGCGACTGGACGTTGCTGATGGCGGCCGCCTTTTTCGGCACCGGTATCTGGACCATCCTCTACATGACCGATGCGCCGGGCGCGAACCTCTCCACCATCCTGTTCATCGACGCCGTCACGCTGGCCGTGCTGGCGTTTGTCTGGCTCGGCCGTCGTGGCGGCGAGGCCGGACCAGCCAGGGCTTTCGACTGGCCGTCCATCGTGCCTGGCCTGTTCGTCGCATTCTCGGCGCTCGGCCTGTCAGTCGACCCGGTCTTCGCCGCAGCCGGCGATGCCTTGCCGGGCGCCGTGCTGATCGCCGCAATGGTGGCCGTCGCGGTTTATCGCCCACTGGCGCTGCCGCTCCTCTATGCCGCGGGACTGGTGACGGTGATGATCTATCTCGGCATCATCCCGCCGACTTCGATCGCCTCAGACTTTTCGGCCGGTGCTCTGGGCGTCGATGGCTTGCCCGTGGCCACGTCCAACGCTCTGACATTGCGTATCGGCATCGCGCTTGGCCTGGTCTTCATAGGCGCCGGCTTCTGGGCCGCCCGCAGGTTCGCCGCAGCGACACAGATCCGCGCGGCCTCGTGGGCGGCGTGGGGCGTCATCGTGCCGCTGGTCATCCTGTTGGCGCTCTGGTTCACCTTCGGCAATCTTGACCGCGACTTGGTCTACGCCGCCGCCGCAGCATTGCTGGTCGTGGTTTTCGCGGCTGGCAGCGAGTGGATCGCACGCAGCGAAGAGCCGCCTCTCACCGGCGGCGTGGCGGTGTCGTTTGCCCTGGGCGGTGCGGCCGTCGCCGGCCTCCTGATGCTGCATATGGCGTTCAATTCCGGCTGGACCACCATCCTGCTCGGCGCAGCGGCGATCGTGCCGACGCTGGCGACGCGCTGGCGTTCCTATCCGGTGCTCGGCTGGATTTCGGTTGGCGCGGTGATTGCCGTGCTTGGCCGCGTCGCCTTTGACCCGACCATTGTCGGCGCCGAGTTCCTGTCGACGACGCCGGTCTTCAACTGGCTGCTGCCGGGCTACGGCGTGCCGGCGCTCGCCTTCGGTTTCGCCGCCTGGCAGCTTGCCTGCACCACCAACGGCCGCCCACGCCTCGCCATGGAAGCGGCGGCGGCGCTGTTTGCGCTGCTCACGCTCGCCATGCTGGTGCGCCACGCCATGCATGGCGGCGTCATCGACACGGGTGCGATGACGCTCGCCGAGCAGGCGATCTACACCCTGATCGCCATTGGTGCCGGCGCCATCCTTGTCGCCATCGACATGCGCTCGCCAAGCTCTGTGCTGCGCTATGGCTCGATGGCGGCGGGCGTGGTTTCGGTGGCCTTCATCGTCATCCGGCATTTCGTGGTGCTGAACCCGTTGTTCACCGACGAATCGACAGGCCAGATCCCGGTCTTCAACCTGTTGTTCCTCGCCTATCTCCTGCCGGCCATCGCTGCCGGCGGACTGGCGCTCTATTCCAGGGACAAGCGACAGAAATGGTATGCGCAGATGCTGGCGCTGGTGGCGGCCGTGCTTGCCTTCGCCTACGCCACCTTGTCGGTGCGGCGTCTGTTCAAGGGCGAGTTCATTGGCCTGTGGAGCGGCCTCGGCCAGCTGGAAACCTACACCTATTCGGCGCTGTGGCTGGTGATCGGCGTGGCGTTGCTCACCGCCGGCGTCTGGCTGAAATCGCAGGTGCTGCGCATTGCCTCGGCCGTGCTGATCTCGGTCGCAGTGCTGAAGGTCTTTGTCTTCGACATGTCGGAGCTGGAAGGCGTGTTGCGGGCGTTGTCCTTCATCGGCCTTGGCGCCGTGCTGATCGGCATCGGCCTGTTCTACCAGCGCCTGCTGACGCGGGCGGCAAAAGGGACATGAAGGCAACGATTTCTTGCCAACGGATTTAGGATAATTCGGCTTCTCCCCTGATTGGTGGGAATAAAACGGCCGGTCATCTCGTTATCTCATTGCTTGGGTGACCGGGGCGGCGGACCGCTTCGCGCTGGCCGCTTGCGCCGCGCCGAGAAGGCGCGTTCAATATCGGATCAACAAGGGCGACCCAGAACCAGCGGTCATGCACGAAAAGAAGGCAGCAATCCTTGGCGAAATACCGCGACTGCGCCGCTACGCACGCTCGCTTTTGCGCGACCGCGATGCTGCCGACGATCTCGTTCAGGATTGTCTCGAGCGGGCGCTTGTCCGGCTCGACAACTGGCAGACGGGAGAAAGCCCCAGGAGGTGGCTGTTTACGATCATGCATCATTTGTTCATCGACCAGATGCGCAAGGTGAACCGTCGCGGCGAGGCGACGATGCTTCCGCTGGAAGCAGGCGAGGCGGTGGCCCAGCCGGCCGAGCAGGTGGAGAGCATCGCTTCGCGCGAGATCATCGAAGCATTGCAGGCGATCAGCCCCGACCGCCGTGCGGCTCTTGTCATGGTCGCCATCGAAGGGTTTTCCTATGCCGAAGCCGCCAACATTCTGGGCGTCCCTGCAGGCACGCTGATGTCGCGCATTGCGCGCGGGCGTGAGGAATTGCGCGGGCTGCTGGACGACACGGCGCGCCGTCGCGCAATAAGGATCGTCGAGAAATGATCCGCCGCGACTTCTCCGAACGTGACATCCACATGGCGATCGATGGCGAGCTGCCGGCTGACGAGCGCGCCGCCTATGATGCCTGGCTCGACGCCAATCCCGAGATGAAGGCCAGGAGCGCCCGTTTCACCGCCGATCGGACGGCATTGCGCGCCGCCTTTGCCGGCGTGCTGGACGAACCCGTCCCAGTGCGGTTGCGCAAGGTCGTGTTCGGCGAGACGCCGGTCAAGGCTGCGGCCTCACGCTCACGCTGGTGGCTTGCCGCCGCGGCGGCCGTGCTTGTGGTCGCCGGCGGGCTTGGCGGCTACTTTGCCGGCATCGACCGCATCGGACAGGAAAATCCTGCCGAAGATCGACTGGCCGAACAGGCAATTGCGGCCCACGTCGTCTTCGCCGCCGAAAAACGGCATGCGGTCGAGGTGCCGGCCACCGACAAGGATCATCTCCAGACCTGGCTGTCCAACCGGGTCGGGCTGAAGCTGGTCGCGCCGGACCTGACCGCGAACGGCTTCCAATTGATCGGCGGCCGGTTGCTGCCGGCCGGAGAAAGCAAGGCCGCGATGCTGCTCTACGAGGACGACAAAGGCGAGCGCATATCTCTCTTCGTCACGGCGCAATCGGCGCAGAATGCCAAGGGCACCTATGCATCGGCGCAAGACGGTCCCCAGGCCGTCTACTGGCTGGACAAGGGCTATGGCTGCGTCGTCGTCGGTTCGCTGCCAAGCGAGCAATTGGCCGTCGTGGCAAAGAGCGCCTATGGCCAGCTTCTGGCTGGCCTCGCCAGTTGAAAAGGCGCCGCCTTGATGGCGACGCCAGTCCATAAATAGTGATCCTGTTCAAAGCATTTTGCATCGCCAGGTTGCTGCCGAATCTGTCACAATTCGGCCCTATTCGAGGTGCGATAGCGCTTGTGGTCATCAGTATTTCGACTGATGTCTTGAACGTTTTCCAGTAGGGCATTTCCCACCACCAATCGAGGTTTTCTCAACCCGCATGCCTGCCGAGATCCGCACGGCCCGCGCGTCTGACGTCGATGATCTCGCCGCCATCGAGAAAGCTGTTTTCCAAAGCGACCGTATTTCCCGCCGCTCCTTCCGCCTGTTCATCGAGCGCGAAACCGCCGAGACGCTGGTCGCTGAAATCGATGGCCGCGTGGCCGGCTATGCGATCGTGCTGTTTCGCAAGGGCAGCGGCGTGGCACGTCTCTACTCGATCGCCACCGGTCCCTTCTTCGGGGGACTGGGTGTTGGCCGCATGCTGCTCGGATCAGCGGAAGAGGTCGCCTTCGAGCACGGCCGCATGATGCTGCGTCTCGAGGTGCGCGAAGACAACAGCCGGGCCTTCCGCATCTATGAGCAGGCCGGCTATCGCAAGATCGGCCGCGAATCCGGCTACTACGAGGACGGCGAGACAGCGCTTCGCTATGAAAAGACCTTGCGCGGCGACATTCCGATCGCCACCAAGGTGCCATTCTACCAGCAGACCTGCGAATTCACCTGCGGCCCATGCTGCCTGATGATGGCGATGGCCAATTTCGATCGCGGCTTCGTGCCGGATCCGGTCATGGAAATCCGACTGTGGCGCGAGGCGACGACTGTCTTCATGATGTCGGGACCCGGTGGCTGCGAACCGTTCGGCCTCGCTGTCTCGGGCTACGAAAGCGGGCTCGCGGCGGAGATCTATGTTTCGTTCTATGGCGCGCTGTTCCTGCAGTCGGTGCGCAGCGAGGACAAGCGCCGGGTGATGGAGCTGGCCCAGGTCGACTTTCGCCGCCGCGCGGAACTTTACGGCATCCCGGTGAATTACCGTCCATTCACCATCGACGACATTCGCGCCGCGATCGCGGAGGGTAAACTGGTGCTGGTGCTGATCAGCGGTTTCCTTATGTTCGGCAAGAAGGTGCCGCACTGGGTGCTGGCGATCGGCGATGACGGCGACCATATCCTGATCCACGATCCATGGGTCGAGGACGAAAGACAGGAGACCATCCTTGATGCCGCCAACATTCCCGTGCCCTACGGCATCTTCATGAACATGGCGCAGTTCGGCCGCGACGGACTGCGTGCCGCCATCACTCTGGGAAAGCGCGACAGACAATGACCTGGGTCATCCTTACCGGCCGGCAGAGCGATCTCGACCAGGTGGCGACACCGCACAAGATCATCACCAACCGTGACTATCTTGCGCATCCGTCGCTGTTTCGCGGCCAGCGGCCGAAGGTCATCAACCTGTCGAACAATTACGGCTACCAGAGCCGCGGCTACTACGCCTCGCTGCTGGCGGGCTCACGCGGCCACAAGGTCATTCCGACCGTCGAGACGATGATCGACCTGTCGGAGCGCAAGCTCTACGAACATGCGTTGCCGGAACTGGAACTGGCACTCAACAAATGCCGGAAGGATCTCGGCGGCGCCTTTCCAACCAAGGTCTGCATCTTCTTCGGCATCGGCCCGTCGAAAATCTGGGACCGGTTCGCCAAGCTGTTGTTCGACTGGTTCCGCGCACCGGCACTCGAAGTCCACATCAAGGACAGCGCCGAATGGGCTTCGATCCGCAAGATCGGCTTCCATCCGCTGGCGCGGATGACCGAGGATGAAGAAAAAAGCTTCATCCAGTGCCTGGAGACCTACACCAACCGCGAGTGGCGCGACACCAAGGGCCGCACGCCGGCGCGCTACACCTTCGCCACGCTGGTCGATCCGCATGAGGAATTGCCGCCGTCGGAGATCTCGTCGCTGCGCTACTGGGCCAAGATCGCCGAAAAGATGGGCGTCGAAATCGAGCCGATCACCAAGCGGGACCTCGCCAAGCTCGCCAACTACGACGCGCTGTTCATCCGCGAGACCACCTCTATTTCCAACCACACCTATCGTTTCGCCCGCCGTGCCCAGCAGGAAGGCATGCCGGTGATCGACGATCCACTGTCGATGATCCGCTGCACCAACAAGGTCTATCTCAACGAGCTGATGGCCTACAACAAGGTGCCGGTGCCGCCGACGGTGATGATCGCCGGCAGCTCGGATCTCGAACTGGCGTCGCAGACGCTCGGCTTTCCGCTGGTGTTGAAGATCCCTGATTCGTCGTTCTCGCGCGGCGTCAAGAAATGCGCTGACTTCGAGGAGTTGAAGACGCTCGCCACGGAATGGCTTGAGGATTCCGATCTTCTGATCGCGCAGAAATTCATTCCGACCGAGTATGACTGGCGTGTCGGCGTGCTCGGGGGCCAGCCCCTGTTTGCCGTCCACTATCTGATGGCCAAGAAGCACTGGCAGATCGTCAACCACAAGGCCAACGGCAAACCCGACCAGGGCGGCATCAAGACCTTCACACTGAAGGAAACCCCGGCGCATGTCGTCGAGACGGCGGTGAAGGCGGCGCGCTGCATCGGTGACGGGCTCTATGGCGTCGACCTCAAGGAAACCAAGGATGGCGTCTTCGTCATCGAGGTCAACGACAATCCGAACCTCGACCATGGCTGGGAAGATTCCGGCGAAAAGGACGAGGTCTGGGTACGGCTGACGCAGTGGTTCCTGGAGCGGCTGGACCGGCCGGGGCGCTAATTTGATCGGGGGTGGATATGCTGTTCGTCGTGATCGAGGACTTTCGCGGTTGCGATCGCAAGGATATCTACCGTCGCTTCAGCGATCGCGGCCGTCTGAAGCCGGACCAGTTGCTCGTGCACCATAGCTGGATCGCGGCGGATATGAGCCGATGCTTCCTGCTGGTGGAGGCCGATGACGTCACGCTGCTGCAGCGCTGGGTCATCGAATGGGCGGATCTGGTGGAGTTCGAGATCGTTCCCGTGGCGACGAACAAGGACATGGTGGAGGCATTGAGCGGGCACCTCTGAGCGGCGGCCGTCAACGGCCCTCGGTCAGCGCCGGCGATTTGACCGTGCGCACGCATTCCTCGATCAGCCACTGGCGAAATGCCGCCACCACATCGCGTCTTGCGCTGCGTTCGGGGATTGTCAGGCAATAAGGCTGGCGCAGTTCCAGCGCCTGGGCCAGCGGCCTGACCAGCCGGCCGTCTTCCAGCGCTTCGGCACAGTAGACCCCTTGCGCCAGCGCCACGCCAAGGCCGGAAATGGCAAGATCAAGGGCGGCCCGTGACGAATTCGCCGAAAGGCCGCGTTGCGCTGCCCGGCCAGGCTCGATGCCCATTGCCTCGAACCAGTTGCGCCAGGACGGGAACGACGCGCCCGTTGGGCCCCAGTCGGTGTGGATCAGCGGCAGGCCGGCGAGGGCGGTGGCGTCCAGAGATCTGTTCGTCGCGACGAGATCAGGGACGCAAACGGGGTAGACGGCATCCCTGGCGATGTCTTCCGTTGCCTGCTCGCGATAGTGCGAACGGCCATAGGAAAGGCGGATGTCGATCAGGTCGCGGTCGAACGATACCGGGTCGTCTTCGCCTCTGAGCGATATGTCGACAGCGCCGTGGGCCGCGACAAAGCCCGCCAGACGCGACGACAACCAGCCCATCGCCATGGATGGCGGGACTGACACGACGAGCCGGGAGCGGAACTCGGCGCCGCCCAGTTCGCGTGACACGCTGCCGATCTCACCGAATGCCGTTGTCAGCCGAGGCAGTATTTCCCTGCCGGCGTCGGTGAGGACGACGCGGCGGTTGACCCGGTTGAACAGCTTGCGGCCCATCTGGTCTTCGATGGTCCGGATCAGCTGGCTGACCGCGGCAGCCGAGATGGACAGCTCCTGGGCTGCCGCGGCAAAGCTGCCGGAACGCGCCGCCGCTTCGAAAGCCTGGAGTCCGCGCAAGGATGGAAAAGCGATCATGCTGCCCGATAGATAAGATGACCTTATCTAAATCGCATAATTCCTCGTTTTCAGAAAGCTTTCTTGTTGAATACGATGGGCGTCGACATTTTTCGAACTCCGGATGACGCCAGTGGACCATCGCGACGTAATTGCATCGTTGACGCAGCAAGAGCGCAATCGCCTGACCGCCAAATCCGACGTCGCGGGTCTTGTCCAGCTTGGTGCTCATTGGGGTGCGATCATCATCATCGGATCGCTGATCGCCGCCAGGGTTCCGTTCTGGCCGCTGCTGATGCTGCCGCAAGGCATCCTGATCGTCTTCCTGTTCACTCTGCTGCACGAGACGGTGCATCGCACGGCCTTCGAAACGCAGTGGCTGAACGATGCCGTGGCGCGGGTGTGCAGCCTGGCGATCGGGCTGCCTGCGGACTGGTTCCGCTATTTCCATTTCGCCCACCATCGATACACCCAGGACCCGGACAATGATCCGGAACTGGCTTTCCCCAAACCTGAGACATGGAGGCAATACCTCGTCCATGTCTCCGGCATCCCGGTGTGGTGGGGGCACCTCAAGACGCTTTGTGGCAATGCGATGGGCCGCGGCCGGGAAGGCTATGTGCCGCCAAAAGGCTACGCCAAGGTCCGCGTCGAGGCGCGAGCCATGCTTGCCTTCTATGCCGTGGTCATTCTGCTGGCCGTCTATTTCCGGCTTACGGTGCTTCTCTACGTCTGGATCGTGCCGGCCTTGCTCGGGCAGCCGTTTCTGCGGCTCTATCTCCTGGCCGAGCATGGCCGTTGTCCATTCGTCGCCAACATGCTGGAGAACACCAGGACCACGCTGACCAACTGGCTGGTGCGCAAGCTGGCGTGGAACATGCCGTTCCATGCCGAGCATCATGCCTATCCCGGCGTGCCGTTTCATCAACTGCCGGAGTTTCATGCGCTGATCGAGCGGCATCTGAAGATTGTCGAACCGGGCTATGTCAGCTTCCACGAAAAATACATCGAGACATTGCGCTGATGCTGCGCGGTTGCATACCGGTCGCGCCCTGCTTGAGGACGCGACCGGTACGACGGCTAGATTTGCGCAATACCACCGTCGACGAACAGCTCGGCGCCGGTGACAAAGCTGGAATCGTCCGAGGCCAGGAACACGGCCGCCTTGCCGATCTCATCGGGATCGCCGAGCCGGCCCATTGGCACCTGGTTGGCAAGGAAATCGAGCAAACCCTTCTGGTGTTCGGCCTCAGGTCCGGCAAGCTCGGCGAGACCCGTTGTACGGGTCGGACCGGGACTGAGGATGTTGACGCGGATCTGCCGCTCCTTCAGGTCGAGAATCCAGCTGCGGGCAAAATTGCGCAGGGCCGCCTTCGACGCGCCATAGACGCTGAACGCCGCCGCGCCAGTTGAGCCGGCGGTCGAACCAGTCAGGATCACCGATGCACCGTCCACCAGCAATCCAAGCGCCTTCTGCACGGTGAACAGCACGGCTTTGACGTTGCGGTCGAATGTTTCATCATAGTGCTGTTCGCTGATCTGCCCGAGCGGCAGCATGGAACCACCGCCAGCATTGACCGAGAGCACGTCGATCCGGCCGCTTTGCGCTTTCACTTGGGAATAGAGTCGGTCGAGATCGGCGAAACTGGTCGAGTCGGCCTGGATGCCGGTGGCGTTCTTCCCGATTGCCGCGACGGCCTTGTCGATCTCGGCCTGGCGCCGTCCAGTGATGTAGACATGGGCGCCTTCAGAGGCGAAGCGCTTGGCGATGCCAAGGCCGATGCCGCTGCTGCCGCCGGTAACCACGGCGATCTTTCCTTCGAGTTTCCGCGTCATTTTCGTCACTCCTGTTGTGGGTGACAGAGAGATATGGACAGGTGGTTGTTTTCGAAATAGCAATGTTTGCAAACAATCGTTGCAGGAATGGTGATGTCGAAAGTTCCGGACTTCGAAGGATTGGCCATTTTCGCCAAAGTCGCGGAGGAGCGGTCCTTTGCTGCCGCCGCGCGCGTGCTTGGCCTGTCGGTGGCGACAGTATCGCGTGGCGTCAGCCGACTGGAGGAGCGGCTTGGCGCGCGGCTTTTCAACCGCACATCGCGGCGTCTCGCCCTCACGGATTTCGGTCATCGTCTCGCCGAGCGGGCGTCGCGCCTCTACCGTGACGCGGAGGATGCCGAGAATGCGGCACGCGAGCTGTCGGCCAGTCCGCGCGGCCTTGTACGTCTGGCCGTGCCGATGTCGTTTGGGCTGCGGTGCGTTGCGCCGTTGCTTCCTGATTTCTTCAAACTCTACCCCGACGTGTCGATCGATATGCATCTGAGCGATGCGGTCGTCGACCTGGTCGGTGATGGGTTCGATGCAGCACTCCGGATTGCCGTCCTGCCGGATTCCTCGCTGGTTGCGCGGCGCCTGTGCAGCATTGCTCCGTTCATCGTCGCGGCACCGACCTATCTCGCCCGGTATGGCCGTCCAGGCAGGCCACGCGACCTCGACGCGCATCATTGCCTTGGCTATGCCTATCGTCCTCGGCAGGACGTCTGGCATTTCAGCAATGCCGCGGGTGACAGCGAGGCCGTCACGCCCTCCGGGCCATTGCGGGTGACCAATTCTGACGCGCTGGTTCCAACAGTGCTGGCCGGAATGGCGATTGCCGAGCTGCCGGAATTCATTGCCGGCGAATACCTTGCCGATGGGCGCCTGGAAGCGATCCTGACCGACTGGACTTTGCCGAGGGGCGCGCTGTATTTCGTCACGCCGTCGGCACGCTCGCGCCCCGCCAAGGTCGAAGCCGTCGCCGGTTTCATGGCCGCGCATCTGTCGCAGCCAAGTTGGCCAGTGCCGAAATAGCGGGCAGCGCCGGTTTAACCGGATTGCCCGAAGGCCGCGGTCGGTCTCAGCAGGCGCTGAATATCCGCCGCCCTTGACGGCAACCCGATCAGATAGCCCTGCGCTTCGACACAGCCATTGGCGCGCAGAATGTTGAGCTGCGTCTCGGTCTCGACACCCTCGGCGGTGACCGTGATGCCGAGCTCGGCGCCCAGCCCGATGATGGTTCGAACGATCGCCGCTGTGTCGCGATTGCCGATGTCGCGAATGAACGAACGGTCGATCTTGATCTTGTCGACGGGAAAACGCCGGAGATAGCCGAGCGAGGAATAGCCGGTGCCGAAATCGTCGAGCGCAATGCGGATGCCCAGCCCTCGCAATTGACGCAACGTCTTCAGCACAGTCTCGCTTTCGTCCATCAGCACGGTTTCGGTGATTTCCAGTTCCAGCCGGCTGGCCGGGACGCCGGAGAAGGCCAGCGCCGAGATGACGCTGCGAGCAAAGCCGCCACTTTTGAGCTGCACGGCCGAGACATTGACCGCAATGCGCAGGGAAGGCCAACTTGCCGCCGCCACGCAGGCTTTCCTCAATGCCCACTCGCCAAGCGGCACGATCAGCCCGGTTTCTTCGGCGACGGGAATGAAGTTGTCCGGCGCCACCGTGCCGCGTGTCGGCGAATGCCAGCGCATCAAGGCTTCCGCGCCGACGATCCCGCCGGATTCTATGTTCATGATGGGCTGGAAATCGAGATCGAATTCGTGGCGCGGCAACGCTGTCTCAAGGTCGACCTCAAGCGCCCGGCGCGCCTGCACCGTGGCGTCCATTGCTGGCTCGAAGAATCGGTACAGATTGCGTCCTTCGCTCTTCGCCCGGTACAGCGCCGTGTCGGCGTTCTTCAGCAGCGTATCGGCATCCCTGCCGTCGTTGGGGAAAACGGCGATGCCAAGGCTGATGCCGACATGCATCTCCCGGCTCTTGTCGCGAAACGGTTGTGCGATCGCCTCGACGATGCGTTTCGCCAGTTTTTCCGCGTCGGCAAGGTCTTTGAAGTTGGACTGGATGATGACGAACTCGTCACCGCCGAAACGGGCGACGATGTCTGTTTCATCGCGCAGGCAACGCCGCAGCCTCTCGGCCACGCTTTTCAGCAGCCAGTCGCCGGCCGGATGCCCCAAGGTGTCGTTGATCGCCTTGAAGCGGTCGAGATCGAGAGAGAAGATCGCCAGCGGTGAAGTCGCATCCTCCAGCGCCTGGTCGAGCCGTTCGCGAAGCATCGAACGGTTGGGCAGTCCGGTCAGCGTGTCGTGATGCGCAAGATGGGTCATGCGCTCCTCGACCAGCCTGCTTTCGGTGACGTCGTCGAACGTGGCGACCCAGCCGCCACCACTCATCGGCCGACGCGCGATCATCAGCGTTCGTCCGTCGGCAAGCTGACGAGGGGTCGATCGCGTCTGGCCGATCTGCAGGCGGGCTTCAGTTTTGAGGACCTCGCCATCGATATCGATGGGCGGATAGACACCCAGGCGTACAAGCCGCTCAAGGAGTTCGCGCAGACCCATGCCCAGCGGAAGGTCTGCCTCGCTGACACCATAGAGCTCCAGAATGCGTTGGTTGCGCACGATCAGCCTGCCGTCGGCGTCATACATCAGCAGGCCTTGCGACATGTTGGCAAGTGCTGCGTCGAAGCGGCGGTGCTGCTCCTTGAGATCCCGCTCTGCGCGTCGCTGTTCGGTGATGTCCTCGTAGATGGAGACCCAACCGCCCGAAGCCAGCGGGCGATGCGAGATGTTGATGATACGACCGTCCGACAGCGTCTCCTCGTAGGTCGAGGCTTTCGCCCGGTCGATATAGGGTTTGCGGATGGCGTAGAGTTCTTCGGCGCTTTGCGAGGCGATGCCGATGTCGACGCTGTGGCGCAGGATGTCGAGGAACCGGATGCCGGGCCGCATCACCTTGGGGTCGAGGCAGAAGATGTTGATGTAGTTGACGTTGCAAATAATCATGCGCTCGTCGGCGTCGAACATGCACAGCCCATGCGACATGTTCTCGACCGCAGCCGAAAAGCGTTCGTTCTGTTCGCGCAGTTCGTCTTCAATGGAGCGCGGCCGATCCGTGCCTTCGGCCCCCGGTTCCGGGACGGTCGAACCATCCTTGGCATCAGCGACGGGCATAAGGCGCCTGCGGATCGTGATCGAACGGGCTAGTGTGGTCGCCGCCGGTTAATTTAGCGTTTTTCAGCCGATCACGGGTGCCGGAACCTGGTGGCGCGACTTCTCGATCGCCGAAAAGCGCTTCAGGAACGCATTTTGCGCTGAGGTGACGGAGCGTGGCGTGAAATCGAAGCGATCGGCGTTGAAGCCGCGCGGACGGCCGAAGAATTCGGTCGCCTCGGCGGTCGAAAAACCGGCAAGCAGCGTTGCTTCGAAATAGGCGGCGATCTGGTCGGCGCGCTTGATCTCCTTGCGCAGCGCAGCAGCTGGTTCCGGCGGCAGCGAGAAGCGCAGATGGATGGCGCGCTGCAATCGCAATTCACAGTCCTTGTAGCTGCCGCCCATCACCGATTTGAACGGCGAGATCATGTCGCCGATGACATATTCGGGGGCGTCGTGCAGCAGCGCCGCCAGCCGGGCGTCGGCCGAAGCCGCAGGCACCAGGTCGCAAAACAGCGCCTCGACCAGCAGCGAGTGCTGGGCGACCGAGAACGCGTGCTCGCCTCTGGTCTGGCCGTTCCAGCGGGCAACGCGGGCGAGCCCATGCGCGATGTCCGAAATCTCGATGTCGAGTGGTGAGGGGTCGAGCAGGTCGAGCCGGCGGCCGGACAGCATGCGCTGCCAGGCGCGTGGCGGCGCGCCGACGCGATCGGCCGCCATCAGGCCTCCTCCGCGCTGACGGCTTCCTGCGGAAAGCTGAACTTCGCCCAGGCGGGGATGGTCACGGCAACCGGCACGTCGCCCGCCATGATCGGCTGGCCGGCGTCGAGCGCCGCCTTGACCCTGTCGATGCGGGCAATGGCGAGCCCAGTCGTGCCGGCGTTCGAGCCGAGCGTGCCGACCGGCCGCCCCTCGACGGTCAGTTCGGTGCCCGCGGCGGGCAGGGGAAGTCCGGCCTGGACGATCAGCACGCGCCGCCTGGCCGTACCGCGGTGCTGCATGCGCGAGACAACCTCCTGGCCGACATAGCACCCCTTCTTGAAACCGACGCCGCCGGTTTCGTCCAGCAGCACGTCGTGCGGGAAGGCGTCTCCAAGTTGGTAGTCGCTGCCGCTTTCGGCAATGCCGCTGGCGATGCGGGAGGCCTGCCATGCGGCAAGGTCGCTCTGCTCATCCGCTTGGCCATAGCAACGCGTGACTGCGCCGTTCGCAAAGCGCGTGTCGGCCGCCGTTGAATCAGATTGTGAGGGCGTTGACTCATCTCCCCATGCGACGGTGACAAGCGCCTGATCGGCTTTGGCAATCTCGACCCTGGCGCGCAGCTTGTAGAGCGTCAGCCGGCGTACGAAATCATCTGAAATGTCGGCCCGGCATTCGAGCCTGAATGCATTCTCGCCGGCCCGCGAGATCAGGAAATCGAACAGGATCTTGCCTTGCGGCGAAAGCAGCGCGCCCGGTTTTGCTTGGCCGCGTGTCAAGACGTCGAGATCGGTGGTCAGGATGTTCTGCAAGAAATGCTCGGCATCAGGGCCCGAGACGGAGATGAGCGCACGGTCTTTGAGTTGGGCAAAGGGCATTGGCGAAAGCAGCCTGATCTTGCAAAACGGTCGGCCTTTACGTAAGCCGCTGGCACTCCCCCCGCAAGAGAGCATGGCCATGACCTACGACCTCATCCTGACAGGCGGCACTGTGGTCAACCATGACGGCGAAGGGGCTCGCGACGTCGGTGTGAAGGACGGCCGCATCGCTGCCATCGGCGATCTCGGCCAGGCCCCGGCCGGCGAGACGATCGACTGCCGCGGCCTGCACATCCTGCCGGGTGTCGTCGACAGCCAGGTGCATTTCCGCGAGCCGGGGCTGGAGCACAAGGAAGATCTGGAGACGGGTTCGCGGGCGGCGGTGCTGGGCGGCGTCACCGCCGTGTTCGAGATGCCCAACACCAATCCGCTGACCACCAGCGAGGCAGCGCTTGCCGACAAGGTCCGCCGCGGCAGCGGTCGCATGCACTGCGATTTTGCCTTCTGGGTTGGCGGCACCCGCGAGAATGCGAAAGACGTCGGCGAGCTCGAGCGACTGCCGGGTGCGGCCGGGATCAAGGTTTTCATGGGCTCCTCCACCGGCGACCTCCTGGTCGAGGACGATGAAGGCGTCGCTTCGATCCTGAGGAATACCCGCCGCCGCGCCGCCTTTCACTCCGAGGACGAATTCCGGCTGCGCGAGCGTCAGGGCGAACGCATCGAAGGCGACCCGTCATCGCACCCGATCTGGCGCGATGAGATCGCCGCCTTGCGCTGCACCGAGCGGCTGGTGCGCATCGCACGCACTGTTCGCGCCCGCATCCATGTCCTGCACATCTCGACGGCCGAGGAGATCCTGTTCCTCCAGCAGCACAAGGATGTCGCGACCTGCGAGGCGACGCCACATCACCTGACCCTGTCGGCTGACGATTACGCGCGGCTCGGCATGCTGATCCAGATGAATCCGCCGGTGCGCGACATCAGACACCGCGATGGCGTCTGGCATGGCATTGCGCAAGGCATCGTCGACGTGCTCGGCTCCGACCACGCCCCGCACACACTGGCCGAAAAAGCCAAACCCTATCCGGCCTCGCCGTCGGGGATGACCGGTGTGCAGACGCTGGTGCCGATCATGCTCGACCATGTCAACGCCGGCCGGCTGACGCTGCAGCGCTTTGTCGACCTGTCCAGCCACGGTCCGCAGCGCATTTTCGGCATGGCGAGAAAGGGCCGCATCGCCGCCGGCTACGACGCCGATTTCACCGTCGTCGACATGAAGCGGCGTGAGACTATAACCAACGCGCAGGCCGGCTCGAAAGCCGGCTGGACGCCCTATGATGGCAAGCAAGTCACCGGCTGGCCGGTCGGCACCGTCATTCGCGGCCGCCGCGTCATGTGGGAAGGCGAGATCGTGGCACCGGGCCAGGGCAGGGCGGTGGAGTTTTCCGAGGCATTGCCTCGCTAGGCTCCAACCTCCCGCAAGGCGGGCCAAAAAGGCTCAATCGCCGGCGACGAAGAATGTCCACTGTCCGGTGGGCGTGATGCCGACGCGGTAGAAGATGTAGGCGCCGAACTGCTTCATGTCGTCGAAATCGCCGGCGGTGACGATCTTGAACAGTTCGACCCGTTGCTTGGCGTCGAGCTTGTCCAGTGGCAGCGCGAAGAAATACGGCCACACATAGAGTTCTTCCGGCTTGCCGGCATCGAGGTGGACGTAGCCGGCATTGAGCACCTCTTCCAGGATGGCCAGGATCTCCTGGCCGTCCGGGTCGCCGGAAAGACCCTTGAGGAAGGCGATGGCGTCGCCGTCTATATCGGTCAGCGACAATTGTGTCGTGCTGTCGCCCGTGCCGATCAAAGGCCGCAGCTTTTCGATGTCGCCGCTTTTGCAGGCTTCGACGATCAGGTCGTGCATGCGCCGTACCGGTTCCGGCAGCTTGCCGAGATCGTAGACGACCTCGGGCACTGGGGTTTCCGGATCGACGCGCGGCCTGGTTACGCCGCCGCCGCTCGGCGGGCTGTCCGGCTCGGCTTCGTCAGGGCCGGCCGGCTTGCTGGTTGGAGGCGGCGTTCCGACCGGGTCGGGCATTGGCACTGTGCTTCCCGGTGGCGACATGTCGTCGTCCGCCGGCGGCGTGACGGGTGCGGGGAGCTCTTCGCGCTTGATCTCGCTCAGCGCATAAGCGGGGCTGCTGACGAGAACCAGGGGAATCGCGGCACAGCCAGCGGCGAAGCAGATGTAGAGGACCAAGCCAACCGGCTTGCCTGACATCGAAAAACTCACTGCCCGTTTCTCCCTGCTTCCGGGCATGACGCCCGAGCGGCATTCTGCCGTCAAAGAACCGGATGTCGGTTCAGTGCCGCAGCCGTTCAGGTTCGAAGGCGCCAGCAATCACCTTTTCACGCATACGGTCGAGCAGGGCAAGGGCCGAGGTCTCACCATTGGCACGCAACATCTCGCCGAAGGCCGTCTCGAGCGCTGCCTCGGCAATGATCTCGGGCTCTATACCGGCGGAGAGACCTTCCGCCCAGGCTTCGCTGTGGCTTTCCACGGCGGTCAGGCGCTTCTCTTCCCTGACCAGCGCGTCGATGTCGTTGACACCATGTTCCATATGCGATGTCCACCCTTTCAAGCGGCGATCCGTCGATGCGGATCAGGCTTGATCTGTTCATTTCACACGCAGGGTCAATTAAGTATTTGTAAATACGACATTCTTTTGATCGTTTTTTACGGAGCCCGATTGCCTTGCGCGAAGCTGCGTTCAACTCAGGCCAAACTTAGCCGATTAGGGCGGCCTGCGGGGCGAAAACCTTCAGTTTGAGTTAATTCCGCATTCGCGCGGTAAGGTTTCATTAAGACTGTTGCAGAAGTGCCACACGAGGATTGCACCAAGATGTCACCTGACACAAGTCGGAGGTCCGAATATCTGTGGATGGACAGTTCGGAATGCCTAGTTGCCATAACGCGAGGCGATGTCGCGCGACAGCGTCTCGCCTTCCTTCATATAGCGGCTGATGGCTTCGGTGGCCGAGGGGGTGCACTGCGTGTAGGTGCCGCCGAACGAGCGGTAGCCGCGATTGAAGCTGGCGATGAAGCGGGCGCGCCGCTCGGCGTCCGGATTTTCCGAATCGAGCAGCTTCTGCATCTCGACACGCCACTGGTCGCCTTTCTCACCGCACAAATTGCGCAGGAAATGCAGCGATCCCAGAACTTCCGCCAGCCGCATCAGCCCGGGCTCGAACGGCGATTCGGCACTGAGCGCCGGCCGCGTCGAGACGGCCGAGCTAACGGCCAGACATACGGCGAGGAGCAGGGATGGACGGTTCATAAGCTCTCTTGGCCAAATAGCATAAGTCTTTGTGGCGAAACAATTTGTCGCCCGCAAGGCGATTTTCAGGGGTGCAGCCCGACGTCTGCGCCTAGGCCCAACAGGTCTTGGGCGACGGCAAGGACCGAGCCGGCAAGTGGCAGCCCTGCCATCTCGCTGAGCGTATAGAAGGCGGCTGTCACGGCGTCGTCGCTGGCCACGGCCTCGCCGCCGGCATAGGCGGCTCCGAACACCGTCAGAAGGTAATCGACCGGGTGGGCGTCATCCCTGCCGTCGATGTGGATTTCCCGAAGCGGCCGGTATTCGGTGGCGTGCAAGCCGGTTTCTTCCAACAGTTCGCGCTTTGCCGCGGCCTCCAGCGTCTCGCCGGCCTCGACCTTGCCGCCCGGAAAGGCATAGAGCCCTTGCGATGGCTGCCGCGCCCGCTTGACCAGGAGCACGGTGTCGCCGCGCACGACGGCCACCGAGACGGCCGGAAGTGTCTTGCGCGCTTCGTTCCATGGATTCCCGATCAGGCTCATCTGAAGGCAGGTCTGTTGTGGACCGCCCAGCATGGGGAAGCTTTGGCGATTGCGCAACGCCGGTTCCATCGCCACTTTCAAGCTGAACCAGCCGAAGGGTACCAGTCGACCATGTGCGGACGTTTTGCCTTGACCGCGACACCGGATCGGACCGCCGCCTTTCTGGGCGTGGCGGGGCTTGAGGATTTCCCGGCGCGCTACAACATCGCGCCGACGCAGCCGATCCTGGTGGCGATCGCCGGTGCTCCGCGGGCGCCGGGCTCCAATCTGCCGGACCGCCAGCCGATGCTGGTGCGCTGGGGGCTGATCCCGATCTGGGTGAAGGACACCAGGGAGTTTCCGCTGCTGTTCAATGCACGCTCGGAAGGGGCCGCCGAAAAGGCCTCGTTCAAGGCCGCCATGCGCCATCGTCGTGCGCTGGTGCCGGCATCCGGCTTTTACGAGTGGCGGCAAACCAGGGGCAAGAAGGGGCAACCTTATTGGATACGGCCCCGGCATGGCGGAGTGGTCGCCTTTGCCGGATTGATCGAGACCTATGCCGAGCCGGGCGGTTCGGAAATGGACACCGGCGCCATCCTGACCGTCAATGCCAATGCCGACATCGCCCACATCCACGACCGTATGCCGGTGGTGATCGATCCCAGCGACTTTGCCCGTTGGCTGGATTGCCGCACGCTCGAGCAGCGCGATGTCGCCGACCTGTTGCGGCCGGCGCAGCCTGATTTTTTCGAAGCAATTCCCGTGTCCGACCTCGTCAACAAGGTCGTCAACACCGGACCGGAGATTCAGGAGAGGGGCGAGATCGGGCCGGAGCCCGAGAAGGTTCAGGCGCCAGAAGCCCGGCGCGGACGATAGTCAGATGACACTGTTTTAGAGGCGCAAGTCGGCTTTGGAGGCACATGTCAGCGCTATGTCGCCGGCCCCTCCGGGCCGGTCGCGCACCAGTTCAGGCAGCGCGAGGCGATACGATCTTCTGCGCCGGCTTTTTCTTCTTCGCGGTATGGAGAAGGGCGGCGACGATCGCTGCCGGGCCGATGGCGCGGTAGTGGCTGGCAAGCGCCGGTTGCTTGGCGCGGTTGGATTCCTGCTTGGTTCGGGGCATGTCTCTCTTCCCAGGTAACATTTTCGTGTCTGCCGTTTGATGGCCGATTCTGACCAAATCGTGACGCCTGCTGAACTAGTCGACGAATGTTTCATCACTGTGCCGACATGTTTAATAAAATGTTTCGGCGCGCCTTTACCTGTGATCCAACGACGTTTTTGCCGAAAGTAGCGACTTGACGGCAACACCTGCCAAGGCGATAAAGCCGCCCATGAAAACGTCTTTCGCCATTTGTGGCATTTGCATTATTGGCTAGCCTCGCGCTGGTCCGGACGTTTTCGCCTCATCTTCCCCAGATTGGACAAACGCCCCGGCCAGCAGGCTGGAGTCTGTTTTGCGCCTCGGCGGGCGCCCGGCTTCAGTCAAAACATAACGAACCGGGAAGGCACGAATGTCTGACGCATCGCATGGCCTGCGCCTCTACAACACGCTGACGCGAACGAAAGAGGATTTCGTCCCGATCGATCCGCGCAATGTGCGCATGTATGTCTGCGGCCCGACGGTCTACGACTTTGCCCATATCGGCAACGCCAGGCCGGTGATCGTCTTCGACGTGCTGTTCCGCTTGCTGCGCCATCTCTATGGCGAGGCGCACGTCACCTATGTGCGCAACATCACCGACGTCGACGACAAGATCAACGCGCGCGCCCTGCGGGACTTCGGCAGCGAGATCGCTTCCGGCGCGCTCTCGCTCAACGAGGCGATCCGGCGGGTCACCGAAAAGACGGCAGACCAGTTCCACAAGGATGTGGCCGTTCTCGGCTGCCTGGAGCCGACGGTCGAGCCGCGCGCCACCGAATTCGTCGAGCCCCGCGCTGACGGCAAGGCCGACATGATCACCTTGATTCAAAGCCTGATCGGACGCGGCCATGCCTATGTCGCGGCGGGTGAAGTGCTGTTCGACACCGCCTCGATGCCGGACTATGGACAATTGTCGAAGCGCAATCTCGACGAGCAGCAGGCCGGCGCTCGGATCGCTGTCGACGCGCACAAGAAAAACCCGCAAGATTTCGTGCTGTGGAAGTTGTCGTCACCGGAGGAGCCGGGCTGGAACAGCCCGTGGGGCAGGGGCCGGCCGGGCTGGCACATCGAATGCTCGGCGATGTCGGCCGCCTATCTCGGCGAGGTCTTCGACATCCATGGCGGCGGCCTTGACCTGATCTTCCCGCACCATGAGAACGAGATCGCCCAGTCGCGTTGCGCCCATGGCACCGACGTCATGGCCAATATCTGGATGCACAACGGCTTCCTGCAGGTCGAAGGCCAGAAGATGTCGAAGAGCCTCGGCAATTTCTATTCGATCAACGAGTTGCTGGAGACGGAGACTTTTGGCGGCCGCAAATGGCCGGGCGAGGTGCTGCGGCTGGCAATGCTGATGACGCATTATCGCGAACCGATCGACTTTTCCGTGCGCAAGCTGGAGGAGGCAGAGAACATGCTGCGCAAATGGAAACGGGCGGCGGATCTTGCGCCGGCCGCGGGGCAATTGCCGGTGGAGGTCATCGATGCGTTGACGGACGATCTCGCCACCTACGCCGCCTTCCAGGTCCTGACGCAGTTGGCCGGCGAGGCCGTGGACGGCAACGAAGCGGCGGCTTCGCTGAAGGCGTCGCTGCTGTTCCTCGGCTTCGATGTCGCCTCGGCCGACATTGATGAAGGTGGTGTTGCCGAGGCGATCGCCAATCGCCTCGCGCTCATCGCGTCGAAGAACTGGGCCGACGCCGACCGCATCCGCGACGAATTGCTGGCACAAGGCGTACAATTGAAGGACGGCAAGGACCCCGTCACCGGAGAGCGCGTGACAACGTGGGAGGTGAAGCGGTGAGGGTGGCGCTGGATACCAAGTTGGCGAAAGCGCCTGTGGCAGCCGATCTCCCCCCTTGCGGGGGAGATGTCCGGCAGGACAGAGGGGGGTGGGAAGGATCGCCAACCTCTCAATCCATTCCCATCGACAAACAGCTCACGGCATCGCCACAATTGGCTGATGGGCTGGAGGGACAGCACCCCCCTCTGTCCTGCCGGACATCTCCCCCGCAAGGGGGGAGATTGGCCATCATCCATGATTTCGCCAACCTTCAAAACGAGGGCGCCTGATGGGTCACGACCTCGTCCCGCCACGCCAGCGCAAGAACGCAAAATCCATGCGTCGTGTGATGACCGATGCCGAGCTGAAGCTCTGGAACGAGCTTCGCGCGCACAGGCTGATGGGATTGAGCTTTCGACGGCAGGTGCCGATCGGACCCTACATCGTTGATTTTGCCTGCTCGGACAAAAAGCTGATTGTTGAGGTTGATGGCAGCCAGCATGCGGATGCTGAGCATGTCGAGCGCGATGCAGAACGCAGCACCTTTTTGAAGGGCAGCGGCTGGACCATCCTGCGCTTCTGGAACGACGACGTCATTCGCGATATCGACAATGTCTGCCAGCACATCGTGATCGAAGCCGGCCTGGCCGGCGCTGAAATTCTGGCGAGCGAACCAGCAAGGGAGTCCGTACCATGATCGACCATCTCGGTATCACCGTTGCCGATTTCGATGCTTCGAAGGCTTTCTACGACAAGGCGATGGCGCCGTTGGGCGCTGCGCTGCTGTATATGGTGCCGCCGGAATACACCGGCGGCGCCAAGGTCGGCGGCTATGGCCGCGACCGGCCGGTGTTCTGGCTGAGTTCCGGCAAGGACAAGCCGAAAGACCACCAGCACGTCGCCTTCACCGCGCGCAGCCGCGCCGAGGTCGATGCCTTCCATGCCGCGGCACTTGCCGCCGGCGGCAAGGACAATGGCGGGCCGGGCCTGCGTCCGCACTATCACCCGAATTATTACGGCGCCTTCGTCTTCGATCCCGACGGCAACAATGTCGAAGCCGTCTGCCATGCCCCGGAGTGAACCGCGATGAGCCTCGACAACCGACCGATCTATACCGGCGGCTGCCAGTGCGGCGCGGTGCGCTTTCGCGTCGAGGGCGCGCTTGGCGACGCTTCGATCTGCCATTGCCGCATGTGCCAGAAGGCGTTCGGCTCGTTCTACGCGCCGCTGGTTTCGGTGCGCGGCGCAACGCTCGACTGGACGCGCGGTGAGCCCAAATATTTCCGCTCGTCCAGCCATGTCGATCGTGGCTTTTGCGCCAATTGCGGCACGCCGCTGACCTTCACCGCGCCGGACGGCGTTGGCCTCGCCATCGGCGCGTTCGACAATCCGGCGGAGATCGTGCCGCTGATCCAGTGGGGCACCGAGGCAAAGCTGCCCTATGTCGACACGATCCCGCAATTGCCGGGCGAGGAGACGATGGCGGACATGTCGTCGGCCCCCTATCTGGCCGATCTCGTCTCCTACCAGCACCCGGACCACGACACCGAACAATGGCCGCCGAAGGAAAGATCATGACCGAGACAATACGAACCGGCGGCTGCCAGTGCGGCGCGGTGCGCTTCCGCATCAAGGGGGCGCTCGGCCGGCCGTCGATTTGCCATTGCCGCATGTGCCAGAAGCAGTTCGGCTCGTTCTTCGGGGCGCTGGTGACGGTGCCCCAGGATGGCGTCGAATGGACCCATGAGGAACCAAGCTATTTCCAGTCGTCGGTCAACATCGATCGTGGCTTCTGCGCCCGCTGCGGCACGCCGCTGACCTATCGGCAGCCCGGTGGACTGGAGATCGCCATCGGCGCCTTCGACGACCGCTCCGATCTCGCCCCGCAAATCCAGGTCAACTACGCCGCGCGGCTGCCCTGGGTGGAGACGATCTTCGACCAGCCCATCCACCAGGACCCCGACTACTACGCCCGGCAGGAGCAGATCATCTCCTTCCAGCATCCCGACCACGAAACGGCGGACTGGCCGACCAAAGGTTTGCAGCTATGAGCAGCCGACTGCGCACCCTCTATCCCGAGATCGAGGCGTTCGAGTCCGGCATGCTCGATGTCGGCGACGGCCATCAGGTCTATTGGGAACGCTCCGGCACCAGGGGCGCCAAGCCGGCGGTGTTCCTGCATGGCGGGCCAGGCGGCACCATCTCGCCAAAACACCGGCGGCTGTTCGACCCAAAACTTTACGACGTCATCCTGTTCGACCAGCGCGGCTGTGGAAAATCGACGCCCAACGCCTCCCTGGAAGCCAACACGACCTGGCATCTGGTCGCCGATATCGAACGCCTGCGCGAGATGGCCGGCTTCGACAAATGGCTGGTGTTCGGCGGTTCCTGGGGCTCGACCCTGGCGCTTGCCTATGCCGAGACCCACCCTGATCGCGTCAGCGAACTGGTTGTGCGTGGCATCTACACGCTGACGCGTGCGGAGCTCGAATGGTATTACCAGTTCGGTGTCTCGGAAATGTTCCCGGACAAATGGGAGCGGTTCCTGGCGCCGATCCCGGAGGCCGAGCGCGGCGACATGATGGCGGCTTACCGCAAGCGGCTGGTGGGCAGCGACCGCAAGGCGCAGATCGAGGCGGCTCGGGCCTGGAGCCTGTGGGAAGGCGAGACGATCACGCTTTTGCCCGACCCCGAAACCAGCGGGCCTTTCGGACAGGACGACTATGCCGTCGCCTTTGCCCGTATCGAAAACCACTATTTCGTCCATGCCGGCTGGCTGGAAGAGGGGCAGTTGCTGCGCGATGCCTGGAAATTGAGGGATATACCCGGCACCATCGTGCATGGCCGCTACGACATGCCGTGCCCGGCGCGCTATGCCTGGGCGCTGCACAAGGCCTGGCCGAAGGCGGATTTTCACCTGATCGAGGGCGCCGGTCATGCCTATTCGGAGTCGGGCATCCTGGGTCAGTTGATCAGGGCGACGGACAAGTTTGCGGGCAAATGACCATGACCCGCGAGCGCCTCTACCTCTTCGACACCACCTTGCGCGATGGCCAGCAGACACCAGGCATCGACTTCTCCGTCGAGGACAAGATCGCCATCGCAAAATTGCTCGACGCTTTCGGCCTCGACTATGTCGAGGGCGGCTATCCCGGCGCCAATCCGACAGACACCGCCTTCTTCCAGGAGAAGCGCACGGCGCGCGCCAAATTTGTCGCCTTCGGCATGACCAAGCGGGCAGGGGTGTCGGCGTCTAACGATCCTGGCCTTGCAGCCCTTGTGCAATCGAAGTCGGACGCCATCTGCTTCGTCGCCAAGAGCTGGGACTACCACGTCCGCGTCGCGCTCGGCTGCACCAACGAGGAGAACCTCGACGCCATCAAGGCATCCGTCGAGGCGGCGATCGCCGCCGGCAAGGAGGCGATGGTCGATTGCGAGCATTTCTTTGATGGCTTCAAGGCCAATCCCGACTACGCCCTGGCCTGTGCCAAGACGGCCTTTGATGCCGGCGCGCGGTGGGTGGTGCTGTGCGACACCAATGGCGGCACGCAGCCGTCGGAAGTTCGCGCCATTGTCGAGCAGGTCATCGGCTCAGGCATCCCCGGCGGCAATCTCGGCATCCATGCCCATGACGACACCGGCCAGGCGGTCGCCAATTCGCTGGCCGCGGTCGAGGCCGGCGTGCGCCAGATCCAGGGAACGCTCAACGGCATCGGCGAGCGCTGCGGCAACGCCAACCTGATCTCGATCGTGCCGACCTTGGCGCTGAAGCCAGCCTTCTCCTCCCGCTTCGAAACAGGTATTTCGGCGGAAGCCCTGACCGGCGTCTCCAGGCTTTCCCGCGCTTTCGACGAGCTCCTGAACCGCGCTCCGGAAGCGCAGGCGCCCTATGTCGGCGCCTCGGCCTTCGCCACCAAGGCCGGCATCCATGCCTCCGCACTGGCCAAGGAGCCCGCGACCTATGAGCACGTGCCGCCGGAAGCGGTCGGCAACCGCCGCCGAGTCATGGTCTCGGACCAGGGCGGCAAGGCCAATTTCCTCGCCGAGCTGAAGCGGCGCGGGATTGATGTGCCTAAGGACGACCACCGGCTCGATGCGCTGATTGCCGTGGTCAAGGAACGCGAGGCCGAGGGCTATGCCTATGAAGGGGCTGACGCCAGCTTCGAACTTCTGGCGCGCAAGATGCTGCACGGCCTGCCGGAGTTCTTCAACGTCACCTCGTTCCGCTGCATGGTCGAGCGCCGCTTCGACGCCAACGGCCAGTTGAAGACGGTGTCCGAGGCGATCGTGAAGGTGCTGGTCGACGGCGAGGAGAAGATGTCGGTGGCCGAGGGGCATGGCCCGGTCAACGCGCTCGACATTGCCCTGCGCAAGGATCTCGGCAAATTCCAGAACGAGATCGCCGACATGGAGCTTGCCGACTTCAAGGTGCGTATCCTCAATGGCGGCACGGAGGCGATCACCCGCGTGCTGATCGAATCGCATGATGGTACCGGCGCGCGCTGGTGGACGGTCGGCGTTTCCGAAAACATCATCGACGCTTCGTTCCAGGCGCTGATGGACTCCATCGTCTACAAGCTGATGAAGAACCGCGAGATGGCCGGGCTGGTGGCGGCGGAGTAGGGTTGAACCATCAACGAAAGTCCGTTGATCCATCAGAACTTTGTGATGGTCTTGGCAAGGCGGCTGGGCCATAGCGTTGGCCCATGGCCCCTGAAGCAACTGCCCTGGACACCGATTCAAAGGCCCGCCGCGGCTTTCTTTTGGCGCTGGGCGCCTATCTGCTGTGGGGATTGCTGCCCTTCTACATGAAGGCGGTCGCCCACCTGCCGCTCGCCGAAGTCATTGCCCACCGTATCGTCTGGTCGGTGCCCATCGCCGCGGCCGTGCTGGTCTGGGCCGGCCGCACGGCGGATTTCAAGGCGGCACTTCGGTCACCCCGCACCATCGCCATGGCCGCGCTGACGGCGGCGCTGATTTCGGTCAACTGGGGCATCTATGTCTGGGCGATCGCCGTCGACCGCACCGTCGAGACCGCGCTCGGCTATTACATCAACCCACTGGTCAACGTCGTCGTCGGTGCGCTGCTCCTGGGCGAGCGTCTCGACCGGTTGCAGATCGCGGCGGTGGTGCTGGCGGCAGTCGCCGTCACGGTGCTGACCATCGAGGGCGGCAAGCTGCCCTGGGTGTCGCTGGCGCTGGCGTTTTCCTTCGCCGCCTACGGCTTCTTCCGCAAGACGCTGCCGATCGGCCCCAGCCAGGGCTTCCTGCTCGAAGTGCTTTTGCTGTCGGTGCCGGCCCTCGGTTACATAGCCTACCTGATCGCGACCGGGCAGGACCACATCGTGTCCGGCAGCGGTGCTGATACGGCATTGCTGATCGGCTGCGGTCCGGTCACATCCGTGCCGCTGCTGCTGTTCGCCTTCGGTGCCAAGCTGCTGCGCCTCTCGACCATCGGCATCATGCAGTACATCGCGCCGACCATGGTGTTCCTGATCGCGGTCTTGATCTTCAACGAGCCTTTCGGCACCACCCAGGCCGTCGCCTTTGCTCTCATCTGGGCGGCATTGGCGATCTATTCCTGGTCGATGCTGACGAACGCGCGCAAGGCTTCTATCCGGTAAGGAGTTTCGATGTACCTGCTGCACATCGCCAACAAGAACTATTCCTCATGGTCGCTGCGGCCATGGGTGCTCATGCGCGAGCTGGATATTCCGTTCGAGGAGCGGCTGACGCCATTTCCGACCGGTTCGAGCTGGGATCTCTACCGACCTTTCTCACCCAGCGGCCGGGTGCCCTGCTTGATAGACAACAGCCTGGTCGACGATGGCTGGGCGGTCTGGGATTCGCTTGCCATCGTCGAGTATCTGGCAGAGCGTCACCATGGCGTTTGGCCCGTTGAGGCCAAGGCGCGCGCCTGGGCGCGCTCGGCTGCCGCCGAAATGCATTCGAGTTTCACCGCACTGCGCGGCGCGTGCCCGATGAGTTGCGGCGTACGCGTCAAACCGTTCCCGATGTCCGATGCGCTGAAGCAGGATCTCTTCCGCCTCGGCGACCTATGGAACGATGGCCTTGCCCGTTTCGGCGGGCCGTTTCTCGCCGGCGCACATTTTACCGCCGTCGATGCCTTCTTTGCCCCGGTGGCGTTCCGGGTGCAGTCCTATGGGCTCACCTTCGAGGGGGCGGCTGCGGCCTATGCGGCACAGCTCCTCAATCTGACGGCGATGCTCGAATGGTATGCGGCCGGCCTTGCCGAGACCTGGCGCGACCCGGACCACGAGGCGGAAATCCGTGCCGCCGGGACCATCATCGAGGATCTTCGCGCTTCGGCATGAACAGTCGCCGGGCTGCGGTTACAGCCCCCGGCCAAGCCGCCTGACGAACAGATAGGTGGCTGCCGCGATAAACACCGAGACCGCTGTCACCACCCAGAAACCCATGGGCGTGTCGACCAAGGGCAGCCCGCCGACATTCATGCCGAACAGGCCCGAGATGATGGTCATCGGCAGCAACACCGCCGTCATGACAGAGAGTACATAGAGCAACTGGTTCGACTGCATGGTCAGCTTGGCCATCAACTCGTCCTGCAACAGCCGTGTGCGCGCCTGCAACTGCTCGCCGTCATGATAGAGCGTATGCGCCCGCTGCGAGAGCCTGGCCGCCATGTCGTTGATCGGGTCAGGCAGCTCGTTGCGATGCGAATGGTCGAGATGCCGGAACAGATTGGTGATCGTCGCCATCTGTCGATGGATCACCACCAACTGCCGGCGCGCCTCGACCAGCGCCTGTCGCTCATTGTGCCATGCATCGCGCACGACGCGGTCCTCGATGCCGTCGAGCGTGTCGCCCAGCTTGCCGAGCTCGACCGACATGCCGTCGAGAGACTGGCCCGTGACCGCCTCGATCAGTTCCGCCGGCGAGCGGAATTTCCGCGATCCATTCTCCACCGCCTTGCGGACGGCATCGACCGATTCCAGCGGCTGCTTGCGAGCGCCGACCAGCATCGTCTCGTTGAAGGCAAAGCGGAAATGGACAAGCCCGCGCGCTTCCGAAAAGTCGTGTTTTAGGTCCGGCAGATCGCCATAGAGCCAGCCATCCTCGAAGTCGATGTGACAGCCATGGCTGGGGGCAAGGAAGGCGTCGCGCACCGGCCCCGGCAAAGCTTTTTCGGCGCCGATCTCCTGGCGTGCATGCAGGTCGGTGATCTGATAGCTGCGCCAGGTCCAGCACGCCTGTGCCGGGTTCTTGGTGCGCAGGCCATCGGCGGTGAAATGATAGATGAAGAACAGCCCGTGCTCGTCGGGCAGGTAAGGCGACAGGTCGGTGCCTTCCGGGGCAAGAGCGACATCCATGGGCAGTACCAGATGCAGTTTTCGGACATTGCGCCGCGTGGCGACGGCCTGACCGCGATGTCTAGCACGGACGAGTCCGCTTGCGTGTGACGGTTTCTTGACGGTCGATCACAGTCTGCCGATCACCGGCATCGCTTTCGATGTTGCCCGTCATCTGCGGCGCGCGAACGGGCCTAGAGCCCAACGCAATGGTGCGGTCAGCCGCCAACTGCGTGACGCGAGGATCGCGTCGCGTTCTGCGCGGAGAGCGTCTCGGTCGCGGACGAGCATGTCGCGTTGGAGGCTGAGATCGTGGTTGGTGCGAACAAGTGCGTCGTGGTCGAGTGCGAGGTCACGCGTCGTGACCGTCGGCTGCGGTTGTTCCTGCAGCGGCAGCCGGGCCAGGAGCCATTCGGAAATTGCTGCCGGGAGGGCCAGCGTTCCGTCCAATATCGGATTTGCCTCTGCCGATCCGGCGCTGAACAGGTGATGATAGTGGATGTGGACCAATCGCGCCGCGTCGGGTGCCGGCAACCCAGCCAGGTTGTTGAGAGGAAAATTGTGCGTATCCGGCAAAAGTCGCACGGAGTGGTTTCCCGCGACTGACGCCAGCGAGAAGGCGGCCTGGCTTGTACCCCAATAGGCGGTGGCCTCTCCGTGCAGAACCCCGGTCCCGGTGTTGTAGGTTGGCCCGTCAGCCCACGACTTCATGTCCGCGGCCACCAATTGTCTGAAAATGTCTTCGGTGTGCTGGAAAAGCCCACACGCCCTTTTTGCTACAAAAAGCCCGCCATTGTAGCTCGCCCGCACCGCCTGGCTACCGACCGTTGTGTGCACGATGGGCAGATGGTCATAGTCGACGCCTACAAGGGCGCACAACTTTCTCCAGTAGCTGTCGAAGGGGTCGCCAGGCCCCGTCGTGCACATTCCCTTGACGTCTACAGGGCGCGCGGCGGCCGAACTGGCGCCCAACGAAAAATCGGGCTCGGCGACAAATATTGTATCGCTGTCGAGCTGGATGATGATTGGCGGCCCCGGCCGACGTTCGACGTGAGCAAGCGCGTGAATGCGATACGACGTGCCATATTGCGGGTAGTAACTCTCGATCTCGATCGGCAGATATTCGACATCCATCTGCTCAAGTTTGCGCAGCGTTGATACGGATGGGCGATGGCTACTCCTGGGCGACACGACCGTTATCGGGCACCGCGAATAGGCACCGGCGAAACATCGTATGCTCTCGCACAGCAACAGGGCTTGCGCTTCGAGAATGCCCGCCTCGGCAATCAGCACAAATTCGACACTCTTTTCGGCGATGTCGCGCGCCTGGCCAGCCTCCCGCGGCAGGGCCGGCACACCCGGCGAGGGCGCCGGTGAAGGCTCTATTTTCGCGGCTTCGCCGAGCCATTTCCGGGTCGCGCGCAACCGGGCCTTCAGGCCAGCCGCCAGCCGCTTCATTGCCGCTCTCGTCGCGGCACGCCGGTCGAGCGGCCAACACAGGGAACAGACCCTCAGCATCTCGTGTATCCGCAACGGCGGACTGGCCAGCATGCGGGCAACGAGGCCATGTGCCAGTTGCCTGGCGGCATCCGCATCCTCGGCCCGCTCGAACGGCCGGGCGGCGGCGAGGAAGACGCGAAGCACGGCAAGCAGCTTGCAGTAGGCGGCGGCGCGCCGCTCGACGGCGATCTCATGCCCACGGATGAATTCGGTCATATCGCGCGCGAAGGCGTCGTCATAAAGATCGTAGGTCAGGCCGAGCTTGGCCCAGAGCGCCTCGCGGATCGGATGGGTTCGGTTGCGCGCGTTCTTCGAGTGCTTCGTGCTCAGCCCTTGCGTGTTCAGCCGGTAGCGCGTCAGCGGCTCGGCAAGGTTTCGCGCCCGGCACAAAGGCAGCAGGGCAAAACACAGATAGTGATCATGCGATATCCACTGATCGGCCTTGTAACCCCCGACGGCCTCGAAGCCGCTACGGCGATAGGCCATGGATGAATGATAGAATGGATTGTGGAACAGGATGGTCCACCGGATGGCAAGGTCCGTTTCGGGCATTAGCTGCCCGCCGACGACGCGGTCGGCTTCGTCGATCAGCGTTACCGCGTTTCCGACGAGGCCAAGGTCGGAGTCCTCGTCCAGCGCCGCGACCAGCCGCCCGACATGCGTCGGCTCGGCAATGTCATCGCAATCCAGACGCAGGATGATGTCGCCGCGGGCCGCCTCGATGCCGCGGTTGGCGGCGGCGGCTGGGCCAAGATTGGTCGGATTGGTCACGATCCGTATGCGCGGATCACGGCGTGCCAGTGCCTCGAAGACCACGTGGTCGCCCGTCGCGTCATCGACGATCACAAGCTCAAGATCGCGGAACTCCTGGGTTAGGATGCTGTCGACCGCCGCGTCGAGGAAGCGCTGGTCGGTGTAGACGGTCATGACGACGGAGGCGCGGGGAGCGAGATCTGTTTCCGTCTCGGGTCTGTTCTCCAAAGTTTGTCCCCCTGCCGATATTTCCCGATAGCCAACTCGCTCGCGAGCCGCAAACGGAAATCGCCACAGGACGAGTTTGCTCACCGTATCCGGCGAAAGTCTTGGAGGGAGGAGGCGGCAAGCCTTGCCGACCGCCGCTCCTCTTGCGCCTGTCAGCGCTTCGGGCCGAAGCCTGGATAGGGATTGAGCGGGACGATGGCGGCGATGTCCATCATGCCCGCCTTGACCAGCGGCAAGGTGGCGAGATGGTGGCGCACATCGGCGTCGCTGCCGGCCTCGAACATCATGCCGCTGCCCGGGATGTCGCCACGGTTCCACACCTGGCGCACCGCGCCTTCGGCATAGAGCGTGCGCCGTTGCTCGGCCTCGCCGGGCAGCAGCGGCGCGAAATCGGTATCGCTGAACTTTTCAGTGTTGCGGGTGAGAAGGGCAAAGAACTGCATGGCGGTCTCCTTTGGTTGGGATGACCCGACTATCGCCGCGGCTAGCCAGACTGTCCAAGACTGAATAGGATAAAGTTGAGACCGCGAAGGACTTAAAATCTTCGGAGAGAAAATGTTCGACCTGCGCCAGCTTCGCTATTTCGTCACTGTCGCCGAAACCGGCAATGTCGGCCGCGCCGCCGAGATGCTGCATATTTCGCAATCGCCGCTCAGCCGGCAGATCATGCAGCTCGAGGAGCAGCTTGGCGTTCCCCTGTTTGAAAGAGCCAGGCAACGGGTCCATCTCAACGCCGAGGGCCGCGCCTTCCTCACCGAGGCCCGCTCGCTGCTGTCCAACGCGGGACGATTGGAGGAGTTCGGCCGCAACCTGGCCAGCGGCGCCGTCGGCCGTCTCGCCATCGGCTATGTCGAAGGCGCCGTGCATGCCGGGCTTGTCGCCGGGATGCTGCGTCAGTTCCGCCGCGAACGGCCGGATTTTCACCTGCAGTTGCGAAGCCTGCGGTCGGCGGCGCAACTGGAGGGGCTGCGGCAGCGCTCGCTCGATCTGGGCTTCGTCTATTCGCCGCCGGCTGACGATGACCCGGACATCGCCACGATCGCGCTGCGCCATGAACCGCTGGTGCTGGCGATCCCCGAAGATGATCCGCTTGTAGAGTTGTCGGACATCAGGCCGCACCACCTCGACGGCCGCGTCTGGATTACCGTCGTGCGCCAACCCGACGACACCAACCGTGGCCAGTTCCTGGCTGCTTGCGCCAAGGCCGGCTTTTTGCCCGACATCGCCTACGAGACTGCCGATCCGTTGACCTCACTCGGCCTGGTCAGCGCCGGCCTTGGCCTGGCCACGGTGCAGGCCAGCCTGCGTGCCGCCGCACCGTCACGGATCGTGTTTCGCGACCTGCCATGGTTCGAGCGAACGGTTTCCGTCCATCTTGCCTGGCGGCGCCACGACCGCCGCGCGGTGATCGCCGGCTTGCGGCAGGCGGCGGGGGAAGAGGGCAGGGCAGTAGCGCAGTAGGGCTTTACCTCAGGCAATCTACATACTGCCTTACTGCCCTACTCCCCTACTCCCCTACTCCCTTATTCCCCTACATCTTGTCGATCACCGACTGCATGCCCTCGGTCGGGGCGTCGACCGAGGAGCCTGCCACCATGATGGCGGCGACGATTGCCTCGGGATCGTTGACGACCAGCGGCTTGACCCGCTGCGCGGTGTGGATGAAGCCCTCGGCGGCCATGTGGTCGAGCAAGGCCAGCATCGGATCCCAGAATCCGCCGACATTGCCGAAGACGATCGGCTTGCGGTGATGGCCGAGCTGGCCCCAGGTCATGACCTCGACGATCTCCTCGACCGTGCCGATGCCGCCCGGCAGCGCCACAAAGGCGTCGGATTTTTCGAACATCCTGTGTTTGCGCTCGTGCATGTTGTCGGTGATTACGAGTTCGTCGAGCCGGTCAAGCGCGGTTTCGGTCGCCTCCTTGTTGATCAGGAAGCGCGGAATGATGCCCGTCACCTTGCCGCCGGCACGCAAGGCGCCCTCGGCGACGGCGCCCATGATGCCTTTGGTGCCGCCGCCGTAAATCAGCCTGAGGCCGGAGCGCGCAATCGAGCGCCCAAGCAGGTGACCGGCCTTGGCATAGGTTTCATCGCGGCCCGGAGACGAGCCGCAATAGACGCAGACGGATCGAATCGTGTTCATACCGATGATTGGTGATTGGGTCTGAAAGCGGGGTCAAGCCCGGGGCGGGCTTTTTCTTGTCGGCTTTGGCAAAACAGGCTAGACCGGCATTAGGTGGCTAAGGGGTAGGGAAATATGGCAATTAATCCACTGAAGGCGTTCTTGTTCGCAGCGGGTGGGACCGTTGCGGCCGCAGGAACCGCCTATGTATCGGGCGCACTCGACCCATATCTCAATCGCACGCCACCGGCGGAAGTGGCAGCACTGACCCCACCCGCGGCGCCGAAACCAGCCGATCCCGGCACGGAAGCGCGGCTGCCGCCAGCGGCGGTGCCGGCCGCTCCCGGCGCGGCCCCTCAGGCGACGGCCCCGGCCGCACCGGCAACGGATGCGACGGCTCCAGCCGCGCCCGCAACGGATGCGGCGGCACCGGCTGCGGCCGGTCCGATCGTGCCGTCCTTCGATGTGGTGCGCGTCGAGAGCAATGGCTCGATCGTCATTGCCGGCAATGCGGCGCCCAATTCCAAGGTTGAGATCCTCAACGGCACCACCGTGCTCGGCTCGACGGTCGCTGGCCCCGATGGCGCCTTTGTCATCGTGCTCGACGATCCGCTGAAACCCGGCGACTATACAATCGCATTGCGCGCCACCACCGGCGATGTCGTGACCGCCTCGGCGCAAACCGCAGTCGTCTCGGTTCCCAAGGATGCGGCAGGCCAGGTGCTGGCCATGGTCGAAGAGCCAGGCAAGCCGGCCGAACTGCTGACCGTTCCGGCGCCCGAGACAAAGCCGGCCGCACCGGCCGCTGGCGACCAGGCTGCCGCCCCGGCGGCTCCTGCGCCAGCCGTGGTTACGGCAGCACCCGCTCCGGCGGCACCAGCTACGCCGCCCGCCGGATCAGTGGCCGAACCGAAGATCGTCGTCGAAGCGGTCGAAATCGACGGCAAAAAGATCTTTGTCGCCGGTCTCGCCGATGCCGGCCGCAAGGTGCGCGCCTATGCGAATGACATCCTGCTCGGCGACGCGAAGACGTCGCCGGACGGCCATTTCCTGGTCGAGGCGACGCGTGACATTCCAGTCGGCAGCTACACCATCCATGTCGATGGCCTCGATGCTGATGGGGTGACAGTTGTGGCACGCGCCGCCGTACCGTTCGAGCGCGAGCCGGGTGATTCTGTCGCCGCCGTGGCGCCCGCCGAAGCAAAGCCGGCCGTGCCTGCCGTCGCAGGCGCCGCTCCGGCGGAATCCGCATCGGCTCCTGCTGCACCGGCCGCCGAGGCTCCGGCCACGACGCCCGCTCCCGCCACCGACGCTGCAGGAGTTGTGGCTGCGGCAACGCCGCCAGGCGATGTGCCCGAGACGGTGGCGCCCAAGCTCGAGCATGCCGGCAGTGCCGTCATCATTCGCCGCAACGATACGCTTTGGCGGATTTCGCGGCGCGTCTACGGCCATGGCGTGCGCTACTCGACGATCTACCTCGCCAACCAGGATCAGATCAGCGATCCCGACCGCATCTGGCCGGGGCAGGTGTTCAAGGTCCCGGAAAAGTCGAAGGAAGGCGAAGCCGCCGACCTCAAGGCGATGGGCGAGCAGGCGACGACGGCTCCGCCCAAGACCAAGTGATTGTATTGAGCGCGCTCGCCTCCACCGCGAGGCGAGACGCCTTCGACTGAGTCCCTGCACAAGAAAGGACTTCTGGTTCGGTGTTGAACCAGCCGGCGGTGTCGCTCGGGCTGGTGACCCAAACCTGTTTCGTCATCAATCCCCGGCGCTTCGGCCGTGATCGGTTTCGGCGTCCAACAAATAGCCGAGGACGAACATGCCGATTGGGCGCTATAATCGGCGCGCAGTCAGAAACAGGACTTATAAATGAGAAAAGGCGACTTCAGCGAGTTGGCCATGTTTATCGCGGTCGCCGAAGAGGGAAGCTTTACACGTGCCGCCGCGAAGCTTGGCCTGTCCCAGTCGGCACTCAGCTATGCCGTCCGCATGCTCGAGGAGCGGCTCAAAGTCAGATTGATCTCGCGAACGACACGCAGCCTGTCGTTGACCGACGCAGGAGAAAGGCTGCTTCACAGCCTGCGTCCGGCATTCGACCATATCGACAATGAAATCGCTCAGCTCATCGCCCTTCGTGACAAGCCTGCTGGCACGATCCGCATCACCACCTTCCGCCATGCGGCAAGAACGGTGCTATGGCCCGTCCTGTTGAAGCTCCTGCCGGAATATCCGGACATCGCTGTCGAGATCAATGTCGATGAAGGGCTGACCGACATCGTCGCCGGTCGGTTTGACGCGGGCATCCGCGTCGGCGAGCAGGTCGAGAAGGACATGGTTGCGGTCCGGGTGAGCGCGGACATCCGCATGGCGGTGGTCGGCTCCCCAACGTATTTTGCCACTCGCGAGGTTCCCCAAACGCCGCGCGATTTGAGCAACCACAATTGCGTCAGCTACCGGCAGAGCGCAGGGGGTGGGCTCTATGCCTGGGAGTTCGAGCGCGACGGCGTCGAGCTTGAGGTCCGGGTTAACGGGTCGCTCGTCATCAACGACAACGAGATGCTGGTTAACGCTGCCCTCGGCGGACTGGGGCTGGTCTATACTTTCGAGACGCAAATCACCCAGCATGTTGCCGATGGACGCCTCATCCGTGTGCTGGAGGATTGGTGCCCGCCATTCTCCGGCTACCACCTCTATTATCCAAGCAGACGACAACAAACCCCGGCCTTCGCAGTCTTGGTCGAAGCGCTCCGCTACAAAGGGTAGTGGTTTTCGACTGACGATGACGCATTTATCAATCCCATTTCTAAGTTCATGCAGATAATAGCGTCTAATCAGGATAAGCTGCGCGGTCTATCTCCTGTCCATCGAAGACAAGGAGTTGGATATGAGCAAGGTCTGGTTCATCACGGGTGCCGGCAGCGGCATTGGCGCCGCCACCGCCAGGGCGGCACTGAAGGCAGGCGATCGGGTGATCGCGACTGGCCGCAATCTCGACAAGGTCCGCAATGCGCTGAGCGATGTCGCAGGCGACAGGCTCGTGTGCGTCCAGTTGGATGTCGCCAACGAAGCACAGGCGAAGGCTGCGGTTGACGAGGCGATGAAGGCCTTTGGACGCATCGACGTTCTGGTCAACAATGCCGGCTACAGCCTGCTTGGCAATTTCGAGGAGTTGAGCACCGCCCAGATCGAGGGACTGATCTCGACAAATCTGTACGGCGTCATCCACGTCATGCGTGCGGTCCTTCCAGCCATGCGCAAACAACGCTCGGGCCGGATCATCAACATCAGTTCGCTTGCCGGCATAATGGGCTTCAAGCATTGCGGCGCCTACAGCGCTGCCAAATTCGCGGTCGAAGGCCTTTCCCTCTCGGTGGCGCAGGAGGTCGAACAGTTCGGCATCAAGATCGTGGTGGTCGCGCCGGGCTTCTTCCGCACGGACCTCCTCGATGTGCAGAACGCCAAATACAGCGCCAGCACGATCCAGGACTACGCCGCTGAAGGCACCGCCCAAGACATGTGGTCGGGCTATGACGGCAAGCAGCAAGGTGATCCCGCCAAGCTCGGCGCTGTCTTCGTCAAACTTGCCGGGATGGAGAATCCGCCGAGGCAGTTCCTGGCTGGCAGTGACGCCCTTGCAGCGTTCAATCCGGTCCTCGAAGGGCGTCTTGAGGAACTGCGCGCCTACGCGGACCTGTCCAGGTCGACGGACGGCTCATTCTAGGCCCCACAAAACCAAAGGAATTGCACAATGAAGACACTCGCCATCGCTGCGGTCGCAGCCACGGCCGCCACCATCGTTCTTGCCGCAACAGGCTATGCGCAGAACACACAGCCGCCCGGCTACATGATCGCCAACTACACAATCAAGGATCAGGCGGGCTACCGCAAATATATGGAAGAGGCGGGTCCGCTTGCCCCGAAATATGGCGGCAAGATCATCGTCTTCAACCTCAACGCGAACGCGGTGGAAGGCCAGCCGAAAAAGGTCATGGCCATAGCCGAGTTTCCGAGCCTGGCCGACGCCCAGCGCTTCTACAATTCGCCCGAATATACGGCCGCGAGGAAGTTCCGCGTTGCCTCGACCGAAGGCACGGTTGTCATCACGGAAGGTTTTGTCCCTCTGCAGCCATAACGGGCGAACAGGGCGGGAAACACCGAGTGCGTCCTGGCCTCAAATCCCAGCGGACATCGACATCTCAACAACCATCAAGGAGGCCCACATGGGCAACCAGCGCGACAATTCTGTTCAGCAGGAAGGCGCTCTCTCGAATGACCGCCGACAGCTTCTGAAAGCCGGGGTGGCGCTTGCCGCTTTCCCTTTCATCGCCGCCTCATCCTCAGTTGCGACGGCTGCGGACAATCAAACGCAAACAGGTGCAACCATGACAGATGCCAAATCCGAAGAGTTCATCAATGGCCTTGCCGATTTGATGGCACATTCAACCCGCACGCCGATCCTGAGGTGGCCGAATGAATACGGCATGGAATACGAGGAGATCTTCTTTCCGGCGATGGATGGCGTGACAATCGAGGGCTGGTTCATCCCTGCCCAGTCAGACAGGTTGCTCATCTTCAATCACCCCATGCCCTGCAATCGCTACGGCTATCCGGGGCATCTGGAGCCGTGGAAAAATTTTGGCGGCTTCGAAGTGAATTTCCTGCCGGAATACAAGCTCCTGCATGATGCAGGCTACAACATCGTCACCTACGACATGCGCAACCATGGTCGCAGCGGGACGGGCAGCGGCGGCATTAATGGCCACGGCGTGCTGGAATATCGCGACGTCATCGGATCGCTGCGTTACGCGAAATCCCGGCCCGATACCAAGGACATGAAGACGGCCCTTTACAGCCGTTGCCTGGGAGCCAATGCCACCATCGTGGGCATGAAGAAGCATCCGGAGGAATTCAGACACATCAAGGCGATGATCGCCTTGCAGCCTGTCACGCCTGCGGTATTCGTGGAAACAGCTGTCGAAAACCAGAAAATCGCCAATGGCCTTGATCTGTTCGACGTGGCCTTTCACAAGCGGACCGGCTTCCACCTCGCCGACGTCTGGCCGATGGACTATGCCAGGGCAGTGACTGTTCCGACGCTCGTCGCCCAGGTCCGCAATGATTTCCTGACCAAGCCCTCCAATGTGCAGGAAATTTACGACACCATCTCCTCCGAGGACAAGAAACTCTTCTGGATCGAAGGGACAGACCAGCGTTTCGAAGGATATAACTACTTCGGAAAAAACCCCCAGCTGGTGCTCGATTGGTTCAGCTCTCACATTCCAACGGCCTAGCAGCCAAATCTGCCCAAAAGGGCAGCTTGCCGCAGAACCGGTCATCGTTTATCGCCGATGGACGATGACCGAATCCCCCTCCGAAACAGACGGATGCCGCTCCGCGCCGGCCAACTGCGCCCCGGACAGCCGCACCGTTGCCGCGCGGCTTGCCGCGTTATCCCACCCGGCACGCATCGAAATCATAAAGCACCTGTCAGCCAGCAACTCCTGTTGCTGCCGAAGTCGTCGATCGTTTCGATCTGGCGCAGTCCACCGTGTCACAACACCTGAAGATACTGGTCGAGGCCGGGCTGGTCCGCTTCGAGCCCGATCGCCAGCGCTCGCGCTATGCGGTCGACCACGCCGCGCTTGCCGATGTTTCCGCATCGGTCGCCGCGCTCGTCAATTCCTGCTGCTCCGGCCGCTGAAAATAAGAAGAAGGCACCAGAAATGGCCGAAAAAACCGTCTCCGACTCCTCGACCTTCAAGACGCTGCTCAATCTGTGGCCTTACATGTGGCCGGCGGATCGCGCCGATCTCCGGGCACGGGTCACCTGGGCAACGCTTCTCCTGGTCGTCGCCAAGCTGACACTGGTCGCCGGTCCCTATTTCTTCAAATGGGCGACCGACGCGCTGGCCGGCGACGCCAGGTCTGTGCCGCCGCTGCCAACCTTTCTGCTGGCACCCGTCATGCTGGTCGTCGCCTACAACGTCGTGCGACTGGTGCAGCTTGGTTTCAACCAACTGCGCGACGCACTGTTTGCCCGCGTCGGCCAGTACGCGGTGCGCCAGCTCGCCTTCCGCACCTTCGTCCATATGCATGAACTGTCGCTGCGCTTTCATCTCGAGCGGCGCACCGGCGGCCTGTCGCGCATCATCGAGCGCGGCACCAAGGGCATCGAGACGATCGTGCGTTTCATCATGCTCAACACCGCGCCGACCATCCTCGAATTCGCGCTGACCACCGGCATCTTCGCCTACACCTATGGCTGGAAATACGTCGTCGTCGTCGCGGTCACCGTCTGGGTCTATGTCTGGTTCACGGTGCGGGCGAGCGACTGGCGCATCGGCATCCGCCGCGACATGAACGACAGCGACACCGACGCCAACACCAAGGCGATCGACTCGCTGCTTAACTACGAGACGGTCAAATATTTCAACAATGAAGGCATGGAGGCCGAGCGCTTCGACCGCTCGATGGCGCGCTACGAGATCGCGGCGACCCGCATCTGGACTTCGCTCGGCTGGCTGAACTTTGGCCAGGGCATCATCTTCGGCCTCGGCACCGTCATCGTCATGTGCATGTCGGCGCTCGAAGTGCAGGCGGGCACGCAGACGGTCGGCGACTTCGTCTTCATCAACGCCATGCTGATGCAGCTGTCGGTGCCGCTCAATTTCATCGGCTTCATCTATCGCGAAATCCGCCAGGGGCTGACCGATATCGAGCAGATGTTCGACCTTCTGGATGTTCCGCAGGAGATCGTCGACAAGCCGGATGCCAGGCCACTCGCCGTCAGCGCAGGGAAGGTCGAGTTTCGCGACGTGCATTTCTCCTATGATCCGAACCGCAAGATCCTGAAGGGCATCAGCTTCGCGGTGCCGGCCGGCAAGACGGTCGCCATCGTCGGGCCATCGGGCGCCGGCAAGTCGACCATCTCCAGGCTGCTGTTCCGCTTCTACGACGTCCAGGGCGGCCAGGTGCTGATCGATGGCCACGACATCAGGGACGTGACGCAGGAGAGCCTGCGCGGGGCGATCGGCATGGTGCCGCAGGACACGGTGCTGTTCAACGACACTATCGCCTACAACATCCGCTATGGCCGCATCGGCGCCAGCGAGGAGGACATGCGCAAGGCGGCCGAACTCGCCCAGATCGGCCCGTTCATCGAGCGGCTGCCCGATGGCTACAAGTCGATGGTTGGCGAGCGCGGGCTGAAACTCTCCGGCGGCGAGAAGCAGCGCGTGGCGATCGCCCGCACCATTTTGAAAGCGCCGCCGATCCTGATGCTGGATGAAGCGACATCGGCGCTCGACAGCCACACCGAGCAAGAGATCCAGGCCGCGCTTGATCTGGTCAGTCGTGGCCGCACCACCATCGTCATCGCCCACCGGCTGTCGACGGTGATTTCCGCCGACGAAATCATCGTGCTGCAGGATGGCCAGATCGCCGAGCGCGGTACCCATGCCGAGCTGATGCGTAAGCACGGCCTCTACGCCTCGATGTGGGACCGCCAGCGCGAAGCGACCGAAGCCGAGGAGCGGCTGCGCATCGCCCGCGAGGGCGACGAGCTTGGCGTCATCGTCCGCCGCCGCACGTCGGAGGTGTCATAGCGGCGGCTCTCCTTCTCCCCTTTGTGGGAGAAGGGAAAGAATCCGCTTGACCTCAACTTTAGTTGAGATTGTAGGCCGTTCTTGGAGCCCGCAAACACCAAGATCCAGGAACGGAACAATCGAAAATGAGCAAGATAAATCAGAGTGCTGATGGCGGCAGCGTGTTCAGGGTGGACAAGTTCGTCGTCCCGGCCGCCGCCCGCGAAGAGATACTCGCCAAGGTCAGGGCAACGCATGAGGTGCTGCGCCGGCAGGATGGCTTCGTGCAGGATTTCCTGCTCGAGCAATTCTCTGGCCCGGGCGAATTCAACCTGGTCACGATCGTCGAATGGGAAAGCCAGGCGGTCGTCGACCGGGTCGTGCCGATCGTCACGGCCGAGCATGCGCGTGCCGGTTTCAATCCGCAGGAGACGATCGCCCGGCTCGGCGTGCGAGCCGACATCGCCAACTATCAGCGCATTCCCGGGGTGTAAGGCTTCTACGGCCAGCCGACGCCAGGTGCCGGCGCTTCAACGCTGAGCACCTGGCCGGTGCGGGCATCGCTGATCATGTGCTCGAAGCCGCGCCATTCGGCGGCGGCGATGAACAGCGTTTTCAGGTCCGCACCGCCCAGCATGCAGGCAAAGCAGCCGCGATCGACATTGACGGTCTGCAGCACCTCACCGCCTTCGAGCACTCGCACGCAGTGCTTGTTGGGAACGTCCGCGTACCAGGCCGCCCCTTCGGCATCGAGGCAGATGCCGTCAGGAAAACCATCGAGGTCGGCCCAGACGCGGCGGTTGGCGAGGCTGCCGTCCGCGGCGATGTCGAAGGCGGTCAGCCGGTTGGCGTGTGATTCGGCGACGATCAGCGTCTTGTTGTCCGGCGTCACCGCCATGCCGTTGGCGAACGCGATATTTTCCGCCACTTGACGGACCGCGCCGTCTGGCGTGACCAGCACGACGGTACCTGGGCCGAAATACTGGCCGGGAGCCGGCGCCGGGCCGCCGCCATTGACATAGATGTTGCCGCGCCCGTCGACGACGATCTCGTTCCACGGGCTTTTCGACAGGGCGCGCAAATCGGCGTGGGTAACCAGTGAACCGTCCGGTTCCCTGCGCAACAGCAACCCCTCGCGACCGGAGACGACGAGCAGGCGGCCGTCCGACAGCCAGTCTATGGAGTAGGGCAGCACAGCCGGCACGGTGAGTACGATCTCGCGGCTGCCGTCGGCATCGACGGCGATGATCTCGCCGGTCCCCCAGTTGCAGAGCCACAGGCATCCGTCATGCCAGCGCGGCGATTCCCCGAAGGCGAGGCCTTCCGTCACGACGCGAGCTTTGTTGCCAGATGATGCCTGCATGATCGGGAGCCTCCGTTGCACGTGTCGTCGGCCCTTGCGGGCGGAATGAAGCGCTGTCTCACCAAGGACGGGCGAGGGGACGGATCCCCGACAGCAGCCCTACTGTTTTTCGCTCAGGAAGAAATTGCCATCGGCATGACCGTTGGCGCCGCATGATGGCGGTTCCGAAACGCCGTCCTTGCCGGTGCCGCTCTGTTCGACGACGAGCGCATCGCCATCGCGATAGAAAGTGAAAACAAAGCCGGTCGGCTTTTCGTTGTCGTCGGTATCGACCAAGCGCAATTCCTTATGTGCCTTGACCGTGCCGCCAATTTCGCACGAACCACTACCGGAGACAGGATTGGCGACCTCTTCCGACAGGTCGAGCTTGCCCGCGCCAGCCGCCTTGATCTCGACCGTGCCGCGAACGCTGCTCCATGTGCCGATGAAACCGGTATCCTTGGGCTTGCGGATACCGGCGAGGAAGGCCATGCGGTCGCGCAGGAATTCGCCGAGATCGAAATTCTGCTGGTCCTTGGGTGTGTTCTCGTTGAAGCTGGCGATCTGGTCGCGATACGCAATGAAATCGCTTTGGTCATCCCGCAAGGCCTTGCCGGCGTGAGGATCGAGCGTCTTCAGCGCCGCCGCGTAGGTTTGCGCCACGTCTGCATCGGCCTGCGCCAGGGCAGGGTCGGCGCAGATGGCCTTTTCCACCGCGCTAGCGGCCTTGGCGCAGTCGAAGGATGGCCTGGCTCGCGCCATGGCGCTCCCGCTCGACGCCAGCAGGGCGACCAGAACCACACCGATTTCAGCCCATCGCCTGGAATCAAGGCTGGCCCTGTTCAGGTGTTGGATCATGGGCAGTCGGTCTTTCTCTGGGCTGCGAAGCGGCGGTGGCCTGAATTCTGGTGGCAACGATGCCGACAGGCAAGCGCATGACGGCTCCTGCCAGTTGCGGTCAATGCGGCCTTGCCGATTGTTGCGTTGCGGTGAATTGGGCTTTCGGCTATTGAGGCCGGACTTGAAACGGAGCCTGCCCCAGCCCGATGAGCCTTGTCGATACGGTCAAGAACGCGTTCGTACCGATCCATCGCGAAGGCTATCCCTTTATCGCGGCCTTCGGTGCGGCGACGCTTTTCCTCGGCTACTTCTCGTCGATCCTGTTCTGGGTCGGCCTTATCCTGACCGCCTGGTGCGTTTATTTCTTCCGCGATCCCGAGCGTGTCACCCCGGTCGACGATCGTCTTGTGGTGAGCCCCGCCGACGGCATCATCTCGGCGGTTGGACCGGCCGTGCCGCCGCGCGAACTTGGCCTCGGCAATGTCGAGATGACCCGCATCTCGGTGTTCATGAACGTGTTTTCCTGCCATGTGAACCGCGCCCCGGTGCGCGGCCGTATTGCCAAGATCGAGCACCGGCCTGGCAAATTCCTCAATGCCGAACTCGACAAGGCGAGCACCGAGAACGAGCGCAATGGCCTGGTCATCGACAGCCCCAACGGCACGGTCGCGGCTGTCCAGATCGCCGGCTTGGTGGCGCGCCGTATCGTCTGCTGGGCCGAGGCTGGCGGCTCGATCGCCATCGGCGAGCGTTTCGGCCTGATCCGCTTCGGCTCCCGTGTCGACGTGTTCCTGCCGCTCAACGCCACGCCGCGCGTTGCCGTCGGCCAGACCGCTGTCGGTGGCGAAACCGTGTTGGCCGAATTCGGCGGTGTCGCCGGCACTCCCCTCGTGCGGATTTCCTGACCGGTGGGCACGCAATACAAAAAGTTCGAAGCCCATGCCAGCGGCGGCCCGCGCATCCGCGAAATCCCGATGCGCATGGTGCTGCCCAACCTCGTCACCGTGCTGGCCATCTGTGCCGGCCTGTCCGGCATCCGTTTCGGCTTTGAGGGCCGTTTTGAGCCGGCAGTGGTGATGGTGCTGCTCGCGGCTTTCCTCGACGGCATTGACGGGCGGCTGGCGCGGATGCTGAAGGCGACCTCCAAGTTCGGCGCGCAGATGGATTCGCTGGCCGACATCGTCAACTTCGGTGTTGCGCCCGCCCTGGTGCTCTATGCCTTCCTGCTCGACCGCGCCGGATCGCCGGGCTGGATTGCAGCACTTCTGTTCGCCATCGCCTGCGGGCTCAGGCTTGCCCGCTTCAACGTGCTCGACGACGAGAAGGCCGAGCGCCCCGTGTGGCAGTCCGAATATTTCGTCGGCGTGCCGGCACCGGCGGGCGCCGTGCTGGTGATGTTGCCGCTCTATCTGTATTTCCTGCGCACGGGTCTGGAGCCCAGTCGCCCGGCTGCCTTCGTCGCCACCGGTTTCACCATCCTGGTTGCCTTCCTGCTGGTCAGCCGGCTGCCGGTCTATTCCGGCAAGAGCTTGAGAGTGCCAGGCGACAAGGTGCTGCCGATCATCCTTGGTGTCGTGCTCTACGTGCTGCTGCTGATGACCTATCCCTGGTACACGCTGACCGCCTCGGTCGCCGGCTATCTGCTCTTCCTGCCGTTCAGCGTGCGCGCCTATTCGAAGCGCGCCAAGCAGGAGGGCGAGAAAGTGCCGCCTTCGGACATCGGGTAGGGTTTCTCGAAGCCCGGTCCCTGCGCTCCGCTTCGCGTCGGCTTCAGGCTGCTACGCCCAGCCCCAGCCTGTCGATCGCCAGCTTTCTGGTCGACACATAGTCGGTCTTGCCGGAACCCAGCACCGGGATTTCCTCGACCTTGATGATGTCGTTCGGCACCATCAATTCGGCGGCGCCCGCCTGCTTGCCGAATTTGCGCAACTCGTCGGGATTGGCATCGTCGGCGGTGGTGACCAGCACGATGCGTTCGCCACGCCTCTTGTCCGGCACCGCCACCGCGGCGTGACGTTCTTCCGGCCACAGGGACTGCACCAGCATCTCGACAGCACCCAGCGACACCATCTCGCCGGCGATCTTGGCGAAGCGCTTGGCGCGGCCGCGAATGGTGATGAAGCCTTCGCGGTCGACGGCGACGATGTCGCCGGTGTCGTGCCAGCCGGTCAGCGGCTGCAGCTCACCGGGGCGATCGGCAGTCATGTAGCCCATCATCAGGTTCGGTCCGTCGAGCCACAACTGGCCGGCGTCGGATATGCCTTCGACCGGCTCCAGCTTCATGCGCATCGCCGGCAGCAGTCGGCCGACCGTGCCGTCGCGGCCATGGATCGCGGTGTTGACGGCAACCACGGGTGCGGCTTCCGTCAGCCCAAAACCTTCGATGATCTCGGCCTGGAAGCGTTCGCGATAGACGCGGCGGGTTTCCGGCTTCACAGCCTCGGCGCCAGCGACGACGAAGCGCAGGCTGGAAAAATCGCCGTCCTTGGCGGTGCGCGCATAGTTGGCGAGGAACGTGTCGGTGCCGAACATGATGGTCGGTTTCACCTTGCGCGCGATCTCGGGGATGATCTTGTAGTGCAGCGGTGAGGGGTAGAGGAACAGCTTTACCCCGGTGACCAGCGGCAGGATGGTGCCGCCCGTCAGGCCGAAGGAATGGAACACCGGCAGCACGTTGAGCAGGATGTCGGCGGGCGAGATGGTGATGCGCGCCTCGGCCTGCATGGCGTTGGCAAGCAGGTTCTTGTGCGACAGCACCACTGCCTTGGGTGTGCCTTCCGAACCCGAGGTGAACAGGATCACCGCAGGCTTGGCCGCATCCTGCCGCTGCAGCGACCAGCGCCAAAGTAAGGCCGCGGCAAGCTTGTCGAGCGCGGTGACGTCTTCCCGCACATCCTCCAGCCAAAGCAGCTTGGCGCCGCCGTTCTCGACCGCCGCGACGATATCGGCGAGGTCGGCCTTCTCGACGAAGGCGCGGGAGGAGACAACCGTGCGGATCACCGCCGTGCGCACCGCCGCGGTCACGCTGGCCGGGCCGGCGGTGTAGTTGATCATTGCCGCCACCCGGCCGCCAGACAGCAGGCCGACAAACGACAACACCACGCCATTGGCGTTGGGCAGCAGCAGGCCGACCGCTTCGCCCGGCGCCGTTACCGCCTCGAACCGGCGGCCCAGGACGCGGGCGCCGATGAACATCTTGCGGTAGCTCATGGCTCCGGAGATGACGTCCTCGATGATCGGGTGCGAGGCGCCGACACGGGCAGCGGCGTCGCGCATGGCCAGGAACAGGCCACGATCGAGCTCGGCGCCGAAAAGCCGGGCCTCGGCGACACGGTCGAACAGCGCGTTGGTGTTCGAGGCCTGGTCCGGGTTGCGCGCTGCCAGTTCGGCGATGGTCATCGGTTCCAGCACGCTGATCGACAGTTGCGGAAACCAGTGCCGCGGCGCCTTGTCCGCCGGCGTCAGCGACACCGGCAGGCTGCGCGCGCCGGCGACGAAGATCGGCACGATCTTGGCGTCGGCCTGCATGGCGATGCGGGTGACGGCGCGAAACAGGCGAAACGTCTTGACGTTGGGCTCGACCGCGTCCGGCAGATAGACGGCGAGCCGCCCCTTGCCCTTCAGCACGCGCACCAGCCTGCGGCTGACGAAGAGATGTTCGGCGTTGAAGGCGATGGTGCGGCCAAGCTCGCGCCACGGTTCGAGCCATGGCGACCGCGCCGAGACCTCGTCGAGTATATGCAGCGTGTCGTCCGGCAGCAGCGACAGCATGAGCGCCGGCTCGAAACGCGATTGATGCGAGATGACGTAGATGACAGGGGCCTGCGCATTGCGGGCGATCCTGACGCGGTTGTCGCTGATCCGGTAGGCAAGCTTGAACGGCACATAGAGCAGTGCCTGGGTGAAACGCAGGCCGAGGCGGAATTTCTCCACCACGCCGATCAGCAGCCAGGCCAGGACAAGACCCGCAAGCAGCGCCAGTGTCAGGATCATGCCGCTTCTCTCCCAACGATTCTAGCATCGCGGCTCTTTGCGACCGCTTCGCGGCAGAGCGTAGCGGAATGGAGGGCAACGTCAATGTGGAGACGCAGCGCTCGCTTCCTTCCCCCCTTTTGGGAGAGAAGGGAAGGCCGCAGCTCACGCGGCCTTCAGCCGCCCGCTGATGAAACGGAACTCCTGCGTCTTGCCGCCATAGCCATAGGCGGCGGCCGGCACTTCATGCACGAAGGCATAGCTTTCCTCATGCACACCGCCCAAAAGGCGGCCGAAGGCGTCGAAGATCGCCTTCAGATAGGCCTCCAGCTCGACCTTGGTGTTGGTGCCGTCGACCACCTTGATATCGAGCCAGAACGTGTTGGTGCCATGCTCGGCCAGTGACTTGCCGCCGGCGAACCAGTGCTGCGGATCGATACAGGAAACGGCAACCGCGGTGATCGTCGGATCCTTGCGCAGCTGCGTGGCGGTGATCTCGGTGATTTCTCCGGCGATCCTGGCGGACAGCGCGGCATCAGGCTTGCCGGTGACGCTGACGTTGATGATGGGCATTCTTCTTCTCCTGGTTTGAGCGGCGTCGGATCGCCGTTGGAAGGACCATGCCACTGTCATCGAGTCAAAAAAATCGAATTGTTTTCAACTGAAGGTTCGATATTATCGAATTATGGAAACGCTCGATCCCGACCTGCTCAGGACTTTTATCGCTTTCGTCGACAGCGGCTCGCTGGCGCAGGCGGCGTTGAGCGTCGGCCGTTCACCCTCGGCGGTCACCGCGCAGATGCAGCGGCTCGAGGAAATCGTCGGCGAGGCGCTTCTGGCGCCGCAGGGCCGGGGCCGAGGCCTGACGCCGGCCGGCGAGGATCTCATCGGCCATGCAAGGCGCATCCTTGCCGCTCACCGCGAGGCGTGGCTGGCGTTGAAGGGCGCGCGTGCTGCCGGGCGCGTTGCCATCGGGACGACGCAGGATTTTGCCGACAGCGGTCTGCCCGATCTGCTGCGCGCCTTCGCCGTCAGCCATCCGCGCGTCAGGATCGAATTGCGTGTCGGCCGCTCCGCCGAACTGGCGCAAGCGATGCAGTCCGGCGGGCTCGACCTGGCAATCGTCATGCGCCAGGTGGCAACGCCGGACGAAGTCGGCGTGCTGCGCGAACCGATGATATGGCTGTGTTCGCAAAAGGGGCTGGCCTCGCGCCAGGAAGAATTGCCGCTGGCGTTGCTCGATCCCTATTGCGGCTTTCGCGAAGCAGCACTTGCCGCACTCGATACGGCCGGCCGCCGCTATCGTATCGCCGCCGGCAGCGCCAGCCTGGCCGGCCTGCGCACGGCGGTGAATGCGGGTGTTGCGCTGACGCTGCGCACCGCGCGCTTTGCCCATTCCGGCATTGTCGAAGCGCCGCGCGAACTTGGTCTGCCGCAGGTTCCGATAGCTGAATTTGCCGTTCGGCTGCGCGCCCGTGCCGATGGTCCGGCAGCTGATCTGGCGGCACTGCTCAGTGGCAATTTGGCTCTGCCCGGCCTCCTTGGCTGATCGACAAGATCCGATCTCGCTGCGGATCAAACGCCCAAGAAAAAGCCGACCTTGCGGTCGGCTTGGGAGTAGGACGGGCCGAGGGGTTTGGGGGGACTTGGGGGTGGCCCGTCACACCAACAATGCATGAGCCGGACGATGGTTCCGTGAATGTGTAACTTTTTTACGAAATATTTGACGCCAGCCGTTGCGAGCGGGCCATCAGCCAATCCCGCCCCGCATGGGCAAACACCGCGCACAACACGATGGCGCCGCCGATCATGCTGGCGGCTGGTGCGATCTCGCCCAGGAACAGGAAGGCAAACAGGATCGCGAACGGCACTTCGGCCGAGCCGAGCAGCCCGGATTCGGCCGCCGGAATGAGCCGCGCCCCTTCCGTCCACAGGATCGAGGACAGTGCAAAGCATGAGCCGAAGGTGGCAAGCAGCACCGCGTCGCGTGGCGTGACCGCCAGCGGATCGCTGACGAACCAGCCGAGCACGAACAAGAGGAAGGCCGAAACCGCGCCGGCCCACACCACCGGCGTCCCCCGGAAGGCACGCACCATGATCATGTAGAGCGCGCTGCCGATGGTCATCAGCAAAGCCAACCCGTCCCCGAACAGATGACCGGTGCCGAAGCCGGACCAGACCATGATCGCCACGCCGCACAGCGAGACGGCGGCGGCGACCATCGTCTGCAATCGGAACGGCTCGCGCGTCAGAACCCAGGCCAGCAGCGCTGTGACGAAAGGCGCGGTGGCATAGATGATCGCGACATTGGCGACGAAGGTGAACTTGAAGGCCGAGATGAAGGCGATGCTGGCCAGCGCCCCTTCCACCGCCAGCAGCCAGCCGCGCCAGCCAAGGCGCAACGTTTCGCGGTTGCCGGAGCGATGCCGGCGCCACAGCACATAGAGGCTGATCAGGATCGAGCCGACAAAGCCGCGCCAGCAGGTGATGGTCAGCGGATCGGCGTGGATCGACTTGGTCAGCACCCCGGTCAGGCCGAACACCGCCGCCGACGACGACACCAGCAGGATACCCAGCGTGCGCTCAGTGGTGCTGTCCGTCGGGGCTGCAATGTCACTCATGCCGCCAGCCTACGCCGTTGCGTCCTGACATCGTAGCGTCAGCAGTGACGGCGATCCACATCATAGCCGCTTGCGGAAATGCTCGGTGCCGACAATCAGCAGTCCGGCTGCGATGATAAGGGCGGCGCCGAAGAACACTTCACGGCGCGGCACGTCGCCCCAGATCGCAAAGCCGAGCGCGAACGCCCATAACAGCGAGGTGTATTCGAGGGGTGCGAGGATCGAAGCCGGCGTTCGCTTCATGCCTTCGAACAGAAGATATTGCGCAAACCCACCGAGCGCGCCGACGCTGGCAAGGAGCAGCAACTGGGCCCAGTCCGGCGTTTGCCACCAGAGCAGCGCCGGTCCCGCCGAAAAGAGCAGGAAGTAGAAATTGTTGAGGAGAAGCTGGATCATCGAACGCTCGGCAAGCGCGGTCTTGCGCAGGAGCACGATGGCTATACCCCACAAAAAGGCCGCCGCCAGCACGAGCAACACCGGCACGGACAGGCCGAGATGGGTCGGGTCGCAAGCGACGAAGACGCCGGCAAAGCCGATCAGCACCGCAAGCCAGCGCAGCATCGGCACCTTTTCGCCGAGCATCACCACCGAAAGCACGGTGACGATGATCGGTGCCGCGTAGTAGACGGTGGTCAGTTCTGCAAGCTGAAGGCTGCGCGCGGCATTGTAGTAACAAAGCCAGGCGGCGAGCGTGAAGGCGCTGCGCACCAGCATCGGCCGCACGATCGGCGAGCGCACCGTGTCCGCAAATAGCCGTTGCCCGCCGATCGCCGCGCAGGCGCCCAGAATGGTGATGCTGCGGAAGAACATGATCTGCCAGACCGTCATGCCGGTGACCAGCAGCTTGATCGAGGCATCCTGCGTCGAAAACAGGAAATAGGCCGCACCGGTCAGCAGGATTCCTGCGAGAACCCTTTCGCGTGTTTCGAGAATGGCGACATCGGCCATAAGGCGCGGGACCAGTGTTGCGGGAGGCGACAAAATGCTGTGTGGAGCGACGCGAGAGGAAGTCTCCTGCACCAAAAGCTATACGGGCGAAAGTCGGCACAGCGCTACGCCAGCCCTAAGCTTGCGTTGGGGCAGGGGACGGCGACCTTGCTTCCAGAAAGCAATCGGCACTTATATCTGACAAAGCCACACCGCTGGCCGGCCACGGAGAGCGAAGGAACGAACATGGATGCGACCGAACTGAAGGCGATGCAGGCGCCACTGAAGCAGGCCTATCGCGACGACGCTGCGCAGGCGCTGATCACGCTTCGCGCCAAAGGGTCGATCGACGACCAGTCGGTTGCCTGCAAGGTGGAGACGGGCAGGGCGATCGCGATCGCCGGATTGCATCCGGCAACCGGTGGCTCGGGGCTCGAGCTCTGCTCGGGCGACATGCTGCTGGAGGCGCTGGTGGCCTGCGCCGGGGTGACGCTGAAGGCGGTGGCGACGGCGCTGGAGTTCAAGCTGGGCGCTGCCACGGTGGAAGCCGAAGGCGACCTCGATTTTCGCGGCACGCTCGGTGTCGCCAGGGATGCGCCGGTCGGCTTTCGCGCCATCCGGCTCAATTTCGATCTCGATACCGACGAGCCGCAGGAGCGGGTAGACTCCCTGCTGAAGCTGACCGAGCGCTATTGCGTGGTGTTTCAGACCATCAACCAGAAGCCGCAGCTGACGGTGAGCGCACGGCGCTGAAACGCCGTGCGCCGGATGCTTACTGCGCTGCCGGCTCTTCGGCGTCGCCCTCGTCGGTGAAGGGCGAGGCGCTCGGCACGCATTGCACCGACCAGCCGGTCGGTGTCGGCTGCTTCTGATATTCGGTGATGGCGGCGGTGCACTGTTCGCGCTTGTCGAATGTGCTGGGCAGCACGACCATGCCGCCCTGCGGGCCGGCGATTACCAGATACCAGACCAACGCTGCGGTCGTTGCCATGGGGATGTCCTTGTTCTGCCCAATTGGGGCGCTTGTTGCGGGAGTCGCTGCGATCCTATCAACTCCGCCGAAATGACGAAAGCATGACCGCCGCGCAGCCTTCCGCCATGGACATCACAGCCGCGTGATGCGATGGCGGATCTGGGCTCAGATATAAACCCAGGCGGGCTTAGTTGGTGGCAAAACAATAGAACAGGCCGTCACCGCCGGTGCCCTTCAGCGCCTCCTGGCTGCAGCCGCCACGCGAGGCATGCGAGGAGTTCCAGGATTTGGCGGCCGCCGAATCGTCGAGGCCGGTGCGGTCGTGATGGCCCATCATCGCCGCACCTTCCGCTCCGCTCATCGTCCAGTCGCCGCAGGTCTGGTCGGCGATCTTCGTGCCATCGGGTTTGGAGCCGGTCAGCATGTCGTGGCGGTTTGGCTTGTCGCCACGGCCGTTGACCACTTCGCCCTTCTCGTTCAGCGCCGTCTGCTTGGTGATGCCATTGGCGTCGCCGTGCAATGAGGCGACATCGTCGGCGATCTTCACACCCTTGGCGTTCACCCACGGCCCCTTGCCGATGCGGTCGCGCGCATCGGTGTCGCTGGTCGACAGATAGGCGGCCCAGCTCTTGCCGGTCACGCCGGCGGCTTCCGCCAGCGAGGCGCAATGCGCGTCCGCACCCTTGAGGCCGCCGAGGTCGGCACCCTTGCCGGAGCCAACGCTGGTGACGAAGAAGCTCATCTTTGCGTCTTGCGAATAGGCGGCGCCCGTGGCCGCGATCAGGGCGGCGGCGGTGGCGAGAAGCAGTCTGCGCATGGTGGTCCTCCGTTCAGGTTTCGAATGTCTGACATTCGAAGAACGTCGGCGGTGCCGAGAATCTTCCGGCAAAAAGCAGCTATTCCGGCTGGCGATAGGCGACAAAGCGGTTGTGCTTGGCCTGGAAGATCAGTCCGGTCTCTTTCAGGTCAGGACTGGCCAGCGGCACGATAAGTTTGGCGACCTCCGAGGGGTGGGGCAGTGTTGCCGGATCCTCGCCGGGTACAGCCTGGGCGCGCATCGCGGTGCGGGTGGGGCCTGGGTCGGCGGCGTTGACCCTGAGCGGCAGGCTTTGCGTCTCATGCGCCCAGGAGCGCATCATCGTCTCGACCGCCGCTTTGGACGCCGCGTAGGGCGCCCAGAAGGCGCGCGCCGAGTGGGCCGAATTCGCGGACAGCAAAATCGCGCGGCCGGCGTCGGAGAGCCGCAGCAGCGGGTCGACCGAGCGGATCAGCCGCCAAGTCGAGGTGACGTTGATGGTCATCACCTTCTCGAACGTTTTCGCCTCGACATGGCCGATCGGCGAGATGACGCCGAGCACGCCGGCATTGGCAACGAGAATGTCGAGCTTGCCCCAGCGCTCATGGATGGCCCCGCCCAGCCGGTCGATGCCGGCCATGTCGGCGAGGTCGAGCGGCACCAGCGTCGCCTGGCCGCCGGCCGCCTTGATCTGGTCGTCGAGCTCTTCCAGCCCGCCGACAGTACGCGCTACCGCGATCACATGCGCGCCGGCTGCAGCCAGTTCCTTGGCGATGAAATAGCCGATGCCGCGCGAGGCGCCGGTGACGACCGCAACGCGGCCGGTAAGGTCGAGGGTCATGCTATGGATTCCGGGAATTTCACGAACGCGGATGACGGTGCGGCAATCCTACGACCCGCTCGTCGCCAGCAGCGACAGCGTGCGCACATTGTCGTGGCCTTCGAAGTCGAGCAGGCGGGTCGGATACTGGCCGGTGAAGCAGGCATCGCAGAACTGCGGCTGGTCGTTGTCGCGGCTGGCCTCGCCGACGGCGCGATAGAGGCCATCAATGGTGAGGAAGCCGAGCGAATCGACCCGGATGAACTCGGCCATTTCTTCCACCGACATCCGCGATGCCAGAAGCTTCGATTTTTCCGGCGTGTCGACGCCGTAGAAGCAGGAGGCGCGCGTCGGCGGCGAGGCGATGCGCATATGCACTTCCCTGGCGCCGGCATCGCGCACCATCTGCACGATCTTCTGGCTGGTGGTGCCGCGCACGATGCTGTCGTCGACCAGCACCACGCGCTTGCCCTCGATCATGCGGCGGTTGGCGTTGTGCTTCAGCTTGACGCCCATGTGGCGGATCGAATCGCCCGGCTGGATGAAGGTCCGGCCGACATAGTGGTTGCGGATGATGCCGAGCTCGAAGGGAATACCGGCGGCTTGCGAAAAGCCGATCGCCGCCGGCGTGCCGGAATCCGGCACCGGCACGACGATGTCGGCCTCGACCGGGCTTTCCTGCGCCAGTTCGGCGCCAATGCGCTTGCGCACCTCATAGACGTTGCGGCCCTCGACCGAGGAATCCGGCCGGGCGAAGTAGACATATTCGAAGATGCAGAAGCGGGTCTTCTGTGGCTCGAACGGGAACAGGCTTTCAATGCCCTTGGATGTGACGACAACCATCTCGCCGGGCTTGAGATCGCGCACGAATCGCGCGCCGATGATGTCGAGCGCGCAAGTTTCCGACGCCAGGATCCAGGCGCCGTCGAGATCGCCGAGCACCAGCGGCCGAATACCGAGCGGATCGCGGCAGCCGATCATTTTCTTGGATGTCATCGCAACCAGCGAGAAGGCGCCCTCGACCTGGCGCACCGCGTCGATGAAACGCGAGTTCAAATCGCGCTCCTTGCTGGTGGCGACGAGGTGCAGCAGCGTCTCGGTGTCGGAGGTGGAGGAGAAGATCGCGCCTTGCTTCTGCAGCGCCCGCTGCACGGTCATGGCATTGGTCAAATTGCCGTTGTGGGCGACGGCAAAGCCGCCATCGGCCAGTTCGGCGAAGAACGGTTGGATGTTGCGCATGCCGGCGCCGCCTGTCGTGGCGTAGCGCGTATGGCCGATGGCGCGGTTGCCTTGCAAGCTGTCGATGACGCGCTGCTTGGTGAAGGTGTCGCCGATCAGGCCGACATGGCGTTCGACATGGAACTGGGTGCCGTCATAGGAAACGATGCCGGCCGCTTCCTGGCCGCGATGCTGCAGCGCATGCAGGCCAAGTGTGACGATGGCCGCCGCATCCTGCCGGCCGAAAATGCCGAACACGCCGCATTCGTCGTGGAAATGGTCGTCGGCCTCGGCGGAAAGCACGTCGTCTGCGTCTGCCATCTTAAGCTCCGCTAAAATCGCCATATAGTGCGGGTTCGCGTCGAAAGCAACGCGCCCGTGCAGCCGTTCACACCATCGTCAGTTTCCGGCGCCCGTTCCGGGCGTCAGTTTGCCGGTGCAGCCGGCGCTGGATTGGCCGGAGCGTTCTCCGCGGGCGGTGCTGCGGCGTCATCGTCGGGAGCGGGCGTGTTGGCATCCTCGCCACCCGCCGGGGCATCCGCAGCCGGTGCGTCCGGAGCAGCGGGCGTCTCAGCCGCCGGCTGATTCGGATTGAGTTTCTTGAGGATGGCGTTTTCCGGATCCTCGGGCAGCAGGCTTTCGAGCTTGGCGCCGATCTGCTCCAGCAACGGCCGCGACTTGGCATCCGTGACCCAGGCCGGTGCCTTGGCGCCAGCCAGCCAGTTGAAGAACAGCAGCGCGACGGCAACGACCAGAATGCCGCGCGCCGCGCCGTAGAGAAAGCCGAGCGTGCGGTCGAGAGCGCCGATCCTGGAATCGATGATCCAGTCGGCGAGCTTCATTGTGATGACCGAGACGACGATCAGCGCGATGACGAAGACGATGCTGGCGGCGGCCGCCATGGCGATCTTTTCGTTGTCGATGTAAGGCTTGAGGTAAGGCAGCACCGGCTTGTAGAAGAAGAACGCCGCCGCTGCTGCCGCTGCCCAGGAGACGACGGACAGGATTTCGCGCGAGAAGCCGCGAACCATGGCGAGCATCGCCGAGACCAGGGTGAAGCCGACGAGAATTCCGTCAAGCAGCGTAATCGGCATGTCTTTCGCCCCACTCCATGAGCCGCATTATAGCGCGGAGCATCGGGTTTTCCCAAACCGGTTTCCAGTTTTGGGTCCGATGCTCTAGTCCTGCTCGTCCACGCGGCTTCGGCGTGTGCCGGCTATGCGTGCCACGAGGTCGGCAAGCTCGGTCGGCTGGAAAGCGCCGGCCCCGATCCCCCCGGCAAGTTCCTCGCTGCCCAAGGGCAGAACCGCGCTTCCAAAACCCAGCTTTTCGGCTTCCTTGAGGCGCTGTTGCGCATGCGCAACCGGCCTCACGGCGCCCGAAAGGCTGATTTCGCCGAAATAGACGCAATCGGCGGGAAGGGCAAGACCGGTGAGCGAGGAAACCAGGGCCGCCGCCACCGCCAGGTCGGCTGCGGGCTCCGAAATGCGATAGCCGCCGGCGACGTTGAGATAGACATCGTGGCTCCCGAAGCGCACGCCGCAATGGGCTTCCAGAACCGCCAGGATCATCGACAGCCGGGCGCCGTCCCAGCCGACGACCGCGCGGCGCGGCGTGCCGAGCGAGGAGGGGGCGACCAGCGCCTGGATCTCCACCAGCACAGGCCTTGTGCCCTCCATGCCGGCGAAAACCGCTGCACCCGGTGATTTCGCGTGGCGCTCGCCGAGAAAAAGCTCGGACGGGTTGGCGACCTCGCGCAGGCCCTTGTCCGACATTTCGAAGACGCCGATCTCGTCGGTCGGCCCAAAACGGTTCTTCACCGTGCGCAGGATGCGGAAATGGTGGCCGCCTTCGCCCTCGAAGTAGAGCACGGCGTCGACCATATGCTCGACGACGCGCGGCCCGGCGATCTGGCCTTCCTTGGTGACATGGCCGACCAGGACGATCGCCGCACCCGTGGATTTCGCATAGCGGATCATCGCCTGGGCGGCGGCGCGCACCTGGGTGACGGTGCCTGGCGCCGAATCGGCAAGGTCGGTCCACAGCGTCTGGATCGAATCGAGGATCACCAGGTCCGGCCGCTTGCCGTCGGCGATGGTGGCGAGGATGTCCTCGACATTGGTCTCGGCGGCAAGTTCCACCGGCGTGGCGGCAACACCGAGCCGCTGCGCCCGCAGCCTGATCTGCGCGACGGCCTCTTCGCCCGAGACGTAGACGACGCGGTGGCCTTTTGACGCGAGTGCAGCCGCGGCCTGGGTCAAAAGCGTCGACTTGCCGATGCCGGGATCGCCGCCGACCAGCAGCGCCGAGCCGCGCACGAAGCCGCCGCCGGTGGCGCGATCGAGTTCGCCGATGCCCGAGATGATGCGCGGCGCGTCCTCGATGTCGCCCGACAGCGTTGTCAGCACCACCGCGCGACCCTTGCGGGCGTTGCGCGTGTTGGCCGGCCCTGAGCCGATGCCGCCGGACGTGCCTTCCTCGACCAGCGTGTTCCACTCGCCGCAGGCATCGCATTTGCCGGCCCAGCGCTGGTGCACCGATCCGCAATTCTGGCAGATGAACTGAACCCGCGATTTGGCCATCAGTTGGACGCTGCCTGGAAGTAATCGGGAGTTGGCGATCCTGCCCACACCCCTCTGTCCTGCCGGACATCTCCCCCGCAAGGGGGGAGATTGGATGTCATCACAGTCTTCGCCAATCGCCCAGGTTGAAGAGAGGGCGCCGCAAATGAAACTGCCGATCTCCCCCCTTGCGGGGGAGATGCCCGGCAGGGCAGAGGGGGGTGTGACGGAATGCGAGGGTAGATCAAAAACTCACTCGAATCTTTCCGGCAAATGATGCTCTTCGGCGAGGTCGGAGAAGCGGGTGAACTCGCCCTGGAAGGCAAGGCTGACAGTGCCGGTCGGTCCATGGCGCTGCTTGGCGATGATCACTTCGGCCTTGCCCTGGACCTCGACCATCTTTGTTTCCCAGGCGAGGTGCTCGGGCGTGCCTTTCTCGGGCTCCTTGTTTTTGATGTAATATTCCTCGCGGTACACAAACAGCACCACGTCGGCGTCCTGCTCGATCGAACCCGATTCGCGCAAGTCCGACAGCTGAGGGTGCTTGTCGTCGCGGCTTTCGACCTGACGCGAGAGCTGTGAGAGCGCGATGATCGGCACGCCAAGCTCCTTGCCGAGCGCCTTCAGTCCGGTGGTGATCTCGGTGATTTCCTGGACGCGGTTCTGCGACGCCTTGGCGGACGAACCCTGCATGAGCTGGATATAGTCGATGACCATTAGATCCAGCCCGCGCTGGCGCTTGAGGCGGCGGGCGCGAGCCGCAAGCTGGGCAATCGAGATACCGCCCGTCTGGTCGATGTAGAGCGGGCGCTTGTGGTTCTCCTGCGTGTAGGCAACAAGCTTGCCGAAATCGGCTTCTGTCAGGTCGCCGCGCCTGATTTTCGATGATGGGATTTCGGTCTGCTCGGAAATGATGCGGGTGGCCAATTGCTCCGACGACATTTCGAGCGAGAAGAAGCCGACGACGCCGCCATTGGCCGCCTTGACGGAGCCGTCCGCCTGCTGGGCAGGCTCATAGGCGGCAGCGATGTTGTAGGCGATGTTGGTGGCCAGCGACGTCTTGCCCATGCCCGGACGGCCGGCGATGATGATCAAATCCGACGGCTGCAGGCCGCCCATGCGGTGGTCGAGATCGCGCAGGCCGGTGGCAATGCCGGACAGGTGCCCATCGCGCATATAGGCGGCACTGGCCATGTCTACGGCGTTCTTCAACGCATCGGAAAAACTTTCGAACCCACCATCGTAGCGGCCGTTTTCGGCCAGCTCGAACAGCCGCCGCTCAGCATCCTCGATCTGTTCGGTGGGCGCCATGTCGACCGGCGCGTCATAGGCAATGTTGACCATGTCCTCGCCGACGGTGATCAGCGCGCGACGCGTCGCAAGGTCATAGATGGCGCGGCCATAGTCGGTGGCGTTGACGACGGTGACGGCTTCCACCGCCAGCCGCACGACATATTGCGCCATCGTCATGTCGCCGACCTTCTCGTCGGCCGGCAGGAAGGTTTTCAGCGTGATCGGCGTCGCCACCTTGCCCATGCGGATGAACTCGGACGCCACCTCATAGATCTTGCGGTGCAACGGCTCGTAGAAATGGCCGGCCTTCAGGAAGTCCGAGACGCGGTAGAAGGCATCGTTGTTGACCAGGATGGCGCCGAGCAGCGCCTGCTCGGCCTCAATGTTGTTTGGCGCTTCACGATAAAGCGGTGTTTCCGCGACGCCGAATTTTCGCGCTGCCTCTGCCATGATATCCCCGATTTCGATCCCGGCTCTTCGATACCAGAATGACAAAAGTCAGTGCTGACTTATCTGCAACAGTGCCGATGCCAACCAACATCAATGTTCGCTTGTTCACAGGAACAACAAATCGTCCACAGGACAGAATTCCCGTCCCCCGATTTCTGTTGACTCGGCAGAAGAACAATCTACACGAAAAACAAGAACGAAGCAAGAACAATTGTGCCGGTCAAATCTCCAGAACGTCGCCCCAGTCCGACCGCCGCGCTGCCTTGAACGTCTCGCCGTCGCGCTTGGTGAAGAGCCTTTCGCCGGCACTGCCATTGCTCTCGCAAAGTTTCAGCAACACCTTGCCGGATCCTGATTTTGGTGGCGCGATGACCCGTGCCCGAAGGGAAGGAGCAGGCTGTCGCGAAGCGGCGACATAGATGAACTTCTCGTCTTCCCATGGCACGTCGGCATCCTTGGCCAGCCGGTGCAGGCGCGAGCGGGCGACGCGGCGGGAAAAATGGCACCAGTCGGGCGGGGCGAGCGGGCAGGGCGCCTGATGCGGGCAGGGCGCAAGTACATACGCGCCCGCCTCGATCAGCTGCCGGCGCACGGCAAGGATGCGCTGCCATCCGGCCGGCGTGCCCGGCTCGACGACCAGCAGCGTATCGTCGGTGAGTTGCCACAGCCGACCGATAAGCTTTGGCAGGGAAGCAGGGACAATTTCGTCGAGCACATAGGCGCAAGTGACCAGATCGGCCGGCTCGATGTCGGCAAGGTCGATGGTGGCGTCGCCGGCCAGCCATCTGGTTCGGGCGGCAATCGCGCCGGCGGCAAGCGTCTCGCCGACCCTGCGCGCCGCGGCGCTGGCTTCGAACAGCACCGCCTGTTCGAGATCGGGCCACAGGTCGGTCGTGGCCCAAAGCACCGTACCAGGGCCGGCACCGACATCGAGCAGGCTCTTGGGTCGAAAGCCGGGCCTGGCGTAGCCCAGCGCATCGAGGCTGGCGCGGACGGCGGCGTAGGTCGCCGGCAGCCGCGTCGCCAGGTAGGCTTGTACGGCCAGGTTCTCAGCCATATGCAGCCGACCATCGCGCAGTTCGGCGCGGTACCGGTCGGACAGCGTTTTTGCCGCCTGCTTGAGTGTCGCCAGCGGAACGTTCTCGAGCAGACGCTCGACACCCTGGCGAAGTGGGGCCGGTAACTCCATGCTCAGGCTCCGCGTGGCGCGACGAGGATCACCGAGGCGCCGACAATGCAGAGCGCAGCTCCTGCGAGGTCCCAGCGGTCGGGGCGCACGCCCTCCGCCAGCCACAGCCAGCCAAGCGACGCCGCGATGTAGATGCCGCCATAGGCGGCGTAGGCTCGGCCGGCGGCATTGGCATCGACCAGCGCCAGCAGGAAGCCGAGCAGAGCGAGCGAGGCGAGACCGGGGAGCAGCCACAGCGGCGACTTCTCCAGCCGCCACCACGCCCAGAACGAAAAGCAGCCTGCGATCTCGGCCAGGGCAGCAGCGACATAGAGAACATAGGTCATGAAAAAGGTCCGGTGGCGATCACTGGACCTTTTTCAGTGCAGGCGCCGGCAATGGCAAGCCGCAATGCTATTTCTGGTCCGCGACCTTGCGGCGGCGAGTTGCCTTGGCTACCGGGCTTTTCTCGATGGGATCCGTTTCAAGGTGACCCATATCGCGCATCTCAAGCGCCTTCTCGCATTTGGCCATGTACTCGCGCGTCGTCGGCAAGGTGTCGTTCTTCTTGGCGATCTGGATCTGGAAGATCACCAGATCTTGCCAGCGGAAAGCGGCTTCCGAGGCGGCCAGGTAGAACTCCCACATGCGGCAGAAGCGCTCGTCGTAGATCGCCTTGGCCTTGTCGCGGTTGGCGGCGAAGCGCTCGCCCCAGTGCTTCAGCGTGTCGGCATAATGCAGCCGCAGGATTTCGATGTCGGTGACGACCAGCCCCGACTTCTCGATCGCCGGCATGACTTCGGAGAGCGCAGGGACATAGCCGCCCGGGAAGATGTATTTGCGGACGAAGGCGGTGGTCGCCCACGGCACGCCGGAGCGGCCGATCGTGTGCAACAGCATAACGCCATCCGGCTTGAGCAGTGTCGCCGACTTGTCGAAGAAGGTCCGGTAATGGTTGACGCCGACATGTTCGAACATGCCGACCGAGACGATGCGGTCGAAACGCTCGTTGAGCTCGCGGTAGTCCTTGAGCTCGAAATGCACGCGGCTTTCCAACCCTTGCGCGTGCGCGCGGTCGGTGGCGACGCCATGCTGTTCGGTCGACAGCGTCACGCCTTGCACGTCGACGTCGAACGCCTTGGCGAGATAGAGGCTGAGCCCGCCCCAGCCGGACCCGATGTCGAGCACCGTCTGGCCGGCTTTCAGCCTGAGCTTGGCGGCGATGTGGCGTTTCTTGGCAGCCTGCGCTTCGTCGAGCGTCATGTCCGGCTGCTCGAAATAGGCGCAGGAATACTGCATGTCGTCGTCGAGGAAGAGCCGGTAGAGGTCGCCTGACAGGTCGTAGTGGCGCTGCACGTTGCGGCGCGAGCGCGAGGCGGTGTTGATCTGCTGCAGGCGGCGGAAGGCATGACGCAGGCCTTCGATGGCTTTCGACCATGTGGCGTCGATGCCGCCGCTGCCCATGTTCTGGAAGGCGATGCGCATCACACCCAGCACGCCGCCTTCGAGAATGTCGAGCTCGCCGTCCATGTAGGCTTCCGGCACCGCCAGCATCGGATCGAAGGTGATGGCCCGCTCGGCATGCGCGGTCTTGATGTGCATGTGCACCGGCTCGCCGCTGCCGTCGCCGAACACCACCGCAGCGCCCTTGGGGCCGGTTACCTTGAGATTGCCGGTGCGCACCAGGCGGTCGAGAACGCGCTTCAGCAGAATATTCATGACCAAATGTCCCCTCAGACAGGCTGTCTCGGCCCACGACCCCGAAAATCGAAATCGACTTTCGGGAAAGGGATCGTGCGCCAAACCAAAGTTTCACAGCGTCCTTAGCGCGGCCAAAGGACGCGCGACGCTTGTAGTCTGCATCAATATATAGGGGTTCGAAAAGTTCCATTTGGCACAAAAATGCCCGGGCGAGAGACCCGGGCATTGGTCCAGTATGGCTGAGGCCAACTGGGATCAAAGCTGAGTGCGGCACGCCCGGAAGGGCGTACCGGCAACTCAAATCGTCAGGCGTTGTCTTCGCCGCCTTCGAACTCGGTGTTCGGGTCGAAGAAGTTTTCCGGCCGCGCATTGTCGTTGATGTCGTCGCCATAGATGGCTTCGGCAGTGGTCAGCGTCTCGCCCTTGGCCTGGCGTTCGGCTTCGTCGGCCGTGCGGGCGATGTTGAGCGTGATCGTGACTTCGACTTCCGGATGCAGCGCGATCGCCACATTGGTGAGGCCGATGGTCTTGATCGGCTGGTTGAGCAGGATCTGGTTGCGGTTGACCGTGAAGCCTTCCGCCGTCAGCAGATCCGCGATGTCGCGGGTCGACACCGAGCCGTAGAGCTGGCCGGTTTCGCCAGCCGAACGCACGGCGATGAAGCTCTTGCCGTCGAGCTTTTCGGCGACCTGGCTGGCTTCCGACTTGCGCTCGAGGTTGCGGGCTTCGAGTTGGGCGCGCTGGCCTTCGAACTTCTTCTTGTTGGCTTCGTTGGCGCGCAGCGCCTTGCCCTGCGGCAGCAGGAAGTTACGGGCAAAGCCGTCCTTGACCTTGACGGTATCGCCCATCTGGCCGAGGCGGGAAACGCGTTCGAGAAGAATGACTTCCATGGTTGTGTTCCTTTGGTTGGGCGCCAATCGTAGGGATCGACGCCGAATGTCTTGGGAACAGGTCAGGAAGCTTGGGGCGCGCCTTGGCGCCGGTGTCGCTGTCCTGCCCGTTCAGGCAGTTAGAGGTTTGACCTCAACTCGGGATTTGAATGCGATCCGCGGCGCCCGTCGCCGAGGTGAAAAAAGCGGGCGGCAAGCCGCCCGCTCGAAAGTCTTAGCGAACCACGTAGGGCAGCAGGCCGAGGAAGCGGGCGCGCTTGATCGCCTTGGCGAGTTCGCGCTGCTTCTTCTGGCTGACGGCTGTGATGCGCGACGGCACGATCTTGCCGCGCTCGGAAATGTAGCGCTGCAGCAGACGCACGTCCTTGTAGTCGATCTTGGGGGCGTTGGCGCCGGAGAACGGGCAGGTCTTGCGGCGGCGATGGAACGGGCGCCGGGTCGGGATCTGGTTGATGTCGACCATTATTCTGCACCCCCTTCAAAGCCTTCGCGCGGACGGCGCGGACCACGATCGGCACCGGCGTCGCCGAACGAGCGCGGCGGACGATCGCCACGGTCGCCGCGATCACGGTCGCCGAACGAGCGCGGACCACGATCGCCACGGTCACGGTCGCCGAAGCCACCGCGTTCCGAGCGCTCTTCGCGCTTCTGCATCATGGCCGACGGGCCTTCCTCATGCGCCTCGACCTTGATGGTCAGGAAACGCAGCACGTCTTCGGACAGGCCCATCTGGCGCTCCATCTCGTTGAGCGCGGCCGGCGGGCAGTTCAGGTCCATCAGAGTGTAGTAAGCCTTCCGGTTCTTGTTGACCCGGTAGGTGAGGGACTTCAGTCCCCAGTTCTCGACCCGGCCGACGGACCCGCCATTTGCGGAGATGACGCCCTTGTACTGTTCGACAAGCGCATCGACCTGCTGCTGCGAGAGGTCTTGCCGGGCAAGAAACACATGTTCGTAAAGAGCCATAGTGTATCAGTGCCTTTCTTCGTTTCTCTCCCGGTTCCCGGCGGCAAAAGCCTCTGCAACTTCTCTGACCCGCTGTTCCCGGTAAAAGGGGGCGGGGAAGAAAGGAGCATGACGAGACGGTCGAGAGCGGAGACACGGGAGGCGGAAGCACTTCTGTCTTCACACGAAGGTTTTCGAAAAAACCTCCGGCCCTCCGTTCAGCCCCCAGCTGGGACCGGCAGATTGGGGGCGTCTATACAGCAATCCGCCCACAACGCAAGCGCAAGCGGCATTCCCTTGTGTCGCAGGGCGGAAAAATCAAGCAGCAACAATGGCAAGGCTTCGTGGTTTCCGGCAACCGGGCCTTAACCACAATGTCAGGTTGTGTGGAGTTGAGATCCTGCAGTCAACGCTCGATTCATCAAAGAAGGCGCAGAAGCCAGGCCAATCCGCGCACAAAAGCGGCAAGCATTTCCGGGGGGTAAGGATGCTTCTTAACAAGTTCTGGCGCTCGACGAGCGGCAATTTTTCGCTTGTGCTGGGGCTGGGGTTGCCGGCCATCCTCACGGCTGTCGCCTTCGCAACCGATGTCTCCACCCTGATGCGGGCCAAGGGCAACCTGCAGAATGCCCTCGATGCGGCAAACCTTGCCTCTTCGCATCTGGGCGATCTCGATATCACCCGCAATGACGCCTTTGATCGCTATTTCCAGGCTAACATCGCCGGCCATGGCGAACTCGGCAATGCGAAGGCGACGTTGACGGTCGACAAAGGCGTCAATTTCGTCAAGACGAAGGCGGTTGCCTCAGCCGACGTCACTCTCAACTTTGCCTTCCTGTTCGGCAAGGAAAAGCACATCGAGGTCGATGCCTCCGCCGTCGAATCGAACAACCAGCTCGAAGTCGTGCTGGTGCTGGACAACACCGGCTCCATGGCCGGGGCGCGCATGACGGCGTTGAGGACGGCGACCAAATCATTGCTCGACACGCTCGAGGCGACAAAATCGCCGACGCGCCAGATCCGCGCCTCGCTGGTTCCGTTCGTCACGGCCGTCAACGTCGATGGCGATGAATTCGACCCGTCCTGGATCGACATGGACGGCAAGTCCTCCACCAACGGCGTCAATTTTCCGGTCATCGACGGCAAGCGTCCCAACCATATGGCGCTTTTCAAGCAGCTCAAGCAGACCGGATGGACCGAGCCCGGATGGAACAACACCGGATGGAAGGGCTGCGTCGAGGCGCGGCCGGGCGCCTACAACATTTCCGACACCCCACCCGACCCGGACGAGCCCGACACGCTGTTTGTTCCGTATTTTGCGCCGGACGATCCCGAAGTTGCGCAGAAGCCGTCTGCCTCCTATGGCAATTCGGATAAATACTACAACAATTCCTATCTCGACGACGTCAGCGACAAGACCAAGCTCGCCAAGCAGAAGGGCAACCTTCTCGGCATCGATCTCAACGATCTGCTCGGCGATTTGTTGTCGCCCGGTACGAGCGCCAAGGAAAAGGTCGCCAAATATGTTGCGCCCGCCAAGGAGTTCATCACCGAGACAGGCACCCCCGTCACCGTTGGCCCGAACCGCGCTTGCCCCACACCCGTCGTCCCGCTGACCGACGATTTCGACAAGCTGCGCAAGGCAGCAAGCCAGATGACCGAGTGGAACGGTTCAGGCACCAATGTCTCCGAGGGCCTGTCGTGGGGCATGCGGGTGCTGTCGCCCGCCGCGCCCTACACGGACGGAGCGGCGTGGAAGACGCCCGGCGTCAGCAAGATCGTGCTGTTGCTCACCGACGGCGAGAACGTCGTCTATGGCGCCAGCGAACAGCCGACGAAGTCCGACTACACATCCTATGGCTATCTCGCAGGTGGCCGTTTCGGGTCGGACAGTCAGGCGACCGCGGCGCGCAATGTCGACGGCTGGACCAAAAGCGTTTGCACGCAGTTGAAGAACGAGGGCGTGCAAATCTACACCATGCTGCAATCCGACACCGCCGCCAACCGCTCGCTTTACAGCGCGTGCGCCTCGGATCCGAGCGGCTACTATGCCGTCAACGATCCGACCAAACTGCCGGACGTATTCCAGCAGATCGCCAACAAGTTCTCGAAGCTGCAATTGACGGATTGAACGTGTGAAGGGTCGCCAGGCCCGAGCCTCGCGGGATCGTTTGGCTCAACTCGTATGGGCGACAATTTTGTCGACCGTTTCGGGGAAGAAGTCCGGCGCCGCGAGGCGTTTGCCGAACATCATGTCGTACTGCAGCAGGCGGAAATCGCGGATCGTCGGATCGATTTCCTTCTGCCGTGACCAATCTGGCGTGGCTTCGCCCGTCGGCGTCAGCAACAAATTGCGGTCGACGACGCGGTAGCGTTCACGCATCTCACCCAGGAACCCGGTGTAGTAGGGGTGGGTGATGCCGGCGGTGGTGAGGATATGATAGGGCAGGAACGCCGGGCTCACCGCGCCCAGGTTCTCGACCGGACCGGAGTGGTTCGACCAGATGATCAGCGGCGTCTGGTGATGTTCGAGCGCGGCTTGCGGCGTCGGTTCCTTGCGCGGCGCGACATTGTCTTTCAGGAACCCGGTTTCGACATAGACCGGCCCCAGCGGCGGCAGATGGTCGCCGAAGAAGGCGATCACGGTGGGACGGGAGCGTTTCTTCGCCCATTCGACAAGGCGTTCAAGGCCACGATCGGCGTCGGCTGACCCTTCGGCGTAGCTGAGCAGCGATTCGCGTGCCCATTGGCTGATCGGTGCCTGCACCGTGTGGGTTGGATTGTAATAGCGGTTCGGCTCGTAGGGGCCGTGGTTTTGCAGGCTGACCGCAAAGAAAAACACCGGCTCATCGCTGGCGTCGGCCTCGCTGATGATCTCGTCGGTCATCGCCGCATCGGACGCCAGCGGCCCGCGCTTTTGCAAGGGCGGCAGCGTCTCTTCTGATTTGAAATCGTTGAAGCCGAAATCAGCGTAGACCGCGCCACGGTTCCAGAACCAGTTGGTGCCGGGATGGATGGCGCGCGCCCGGTAGCCCTGGCTCTTGAGGAAGGTTGCGAGCGAAGGCGTCGGCGTGCGCACATATTGCTGATAGGGGATGCTGCCGGCCGGCAGGAAGGCATTGGAAAAGCCGGTCAGCGCCTCGAACTCGATGTTGGCGGTCATGCCGCCGAATTCGGGCGAGAACATCGAGCCCGAACGCAACGCGCGCACGTTGGGGATCGGGTCGGGCGTGATGGTGACGCCGGGCAGCTTGGTCGGATCCCAGAAGGATTCGCTCATGACGATGATGATGTCGGGCTTCTCGGCCGGCATCGAGGCGGTCACATCGGTCCTGTCGATCGCCGCGATTGCCTTGTCGGAATAGCCTGGCGGCGCCGAGACATGCGCCATCGGCACGTTGAGTGCAAAGGCCAGGGCAAAGCCGTTGGAAGCATAGTTTTCCTTCTGGTCCCACATGATCGGGATGATCTGCAGCCGGTCCCTGGTCCAGGAGAAGGTGGCGTAGTCCATGATCGAAACGAAGAAGGCGAGCAGCGGCACCGCCAGCGTCAGCCGGGCAAGACGGCCCTTGCGGCTGAGCGCCGGAACCTTGCGCCGCCATAGCCGCCAGCCATAGACGAGCAGCGACAGGCCGGCGACGATGCCGACCACCATGGCGAGCGCGGTCATCGGCCGGTCGCGCACCAGGAGCGGCAGCAGCGCGAAGATCTGGCGGGCATAGAGGAAATCGGTGGGATAGAGCGGATCGCCGAGATAATGCGACTTCTGGTGGCCGACGAAGGCAAGGGAAAGGGTCAGCGGCGCGACGATCATCAGGCTCTGGTGGCTGCGGCCAAGCACGGCATCGAGGCCGATCAGGATCAGCGCGAACACGACGATGGTGGTCCAGCCCGGCTTGAGCGGCTGCAGGAAGAAGGCGACCGTGCCGGCAAAGTCGCCGCGCACGATCAATTCGATCGCAAACACCATGACGGCCGCGATCGCCAGGCTGACCAGCCCATAGCGCACGACCGGCCATGTCCTGCCCGGCAGATAGCCGGTGGACGGGTCGTCTTCCAGGAACTGTGGCGCGGCTTTGCCGACGCGTTTAGAACTCTTTGCCACTTTAACTTCCCCACCCAGCGACAAACTCGTCACTCGATTGTCATATAATTGTCACGCAAAGCTAGCGCCTGTGGCGGAAATAAGAAGAGCCAGCAAACGATTCGTGAGCGGTTTTCATCAGGAGTGATCGCCAAAAAGCCTTTCGGAACAGGCACTCGGCCGGCGATGGTGCCGCCGGCCAGGGTCGAACTGGGCTTGACTTGGCGGCCTGCCTTGCGTCACAGGCAAGAAAAACCCGACTATCGGGCAAGCAAAACCAGCCCTTGGGAGCCCTCATATGGCCGTTGCATTCACCTTTCCTGGACAAGGCAGCCAGGCTGTCGGCATGGGCAAGGATCTCGCCGTTGCCTTTCCCGAGGCGCGCAGGGTCTTCCAGGAGGTGGACGACGCGCTTGGCGAAAACCTGTCGAAGCTGATCTGGGAAGGGCCGGAGGAGACGTTGACGCTGACCGCCAATGCCCAGCCGGCGCTGATGGCGGTGTCGCTGGCCGCGATCAGGGCGCTGGAATCGCGCGGCTTCTCGCTGAAGGACAAGGTCGCCTATGTCGCCGGCCATTCGCTGGGCGAATATTCGGCGCTCGCGGCCGCCGGCTTCGTTTCGGTTGCCGATGCCGCCAGGCTGCTGCGCATCCGGGGCAATGCCATGCAGGCGGCGGTGCCGGCCGGCGAGGGCGCCATGGCGGCTATCATCGGGTTGGAACAGGCGGATGTAGAAGCCGCCTGCGCCGAGGCTGCCCAAGGGGCTGGCTCTGTCTGCCAGGTGGCGAACGACAATGGCGGCGGCCAACTGGTCATTTCAGGCACAAAGGGCGCAGTGGAGCTGGCGGCGAAACTTTGCACGGAAAAGGGCGCCAAGCGGGCGCTGATGCTGCAGGTTTCGGCGCCATTCCACTCCGCGCTGATGACGCCGGCGGCCGAGATCATGCGCGAGGCTCTGGGCAGCGTGGCGAAGGCCGCCCCGGTGGTTCCCATCGTCTCCAACGTCACCGTCACCCCGACCAATGATCCGGACGAGATCGCGCGGCGTCTGGTCGAGCAGGTGATTGCCCGCGTGCGCTGGCGCGAGACAGTGGAATGGTTCGGCGCAAACGGCATCGCCACGCTTTACGAGATCGGTGCCGGAAAGGTGCTTTCAGGCCTGGCGCGGCGCATCAACCGCGACATCGCCACCGCGTCGGTCGGCTCCGCGGCTGATGTCGAGGCGGCGCTGGCGACGCTTGTTTAATCTAGTGCCATTTGACCCTGCCCGTGCAAAGGGTGTTCTCTTCTCAATCAGGAGACAAAAATGTTCGAATTGACTGGCCGCAAGGCACTCGTCACCGGCGCATCGGGAGGCATTGGCGAGGCGATCGCCAGGGTCCTGCATGCGCAAGGCGCCATCGTCGGCCTGCATGGCACACGGGTCGAGAAATTGGAGACGCTGGCCGCCGAGCTTGGCGATCGGGTCAAGCTGTTCCCGGCCAACCTGTCGAACCGTGACGAGGTCAAGGCGCTCGGCCAGAAGGCGGAGGCCGATCTCGAAGGTGTCGACATCCTGGTCAACAATGCCGGCATCACCAAGGACGGGCTGTTCGTGCGCATGTCGGACGCCGACTGGGATACCGTGCTCGAGGTCAACCTGACCGCTGTCTTCAGGCTGACCCGCGAACTCACCCATCCCATGATGCGCCGCCGTCACGGCCGTATCATCAACATCACCTCGGTTGTCGGTGTCACCGGCAATCCCGGCCAGGCCAACTACTGCGCCTCCAAGGCCGGCATGATCGGCTTTTCGAAATCGCTGGCGCAGGAGATCGCCACCCGCAACATCACCGTCAACTGCGTCGCCCCGGGCTTCATCGAATCGGCGATGACCGACAAGCTCAACGACAAGCAGAAGGAGGCGATCATGGCGGCGATCCCGACGCGCCGCATGGGCACCGGCGCCGAAGTCGCATCCGCCGTTGCCTATCTCGCCTCCAACGAAGCCGCCTACGTCACCGGCCAGACCATCCATGTGAATGGCGGCATGGCGATGATCTGAACGAGGTCCGGCGGAGTTGTTGCCGGCTTGTGAAAAGAGACCATTTCGGCTTGGACCTCGGCTATTTTTCGTGTAATGCGGCCCGCAACCCGGCGGTTCGGGCAAAAACCGGTCCGTGGCCGTTGCGTTTCCGGCAGGACCATCTTTCAGCTTGATTAGCGGCATTCTGCCCGCTAACGAAGACAGACAAACAAAAGACGAGGATGCCCCAAATGAGTGACACCGCAGAGCGCGTCAAAAAGATCGTCATCGAGCACCTTGGTGTCGATGCCGACAAAGTGACGGAGCAGGCGAGCTTCATCGATGATCTGGGCGCCGACAGCCTCGACACGGTCGAACTCGTCATGGCGTTCGAAGAAGAATTCGGCGTCGAGATCCCCGACGATGCGGCCGAGACCATCCTGACCGTCGGCGACGCGGTGAAGTATATCGATAAGGCATCCGCCTGACGCTTTCCGCAGTCATCACCGGGGAGGACCTGCGATGAGGCGTGTCGTCGTCACGGGCCTTGGGTTGTTGTCGCCATTCGGCATGGGCTTCGAGCACAGCTGGAAGGAACTACTGACCGGCCGCAGCGCAGCCAAGCGCATCACCGAGTTTGAGGTGGAGGATCTTGCCTGCAAGATCGCCCACGTCATTCCGCGTGGCGATGGCAGCAATGCCACCTTCAATCCCGAGGCCGTGCTCGAGCCGAAGGAATTGCGCAAGATCGGCGACTTCATCCTGTACGGGATTGCCGCCGCCGACGAGGCGCTGAAGGATTCCGGCTGGGAGCCAAAAACCCATGCCGAGCAGTGCGCCACGGGTGTGCTGATCGGCTCCGGCATCGGCGGCATCGAAGGCATCGCCGAGAACGCGATGATCCTCAAGGAACGCGGCCCGCGCCGCATCAGCCCGTTCTTCATCCCCGGCCAGATCATCAATCTCGTCTCCGGGCAGGTCTCGATCAGGCACGGGCTTAAAGGCCCGAACCACGCCGTCGTCACGGCCTGTTCAACCGGTGCGCACGCCATTGGCGACGCTGCCCGGCTGATCATGTGGGGCGATGCCGACGTGATGGTCGCCGGTGGCGCCGAAGCGCCGGTGACGCGGCTGTCGATCGCCGGCTTCGCCGCGTGCCGGGCACTGTCGACCGATCGCAACGATGCGCCGCAAACGGCGTCGCGCCCCTACGACCGCGACCGCGACGGCTTCGTCATGGGCGAGGGCGCCGGCGTCGTCGTGCTTGAAGAGCTCGAACACGCCAAGGCGCGCGGCGCCAAGATTTACGCCGAGGTGACCGGCTACGGCCTCACCGGTGATGCCCATCACATCACAGCGCCTGCCGAAGACGGTGACGGCGCCTTCCGCTGCATGACGGCGGCGTTGAACCGGGCCAAGCTGACGCCCGCCGATGTCGACTACATCAACGCGCACGGCACCTCGACCATGGCCGATACGATCGAACTCGGCGCCGTCGAGCGGCTTGTCGGCAATGCCGCGTCGAAGATTTCGATGTCGTCGACCAAGTCGTCGATCGGCCATCTGCTGGGGGCGGCCGGTGCTGCCGAAGCGATCTTTTCGATCCTCGCCATTCGCGACAATGTCGCGCCGGCGACCATCAACCTCGACAACCCGGAGCGCGAGACCGCGATCGACCTGGTGCCCAACAAGCCGCGCGCTCGCCAGATCGACGTTGCGCTGTCCAATTCCTTCGGCTTTGGCGGCACCAACGCTTCGCTCGTCTTCCAGCGCTATAATGGCTGATCGTCCAACTGCCCGGCGATGCTTCGGCATGCCGTCAATTTTGCCATATTCGCCCCTACTCTGCCGCAGGGGATTCGTTGAGCGATCAAACGGTAGGGCGAAATGAACACAAATCCGGCGGGCAACGGAGAATTCGGACAGCGTCCGGCATCGGGGCCGATCATGCCGAAGACGGCGAGCGAGGCCTTGCGGCCGGAGGCCGGCACACCGCCGCCGAAGCGCTCGCGTGCTTCGCGCAGCCAGGTCGTCGTGTTCATGAACTTCGTCATCTCCGTGGTGATGCTGATGGTTCTGGCGGCCGGCGCCGCGGTCTATTTCGGCAAGCAGGAATTCACCGAAGCTGGCCCCTCGGCCAATGGCGACACGTTCCTGGTCAAGCCGAATACCGGCGTCCAGGATATTGCCGACCAGCTCGAACGCCGCGGACTGATCAGCGACGCCCGGATCTTCCGCCTTGGCGTGCGCGCCTACGGCAATGATTCGGCGTTGAAGGCCGGCGAGTACGAGATCAAGCCCAAGGCTTCCATGCGCGAGATCATGGAGCTTTTGAAGAGCGGCAAGTCGGTGATGTATTCGCTGACCGTTCCAGAAGGGTTGACGGTCGAGCAGGCGCTGCAGCGCATCGCCGATGAGCCGGCGTTGAGCGGCGATATGCCGGCGACCACTCCTCCCGAGGGCAGCCTCGCCACCGACACGCTGCGCTTCACGCGCGGCGCGACACGCCAGCAGATGATCGACAAGTTGCTGGGAGATCAGAAGAAGCTGGTCGACGAAGTCTGGCAGCGGCGCGCGCCGGACCTGCCGCTGGCCAATGTCGAAGAGTTCGTTACGCTGGCCTCGATCGTCGAGAAGGAAACGGGCAAGGGTGACGAGCGCTCACGGGTTGCCGCGGTCTTCCTGAACCGGCTGGCCAAGGGCATGCGCCTGCAATCCGACCCAACCATCATCTACGGTCTGTTCGGCGGCAAGGGCAAGCCGGCGGACCGGCCGATCTACCAGTCGGACATCCAGAAGCAGACACCCTACAACACCTATGTGATCAACGGGCTGCCACCGACGCCGATCGCCAATCCGGGTCGGGCGGCGCTGGAGGCGGTGGCCAATCCGTCGAAGACCGACGATCTTTACTTCGTCGCCGATGGTACCGGCGGCCATGTCTTTGCCGCGACGCTCGAAGAGCACAATGAGAACGTCGCCCGCTATCGCGCGTTGCAGAAAAAGCAGGCCGACGACGCCGCCAAAGGCGCCAACACCACCGGCGCCGGCGACAGCAATGCCGACAAGCCGGCCGACGGCAATGCCGACAAGCCGGTTGACGGCAATGTTGACAAGCCGGCTGACGGAGGCGACGACAGCGGCGGCGGCGATGCGGGCGCTGCCCAGTAGGACGAAGAAGGGCGTTGCCACAAGGCGGCGCCCTTGACATTTGGAGCAGCGCCGCGCGTCCGATTTCGGCGGGCCTGCGGCGCAGTCATTTTTAAGCTGCACGTGCTCCCCTCCGGAAAACCGGTTTCGGAGCGATGTGCCAGGGACTTGTGGGCGACATGAATTTGCAGAGCATGACCGGTTTTGCACGTGCCGTCGCCGAGCATGAAGGCACCGCGATCGCCTGGGAGGTCAAGTCCGTCAACGGCAAGAGCGTCGAGGTGAGGCTGCGATTGCCGCAAGGTTTCGAACGGCTGGAACCGGCTGTCAGGCAGACGCTTCAGAAGCGCTTTGCGCGGGGTAATTTCCAGGCGACACTGACCATTGGCCGTGCCGCCGGCGCGCAGGCGCAGCCCGTCGTCAACGAAGTCTTTCTGAAGGACCTTGCGGGGCTCGCCAAGCGGTTGCAGGAGCAGTTCGGTGTCGCCCCCGCGACATCAGACGGATTGCTTTCGCTGCGCGGCGTGCTCGATATTCCCGAGACTGTCGAAACCGAAGATGTGCGCGCCGCGCTCGACATCGCGATCACGGCTGCGCTCGAGGTGGCCCTCAAAGGGCTGGAACAGGCGCGACAGGGCGAAGGTGCCGCGCTGGCCCTGCTGTTGGCGGGCCATATCGACGCAATCGAGGCGCTGACGTTGCGGGCCGAGGCCGATCCGTCGCGCGAGACGGCGGCGATCCGCGAACGCCTCGCCGAGCAGGTCAGGCTGCTGATGGACGCGTCCGCCAATCTGGACGCCAGCCGGTTGCACATGGAGGCGGCTTTCCTGGCCACCAAAGCCGATATTCGCGAAGAGATCGACCGCCTGAAAACGCATGTCGCATCTGGTCGGGCACTGCTCGAGGGTGGCGGCGCGGTCGGCCGCAAGCTCGATTTTCTGGCACAGGAATTTAACCGCGAATCGAATACGCTGTGCTCGAAGTCGAACGCCGCTACGGTCACCGCGATCGGGCTGGAACTGAAGGCCGTGGTCGACCAGTTTCGTGAACAGATCCAGAATCTGGAGTAGCCGATGGTTGCCAAGGATTTAGGGTCCCGCATTCGCCGCCGGGGCCTGATGCTCGTCCTGTCGTCGCCGTCCGGCGCCGGCAAGTCGACGATCGCGCGCAACCTTCTGGAAAGCGATTCCAGCCTCGAACTGTCGGTCTCGGTCACCACCAGACCGCGCCGCGGCAGTGAGATCGAAGGTGTTCACTACCATTTCCGGACAATGCGCGATTTCGAGCGGCTGCGCGATTCCGACGCCCTGCTGGAATGGGCCGAAGTGCACGGCAATTGCTACGCGACACCGCGCGAGCCGGCCGAACTGGCGCTGGCTGAAGGGCGCGACATGCTGTTCGACATCGACTGGCAAGGCGCACAGCAGCTCAAGGAGAAGATGCGTGCCGATATCGTCTCGATTTTCATCCTGCCGCCGTCGATGAAGGAATTGAAGGCGCGGCTGAAGCGTCGCGCCGAAGACCAGGAGGCGGTGATCGAGACGCGGCTGAAAAACGCCCGCAACGAGATCGAGCACTGGAAGGAATATGATTTCGTCATCGTCAATGACGACCTCGATCGCGCCTTCGCCGAAGTGCGCGGCATCGTCGTCGCCGAGCGGCTGAGACGCGATCGCCGGCCCGGCCTGTTCGATTTCGTCTCGGGACTGTTGGATGAGAAGACCGGCTGATGCTTCTTCCTTCCCCTGTGAACAGGGAGAAGAAAGCTACATCGTGTTGGTCAGGCGCACGAATTCCTCGACGCTGAGTGTTTCCGCGCGGCGTGTCGGATCGATGCCGGCGTGTTCGAGCAAAGCTTCGCCGCCGAGGCTTTTCACACTCTGCCGCAGCATCTTGCGGCGTTGGCCGAAGGCGGCTTCGGTGACGCGGCCGAGTTTTTTCACATCGGCGGGCAGGGGTGTCGCGCGCGGCTCCAGATGCACCACAGAAGAGGTGACCTTGGGCGGCGGTGTGAACGCCTGGGGCGGCACGTCGAAGGCGATCCTGGCCTGTGTGCGCCAGCCGGCCAGCACGCCAAGCCTGCCATAGGCATCGCTGCCGGGAGTGGCGACGATGCGTTGGGCCACCTCGCGCTGGAACATCAGGGTCATCGATGCATAGAAGGGCGGCCATTCGCCGACCGTCAACCAGCGCACCAGCAGCTCCGTGCCGATATTGTAGGGCAGGTTGGCGATGATCTTGACCGGGCCGCCGGCTCCCCCATCGGCAAGGGCTGCGAAGTCCGTCTTCAGCGCATCGCCGGATACAACCTCCAGCCGGCCGGGATAATGATCCGATATTTCCGCGAGCGCCGCCAGGCAGCGTTCGTCGCGCTCGATCGCAATGACCTGGCGCGCCCCGTTGGCGAGCAATGCGCGGGTCAGCCCGCCAGGGCCGGGACCGACCTCGATCACGGTTGCATTGGACAAGTCGCCGGCGGTGCGGGCGATCTTGCCGGTGAGGTTGAGGTCGAACAGGAAATTCTGGCCGAGCGCCTTCTTTGCCTGCAGCCCATGACGCTCGATCACCTCGCGCAGCGGCGGCAGCCCATCGATGCTCATGCGCGCAGGCTCAGGCAGGAAGCGCTCATACTGCGGCGGCCCTCGTGCCGCTGTCGGCCAATCGCCTGGCGAGCTTCAGCGCCGCCATCAGGCTGTCGGGCCTCGCCACGCCCTTGCCGGCAATGTCGAAGGCCGTACCGTGGTCGGGCGAGGTGCGAATGAAGGGCAGGCCGAGCGTGACATTGACCGCCTCGTCGAAGGCCAGTGCCTTGGCCGGAATCAGCGCCTGGTCGTGATACATGCACAGGGCCGCATCGTAGCCGGCCCGGGCCCGGGCGTGGAACAATGTATCGGCGGGCAGGGGGCCGAAAGCGTCGATGCCTTCGGCTCGCAGGATGTCGACCGCCGGGCGCACGATGCGCTCGTCCTCGAGGCCCATGGCACCGCCTTCACCCGCATGCGGATTGAGCCCGGCAATGGCCAGCCGCGGCCTGGCGATGCCGAAGCGGCCGATGAGGTCGGCAGCGGTGATGCGGGCGGTCGCGACGATCAATTCGGTGGTCAGCGCCTTGGGCACCGCCGCCAGCGCGATGTGTATGGTGACGGGGACGGTGCGCAACTCGGGGCCGGCCAGCATCATCACCGGCATCGCCTCGACGCCAGTGTGTCGGGCCGACAGATGCGCCAGATATTCAGTGTGGCCGGGAAAGCCAAAGCCGGCATCGTAGAGGGGCTTCTTGGCGATCGGGCAGGTGACGACAGCGGCGGCGTCGCCGGCAAGGCAGTCGGCGACGGCGCGGTCGATGGCTTCGATGGTGGCGGCCGCATTGGCCGGGTCCGGCCGGCCGGGGCTGTCGATGCAGCGAGCAGCCAGCGGCACGATCGGCAGGGCGCGGCCAAACACTTGCGCCGCTTTCGCGGGTGTCGTTTCAACGACCGGCAACGAAATGCCGAGGAGGCGGGCCCGGGAGGCGATCAGCGCCGGATCGGCGAGCAGATAGAAGGGAGGCAAGGCTGCGGCCTCGCGCGCCATGAAAGCGGCAATCGCGATCTCCGGCCCGATGCCGGACGGATCGCCGGCGCTCAAGGCGAGCGCACTCACTGTGCTGCCCACGTCAGCGCTTGACGATGCGGGCTTTCGCCTTCAACTCGTCGACATATTTCTTGCTGAGCTCATCGGCGTTCTTGTCACCACCTGAGCCTTCGCTCTGGAACACCATCTGGGCAACCTTATCGTCCGAGACTTCGCGCGACGAGCAGATGCCGATGAATTCGACGCCGCGTTCGGTCTCGCGCGTGACGGTTGCGCCACCGACCTTGGTTGCCTTGATCTGCTCGGCCCAGTCCGACGGCAGTTGCGGCGCCAGCACCCGGCCCAGGTCACGAACGGTGACGTCGATCAGGCCCTTGGCGAACTCATGCGTCGTGCTGCAGCCGTTGAAGCGGGCGCGCATGGCGTCAGCCTCACGCTTGCGTTTGGCCAGCGTCGCGCTACGCTCGGCGGCTGGTACCACGAAGATGACCTGCTGCAGCATGTACTCGGTAGCGCTCGGCTTGGAGCCGCCTTTTTCGAGCATCTTCCTGACAAGGTCTTGCTCGCTGACGGCGCCGGTGCCATCGCCAGAACGGTAACGCGCGCTCAAGGCCTGGTTCCAGGCCATCTGGGCGCGGATGAATTCCTTGAAGTGGCCCTTGGTGACGCCTGATTTCTCCATGACGCCGTCGAGCTGGCTGAGCTGCATCTTGTTGTTCGAGGCAAAGCGCTGGTAGGCAGCCTCGACCTGCGCATCGCTGATGCGGATACCAAGCCGCTTGGCCTCGGCCAGCCGCAGTGTCTGGTCGATCATTTCCTGGGCGGCATCGCCCTTCTTGCGCTGCAGCTTCAAGAAGGCGGCGCGATGCGCGATGTCACCGGAGGTGACCGGAACGTCATTGACGACATATTTGATCTCGCTGGCGAAAGCCGGCGGCGTCATCACGGTGACCGACACGGACGTCGCCGCCAAAAGCAGCGCGAACCCTGCTGAAAACAGATATTTCCTCATCGTTGGCATCCCAATTCTATCCCGGTTCCGCCCAATTCATGCGTTCCGGGTGCACGAAATCCGTGCCAGCCCTATGCGGCGAAACGATGTCGCCGACTGTTACTGGATCGTGTCGATGGCACTGCTCGACGAGCCGAAATCGCCGAGGGTACGGAACGACAGGTTGAAGCCGATGGTCTGCGACACCTCCCGAGTGTTCAGGTCGCGCGACTGCGAGTACGTCATCAGATAGGTGAAGCAGGAATCGTTGTAGGCGAAGCCGACGCCGTCGCTGACCAGCAGGCTTTCCTGCAAATCATAGGTTCCGGTCCCGAAGACGCGCCAGTTCTCAGCGAGATGCGTCGACGCACCAAGCGTGACTTCGTGGCGGTCGGTCGTGAAACCGTAAAGCGGCTGTGCCTGGATGAAGGCGTATTTGGCGGTCAGCGATACCGGCAGGCCGGTATAGGCGGCCTTTAGCTCGCCGCGGCGCATTTCAAAGCTCTGTTCGTCGAACCGGCCGCTAACCGAGGCAGCAAAGCCATTGGGGCTGTTGACGCCAAACAGGCCGACATAGTCCGACTTGGTGTTGTCGAGGCCCGAAAAGGCGCCGACATTGACCAGATCCGGCGCGGCGAAGGAATTCTCGCCGCCAATCTGATAGGACTGGCCGAAAATGGCATTGGTGCCCCAGCCATTGTTGTAGGAGCCGGAATAGCGCAGGCCGACATTGGCGCGCGAACCGCCTTCGACACGGTCGTAGCCGGAAAACTTGTCGCGTTCGAACAACGTGGTCGCGTCGAAGACCATGCTTTGGGCGTCTTCATTGGGAACAGCAAGCCCGCCGACATATTGCTCGTTCGGGCGCATGAAGACCTGTGCCATCGGCTCGACCACATGGCTCGAATTGGCGCTCGAAAACAGCACCGGCCAACGCATTTCGAGCCCGGCGGTCGCCATGAAACGAGCAAACGAGGAACGCATATCGTCCTGCTGGCCCAAATTCGTTGCCATCTGGTTGACTGCGGCAAGCGAAGCCGATGACGCGTTGACGTAGTCGACATCGCCCTGCAGCGCGAGCAACGGCGTCAGCACCAGCCCATTATCGGTGACGAAGGACCGCTTCCACTCGGCCTCGGTGGTGAGACGTCCGGATTCGCCTTCGATGCCGCGGACACGTTGGACGCCCGACGCCGGTGTGTAGGGGGTGAAGTAGGTCTGATCGAGATCGTCGCGGCGGATGACGCGCGCGTTGGCATTGAGTGACAACTGACCGCCGGCCACTGATATGTCGGGAATATAGGCGTAGTCGAGCGTCGGCAGCACCCAGGGCTGCTGGTTGCTGCGTGCGGAGATATTGCTGTTGGGCGTATCTTCCTGCACCTCGAAGTGCATGGCGCGCAGGTCGAAATAGTTGCGGCCGTTGAGACCCGTCAGGTAGACCGACGACTGGTGGACGCTGCTGCCGTACCTGTCGATGCCGTAGGTGTTCGAGAAGTTCTTGTCGGTCTGCAGCAGCACATCCCAGCCGAAATTCCAGCGCGGATTGATGGCGAACTGCCCCTGGGTGCCCATCATGCCGCGGAATTTGTTCGGATCGCCAGCTTCACCCGAATTGATGTTGTGGCCAGCAGTGGCTGGGAATGCATCCGTGTCCAGGAAGGCATCAGGATCCCGCTGCTGGATCCCGGCAATCTTCAAACTGTACTGACCATTGTTAAAGCGCTGGCGCCACTCGGCCTCGCCGAGGAAGCCTTGCTTGGTGTAGCCGGTGCCGGTGACGGTCAGGTCGTAGGTCGGTGACAAGGCGAAATAATAGGGAACCTTTACGCCGACGCCGAGATCGCTCTTGTAGACGATGCTGGGGATCAGGAAGCCGCTCTTGCGCTTCACTGTCGGGTCGGCAATCTCAAACGCGGGCAGGTAGGCAAGGGGGAAGCCGAAGAACTCGAAATTCGCATTCTCGAAGCGAACCGTCTTCTTCTCGCCGTTCCAGATGATTTTCCTGGCCTTGACGCGCCATGTCGGCGCCTTGTTGGGCTTGTCCTCGCACGGTTCGCAGGCGGTGTAGACGCCATTGTGGAACGTGGTCAGCACGCCGCCCATGCGCTCGGCGCTTTCGGCGGCAAAATAGGCCTTGTCGATGGTTTCGACGCGCAAAGCGTTGACGAAGCCGTCGGCGAAATCATCGGTGATGTCGATATGTTCCGAATTGATCTTGGTGCCGTCGCTGTTGACGACCTCGACATTGCCGCTAGCGACCATCCGCTTGGTGTTGCGGTTGTATTCGACCCGCTGGGCGACAAGGCGATTGCCGCCGTAGTCGATCTGCACGCCACCGACGGCGGTCACCGTCTGGTTGTCGTTGTTGTAGACCAGCGTGTCGGCCGCCAGCAGCATCTGCGAGCCGGACGGAACCGTGGCCGCCATGTCGCTGACGTCCTGCGCAAGCGCGGGCATCGGCACGGCGCAGGCAAGCAGGCACGCCAAGGCGCTAGCCGCATAGAGGCGCGCCAAACCGGCCTGCCTGTTGCTGGGCAAAAACGCCTCCCTCACTAGCCGTCTTCCTTGTATAGCAGGAAAGTCACCCCGAAGAACATAGCCACCACGACCGGGACCCAGGCGGCTACGACAGTCGGCACAAATCCCGCCACGCCGAATGCCTTCACCAGAACCGAAACGACATAAAGCAGAAAGCCGGCGACGATGCCACCCAGAATCATCGTCGCTGACTGTCCCATCCGAGCAAATCGCATTGATACCGTTGCCGCAATCAGCGTCATGGCGACGAGAAGGAACGGCAACGCCACCAGCGAATCAAACTGCATGGCAAAGGCATTTGCCTTGAGGCCGAAGGAACGGGCAACCTCGATCTTTCCGGGCAGATCATAAAACGGAATGGTTTCGGGGCGCGCCAGCCGCTCCTGCACGAATTCGGGCTTCAGATTGGTCGGCACGCGATCGTTTGTCGCTGCCTGGATCGTGCCGTTCTGGAACGTCCTGACGTCCTGCAATTCCCAATAGCCGTCGCGCAGGAAGGCGCGCGCGGCATCCTTGCGCTCGACGATGTTGCCTTGCGGGTCGAGAACGAAAAAGACGACATCGGCCATCTCGAGGCCTTGGTTGAGGATGGCACGCGCACCGATGATGGTGTCCCCGGAGCTGGTTTTCTGCCGGATCCAGGGTGCGGCATCGGCCGAAACCGTGTTCGATTTGCCGGAGCGCAGCTCGGTTTCGATCTGCTCGGACCAGGAAAAGGCGTGCGCGGCGAGTGGATTGATGGCGCCAACCGACAGGACGCCGAACAGCAATGCTCCGATGCAGCAGGGCAACAGGAATTGCCAGGCCGACACGCCGGCGGAACGCGCGATGACCAGTTCGTAGCGACGGTTGAGCGACACCAGCGTCGCCATCGCCGAGAAGAGGCCGACAAACGGCACCGTCTGCAGCATGATCATCGGCATCCGCAGCCCGGATATGGCCACCGCCGTCCCGTAGGTGAAGCCGGGCAGGCCGGTGGTGCGGCCGGAAAGCTCGGTGAAATCGATAAGGAACACCAGCGCCAGGAGGCCGATGAAGAACCAGAAGGTGATCGTCACGTAGCGGAAGAAGAAATAGCGGCCCAGCGTCCAGCCCATCAGCTGACCCCTTGCCCTGAAGTGCCGGACAAACGCAGCTTCAGCGCGTTCCAGCTGTCACCGATGCGGGTGGCGAAATTGGTCATCCAGTCCGCCCAGGCTACCGGCAGTTCCAAGGTCCGGTTGGATACGATGAACCAGATCGCCACCGCCGATGCCACGATGGGCACGCCGTAGACCATATAGGCATATTGCGGGACCTCATCGGCCTTGCTGGCGGCAAAGAAGCCCAGCCAGCGCACGAACAGCGATACTGAAATCGCCGTGATCAGCGGATTGACGCGTGCCTCGCGGTGCGAGCGCGCGTCCCCGGCGACCGCGAGCGCGATCAGTGCGAAGACGATGGAATAGGCCCATTCCGAAAACCGCTGGTTGAGCTCGGCCCGGTATTCAAGCGGGATTTGCTGGTAGTTCTTGTCGTTGGGGTTTGGATTGAGCAGGTACTGCGTCGTCTGGTCCTTCGGCAGCAGCGTCACCTCCGAGGCCGCCGCCATGAAGGCCGACATGTCGAAGGCATAGGATGTAAACCGGATGACCGACAGGTCGCCGGTCAGTGTTTTGCGATGAATGACGCCGTCATTCATCATCAGCACCTTTTCGCCGCCGCGTTCGATGATGCTGCCGGTCTTGGCGTAGTACACGAGGTTGACCCCTTCTTCGCGCGAATCCGCGACGAAGATACCGCCCAACCGATTGTCGGGAAGCCGCTCGCCGATCTGCAGGAACAACCCATCCTCGATCTTGCGGAAGGTGCCTTCCTGGATGATCAGCGACAGCAGGTCCGCGTGCGACGCCGCCACCAGCGCCCGGTTCTTCTGCCGAGCATAAGGGTCGATGCCATTGTCGACGGCAAAGGAAAAGACGCTGGCCGCGAGTGCCAGAAGCATGATCGGCCGCACGATCGTCCAGCGCGAGGCGCCCGCGGCGTTGACGACGGCGAGCTCGGAATCCGAATTCATGACGCTGAGTGTCTGTGCCACCGCCACCACCACGGCAAAGGGCACGACGATCGGGATGATGGAGGGAAGGATGAGAGCGGCCACCTCGAAGAAGGTCAGCGACGACTGGCCGCTGTCGGTGACCAGGTCGATCTTGGCCAGCACCTGCGTCGTCCATACGATGGCCAGCGTCCATACCAGCGCAGCCAGGAAGACCACGAAAGCGCGGCGCATGATGTAGCGTTCAATGACCTTCATGAAGGCTTTTCTCGATTTTCTCGAACGGCATCATGCCACCGCACAAGGTAGCTGTCCGGCGGCGCCTGCACAACTGGCTCCATGGATGGTCGATCCGGTTCCGTCCCACATTGCGCGCGCCCCGGCGGTCGGAGTGTCGGCGGCAATGGATAAGAAAGGGAAAACATCGATGGTTAACAACAAGTTGCGGCAAAAAGCGGGGCCGTGCCGCGAAGAATCACCATCGATTCCGTTGGTCATATGGGGTGCGAATTTGGCAAAGTCTTGCCAAATGCGGGAAAACGACCAAATGTCGCGCATCGCTTCGAACCACTTCCCCAAAAGCTACGCATTTTCCGAAAGCAGGACATGATGAGCCAAAGACCTTCGATCGCCTTCGCCAAATTTTCCGTACCCAAGAATGGCACGGTCTTCGTGCTGTCGGCGGATGAGGGCGGCCTGAGCGACGCCGCCAAGGCTTGCGATCCGGGCAAGACATTGGAGCGGGCCTTTCCGGTCGCCGAATTCACCGGCAAGTTCGCCAGCACCGTCGAAGTTCTGGCGCCCGAAGGAGCGTCGCTCGACAGGCTGGTGGCGATCGGCGCCGGCAAGGTGTCGGGGCTCGACGAATATGCGTGGCTGAAGCTTGGCGGCACCATTGCCGGGTCGCTGCGCAAGGCGACCGACGTGGCCGTGGTGCTCGAAATCGTCGGCGCCTCGCCGAGCGGCAAGGAGGCGGCAAGCCTCGCGGCAGGCATTCTTCTGCGCAGCTATGCCTTCGACAAGTACAAGACCAGGAAGGACAAGGACGAGGCCGAGCCGAAAAAGCCGGTCAAGGTCACCATCCACACCGCCGCTCCGACCGCTGCGAAGAAGGCCTTCGCTGACGCCGAGGCGGTGATGGACGGCGTGCTTCTGGCGCGCGACCTGGTCAACGAACCGGCAAACGTGCTTGGGCCGGTTGAGTTCGCCGCCCGCGCCAAGGAACTCGAGGCGCTCGGCGTCAAGGTCGAGATCCTGGCCGAGAAGGAGATGAAGAAGCTCGGCATGGGCTCGCTGCTCGGTGTCGCGCAGGGCTCGCCGCGCGGCGCCCGCATGGCGATCATGCAGTGGAACGGCGGTAAGCCAAAGGACAGTCCGGTTGCGTTCGTCGGCAAGGGCGTCACGTTCGACACCGGCGGCAATTCGATGAAGCCGGCCTCCGGCATGGAGGACATGAAGGGCGACATGGGTGGTGCCGCCGCCGTCACCGGCCTGATGCATGCGCTGGCCGCCCGCAAGGCAAAGGCCAATGTCGTCGGCGTCATCGGCCTGGTCGAGAACGCCGTCGACGGCCATGCCCAGCGCCCCGGCGATATCGTCACTTCTATGTCGGGGCAGACCATCGAGGTGCTCAACACCGACGCCGAAGGCCGCCTCGTGCTAGCCGACGCGCTGTGGTACTGCAACGACCGTTTCCAGCCGAAATTCATGGTCAATCTGGCGACGCTGACCGGCGCCATCATGGTGGCGCTTGGCCAGCACCATGCCGGCCTGTTTTCCAACAATGACGAATTGGCGCAAAGGCTGACGGCGGCGGGGCAGGCGACGCAGGAGCGGCTGTGGCGCATGCCGCTCGGCGCCGAATACGACAAGCTGATCGATTCCAAGAATGCCGACATGAAGAACATTGGCGGCCGCTATGGCGGTGCCATCATCGCCGCGCAATTCCTGCAGCGTTTCGTCAAGGAGACCCCCTGGGCGCATCTCGACATTGCCGGCACGGCGATGGGCTCGCCATCGAACGAGATCAACCAGTCCTGGGGTTCCGGTTTCGGCGTCAGGCTGCTCGACCGGCTGGTGCGAGACAATTATGAGCAGTAACCGGGTTCATCCGGTATAGGCTGAGGCGATGGCCGACGTCCTGTTCTACCACCTGACCGAATCGACGCTGGAGGATGCACTGCCCGGCCTCCTGGAGCGCAGCATCGACCGTGGCTGGCGCGCCGTGGTGCAGACCGGCACCGAGGAACGCCGCGATGCGCTCGACCAGCATCTTTGGACATTTCGCGACGATTCGTTCCTCGCGCATGCAACCGATCGTGAGGCCTATCCCGGTGAACAGCCGATCCTGTTGACCACCGGCGACGGCAATCTCAACGAGGCAAAAATCCGCTTCCTGGTCGATGGCGCCATGCCGCCCGAGCTTGGCGGCTACGAACGTGCGGTGTTCCTGTTTGACGGCCACGATGCCGCCCAGGTCGAGGCGGCTCGAGGGCACTGGAAGACGATGAAGGACGCCGGCCACGCCGTCACCTACTGGCAGCAGACGCCGGACCGGCGCTGGGAGCGCAAGGCGTAGCGCTGGGAGCGCAAGGCGTAGGCGGCGTTAGCCGTTGCTGATCGTTACCTTGTTGATTTTCGTGCCGGGAGGAAGATCTTTTATCTTCCCGTGGATCTGCCCCGCAATATGCACCTTCACCACGAAAAAGGTTGCCTGCGTCTGCTCGACGCTCATTTCGCCACCAAGCACTGGCGGCGTTTTAAAGTCGTAGCATTGGCCGGCCTTCAGGATCAATCCGTTCTTGCGCGCCGCTTTAACAAGACCGGCGAGCAGCAAGTCGTCCTGGCTATCGGCGTTCTGCACCAACGCCGAAAATTCATCCCAGTTTGCGGACACCGGCCTCAGTCGGCCCGTGATCGTGTCGAGGAGATGGATCGATCCGTCTGAGGCACGGAAAAAGATATCGCCGAAGGCCGAAACAGCGGTTGGCTCAAGGCCATCCAGCCCGATCCATTTCCAGCCATCCAGCGCCTCGGCCACATCCTTGCCAGAGGGCTCGATGAAAAGGAATTTGAGGTCGGGAGGCCAAACGGCGCTGATCGAGCGACCGTCAGGTTCATCCCCTACCGTGCGAAAACCTCCAAAAATCGAAGAAATAAGGCGCGAGAAAGGATTGCCCATAAACCACCACAAAGAGGAACGGGAGAATTAAATGACTAGAATCGCGGACACAAAGAGCAATCTACCGCAAGCCAGATCCTCAGTTGGCGCAGGCCATCCCGTAGATACCCAAAGAAAGTCGCCCCTCTTGTCCCAAGCGGTGCGAGTATACTTACAACCTGTAAGGACGGCAACGATTTCTTGTAGAGACGGCGTACATTTTCCCGTTCCGGTTGTGGATAAGCGGTACCTGTTATCATCTGGCGCCGACCGCTTTTAGGTCAATATGCACCAACCCGCGCAGCGGGCTGAGAATGCGGATGAAGATCGCTGGGACCGGCGCGCGCCGTACCGGCTGCATTCGTGACGTCGCGTGTGTTCGACGAAGGTAGGGGCGCGGCCGTGGCCAGTGGGAAACCGCCACCGGCGCCATCGAGTGCTATGTCTGCAGTGGGGCAGGCGAAGACAGCAGCGTTTGTGGCGCATGCCGCTCGGCGCCCATATGGCAGGCTGATCGATTGCTAGAACGCCGACATGACGACACGTCGGCGACCGCTATGGCGAAGCTATCATCGGCTTGTCGCGCTTGACCCTATCTACGGCCTTGCCTTGATCCGGTTTTGTTTCCAGGTGGCGTAGTCGCCGTATTTTACTTTCATGAACTCGTCCGCCATGTTGCGATCCGAGCTCCTGAAAACGTACCAGTCGCCATCCGGAATCTTGCGCTGGTAAACCACCCTGCCGGCCTGGCGATGCTCGAAACAGGTGAGGGCGTCGGAGTCACCTCCTGCTCCATGCCATTTTGCGCGGAAGCACAGCTTGCCTCCTCCGGGGAGGAACCAGATGCCGTCGCCGTAGCCCAGTTTGCCCTTGTCCGAGGTCCAGGCGCTGAATTGACGGCGCTGCACGGCAAAAAATCCGGCACCGTTTTGACCCCAGAGCCACGAACGGTTCTGGTACATCTGGTAGATACCCGCATCGGGCACCGCCTCCGCTTGGCTCGCCATTTCGGCGACCTGCGCCGCTGTCATCGCTGCCGCGGGAAGCTGGAAGGCAAAGACACCGATGGAACAGGCAAGCGCCGTTCCGATACAATTCCCCAATACTCGTTTCACGACCCTACCCCACTATTTTACGCCACGCCCAGTTTTGCACCACACCCGGTACAGCACCCCCTAGGGCAAGATATGCTGGGTAACCCTCCAATCGGGCAGTCCATAGCCACCCAGCCACGGCCACACTTCCTTCTGGTTGAAGTAGACGACCGAGGTCAGGGCCGGAAATTCAGAATAGGACTTGCGGGAATCGATTTCCCATTTCGAGACATATTCCTGCTTCCCGACATAGCCGAGCTCCGCCACCACGACCGGCTTGTTGAAGCCCGCGACGCGGTCATAGCCGGGCTTGAGCGCCTCGGCGAACGTCCGGTCGTGACCGGTCTCGTTGTTGTCCTTTTTCTGCAGGCCGAACACCGACAGGCCGATGACGTCGACGTAGTCGTCGCCGGGATAGTATTTTTCCAGACCCTCTTCGCCTTTGGGTGACCACATATATTTGGCGGCGGGGGCAGCCTTGCGGCAGATATCGACCTCGCGCTTGTAAGCGGCGATCCAGTCCTTGGGAGCCCAGTTGGCCCAGGTGAAGCGGCCGTTCTTGTCCTCCATTTCCTGCGCCCAGCGAATGGTTACCGGGCTCTTCATGGCGCCCACCAGATTGCAGATTGCCTGCATGTTGGCGTCATACTTGCCGCTCAATATGCCGTTGCGCAGTTCGGTCGGAGTGATGCGCCAGTCCTTCGACCAGGTCCACGGCTCGATGGTGATCAACAGCGACCGGTTTCGCTGAAGGGCATAGGCGTCGGCCAGGGGAAGGCTCGCCAGGTCGACGTCTTCCCAGGGCAGGAATAACTCTTCGATGCTGGCGCTCTTGTCGGCGCTGAAGTCTCCGTAGGGATCATAGGATCCGAACGCCGACGCGGCGCTGCTCGTCTGAACGGGGTCGGTCGTGGCCACTGAGCCAGCGCCTCCCGCAGTGGGGAACGCGACGCTTGCGCCCAATACAAGCGCGATCGCAAGTGCATTTGTTGTGGTGTGTTTCATGTTTGATACTCCCATAGCTTCAACATCCTGCGGAAGTTGAAGCCTCGCCCGTGCGCGCCGATGCTTGATCGACGCGACTACCCAACCGATCGGCAATACTGGTGGAATCCGCGGGATTTCTAAGCGACCATAGGCGGGTGTACGAACCTTCGCACAGAGCCCACCAAACGATTATCTATCTCTCAGGGCGCCGACATAGACGCGCTATAGAGAGAAGGTTCGCCGCGATACTCACAAATTCGCGCCCAATATCCCGATATATCATCCCAGGCTAAATTAAGAGGCGGTCGCGGCCAGGAGTCAAGCGCAATTAACGGTTGCTTAACCCTGTCTTTCACAACATGGTTAACGCTGCTCTCGAGCCTGCTCGCGACCGGAAAGCCTCGGCCCCACAGCAAACTTCCGACACAAGAAAACTTTGCCGGCTCGTCATTGCTGGGCTGCGTCGGTCGCGGTTATTCCCTTCCCGATTCAAGGTGTTAGGTTAACCAGATCTCAAGAACCATGGTTAACGAACGCTTAATTTAGTTGACTCTAACAAAGCGCGGACTGATTCTGTCGCCGGGATTTGAGAGCTTTCAGCCATCTGTCGGCGGAGAGCCCAAAGTGGCGGCGGGTAAGTGTATGAGTGCTTCCGTTCAGGCAGGCATTGTCGACCATGCAAGCAGGCGGGCACGGCGACCTGAGACGGCTGTCGCCACTGCGCGGAAGGGCCCTTTTCTGGTGCCCGTGCTGTCGGCCACCCAGCAATGGATCTTGAGACTGGCCCTGGCCTTCTGGTTCGTCACGCTCGGGTTCTTCTGGTTCTGGTGGCTGAAGCCCGAGCACGTCGAGCATGTCGGGCCATACGCATTCGCGACGCTCATTCTGGTATGGCTCACACTCATGCCGTTGTACTTCCTCCTGAACGTGCATGCGTCGAAAAAGCCGTCCAAACTTCACGCAATCCCTGAGCATTCGCGGGTCGCGATGGTGGTCACCAAGGCGCCGTCCGAGCCTTTTGCAGTGGTCGCGCGCACGCTCGAAGCGATGCTGGTGCAGGATTATCCACACGATACCTGGCTGGCAGACGAGGACCCATCCGAGGAGACGATCGCCTGGTGCGAAGCCCACAATGTAATGATTTCGACCCGACGCGGCCGGGAAGATTATCATCGCAAGGTGTGGCCGCGCCGGACGCGCTGCAAAGAGGGGAACCTGGCATTTTTCTACGATCATTATGGCTATGAGCGCTATGATTTCGTCGCTCAGTTGGATGCCGACCACGTGCCGACGCCAACCTATCTGAGGGAAATCCTGTTTCCCTTCGCAGATCCTGCGGTTGGCTATGTCTCGGCGCCGAGCATTTGCGACAACAATGCCGCCGAGAGCTGGTCGGCGCGCGGCAGGCTGTTTCCGGAAGGGATGTTTCACGGTCCCTTGCAGTCCGGCCATACGGGCGGCGGGGCTCCGCTCTGCATCGGCTCGCACTATGCCGTGCGAACCGCCGCGCTGAGGCAAGCGGGTGGTCTTGGCCCGGAACTGGCCGAGGACCATTCAACGTCGATGCTGATCAATGCGGCCGGATGGCGCGGTGTGCATGCCATCGACGCCATCGCGCATGGCGATGGCCCGCAGACCTTTGCCGATCTTGTCACGCAGGAATTCCAGTGGTCGCGGAGCCTGATGACGATCTTGCTCGAATACTCGCCCAGCTACCTTTCCAAGCTGCCGCCGCGTCTGAAATTCCAGTTCCTTTTTTGCCAGCTGTGGTATCCGCTGTTCGCCACATTTGCGCTTCTGATGTACGTCATGCCTATCTACGCGCTCTGTTCGGGCCAGAACTTCGCCAACGTGATGTATGTCGACTTCCTGTTCTACTATGCGCCGAACTCGATTGCCCTCATCGTCCTCGTGATGATGTTGAAGGCGTTCGGGCTTTCGCGCCCGATCACCGCCAAGACGCTCAGCTGGGAAGGGACGCTGTTCCTGTTCTTCGCGCGTTGGCCATGGGTGCTCGCCGGAACGCTGTCGTCGATCCGCGACTATCTGACCAAATCCTTCGTCGATTTCCGCGTTACTCCCAAGGGCAGCGGCCCCAAGGACATTCTGCCGGCGCGCGTCATCGTTCCTTATGTGGTGCTTGCGATTGGTGCGTCCTTGCCGGTTCTTCTGGTGGATCATCCTTCGAATTCCACCGGCTTCTACTGGTTCGCCGCATTCAATGCGCTGATCTACGGGTTGCTTGTGGTTGTGATCGTCACCAGGCACCTCGTCGAGAACAGGATTTCGTTGCGAGCCAATGGTGTGAAACTCGCCTGGCAGGCATCGCTCGCCTGTGTTGCGCTCTCGGTTCCAGCGGCGGGATTTTACGACCGCGGACTGGAAGGCATCTATGGGCTGCAGCAGGGCGCCGGTGGCGTTCGCATCGTCAGGATCGCCTACGTCGTTTCCGGCGCTGGCCGCGGCGAGACCGGCGACCGCAACTTCTACTTCGACCCTGGCTGGAACGAGAAGCGGTGACAGGCAGAAGCGACAGATGGTACGCTGGCACGCCCTGTCTCACCCTCAGCCGTTGTCATTTGGAGGATCACTTCTGTGGTTGGTATCCTGTCGATCCGCCGCTTTCTGTTGACGATGATTGTTGCGCAGCCACTGTTGGTCAGCGGCCCAAACGCCGCGACAGCCGAAGAGGTTGATTTGTCGGCGGTCGCTGCGGCTGAGCCGCTCACCCCGGCGGATCTTTTTCCCCTCTATGCCGACCGCACATGGATCTGGGAAAACGGTGCTGCCTATTTTGCCAAGGATGGGCGCCAACTTCGCGCCTGGACCGGCGGCGCGAATGCGACGATCGGCCAGGGCAGGTGGTTGATCACCAAGAATGGCAAATTATGCATGGATGCAAAATGGAAGACGCTTGCTGGTAGCTCGCAGGGGCGAACCTGCTTCAGCCATCACCGATTGGGCGGCACGATATACCAGATGAAGGATCCCAGCGGTTCCTGGTATGTTTTCCAGGCGTCGCCGGCGCAGCCCGGACAGGAGTACGACAAGTTCAAATCCGGCGACACGACCGCTGCGACTTTCGACAAGATGCGTCAGATGATCAGCCCTGATCAGAAGCCAGCGCCGGTCAAAAGCGGCGGTTGAGCGGAACTGCCACCTGGCACGAGCCATGACACACCCGGTGATTTTCGCAACCCCGCGCCGGCACCCATCCTGACAGCTCGAGAAAGCAATCCAGATCCGTCTCTGTGTCGAGAGCAGGGATGCTCCTGTCGGTGCCTGTCAAGGCGTTGCCGAATCGCTTATCGTGGAGCTTCAAGCCGTTCGGCCAGTGCCGTTGGCGGGCCGACTGCCGATTGATCGCATTTTAATAAAATCCGACGGAACGACCAGACGGTAAGCTCACCATTCGGTTTTCATGAATTTTAATAAGTGAAGTCTAATGTTCCTGCGTTTGTGGTAGCGAGCAGTCGCTTACGCGGCGTGAAAGCGACGAAAGCAAAGTATGTCGCAACGCGCCCTTGGCAGGGGACACCTAATGAAAAATTCCGCAATGGGCGCGTTTCGCTCGGGCAAGAACAGTGCATTTATGATTGTGGCTGCGGTGGCGATCGCGATGGTTTCGGGTTGCCAGAGCGTCGATGCAACCAAGACCAACTCGGTCAAGCCTGTGGTCCACTCGCTTGGCAGCAAACCCGCGGTCCAGCCGGTCAGCGCCATGTTCATCGCTCATTCGTCCAGAAGCGAGCCACTTGTCTATATGACGAGCGCGGTGCGGACCATTGAAAGAGCCTACGCTTTTGCATCGCCGCCGCGGATCAAGGTGCGCACGCCGGCGCCGGTGAAGGCCTCTTACAATCCGGGCAATGGCGGCACGTTCCTGGGGAATTCGCCTTATATCTGCAGCCCTAGCGGATTTGGCCAGCGCGCGAGCTGCCGCCCCCGCTATTCCTGAGCCATCGAGCGGCGACAGGCGCTGCCGTCTTGACTGGCGGCAGTCTCGTCGGTTTCGCCTTCAGGCCAAAGAATGGGGCAGCCGTCCTGACGATCGTGTCGATGTCGGAAAGCTCCGGCACAAAGCCGAGACGTTCGCGTGCGCTTCCCGGATCGGCGTAGAGCTCCGCCGGGTCTCCCGTGCGCCGGGCCCTTAAGACGGCCGGAACCGGTCTTGCCGTCACTCGGCTGACCGCCTGGACAATCTCCTTGATGGACACGCCCCGCCCTGTGCCGAGGTTGACCGCCAGGCTTTGTCCGCCGCCCTCGAGATGCATGAGAGCTTTCAAATGGGCGCGAGCCAGATCGCTGACGTGGATATAGTCCCGTACGCACGTACCGTCCGACGTGTCGTAGTCCGTGCCGAAAACCTCGATCTCGTCGATGATGCCTGATGCGGCCATGAGCACTCTGGGGATCAGGTGCGTCTCGGGCGAATGCCACTCACCAAGCTCGCCGTCCGGGTCGGCGCCGCAAGCGTTGAAATAGCGCAGGATGGCAAATTTCATTCCGTATGCGGACGCATAGTCGCCGATGATCTGTTCGCCCATCAGCTTGGTGCGCCCGTAAGGGCTGATCGGATTTTGCGAGGACGTCTCGCGAACGGGCAATGCTTCCGGCACGCCGTAGGTTGCGCAGCTGCTGGAGAAGATGATGTTGTCGATGGCGTTCGCGCGCGCCGCATCGAGCACGGTGATGGTGCCCGTCACATTGGTCGAATAGTAATCAGCCGGCTCGTGAACGGACTCGCCGACATAGGCCAGCGCCGCAAAGTGGATGACCGCTGTCGGCCGGTACGTCTTCATCGCCCGCTGCAACGCATCCCGGTCCCGGATATCGCCGACGACAAGCGGGCCCCAGGCGACGGATTTCTCGTTGCCGCGGCTCAGATTGTCGAAAACCACCGGCAAATAGCCGGCGCCGGCCAACTGTTTGCAGGTGTGGCTGCCGATGAACCCGGCCCCACCCGTCACCAGGATTGCCCGGCGAGTCATGACGCCGCGGCTCCTTTGACCAGTTTGCTTCCGTAGAGCAGGGTGTCAAAATAGTCGACGGTCTGCGCGAGCCCCTGGCTCAGGCTGATTTTCGGCTCCCAACCGAGATTGGCCCTGGCAAAGGAAATGTCCGGCTTGCGCTGTCTGGGATCGTCGACCGGCAGCGGCCGATGCACGATCCTCGATCGGGAGTTGGTATAGCTGATGACCAGCGTCGCCAGTTCCATGATGGTGAATTCGCCGGGATTGCCGAGGTTGACCGGATGCGCGGGCGCACTCGGCGCATTCATCAGCCGGACGAAGCCCTCGATCAGGTCGTCGGCATAGCAGAAGGAACGCGTCTGCATGCCGCTGCCATAGACGGTCAGGTCTTGGCCGCGCAGCGCCTGGACGATGAAGTTCGAAACCACGCGCCCGTCATCGGGCTGCATGCGGCGGCCATAGGTGTTGAAAATGCGGGCGACGCGGATATCGAGGCCATATGTTCTCGAATAGTCGAAGAACAGGGTTTCGGCCGAGCGCTTGCCCTCGTCATAGCAGGACCGCGGTCCATGCGTATTGACGTTGCCGAAATAGCTCTCGGGCTGTGGGTGAACGAAAGGGTCGCCATAGACTTCGGACGTCGAGGCCTGGAATATCTTGGCGTTGTTCTGTCGCGCCAGTTCCAGAAGGTTCAGCGAACCAAGCACGCTCGTCTTGAAGGTATGGATCGGGTCTTCCTGGTAATGCGGCGGAGAGGCTGGGCAGGCGAGATTGTAGATCTCATCGAACTGTAGACCCAAAGGCAGCGCATTGACGATGTCGTGCTCGATGGATGTGAACCTCGGATTACGCAGAAGGGCATTGAGATTATATCTCTTGCCGGTGTGGAAATTGTCCAGCGCGACAACGTCATATCCGTCCCGCAAAAGACGTTCACACAGATGCGATCCCAAAAATCCCGCACCTCCGGCGACCAGGGCGCGGCTTCGGTTTTGGTTGGCGCCCCTTTGACCGCTCCCGGACTCCAGTTTCAGAACCTTGATGAGCTTACTCATGCTTTCCTCTCACGCACCGCGCACGCTACCGCCCGGGCCGGGACAAAAGCATTGCCCGGCCACGTCCTTCAGAACGTGGCAAACCTCCGCATCTGCGGAACCGCCATCATTGATGTGCGCTAATGTTCTTGGGCTCGCGGAGCTTGTGCTGCTACACGATCTGTATGCTGCTGTTCAGCATTTCTCTGCGCCCCGAAATCGCGATCACACGCCCAGTGTCATCATCGTCGATTGCTCGCCCAAATTGCACATCCCAACGCATTGAAAATATACCTGTGGAAATCCTAGTCAACTAAATTAGCGAAATCTTAACCGTGTCTGTTCGCGAATGGTTAATCATGAGCCGGTCGGACCTGCGCTGTTCCGGAAGCGGATCCTCGTTGTGAATCAATGTATTGGTTGGCTACCGAAAAATTTGTCGACAGGCCTGGCAAGCTGTTTCCAGGCGATGTCGAAGCCCTGACCGCGAGGAAATGCCGGGATCGGCACCCATGGTCCAATTCAGCGTATAGTCCAGGAAACATACAACTGAAAATAGACTTAAGCGATCTGGAGCGATCGTCAGACCTTCTGCGTGCAATGGGATTGTTGCCCAAAACCGCTCGGGCTACAAATATAAAGATTCTGATGTCCATATTTCATCAATGCAGCTTGATAAAAAGCTGACGCGTCACAGCCTGATATTGCAGAAATTATACAAAAAGCCGAAAAGCGATAAAAAAATCGCTGACCGTCGGTGAAGTTGGCTCTCACGGCTTTTGAGCGCATAGGTAGAGTGTCGTCTTCCACGGTTCCCTCGATCGGGCAGTGGGCGGAACGGCAGCCGGGTGCGACTGTGCGAAGGGACGGTGATGGCCGCATCCGCAGGCCATCACAATCAGGAATAAGCGACGAACAAAGGCGACCACGCTATCTCGGATCGGTCCGGAATCGCTGGCCGTTTTGAGGGTCGGGATATGCTACTCCCCGCCCATTTCTTTCTTGAACGTGTCGAAATCGACCTGCATTCCGTTGAAGATGGTGCTCCAGTGGCGGGTCAGCGCAGCCATTGTCACGGCTTCCTGGATCTCTTCGTCGGTGGCGCCGGCGCGCTTGGCGTCCTGGGTGTCCGACCAGATGCAGTAGTTGCAAGGTATCTGCGCCGCCACCGCCAGAGAGATCAGCGACTTGACCTTTGGTGGCAGCGCTGTCTTGTCGCTGAGTTGGATGGCCTTGACCTCGGCCCAGGCCCCAGGCAGGCCGGCTTTGGGGAACTGCTTCACAAAGCTGGGCACACCGCCCATGGTCGACTGGATGTCCTTGATGGTTGCATCGTATTCATCGGAATGGGCCGGAGCCGCGCCGAGCGACAGGATGCAGGCTGCGGCGGTGAGCAGGAACGCACGGCGGATGGACGACTGCACGGATTTGGAAATGCGAGGGTTCGACATGGTTTTCTCCTCTGGTCTTTGTTAGCCTTACTGTGTAAGGTAATGTCGAAAATGAACCTTACAGTGTAAGTTGTCAAGCGACGCCATGGACTCATCGATCAAGAAAAAGAGAGTGCGCGGTCGGCTGTCTCGCGAGATGATCGAGGACGCGGCCTTCCAGGTGATCGAGCGTGAGGGGCTTGCCGGCTTTTCGATGCGCAAGCTGGCAGCCGCGCTCGGCTGCGAGGCGATGAGCATCTACCATCACTTCCCCTCGCAGGCGCATCTCTACGAGGCGCTGGTCGATCGGCAGATCAGCGCGATAGTTATCCCCGACGCCGGCGTGCCCTGGCGCGAACGGATCCGCATCGGCATGCAGGAATACCGTCGCGTCGCGACCGAGCATCCGGCCTTCGCCCCATTCGTTGTCGTCTACCGCATGAATTCGCCGCCATGTCTTGCGAAGCTGGATAGTGTCATCGGCCTGTTCGAAGCGGGCGGCTTCGGTCCGGAACTGAGCGCAAGACTGTTCCGCGCCGCGAGCTACTACCTTATGGGCGCGATCCTCGACGAGACCGCGGGTTACGCCAAGGGTCCTTCGGCGGTGACCACGGTCAGCGACGAGCAGCTGGCGCGGGATTTTCCCAGCGTAATGACAGCCGGGGCCTATTTTGGTAGGGCCGGTTTCGACAAGACATTCGAGCTCGGCCTTGAGATGCTGCTGGATGAAATGGAACGCCTGCGCGACAGCACCAATGCGAGCTAGTTGTCCGGCAAGGTACAATTACAAGGTGGCTGTCTGAATGCGCTTTCTGTTTGTCCTGATCTTGCTCGCCGGCATCGGCACCGGTTTCATCTATCCCTGGGCGATGAGCAATTTCTCCGGCCACGTGATCGGCACATGGCGTGTCTACGAGCAGGGCCGCTTCAAGCCGCTGACGGTGCCCCTCAGCAGCCGCGACGCACCGGTGCGGGTGCTGGTGGATCTGACCGCGAGGGCCGAGCGCATCGTCTCGCAGCAGCGCACGGTGTTGACGCTGACATCGGCCACCAATGGCCGAACGGTGCTTGCCTCGACGCTGCAGTTCAACCATTCGGACAACCCACGCCAAGCCAGCCCGCAGCTGCCCGACAAGATTTTTCGCGATGAGGCCGGCGTGATCGCGAGCGTCAGCCCGGGTCCGTACCTCTTCACCGTCGGCCCGGGTGATGCCGATGACATTCCGATGCGCGCGGTCGACCTGATCCTGCGCTCCGGTGCCGGCGAGATCGACGGCCGCGCGCGGCCGGTCGGCTACGCGCTAATGGCGGTCGGCCTAATCGGGTTTTTGTTCTCCCTGCGCCGTCGTGGCGGCCGGCCGGAAAATCCGAATTCGCAGCCGCCACCGCCGCGCTGGGGCAGGGGCTCCAAGTGAACTACCGCCACGCCTATCACGCCGGAAATTTCGCCGATGTCGTCAAGCATGTCGTGCTGACGCGATTGCTCGACTATCTGAAGCAGAAGGACAAGGCGTTTCGCGTCATCGACACCCACGCCGGCATCGGCCGCTACGATCTGTCCTCGGTCGAAGCGCAAAAGACCGGCGAGTGGCAGGGCGGCATCGGCCGGCTGATCGATGCCTCGTTCGCCGCGCCGGTGACGGCACTGCTCGCGCCCTATCTGGAGACCGTGCGGTCGCTCAATCCCGAGGGCGGCATCCAGAAATATCCGGGCTCACCGATGATTGCGCGCCATCTCCTGCGCAAGCAGGACCGGCTGTCGGCGATCGAGCTGCATCCCAAGGATGTCGCGAAGCTGAGAACCCTCTTTGCCGGCGATTTCCAGACCCGTGTCATCGAGCTCGATGGCTGGCTGGCGCTCGGCGCGCATCTGCCGCCGAAGGAAAAGCGCGGCCTGGTGCTCATCGATCCGCCATTCGAGGAAGCTGGTGAGTTCGAGCGCCTCGTCGACGGGCTCATAAGGGCGCACAAGCGCTGGCCTGGCGGCATCTATGCGCTGTGGTATCCGATCAAGGACCGCAAGGCGATCATCGCTTTCCGCAAGGCGCTGAAGCAATCCGGCATCCCGAAGCTGCTCGACATAGAATTCGAGATCAGGCCCGCCTCTTCGCAACCCAGTCTCGACGGCAGCGGCCTGCTGGTGGTCAACCCGCCTTTCACGCTGGAGGGCGAATTGCGGACACTGCTGCCGGCTTTGCACAGGGTGCTCGCCGTGGAAAGGCCGGCGCACTGGTCGCTGGAATGGCTGGCCGGGGAGTAGAGAGGCGCGGGGGGCTCGAGCTCTCTTTTCCGTCCGGGTCTCCACGTGCCGGAGCCGTTCCGGTTTCCATGCGGGGTTCGGCTTTGGCCAACGCCGTTCCGAACTGGGAAACCATTGTTTCCGCAACCGCTTGACCGCCGCCAAGCGAATCCGCAGAGTGCGCGCAATCGACCTTGAGAGGCTGCCATGACTCGCTTCGCCAAATCCGCACTTGCTGCCCTGATTTCGCTCTGCACTCCGCTTGCCGTGCCTCTCGGCCTTACCCAGGCCGTGCAGGCGGCTGACCTTGGCGCCTATTCCGACGACGATGGCGGCGTCTGTGGCGAGGCCTGGGTGTTGAACAAGATCACCAGCCGCTTTTCCCATCAGGTGCATCACGTGCCGCATCTGCCCAACGTGCAGATCACCGATTTCCGGCGCATCCACCAGCATCTGTATCTGGCGGCCAACGAGACCTGGCCGATCGGCCGCCGCTATTGCGGCGCCACCGTCAGCCTGTCCGACGGTCGCGATCGCACCATCTGGTACCTGATCGAGGAAGGCCAGGGCTTCGCCTCGATCGGCGACAATGTCGAATTCTGCGTCTCGGGCTTCGACCGCTGGATGGTCTACAACGGCCGCTGCCGCATCCTGCGCTAGAGCGCGGATCTCCGTTCCGATTCCTTTTCGCGCCTGCGGCTCTACCCGCTGCAGGCGCTCTTTTTGTGCTGTGTTGACATGAGGCGAACCGTCGGATAGCAGTGAGACAGACCTGTCTCACCACTTGGAAAGCGCCATGACATCGTCGCCTGCTTTCGACAAACGCCAGCACGTCGTCGAAACGGCCTACGGGCTGTTCAAGCGCGCCGGTTTCCATGCCACCGGCATCGACCGGATCCATCGCCGAGGCCGATGTGGCCAAGATGACGATGTACCGTCACTTTCCCAGCAAGGACGAACTGATCGTCGAGGTGCTCGACTATCGCGCCAGGCGTTTTGATCGCCAACTCGACCGCCTCGCCGAGGAGGTCCCGACGCCCGGGAAGAAAATTGCAAAGATCTTCGACTGGCACGATCGATGGTTCCGCAGCCCGGATTTCCATGGCTGCCTGTTCGCGCATGCGCTGGCCGAGTTCGGCGATCCGGAACATCCGGTGTTCAAGGCTGTCGCCAGGCAGAAGAACGGCCTCAAGAAGCGCATGCAGTCAATCCTCGAAGAAGAGATGCCGCGCGGTCGCGCCGAAAGCGTGGCTGCGGTCCTGCTGATGCTGATCGAAGGTGCGACGCTGCTGGCGCAGATGGGGCAGGCGGACACTGCCATTCGCGCCGCCCGCAAGACGGCCCTGGACATCATCGCCGCTTCGCGCAGGCCGCGATGAGCCCGCTGGTCATCGGGCTCGCGCTGTTTGCCGCGATCTTGCACGCGACCTGGAACGCCTTCCTGCGAACCGGGGGCGACAGGTTGTGGACCGTCACCGTCATGAGTTTCTCCGGTACGGCGCTCGCCATCCCCTTCGCCATCTTCCTCACCCTTCCGGCCGCGCCGGCATGGCCCTTTGTCGTGCTCTCGGCCTGCCTTCAGGTCGGCTACAGCGTGTTCCTGGTGGCCGCCTACCGATATGGCGAACTGGGACAGGTCTATCCAATCATTCGCGGCAGCGTGCCGCTGCTTGTCGCGCTCGGCGGGTTCTTCCTGGCCAACCAGCAGCTCACCCAGCCGCAGACCGTCGGCGTCGCGCTGGTCGCCGGCGGCATCATGGGCCTTTCGCTCGGCAGAGGCAGGGCCGCCACGACATCGATACTCTACGCACTGGCAACGGGAGGGATCATCGCCGCCTATGCGACGGTCGATGCGATCGGCGTCCGCGCGGCGGGAAATGCCGGCGCCTACACCGCCTGGGTTCTCGTGATCTATGGCGCATTGCTGCCGGTGACGTTCCTTGCCTGCCGTGGCCGGCTCATTGTCGACCTGCGGGCGCCGGAAACCTGGAAGGCGCTGGCGGGCGGCCTGTTCGCGCTTTTGGCCTATGGTGTCGTGGTCGCGGCCTTCGCGCTCGGGCCGGCCGCTCCCATCACCGCGATCCGCGAAACCAGCGTCGTCTTCGCCGCCTTCATCGGACGCCTGTTCCTCGGCGAGATGCTGACGCCGCGGCGGGTCGGCGCCTGCGCCATTGTCGCCCTCGGCGCCATCTGCCTCGGCTATCAATGACCAAAATGCGCGTCGTGCGGAACCCGATAATTCCTGATGTTGCCGACAGGCAAAATCGGCTAGCCTGAACGCCCGAGAGCAACAGATCACTTTCGGGAGTCCTCATGGACCTTGCCACCATCCTTGCCTTCACGGCTGCCTTCTTCGTGTTCGCGGCCAGTCCCGGTCCGGACAACATGACGATCGTCGCCCGAACGATCTCCAACGGTGCCGCGTCGGGTATTGCCTATGGCGCAGGCACTGTGGTCGGCATCCTCATCTTCCTGATCCTCGCCGTCTTCGGCCTGTCTTTCATCGCCGCCAAGATGGCGATCGCCATGACGGTGCTTCGTTATGGCGGAGCGATCTATCTGATCTGGATGGGCATCAGCTTGTGGACCGCCGTGTCCGTGGTGCCGGACCTGCAACCCATCTCTGGACGGCGCGGGCTGCTGGCGATCTTCGCGACGGGTATCGCGCTGAACCTCGGCAATCCGAAAATGCCGCTGTTCTACGTGGCACTGCTGCCGAACGTGGTTGGCACGTCGCTCGACGCTGGTCATCTCGGTGTGTTGACGATGGTGATCCTGGCTGTCGAGGTCGTGGTGATCGGCGGTCATGTCCTCCTGGCGGGCCGCGCCCGCAGCCTGCTGCGCACGCCCAAGATCGTGCGCCGGGTCAACTGTGCGGCGGGCGGTGTGATGATCGGCGCCGGCTTCGCCGTGGTCGCCACGCGTTAGGGCAATTCCAGGAAAAGTGTGAAACGGTTTTCCCGGGAAAAGCGCGTAGCGCTTTCCCTCAGGGAATTGCGTCAAAACAAGAGATACAGAGAGGTCGCGAAATAGCGCCGCTATTTTCTGCGCTGCGTCGCCTCGGCCTGGTCGATGATCTTGCGCAGGAAAGTGACGTGACCGCGGAACGCGCGCCGCCCGCTCGTCGTTGCCTTGACGCGCGTCTGCGGCCGGCGGCCGACGAACAGCTTTTCGATATCGACATAACCGGCCCTGGCCAGCGTATCGAGATGCGCGCCAAGATTGCCGTCGGTGGCGCCAACGATGGCCTTCAGCCGGGTGAACTCCAGCATCTCGCGCCTTTCCAGCGTGTTCAGGGTGGCCATGATCCTGAGTCGCGTGCTCTGGTGGATGATTTCGTCGGCGCTCATCGAGCGGCTCCGGTGCGGCCAAGCCAGACACTGTCGTCGACGCGGCCACTTCCATGGCGCGCCGTCTCGACGATTCCGGATCGCGCCACCTGCTCTTGTGTGATCGACATCGAAGCAATCTTTCGTCTCATGCAGAATACTCTGCGCGCCAGAGTCATCTGTCAAATCATTTGCAAGGGTGGCGGGATCATGCTTGACAAGGTGATGCTGCGATCGGTCATCGCATTGCTCTCGTGATCTGTGTAGATCGTCCGCCGGCACGAGATGATCACTCCAAACAAGCAGCAGGTGTTGATGTTCGCGGCCGAGGATCTATGCACAAAGCCGCTCGCTGACCTTCAGAGCTTCGCGGCGCGATCGGTCTAGCGGGGTGCGCAGAATGTCGGCGGTGAACTGCTGGCAATGATTGAAGATCAGCAGCGGATTTTTGTGATGATCAGCATGATCGTGAGCCATCGGTAACCAAAATTTAAGCTGCGAAATTCAGTCTATTGCTTCGCTGGCTAGGGAGCCGCGAGTCAGATATGCATTGCCCGTCGAGGTCATTCACGGCCGTCGGCGTAACGCAAGGGGCATGACATGGCGAAGCAGTCGTCTAAGGCGCCGGCATCCAAGACACCGGCAAAGAAAGCACCTGTGAAAGCAGCAACGGCGAAGGTCGCGGCAGCAGTGAAGAAAGCAGCACCCGCGGCCAAGCCGAAGGCAGCACCGGCAAAGGCAAAAGCAGCACCGGCCAAGAAGCCGGCAGCGGCCAAGGCCGTAGCCAAACCGGCAGTGAAAAAGGCAGCGCCGGCGAAGGCCGCGGCAAAGCCGGCCGCCAAGGCAGCACCGGCCAAGAAGCCGGCGGCCAAGCCGGCGGCGAAACCCGTAGCCAAGAAGGCAGCGCCCGCGAAGGCCGCGGCCAAGCCCGCCGCCAAGGCAGCACCGGCCAAGAAAGCGGCAGCGGCAGCGACAAAGCCCGCCGTGAAGAAAGCCGCGGCCCCCAAGGCCAAGGCAGCGCCGGCAAAGGCGAAGGCGCCGGCCAAGAAGTAGACCAGGTCTAGTTGGAGCGCTGTGTGTCCTGCTGGATGCGCAGAGAACGCTTTGACACTTGCGATCGACGCATGATCATTCCGGAAACCGCAACTGGTTTTCGGGAGGTGCGCAAGACGGTCGGCGAAGGGGGCCAGGGCAGCAAAGCGAGGCGCCGGACAGGCTGCCTCGCTTGCTCGCGCGGTTTGGTCTTCTTTCATACCTGGCCATGAAACGAATGCCCCGCCGCGAAGCCGGGGTTGCGGAGGATCAAAAGCAGATCGGATGTTCCGCTCTGCTGTAGTCTTCTTGCTCGATGTGGATCGCGTATCCGTCTGTAGCCAGGTCACGATGGTCATGGCAGGAAACCATCACCGGTTTTCTGGCAGTTGGTTTTTTGTTGCCTGGCCATTGCCGGGCAGCCGCTCCCGGTCAAAAGTGCCGGCCGGCAAACAGGAACCCGATCATGCCCAGACTGCTCTACGCTTCCACCTCTCCCTACAGCTCCAAGGTGCGTATGGCCGCGGCCTATGCCGGCATCGCCATCGATGCGGTGCCGGTCAAGACCGAGGACAAACCGGCGGTGCTGATCGAGGCCAACCCGCTCGGCAAGATTCCGGTGTTGGTGCTCGACGACGGTCGCTCGATCCATGACAGCCGCGCCATTACCCAGCACCTCAACCGTGTTTCGAAGAACGCACTGTTTCCGCGCAACCCCGACAAGCGTCTCGAGGCGGAGGTACTGGAGGCGTTGGCAGACGGCATTTGCGACTGCGCGCTGTCGATGGTCTATGAACGACGCACGCGGCCTGAAGAAATGGTCTATCAGCCCTGGCTCGACCGGCAGTGGGCGAAGATCACGGCAGCACTCGATCTGCTCAACGCCAACCCGCCAAAGCTGCCGAAGAAGATCACCGCCGGGCAGATCGCGTTGCGCGCCTGCCTTGGCTATCTCGACCTGCGCTTTGCCGGAAAGTGGGAAAAGGGCCGCGCCCGGCTGACGCGCTGGGCAGCGCGCTTCGATGAGAAATTTCCGGAGCTGAAAGGCTGCATTCCCGGGTGATCGATTGATTGCCCAAGGTGATCGATTGATCACTGGGGATCGCCAAAGTGACCCATTGGACACAAAAAAAGCCGGGCGCGAGGCCCGGCTTTTTCGTGTCGTGGCTTGAACGACTTAGAACTTCATACCGACGCCGAAAGTGACGCGGTTGTCGGTGGCCTTGACATTGCCGATGCCACCACCGAAGTCCTTGCTGCCGAAGTCGGTGTAGCGATACTCGACGCGGCCGAAGACATTGTCGGTCAGCTTGATGTCGGTGCCAAGACCGGCGGTCCAGCCGAGCATGGTGGCGCTGTCGCTGGTGCCGAGGACAGTATCTTCCACCTTCAGGTTTCTGCCGGCGAGACCGCCGGTGCCGTAGAGCAGGATTTCCGGGGTCACGGCATAGCCAAGACGGGCACGCAGCGAGCCTTCGAAGCCGGCCTTGGAGTCGATGCCGTTATCGTCGCCCTTGACGCCATTGTAGCCGAGTTCGGCTTCAGCACCGTAGACGAAGTTCTCCTGCTGCCACTGGTAGCCGCCGAAGGCACTGCCGACGAAACCCTTGGTGTCGGTTTCAACGCCGAAATCCCTTTCCTTGGTACGACCGCTGAAGCCATAACCGAGATTGATACCGGCATAGGGGCCGGCCCAGGACGCCACAGGCAATTCAGCAACCGGGGCGGGTGCCGGCGGCTCTTCCTGGACGACGTCGGCGGCATAGGCAGTTCCGCTGAGGGCGAAGAGCCCGAGCGCCACGGCCAGCGGCCGTGCGAATTTGAGATTGGCTTGCATTGTTCTTTACTCCTTAAGCCACAGGACACAGGCTTGTTTCTCACGATCGCCATCGACCCGTCCGGGGGGTGAAACGGATCTGGCGTTCGTCGGTTCCAAATGTCGTGTCAAAATGCGGCTGAAGCGAACCTGAACTTGGGTCATTCCCCGGCGCGAATGAGGCTGAAACTTGACGTTGCATCTTCGCAACAGCGAAATGGCAGGAGCAGCGTCATACTGCACTGCACACCGCTTGGTGCAAGGAGTCCAGCGTCCTATATTGCGGTCGGACGGCTCCTGGTCCAGGACGAGTCGGAGTACCCAATCGGTGGGTTCGCCACAATGCTGCCCAAGGTGCGAACGTCATTTAACGCCTGCCAGGCCATATTTCGCCGGCATCGTGTTTTTGGGCCGAAATTGAGGATTGACACCCTATGAGCATAGCCACTGCCACGGCGCTGGTGACGGGCGGGGCGAAACGGATCGGCAGGGCGATCGTCGAGGATCTCGCCGCCCATGGTTTTGCCGTCGCCATCCACTGCAATCGGTCGCGCGACGAAGCGGATGCAATGGCCGGGCTGATCAACCGGAGCGGTGGCCGCGCCGCCGTGGTCGCCGCCGACTTGACCGACATGAACGCCGCCGGTGACCTCGTAGGCCAGGCGGAAGCAGCGCTCGGGCCGCTGTCCCTGCTGGTCAACAATGCGTCGCTGTTCGAGGACGATTCGGTTCTGGACTTCGACTGGCGGGCCTGGGACCGGCACTTTGCCGTGCATGTGAAGACGCCGGCGCTGCTGGCGCAGACCTTCGCCCGGGCGTTGCCGCAGGGACAAGAGGGCCTGATCGTCAACATCATCGATCAGCGCGTCTGGCGGCCGACGCCGCGCTATTTCTCTTATGCGCTATCCAAGTCGACGCTGTGGACGGCCACGCAGATGATGGCGCAAGCGCTCGGTCCCCGTATCCGCGTCAATGCCATCGGCCCGGGGCCGACCCTGAAGAACGCCAGCCAGGACGACAGCGATTTTGCCGCGCAGGTCGAGGGTCTGATTCTCAAGCGCGGCCCGGAATTGCCGGAATTCGGGGCCACCATCCGCTATCTCTGGGAAGCGCGCTCTGTCACCGGCCAGATGATCGCGCTCGATGGCGGCCAGCATCTTGCATGGCAGACGCCCGATGTGACAGGCATGGCGGAATGAGTCCCGTAGATCAGAAAAGCAAGCCACGCAGTGGCGCCGATGACATGCCTCCCGAAGTCGAACTCGACCTTGAGGACGAGGCGGTGGAGGAGATCGTCGAACCCGCCGGGCCCGACATAGCCTTCACCGCCATCGACTGGACGCCGCATGCCGGCGACGCCGAAGGCATGGTCGGCGCCGGGGTGATCCAGACGCTGGTCAAGCGGCTACCCAACGCGCCTGGCGTCTACCGCATGATGAACGCCGCCGGCGATGTGCTTTATGTCGGCAAGGCCCGCAGCCTGAAGAAGCGCGTCACCAACTACGCACAGGGCAGGTTCCACACCAGCCGCATCGGCCGCATGGTTCGCGAGACGTCGACGATGGAGTTCGTCGTCACCCGCACCGAGATCGAAGCGCTGCTGCTCGAAGCCAATCTTATCAAGCGCTTGCGGCCGCGATTCAATGTGCTGATGCGCGACGACAAGTCGTTTCCCTATATCCTCCTGACCGGCGATCACGTTTCGCCCGGCATCTACAAGCATCGCGGCGCGCGATCGCGCAAAGGTGACTATTTCGGCCCTTTCGCCTCCGCCGGCGCGGTCGGCCGCACCATCAATTCGCTGCAGCGCGCCTTCCTGCTGCGCAGTTGCACCAACTCCTTCTACGAGAACCGGACGCGGCCGTGCCTGCTCTACCAGATCAAGCGTTGCGCCGGCCCCTGCACCGGAGAGGTTTCGCACGAAGGCTATGCCGAGTTGGTCGGTGAGGCGAAGGACTTCTTGTCTGGCCGCAGCCAGAAGGTGAAGATGGAAATCTCGGCCGCCATGCAGCAGGCCTCGGAAGACCTCGATTTCGAGCGCGCCGCCATCTATCGCGACCGGCTGGCGGCGCTGTCGCATGTGCAGAGCCACCAAGGCATCAACCCGGCGACCGTCGACGAAGCCGATGTCTTCGCCATCCATCAGGAAGGCGGCCAGGTCTGCATCCAGGTGTTCTTCTTCCGCACCGGCCAAAACTGGGGCAACCGCGCCTATTTCCCCAAGGCCGACCCGGCGCTGGAGGGATCGGAAGTGCTGGGCTCGTTCCTGGCGCAATTCTATGATGACAAGCCGACGCCGCGCACCATTCTTCTGTCGCGTCCCGTCGAGGACCAGGACCTGCTGGCCGAGGCGCTCTCCACTCGCGCCGGCCGCAAGGTCGTGATCTCGGTGCCGCAGCGCGGCGAGAAGAAGGACCTGACCGACAACGCCCTGCAGAACGCCCGCGAGGCGCTCGGCCGCAGGCTGGCCGAAACCTCGACGCAAGGCCGGCTGCTCGCCGGTTTTGCCGAGACCTTCGGCTTGCCCAAGCCTCCGGTGCGCATCGAGGTCTACGACAACTCGCACATCATGGGCACCAATGCCGTCGGCGCCATGGTCGTCGCCGGGCCGGAAGGCTTCGTCAAGAACCAGTATCGAAAGTTCAACATCCGCTCGACCGAGATCACGCCGGGCGACGATTTCGGCATGATGCGCGAGGTGATGGAGCGGCGTTTCTCGCGGCTGCTCAAGGAGCATGGCGATGTCGTCGTGGCCGACGATGCCCCAGCAGGCGAGGCGGCCGATGATATCGAGGACGACATCTCCGGCAGCTTCCCGGCCTGGCCCGACGTCATCCTGATCGACGGCGGCCAGGGTCAGATGACGGCGGTGCGCAAGATCCTCTCGGATCTCGGCATCGAGGACCGCGTCGTGGCCATCGGCATCGCCAAGGGTCAGGACCGCGATGCCGGCCGCGAGCGCTTCTTCGTCAGGGGCAAGGACTCGTTTTCGCTCCCGGTTCGCGATCCCGTCCTCTACTTTGTCCAGCGGCTGCGCGACGAGGTCCACCGTTTCGCCATCGGTTCGCACCGTGCGCGCCGCAAGAAGGAGATGGTCAAGAGCCCGCTCGACGAGATCAGCGGCATCGGCCCCGGCCGCAAGCGCGCCCTGCTCATGCATTTCGGCACCGCGAAGGCGGTCAGCCGTGCCGCCATCGAGGATCTAAGGAAAGTCGACGGCATTTCCGAACAGGTGGCGAAACTGGTCTACAACCATTTTCATGAGAGCTAAGGGATTCGGTCGTTTTCGGTTGGCCAATCGATTTTGGCCTGTTGACCCCCTACATTGGCTTCTGATTTGAGTAGGCACCCAGAAAGAGTTCCCCAAAGATATGGCCAAGCGCGCGTTCAACCTGCCCAACATGCTCACCTACGCCCGCATCGTCGCGGTGCCGCTGGTGGTGCTGTGCTTTTTTCTCGAGGGACATCTGAAGTCGAGCGAGTTCGCCCGCTGGTCGGCGCTGATTATCTTCCTGCTCGCAAGCGTCACGGATTACCTGGACGGCTATCTGGCGCGCGCCTGGCAGCAGACCTCCAACATCGGCAAGATGCTCGACCCGATCGCCGACAAACTGCTGGTCGCCACCTGCCTGCTGCTGCTGGCGGCTGATACCGATCGCCATGCCGGCATCGCCGGCTGGTCGCTGTGGGCGGCGATCATCATTCTGTGCCGCGAAATCCTCGTCTCGGGCCTGCGCGAATATCTGGCGGCGCTCAAGGTCTCGGTGCCGGTGACGCAACTGGCAAAATGGAAGACCGCGATCCAGATGGTCGCCATCGCCTTCCTGCTGGCTGGGCCGGCCGGCGACAAGATCTTCCCGCTGACCACCCAGACCGGCCTGGTGCTGTTGTGGATCGCGGCGCTGGTCACGCTCTACACCGGCTACGACTATTTCCGCGCCGGCCTCAAGCACATCATGGACGAGTGAGATGACGACCCGGCTCATCTATTTTGCCTGGGTGCGCGAGCGGATCGGCCTGCCCGAGGAAGACGTCGACTTGCCTGCCGGCATCGAGACGGTCGCCGACCTCCTGCGCTGGCTGAAATCGCGTGGCGAGGGCTACGAGCACGCGCTGCAATATCCCGACGTGATCCGCGTCGCCATCAATCAGGAACATGTCGAGCACCGCGAGAAGATATCAGGGGCTCGCGAGATTGCGCTGTTCCCGCCGATGACCGGGGGCTGACCATGTCGGCCGCCGTGGTGCCGACGGTGCGGATCCAGCGCGAAGATTTCGACGTCGCTGCAGAGATCGCCAGGTTGACGCAAGGCCGCGCCGATATCGGCGCCGTGGTGACCTTCTCCGGCCTTTGCCGCGACGAGCAGGGCGCGCTCGCAGCACTCGAACTCGAGCATTATCCCGGCATGGCGGAAGCCGAGATCAGCCGCATCGCCGTTGAAGCGGTCCAGCGCTGGCCGCTGCAAGGCCTCACGGCCATCCACCGCCACGGCAAGATCGCGCCCGGCGACAACATCGTGCTGGTGGTGGCGGCATCGGCGCATCGCCAGGCGGCGTTCGAGGCGGCGAACTTTCTCATGGACTACCTGAAATCGCGCGCGCCGTTCTGGAAGAAGGAGCATCGCGCTGACGGCTCCGAGGGCGGCTGGGTCGACGCCAAGGAAGCCGACACCAAGGCCGCACAGCGCTGGAAACCGTCCGAATAAAATCCTGTCGCAGCCATGCATTGACCGCAATCCTTTGGCCAATTGACCGCGGTTGGTCAGCTTGGGCATTGGCAGCCCAGGCGAGGGAGATGGTCATGCTGGACAGGATCGCGGAGTTCTTCGTCTTCGGTTTCGTGCCTCTGGTCGTCGGCATATTGGCCGTGCCGGAACTGTCTGCTGCCGCCGAAAATGCCGTGCGGGGCGAGGTGATCTATCGCGAGCGCATAGCCTTGCCGCCCAGTGCCGTGCTCTCCGTGCAGCTTGCCGATGTCTCGCTGGCCGACGCGCCGGCCACGATCATCGGCGAGCAGAACATGAAGCCGGCCGGCCAGGTGCCGATCAGCTTCGAGATCAAATTCGATCCCTCCGTCATCCGGTCGCAGATGACCTACGCCTTGCAAGCCCGCATTACCGTCGACGGCAAGCTCCTGTTCATCTCCGATATGCGCCATCAGGTCGATCCGCTGACCGACGTGCCGCAGACCATCATGCTGAAGATGGTCACGCCGAGCGCCGAGCAGACGGCTTCTGTCATTGGTCAGATCTGGCTGGTCGACTATGTCGACGGCATTGGCGCCATCGCCGCGCCGCAAGCCACGTTCAGGATCAGCGAGGCTGGTAAGGCGGGCGGCAGCGGTCCCTGCAACACCTATTTCGCCACCGCCAAGGTCGAAGGCCAGGCGATCGCGATCAGCGACATCGGCTCGACCTACAAGGCCTGCGCGCCCGAGGTGATGGCTGAGGAAAAGGCGCTGTTCGATGCATTGACCAAGGCGGCGTCATACAGCGTCGGCGACGGCAAGCTCGTCATATCGGACAAGGATGGCCGTGAGATCCTGCGCTTCAGCGCCGCAAGCTGATGCCCGGTCCGGCGTCACCCCGGCGCGGCGAGAGCCGATCGTTGCACCAATGAAAAAGGCCGGCGAGACGCCGGCCTTTTTACAGGGTCCAAGGTCTGGACTGTCGTGTCAGCCGACGATCTCGGTGTCCGAGAACCAGTACTTGATCTCTTCTGCTGCCGTCTCCGGCGCATCGGAGCCGTGCACCGAGTTCTCGCCGATCGACAGCGCATGCACCTTGCGGATGGTGCCTTCGGCGGCATTGGCCGGGTTGGTGGCGCCCATCACTTCGCGGTTCCTGGCAATGGCGTTCTCGCCTTCCAGCACCTGCACGATGGTCGGTGCCGACGACATGAACTCCACCAGCTCGCCGAAGAACGGACGGTCCTTGTGGACGGCATAAAAGCCTTCCGCCTCACGACGGCTCATCCAGACCCGGCGCGAGGCGATGACGCGCAAGCCGGCCTCTTCCAGCATCCTGGTGATGGCGCCGGTGAGGTTGCGCCGGGTAGCGTCCGGCTTGATCATGGAAAAGGTGCGTTCGAGCGCCATGGGTCGTCCTTGTGATGAGAATGGAATTGAGAGTGGCGGGCTCTATACAAGCCGCCCGGCCCATTGCCAAGGGGTGAGGCCAAAGGGGCGAGGGATGGTCCGCGAAGCGGACAGAAAGCCAATTCCGAGCAATGATCGCCCGCAGCGATGCGAAGGGCCGGAGCAGCTGTGCGCTTCTGTGTCAGGCCGGCGCCGATGAGGCGGACCGGCCGGCGAGATCGGATGGCTGCAATGCGATGCTTTGCTTGCTATAGTTGCGTGTCGGCGCCGCGCTGAAGTCGGCCCGAAGGGAGACAACATGATCATGGCAGACGATCGTCAGGAACGCATTCGCAACCGCGCGCATCAGATCTGGCTGGAAGAGGGACAACCGGCCGGGCAGCATGATCGCCATTGGCACCAGGCGGTAGCCGACATCGACCAGGAGGATGCCGGGGGGAAGTCGGCAGCCAAAAAGGCAGCTGGCGCCGGCAAGGCAAAAGCCGCTCCCAAGGCAAAAGCCGCCCCCAAGGTGGCGAAGCCTGCCACAAAGACCAGCACGCCAAAAAAAGCGGCAGCCAAGTAGGCTTGGCTATCTCGCAGCTGGCCTTCCCCGCAAGGGATTGACTGCCTGCGTGGCTGCCCAGCGCCAGGTCAGGCGCGACGGCGTCACGCCGCCGCCACCTTTCGTGCCAGCCCGCCGTGCAGGTCGAGGCAGCGGGCGAACCATTGCGCCACCACGTCGCTGTCGTCGAGCAGCTGGTAGGGCGAGGCTATGCGCGCCCATTGCAGGGCGCCGAAAATGATGTAGTCGGCGAACAGCGGCGACGCGCCGCCAATATAGGGCTGGTAGCCGAGCATTGAGCGCAGCGGCTCCAATCCGGTGCGGAATGTTGCCAGCCCGGCGTCGCGCGCGGTGACGATATCCTCCAGCTTCCTGCCAAGGCGTTGCTCGCGGCTCTGGCGGAAATAAGCGGCGTTCTCCTCGTCCTGCATGGCGTGGAGGTCGATGATCGCCGCGGTGGTGACATAGGGATGGATGGTCAGCTGCGACCAGCGTTCGATGAAGCGCGCCATCGCCTTGCCGCCTTCGCCGCCAAACAGCGTCGGCCGATCCGGACAGGCTTCGTCGAGATAGTGCGCGATGGCGAAGGAATCGGCGACGACCGTCTCGCCGTCGCGGATCACCGGAACGGTTTTCGAAACGCCGTCCTCGACAGCGGGCACCTCGAGAAAGCGCGTCGGTGCGGTCGAAATGTCGAGCCCCTTGTGCGCAAGCGCCATCGCCACCTTCCAGCAATGCGGGCTGAACGGACGGCCAGCGTCGCGTCCGACGAGGTCATAGAGCAGAATGGTCATTGGCGTTGGGCCCGTCGCGGGTTAGGTAGGCCCCGCATCGATGCGAGCCGAGGGGAAGCCATGAGACAGCATTTCATGATGTTTGCGGCCTATAATCAATGGGCCAACAACCGCATCTATGATGCCGCGGCCGAACTCGACGAAGAGGAATTCAACCGCAATGTCGGCGCTTTTTTCGGCTCGATGATGGGGACGCTCAACCACCTGCTGACAGCCGACCGCATCTGGATGAAGCGCTTCACCGGCGAGGGCGACGCGCCGACGACGCTGGATGCCGTCCTGCACCGGGGCTTGCCCGGCCTGCGGATGGCGCGTGAAGCCGAGGACAGGAGGATCATCGATTGGGTCGGCGGCCTCAGCGACAAGGCGTTGACGGGCCGCTTCACCTATATGACTGTCTCGGACATGCGCACGGTCTCGCAAAGGCTGGCCCCGGCACTGGATCATGTCTTCAACCACCAGACACATCACCGCGGCCAGGCGCACACGATCCTGACCATCCTGGGACGGCCAAGCCTGGGTCTGGACCTGATGCTCTTCCAGCGCACCGAGGAGGGCAGGGCTTTCGCATGATCCCGGTTGGGGGCTGATCGAAGTTCAGCCGGCGGTCTCGCTGTCCAACTGGTTCTGCGTCAGTGCGGCTTCGGCTGCGATCCACTGCTTGAACAGCGATACCTTGCGAGCGTGTAGCGCCTTGTCGGGGCAGACGAAATACCACCCCGCCGTATTCGGCTGGTGCACCTTGAATGGAGCCACCAGCCTTTCGGCCCGGATATCGCTGGCCATATAGGCACGATTGGCCACGGCGAATCCCAGTCCGGCGCTAGCCGCCTCGTAGGACATCATGCAGGAATCGAAGTAGATGCTTTTGGTCTCCCGGAGCACGAAGCCGGCGCCGGCGAAGTCGAGCCACGATTGCCAGTTCTGGGTGCAGGTGTCGGAATGCAGCAGCGTGAAGTGACGTAGATCTTCAGGCCGCACCTTCGACGGAGGCTTGTCGCCCAGGATTTCGCGGAAGAGCTTCCTGCTGCACACCGGCGTCAGGTCTTCCCGAAACAGCAAATCTGACTGCAGCCCGTGAAAGTGGCCGTCGCCATAGCGGATTTCGAGATCGAACTCGGAAGTCGTGAATTCATGCGTCGCGTAGGATGTCGAGACCCGCATCACAATATCGGGGTACTGCCGCTGGAACAGTGGCAGGCGTGGAAACAGCCAGCGTGCCGCAAAGGTCGGCAGCACCGATATCTTCAACACATGCTCCTGCGACTGCCCGGTCGCCTCCATGCTGGCGGCGACGATCCGCTCCAGCGCCTCGCGAACGCGCGAGACATAAGTCTCGCCCTCCGGCGTCAATGACACAGCATTGCCGCCGCGCTGGAAAATCTTGAAACGCAGTTGATCCTCAAGGCTTTTGACGCGCTGGCTGACCGCCGAAGCGGTGATAAACTGTTCTTCGCCGGCGCGCGTGAAATTCCCGTGCCTCGCAGCACTCTCCACGATTTTCAGCGAATTGAGGTTGACCTGACTGAGCAGACGCACGGTTTCGACCTTAAGCTGGGCTTACACTAGCACCAGCATTCCTAATTTTACAGGGGTGGGTGATCTAATCGACTGTTTCCCAAGTGTTGCCCCCGCCTCGGAGAAGTACAATGAACGCCCATACCATCCCCGAACTGCGTTATGCGATGAGCCGCGAAGCCATCATCGGTCACGAAACCGCCTGGAAGGTGTCGAGTTTCGGCGTCGCGCAATATCTGCACGGCTATGACCCGGCCCTGCTTGCAGCAATTGAGGAAGCTGCTCTGAAGCTCAAGGCCAGCCATGCCGTGCACAAGCACCTTGACTTGACCTTCATCACCGGCGCCGACCGTTTCATCCCCGAGATCAAGGAGTTGCTGCATGACAAGCTGCGCCTGGAGCGGCTGTCCGACATGATGGGCACCAAGCTGGAACCCTATCCGCTGTCGATCGTCGGCTCGACGGTGACCTTCATGAATCCCAAGGACGGCGCCGTTGAATGGCATTGCGATGGCGTTCCGGTCACCGAGCTCATTCCGCTGTCGATCAGCAATCCGCTCGTCGGCGGCCACCTCGAAATCTACTGCGACGACTCCGAAACCGGCCGCGCCATCCTCGAATCCGGCCGCGAGATTCCGCGCAACCGCGTCATGCGCATCGATCACAAGATGAACTACGCCACGCTTGGGCAGTTTCTCGGTGTCCTGCATCGCACCGCGCCGATCCGCTTCGGCGAGCGCGTCACGCTGGTGCTCAACCAACGCTCGGTGGCCAAGCCCTATGTCGACGACAACCGCATGTTCTATCTCGCCGCCGACAACGACCATGACCGCGAATGGGTCAACGAGCTGGCCGAAGACGTCTGGACCAACCAGTTGCCGGCCTATCGCCGGTTCGAGCAAGAGCATCCCGTTCCGGAGTCGTCCGAGGCGCCGATTCCGGGCGGAGCCAGGGAATCATGGTAATGAGCCTTGATCCCGAAAAGTGGGAACCGGCTTTCGGACAGGATCATGGTCGAACGCAGAGATAGAGCGCCACACCGGTTCCTTCGGCATGGATCCGGCTCGGCATCCGCGCTGGTCTTTGCTGCCGGCGCGGTGGCGTTGTGGTCGACCAATGCGCTGGTCGGCAAATCCCTGCTGGCCAGCCATCCGGTGTCGCAGGTGCAGTTCCTGCAATTTACAGGAGCTGCGCTTGTCTTCGCCGCCATCCGGTTGATGAGCCGGGAAAGGCCCGCGCCGGTCTCGGCTGGGCCAGGGCTCGTCTCGCTCGCGGTCGGCTTCATCGGTCTGGTCGGCACCATGGTGCTGCAATACATCGCTTTCGCTTCGATGCCGGTGATCGAGGCCAATCTGATGGCCTACACCTGGCCGTTGATGGTCGCTGCGGCGGTCATCGCTCTGCAGAATCCGCGGCGCCCGGTGCTGCTGGGCCTCGCCGCGGTGGTGGGCTTCGTCGGCGTTGCACTGGTGATTTCGGGAGGGCGTAACCAATCCTGGCTCCAGGGCGATCTCGTCGGCTATGTCGCCGCATTCGGGTCCGCACTGTGCATGGCCTTCTATTCGGTCATGGTGGGACGGGTCGCCACCTCGCCGGATCGCCTGTTGCTGCCATCGTCGCTGATCGGTGTCGCCTTGACGTTCTTGTGGTGCGCTCGCGACGGTTTCGCCTGGCCCGTCGGCATGGACCTGGCACTCGGCCTCTATCTCGGCGCCGGTCCGATGGGGTTGGGCTACTACTTCTGGTCACGCGCCTTGAAGCTCGAAGGCAGCGGCAAGGTCGCGGTCGTCGCCTATCTCACGCCGATCGCCTCGACGCTGCTGCTGACGCTGTCGGGCGAAAGGCTGACGATGACGGCCATTGTCGGAGCCGTCCTCGTCATCGGCAGTTGCGTCGCGGTCGGCGTGGAACGTTCGGAGGCCGAGAACCATGTTTGACGAAAACGAACGTCTGGCCAGGCAGGAAGCGCATTGGCTGATCAAGGAATTTGGCGCCGAGGCACCGCTTTATGCCGCCATGAAGGCCGAAAAGGCTATAGAGCAAAAGGACTTCAGCCGTTGCGCCCGTTGGAAGCGTATTCTAGAGATATTGGCCGACGGTCATGCTGCTAAGTCTGCTAGTCCCAAGTATTAGATTTTCTAATTTGCGCGACGTCGATTTCCCATGAAAAGTATTTTTGCGAGTCTTGATTCCTTGTTGAGACTTGGCGGTCCGTTGGGGGGCGCGGTTAAAAAGATACAAAGACACAAGTCTTCACTGGGGTGGATGACTTTGTCGGAAATAGGGTGATAGAATTGTCAAATATCGATGATAAGACCGTTATCGAACTGACGGCCGATATTGTCTCAGCGTACATAGGCAACAATCCGCTTCCGGCTTCCGGTCTGCCTGAGTTGATTGCCAGCGTCAGCGCTTCGGTGCGCAAGCTGGCTGGTGCACCTGTCGCGGAAAGCCCAAGCCTGGTTCCGGCCGTGAACCCGAAGAAGTCGGTGTTTCCCGACTACATCATCTGTCTTGAGGACGGAAAGAAGTTCAAGTCGCTCAAGCGACACCTCAGGACCGATTATGGCCTGAGCCCGGACGACTACCGGGCCAAATGGAGCTTGCCGCCGGACTATCCGATGGTTGCGCCAAACTATTCGGCGACACGGTCGGCGCTGGCAAAGTCGACAGGACTTGGCCGCAAGCCGGCAGCAGCGCCGGCTGTCGCAGCCAAGGCGACGAAGCGCAAGGCGACGTCCTGAGCGCTTCCTGGCCGGGTGGGTAGGCTGATCGGCTGCCTTGACGACGCCTTTGCGGGCGTCGTTTTCAGGCCTTGTGCGGCCAACTGGCCCGCAAGGTCTTGCGAAGCGTTGATGTCCGGTGCAAAAGCGCGGCCATGCTGATCATCAACGACCTTTCGCTCCGCATGGCCGGACGCCTGCTTCTCGACCACGCCTCGCTGACCTTGCCGGCCGGCACCAAGGCCGGTCTTGTCGGTCGCAACGGCACCGGCAAGACGACGCTGTTCAAGGCCATCACCGGCGACCTCGCCTCCGAGACCGGCTCCATCAGCCTGCCCAAGAACACCCGCATCGGCCAGGTGGCGCAGGAAGCGCCCGGCACCGAGGACCCGCTGATCGAGATCGTGCTCAAGGCCGATCTCGAGCGGACGGCACTCCTTGAAGAGGAAAAGACCGCCACCGATCCGCACCGCATCGCCGACATCCACATGCGCCTGGCCGACATCGACGCGCACTCGGCCGAGTCGCGCGCGGCCACCATTCTTGCCGGTCTCGGCTTCGACGATGCTGCGCAGCGCCGCCCGGCCTCGTCCTTCTCCGGCGGCTGGCGCATGCGCGTGGCGCTCGCGGCCGTACTGTTTGCCGAGCCCGACCTTTTGCTGCTCGACGAGCCGACCAACTATCTCGATCTCGAAGGCACGCTGTGGCTGGAAAACTATGTGTCGAAGTATCCGCACACCGTTCTTCTGATCTCGCATGATCGCGACCTGCTCAACCGCGCCGTCAATTCTATTGTTCATCTCGACCAGAAGAAGCTGACCTTTTGGCGTGGCGGCTACGATCAGTTCGAGCGTCAGTATACCGAGCAGAAGGAACTGCAGGAGAAGGGCCGGGTCAAGCAGGAAGCCGCCCGCAAACATATGGAATCCTTCGTCGAACGCTTCCGCGCCAAGGCTTCCAAGGCGAGACAGGCGCAGTCGCGCATCAAGGCGCTGGAAAGGATGAAGCCGATCGCCGCGATCGTTAACGATACGGTGCGGCCGTTCTCCTTCCCCGAGCCGGTGAAGACGGTAGCCTCGCCGATCGTAGCGCTGAACAACGTCAATGTCGGCTACACCGAGGGGCAGCCGATCCTCAAGAAGATGACGCTGCGCATCGACGCCGACGACCGCATCGCGCTGCTCGGCGCCAACGGCAACGGCAAGTCGACCTTCGCCAAATTGCTGTCCGGCCGGCTGAAGCAGGAGACCGGCACCATGACGGTGGCGCCCGGCCTGAAGGTGGCGATCTTCGCCCAGCATCAGCTCGACGATCTCCGCCCGGAGGAGAACGCTTATGAGCATGTCCGCCGGCTGATGCCGGAGGCGCCGGAATCCAAGGTGCGCGGCCGTGTCGCCCAGTTCGGCCTCACCACCGAGAAGATGAACACCGCCGCCAAGGACCTGTCGGGTGGTGAGAAGGCGCGGCTTCTGATGGGTCTGTCGGCCTTCGAGGGACCGAACCTGTTCATCCTCGACGAGCCGACCAACCATCTCGACATCGACAGCCGCGAATCGCTGATCCATGCGCTGAACGAATTTCCGGGCGCCGTGATCCTGATCTCGCACGACCGCCATCTGCTCGAGGCGACCGCCGACCGGCTGTGGCTGGTCAAGGACGGCGCGGTCAACCCGTATGACGGCGACCTCGAAGACTACAAGACGCTGGTCACCGGTGTCTCCGGCGACCGCCGCGGCAAGCGCGAGGCGGACAAGGCGTCAAAGGCCGACCGCCGCCGCGACGCGGCGGCGCGTCGCGCCGCCTTCGAGCCGCTGGCCAAGGAAATCCGCGCCACCGAAGCGCTGATGGACCGCATCCGCAAGCGCATCGACGGCATCGAGGACGAACTGTCCAATCCAGCCGTCTACGAGAAGGATCCCTCGACGGCGACCCGGCTGGCCAAGGAGCGCTCGCAGCTGGCCCAAACGCTGGCCGGCCACGAGGAAAAATGGCTGACCATGTCGGCCGAATACGAGGAAGGCACGGCGGAGTAGGGGGAGAAGGTAAGGGCCTCATCTGGCCCTACACGCCGCATTCGATAGCCGCTAGACAACTCCCATGAACCAGCACGCCAAGCTTCGCATCGGCCATTCGGCCTGTCCGCATGATTGCCCATCGACCTGCGCGCTCGAGGTAGAGTTGCTTGACGGCAACCGCATCGGCCGCGTCCATGGCGCCAAGGCCAACAGCTATACATCAGGCGTCATCTGCGCCAAGGTCGGGCGCTATGCCGACCGCGTCCATCATCCCGACCGTCTGATGAAGCCGCTGGTGCGTGTCGGCGCCAAGGGCGACGGTGCCTGGAAAAACGCCAGCTGGGAGGCCGCGCTCGACCTCGTCGCCGAAAAGTTCATCGCGGCCGAGAAGACATACGGCTCGGAGACGGTCTGGCCCTATTACTATGCCGGCACGATGGGGCTGGTGCAGCGCGACGGCATCGACCGGCTGCGCCACGCCAAGAAGTATTCCGGCTTTTTCGGTTCGATCTGCACCAATCTGGCCTGGACCGGCTGGATGATGGGGGCCGGAGCCTTGCGCGGACCCGATCCGCGCGAGATGGCGAAATCCGATTGCGTGGTGATCTGGGGCACCAATGCCGTGGTCACGCAGGTCAACGTCATGACCCACGCCATCAAGGCGCGCAAGGAGCGCGGCGCCAGGATCGTCGTCATCGACGTCTATGAGAACGCGACGATGAGGCAGGCCGATCTCGGCCTGGTGCTGAAGCCCGGCACCGACGGAGCGCTGGCCTGCGCGGTCATGCACGTGCTGTTCAGGGAAGGCATGGCCGACCGCGCCTATCTCGAAAAATACACCGATGATCCAAAGGGGCTGGAAGAGCATCTGCGGACGCGCACGCCGGAATGGGCGGCCAGCATCACCGCTCTGACGGTCGCCGAGATCGAGGCTTTCGCCCGCCTCGTCGGCACGACCAAGAAGACCTATTTCCGTCTCGGTTACGGGTTTTCGCGCCAGCGCAACGGCTCGGTCAACATGCACGCCGCCGCCTCCATCGCCGCCGTCACCGGCTGCTGGCAATATGAGGGCGGTGGCGCCTTCCATTCCAATTCCGGCATCTTCAAGCTCAACCAGGAGGTGCTGGAAGGTACGAAGATGCGCGATCCCTCGGTCCGCTATCTCGACCATTCGCGCATCGGCCCGGTGCTGACCGGGGCAAAGGACGCGCTCTATGGCGGCCCGCCGGTGACGGCGATGCTGATCCAGAACACCAACCCTGTTAATGTCGCGCCCGAGCAGCGGCTGGTGAAGCAGGGTTTTCTGCGCGACGACCTGTTCACCTGCGTGCACGAGCAGTTCATGACCGACACGGCCAGGCTCGCCGATGTCGTGTTGCCGGCGACAATGTTCCTCGAGCATGACGACGTCTACAAGGGCGGCGGCAACCAGCACATCACGCTCGGCCCCAAGCTGATCGACCCGCCGGAAGGGCCACGCACCAACCATTTCGTCATCGAGGAATTGGCTGAGCGCCTCGGCGTCGCCGATCGTCCAGGCTTCGGCCTGACCGAACAGCAGCATATCGACATCATCCTGGGCAAGCGCGGGCTGGGCAGCTTCGATAGCTTGAAGGAAGACAAGTGGGTCGACCTGCAGCCGGATTTCGACACCGCGCATTTCATCAAGGGATTCGGCCATGCGGATGGAAAATTCCGCTTCCGCGCCGACTGGACCGGGCAGGCGGCGCCCAACCGGCCGCCGAAGAGCATGGGCCTGTTCGGGCCGGTGGAGCGGCTGCCGGAATTCCCCGACCATGTCGACCTGATCGAGGTCGCCGATGAGGCGCATCCGTTCCGGCTGACGACATCGCCGGCGCGCAATTTCCTCAACTCGACCTTCTCGGAAACACCGGTGTCGAAGGCCAAGGAGGTTCGGCCGGAACTGCTTCTGCATCCCGACGATGCGGCGGCTCATGGGCTGGCCGACGGCGACCGCGTCGAGGTCGGCAACCAGCGCGGCGAAGTGGTGCTGCACGCGAGACTGTTCGACGGCATCAAGCGTGGCGTCGTCATCGCCGAGGGCATCTGGCCCAACAGCGCGCATGAGCGCGGCGAGGGCATCAACGTGCTGACCGGCGCCGACGCACCCGCACCCTATGGCGGCGCTGCCTTCCACGACAACAAGGTCTGGCTGCGCGCGGCAAGCTGAAACGGAAGCGAACTCGGCTCGTCGCGCGCCGAATCATACCGGCAGGATTTCAGCCGCCTTTTTTCGATCTCGCCGGAGGCGGATGTCGTCGGCGATCTGCTCTGCCTCGATCGAGATTTCGCGCAGCAATCCAGTGACCGCATTGTGAAAGCCGATGAGATAGAGGCCGAGCTCTGACGCCCTCTCGTTGACGCCGCTAGGCCCCGGCTGGACGTCGGGCTGCAGCAACCCAGCATAGCCCGGCCGGAAGCCGGTGGCGAAGATGATCGCATCGAACTCGTCGCGCTTGCCGTCGGCAAAACGAGCGCCTCGTTCTGATATCTCGGCGATGTCGGGCGCGACCTTGATCGCGCCTTCGCGGATCTTGCGTATGGTGCCGACATCGATCACCGGAATGCGCGATGCAAGAGCGATCTGCCGCAGCAGTCCTTGCTTCGGCCGCTTGAGCCCGTATTTCTCCAGCCTGCCCAGTGCCAGATCGAGGATGATGGGGAACAACGCATCATTGATGCGTTGCGGCCCCAGGCGCGCCGCCATGCCGATCATCTGGATGGGCACGCCTAACAGCTCGCGCGGCACGATATGAACGCCGCCGCGCACCGAAATCGTCGGTCGCGCGCCGCCTTCCACCAGATCGAGCGCAATCTCGGCGCCGGTGTTGCCCATGCCGACGATCAGCACCGACTGGCCGGCGAAAGGCGAGGCGTTGCGATAGTCGGCGCTATGCAGCCTTTTACCGCTGAAGGCATCGGCGCCGGCAAATCCAGGCATCAGCGGCTCGGCGTTATAGCCCGACGCGATCACCACGTGGGAGGCATGCAGGGCGCCGGATGTCGCCTCGACAAGCCAGCTCCGACCTTGCCGGGTGACCGCCCGTACCGTTTCTCCAAATCGGGGCCGCAGGTCGAAGCGTTGCGCGTAGGCGTCGAGGTAGTCGGCGAAGAGATCGCGCGGCACGTAGCGCGGATAATCCTTGGGAAAGGGTACGAAGGGCAGCGAGGAATAGCGTTTGGTCGTGTGCAGGTGGACGCGCTCATAGTGGCGTCGCCAGGCGGGTGCGGCCTGCGCCTCCTTTTCGAGAAGAATGAAGTCGACGCCGGCCTGTCGCAGGCAAGCCGCAGCAGCCAGGCCTGCCGGTCCGGCACCGATGATTGCAACTGAGGTGATGTCGTCCAAGCGCGCCTCCGTCAACAAATTCGCGTCCGGGAATGTCAAAAGCATGGCAGCCGGAGCCTGCCAGCCATTCTCAGCCAGGCAAGGGCACCGTCAGCCCGACCTTGACGCGGTCCATGGCGACGAAGGTGCGGAACTTCCGCACATTGTTGCTGTCGAAGAACAGTTTTCGCGTCAGCGCCTCATAGGCGGCCATGTCGGCCACGGTGATGACCAGGATGAAATCGGCCTCGCCGGTGACGTAGTAGCATTGCTGGACTTCCGGCGCGGCCGAGAATTGCCGCTTGGCCGCGTCGATCATCTCCGCGCGTTCGCTCTCGAGCTCCACCTCGACGAAGATGGTGATGGGATGGCCGACCGCCGCCGGCTCGACCACGGCGACGTTGCCGGCAATGACGCCGGTCTGTTCCATGCGCTTGATGCGGCGCTGCACCGCCGGCGCCGACAGGTTGACGGCTTCGCCGATCAGCCGCTGCGGCGTCGTGTTGTCCCGCTGCAGGATGGCAAGGATGGCGAGATCGAAACTGTCGAGCGCGGGCGGCGAGAAAGGCAATGGAGAGAATCCTGACGAAACAAACTTGCATTTCGAGGCCCATATTACAGCGCTCTTTGCACCGGTCCTGCAATATGGTCTCGCTGAACGCCAAGGAGGCCGCCAGTGTTCCTGCTCAATCACAATGCCTTGCACCGCCAGCCGCTCGACCCGGCCGACGCCGAAATGCTTGGAGTAGCCGGGGCCGATACGGTCGGGCGTTTCCTTGCCCATCGCGACAATCACCGGATGACGCCGCTGCATGCGCTGCCGGCGCTGGCGGCTGAACTTGGCCTCCGTGCGTTGCATGTCAAGGACGAGGGCTTTCGCCTCGGCCTCGGCAGCTTCAAGGCGCTTGGCGGCGCCTATGCCGTCTTCCGCCTGGTGCTGGAAGAGGCCGGCCGGTTGCTTGGCCGGAGCGTCGACGTGGCCGATCTCGACCAGCCAGATGTACGGGCGGTTGCCGCGACGATGACGGTTGCCTGCGCCACCGACGGCAATCACGGCCGGTCGGTCGCGCAAGGGGCGCAACTCGTCGGTGCGCGGGCGGCGATCTTCGTCCACGCCGGCGTCAGCGAGGAGCGTATCGCCGCCATCGCTCGCTATGGAGCCGAGATGATCCGCGTCGACGGCAATTATGACGACTCGGTCAGGCAAGCCGCTCAGGTTTCTGCCGAAAAGGGCTGGACCGTGGTCTCCGACACCTCGTGGCCGGGCTATGAGCGTATTCCCGGCCTCGTCATGCAGGGCTATACGGCGATCGTGCGCGAAGCGTTGCGCCAGCTCGGCGAGCCGCCGACCCACGTCTTCGTCCAGGCCGGTGTCGGCGGCATTGCCGCCGCGCTGGCTGGCCACCTCGCCATCGTGCTCGGTGACGCCAGACCGACCTTCATCGTAGTCGAGCCCGCGCGCGCCGCTTGCGTCTTTGCAGCCGCCCAGGCCGGGCGCGCGGTGAAAGTCGCGCATGGCCAGCCAACGGTGATGGCCATGCTGGAATGCTACGAGGCCTCTCCAGTCGCCTGGCGCGTGCTGGCGCGCGCCGCCGATGCCTTCATGACGGTGGATGAGGACGAGGCCGTCGCGGTGATGCGGCGGTTGGCGCGCCCAAGTGCCGGCGATCCGGTGATCGTCGCCGGCGAAAGCGGCGGCGTAGGCCTGGCCGGATTGATGCGGGCGGTGGCCGAAAACAAGGCTGACCTTGGCCTGGACCGCAAATCGCGGGTTCTGGTGATCAACACCGAAGGCGCCACCGACCCGCATCGCTATGCCGAGCTGGTTGGCATGAGCCCAGCCGATGTGCTGGCCGGCAAGATGCTTGCAGGAAAGACGTTGTGATCACGGTCGATGCGCAGCGCCTGCTTGGCCGTATCCGTGAACTCGGCGCCATCGGCCGTGACAGCGAGGGCAGGCTGATCCGATTGGCGGCCTCCGACACCGACAGGCTGGGCCGCGACCTGCTCGTCGGCTGGCTTCGGCAGGCCGGTCTCGATGTTGCCATCGACCGGATCGGCAACATCTTCGGCATCTGGCAAGGCCCTAACAATGCCGGACAGGCGCCACTGCTCATCGGCTCGCATATCGACACGGTTATCGATGCCGGCATCTATGACGGCTGCTACGGTGTGCTTGCCGGGCTGGAGGTGATCGAGACCCTCAAGGCATCGGGCTTTTCGCCGCCGCGCCCGGTCGCGGTCGCCGCTTTCACCAACGAGGAGGGCGTGCGCTATACCCCCGATATGATGGGCTCGCTGGTCCATGCCGGCGGCATCGGCTTCGAGACGGTGCTGGCGGCTGTCGGCACAGACGGCAGCGTGCTCGGGCAGGAGCTTGCCCGCATCGGCTATGCCGGTGACAAGGAGCCCGGCTTCCTCAAGCCGCACGCCTATCTGGAACTGCATATCGAGCAGGGGCCGGTGCTGGAGCGCGAAGGCGTGCCGATTGGCGCGGTGGAGAATCTGCAGGGCATCTCCTGGCAACGCATCACCATCGACGGCGTCGCCAACCATGCCGGCACCACGCCGATGTCGATGCGCAGCGACGCCGGCCACGCCGCCGCGCGGGTCATCACCTTCCTGCACGATAGGGCCAAAGCCTCGAACACGCCGACGGTCGCCACCGTCGGCACGATGCGCTTCGAGCCGAATGCCATCAACGTCATTCCCTCCCAGGCCGTCTTCACCGTCGATCTGCGCGATCCCGATGAGCAGCGGCTGCAGGCTGAGGAGGCCGCACTTGCTGCCTGTCTCGAACAGCTTGCCGCCGCCGAAGGCGTGACGATCTCGGTCGAGGTGCTGGCCCGCTTCGAGCCGGTGATCTTCGACATCCGCATTGTCGAACTGATCGAGGCTGCCGCGAAAACCCGCGGTCTCGGCGTCAAACGCATGACGTCCGGCGCCGGCCACGATGCACAGATGATGGCGCGTATCGCGCCAGCAGCGATGATCTTCGTGCCGAGCGCCGGCGGCATCAGCCACAATCCGCGCGAGCACACGGAGGATGCCGAGCTTGTTGCCGGTGCCAACATCCTGCTTGATGTGGTCACAGAACTTGCGAAGTAGGTCAGAGGGACAGACGAAATGTCCGAATTCGATTGTGACGCGCTGAAGCAGGAGATGATTGTCTGGCGGCGCGATTTGCACGCGCATCCGGAGTTCGGCTTCGAGGAAAGGCGCACCGCGGCTTTCGTCGCCGCCAAGCTGCGCGAATTCGGCCTCGATGATGTCACTGAGGGCGTCGGCGGCACCGGCGTTGTCGGCACGCTGAAACGCGGCAGCGGCAACCGGGCGATTGCGCTCAGGGCCGACATGGATGCCTTGCGCATCACGGAGCAATCTGCCGTGCCCTACCGTTCCGGCAATCCCGGCATCATGCACGCCTGCGGCCATGACGGCCACACCACCATGCTGCTCGGCGCGGCAAAGCTGCTGGCCGAAGAGGGCGGTTTCGATGGCACCGTACGCTTCATCTTCCAGCCAGCCGAGGAATGGGGCAGGGGCGCCCTCGCGATGCTCGCCGATGGGTTGATGCAGCGCTTCCCATTCGACGAGATCTTTGGCCTGCACAACATGCCCGGGCTGCCGGTCGGGCATTTCGAGACCCGCGCCGGCCCGATCATGTCGGCCGAGGACAACTTCGAGATCGTGTTGAAAGGGCTTGGCGGTCACGCGGCGCGGCCGCATTCGGGGAACGAAACGCTGGTCGCCGCCTGCGCGCTGGTCACCAATCTGCAGACCATCGTCTCGCGCCGGCTGAGTCCGGCCGACATTTCGGTGGTTTCGGTGACCGAGCTGATCACCGACGGCACCCGCAACGCACTGCCCGGTCTTGCCCGCATTCTCGGCGATGCGCGTAGCTTCCGCCCCGAGGTCAGCGCGGAGATCGAGCGGCAGATGTGCATCATCGCGGAGGGCACCGCCGTCGCCTACAATGTTAGCGCCAAGGTCAGTTACAGCCGCGAGTTCGTGCCGCTAAGCAACGATGCCGAACTGGTCGAAGCGGCGTTTGCTGCCGCGAGAAGCGTTTTCGCGCCCGGCAAAATCGCCGTCGCCCGCGAGCCGATGACAGCCTCGGAGGATTTCGCCCGCTTCCTTGACCATGTGCCGGGCTGTTTCGTCTTCCTCGGCAATGGCGAGACGTCCGCGCCGCTGCACAATTCGAGCTACGACTTCAACGATGACGGGCTGCTGTTCGGCACGAATTTTCATGTCGCCGTGGTCAGGCAAAGACTGGGCGGCGAAGCCGGGAGTTGATTGCGTTTTGATTGCCGGGGCGCGCCCGCCGCTGGCCCAAACACCATCGCTATCGCCAGCCAACTCCCGCGCTTATTGAAATTCCCTGCTGACGGAGATCGGACGCTGATGACCAGGATTTCGCTGCTGGGAATTCCCCACGACGACAACTCGTCTTTCTTCAAGGGCCCGGCGCAGGCGCCTGCCCATATCCGTCCCGAATTGTTCTCCGATGCCTACAGCATGTGGAGCGAAACTGGTTTTGATCTGACCGACAGGCTTGTCGATCATGGCGACATCGGCTTCGACTCCGCCACCGATCCATGGGACTTGATCGAAGGTGAGGTTGGGCGCGTGCTGGAGTTGGGCGATCCGCTGATCTGCCTCGGCGGCGACCATGCCATTTCCTGGCCGATACTGCGCGCGGTGCGCCGCCGACATCCCAGCCTGACCATTCTGCACATCGACGCGCATCCCGATATGTACGATGCCTATCAGGGCAATCCGCGCTCCCACACTTCGCCCTTTGCCCGCATCATGGAACAGCGGCTTGCCGACCGCCTCATCCAGGTCGGCCTGCGAACCGTCAACGACCATCATCGCGACCAGTTCAAGCGGTTCGGCGTCGAGGTGATCGAGGCGGCGCGGTTCGGCGACGATCTGCGGCTCGATCTCAAGACGCCGGTCTACATCTCGATGGACCTCGACGGGCTCGACCCGGCCTTTGCGCCAGGCGTCTCGCACCGCGAACCCGGCGGTCTGACCACCCGTCAGGTCATCAGCCTGATTCAATCGGTCAACCAGCCGATCGTGGCGGCTGATATCGTTGAACTAAACCCGCCTCGCGACATCGCCAACCTGACCGCCACCGTGGCGGCAAAACTGCTCAAGGAAATTGCCGGCATGATGGTCAAGACACGACTGTGACGGGCCGGCGACGTGCAGCGGATCGGTACGCTTTTAACTAAAACGATCGCCCGATGACGCGAGGGAAAGACTCAGCTAGGCTCCAATGTGCGGCGGACCTCTTATCCGCTTGGCCGGCGCTTCATTCTTCCTCCCAAGCGGCGCCGGCCTCCTTCCCCAAAAGTCCTTTCTCATACGCCAATTCATCCTCGCATCGGCGTTGCGAACAAAGCAGAAACGATGCTTGATGGGCGATGAACCTCGCCACCTCTGATTCGACCTTTCGGGACCAGACCGTCCAGCCCGCCTATCTCACACGGCTGAACGACGCCCAGCGTCTGGCGGTCGAGCATGGTGACGGCCAGATTGCCGGACCGCTGCTGGTCATTGCCGGCGCCGGTTCAGGCAAGACCAACACGCTGGCGCATCGCGTCGCCCATCTGATCGTCAAGGGGGCCGACCCGCGCCGCATCCTGCTGATGACCTTTTCGCGCCGCGCCGCGTCCGAAATGGCCAGGCGCGTCGAGCGCATCGCCGGCGAGGTGCTCGGCCGCGACGCCGCGGTGATCACCGACGCTCTGACCTGGGCCGGCACCTTTCACGGCATCGGCGCCCGGCTGCTGCGCGACTATGCGCTGGAGATTGGCCTCGATCCGGCCTTCACCATCCACGATCGCGAGGATTCCGCCGACCTGATGAATCTGATCCGGCATGAGCTGGGGTTCTCGAAGACGGAAGCGCGCTTTCCGACCAAGGGCACCTGCCTTGCCATCTATTCGCGTGCCGTCAACGCGCAGGCGCCGCTGGGCGAAGTGCTGGGGTCCGCCTTTCCCTGGTGCGCCGGCTGGGCGGAGCAGCTGAAGCAATTGTTCGCCGGATATGTCGAGGCCAAGCAGGCGCAGAACGTGCTCGATTACGACGACCTGCTGCTCTACTGGGCGCAGATGGCGGCCGAGCCCGAAATAGCCGCGCATCTCGGTGGGCGTTTCGACCATGTGCTGGTCGACGAATACCAGGACACCAACCGGCTGCAGGCCTCGATCCTGATGGCGCTCAAACCCGACGGCGCCGGGCTGACGGTGGTCGGCGACGACGCGCAGTCGATCTATTCGTTCCGTGCCGCCGAGGTGCGCAACATCCTCGATTTTCCCCAGCAGTTCGCGCAGGCCGCCGACGTGGTGATGCTGGAGCGCAATTATCGCTCGACCGAGACCATCCTGGCCGCCGCCAATGCGGTGATCGGCGAGGCCTCGGAGCGCTTCACCAAGAACCTTTGGTCGGAGCGCAAATCCACCGACAAGCCAAGGCTGGTGAGCGTGCGCGATGAGGTCGAGCAGGCCAATTTCGTCTGCGATACCATTCTGGCCGAGCGAGAAGCTGGCACGGCGCTGAAATCGCAGGCGGTGCTGTTTCGCGCCTCCCACCATAGCGGCCCGCTGGAGATCGAGCTGACCCGGCGCAACATTCCCTTCGTCAAGTTCGGCGGCCTGAAGTTCCTCGATGCTGCTCACGTCAAGGATGTGCTTGCGGTGCTGCGCTTTGCCGAAAACCCGCGCGACCGCGTCGCCGGCTTCCGCGTGCTGCAGCTGATGCCGGGCATCGGCCCTTCGGTCGCCGCGCAAATCGTCGAGACGATGACCACCGCGCTGGACGAGGCGATGGGGTTGGCCGGCTGGCGCCCGCCGCAGCGCGCGGCCGATGACTGGCCGGGCTTCGTCTCCCTCTATTCCGGCCTGCGGGCCGGCGCCAAATGGCCGGCCGATCTCGAACAGGTCAGGCTCTGGTACGAGCCGCATCTGGAGCGCATCCACGAGGATGCGATCACGCGCCGGGCCGACCTTTTGCAGCTCGAACAGATCGGCTCGGGCTATGCCTCACGCGAACGCTTCCTCACCGAGCTGACGCTCGATCCGCCGGACGCGACCAGCGACCAGGCCGGACCGCCGCACCGTGACGAGGATTATCTGATCCTGTCGACAATCCATTCGGCCAAGGGCCAGGAATGGAAGAATGTCTTCGTGCTCAACACGGTCGACGGCTGCATCCCGGCCGATCTCGGCGTCGGCACCAAGGAGGACATCGAGGAGGAGCGCCGGCTGCTCTACGTGGCGATGACCAGGGCCAAGGACAATCTCAGCCTGGTCATGCCGCAGCGCTTCTTTCCGCACGGCCAGGCGGCGCGCGGCGACCGCCATCTCTATGCCTCGCGCACCCGTTTCATCCCGGCCTCGATCCTTGCAGCCTTCCAGCAGGTCTCGTGGCCGAGCGCGCAGGCGGCACAGGGCAGGGCGCCCCGGCCGGAGGTGCGCGTCGACATTGGCGCGCGCATGCGCGGCATGTGGAAATAGCCGCGAGATAAGCGCCATGCCCCAACCACCGGTCAGGATCGCCATCGCGGGTGCACTGGGTCGCATGGGCCGCCAGATGGCGAACGCCGTCCAGGCCGATGCGCGGCTGGCGCTCGCCGGTCGCTTCCACCGACCGGGCATTGTCGGCGAAGGGCTGGGGAGCCGCGACGAGGCACTTGCCGAGGCCGATGTGGTGATCGATTTCACCACGCCGGCGGCCTCGGCCGATCTGGCAAGGTTTTGCGCCGATCGAGGCGGGCCGGCGCTGGTCGTTGGATCGACAGGTTTCGATGCTGCTGAGCTGGCCGCCATCGCCGATGCCGCGAAGACCATCGCCATCGTCCGCTCCGGCAGTTTTTCGCTCGGGCTGAATATGCTGGTCGGACTGGTCGAGCAGGCGGCGCGAGCGCTCGATCCCGAGGACTGGGATGTCGAGATTGTCGAGGCGCATCATCGCCACAAGATCGATGCGCCGTCCGGGACGGCGCTGATGCTGGGACAAGCCGCCGCCAGCGGGCGCGGCATCGAACTGGACACGGTCGCAAGGCGCGTCCGCGATGGCGTCACAGGCGTGCGGCCGCCCGGTGAGATCGGCTTTGCGGTGATGCGCGGCGGCAGCATCGTTGGCGAGCACAGCGTCAGCTTCTGCGCCGAGGGCGAGACGGTGACCTTGTCGCATGCGGCCGGCGACCGCAGCATGTTCGCCCGTGGCGCCATCGCCGCGGCACTCTGGGTCGCGAGGCGCTCGCCCGGTGAATATGATATGCGCGACGTGCTGGGATTGAGCGATCGAGCGAGGTGAACGGTCCGCGACCGGATCTCGTGATTAGCCAAACGAACTGCTGCTGATCCTCGTTTTCGGCAACTGGCTCTATCCAGATCATGATCGGGCTAGCATCGGCTTACCGATCCGTAAGGTTTGCGGTGATTTTCGGCACGGCCTTGAAAGGTGAATGAAAGCTTGGTGCCATAAGTGTTGGGCGCGCGCCCCGTATTTGTCGCGGAAAGCGATGGGAGAGAGAGGGCGCGGGAAACGAACAAAGGGAAGAGGCCATGTCGCTCGCGCGAATACTGCTTGATTCAGCCGCCACAACCGCACTTGTCGCCGTCATGGCCTTGTCCGCGCCGTCTGCGCGCGCCGACGAAAAAGTCTCCATCATGGTCGGCGGTTATGAGAAACAGATCTATCTGCCCGCCAAGCTGACCGAGGCGCTCGGTTACTTCAAGGACGAGGGTCTCGATGTTGAGTTGCTGAATGAACCGGCCGGCGTCGATGCCGAAAACGAGATGCTCGCCGGTGCCGTGCAGGGGGTTGTCGGCTTCTACGATCACTGCATCGACCTGCAGGCAAAGGGCAAATTCGTCGAATCCATCGTCCAGTTCAGCCAGGCGCCGGGCGAGGTCGAGCTTGTTTCGGCGAAACACCCCGAGATCAAATCGCCAGCCGACTTCAAGGGCATGAGCCTGGGCGTGACCGGTCTGGGCTCATCGACGAATTTTCTTACGGAATACCTCGCCGTCAAGAACGGTTTGAAGCTCGGTGACTTCACCTCTGTTCCGGTCGGCGCCGGCACCACCTTCATCGCTGCCATGCAGCAGGACAAGATCCAGGCAGGCATGACGACAGAGCCGACGATCACGCGACTGCTGAAGACCGGCGAAGCGTCCGTTCTCATCGACATGCGCACAATGGAAGGCACCAAGGCTGCTCTCGGCGGCACCTACCCGGCCGCCTCCCTCTATATGCAGACCGATTGGGTCGAAGCGCATAAGGACGTCGTGCAGAAGCTGGCCAATGCCTTCGTCAAGACGCAGAAATTCATCAACACCCACACTGGCGCCGAAATCGCCGACAAGATGCCGAAAGACTATTATGTCGGCGACAAGGAGGGCTACGTGAAGGCCCTCGATGCAGGCAAGGCCATGTTCACTCCCGACGGGATAATGCCCGAAGGGGGTCCTGAGACAGTGCTGACGGTTCTTTCGGCCTTCAAGAAGGAACTACAGGGCAAGCAGATCGACCTCTCCAAGACCTACACCTCGGAATTCGTCAAGAACGCCAAGTAGCAGACAGTGCCGGCGCGATGAACGACATCGCGCCGGTGCCCGTCAGTTTCTCACGTCCGGCGGCCTAGGGCCGACGGGCGGGCGTCGGCTCGTACCCAGGAGTTCCACCATGGCCATTGAAAAAAATGCACCGGCGATCGAGCTGATCAACGTCAGCCGGCGTTTCCTTTCACCCACCGGCAAATCGCTGACAGCATTACGCGATTTCACCATGACCGTTGAACGCGGCGAATTTGTCGCTGTTGTCGGCCCGACCGGCTGCGGAAAATCCACCACCCTCAACCTTGTCACGGGGTTGGCAAGCCCAAGTGCCGGCGAGGTTCGCGTCATGGGCGCCCCGGTCACGGGAATAGACCCGCGCATTGGTTTTGTTTTCCAAAGTGACGCCTTGTTTCCTTGGCGAACGGTGATCGAAAACGTGATGGCTGGTCCACTCTTTCGCGGTAGAGCGAAGTCGGACGCTACGGCCGCGGCGCGCGACTGGCTGGCGCGTGTCGGCTTGTCACGTTTCGAGCAGCACTATCCGCATCAGCTTTCTGGCGGCATGCGCAAACGTGTGGCGTTGGCCCAGACTTTCATAAACGGACCCGAGATTCTTCTCATGGATGAGCCGTTTTCCGCGCTCGATGTTCAGACGCGCGTGCTGATGCACGAGGAACTGCTGCGCCTGTGGTCTGAGGCAAAGGCTTCGGTGGTCTTCGTCACGCATGATCTCGAAGAGGCGATTGCGCTCGCCGACAAGGTCTATGTCCTGACCGCCGGACCGGCCACGGTGAAATCGGTCTACACCATCGATCTGCCGCGCCCGCGCGTGGTCGCCGATATCCGCTACGAGCAGAGCTTCATCAATTACTCGCGCACGATCTGGGCCGACCTCAAGGAAGAGGTTGAAACCAGCTATGCGCGCGCCGCAGCCTGAGGAGGAACGCCATGACCGATGCCGCCATTGACATCAGCGCAGGAGCTTTCAGTCCGGGCACTTCGGATGCGGAAATCGAGGCAGCCGCCGCGAAGGCGGCACGGCACCGCCGCCGCACCGTGATATTCTGGCGGGTCGCCATTCTGATCGCCTTTCTCGGCCTGTGGGAAATCGCCGCGCGCCAAGCCTGGATCGATCCGTTCTTCTACGCAATGCCGAGCGCGATCGCGCAGCGGCTGTACGAATGGACGACAGAAGGAACGTCAGAGGGGCCTCTGTGGTACCACCTCTATGTCACAATGGAGGAATCGGTCATCGGCTTTGTGACTGGCTCGGTTGCTGGGATCATCATCGGCGTCGCGCTTGGCCGTAACCGCATGGCCGCCGATATCTTCTCCATCTACATCAAGGTGATCAATTCCGTTCCGCGCGTGGTTCTGGCGCCGATCTTCATCATGATTCTTGGCCTCGGCCTCGCTTCGAAAGTGGCACTTGCCTTCGTGATGGTTTTCTTCGTCGTGTTCCACAATGCCTTCCAGGGCGTCCGGGAAGCCGACAGGGCGATGATCGCCAATGCGCGCATCTTGGGTGCATCCAACTGGCAGTTGACCCGCTCGGTGATCGTCCCTTCGGCGATGAGCTGGATTTTCGCCAGCCTGCATGTCAGCTTCGGCTTTGCCATCATCGGCGCGATCGTTGGCGAGTTCGTCGGCTCGCGATACGGCATCGGCCTGCTGATCAACATCGCCAAGGGATCCTTCGACGCCGCCGGCATGTATGCCGCGATCGTCATCGTCATGGTGGTGGCGCTCGGTGCCGAATATCTGATGACCATGGTCGAGGATCGCTTGGCGAAATGGCGTCCCCAGCCACTGCATGAGACGCAGTGAGCGGCAAGCCTAGCTGCTCGCCAAAGGCAGCCTGACCTCAACCACCAGGCCGCCGGTCGCGCCATCCCCGAGGGTGACGCGGCCGCCGGTATTTTCGACGACCTCGCGCACGATGGCGAGGCCAAGGCCGCTGCCTTCCTCGGTCGATCCGGCAACGCGGTAGAAGCGCTCGAAAACATGGTCTCGCTCGTCCACTGGGATGCCGGGCCCGTCGTCGGTGACCGTCAGCACGGCTTCGTCGTCAACGGCCGCCAGCTTGACCGTGATGCTGCCGCCGGCCGGCGAATAGCGCAGCGCGTTGTCGACAACGTTAACGATCATCTCGCGCAGCATAGTGCCGTCGCCGATGACCGGCACGGATCCTGCCTCCTCGAGGCCGAGATCGATGTTGCGACCGATTGCTGTCGGCGCCTGCGTTTCCAGCACATGGCGGGCGGCTTCGGTCAGGTCGACGCGGTCGGCGCGCGGCCGCCGGCTGCCCGGCTCGGCGCGCGACAGGGTCAGGAGCTGTTCGGCCAGCCGCGCCAGTCTGCCGGAGCTAGCCTGGAGCGCCACCAGGGCCTCCTGACGCGCTTCGGCGGCACTTTCGCGCAGCGCGTAGCTCGCCTGCGTTGACAGCAACGCCAACGGCGTGCGCAGCTGGTGCGCCGCATTGGCGATGAAGCGCCGCTGCGCCGCCATCTGCGCCCGCACCCGCTCCATATAGGCGTTCAGCGCATCGATGAGCGGGCGGATCTCGCTTTGCGCGCCAGGAACCTCGACCGGGTCGAGGTCGCTGCGGCTTGGCGACCGCACGGCGTCGCGCAGCCGGATTAGCGGTGCGAGGCCGCGACGCAGGCCCAACAGCACGAAGATGCCGGCAATAGCCACCAGCGCCAGTTGCTGGGCGAAAGCGTTGAACCACAAATGCCGCACCATCGCATCGTGCCCGGCAAGCGTGACGCCAACGGTAACCGATATCGGCGAGTCGTCTCCGGCGCCGACCACGGTGTGGCTGAAAGTAAGCAGCCGCAGCCGGTGGTCGCGATAGGTGGCCTCGATGCTTGGGTGCTTCGGCGCTTCCGGCAGGTCGGGATAGCCGGTCAGCAGCCGCCCTCTGGCAGTCTTGACATGGTAGTAGACACTGTCGCGATCGCCGGTATCGAACATCTCGATCGCCGCCGGCGGTATCGAGGTATCGAGCACGCCGTCTGTCATGGCGACCTGCTCCGCGATGGTCCGTGCCGAACCCAACAACATCCGGTCCGTGACCAGGTCGGCGGTGGCCAGCGCGTTGCCATGGCTGGTCCACAGATTGATGGTGGCGAGCCCGGCGAGCGGCAACACCACCCAGGCCAGCAACTGCAAACGGAGGCTGCTAATCCTCATGGCGCAAGAGATAGCCGAGGCCACGCAAGGTGGCGATCTGGACGCGCGACCCTTCAAGCTTCTTGCGCACACGGTGCACATAGATCTCGATGGCGCTGGGGTCGGCATCGGTCTCGAAATCGTAGATCGCCGCCGACAGCGCCGCCTTGCTCACGGTGCGCCCGGCCTTGACCATCAGTTGTTCCAGCACCGCATGTTCGCGCGGTGTCAACGCCAGCGCTTCGCCGGCCAGCGAAAACAGCCGCGTGTTGGTGTCGAAGACGAGATCGCCGCAGGCAACCACAGGCGCGGTGCGGTCATTGGCGCGGCGCAGTTGCGCGCGGATCCGCGCCTCCAGTTCCTCGATCTGGAACGGCTTGGCCAGATAGTCGTCGGCGCCTTCATTGAGGCCTTTGACCCGGCCGTCGAGACTGGCATTGGCGGTCAGCACGATCACCGGGACCCGGTTGCCGCGCGCCCTTAGCATGCGCAGCACTTCCAGGCCGCCCATACGCGGCAATGCAAGGTCGAGGATGACAAGCGCGTGGCCGCCGGCGGCCAGCGCGTGCTCGACATCTTCGCCGTCATGGACGACGTCGACGACATAGTTCGCCTGGCGCAGGGTCTTGCCCAGCCAGTCGGCCAGTTCGAGATTGTCTTCGACAAGCAGCAGCCGCATTTCTATCGCTGTCTCACTATCCGCCGCCTTCAGTCTTTCACCGGATGGCCTCGGGCTTGATCAGCCGCGGCATCCGACAATGCCGACTGAATGAGCGACAGTATCGATTTCAACGCAAGGTAAATGCGGTCTTGCGGCTGATGACAACGGGTTTTTCGGGCGGGATCGGCTTACTTCGGCGCCAAAATCGAGTTGAACGGATCGGCTTGCGCGCAAGCGCCCACTGTCGATCGAACCAGTCGGTTCAATTTATGTTGACGGACCGTGATGAGATGGTGAACGCCGGCTCGGCGGAAGACCATACAGTTGGCCGAGAGCATCTGGTAACTATTTGATATTGATAAAGAAAATCTTTGCCACTTCGGCTGCTGGCCCCGTTTCAAGGTCTGGATTCGGAGCGCGGAGGAACATCTTCGTGATTGGAAGTCGGCGAACGAGAAACCCATTTCGGTGTGGTCCGAGCGACGCGAAATTCCTCCCAAGGGCACGCCACTAGACGGACTGAACTGAGAACTACTGGAAGTTAAGAAAATGACCAAGATCGCTCTTACCGCCGCCGCCATGCTCGTTGCCACGGGCACCGCTTTTGCCAGCAGCGACCACTATGGCGCCGACAATGTCAACCAGCCGGCCGTGTCCGCGCCCGCTGGTAGAATAGACCACAGCTTCACGGCTTCGATCCGTAGGCCGGTCGAGCACCACGGCTTCTGGCTGACGCCCGATTCGAACCAGCCGGAATCCGGCCAGGGCATCTGGGGCCGGTAAGCCGGCGTCTGTCCGGACCCTCCCAAACCAGAACCATCAACCTTCATTCAGGAGTATTTGAAATGACCAAGATAGCGCTCACCGCCGCCGCCATCCTCGTTGCCACCGGCACCGCCTTCGCCAGTAGCGACAACTATGGCTCAAGCAACGTCAACCAGCCGGTTGCCAGCCACTCGGTTTCCAACATGGACACCATGCACACCGGCTCGATCCTGAAGTCCGAAAAGGCCCAGGCTGACGCCAATGCGAACGTGCCGCCTCAGTCTGGCCAGGGCATCTGGGGCCGCTGATCCACGACGCAGACCTTGACTACAAAGAGCGGTGGGCCTGGCCCGCCGCTCTTGTTTTTTGCGCACAAGGGATAGCCGTCAACTAGTGCATGTCGCCCAGAAGTGGCCCGGTTTTGGGCAACGACATGCATAAAAACAAAGACTTAAGCGCGCCGCCTGAATCCGTTTCAACGTGACGCGCTTTAGGCCTGCGCTTGGCCAACCGATCTTCGCAGTCGGCAAAAAGTTCAGTCTCAAGGAATAAAACCGCACTGCCTGGGGTCTTGTCCTTAGCGGAACCGTCCTCCCAAGACGCCGCCCAACCCAAGAACCAGGAGACTTGAAAATGAACAGGATTGCCCTCGTCGCCACCGCCATCCTCGTTGCCACAGGCAGCGCTTTCGCCGCCAGCGACCACTATGGCTCCAACGAAGCCAACCAGATGGTTGCCCCGGTCGCCGGCGTCGATCATGCCATCACCGGCGCGGTCAACAACCCGGATATGGCTGGGTACAAGGCTGCCGATACCAAGATGAAGACCACCACGGACTGGCCGGAATCCGGCCAGGGCATCTGGGGCAACTGATGTCTCGAGCAGGGTGGACGGCAGGTCGCCTGTCACACCTGTCTTGCACGTTAGCCTAGATCCCTCGGCCGCAGACTATGCGTCAGCCGGGCCGAGGACAGGCCGGACCAATCTCCCTCGAAGACGAAGCGCGCAAGCGATGCAGTCGGGAACTTTTCCTCGAGCCTCTTGCGCGCCGTGGCCTCCGACCCCGGCGCGGCAAGCTGGTTTGCCAAATCTTCCAGGCCCGGATTGTGGCCAACCACCAGCAAGCTGTCGCTTGAAGGGTCGGTCTGACGTATCTGGCCCAAAATATCCGCTGCCGACGCATCATAGAGCGCATCGGCGAACGTGACCCGCGTGTGCGCAGGCAACTCCGCCGCAACCAGCCGCCACGTGTCGCGGGTTCGCAGCGCCGTCGACACCAGTGCCAGGTCCGGCAGCCAGTCGCGCCCCGCAAGCTCGCGCCCCATCAGCTTGGCGGCCTTCAACCCGCGCCCGGCGAGCGGCCGATCGAAATCAGCGAGCTTGGGGTCCTCCCAGCTCGATTTGGCGTGGCGAAGCAGGAGAAGCTGTTTCATCCCCATCTACCCGGCTTAGGGGGTTATCCGCGCCAATTGCTCGAGGTCGGCTTCCTCGCGCAGTGGGTCGGGCGCCATCACCACCGAGGTGGCATTGTCGGCATCGTCGGCAAAGTGGGCCAGCACGGTACGGCCGGCTGCCATTCGCGCCTTGCCCTCTGCGACCAGCCCAAGCGCCAGCGGATAGAGCTGGTGCTCGGCCTTCAGCACACGGGCGGCCAGTGCATCCGCGCTGTCGCCGACCATCACTGGCACGGCCGCCTGCGCGATGATCGGGCCGTCGTCCATTTCGGACGTGACGAAATGAACCGTGCAGCCGTGGATGCGCATGCCGGCGGCCAGCGCGCGCGCATGGGTGTCGAGCCCCTTGAACGCCGGCAGCAGGGCAGGGTGGATGTTGATCATGCGGCCTTGCCATTTCTGGACCAAACCGGGCGTGAGGATGCGCATGTAGCCGGCCAGCGCGACGATCTCGGCATTGAATGCTGCAAGTGCCGCATCGATCGCCGCGTCATGCGCCTGCTTGCTACCATGGTTGGCGCGGGGAATGATCTGTGTGGCGATACCGCGCGCCTTGGCGACACCAAGGCCGGCGGCGTCGGCCTTGTCGGAAATGACGCCGACGATCTCGGCGGGGAAGGCCGGGTCGCTGGCCGCCGCGATCAGCGCGGTCATGTTGGAGCCGCGCCCCGAGATCAGGACAACGGTGCGTTTCCTCTGCGCGCTCATAGGCCGATCGAGCCCCGGTAGATGACGCCGGCATCGCGGCGCGGCACGATGCGGCCGATCGGCGTCACTGTCTCGCCGGCTTCCTGCAGCACGGCGGCGACCTGCGCTGCCTGGCCGGAAGCAACCGCCAAAATCATGCCGATGCCGCAATTGAAGGTGCGCATCATCTCTTCCGGCGCGACACCGCCGGTCCTGGCCAGCCACGAGAACACCGCGGGGACGTCGATCGCCTCGAGGTCGAGCTCGGCCGAAAAATCCTTGGGCAGCACGCGTGGAATGTTTTCGGGGAAGCCGCCGCCGGTGATGTGGGCCAGCGCCTTGATGCCATGCGTGCCGCGTATGGCCTTGAGAATCGACTTGACGTAGATGCGGGTCGGCTCGAGCAGCGCCTCGGCCAACGTCGCCTCATCGTTGAACGGCGCCGGATCGCTCCAGGCGAGCCCGCTGACGGCGACGATGCGGCGCACCAGCGAAAATCCGTTCGAATGCAGGCCCGAGGAGGCGAGCCCAAGCAGCACATCGCCTTCGACGATGTCGTCGGTCGGCAAGAGCTGGCCGCGTTCGGCCGCGCCCACCGCAAAGCCGGCGAGGTCGTAGTCGTTGCCGTGATACATGCCGGGCATTTCCGCCGTCTCGCCGCCGATCAGCGCGCAGCCCGCCTGCCGGCAGCCCGCGGCAATGCCGCCGACGATCGCGGCACCCTGGTCGGGATCGAGCTTGCCGGTGGCGAAATAGTCGAGGAAGAACAGCGGTTCGGCACCTTGCACGACGAGATCGTTGACGCACATGGCGACCAGATCGATACCGATCGTGTCGTGCTTGCCGGCATCGATGGCGATCTTGAGCTTGGTGCCGACGCCGTCATTGGCGGCGACCAGCACCGGATCGGTGAAGCCGGCCGCCTTGAGGTCGAACAGGCCACCAAAGCCGCCAATCTCGCCGTCGGCGCCCGGCCTGCGTGTGGCGCGCACCAGCGGCTTGATTTTCTCGACCATCAGATTGCCGGCATCGATATCGACGCCGGCCTCGGCATAGGTGAGCCCGTTCTTGCGCTTGCTCATTTCTGGCGCTTGCTCATCGTTGTTTCGTTTGCGGGCTCTTCGCATGAACGGCTTCGCCCCGCAAGGATGACGGTGGGATGCCGAAGTTTTGCCCCGATAAAAAACGTGAAGAGCGGGTTTTTCGGCGGCGGTAGCGCCCCTTGTGTGAAATCCCCGCTGTCCTTGCTTTTTATCGGAGGCAAAACCCCGTAGCTCCGTCTGCGCCTTCACCCCTTTGCATCCTTGTGTCTGTCTGTTGTTGGTGCTCTGTTGCTTCGCATCAGGCATCCGGGGACAGGCCATGCCCAATCCGTCGCAACAGATCATGAGGCTAGGCTTTGGATTCGCCGTGTCACAGGCGTTGCGCGTAATTATCGAACTCGGCATCCCCGATCTCCTGGCTGTCAGCGAGCAGTCGGTGGATAAACTTGCAGCTGCCACTCAGTCGGATGCTGACGCGCTTTATCGAGTAATGCGACTTCTCGCGCCGGAAGGCGTCTTTAGGGAAGTACTGCCCCGTCATTTCGAATTGACGGAGGTTGGCGCCGCGCTGCGCTCCGATAAGCCGGGTCCCCGTGACTTCGTCCGCATGATCAACAGTGAGGCCTATCTTGCCTTCGAGCAGCTCCTGCATTCTGTCCGCACCGGAAAGCCAGCCTTCGATAAGGTGTTCGGGAGCCCAAGGTTTGACTGGCTGTCGGAACACCCGGAGCAGGCTGCCTTGTTTCAGCGTGCAATGGTCGCCTTGAGCCAAGGCAGTAACGAGGCCGTTGCCGAAGCTTGTGACTTCAGGCCGTTCACACGGATCGTCGACGTTGGCGGCGGACATGGTCAGCTTCTCTCGGCGATCCTGGCCCGCAACCCCCATTTGAGCGGCGTGCTTTTCGATCTGCCTTCGGGTGTCGCGGCAGCACGCCAGGGTGCCGGAGGCGACCTGCCGCGCACCGAATTTATCGCAGGTGATTTCTTTGAAAGCGTTCCCACCGGTGACGTCTACGTCATCAAGAAGGTCGTTCACGATTGGGACGATGGGCGTGCCGCGGAGATCCTGCGAAATTGCCGCAAGGCAATGTTGCCGAACGGAAAGGTGCTTGTGGCCGAGACCCTCGTGCCGCCAGGTGACGAACCGAACCAGATCAAGGGTATCGACGTGGTCATGCTCGCCGTCACTGGCGGCCTGGAGAGGACGCAGGTCCAATATGCAAGCTTGTTCGACGCCGCTGGGCTACGCCTTGAGCGAGTGATTCAGACCCGAGGACCCATTTCCATCCTTGAGGCGTCTGCAGCCTAACCAGAGAATATCACAATGTGAGCCTAGGTCGCGGTGCCACGCCGTCCAGCTAACCTTTGCTATGTGTGGCGCTTCTCCCTTGCGATCCCCTCCGTCTCCCATCATCTATCAGCATGCAAACCCGACAGGCGCGCATTTGACCATCCCCAACCTGATCAGCATCCTGCGCCTGGTTCTGGTGCCAGCGGTGGTGCTGGCGATGCTGCAGGCGCGCTGGGAATGGGCCTTTGCCGGGTTCCTCGTGGCTGGCATCTCCGACGGCGTCGACGGCTTCATCGCCCGTCGTTTCAATCAGCAGTCCAGGCTCGGCGCCTATCTCGATCCGATGGCCGACAAGCTGCTGCTGGTTTCGGTCTTCGTCGTCCTGGGCTTCATCGGGCAATTGCCGCTGTGGCTGGTCGTCACCATGGTGTCGCGCGACGCGCTGATCGTCTGCGCCGTTGTGTTGTCGTCGGTCATGGCCCATCCAGTCGAGATGAAGCCGCTTTTCGTGTCGAAGGCCAACACCGCTAGCCAGATCGTGCTGGCGGCGGTTGTGCTGGGCGAACTTGCCCTTGCCGTTCACCTCGACCCTCTGCGGCCAGCCCTCATATTGCTGTCCGGGGTCTTGACCGTGGCTTCGGCCGCGGCCTATCTCGTGGCTTGGCTGAGGCATATGAGCGGCTATGGCGAAGGCTCCAATCCGGACATCTGAGAGAGAAGCGGCGGTTGAGAGAGAAACGGCGGTGATCGAGGCTGCGGCTGCCGATCTCGCCGCATCATCCACCTTCCGCCGGCAGATCTTCTTCTGGCTGGCCGGCGCCGCCGTGCTCGCACTTTTCCTCTATGTCTTCAGTGCCATCCTGTTGCCCTTCGTTGCGGGCATGGTGCTCGCCTATTTCCTCGATCCGGTCGCCGACCGGTTGCAGCGGCTCGGCCTGTCCCGCTTCATGGCCACGGTGGTCATCCTCATCACCTTCCTCATCGTGCTGGTGCTGGCCTTCGTCGTCCTCATTCCCGTGCTGGCGACGCAGATGGCCGATTTCGCCGGCAAATTGCCGGACTATCTGACCCGGCTGCAAAGCCTGATCACGTCATATGATCCGAAATGGCTGGAACAGAAATTCGGCGTCAATGCCAATGGCTTGCGCGACGGGCTAAATTCGCTGCTGACCTCCGGCTTCGGCCTGCTCACCACGGTCTTCACCTCGATCTGGAGTTCCGGCGTGGCGCTGGTCTCGGTGGTCAGCCTGTTCGTGGTGACGCCGGTGGTTGCTTTCTACATGCTGCTCGACTGGGACCGCATGGTTGCGGTCATCGACAGCTGGGTGCCGCGCGACAACGTCACGACGGTGCGCGCGATCGCCAAGGACATCAACACCGCAACAGCCGGCTTCGTGCGCGGCCAGGGCACGCTGTGCCTGGTGCTGGGCGCCATGTACGCCACCGGGCTGACGCTGACCGGGCTGAATTTCGGCATTCTTATCGGCCTGTTCGCCGGGCTGATCTCCTTCATCCCCTATGTCGGCTCGCTCACCGGACTGGTGCTGGCCGTCGGCGTCGCCTTCGTCCAGTTCTGGCCGGACTGGACGATGATCGTCGCCGTCGCGGTGGTGTTTTTCATCGGCCAGTTCATCGAGGGTAACATCCTGCAGCCACGGCTGGTCGGCAAGAGCGTCGGCCTGCATCCGGTCTGGCTGATGTTCTCGCTGTTTGCCTTCGGCGCGCTGTTCGGCTTCGTCGGCCTGCTGATTGCCGTGCCGGCTTCGGCGGCAGTTGCCGTGCTGGTGCGGTTTGCCATAGCCCGTTATCTGGAATCGCCGCTCTACAAGGGCCACGGCAGCACTGCGCCGGCGCTCCCGGCCGATCGGCGCAAGGCCATCAAGCCATGATTCGGCCGGTGACCAGGTTCCTTGCCGGGCCGCATGGCTGAGCCAGTATGAGCGACCAGAAAGCCGACCCGCCGCGCCAATTGCCGCTCGATCTCGGCCATGGCACCGGCTATTCGCGCGACGACCTCGTCGTCTCCGGCACCAATGCGCAAGCAGTGGCTTTGGTCGACCGTTGGCCGGACTGGCCCTCGCCGGTGGTGGTGCTGGCCGGTCCCGCCGGCTCCGGCAAGACGCACCTGGCCTCGATCTGGCGCGCGCGCGCCAACGCGGTGGCGGTCGACGCCAGGCGTATCGGTGACAGCATCGCCAATCTCGGCCCCCGGCCGGCACTGATCGACGATGTCGATGCCGACGCGGTGGACGAGCAAGGCCTGTTCCATCTGATCAATGCGGTGCGTGGTGCGGGCTCAACGCTGTTGTTGACGGCGCGCCGCTTTCCCTCGGCTTGGGGTGTTGCGCTGCCTGATCTGGCCTCGCGGCTGAAGGCGGCGGCGACGGTCGAGATCCATGAGCCCGACGACGTCCTGCTCGCCGGCGTCATCACCAAGCTGTTCGCCGACCGCCAGGTCGAGGTCGAGCCGCATGTCGTGCAGTATCTGGTCCGCCGCATCGAGCGCTCGCTGGCGACCGCGATGCGTGTGGTGGAACGGCTGGACCGCACAGCGCTCGAGCGCAAGACACCGATCACGCGGGCATTGGCGGCCGAAACCGTCAGCGCCATGGACGAGGGGCAGGGCGAATTCGAGATCTAGCTGCTGGTTGTCTGGCGTACTGCTCCGAGACGGCGCGGCCCCTCTACTTTCGTTGCGATCTCGTGCAATGTCGCCATCAACCTGTTGATTTGTGACAGGGTGGTGGTCATTTCGGGGCCGTACCGAGCCACCAAATATTCTCTGTTTCCAGTCAGTTGAGACAGGTGATCTGCCGTGCGTTTCCGTAGGACGAGTCCAGAAATAACGGCTTTTTCGGTGCGTGCAGCAAAATCATGATGTAGCCCGCGGACCATTTTTGGATCGGAACCGGACAGCAGGAGCCGCGCATTGAGGTAGAGTTCAATCGCGTGAAGTGCAGCGAAACGGCATGGCACCAGGGAAAGAGCATTACGCTTGCGGCGAAGTGCTAGAAGATTGACCGCCGCATTTTTGAATTCACTTGCGAGTTCAAGTATCTGTTCGGCTGTCGCCTCTTCACCAGGATAGGAGTTAGACATTCTACTGCCCGCTTCGGATACCGTCTTCTTCCAGATGACATGACACGGGTCACTTAGTCAAAAAACAAGTTTGACTCTGGAAAACAAGAAAGCGGCAATCTGAGATCTGTCCCGCTATGAGGAAACAAAAGCTGGCCTTGCCTTTCCGGAGGATGACCGGCCTGTCGTTTGCTGCCATTTTCGAAGCGCTTCCGTCGCTGCCTTCCGACTTGCACCGGAAAACCGTCGCGGCAAGGCCGACGACCGAGAGCGACGCAAGACCACCATACGGTCGCGCCAACGGCTAACGACATTGCATTCCGGGAGAGGATGGTCGGAGTGGAGAGATTCGAACTCCCGACCCTCTGGTCCCAAACCAGATGCGCTACCAGGCTGCGCTACACTCCGAACGGTCTGTTGCCTATTCATTTCGGTGTTGCATGGCAAGTGCAAAAACCTTGCCGTGTTGCGCATTGCGCAGTAATGACGTCGCAGGGTGGCGATGCTGCCTTGCACAATAACGAGGTGGCCATGTCCGCGCGCATTTTCAGCCCAGCCAAAACCGCGATGCAGTCCGGCAAGGCCAAGACCGGCCATTGGGTGCTGGAATTCGACCCCGAGATGCGCAAGAAGATCGACCCCTTGATGGGCTACACCACGTCGGGAGACATGAGGAGCCAGATCAGGCTCACCTTCGATACGAGGGAAGAAGCGGTGGCCTACGCCGAAAAGGAAGGTTTTGCCTTCCGCGTCGAGGAGCCGAAAGAGACCAAGCGCCGCCAGATTTCCTATGCGGAGAATTTCCGCTATGACCGCAGGACGCCCTGGACGCATTGACCGGCGGCCAGCGTCAAGTATTCAGCCGGCCCGGCGGCCGGCCAGCGGTCCCGTAGCTCAGCTGGATAGAGCACCGGCCTTCTAAGCCGATGGTCACAGGTTCGAATCCTGTCGGGATCGCCAATAATTTCAAAAGTTTGTACCGGTGAGCCTGATCAGGGCCGCTCGCTCTGTCACCCCGCGACTGCCAGCGCCACCACCTTGTGCAACAGGGAGTTGAGCCTGGGTTCGGCGCAGCGATCCGGAATTATTTCGTGATCCAGCGGGGTTGGAACCATAGCTCCCACCACGCGTTCGGGGCCTTGTATTCGCGGTGCCTCATAAGAAGGCAATGTGCGGGCCGACGAAAGGGGTGGGGTAAAACAAGCGCGGGTTGGGGGAGGAGAAGCCAGGTTATGTCGAAACGCGAGATTGGAACGTCCCCCGCCTTGGGGCGGCGTATCGCTGAACTCAAGGCCAGAATGCAGGATGCCGAAATTTCCGACCATGAGATGAAAACGTTTCACAAGGTCGCCGCCATCATGGGGGCAGGCGACGGCTCCCTACGACTGGATGCCGACGACTTGATCGCGGCATCGTTCGTTGCCGAGGCGCTGGGTGGACCAGCGCCCAACCGCTGACATTCAGGAGTCCTGCACGAAGTCCAGCAGAGCGACGGTTTTCACCCGCGGGAGCGAGCACGGCTGCCGTCGGTGGCCGTTGTGTTGTCGTGTCTGCCGATATCGAATTGGAAGGAAAGTCTTATCAATTTGTTTGCGTTGCTGCGTCATAGTAGCAGTGGCTAACGGAGTGGAACGCGATGAGGATCGATGTGTCGCCGACGAGCTGGGGCAGGGTGATCGCTGTCACGGCAGCCGGTACGGCATTCTTCATCGCCGTGGCGTTCTTCGTCGATTCCTTCAATTTCCCCTATCTTTCACCCGAGGCACTGTGGCGGGCGCAACTGACCGATCTGATGTTGCCTTTGGTGCTGGGCGGCTCGTTTCTGTTTTTCCTGATGTGGAAGATCCGCCAGCTGGCCATCGCCCAGCGTGATCTCAGCATCGTTGCCGCGACCGACAGCCTGACGGCCGTGCTGAACCGCGGCGCCTTCTCGATGCTGGTCGAAGCCTATCTCGAGCAGACCCGCAAGCAGGAGCAGGCCCATTCGGGGGCGCTGCTGATCATCGATGCCGACCATTTCAAGTCGATCAACGACCGGCACGGACATGACTGCGGAGACCAGGCGCTCAAGCTGATCGCGCAGGCGATCAAAGGCCAGCTGCGCGGCGGCGACATCGTCGGCCGCATCGGTGGCGAAGAGTTCGGCGTGTTTCTGCCCGGCGTCGATCCCTCGCATTCATGGGTGGTTGCCGAAAGCATTCGTCGGCGCATCCGTGAGATGGACTTCTCGCCGGGCGGGCGGCCATGCCCATTGTCCGTCAGCATCGGCGGCACAAGCTTTACCGGGCCGACAACCTTCGAAGAGATTTTCGTGGCTGCCGACAGGCGGCTCTACGCGGCCAAATCGAACGGGCGCGATCAAGTCAGCTTCGATCCATCAGGGGCTTCTCTGGTGCCCAGCGGCGCCATCGTGCATTGACAGCAAGCGTGGTCACGCAACCTTGAACCGTCGCGTCCTGTCACTGTTGGGCACGAAGACCTCGGGCACCGCACGCTGACTTGAGTAATCTGTCGCGCTGACGGTGCTTTCGCTTTGCTGACATCACGCTAAAAAGCGTTACTGCTTTCCCGAGTTTCGCAAGCGTCCGGGCCGGTCCAGTCATGGCCTTTCTCAATGCCGGCGAACGAATGGCGGGACGGTTCAGGCAAGATCAGCGCAGCAACTATGATTCATTTGTTCAATGGCTTTCAGAACCCTTTTGGCGGCAGTGACCTCGAAACCCTGGAACTGTACCGGCTGTTGAGCGCTGACTCCGAGGTGCGTCTGTGGGCAACGTCCTCCAGGGTGTCCGGCGAGTTGATGGGGCAATTTCCGATTCACCGCATCTCGCTGCCAAAGTGGAATGTGCCGGACGGCGGTACCTACGTCTTCTTCGGCGCGCATTGGCGCAACAAAATGTGGCCCTACCTGATCCCGCGGCCGCGTCGGCTGATCTATGTCTTCAATACCTTTCACCCGAAAGTCATCCCGCTGACGACGCGCATGCCCCATATGCTCAGCTGGCCCGACGCCGAACTGGTGCTGATTTCCGATTTTCAAAAACGCACGCTGCGGGTCGATGGCGTCGTGCATCCGTCGCCGATCGATATCGAACGTTTTTCACCAAAACCGGTCAAGCCCGGTCGTCCGTTCACCCTGGGACGATTGAGCCGAGACACCCCGGACAAACATCATGCAGACGATGTGCTGCTTTACGAAGCATTGCTGGCGGATGGTGTCGCGTTGCGGATTCAGGGCGGGATGCTGCTCAAGGACAGGCTCAAACCGCATCCGCAACTCGAACTCCTTCCGCAAGGCCGGTTTGCGGCCGAAGAGTTCCTGCCGACGCTCGACGTGTTCTACTATCGCACCGGCTCCCATGTTGAGACGTTCGGCCGGGTGGTGTTCGAAGCGATGGCCTGTGGTTTGCCTGTGGTCTGCCATTCGCATGGCGGCTATGCCGACCATATCAGGCATGGCGAAAACGGTTTTCTGTTCGAGACGACGCAACAGGCGCGGCAGATCCTGGCCGACCTCAAAGCCGATCCGGAGCTGCGGGCGACAGTGGGTCGTGAGGCGCGGCGGACCGTTGAGCAGCTGTTTTCTTCGCAGGCGCTTCGACGGCGGCTGGATTTCTATCTGCACTAGCAGCACATCGGGCTTTGCAGACACCCTCGGCATCGCGCTAAAGCTGGCATGCAAACCAACCATCGGGCGGACGGGCAGCGGCGCGCCACAGACTGAGCAGGACTTCTTACCGATGACATTGACGGGCGCGGCGGCACTGCTGATCCTGATCCTGACCTACGCTGGTGTCGCCATTGGCCGCATCCCGGGCCTGCGCCTCGACCGGGCAGGGATCGCGCTGCTCGGCGGGGCTGCGATGATCGCCGTCGGCGCGCTCAGCATGGAAGATGCCTACCGCGCGATCAATTTCGACACCATCACGCTTCTGCTCGGCATGATGATCGTGGTGGCGCATCTGAAGGTTTCCGGCGCCTTTCGCGGTCTTGGCGCCGTCGCCATCGAGCAGGCACATGCGCCCTTCATGCTCCTGGTCATGGTGACGCTGCTGACCGGCGTGCTGTCGGCCTTCCTGGTCAACGATGCCATCTGCCTGGTCATGGCTCCGATCGTCGTCCACGTCACCCGCGTCATCAAGCGCAACCCCATCCCCTATCTGATCGCCACCGCCACCGCGTCGAATTGTGGCAGCGTCGCCACCATCACCGGCAATCCGCAAAACATGGTGATCGGCGCGCTGTCGGGCATTTCCTATCCTGCCTTTTCGGCGGCCCTTGCTCCGGTCGCTCTGTTTGGCCTGGTCGCGGTCATTGTCATCATCCGCATCGTCTACAGGGCCGAATTCGCCCGCACGGCCCAATTGACCCCAGAAGTCTCGCGTGGTCGCATGCACAAGGGACAGGTGCTTAAGGCGGTGGTGGTCTGCATCGGATTGGCCATCGCCTTCTTCGCCGGCGTGCCCGTCGCCAAGGCGGCACTCATTGGCGGTGCCATCCTCTTGCTCACCCGTGCCATCAAACCGGAACGCATCTACCGCGAGATCGACGGGCCGCTGCTGTTCATGTTCGCCGGTCTGTTCGTGGTCGTCGCCGGCGCGGAAAAGACGCTGCTGACGCCAGACATGATCGCCTCGGCAAAGAACCTTGGGCTGGACGATGTCTGGCGCCTGTCCGGCTTCACCGCGGTGCTCTCCAACATCATGAGCAATGTCCCGGCCGTGCTGGCGCTGCGGCCCTTCATACCCGGCCTTGAAAATCCCGAACGTGCCTGGCTTGTGGTCGCCATGAGCTCGACGCTAGCCGGCAATTTCACGCTGCTCGGTTCGGTCGCCAACCTGATTGTCGCCGAGCAGGCAAGGACCGCCGGCACGCAGCTGTCGTTCGGCGCCTTCTTCAAGGTCGGCTTGCCGCTGACATTGATAACGCTGGTGGTCGGCACGGCATGGCTGGCGTTTGGATTCTAATGCATGTCGCCCAAAAGTGGCCCGGTTTTGGGAGAACGACATGCATCAAAACAAAGACCTAAGGCGCGTTGCCTGAATCCGTTCAAACGCGACGCGCTTTAGACCTGGTCGCTGGCAATTCGAGCCCGGACAAGCGTCGCCGCGGCGCGGCCTGCTGCCTCGATGTAATCGGGATTGCGGTGGATCAGCATGATCGAAAAGCAGCCATCTATCAGGAGCACGATCTCGCGTGCCAAGGCTTGCGGCTCCTCGACGCCCCGGACGGACAACGCACCGGCCAGCCACGTCTCAAAATTTGACTTATGCCGCGACCCGACCTTGATCGCCGGGTGTCCAGGCATCGAGGCGAGTTCCGCGGCCGTGCGCAGGAAGCCGCATCCTTTCCATTTCGGATGGTGGGCGGCCTTCGCCAGATTGGCGAAGATCGCCTCGACCTTGCGATCCGCTCCGCCTTCGGAGGCATCGAACCAGCCGGCCATCCGCTTCAGATTGGGTTGGTCGCGGCCATCGAGATAGGCGGCGATCAGGTCGTCCTTGCTCTTGAAGTGATAATAAAGCGTCCGCTTGGTGAGCCCGGCTTCCTCGGCAACGGCATCGACGCTGACGCGGCCGATTCCTTCCGCGTAAAACAGTCTTGTTGCGGCATCGACAATGCGTTTGCGGGTGGGGCTTTGCGCTTCAGGCATTCGCTTATGTATACTGACTAGTGAATATACACAAGCGACGAAGGGCGTAACCTTCCCAGCCATGGGTACGCTGGAGAAGGAAGCCAAATGACCGATCTTGTCCTCAACGCAACCAGGGATGGGATTGCCATCCTCACCCTCAACCGGCCGGAGAAGCTCAACGCGTTGAACTATGCCTTGATCGATCGCCTGCTCGCAGTCCTCGACGACATTGAAGTCGATGCCGGCGTTCGGGCGGTCATTCTTACCGGAGCAGGGGAGCGGGCGTTTTCGGCGGGTGGCGACATCCATGAATTCTCGGCCAGTGTGGCGCTTGGCGTCGATGTCGCGATGCGTGACTTTGTGATGCGCGGGCAGCGGCTGACGGCAAGGCTGGAAGCATTCCGCAAACCCGTCATCGCCGCGGTCAACGGCATTGCCTTTGGCGGCGGCTGCGAAATCACCGAGGCCGTGCCGCTGGCCATCGCCAGCGAACGCGCCCTGTTCGCCAAGCCGGAAATCAGCCTTGCGATGCCGCCGACCTTTGGCGGAACGCAGCGCCTGCCCAGGCTCGCCGGGCGCAAGAGGGCGCTCGAACTGCTCTTGACCGGCGATTGGTTTCCGCCGGAGCGCGCCCTTGAACTTGGCCTCGTCAACCAGGTGGTGCCGCATGGCGATTTGATGCCGGCCGCAATGGGCCTCGCCAAGCGTATCCTGCGGCACTCCGATCTGGCGATCGCGGGCATCCTCACCTCGGTGGCGCGCGGCCTCAACCTGAGCATCGCGGAAGGCCTGCAGGTCGAAGCCGAGCAGTTTGCCCGCATGGCTCCGACCGCCGACCTGCGCGAAGCGCTGGATGCCTGGCTGACACGCCGCGAGCCCCGTTTCGACGGCTCATGGACGCACATCGCTCGGCCTGACGAGGCCAGGCGGGTCTCGTTGGCACTGGATCAGGGCGCCACCACCAAACGGCCTTTCATGTTGGGGTGGAAACGGCAGAAATAATCGACCGTCTCAGCCTTCTGCAGGGTGAGGCTCGCGGACTTTTTCGGCGGGATCGTCACCTCCCAGCCGCCCTTGACGGTCGCCGTGTGGGCGAACACGTCCTTGTTCACCCACTCGATCGTGTCTCCGACCTTGGCCTCGACAGTGGCTGGCGAAAACACCAGCTTGTCGATTGTGACGTGGATGGTTTCAGCCTGTGCCGGAACGATGCCGATGGCCAGCGTCAGCGCGATCCATAGATGGCGTTTCGACATACTGCCTGTCCTACTTCAGCATGCCGGCGACATGTTCGGCATGCTGCTCATGGCCCTGGAAGATCTTCAGGCCGGTCTCAAGCAGGCTCTTCAGTTCGCCATTGCTGGCCGACGGGATGAGCAGCGTTTCGAGAGCGCCGTTGACCTGCTTGTGGTAGGCGACCTCGTTGTCGACATAGGCCTTGTCGAAGGCAGCACCCTCGAGCTTGGCTAGTTTGGCCCTCTCTTCGGCGGCCGCCTTGCTCAGCGCCTGGCTGGTGGCGTTGTCTTCCGGCGTCACCTTGAGCTTCTTGACCAGGTCGAGCGCCTGCACGTTCACGGCTTCGTGGTCGCGCACCATGTCGTTGGCGAAGGCCACGACGTCCTTGTTCTTCGATTTCTCGATCGCCAGCTTGGCGGCTTCAACGTCGATGACCCCGGCCGTGTAGGCGATGTGGGCGATCTGTGGGTCGGTCGGCTTGTCGGCCGCTTGCGCGAACGGGGCAGTGCCAAGCAGCAGCATGGCGGCCAGGGCAGCGGTGTGTCGGATAGGCATGGCATCTCCTTCGCCCGGAGCGGAAATCGCGCCGGTCAGTGTTTCTCGGTTGACGGTCATTGGATGCCGGGCAGCGGCAAACGTTCCCAAGGAATCGGCGAAAGGTCAGCTTTCCAGGCCGAGCCGCCGCATCACGGCGCTGGTCAGCCTTTCGCAACGTCGGCCGGCGAAGGGGAACGCATCGAGCAGCACCGGCCCGATCTGGTCGTCCAGTGCCTTGCGTACCAGGGTGCGGGCGCGGTGCAGCCTTGTCTTGACGGTTTGTGGCCGGACGCCGAGGAGATCGGCGGTCTCTTCAATGCTCAGCCCCTCGATCACCCGCGCCACGAACACAGTCCGGTAGACATCCGGAAGGCTGTCGGTGGCCCGTTCCACCAGCTGGAGGATCTGCCGTTGCGCCATCGTCCGTTCCGGATCGTCGCTGGGGTTGAGGGGGAACCGGATGATCTCGGCTTGCGGATTTTCCGGCATTGCCACCGTCCTGCGTCTTTTGCGCAGTCGGCCGAGCGCCTCGTTGATGACGATGCGCGACAACCATGTGGCAAGCGAGGCGTCGCCGCGAAACGCATCGAGATGGGCGAAGGCCCTGACATAGGCCTCCTGCACGATGTCCTCGGCCTCGCTGTCATTGCGCACCACGCCGCGGGCGATGCGGTAGAGCCGCTGGTTGTGCATCTTGATGATGGTGCGGAAAGCGTCGCCCTCGCGCGCCAAGGCGCGGCGCACGAGTTGCATGTCGCCTGAAGCGACAGAAGGCATGGCCGTCAAGACAGCAGGCATGGCCAGTTCCTCAACCCAATCCCGGACCGAAACCCGATTGAGAGATTGGATGGCATTGCCGGCAAAAGGTTCCCGGCCATTTTTGCCGGGTCCGGCGGCGGCTACCGTACCGCTTCCGGCGAGGACTTGTCAGCAGCCTGCAGACGCGCCGTGGCTGCCAGCAGATCGGTCTGTGTGATCAGTCCGAGAATGCGCTTGTCGTCGTCCACGACGATGACCGCATGGCTGCGGCCGTCGGTGAGTACCGGCAGCAGACCCATGGCGGCGAAACCGGCGGCGGCTGTCGCCGCGGGCGATATCACGGATCCGACCGTGCCGGAGGCCAGTGCCAGTTCCCGCAATCCCACGGTGCCTGCCAGCCTTGTCTCCGCGTTGACGACCGGCAAGGTACGGATGTTGTGGTCAAGCAGCAATTGGCGCGCTGACTCGGTGGACGTGTGTTCGTCGACCGAGATCACATTGCGCGACATGATGTCCTCGCACAGCAGGCCCTTGTGCGCGCGCACCAGAGCCTGCAATTCGACTTGCCGCAGCAGCCGGTCGAGATCATTGCGATCAATATCGAACGTCTCGTCGAGCGCGCCAAGCGCGGCATCGATGTCTTCGGGCTGGAAGCCGACGCGCAACTGCGCCGGCGGATCGACGGTGCCATGGCTGTTCGTCGGGGGAATCGGCACGTGCGGGTAATTGCGACGGGCCAGCTTGTGGAAGCCGTAGCCCAGCGCCACCAGCAGAAGCGAGTTCAACGCCACCGGCACGAATGGAAAAAGGAAGCCGGCGCTGGTGACGGCAGGCCCTCCCAACACTGCCGTCAGGGCAGCCGCCCCGCCCGGCGGATGCAGGCAGCGCGTGAACGACATGGCGGCGATGGCAAGCGCCACCGCGATGCCGGTGGCAAGGGCGGTTTCGTGGATGAAATGCGCCACGATCACGCCGACCAGTGCCGATATCGTGTTGCCGCCGATGATCGACCATGGCTGCGCCAACGGGCTGGCCGGCACCGCGAACAGGAGTACGGCCGAGGCTCCCATCGGCGCCACCAGCAGCGGCACGTGCGGGCCGTTGCCGAGCACCAGACCGCCGATCGCGCCGGTCAGTGCAATGCCGATCGTCGCGCCGATGCAGGCGATGATGCGCTCGCGCAGCGTCGCGCCGGCAAGAATCGGAACAAAAAGGCGAAAGGCCATGGGAGTCGGAAACTCTGCCGGTATGCCAGAGGGAAGTCGAAACCAGATGATCGCACCGCAATGACGCGGCATTGTCGGATTTGAAAGCCAAATTGATCCTCAAAGGCGCGGCTTTGAGAAATAGAATTCCGTGATTTGCCGAATCAGTTGGGCGGGTGCCCCGATGGCTCAGGCAGAAGCCGCGGCGGTCAGGCCACGCAGAATGTCGGCCTTCAGGTCGTCGACATCCTCGAGGCCGATTTGGAGGCGGATCAACGGGCCTTCATACGGGCCCTTTGCGACAACGCGGTCGGCGAGCCAGACCGGCACCGCAAGGCTCTCATAGCCGCCCCAGGAATAGCCGAGGCCGAAGATCTGCAGCGCGTCGAGAAAGGCGTGCTGCTGCTTCTGGCCGCCGCCGGCAAGCACGATGGAAAAGATGCCGCTCGAGCCGGAGAAGTCGCGCTTCCAGAGGCCGTGGTCCGGATGGCTGGGAAGGGCAGGGTGGAGCACGCGCGCCACGCCCTTCTGGCCCTCGAGCCAGGAGGCGATGGCGAGCGCGCTGCGCTGATGGTGCTCGAGGCGCACGCCCATGGTGCGCAGGCCGCGCAGCACTTGGTAGACATCGTCGGGCCCGGCGCAACAGCCAAGCGTGCAGAAGCTTTCGTAAAGATGCTTCCAGCAGCCTTCGTTGGCCGAGACCGTGCCAAGCAGCACGTCGGAATGGCCCGCCGGATATTTCGTCGCCGCGTGGATCGAGATGTCGACGCCGTGGTCGAGCGGGCGGAAATACAGCGGCGTCGCCCAGGTATTGTCCATCATGACGATGGCGCCTGCGGCGTGAGCCGCCTTGACGATGGCCGGGATGTCCTGCAGCTCGAACGTGTTGGACGCTGGCGATTCCGTGAACACCACCTTGGTGTTGGGCTTGATCAACGCCGCGATGCCGGCGCCGACATCGGGGGCGTAGTACTCGACCTCGACGCCCAGTCGCTTCAGCATGGTGTCGGCGAAGTTGCGCGTCGGGTGATAGACGGAATCGACGATCAGCAGATGGTCGCCCGCCGAGACGAAGGCGAGCAGCGGTACGGTCACCGCCGCAAGGCCCGATGGCACCACGATCGTGCCGGCCGACCCCTCCAGTGCATCTATGGCATGGGCAAGGGCATCGGTCGTTGGCGTGCCACGCGTGCCATAAGTGTATTTCTGGCTGCGTGCAGCCATCGACGCCGCGTCGGGATAAAGAACGGTCGAGGCGTGCACCACCGGTGGATTGACGAAACCGAAATAGTCATGCGGGTTGTTGCCCGAATGGGTAAGCCGCGTGTTGATACCCAGTCGGTCGCCGTCTTTCGCCATTCTTCTTCGCCTTGTTCGACAAGGCGCTAGCCATAGTGCGACCGCTTTGGCCGTGCAACCGGCCTGCACCCGCCAGGCAACCGACTTCGGATGTACCAAGTCGTGTCTGGTGAAGCGGCGCACAGTCTTGCCCGGTCCGAACGCATTGCGCTCTTGGCCGTTCGGCTATTGAGGACGGCCGCGAAAGATATATGATTGATTCCTAATATTTTCCCGGACTGCCTCGATCAGATGCTGCCGGATGATCCTTCCCGGTTGACCTCCTGATCCCCTGCGATCCGGGCATCTCGCTTGCAGAGCAGTGAATGCAGCCAAGGAGGAATGCCATGACGAACGTCAAGTGGATGATCAAGGCGCGCGAGTTCGTCAACTGCAACTGCGCCTATGGCTGCCCCTGCCAGTTCAACGCCTTGCCGACGAATGGATTCTGCCGCGCGGTGGTCGGCGTGGAAATCGAGAGCGGCTATCACGGCGACACCAAGCTGGACGGCTTGCGCTTTGCCGGTGTCTTCCGCTGGCCCGGCGCAATTCACCACGGCAGGGGTGAGGCGGCAGTGGTCATTGACGAGCGGGCGACCGAGGCGCAGCGCGGAGCGCTGCTTCGCATTCTCAGCGGTGAGGACACCGAACCCGGCGCGACCATATTCCAGGTCTTTTCGACCACATTGGAGACGGTCCACGATCCGATCTTCGCGGCAATAGACTTCGAAGTCGACATCGATGCCCGAGCCGCTCGCCTGCACGTGCCGGGCGTAACCTCGGGCCGCGGCGAGCCGATCAAGAATCCCGTCACCGGTGCGGAGCATCGGGCGCGCATCGACCTCACGCATGGTTTCGAATATTCGCTTGCCGAGGTCGGGCGTGGCTGGACCAAGGCGACCGGCCCGATCAAGTTCGAACTTGCGGACTCGCATAGCCATTTCGCCAATTTGCACCTCTCGCAAAGCGGCATCGTGCATTGACCTGATCCAATGATCGACACGGCTCTCGAGGCGGTGCTGCGGCGCGACCGCACAGTCGTGACGGCCGCGCTCGTCATCATAGCCGTGCTCGCATGGGTCTATGTGCTGTGGCTCGCGGCCGACATGGCCATGCAGCATGCTGCCGCCCCGAGCGCCGCAGTTGGCGATATGGCTGGCATGGACATGTCAGGCACCGATGCGGGCAATATGGACATGCCGGGCATGGATAAGGGTGGCATGGACATGGGCGCCACGATGGCGCCCGGTTTCCGCGCCTGGGCGCCAGCCGACTTCGCTTTCATCTTCGCCATGTGGTCCGTGATGATGGTTGGCATGATGACGCCGTCGGTCGCGCCGATGGTGCTGCTCTATGCCGGGGTCGGTCGCAAGGCGCGGGCGGGCGGGCGGCCCATCGCGTCGACTGCATGGTTTTTCACCGGCTATCTGCTCGTCTGGGTTGCCTTCAGCGTGGTTGCGACCGGCGCGCAATGGCTGCTGGCCAGTCAGGCCTTGCTGAGCCCGTTGATGGCAACCAACAGTACGGTTCTCGGCGGCCTCGTCCTGATCGCGGCCGGCCTCTATCAATGGACGCCGATGAAGGGCGTCTGCCTGCAGCAATGCCAGGCACCGATCGCATTTCTGGCCATTCATGGCGGGTTCCGCTCCGATCCGCTCGGTGCGCTTCGATTCGGGATCGTTCATGGCGCCTATTGCCTCGGCTGTTGCTGGGCGCTGATGGCACTCCTGTTCGTCGGCGGCGTCATGAACGTGTTGTGGATCGCCGGCATCGCCATCCTCATTCTTCTGGAAAAAACCGTCCCGACCGGGCAGTTGATCCCGCGCATCTCTGGCACGCTGATGGCGGCAATCGGCGCCTGGCTGCTCGTCCAAGCATCCTGAGCATGCGCTCTCCCGTTCCGGCATGCCATGCGGCCGGATTGCTCGTCATGCATTTAGTCTTTGGGTACTCCAATTCATTCCGGGATATTGGTGGCGCGTAGTAAATCCGCGGGACAGATTTCGCCGGCATGGTCCGGATCCGCGGCCAACCGGACTTGCCGATTTTGTTTGCGCGGCTTGCTAATTTTCGGACGCTCTTGGCTGCAATTCAGGCATTTGCGGCCGTTGGTTTTCAAACTCTTTGGAATTCGGTCATTTTCCTTGACCTCACCGGAATTATCGCCTTCGATGCCATTCGTGAATGGGAGGCGGCGCGTCGGTTGCGATGCGGGGTTCCGGGTATGGGCCGGAATGGGAGCTGCGTTCACACGGGAAAAGATCAGGGTTTGCCTGAAAAACAGAGAAAAGGGTCTGTGGGTCATGAAACATATTGCTATCAGCATTCTTGGCGCCGCCACGCTTGGGTTGATGGCGTCAGCCGCCTCGGCAACGACGCTCGACACAGTCAAGGCGAAAGGCTTCATCCAGTGCGGTGTCTCGACCGGCCTGGCTGGCTTCTCGGCGCCGGACGACAAGGGTGACTGGCAAGGTATCGACGCGGATTTCTGCCGCGCAGTCGCGGCCGCCGTCTTTGGTGACGGCACCAAGGTCAAGTTCACGCCGCTCAGCGCCAAGGAGCGGTTCACCGCGTTGCAGTCCGGCGAGGTCGACATCCTGTCACGCAACACCACCTGGACCATCAATCGCGACACCGCGCTTGGCCTGAACTTCGTCGGCACCACCTACTATGACGGCCAGGGCTTCATGATCAACGCCAAGAAGCTGCCCGGCGTCAATTCCGCGCTGCAGCTTTCCGGCGCCGCCGTCTGCGTGCAGAGCGGCACGACCACCGAGCTCAATCTCGCCGACTATTTCAAGGCCAACAAGATGGAGTACAACCCGGTCGTCTTCGAGAAGCTGGAAGAGGTCAACGCCGCCTATGATGCCGGCCGTTGCGACGTCTACACCACCGATCAGTCGGGTCTTTATGGTATTCGCCTGACGCTGGGCGCGCCGGCCGACCACGTCGTGCTGCCCGAGATCATCTCGAAAGAGCCGCTCGGACCGGCCGTGCGCCAGGGCGACGACCAGTGGTACCACATCGTCAAGTGGACCTATTTCGCGCTGCTCGACGCCGAGGAGCTCGGCATCACCAAGGCCAATGTCGACGAAATGAAGAACTCCGCCAGCCCGGAGATCAAGCGCGTGCTCGGCCAGGAAGCCGATACCAAGATCGGCACCGATCTCGGCGTCTCCAATGACTGGGTCGTCAACATCGTCAAGGCCACCGGCAACTACGGCGAGATGTTCGACCGCAATGTCGGCTCGGGCAGCCCGCTCAAGATCGCCCGCGGCATCAACGCGCTATGGACCAAGGGCGGCCTGCAATACGCTCCGCCGATCCGCTGATCGAAATGTGATCCGGAAGGCAGATCGTCTGCCTTCCGGTTTCTCTTTCAGGGGACGGTCGAATGGCATCGCAGGAAGTTCTTCGCGAGGAGCCAAGTCGCGCTTCTCTCATAAATGATCCAAAAGTCCGCAGCATTTTCTATCAATGCCTGGTCGTCGCCTTGCTGGTGTCTGGTGTCTGGTGGATCGTTCACAACACGATCGTGAACCTGACGAACCTGCATATTGCCTCCGGCTTCGCCTTTCTGAGAGGCCGCGCCGGCTTCGACATTTCCGATACGGCGATCGCCTATACGTCGGACTCCACCTATGGCCGGGCCATCATCGTCGGCTTGATCAACACGCTGATCGTCGCGTTTGTCGGCATCATCACCGCCACCATCATTGGTTTCATTGTCGGCATCGGCCGGCTGTCGCAGAACTGGCTGATCCAGAAGATCTGCACGGTCTATGTCGAGGTCTTCCGCAACATCCCGCCGCTGCTGGTCATCTTCTTCTGGTATTCCGGCGTGCTGGCCGTGCTGCCGGCGCCGCGCGATAGCATCAACCTGCCGTTCGGATCCTTCCTCAACCAGCGCGGCTTCTATTTTCCGCGCGCCGTATGGGGTGACGGCTCCTGGCTGATCCCGGTGGGGCTGCTTGTCGGCATCGCCATGGCGTGGTTCGTCGCCCGCAAGGCGCACCAGCGGCAGATGGCGACCGGGCAGCAATTCCCGGTGTTCTGGACGTCGCTGGCGCTGATCATCGGGCTTCCGCTGCTTGCTTATGTGCTGAGCGGCTTCCCAGTAACCTTTGATTTTCCGAAGCAATCGACCTTCAACCTGACTGGCGGCTTCGTCGTCAAGCCGGAATTCCTGTCACTCTATCTAGCGCTGTCCTTCTATACCGCCGCCTTCATCGCCGAGATCGTGCGCGCCGGTATTCGCGGTGTTGCCAAGGGCCAGAGCGAGGCCTCGTCAGCCCTTGGCCTGCGTGCCGGCCAGGCGTTGCGGCTGGTGGTTGTGCCGCAGGCCATGCGCATCGTCATTCCGCCGCTGGCCAGCCAGTATCTCAATCTGACCAAGAATTCCTCACTCGCCATCGCCATCGGCTATCCCGACCTGACGGCAACCACCGGCACGGTGCTCAACCAGACCGGCCAAGCGGTCGAATGCGTGGTCATCATGATGGTGATCTATCTGGCCATCAGCCTTCTGACCTCGCTATTCATGAACTGGTTCAACGCCAAAATGGCGCTGGTGGAGAGGTAAGGACATGCAAGAACATGATATGTCCTGGGTTCGCACCGAAATGGCACTGGCGCAGCCGGCGCCGGCCGGCGTCACAGGCTTCAGCGCCTGGGTGCGCAAGAACCTGATTGCGTCGACGGGCGACACCATTTTGACCATCATCGGTTTCGCGCTGGTGGCGATGATCCTGCCGCAGATCATCAACTGGGCCTTCATCAACGCCGTGTGGACGGGACCTAATCGGACCGTGTGCGCCACGGTGGCGCAGGGCGGTATCCAGCCGGATGGCTGGTCCGGTGCCTGCTGGGCCTTCGTCAACGCCAAGTTCGGCCAGATCATGTTCGGCACCTATCCGGTCGAGGAGCGCTGGCGGCCGATCCTGGTTGGCATATTGCTGGTCGTGCTCATGGTGCCGATGTTGATGCCAAGCGTGCCGCGCAAGGGTCTCAACGCCCTGCTGCTGATCGTCGGTCTCCCGATTGTGTCGTTCTTCCTGCTGGTCGGTGGCGCGTTCGGTCTGGAACATGTCGAAACGGCGCGCTGGGGCGGCTTGCTGGTGACGCTGTCGCTGTCTTTCGTGGCCATTGTCGTGTCGTTGCCGCTTGGCATCGTGCTGGCGCTTGGCCGTCGCTCCAAAATGCCGATCGTAAAGATGCTGTGCGTCATCTTCATCGAAGCCGTACGCGGCATTCCGCTGATCACCGTTCTGTTCATGGCCAGCGTCATGCTGCCGCTGTTCCTGCCGCCGGGCGTCACCTTCGACAAGTATCTGCGTGCGCTGATCGGCGTGTCGCTGTTTGCCGCCGCTTATATGGCTGAAGTGGTGCGCGGCGGCCTGCAGGCGATCCCCAAGGGTCAGTATGAAGGCGCCGATTCGCTTGGCCTTGGCTATTGGCAGAAGATGTATTTCATCGTCATGCCGCAGGCACTGAAGCTGGTCATCCCGGGCATCGTCAACACCTTCATCGGCATGTTCAAGGACACCAGCCTGGTCACGATTATTTCGATGTTCGACCTGCTCGGCATAGTCAAGCAGAACTTCTCCGACGCCAACTGGGCGACGGCGCAGACCGCCAAGTCGGGTCTGATCTTCGCCGCCTTTGTCTTCTGGCTGTTCTGCTTCGGCATGTCGCGCTATTCAATGTACACTGAACGCCGACTCGACACCGGCCACAAACGCTAAACAAAAAGAACAAGGGGATCCTGTCATGACAACCGAAAATGCTGTCAGCGCGGAAGAGATCAAGGTCAACGCCGCCAAGATGCACATCTCCGACACTGATGTCGCCATCGACATCGTCGCCATGCACAAATGGTATGGTGAGTTCCATGTGCTGAAGGACATCAACCTGAGAGTGATGCGCGGCGAGCGCATCGTCATCTGCGGCCCGTCGGGCTCCGGCAAATCGACGATGATCCGCTGCATCAACCGTCTGGAAGAGCACCAGAAGGGCAAGATCATCGTCGACGGTAAGGAACTGACCAACGATCTGAAGAAGATCGACGAGGTGCGCCGCGAGGTCGGCATGGTGTTCCAGCACTTCAACCTGTTCCCGCATCTGACAATCCTGGAGAACTGCACGCTGGCGCCGATCTGGGTGCGCAAGACGCCGAAGAAGCAGGCCGAGGAAATCGCCATGCATTTCCTCAAGCGCGTCAAGATCCCGGAACAGGCCAACAAATATCCCGGCCAGCTGTCCGGTGGCCAGCAGCAGCGCGTGGCGATCGCCCGTTCGCTGTGCATGAACCCGCGCATCATGCTGTTCGACGAGCCGACCTCGGCGCTCGATCCGGAAATGATCAAGGAAGTGCTGGAGACGATGGTCGGCCTTGCCGAGGAAGGCATGACCATGCTGTGCGTCACGCACGAAATGGGCTTTGCCCGCAAGGTCGCCAACCGCGTGATCTTCATGGACCAGGGCCAGATCGTCGAGCAGAACACGCCGGCCGAGTTCTTCGACCATCCGCGCCACGAGCGCACAAAGTTGTTCCTGTCGCAGATCCTGCACTAGGCTTTCGACAACCAGGAAGAGCCCGGCTGAAACAGTGCCGGGCTCTTTTGCGTATGGATGAGTAGGAGGCGGGCGGTCTGTGTCGCGCCGGGGTGCGTTTGCAAGGCCGCCATTCATGAAAAAGCTGGGACGTTTTCTAGGCCTGCCGTTGATCGTCGTTGCGTTCGCTGTGACGCTGGGCACTCTCGTGCCGCGGCCGCTGTGGCCGCCGGCTGCCGCCAATCCCGCCAACACGCGCCATATCCTGGTGCTGAACAACCCGATCCACACCGACATCGCCATCCCGGTCGACGACAGCGTGCGCCAGCGGTTCCATTTCCTGGTCGACGCCGGCATCCCAGCCGATGGTCTGGAAGTTCGCTACGTCGTCTTCGGCTGGGGCGGTCGCGCCTTCTACCTGGAGACGCCGACGTGGTCCGAACTCAAGGCCGTCCCGGTGATGAAGGCACTGACCCTCGACGCGTCGGTCATGCATGTCGATGTTGCTGGCGCCATAGTCGAACCGCATCCGGATGTCGCCGGCTTCGACATCGGCGAGGAGCGTTTTGCAGCACTGCTCGATTTCATCGATGCGAGTTTCCAGCGGGGGCCGCAAGGGCCGCTTCTTGTTCCGGACGCGGCCTATTCCAGCTTTGACCGCTTCTATGAAGCCAACGGCCATTTCAACGCGCTGGTCGGCTGCAACACCTGGACCGCGGCGGCCTTGCGCACCGCCGGCTTGCGCACCGGCTGGTGGAACCCGCTGCCGGCTTCGCTCGGTCTGTCGCTGCGGCTTTACAATTAGCACCGCTCCACGGGTTGGCATCCGGGCTATGCCCCAGCTTTCAGCGCCGGATGATTTTCTGCGGCTGCCAGCCATAAAGCCAGTCCAGATCGGCGGCGAGTTTTTCAGACGAGCGCATTTTCAGGAACAGATTGCGTGCGATGGAGACTGGACCCGCGGCATGCCAGGCGAGGCGGTTGAGGGCGCCGCGACGGGCGACCCTGGCAACGCGCGGCCGCCGCAGGTTCTCCCAGATTTGAAGACCTTGTGCCGGATCGCCGGGCAAGTCGGCAACGACATCCGCAAGCATCGCCGCATCTTCGATCGCCATGGCGGCACCTTGCGCCGCGAACGGCGTCATCGCATGCGCCGCATCGCCGATCAGCGCCATGCGGTCGTTTGTCCAAGGCAGTTTGCTCTCCACCGTATGGATCGGCCACGCCGTCCATGGGCCAGCTGCCTCGATCAGACGGGCAAGTGCTGCTGCCGTACCGTGCATGGCACCGGTCAAGATCCTGGTGTCGGCATTGCCCGACCAACCCTCGGCAATGCGTTCGCCCCGGGTGAAGGCGACAAGATTGAAGGCAGCACCTTTGCTTACGGGATAGGCGACCAGGTGGAAGCCGGGATGCAGGAAGGTGGTGACGCAATTGGTGGCGCCGATCGCGGCAAAGGCTTGTCCGGCAGCGCTGTCGGCGGGAATGGTGGCACGCCAGGCCAGTTCGCCCGAAAAGTGACTTCTCGGCGAGGCCGCCCCATGGGTTGTGTCGACAAGTCCGCGCACCGATGACCAGACGCCATCGGCGCCGACCAGCAGCAAGCCCTCGGCCTCGACGGTCTCGCCGTCCATCTCGGCAGCTACTGTGACGCCATGGCTGCCCTTGGTAACGCCGCTGACATGTGCTCCGGGAGAAAGAACAATGTTCGGCATCTCGGCAACGCGCGCAGTCAGTGCACTCTGCAGGTCAGCCCTGTGCGCAACGAGATAGGGTGCCTGCCAGCGGGCTTCGGCGGCTTGTCCCAGCGGCACGCGTGCCAGTTCGCGCAACGTCGCGGCGTCCTTCAACACCACCGCTTCCGGCCGCACCGCTGCCGGCAGCAGCCGGTCGAGCGCGCCGAGCTGGCGAAGAATGCGTGTCGCGTTGGGAGAAAGCTGGACGCCGGCGCCAGCCGCTTCCAGGCGCTGCGCCTGTTCGAACACCTGCACGCGGTAGCCGCGTTCGGCGAACGCCAGCGCGGCGGTCAGCCCGGCGACACCCGCCCCGGCGATGACGATTTGCCGGGACCGCGTGTTGTCCATCGGGCTTGCCGCGAAGGAATCAGGCGGCCTGGTCGATGTAGATACAGCCTGCCGGCAGCGTTTCTGTCGCCTTCAGCTTGGACGAATAGCGGTAGAGCGTCGAGCAATAGGGGCAGACCTTTTCGTTGTCGTCGCCCATGTCGAGAAACACATGCGGGTGGTCGAAAGGCGGGTTGGCGCCCGTGCACATGAATTCCTTGACGCCGATGTCGATCGCCGGGTGGCCCGCATCGTTCTGGAAATGGGGAATGGAACCGCCTGCCATCGTCGTCGTCTCCTTAACGCAGTCTCTTCTGCATCTGGATCATAACCGGCCTCTTTGCAAGTTCGATGAAATCAAACTGTCGCAAAAGCCTGTCAGAGGATAAGTTAAGCCGGTTAAGGCATGACCCCGAAAACGGAATCGGGTTACGGAGAGGGTCAGGCCTCGCTTCAGGTCACCTGCGGCGCATCCGGGAAGGTTGTGTCGCTCGGCGGCGGAGCATGCGGGAAGAGCAGGGAAAATGAACGAACTGAAGCCGGTGCAGAGCGAATTCGTGAATGTCGAGGTGGCTCGCCCGGAGGGCGGCAACCCGGATCGCTTTGTCAACCGGGAGTTTTCCTGGCTGCAGTTCAACCGGCGCGTTCTCGAGGAGTCGCTGAACCTCAATCATCCGCTGCTGGAGCGCGTCCGTTTCCTGTCGATCTCGGCGGCCAACCTCGACGAGTTCTTCATGGTCCGCGTCGCTGGTCTTGCCGGCCAGGTGCGCGAGGGCATCACGCTGAAGAGCCCTGACGGCCGCACCCCCGAACAGCAGCTCGAGCAGTTGCTGCGGGAGGTCGAACGGCTGCAGGAAGACCAGCAGAAGAGCCTTTCGGCACTCATCGTGCTGCTCAACAAGGAAGGCATCGAGAGCATCACCCGTGATGCACTGACCAAGGACGAAAAGATCTGGCTGGAAGACCATTTCCAGGAGCAGGTGTTTCCGGTGCTGACGCCGCTGTCGATCGACCCGGCGCATCCGTTCCCGTTCATCCCCAATCTCGGTTTCTCGATGGCGCTGCAATTGCGCCACCGCAAGAACGGCGAAGAGATGAGCGCGCTTCTGCGCCTGCCTGTGGCGCTGAAGCGCTTCATCCGTTTGCCGGACCGCAAGCACCATGTCCGTTTCATCCCGCTGGAAGAGGCAGTCGGCCTCTATATCGGCAAGCTGTTCCCAGGCTATGAGGTCAAGGGCTCCGGCACGTTCCGCATCATCCGCGACAGTGATATCGAGGTCGAGGAGGAGTCCGAGGATCTGGTGCGCCTGTTCGAGACGGCGCTGAAGCGCCGCCGCCGCGGGTCGGTGATCCGCATCGAATTCGACGTATTGATGCCGGCCGAACTGCGCGACTTCGTTGCCGGCGAGCTAGGCGTATCGTCGAGCCGCATCAGCGTTCTGACCGGTCCGCTGGCGCTCAGCCAGATTTCCGAGATCGTCGCCGTCCCGCGCGACGACCTCAAGTTCACGCCCTACAATCCGCGCTTTCCCGAGCGCATCCGCGAGCACGGCGGCGACTGCTTCGCCGCCATCCGCGAGAAGGACATCGTCGTCCATCACCCCTACGAATCCTTCGATGTGGTGGTGCAGTTCCTGCGCCAGGCGATGGCCGATCCCGAAGTGGTGGCGATCAAGCAGACGCTTTACCGCACTTCCAACGACAGCCCGATCGTGCGCGCACTGGTCGATGCGGCGGAGGCCGGCAAGTCGGTGACGGCGCTGGTCGAGCTCAAGGCGCGTTTCGATGAGGAAGCCAACATCCGCTGGGCGCGCGACCTGGAGCGCGCCGGTGTGCAGGTCGTGTTCGGCTTCCTCGAGTTGAAAACCCATGCGAAAATGTCGCTGGTGGTGCGGCGCGAGGACGGCAAGCTGCGCAACTATGTGCATCTCGGCACCGGCAACTACCACCCGGTCACCGCGCGCATCTACACCGATCTGTCTTTCTTCACCACCGATCCCACGATTGCCCGCGATGTCGCCCAGCTCTTCAATTTCATCACCGGCTATGCCGAGCCGACGGATGAAATGCGGTTGGCGATCTCGCCGTTCACGCTGAGAAGCCGCATCTTGAAGCATATTGCCGACGAGATTGCTCATGCGGTGGAGGGGAGGCCAGCGCGCATCTGGATGAAGATGAACGCGCTTGTCGATCCGATCATCATCGATGCGCTCTATGACGCCAGCCGTGCCGGCGTCGAGATCGACCTCGTCGTGCGCGGTATCTGCTGCCTGCGGCCGCAGGTCCCGGGCCTGTCGGAAAATATCAGGGTGAAGTCGATCGTCGGCCGTTTTCTGGAACACAGCCGCATCTATTGCTTCGGCAATGGTCATGGGCTGCCATCGGACGAGGCGATCGTCTACATCTCTTCGGCCGACCTGATGCCGCGCAATCTCGACCGCCGCGTCGAGACCATGGTGCCGATCACCAATCCAACTGTGCATGAACAGATCCTGGGCCAGATCATGCTGGGCAACATCATGGACAATCAGCAAAGTTTCGACGTATTGGCTGATGGAACCTCCCGGCGCGTCGTGCTGGAGGAGGGCGAGGAACCGTTCAACGCGCAGGAATATTTCATGACCAATCCGAGCCTGTCGGGACGGGGTGACGCGCTGAAGTCGCACGCGCCCAAGCGCATCGCGCAGTTCAAGCGCCGCAAGAAGAACGCCGCAGCGTCCACCTGATGCTGTCTGATTCCCAGGGCCGGTTGCAGGACCGCCGACCGCTATCCATCATCGACATCGGGTCGAATTCGATCCGTCTCGTCGTCTATGAGGGGCTGGCGCGCTCGCCGACCATGCTGTTCAACGAAAAGATGCTGGCCGGCCTCGGCCGCGGCATCGTTTCCACCGGCAAGCTCGACCCCGAGGCGGTGACCCGCTCGATGGAGGAATTCCGCCGCTTTCGCGCGCTCTCCGACCAGGCTGGCGCCGAGCATATGTATGTTCTGGCCACCGCCGCGGCGCGCGAGGCGATCAACGGTCCCGATTTCATCCACCGTGCCGAGGATGTGCTCAAGACCGAGATCCGGGTGATCAGTGGCCGGCAGGAAGCCTATTATTCGGCGCTCGGCGTCATTTCGGGCTTCCATCCGGCCAATGGCATCGCCGGCGATCTGGGTGGCGGCAGTCTCGAACTGGTCGACGTCAACGGCGAGGCGATCGGCGACGGCATAACGCTGCCGCTTGGCGGCTTGCGCCTGCAGGACATGGCGAAGAACTCGCTGACCCAGGCGGCCAAGATCACGCGTGACGAACTGTCGAGGGCCAAGCTGTTGAAAGGCGGGCAGGGCAGGCCCTTCTACGCGGTCGGCGGCACCTGGCGAAATCTCGCCCGGCTGCACATGGAAATGACAAATTATCCGCTCGGCGTCATGCACCATTACGAGATCAGCGCCGACAGTGCGACGAACTTCCTCAAGCAGGTGGCCAAGGCCGAGATCGAGAAGGTCAAGGGCATCGAAGGCGTTTCGAAGAACCGCCGTTCGCTGCTGCCTTATGGCGCCATCGTGTTGCAGGAGATCATGGCGGCGATGCAGCCGTCGAAGGTCATCGTGTCGGCGCTCGGCGTGCGCGAGGGCTTTCTCTATTCGCTGCTCGACGAGGCCGAGCAGAAGGCCGATCCATTGATTTCGGCGTCGGAGGAACTCGCCCGGCTGCGCTCACGCTCCGTCACCCATGCGCATGAACTTGTCGATTGGACCGCCAGGACCTTTGCCGCCTTCGGCATCGACGAGACCGAGGACGAGGCGCGCTATCGCCACGCCGCCGCATTGCTGGCCGATATCGGCTGGCGCGCGCATCCCGAATATCGCGGCAAGCAGTCGCTCAACATTATCGCGCACGCGTCCTTCTTCGGCGTCGACCATCCCGGCCGTGCCTTCCTGGCACTGGCCAACGCCTATCGTCACGACGGCATCTTCAACGAAGCCATCGCGCCCGAGATCAAGGCGCTGGCTTCGCCGCGTTACCTGGAGCGGGCACGCGTGCTGGCGGCGATGATGCGCGTCGTCTACCTGCTCACGGCATCGATGCCTGGCATCATGCCCCGGCTGAAATGGGAACAGCGCGGCAACGGCGTGCTGGCTCTGGTGCTGCCTGCATCTCTGGCCGACCTCTATGGCGAACGGCCGGCCGGCCGCCTGGCGCAACTGGCAAGGATAACCAACCGTCGGCTGGTGCTGGCCGTCGAGGGCGGCCCGAGCGTTTCGGTGAAGTAGGCCTTACGCCGAACGCCGCCCGTCGGTCGACCAGGCACCTGCGCCGGCCATCGCCAGCGCCAGGAAGCCGCCTGATATGGCGATGTCCTTCATCAGCATCTGCGAATGCAGGAAGGCGAGCATCGCGTCGTCGCCGCCCTGGCCGTAATGGCCGATGAAACCAGCGACAATGCAGAATGCGGCGAGCAGCAGTGCGGTGATCCGGGTCTGGAAGCCGGCCAGGATGAGCAACCCGGCAATCAGTTCGAACAAGCCGGTACCCCACGCGGCGAGCGTCGGCAGCGGTACGCCAAGGCTGGCGAAATAGCCTGTCGTGCCGACAATGTCGGAGAGCGCGTGGAAGCCGGAGGGTACGAACAAGGCGGCAAGCAGCAGCCGGGAAAGCAGAAGCAGTGCGTTACGAGGCATGCTGTCGTCTCCGATGTCGATCGAGCAGGGGCGGCTGAGACCGTTCCCCATCCCGACGCCACGATCCTAGCAGGAACTGGTTCGCTGGGATGCATGGACAGACAACGAAAGAGGGGCGCGGAAAATTCCGCGCCCCTCTTTTCTCTGATTGCTTCTGGCTTCAGCCGCGCTTGGCATCAACCGAGTAGGCGCCGGCACCCGAGGTGGCCAGCACGATGAAGCCGCCGGCAATCCCCAGATTCTTGAGGAAGTTGATCATCTGCATCTGATCGGCCCAGCCGGTGTGGGCGACCAGCGCTGTGGCGACGGTGAAGATAGCGAGCACCCAGGCGGCAATCCGGGTCTGGAAGCCGACAAGGATGGCGGCTCCGCCGAGAAGCTCGATCAGGCCGACGATGATGGCCGTCGCGGTCGGTACGGGCAGGCCAAGGCTGCCGAAATAACCGGCTGTGCCGGCGATCGCGGTGAGCTTGCCGAAACCTGAAAGCAGGAAGATGGCGGCAAGCAGGACGCGACCGAGGAGGATGGTGGCTGAGGCATTGGAAGCGCCGGAACCGGCGACTGAAGTGTTGATGGACATGGTGGCTCTCTCTGGGAAGGGTTCAATGCAACCCAGATAGAGCAAGCTGACTGTTCACCAAAGCCGCCAGATTGGCGACACATTGTTCACAGTACTTACGTTTCCGTGATCGGGCGGCTTACGCAAAATTCGCGTCGAGTGAGGTCGTGATACGAGTAAATTCTCCCGTCGCCAAATGTCTTACCCGGGGTGCGTCATGTCCTCCGGCCGCACCAGCCGGTCGTAGTCGGCTTCGCTGACCAACCCGGTGGCCAGCGCTTCCTCGCGCAAGGTGGTGCCCTTCTTGTGCGCGGTCTTGGCGATCTTGGCGGCATTGTCGTAGCCGATGGTCGGCGCCAGTGCCGTCACCAGCATCAGCGAGCGGTCGAGTGCCGCCTTGATGTTGTCTTCGCGCGCCTCGATCCCGACGACGCAATTGTCGGTGAAGGAGACCGAAGCGTCGCAGAGCAACTGCACCGACTGCAGGAAGTTGTAGGCCATCAGCGGGTTGTAGACGTTGAGCTCGAAATGGCCCTGGCTGCCGGCGAAGGTGAGCGCGGCATTGTTGCCGAACACCTGCACGCAGACCTGGGTCATTGCCTCGCACTGGGTCGGATTGACCTTACCCGGCATGATCGACGAGCCCGGCTCGTTCTCCGGCAGCGATAGTTCGCCGAGGCCCGAACGCGGGCCGGAACCGAGGAAGCGGATGTCGTTGGCGATCTTGAACAGGGCGGCGGCGCAGGCGTTGATGGCGCCGTGCGAGAACACCATGGAATCGTGGGCGGCCAGCGCCTCGAACTTGTTCGGCGCGGTGACGAAGGCGATGCCGGTGATGGCGGCGATGCGGTCCGCTACCCTCTCGGCGAAGCCGACGGGCGCATTGAGCCCGGTGCCGACGGCGGTGCCGCCCTGCGCCAACTCCTGCAGGCCGGGCAGCGTCAGCTCGATGCGCTTGATCGACGAAGCGACCTGCGCGGCATAGCCCGAAAATTCCTGGCCGAGGGTGAGGGGGGTTGCATCCTGCGTGTGCGTGCGGCCGATCTTGATGATGTGGGCGAAAGCCCGGCTCTTGGCGTCCAGGGCTTTGTGCAGGTGCTTCAGCGCCGGCAACAGGTCGTGCACGATGCGCTCGGCGCACGCGATGTGCATGGCGGTCGGATAGGTGTCGTTCGACGACTGGCTCATATTGACGTGGTCGTTGGGATGCACGGGCTTCTTCGAGCCCATGACGCCGCCCAGCATCTCGATCGCCCGGTTGGAGATCACTTCGTTGGCGTTCATGTTGGACTGCGTGCCCGAGCCGGTCTGCCAGACGACCAGTGGGAAATGGTCGTTGAGCTTGCCGTCGATAACCTCTTGCGCTGCCTCGACGATGACCTTGCCGATCGCCGGATCGAGCCGCTTCAGTTCCATGTTGGCTTCCGCCGCGGCCCGCTTGACGATGCCGAGCGCGCGCACGATCGACGCCGGCTGCTTCTCCCAACCTATCTTGAAATTCGCGAGCGAACGCTGGGCCTGGGCCCCCCAATAACGATCGGCGGCGACTTCGATGGGGCCGAACGTGTCGGTTTCGGTTCTGGTCTTTGCAGCGGTCACGGGTCTCTCCTTGTCGAAGTCGGCAACGGGTATCGCGTTGCACAAACGGCTTCAAGCGGAGATTGCGGGCAGGACGGATGCAAATCGGTTGAAGCGCTTGCCCCTCGATGGGAGAGCCGGGACGCTTACCCGGCCGTGTAGCCGCCGTCGATCGCAAAGACGCCGCCGCTGGTCCAGGCGGCCTCGTCGCTGGCGAGATAGACCGCGATGCCGGCCAGATCGTCGGGGCGGCCGATGCGGCCAAGCGGATAGCTCCGCTCGACATAGGCCGTCAGCTCCGCCTTTGCCTCGGCCGGCAGGTAGTCGACCGTGCTGCGCCGCATGGCGGTGTCGACTTGTGCCGGGCGCGATGGCATTGACGCGGATGCCGCGCGGCCCGAGTTCGAAGGCCAGCGATTTGGTCAGCGAGTTCACCGCGCCCTTCGACAGGGAATAGAGGCTCGACGGCCGCCTCGGGATCATCTTGTTGGCGAAATAGGACGAGATGTTGATCACCGACGCGCCTGCTGCCAGATGCGGCAGCAGAGCCTGGGTGAGAAAGAACACCGCCGTTACATTGAGCGCGAAGGATTGCTGGAACTGCTCCTCGCTGACGGTCTCGACAGGCACCAACAAAGCCACCCCGGCATTGTTGACGAGGATATCGAGCGGCCGACCGGAATTTTTCACGTACCCGGCCACGCCTTCGATGCCGACGCTGGTGGCAAGATCGGCCGACAGCGTCTCGACATTGCCGCCGAGGTGCTTGGCCGCGGCGTCGAGCTTTTTGGTGTCACGGCCGACGATCAGGACGTCCGCACCTTCACGCGAAAAGGCCTCGGCGATCGCAAGGCCGATGCCGTCCGATCCGCCGGTAACCAGCGCGCGCTTGTTATGAAGTCTCATAGGACGCTCCGAGGCAGCTTTGGCCACCGCGAGAGCACCGCATATAAGCGACCGCGGTCAAGCCAACGGCCTATCCCAAGGTATGAACTTCGACCGCTGGCATTCCCGCGTGGAACAGCCGGCCCATCGTGCCCAGTGTCGATTTAGGCGCCGTCGATCACGGGTTCCCGAATGGCGAGCCGTCCCGCGACATAATTCTTGACCTGGCGGACCGCCTGTTCGCGCGAGACGCTGCCCGGCTGCAGGCCGAGCCGCAGCCAAAGCCCGTCGATCAGCGCTGTGACGCCAAGCGCAATGTCGTCGGCATCCGCCGGCGAGGCAAGGCCGCGCAGGCCGGACAACAGGTTCGAGCGCATACGCGCGTGGATCACCCTCTGGATACGCGCCATCTTCTCGTCGCGCGGCACCTCGGCGCAGAGCGAAAGCCAGGCATGGCACAGAGGCGGCTGAAAAAGATGCGGTTCGAAATTACCCTCGATCACGGCATCCATGCGCTCCATCGGGGTGATCGCCCGGCGAAGGCGCGCAATCACCGCCTGGCACAGGACGGCGTTGGCTTCGCGCATCGCGTGCTCGAACAATTCCTGCTTGTTGCGGAAATAGTGCAGCACGATTCCCTTCGAGGCGCCGGCCTGGGCCGCCACCTTTTCCAGCGTCGCGCCGGCAATGCCTTCGCGCTCCAGCACCGCGAACGCCGCCTGCCGCAGTTCCTTGCGGCGTATCTCGCTGAGACGCTTGAGTTTCACCGGATCGATCCATGCATTGCGATTCCACATTGACATTTTCGTCCGCGCAGATCAACTATTGACCAATGGGACAATAAAAAGACCAATTGGTCAATTTTCGAAAAATGAGGAGAACCGAAATGTTCCGCATCCTTGCGAATGGCGTCTGTCTCGCTGCCCTGGCGTTGGCTTGTTCTGCGGCCGAAGCGGCCGAGGCCGAACAGTGCAGGGCGGTCCGTATGGCCGAACCCGGCTGGAACGATCTGGCCTTCACCACCGGCGTTGCCAATGTCCTGCTGGGTGCACTCGGCTACCAGCCACAGAGTTCGGTGCTGGGCATCAACGTCATCTATGAAGGCATGAAAAACAACGATCTCGACCTGTTCCTCGGCTATTGGAACCCGGCCATGGTCACCTATTACGAACCCTACAAGAAGGATGGCTCGGTCGAAGACGTGCGCGTCAATCTGGAAGGCGCCAAATACACCTTCGCCGTGCCGACCTACGTCTGGGACGCCGGCGTCAAGGACTTTGCCGACCTGCACAAGTTCGCCGACAAGTTCGGCAAGAAAATGTACGGCATCGAGCCCGGCTCGAACCAGCTGATGATGGACGCCATTGCCGATCCCTCGCTTGGCCTAGACGGCTGGCAGGTCGTCGAGTCGAGCGAAGCCGGCATGCTGTCGGAGGTCGGCTATGAGATCAAGGAAAAGCAGTTCATCGTCTTCCAGGGCTGGGCGCCGCATCCGATGAACACGATGTACGATTTCAAATATCTCACCGGCGGCGACAAATTTTATGGCCCCAACCTCGGCGCCGCGACGGTGACCACGCAAGTGCGCAAGGGCTATCTGCAACAGTGCCCGAATGCCGGGCAATTATTGAAAAACCTCACCTTTGACATCGATTTCGAGAATGTCGGCATGGGCTACCTGATCAATGACGGCATGAAGCCGGAAGAGGCGGGGCTGAAGGCTATCAAGCTGAACAAGGATCGTCTGGACACCTGGCTTGCCGGGGTCACCACATTCGACGGCAAGCCCGGCCTTGCCGCGCTCAAGGAAAAGCTTGGCCTGTGAGACCGGCAGCATTTGATGCCTTTCCGAATGGCTGGGCGGAACAGGACGGCTGGGCTGGCCGCAAGAAATTCGTCAATAGCGGCGATCTCGACATTGCCTATGTCGAGGTCGCCGGCGCCGAGCCGGCGCTGCTGTTGGTGCACGGCTTCACTGACACAAGCCGCAGCTTTTCGCTACTGACGCCGCATCTGGCCGGACGTCGGCTGATCATGCCGGATCTGCGCGGCCACGGCGGGTCGCAAACTGGCGAAGGTTGCCGCATCGCCGATTTCGCAAGTGACATTGCCGGATTGATCGTCCACTTGCGACTTGACCGGCCGGTGCTCGTCGGCCATTCGCTAGGCGCTATGGTGGCTATCGCATTGGCTGCGCGGCATAACGAGCTCATCGGCGGGCTGGTGTTGTTGGCCGGCACATTGAAGCCCGACCTGGCGCAGAACCATCCACTGGTCATGGGCGTTCAGGCTCTGCGCGACCCGATATCGCCGGTCGACCCGTTCTATGCCTGGTGGCATGCCTGCCGGCCTGGCGTGCCCGAGCCCTTCCTCGCAGGCCTGGCGAAAGACGCCTCGGAGATGCCGGCATCACGCTGGCAAGCGACCCTGAAGGAAATTCGCCGCACCGATCTGAGTGACCTGGCGCGAGCCGTGCAGGCTCGAACGCTGATCATCGCCGGCGAGCACGACCCGCTGTTCGGCGAGGCGCATCAGCGGGCGCTGTTGGATGCCCTTGTTGGGGCAAGCCTCGTGCACGCCGAGGAGTGTGGCCACAATCCTCATTGGGAGGATCCGGCCTTTGTTGCCAACGCCATCGGTAAGAGTTTCGGGTTCGATTAGCGCCCGAACAATGCGCGTGCCGGTGGCACGTTCTGCCGGGCTTAGGCACCATCACTATCCCTGATCAAGCGGACCGTTACCCAAGCCGCGAACGCGAGGTCGGGGACAGACGTAAAGTCTCGGTTGGTCTGGTTAGATCTTGCCGGACCGCTTGCCAAAACGCCTGCGATGCAGCCGAACCGGCCAGCGTGGCCTCGTGGCGGGCGTGTGTTTGCGGGCTGTCAAATCCCATGACGCTGATGAAGACGTCTTCGCTGGCCCGTACCGGCAGGCGCGAAAAGCTGTTTTCGGTATGCTCGGTAACGAACGTGGCGAGCACGCGCGCGCCGGGTGCGGTCATCAGCGGCGCCATTTCGGTCTCGAAGCGACTGGCAAAAATGCCCTCGGCGCCTGGCCGCAAATGATGAATCCGGATCACAACAATGGCCGACAGGGGCTTGTTCCGGCTTGATTTTTTGTCGGCGGTCAAGCCTGCCCGCAGTGTGCCCGAGAGGTCGAAACCGGCGCCTGGCCATGCCGGCTTGAGCAGCAACACATCGTCGGAATCGATCATTGTCGCGTTGGCCGCATTGCTATGCGCCGCCCAGACCGGCCCGCCATAAAAGGCGGTTAAGGCATCCCTGCGCGCGTCCATGCCGTCGAAGCCGCGCATCCAGACGAACATGTCCGGACGATCGAGATCCCGGAACTGGCCGATGATGGTCATCCCGGCATCCTCCTGGCCCTCGATCAGTCTGCCGTCGAAGATGTCGATGAGCGTGTCACGCTTGCCGGGCTTCAGCGTGTATTGCCGCAGCTCGACCACAGGCGAGGCGAGCGCCGCGGGTTGCGGCGTGGCATTCAGGGGCAGGTTCATCCGTCAGTCTCCAAAAAACAGGGTGATCGTCCTGTTTATAAACAGACCGGTTGTCCTGTTTTGTCAACATGCTATTGTTCGGCAATGTCAGCAGAGATCAGAACGCGACCGAGGCTTCGGTCGCGAAAACGCATCAACGACCCCGAAGGCATGCGCAACAAGGTGCTCGATGTCGCGGAGGCGGCGTTTCAGGCGCGCGGCTATCATGCCTCCAGCCTCGGCGACCTGATGGCGGCGGCAGGTGTCAGCGGCGGCGCGCTGCATCACCATTTCCCGACCAAGAAGGCGCTGGCGCTGGCGGTGATCGACGAGCGTGTGGCGGCAGCGGTCGAAGCGACATGGATCGCGCCGGTGCGGGCGGCGGCCTCGGCACGCGAGGGTGTGCGCGCGGTGTTCGAGGCCGTGGCGGCGGATTTGGAACAACAGGGTTTCGTGCGCGGCTGCCCGCTCAACAATCTGGCGCATGAACTGTCGCTCGCCGATCCCGATTTCCGGACGGCACTTGCCCGCATCTTTTCGGCATGGCGCCAGGCGATCGCCGACAAGGTCAGGACCGACCAGCATGCGGGCAGGGAGCAAGGCACCGACCCGAAGCGCTTTGCAGCACTTGCCGTGGCCACCTATTCCGGCGCCATGTCGATGGCCAAGGCGGCGCAGGATGCGGGTGTTCTGCGCGACTGCCTGCCGGCGCTGGGTGAGGCCTAGGAAATGATCCCGAAACGTGATCGAGCTTGCTCATTCACGCTGCTATCGCGATGCCGCGCGTTGAACTGGACGGCCGGCCGCTCTCCATGCTGAAATTCACCTCATGATGAATCGCCGCTCGCCTGGTTTGTTTTCTCGACGCAGCTTTCTGGCCCAGGCCGCGGGATTTGCCGCGGCCGGCGTGATGTCGTGCCCGGCACGCAGCCAGACCGGGCAGCGCGTCCAGCCGATCGACGCCACCTTCCTGTTCATCGCAGATGTCCATGCCTGTCACATGGCGAGCGGCTTGAGCCCCAACTGCCTGAAGGAAGGCAAGACCGACGCCGCGCTGCTGCGCAACATCGCCGCGCTGAACGCCCTCGGCGACAAGGATTGGCCGGCCGAGATCAACGGCGTCGCCACCGGTCTGCGTTCCGCCGGTAGCCGTATCGGCACGCCGCTTGGCCTCGTCGTCGGCGGCGACATCACCGACGATGGCGGCGGCCAGATCACCCAGCCGAGCGAGGGCACCCAACTGCTCCAGTTCAGCCAGCGCTACCAGCAAGGTGTCGGTTCCGATCGCGTGCACGTGCCGGTCTATGTCGGGCTCGGCAACCACGATCTCGACCAGAACGGCCCGCCGCATCATGTCGACTGGTACCGGCGCGAAATGCGCGACTATGTCGAGGTCAATCACCGCGCCGGCGTGTTCTTCAAGCCGCCGGTGCCGGCCACCGACTACGACGTCGACACCGATTGTTATTCCTGGGACTGGGGCGGCCTGCATCTTGTTCAGACGCATCGCTTCGCCGGCGACACCGGCCACGGCGCCGACAGCGGCCTGCCATGGCTGAAGCAGGATCTGGCCACCTACGCTGCGGATGGCCGCCCGGTCATCCTGTTCCAGCACTATGGCTGGGACACCTTCTCGATAGAACGGTGGGATGCCGCCAAAAGGACGTATGACGATGGCGGTGCCGGCGCGCCGCACTGGTGGAGCGAGGCCGACCGGCAGGCCCTGCTGGCGGCGCTGAAGGGCTACAATGTCGTCGCCATTTTCCACGGCCACAAGCACGACACACCGCTGATCTACCGCGGCGACGGGCTCGACCTCATCAAGCCGAAGGCTGCCTATATGGGTGGCTTCGCGCTGGCCAGGGTGACTAGCGACGCCATGGACGTAGTACTGGGCGAGGCGACCGGTGATCATGGCGAGGTCGCCTTCACCAACGCCTTCAGCAAGGACTGGAGCACATGAAAAAGGCGGCCCTGGCGGCCGCCTTTCCCAGGCAAAGCGATACCCGATGGGGATCAGAGCGCCTTCTTGACCTTGTCCTTCACGTCGCCATAGGCCTTCTGCACCTTGCCGGCGATCTTGTCGGCCGTGCCTTCGGCCTGGGTCTGCCTGTTGCCGGTCGCCTTGCCGGCAGCTTCCTTGACCGAGCCCTTGACCTGCTTGGCCATGCCCGCGACCTGATCCTTGTTCACCATTTTCCGCATCTCCTGGGAGTTTGAATTCGGGGAATTCGTCCGCGGAGGCTAACGAGCCGGCGTCGGTTAGGTTCCAAGCTTCCCCAGCCGCGGATCAAAGTTACGCAACCGCTTTCGGCGGTAAGGCTGGCAGGCTAGGCTGCGATGTCGCGCAGGCCAAAAGGACGTCGGGACAACCGTGCGCGCGGGGAGAAAAATGGCTGAATTCACACTCTATATCGGCAACAAGTGCTTCTCCTCATGGTCGCTTCGGCCCTGGGTGGCGATGAAGCATCTGGAGATTCCCTTCGAGGAAGGGTTCGTGCGGCTGCGCACGCCCGAGACCGCTGCCAATCTCGGCAAGATTTCGCCGACCGGGCTGGTGCCGGTCTTGAATCACAATGGCAGGATCATCTGGGAAACTCTTGCCATCCTTGAATATCTTGCCGACCTGTTTCCCGAGAAAAATCTCTGGCCGGCCGATATCGGCGCCCGCGCGCTGGCGCGCTCCGTGGCGACCGAAATGCATTCCGGTTTTCGCGAGGTCCGCTATGGCTGGCCGATGAATTTGCGTCGCCCGAAAGGCCACAAGCCTCTCGACGCTGAGGGCGAGGCGCAGCGGGAGCGCATCGAGGCCCTGTGGCGCGAGTGCCGGGAAGGACACGGCAAGGGCGGCCCGTTCCTGTTCGGCCATTTCACCGCGGCCGACGCCATGTATGCGCCGATCGTCACCCGCTTCGACACCTATGGCGGCACGCTGGCGCCAGATATCAGAACCTATGTCGATGCGGTGCTTTCCACGCCTGCAATGCGTCACTGGTACGCGGAAGCCGCCAAGGAAACCTGGCCCGAGCCCGATCCGCACGAACAGGACTGATCTGGCATGCGGCTTCGAGCCTCGTAGCCGCAAATATGGTTTCAGGCGATGCGGCTGAGGGGCGCCTGTCTGTCCCTCGCGGATGTCGGCGGCGACGCCAGGCGTGTCTGGCTTGGAGTGAGGCAGGCTCCAAACCCGTCCGGAATCGGCCGCGAGCCGGAATTGACCGGAACGGCTATTCGGCATAATACGTAAACGAATGGATACGTATTATGCCGCAGGCTGACCCCGACCGTTCCGTTTTCCGCGCAATTGCCGATCCGACGCGGCGCGCGATCCTCGACCGCTTGCGGCAGGGACCAGCGCCGGTCAACGAACTTGCCTCGGCCTTCTCGCAGAGCCGGCCAGCGATCTCCAAGCATCTCAGGGTCCTGCGCGAATTGCGGGTCGTCTCCGAACAGAAGTATGGCCGCGAGCGGCTCTACCGGCTGGAGCCGGCTGAGTTGAAGGACGTGGCCGACTGGATCTTGCCCTATCGCGATTTCTGGCAAGCGAGCCTAGGCAACCTGAAATCCTACCTGGAGAATGAATGATGGCCAACAACGACAGACCGCGCGCCATCGCCGATGTGTCGGCGGGCACGATTCTCGCCACCGTGACGATCGCGGTGCCGCCCGAGCGAGTGTTTCGCGCGTTGACGGCGGACGACCAGATACCGCTCTGGTGGGGGGCGGACGAACTTTACCGGACGACGAAACACACCGCCGACTTGCGGCCGGGCGGGGCGTGGCGATCAGAAGGCAAGGGGGCCGACGGCCAGGACTTTCATGTCCAGGGCGAGTATCTCAAGGTCGAGCCGCCGCACCTTCTGGTGTTGACGTGGAAAGCGCCATGGGACGGCGACAACGTCACCACCGTGACCTACATGCTCGAGGCGGTGGGTGCCGGAACGCGGCTGACCTTACGCCATGAAGGGTTTGGCGTCCGTCAAGGCGCATGCCGCGATCACGGCTCCGGCTGGGAGCGCGTGCTCGGCTGGCTGACCACTTTCCTCACCGATGAAGCCGGCAGCAAGCCGCAAGGCGTGTTCCACTGCCGGCTGATCCCGCCCCGGCCCGACTTTGCCTTCACCCTGACCGATGCAGAAAAAACACTGATGAAGCAGCACTCGGACTATCTGCGCGGCAAATGGGGTGAGGGGGGTGTCATCCTGTTTGGGCCGGTCGCAGATCCTGCCGGTCCCTGGGGGCTCGGTATCGTGCGTGCCGTCGATGAGGCGGCCGTCCGGGCGCTGACCGAGGCGGACCCGACGGTTCGTTCCGGGTTGGGCTTTCGATACGAGATCCTGCCGATGATGACCGCCGTTATGTGAGGGCAAAAACAAAAACGCCCCTCGCGCCTTTTATCGCGCGGGAGGCGTCTTTTGCCGTCAACCTTTCCTTCGATTGCTCTCATGAACTGCTGACGACACAGCTAAAATGCACCGGCGCCGATCTGGTTCCCGGCGGGTTGCGGTTTTTTGGAGCGGCGGCGTTTCGTTTCCTTCTCGCCGGACAACTTTGCGCCTGATCTCGATGGCGGCTAAACCAGAAATTGACAAGGCGCAAAAAGAAGCCTACAAGAATTTCGTCGATATTTGTTTGACCGACTTTTGTTATCCGCGCACGCATGCGCGCCTTTGACGAACTTCCCCATCAAAAATCGAGACAAAAATCGTTGTGCATTCGCACCGCGATTAACGAATATTTGCCATGGAAAGGGTTCGTCATGAGCACCGGCACAGTTAAATGGTTCAACGCCACCAAGGGTTTTGGTTTTATTCAGCCTGACGACGGCTCGGCCGACGTTTTTGTCCACATCTCGGCCGTAGAGCGCGCCGGCATGCGCGACATCGTCGAGGGCCAGAAGCTCGGCTACGAGATGGTCCGCGACAACAAGTCGGGCAAGATGTCCGCCGACCAGTTGAAGGCGGCCTGAAAACAGAATTCAGCCTTCCCGGTGACCACGGATGTACTGGCACCGGTGAATGGCGAATTCGGGCGCTTGGCCGCGGAGACTTGAGTTTCTACGGCATGCGCATGTGAAGGGCGTTGCCTTGCATCCCTGGTGCATCCTTCTGGATGTCACCTGTGCATCCTTCTGGATGTCATTGGATGCGCGGCGCTCTCATGGGGGAGGTCAGGCGGTGCCTGGCCTTTTTCATTTTGCGCGTCTTGCCGCCGAAAGTGCACTGCGCGTCGGCCTGAACGTGCTAAGGGACGCTCCAGCAATTTGAATCCGCTGCCGTATTGCTTTGTGCGTGGTCCTGACCGAAGACCCGGTCTCGCCATGTCTGCACCAGCTCCTGACAGGAGAAAGATTTTGACCGCCAATTCGAAGACAGCCCCTGATCAGGCCGTGTCCCTGTTCAGCAAGACGCAGACCCAGTCGATGTCACTCAACCGCATCATTTCCGAGCGCGATGCCGTCAGCGAGGCGCGGGAAGCCAAGACCGCGCGGCTACGCGAACAGCGCCTGGAGAAGGAGGCCGATGAGATGGCCGCGGCCGCGGCTCTCGCCGCTTTGCCGAAACGAGTCGGAAAACGCTGATGGCCACCAAGCGCGTCCCGCCTACTCCGATCGCGACCGATGCGACCATTGCCGACATGGTCGAAGGCCTCGACAAGCCGGTCGAATATGTCCGGCGCGTGCTGGAAAAACTCGAACGCTGCAAGCGTGCCCATGGCGACGCCCAGGTGCGCGTCGGCGTGCGTGGCCGGGCTGAGTGCCCGAACTACCTGATCGAGTATGTCCGCGAAGACACCAAGACGCATGAGCTGGTGACTTATCAGGATGCCGCCTACAGCGGCAGCACGCATCGCGAACTTGCGCCCCACCACATCGAGGCGGTGAAGAACTGGTCGCCCGAGGAAATGAACATCACGGCGGTTTCGGCGCTGATCGGCCGCTTGCGCAATCCGCGCGCTCCATCATCGCGTTTCGCCGACGAGGACTGACATGGCCATAAAATTCTCCGCCAAGGACCAGCCTGCAACGCCAGCTGCTGCAAAACCGGCCAAGCCGGTTGCGGCGCCGAAAGCCGACGAAGCCGCGACCGATCTGTTCAAGTCGCCGGCGGATGCGCCAAAGGGCAAGACAGGCAAGAAGAAATAACACCTTGCCGAAAGACGCAGATCACGACCCTGCCGAGCCGGGACTGTTCGCCTTGGCGGCCGCTGCAAGTCTTTCGTCGTTGCAACGCAGCACCGGCCCTGTCTTCGACTGCCAGAGCTGCGGCGCCTGCTGTTCCTATTCGGCGGAGTGGCCGCGCTTTTCCACCGAGGATGACGCCCAGCTCGATCGCATCCCGGAAAAATATGTGGCGGCCAACTTGTCCGGCATGCGCTGCGATGGCGTGCGCTGCTCGGCGCTCTCCGGCGAGATCGGCAAGTCGACCGCTTGCGGCATCTACGAAGTTCGCCCGGATGTCTGCCGCGCCTGCATGCCGGGCGACGACGATTGCCTGATGGCGCGCCGGGCGCACGGACTGCCGACGTCTTAAGGGTCCTTTTTTCGCGCAGGTCGTCGCAAAAAACGGTGCGCACTTTTGGACGACATGCACCGGCAACGACTGCCGGCGGCTTGTGTGCAACCTCCTTGCTGGCTACGCTGCAACAGGGCAGGGCGCCGGAGGAAACCACCGTGAGCATCGAATTTCTTTTGACGTCACTGATCGTCGTGGCTTCGCCCGGCACCGGTGTTCTCTACACGCTGAGCGCCGGCCTTTCGCGCGGCGCACGCGCCTCGATCATCGCCGCCTTCGGCTGTACGCTCGGCATCATTCCACATATGGCAGCCGCCATCACCGGCCTTGCGGCGCTGCTGCACACAAGCGCGGTTGCCTTCGAGACGCTGAAATATCTCGGCGTCGCCTATCTGCTCTACATGGCCTGGAACACACTGAAGGAGAAGGGTGGCCTGAGCGTCGAGCAGGATGTGGCGCCGCGCTCCGCCGGCAAGGTGATTGCGACCGGCGTCCTCGTCAACGTGCTCAATCCGAAGCTGTCGATCTTCTTCTTCGCCTTCCTGCCGCAATTCGTCAGCACCACCGAGCCCAATGCTCTGTCGAAGATGCTGGAGCTCAGCTCCGTCTTCATGCTTTTGACCTTCGTTGTTTTCGTCGGCTACGGCATCTTCGCCGCCTCGATCCGCAGCCATGTCGTGTCTCGGCCAATGGTGCTGACCTGGATGCGCCGGACCTTTGCCGGCGCCTTTGTCATGCTCGGCGCAAAACTGGCGTTGGCAGACCGGTAGCGGCGAGCGGTCAGGGGCGGCTATCCCTTGACGTACCCCATCGCTTCGACGATCAGCCCGCCCTCGACGCGCATCAGATTGACGCCGCGGATGGAGTTGCCATCGGCGAGCCAATAGCGCCAACGGATCGTCGCCCGTTCGCCCGCAATGAATGTCTCCTCAAGGTCGAATCGCGTGCCGGGCTGAGTGGCGATCGTCGACCACAGCTGGACGCACGCCTCCCGACCGACATGACGGGCGCCGTCCGGTGCCGGGACGGTGTTTTCGATCACGCAGTGTTCGGCGACCAGGCCTTGCAGTGCCGACGGATCATGCAGCTGGAACACGTCGTTGAAGCGCTGCATGATTTCAGCTGTCTGCCTGGAATGTTCGTCCGGATGAACGGTCACGATGCTGTCCTGTTTCATATCATCCTCCTGATTTCATTGTTGCGTGGCGGCGGTCGCGACGAGCTCGGCTTTGAGCGTGATGGTTGCCACCCCGGCCAGGGCGCGCGACACAAGGCATGCCGCTTTCGCCGTTTCCGCTAGGTTCTGGAACTCGTCCGGGGCAATGCCCGGGATCTCGGCTTGGGTCTCAATTTCGATGCGGGTGATCGTCGGCCCGGCAGCGGTTGCGCCGAGATGCACCTTGGCGATCGTGTTGATGCTTGTCGGGATGTACTTGGCGCCGCCCAGTATGGCGCTCAAAGCCATCGAGAAGCAGCCCGCATGCGCTGCCGCGATCAGTTCCTCCGGGTTCGTGCCCGGACCGTTTTCGAAACGCGACGGAAAGGAATAAGCGCCTTCGAACACACCGCTGCCGACGTCCTGAGCCTTCCTTCAGCGTGCCTTGCCACTCGGCCGAAGCTTCACGAATTGTCATTGTCTGCACTCCCTGGTTCCGAGAAATGCATGGGTCAGGCGCCGTCGACGACCACTTTTCCGAAGACGTCGCCCTGCTGGAAATAGCGGTACGCATCACCGGCTTCGGTGAAGGCAAAGACCTTGTCGATGACGGGCCGCAGCCGGTGATGGGAGACAGCGCGCAGCATGGCTTCGAGATTGGTCCGGCTGCCGACGAACAGGCGGCTGATGGTAGCGAGGCTGCGCTGGTAGAGCGCTGCCGGCATCTCGATTGACCTGCCTTGCTGGTCCTGCAGCGTCAGCAGCACGATGTGCCCGTAGAGCGTGCTGGCGATCAGCGATTGCGCGAATGTCGCAGGGCCGCCGGTTTCGACAACGAGGTCGATGCCGCCTGTCTGGTCGCGGACAGTCGCACCCCATTCGGGCATCTCCGAAGTCGAGATCACAAGGTCGGCGCCCAGCATCCGCAGCCTCTCGGCCTTCTCGCCACGTGAGGTGACGGCGACGACGCGGCAGCCGAGCAGCTTGGCGAACTGCAGCGCAAACAGCGAGACGCCGCCCGAGCCGATGACCAGAACCCACTGGCCAGGCTTCGGAATTCCGGCGCCGGTCACCGCATTCCAGGCGGTCAGGCCGGCGCAGGTCAGCGTTGCTGCTTCATGCCAGTCAAGATGATCGGGCAGGCGCACAGCCCATTGCTCGTCGAGAACGGCATATTCGGCCAACATGCCGTCCAGCGTGCAGCCGAGCTGGTCGATGAGCCCGGCGTTGATACGGCCGTCGACCCAGCGGGCGAAATAACTGCCGGTGACGCGATCGCCAACGGCAAAGCGGGTGACGGCATCGCCGATGGCGACGATCTCGCCAGCCCCGTCGCTCAGGGGAACGACGCCCTGGCGCGGCGTCAGCGGATAGGTGCCGTTGAGGATCATCGTGTCGCGTCGGTTGAGCGAGGTGGCGCGAACGCGCACCACGATCTCATGCGGTTTCGGCTCCGGGCGCGCTTCGTCGCGCATCACCAGGCATGCCGTCCCGCCGGATCCTTCAAGACGATAGGTGTTCATGTCGACCTTCCAAATATGTAGACTGATCTACATATTATGTAGACCGATTGTCATATTTGATGCAAGGCCTATAATGATTGCTACTGACAGAGGTTGACATGGCCAACGACACCCGCACCCGCATACTCGAGACGACGGCACTGCTGCTCAGGCAACGCGGCTATCACGGCACCTCGCTCAACGACATTTTGAGCGCCAGCGGTGCGCCGCGCGGCTCGCTCTACTTCCACTTTCCCGGCGGCAAGGACCAACTGGTCATCGAGGTGACGCGTGACAGCGTCGACAAGGTGACGCAAAGGCTGGGCGCGGCATTGGCCGCCGAGCAGGATCCGGCAGTGGCCGTCCACCACATCTACCAGGAGGTCGGACACATGCTCGAGGAGAACCAATTCACGCTCGGCTGCCCGATCGCACCCGTGGTGCTGGATTCGCCGACCGATGTGCCGGAGCTGGCCGAATTGTGCCGATCGGCCTTCGAGCAATGGATCGGCTTGCTGCGAGAGGCCTTCGTCAGGGCAGGGGTGCCCGAGCGCCGCGCCCATGCTTTGGCGCTGCTGGTCGAATCGTCGCTGGAAGGGCTGATGGTGATCGCGCGCGCCACCCGCGACCGCGCCCCGTTGCAGGCGGTCGCCGACGAAGTCGCGGCACTGATTGAAGGCGCGGTGCTGGCTGGAGAGGCACGGCGACGCGCCGATGCCGCCGTCTGAGGGCCGGTCAGGCGCGACGATTTAAGGTACACGTAAACAGAAAGGGCGCCTTTCGGCGCCCTTTCCGTATCTGAAGGCTGATAGGGGCTGGATTAGAAGTCCATTCCACCCATGCCGCCCATGCCGCCGCCGCCCATGCCGCCAGGCATGCCGCCGCCAGCCGACTCCTTCTTCGGAGCCTCCGCGATCATGGCTTCGGTGGTGACGAGCAGGCCGGCGACCGAGGCCGCGTCCTGGAGAGCCGTGCGCACGACCTTGACCGGATCGACGATACCCATGGCGATCATGTCGCCATACTCGCCGGTCTGGGCGTTGTAACCGAAGGTCGCGCCCTTGTTCTCAAGGATCTTGCCGGCAACGATCGATGCTTCCGCACCGGCGTTGGCCGCGATCTGGCGGGCCGGAGCCTGCAGTGCACGACGAACGATGTTGATGCCAGCGGCCTGGTCGGCATTGGCGCCGGTGGCCTTGATGTTGGCCGAAGCGCGCAGCAGGGCGACGCCGCCGCCTGCAACGATGCCTTCTTCCACGGCCGCGCGGGTCGCGTTGAGGGCGTCATCGACGCGATCCTTCTTTTCCTTGACTTCGACTTCCGTCGCACCGCCGACGCGGATCACCGCAACGCCGCCCGCGAGCTTCGCGAGACGTTCCTGCAGCTTCTCCTTGTCGTAGTCCGAGGTGGTCTCTTCGATCTGCTGCTTGATCTGGGCAACGCGGCCCTGGATCTCGGCCTTCTTGCCGGCGCCGTCGACGATGGTGGTGTTCTCCTTGGAGATCGACACCTTCTTGGCGCGGCCGAGCATGTTGAGGCCGACGTTCTCGAGCTTGATGCCGAGGTCTTCCGAAATGACCTGGCCGCCGGTGAGGATGGCGATGTCTTCCAGCATGGCCTTGCGGCGATCACCGAAGCCCGGCGCCTTGACGGCGGCGATCTTCAGGCCGCCACGCAGCTTGTTGACGACCAGCGTGGCCAGAGCCTCGCCTTCGACGTCTTCCGAGATGATGAGCAGCGGCTTCGAGGTCTGCACGACGGCTTCGAGAACCGGCAGCATGGCCTGAAGGTTGGAGAGCTTCTTCTCGTGCAGGAGGATGTAGACGTCCTCGAGCTCGGCAACCATCTTGTCGGCGTTGGTGACGAAGTAGGGGCTGAGGTAGCCGCGGTCGAACTGCATGCCTTCGACGACTTCGAGTTCGGTCTCGGCGGTCTTGGCTTCCTCGACCGTGATGACGCCCTCGTTGCCGACCTTCTGCATCGCTTCCGCGATCATCTTGCCGACCGACTCGTCGCCATTGGCCGAGATCGTGCCGACCTGGGCAACTTCCTCGGAGGTCTTGATCTTCTTGGCAGCCTTGCCAAGCGCCGCGACGACTTCGGTCACGGCCAGGTCGATGCCGCGCTTCAGGTCCATCGGGTTCATGCCGGCGGCAACCGACTTGTGGCCTTCCTGGACGATCGACTGCGCCAGAACGGTCGCGGTCGTGGTGCCGTCGCCGGCGATGTCGTTGGTCTTCGAAGCAACTTCGCGGACCATCTGCGCGCCCATGTTTTCGAACTTGTCCTCGAGCTCGATTTCCTTGGCGACGGTGACGCCGTCCTTGGTGATGCGCGGGGCGCCGAACGACTTGTCGATGACGACGTTGCGGCCCTTGGGGCCGAGCGTGACCTTCACCGCGTCGGCGAGGATGTTGACGCCGCGCAGCATGCGCTCGCGGGCATCACGGGAGAATTTTACGTCTTTGGCAGCCATTTTTAACTCCTGGCAAGGGCTTGGATTGAGCCCGGGAATTCAGTTGACGGAAAGTGCTGATATCAGCCGATGATGCCCATGATGTCGGATTCCTTCATGATCAGAAGGTCTTCGCCATTGAGCTTGACTTCGGTGCCCGACCACTTGCCGAACAGGATGCGGTCGCCGGCCTTGACGTCCAGCGGGACAAGCTTGCCGGCTTCGTCACGAGCGCCGGAGCCGACAGCGATGATCTCGCCTTCCTGCGGCTTTTCCTTTGCCGTATCGGGGATGATGATCCCGCCGGCGGTCTTGGATTCGGATTCGACCCGGCGAACGACCACGCGGTCATGAAGCGGGCGGAACTTCGACTTTGCCATTTTTTCTTCCTCGATGAGAACGGTGAGAACAGTTCCTCCGTCCGGCGACGCCGGACATATGGTTAGCACTCACCAATGGCGAGTGCTAACGTGGCGCTGAAATAGGCCGCCGGCCTGCCAGAGTCAAGGCGCGACACGCTGTCGAAACACGCGAAATTCGCATGAGGCGGCGGCTAGAGAAAGAGCCGCAACTGAGTGTGGATGATCGACCGGTAATCCTCGATGGTTTGCCGACTTTCCGCTTCGCCCTCGGCAAGCGCCAAGCGCACCACACCACCGGCTAGCTGGAAGATCAGCAGAACGATGCGTTCGAACTGCTCGCGCTTCTCGGGGGCGAGCAGGGGACTGACGCGGTCGCAGAACATCTTGGCTTGATGCCGGGTTTCGGCGATGTCGAGATTCTTGAGCGCCTTGTCGGCCTGGATGGCGTTCTGCAAATCCTGGATGGCCGGATCGCCGGCGACACGGCTGTGATAGTCGTCAAGCAGCCGGTCAGCCGCCACGATCACGTCCTTGGCCTCGCGGATGTCGCTGATGATCGCTGTCAGCCGCGTGCGGCTGACCTCGGAAAACCGCTCGTAGAGCATTGCCAGGATCGCCGACTTGTTGGGAAAGTAATGGTAGACGGTGGCGATCGGTCCGCCCGCCAGCATGCCGACCTCCTTCATGGTCACGGCGTCGATGCCCTTTTCGCCGATCAGCCGCATGGTTGTCGACAGGATCGCGTCGATGCGCTCGCGGCTGCGCTCCTGCTTGGGTTTGCGCCTGGGTTCGGTGGCTGTTCGCGTTGCTTCCATCATGCACGGGTCTTTCGCACGAGTTTCCAAATTCTGATTGACAAAAAATATGATCAAGTATCAGCTTCTGAAATGCTGACAGATTGTCAGTTTTTTTGCCGCGCGGCAAGGACGTTGGGAGGCGCCTTTGACTTCGACAGATACCGGGCACCCCGGAAGCGGCGACTGGCTGGTCGGCAATCCGACCGGCAGGCAGCTTGCCTCGGCGCTGTGGATCGGTTCGGTCGGCCTGCTCATCCTCGGACTGCAACCGGTGCTGCTCGGCGCCCTTTTCACCGAGGGCCATGTCAGCGGCGATGAGCTGGCGCTGGTCGCCACCGCCGAGATGATCGCCATTGCCATCGGCTCGGCAATCGTGGCGATGCTGCTTTCGGCCCACAATATGCGCTGGAAAAGTGCGGCCCTTCTGCTCCTGCTGGCGCTGGCGAATGTTTGGACGGCCTATGCCGCCGGCGCCAACATGCTGATTGCGGTTCGCGCCCTGGCCGGGCTGGCCGAGGGCGGCCTGGTGGCGGTCGCCACCGAACTCATTGCCCGCTCACGGCGGGCCGAGCGCATCGGTGGCTATTTCGTCACCATGCAAACGCTGGCGCAATGCGCGCTTGCCCTGCTGCTGGCGCTCTATGTCATCCCGGCAGCCGGGTCGGCGGGCGGCTTCATCGTTCTCGCCATCGTCTGCGTTGCCTCGCTGGCGGTCGCCTTCACCGTTCCCACTGACTATGCCGATCTGCCCAAGGAAGAGAATCTGGCCAATGTGCTGACGGTCCCTTCGATGACCGCCCTGCTGTCGGTCTTCTGCTACTTCATGTTCTTCGGCGCGGTGTGGGCCTTTCTGGAGCCGCTTGGCGCACAATACGGCATCGATGGCCGCACCGTTGGCCTGATCGTCTCGGCCAGCCTCGCGGTTCAGGTCCTGGGTGCGATGACGGCGACCGTGTTCGAGGCGCGCATCGACTACCGCCTTGCCATCGCGTCGATCGGTGCCGTCGCGTTTGTCAGCTCCCTGGTCCTCGCCAGCGGACCTGACCTCATCACATTCTGGGTTGCCGCCTTGATCATGGGCTTCATCCTCTTGTTCATCGTGCCTTACCAGATCCGGCTGGCGATCACCGCCGATGAGACGCGCACCGCCGTGCTGCTCGTGCCGGCGGCGCAGCTTTTTGGCCTGGCGATAGGGCCGGTCGCGGCGTCGCTGCTCATCGACGGCAAGGATTTTTGCCCGGTGCCGGAATTCGCCGCCACCAGCGCCATTGCCAGCGCGGCGCTGCTCGGCCTGTTCATCCTCGTGTCGCGGCGTCGCCGCGCCGTTGCCTGAGGAGGCAACATGTCGAAAACCTGGAGCAACTGGTCCGGCTACGTCAGCGCTGAACCGCAGCTGATTGCCACCCCAACTGACGCCGGCGAACTCGGTGATCTCGTTCGCACCGCACCCGGTCCGGTCCGCGTCGTCGGAGCCGGCCATTCCTTTACGCCGCTGGTGAAATCCGAGGGCACGATCCTGTCCTTGGAGAGACTGGAAGGGCTGGTCTCGCACAACGTCGAAAAACATCAGGCAAGCGTGCGGGCAGGGACCCGGCTCGGCCCGCTCATGCACATCCTGCAAGGCATCGGCCAGGGCCTGCCAAATATGGGCGACATCGACCGCCAGGCGATCGGTGGCGCGCTCGGCACCGCCACGCATGGCTCTGGACCGACGCTCGGTGCCTACCACACGCAGCTTGAAACGGTGCAGATCGTCGACGGGCTTGGCAAACTCCGCGACTTCAAGCGGGCAGGGGATCAGCAGATGATCCATGCCGTCGGCGTCGCACTTGGCGCCTTCGGCGTGATGACCGAGGTGACGCTGAACAACATTGCGACCTACCGGCTGCGGCGCCGCAAATGGGTGCTGCCGATCGCCGACATGCTGCACGATTTCGAAACGATGATGGCCGCGCATCGTTCGGCCGAATTCTACTACATTCCGTTTTCCGGCTACGCGCAGTTCATCGCCAGCGATTTCAGCACAGCGGAGACCACCGCGCGCCCGACCGAGGATGACGAGGGCGGGTTAAGGACGCTGCGCCGGCTGCGCACCGGGCTCGCCTGGCTGCCGTCGCTCCGCCGCCGGCTGATCCGCGGCGCCGTCGCGAAAGTGCCCGCCGAGGATTATGTGCAGGACTGGCTCAACGTCTATGCCAGCGACCGGCAGACCAAGTTCAACGAGATGGAATATCATCTGCCGTTCGAGGAGGGGCCGAAGGCGCTGGCCGAGATCATCGAGCTGACGGAGAAGCGTTTTCCCGAGGTCTATTTTCCGATGGAGGTTCGCTCCGTCGCACCGGATCAGTTCTGGCTTTCGCCATTCCACAACAGGCTGACCTGCTCGATCGCCATCCACCATGACGCGGCAAGCGATCCGCTGCCGTTCATGCGGGCGGCCGAGCCGATCTTCCGCAAATATGGCGGCAGGCCGCATTGGGGCAAGATGCACAGCCTGAAGGCGGCGGACTTGAAAAAGCTCTATCCGCGCTGGGACGACGCCATGGCGGTCCGCCGCGACATCGACCCGCAAAACCGACTCATCTCGCCCTACATGGCCGGCCTGTTCGGCATCGACCAATGAGCGCCTATTTCGTCGCTCTTTCGGACGCGTTGAAGCAAGCCGGTATCTTCCAGCCCTGCCTGCTGCTCGATCGCGATCGGCTGGACCGCAACATTGCCCTGGTGAAAGAGAGGCTTGACGCCGGCCTTGCCGTGCGGCTGGTCGACAAGTCGCTCGCCTGCCTGCCGCTGCTGTCGCACATCGGCAAGGCCCTAGGCACCAATCGCTTCATGACCTTCCATCCACCAATCACGCAAGCCGTGCTGAAAGCATATCCCGCCGCCGACATACTGTACGGCAAGCCGATGCCGGTCGAAGCGGCAAGGGCGGCACTGGTGAAAGGGGACGCCGACTGGTCGCGTGTCTGCTGGCTGATCGATACCCAGGAGAGGCTGGCCGAGTATGGCGCACTCGCGGACGAACTCGGCGTCGAGCTGCGCATCGCCTTCGAGATCGATGTCGGGCTGCATCGCGGCGGCTTTGCCAGCCCGCAGGCCTTGTCGAAAGCATTAGGCGCGCTGCCGGCTCATCAACGGCTGCATTGCGAAGGCGTCATGGCTTACGAGGCGCATGCGCCGCTCATCCCCGGCCTGTTCGGCGGGCCGGCCAAGGCGTTGGCGAAAGCTTCGGAACGGGCCACCGCCTTCGTCGCATGCCTCGGCGCCGACCAGCGCCGTATCCTCAACATCGGCGGCAGCAAGACCGCGCTGCTACACCATCGCAGCGCCGCCAACGAGGTGTCGATGGGCTCGGCCTTCGTGCTGCCGAGCGATTTCGATACGCCCGGCCTCGAAGGCTTCCAGCCGGCGGCCTTTATCGCGACGCCGATCCTGAAAGTGGTCGAGCCGAAGCTGCCCGGCCCGCCGGCCGTCACCCGCCTGCTGCAGGCGCTCGGCCGGTTTCCGCGCAAGGGCTGCTATCTCTATGGCGGCAAGTGGATGGCCGAGCCGGTCTTTCCCTCAGGAATAAAGACGAACGGCCTGCTCGGCCTGTCCTCGAACCAGCAATTCATGGGCCAGCCGGCCGACGCGACCGCAAGGCCCGGCGACTACGCGTTCCTGCGCCCGACGCAGAGCGAGGCCGTGCTGCAGCAGTTCGGATCGATCGCGGTGTTTTCCGGCGGCAGGATCGCCGAGCGATGGCCCGCTCTGCCGATGGGATGAACGACTACGCCTTGACCGGTATCCAGATCTCCAGCCCGCCATTGCCGCTGCGCGGATCGAATTCGGGGCCGTAGCGCTCGAATTCGGGAGCATCCGCGATCTCGTGGCCGGAGGCCGGCAGCCATTTGTTCCAGATCGTGTTGACGGTCCGGCGGATGGTCGAGATGTGCTCGCGATGGGCAAAGACGGCATATTTCTGCGCCGGTACGCGTACCCGGCTGAGCTCCTTCGGCAGGTCGGAAAAATCCGACACTTCGACGCCGGCGACGTAGTCGAAATTGCCGGCATCGTCGCCGTTGACGCAGACGCCGTAGGCGACGTCGCCGGTCTCGCCCGGAATGTTGCCGATATAGGGGCCGAAGCGTTGCCACAGCATGGGAATGGCGGCGCTCGATTCGCAGCTGTAGCGTTCGCCGAGGCCGGCGATCAGGAACGGCCGGCTGGTTTCGAAGCGTGGCGGTTCGAGGTTGGGAAGGAAGGACTGGTCCATCAGGATCGGCTCCACGAGGTTGAGGTTGTCGAGCGTGCCTTGCGCGCGCACCAGTTCCGGCGTGGTGCCGAACTGGTCGCGGAAGGCGCGGGTGAACGCCTCATGCGAGTTGTAGCCGGCATCGAGCGCGAGCGAGAGGATGTCGGGCGCCCCGCCAGCCAGCTTGCGCGCCGCTTCGGTCAGCCGGCGTGCGCGCATGTAGCCCATCACCGAGCGGCCGGTGGCGGCCCCGAAAGCCCGCGTCACATGAAAGCGCGACACGCCACTGCTTTGGGCGATATCGTCGAGCGAGACCGCTTCGGGCAGATGGCTCTCGACGAACCACAGCGCTTTTTCCGTCGGATTCATCGACTTCCTTCCCGCGTTGGCCAGATCATCTTGCTGTCTCTCCAAGCGGCCAGTTTGATTGAAATTGCGCACTGGGCAATAATGCACCAAATCCCGTGCCGTATTGATGTGGGTTCGACGCGGCATGATGTGCAGTGTCCGGGGAGGGGTCCCAATGACGACGGCGACTGCCGGTCAGCTTTTCCGGTTCGGCGGATACACTCTCGACCTGGACAGGGGAACGTTGCGTGGCGTCAACGAGTCGCTGTTCCTGCGCCCGAAGGCCTACGCGCTGCTTTCGCACCTTGCCCGCAACATGGGCCGCGTCGTTCCGAAATCGGAACTGATGGATGTCGTATGGCCGGGTGTCTACGTCACCGAGGATTCGCTGACCCAGTCGATCCGCGAAATCCGCAAGGTGCTCGGCGATGACATGGTGCGTACTGTATCCAAGCGCGGCTATATGCTCGCCGCCGAAGCCGAGACTGCGCCGGAGATCGGGGCGCAGCCGGTCGTGGCCGTGATACGCTTTCGCAACGACAGCGGTGATCCGACCGACGAGGCGGTGGTCGACGGCTTTGCCGAGGATATCATCAACGGCCTGGCGCGCTTTGGGACGGTCACGGTGCTCGCCCGCAATTCGAGTTTTTCGTTCGCCTCCTTCGGACGCGACGAGTGGTCTCAAATCCGCGCCCGCATCGGCGCCGACTATCTTGTCGAAGGATCGCTGCGACGCCAAGGCGAACAAGTCATAACCGCAGTGAACCTGATCGACATCGCGACTGCGAGCCAACTCTGGGGCGACCGCTACCAGTCGCAGGGCACAGGCCTGTTCGCCATCGAGCAGGAGGTCGTCGAGCAGATCGTCGGCAGGCTGGTCACGCGGGTCACCAATGCAGGGCTGCAACAGGCATCGCGCAAGCCGGTCACCAGCCTGGCGGCTTATGAACTGGCGTTGCGTGGCTTTGCGCTGTTGCGCGATCCCGCTCAGACCGACCAGAAAGGTGCGGAGGCAATGTTCGAGGCGGCAATCGCCAAGGATCCGAACTATGGACTGGCCTACACCTACCTTGCTCTGACCAAGGCATTGGATGGGGAATTCGGACGCGCCAGCGACGCAGTGCTCGAAAATGCGCGCGATCTCGCCGACAAGGGCCTGGCATTGTCGCCGGACCAGCCGACCGGCCATCGTGTGCAGTCATTGATCAGGCTGTATATGCGCGACCATGAAGCGGCCGAGCATCACATGCGTATCGCGCTGCAGCTCAATCCCTACGATGCCGACTGCATCGAGCAGATGGGCATGCTGCTCACCATGCGCGGCCGGCCGCTCGATGCACTGACGTGGCTCGCGCGCGGCATCCGCATCGATCCCTTGCACCCGCACTGGTACCAGTTTGACCGGGCTCTGGCGCTCTACATGATGGGGGAATACCGGCAGGCGGCGGAGGCGCTGGAGCTAGCCACGCGTCCGGCACCCTGGATACGCACCAGGCTGGCGGCCTGCTATGCCCAGATAGGCGACATGGAACGGGCGCGGCGGCAGATCGCCCTCATCGAGGAGGGCGATCCGTTTTCGCCGATCGACTATGCTCTGCGCGGCGTACCATTCGAGAACAAGGTCGACGCCGAGCATCTCGCGGAAGGCGTCAGCCTCGCCCTCGGCGAGACCACGTCCGAGACCGGTCAATCGACGACCACCACGATATAGCGGCCCTGATAGGCACGGTAGTATGTGCCGCCGCAACGCCAGACATCGAAGCCGTTGACCTTGGTGCGCACGCAGCCTGTCGGCAGTGTGGCGACCCAAGCCGTGGTGTGTCTCAGCACGCGCCATGCTGTGGTCCGCCGCGCAACGCCTGCGGCACTGCGGGGCGTCCAGGGCTGACCGATACGCGCTTCGGCCTGGCTGACGAATGACAGCGCCGGCAGGGTGCTGCCGATGATCTCTACGGCGAGGCCAATTGCGGCCGCCGTGGCGATCAAGCTGATTTTATTCACGGATTCTATAGGCATTTTCTCTCTCCTGATTTTGGTCATGATGAAACGTCTTTCAGTACGTGCGAATGCGCCGCCGTTGGGTTGGCGCATTCAAGCCAGGCTGTGCATGGTGCCCGAGATGCGATAGGGCGCGCGCTCGGCGATCCTCGGCCTAATGGCGAGGCCTGCAATGTACCGCTGGAAGGACGCTGCCTCCTGGACCGGCGAGGCCAGCGCGACATGGCCGTCCGGCCTCACCAGATAGGCGCCGTCGCGCTGCAGGCCAGCGGCCTTGGCCGTGTCCGACCAGGCGAAGGCATGGATTGGGATACCGGCGGGCGCAAGCATCGCCCGGAACTCGGCATTGAGTTCTCCATAGACATGCACCTGCCAATCCAGCGAACGCAGCGGCTCGAAATCGTCGTCCCTGGTGCCGGCGATATAGGGCAGGCGGTCGCCACCCTCGATCTTACCGGCCTTGCCGCTGCTGATCGGACTTTCGCGGTAGCGGATGCGGGTCTGCGAAATCAGCCCGAAAAACGCGCGCGATCCCGCCGTCGTCCCGAGCGCTATGCGCAGGATCTTCGGCATCAGGTAGCGGCGGAACAGCCCGACCAGCCGCGAGCGGCTGGTGGCGACCCGAAACGCCTGGTCGGTGCTGTCGATCAGCTTGCGGGCGAAGGCGATGCGCTCCGGCTCGTAGCTGTCGAGCAGGCGCTGGTCGGCGCGCCCCTGAACCACGGCGGCCAGTTTCCAGGCGAGGTTAACCGCATCGCCCATGCCGGTATTCATGCCCTGGCCGCCGGCCGGGCTGTGGATGTGGCCGGCATCGCCGGCGAGGAATACCCGGCCGATGCGGAAATTCTCGGCGACTCGATGATGCACGCGGTAGGTCGAGAACCAGTTGACCTGATGAACCTTGACGCCGGTGTCACGCTCGACATCGGCGCGGATCGTCTCGAAGGTGATCGACTCGTCGGCCTCATGCGCTTTCGGCACGATGCCGATCAGGCGCAGGGAGCCCGATTGCCGGACCGGCATGACGATGGCGAAGCCATAGGCGCTGATGACAGTGTCCATGCCATTGCGTGTGACGTCGCCACGACCGTCGACGTCGGCGACGTAGAAAGACTGTTCGTAGGTGCCGCCGGGAAAGCCGATGTTCAGCCCGTGGCGCACGGCGCTGCGAGCGCCATCGCAACCGACCAGGTAGGCGGCACTGACCGTTTCAGTGCGGCCGTCCCTATTCAAGGTAACGACGACAGCATCGCCCTTGTCCTCGAAGGCGACCAGCTCCGTGTCGCGCTCGACCTTGATGCCGGCACGTTCCAGGTGCGTGATCAGCACGCGCTCGTGGATGTCCTGCGGCAACGCGAAAGCGAACGGGTAGGGGCTGATGCCGCGGCCGAAGTCGGCCAGCGGCAGCCTGGCTGCTATGCCGGCAGGCGTGTGCACGGTGAGCTGTTCGATCCGCACGCCGGCGGCGAGCACGTCCTCGACGATGCCGATCTGGCGATGGAACTCCAGCGTACGTGCCTGGACGGCCAGCGCACGCGAGGTTTCGCCGGGGCCGGACGCCTTGTCGAAGATGCGGATCGGCACGCCGAGCCGCGTCAACCAGAGCGCGAGCGTCAGCCCGGTCGGCCCGGCGCCGGCAATGAGGACCTTGGTCTTCGACATGCTCATTCTTCTTCTCCTTGAACAGTGCGGACTTTTTCGCCAGCCGCATGGTCTTGCGATTTCGGGGCCGAAAAATCCCGATTCGTTTCTGAAAATTTTCCGATGTTTGGTTGAGTTGGTCGTCTGCTTGCGCGGGCACTGCCACCGCCTGGAGCTATCGGCGCGGCAAGGATCGCGACACGGCGGAACGGCGCTGTTGCCTTGAGCGGACAAGCCTCGGAAGAGCGTCGCTTGACAGCGCCAAGGGATACCCCGGTCAGTTTCATCGAATGCGCATCGAGCAAAATCGAAACGAAGGTGATCGGCCGATCCTGCAAGACGCCCATCTTTTGGGGGCGACGAGAATTGGGCCGGAAAAGGCTATCGAAGCGATTGCGCAAACGTTTCGATGGTCCTATGGTTTCCGAAAATCCGCCAAGACCAATGAGAGCGGACTGGAACGCATCATCAGGGAGGAGCGCTTGCCAGCACTCCGTTTGAGTCACCATGCCGACAATGGCTGAGGTCGCGCGCCGCGCCGGCGTGTCGGTTTCGACCGTTTCGCATGTTATCAACCGCACCCGCTTTGTCTCGCCGCAGAAGGCGCAGCTCATCAATGATGCGATCGCCGCCATGGGTTATCAGCCCAACGAGCTGGCGCGATCGTTGAAAGTAGCCTCGACCAACAGCGTGGGCCTGGCGATCTCGGCGATTTCCAACCCCTATTTCACCGACATCATCTGCGCGGTGGAGGCCGAATGCGCACGCCTTGGCCTCATGGTCTTCCTCTCTGACACGCAGGAGGATCCCGACCGCGAGCTTTCGGTGGTGCGCGCCTTCCACCAGCGGCGGGTCGACGGCGTCATCCTGGCGCCGTCGGGCGCGCCGCAACGGGCCATCGACTATCTGGCGGAGAAGAAACTGCCCTGCGTGCTCATCGACCGCTTCGCCGACGACCGATTCGACCAGATCGGCGTCGAGAACCAGTCGTCGATGCGCGCGCTGATCGATCACGTCGCCTCCTTCGGCCACAAGCGCATCGGCTACATCGCCGGCCAGCCGGATCTGGCGACGACGCGCGAACGCATCGACGCTTTTCGCGGGTCGCTGGCCGCCAATGGACTCGAGTGCCTGCCGCACTATGTCTCGCCGGAGAACGTCGACACGGCGAGCGCAACGGCATCGACCCACGCAATCCTGTCATTGCCTTCGCCGCCTACGGCATTGGTCACCGGCAACAACATGACGACGATCGGAGCGGTGCGGGCGATCCGCGAACGAGGCCTTTCGATCCCGGCGGACCTTTCGCTTGCCGGCTTCGACGATTTCGAATGGGCGGACTGCTTCGAGCCGCGCCTGACGCTTGTCGCCCAGCCCTGTACCGAGATCGGACGGCAGGCGGCTGCCTTGCTCTGCGCCCGCATCGCATCCACCGGTTTGGAGCCGCAAGCGGTGCGGCTGCAGGCCACTCTGCAGGTCCGTCAATCCTGCGCGAGGCCGGCATGAGTGCGCCACTGCTGTCGGTCACCGGCGCGGTCAAGCGCTTTGGCGGCGTCCAGGCGCTGCGTGGCGTCGACTTCGACCTCAAACCCGGCGAGATCCACGCGCTGCTCGGCGAAAACGGCGCCGGCAAGTCGACCCTCATGAACCTGTTGTCGGGTGTCTATGCGCCGGACGAGGGCACCATCCAGATCGACGGCAAGCCAGTGCGCTTCAACAACCCGCGTGAAGCGCAGGCGGCCGGCATCGCCACCATTTTTCAGGAGCTCGACCTGGTGCCAACGCTCGACGTGGCGGCCAACCTCTTCCTCGGCCGCGAACTGATGCGGCCGGGCGGCTTCCTCGACGTGCCGGCGATGCGCAGCGAGGCCCGCAAGCGGCTCGAAGCCATAGAGCTTGCCATCGATCCCGCCAGTATGGTTGCGAACCTTTCGATCGGCCAGCGCCAGGTGGTGGCGATCGTCAAGGCGCTTTCCTACGCCTCGCGCGTGCTGATCATGGACGAGCCGACGGCAGCACTGACGGTGGGCGAGGTCGAAAGGCTGTTCGACATCATGCGCAAGCTCGCCGCCAGCGGCGTCGGCATCGTCTATATCTCGCATCGCCTGGAAGAGGTGCCGCAGATCGCCGACCGGGTTACGGTGATGCGCGACGGTCGCGTCGCCGGCGTCACCGAGCCGCATGCGCCGCAGGCCGAGCTGGTGCGCCTTCTGGTCGGGCGACCGCTGGATGAGCTTTATCCCGAGCGCGCCAGGGAGGCTGGCAAGACGCTGCTCAGCCTGCGCAATGCGAGCTTCAGGCTCGCCCATGAAAGCGCTGGATGGCAGCCGCCGACAGGCATCTCACTCGACGTCAAGGCGGGTGAGATCGTCGGGTTGGCCGGCATCATGGGGGCAGGGCGTACCGAGCTCTTGAGCGCGCTCTACGGCACCGGCCTTACAGGCCGCTGGGAAGGTGATGTCGCGGTCGACGGCCGCCCGGTAAAGCTCGATTCCATCAAGGCCGCACGCGACGCCGGCATCGCCTTCGTCACCGACGATCGGCGCGGCAGCGGTCTGATGCTGAGGATGGCGGTGGGCCTCAACCTGGTCATGTCGGTGATCCGGCGCATCTCACCCTTCGGGCTGATGTCGGCGCGCCGGCAGGCGGACGCGGTGAAGCAGTCCTTCGGCCAGTTCGATATCAGGCCGAAGAATCCCGACATCGCCGTCGGCGCGCTTTCGGGCGGCAATCAGCAGAAGGTGGTGCTCGCCAAGGAGATCCTCGGCAATCCCCGGCTGCTGCTGCTCGACGAACCGACGCGCGGCGTCGATGTCGGCGCCAAGGGTGAGATCTACACACGGCTGCGGCAACTGGCTGCACAGGGCCTCGGCATCCTGGTCGCTTCCAGCGAGATGCCGGAGCTGATCGGCCTGTGCGACCGCATCGTGGTGCTGCGCCAAGGGCGCAACGTGGCGGAATTCATCGGCGGCGTCGACGAGCACACGGTGCTTGACGCGGCAAATGGCAGGGAGGCCTGATGTCTGAGCAGAAGATTTCGGCGGCAAGCGGCCCGGTGGCCGCAGCACCGGTGCATCGCGATCCGCTAGCCTTGGTGGTGCGCTTCCAGAGCCTGATCGGCCTCGTCGTCGTGGCCATCGGCGGCATCATCTTCTCGCCGCGGCGGCATGGCGAAATCCTGTTCCTCAATCCCGACAACATCGCCAACATCGTTCGCGCCGTGTCCGAGACCGGCATCATCGCCATTGGCATGACCTTCGTCATCATCACCGCCGGCATCGACCTTTCTGTCGGCGCTGTGCTCGGGCTCTCCAGCGTCGTCACGGCATCGATGATGATCTCGGGCGGCTTCGGGCTCATCCCCACCATCCTCGCGGTGCTCGTCATGGGCATCGTCTTCGGCGTCATCCAGGGCACCATCTCCAGCCGCTTCCGGCTCGAGCCGTTCATCGTGACGCTCGCCGGCCTGCAGGCGGCGCGCGGACTGGCGCTGGTCGTGTCGGGCAATCAGTACATCAACATTTCCTATGGCGACGGGCCGGGGCTGGCGCCACCGGTGTTCGCGGTGCTGGGTGAGCGGCTGTTCGACAACACCGTGCCTGTGGCGACGATCGTGTTCATCGTCTTTGCCGCGATCGCCACGATCGTGCTCAACACCACACGTTTCGGCCGCTATGTCTTTGCCGTCGGCGGCAACGAGCGCGCGGCGCGTATTTCCGGCGTGCCGGTGTCGATGGTCAAGATATCGGTCTACGCCATCACCGGCTTTGCCGCCGCACTTGCCGGCATTGTGCATGCTGGCCAGTTCAATTTTGGCAGTGCCAATGACGGCATGGGCTACGAGCTTACCGCGATTGCCGCCGTGGTCATCGGCGGCACCAGCCTGTTCGGCGGCGCCGGCTCGATGGTCGGCACCGTCGCCGGCACCATTATGCTCGGCGCGCTCGCCAACATCCTTCAGCTCAACAACATCACCCCCGCCATGCAGCTGCTCGCGACCGCCGCGATCATCGTGCTGGCGGCAGTGCTTCAATCCCTCGTTCGTCGCCGCGAGGGTTTGGGTCGTTAGGAGGTTGGCGGCAGGAAGTCGAAGTCAACCAAGGTCTGGCCCCGGCCCGACGAGGAGGAGAGTGAGTATGAAAACCACAAGACAAAGGCGTGCCCTCAAGACCGTGCTTCTGGCAGGCGCTGGCCTGTGCATCGCGGGAGCCGCCCATGCTGCCGACCCGATGGTCAAGGCCTGCGCCAAGGACGGCCAGTTCATCATCGGCTTTTCGCAAGCCAACAATGCCGAACCCTATCGTCAGCACGTCAATGACGAGCTGACCGCGGCGGCCAAGGAAGTGCCGGGCTTCACGCTGCAGATCGCCGACGGCGCCGGCAACGTCAACACGCAGACCTCGCAGGTCGACAATTTCATCACCCAGAAGGTCGATTTGCTGCTGATCTCGCCCTTCGAGGCGGCACCGCTGACGCCGGCGGTCAAACGCGCCATGGATGCCGGCATCCCGGTCATCGAACTCGATCGCAAGACGGTCGGCGATCCCGGCAAGGACTACACCGCTTTCATCGGCGGCGACAATTACAAGATCGCGCTCGAGGCGGGTAAGTATACCGCCAAGACCTTGCTGCCCGATGGTGGCGAAGCAGCCGTGCTCGAAGGACTGCCAAGCTCCACGCCCGCGGTCGAACGGCTGAACGGCTTCAAGGATGGCGTCAAGGAGAATGCCAAGATCCAGGTCGTCGCCGAGCAGGCGGCAGACTGGGTGCCGGACAAAGCTCAGACCGCCTTCTCGGCCATGCTGCAGGCGCACCCCGACATCAAGGTGCTTTATGCCTCGAACGACATGATGGCGGCCGGCGCGCTGCTCGCTGCCAAGGGTGCCGGCAAGGACGTCAAGATCATTGGCACCGACGGCTTGCCGGGACCTGCCGGCGGCATCGAGGCGGTGGCGAAAGGCGACTGGGCCGCGACCTTCACCTATCCGACCGGTGCCAAGGAAGCGATCGAGATGTCGAAGAAGATCCTGCTCGATTGTGCCACGTCGGTGGATTCGACGGTGACGGTGGAAACGACTGCGATCACGGCGGAGAACGCCAAGCAGCTCGCCGGCAAGTAAGCTCTTGTAGACTGTCCAGGGCGGGGTCCAGACCCCGCCCTGCGCGCGTTCGCAACCCTCACCGGCAAGTCGACCGGCTCTAATCGCGGTGGGTAAGAGTTCGCTGGATCACACGGGCGCGTGCCGTCACGGGCGAAGATAGCGATATCGCTACGACGACTATCCGGAGGAGGGGTGTGTCACCCCTTCTGCCTGTTCAGCCGCTCCAGCGCATCCACAATCAAGTCGCAGAATTTTTGATGGTCGAGCTTCATCGCAACGGTGTGGCGGAAGCCGACCTGCTCGCTCGCCGTGCCGCCGAAATGGCGCATGCCACCCATCTTCTCGAAATTGCAGACCGTCATGCCCTTGGTCCACCGGCCGGCAAGCTCGACGCGGATGTCGGCCTTCTCGGTGGTGAAGACGGTCGGGTCGATCATCGCCGCGACGCAGCACGCGTCATGGATGGCAGGATACTCGATCTGCAGGAGGCCCCCATGCGTGGTCGCAATGAACTCCCAGATATCGAGGATGAACTTGGCCATCGGGCCGCCGACGGCGCGCACCCTGTCCTGAAGTCCTTTGGTGGCCAGCGCCTGGTGCGTGAGATCGAGCCCCACCATGGTGACGTCCCAGTTGGCCCGGAACACCACATCGGCGGCTTCCGGGTCGGCATAGACGTTGAACTCAGCCGCGGGCGTTATGTTGCCTCTGGTATAGCTTCCCCCCATCGCGACGACGCGCTTCACCCGCTCGACGATGCGGGGGTCCTTGCGCACGGCAAGTGCAATGTTGGTGTACGGACCGACCGGCACCAGCGTGATCGTCTTCGGCTCATGCGCCATGACCGTGTCGATGATGAAGTCGACGGCATGGCGCTTGTCGAGCTCGAACGAGGCGGGCGGCAGCACAGGGCCATCAAGCCCGGTTTCGCCGTGGATCTCGATGGCCAGCACCTGATCGATGAGGAGCGGGCCGGGAGAGCCTTTGGCCACCGGCACCTTGATGCCGTAGGCGGTGCATACCGAAAGGGCATTGCGCGTGGTGTTTTCGACATTGTGGTTGCCCGACACCGTGGTGATGCCGAGGAGATCGATCCGTGGATTGCCTGCCGCCAGCAGGATGGCGATTGCGTCATCATGCCCAGGGTCGCAGTCCAGTATGATCTTTTCCATGTGGCACCTCTTTTGCCGGCCGAGCCTGTCGGGACAAGAGACTGCCGCATCTACGCCGTCAAGCATCTGGCGCTCAGTCGACCCAGCGTAGAGTTTCCAAACAGGCGCTCACACCGTCCAGAAATAGCGCACGATGTGAAAGAAGACCGGGGCAGCGAAGACCAGGCTGTCGGTGCGGTCCATCATGCCGCCATGACCTTCGATCAGATGGCCCCAGTCCTTGACGCCCTGGTCGCGCTTGATGGCCGAGGCGACCAGTCCACCCAGAAAACCCATCGAGCAGGCGACGAAAGCCACGGCTGCCGCCTGCAGCTGCGAGAACGGCGTCACGAACGACAACAGCGCGCCGAGCAGGCTCGCCGACACCAGGCCGCCAATCAGGCCCTCCCAGGTTTTCGAAGGCGAGACGTTCGGTGAGAAGCGGTGTTTCCCGAACAGCTTGCCGAAGATGTATTGCAGCACGTCGCTGCCTTGCACGACGATGATCAGGAAGGCGATCAGCAACAGGTTGCGGCCTTCGAAGCCTGGCACATTGAGGGTTAGCAGCGCCGGAACGTGGCTGACGCAATAGACCGAGATCATCACCGCCCATTGCTGGGCGGCGATCCGCTCGAGAAACCGTTCGGTGTCGCCATGCAGCGCGGTGATGGCCGGCATCAGCAGGAAGCAGTAGACCGGAATGAAGATGACGAAGAGCCCGTACCAGGCGGTCCACACCAGCCAGTATTGAAACGGTATGATGATGCCGAACATGCCGAGCAGCACCCAATGGTCGCTGCGGCTTGTATGCGTCAACGTCACGAATTCGCGCAGCGCCGCAAACGAAATCAGCGCGAACAGGATGGTCATGCCGTCGCGGCCGAAGAAGAAGGCGACCGTTATCAACACCACCATCACCCACCAGGCGTTGATGCGCTGGGTGAGGTTGACCAGCGTTGAACTGAGCGGCTTCGGCGCCCGCGCCGAAAGTATGGCGGCGACGATGCTGGCGGTGGTCAGCACCGCCAGCAGGCCGATGATCAGAATGGAGATTTCGTGGCGCATCAATCGTCTCGCTCGGGGCGCGGGTTGAGCGCCAGAAGCGTGGCGTGGGCGCGCTCGAGAAAGGCGCGGCGTTCTTCGCCCGGAGCCACCGCCACCGGTGCGCCGAAGACGACGCGGCACAGCAGCGGCACCGGCAGGAACTGGCCCTTGGGCAGCACGCGCGACATGTTCTCGATCCAGCAGGGGATCAGCTCGACCTCAGGCTGTGCCATCGAAAGATTGTAGAGCCCCGAGCGGAAGGCCAGCAACGGCTCCTCGGTCATGTTGCGGGTGCCCTCGGGAAACAGGATCAGCGAATGGCCCTGGTCGAGAACGGACAACATGATTTCGATCGGGTTTTCTTCAGGTCTCGTCCATTGCCGGTTGATGAGCACCGACGACAGCATGTCCTCGGCGATGAAGCGTCGCAGCCGCGACTTTCCCCAGTACTCTCCGGCGGCAACCGCGTGGGTGACCGCGCGCTCTTTCTCGCTCAGGCAGGCCGACAGCAGGATGAAGTCTCCGTGGCTGGTGTGATTGGCGAAATAGATGCGCTGCCGGTCGGACGGCAGGCTGCCATTCCAGATCGGACGCACCCCGGTCACAACCCAGGCCAGCGCCGACAGGCCGACGGAGGTTACCGTCTGCAGCAAGGTGAAGGTCGTGAGCGAAAGCTTGCTCATCGCGGCGCCCAAAACCCCGCCGCCAGAAGCGTTGCGGCAAACAGGGCCAGCGCGGCGCGCTGCTTGAACAGCAAGCGACGGGTGCCGGCCATGCGGTCGTCGAGCGGGCGTGTCGTGGAGGGCGAAGTTTTCAGGCGCATGCGCGCCAGTATGTCATCCACCGCGGCGCCACCGGAAGCCTCGTCGTGGCTGGTCATCAGCCGGAACAACAGCGCGTCGAACACCAGAAGCGCCGACAGCGCCAGCACGGCAACCGCGCTCGCGGCTGTGGCCGACAGCGCAATGGCCGCAGGCAAGGTCTCGAAGGCGCCGCGCGTCGAAGCAGCCAAAGGCGCAAGAATATTTGCGGCCACCACAGTCGCAGCCGGCCATGCGGCTTGCTTCATCAGCATGCGGGCAAAGCGATCGGCCCGTTCCTGGTCGGCATTGCCCGTCATGACGCCGCCTGCTCCGCGGCCTCGGCAAGATGAACTGGCCGGCCGGTCGCCATCAGCATCTCGCGGGCAAGCTTCGGCGTCCCGGCCCTACCGGTTGCCACCAGCCACTCGGCGACAACGCCGGCGCTGCGCTGGAAACCGAGCGCGCAGCAGACCAGCACCGTACCGCCGCGGCGCGCGCTCTCCAGCGCACTGGCTGCCTGCTCAAGCATCGTCACGGGCGGCGGCAACAGGTCGATCATCGGAAAGCTGATCCAGCGGCAATCTGCGGCCGCCGGCTTTTCAAGTTCGGCGGCGAGGTCGATCACTGTGCCGAAGCCGCTGGCCTCGCTTGCCGTCGGAAAGCGGCCGAGAAAGACACCGTCACTGACGGCCACGAACGGCGGGAGCTTACGCGTCCAAATCGCGGCATTCACCCCAGCGCCCAGCCGGTAGGGCCAAAGCAGGACGCGGCTTGCCAGGGACACATGACCTTCCGCAGTTTTTTGGAACACCTTTGCGCCGGCCCCGGCATAGCCGAAGGCGACGATGGCCAGCGCCAATGCCGGCCAAAGCAGGATGAGTGCCGTGGCGAAAAAGAAGGCGCCAAGCGCGGCTCCGCCCAGCGCAAGGACGGCGCCCAGCGCATAGAACAGCGCCAACCGACGCGCCTTGGTATCGCTGGTCAGCCGGGCGCCTGAAAACGGCAACTCGCCGGCGCGCGGAAACAGCCACAGGGCGAAGAACCCCAGCAGCGCGCCCGTCGGGATGTCGATGAAATGATGTTGCCAGGTCGTCAGCACCGAGGCGCCGATCAGGAAGCACCAGCCATGCCAGAGCGGCAGGAGAAGGCCGCCGAGCCGGTGGCGCCAGTGATCCCAGATGATCACCAGCAGGGCGATGTGCAGCGAGGGCGCCTGGTTGAACGGTTTGTCGAAACCGCCAAGCACGGCAAACAGGAAGCCCGGCAGGCCGCTCGTTGCAGGCCGCACGAACGTCAGCGTTAGCGGGAACAGGATGAAACAGGCAACGGCGACGATCTGCGCGGTGAGATAGCGCCCGGCCAGGCGGTCGACCCCTTGCCTGCTGTCGTTGAGCAGCAGCGACAGGCCGTAGAACAGGTTGATCGACCAGTAGGGCACGATGGTCCAGGCGAGGAAGGGGATGCTGTGCTCCCAGGCGAACACGATGCTGCCGACGTCGTCGCGCCGCGACGACAGCCAGTTGGCGAAGCCGTAGCTGAGGTAGAAGAACGGCGCTAGGAAGGCCAGCCAAAGGGCTGCCCTGACGACCACCCGGCCATAAGGTTCTGCGCGCACCGTGGATGCAAGCGATGACGCCATCCTGTTCAGCGGCGCCGTGCGACCGAGACGGTGAAGATTCCCCATTGGTCGATGCGCTGCTCGAGCTTGTCGAAACCGGCGGCTTCGACGAGCTGGTCCATCTCGCCTTGCGTGCGCCGGCGCATCACCCAGGCCTGGCCGCCGCGATGCGAGGTCAGGCTGCGGGCGATCATCTCGATCTGCGGATGCCAGGGCTGGTTGGTGTAGAGCAACAGGCTCCCCGGCTGCATGGCGCTGGCCAATCCACCGAGCGAGCGGGCGATCATCGCGTTGTCCGAGAACAGTTCGTAGAGGCCGGAAACGATGGCGAGGTCGGGCGCCGGATCGATCGAGGCGAGCATGTCGGCATCGAAAGCGTCCGCGCGCTGGAACGAGACGCTCGCCGGCAATTGCCGCTCGGCAATCAACTTGCGGCCAAGCTGGACATTGAGGTCGGAGTAATCCTGCAGGCGCACGCTCGCCGGCTGGTCGGGGCTCTTCACGATGGCGTCGAGAACATAGCGGCCATGGCCGGCGGCGATGTCGAGAATGTGCGCTGGCCGTCCAGTGGCCTTGAGCGTCGCCAGGCAAGAGCCGATCAGCTCTTCGAGATGCAGCTTGCGCTGGCGGATGCCGCGCCAGCCGATGGCTTCCAGGAAGATGCGGTCGACGAAGCGGCCAAGCGGCGTAAGACCGCGCGCGTCGTTTTCGTAAACGTAATCCAGCGTCGAGCCGGAATCGAAGCCGGTGGTGACGCCCGCCTTCATGCCCGACGAGACCCAGGCGCCCATGCGGATGGAGGCACGGCTGAATGCCCAATAGAGGCCCTTCGGCGATAAGAGGTCGAGCGGCGACGCAAGCCTGTCGGCCTCATCGCGCGTGTACCCGGCGATATCAGCCTGCTTCAGGTCGACAGGCGCATCCGGCGACGCGAACTGCTTTTCCAGGAACGGCCGGATCAGGTCGAGGGCCTGCGCCCGGTCGCGTTCGCCCAGCGTGTCGTGGAAGAAACCCGGCAACACGTGGCGTTCCTTTGTGCGGCTGCCGAGATTGACGAAAAACGCGTGCTGCGGGCCGTGGCGCACCACCCAGTCGCTACCGGAAAGCAGAAGCTGCGTCGGCACGGTGATGGCGCGGGCGTCCGCAACGATGCGTGCTGCGTGCTGGTAGAGTTCGACCAGGATGTTGGAGGCGATCGGCCGCGTGATCAGCGGATCGCTCTCGAAGGACGCAATGCGCACGGGATCGTGGGTCAGGAACTTCGCCTTGACGTAGGAATTGACGAAGAAGCGGCCTTTGATGTTCTGCCAGAACGCGATGCCTTCCTTGGCGAAGGGCACGTAGAGCTTGACCGAAAAGGCTGGTGAAGCCAGCACCATGGCACGCAGCTTCGGTGCATAGTCGTGCACCCAGGCGGCGGCGAGCACGGCGCCGAAGGATTGCGCGATCAGTGCAATATCCTGCGTGGCGAAGCCATCCCGGGCGGCGATCTCGCGCATGAAACAGTCGATGTCGCGCACCAGGGCCGAGAAGGAAGGGGCATAGCCGCGCTCGCCGGACGAGCGGCCATTGCCGCGGGCATCCCAGGCATAGAAGGCGTGGTCAGGCATCTGCAATTCGTCGACGAGATGGGCCATGCGACCGCCGTGCTCGTGGCCGCGGTGGAAGAGCACGACCGCGCCCTTGGCATTGGCGGAAGCTGCCGGCCAGAAGCGGTAGAAGATCTCCGTCCCGTCATGGCTGCGGAAGACACGCTCTTGCGCTTGCCGCTCAAGGCTTTCCGCGGCGATCGGTTCGTGCATCATGGTCTCTCCCTCGGGCGGCATGGCGAAGCCTCGATGCTTAGCTGGCGCTGCCAATAAGGCCAGCGCGTATCCGGTTTATGGCGGTCAACAGTGAAAGCGTTGCCATGGCCGGAAACACAAGCGGCGCGATGGAAGCCGGCCAGAGCCCGGCGGCGCACAACACTGCGACCACGCCCAGCGCCAGCGCCCTGTCGCTCTTGCCGAACGGCCCGGCATAATTACGCCCGATCCCGGCAGCGATGCCGAGCACGCCGGCGAATTCGGTCAGCACAGCGGTGAGGGCGAAGGCGACGACGCCCCATGGGCTGAACTGTGGAAAGACGGCGAACGGCAGGATCAGCGCAAGGTCCGAAACGACGTCGCAAAGCTCGTTCAGATACATGCCGAGCGTCGAAGCCTGCCCGTGTTCCCGCGCCAGCATGCCATCGACGGCGTTCAGCGCCATTCGCACGAACATCACGACGGGAACGAGCAGCAGCAGCGAGCGCCATTCATGCCAGATCGCGATGGACGTCCCGGCCGCGATCGACATCAGGGCGGCAAGGATGGTTATGCTGTTTGCTGTGACCCCGATCGCCGCTAGCCGATTGACCAGTGGCCGCAGCCTTCCCTGGAAAGCAGGCTTGAGAGCGTAAAGCGTCGGCATTTCGTTGATCCCCCGATCCTGACAGCGGCTGTACATCAATCTGTCACACTCGACCAGCGGCACGAAGCGGCGCCTCTCTAGCGCGCACATCCTGATGTGGTGGATGCGGTCATGCCGACTGCCATGGCCACCGACCAGACGTTCACCACCCGCTAACCATGATTGCGAAGCACGGCCGTCATGCACATTTGCCGGTTTCTGGTGCAACCCGGCATCTTGAATAATAAGCACGCTTATTATATATGCCGCTCATGGTTTCTGATGGCATAGACAGATTGGGCTTCTTGATCCACGACGTGCAGCGCCTGATGCGCAAGCGCTTCGAGGCGAGGGCCAGTGGCTTGGGGCTTTCTTCGGCGCAATGGCGGCTTCTGGTCCGCGTTGCCAAGGAAGATGGTGTTGCGCAGGCGCGGCTGGCCGAACTTCTTGAAATCGAGCCGATCAGCGTTTCGCGCCTGGTCGACCGCATGGAGGAGGGTGGCTGGATCGAGCGTCGTCCCGACGCAGCCGATCGCCGCGTCCGCATGATCTTCCTGACGCCCAAGGCGAGCGACGCCTACGCGGTGATCAAGAGCATCGCGGGAGAAGTCTACGAAGAATCGCTGGTCGGCGTGAAGCCGGAAGCCCGTCGCGTCCTGATCGAGGGACTTGAGGCGATGGTCCGCAACCTGACTGACGACGAGACGCCGTCCGTTGAAAAAGTGAAGAGTACAGAAGGCGCAGCAGCATGAACGCGGTAGCCAAGATAGACGAGAAGGTGACCGAGCTGGAAGTGGACGCGCCGGCGCAGCCGGCCGCGGCCCCGGTGGCGGTTGCTCCTCCGATGCAGCCGGCCCCGGCGCCGGTGAAGAACAAGCGCCGGCTGGGCCGCTCCCTGCTGATGGTTGCGCTGCCTGCGGCGCTGGCTATCGGCGGCGGTTACGTCTGGGTCACCGGCGGCCGCTACCAGGAGACGGAGAACGCCAATCTGCAGCAGGCCAAGGTGTCGATTGCTTCCGACACGGCAGGCCGCATCGTTCAGGTCGACATCGCCGATAACCAGCTGGTCAAGCAGGGCGATGTGCTGTTTGCGATTGACCCGGAGCCCTACCGGATCGCGCTGGCCCAGGCCGACGCGGCGGTGGCGGGCGCGCGTCTCAATGTCGAGCAGCTGCGCGCGGCCTATGGCCAGTCGATGGCACAGCAAAGGTCCGATGCCAGTGAGGTCGACTTCGCCCAGTCCCAGTTCGACCGTGCCGCCGACCTTGCCCAGAAGGGCATCAACGCCAAGTCGTCGCTCGACCAGGCCAAGAACGATCTCGACAAGGCAAAGCAGCAGCTGGCCGTTGCCGGGCAAGGCATCATCAGCGCCAAGGCAGCCCTTGGCGGCAATCCAGACATCGAGACCGACAAGCACCCGACCGTGATGGCCGCGCTCGCCGCGCGCGACAAGGCGGCCTACGATCTGGCGCAGACCACCGTCAAGGCGCCGGCCGACGGCGTCGTCAGCCAGGCCTCGTCGTTCAAGGTCGGTCAGTATGTCGGCTCCGGCACACCGCTGTTTTCGCTGGTCGAGACCGGCGACACCTGGATCGACGCCAATTTCAAGGAAACCCAGCTGACCCACATGAAGCCCGGCCAGAAGGCCGAGATCATGGTCGACACCTATCCGGGCAGAACTTTCGAGGCGACGGTCAAGGCGATCGGCGCCGGCACGGGAGCCGAATTTTCCCTGCTGCCGGCCCAGAATGCCACTGGCAACTGGGTCAAGGTCACGCAGCGCATTCCGGTGCGCCTGGAACTGACCGATGCCGACGCCAAGATGGCGTTGCGCACCGGCATGAGCGCGACCGTTACAGTCGACACCGGCGTTGCCCGCGGGTTTCCCGCCATATTCGGCCACGCTACGGCGGGCTAGGCGGCGGAGTAAAAATCGGCGCAAGCCCGTGGGGAACCAAGCGGGTGCAAGCCGGCAACAGGATTGGTCTGATGGGAGGAGTGGGAAGAATCAGCGTTTGGTTGGAGCCGCGTCGCGGCTCGACCGGAATCTGAAATCTTCGACACGGACCCCTCGGTCCTCATGTTTCCGGGCGGCAGGCATCCGCTCATCAGAGACTTTCGGTCGACGTAACCCCCACATCGACCATCGCGTCCCACCGCGAATGAGGGTCTCTCAACGGAAGGCCTTGCCGCCCGGAAACCTTTTCTACACGATTTTATTACCTGCCGGAAGTTCCGCATCATGAGCACGCCCGAACCCTTCAAAGAAGTGCCGCATCGTGGCCTGATCACGGTCGCGCTCATGCTGGCGACGATCATGCAGGCGCTCGACACGACGATCGCCAACGTTGCGCTGCCGACCATGACCGGCGATCTCGGCGCCTCGCCGGACAACATCAACTGGGTGCTGACGTCCTACATCGTTGCCGCCGCCATCATGACGCCGGTCACCGGCTGGCTGGCCGACCGCTTCGGCCGCAAGGAACTGTTCCTGACGGCGGTGGTCGGCTTCACCGTGTTCTCGATGCTGTGCGGCATCGCCTGGAGCCTGGAGAGCATAGTGTTCTTCCGGCTGATGCAAGGCGTGTTCGGCGCCGCGATCGTGCCGTTGTCGCAGACCTTCCTGCTCGACATCAACCCCAGGGAACGCCATGGCCAGGCGATGGCGATCTGGGGCGCCGGCATCATGCTGGGGCCAATTCTGGGCCCGACGCTCGGTGGCTGGCTGACCGAGAATTTCAACTGGCGCTGGGTGTTCTTCATCAACCTGCCGGTCGGCATTGTCGCCTTCCTCGGTATGGCCGCCTATTTGCCGGCTGTTGCCCGGCGGGTGCGCGGTTTCGATTTCTTCGGCTTCGCCATGATTTCGCTCGGCGTCGGCGCGCTTCAGCTGCTGCTCGATCGTGGCGGCGAGGTCGACTGGTTTTCCTCGAATGAGATCTGGATCGAGCTTGGTCTTTCGCTGACCGGCTTCTGGGTGTTCATCATCCACACGGTGACGGCGGAACATCCCTTCATCGATCCCAAGATATTCCTCGACCGCAATTTCGTGACCGGCCTGGCGTTCATCTTCGTCATGGGTGTGCTCATCCTGGCGAGCATGTCGTTGCTGCCGCCAATGCTGTCGACCATCTTCGGCTATCCGACCATCACCATCGGCGTTGTCCTTGGGCCACGTGGTATCGGCACCATGATTTCGATGCTCGTCGTCGGGCGGATCATGAGCAAGGTCGACGCCAGGATCCTCGTCGTCATCGGCTTTCTGCTGACCGCGCAGTCACTCTACACCATGTCCAGCTTCACGCCGCAGATGGACAACTGGCTGATCATCAGCTCCGGCGTCATCCAGGGCTTGGGAATGGGAATGGTGTTCGTGCCGCTGTCGACCGTGGCGTTCGCCACGCTTGACGTGCGCTTCCGCACTGATGCCACGGCCTTGTTCAGCCTGGTGCGCAATCTTGGCTCGTCCATCGGCGTGTCGGTCGTGACGGTTCTGATGGTGCGCAACACGCAGGTCAATCACACCGAGCTTTCGGCCTTCATCAATCCGTTCAACCCCAATTTGTGGGCGGTATCGCCGGCGGCCGCGAGCGGCGATCCAATGGCGCTTTCGGAGATTGATCGTATGGTCAATCTGCAGGCGATGATGATCTCCTACGTCAATGACTTCAAAATACTCATGGTGATGACGCTGATTTCCATTCCGTTTGTTTTCCTGCTGCGCAAGCCAAAGCAGGCGCCGGCCGGTGGCGCACCAGCCGCACACATGGACTAGATCGTCGCCCTCGAAATTCAAGGCGACGACCTATCGGGGAGTGCCGCCTTACCTTCCGAGCACAAGGCTCCAGTAGCGCAGGGCGCCGTCGCGGCCGTCGCGCACATAGGCGAGGCCAAAGCGGGTGAAGCGTGGGTCGAGCATGTTGCGCCGGTGGCCGGGCGAATGCGCCCATATGTCGAACAGCTTCTGCAGGTCGAAACGGCCCTCGGCAATATTCTCTGCGGCGGCGCCGGCAATGCGATTGTCCTTGACGCGCGAGGCGAAATCCTTGCCCCAGCCGGTGGTGTGGCTCATGCGGCCACGCCGCGCCATGTAGCCGGCCTGCTGCAGGGCGGCCTGCTCGAGCTGTGGGTCGGTAACCAGCGGCGGAAGGCCCGCCGAGGCGCGGATGCTGGCCAGTGTGCCGGTGGCGGACGAGGAGACGCCGGCGCCTTCGCCGGTGGGCAGCGAAACGGTGCTGCAGGCGGCAAGCCCGGCCACGGCTGCAAGGCCCACTGCCTTGAGCCATTTGCGTCTGTTCAAGTTCGCGATCTGGTCGTGTTCGATTCCCGAAGTGGTCATGCCTGCCTGAGATAGTCGCGATCATGGCTTTTGCCGGGCAGGGCGGTGGAAATCTGGAATCGAAACGGAAGTTGCCCGCTCATTTCACCAGGGTGATGAGGCGGCTTGCATACATCTCGCGATTTCCAAACACGGCTGTGCAGTCGGTCTTGATGGATGAGTTGCCGGTCATCAGTACGGTCAGGCCAACAAGCCTCAGGCAGTCGCCTTGACCGCTCATATCTGAGTTGCCAGCAAAGGAAATGGGCGCGTCAGGCGCATAGACGAACCCGCTGATCACGGAATTTGCACCGCCGTTCAGCGTCAAGGCCGAAGTGTTGCCGTGGCTCTCGAAAATGGTAATGCCAGCGTAGGGACCGCTGGTGGGAGGGGACAGGTTCACCATTTCATTTGCATTTATGTAGATCTGTGCGTCCTCCATGAGGAATATGGTCACGCCTTGGCCGTTCAGGCTGCCGTTGCCGCCCGGCTTTATGGTGGTGCCGCGCAGGATGTAGACGCCCGGATTGAGCGTGATGTTTCCCGACAAGGTCTTGTCGCAATACGTGCCTGGCGACAGCGTGTAAGTCTTGCCGTTCGGCACGGGCAGGCACAATGTGTAGGGAGGTGGGACGATGTCCGCCAGTGGGTCGAAAGACGCATATTGATGTTCGAGCGGCGCACCGCAGGTAAGATTGGCGTTGGGAGGCGAAAGCCCGGAAGTGCCGCCGGCGGTCGAGACGCAGCCTGCCGACACCTGCGCCGAACCGCCTCTGCTGACAGCATCGGACGCATCCGAGTTTGCCGCGATCACGCAACTGCTCATAGAGACATCGGTCGAGCCCTGCAGGCTCACGGCGGCCGACGCATGTGAATCGAGCGCCAGCACACAGGCCTGCGCGCCGGGGTGCATCTTGACCGTGGCCGAGCGGTGGGCTGGCCAGGGGGCCGCGCCATTGATGAAGCTCGGACGGCTGATGCTGGACGAAACCGAGATGTAATAGGCACTCGGGTCGCCGCTGGCGCTTGCCGAAAAGGCGGAGACGCTGCCCGTATACTCCTGCTGGTCGGCGACGCTCATATTGGCCGTAAAGAATGCCAGCCCAAGCTCCTGCACATCACTCGCGGTCATGCTGGGTAGGTACTTTGTCCCGACGGCAAGCCCAGCCGCGTCCAGCGAATTCTGTAATTGCGCGGCGTCGTCGCTGGTGCCAGTCAGATCGATAGTACCGGCCACGACAAGCATTATCGGCAACATTGCTATGGCGGTCGCCATGGCAAAGTTGCCGCGCTCCGAAGACCAGAAGCTCTTCAATACGAACATCGCCCCTCGCCAAAACCTGTAAAGCCCAAGTGATACGCCAGGGGGTCTCTACGCGCTATTTCAGTAATTACTAAAATTTGTAATGCTTAAATGCAGCAAGATGGCCGACCAAAACGAAAGCCTGCCAACGCACGGCCATATGAGAGGTGACAGCGAGAGATGAGCACGAGGAGCAGCTTCAAGCTATTGACGCGGCGACAACCCCTGGCAAATCGGCTATGGTGCTACATCTACTAGTGGCAGCTGCGGGCGGCCATCCGGGCGGTGACCGTCCCCGACACACGGGAGGAAGGTTATGGCCGGCTTTCATGTCATGGCGGACGCACACGGGGCGCACGTACAGCCCACGGTGCGCAGCATCACCACGGCGGATCTCAGGGATGCGCTGCGCCTCGGCGCCGAGGACTTCTGGGCAAAACCATCGCACTACGTGTTCCTGTGCCTGATCTACCCCGTTGTCGGCCTGATTCTGACGCGATGGACGTCCGGCGCCAATGCCATCCAGCTCATCTATCCCCTGATGTCGGGCTTCGCGCTGGTCGGCCCGTTTGCCGCCATCGGTCTTTACGAGATCAGCCGTCGCCGCGAACTCGGCATGAACACCTCCTGGCGGCATGCCCTCGATGTGCGTCGCTCGCCAGCAATACCGTCGATCGCGGCGATCGGTATCATGCTGGTGGCGCTGTTCCTGTTGTGGCTCTACACCGCGCAGTCGATCTACACCGGCCTGTTCGGCGACCAGCCGCCGGCATCGATCGGTGACTTTGTCCGCGAGGTGCTGACGACCGGCAAGGGCTGGACTCTGATTCTCGCCGGCAACGCAGCCGGTTTTGTCTTCGCCGTTGTCGTGCTCGCCACCACTGTGGTTGCCTTCCCGCTGTTGCTCGACCGAGATGTCGGCGCTGTTTCGGCCATCGAGACCTCGGCGCGAGCGGTGATGGCAAACCCGCTGCAAATGGCGCTGTGGGGGTTGATGGTCGCCGTGCTGCTGGTGATCGGCTCGATCCCGCTGTTTGCCGGGCTCGCCGTGGTCATGCCGGTGCTCGGCCACGCCACCTGGCATCTCTACCGCAAGGTGGTCGAGCCGGAACGGGCGCAGCAAATCCGACGGCCGATGTGACGACGCCGGAACGCCAAACAAAGAGCGCCTGACAAAGCCTGATATGTTTGGCTTGTCGGCGCCCGCTGTGGCCAGGTGACGAGACTGACCCATGGCGTGGAAACTGTCGCGAGTGCTCAAGAAGATCGTCTGGCTGATCTGCTTTGGCATTGCTGGCAATATCAATATTGCGCTGGCAAACGCCGACCAGCCCGGTGCAACTCGAAAGCGCGTTTCTCGGGCTTTTCTGAAGGAAGTCTTCGGTTGCTGACGGCGGCGATCGCCGCTTGTACTTCCACTCTCAGCGCTGTGCGTCTGTCGCCATCTTCAGCGCGAGTGCCATCAGCACGGTGCCCATCATCCAGCGCTGGATGACCAGCCATAGCGGCCGGCCGGCGAGGAAGGTGGCTATCGAGCCCGCTGTCACCGCGATGATGGCATTGACGCTGAGGCTGATCGATATCTGCGTCGCACCGAGCACCAGCAGCTGCGACAGGACATGGCCTTTGTCCAGGCTGATGAACTGCGGCAGCAGCGACAGATAGAGCACGGCCACCTTCGGATTGAGCAGATTGGTCATCAGGCCCATGGCGAACAGCTTGCGCGGCCGGTCCCGCGGCAGCTCGCGCACCTGGAACGGCGAGCGTCCGCCCGGCTTCACCGCTTGCCAGGCCAGCCACAGGAGATAGAGCACGCCGGCAAAGCGCAGCGCGTCATAGGCATAGGGCACGGCAAGCAATAGCGCGGTGATGCCGAATGCCGCCGCCAGCACATAGAAGACAAAGCCGAGCGCGACGCCGCCAAGTGAGATCAGCCCCGCCTTTGGCCCTTGCGACAGGGAACGCGAGATCAGGTAGATCATGTTGGGGCCCGGCGTCAGCACCATGCCGAGGCAGACCAGCGCAAAGGCGAGATGGTTGGCGGTTTCAGGCATCTGTTGGTTCCACTGCGCACGCCGGTGCGGCAGCGAGCGGACAATATCTGCCCGCAGCGGCAAGTGTCCGCAAGGGCATGGCGCCGCCAGCCGTTGCGCCAGATGGCTGCCAGTGCCCGGATCAGCTGACGACGCGCAGGTTCGACAATTCGTTGCCGATTTCCTTGAAATCGTTCGACAAGGTGGCGCCGGTGGCGTTCCAGAACAGCTTGGCCGGCTTGCTCGGATCCGTCGGGTCCTTGCGGAAGCGCGAGTTCGACGAGCAGGATTTCAGCGCCGCGATCGCCGCCTGGTCGCTGGTTTTGGTCGTGGACAAGTCGAGCGCCACCGTCATCACCATGATGTTGGCTGCCTTGGCGTTGTTGCAAAGCGTCGCCATCTGCTCGTTGAGCGCGCTCGTGTAATTGCCGTTCGAATAGTCGAACTGGCCAATGGCGCTCGATGTCCCCAGAAACATGCGGCCGACCGAGGTACCGTTGTAGCCGGGGTTGAGATAGCCGTAGGACGCGTAGGTCGACTTCGAATCGGCGGGATCGGAATAGCCGAGCGACGCAGGCGTGTAGTAGGTGTTGGCGCCGTCGGTCAGCACGATCACGACCTTGTCGTTGCCTCTTTCTGTTGCCGGGCGTCCTTGCGTGAACGGCTCGCCGCTCGAGACCACCCGCCAGCCCCAGGCCATGCCCTCAGGAACGCTGGTGCCGCCATTCGGCTGCATCAGGTCGATCGCGGCCTTGATCGAGGTGAGTCCGTCGGTGACGCTGACATCGGTCAGCGGTGTGATCGGGTTGGTGGTGCAGCTGTAGTTCGGGCCGTTTCCGGCCGGCAGCGCCGGCGCATCGATCGGCCGCGGCTGGAAATATTTGGCCATGTTGCGCAGCCGGGATTGGCCGGTGCTGCTCGTCGGGTCGTCATTCCACCAGCTGTTCACGGCCCCATAGGTCGTCGGCATGGCCTCATCGGGATCCTGGGTGAGCTTCCAATGATTGCCTGGTTCGTCCGGGGCGAACATCGGCACGAACATCGTCGCCGGATCGCCGACCCCTATGCCGGTGTTCGACGAGCCGCCGGACGGCGGCGCGTCGTTGACATTGTAGGGGTAGGGCCGGGCTTCGACGCAGCCTTGCCAACTGGCGAACGGGCCATAGGAATCGATGTAGTCATACTCGTCGTGGCTTCGTTTGCAGGTGTTGTTCGAGTTGTACTCGTCGCACACCACGCGTTTGCTGTTGGTGACGCGCTCGTGGTTGGTGACGACCTTCATGTCGCGGTAGAGCGAAAACCGGGTCAGCATCTGGCCTTCATCGGCACCCCATCCGGAGCCGCGCTTGTACCATATGCCGCTGGTCTGCTGGGCGTATTTGTTGGCCGTGTTCAGCGTCGACCAGTCGAAGTTCTCGTTCGATACCGGCGACAGGCCTTCGGTGTCCATCCACGATGCGTTGCCGTTGCTGGCACCGACATTGACCGAGGCAGCAAAGGGCACGAGGCCGAATTGCACCGGCCTGTCCACCTGCTTGATCATTGCCGCTTGCAGGGCCAGCGTGTCGACCAGCTGCTTGGCAGCAGTTTTGAGAAGATCGATGCGCCTTTGCCCCGAGCCGGTTCCGGTCGTGGTCATCGATCCGGAATTGTCGAGCACCAGGGCAACTTCCAGCGTGTTCTTCAGACGCACTTCCGAGGAGACGTTGAAGCTGATTTTCTGGTTCGCGTCGGTTTGGGATTTGCCGATGAGCTGGCCGAAGGCAGGAAAGAAATAGGGCTGGTAGTCAAGACGCGCGCTCATCTTGAGCAAGCCGCCGCCGCTGGTGTTGCTCGGCAAGGTGACGTTGAGCGTCGCGTTGGCGGGATCGACGCTGTTGAGGTTGGCGTTGAAGAAGTCGAGCGCATAGGCTCTCAACTGGTCGTCGGTCGCACCTTCCGTCAGCCGTCGCGCCGTGGCGAAGTTGGCGGCATCGAGCGCATTCAACACCGTCTGCTTTTCACGGTTCATCTCGGTGTAGTCGACCGCCATCGCCAGGCCGCCCATCAGCGGGACCAGCGCAACGACCGTCATAAGAGCATAGTTGCCGCGTTTGTCGCGGCAGAACCGACGCCAGAGTTCATGCATGTCTTGCTGCGGCCCCCGCCGGCGGATTCTTGATCAGGCGCCAACTTTCCACAAAACGCTGAAGGACGGGTTTGGGAAACCGCTCGATTGCTTGGTCCGCGCTTCACCAACCGCTAACCAATCCGGCATCCGGGCGAAAGCTGGTGACAGGCCGGGGCGGTTCGGTTAATCGGAACCGGCTGCGGCGAACCGTCGGCCGCGGCGCTCGCAATGATCATGACTGAAGGAAACGGCATGGCGGATTCGCCTGAAATCATCGGCTCGCTCGAAGACGTGTCGAAGCCCTATTCGGCAATCCTGTGCGATGTCTGGGGCGTGGTGCACAATGGCGAGACGCACTTTCCTGTCGCAGCTTCGGCGCTGGCGAGGGCTCGCGAGGCAGAAATCCCCATCGTCCTGATCACGAATTCGCCGCGCAGAAGTGCCGATGTCGTGGCGCAGATGAACGCGATCGGCGTCCCGCCGTCAGCCTACGACCGTGTCGTCACGTCAGGCGACGTCACCCGCGACCTGATCGCCGAAGGCCCCCGAAAGATCTTTCATATTGGCGCCGACCGCGATTTCACCCTCTATGACGGTCTCGACGTTGAGCTTGTCGAGGAATTCGAGGCGTCCGGCGTCGTCTGCACCGGCCTGTTCGATGACGAGGTCGAGAAGCCCGAGGACTATACGGAGCTTCTGCGGCGGCTGCGCGCCAGGAACCTGCCCTTCATCTGTGCAAATCCCGATATCGTGGTCGAGCGCGGCGAACGCATCATCTGGTGTGCCGGTGCGCTGGCACGCGACTATGCCCAGCTCGGCGGCCGCACCTTGATCGCCGGAAAACCTTACGCGCCGATCTATAACGTCGCGATGAAGGAGGTTGCCGAGATTCTTGGCCGGCCGATCGAGCGTTCGCAGGTGCTGGCCATCGGCGACGGCATGATGACCGACGTGAAGGGCGCGGTCGACAATGGTTTCGACGTTCTCTATGTGTCCGGCGGCATCCATGCGCGCGACTATGGCGATGCATTGCAACCCGATCCAGCAAGGCTGGCGACCTTCCTGGAAAAGCATGGGTATCGTCCGGTGGCTGTCATTCCCAGACTGCGGTAGGTGACGATGGCGGCCTTCCAGCACATTTTGTCAACCGCGCCGCTGCCCGCCGATTTGCGTGGCGGCGTGGTGGCGATCGGCAATTTCGACGGTGTCCACCGCGGCCATCAGACGGTGCTCGAGCGAGCCCTGGCCGAGGCCGGGCGGCGCCAGGTGCCGGCCCTGGTGCTGACTTTCGAGCCGCATCCGCGCAAGGTCTTCAAGCCTGACATGCCGTTGTTCGTACTGACGCCGCCGCCGATGAAGGCGAGGCTCCTGTCGTTGCTGGGTTTTGCCGCGCTTGTCGAGCAGCCGTTCACGCGCGACTTCGCCTCGCTGTCGGCGGAAGCATTCGTGACCGACGTGCTGGAAAGGAACCTTGGCATTACCCACGTCGTGACCGGGTTCGATTTCCATTTCGGCAAGGACCGTCAAGGCGGCCCGGCCTACCTGATGGCGGCCGGCGAGCGTCATGGCTTCGGCGTCACGCTCGTCGACGCCTTTCGTGACGAGGGCCACGAGGTGGTGTCGTCGAGCCGCATCCGCGGCTTGCTGAGCGAGGGCGCGGTGGCCGAGGCGGCCGGACTGCTCGGCTATCGCTTCACCGTCGAAAGCGAGGTTGTGGGCGGCCAGCAGCTCGGCCGCACGCTTGGCTTTCCAACCGCGAATATGAGGCTTTCCACGGAAGCCGCGCTCAAAGAGGGCATCTACGCCGTCCGCTTTCGTCGCGCCGATGGCACGCTTCACGACGGTGTCGCCAGCTTCGGCCGCCGCCCGACCGTCGACGACAACGGCGCGCCGCTGCTGGAAACCTTCGTCTTTGATTTCTCAGGCGACCTCTACGGCGAGGTCTGCCAGGTTTCCTTCTTCGGTTTCCTTCGCCCGGAGTTGAAGTTCGAAGGGCTCGACGCGCTGGTCGCGCAGATGAAGCGCGATGAAGCCGAGGCGCGCGCGCTGCTTGCCGGCGTCAGGCCGCTCTCCGTGCTCGACGCGGCCATGGCCTTCTAGGCATGGTCCCGAAAAGTGGGAACCGGTTTTCGGGCAAGATCATGCCCAGGCAAATTTACTTTTTCAGTGCCAGGCCGACGGCGATGAAGGTCCAGCCCTGGAAGATCAGGTCGATCGCCAGAAACAGCCCGAGCACCCACAGGCTGTTGACGGGCCAGCCCATGGCGATGATCAGGCCGGCAAGCGCGCTGATGATGCCGGCCGCGACGATCCAGCCCCAGCCGGATTCCGGCCTGTGGCTGTAGCCGACCCAGGCCCGGAGCACCCCGGAAGCGATCAGCGCGATCGCCAGCAGGAACGTCAATACCGCTGAAGCGAGCAGCGGATTGTCGAAGGCGAAAAATCCGGCGATGGCATAGAGCAGTCCGCTGAGCAGCCAGTAGAAGAACCGGCTCCAGGTCTTGACGCCGAAGGCATGCACGATCTCGATCACGCCGGCCATCAGCATCAGCCAACCCACGACATAGACCGAAGCCACGGTGGCGATGAACAGATTGCCGAAGGCAATGCCGCCGAAGATGAGCAGCAGCACGCCAAGCGCGACGAACCACCCCCATTTTGTCCGTGTCTGTTCCATCGCGGTTCTCAAGGCGTCGCCATGCAGGGTCATTGTCGCGGTCTCCATCTGGGGCTGCGGGATACTGCCAGGCGGAGGTTAATCCCGGCGCTTGCCAACGTCCAGTCGATGGCCGAAAGCTGCAGCGCCGCAATCAGTGATCGGACGTCTCGCATTTAAATCAAATTTTACCAAACGGCCTTCAAAAGCTGTCATCGGTAAACAGTGCGCGTTGTGTTAGTGGAGTGGCCATGAGTCCGTTCGGAAGAATCTCTGTGGTGTTGGCCGCTGCGCTGCTGGGTGGCGCGGGCGCCGCCAATGCAGGCGAGGGCAGCTGGCTGTCCGGCGACTGGTATCTGACCGTTGGCGCGACCGGCATGATCGCGCCGAACTTCGAGGGCGGCAAGAAATACCTGCTCAGCGCCTCGCCGATCATCTCGCTGGGCAAGGCCGGACCGGCGGCCCGCTTCACGTCGCGCAACGACAACATCTCGCTGGCCTTGATCGACGATGGCGGCGTTCGCGCCGGCCTGACCGGCAAGTTCCTGTTTTCCCGTGATGACGACAATGCCGATGAACTGAAGGGCCTCGATCCGGTGCGCTGGGGCGGCGAGGTCGGCGGCTTCTTCGAATTCTATCCGACCGACTGGCTGCGCGCACGCGCCGAGCTGCGCCACGGCATCCGCGCCCATAATGGCTTTGTCGCCGATATCGCCGCCGACGCTTTTTATGATGTCACCCCAACTGTCCGGATTTCTGGGGGACCGCGTGTGTCCTTTGCCTCAGAAAAATATTTCGATGCCTATTATGGCGTCGACGCACAGGAGGCCGTGGCCTCCGGGCTCAGCGAATATCATCCCGGCGGTGGCCTGAAGTCGACCGGCCTCGGTGGCGCGATAACCTGGAAGGTGACGGAGCCGATGACCGCCAGCCTGTTCGGCGAATATTCGCGCCTGATGGGACCGGCGGCCGATTCCAGCCTGGTCAGGGAACGCGGCGACCGCAATCAGTTCATGATCGGCGTGTCGACCAGCTACCGCTTCGATTTTACGATGTAACGGAATCGAGCGAGAGACACTTTATTCCTGCGCCTATCTCCGCTAAAAGCCCACCGATGACGAGCTTTTCGCGCCTTCACGCGCTGACCATACGAATTACCGGCCCGGTGTTCCGGGCGGCCTGAGGGGTCGCCGGAGCCGCCGGGAATTTTGCGCGCGGCCTCTCGCGCTTTTTCCAGATCATCAACGCATATCGCCCAAAAGTGGCTTCGGTTTTGGGAAAACGATATGCGTCAAAGCAACGACCTCACGCCCGAGCCCTTCGCGGCCGGGTAATGTAGATGGCAGACCAATGACCGACAAAACGTCCAATAATTCAACAATCGACTATTCCAAGACGCTCTATTTGCCGCAGACGGATTTCCCGATGCGCGCCGGCTTGCCCGAAAAGGAGCCGCTGCTGGTCCAGCGCTGGCAGGACATGGACCTCTACCGCAAGCTGCGTGAGAGCGCGGCCGGCCGGACCAAATACGTGCTGCATGACGGTCCGCCCTACGCCAACGGCAACATCCATATCGGTCACGCGCTGAACAAGATCCTCAAGGACGTCATCACCCGCTCGTTCCAGATGCGTGGCTATGACTCGAACTTCGTGCCGGGCTGGGACTGCCATGGCCTGCCGATCGAATGGAAGATCGAGGAGCAGTATCGCGCCAAGGGCAAGAACAAGGACGAGGTTCCGGTCAACGAGTTCCGCCAGGAGTGCCGCGAGTTCGCGGCGCACTGGATCACGGTGCAGGGCGGCGAGTTCCAGCGGCTCGGCGTTATCGGCGACTTCAAGAACCCCTATACGACGATGGCCTTCCATGCCGAGTCACGCATCGCCGGCGAGCTGCTGAAGTTCGCCATGTCGGGCCAACTCTATCGCGGCTCCAAGCCGGTGATGTGGAGTGTGGTCGAACGCACGGCACTTGCCGAGGCCGAGGTCGAGTACCAGGATTACGAGTCCGACACGATCTGGGTGAAGTTCCCAGTCGTCAGCCTGGTTCAGCCGGTCGATGACGGCGTGACCAAACTGACGGAAGGGGCGCTGGATCTGTTGCAGGCCCACGTCGTCATCTGGACGACGACGCCATGGACGATCCCGGGCAACCGCGCCGTTAACTACTCGCCTCGCATCAGCTATGGCCTCTACGAGGTAACAGCGGCCGAGAATGCGTTCGGCCCCCAGCCGGGCGAAAAGCTGATCTTCGCCGACGCGCTGGCCGACGAGTCCGCTGCCAAGGCCAAGGTCACCTTGAATCGGCTTCGCGGTGTTTCGCCGCAAGAGTTTGGAAGGCTTACGCTTTCCCATCCGTTCAAGGGTTTTGGCGGCGGCTATGAGTTTCCGGTGCCGATGCTCGCCGGCGACCATGTCACCGACGATGCCGGCACCGGCTTCGTCCACACCGCGCCCGGCCATGGCCGCGAGGACTTTGACGCCTGGATGGATGCCGCGGCGGATTTGCGCGCGCGCGGCATCGACAGCGCCATTCCGTTCACCGTCGACGATGGCGGCTTCTTCACCAAGGACGCGCCGGGATTTGGCCCGGACCGCGAGGGCGGAGCCGCGCGCGTCATCGACGACAATGGTAAGAAGGGCAACGCCAACCAGGCAGTCATCGATGAGCTGATCAAGCGCAACGCACTGTTCGCACGCGGCCGGCTGAAGCACTCCTATCCGCATTCCTGGCGGTCCAAGAAACCGATCATCTTCCGCAACACGCCGCAATGGTTTGTCTATATGGACAAGGACCTCGGCGATGGCTCGACGTTGCGCAGCCGCGCGCTGAAGGCGATCGACGACACCCGTTTCGTGCCCGCCGCCGGCCAGAACCGCATCCGCGCCATGATCGAGGAGCGCCCTGACTGGGTGCTGTCGCGCCAGCGCGCCTGGGGCGTGCCGATCGCCGTCTTCGCCGATGCCGACGGCAATGTGCTGAAGGACGAGGCTGTCAACCAGCGCATCATGGACGCCTTCGAGCTGGAAGGCGCCGACGCCTGGTTCGCCGCCGGTGCCAAGGAGCGTTTCCTTGGCAACCACGATGCATCCAAGTGGAAGCAGGTGATGGACATCCTCGACGTCTGGTTCGATTCAGGCTCGACGCATGCTTTCACGCTGGAGGATCGCCCGGATTTGAAATGGCCGGCCGATGTCTATCTCGAAGGCTCCGACCAGCATCGCGGCTGGTTCCACTCGTCGCTGCTGGAAAGCTGCGGCACCAGGGGCAGGGCGCCTTACGACACCGTCGTCACCCACGGCTTCACCATGGATGAAGACGGCCGCAAGATGTCGAAGTCGCTCGGCAACACCGTCGTGCCGCAGGACGTCATCAAGCAGTCGGGCGCCGACATCCTTCGCCTGTGGGTGGTGACGACCGACTATTGGGAAGACCAGCGTCTCGGCAAGAATGTGCTGCAGACCAACATCGACGCCTATCGCAAGCTGCGCAACACCATCCGCTGGATGCTGGGCACGCTTGCTCATGACGATGGCGAGGAGGTGCCGCTCGACAAGATGCCGGAGCTGGAACGGCTGATGCTGCATCGGCTGGCCGAGCTGGATGAGGTGGTGCGATCGGGCTACGACGCCTTCGAATTCAAGCGCATCACGCGCATGCTGCTTGATTTCATGGTGGTGGAACTGTCGGCCTTCTATTTCGACATCCGCAAGGACGCGCTGTACTGCGACGCGCCGTCGAGCGTTAAGCGCAAGGCCTCGGTGCAAGTGGTGCGTCATCTCTTCGATTGTCTGGTCAAATGGCTGGCGCCGATGCTGCCTTTCACCATGGAAGAAGCTTGGCTCGACCGTCATGCGGACGCCGTCTCGGTGCATCTCGACCAGTTTCCTCAAATCCCGGCGGACTGGAAGAACGAGGCGCTGGCGGAAAAGTGGCGCAAGGTGCGGCAGGTGCGACGCGTCGTCACCGGCGCGCTGGAGATCGCGCGCGCACAGAAGGTGATCGGTTCGTCGCTGGAAGCGGTGCCGGTCGTCACCATCGACGATGCAGCGCTCGAAGCGGCGATATCCGATGTCGACATGGCCGAGATGGCGATCACCAGCGATCTGGTCATCGCGCATGGCGACGTGCCGGCTGGCGCCTTCACGCTCGACGACGTCAGGGGTGTCGCCGTCGTGGTGGAGAAGGCCGAGGACCGCGACCTGGTGAAATGCGCGCGTTCGTGGCGCTATACCGCCGATGTCGGGCAGGACGCCGCGTTTCCCGACGTTTCGGCCAGGGATGCGGCGGTGTTGCACGAGTTGAAGGCGCTCGGCCGGCTTTGAGAGGCCGGCCGATCAGAACGCCCGATCGGTGCACAAATGCCACGCCGGGCGGGCGAAAACCGCCCGCGCGTTGCCCTTAACGACTGGTTGAGGTAAACACGCGAAACTCCGGAAGACAAATTGTCGCCGGATTTCCGTCGCAAGTGCTTGGACGATGGGGACCGGACACAGGGCCGGTGGCAATCGAGAGGCTGTCTAGAGTGGGACTTTTTGGCATGACCGAGAGATATAACGCGCGCCTGGCGCTGCTCGCGCCGCTTGTCGCATCGGGCCTCGCTCTGTCCGGCTGCATGAGCTCTCCGACCTATGGCACCGACAAGACCGCCGGCGAACAGCTGGCCGGCGATATTTCCGGCGCCTTTTCGTTCGCACCGAAGCAAAAGGAACGGATCGACTACAAGCCGCGTCCGACTCTGGTCAAGCCGACGCCAGGCCAGAAGGAAGCGCTGCCGGCGCCGCAGGACAGCATCGAGACGGCGAGCGCCGAATGGCCCGAATCGCCGGAGCAGCGCCGCGCCCGCCTGCGCGCCGACGCGACCGCCCATCAGAACGATCCCGCTTATCAGTCGGAGATCGTCGACGATGTGCAGACCGATCCAGCATCGATCAAGAAGGCAATGGCGGATTCAGGCTCGAGCCACCCGCCGGCGTGGAGCCCTGCGGATTCGGACAAGGGTCGTGCCGCCGAGATCCAGCGCCGCCTTGCCGAAAGCAAGCAGGGCGATCCGAACACCCGTAAATATTTGAGCGAGCCGCCGGTGCAATATCGCGTCGCCTCCGACGCCGCGCCGCAGAACGAACTCGGCGAAGACGAGTACAAGAAGGAACGCCGCCTGAAGAAAGAGGCGGAAGGCAAGAAGGGCAGCGGCTGGTTCGACTGGCTGCCGTCGCTGTAAAGACGGGCCACGCTTCGCTGCCGTTGCGTTGCCGGGCGCTGTGCCCGGGTCAGTCGCGCCGCTCCCGAAAAAATCCTTTGAGCAGCAGGGCCGCTTCGGTCTCGCCCATGCCCGGATAGATGTCGGGCGCGTGGTGGCAGGTCGTCGAGGCGAAGAAGCGCGCGCCATTGATCACCGCGCCGCCCTTGTCGTCGGCGGCGCCGAAATAGAGCCGGCGCAGCCGGGCGAAGGAAATGGCGCCGGCGCACATGGCACAAGGCTCCAGCGTCACATAGAGATCATGGCCGGTGAGCCGCTCGCTTGAGAGTTTGCGGCACGCCTCACGGATGACCAGCATCTCGGCGTGCGCCGTCGGGTCGGCAAGCTCGCGGGTGCGGTTGCCGGCGCTGGCAATCACTGTGCCGCCGCTGGCGATCACGGCGCCGACCGGCACTTCGCCGCGCAAGGCGGCGGCCTCAGCCTCTTTCAGCGCCAGCGCCATGAAATCCGGCCGCTTCACGCGATCTCCATTCCGATTATCTCCTCGCCACTCGCTGGAGCAAGTCCGCTTCCGAATGAACCGCACTTGCTCCAGGCTTTTGATTTTCGTTTGTCTTTTCGGAAAAAGCCGGTCTCCACTTTTCCCTGACAAACTCTGGTGATCCTGTTATTGAGCGCATAACCCCGAAAATCGGACTCGGTTTTCGGAAATGATCATGCGCCAAATCAAAAGTGCTACAGCGTTCGTTGCGCGCCCAAAAGGATGCGCCACGCTGTAGCAGCGCAAACGGACAAAGGCCACATGGACGACAACGACAAGAAATTCCGGCCCAAAAAGGGTCCGGTCAGGAGCGGCTCGAAAGCTGCGGGACCGCGCAGCCGCGATGGCGCCGCCGGCAAAGGTGGCAAGCCGTCCTTTGGCACCAAGAAACCTTACGCCCCGCGCGGCGATCGGCCGATGGCGGCCGAAGGCGAGCGGCCGAAGCGCGACTTCAAGGGCGGCGACAAGCCATTCAGCAAGGGGCCGCGTCCCGAAGGCAAGCCTTTTGAGAAGCGCGAGGGACCACGCAAGCCCTACGCACCGCGTGGCGACCGCCCGATGACGGCCGAGGGCGAGCGCAAGCCGTATGAAAAGCGCGAGGGACCACGCAAGCCTTACGCACCGCGTGGCGACCGCCCGATGGCGGCCGAAGGCGAGCGCAAGCCGTATGAAAAGCGCGAAGGACCGCGCAAGCTTTATGCGCCACGTGGCGACCGTCCGATGGCGGCCGAAGGCGAGCGCAGGCCGTATGAAAAGCGCGAAGGACCTAGCAAGCCTTATGCACCACGCGGCGATCGTCCTGCTGCGGCGGCGGAGGGCGGCGAAAGGCGCTTCGACCGTCCCAAGCGGGATTTCAGCCATCGCGTGTCGCGCGACGCCGGCGATCGTCCGAAGCGTGATTTCGCTGACCGCCCCAAGCGTGACTTCGGTGGCGACCGTCCCAAGCGCGACTTCAGTGATCGGCCGCAAGGGGCATCGGGTGCTGGCTTCAAACCGCGTCCGCGTTCGGCGGAAGTGACGGAAGAGGCAGGCGAGCGCATCGCCAAGCGGCTGGCGCGCGCCGGCCTTGCTTCGCGCCGCGATGCCGAGGAACTGATCGCCGCCGGCCGCGTCAAGGTCAATGGCCGGGCGCTGACCTCGCCGGCCTTCAACGTCATGCCCGACGACATCATCCACCTCGACGGCATGGAAATCCCGCCGATCGAGCGCACGCGCTTGTTTCTGTTCCACAAGCCTGCCGGTGTCGTCACCACCAACCGCGATCCCGAGGGCCGCAAGACCGTCTTCGACGTGCTGCCGGCCGAATTGCCGCGGCTGATGACCATCGGCCGCCTCGACATCAACACCGAAGGCCTGCTGCTGCTCACCAATGATGGCGGCCTGTCGCGCGTGCTCGAACTGCCGGCCACCGGCTGGCTGCGCCGCTACCGCGTGCGCGTCCACGGCAAGGTCGAGGAAAGCGCGCTCGCCGGCCTGCGTGAAGGGATTGCCGTCGACGGAGTCTTTTACGGCGCCATCGAAGCGACGCTCGACCGCGAGCAAGGCACCAATGCCTGGCTGACGATCGGCCTGCGCGAGGGCAAGAACCGCGAAGTCAGGAACATCCTCGGTTCGCTTGGCCTGGATGTGACGCGGCTGATCCGCATTTCCTACGGACCGTTCCAGCTCGATGACCTCGCCGAGGGCCATGTGCTGGAGATCAAGGGCCGGGTGCTGCGCGACCAGCTTGGCGAGCGTCTGGTCGAGGAATCCGGCGCCAATTTCGATGCCGAGATTTCAAAGCCGTTTTCCAACAAGCCGGTGCGGCGCACCGAGATCCGCGAGCCGGAGCCGGAGCGGCCGAAGTTCACCAGAGACGGCGAGCGCCGGCCGATCGGCGAGGGCGGGCTGATCAAGAACCGCAAGCGCCGCGAAGGCAGCCGCGACGAGGCACTGGGCAAGCTGTCGACAAGTCCCGACCGAGGCGCCGGGCCGGAAAAGAGCTATGGCGAGCGCGGTCCGCGACCCGAACGCAGCTTTGGCGACAAGCCCCGTGGCGGCTTTGGTGACAAGCCGCGCGGTGGTTTTGGTGGCAAGCCGGGCGGTGGCAAGAAATCCGAGCGCGAGCAGCGGCCTATCGAGCCGCCCGGCCAGCGCAAGGCCAATGTCTGGATGGCACCGGGCGCGCGGCCGATCGGCAAGGGCAGGGCTGAGGCCGACGCCGCCAAGGCGGCCGACGCAAAGGCGCGCAAGGCATCGTTCAAGCCGTCCTATGGCAAACCGGGCGGCGCCAAGCCGTTCGGCAAGCCGCGTGGCGAGCGTCCGGGCGGCGCCGGTGGCGGCGAACGGCCGCGCAGCGGCCCCAAGGGTCCCAGGACGAAATGAGGCCCGGATTGGAATGAGGCCCAGCGCAAGATGAGAATCGTCGGCGGTGAGTTTCGCGGGCGTCCCCTGGCGACGCCCCGCAGCAGCGCTATCCGCCCGACGACCGATCGCACCCGCGAGGCCGTCTTCAACGTGTTGGCGCATCGTTTTGCGGAGCAATTGGACGGGGCGCGCGTGCTCGACCTGTTCGCCGGCACCGGCGCGCTCGGCCTCGAAGCGCTGTCGCGCGGTGCCTCCTACGGCGTCTTCATCGAGGAATCGGCGGAAGGCCGTGGCCTGATCCGCGACAATGTCGAGGCCTTCGGCCTGACGGGCCGCACCAAGATCTTTCGCCGTGATGCCACCGGCCTTGGCGAAGCCGGCACGCTCGCTCCATTCGGCCTCGTCTTCGCCGATCCGCCCTACGGCAAGGGCCTCGGCGAGCGCGCCTTGCAGTCGGCCAGGGCCGGCGGCTGGCTTCGTCCCGGCGCGCTATGCGTGGTCGAGGAGGCGGCTGTGGCGCCCTTCGAGCCGGGTCCCGGCTTTTCCGTGCTGGATGAGCGCAACTACGGCGAGACGGTGATCCGGTTTATCGAGGTTGCGTGATGCGCCTTGCATCGATGCCGGCCTCTTTGCCGCCGCCTTTGCCGGCAACATGACCAACAATTCACTTTGCTGTCGCCAGCGCCTTGCCTATCGTCCTGCCTGGAAATCGGAGCCATTGATGACATCTAGGATTGAATGGCTGCGCGCAACACTGCTGGCGACATCGCTGGCTATCACCATGACCGGCCCAGTCCTGGCCGACAGCACCGTGTTGGCCAACGCGACACCGGACGCGTTCAAGGTGACGGATTTCCTGCTCGACAACGGCATGGAGGTGGTCGTCATCCCCGACCACCGTGCGCCGATCGTCACCCACATGGTGTGGTACAAGATCGGCAGCGCCGACGAGCCGCCCGGAAAATCCGGCATCGCCCATTTCTTCGAGCACCTGATGTTCAAGGCGACGACCCACCATGTGGCCGGCGAGTTCGACCACGCCATCTCCGACATCGGCGGCTCCAACAACGCCTTCACCTCCTACGACTACACTGCCTTCCACGAGACGGTGGCGCCGTCGGCGCTTGAGCTGATGATGAGTTTCGAGGCCGACCGCATGCGCAACCTCATCCTCACCGACGACGTCATCAAGACCGAACGCGACGTCATCCTGGAGGAGCGCCGCTCGCGCATCGACAACAATCCCGAGGCGGTGCTGGACGAGGAAGTCGACGCCACGCTGTGGCAGAACCAGCCTTACCGCATCCCGGTCATCGGCTGGATGCAGGAGATGGAGCAGCTGAACCGCACCGATGCCACCGCCTTCTATGACAAATATTACCGGCCCAACAACGCCGTGCTGATCGTGGCCGGCGATGTCGAACCGGACACGGTGAGGGCGCTGGCCGAGAAAACCTATGGCAAGGTGGCGCGCGGCCCCGATCTGCCCCCGCGCATCCGCCCGGTTGAACCCGAGCAGAACACCAAGCGCACGGTCACGCTCTCCGACGCCCGCGTCAGCGTGCCGAGTTTCTCTGCGCAGTGGGTGGTGCCGTCCTATCACTCGGGCAAGCCGGGCGAGGCCGAAGCTCTCGACCTGCTGGCCGAGATCCTCGGTGGCGGCACCCGCAGCCGGCTCTACCAGGCACTCGTCGTCCAGCAAGGCATCGCGTCCAACGCCGGCGCCTATTTCCAGGGCACCATGCTGGACGACACCAATTTCACCGTCTATGGCGCCCCGCGCGGCGATGCCAAGCTCGCCGATGTCGAAGCGGCTGTTGATGCCGAGGTGGCGCGCATCGCCAGGGACGGCGTCACGCCGTCGGAGCTGGAAAAGGCCAAGGACCGTTATGTGCGCTCGATGATCTTTGCCCGCGACAAGCAGGAGTCCATGGCCAACATATATGGCTCGACGCTGGCCACCGGCGGCAACGTGCAAGACGTCCAGCAATGGCCGGAGCGCATCCGCAAGGTGACAGCAGACGAGATCAAGGCCGTCGCCGCGCGCTATCTGGTGCTCGACCGGTCGACGACCGGCTATTTGCTGCCGCAAGTCAAGGCGGAGAACTGATTTGATGACGAACCAGCACCGCCACGCTTTCCCTTCTCCCCTTGTGGGGTCCGAAGGACGGGGCGAGACCCGTGGCTCGCCCCAGGGCGGTGTGCGAGCGCAGCTCGGTCGGATGAGGGGTGCTCCCGCTTGGCACCGTCCGTACTCCGTCCAACACCCCTCAACCGTCTCGGCGCTACGCGCCGATCCACCGTCTCCCGCAAGGGGAGAAGGAAAAGCCCGGCGCGCTGCCGCAGCGCTTGCAACCCTTTTCCTCTCCATCCTCTTCCTGATCCTGCCGGCACTCACCGCTCGCGCCATGGACATCCAGTCCGTCACCTCGCCAAAGGGCATCACCGCCTGGCTGGTCGAGGATTATTCGGTGCCGGTCGTCGCCATCCGCTTCGTCTTCGGCGGCGGCTCGACGCAGGATCCGGTTGGCAAAGAGGGCCTGGCCAATCTGATGACCGGCCTGTTCGACGAAGGCGCCGGCACGCTCGACTCAGAAGCCTTCCAGATCAAGCTCGACGACGCCGGCGCCGAGATGAGCTTCGACGAAAGCCGCGACGGCATCTACGGCTCGATGCGCATGCTGGCCGAGCAGCGCGACGAGGCGTTCGACCTGTTGCGGCTGGCGGTCAACCAGCCGCGCTTCGACCAGCTGCCGATCGACCGTATCCGCGCCCAGATCCTGTCCGGCATCATCGCCGGCGAGAACGATCCCGATACGGTCGCGCAGGACAAATGGGCGCGCGCACTCTATGGCGATCATCCCTATTCCCGCTCCGACCAAGGCACCAGGCAGAGCATCGCCACCATCACGCCGGATGATTTGAAGGCCTTGCACAAGGCGGTGTTCGCGCGCGGCGGCCTGCATGTCGCCGTGGTCGGCGCCATCGACCCCGAGACGCTGAAGAAGAAGCTCGACATGGTGTTCGGCGACCTGCCGCAGAACCAGGCGCTGAGGCTGGTGGCCGATATCGACCCGAAGCTGGCGCAGCATGTCGAGGTCGACTACGACCTGCCACAGACCTCGCTGCAGCTCGCCTATCCCGGCGTGAAGCGCAAGGCGCCGGATTTCTTTGCCGCCGTGCTGATGAACGAGATCCTCGGCGGTGGCACCTTCACCTCGCGCCTGTTCCAGGAGGTGCGCGAAAAGCGCGGGCTGGCCTACAGCGTCAACTCCTCGCTGATCAACCAGGATCACGCCGACGCACTGGTCGTCAGCACCGGGACCCGGTCGGACCGGGCGGCCGAGACGCTGGGCATCGTCCGCGACGTGGTCAAGCAACTGGCCGAGGAAGGCCCGACCGAGGCTGAGCTGGCGGCGACCAAGAAATACATGATCGGCGCTTACGCCATCAACAATCTGGACTCTTCGAGTTCCATTGCCTCGACGCTGGTCGAACTGCAGCTCGACGATCTCGGGATCGACTACATGCAGCGCCGCGCTGGCTATATCAACGCGGTGACGCTTGATCAGGTCAAGGCGGCGGCGAAAAAGCTGCTGTCGACTGAGCCGACCATCATGGTCATCGGACCGAAACTGGCCGGGGCCGACAAGGGATGAGCCCAATGACGAGCCCGACCTTCGGCATCGCCTTTGGCGGCGGCGGCGCGCGCGGGCTGGCGCATATCCACGTCATCGAGGCGCTGGACGAACTGGGCATCAGGCCGGTGGCCATTGCCGGCTCGTCGATCGGCGCTATCATGGGAGCCGGCATGGCCGCCGGCATGACCGGCAAGGACATCCACGACTACGCCCGCTCGATCCTCGGCCGCCGCGCCGAAGTGGCGAGCCGCATGTGGCGGGCGCGGCCGGGCACCATCGCCGAAGCCATGCAGAATGGCATCCGCGTCAGCCAGTTCAACGTCGAGCGCATCCTGAAGGCCTTTTTGCCCGAGGCTATCCCCGAGACCTTCGCCGAGCTCAAGATCCCGCTCAAGGTGACCGCGACCGACTATTTCGGCCACAAGCTCGCCGTGTTCGACGATGGCGACCTGCACTCGGCACTGGCCGCCTCGGCGGCCATACCCGCCGTGTTCCGCCCGGTGACGCGCGACGGAAGGCTGCTGATCGACGGCGGCATCTACAACCCCGTGCCGTTCGACCTGATCGAGAACGATGCCGACATTATCATCGGCGTCGACGTGGTCGGCGCGCCGGAAGAAGCCGACCGCAAGCACCCGACCTCCGTCGACCTGATGTTCGGCGCCACGCAATTGATGATGCAGTCGATCATCGCCAACAAGCTGAAGCAGTGCAGCCCCGACATCCTGGTCCGCCCGGCAGTATCAAAGTACCGCGTGCTTGATTTCCTAAAGATCGACGCTCTGATGAACGAGACGGCTGATATCAAGGATCAGCTGAAGCGAGAGGTCGAGCGGGTGGTGGAGGCTAGGAATGGCGCTGCCGTCAAGGGGAGGCGGAGGAAGAAGGCTGGGTGAAGGCGCGCGACGTCGGCAATTGATCGTCTAATCCATGTCGCCCAAAAGTGGTCCGGTTTTGGGACAACGACATGCATGAAAACAAGGACTTAAAGTCGGGCGCTGTTGTCATCCACGAAGCCAACTACGACTTCGCCACCGGCACATATTCCAGCGCCACCACACCGTTGCTGAACGGCGTCGCCGAAATCAGCTTGAGCGCCACTGGCTCGCCGACGGGGAACAGCGGCTTGCCCTGACCGACGGCGCCGGGGTAGCTGAGCAGCCTGACGCGGTCGACCAGGCCGTGGCGCAGCAATTCCTGCGCGACGCTGAGGCTGCCATGCACATAGATGTTGCCGCCGCCGCCCTGCTTCAGCGCCCTGACCGCTTCCGACAGAGGCCCCTTCAGTAATTCGGCCGGCTTCCAGTCGAGCGCCTTCAGGCTGGTCGACGCGACATATTTCGGCAACGCGTTGAACCGGTCGGCGAAATCTCCGGTTTCCTTGGGCCACGAACCGGCAAAGATCTCATAGGTCGTGCGCCCCAAAAGCATGGCGCCGCTGTCGGCAAGCTCATCCTCCTTGAACCTGTTCATCTCGTCGTTCCAGGTCACGCTGGGCAGCTTCTCGACCTCGGCAATGCCATCGACGCTGATGAATTCGGTGACGATAAGTTTTCGCATGGCGCTCTCCTTCTTCCATCAGAGGACGAACCATGCGGGCCTTCTGCGACACGCTGCGTGAAAAATATCGCGGTGCTTAGTCGAAGGGCAGCTTTCAGCGCGAGCTTACGAAAGACCGATTCCACGGGAGAAGTTCGATCGGCCTGGACTAAACCCCCAAGATCGGATTTTGGTGGTACATCGCAAGCAGTTATTCCCAAGAACGCATTGCAGGAAGATCATGGGATTTGGGGTCTTCATCCACCGCTCGGATTCGATCTATGATGACAGCCCCGCCGAGCAATATCAGTTTCCGAGCCAATATCTGCGTCGTGTGGAAGCATGTGTTGGCGATTGGATCATCTACTACGAACCTAGCAAGGTAGATGACACCCGCGGCTATTTTGCCATAGCCAAAGTCCGGCAGGTTATTTCAGACCCTGTGGCGCCTGGCATGTACCTCGCGTTGATTGAGCCCGGATCCTATCTCGATTTCGCCAATCATGTTCCGTTTGGTGGGGTGGACGGTCTCGTTGAGCGCGGTCTACTCAACGACCAAGGGCGGATTTCCGGTCGCGCCCAATCCGCAGTCCGTCCACTCAGCCGAAGCGACTTCAACCGCATTGTCGATTTGGGTCTAGGCACGAGCGGCTCGTTGCTCCCGCGCGTCGATGAGATTGGCGCATCTGTCGGCGGCTTTCAGGATGAGCAGGCTCCGTTTCGGTTCGAGCAGAACCGCGATCGTGTGAGTTACATCGGGTCGCGAATCGTGCGCGACCGCATTTTCCGTCGTATCGTCTTACGCGCCTATGATGAGCGCTGCGCGATCACGGGTCTTAAGCTGATAAATGGCGGCGGCCGGGCGGAGGTTTCTGCCGCACACATTCGACCGGTCGAGGCGAACGGACCTGATGTCGTCAACAATGGGATCGCACTGTCCGGTACTGCGCATTGGATGTTCGATCGCGGATTAATCAGCCTGTCCGATGATCTGGAAATCCTGATCTCACGACAGGTCAACGACCCCGACAGCGTGCATGGATTCATAAACAAGTCGCGCCGCGCGCTTCCGCCTCGTCGACAGCTCGAACGCCCGCATCCCCATTTCCTGCAATGGCACCGCGAGAACTGCTTTAAGCAGTGATATAGCCGAGAGGGCTTATGAGCGAAGGCGCCGCCCTCAGTCCTTCGCGCGCTCCACATAAGCCCCGTCCGCGGTCATTACCACCACACGGGTGCCGGGGGCGATGTGCGGCGGCACCAGCGTGCGCACGCCGTTGGAGAGCACGGCCGGCTTGTAGGACGACGAGGCCGTCTGTCCTTTGGTCGTTGGCTCGGTTTCGACGACTTCGAAGGTGGCGCGCTGCGGCAGCACCAGTGAAATGGCAATGCCATTGAACTGTGACAGCTGCACGGCCATGCCTTCCAACAGGTAAGGCGCCATGTCGCCGACCACGGCTTCCGACACCGCTACCTGGTCGTAGCTTTCCGGATTCATGAAATGATAGCCTTCGCCGTCGGCGTAGAGGAAGGTGTGCTCGCGCTCTTCCACATAGGCGCGCTCCACCTGCTCGGTGGTGCGGTAGCGCTCCGAAACCTTCACCCCGTCGCCGATGCGGCGCATGTCGAGCTGGGTCACCGGCGTGCCCTTGCCTGGGTGGATGTTTTCGGCAAAGAGGATCACATAAAGCTTGCCGTCCTTGTCGACGACATTGCCTTTACGGAGCGAACTGGCGATGACTTTCACCACGGCTTACAATCCTGAAATGGTTGATTGGTACAAATCGGCCTCAGCAGCCGTCCGCTGCGAACTAGCGCATCTTGGCCGCAACCGCCAGCCCCATTCCATATGATCTGAACCCCATGAACGATACGTCGCCCGATGCCTCGCCCTGGTGGACGCCGCATGTCCACGCCGACCGCCGCCCGCGGCTGATGCTACGCAACGCCATCGCCGCCAGCCTGCGCGACTGGTTCGCCGCCGAAGATTTCGTCGAGGTGGAAGCGGCGGCCCTGCAGGTCTCGCCCGGCAACGAGGCACACCTGGCGGCTTTCACCACGCAAGCGATCGGACCGGACGGCACGCGGTCGCCGCTTTATCTGCACACCTCGCCGGAATTCGCCTGCAAGAAACTGCTTGCCGCCGGCGAACAGCGCATTTTCAGCCTCGGTCCGGTCTACCGCAACCGCGAGCGCGGCCCCTTGCACCATCCCGAATTCACCATGCTCGAATGGTACCGGGTGGGCGAGGCCTATGAGAGCCTGATGCAGGATTGCGCGGCCATGTTGGCGTTGGCCGCGACAAGGGCAGGGGCGACGCGATTTTCCTTCCGGGGCCGCGACTGCGATCCGATTGCCGAGCCGGAACGGCTGACGGTCGCGGATGCCTTCACCCGCTATGCCGGCATCGATCTCTTGGCCACGGTCGCCGCCGACGGCGCCACCGACCGGGACGCGCTTTATGCCGCCTTGACCCAGGCCGGCCTGCGCACCGCACCTGACGACAGCTGGTCCGATTTGTTCAGCCGGGTGATGGTGGAAAAGATCGAGCCGTTGCTCGGCCAGGGGCGGGCGACCATCCTGTGCGAATATCCGCTGGCCGAGGCGGCATTGGCACGGCCAAGCCCCAGGGATGCGCGCGTTGCCGAGCGCTTCGAACTCTATTGCTGCGGCGTCGAGCTCGCCAACGGCTTTGGCGAGCTGACCGATGCCGACGAGCAACGCCGGCGCTTCATCATCGAGATGGATGAGAAAGAGCGCATCTATGGCGAGCGCTATCCATTGGATGAGGATTTTCTCGCCGCCCTTGCCATCATGCCGCAGGCCAGCGGCATCGCGCTCGGCTTCGACCGCCTGGTGATGCTGGCGACGGGCGCGCAGAAAGTCGATGATGTCATCTGGACGCCCGTCTCGGTTCAGGACTAAGCGCCAGCATTCGGCCGGCGCTGGCTGCGCCGGGCCAGAAGATTGGCGACGACCAAAAGCACGATGGAAAGCCCCATCATCAAGGTCGCCGCGGCGGTGATCGCCGGGGACAGTTTTTCGCGCAGTCCTATGAACATTTCGAGCGGCATGGTGCGCTGGTTGGCGCTGGCCAGGAACTGCACCACCACCACTTCGTCGAACGAGGTGACGAAGGCAAACGCAGCACCCGAAAGCACGCCGGGCAGGATCAGCGGCAGCATCACCCGGAAGAACGAAGTCACCGGTTTCGCCCCGGAGATGGCGGCGGCGCGCATCAGATTCCGGTCGAAGCCGGTCAGGCTCGCGCCCACTGTGACGACGACGAAGGGGCTGGCAAGGGCGGTATGCGCCAGGATGATGCCGGCATATGTGCTGGCGAGGCCGACGCGGGCGTAGAACAGATAGGAGCCGACGGCGGTGATCACCACCGGCACGATCAGCGGCGACAACAAGAGCGGCATGACGATGCGGCGCCCAGGGAATTTGTCATCGGACAGCGCGATTGCGGTGAGCGTGCCCAGCGCCGTTGCGATCAGCGTCGTGCCGAAGGCGACGATCAGACTGTTGCCGATTGCCGCCTGCCAGCGCTGGGTGCCGAGCACGACCTCGTACCAGCGCGTCGAAACCCCCTCCAGCGGAAAGATGAAGAAGGTGCCGCTGTTGAACGACAGCGGCACGGGGATCAGGATCGGCACGATCAGGAACAGGATGACCAGGCCGCACCACAGCCACAGCAGCGCGATGCGGATGCGTTCTCCAAGCGTTGGGTAGGGAGACAGGAGCATGGCTACACCAGCTTGAGGCGGTCGAGGCCGAGGATACGGGCGAAGATGCCGAACAACGCCAGCGTTAAGACGAGCAGGATGAAGCTGAGCGCCGCCGCCATCTCCCAGTTCAGCTCGACATTGACGTAGTTGGCGATGAAGTTGCTGATCAGCTGGTCGCTGGCGCCGCCGATCAGCGCCGGCGTGATGTAATAGCCGAGGCAAAGGATGAAGGTGAGCAGACAGCCGGCCATGACGCCGGGAAAGACCTGCGGCAGGTAGACGCGGCGGAACGCGGTGACGGGTTTTGCGCCGAGCGAATAGGCCGCCTTCATCTGCGACGGCTGGATGGTGCGCATGACACTGTAGATCGGCAGCAGCGTGAACGGCAGCTGGATGTGGGTCATGGCGATGATCAGGCCGATGCGGCTGTACATCAGGTCAAGCCGGACCTCGGCGACACCGAGCCATAACAGAAGGTCGTTGACCAGGCCGAACTTCTGCAAGAGCACCGTCCAGGCGGCGGTGCGCACGAGGATCGACGTCCAGAAGGGCAGCAGCACCGCGACGATGAGGATGGCGGCGAGGCCCTTCGGCACGCTGGCGATGAGATAGGCCAGCGGAAAGCCCAGGATCAGCGTCGCCAGCGTCACCGCGGCGGCGACGAAGAATGTCCGCATGAACACCTGCAGGAAGATCGCCTGTTCGGGCGGCACGCGCTCGATGCCGCCATCATTGTTCCAGCGCAGGTCAAGCGCGCTCATGAGATAGAACGAGGTGATGCTGTGGGTGCCGTTGGCAATCGCCGGCCAGGTGCCGGGCTGCGACCAGAACGGCACGGATTTCATCACGTCGAGCGGCGGCTTGTCACCGGCGGCTTCCAATTGGCGCACGGTCTTCAGCACCTGGCTGCGCGCGCCGGGCAGGCGGGCGTTCAGGCTCTTGGCAAGTTCATAGGCCGTGCCCTTGGCCTGACTGCCCCTGAGGTCCGCCGCCAGCGCTGCGAAGGCCGCGTCGTCGGGCAGGCCCTGGCCGTTCCAGCCGCTGAGCGCCTGGGTCGTCTGCGGCAAGGCATTGGCAATCGTCGGGTCGTAGACGGCACGCGACAAAAGCAGGACGATCGGAATGCCGAAGCTCAGCGCCAGAAGCACCAGCAGCGGAGCGGCCAGCGCCAGCGAGCGAAGCCGGTCGCCGAAATCTGCCCGGCGAAGCACCGCCGACGCCGACTTGAAGTCGGCGTCGGCAGCTGACCGGCCACGGGCCAGCGGAGGCCGGTCGAGTTCGCTGGGCTGGAGCGCCGACATCGTTACTGCGCGAGCCAAGCGTTGAAGCGCTTGACCAGGTCCTCGCCATAATCGCCCCAGAACTCGGTGTCGGCGACGAGGTAGGCGCCGGCCAGATGGTCGGGCGCGTTCGGCAATTTCGGCAAGGCATCGGCCGCGACGAAGGACGCCGCATCGGTCCGCACCGGCCCGTAGGTGATGTAGCTGGCAAGCTTGGCGTTGTTTTCCGGCTGGCTGATGTAGGCCAGATATTTGTAGGCCAGATCCGGGCTCTTGGCGCCCTTGGGAATGGCGATCATGTCGTATTCGAGGATCTGGTTGTTCCAGACGATCTTGAACGGCTTCTTGTCTGTGTCGATGGCGTTCTGGATGCGGCCGTTCCAGGCCGTCGTCATCACCACTTCCTGCGAGGCGAGAAGCTGTGCCGGCTGCGCGCCGGCATCCCACCAGACGATGTCCTTCTTGATCGTGTCGAGCTTCTTGAAGGCGCGGTCGACGCCTTCGGGCGTGCCCAGCACCTTGTAGACATCGGCCGGTGCGACGCCATCGGCCATCAGCGCCCATTCGAGATTCTGCGCCGGGAATTTGCGCATGGCGCGCTTGCCCGGAAACTTCTTCGTGTCGAACAGGTCGAGCACCGAGGTCGGCGCCTCCTTCAGCACGGTCGGGTCGTACGCCAGGATGTCGCCATAGGCGTCGAGGCCTACACCGCAGTCGAGCGCCGACCCTTCGATGAATTTTTCGCGCGGCGCGATCTTGGAATAGTCGAGACGCTCGAGAATGCCTGCATCACAGCCCTGGAGCACGGTCGCCGTCTCCACCGTCACGAGGTCGATCGGCACGTTGCCGGTCTCGACCATGGCTTTGACCTTGCCGAGATCGCCCAGATATTCCTGCTCGACGATCTTGGTGCCGGTTTCCTTGCTGAACGGTTCGAACCATGCCTTGCGTTGCGCGTCCTGCCACGCGCCGCCGCTGGCCATGATCGACAGCTCGTCGGCGACAGCGGCATGCCCTATCGCCATCCAGGCGGTGGCCGCCGCGAGCGCGAGTAGCCGGGTCTTCGTGGTTTTCATCTGGTCTTACTCCCCTGTTGTTTTTGACTTCGATCCGCCCGTTCCGGCATCGGCCGGAAAGGCGCGGCAATCACCGAGCGCGCAGGAAACCATCACGGGCTCTCCATTCGCCATGGTCGCTTCCGGGCCGACCTTGACGGTCAGCACTTGTCCATTTTCGAGCCTGGCCAGCAGCCTTTGGTGGTCGCCGAGATAGATGCGGCCATCGACCGTCGCCGCCAGCCTGTTTTCCGCGTGTCCGCCGGCTGCGAGGCTGAGCCGCTCGGGGCGGATGGCGACATGGCAGGCAGCGCCATCCGCGACGCCGATGGCTTGCGCAGTGATTGCGCCGCCGCCGTCCAGTGCGATGCGGCATTCCTTGCCGATCACCCTCTCGACCTTGCCAGCCAGCGTGTTGTTCTCGCCGATGAAGCTCGCCACGAACGAACTCTGCGGCGTGTTGTAGAGATCATCAGGCGAGCCGAGCTGGGCGATGCCGCCATTGTTGAAGACGGCGACGCGGTCCGACATGGTCAGCGCCTCGCTCTGGTCGTGCGTGACATAGACGATGGTGACGCCGAGCATCGTGTGCAGCTGCTTGATCTCGAGCTGCATGTGTTCGCGCAGCTTCTTGTCGAGCGCGCCGAGCGGCTCGTCCATCAGCACCAGGCTCGGCTCGAACACCAGCGCGCGCGCCAGCGCCACGCGCTGCTGCTGGCCACCGGAAAGCTGCGCCGGCCGCCGGTCGCCGAACTGCTTGAGCCGCACCATGTCCAGCGCGCGGCTGACGCGGGAGGCGATGTCCGGCTTGTCGATCTTGCGCACCGAGAGCGGGAAGGCGACGTTCTCTTCCACGCTCATGTGCGGGAACAGCGCGTAGTTCTGGAACACCATGCCGATGTTGCGCTCATAGGGCGGCAGCCGGTCAACCGAGCGGCCCTCCAGCGTGATGACGCCGTTGGTCGGCCGCTCGAAACCGGCAAGCATGTTGAGCGTCGTCGTCTTGCCGGAGCCGGAGGGGCCGAGCAGGGTGAGGAACTCGCCGCGGGCGACACTGAGGTTCAGCCGCGTCACCGCGAAGGCGCGGCCGTCATAGGATTTCTCGACGTCGACGAACTCAACGAAACCCTGGCGGCCTGTATCGGCGCCAGGCCCCGCGCTTTCGGCCGACAAGGGTGCCGCCTTGGTCATCACCGGCAGGTTTCCCCTATACGGCTACAGGGGCTGTGAGTCGAAAGGAGCTGTTGCTTGTCGTGCATGTCGGGTCTCGCATCGCGCTGGCCGCGCAAAGGCGGCCATCCGAACTTGTATGCTCACACAATCTATGTCTGACTGACCATAGATGCAGACAAGTTTGCCCGTCAAGCGGCATTTTACGTGATTGTGTGAGTTTTAAGCAGTCATGTTTTGAAACTGAGGCCAGACAAGTGCTATTGTCCGGAGCATTGTCTTATGCTAGATGCGCCGGTAGCCAGATCGTATCAACCCACCGAAAGCCGCATGCTCCAAGACCTCCAGCTCGCCTCGGATGAAGGTCCGGTCTATCGCCGCCTTGCCGATGCGATTGCCGAACGCATTGCTGCCGGCACGCTCGCGGTCGGCGACCGGCTGCCGCCGCAGCGCGAGATCGCACGGGCGCTGGGCATCAACGTCACCACGGTGACGCGCGCGCTGTCGACGCTGCAGCAGCGCGGCCTGCTCGAAGCGCGGCCCGGACGCGGCACCACGGTCGCCGCCCGCGACGCCGGCGAGAGGCCGGGCTTCGTCTCGGCGCCGAGCGACGACACTGGCGTCATCGACCTTTCCGTCAACCGGCCGGCAACCTCCGCCTATCTCGACGCGTTGGCGCTGCTTCTGCCGCGCCTGTCGAAGGATCGCCATTACGCGACGCTGCAGGACTACCATCCGCCCGAGGGACCGTTGTGGGCGAGGGCGGCGATTGCCGAATGGATGCGTCCGGTGGCCGGTGACGGCGATCCCGGCCGCGTGGTGCTGGCGGCGGGCGCCCAGCATGGGCTGGACTGCGTGCTCGGCGCGGTGACCAGGCAGGGTGAGGTCGTGCTCGCCGACGAGGTCACTTATCAGGGTATCAACGCGCTGTGCCGCGTGCATGGACTGGATCTCAGGGGCGTCGGCATGGATCGCGGCGGCATGCGGCCCGACGCATTCGAGGCGGCCTGCGCGCAACTGCGCCCGCGCGCCGTGTTCCTGGTGCCGACGCTGCACAATCCGACCACGATCACCCTCAGCGAACAGCGCCGGCACGAACTGGTGGCGGTCGCCCGGCGTCACAACGTCCTCATCATCGAGGATGACGTCTATCGCCCGCTGGCGGACAATCCGCCCCCATCGCTGGCCAGCATCGAGCCCGAACTGACCGTCCATATCGGCGCCTTGTCGAAATGCCTGGCGCCAGGTCTGCGCCTAGGCTTCGTAATAGCGCCGCGCACCATAGCCGGCCAGGTCGCGGCGGCCTTGCGCATCAATTGCTGGAGCATCAGTCCGTTGACGGCGCTGATCGGCACGCGGCTGATCGAAGAGGGCACGGCCGCCCGCATCATCGAGGCCCAGAAGCAGGAACTGCGCCAGCGCCAGGCGGTGCTGAGCGAAATCCTCAGCCACTACGATGTCCAGAGCCACGCCACCTCGACCCATACCTGGCTGCGCCTTCCCGAGCCCTGGCGCGGTGCCGGTTTCGCCCGCACCTGTCTGGAGCGCGGCGTGGCCGTCCTTCCGGGCGATGCCTTCGCGGTCGGCCGCGAACCGGTGCAGCACGGGGTGCGCATCAATGTCGGCGCCGCCCGTTCGCTGGACGATCTGCGCACCGCGCTGACCACGATGGCCGATCTGCTCGCGGCCGGCCATTTGCAACTGCCAGGCTTTGTTTAGGAACCCTAGATTGTCAGCTTCTTCCGAGACGGTCGAAATCGCCATCGTCGGCGCTGGTGTGGTCGGGCTGGCGACGGCGCTCCGTCTTGCCGCCGAGGGGCGCGAAGTCCTGCTCATTGATCCCAACGAGCCCGGTTCCGGCGCCTCGTTCGGCAATGCCGGCACGATCGCCGAATACGCCTGCATGCCGGTTGGCAATCCGGCCGTGCTGCGCGCGCTGCCGAAACTGCTGCTCGACCCCGACAGCCCGTTTTCGCTGCGCTGGCCGGCGCTGTTGCAACTGGCACCATGGCTGGTCAGCTTTGTCAGACAATCGCTGCCGGCGGCCACCCGTGCCAATGCGCAGGCGCTCGCCGGATTGTTGGCCGACGCCTTGCCGGCTTGGGAGGAAATGGTGACGGAGGCCGGTCTGCAGGACCTCTTGCGCCGCAATGGCTGCCTTTACCTCTATCGCCGCGAAAGCGATTTTGCCGCTGGGGCTGGCGGCCGGGCAATGCGCGCCGGATTTGGTGTCCACCAGGAGATTCTGACGCCAGATGAGGTGGCGGCACTTGAGCCCGGCCTGCCGGCGAGCGGGACGCGAGGCTTGTTCTTCCCGGATTCCACGAACGTCACCGATCCGAAGGCGGTGATGCAGCGGCTGCTCGGTGCAGCAATCGCCCGCGGTGCATCGGTAACACAAGCGACAATTACTGGTTTGCACGTCGAAACCGGTGCTGTCCGGCTCAACGGTGCCGGCTTCAGCGTCAAGGCGGGTACCGTGGTGATCGCCGCCGGAGCACGGTCGCGCGCCCTGGCCGCCCTGGCGGGCAACGATGTCCCGCTCGAGACCGAGCGTGGCTATCACTTGGAATTCCGGACCGACGCACAGTTGCTGACCCGGCCTGTCTGTCCCGTCGATCTCGGTTTCTACATGACGCCGATGGCCGGCCGGCTGCGGATCGCCGGAACCGTCGAACTCGGCGGACTTGTCGCGCCACCAAATCCGCGCCGGCTGGCTCTGCTCGATCGCGGCGTCAGGCAATTCTTTCCCAAGCTTGGCTCACCTTCATCGGAATGGCTCGGCTTCCGCCCGTCTCTGCCCGATTCCCGGCCGGTAATCGGCCCTTCGCGCAGCAGCCCACGCGTGATCCATGCTTTCGGCCATGGCCATCTCGGCCTGACGCTCGCCCCGATCACGGCGCGGCTGGTCGCTGAGTTGATCGGCGGACGCAGTGACCCGGCACGTCTCGCACCCTTTGCGGTGGATCGTTTCGGTCGCTGATCGACTGGATCAGAATCCGGCCGCTCGTTCCCGTTAGTGCGCGAAAACCTGCTCCAGTGAGCGAAAGCCCTTGAATTCCAGCGCATTGCCCGAGGGATCGCGGATGAACAGCGTTGCCTGTTCGCCGGGCTCGCCCTTGAAGCGGACCATTGGCCGTTCCAGCCAGTCAATGTCGCCGCGCGCCTCCAGCCGCGTCGCCAGCCGCTGCCAGTCATCCATCAACAGCACGGCGCCGAAATGCGGGATCGGCACGACGATGCCGTCGACCTTGCCGTCGCTGGCGGCTGGCGTGGACTGTGGCCGCAGATGCGCCGACATCTGGTGGCCGTAAAGATCGAAATCGACCCAGGTCGCCGATGAGCGGCCGATCGCACAACCCAGCACCTCGCCATAGAAAAAGCGAGTTTCATCGAGATCACGGACCGGGAAGGCGAGATGGAAAGGCGTCATCGAAAATGCTCCGAGGGGGCTGCGGACCGGGTTGCCATGCCTCGGTTCGAGATCTGAACCGTGAACCGATGCATTTTGATTGAAGCCTATGCCATTGCACAAGCCGGACCGGAACAATAGATGGTGGCTGCGGCCAAAGCTCGCCGCGCCAGCAGGATCACGCGCATGACCGATATCACAGATGCAGCAAAATTGACCGACCGTGTCGCGGCTTTGGTCGAAGCTGCCAGGAAGGCTGGCGCCGACGCCGCCGATGCGGTGGCCGTGCGCAGCCGCTCGACCGGTGTGTCGGTGCGGCTCGGCAAGGTCGAGGGCACCGAATCGGCCGAGAGCGAGGATGTCTCGCTACGCGTCTTCGTCGATGGGCGTGTGGCCAGCGTCTCGGCAACCGCGGCATCCGATCCTGCAACCCTGGCCGAGCGTGCCGTGGCGATGGCGAAAGTGTCGCCACAGGACCCCTATCAAGGGTTGGCCGACCCGGCATTGCTGGTGAAACAGACGCGCGATCTCGACCTGTTCGACGCCACCGAGGTGTCGGCCGATCAAATGAAGGAAGCGGCACTTGCGGCGGAAGCGGCGGCCCTTGCCGTCAAGGGCGTGACCAATTCGGCCGGCGCCAGCGCCGGTGCCGGCCTCGGCGGCTTGGTGCTGGCCACCTCGCACGGCTTCCTCGGCCACTATGTCGGGTCGCGTTTCTCGCGCTCGGCCAGCGTCATTGCTGGCGAGGGCACCGGCATGGAGCGCGACTATGAATTCTCCTCGCGCCAGCATTTTGCCGATCTCGATGCGCCTGAAGACATCGGCCGCAAGGCCGGCGAACGCGCCGTGCGCCGTATCGGCGCGCGCAAGGCGGCGACCGGGCCGATCGACGTTGTGTTCGACCCGCGCGTCGCGCGCGGTATCGCCGGTCATCTTGCCGGAGCCATCAACGGCGCCTCCGTCGCGCGCAAGACGTCGTTCCTGCGCGACATGATGGGCAAGCAGGTGGCCGCCTCCGCGATCACCGTCACCGACGAGCCGCTCAGGCAGCGTGGCCAGGCCTCGCGTCCGTTCGATGGCGAAGGCATCGAGGGCGAGAAGCTGTTCATGGTCGAAAAAGGCGTGCTCAACCACTGGTTCCTGTCGACATCGGCCGCGCGCGAGCTTGGTCTCGTCACCAATGGGCGCGGTTCGCGCGGCGGCTCGTCCGTCTCGCCGTCCTCGACCAATCTCGCCATCGAACCGGGCGACCGGTCGCCCGAGGATTTGATCAAATCGCTCAAGACCGGCTTCTACGTCACCGAAGTGTTCGGCCAGGGCGTCGACATGGTCACCGGCGAATACAGCCGTGGCGCCTCCGGCTTCTGGATCGAAAATGGTGCGCTGGCCTATCCCGTCGCCGAGGTCACCATCGCCTCGAACCTGAAGACCATGTTCCTCAACATGGTGCCGGCTGACGACCTCGACCGCAATTTCGGCACCGCCGCCCCCACGCTTCTGATCGAAGGCATGACCCTTGCCGGAGCATGACTTGATCTCTGCCGGGGCCCGTCCCTGCGCCAACGAGGATTTGCCGTTGCTGCGCGAGGTCGCCCGCGAGGCCGGGGTGATCGCCATGCGCTATTTCGGCAACAACCCGCAAGTCTGGATGAAGGGCGGCACATCGCCGGTCAGCGAAGCCGACCATGCCGCTGACGCCTATCTGCGCCAGACGCTGCTTGCGGCGCGGCCCGACTATGGCTGGCTGTCGGAAGAAACAGCCGACGATCCAGTTCGGCTTTCGGCGCGCCGTACCTTCGTCGTCGACCCGATCGATGGCACGCGTGGCTTCCTGGAAGGCCAGCGCACCTGGTGCGTCAGCGTTGCCGTCGTCGAGCGAGGTCGCACGCTTGCCGGCGTGCTGGAATGTCCGGCGATGGATGAGACCTATTGGGCGCTGCCCGGACAGGGCGCCTTCCGCAACGGCAAGCGCATCGCAGTGCGCAAGCTGGCGGATACGGCCGAGATTTCCGGGCTGAAGCAGTTGACCGACCTGATGCCTGCCGACTGGCAGGCGCGACTGAAGCGGGCGCCCTACAGCCCGTCGCTCGCCTATCGGCTAGCCATGATCGCCAATGGCGCGCTCGATGCCACTTTCGTCAAGCCGAACGCGCATGACTGGGATATTGCCGCCGCCGATCTCATTTTGCGCGAGGCCGGCGGCCAGTTGCTCGACCGGCATGGCCGCGCCCCGCTCTATGCCGGCGAGGTGACCCGCCACGGCGCGCTCGCCGCCGGCAGCGGTGAACTGCTGGCCGTGCTCGCCGGCGTCATTGCCGGGCTGGATGGGTGAAAGCGTTTTCGAAGGTTCCAAAGTCGACGGCTTTGGTCTAGACCTGTCACAAACTCACGATATGTGAAGGACCGACATGGCCGCGGAAGACGGAAAAAAGCAGCTTTTGCACCTGGTGTTCGGTGGCGAGCTGACGAAGCTTGGCGGCACCGAGTTCCGCGATCTCGACGGGGTCGACATCGTCGGCATCTTTCCGGACTATCAATCCGCGCACACGGCGTGGAAAGCCAAGGCGCAAGCCAGCGTGGACAATGCCCACATGCGTTATTTCGTCGTTCATCTGCACCGGCTGCTGGACCCCGACAACAAGGCTGTCGGTTGACCTCGATGGAGCAAGACCTGGCGAAAGAGCCAGCCACTGAACCCACGCCCGCGCGCAGGGGGCGCAGCCGCACGACCAAGGCTTTCTGGCGCAGGATTCGCGAACCGCTGGCGCAGTCGCGATTCGTCAAGAACGCCATCGCCAGCCTGTTCGCCCAGTTTGTGCGGTTGGTGCGCCTGACCAACCGCGTCGTCGATGGGTCGGCGCGGTTTTCGAGCAGCGCCTATGCCGAATTCGAGCCCGGCATCATCGCCCTGTGGCACGGCCAGCACCTGTTGACCCCAGCCTATTATCCCAGGCGCAAGCCGCTGGTCGCGATGGTCTCGCGCAGCGCCGATGCCGAGCTTAACGCGCTGATGCTGGGGAAATTTGGCATCGAGGCGGTGCGCGGTTCGGGCGGGCGTGACAATGCCAGGCATCTCGACAAGGGCGGGGCAAAGGCGCTCATCGCCCTGAAAAAGTCGCTCGCCGCCGGCAAGAACGTCGCCATGATCGCCGACATTCCCCACGGCACGCCGCGTGACGCGGGACTTGGTATCGTTCTTCTGGCACGCCTCTCCGGTCGGCCTCTGCTGCCCGTCGCCATCACTACCAGCCGCCGCAAGGTGCTGGAGAAGAGCTGGGACAAGACCACCATCAACCTGCCGTTCGGCCGCTCGTCGATCGTCATCGGCGCGCCGATCTTCGTGCCTACCGGCGCCGACGAGGCCGAAATGGAGCGCAAGCGCCAGGAAATCACGGTCGCACTCAACGCCGCGACCGCCGAGGCCTACCGTCTCGTGGATGGTCCGCGATGAGCGGTCGCTGGGCGCGAACCATGTTGACGGCATACCGTTTCGCCGGTGCCGCCGCCTATCCGCTGGTCGGGCCCTATGTCGCCTGGCGCACCTCGCGCGGCAAGGAAGACCGCAGCCGCCGCCGCGAGCGCTACGGCGTCGCCGGCCGACCGCGCCCCGAGGGGCCGATGATCTGGATCCATGCGGCGAGCGTCGGTGAGACCCTGGCCGTCGTGCCACTGGTCGAAAGCATTCTCGATTACGGCGTCAACATTGTGCTGACGACCGGCACGGTGACCTCGGCGCAGGTCGTCGACGAGCGGCTCGGCGATCGCATCATCCACCAATATGTGCCGCTCGACCTCAAGCCGGCGGTCAGCCGGTTTCTCGATCACTGGCAGCCGGATCTGGCGATCATCGCTGAATCCGAGATCTGGCCGATGACCATTCTTGAGCTTGGCGCGCGCCGCGTGCCGCAGGTGCTGGTCAACGGCAGGCTGTCCGACCGTTCGTTCACCTCGTGGAAGAAACGGGCCAACATCGCCGAGGCGCTGTTCGAGAATCTCGCCCACGTCGTTGCCCAGTCCGATGTCGATGGCGAGCGCTTCCTTGCGCTCGGCGCCCGCCCGGTGACCGTGTCGGGCAACCTCAAGGTCGATACCTTGCCGCCGCCTGTCGACGAACGAGTGCTGGCGACGCTGCGGCGTCAGATCGGCGCCCGCCCGACCTGGGCGGCGATCTCGACCCATGATGGCGAAGAGGTGGTCGCCGCCGAGGTCCATGCGACGCTGCACAAACGCCATCATGGTCTTTTGACCATTGTCGTTCCGCGCCATCCCGATCGCGCCGAGGCGCTTGCCGCACAGATTTCGGGCATGGGCCTGACGGTCGCGCGGCGCAGCACGAGCGACCGGATCGCCGCCGACACCGACATCCTGCTTGGCGACACGATCGGCGAGATGGGGCTCTATCTCAGGCTGACCGAAATCGCCTTTGTCGGCCGCTCGCTGACCTCGGAAGGCGGCCAGAACCCGCTCGAGCCGGCCATGCTCGACACGGCGGTACTCGCTGGCCGCAATGTGCAGAATTTTCGCGAGGCCTACCAGCGCCTGCTCGACAGCGGCGGCGCCAAGCTTGTGCGAGATCGTGACATGCTGGCCGGCGCCGTCAATTTCCTGCTGACCAACGAAGTGGCGCGTCACGAAATGATGGCTGCGGGCGTGGCGACCGTCGACGAGATGCGCGGCGCGCTGGCGCGCACGCTGAAATCGCTCGAACCCTACATCCAGCCGCTGGTCATCAAGTCGCGCCTGAAGGGCGCGAACGGGCGCTAAGGTGGCTTCCGAAGCACCACCATTCTGGTGGGAAAAGCCGGACTGGCGGGTCCTGGCACTGTCGCCGCTGTCGGCCATCTATGCGCTCGTCGCCGGCCGCGGCATGCGGCGCGCCCGGCGCGAGAAGATCGAGGCGCCGGTTCTGTGCATCGGCAACTTCACCGTCGGCGGCACCGGCAAGACGCCGGTGGCGATCGCCTTGGCCGAACAGGCCAAGCGCATGCAGCTCAAACCCGGTTTCCTGTCGCGCGGCCATGGCGGCTCGTTCGTCGAGCCGCATGTCGTCGATGCCCATCATGACAGCGCCAGGCATGTCGGCGACGAGCCGCTGCTCCTGGCCGAACACGCGCCGGTGGCGGTGACGCCGAACCGCGCCGCCGGCGCCCGGCTGCTGCTGGAAAGGCATGGCTGCGATTTCCTGATCATGGACGATGGTTTCCAGAGCGCGCGCATCCATATCGATTATGCGCTGGTGGTCGTCGACGCGCGCTACGGCATCGGCAATGGCCGCGTCATTCCGGGCGGCCCGCTCCGGGCCAGGATCGTCGACCAGCTGGTCTTCACCAGCGGGCTGTTGAAGATGGGCGAGGGCACCGCCGCCGACGCCGTGGTCCGCCAGGCGGCACGCGCCGCCCGGCCGATCTTCGAGGCCTACACCGAACCGAGCAGCAAGCAGGGGCTTGCCGGCAAGCGGTTCCTGGCCTTCGCCGGCATCGGCCATCCCGAAAAATTCTTCGACACGGTGCGCGAGGCGGGCGGCGAACTGGCCTTGACGCGACCGTTTCCGGACCATCATTTCTACGGCGAGGACGAGCTCGCCGAACTGGCGGCGACGGCGCGCGCCGAAGGGCTCGGCCTCATCACCACCGCCAAGGACGCCGCCCGGCTGCGCCACGGCGCCCCGCAGGACTTTCTCGACCGGCTCGAGGTTCTGGAAATCGACACGGTTTTCGAGCTCGAACGCGTGCCCGAACGCATCATCGACGAAACGCTGGATGCCTGGCGTCAACGCAAGCTGAAGGGCTGACCTGTCGTCGTGAAGTGCGTTACCGGCTTGCGTAAACGACTCGCGCAAACATCAACGCCGGCTGCGTAGCTCCGGCTGCACTTCGATTTCGCGGCGCAGCGAAGCGGCAGCGTTGATGTAGGGCTCTTGCCTGGCGACGCTCCAGTATTTCAACTCATCGAGGGGGATGCTTTCGCCGGTCACCGCGCAGCGCACGAAAGCGCCCGGGCTGGTAACCTGGAAGTCGCCATCGAGATAGCGGATACGGGCTTCCTTGCCGCCAGGGCCTTCGAAACGGTTCATCATGCAGCGGCGCCGAGGTTCATGAGGATTTCATCGCCACAAATTGGCGGCAAGGTCAAGCATGTGACAAGCCTGAGACAATGCTGCCCCCTTAATCTTTCGCGGAAAAATGCTGTTGTCGGGGCACCATGGACATTTCCTCCGCTCGTCTTGCCGCCTTGCTCAAGGAAGCGATGACGCCGCAGGCCGTGCCGTCGGCAAAGGCCGATCCGGTCAAAACGGCACTGGTGAAGGCGCTGGTGGCGCCGCCGGCGCCTTCCGGCGCACCCGTGCGACCCGTGGCGACACCGGCGTTGCCGATGCTGTTGCAGGCGACAGCCGCAAGAGCGCAGCAGACGGCCTCGACCGAAATAATGCAGGCCTATCTGGCGCTCGCGCAACCGGACGACGAAACAGCCGCCGATGCCGCGTCGCTGGGCACTGCAGCGAGGAGACTAACTGACGGTGACGCTGCGCAACGTGGTCTGGCGCCGCCTCTATCAAAGGTCGAGGAGGGCGCCGCCGCAAGGCCGGCGACCTTGCCATGGCTCCCGCTTCTCGCATCTGAGCTGTTGCCGCTGCGCCGCACCCCAGCCAGCAATGCCGTGGCCAGGCGAGAACGTGCAACCGCCGGGCCGAGCGAAGCGGCCAGGCCTGAAAACAGGCCCACGAATGTCGGGCTGATGTCGCTGACTGCCGGGCTGCTGGCGGCGGCGGTCGTCGGGTTCGTTCTGGTGGTGCTGCGCTAACCCTCAGCCTCGATAAAGGCTTCTATCTTTTCCGATGCAAGTCCTGCCTGCACCGCGATACGGCGCGCCAGTTCCGCCGCTGCCGCACGTGGCCGTCCCATCGGCCGGTCGAGCCAGTAGGACACCGGATTGAGCGCGGTGCGCTCGTCGACGGCGGTGATGCGTCCGGCCTTCAATTGATGCCCGGTCAGGGGTGGGCGCGCCAGCGCGATGCCGAGCCCATAGGCTGCGGCATCGAGCACCAGATTGTAGTCCTCGAAGCGCCGGTCCTGCGGGCGCGGGCGGTAATCCATGCCTTGCGCGGCAAACCATGCACGCCAGGCCGAAGCATCGGAATCGTTGATCAGTGGAAATTTGAGCAGCCGGGCAGGGTCGCCACGACCGATCTCGCGGGCAAGCTCGGACGATGCGACGGGAAAAACATGTTCCTCGAAAAGCTGCACCGAGACGCGTCCCGGAATGCCGCCGCGTCCACAGCGGATCGACAGATCGATGCCCTCATCGGCAAGGTCGGCCTGACGGATATCGACGTCGAGCACGATGCGCAGCTTGGAGGGATTGTTCTCCAGCGCCGCCATGCGCGGCATCAGCCATAGCCCGCTGACCGAAGGGATCGAGGTCAGGCGCACCACCGCGGTGCCGCGCGGCTCGACCCAGCGGTCGGAATGGGTCGATATCAGCGCGAATGCTTCCGCCGTGCGCAGATGAAGGCGGTTGCCTTCGATCGTCAGCGAGACACCGCGCGCGCCGCGATCGAACACTTTCAGCCCCAGCCAGTCCTCGAGCTTGGCGATCTGCCGGCTGACGGCGCCGTGGGTAATGTTGAGCTTTTCAGCTGCTGCCGAAAAGCTGCCCGTCCGCGCCGCCGCGTCGAAGGCGCGCAGCGTTTCGAGCGGCACCATTGTGTCTGAGCTGTGATCCATAGTCACAGCTGATCCTCGATTTGGTCGTTTGTCAACTGGCCCGAAAAGGCGTTTTCTGCATTTCAGGGCACGAGAATCACGAGGACAGTGAGATGAGCGCAATGACCAGCACGTTGAATCCGACACAACGGATGGACACCACGGCAGCCATTGCGGTGGCGCTCACGGTGGTTGGTTGGGCCTCCGCCTTTCCGGCTATCCGCGCCGGCCTTGCCGCCTTCGGGCCGCTGGAACTAGGCGCGCTGCGCTTTGCCATCGCCGCGGTGCCGGCGGCGATCTTCCTCGCCGTCAAGCGTCCTGCGCTGCCGAGGCTGGATGAATTGTGGCGCCTGGCCTTTGGCGGCGCCATCTTCGTGGCGCTGTACACGGCAATGCTCAATTTCGGCGAACTGACCGTCTCGGCCGGCGCTGCCGGCTTCATCATCAATGTCAGCCCGATCTTCACCGCCATCATGGCGATGGCGCTGCTTGGCGAACGCTTTTCCGGCATGGCATGGGTCGGCACCGCCATTTCCTTCGCCGGCATCGGCATTATCGCGATTGGCGATGGGGATGGCTTGCATTTCAACGCCGGGGCGCTGCTGGTGCTGGGTTCGGCGCTTTGCTCGGCCGTCAACACCATCGTCCAGAAGCCGCTCTTCGCCCGCCACCACCCGCTGACCATTTCGGCCTCGAACATGATACTTGGCGCTCTCTGCCTGTCGCCCTTCCTGCCGAGCGGCCTCGCGCAGGCAGCGGTTGCCAACACAGCCGGCCTCGGCGCCGTCATCTTTCTCGGCATCGTGCCCAGCCTGATCGCCTATGCCGCCTGGGCGACCGCGCTGTCTCGCCTGCCGGCCGCACGTGCGTCGAACTTCCTCTATCTGGTATCGCCCATGTCAGCCCTGATCGGCTTCTTCTGGCTGGGCGAAGTGCCGACACTGCTTGGCATGCTCGGCGGCGCGCTGGCGCTGGGCGGCGTCATCGTGGTGAATTTGAAGAGGTGATGCGAGCGGTACTTGACTGTTGGCGGCGTACTCAGCTGATTAGAGATACGGGCACCAGCAGCGAGTTGAGAATGCCGAGGACGTTTTTTCGGGACGCGTCGACGTTTCGCCCGATCGCGATCGGTTACGGCAGCTGTATTGCTGCTGACCGGATCACTGTGGATGGCGCGCAAGTCGGCTATCTCTACCGCGAAACGCCAGATCATCCGGCCGACAGCGGTTGGCGCTTTTTTGCCGGTGATGAATCTGACGAGTACGCCGACAACCCAGATAATTTTGGCTTGTACGATGTCAATACAATTGCGAATTACGACCCGCTCATAGCGACTTGCTTAGAAGCTCCTTTCGGAACTGCCTTTTTTAGAGTCGATGGAAAATTCGTCCGTGAGAAGTTCGAACCTCCGGGCGAAGTATAAGTCAGCCACTTAATCGAGAATGCGTAGACGACCGAAGGGTGAGCGAGCATACCTCTACCGCCTCCCAAACAGCCTCTCGATATCAGCAAGCTTCAACTCGATATAGGTCGGCCGCCCGTGGTTGCAGGTGCCGGAGCCGGGCGTTGCCTCCATCTGGCGCAGCAGCGCGTTCATCTCCTCGGCCTTGAGCAGGCGGCCGGAGCGTACCGAGCCGTGGCAGGCCATGGTGGCCGCGATCTTGTCCAACCGCTCCTTCAGCGTGTCGACCGTGTCGTTGTCGGCGATCTCGTCGGCAAGGTCGCGCACCAGTTGCTGGACATTGGTCTCGCCCAGCATCGACGGCGTCTCGCGCACGGCGACCGCACCCGGGCCGAAACGCTCGACGCCAAGTCCGAAGCGGGCCAGCGTCTCGGAATGCATCGCCAGCCGTTCGGCGTCTTCTTCCGGCAGGTCGACGATTTCCGGCAGCAACAGGATCTGTGACGGCACGGCGCGCGAATGCAGCGCGTTCTTCAGCGCCTCATAGACCAGCCGCTCATGCGCCGCATGCTGGTCGACGATGATGAGCGAATCCCTGGTCTGCGCGACAATATAGTTCTCATGCACCTGAGCGCGTGCCGCACCCAGCACCGCGCCAAGCAGCGTCTCGGCCGCTTCGCTCTGCCCGGCGCGTGCGTCGGCGCTGGCCAGCGGGCCGGCATCGAATGCCGCCTGCTCATTTTCGCGCAAGCCGCGCTGACCGGGGCCCTCGAAACCCGCCCCTTCGAACCCCATGTCGAGCGGCCGCTGCGGCGAGCGCGTCGGATCAAAGCCGGCTGGGCCGGAGGCATGGTAGGATGCTTCATAGCTGCGGTGGCCATTGGCGGGCCCGCCGTGGCCGTAGGATGCCGCACCAGGCCGGAACGCCGCCATCATGCCGGCGGCGCCCGTGGTGGCGGCGCGGATGCCGGCATCCGCGAGTGCTTGCCGGACAGCGCCGACGATCAGCCCGCGCACCAGTCCGGGATCACGGAAGCGCACATCGGCCTTGGCCGGATGGACGTTGACATCGACGACGGCCGGATCGAGCGTCAGGAACAGCACCGTCACCGCATGGCGGTCGCGCGGCAGGACATCCGCGAAGGCGCCGCGTATGGCGCCGGCAATCAGCTTGTCGCGCACCGGCCTGCCATTGACATAGGCATATTGCTGCAGCGCGTTGGCGCGGGTGAAGGACGGGATCGACACGTGACCGGTCAGACGCACGCCCTCGCGCATCGCGTCGATGGCAATGGAATTGTCCGGAAACTCGGCGCCAATCACCTGGGCGACGCGGCGCAGGCTGCCTTCCGGACTGTCGTCCGTCGCCGGCAATTCCAGGGTCGAGCGATCCGAACCCGCCAATGTGAAGTGCACGGCGGGGAAGGCGATGGCGATGCGCTTGACCACGTCGCTGGTGGCCGAGCTCTCCGCGCGCTCGCCCTTCATGAATTTCAGTCGGGCGGGCGTGGCGAAGAACAGGTCGCGCACTTCGACCGTAGTGCCGCGGTTGGCTGCCGCCGGCCTGACGGGCAAGACGCGGCCGCCCTCGATGCCGATCTCGGCGGCGCTGTCGCTTGTTGCTGTCCGCGAACGGATCGACAGCCGCGACACCGAGCCGATCGACGGCAGCGCCTCGCCGCGAAAGCCGAGCGAGCGAATGTCGTTGATATCCTCGGTGAGCTTGGAGGTGCAGTGGCGTGCGATCGCCATCGCCAGCTCCGGTTCGAGGATGCCGGAGCCGTCATCGGTGACGCGGATCAGGTTCAGCCCGCCGCCGGCGGTGACGACCTCTACCTTGCCGGCACCAGCATCGAGCGCATTCTCGACCAGTTCCTTGACCACGCTTGCCGGACGCTCGATGACTTCGCCGGCGGCGATCTGGTTGATCATCGTTTCGGAAAGCTGGCGAATGGGCATGGAGATACTATAAGCGGATTCGGGGGGCGCGGGAGAGTCAATATCGCGAGGTCGGTGGATCAAGTTGCGGTGCGGATTTCACGCACGCCCTTGTGTAGCCGCCGGCGCAACAGATTGCGCAGCGTCACCCCGTCGACATAGCCGACCTTCGCGGCGATCTCATCGACACTGTCGGACGTGGTCTTCAACAAATGGACAGCCTGCTCGACCCGCAGATCCTGAAAATAGGACAGCGGTGTCTTGCCAAGCACATCGTTGACCCGCCGCGACAGCGTGCGTTTGCTGGCTCCCAGCGCCGCGGCCGCTTCGTCCAGGTTGAAGCCGGCCGCGAGATGGCCGCGCGCCCATCGCTCGAAACGCTCGACCAGCGGGTTCGAATGGGCGAGATGGTCCGAGATGGCATAGGCCGACTGCAGCGGCCGGCTGTCGACGATCAGATATTTGGCGGTCAGCGCCGCAAGCTCCGGGCTTGTTTGGCGGATGACCATTAGAGCAAGGTCGATGTGGCCGAGTGCTGCTCCGGCGGTTGCGAACTGCCCGTCATTGATCAGCATGCGCGAGGCATCGAGCCGAACTTGCGGGTAGCGTTGTCGGAACATCGGTGCCAGCCACCAGGTCGTGGTTGACGGCCGACGGTCGAGCAGGCCGGTTTCCGCCAGGATGAAAGTACCGATACAGGCAGCCCCGATTCGCGCGCCGGTTTCGGCGGCAGCCCGCAATGCCTTGGTCGCCTTGGCAATGTCGCTTCGCTTCAGCGCCTCGCCAAGCGGGCCGGGCATCTTCTGGCCGATCGCGGGGATCACCAGCCAGTCGGGCTCCGGCTCGCTGCCCATCGAGACGACCGGCACCTGAAGGCCTTGCGCGGTGTGGACCGTGTCGCTCACCCCGACAATGGTCACGGCGAAACAGCCGGGCGGGGATGCCAGCATTCCTGCCAGCTCATTGGCGGTGCCGAACACGTCGAGCATCGTGGCCAGCCCGGTGTCGAAGACGCCATCAAGCGCGAGGACGGAAATGTTCATGGCAATAATGATATCAAAGATGTCATTTTTGCCAATACGCTTTCCGGTTCGATGCTGCGACTGTCGTTTCGATGGCCGCCTTGGCCGCACAACGACAAGGAGAAGACAAATGATCAAACTTGCATTGTTCGCACGCTTCGAAGCCAAGCCCGGCAAGGAGAAGGATGTCGCCGCGTTCCTCAATACCGGGCTGCAACTGGCCAATCAGGAAGCCAGGACTGCGATCTGGTTCGCCCTGCAGCTTTCGCCAAGCGTCTTCGGCGTGTTCGATGCCTTTCACGACGAAGCAGGGCGGCAGGCACATCTCACCGGCGAGATTGCCAAGGCGCTGATGGCCAATGCCGAAACGCTGTTCGTTGGCCCGCCGACCATCGACAAGATCGACGTGCTCGGCCTCAAGAACGACGGCTCGGTCTGATCCTTCAGCATACGAAACGCAATCCGGTCACGCGCAGGATTGCGCTGGCGAGCCTACGCCTGCGCCACCAGCCAATCCCTTACCTTGCGCGCATTGTCGCTGAGCTCGCGGTTCTTTGGCCAGATGACGTAGAATCCGATGCCGGTCCTCAGCACATGATCCGTCACCGGCACCAACAGGCCTGATGCCACGAGGCGCTCGACGAGATGCCGCCAGCCCAGCGAGATGCCTTGTCCCTCCATGACCGCCTGAATCACCAAGGCATAATCATTGATGCGCAACCCGCGCTCGGCATTACGGAGGCTGGTTCCGGCCGCGGCGAACCATTCGTCCCAGTTCGGGGCCTCGCGGTAGGGCTCCTCGAGATGGATGAGCCTATGCATGGCAAGTTCGGCGACAGTCTCTGGCAGCCCAAACTTCGCCAGATAGCTGGGGCCCGCGACCGGGAAGATCTCCTCGTCTGCAAGCAACAGCGAATGATAGTCCGGCCAGTCGCGCGGCACGCCGCCGCGCACGCCGAGCGGGATGCCCTCGGCGATGATGTCGAGGTCGCGGTCGGCGGTCTGGATACGCAGATCAACGCCCGGCAGTTCGTCGCGGAATTGCTGTAGGCGCGGCATCATCCAGAACGAGCCAAAGGCGGTCGAGGCGGCCAGCGTCACATGGCCGCCGGTCGCCTGCAGGCGCAGATCCTCCGCCGACTTGCGGATAAGCGACAGCCCGAGCGAGACGTCGGCGTGGAAGCGCTCGCCGGCCTCCGTCAGGAGAACCTGGCGGTGGCGGCGCTGGAAGAGCTTGGCGCCGAGCTGTTCCTCCAGCCCGCGCACGGCGTAGGATACGGCCGCCTGCGTCATGCCGAGCTCGCGCCCGGCGGCGGTGAAGCTCGACAGCCGGCCGGCCGCCTCGAAGACGATCAGGCTGCCGGCGGAGGGCAGCAGGTGGCGCAGGCTTCGCATAAGGAGAGTTTATACAAGAGATCAGGATTTTCCAGCGTCACAGCTATATTCCGTCTCGCTAAGTTGACGGGCTGTTGGAGGGATGAGTGCCATGAATGAACCGGCCGTTGCAGTGACCGAACACGCCAACCGCAGAAGCGGCGGTCGCCTGGGGCGCAAGGCGATACGTGGCGCTCCCATAGCCTCGTTTCCTACGCTGGTGCGCCAGATCCCCGCCTATCAGATGGTGCCTGACGAGGCGGTGGAGTTGATCCACCAGGAATCGCTCTTGATCCTCGAAGAGGTCGGTTGTGAATTCCGCGACGATGAGGCGATCGCCCTGTGGAAGGCCGCCGGAGCCGATGTATCCGAGACGCGCGTCCGCATCGACCGTGCGCTCTTGGTGGAGTTGGTCTCGAAGGTCCCGCCGGAATTCACCCTCAATGCTCGCAACCCCGAGCGTACCGTCCGCGTCGGCGGCAAGAATTCCATCTTCGTGCCGATGTATGGCGCGCCCTATGTGCGTGACCTCGACAACAACAGGCGGTACGGTTCGCTCGCCGACCTCAGCAATTTTCACAAACTCGCCTACATGGCGCCGGCGCTGCACTCGTCGAGCTCGGTCATCTGCGAGCCGATGGAAATTGCGGTGCCCAAGCGTCACCTCCACATCATCCATTCGGCGCTGAAGCACTCCGACAAGCCGTTCATGGGCATCGTCACCTCGAAGGAACGCGCCGAAGACACGATGGCGATGGCCGGCATCGTGTTCGGCGAAGAGTTCGTCCGCGACAACCCGGTGCTGGTGTCGATCACCAATTGCAACTCGCCGCTCGTGTGGGACGCCACCATGCTTGACGCCATGAAGGTCTATGCGCGTAACAACCAGCCGTTGATCCTGGCGCCCTTCGCGCTGTGCGGCGCCTCGACCTCGGCCTCTGCCGTCGGCGCGGTGGCGCAAGTCAATGCAGAAGCACTCGCTGGCGTCGCCTTCACGCAGCTCCTGCGTCCGGGGTCGCCGCAGATCTACGGCCAGTTCATGGTGACGGTCGACATGAAGACCGGGGCGCCGATGGGCGGCACGCCGGAGGCCGCCCAGATGATGTACCTGATGGGCGCGCTGGCGCGGAAATACCGGCTGCCTTGGCGCACGTCCGGCTTCCATGTCGGCTCGAAGCTCAATGACGCCCAGGCCGGCTACGAGGCGAACATGCTGATGCACGCCGCCATCCTCGCCGGCGCCAACTACATCTGGCACTCGGCCGGATGGCTGGAGGCGGGGCTCACCTGCGGCTATTCGAAATTCGCCACCGACTGCGAGCAGCTTATCGGCTGGTACAAATATGCAGGCGGCCTTCCGTTCGACGATTTCAAGGAAGCGATGGCCGCGATCCGCGAGGTGGGGCCGCAGGGCCATTTCCTCGGCACCCAGCACACGCTCGAACATTTCGAGTCCGCTTTCTTCATGCCCACCATAATGGACTTCAATTCGTACGAACAGTGGAAGGCCGAAGGCGCGAAGGACCACGACACGCGCGGCCGCGAGAAGGCGCGCAACATGCTGGCCGACTATGAGGAGCCGAAGCTCGACGAGGGCATCGCCGAGGGTCTCAAGGATTTTATCGCGCGGCGTGAGGAAAAACTGCCGAACAGCGTTAGTTGATGTGACAGGCGAAGACCTGACGGAACAACCAAGGGAGGAAAACATGACGCTCTTCAGAAGCAATGGCGACCGCGTGCCGGGCGCTATCGAGACAATGGCGAAAGAGACGCGTGCAGGCCGCATGGACCGGCGCGAATTCCTGGCGCTGGCCAGCGCCTTCGGCGCGTCGACGGCTTTCGCCTATGGTATGATCGGCCTTGCCGCGCCGACAAAGGCCCTGGCCGATGAACCGAAAAAGGGTGGAACGCTGCATGTCGCGATGTCGGTCAAGGCGCAGAAGGATCCGCGCACCTATGACTGGACCGAGATGGCAAACGTCACCCGTTGTTGGCTGGAGCCGCTCGTCCGCTATACGCACCAGTTCACTTTCGAGCCGGTCCTGCTCGAAAGCTGGGACGTCAATGACGACGCCACCGAATACACCCTGCATCTGCGCAAAGGCATCACCTGGAACAACGGCGATGCCTTCAACGCTGATGACGTGGTCTCCAATCTGAACCGCTGGTGCGAGAAGGGTGCTTCCGGCAATTCCATGGCGGCACGCGTCGGCGCGCTGATCGACACAAAGACCGGCAAGGCCAGGGATGGCGCTATCACCAAGGTCGATGACCTCACGGTCAAGCTGAAGCTGACCGAACCCGACATCGCGATCATACCGGGCTTCACCGACTATCCGGCGCTGGTCGTGCATCGCGACTTCGATAAGGATGGCGCCGACCCGATCAAGAAGCCGATCGGTACCGGACCTTTCGAGTTGGTGTCTTATGCAGTGGGTTCGAAGGCGATCGTCAAGCGTCGCGAGAACGGCAAGTGGTGGGGCGGTGAAACGCCGCTCGACGGTGTCGAGTTCATCGACTACGGCACCGACTTCAACGCCACGCTGAATGCCTTCGAATCTGGCGAGATCGACCTCGATTTCGAAACGCCGGCCGACTTCATCGACGCCCTCGACAAGATGGATCTGGTGAAATCGGAGGTGGCGACGGCGACCACGCTCGTTGCCCGCACCAACATCACCCACAAGCCCTATGACGACCAGCGGGTGCGCAATGCGCTCCAGATGGCCGTCGACAACAATGCCGTCATGCAGCTCGGCTACGCCGGGCTCGGCACGGTTGGCGAGAACCACCACGTCGCCCCGATCCATCCCGAATACTATCCGCTGCCCAAGAAGACACGCGATGCCGCCGCCGCCAAGAAGCTGATGGCGGATGCCGGGCAGGCCGACTTCGAGCACGAACTGATCACCGTCGAGGACGAGTGGCAGAAGAACACCGGCGATGCGATCGCCGGCCAATTGCGCGATGCCGGCATCAAGGTGAAGCGTACGGTGCTGCCGGGCTCGACCTTCTGGAACGACTGGACGAAGTATCCGTACTCGATGACCATCTGGTACATGCGGCCGCTGGGCGTCCAGGTGCTGGCGCTCGGCTATCGCTCGGGCGAGGCCTGGAACGAAACGGCCTATGCCAACCCCGATTTCGACGCCAAGCTGAAGCAGGCGCTTTCGCTGGCCGATCCTGCCAAGCGCAAGGAGGTGATGAAGGACGTCGAGCAGATCCTGCAGGATTCCGGCGTCATCATCCAGCCGTTCTGGCAGAAGCTCTACTGCCACATGAGCAAGAAGGTGAAGAACTACGGAATGCACCAGACCTACGAAATGGACTTCCAGAACGTTTGGCTGGACGCCTGATTTAACTCCCGAGACCTGCAAGCAAATGCCGCCGGCACCTATGACAAAAGGTGCCGGCGGCCCGTAAATCACTGACAAGCAATTGGCGCAGGCAAAATGTCCGACGACGAGATCATCCTTTCCGAACTTTCCGACGACGAGTTGGTGCAGCAGATGCACGACGATCTCTATGACGGGCTGAAGGAAGAGATCGAGGAAGGCACCAACATCCTGCTCGAGCGCGGCTGGGCGCCTTATAAGGTGCTGACCGAAGCGCTGGTCGAAGGCATGCGCATCGTCGGCGAGGATTTTCGCGACGGCATCCTGTTCGTTCCCGAAGTGCTGTTGTCGGCCAACGCGATGAAGGCGGGCATGTTCATCCTGCGTCCGCTGCTTGCCGCCACCGGCGCGCCGAAGCAGGGCAAGATGGTCATCGGCACCGTCAAGGGCGACATCCACGACATCGGCAAGAACCTCGTCGGCATGATGATGGAAGGTGCTGGCTTCGACGTCATCGACCTCGGCATCAACAATGCGGTCGAGAAATATCTCGACGCGATCGAGCAGCACCAGCCCGACATCATCGGCATGTCGGCACTGCTGACCACGACCATGCCCTATATGAAGGTCGTCATCGACACGATGAAGGAAAAGGGCATCCGCGACGATTATGTCGTGCTGGTCGGCGGTGCGCCGCTGAACGAGGAATTCGGCAAGGCCGTCGGCGCCGACGCCTATTGCCGCGACGCCGCGGTGGCGGTCGAGACCGCCAAGGACTTCATGAAGCGCAAGCACAACGTGCGGACTTGAGCACAGCAGTTCGATCCATGTTTGTGACCGAGAGCGCCGCCATGCACCCGGATGGCAAGATGGCCAGAATCGCTTGGCACGAAGGGGGCTGAGGTCCGTATGCGCATCGAGTCGATCAAAGTCTATCAGGTGCTTCTGCCTGTCAAAGGCGGCGCCTACCGGATGGCTAGCGATACCGTGCAGAATCTGGATAGCACACTCGTTGAAGTGACCACCGAGGACGGACTGTCAGGCTGGGGTGAGACGTGCCCGGTCGGCCCTGTTTATCAGCCCCAACATGCCCTGGGTGCGCGAGCGGCAATTGCCGAAATAGCGCCTGGACTCGTTGGTGAGGACACTGCTTCCATGCGCCGCCTCGCGAAACGAATGGACGAGCGGTTGAACGGTCACAACTATGCCAAGGCGGCCTTGGACATAGCCCTCCTCGACCTCGCCGGCCAGCGGCTGGGCGTTCCGGTTTCAACACTTCTGGGCGGGGCGCTCACCGATCGTGTCCCGTCTTACTACTCGACTATTGTCGGTGCACCGGACGAGACGGCGCGTATTGCCGTCGACAAGGTCAAGGCCGGATACCCACGACTTCAGATCAAGATAGGCGGACGGGATCTTGAGCAAGACGTCGCCACCGTGCACAAGGTATGGGAAGTGGTTGGCTTCAAGGCCCGGATAGCCGTCGACGCCAATCGTGGCCTCACCGCCGCGGCGGCGTTGCACATCGATCGGCTTTGCCAGGCAATCCCGTTCGTGTTCGAACAGCCTTGCAACACGATGGAGGAAGTCGCCAGTCTCAAGGGACGCGTGACCCATCCGGTCTACCTCGATGAGAATACCGAGGATTTGAATGCCGTCCTGCGGGCAGTTTCTTCAGGTATCGCGGACGGATTCGGATTGAAGGTCACCCGCCTTGGTGGCCTCACCAAGATGGTCACGGTCCGCGACCTGTGTGCGATACGATCGCTCCCGCACAGCTGCGACGATGCCTGGGGTGGGGACGTCATCGCCGCGGCCTGCGTGCACCTCGCCGCTACCGTCGAGCCGAGCCGTTTCGAGGGCGCCTGGATCGCGCAGGAATACATCGAAGGGCATACCGACCCGGTAAACCCCGTCGTCATAGAAAACGGGCATATAAGGGTCCCGCAGATGCCAGGGCTCGGTGTCAAGCCTGAGCGCTCCCGGCTCAAAGCACCTGTCGCGACTTTCGGAGGCTGAGGATCCTGTGATGTTCGCGGCGATTGTATCTGCCGGTATCGTCGGCAGCCGCGGAAGTGCTTTTGCGAGCCTCCAGAATGTCTGGCGGGGCGCCTGGGGGCTGGCGCTCCAGGACTTCATCGCCGCAAAAAAGTCGATATGCAGGATGTGTGGTATTGATAGCGTCGAGCCATCAAAAGCCGGAGATCCTGCATGCGACTGACAGTGCTCGTTGCCGCCCTTTCGATAGCCTTGCCCGCGGCTGCCTTCGCCGGACCAGCGTCCGATGCGGTGAAGTTCTTCTATGTGCCGGCGGTCAAATTCGAGGCTGACGAGCAATACCGGGATCGGTTCACCGAGCCGGTGACGAACCTGTTCAACCTGAACGACCAGGCAACGAAAAAGAACCCTGACGAGGTCGCCTGCATCGATTTCGATCCCGGTCTGGACGCACAGGACTTCGATCAGAAGACTGTCTCGAAAACGCTGAAACTGTCCGAGAAGCTGGATGGTGACACCGCCGAGGTTACAGCCTCCTTCAGCCTCTTTGCGGAAGGCGATGACTCCAAGCGTGACATGGTCTGGTCGCTCAAGAAGATCGACGGCAAGTGGAAGATATCGGACATTGCCTCCAAGACCAGCGACTGGAAGCTCAGCGCGCTGGAATGCGTGGCCGGCCAGACGCCGGAGTGAGGCGATGGTCCGTCGCCCGTTCCTGGCACTGTCGGCTGTGTGCCTGCTGGCGAGTCTGAGCGCCGCCGCTGCGCAAGGGCTGTTCGGTGCGCCGCCGGCAAACGCGCCGGCCGACACAGCCCCGGGCGACATCGGAGCGCCACCTGCAAATGCGCCCGGCGGTGCGGTGGAACCCGCAACGCCACCCGTGGCATGGCCGCCCAGCGAGCCCGCCGCCCCCGTCCAGCCGGGATCGCCGACGGCGGTGGTGCGGCCATTTTACGATCAGGTCGGGCTCGAACTCGATCCGGCGCAGCGCAGCCATTTCATCGATCCGGCGAAAACCGTTCTCGACAAGAGCGACGCCTTGCGCAAATCCGGACAGGGCGAATGCCTCGACCCCAACATGGCGCTCGACAACGCGAACTATGACAAAGCCGAGATCGACAAGAGCCTGAAGACGCTTGAAGCGATCAATGGCGACAAGGCCAAGGTCATTGTCGCCTTCGTTGTCGCCGGCAACCCGCACCGGCTGGAATGGAAGTTCAGCAAGGTCGACGGCGACTGGAAGATATCGGACCTGTTGTCGGTGACCGGCGAATGGGCGCTCAGCCAATATCAGTGCGAATGAGCGGGAGACCAAAAGCGCGTTGTTGAAACGGATTCAGGCGACGCGCCTTAAGTCTTTGTTCCTATATATGCCGTTGCCTCAAAACCGGCGTCAATTTTGGGTGACATGCATCAGCCGCGCCCGCGATAGGGCGCCACTCCGGTATCGGGCAACCAGGCGCCTTCCGGTGGCGCGCCGGTCTGCCAGAACACGTCGATCGGAATGCCGCCGCGCGGGAACCAGTAGCCGCCGATGCGCAGCCACAGCGGCTTGGTTGCCGCCACGATGCGGCGGCCGATCATGACGGTGCATTCTTCATGGAAGGCGCCGTGGTTGCGAAATGAGGTCATGAACAGTTTCAGCGACTTCGATTCCACCAGCAGCGCATCGGGGGCGTAGTCGATGACGATATGGGCGAAGTCCGGCTGGCCGGTGACCGGGCACAGCGAGGTGAATTCCGGGCAGGTGAAGCGCACGATTGCCGGCGGGCCGTCGCCGCGCGTAAACGGCACGGTCTCCAGTACCGCTTGATCGGGGCTCTGGGGCGTCTCGACGTGTGCGCCGAGCTGGGTGAGGTTCTTGGTGACGGTCATGGGCAACATTCCTTCGAATTTGCCGCTCATTAGCACCGGACCGAAAAGGACGCAGCGGTTTTCGGACGAATCCGATCATTAAATAGGATGTGAACCATCGGACCGAAAAGTGCCCCGGCATCGTTGGTGGCGCGCGGTCGGCCCTGCGTACGAGAGCCCGTGTACGTCGGTCAGGCCGCGCGCCCGCACGTCATTGGCTTGCCGCCAGACAACGTACGATTCTGTTAGTTGCTGCGTCTCAGACCATCCTGGCGACGGCCATGCAGAGCACGGTGACGACCAGCAGCCGCGCGGCGATGCGCTCGCCCGTCGCCATTCTGGCGCGCAGTTGCGTTTCGGTTTCCGCATTTGCGCCGGCAAGCCGCCGGCTGGGCGCCCTGACCATGGCGCCGAGCACGCCGGCGGCGGCGAAAGCGGTCAGGATGCCAAGCGCCAGCACCATTTCCATCGAGCCGAAATAGGCGCCGTGGAAGAAATACCAGAGCAGCGCTCCGGTCAGGAAAACCATGCCGGCCGCACCCATTTGCGGCTGGATGAAGCGCTCGGCACGGATATCGGGATCGCGCGCCAGCGTGATCGTCGTGCCTGCCCAGAATACGCCCGCCATGACGTGAAGGCCGATAACGACGATGTAGACGTACTGCATGACCGGATTCTCCTCCTTCGTGCGTCAATGATATAGTTAGATATCTAACGGTTAGGTGTCAATGTATAAACCACGGCCAGTTCCATCGGCCTTTCCCTTGTTCTAGTGTCTTGTGATGACGCCCTTTGAACGCCCGCCAGTCGGCATGAATCTCGGCCGTACCGCCAAGCTGGTTGCCCAGGCTTTTGACGCTGCCCTGGTCGAGGCTGGCGGCACGCTGCCTGTCTGGCTCACTCTGCTGTCGGTCAAGTCGAGCAAGCTTGCCAACCAGCGCGAGCTTGCCGGCATGATCGGCATCCAGGGCGCGACGCTGACACACCATCTCAACGCGATGGAGACGCAGGGCCTGCTGACGCGCCGCCGCGATCCCGTCAACCGCCGGGTTCACCTGGTCGAACTGACCGATGCCGGAGAAGCGATGTTCGAGACATTGCGCAAGGCAGCGCTTGTTTTCGACAAGCGGCTGCGGGTGGGGTTGTCCGACGAGCGGCTGGCGGAGTTCGCACAGGTGCTGGCGGCCTTGCGGGCCAATGTGGAAAGCTAGGGCAGGCTCAGTCGTCGTAGCTCTGGATTGCGCCAAAGGTGTAGCGGCGCAGCTTCAGTGCGGTGATCAGGTTGGTCAGCTTGGTCTTGCCGTCGAAACTGTCCTGGAACATCTCGTCATGCATCAGCAGGATCAGCTTGTGCGGCCTCACGAAGCGGCCGTAGCCGAACAGGTGATCGATCTCGCTGACCAGATGGTCGACGCTCTGCACCGGCTCGCCGCTGTCCTTGTGCACCCATTCATGGTCCCAGCCGTAGAGATAAAAGCCTGAGGCCGCGACAAACTCATAGTCGGGCTCCTCGCGGCCTTCCTGGGCCAGGCCAAGCGAAGTGTCGTTCTTCGACATCGAGGGCAGCCTGAACACGTCGCGCCCCGGCAGCCGCGCGTGCACCACCGGCTTCAAGCCGAGCACCGCGTTTGCCCGCATCATGTCGGCGACGACGCCTTCGGTGTCGGCGTAGTAATGCTGGTAGCGGTTGTTGGCGTGGCTGTAGCTGTGGTTGCCGAGCGTAACCAGCGGAAGCTGTTTGGCGCGCTGGACGAGTGCCCTGTTGGCGGCGCTCGCTTGCGCATGCATGCCGACCATGAACATGGTCGCCGGAACCTGTTCGGCTTCCAGCACGTCGAGGATGTTGCTGGTGCCGTTCAGCGGGCCATCGTCAAAGGTGAGATAGATTGTGCGATCCGCCCCATGGGCGGGGAACGCAAAAACCAACAGTGCCGCCAGGACAATCCGAAACGGTGTCATCACCCGCACTATCAGGTTGCGATGACGACAGGCCGCCATGTCCACAACGGCTTGTCAAGGCGTGCGGTGCATGTCGCCCAAAAGTGCGCAGCGGTTTTGGGGCAACGACATGGAGAAAACAGAGAGACAAAGCGCGTCGGATGTCTCCGCTCGAGCGCTGACGCGCTTTGTGCAGCGCCTACGCCAGGCTTCCCTGCAGCACCGTCAGCCTGGCCTTCTTCGGCATGCGGGCCGTCAGCCATTCCAGCGCCTTGTCGTGCGGCATCGGGAAGGCGATGGAATAGCCCTGCACCTGGTCGCAGCCGATTGCCATCAGCGAATCGAGCTCGGCCTCGGTTTCTGCACCTTCGGCAACGATCGAGATGCCAAGGCCACGCGCCAGCTCGGTGATGGCGCGCACGATCTTCGAGTTGTCGCCATTCTCATGGATGTTCTGGACGAAGCGGCGGTCGATCTTCAGCCGGTCGATCTCGTTGGGATTGACATGGCTGAGCGATGCATAGCCGGTGCCGAAATCATCGAGTTCGAGATGGACGCCGGCTGCCCTGATATGGCGCAGCTTGGCGGCGATACCGGTCTTCTCGTCATCGAGAATGACGGACTCGACGATTTCCAGCGACAGTTTCTGCGGCGGCAGCCCAGCCTTCTCCAGCGTCTCGAACAGGAACGCATCGAAGTCGTGCTCGCGCAGTTCGGTGCCTGAAACATTGACGGCAAGCCGCCCAAAGGCAATGCCGGCGCGGTTCCATTCGGCGGCTCCATTGATCGCCTTGCTGATGACGATGCGGCCGATCTCCGGCATGAAGCCGCATTTCTCGGCGACCGGAATGAATTCGCCGGGCGAGATCATGCCGCGCTCGGCATGGTTCCAGCGCACCAGCGCCTCGATGCCGCTGATCGTGCCGTCGGTCAACGAGACCTGCGGCTGGAAATAGACCTGGAACGCCCGGTCCGCGATGGCGATCTTGATGTCGTGCTCGAGCTGCTTGCGATAGTCGAGCTCCCGGCGCAACTCTTCGGAGAAGAACGAGAAGTTGCTGCCTCCTAGTTTCTTGGCAGAGTAGAGTGCCAGATCGGCGTGGACCAGCAGGTCCTGCGCATTGTCGGCGTCGACCGGGTAGACGGCGATGCCGGCGCTGGCGCCCGGAAGAATGGTCGTGCCCTGAAAGATGATCGGCTCGTTGATGTGGGCCAGGATACGCCGCGCCAGCATGTTGATGTCTTCGGTGCCGCCGGCGCCGCCGAGGATCATGACGAACTCGTCGCCGCCCAGGCGTACGCACAGGTCCGATGCCCGGCAGGAATCGCGCATGCGCTGCGCCGTGACGACCAGCACATAGTCGCCGGCGGCGTGGCCGAGTGTATCGTTGATCTGCTTGAACCGGTCGAGGTCGAGCTGGACGACGGCAAGCCGCTCACGACGCCGTTGCGAGCCCTTGATCAGCGTATCGAAATGATCGGTCAGGAACGTGCGGTTGTGCAGGCCGGTGAGGCCGTCGTGCACCGCGATGAAGGCCATGGAATTGCGTGCGTCGATCAGCTCATGCGTCTTGCGCAGGATGGCGTTCGACATCGGCCGGAAGATGAAGAGCGCCACCAGCACGATCACGCCGAGGGTGGCGTAGAACAGCGTGCGGTGAAGCGCGAGCAGCTTCTCGGCGCGCTCGTCGGCATCGGCGCTAATGCGCTGGCCAAGCGCTGCGTAGCCCGACAAGGTCGCGTTGGCGACAGAGGCATCGAGATTGACGCGCTCGCCGCTGCCCTTGTAGCCGTCACTGGCGCCCGTCAGCTGGGATTCAAAGGATGAGATCAGCCGCTTGCCATTGGCGACGAGGCCTACCGAGAAATAATCAAGATGGAACGGCTTGGCGAACAGCACGCTCTCGGTCGATTTCGGGTCCAATCGGGCAGGGGACATCGGGTCGGCGTTGGTCTGCTCGAGCAGCAGATCGTAGTTCGTCTCGAACTCCGCCGTCGCCTGCTTGAGAGCGCTGACCAGCGCCGGCTGCTTGTCACGCGAACCAGAACTCGTTGCGCCGGCAAGGAAGACGATGCGCTGCGACAGCGTCTTTTGCGTGCTTACGATGTCGAGCAAGGTGTTGTTGTGCTGCTGGGTGGCCATCATCTGCTGCAGCAGGATGAAGGAGGCTATCACCATGGCGGCGATGATCAGCAGGGCCAGCCAGTAGCCAGCCTTGATCAGCAGTATGAGCTTGCCTGAAACGGTTTGCACCGGCTGCTGCGACATGTTGTGGGGCGGCCCTCTCGCCAACGGATTCTTGTTGCGAGGACCATTGGCTTGCAAACGTTAACAGGTCTGGAAATCGACAGCCGAACGGCGAGGGGGAAACGCTTAAAGATCGCGAAATGGTTATCGGCTGGTTTCGCGCTGTGTCGGCATTTGAGAGGTCGTCGGCCAGCACTGTTGTCGTGACGTCGCTTCCGCGGCCGCATGAAGATGCATATCGGGGCCGCATGCCCACCGATCCGGTCGTTTTTGCGATGGATTTTTCGAGCGGGCCGGACGACAGTCGGCCCACATCAAACGAGGCCCTATCATGACTGCAGCATTTCTCTCTCACATCGACAGCGAACTCGCGGGGCTTAAGTCGGCCGGCCTCTATAAATCCGAGCGGGTGATCTCTTCGACCCAGTCGGCACAGATCGAGGTCGGCGGTCAGAAGGTGCTTAATTTCTGCGCCAACAACTATCTCGGCCTCGCCGACAGCGCCGACCTGCGTGCGGCGGCCAGCCAGGCGCTCGACCGCTATGGCTACGGCATGGCCTCGGTGCGCTTCATCTGCGGCACGCAGGAAGAGCACAAGCAGCTCGAGGCGACGATTTCATCCTTCCTCGGCCTGGAGGACACCATCCTCTACGGCTCCTGCTTCGACGCCAATGGCGGCCTGTTCGAGACACTCCTCGGCGAGAACGATGCGATCATTTCCGATGCGCTGAACCACGCCTCGATCATCGACGGCGTGCGGCTGTCGAAGGCAAAACGCTTCCGCTACGCCAACAACGACATGGCCGACCTCGAAGCGCGGCTGAAGGAGGCGAAGGATTGCCGCTTCCGGCTGATCGCCACCGACGGTGTGTTTTCCATGGATGGCATCATCGCCAATCTAAGGGGTGTCTGCGACCTCGCCGACAAATACGATGCCATGGTGATGGTCGATGACAGCCATGCGGTCGGCTTCGTCGGCCAGAATGGCCGCGGCTCGGCCGAGCATTGCGGCGTCGAGGGCAGGGTCGACATCATCACCGGCACGCTCGGCAAGGCGCTCGGCGGTGCATCCGGCGGTTACACATCGGGCAAAAGCCAAGTGGTCGACTGGCTGCGCCAGCGCTCGCGGCCCTATCTCTTTTCCAACACGCTGATGCCGGCGATCGCCGGCGCCTCGATCAAGGTGTTCGACCTGATCCGCAATGGCGACGCCTTGCGCGAACGCCTATATGCCAATGCGGCACGGTTCAGGTCGCAGATGGGCAAGCTCGGCTTCACGCTGGCCGGGGCCGATCATCCGATCATTCCGGTGATGCTGGGCGACGCGACGCTGGCGCAGGAGATGGCGGCGCGCATGCTGAAGCGCGGAATCTATGTCATCGGCTTTTCCTTCCCGGTGGTGCCGAAGGGCCAGGCGCGCATCCGCACGCAGATGTCGGCGGCGCATTCCAGCGCCGACATCGACCGCGCAGTGGAGGCGTTCGGCGTCGTCGGGCGCGAACTCGGGGTGATTTCCTGAAAGGCCGAAATCGCAAAGCGATTTTGGAACAAGAGATTCAAGGGACAAAAGCATGTCGAACATGATGAAGGCGCTGGTGAAGGCCAAGGCCGAGCCGGGCATCTGGATGGAAGAGGTGCCGGTGCCGGAGATCGGCCCCAACGACGTGCTGATCAAGGTCAGGAAGACGGCGATCTGCGGCACCGACGTCCACATCTACAATTGGGACCAGTGGGCGCAGAAGACGGTGCCGGTACCGATGGTGACCGGCCATGAATTCGTCGGCACGGTTGCCGATTTCGGCGCCGCGGTCACCGAATACAAGGTCGGCCAGCGCGTGTCGGGCGAAGGCCACATCGTCTGCGGCCATTGCCGCAACTGCCGAGCGGGCAGGGGGCATCTGTGCCGCAACACGCTCGGTGTCGGCGTCAATCGCCCCGGCGCCTTCGGCGAGTATCTGGCGATCCCGCAGCACAACGTCGTGCCGATCCCCGACGACGTGCCGGACGAGATCGCCGCGATTTTCGATCCGCTCGGCAATGCGGTCCATACCGCCCTGTCCTTCGATCTGGTCGGCGAGGATGTGCTGGTCACCGGGGCCGGGCCGATCGGCATCATGGGCGCGCTGGTGGCGCAATGTGTCGGCGCGCGCAAGGTGGTCATCACCGACATCAACCCGGTGCGGCTGGCGCTGGCGAAAAAGCTTGGCGTGCAGCACGTCGTCGACGCCTCGAAGGAAAAGCTGCGCGACGTCATGCCGGTACTCGGCATGACCGAGGGTTTCGACGTCGGTCTCGAAATGTCGGGGGCGGCGCCCGCCTTCCGCGACATGATCGACACGATGAACAATGGCGGCAAGATCGCCATTTTAGGCATTGCGCCCACCGGCTTCGAGATCGACTGGAACAAGGTCATCTTCAAGATGCTGCATCTCAAGGGCATCTACGGCCGCGAAATGTTCGAGACCTGGTACAAGATGATCGCGCTGGTGCAGGGCCCGCTGGATGTTTCCGGGTTGATCACGCACCGCATCGGCATCGACGACTTCCAGACCGGCTTCGATGCGATGCGCAGCGGCAGTTCCGGCAAGGTGGTGATGGATTGGTAGGCAACTAGAAAAGTCGGCGGGGCAGTACCCCCCTCTGGCCTGCCGGCCATCTCCCCCGCAAGGAGGGAGATCGGATGTCGCGGATGCCTTCGCCAACTACCAGCGCTGTAGGGATCGGCGGAGCGCCGAAGCTGCCAATCTCCCCCCTTGCGGGGGAGATGTCCGGCAGGACAGAGGGGGGTGGGAAGGATCACCACGGAACGGCGTCATTGCTTTTCCACTGGTCTGTACAGCGCCACCTCCAGCGCCGCCACTCCATTGATAATCCCCGCCCGCTCGCCGGCGGTCAGCTTTGCCAGCAACCCCCGCTCGAACGCCTTCGCCAGCGGCACCATTTCGCCATAGGCAGCAAGCCCCGCCTTGGTCAGGGTCAGATGTTCGACGCGGCGGTCGTTTTCATCGGGAGTTCGCGTCAGCCAGTGCCGCCGTTCGAGTTCGGCGACAGCGCGCGACACCTTGGTCTTGTGCATGGCCGATTGCTCGCCGAGTGCTGTCGCGGTCATCGTGCCGTGCTGGCCGAGCCCCGAAAGGGTGCGCCATTCAGGCCGGGTCAGGCCATGACTGTCCTTGTATATCCCCGCGAATTCGCGGCTGACGGCGTCGGCCAGGCGATAGAGCCGGTACGGAAGGAAGTTTTCCAGGTCGAGGATTTCCATGGTTGCACATCCGGCAGAAGCATTGGCATTGATAGTTACATTTTCGATGGTTACAAATGAAACCAGTTTGGTCAATTCCGGGAGGAAGCGATGGCCTTTTCCTACATGCCGGGCTTCGGCAACGACTTCGAAACCGAAACCTTGCCCGGCTCGCTGCCGCAGGGACGGAATTCGCCGCAGCGGCCGGCCTATGGCCTCTATGCCGAGCAGCTTTCCGGTTCCCCGTTCACCGCGCCGCGCGGCACCAATGAACGCTCCTGGCTCTATCGGATCCGACCGAGCGTGAAGCACACCGGCCGCTTCAAACCGGCAAACTATCCATTGTGGAAGAGCGCCCCCAATGTCGGCGACCACGAGTTGGCGCTCGGCCAGTACCGATGGAACCCGGTGCCGATGCCGAAGGAGCCGACCGATTTCATCGCCGGCATGCGCAGCATCACAACCGCCGGCGACGTGCTCGGGCAAACCGGCATGGCGGCCCACGTCTATGTCGCCAACCGCTCGATGGTTGACGACCATTTTTTCAACGCCGACGGCGAGTTGCTCATCGTGCCGCAGGTCGGCGCCTTGCGCTTCGTCACCGAGATGGGCGTCATCGAGCTTCGGCCCGGCGAGATCGCCGTGCTGCCCCGCGGGCTTGTGTTCAAGGTCGAGCTGGTCGATGCCGAAGTGCGCGGCTATGTCTGCGAGAACTATGGCGCCAAGCTGACCTTGCCGGACCGTGGCCCGATCGGCGCCAATTGCCTGGCCAATCCGCGCGACTTCAAGACGCCTTGCGCCTGGTTCGAGGAGAAGGAGACGCCGTGCCGGCTGACGGTGAAATGGTGCGGCAACTTCCATGTCACCGAGATCGGCCACTCGCCGCTGGACGTCGTTGCCTGGCACGGCAACTACGCACCCTATAAATATGATCTGGCGACCTTTTCGCCGGTCGGCGCCATCCTGTTCGACCATCCCGATCCTTCGATCTTCACCGTGCTGACGGCGCCCAGCGGCGAGGAAGGCACCGCCAACATCGACTTCGTCATCTTCCCGCCGCGCTGGTTGGTGGCGGAGGATACGTTCCGGCCGCCCTGGTATCACCGCAACATCATGAGCGAGTTCATGGGGCTGATCCACGGTCAGTATGACGCCAAGGAGGAAGGCTTCGTTCCCGGCGGCATCAGCCTGCACAATCTGATGCTGGCCCACGGCCCGGATGCTCCTGGCTTCGAAAAGGCCTCGCGCGCGGACCTGAAACCGGTCAAGCTCGACAACACCATGGCCTTCATGTTCGAGACCCGTTTTCCGCAGATGCTGACCCGCTACGGCGCCGAACTGGAAACCCGGCAGGACAACTACATCGACTGCTGGGCCGATCTGAAGAAGCGCTTCAACGGCACGCCCGAGGGCGACTGGTCTTGAGCGGCGAGCCGATACCGGACCGGCTGGTGCTTTTGGGCTCGAAGGGCGGGCCGGCGCTGCGGCCGGGTGGCCCATGGCCGAGTTCGTCGCTGCTGCAGATGGGCGGTCGCAGCATTGTCATCGACTGCGGACTTGGCGTGACGCGGGGTCTCGTCGATGCCGGCATCGGGCTGAAGGCGCTCGACCTGATCTTCATCACGCATCTGCATTCCGACCATGTGCTGGAACTCGGGCCGCTGGTCCACACCGCCTGGACGGCCGGTCTGGCCTCGCCCGTCAGCGTGTACGGTCCGCCCGGAACCGACCACTACTGGCGGCGCTTTTGTCAGGCTATGGAATTCGACGTCGAAATCCGCATCGTCGATGAAGGCCGGCCGGATATTCGCGAGCTGGTTTCGATCAACGAATTCACCGAAGGCTTGATTGTCGAGCAACACGGCCTCGAGGTTTCAGCGCTGCGCGTCGACCATCCGCCGGTGACCGACTGCTTTGCGCTGCGCTTCGAGCGTGGCGGGAAAAGCGTGGTGTTCTCCACCGATACGGCCTTCTTTCCGCCGCTCGCTGATTTTGCCCAAGGCGCCGACATCCTCGTCCACGAAGCTATGCTGGAGGAAGGCATAGAGCGGCTGGTGGCCAAAACCGGCAATGGCGCGCGGCTGCGGGAACATCTGCTCGCCAGCCACAGCTTTGCCGAGGAGGCCGGGCGCATCGCCAGCGATGCCGGCGTGAAGAGGCTGGTGCTTAACCACCTCATTCCGGCCGACGATCCCGGGATCGGCGAGGCCGACTGGATCGCCGCTGTCAGGAAAACATGGGCCGGCGACTTGACGATCGCCAGCGACGGCCTTGTTGTGGAGTTCGCATGACCCTGAAAAGTGGAAACCGCTTTTCGCTGGAGATAATGCGTAAAACAAAAATCCAAAGCGGCGCCAAGGCCGTAACAGGAGAGGAAACCGCATGAAGCTTGCCACACTGAAGGATGGGACGCGTGACGGAAAACTCGTCGTCGTCTCGCGCGACCTGACACGCTTCACCGACGCCTCGTTCCTGGTGCGCACCCTGCAGGCAGCGCTGGACGACTGGCGGCGCATCGCCCCGCACCTCGCGACAATAGCGGAATCGCTGGAGAACAACGCGGTGCCGTCGGAGCGCTTCCACGAGCATGACGCGCACTCACCGCTGCCGCGTGCCTATCAATGGGCCGATGGCGCGGCCTATGTGAACCATGTCGAACTGGTGCGGAAAGCGCGTGGCGTCGAGATGCCGGCGAGTTTCTGGACCGACCCGCTGATCTACCAGGGCGGCTCGGATTCCTTCATCGCGCCGCGTGATCCGATCCGCATGGCCGACGAGGCCTTCGGCATCGACATGGAAGGGGAAGTCGCTGTCATTGTCGACGACGTACCTATGGGCGCCAGCCTCGATGAGGCACGCGCCGCGATCCGGCTGGTGATGCTGGTCAACGACGTGACGCTGCGCGCGCTCACCGGGCCGGAGCTCGCCAAGGGTTTCGGCTTCTTCCAATCAAAGCCGTCCTCGGCGTTTTCACCTGCCGCGGTGACGCCCGATGAATTGGGCGACGCCTGGGATGGCGGCAAGGTCAGCCTGCCGCTGCTCGCCGACCTCAACGGCAAGCCGTTCGGCCGGGCCAATGCGGGCGTCGACATGACCTTCGATTTTCCGGCCCTGATCGTCCACGCCGCAAGGACGAGGCCGCTGGTATCGGGTACGATCATCGGTTCCGGCACCGTCTCCAACAAGCTCGACGGCGGGCCAGGCAAGCCTGTCTCGGCCGGCGGCGCCGGCTATTCCTGCATCGCCGAACTGCGCATGATCGAGACCATTGTATCAGGCGCGCCCAAAACGCCGTTCCTGCGCTTCGGCGACACGGTGCGCATCGAGATGAAGGACAGGACCGGTCATTCGATCTTCGGCGCCATCGAGCAGAAGGTCGAGAAATACGAGAGGTGAGGGACGCGGATGAGTAATTTGCCAACGTTCGGATTGGTCCTGATTCTTGGCGGGGTCGTTTCGTGGACTATCGGTGGGATGATCAGCTTCAGGACCGATTACGACGTTCACAACAGGGACATGCTCGGGCAGAGTGCACGACCTAACGAGCTATGGCGCGCGTTTTTCAGCAATCCGAAATCACGGTGGTGGTGCATGATTGGGCTTTCTCTGACTTTAATCGGGGTGGGATTGTTGATGTTTTCGGGCGAAAAGCTAAGCTTGTAGATAAGAGTATGACAGGCGAGATATTCTACCTTCTCAGTGGCGTCTGGGCGCTTGCCATATTGGCTGTCTTCATCCTGGCGATCCGGTTGAGCTACCGCATCGAGGCGCGCTCGCCGGACCTGACCAACCGCAGCGGCTTTCCGCGCAAGGCGATGATGTTCCACACCATCACCAACATGAAAGTCGCGCGGGACGCCGAAACGCAAGGCTTGCGGCGGCGCATGAACAGGCTGCTGCTGGTCGTTCTCGCCGGATTTGCGGTTATGTGGGCGGGTCTGTATCTGGTTCGGTCAGCCGGATGAACCTGCTGGACCATCTGCGCCGCATGGCCGGCAACAATCTCTGGTCGAACGATCGGCTGTACCGTGCTGTTCTGCAGCTCACGCCCGGCGAATTCGCAGCCGAACGCACCAGCTTCTTCCCGTCGATCGAGGCGACGCTCAACCACATCCTTGCGGTCGATCTTCTCTATCTTGATTTTCTCGAAGAGGGTGGCGTCGGTGCTGCCGCCCATGACGATTTTGTGCCAATCGACGAGCCGCAGGCGTTGTTTGCCGCACAGGTCGCCGCGGACCGTCGCCTGATCGCTTTTTGCGACCGGCTCTCGGCAGCCGATCTCGATCGTCAGGTCGTCACCGACCGGCGCAAGGACGGCATGATCCCCGAGCGCATCGGCGACATCCTCGCTCACGTCTTCCTGCATGACATCCACCATCGCGGCCAGGTGCACGCGATGCTTTCCGGCACGTCGGTCGCGCCGCCACAGCTCGATGAATTCCTGCTCGACTACGATATGAGGCTGAGGAAAGAAGAGGTCGAGCGGCTGGGCCTCAAGATCTGATTTGGCGCATGACCCGAAACCAGGGTCATGCGCTATCCGCTCGACCTGAAGCCTACTCTGCCGCCTGAACCTTGATCACGCCGCGCTTGATCTGGTCCTGCTCGATCGATTCGAACAGGGCGCGGAAATTACCCTCGCCAAAGCCTTCGTCGCCCTTGCGCTGGATGAACTCGAAGAAGATCGGCCCGATAACGGTTTTCGAAAAGATCTGCAGCAGGATCTTGGTCATGCCGCCGTCGACCACGCCTTCGCCGTCGATCAGGATGCCGTGCTTCTTCATGCGTTCGATCGGCTCGTCGTGGCCGTTCACGCGATCATAGGACATGTCGTAATAGGTTTCCGGCGGGCCGGGCATGAACTTCAGTCCGTTCTCGGCCAGCCGGTCGGTGGCGGCGTAGATCTCGTCGGTGCCCACCGCAATGTGCTGGATGCCTTCGCCATTGTACTTCTTCAGATACTCGGCGATCTGGCTGGTCTCGTCCTTGGATTCGTTGAGCGGGATGCGGATCTTGCCGCAAGGCGAGGTGATGGCGCGGCTGACCAGGCCGGTGATCTTGCCGTCGATATCGAAGAAATGGATCTGCTTGAAGCCGAACAAATTGCGGTAGAAATCCCACCATTTGTCCATCTGGCCGCGATAGACATTGTGGGTGAGGTGGTCGAGAAAATAGAAGCCGACGCCTTGCGGCCGAGGGTTGCGCGCGCCGAGCCACTCGAACTCGGCATCATAGGCCGAGCCCTTCTTGCCATAAGTGTCGATGAAATACAGCAGCGAGCCGCCAATGCCGACGATGGCCGGCACGTCGAGCGCCTTGTCGTCGCCTTCGTAAGGCGTGGCGCCCTTGGCAACGGCGTGGTCGAAAGCGTGCTTGGCATCGACCACCCGCCAGGCCATCGATGCAGCACAAGGGCCGTGCTTGTCGGCGAACTTCATCGCATGCGAGCCCGGTTCGGCATTGACGACATAGTTGATGTCGCCCTGGCGCCAGACGGTGATGTCTTTCGTGCGGTGCTTGGCCACTGCGACATAGCCCATGCGGGTGAACAGTTCGGCGAGCTTTTCCGGCTCCGGATGCGCGAACTCGACAAACTCGAACCCATCCGTGCCGGCGGGGTTGTCCTTGCTGATCTTGGCGGGCGGGGCGTCGTGCGGGAAGGGGCCCATGATAGTTCTCCGGATATGGCTTGGCCTGAAACGGCCACCTGACGTCATCATAGCGCGGAGCCGGCGCATGGTGCTTGCATTCAAACGCTTGAAATGATCAGTTCATGCGTAAAGCGTGCACGAAAGGGCAGAACTCCATGGATGAGACGCGCATTGATCAATTTGACCGCAAGATAATGGCGCTCTTGCAGGGCGATGCGGGGCTGACCAACAACGATTTGTCGGAGCGGGTGAACCTGTCGGCGTCACAATGCTCGCGCCGCCGCCAGCGGCTGGAGGAGGACGGCTATATCAAGGGCTATCACGCCGTGCTCGACCGCGACAAACTCGGCTTTTCCCTGGTCAACGTCATCTCGGTGACGTTAGCCACCCACAACCGCGACAATGCCAGGCGCTTTGGCGAACTGGTCGCGCGGTTGCCCGAGGTGCAGGAAGCGCACGCACTGACGGGCGAGATGGACTACATCCTGAAAGTGGTGACGCCCGACCTGAAGTCGCTATCGGAATTCGTCAACGGTGTGCTGCTGCCGCACGAATCCGTCCAGCATGTGAAGACGGCGATCGTGCTCGAGACGCTGAAGGAAACCGGCGCGCTGCCGATTTGAACCTTGGGTCGATTTAACCCTTCGACTGCTGGATCAACCCATACAGATTTGTGCAGCGCGCACCCGAGCGGCAATAGGCGAACACCGGGCCATCGAGTTCGTCAAGCGCTTCGGCCTGGTCCTCGACATTTTCGGCCGTGATCTGGCCGCTGATGACGGGGATGTAGCGGAAGGCCATGCCGGCGGCCTCGACCGCCGCTTTGAGCGTGTCAGCCGAAGGCTGGCCGGGCTGCTCGTCATCGGGCCGGTTGCAGATGACGCTCTTGAAGCCGGCTTCCTTGATAGCGGTGACGTCTTCGGGCTGAATCTGGCCCGAGACCGAATAGTCGTCGCTGATTTCGCGATATTCCATGGCAGTATCCTCGCAATCTGATTTGGCGAGAAGTCTTGCCACTCTCCAGCGGAACCGGCAACACCCATCAGGTAGAATCCGGCCAGGCTTGTCTCGACCCGGCCGGATGGAATGCCGCGTCAGCTGCCGAGGATGGCGCCTTTGATCTGACGGATGTTGTTGTGCATCATGTCGATATAGGTCGAGGCCGGGCCGTCGGGCTGCGACAGCGCATCCGAATAGAGCGTGCCGCCGACCTTGATGCCGGTCTCGCTGGCGATCTGCTCGATCAGGCGCGGGTTGGTGATGTTCTCGACGAAGATCGCCGCCGCCTTGTCCTGCTTCACCTGGTCGACCAGCCTGGCGACATCGGCGGCGGACGGTTCGGAGTCGGTCGAGATGCCTTGCGGGGCGAGGAAGGTCAGGCCGTATTCGTGCTCGAAATAGCCGAAGGCGTCATGCGAGGTGATGACGACGCGCTTCGCTTCGGGGATCGAGGCGATCGCGGCCTTCACTTCGCCTTCTACCGCGTCGAGCTTCTTTGTGTAGGCGGCGGCATTGGTCTGGTAGCTGACGCAGCCGTCGGAGTCGGCGGCGCAGAAGGCTTCGGCGATGTTCGTCACGTAGATCTTGGCATTGGCGATTGACTGGAAGGCGTGCGGATCGGTGACCGTCTTGCCGCTGCCGGTGCCGGCACCTTCGGCGGCGTCGGCGTCGGCGAATTCAGGCTTGAAATCGATCGGCGTCACGCCCTTGGTCAAGGTGACGATCGACGCCTTGGTGGCGCTGGCATCGACCAGCCGCTGCAGAAAACCCTCGAAATGCAGGCCATTGACCAGCACGATGTCGGCCTTGGCCATCGCCACCGCGTCAGCCGGGCTCGGCTCGTAGACATGGGCATCGCCGTCCGGTCCGACGATGGTGGTGACATCGATGCGGTCGCCACCGACATTTTTGGCAAAATCGGCAATGACGGTGAAGCTGGCGACCACTTTCAGCGGTGCTGCGAAAGCCGGCGAGGCGCCAATGGCAGTTAATGTTATAACGCTCATCGCCAGGGCGGCGCGGATCGATTTCAGCATGGACAGGTCTCCTTTTGGGGCGGGGGATCAGGCCGTTCTGTGACGGTGATGGACGATGCGGGCGCGCAGGATGCCGCGCGTGCCGAACAGGATCGAGGCGAAATAGACCACGCCGGCCGACAGGATGATGGCCGGGCCGGACGGCAGCGACGCGTGATAGGACAGAAGCAGCCCGGCGATGCAGGAGGCAAAGCCGATCAGCACCGCCAGCACGCACATCGGCTCGACGCGCACGGTCCAGAAACGGGCGGCTGCCGCCGGCAGCATCATCAGTCCGACCGATAGAAGCGTACCGAGCGCCTGGAAGCCGCCGACAAGGTTGAGCACGACGAGGCCAAGGAAGATGAAATGCACCGGGCTGCCGAGCCGGCTGACCGAGCGCAGGAACAGCGGATCGAGGCATTCGGCGACCAGCGCCCGCCAGAAGATGGCGAGGCTGACCAGCGTCACCGCCACAATGCCGCCGATCAGCGTCAGCGCTTCGTTGTTGAGCGCCAGCACGGTGCCGAACAGCACATGCATGAGATCGACGCTGGAGCCGCGGATCGACACCATCAAGACGCCGATGGCGAGCGAAATCAGATAGAAGGCTGCCATCGAGGCGTCTTCGCGCTGGATGGTGAAGCGCGAGACGGCGCCAGCGCCGAGCGCCACGATGACGCCGGCGATCAGCCCGCCAATGGTCATCGGCAGGATTTCCAGGCCGTAGAGCAGAAAGCCGGCGGCGGCACCCGGCAAGATGGCATGCGCCATGGCGTCGCCGGACAGGCTCATGCGCCGCAGCATCAGGAACACGCCAACCGGGCAGGCGCCGAGCGACAGCATCAGCGAACCGATCAGCGCCCGCTGCATGAAGCCGAAATCGGCGAAGGGCGCGATGAAGAGACCGTAAAGCGTGTCCATCAGGCAGCCCTCGGTCCGGCGCCGTGGTGATGGTCATGCCCGTGAGCGTGGCCATGATGGTCGTGATCGTGGTCATGAGCATGCCCGTCCGGCTCGCACCAGGGCGCATTCTCTTCCCAGGCTTCGTGGAAGCGGCGGGCGCGCAACAGGTTCTCCGGCTTCAGCGTTTCCCTGGTCTCGCCCCAGGCAATCGGCTGGCGGGCCAGCAGCAGCGTTTCGGGGAAATTCTGGCGCACCAGGTCCAGATCGTGGACGACGACCAGGATGGTACGCTCTTCGCCATGCCAATGCTTGATCAGCGCGATCAGGTCGCCGACCGTCTTGGCGTCGACCGCGTTGAACGGCTCGTCGAGCAGGATGAGGTCCGCGTCCTGCAGCAGCACTCGCGCAAACAACGTGCGTTGCAACTGGCCGCCTGACAGCGTGTCGATCGGCCGCTTTTCGAAGCCGCCGAGACCGACGGCCATCAGCGCCTGGCTGACGGAATCGCGATCTTCCCTGGTGTGACGACCGAGCAGGCCCCGCCGTGGCCACAGGCCGAGCGAGACCAGGTCAACCACCCGCGCCGGGAAGGAGCGGTCGAGTTCCGACTGCTGCGGCAGGTAGGCGGCACGCACGCCAGGCGCGCGGATGACCTCGCCGGCCATCGGTTTCAGGACGCCGACAATGCCTTTCATCAACGTCGATTTGCCGGAGCCGTTGGCGCCGACCACGGCAGTCAGCGAGCCTTTGCGAATCTTACCGTCAAGATGATGGATCGCCGGGTGGCTGCCGTAGCCAAGCGTCAGGTCGCGGAAGGTCAGGCAGGTATTTGTCATTCTGCGATCCGTGAGGGCAGCGAAATGCGGCTGCTGGTAGCGGCCGATTGGATATGTGATGTTATTACATTAGTCAACAAGCCAGTCTGGCGGAATTGCGACTGCCGGGTCAACTTGCCGTGTGTGGACATCACACGCCCTTGGCCCAAAGGGATTTGCCAAGGGATTTGACTGGGCGACCTTGCCCGAAGCCGGCCGCAACTTTAAAGAAGCGCGACCACAAAGGAAGGAACCTCCCATGAGCATTCGTCGCATCGATGTTGGCCCGCGCATGAGCCCGATCGTCATCCACGGCAATACCGTCTATCTGGCCGGCCAGGTTGGTCAGCCGGGCGGCAACGTCGCGTCGCAGACCAGGGATGTCCTGGCGACCATCGACGGACTGCTGGCCAAGGCCGGCTCGGACAAGACCAAGATCCTGCAGGCGATCATCTGGCTGGCCGACATGAGCACCTTTGCCGAAATGAACGCGGAATGGGACAAGTGGGTGCCGCAAGGCAACACGCCGGCCCGCGCCACCGGCGAAGCAAAGCTTGCCGGACCGGAATATCTGGTCGAGATCATTATTACGGCGGCGGTTTGACTTCTACACCCCCGTGGGGAGGTCGAACGAAGGTCCGGGTAGGGGTCGGCGCCCCACCCCACTGCTTCGCAGCGACCCTCCCCACAAGGGGGAGGGTAAAAATTACCCCTGCGACGGCCTGAATCGCGCCACCAGCGTGTGGCTGTCGGCGGGGTAGGTGAAGCGCACATAAGTGACCGGGTGTTCGGCACTCCAGGTCCGCCGCTCGACCACCAGGCAGGGCGCGCCGGCCGCAATGTCGAGTGCCGCTGCAACCTGCTTGTCGGCGCCGACCGCACGGATGCGGTGCTCGGCTTCGCTCCACGGCACGCGGCCGATCAGCCACGGGCTGGGTGCGATGGCCAGGAATTCCTCGTCTGATGCTTCCGGCACGGCGGTCAGGTTGATCAGCCGCTGCTCGTGCGCGAACGGCCGCTTGCCGGCGAAATGCCGGCATTCCAATGCCAGCACCGGCCCGGCGGCACCAAGCTCCAGCAAGGCGCGATCCTCGGCGTCACTGCGCCTTTTGTGGCGCGCCACGCGCTCGTAGCGATAAAGCAGGCCGAGTGCTTCGACCTCGACCCGAATGTCATGGATCTCCAGCACCGCAGCTTGCGACTGCGGTTGGCGGACAAAGCTGCCTGAGCGGCGGCGCCGCTCGATCAGCCCCGCCTTGGCAAGCTGCGACAGCGCCTTGTTCACTGTCATGCGCGAGCAATTGTATTGCGCGCTCAGTTCGTGCTCGAACGGGATGCGATGGCCGGGCGCCCAGGCGCCGGACAGGATCTTTTCGCTGATGTCCGACAGGATGCGCTGGTGCAGCGAGAGGCCGCCTTCCGCATCGGCTGTCTCGATCATGCTCATGCCGAAAGCGCCGTCATCACGCTGCGAAACCGCTCGGCGATGGCCTCGCGCCTCGCATGACGGCCGCCGCTGACTTGTCTATTGCCATGCACCCAGACGCAGTCGACCTTGCTGCCATTGGCGAAGATCCAGGCGTCGAGGATCGCGTCACCGGTCTTGCCGGCCAGCGAGGGGTGATTGCCGTCGAGCGAGACGAGATCGGCGGATGCACCGGCGGCGATTTGCGAAGCGCCGGCCCCAAGGGCAGCGCTGCCGCCGTCGAGCGCGGCCTCGAACAGCGCGCGTCCGGTCGAGCCGCCGGCCACCGCCAGCACATTGCGGGCGCGGTGCGCAAGGCGCTGCGAATATTCGAGCTGCCGCAACTCGTCGGGCAGGCCGATCAGCACATTGGAATCGGAGCCGACGCCGAAGCGGCCGCCATGCTCCCCGAACAGCGGCGCTGCAAAAGTGCCATCGCCAAGATTGGCCTCGGTGATCGGACAAAGGCCGGCGATCGCGCCGCTCCTGGCCATCGCGACCGTCTCGGCATCGGTCATGTGCGTGGCGTGGATGAGACACCAGCGTTGGTCCACCTTCGCGTTGGCCAGCAGGAATTCGACTGGTCGCGCGCCCGACCAGGCAAGGCAGTCCTCGACTTCCTTCACCTGCTCGGCGACGTGGATATGGATCGGCCCATCCGGCGCCATGGCGGCCACCTCAGTTAATTCCTCGACTGTCGCGGCGCGCAGACTGTGCGGAGCGACGCCGACAACAGCTTGATTCAAAGTGCGAACGCATTCCCGGCTTTTCTCAACAAGCCTGGAGAAGCGGTTCACATCGTTGATGAAACGCCGTTGGCCTTCGTTTGGCGCGGCCCCGCCGAAAGAAGAGTGCGCGTAGAACACCGGCAGCAGTGTCAGGCCGATGCCCGTTTCGCCTGCCGCCGCCGCGATGCGCTCGGCCATCTCGGCAGGGTTGGCATAGGGTTTTCCATCGCGGTCGTGATGCAGATAGTGAAATTCGCCGACGCGTGAAAAGCCGGCCTCAAGCATCTCGACATAAAGCTGAGCGGCTACCGCCTCGACCTGGTCGGGCGTCATCGACAGCGCGAAGCGATACATCACCTCGCGCCAGCTCCAGAAACTGTCGGCGGAAGGCCCGCGAAGCTCGGCCAATCCGGCCATGCCGCGCTGGAAAGCATGGCTGTGCAAATTGGGCATGCCGGGCAGCAGGATCGCATGGCGTTCGTCGCCGGCCACGGCGGTCGCACCCGGCTCGACAGTTGTTATGCATCCCTTGGCCAAGGTGATCCGCACATTGCTGTGCCAGCCATTGGGAAGAAGCGCCTGTTCCGCGAAGATGTCAGTCACTTTTCTCTCCGGTTCCCTGTCTCATATGCGATGATGGCACTTGCAGTGCGTTTCAATATGTATATACATAATCGCCACCGATTGAAACGGAAAAGATGATGGCTGCAGAGAGCAAAAGCCGGGCAGGGGGTCTTCGTCTATGGCGCAATGCGCGCCTGGCGACCATGGCCGAGGGAGCCGCCGGACTTGGCGTCGTCGAACACGGCGCGGTCGCGGTTCGTGATGGCCGCATTGTTTATGCCGGCCCTGAATCGGGGATGCCCGCAGCGCTTGCCCAAAATGCCGAGACGATCGATTGCGAGCAGCGCTGGATCACGCCCGGCCTGATCGACTGCCATACCCATCTGGTCCATGCCGGCAATCGCGCCAATGAATTCGAGATGCGGCTGGCCGGCGCCACCTATGAAGAGGTCGCCAGGGCCGGCGGCGGCATTGTCTCCTCGGTCAAATCATTGCGTGCCGCCAGCGAGAGCGATCTGGTCGCGCAGTCGCTGCCGCGCCTCGATGCGCTGATCGCCGAGGGCGTGACGACGGTAGAAGTAAAGTCGGGCTATGGGCTCGATCTGGAAAACGAAAAGAAGTCGCTGCGCGCCGCACGGCGGCTGGGCGGTGAGCGGCCGGTGACGATCCGCACGACCTTCCTCGGCGCCCATGCGTTGCCGCCGGAAGCCAAAGGCGACAAGGACGCCTTTATCGATCTGGTCGCAAGAGAAATTCTCCCGGCGGTCGCCGCCGAGGGGCTGGCCGATGCCGTCGACGGGTTTTGCGAAGGCATTGCCTTTTCTCCGGAGCAGACGGCGCTCGTGTTCGATGCCGCCAAGGCGGCAGGCTTGCCAGTCAAGCTCCACGCAGACCAGCTCTCCAACCTGCATGGCGCCGAACTTGCCGCCCGCTATGATGCGCTGTCGGCCGATCATCTCGAATACACCGACGAGGCAGGCGCCGTGGCCATGGCGAAGGCGGGAACCGTGGCGACGATCCTGCCCGGTGCCTACTATTTCATTCGCGAGACCAAGAAGCCGCCGGTCAGCCTGTTCCGCCAGCACGGCGTCAGAATGGCGGTCGCCACCGACAACAATCCCGGCACCTCGCCGCTGACCTCGCTGCTTTTGACTATGAACATGGCGGCGACCCTGTTCGGCCTGACGGTCGACGAATGCCTGGCCGGCGTAACCCGCGAGGCCGCCCGTGCGCTCGGCCTGCTGGGAGAGACCGGCACGCTCGAAGCCGGCAAATCCGCCGATCTTGCGATCTGGAACATCGAGCGCCCCGCTGAACTCGTCTACCGCATGGGCTTCAACCCGCTGCACGCCCGCATCTGGAGAGGACAATGACCGAACTGACCCTGAAGCCCGGCAATGCGACGCTGGCCGACTGGCGCGCCATCTACCGTGGCGCCGTGCCCAAGCTTGACGATGCCTGCAAGCCAAAAATCAAGGCGAGCGCCGAGGCGGTCGCCAGGATCGTCGCCAAGGGCGAGCCGGTCTATGGCATCAACACCGGCTTCGGCAAACTGGCCAGCGTCCGCATCCCCGCCACGGATCTCGAGACCTTGCAGCGCAACATCGTGCTGTCGCATGCTGCCGGCGTCGGCGAGCCGATGCCGGTCGCTGTTTGCCGGCTGATGATGGCCCTGAAGCTGGCCAGCCTGGCGCAGGGCGCCTCCGGCGTGCGGCCGCAGACCATCGAGTTGCTTGAAGCGATGCTGGCCAACGACGTCATCCCGGTGGTGCCGGCGCAAGGCTCCGTCGGCGCCTCCGGCGACCTTGCCCCGCTGTCGCACATGACGGCGGTGATGATCGGCGTCGGCGAATGCTTTACCCCGCATGGCCGTTTCCCGGCCAAGGTCGCCTTCGTCTCGCACGGGCTGGAGCCAGTGACATTGGGCGCCAAGGAAGGCCTGGCACTACTCAACGGCACGCAATTCTCGACGGCCTATGCGCTGGCTGCATTGTTCGAGGCCGAAGTGCTCTACCAGTCGGCGCTGGTCGCCGGCGCCTTGTCGACCGATGCGGCAAAGGGCTCCGATGCGCCCTTCGATCCGCGCATCCATCAACTGAGAAAGCATCGCGGCCAGATCGAGACGGCGGATGCGCTGCGCAATCTGATGGCCGGCAGCGCCATCCGTGAATCACACCGCGTGGGCGACGAGCGCGTGCAGGATCCCTATTGCCTGCGCTGCCAGCCGCAGGTGATGGGTGCGGCACTCACCGTCCTGCGTCAGGCGGCGGACACGCTGGGCACCGAGGCCAATGGCGTCACCGACAATCCGCTGATTTTCGCCGAGGACGATACCGCACTTTCCGGCGGCAATTTTCATGCTGAGCCGGTGGCCTTTGCCGCCGACATGATCGCGCTCGCCGTCTGCGAGATCGGCTCGCTGTCGGAGCGGCGTATCGCCATGCTGGTCGACCCCGCGCTGTCCGGCATGCCGGCCTTCCTGACGCCCAAGCCCGGCTTGAATTCCGGTTTCATGATCCCGCAGGTGACGGCGGCGGCGCTCGTTTCCGAGAACAAGCAGAAAGCCTATCCGGCCAGCGTCGATTCCATCCCGACCTCGGCCAACCAGGAAGACCACGTTTCGATGGCAGCGCATGGCGCGCGCCGGCTGATCGGCATGGTCGAGAATGCGACGGCGGTGATCGGCATCGAATTGCTGGCCGCGGCGCAAGGCTGCGATTTCCATGCGCCACTGGCATCGAGCAATGCCCTGGAAGCGGTGCGCAAGCTGGTCCGGGCCGAGGTGCCGCATCTCGACAATGACCGCCACTTCCATCCGGACATGGAAAAAGCCATCGCCATGGTGCGCAATGGTGCGACCGTCAAGGCAGCCGGCGCGGTAACCCTGCCTTCGATCTCGGGAGCCTGAACATGACCGACTGGCTGACAGTGACGGAAGGCACGGCACCTCTGGTGGTGTCGATCCCGCATACCGGCATCGATCTCGCCGGCATCGACAACCGGCTGGTCTCACCCTGGCTCGGTCGCCGCGACTGCGACTGGTGGATCGACCAGCTCTACGATTTCGCCGCCGGCCTTGGCGCGACGGTCGTGCATACGTCGATCTCGCGCACCGTCATCGACGTCAACCGCGATCCCTCCGGCGCTTCGCTCTATCCCGGGCAGACGACGACAACGCTTTGCCCGACAGAAACTTTCGACGGCGATCCTCTTTACCTGCCCGGCGAGGAACCGACGCCGGCGGAAATCAGCCAGCGCTATCAGTCATATTTCGCGCCCTACCATGAAATGCTCGGGTTTCAGGCGACCAGGCTGCGCAGCCTGCATCAGAAGGTCGTCATCTATGATTGCCACTCGATCCGCTCGGTTCTGCCGCGCCTGTTCTATGGCACGCTGCCGGTGTTCAATCTCGGCACCAATGACGGCCAGACCGCCGATCCGGTGCTGCAGGGCCTGGTCGGCCAGATCATGGCCGAAAGCGGCGACAGCTACGTCATCAACGGCCGTTTCAAGGGTGGCTGGATCACGCGCTACTTCGGCAATCCGCAAGGCGGCTTCCATGCCCTGCAGATGGAACTTGCCGATCGCGGCTACTTGCATGAGCCCGAGGGCAAGGGTGAACCGGACAATTGGCCGGTGCCCTATGATGCCGCGTTCGCCGCACCCATGGCTGCGAAGCTGAAGAAGATTCTCGAGACCGCGATCACCTGGGCGCAGAGCTGACATCGAAACATCGGGAGGATGTCATGAACCGCCATGCCAGGATCGGCTTTCTCGCCATTCTGTTCGCAGCGACGCTGGTTTTCGGCGCGTCAGCCGATGAGGTGAAGATGAAGGGCGCCAATATCCTCGCCACCTTGAAAGGCGCGCATGTCGAAGGGCCGGACTGGACACAGAGCTTCGACGACGGCGGAGCCACCATCTACACAAAAGGCGGCACCCAGTCTCCCGGGCGTTGGGATGTTCGTGGCGACCAGTACTGCTCGCTATGGCCGCCTTCGGATGTCTGGGCCTGCTACGCCATGACCATCGATACTTCCGACCCTGCCCATGAGCAGGTCACCTGGATCAGTGCTGACGGCCACCGCAACGCCGCGCACCTCATTCGAAAGGGACAATGATGAACAATCCTCGCCACAACATCCGCGAAGTCCGCAGCCCGCGCGGCACGGAAATCAGCGCCCGCTCCTGGTTGACGGAGGCGCCGCTGCGCATGCTGATGAACAATCTCGACCCGGACGTCGCCGAAAACCCCAACGAGCTGGTTGTCTATGGCGGCATCGGCCGGGCGGCGCGCACCTGGAACGACTTTGACCGCATCGTCGCCTCGTTGAGGACGTTGGCCGATGACGAGACCTTGCTTGTGCAGTCGGGCAAGCCGGTCGGCGTCTTCCGCACCCATCCAGACGCGCCGCGCGTGCTGATCGCCAACTCCAACCTGGTGCCCCACTGGGCGACATGGGAAAAGTTCAATGAGCTCGATAAGAAGGGCCTGATGATGTACGGCCAGATGACGGCCGGCTCGTGGATCTACATCGGCACGCAAGGCATCGTGCAGGGCACCTACGAGACCTTCGTCGAGGCCGGCCGCCAGCACTATGGCGGCGATCTCAAGGGCAAGTGGATCCTGACCGGCGGCCTCGGCGGCATGGGCGGCGCCCAGCCGCTCGCCGCAGTCATGGCCGGCGCCTGCTGCCTGGCCATCGAATGCAACCCGGATTCGATCGATTTCCGCCTGCGCACCCGCTATGTCGACGAGAAGGCCGAGACGCTCGACGAGGCGATGGCGATGATCGAGTGCTGGACCAAGGCAGGCGAGGCGAAGTCGGTGGGCCTGCTCGGCAATACGGCCGAGATCGTTCCGGAAATGTTCAGGCGCGGCATTCGCCCCGATATGGTCACCGACCAGACCTCGGCCCACGACCCCATCAACGGCTATCTGCCCAAGGGCTGGACGATGGCTGAGTGGCGTGAGAAGCGCGTCAGCGACCCGAAGGCAGTTGAAAAAGCCGCCCGCGCCTCGATGCGCGAACATGTCGAGGCGATGGTGGCGTTCTGGAACGCCGGCGTGCCGACGCTCGACTACGGCAACAACATCCGCCAGGTGGCCAAGGAGGAGGGGTTCGAGAACGCCTTCGCCTTCCCCGGCTTCGTGCCGGCCTATATCCGACCGCTGTTTTGCCGCGGCATCGGCCCGTTCCGCTGGGCGGCCCTGTCGGGCGATCCCGAGGATATCTACAAGACCGACGCAAAGGTTCGCGAACTGACGCCCGGCAATACCCATCTGCACAACTGGCTCGACATGGCGCGCGAGCGCATCGCCTTCCAGGGCCTGCCGGCGCGCATCTGCTGGGTTGGTCTTGGCGACCGGCACAGGCTCGGGCTCGCCTTCAACGAGATGGTGGCCAAGGGCGAGCTCAAGGCGCCTGTCGTCATCGGCCGCGACCATCTCGATTCCGGCTCGGTCGCCTCGCCGAACCGCGAGACGGAATCGATGAAGGACGGTTCGGACGCGGTGTCCGACTGGCCGCTGCTCAACGCGCTGCTCAACACCGCATCGGGCGCCACCTGGGTGTCGCTGCACCATGGCGGCGGTGTCGGCATGGGCTTCTCACAGCACGCCGGCATGGTCATCGTCGCCGACGGTACGCGTGAAGCGGCCAGGCGCCTGGAGCGGGTGTTGTGGAACGACCCGGCGACCGGCGTCATGCGCCACGCCGATGCCGGCTACGACATCGCCGTCGAATGCGCGAGGGAGCACCAGCTCAACCTGCCCGGCATTCTCGGGTGATGGACTGACTGATGCGCGTCCTGCGGGCAGCCGGGTACAAGTCCATGCCGTGGAAGAACGGCGGCGGGGTGACGACCGAGGTCGCCGTCTCGCCTGCCGACGCCGGGCTCGATGACTTCGACTGGCGCGTGTCGATGGCGCGCGTCGAAGGCAGCGGTCCGTTCTCGCAATTTGCCGGTATCGATCGCACGCTTGCAGTGCTCGAAGGCGAGGGCATCGTGCTGGATATTGCTGGCCGCCCGCCGATATCAGTCACCAGGGCGACCGCCCCACTTTCCTTCCCGGCTGACGTGGCGACCGCGGCCGCGCTGATCGGCGGGCCGATCACCGATCTCAATGTCATGACCCGCCGCAGCGGGATGACGCATTCGGTCGAACGCCTTACGCTTTCGAACCCTGTGGAAATCAGGAACGGGACCGGGACGACCCTCGTCCTGTGTCTGAACGGCGAAGTCATCGTCCCCGGCACCGAGCCGGTCCACCTCGGACCGCTCGACACGCTGCTGCCCGGCCCGGACACCGCCAGCCTCTTTATCCAGCCCGTCCAGGAGACGACACTGTTCGTGATCCGGATCGGCGGCATCTCCGGCAACGATTAACGCTTGTTTCCAAACATGATCGCGATGCCGGCGAAATATAGCGTAAGCTATCGGCGGCATCACGAAAAAGCCTGAATCCTCCCCGTCGATCGAGCTTGACGGGAGAAGGGGCGCTCGTCTTGGAATTTTTGCTGAGAGATAACGCCCTGTCGTGGTGCGGAAACAAACTTTCAGCAAGTGGGATTATGCAACCAATTGCATTTGAATCGGTTTTAGGGCCATTGCCGTGGCGGTGACGCCGCTCAGTGTCCGCATACGGAATTTTCAATGAATATTCAGACGACCCCTGCCCAGATCGAGAAGACGAGCGCGAGCTTCCCAGCGATCACGGAAGAGCCGATCCGATCCAATTTCCTGCCCGAAGAGCGTCTTCGCCTGCTTGGCGAAAGCCTGGCAAAAGGCGATCTCACCGATCTATTCGGCCTGACGTCGTTCGACTTTCAGGCTCGCATCCGCGACAGCGCCAAGAAGATCTTGGAAGTCTACCGCTCGACTAATGCCGCGCAGGCGAGGGGCGAGACGATCACGCCGGCGGCGCAGTGGCTGCTCGACAACAATTACCTGGTCGAAGAAACCATTTTCCAGGTCAAGCGCGATCTGCCGCGCCGCTTCTACCGGCAGCTGCCCAGCCTGAAACTGCCCGAGGGCGGCAGCGTGCCGCGCGCGCTGGCGTTGGCCTGGACCTATGTGGCGCATTCGGACAGTTCCGTCTCGGCGACGATGTTCAAGTCCATCGTCCAGGGCTTCCAGTCGCTCGAGCCGCTGAAGATCGGCGAACTCTGGGCGCTGCCGTCGCTTCTGCGCTTCGTCCTGATCGAAAATCTCCGCCGGCTGGCGGTCAGGGTCAACCGCACCCGCCAGATGCGCCAGATCGCCAACGATGTCGCCGACAAGGTTCTGTCGACCGACGACAGCCCGGACCGGCAGGCGATCCTGTCCAAATTCAGCGCTCATGCGCAGGACACCACCTTCGCCACCCAGCTGCTCTATCGCTTGCGCGATGGATCGCAGAATGCCGGCAAGGCCCTGGAATGGCTCGAAGGCGAGCTCGAAAAGACCGGCTCCGACGCCGAGGAAATCATCATTTCCGAACATCACACGCTGTCCAGCGGCAATGTGACGACCGGAAACATCATCCGTGGCCTGCGCCTTATCAACGACGTCGACTGGACGGTGTGGTTCGAAGGCGTCAGCCGCATCGATACCGTGCTGCGCGAGCGCACCGATTTCGCCGCGCTCGACTTCTTCTCGCGTGACCAGTACCGGACCGCGATCGAGGAACTGGCGCGCCGCTCCGACCTTTCGGAATATCGCGTCGCCGAGAAGGCCATCGAACTAGCCGATCACGCCGCCACCGAGACCCTATCGGGCGATGATGAAGGCGCGGCCACCCAAGTTGCATCCGCCCACACCGATGTCGGTTTCTTCCTCGTCGGTCCGCGCCGGCTGGAACTGGAGAAGGCGATCGGCTATCGGCCGACCATCAGCCAGACGGTCAAGCGCACCTTCCGCAAGACCGGATGGCTTGGCATCGTCGTACCGGTATTTGCGCTGACGGCCCTGCTTCTCGTCCTCACCGGCAACGCGCTGGCCAATCTCGGCCTGTCGGTGCCGTCGATCGTCGTGATGCTGGCGCTGTTTGCCGTACCGGCCAGCGAGGGCGCACTCGCCTTCTTCAACACCGTCGTATCGCTGTTCCTGAAACCGACGCGCCTCGTTGGCTATGATTACAGGCACGGCGTGCCGCCTGAGGCGCGCACCCTGGTGGTGGTGCCGTCGCTGATCGGTTCACGCGACGATGTCGAGGAAAACATCCGCAACATCGAGGTGCATCATCTCGCCAACACGGCGGATGAAATCTATTTCGCGCTGCTTTCGGACTGGCCCGACAGCAAGACGGAAATCGATGCGGCCGATACCGAAATCCTCGAATTCGCCCGCGCCGAGATCGCTCGTCTCAACGCCCGCTATCCCTCCGAAGGCGCGCCGCGTTTCTACATCCTGCACCGGCGCCGGCTCTTCAATGCGGCGCAGGGCTCCTGGATGGGTTGGGAACGCAAGCGCGGCAAGCTGCATGAGCTCGACCTTCTGCTGCGCGGCGACAGCGACACCACATTCCTGCCGCTCGACGTGCCGCTGCCCGAGAACGTCGTCCATGTGATGACGCTCGATGCCGACACGCGCACCACCCGTGACGCGGTCGCGACCCTGGTCGGCAAGCTCTGCCATCCGCTCAATCGTCCGCATTTCGATGCTACCAGGCGTGTTGTCACGGCCGGCTACGCGATTCTGCAGCCGCGCATCACCGCGTCGCTGACCAGCGGCGACGATGCATCGTTTTTCCAGCGGGTGTTCTCGGCCAATCGCGGCCTCGACCCTTATGTTTTTGCCGTCTCCGATCTCTATCAGGACGTCTTCGGCGACGGGTCCTTCACCGGCAAGGGCCTTTATCACGTCGATGCTTTCGAGGCAGCACTACAGGGCCGCATCGAGGAAAACACCATCCTCAGCCACGATCTGCTGGAAGGCGCGCTGGCGCATTCGGCGCTGGTCACCGACGTCGAACTGGTCGAGGACTATCCGACCCGTTACTCGGTCGACGCCTCGCGCCACCATCGCTGGGCACGCGGCGACTGGCAGCTTCTCGGCTTCATGCTCGATCCGCGCTCCGGCGTGCCGGCTCTGTCGCGCTGGAAGATGGTCGACAATCTGCGCCGCTCGCTGACGCCGATCTTCTGGGTCATGGCCGCGATCGCCGGCTGGACGCTGCTGCCCTTCACGCAGGCCGCGCAATGGCAGGCCCTGCTGATCCTCAGCCTGTTCATGGCGCCGACATTCGACATCGTCAACGCCATCCTGCCAAAGAGCGGCGACCAGACGCCGCGCGGCCATTTCTCGGCCCTGGCACGCGACGTCGCCTTCGGCACCGCCATGGTGGCGCTGAAGATCGTGCTGATGGCGCATAACGCCTGGATGATGGGCGACGCCATCATCCGCACGCTCTACCGGCTGTTCGTCAGCCGCCAGAACCTCCTGGAATGGCGCACCGCCTCGCAGGCGCACAAGGCGGGCGACAACGATGTCGGCTCCTACTACGGCATGATGTATGGCGCCGTGATCATCGGCTTCGTCGGCCTCGCCATCCCGGTGCTGGCCGATTCCACCGGCGCCTTCGTCGCCTTCTTCTTCGCCCTGTTCTGGATCGCGTCGCCGGCCATCTCCAGCTGGATCAGCCGTTCGGCCGAAACCGAGGATCGCTTGCGCATATCGCAAGCCGATATCCACGCGCTGCGTACGGTGGCGCGGCGCACCTGGCATTATTTCGAAAGCTTCGTGACGGCCGAGCACCACAATCTGCCGCCGGACAATTTCCAGGAAAGCCCGGCGCCGGTCGTGGCGCCGCGCACCTCGCCAACCAATATCGGCGTCTACTTGCTGTCCGTCGTCTCTGCCCGCGACTTCGGCTGGATCAGCCTGTCCGACGCCATCACCCGCATCGATGCCACCATGACGACGATCGAGGGCATGCCGCGCGACCGTGGCCACCTCTTCAACTGGTATGACACGACGACGCTGAAGCCGCTCTATCCGCTCTACATCTCGGTTGTCGACAGCGGCAATCTGGCCGGTCATCTGGTGGCGGTGGCGGCGGCATGCGCCGAATGGGCGGAAGCGCCCTCGGTCCATCTCCAGGGCGATTTCGAAGGCATTCTCGACACGGTGACCATCCTCAGCGAGAGCCTCGACGAACTGCCCGACGACCGCCGCCAGCTGCGACCCCTGCGCCAGCGCCTCGTCGACCGTCTCGACGGCATGCGGCGCGCGGTCGACACCATCAAGGCGCAGCCGGAAATGGCGTCGATCCGCACCATCAATCTGGCCGTGCTGGCCGGCGAGATCCGCAAGCTCGCGACCGCCATCCACACCGAGGCGGCGTCGGCCCAGAGCGACGTCATCGTCGACTGGGCGGCCAGGCTCGAGGCCACCTGCGAGGCGCATGTCCATGACGCGCACAGCGACGACAATGCCGTCGAGGCGCTGCGCGCCAAGCTGCTCACCTTGCGCGAGCGCACGCGGCGCTTCGCCTTCGAGATGGATTTTTCCTTCCTGATGCGGCCCGAACGCAAGCTGCTGTCGATCGGCTACCGTGTCGAGGAGCACCAGCTCGATGAAAGCTGCTACGACCTTATGGCTTCCGAGGCGCGGCTGACCAGCCTGTTCGCCATCGCCAAGGGCGACCTGCCGACCGAGCACTGGTTCCGGCTTGGCCGGCCGATCGTCGAGATCGGTTTCAAGGGCGCGCTGATGTCCTGGTCCGGCTCGATGTTCGAATACCTGATGCCGCCTCTGGTGATGAAGGAGCCGCAAGGCAGCATTCTCAACCAGACCAGCAAGCTGATCATCAAGCGGCAAATCCAGTATGGCCGCCAGAAGAACGTGCCGTGGGGCATTTCGGAAGCGGCCTACAACGCCCGCGACCGCGAACTGACTTACCAGTACACCAATTTCGGCGTGCCCGGGCTCGGCCTGAAGCGCGGGCTTGGCCAGAACACGGTGATCGCGCCCTATGCCACCGTGCTCGCGGCACAGTTCAACCCGCGCGAAGCCGTGCAGAATCTCGCCAGGCTGCGGGAGATCGGCGCGCTTGGCCGCCACGGTTACTACGACGCTGTCGACTTCACGCCGCAGCGCGTGCCGGAAGGCACCGATCATGTCGTCGTGCAGAACTACATGGCCCACCATTCGGGCATGTCGATCGTGGCCGTCGCCGACGCCATCTTCGAAGGCCGCATGCGCGATCGCTTCCACAGTGACCCGGTCATCGAATCGGCTGAACTGCTGCTGCAGGAGAGGGCACCGCGCGACATCCCGACCGCGACCGTCAGGACCGAGGCCGACGAGCGCTCCAAGGACGAGACGGAAGTCGAGAGCCCCGACACCCGCATCGTGCTCGATCCGTTGCGGTCGCTGCGGTCGACCAGTGTGATGTCGAACGGCCGCTATTCGGTGATGGTCACCGCGACCGGCTCGGGCTACAGCCGCTGGGGCGATCTCTCCATCACCCGCTGGCAGCCGGATCCAACCGAGGACCGGCTCGGCTCCTACATCTTCCTGCGGGACGCAGGCACCGGCGATTGGTGGTCCGCCACGGCCGAGCCGAAGCGTGCGGCCGAGGAAAAGGCGCAGACCTTGTTCTCCGACGACAAGGCAAGCTTCGTCAAATCGGTGGGCACGTTGCGGTCCGAAGTCGAATGCATCGTCATCTCGGAAGGCAATGGCGAGGGCCGTCGGGTCACGCTCTACAATGACGGGCCGTCCGACCGTCACATTGAAGTCACCTCCTTTGCCGAACTGGTGCTCGGCCTGGAGGCGTCGGACAACGCGCATCCGGCTTTCTCGAAGATGTTCGTGGAAACCGAAATCGCATCGAACAACGCGCAGATCTTTGCGACGCGGCGCAAGCGGGAGACCAGCGAGCCCGATATCGCCATGGTGCATTTCGTCACCGATCCGTCCGGATCGGCGCGCGATGCCGAAGCCGAGACCGACCGGCGCGCCTTCATCGGCCGCGGCCGCACCATCGTCGACGCGGCCGCCTTCGACCCCGGCGCCAGGCTTGGCGGCCATTCGGGTTTCACGCTCGATCCGGTCGCAGCGCTGCGCCGCCAGGTGCGTGTGCCTGCCAACAAGAAGATATCGCTGACCTTCTGGACCGTCGTCGGCGCCAGCCGCGCCGAACTGGAAGAGGCCCTTGCCCGGCTTGACCATCCGGAGAGTTTTGCCCGCCAGGCCATGCTCGCCTGGACGCGAAGCCAGGTGCAGACCCGTCATATGGGCCTCAGCCTGACCGATGCCGCCAATGTGCAGAAACTGGCGCGCTATTTGATCTATCCAGATCCGTTCCTGCGTCTTCCGGCCGAATCCATCGCCACGGGGCTGGGCAAGCAGTCGAGCCTGTGGCCGACCAGCATTTCGGGTGATTTCCCGATCTTCCTGGTCAGGATCGGCGACGTCGCCGATCTCGAAATCGTCGCCCAGGCGCTGCGTTTCCAGGAATACATGCGCACCCGCGGCATGATGATCGACTTCGTCGTCGTCAACGAGCAGGCCTCCTCCTATGTCCAGGACCTGCAGCGGGCCGTCGAGACGCTGTGCGAAAACAGCCGACTGCGCGGCAAGGAACTCGGGCCTCGCCAGCACATTTTCGCGGTGCGCCGCGACCTGATGGACGAGATCACCTACAAGACGCTGCTCGCTGTCGCCCGCGTCGTCCTGCACACGCGCAACGGCACCATCTTCGACCAGATCGAGCGGGCCGAGGCGGCCGCCCTGCAGGCGCGCGACGCCCTGCAGCCGGCAGCATTGGCGGCCGCGCGCGAATTGCCGTCGCCGGTGCCCGTGATGCACGCCTCGCAGGCCGTGGCGGATGTCAGCGCCGATGGAAGCGGCCTCAGCCAATGGAATGGCTTTGGCGGTTTCGACGGCGACGGGCGGCACTATGTCGTTCGTCTGGCTGGCCGTCGCACCACGCCGCAGCCGTGGATCAACGTCGTCTCCAACGCTTCGTTCGGCTTCCACACCTCTGCCGAGGGTGCCGCCTTCACCTGGAGTCGCAACAGCCGCGACTACCAGCTGACGCCGTGGTCGAATGATCCGGTCTCGAACCGGCCGGGCGAGGGCGTCTACATCTACGATCAGGCCAGCGGTAAGGCGTTCTCGCCGCTCGCCGCCGTGGTACGCGACCCCTCGATGACCTACGAGGCCTGGCACGGCCAGGGTTTCTCGACGTTCCGTTCGAGGCGCGGGCCGTTGTCGATGGACCTCACCCATGTCGTCGACCCGATCGACCCGGTGAAGATCTCGCGGCTGCGCATCCAGAATTCGGGCTCGGTGCCGGCGCGGCTGCGTGTCTACGCCTATGCCGAATGGGTGCTCGGCGGGCATCGGTCGCGCACAGCGGCAACCATCGTCCCGTCCCGAGACGCCGCCACTGGTGCGTTGCTGGCGCAAAACCCCTACGGGCTCGATTTCAGCGAGCGAGTGGCTTTCCTTGCCGCCGACGGCGGTGTGCATTCGGTGACCACCGACCGTTCGGAGTTCCTCGGCCGGCATGGCTCCAGCGAACTCCCACAGGCGGTGCTGGGCGGCGCGGCGTTGTCGGGCCGTGTCGAGGCTGGAGACGATCCTTGCGCGGCGATTGCCCGCGACATCGAAATCCCGGCCGGCGGCGACGTGACGCTGCTCTGGCTGCTCGGCGATGCCGAGACCGTCGAGGAGGCCAGCGCCCTGGTGCAGGAGCACCGCGTCAAGGATTTCGACCGGCGGCTGGCCGACAACGAGCGCGAATGGCGCGACTTCCTCGACACCATCCAGGTCGAGACGCCGGACAAGGCGCTCGACGCCATGGTCAACCACTGGCTGCCCTACCAGAGCCTCGCCTGCCGCATCCGCGCCCGCTCCGCCTTCTACCAGGCAAGCGGTGCGTTCGGCTTCCGCGACCAGTTGCAGGACACGCTGGCATTGCTGGCGCATGATCCGCAACTGGCACGCGACCAGATCCTCAATGCGGCGCGGCGGCAGTTCCCCGAAGGCGACGTGCAGCATTGGTGGCTGCCGCGCACCGGGGCTGGCGTGCGCACCATGATTTCCGATGACGTGGTCTGGCTGGCCCACGCCACGGCGCGCTATTTGCTGGTCACCGGCGATGCCACCATCCTGAAGCAGCAACTGCCGTTCATCGATGGACAGGCGCTGGGCGAGGGCGAGCACGATGCCTTCTTCACCCCGGAAATCTTGAAGAAGACGGCGTCGCTCTACGACCATTGCGCGCGGGCGCTCGATCTTGCCATCAAGCGCAGCAGTCCCGCCGGGCTGCCGCTGATCCTCGGCGGCGACTGGAACGACGGCATGAACCGCGTCGGCGAACACGGCAACGGCGAGAGCGTCTGGCTCGGCTGGTTCCTGCTGAAGACCCTGGGCGACTTCGCCGCAATTGCCAAGACCGAAGGCGATGCCAAGCACGCGCAAGCCTGGGCAAAGCATGCCGATGCGCTGAAACGGGCGCTTGAAAGCACGGCATGGGATGGCGAATGGTACCGGCGCGGCAGCTTCGACGACGGCACGCCGCTCGGGTCGCGGTCCTCGCAGGAGTGCAAGATCGACTCGATCGCACAGTCCTGGAGCGTGCTTTCGGGAGAGGGCGATCCGGCCCGGTCGACGACAGCGATGGAGCACGCGACCAAACTGCTCGTCGATGACAAGCTCAAGATCGTCAAGCTGTTCACGCCGCCGTTCTCGAAGACGGACAAGGAACCGGGTTACATCAAGAGCTATCCGCCCGGTGTCCGCGAAAATGGCGGCCAGTACACCCACGCCGCCACGTGGTTCGTCATCGCGCTCGCCGAAATGGGGCGGACCGACGAGGCCTATCGCTGTTTCTCGATGCTGAACCCGGTCAACCATGCGACCGACGAGGCCTCGGCCGAGCACTATCGCGTCGAGCCCTATGTCGTGGCGGCCGACATCTACGCCGGGGACGACAAGGGTGGCCGTGGCGGCTGGACCTGGTACACCGGCTCGGCCGGCTGGCTCTATAGGGCTGCGGTCGAAGGGATCCTCGGCATCGAACGGCGCGGCAAGCGTGTTCAGTTCAAGCCAAAACTCCCCCGCCATTGGGACGGATACTCGGCAACCCTCAAGATGCTGGGGGCGGAACTCAAGGTTCGTGTCGTCCGCGACAATAAGGCCAAGGCGGTTTCGTTGGAGCTGAATGGGGTTAAGACCAAGGTTTCGGCGGTCGAACTGAAGGATGGCGAAGTTACCGACGTCGTCATCAGGATCCCGGCCTGAGGCATTTTGCCCAGAAAGCGTGCTCTCGGGCTCAAGAGCCCGGGGGCGGTTTTCGGGACCACGACAAGGCTAATGGCGCCATGCCACCCTGCGTTGCCATCGCCTTGGGTGAAGGGCATGCCGATGAAAAGAACATAAAATCAAAGGCTTGACGCCAAGCGCATACGCCGCCCAGGCTGGCTGGGCTTGGCATCTCGTCGCCTTTGGCGGGCGCAAGGCCGCATTTGTTTGGCGCTATACTGTGTAGAAGGCGATTTCGGCCTTGGTCATCCGCCAGACATCGTTGTTGATTAAATTTGTGGCAGCACGTGCCAGCTGCCATGATTTCGCCGCATGCCTGACATTTTACCTGTCTTCTCAAACCGTTAGGTGATCACGGCAGATTTCGGAACGTCGCCATCTTTTGTTCGCGAATTTGGAACTGAAGAGGTACACGGCCATTGTTTTGCGACGTATCAACCGATACGAGTCAAATGATGCAGTGCACAATAAACAGCATGGCGGAGTAACTGGGGTGACCCTTCTGCAAATCTACTGGCGAGCGCTCGGTTATCTGGCCGCAGACAGGAAACGCGTCGCGTTGATCTGTTCGGCCAACGTCGCTCTCGCGATCATCGCTATTCTCGAGCCGATCATGTTCGGACGAGTGATCGATGCGATTTCCGAACGCGGTTCGGTGTTTGCCACGCTTGCCCTGTGGGCGGGTCTCGGCGCCTTCAACATCGTGGCCTTCGTCCTGGTGGCGCGCGGTGCCGATCGCTTTGCCCACAAGCGGCGCAGCGAGGTGCTTTGCCAGTCGTTCGAGCGCGTGATCACGATGCCGCTTGCCTGGCATCACCAGCGCGGCACCTCCAATGCTCTGCACACCCTGTTGCGCGCGGTCGAGACGCTGTTCAGCCTGTGGCTTGAATTCATGCGTCAGCACCTGTCGACGGCAGTCGCGCTGTTCCTGCTGATCCCGACCGCGATCAGCATGGACCTGCGCATGTCGATGGTGCTGTTGGCGCTCGGCGTGCTCTATGTCGGCATCGGCCGGCTGGTGATGAAGCGGACCAAGGAAGGTCAGGCTGCGGTTGAGCGCCATTACCACAAGGTTTTCGCGCATGTGACCGACTCGGTCTCCAACGTCGCCGTGCTGCAGAGCTACAACCGCCTCGGCCACGAGGCGGACACGCTGCGCCGCTATGTCAAGAACCTGCTCGACGCGCAGAACCCGGTGCTCGACTGGTGGGCGATGGCCAATGCGCTGCACCGTCTGTCGTCGACGATTTCGATGATGGTCGTGCTGTTGATCGGCGCCTATCTAGTCACCCATGGCCAGCTGCGTATCGGCGACGTCATCGCCTTCACCGGCTTTGCCACGCTGCTGATCGCCAGGCTCGACCAGATGTCGGCTTTCGCCAACCAGATTTCGGAGGCCCGTGCCAAGCTCGAGGACTTCTACCACCTCGAGGATTCCGCGGCCGACGCCGCCGAGCCGGATGGCTTGCGCGATCTCACCAACGTCACCGGCCATGTCCGCTTCGAGAATGTCGGCTTCGAATTCGCCAATTCGGGCCAGGGCATCGACGACGTGTCGTTCGAGGTCCAGGCCGGTCAGACGGTCGCCATCGTCGGCCCGACGGGCGCCGGCAAGACCACGCTCATCAATCTGCTGCAGCGCGTCTTCTCGCCGTCCCATGGCCGTATCCTGGTCGACGGCATCGACACCCGGAGCGTGACCCGCAAGTCGCTGCGTCATTCGATCGCCACCGTGTTTCAGGATGCGGGCCTGCTCAACCGCTCGATCGAGGACAACATCCGCGTCGGCCGGGCTGACGCGACCAATGACGAGGTCCATGCAGCCGCCACCGCGGCTGCCGCGCAGGACTTCATCCTGTCCAAGAGCAATGGCTATGACACGCTGGTTGGCGAACGTGGCGGCCAGCTGTCGGGTGGCGAGCGCCAGCGCATCGCCATTGCCCGCGCTGTGCTGAAGGATGCCCCTATCCTGGTGCTCGACGAGGCGACCAGCGCCCTCGACGTCGAGACAGAGGATCGGGTCAAGGAAGCGATCGACGAATTGCGGCGCGACCGCACCACCTTCATCATCGCCCACCGCCTGACCACCGTTCGCGACGCCGATCTGGTCGTGTTCATGGACAAGGGCAGGGTGGTCGAGATGGGTGGCTTCGCCGAACTGTCGATGCGCAATGGCCGCTTTGCCAGCCTGCTGCGCGCCGGCGGCCTGCTCAACGACGAGGAGGTTCGCCGCCTCAGCCGCACCGTGCAGCAACAGCAGGAAGCCGCCGCCTGATTTCGTTCTTTACCTCCCCCTTGTGGGGAGGTCGGACCGAAGGTCCGGGTGGGCCTCCTCCGCTGCTTCGCTGTGACCTCCATGCAAGGGAGGCAGCCTGCGACACCACCGCTCGATTGCCCCAAGCGCACGAGCGGTCTATGTAGAGCCGCATGAGCGACACGACTTCACGCCTGACCGGCTGGATGGATCTTGCCAACCCGACGCGCTTTGTCGGGCTGGCAGACAGGGTCGTGCCATGGCTGGCGTCCATCGCCGCACTGGTCCTTGCCGTCGGGCTCTATATGAGTTTCGCCGCGCCTGAGGATTTCCAGCAAGGCATTACCGTTCGCATCATGTACATCCACGTGCCTTTCGCCTGGCTCGCCATGATGTGCTACACGCTGATGGCGTTCTCCGCACTTGGCACTCTGGTCTGGCGGCATCCGCTGGCCGATGTGGCGCTGAAATCAGCGGCCCCCATAGGCGCGGTCTTTACGGCGCTGGCGCTGATCACCGGCTCGATCTGGGGCAAGCCGATGTGGGGCACCTGGTGGGTCTGGGATGCGCGGCTGACCTCGGTCTTCGTGCTGTTCCTGATGTATCTCGGCATCATCGCGCTGACCCGCGCGCTCGACGATGCCGGACGCGCCGCCTGGGCCGCCGCCATCATCACCCTGGTCGGCTTCATCAACATCCCGATCATCAAATTCTCGGTCGACTGGTGGAACACGCTGCACCAGCCGGCTTCGGTGTTCAGGCTCGGCGGGCCGACCATCGACCCCAGCCTGCTGTGGCCGCTGTTGGTGATGGCCGTCGGCTTCACGGTGCTGTTCTTCGCGCTGCACCTGATGGCGATGCGCACGGAAATTCGCCGCCGCCGGGTAATTGCCATGCGGCGTGTGGCGGCACGACAGGCTGAGCGGCAGCCAGGCTGATCGGCATCAATCCCGCTTCGTTGAGTTCCTTCCCATCTGGCCTGCCGGCCATCTCCCCCGCAAGGGGGTGTTTGGACCGGGGACATCGGACGTCACTTCTGCTTTCGCCAATAGCCCGCGTTGAAAAAGAGCCGCAGCGGCCGAATTGCCAATCTCCCTCCTTGCGGGGGAGATGGCCGGCAGGCCAGAGGGGGGTGCTGTCCCGCCAGCGCTCAAAAGATTTGCTGTACGCCGCCTGTGTTCGCTCGCGTGGCGGTTCGCCTCATCCCATCCGTCCGCGCGCTGCCACCGGCAGTGTCTCCAGCACCTTGTCGCCGTCGATCAGATTGACCTCGTTGAACAGGTTGGTGACGACGCAGCAATGATCGGGCACGACCCGGACGCGTTCGCCGATGCGCAGCTTGGCATGGTCTGAAATCGTGACGGTGCCGTGCTCCTCGCTCAAGCCGGTCACCCGCACTCCCGAAACACCGAGCAGTTCGCCGAAATCGGCGAGCCCCAGCGTGTCGCTGGACAGTGCCTTGCTGCCGGCATCGAGGATAGCGCGCGTTGCTGTCGGATGGCTGACCACCGTCGACAGCACCGTCAGCGCGCAATCGTCGAGAGTGCCGACGCCTTTGGCGACCTGGTAGCGGTCGAGATAGATGTAGGTGCCGGGGCGATACTCGGTGACGACCGATGCCTCGTTGGAGCGCCACATATCCGGCGTGCCGCCGCTGGAGATGCGGTCACAGGCGAGGCCCGAACCGGCCAAGGCCTGCCTGACGTCGGCAAGCCACGCTTCGGCCTCCGCCGCGCGGCCAGCGGCTGGGTAGGTCATCAGCCCGCCGAAGGCAAGGCCGCCGGCCTTGTCGATCTGTCTTGCCAGCGCAACGGCTTCATCCGCCGTCTGCACGCCGCAGCGGCCCATGCCGGTGTCGAACTCGACCAGCACCGGCAGAGGATGGCCGGCATCGGTGAAGGTGGCCGCCAGCCCCTCGATCGTGTCCAAGCTATCAGCCGTCACCGACAAGGTGACACGGCCATGCAGTGCCAGAAGCCGTTCCAGCTTGGCCCGCCCGAGGATGTTGTAGGGGAGAAAAATATCAGTCAGGCCAGCGTCGGCCATCACCTCTGCCTCGCCGATCTTCTGGCAGGTGATGCCGACGGCGCCGGCCGCGACCTGCTTCTTCGCCCAATAGGGCAATTTGTGCGTCTTGATATGCGGCCTAAGCTTCAGCCCGTTCTTGTCGGCATGGGCCTGGGCGCGGGCAATGTTGGCTTCGGCGCGTGCGGCGTCGATCAGGATCGATGGCGTATCGAGGTCGTGGATGGTCGGCATCGTCTGTCATCCCATGGAAATCCGCAGGGTTTATGACCCCGAAAGCGCATGATGTCACGCGGCCAGCGCAGCTGATCTGTGGTCCATGCGCTTACGCCGCAAGGACGGGCAGGGCGGCAAGATGGATCGACACCGGATCGGCGTTCCGCTATGCGATTTGTCGGAAAAATCGACACGAAGGACCATGATCATGAAACGCTCCGCCATCAACGACATCATCCGCGACGCCGACGCTTTCATCCGCTCGTTCGGCTACATCATGCCGCCCTTCGCCTATTGGTCGCCGCAGGAGGCAAAGGCGCGCCAGGTCGATTCCTCGGCCGTTTTCACCTCACGGCTTGGCTGGGACATCACCGACTATGGGCAGGAGAAGTTTGATGAACTCGGTCTGTTCCTGTTCACGGTTCGCAACGGCCGCTACGAAGACATGAAGAAGGGCATGGGCATGCTCTATGCCGAGAAGATCATGATCTCGCGCAAGGACCAGCTGTCGCCGATGCACCGCCACAACATCAAGGCCGAGGACATCATCAACCGCGGCGGTGGCAAGCTGGTGCTGGAACTGTTCATGCACGATCGCGACGGGGGTATCGATCCCAAGGCCGAGGTGTCGGTGCCTGTCGATGGAACCATCCACAGGCTGCCTGCGGGCGGGCTCCTGAAGCTCGACCCGGGCCAGAGCGTCACGCTGCTGCCCGGCGTCTGGCACGCCTTCTGGGCCGAGGGCAAGGATGTGCTGATCGGCGAGGTGTCGACCGTAAATGACGATCTCACCGACAATGTGTTCCGCGAGCAGATCGGCCGTTTCTCCAACATCGACGAGGACGTCCCCCCGGTGCACCTGCTGGTGTCCGACTATGAGAAGTGGCTGGGGTAGCTTCGGGGCTCAGTGACAGCAGCTGGGCGCTGACCGTACGCTCGTCCTGCAGAGGCAGGACGAGGTGATCGGCACGTCTGCCTTGGCCAGCGCCGTGGCAAGGCTTGCCTGCAGCGCCGGCAGTTCTTCGGTCTCGTCGTGCCGCTTCAGGCATTCCACCAGCCCGTGCAGTGCCCAGACATTGTTCGGGTGCTGGGCGCAGCGCTGCACCTTGCTGCTCAGACCCAGATCGTCGCGATAGACCTGTTCGGCTTCCTCGGCGTGGCCCTGGTCGAGAAGCAGCGCCGCCAGCGCATGGCGCGGCGGGTGCATCCACGCCCACGGCTCGGTGTAGGACAGATTGTCGTCAAGCTCGACCGCTTGCCGCAGATGGCCGTATGCATCGTCATGCCGGCCCTGGTGATAGGCAAGCTCGCCATCGAGGAGAGCCGCGCCGACAGCCAGCGAGGCGCGGGTCGGGTTGCTGAGGAAGCGCCGTTCGGCGGGAATGCCTTCCAGATGCCGGTGGAATTTTTCGCGCTCGCATTCCGCCTCGTCAAAGCTCCTCAGCGTCGCGTGCGCCACACCCTTGGCGTAGTGCTGCATGGCCGCCGTCAGCACATAGAGGCCGGGCTCCCGGGTCACCGGTTCGTCGATGATCTCCCGCCAGCGGCCGAAGCGCGCCTCAACATGCGATTTCATGGCGTGGTAGCCTTCCACCGTCTGCGTGAGTTTTGGCCGGTCGGGAAGGCTGACCACGTCGCGCGTCACCAGGCTGCGCACTCTGTCGGCGGCCCACAGGGCCGGTCTGGACTGGCCGAGCAACATGCAGGTGAACATCATCAGATGCAGGTCGTGGCAGCAGCCGAGCAGGTAGTAGGTCGGCTCGTCCGCATAGGCGAGATAGAGGTCGTTGGCGCGAACGGCCTTCTCGCTGGCGAGCTTGGCCTTCTCGTACGCGCCGCACAGCACATAGATGTGACCCGGCATGTGGTTCATGTGCCCGGCATCGGGGCACATTTCGCCGAGCAGGTCCGCCGATCGCATGCCGCGTTCCGGCATGGTCGACATTTCCAGGAGATGGATGTGCAGATGGACGATCGCCGGATGCTGTGAAATGCCGGCCTCGTCGGCAAGCCGGATCGACCGCTCGCAAACCGCGAGCGCCTCGATCACGTCGGAGTTCGGCGCCGGCGCACCGGTCTTGAGGTTCCACAACCGCCGCACCGTACGCATCATCAGCGCCTCGACCAGCAGCGCCATCACGTCATGGTCGTCAGGAAAGCTTTGATACACCAGCCGCATCGCGGCGGCGTAGGCGTCATCCCACTGCTCGAATTCCGGCGGCGTCACCCGATGCGGTTTTTGGAAGCGGCAGGCCAGCGCCTCGATCAATCGCCTTTCGACCTCGCTGGCGGAAGCCGCATTGGCGTGTGCGAGTTGAACATGCTCGAAGCAGCGCTTCGTCGCGCTGTCGGCCTCGGCCTCGCCATGCTCCCTCCAGGTCAGATTGTAGAAAGGCCCGGCGGCATAGGCGATGCCCCAATGCACCATCGGGCAATCAGGGTCCGTTGCGAGTGCCTTCTCAAAACACTTGATGCCTTCCTCATGGTTGAAGCCGTAGCACCAGTTCAGGCCGATATCGAACCAGCGCTGGGTTTCCGCCGAGTGGGTGGAGATGGGGCGGCGGTAGCTGCCGAGGTTAAAGCGATCCATTAAGCCCCCGAGTTCTCCGAGCGCTTTGGTCAGAGCGCGCTTACAGAGCGCCCCGGCGGAGGGCTGGACACCGCGTCAGCGCTTCCAGAAATCGCGGTGTGGTGCGATCAGCTCGTCCGCGATCTCGGGGAAGGGGCCAAAGACCTCGATCTTTTTCTGGCCGGAGTCGAGTACGGTGCGCGATGAGAGGCTCATAGTCGGGTTGTCCGCATGATTCCCGGTGAGCGCCAGAAGCTTACTCTCCTCGAAGCCGTAGACCAGCCGGCCGATATTTGCCCAGTAGAGCGTTCCGGTGCACATCGCGCAAGGCTCACCGGTCGAGACCAGCGTGCATTGCCACAGGAACTCCGGCTCGTAGGTCGCCGCGGCGCGCCGGGCGAGCTCGGTCTCGGCATGGCGCACCGTGTCGAGATTGCCCTGCCGCATCAGCACGTGATCGTCCGGCCCGACCAGCACGCAACCGAACGGATGATGCCCATGCACCGCCGCCTCGCGCGCGACCGCGTCTGCGGATCGGAGGTGGGCGAGCATCTGATCTCGGGTCATGGCAAAATCCCCATCACGCCGACATCCGATGAGCGGCTCTTCGAGCCGAGATTGCGGCCAAAGCGACGCGATTGGCAAGAGCTAACCCCGCTTGAGCGTCCACCTACCCCAAGGCCGGTGACCGAGGAGGCGAGCGCCGATCGCCTCGGGCCTGGGTAACGAGCCAATTTAACTTGGCAAATTGTTTGGCTGTGTTGGCAGTCTCAAGCGAACCCGTCTCTGGTCTCGGTTCCCTGAAGTACAGGAAAAAAAACAGGGATTTTGGTGAAGGCATAGGCTTCCTTGGTGGTCAAGAGCGCCTCGCAGGCGATCGGATAACGGCTGGCGAAGTCGGTAATCGTCAGCGGATTATGAAAGTAACGACCGACCTTCGAGCCATTGAGGAAGGGCCTACCGGCCCTTCCTCAACCTTCGCCCGTCACTTTAATTATGACCCCGCAGGGCGACAGGCGTAGTCCTGCGTGCTATCTTTGGCTTTTGATACGAGGGGTGCGTGTTTTGTCCGCTTCTCCAAAAGCTGGGGGCCGACGCTTCCAGCTCATCCTGATAAAGCCATCGCACTACGACGACGACGGATACGTTATTCGCTGGTGGCGAGCGATGATCCCGTCGAATTCGCTCGCCGCTGTCTATGGCATCGCTACCGATTGTGCGGATCGCGAAATCCTCGGTTCAGACGTAGCCATCGACATCATGGCGATCGACGAGACCAACACGCGGGTCGATATTCCAGCGCTGTTGGCGAAGCTCCGGCAGCACGACAATTTCGGAATGATCGCTCTGATTGGCGTCCAGTCCAATCAGTATCCCCGCGCGCTCGATATTGCTCGACCCTTCCGCGACGCGAAAATGGCCGTCGCGATGGGTGGCTTCCATGTCTCTGGATGCCTGGCCATGCTGGACGGGAGCGCGGTCGAACTCGACGCTTGTCGAGAAATGGGCATTTCCATGTTTGCAGGCGAGGCCGAAGGCAGATTCGAAGCGGTACTGCGCGACGCTGCATCAGGCCAGCTCGCGCCGCTATACGATTTCCTGAAGGACATGCCCGGCATTGAGGGCTCGCCGGTACCGTTCCTTCCTAAACAGTACGTCGAACACACTATGGGCCTCAGCACGAGTTTCGATGCGGGTCGCGGCTGCCCCTATCAATGCTCGTTCTGCACCATCATCAATGTGCAAGGTCGAAAATCACGCTTCCGATCCGCAGATGACGTGGAGAAGCTGGTGCGGATGAACTGGACGCACGGGGTCCACAAGTTCTTCATCACTGACGACAATTTCGCGCGCAACAGGGAATGGGAAGCGATTTTCGACCGCCTTATCTCGTTGCGTGAGAAGGACGGCATCCCTCTCGGCCTCATGATCCAGGTGGACACGCTGTGCCACAAGATCGAGAACTTCGTGGAGAAGGCGAAACGAGCTGGTGTTACGCGCGTCTTCATTGGCTTGGAGAACGTCAATCCGGACAATCTCGCTGCGGCCAAAAAGCGGCAGAACAAGATTACCGAATACCGTAAGATGCTACTCGCCTGGAAGGCACAGGGCATCATGACTTTGGCGGGCTATATTCTCGGCTTTCCGTCGGACACGCCCGAGACGATCAGACGCGATATCGCGATCATACAGGAAGAGCTCCCTCTCGACATAATAGAGTTTTTTAACCTGACGCCGCTGCCGGGGTCGGAGGACCACCAGGGCCTTTGGAGGAAGCGGGTCGAGATGGACTCCGATCTCAACGTCTACGACCTTGAGCATGTCTGCACAGCACATCCGAGAATGACCAGCCAGGAATGGGAGAGCATCTACCAGGAAGCATGGTCGCTCTACTACACGCCCAAGCATATGCGTACGCTGTTGCGCCGTGCGGTCGCGACTGGCGTTCCACTCGGCAGTCTGGTCAAGCTCCTCGTGACGTTCTCAACCGTAGTGCCTCTTGAGAAGGTGCATCCGTTGCAGACTGGTCTTCTGCGCCTCAAGCGGCCGTCGGAGCGGCGCCCCGGCATGCCCCGCGAAAACCCTTGGTACTTCTGGCCTCGATTCGTATGGGAAACTCTTCGGAAACACGCCGTCCTCGCCAACACAATTGTGCGTCTTATGGTAGCGGCACGTGCGATCTCGCGAAATTCTGCATCAAAGGATTACATGGATCAGGCGCTCATGCCGGTCGGTGATGACGGCGACGAGACACTCGATCTTTTCACAAAGACCGCTGGCGGCGACGCGGCGGTAACGCACATCAAGAAGGTCGCGGGATTGACGAGGGGCATTAAAGCCGCCTGACAGCGAGGCTTGGAGAAGCCCGCTTTGCCGAAGCCGCGGGCATCGCGATCGTCGGCGAGTTCGCCGAGATCGAGACCGGCAAGGGCGCGGATGCGCTCGATCGGAGGCCACAGCTCGCCGCAGCGCGCCAACAGTCTGTCCAGAAGCGTCTCAATGACCACCTGGACCGCGCAATGTCGCTGATCACCGCGCTGGATCTCATGGAGTCCCATTGCGATCTGGAGGAAACGGCAGACGACGAGCCGTCGCTCGGCTGCCTCGATCATCTGGACCAGGACAACAGCGACCATGAGCCGGACAGCGAGGGAGCCCATGCTTGGGGCAGCAGAACGTCACCCATCGTCGCGGGAAAGCCCATGAGGACGATCGGGAGAACTCACGGTCCAGCGCTACGGAAACAACTCCCAAGCGCACCGGGCAGGCGATCGGGCGACATCCCCAGGCCGTGACGATTGCGAAGTCGAAAATGAGCATGGCGGCGACGTGCTCGACGAGCCCCATGACGGCCGAGAGGATGACGAGTATGAATTGGGCTGGCCTGAACATGTCGACCAGCGTCTCGCCGGCGAGGTCGAGACGAACACATGGAACCACCCCGAAGGCGAGCCCGATCCAGGCTGGACAGGCCATGGGCGAGGGTGCGGCCCGAACGAGCCCGTGGATGATCGTGAAGAGGCGGTAGGCTTTGTTGAGTGAAGATAGTGAGAAGTCTAGCCCGCACCGCCACCGTGATTGCATCGATAGCTGCCGCTATCGTGCTGACATTCATGGCAGCTAAAAGATTTGAGCTATCGACGCCAAATCCGATCGAGGCTCATATCGAGAGGAACATCTGAGGCGCTACGCTAGGGGCACTGATTTCCTCAGCATCAGCCTGCCAGGGCGCGCTCGACTGAGAACATCGTGCCAAGCGGAGCGTAAGAACTCCGGTATCTCAACAGGCGAACCGAAAAGCCCGCCCCCCCCGTGAGGCAGGGGGCTAGATGCGGGCAGCGTGCGCCATTCAGTAGCGGTAGTAGTGCCTACGATGGTAATACCTGTGGTGGTAGTAGTGCCTATAGTTATAGTAGTACCGGGGATGATAGTACCTGTGATGATAGTACCTGTAGTGATAGTACCTGTGGTGGTAATAATTCCTATGGTAGTAGTGCCTGTGATAATACACCGGGCGGTAATAGCCGCCGCCGTAATACGGGTCGGGATGATACCCGCCATCGTAGTAGCCGCCACCGTAGTAGCCGTTGTTGAACATGCTTCCGATCAGGGCTCCTGCGACAAGTCCTCCCGGGAAGAAGTCATTGTAGCCGTCGTATCCATGCCGATAGTAGCGGTGGCCATAGTAGCCACCTCTGTATCGCCCATAATTGCCGCCTCCCCAATGATTGTTGCGCCATCTGGCGCCCCGAACTTGGATGACGTGGGGCTGCGCGCTTTGCGCCTGAGGAACGAAAATTGGTGCGGCATCAACTGGAACAGCGCTCGTTAGCGCTAACGCTGATATCAAGGCGGCGGCCATGCCGGTCAGGAACTTCATGATCAAGTCCTCGCTGATTGGGCACTATTTCTGGCTATTCACCAAACGTCGTCGTTGCGAAATAGTTCCAGACTGATGAGCCGCGCCAGGCTGCTCGTCACAAGCTGCTGACAAGCCTAAACCTCGGACGGATTTCAGCAGGACGTCACGTCAGCCCGCCAGCGCCAGCCCGACGGGACACCAAGGCCGAACACGATGCCCGCGGCGAACCTGCCGCCAAGGCTGATGGTGAGAGCCAGGGCGTTGCTGCCAATTTGGACCGAGGTCGCAAAACTGCTACCGACAGAAGGCCCGCTTCGGCGGGCTTTTTGTTGTGGTGGTCGCAGACGAAAAACCCGCTGCCGAAGGGGGAATGGCAGCGGGTTTATTTGAGCTAACCTCGGGGGAGGAGTTAGCTGGGTACCGGCATCGCATCTTGGGAGGAGTAGATGGCCGATAGCTAGTAAAGTACCGGCTACAGTACGTCGCCGCAATTGTGCGAAGGTCTTGCTGCCTAAACGAAGGTTTAGGTTTAGCCCCCACTTCGATGGGGTTTCATGCCGCCATGTTGCTATCCATGTTGCTATCGCGATTCCCGCAACCATTACCAATCGTTACAAATCAATGGCTTAGGTTGCTAGCGCTACACGGGCCTAGCAACATGATTTTTTGGGGCGTTTGGCAGCTAAGTGTTTGAAATCAATTGGCTGGGGAACCTGGATTCGAACCAGGACTAACGGAGTCAGAGTCCGTGGGTCTACCGTTAACCTATTCCCCAGCAAGCGCGGTCATGAACCGAGCGGGCCGAGCGGCCAAGCCGCTTGAGCGCTGCCTTGTAGCCGCCAGCGGAAAATAGTCAAGCCTGCTCGGCAGTTCAATCGCAACGTTTTGTCGGTCCGTTTTGTAAGTTGGTTCCACGCATTGCGTGGCCCGGGCGACGCCAAGTCCACCCGCGCCTCAGCTCTCGCTTCGGCTGAACTGCGACCGTTCGAAGAACAGCACGATACCAAGGCCCAGAATCAGCGGGATGACCAGGTAGAACAGCCGGAACACCAGCAGTGCCGCCAGCACGCCGACCGGATCCATGTCGGACAGCCCCGCCAGGAACACCACTTCGAACACGCCGAGCCCACCCGGCGCATGCGAGATCTGCGCGATCGAGAACGAGACCAGGAAAACCCCGAGGACGACAAAATAGCCGGGATTGTGGGTCGCCGGCAGGGCAAAGAAGATGATCGCAGCCGCCGCCAGCAACTCGACCGGGCCGATCAGCAGTTGCCGCGCGACGATCGGCAACGCCGGATAGTGCAACTGGAGGCTGGCGATCTTCAGTGGGCGCAGATGCAGCCAGCTACCGAATATGTAGGCAGCGACGAGCAGCAGCATCACGATCCCCGCCGCTTCCGACAGGCCGTGATTGGCGATGCCTGAAAACCGGTCGAGAATCTCAGGCTCGAAGACCAATACGAGGCCAGAGGCTAGGATCGTCGACAGCACGAAGGTGATCCAGCAGATCGCCACCAGCACGCCGACATCCTGGCCGGTGAGGCCCTTGGTGCCATAGGCGCGGTAGCGGATGACGGCGCCGGAGAACACCGAGCCGCCGATGTTGTGCGACAGCGCATAGGTGGTGAAGGAGCAGAGCGTGACGAACAGCCACGACACTTTCTTGCCGATATGCAAGAGCGCGATGTGGTCGTAGCCGGCGAGCGAGGCATAGGCGATGACCGAACACAGCGCTGCGAGAATCCAGCGGCGAGCCGGAATCGCCGATATGCCGCCCCAGACATCGTCGAGCGAGATGCCGCGCAGTTCGTGCCAGAGCAGGAGCAGCGAGAAAATCACCGCCGCAATGCCGACGACCGGCCAGAAATAGCGTCTCCAGTTCATTGCCTGATTGCCATGCGTTGCGGGTCCGCTTCCTTTGCTGTCGAGAGGCCGGTTGCGCCGGATTCCTACGCTCATTTCAGAAATGCCTCATTGAAGCCGGCTATTCAACCGCGAACGCTTTGCGTTGCGGCAGCCGGCAGGAATTGTCTGCGTCGAGGGCGGCCCAACGGGACGCCAGCCGGCATTGCGCCTACCAATCGAAGCTTACGGTACATTGCGTGGCACGGCCTCAATGGCGGTTCACGCGCCGAGCCGGCAGAATTGAGCGCGCGGCTCTTGGTGATCGGGCGCGGCACTGTTAGTCTGGCGGCAACTTAAAACACGTCAAAGCGCCTGCTGCGTCCGTCATCGGTTCGCGCGGCGCCGGAAGGAACGACAGTGGAAGACCGCGACACCGGCGCCGGCGCGCCGGAGGTGGGTGCGTCCAGCGCTTCCCCAGGGCCAGTAGGCTCATGGCGGCAAAGCCGCCCGACGGAGTCCCGCTCCGCCGACGGGCAGGCGGGTAACGCAACCCATAACCAGAAGGGCAAGCCCAAGAAGCGGCGCAAGCGAAGGCGCGGGCGCAAGGTTTTTGCGCGCGACGAGGCGCATCCCATAGGGAATCGATCGCCTGTACCCGGCAACGCCAGTTCGACGGCGGAAGCGGCCAAACTGCCCAATTCGGTGGTCTTGCCCGCCGTTGCGCCAGCACGGCACGAACCGGGCGCCCACCGGTCGCCGCTGCAGGAGCTTCCGGTGTTTGCGGCTCTCGACCTCGGCACCAACAATTGCCGGTTGCTGGTTGCCGTGCCGACGCGGCATGGCCAGTTCCGGGTCATCGATGCCTTTTCGCGCATCGTCAGGCTGGGCGAGGGGCTCACAGCCAACGGCCGGCTCGGCCAGCCGGCGATGGACCGCGCGGTCGAGGCGCTGAAGATCTGCGGCGACAAATTGCGCAACCGCAAGATCAGAAAAGCCCGGCTGATCGCCACCGAAGCCTGCCGCTCGGCTGAAAACGGCGTCGAATTCCTCGACCGCGTCGAGCGCGAGGCCGGCCTGAAGCTCGAGATCATCGATCGCCAGACCGAAGCGCGGCTCGCGGTTTCCGGCTGCGGTTCGCTGGTCGAGCGCGACACGCAAGGCGTCGTCCTGTTCGACATTGGCGGTGGTTCGTCCGAAATCGCGCTGATCGACCTCAGCGGCCGCCGTTCGCCGCGGCTCGCTCACCATATCGTGTCGTGGACGTCGCTGCCGGTCGGCGTCGTGTCGCTGGCCGAGCGTTTCGGCGGCCGCACAGTGACACGCGAGATCTTTGCCGCCATGGTCGACGACGTCGCCAACCGGTTGGCCAGCTTCGACGGCCGCGACCGCTTAAGCCATCTCAAGGCCAGCCCGAATTTCCACCTGCTCGGCACGTCGGGCACTGTGACGACTCTGGCCGGCGTCCACCTTGACCTCGAACGCTACGACCGCCGACGGGTCGACGGGCTGTGGATGGACCGCGACAGCGTCGACCGCATGGTCGAAAAGCTGGTCGGCTGGGATTTCCAGCAGCGCTGCGCCAACCCTTGCATCGGGGCTGATCGCGCCGATTTGGTGCTGGCCGGCTGTGCTATCCTCGAAGCGATCCGCGCGGTATGGCCGTCGGATCGGCTGCGCGTCGCCGACCGTGGCCTGCGCGAGGGCATATTGAGCGAGTTGATGGCCGATGACGGCGTCTGGCGCAACGATGGACGTGGCACAGCATGATCCCGAAAAGTGGCGACCGGTTTTCGGAACAGATCATGCTCAGGCAAGAAGGCGAGCATGATCCCGAACCGAAGGACCGCGTCAGCGAAAAGTGGCGCCCGGTTTTCGGAAAAGGCCATGCTCAGGCAAGAAATTAGGCAATGACCAAGAAACCGGAAAAACCAGGGTCTGCGAGCATTCGCGTGCTGAAGACGCGGATCAAGAAGAAGAGCGGCCTGAAGGAATCGTCGCGTCGCTGGCTGCAGCGCCACATCAACGATCCCTATGTCCAGCGCTCCAAGGCGGATGGCTACCGCTCGCGCGCGGCCTACAAGCTGATCGAGATCGACGACAAGCATCATCTGCTGAAACCCGGTATGAAGGTGATCGATCTGGGTGCTGCCCCCGGCGGCTGGTGCCAGGTTGCCGCGGCGCGCACGAAATCGACGGCCGACAAGCCGCATGTCGTCGGCATCGACTATCTGGAAATGGATGCCGTGCCCGGTGCGCCGGTGCTGTTGATGGATTTCCTCGATCCGCTGGCACCGCAGAAGCTGGCCGAGGCGCTGGGCGGCGACCCGGATGTCGTGCTGTCCGACATGGCGGCACCCACCACCGGCCACAAGAGGACCGACCATATCCGCACCATGCATCTGTGCGAGGTGGCGGCCGATTTCGCGCTGTCGGTCCTGAAGCCGGGCGGGCATTTCCTCGCCAAGACCTTCCAGGGCGGCGCTGAAAACGAACTGCTCTCGATGCTCAAGCGCAATTTCCGCTCGGTCCATCACGTCAAGCCGCCGGCGTCGCGCGACGAATCGGTCGAGCTCTATCTGTTGGCCAAGGATTTCAAGGGACGCACGGCGCCGGATGGTGCCCAGGTCGAACGCGCTGAGCAGGAGCCGTCCGAAGGCTGACGGCTGCCTTCCGGGTCGGCATCAATTGCCAGGCGGGCTCACCGGTTCCAGCGTCTTGGGCGTGCTCAGCCGGCCATGGCCGGAGATGGCGTTGCCGGCATCGGGCGCCAGCCGCACGAACGACAGCGCCGCCGCCGCCGATACAGCCGCTACGATGAAGAAGGCAATGTGAAAGTCGTCCAGCGACAGCGGACCGCCATGGATTGACGTCGAAACTTCCAGGATGCCGCCGGCCAGCGCCACGCCGAGCGCGATCGAAAGCTGCTGGAAGACGGCGGTAATCGGCGTCGCCTTGCTGGTGTCTTCAGCCGAAACCTCGGCATAGGCAAGTGCATTGACGCCAGTAAAGAACATCGAGCGGATGAAGCCGCCGACCAAAAGCATGGCCAGCATCAACAGATAGGGTGTGTCGGGTGTGAACAGCCCGTTGATGGCAATCGACGCCGCGGCGACCAGCGAACCGACGACCAGCACGCGGCGGAAGCCGGCGACGCGGAAGATCAGCGCGGTGACGAGTTTCATGCCGATGGCCCCGATCGCCGAGACGAAGGTGATCATGCCCGACTGAAAGGGCGTCAGTCCGAAGCCGATCTGGAACATCAACGGCAGTAGGAACGGCACGGCGCCAATGCCGATGCGGAACAACGAGCCGCCGAGCACTGAAGAGCGGAACACCTGGTTGCGGAACAACTCGAGCGCCAGCAGCGGATTTTTGGCGCGGCGCGCATGCAGCAAATAGAGTGCTCCCGACGCCAGGCCGACTACCACTGTGATGACGCCGACGATCGGCGGCAGATATGGCAGGCTGACCACCGACAGGCCGAACACCACGCCCGATGCCGCCAGCCCGCTCAGCACGAAGCCGATGAAATCAAGTGGCGGGTTCTGCGTTGGTTCGGTCCGCGGCAGGAAGTGCGTCGCCAGCCAGATGCCGATCAGGCCTATCGGCACATTGATCAGGAAGATCCAGTGCCAGGTGAAATAGGTGGTGATGAAGCCGCCGATCGGCGGTCCGACCAGCGGCCCGACCAGCGCCGGAACGGTCAGCCAGGACATAGCCGCGACCAGTTCACTTTTCGGTGTCGCGCGCACCAGCACCAGTCGCCCGACCGGTGTCATCATGGCGCCGCCAATGCCTTGCAGGAAACGTGACACCACGAAAGCCGGTAGCGAACCGGAAAGGGCGCAGGCGATCGAGCCGACGATGAAGACCGCGATCGCGGCACGAAAGACATTCTTGGCGCCGAAGCGGTCGGCCATCCAGCCACTGATCGGAATGAAGATCGCCAGCGACACCAGATAGGCCGTCAGCGCCAGCTTCAGCGCGATCGGGCTGGTATGGATGTCGATGGCGATCGCCGGCAGCGATGTCGCGATGACGGTCGAATCCATGTTCTCCATGAAAAGAGCGACCGCCAGGATGAGCGGAATGGTGCGGTTCAAGGAACGCGTCCGGACTGAATGTTTCGTCGTCAATTGCTTGCCGACCTTGGGGCAAGCCGACACGCAGGGCGGTTATCACGGCTTGTGGCGGATGTCGCATTAATTTGCTGTCACTTTTGTGCGACCGCAACCGCAGATGACGTCCGTTCGGCGTCACGTCACCTTTACGGGAGCGTGAAATCATCGGCTTTTCATCGGCGGCGGGACGTGTTACGAGCCAGCGCCAATCCTGAAAGGGAAGAAGACGAGTCGGCGCTGTCCATCCTGGCCAAGCGCTTTTTTGTATTCCGAGGACTGGCCATGGCAAAAATCATCGAAACGTCCACCGGCGCCCTGGCGCTCACCTTTGACGACGTGCTTCTGCAGCCCGGTCATTCCGAGGTCATGCCCGGCGAGACCGATGTCCGCACGCGCATTGCCGGCGACATCGACCTCAATGTGCCGATCCTGTCGGCGGCGATGGACACCGTCACCGAAGCGCGGCTTGCCATCGCCATGGCCCAGGCCGGTGGCATTGGCGTCATCCACCGCAATTTCGCGCCGGCCGAGCAGGCCGAGCAGGTGCGGCAGGTCAAGAAGTTCGAATCCGGCATGGTGATCAATCCCGTCACCATCGGCCCCGACGCCACCCTTGCCGACGCGCTTTCGCTGATGCGGACCTATTCGATTTCGGGCATTCCGGTGGTCGAGAATGGCGGCACCGGCGGCCAGAAGATCGGTCGGCTGGTCGGCATCCTGACCAATCGCGACGTGCGCTTCGCGTCCGATCCGGCGCAGAAGGTCTACGAACTGATGACGCGTGAGAACCTGATCACGGTCAAGGAGAATGTCGACCAGGACGAGGCCAAGCGCCTCCTGCATCAGCACCGCATCGAAAAACTGGTCGTCGTCGACAGCCGAGGCAATTGCGTCGGGCTGATCACCGTCAAGGACATCGAGAAGTCGCAGCTCAATCCGCACGCCACCAAGGACGCGCAGGGCCGCTTGCGCGCCGCCGCCGCCACCAGCGTCGGCGATGACGGTTTCGAGCGCGCCGAACGTCTCATCGATGCCGGCGTCGATCTTCTGGTCATCGACACCGCGCACGGCCATTCACAGCGCGTGCTGGACGCGGTGGCGCGCGCCAAGAAGCTCTCCAACTCGGTTCGCATCCTGGCCGGCAACGTCGCCACCGCCGAAGGCACGCAGGCGCTGATCGACGCCGGCGCGGATGCCGTCAAGGTCGGCATCGGCCCGGGCTCGATCTGCACCACCCGCATCGTTGCCGGCGTCGGGGTGCCGCAGCTTTCGGCCATCATGTCGGCGGTCGAGACGGCGCACAAATCAGGCGTCTCGGTGATCGCCGACGGCGGCATCAAATATTCCGGCGATCTGGCCAAGGCGCTCGCCGCCGGCGCCAGCGCAGCCATGATCGGCTCGCTCCTGGCCGGCACCGATGAAAGCCCGGGCGAGGTCTATCTGCATCAGGGCCGCTCCTTCAAGGCCTATCGCGGCATGGGTTCGGTCGGCGCCATGGCGCGGGGCTCCGCCGATCGCTACTTCCAGGCCGAGGTGCGCGACACGCTGAAACTGGTCCCGGAAGGCATCGAGGGGCAAGTTCCCTACAAAGGACCTGTGTCTGGCGTGCTGCACCAGCTTGCAGGCGGGCTGAAAGCCGCTATGGGTTATGTCGGCGGTCGCGATCTTGCCGATTTCCGCGAACGCGCCACTTTTGTACGCATATCCAACGCCGGACTTCGTGAAAGCCACGCCCATGACGTCACGATTACCCGCGAAAGCCCGAATTATCCCGGCGGAGCCTGATCCGTACGGGCTCTGGCGCAACCTGGCCGCAACGATCCTGCGGCTGTCGCGCCACGCGGCCGCGCTCTGTTTCCTGTCGGCGGCGGTTTTCATCGCCATGACGGTGCTGGAATTCTTCTATTTCCGCCAGTTGAGCGGCGGCCTGGCGTCACTTGATATGCGCTTTCTCGGCTTCACGCCGGACGAAGGCATGGCCTGGCTGACGGCGCTCGGCCGGCGCGGCGGCGAGATCATTCTCGTCTGGCACTATCTGACCTTTGATTTGCTGTTCCCGGCGCTGTTGTCGGTTACACTGGTCAGCCTGATCCTGGCCACCGGCCGGCGATTGAAGAATTTCCGCGTGTTGCCGGGTCAGTTGCAGTCGATCTTCGCGCTGATTCTGGTACTGCCCTACACGCTGGCCGATTATGCCCAGAACATCGCGGTGGCGAGCCTGCTGTCCGATTTCCTGTCAGCCAATCCGGATTCGCTGTCTCTCGCGTCAGCGCTGATCGTCACCAAATTCGCGCTTCTCGCCGTCCCGCTGACCGTCATCGCCGCTTTCTGGCTGGCGGGCCAGAAACACCAGGCTTGACGCCAAAACGGGGCAGGGCAGTTCATGAACCAGACCACGATCTTCTGGCCGTTGCTGGCACAGGTGCTGCTGATCTACATCGTCTATATCGTCCTGGGTCACCGCAGATACGGGGCGGTCAGGTCAGGTGAAGCCAAGGCCGGTCAGTACAAGCTACGCTCGACCGAGCCGGCCTCCAGCATCACCGTTGCCAGCAATCTCATCAACCAGTTCGAATTGCCGGTGCTGTTCTACGTGCTGTGCCTGACGCTGCAAGTGACCAACGGCGTCAACTTCCTGACGCTGGCGCTGATGTGGATTTTTGTCGCGTCGCGCTATTTCCACGCCTGGGTCCACCTGACCAGCAACAATCTGCGGCTGCGCAGCCGCTCTTTCTTCCTCGGTGCTACCGTGCTGGCGCTCGCCTGGATCTGGTTTGCGCTGCATCTGCTCGGAGCCGTGTAAGCATCTGCTTACCCCTTATAGGGAGGGGCGCTCCGCGAAGCGGAGCGGGGGTAAAGCGCCTAGAGGTCGAAAACCGCGATCTTGCGCTTGTCGAACTTGAAGCCAATCTCGCCGCGCACCAGCTTCAGCGCGGCCTCGCCGAACACCGCGCGCCGCCAGCCTTGCAGGGCTGGCACGTCGGCCTCCTCGCCCTCGGCCGCGATGCGGTCGATGTCATCGCTGGAGGCCAGCACTTTCGAGGCGACGCCTTCCTTTTCGGCGACGATCCTGAGCAGCACTTTCAACAGTTCCGACGCCGCGCTCGAGCCTTCGGGCGGCTGGAAGTTCTTCGGCAGCTTCGGCATCTGCTCCTTGGGCAAGGCAAGCGCGGCGTTGACAGCGCCAAGCAGGGCCGTCGCCGTCGACGAGCGCTCCCAGCCTTTCGGCGTCGTGCGCAGCTTGCCAAGGGCCGCCGCGTCGCGCGGTGCCTGCTGCGCGACCTCGTAGATCGCGTCGTCCTTGAGCACGCGGCCGCGCGGTACGTCGCGTTCCCGCGCCTCGCGTTCGCGCCATGCGGCCACGGCCTGCACGATCGCCAGTTCCTGCGGTTTGCGCAGCCGCATCTTCAGCCGCTTCCAGGCGTCCTCGGGATGCGGATCGTAGGTCTCGCGAGAGGTGAGGACATCCATCTCCTCGTTCAGCCAGTGAGCCCGGTTTTCCCGCACCAACTCGGCGCTGAGGTGCTGGTAGACCTCGATCAAATGGGTGACGTCGGCCAGCGCATAGTCGAGCTGCTTGTCGGAAAGCGGCCGGTGGCGCCAGTCGGTGAAGCGCGATGACTTGTCGAGCCGCGCGCCGGTGATCCGCTGCACGAGCTGATCGTAGGAAACGCTGTCGCCGAAGCCGCAGACCATCGCCGCCACTTGCGTGTCGAACACCGGATGCGGAACGAGATCGCCGAGATGGACGATGATTTCGATATCCTGCCTTGCGGCGTGGAAGACTTTGACCACCGCCTCGTTGGCCATCAGCTTGAAGAATGGCGCCAGGTTGATGTCGGGCGACAGCGGATCGATCAGCGCCGTCACGCCGGGTGCGGCCATCTGGATCAGGCACAGGATCGGCCAAAAGGTCGTTTCTCGAATGAATTCGGTATCGACGGTGACGAAATCCGACTTTTCGAAAGCGGCGAGAACGGTCTCGAGTTCTTTCTGGGTGGTGATGACGTGCATCAAATCGCTTTTGACAGGAGTAAGGTCTTCCTAGATTTCAGCCGGAAGCGCTTTCGTCAAGCTGTGGCGCCATCGTCATGGGGTTCCCGGCCCATCGGAATCGCCGTTTCTTCTGGCCAGCCGCGCGAAAATCGTCGATGTGCGCAACAGCGCGGTGAACCGGCTGCGCTTGCCCGCCGGCACGCCGGAGCGAGCCTGCATCCGGTAGAGGATGACGGCGATGAAGATCGCATAGACGACGGCGCTGAACACGAACAGCGCGCTCGGACCGAAATACTGCATCGCCGTCGAGGCGGCGAACGGCCCGCCAATGGCACCAAAGGAATAGAATAACATCAAAGCCGCGTTGATCAGCACGAACTCGCCGGTGTCGGCGCGGTCGTTGGAATGCGCCGCCGACAGCGAATAGAGCGGCATGGCGAAACAGCCGAAGATGAAGATGATGACGAAGTTGAGCAGCGGATTGCTGCCGGCGATGAACACCAGCGCCAGTGCTGAAAGCATCGCGCAGCAGGTGGTCATCAACAGCACCCGGCGCCGGTCCCAGCGATCGGAGAGGTAGCCGAGCGGATACTGGATGATGGCACCGCCGAAGATGCCGACGCTGACGAAGGTGACGACATCGGCAACCGACATGCCGATCTGCTCGGCATAGACCGGCGACAATGTGCGGAAGGCGCTGTTGGTGACACCGACGGCCATGCAGCCGAAGCAGCCCAGCGGCGAAATCCGCCAGACGCGCGCCAGGTCGAGCTTGACCTCCTCGGGCGGCGTCGGGTTGGAGCGGTCGCCCAGCGAGACCGGCACCAGCGAGAGCGTGATCATGATCGACATGATGGCAAAAATGGTGAAGCCGCCGGCACCGAAGATCGGGATGAGGAACTGGGCGCCGGTCACCGAACCGGTGTCGACCATCCTGTAGATCGCCAGCACGCGCGCGCGGTCGCGGTTGCTGACGCCGGAATTCAGCCAGCTTTCGACGATGGTGAACAGTCCAGCAAAGCAGAAGCCGCCGGCAAAGCGCACCGCACACCACATCACCGGATCGAGAACCAGCACCAGCAACAGGGTGCCGACAGAGGCGATTGCCGCCAGCGCCGAAAATGCCCTGATATGGCCCACCGCCTTCATGATGCGGGTGATGGCCAGGCAGCCGAGCAGGAAGCCGGCGAAGTAGAAGGTACCCATCAGGCCGATGTCGGAGGCGGAAAACCCTTCCTGCGCGCCGCGCAGCGCGATCAGCGTGCTCTGCAGCCCATTGCCGCCAAGCAGGATGCCGGCGGCGAGCAGGAGCGGGATCAGCGGGCGGATGGAGGACATGAAGGAAAACAACCGCTTGTCGTTGATCCTTCTTGAACCATCGCTTCCGCCAACGCCAGCGGCAATTCCAACGGAACTAGACCGCGAGGATAACCACACTGCGAAAGATGGGAGATCGTCGGCTCTTGGTCTGGCGTTCAGCCCGCCTGTGCCGGCTCAAGCCGAGCTTCGCAGCATCAGTTCCGCGTTGAGCAGGATGCGTCCGCCGTCTGGTTTGGCCGAGGATTCATCCAGCCTCTCCAGCAGAAGTTCGATGGCCAGGCGGCCGATCTCGTTGTAGTTCTGGGCAACAGTCGTGATCGGTGGGCAGGCGTAGCGCGACAGGGGATGGTCATCGTGTCCCGCGACCCGCATGTCGCAGTCGGCCCCATGGCCCACCTTCAGGCCCAGCTGATACGCGGCCGCGATCACGCCGAAGGCAACACGGTCGTTGGCGCAAAGCACGGTCCTGGTCGGAAAACCTTGCCCCTTCAGGATACGAAGCGCTTCATCAAAGCCGAATTTCTCGAAATCCCATGACCGCGCGTCGACGACGGGCACGATTTCAGGCGTCATCTTGAACTGCTGCATGGCCTCGACATAGGCGTCCTGTCTGGCCGAGGCGTTGTTGTTGACCAGCGGCATAGCGAAATAACAAGGCGGCTCGCCTGACCTGCAGAGATAATCGACGATGAGCCTGAAGCTCTGCCTGTTGTCGGTGCCGACGAACGACGAGGTCTCGTCGAGCGGCGAGTCGACATAGATCAGCGGGATGCTCGATCCGAGTTCGGCCAGGATCCGGTGATGGGACTGCACGCCGAGCGGCGCTATGATGGCGCCGGCAATGTTCATCGATTTGAACGTCTGGATCGCCTGGTCTTCCATTTCGGCGCGTCCGTCGGAAGACAGCACAAACGCGAGGAAACCGGCTTCGTTGGCGATCGTTTCGATACGGCGCGTCAGCGCCATGTAGAACGGATCAGTCGAATTCGGAATGATGACGCCGAGAATGTTGCTGCGGCGGCGATTGAGATTGACGGCGAACATGCTCGGCCGAAAGCCGGACTTCCTTTGCGCGGCCTCGATCACGTTTCGAGTGTTTTTCCGTACCGAGCTGGGGTCGTTGAAATATTTGGAAACCGTCGTCCGGGACAAGCCGACGAAGGCCGAGAAGTCCTCCATCGTCCTGATTGTCTTTGCCATTCACGGGCTCCCTGCTCGAACTGCCGTCGCCACTGTCTACTTGAGTCACCTTTTCGCGGAAAGGAGGTGGATATTCTTTCCGGGCGCAGGAGACCGCGCGTGGTCCATGGGCGCGGCTGAACTTTTGGAAATCACGGATCCGAGGAAAACTGTACTTTCATCGTCGTTGGGTCGCCGCCGGCTTTGGCGAAGAACGGCAGCAGTTCGGAAAGCGGCAGCCGATGGCTGACAAGCCGCGCCATCGTGCCGTCGTCCTGGCTGAGAATGTCGAGCGCCTGCGGGATGTTGCGGTTTAATGAGTGCGACCCCGCCAATCTGATCTGCCGGCGGAAAATCTCGAACGGCGCGACCGAGATCCTGGCATCGGGTGCGCAGACACCGAAAATGAGCGCCGTGCCACCATCGGCGGTGAAACCGATCATGCCTTCAACCACCTTGGCGACGCCGGTGGCGTCGGCAACGAAATCGAAGCCCCGCGCCCGCGCCGACAGCGCCTGCGATCCGGACACCAGCGGCTCCAGACCGAGCGCCTCGGCGAAGGCGAGGCGCTGTTCGCTGATATCGGCGACCGCCACGCTGCTGACACCCTTGGCCCGGAGCGAGAGGGCAAGCAGAAGGCCGATCGGCCCGGCGCCGAAGACCAGCGCGGTGCCGGGCGTGCTGGTGCCGGTTCCGAGCCCGGCGGCACCGAGACCATTGAGGACACAGGCGAGCGGCTCGGCGAGCGCTGCCGTGGCGAAACCGAGATCGCCGATCCCATGCAGATGGTCGATGGCAACCATGCTGAACTCGGCGAAGCCGCCGTTCTCGGTCACGCCATAGGCCTTCAGACTGGCGCACAGATTCGTCAGCCCCTTCCTGCAGGCCGGGCAATGCCCGCACGGGATGTTGGGATCGACAGCGACCCGGTCGCCCGGCTTGACGGTGGTGACATCGCTGGCGACCGCCTCGACGGTGCCCGCATATTCGTGGCCGGGGACCAGCGGAAACGCGCCTTCGCCGTAGCGGCCATGCAGCACCTCGATATCGGTATGGCAAAGGCCGGCCGCGCGGACCCGTACCAGGGCATGCCCCGGTTTGATCGCGGGCATCTCCAGCTCCGCCATGCCGGCAACGCCTGCGGCGGTAAATCGGATGGCCTTCATTTCAGTCTCCCCTGCTTGGACGACTTTGTCCCGGATGGCGCGGCTCGGGCGCGTCAGCTCATCCAGTTGCCGCCGTCGACATTGTACGTCTGCGCAAGGATGTAGTCGCTGTCGGGCGATGCCAGGAACACGGCGAGCCCGGCAATATCCTCGGGCTGCGCGAAGCGGCCGATCGGGACCGATCTGGCCACTGCCGCCTTCTTCTCGCCCGGCTTCAGGCCTTCCCAGCGGGCGAAGTGCGCATCGACGACATCCCAATGCTCGCCGTCGACGACACCGGGCGCGATCGCGTTGACATTGATGCCGTGTTTGACCAGCGCCAGCGCCGCCGACTGCGTGGCCGAAATGATGGCTGCCTTGGAGGCGCAGTAAAGCGTCACCAGCGCCTCGCCGCGCCGACCGGCCTGGCTCGCCATGTTGATGATCTTGCCGCCGCGACCGCGCGCGATCATCACATTGGCCACCGCCTTCATCATGAACAGCGGCGCCTTGAGATTGATGGCGAACACCCTGTCATAGCTCGCTTCGGTGATGTCGGTTATCGGCGCCATGTCGAAGATGGCTGCATTGTTGACGAGGATATCGATGCCGCCGAAATCGCGGTCGACCGCCGCCACGACCCTGTCGATCGCACCGAGGTCGGTGACGTCAAGCTGGATGGCTCTGGCCGCCGCACCGATCGCGGCGGCGGCCCGCGTGGCCCGCTCGATGTCGATATCGGCAATCACCACCTCGGCGCCTTCGCGCACATAGGCTTGCGCGAAACCCAGGCCAATGCCGCGCGCACCGCCTGTTATGAGGGCAATCTTGTTGTTCAGTTTCATGTCCGAATCCAATTCCGTGAGTTTTTTGAAACGGCATCAGAGCGGCCAGATGGCGACCGGCGCGACGTCATGGAGAGACGTGGCCCATCGGAGCCCAGACGCCGCCTGAGAAACGCACGGACCCGCTGTGACGGATCCGTGCATCCTCCAGGCCTGCTGCAACGGGAGGTCTTTTCAGGCCCGGATTGCCTGGGACGGCACACGCACCATCCCTGGCTTGAACGCAGCTATTTGATGTAGCCTGCCTCCGTCATCGTCTTCTCCACGGCGGTCTGGGCGCCATTGAGCACATCGTCGACCGATTGCTGACCGGTGACCGCGGCGGCGATCGCCTGACCTACTTCGGTGCCGATGCCCTGGAATTCGGGGATGGCGACGAACTGGATGCCGGTATACGGAACCGGATCCTTGGTCTGCTTGGTCGGATCGGCGGATTCGATCGCCGAAAGCACCGTCGCGGCAAAAGGCGCCGCCTTCTGGTAGTCGGGGCTGGCATAGGTGGATTTGCGCGTTCCCGGAGGCGCCGCAACCCAACCTTCGGTCTCGCCGACGCGCTGGACGTAGGCTTTCGAGGTCGCCCATTTTACGAACGACTTCGCAGCATCCGCCTTGGTGGAACTCGCCGGGATGGCGAGACTCCATGCCCAGCCCCAGGCCGAACCGTTGGGCGTGACCGCCACCGGTGCCTTGGCGAAGGCGACCTTGTCGGCAACCTTGCTCTGCTTCGGATCATAGACACGACCCGCCGCCGACGTGGCGTCGATCCACATCGCGCAATGGCCGGAGGCGAACAAGGTCTGGTTCTCGTTGAAGCCGTTGGAGCTTATTCCGGGAGGTCCATCCTTCTTCATCGTGTCGACATACCAGCCGATCGCCTTCTTCCATGCATCCGAATTGATCTGCGGCTTCCAGTCCATGTCGAACCAGCGGCCGCCGAACGTGTTCACCAGCGTGCCGACAAAGGCCATGTTCTCGCCCCAGCCCGGCTTGCCGCGCAGGCACAGGCCGTATTGCTCTTTCGACTTGTCGGTGAGTTTGTCGGCGAATTCGGTGATCTGGTCATAGGTGGGCTGCTCCGGCATCTTCAGCCCGGCGGCGTCGAACAGGTCCTTGCGGTAGAGCGTGAACGAGCTTTCGGCGTAGAAGGGCACGGCATAGAGCTTGCCGTCGACCGTCAGGCCGCTGCGCACCGGCGCGATCAGATCGTCATAGTCATAATCGTCGCCAAGATCGTTGAGCGATGTCAGCCAGCCGCTCTTGCCCCAGATCGGCGTTTCATAGCCGCCGATGGTCAGCACGTCGAACTGGCCGCCCTTGGTGGCGATGTCGGTAGTGACTCGCTCGCGCAGCACGTTTTCCTCGAGCACCACCCAGTTGACCTTGTTTCCCGTCGCCTTCTCCCATTCGGGCGACAGCTTCTGCATGATGATCATGTCGCCATTGTTGACCGTCGCAACCGTGATCTCCGCGGCCAGGGCGGCAGTCGCCATCAGTGCGGAAGCGGCGACCGACGCGGCGAGAATTCCAATACGCTTACCAATTGGCATTTCGTCTCCTCCTTTACGAATGCGCATGTGTAAGTGAACATGCGTATATATTTTATTGCGCTTGAAAACACCCAAGTCAAGCTGCATAGGAGTTGATATTTGGCGGCCAGACCCAGCGCGGCGCACAGCTTCTTGCCATTTGGCACATCGGGAAAGGCGCGTGCGTAGCAAATAAAGTGAACGTACGTGCAGTTTGTGTTGACTTCGCTCGCGATGCGAATTACCTCGGCTACAGTCAGGAGCGATCGTACAACCCGAACGCCGACACGATCCGCGTCCGCTCCGGCTGGGGAGAGAAGGAATTACAGGAATGAGCTTTTCCCGCCGAAGGGAGATCGCGTCCGAATCCGTGGGTCCGACGATTGCCGCCGGCGAAATCCTGGTCGAGATCATGGCGACGGAGCGGGGTCTGGGTTTCCTCGAACCGATGACGCTGGTCGGCCCTTACCCGAGCGGTGCTCCTGCCATCTTCATCGATCAGGTCGCAAGGCTGGGCGCCGCCGCCGGGCTCGTCGCCTGCGTCGGCCGCGACGATTTTGGCACGATCAATCTGGAAAGGCTCAGGCGCGACGGCGTCGACGTGTCCGCCGTGGCCGTCAGCGATCGCTACCCGACCGGAAGCGCTTTCGTTCGCTACAGGCTCGATGGTGGCCGCGACTTCGTCTACAACATCGCCGAATCCGCCGCCGGGCAAATCCGCCTCACCAGCGAGGCGCGCCAACTGGCGGACAGGGCCGGTCACCTGCATGTCATGGGATCCACTCTGTCCGTAGCCGGGCTGAGGGACATCGTTGCCTATGCCACGAAGGCAGTGCGCGCCCGCGGCGGCTCGACCTCCTTCGATCCGAATGTGCGCAAGGAACTGATCGACGGCGCCGACGGCGCGCAATTTTCGGCCCTGGTCGACGATGCCGATCTGCTGCTTCCTTCCGGCGAAGAGTTGCTTACCGCGGCGGGGGTCGACGATGAATGCCAGGCGGTGAAGGCGTTGATCGCCAGGGGCGTCGGCGAGATCGTGCTGAAGCGCGGGGCTGCCGGCTCGTCCCGGTTCGCTGCCGATGGCAGCAGGATCGACTGCGCCGGCTTCCGGGTGGAGGAAGTGGACCCGACCGGAGCCGGCGACTGTTTCGGCGCGACCTACCTGACCTGCCGGCGCATCGGGATGGAGCCTGACAAGGCGCTGTTCTATGCCAATGCCGCCGGCGCCCGCAACGTCACGCGGCGCGGACCCATGGAAGGCATCGCCGGCTTCGATGTGCTTGACCGCTTCATCGCCGGGACACAGAGGGCGACATGATGGCCAACCCGCTTGCAGGCCTCGCCACCGCCCGCCGAAACGGATCGCCTTATGGCATGACGTCGATCTGCTCGGCCCATCCGCTGGTCATCCAGACCGCCATCAGGCGCGCCGTCCGGGACAAGGAAACCACGCTGCTGATCGAGGCAACCTGCAACCAGGTCAATCAGTTCGGCGGCTACACCGGGATGACCCCGGACCTGTTCATCGCCTTCGTGCAGGAGATCGCCAGCAGGGAAGGCCTGGAGGCCTCACGCATCATCTTCGGTGGCGACCACCTTGGACCGAACCCGTGGCGCGCGGAGCCGGCCGCACAGGCGATGAGCAAGGCCGAAGCCATGGTCACCGCCTATGTCTGGGCCGGCTTCAGCAAGATCCATCTTGACGCGTCGATGGGATGCGCCGGCGAGCCGGCGGCCCTGGACGACGAGACGATAGCCATGCGGGCGGTGCGGCTGGCCAGGGCGGCTGAAAAGGCGGCCCACGCCAGTGGCGGTGCATTGCCGGTCTACATCATAGGCACCGAGGTTCCCGCCCCGGGCGGCGTCGATCACACGATCAGCGACCTGAGGCCCACCGAAGCGGCAGCGGCGCGCCGCACGATCGATGTGCATCGCCAGATCTTTGCCCGGGAAGGCCTGGCCGAAGCGTTTGGCCGCGTCATCGCCGTGGTCGTGCAGCCGGGCGTTGAATTCGGCAGCCAAAATGTCGTCGCCTACAGGCCGGAGGCGTCGAAAGCGCTGACCGAACTGCTTGATGAGGAACTGTCGCTCGTCTACGAGGCGCATTCCACCGACTATCAGAGCCGCGCGGCGCTGACGGCACTTGTCAGAAATGGCTTTCCCATCCTCAAGGTCGGCCCGGGCCTGACATTCGCCTTGCGCGAGGCGCTTTACGGGCTTGACCTGATCGCGTCCGAAATGGTCGCGGATTACGGCAATAGATCGCTGGCCCGCACGATGGAGCGCGTGATGCTGGCGTCACCTGGCCATTGGCACAGTCACTATCACGGCAGTGACGCGAGCCTCTATTTGCAGCGGCACTACAGCTACAGCGACCGCATCCGCTATTATTGGAGCAACCCCACTGCCGGCGTTGCCGTCGGCCGCTTGCGCGAGGTGCTCAACGGCGTCGCTATGCCCGAAACGCTGATGCGGCAATTCCTGCCGATGGTGCCGGCCGAACTCGGGCCTGCAGGGAATCCCGAGGCTATTCTTCATGCCGCGATCGGCCAGGTGCTGGCCGATTACGACGCGGCTTGCCGTGGGGACGCCGCCTGAATCCGTTGCGCTGTCGCTAGCCATGGGGCTTGCTGCGCCTGTCGGGCGGCGCCCGGCGCCGCTTGCCTTGACAAATCCGGCCTCCCATGCGCTTTTCGCGCAAATTTTGAGGCCGGGCTGTGATGCTTCGGCCGGCAACGCAGCACCCCGGACCCTACCAATGACAATGCACCGTTACCGCAGCCATACCTGTGCCCAGTTGAGGAAGAGCGACGTCGGCTCGACCGTTCGCCTGTCTGGCTGGGTGCATCGCGTGCGCGATCATGGCGGCCTGCTGTTCATCGACCTGCGCGACAATTATGGCCTGACCCAGATCGTCGCCGATCCGGATTCGCCGGCCTTCAAGGTTGCCGAGACCGTGCGTGGCGAGTGGGTCATCCGCGTCGACGGCGAGGTCAAGGCGCGCTTGCCCGAGACCACGAACGCCAACCTGCCCACCGGCGAGACCGAGATTTTCGCACGCGAGATCGAGGTGCTGTCGGCGGCCAAGGAATTGCCGCTGCCGGTGTTCGGCGAGCCTGACTATCCCGAGGATATAAGGCTGAAATACCGCTTCCTCGACCTGCGCCGTGAGACCCTGCACAAGAACATCATCGCCCGGACAAAAATCATCGCCGAAATGCGCAGGCGTATGGGCGAGGTCGGCTTCACCGAATTCTCGACGCCGATCCTGACCGCTTCGTCGCCGGAAGGCGCGCGCGACTTCCTGGTGCCGTCGCGCATCCATCCCGGCACCTTCTACGCACTGCCGCAGGCGCCGCAGCAGTACAAGCAGCTGATCATGGTGTCGGGTTTCGACCGTTACTTCCAGATCGCGCCATGTTTCCGCGACGAGGACCCGCGCGCCGACCGTCTGCCGGGCGAATTCTACCAGCTCGACCTCGAAATGAGCTTCGTCGAGCAGGACGACGTTCTGTCGACCATGGAACCGGTGTTGCGCGGGGTCTTCGAGACCTTCGCCAATGGCAAGCCCGTGACGCAGAAATTCCAGCGCATCCCCTATGACGTCGCCATGCGCAAATACGGTTCCGACAAGCCGGACCTTCGCAACCCGATCGAGATGCAGGCCGTCTCCGATCACTTCCGCGATTCCGGCTTCAAGGTGTTCGCCAACATCCTGGCCAACGACCCCAAGGCCGAGGTGTGGGGCATACCGGCCAAGACCGGCGGCAGCCGTGCCTTCTGCGACCGCATGAATTCGTGGGCGCAAGGCGAGGGCCAGCCCGGGCTGGGCTACATCTTCTGGCGCAAGGAGGGCGACAAGATCGAAGGCGCCGGTCCGCTCGCCAAGAACATCGGCGAGGAGCGCACCGAAGCGATCCGCCAACAGCTCGGCCTTGCCGACGGCGACGCCGCCTTCTTTGTCGCCGGCGACCCGAAGAAGTTCGTCTCGTTTGCAGGTGCCGCACGCACCCGCGCAGGCGAGGAGCTGAACCTGGTCGACCGCGAGCGCTTCGAACTGTGCTGGATCGTCGACTTCCCGTTCTTCGAATGGAACGAGGAAGAGAAGAAGATCGACTTCGCTCACAACCCCTTCTCAATGCCGCAGGGCGGCATCGATGCGCTGAATGGCGAGGATCTGCTCGGCATCAAGGCGTTCCAGTACGACATGGTCTGCAATGGCTTCGAAATCGCCTCTGGCGGTATCCGCAACCATTTGCCCGAGACCATGGTCAAGGCGTTCGAGACGGTCGGGCTGGATCGCGCCACGGTCGAGGAGCGCTTCGGCGGCCTCTACCGGGCCTTCCAGTACGGCGCGCCACCGCATGGCGGCATGGCCGCCGGCGTCGATCGTGTCGTCATGCTGCTGGTCGGCGCGAAGAACCTGCGTGAGATCACCATGTTCCCGATGAACCAGCAGGCGTACGATTTGTTGATGAACGCGCCTTCGGAAGCAAGCCCGCAGCAGCTTCGCGAACTGGCGCTGCGCGTCGCCGCACCCAAGAAGGACGCCTGATCGCGCTTCGGGTGATGCTTTAAAGAACTGCCTGAACCGATTCTTTCGATTCGCTAATCCGACAAAAAAAGCCCGGCATCGCTGCCGGGCTTTTTCGCGTATCGGGGTCGCTTCGATCAGTCTTCGTTGGCCTTGACGGCGACGCCGAGCGTCTTCGGCAATTCGAGCGGGTTGGACATGGCGCCCGCCATGATCAGCGCGAACGGCACAGATGCCGGCGGTTCGGCCGAGATTTCGAGGCTCTTCGGATCGTCGAGATATTTGCCGACGGCGGCCGTCACCTGCGCCGTCAGTTCCGGATTGTTGAGCTGTGCCATGCCGAACGGCACGATCGCCTTGGCCTGGTTGGCGATGTCCTTGGCCGACATGCCTTGCTGCTTGCCGACATATTCCAGCACCTTGTTGGTCAGCGAATCGTCGTCGAAACGGATCGAGGCGCTGTTGAACGAAAGCTGTTGCAACAGGCCGAGCATGGCCATGCCTTGCGCCGAATTGTCGGCACCTTCGGGCTGTGCCGCCATCTTCTTCTGCATTTCCTGCAGCGACTTGATGAAGTCCATCGTGTAGCCGCCGAGGTCGAAGGTCATGCCGAGCGTGCCGGCGTTCTCGACGGAAATGTCGTATTTCGACAGTTCCATCTTGCCGTCCGTGGGCTGCCAGGTTCCGGCCATCTCGAGATTGCCCGCGATGTTCTGGTAGCCCAGCGCGTTGATGACCTCCTTGGACTTGGGGTCGTCGACCAGCGTCAGGTCGGCATTGAACTTTTCCGTGGTTGCGGTGAATTCCATCGCCTTACCTTCCGCCGGCGGCGTGATCTCGACGGCAAGTCCGTCCATCGAGAAGGCGGTCTTGTCGGCGACCTTGACGGTCATGTTCGAGAGTTCGGCCGACTTGTACATCATCAGCGAGCCCAGCGGACCGGTGGAGCCGTCGGCCGGAACCGTCATGCCGTGGATGACGAAGGGGCTGAGGTTGAGCGTGACGCCGTCCTTTGAGTGTGAGAATGCCGACGTCGACACGGTGGCGATATCATAGCCGCCGTTTGCCTCGGTGACGCCCTCGAGCTTGACGTCGCCGATGGGGAGCGCTTCCTTTTCCGCCGCCGGCTTGATGGCAACGCCCTGCAGCACCATGCTGGTGTTGTCGCCGGTCACGCCGGTCCAGGAGATGTCGACGCCCTGGGCGGAAAGTGCGGCCTTCAGCCGGTCGGCGACCGCTGCGTCCTGGGCGAGGGCCGCGTTCAGCGGCAGCGTGAGCAAAAAGGTCGAAAAGGCGAACTTCTGGAGAGTTGAGCGGTTGATTGTCATCGCAAGGTCCCTGAGAGTGTCCTGAAATTATTTTTCAATTCTTTGCGCCATCACCATTCCGTGACGAACTGGACGGGAAAAAGGCGCGTCCCGGCACAATGGTCGAAAATCGCGGTGAAAGGCAAACTCGATCCCACCGTCTTTGCGCAAACCGGTGAATTTGTAATGAAGAGCCGGTTGCCTGATATCATCACGCTTGGCCATAGAGGCCTGATGTAACAGGCTGATGTTGGTCGACATCCGTTGGCCTGCGGTTTCATGTTGCAGAAGCGCCGGTACATCTGCCGGCCCCTTGCCGCGAATCACCCGCTCGGCTAGGTCCAGCCCATGGGAAAAAGGCTTTTGCCGCCTGAAAATGGCGGTGGCGATCATGTCGAACCGGTCGATCTGAAGAAGGCGCTGGAAGAGCGCTATCTGGCCTATGCGCTGTCGACCATCATGCACCGGGCGCTGCCGGACGTGCGCGACGGACTGAAACCGGTCCATCGCCGCATCATGCACGCCATGCGTCTGCTGCGGCTGAACCCCGACCAGGGCTTTGCCAAATGCGCCCGCATCGTCGGCGAGGTGATGGGCAAGTTCCACCCGCATGGCGACCAGTCGATCTATGACGCGCTGGTGCGGCTGGCGCAGGATTTTTCGATGCGCTACCCCCTGGTCGACGGGCAGGGCAATTTCGGCAACATCGACGGCGATAACGCCGCAGCCATGCGCTACACCGAAGCGCGCATGACCGATGTGGCGACCGAGCTGTTGTCCGGCATCACCGAGGATGCCGTCGACTATCGGCCGACCTACAATGAAGAGGATGAGGAGCCGGTGGTTTTGCCTGGCGCCTTTCCGAACCTGCTCGCCAACGGCTCGTCCGGCATTGCGGTGGGCATGGCGACATCGATCCCGCCCCACAACGCAGCCGAGCTTTGCGATGCGGCCCTGCATCTGATCGAACATCGCGATGCGCCGGTGGCGAAGCTCATGGACTTTGTCCAGGGACCGGATTTCCCGACCGGTGGCATTATCGTCGACAGCCGCGCCGCTATCCTGGAAGCCTATGAAACCGGGCGCGGCGGCTTTCGCGTCCGGTCGAAGTGGATCCAGGAGGACCAGGGCAGGGGCACCTGGAGCATCGTCGTCACCGAAATCCCCTACGGCGTGCAGAAGGCGCGGCTGATCGAGAAGATCGCCGAGCTCTTGATGGCGCGAAAGCTGCCGCTGCTCGAGGATATCCGCGACGAAAGTGCCGAAGACATCCGCGTCGTGCTGGTGCCGAAGAGCCGCTCGGTCGACCCGGGCATCCTGATGGAATCGCTTTTCAAGCTGACCGAGCTCGAAAGCCGCTTCCCGCTCAACATGAACGTCCTGTCGCGCGGCAAGGTGCCCAACGTCCTGTCGCTGAAAGGCGTGCTGCAGGAATGGCTCGAACACCGCCGTGACGTGCTTGTTCGCCGCTCGAAACATCGTCTTGGCGAGATCGAAAGACGGCTGGAGATCCTCGCCGGCTACCTGATCGCCTACCTCAACATCGACGAGGTGATCAGGATCATTCGCGAGGAGGATGAGCCCAAGCAGGTGATGATGGCCCGCTGGTCGCTCACCGACACCCAGGCCGAAGCCATCCTCAACATGCGGCTGCGCGCTCTGCGCAAGCTGGAAGAATTCGAGATCCGCAAGGAATTCGACGGTCTGAGCGCCGAGAAGAAACAGATCGAGGCGTTGCTTGCTTCAAACGAAAAGCAATGGGCGACGATCAAGTGGGAAGTCACCAATATCCGTGACAAGTTCGGCCCGGAGACCGAGCTCGGCAAGCGCCGCACCCAGTTCGCCGATGCGCCCGAGCATGACCTGACCGACATTGCGCACGCCATGATCGAGCGCGAGCCGGTCACCGTGGTCGTCTCGGAAAAGGGTTGGCTGCGGGCGATGAAGGGGCATCTAGCCGATCTCTCGACGCTGACCTTCAAGGAGGGTGACAGCCTCAAGCTCGCCTTCCATGCCCAGACCACCGACAAGGTGCTGGTCTTCACCACCGGCGGCAAGTTCTACACCATCGGCGCCGACCGGCTGCCGGGTGGCCGCGGCCATGGTGAGCCGATCCGCATCATCGTCGACATGGACAATGACCAGGACATCGTCACCGCCTTCGTCCACGATCCGAAGCGCAAGCTTTTGCTGGCTTCGTATGACGCCAATGGCTTCATCGTGCCGGAGGAGGAAGTCGTCGCCAACACCCGCAAGGGCAAGCAGGTGATGAACGTCAAGGCGCCCGACGAGGCCAAGCGCTGCATCCCGCTCACTGGCGACCATCTCGCCATCGTCGGCGAGAATCGCAAGATGCTGGTGTTCGCACTCTCCGACATCCCGGAGATGGGACGCGGCAAGGGCGTTCGCCTGCAGAAATACAAGGACGGCGGCCTTCTCGACCTCAAGCCGTTCACGCTGGAGAGCGGCCTGTCCTGGCAGGATTCGGCCGACCGCACCTTCATCCGGTCGCGTGAGGAACTGGCCGAATGGATCGGCGCCCGTGCCTCTGCCGGCCGCATGGTGCCGAAGGGCTTCCCGAGGACAGGGAAGTTTGGATAGCTGCTAATCTCCCCCTCAAGGGGAGATGTCGCCGGAGGCGACAGGGGGGGTCGGTCGGCGTTTCATGCGCGGCGCCCCACTCTGGCGGCTGCCGGCCATCTCGCCCTCGCAGCTTCACCATCACCATTTGGACTATCGTCACGATTGCTGCACTATACCAGTGCATAAGCAGGAAAGGTGTTCGGGAGAAGCGGGCGTTTGAAGGAAGCAAAAATCCAGAAACCGGAACGGCAGCAGCGCCTGTTCGGCCTGTCGACGCCGCTGCGATCGGCCGTCATTCCGCCGCTGTCGGCGGCGCGCTGGCTGCTGGTGCTGATCGTCGCCGCCGGTGTTTATTTCTTCCATGGCTTCCTGTTTCCGGTGCTGGCGGCGCTGGTCATCGCTTTTGCCAGCTGGCCGCTCTACCGGCGCCTGCTTGTCGCGGTTGGCGGCAACCGCACCATCGCCGCGACCTTTGCCATCCTGTTCATCCTTGCCTTCCTGGTGGTGCCGATCGCGCTTGCCGGCACCTACGCCACCAACGAGGTGCGCGAGTGGGTCGGCTGGGCGATCGAGACCAACCGGCACGGCGCGGTGACGCCGCACTGGATCGCCACCATGCCTGTCGTGGGCGAGTGGCTGAACGAGCAATGGACGACCAATTTTGGCCATCCTGGCGGCATTGGCGAACTGATCCAGTTGGTCAGCGGTGCCAACATCGGCAGCATCTATCGCGGCGTGCTGGCGGCCGGCGGCAGCGCCTTCGGCCTGCTCCTGACGCTGCTGTTCATGATGATCGCGCTGTTCTTCGCCTATCGCGACGGCGAGCACTTTGCCGGCCAGGTCGACCGTCTCGGCGAACGCATCCTGCCGGCGCGATGGGAGCGGATCTCGCGCGTCGTGCCGGCGACGATCTCTTCGACCGTGACCGGCATGACGGTCATCGCCATAGGCGAAGGCCTGGTGCTGGGCATTGCCTACTGGCTGGCCGGCGTGCCATCGCCGGTGACGCTCGGCGCCCTGACCGGCGTCATGGCGCTCATCCCCGGCGGCGCACCGCTGTCCTTCACCCTGGTCTCGATCTACCTCGCCGCCAGCGGGTCGCCGATGGCTGGGCTCGCGCTGTTCCTCTGGGGTGCGGTCGAGCTGTTCATCGTCGACAAGACGCTGCGACCGAAGCTCGTCGGCGGGCCGATAAAGCTGCCCTTCCTGCCGACCTTTTTCGGCCTGATCGGCGGCGTCAAGACCATGGGGTTCCTCGGCCTGTTCATCGGCCCGGTGCTGATGGCCCTATTGGTCGCGATCTGGCGCGAGTGGCTGCGCGAGGTGGAACTGACCGACGAAATCATGCCGGGTTCGCCGGCCGAAATCGAAGCTGGCCCACAGATCGAGGTTCTGCCTGAACCCAGGGTGGTGAAGAAAGCCAGCGCCTGATTCTGCGATCCGGTTCGCGTTAAGGGGTGTTGAGAGTCAGGTTAGGCCGAGCCGAAAACGACGGCTTTCGAGAACCGGAGCGGAGCGTACTTTTCGTACGTGAGCACCGGAAGCGCAGGAAACCGCCGTTTGCAGGCCGGCGTCACCTGAATATCGACATACCTTAGGCCGGGTGATGCACCGCAAGGTCGCCACGGCGCTTGCGTCCGTCGTGCAGTTGCCACAGCGAATGCGCGATCAGCGTGACGATCAGGATCACGCCGCCGATCAGGCTGTTGCGGGTCGGTGTCTCGGCAAAGATCATCCACACCCAGACCGGCGCCAGCACGGTTTCGAGCAGGTAGAACATCGCCACTTCTGGCCCGGAAATGTATTTCGGACCGTTGGCGAGGCAGAAGAACGAGATCGGCATGATCACCGCACCGTTGAAGATGATCCACCATGGCGCGTTGACCTGAAACCCTTCGCCGGTGACCATGAAAGCCGCCAGCGCCAACGGCAGAAGGACGCCGACAAGGGCCGTGAATCCCATATCCTTGCCGCTGGCGTGCGAGATGGTGATGGCGACCGCGATGAAGAAAGCCGAGCACAGCGCCATGAAATCGCCGAACAAGTGCCCGGTGCCGACCGAGCCGCCGACGATGACCAGCACGCCGAGGATCATGACCAGCATCGCCACGATCGTCACCAGCCGTGGCTTCTCCTTCAGGAATATCCAAGACAGCAACGCGGCGAAAACGGGGTTGAAGGCCAGGATGAACACCAGGTCGGCGGTCGAGGTGTGGAAGACGGCGGTGACGAAGGTGATCGAGGTCAGCCCGTAGCAAATCGCCACGACAAGGCCGGACCAGCCGGGGATGAGTTGCGGGGCGTTCCGGCTGAGCGCGCGCCAGATCGACCAGATGATCATGGCCGCGACGAAGGTGGTGCCGGTGCGCAGCAGCAGGATCGTCCATGCGCCGCCGTCGGCGAGCCGGATCAGCGGAATGTCGACGGTCAGCGTCAAGCCGCCGATGGCGGTGATCAGAAGGCCTTTCTGGTGGTCGTTGTGGGAGGACATGCAGCAACTTTCGCGATGAAATGCAGGTGGACCGGCGCAATGGCGCACTCTCCAGCCAAGCGGCTGAAAGACCAGCATCCCCCGCTTTGAAACAGTTATGGGTGGATCGTGGAAAAACTCAGCGTGAAACCGCTTCGTTGGTGTAGCGCTCCCAGCCTTTCGGGCCGAGATGCTCCTGCGGCATGAAGCGCATCTTATAATTCATCTTGCGCGAGCCGTTGACCCAGTAGCCGAGGTAGACATGGGGCAGGCCCATCGCCCTGGCGCGGGCGATGTGATCGAGGATCATGAACGTACCGAGCGAACGCTCCTCGAAATCGGGATTGAAATAGGAATAGACCATCGACAGGCCATCGGCCATCTTGTCGGTGAGCGCCACCGCGATCAGTTCGCCCTGTCCCTTGCCGGTGATGAAGGTGTCGGGCCCGCGCCGCCGGTATTCGATCACCTTGGTGTCGACATGGGTGTCCTCGACCATCATGGCGTAGTCGAGCACCGTCATGTCGGACATGCCGCCACGGCGGTGGCGGGCGTCGAGGTAGCTGCGAAACAGCGAATATTGTTCGGTCGAGGGCTCGGCATTGTGCATGTGGCCGACGAGGTCGGAATTGTGCTGCAGCACCCGCTTCATGTTGCGGCTGGCACTAAATTCCTGGGCGAGGATGCGTACCGAAACGCAGGCGCGGCAGGTCTCGCATGCCGGCCTGTAGGCGATGTTCTGCGAGCGCCGGAAGCCGCCTTGCGTCAACAGGTCGTTCATCTCCGCCGCCTTGTCGCCGACCAGATGCGTGAACACCTTGCGCTCGAACTGGCCGTCGAGATACGGGCACGGCGACGGCGCGGTCAGGAAGAACTGCGGCGACTGGGTCGGATGCTGCGTCATCGAGCCTTGGAAACACTCCTTCGAATCGCTCTACCTTTGGCGCGGATGGCGAAAAATTCAACAGGATTGTGAGGGCGTGGTTGACTAGACGCCTTCACATTTACACTCAATCGGCTGTGACTGCTCTCGAGGGGGCCGTTTCAGCGGTCGGTGCGGCTGACCACGGTGCCGAGCAAAAGGTCGTGCAGCGTGCGCTTGCGATCGGCAAACAAGGTCACCAGAAGGACCAGCGGCGACAAGATGACGTTGCTGGCCCAGAACAGCACCGAATGGACGACGGCGGTCAGACCGTCGATCGGCCTGCCATCGAGCCGGTCGAGCCGGATGCCCATCAGCTTCATGCCCGTGGTGGCCTGGTCAGCACTGCCCAGCGTGTTCCAGATGTAGAGAATGGCGACGGCCGGCACCAGGGCGCCAAACAGCATCCAGCCAAGACCAAGCGTCAGAAGGCCGAGGAAGAACACCAGGATGGCGAACGGAATGGTGAGCAGCGCGACGATGATATAGTCGATCACGAAGGCCAGGATGCGCCGCGTGCGCACGCCGTCATAGGCCCTGACATCGTCGAGCCTGGTCGGGATGATTTCGCCGTCAAGAACGCGCGCGTTCATGTCATTTCCTCGTAACAAGGCCCGACATAGGGTGCGAGCCGCTCGGTAATGAAATGGTGAAGGCCCGCGGCGGAATCAAGATCGAGCTTTTTTGCGGCGCGCGGGGCGCGAGCTGCACGAGACGCAATCCGAATCGGTTGAATTTGCGGCGCGGATGGCATTAGCTTGCTGCGGCGCAACAAAGCGCTCAGGGGCAGAGGGACGGGGCACTATGGACTACGACATGCTGGTCATCGGCAGCGGTCCCTCAGGACGGCGCGCTGCGGTGCAGTCGGCCAAGCTCGGCAAATCGGCGCTGGTGGTCGACCGCGGCCGGCGTCTCGGCGGCGTCTCGGTGCATACCGGCACCATTCCATCGAAAACGCTGCGCGAAACCGTGCTCAACCTCTCGGGTTGGCGCGAGCGCGGCTTCTATGGGCGCGGCTACCGGGTCAAGCAGGATATTTCGGTCGGCGATCTTGTCGAGCGCCTGCACAAGACGCTCGACCACGAGGTCGAGGTGCTGCAGCACCAGTTCATGCGCAACACTGTCAAGAGCGCCCGCGCCGACGTGAAGTTTCTTGGCCCCAACAAGGTCAGCCTGACCACCGACACAGGCGACTACAGCGAGGTTGGTTTTGCCAATGCGCTGATCGCGGTCGGCACAAGGCCGCACAGGCCGCGCGATGTGCCTTTCGACAGGACCCGAATCTTCGACAGCGACGAGATGCTGGAGCTCGACCGTTTGCCGCGTACGCTGACCGTGATCGGCGCCGGCGTCATCGGGGTCGAATATGCGACGATCTTTTCCGCGCTGGACGTGCCGGTGACATTGGTCGAGCCGCGCAACTCTATCCTCGATTTCGTCGACCGCGAGATCGTCGACGATTTCATCCATCAGATGCGTGATCGCGGCATGACGATCCGGCTGGGCAGCGCGGTGAAGGAAATCCGGTCCAAGCAGGACGCCGCCGAGGTCGAACTGGCCGATGGCCGTACCATTCGCTCCGAGGTGGTGCTCTACGCCGCCGGCCGAACCGGCAATGTCGGCAGCCTGGGCTTGGATATCGTCGGCATCGAAGCCGACTCAAGGGGGCGGATCAAGGTCGATCCGCAGACCTTCCAGACCAGCGCGCCCAACATCTACGCCGCCGGCGACGTCATCGGCTTTCCGAGCCTGGCCTCGACCTCGATGGAGCAGGGCAGGGTGGCGGCCTGTCATGCTTTCGGCGTGCCCTTGCCGCCGCCGCCCGAAACCTTTCCCTATGGCATCTATGCGGTGCCGGAAATCTCGACGGTCGGCCAGTCCGAGGAACAGGTGCGTGAAAGTGGGGCCGCCTACGAGGTCGGCGTGGCGCGTTTTCGCGAGACCTCGCGCGGCCACATCATGGGCGTCAATACCGGCTTTCTGAAGCTGTTGTTCTCGATCGAAACGCGCCGCCTGCTCGGTGCGCACATCATCGGCGAGGGCGCCACAGAGCTCATCCACATTGGCCAGGCGGTGATCAATCTCGGCGGCACCGTCGACTTCTTCGTCAACAACACCTTCAACTATCCGACGCTCGCCGAAGCTTACAAGATCGCCGGGCTGGATGCCTGGAACCGGATGGGGCGAGGGTAGGCTTACCCTTCCATCTGGGCGAGCAGCGCAAGCATCACATCGGCTGAAGGCATCGGCAGCACGGCTTCGATTTCGGCTGGCCGCACCCCGGCGATCGCGGCATCGGCGCCGCCGATGACGGTGCCGAGCGGCCCGCGAAAACCGTGCTTCGACCAGGCCAACTCCTGCAGTTTCGGGCTGGTCAGTGCCTCCAGCATCCTGTCGACCGTCGGATCGATGACAATCAACGGATGCGCCGAGTAGACGGTCGGCCTGGGGTAGAGGATCTCCGGCTTGGCGCCCGTGCCGGCCTGTACCCTTTGCCAGCGCGCCGGATCGGCGAGCGCCCATTCGACCAGCTGGTTTTCGTAGCCAATCACCATCGGCTCGGCGCCGAGGCCACCGGCGATGTACTGGTCAAACAGCTTTCCCGACGACGACGACTTCAGCCCCATGCTGCGGAAGATCGCCTTGGCCTCGTCGCCATGTTTGTGCCAGCAGTTCCTGCGTCGCCACGTCGCCGCTCATCAGGCTGAGCACCAGCCCGGCGAACATGAAGCCGGAGTTTGAGCGGTTGGGGTCGGTCGAGACGATGCGCGACCGGCCGTAGAGCTCGTCAATGCCGAGGTCCGACCAGGTCTTGCCGGCCAGTATGGCATCGAGCAATGCCTTGAGGTCGAGCTGGTTGTAGCCGCCCTTGGCGGCGACCGTGACTAGTCCACTCTTCTTCAGCCCCTCGACCACCGGCCCCCAGGTGTAGACGACGATCGGCGAGTTGAGCACCACCTGGTCGTTGCGGATCGCCACGCCGCTTTTGCGCGCCAGGTCGACCATGATCGACGACGACGGCCACAGGAACTGCGGCTTCTGCGACAACAGCGCGGATTCGCGCACCATCTCGACCGAACCCGCGACACGTGCGTCGATCTCCAGCCCTTAGCCACCCAGCGCGTGAACGACATCCGGATCAGCCAGGAACGCCTGTTTCTCGCCGCCGATGAAGCCGAACAGATGTGCCTTGTTGCCCAGATAGCCGCGGAACTCCGGGCGATCCTTGAGCGTCAGGTAGCCGCCGGTGCCGGCGGCGGCGGCACCAAGCAGACCCAATCCGAAAGCGCGGCGGGAAATGGCCATCAGCGACCGATATCCTCTTTCAGCGACTCCTGAATGAGTCGCAGGTCAACGTCGAGCGTGCCGAGTTCACTGTCGGCCAGGCTGTCGGCATAGTGCACGAAGGCGTCCTGAAGCTTGGTGATCACCGCGCCGACATTGGCCAGCCGCGCCTGGCTTGGCGCGCGCCGGTTCGCCAACGCCGCGTAGCCCTCCGAAACTTCAGCAGCCTGCGGCACGTAGTAGGTGAGGAACCGCCGCACGGCGGGCGCGCTTTCAGGCTTGGTTTCGACCCTGGTGATCACATCGGCGGCGATGTCCGACAGGTTCTTCACTTTGGCCGCCATGTCCTTGTCGGAAATGGTGCGGGCGGTTGCGGCAAGCCGGTCAGCTGCCGGCTGGGCCTGCGCCAGCAACTCACGCGCAAAGGCAACCCGGCTGCCACTGAGTGAGCTGAGGTCTAGGCCTTCGAACAGCTGGCGCGGCGCCAGCACGAACACAAGCCCGGCAAAGACCAGCGCGGCGATGACCGCCGACACCAGGAACGGAAAATGCGTCAGAAAACTCAAGCCGACCAGCAGTGCCGCCGAGACCAGGCCCGCCACGATCCAGTTCCAGTCGTTGCCGAAGCCGCGCATCCTAGCCACGCATCTCAGTTGTAGCCGCGGGCGGCACGGAAGGCTCCGGCCAGATCGCCGCTGCCATCGAATACCCGTGCCGAAGTCGCCTTGGCAAGGCTGTCGAGCTGGCTCTTGTCGGCGTCGCCGAAGGTGATGCCGAACACCGGCACGCGCACCGGCGCGCTGCGCCATTGGCTGAGAAACAGGTCGGCGCTGCCGTCGGTAGGGCCATCGGTCATGATGACGATCGCCGGCAGGTATTTCGACAGATCCGCCGTCGCCGTGATCTGCTGCAGCGCTTGCTGGGCACAGGCGTACATGTCGGTGCCGCCGCCGGCATGCTGGTCGGCAACGGCGGCCAGCAGCTGGGCCTGCCCGCCCGCATCGCCGGTCGCTTCGAAATTGGCGCGTACGACACTGTCGAACGGCAGCACGAAGATGTGGTCGGACGGCGTCCATTGCACCAGCACTTCGCTCGCCTTTTCCGGCGTGAACAGGAACTGCGCCGCGGCCTGCAATTGTTTCTCGCCCTGGTCTTCCATCGAGCCGGAGAAGTCGAAGCACAATGCCGTCAGCGACGGCTTGCGCAGGGCTTCCTGATAGAGATCGAGCGCCTTGCGGATCACCGCCGGTTCGGGCATGCGGATCGAGGTCACCAGTTTTCCTGGATCAAAATTCCAGTCGGTTTCGGCTGCGGCCTGGATCGCCGAGCCGCCGAGCGGCAGCCGCCGGCCGGTGTCGGCGATACGCTTGCGCACGGCGTCGGACTGCAGATAGACGAGCAGGTCGGTGAAGAATTTTTCGACCTCCGGGCCGCGTCCGTGGTCGATGAAGCCGAGTGGCGAATCGCCGACCGCGACGCCGTCGGCCGGATAGACGGCGTAGAGCGGCTCTTTGCCCATCTGCTTCAGTTTGTCGTTGGTCTCCTTCAGCGTCGCCTCATAGTTCCACATCGCGTCGTAGACGGTGCCCTTGCCGGCGCTGTCGACATAGAGATCGGCGAGCCAGCCCGACGAGCCGGACGAACGCTCGACCCCCTGCAGCAGCGCGCTCACCGTCTCGCGCACGTTCGGATTGTCGAGATCGCCGGGCTCAATCACCTCCTTGCCGCCGAGTGCGCTGGACAGCATCGCCAGATAGGCGCTGGCGCCCGAATTGGATTGCGTCGCCGAGGTCATCAGGAATTTCAGCTTGCCGTCCTTCACCGCGGCCAGGATGTCCTTCATGAAGACATCCTTGCCGACCCAGCCGAGTTCGGCGGCCTTGGATTTGCGCACCCCCAGAATGACCGGCATCTGCGCGATCGACGTCAAGTTGCGCACCTTGCGGCCGGAATCGAACAGGTCGACCCACACGCTCGAGGCCGGCCAGACCGCGTCCTGGTCGAGCCCGCCAGGCCGCTGCAGGCCAAGGCCGATGTCGAGCGAGCCCTCATAGGCGAAGGTGCATGCGGCGCCCTGTTTGTCGCAGAACTCCTGGACGATCGGCTGCAGCACGGTGTTTTCCGAACCCGACACGATAGAGAATTTGACGTTGCTCGAATTGCAGGCCGCCAGCAGCACCGCCAAGGCCAGCAGCAGAACGGACGTCAGCGTCTTCGGCATGGCGGTTCCGATCAGGCCTGGGTCAGCGCTTTCTTAAGGTCGATTGTCATCTGGTCCATCTGCTTTTCGGCATCGGCCCGCTTCTGGCGGCCCTCCTGCTGGACCTTCAGCACGCCTTGCACGGTGTCGATGAGGTCGCGGTTGGCCTGCGCCAGCGTTTCGACGTCGACGATGCCGCGCTGTGCTTGCTCCTCGATCGAGATCGCTTGGTCCTTCATCATCTTGGAGGTCTGGCGGATCATCTCGTTGGTGGCGTCGGTCACCGTCTTTTGCAGCTCCAGCGCCGATTTCTGGTTGGTCAGCCCAAGCAGGATAACCATTTTCTGCTTCCAGGCCGGCACCGTCAGCGCCGAGGTCGCCTGCAGGTTCTCGATCAGCGTCTCGTCGCCTGACTGGACGATGCGGATCTGCGGCAATTGCTGGATGCCGAGCTGGCGCGCCTGCACCAGATAGAAGACGCGCTTTTCCAGACGATCCAGCGCCTGCACCGCATCCTGGTAGGTCTGCGCCTCCAGTGTGCCGCCGACATCGCCACTGGCCGAATCAGCCGCGGCTTTCAGCTTGGGCAATTCATTCGCGCGGTAGTCCTCGACGAACTTCTTGCCCGCCTGCACATAGGCGTCGAGCTTGAGGATGGAATCCTTTGTCTGCTCGTGGAGGTCGTCGAGCACGGCGATGTCGCGCCGCAGTGTGTCCTTATGGCGGTCGAGTTCGAGGCCGATGCGGTCGATCTGGCCGGCGACGTCCTCATACTTTTCCTTGAAGCGCTCTAGCCGCGCCTTGAACGAGGAGAACAGATTGCCTAGAAATCCTTCGTCCTTCAGCGAAGCCGGATCGAGGTTCTTGGCCTTCATGATGATGTCTGTCAGGAGGTTGCCGGTATCGCCGAGATCGCGATTGCGCAACTGGCCCAGGATCTTGTCGGCATAGTCGCTGACTGCCTGCTGGGCGCGGTCGCCATAGACCGAAATGCCGGCGCGATCCCCGACGTCGATCGTGCTTTCGATCCTGGCGATGTCGGACGGGCTGGCAACGATTGCCGGCAATGTTGATGTGTCGTCGAGCAGAGTGATGCTGTTCTTGTCGGCCATGCAGACCTCCCCTCAGTGAACAGTATCTCCATAGTCTGTATGTGACAGGGATATGTCGGTGTTGTGCATAAAGGAAGAGGTCTGTCAGACTCTGGGCACGAAACCCGCTGGTTTCGGGCTGGAAACCAGCATGATTGGTTGGCAATCGACGCGGTGGACAAGTTTATTCGGTGACGGGCGCGTTCAGCCATTGCCTTACGATTGCCGCGTCGGCGCTGCCGAATTCATGACCCGATGGAACAATCCTCGCGTCAAGGTCGGCGCCATGTCGGCTGAGCAATGTCACCAGAGCCGGCGCGAAAGGCGCATAGGTAAGATCTGCAGCTCCGGCGACGATCAGCACCCGCACGCTTGCCATATCCGTCGCCGGCACGTCATCGAGCACCGGCATCGGCCGCAACAGCGCGGCGCGTTCGACGAGGCCCGGATGCAGCAGCATCAGGCTCGAAACCAGATTGGCGCCGTTCGAATAGCCGAGAAAAATCGTGCGGGAGAGATCGAGATTGTGGCGTGTGGCCACATCCGTGACGAACCCTGCAAAAGCGTTGGTTTCGGTGCGGATGCTGTGCTGTTCGAAGCGCGTCGGCGTGATGCGCGCGAACCAGCGGAAACCATCCTCCTGGACGATGCGGCCGCGCACGGCGACCAGCGTGGCGTGCGGCGCGATCTCTCGTGCCAGCGGCACCAATGTCGTCTCATCGACACCCGACCCATGCAGCAGGAAGAAGCATTGACCAGTTGAATCCGCCGGCCTGTAAAGGCGGTGGCAGAAGGCGAGATCACGCCGTAACGCACCATCTTGTGAGGTCTCTTCGGTCATGGCCTCATCCTTTTGATTTCATGACGGTTCCGGTCAGTTTGCCGGCTTCAAAACGCAATATTTTCAAGCTCCGCGAAAGTTGATTGAACCGGGCGCATTACTGTCGGTTTCTTCGCCGATATCATTCCTATGGGAGGAATCGAAGCGGTGCGCCGGGGGTCGCATTGCCGGCATGAACAACCAGCTTTGAGGCCTTTTGTCGATGACCACCCAACTTTCCCCGGACCGCGATACGCGTGTCTCGGAGCGTGACACGCGCATAGATGTGCTTCGCGCCCTCGCTTTGCTGACCATCTTTGTCGACCACGTGCCGGGTACCGCCTTCGAGTATCTGACCTACAAGAATTTCGGCTTTTCAGACGCGGCAGAGGTCTTCGTGCTGATTTCCGGAATCTCGGTCGCGCTCGCCTATGGCAAGAAATTCCAGCCTGGAAACCGGCTCCTGGCAACGTTGAAGCTGTGGCGCCGTGCTGGCGTGCTCTATGCCGCCCACATCGTTACCACCATGGTGGTGATGGCGATCTTTTGCGCGGCGGCGGTGTTCGCCCGCCGACCGGAGCTGTTGACGATGATCAACATCGAGCCGTTGATCAAGAATACGCCGCAAGTGCTGGTCGGCATCGTGACGCTCGGCCATCAGCTTGGCTACAACAACATCCTGCCGGTCTATGCGGTGCTGCTCCTGCTGGCGCCGGTCTTCCTGCTCTTCGTCAGCTACCGGCCATTGCCGGCGCTGGTCGCATCCGGTGCGCTGTGGCTGGTCGCCGGGATCTACCAGATCGCGCCGCCGAACTATCCCGAGCCCGGCTTCTGGTTTCTCAACCCGCTGTCGTGGCAGTTCCTGTTCAACATCGGCCTGGCAGGCACGCTGCATGTGCGTCGCGGTGGCACCATCCCGGTCAATCGCTGGCTGGTTGGCGCCGCTTTGGCCTACACCGCCACGGCGCTGGTCTGGGTGCACAGTCCGCTCTGGGGGCAGATCTCCTGGTTGGGCCTGCCTCCGGTGCTGACCGGCTTCGACAAGACGTTCCTGGCACTGCCGAGGCTGCTGCATATCCTGGCGGTGAGCTACCTGATCGTGGCATTCCCCGCCGTCTCGAACCTGTTCCGCACCGGGCGCGATCATCCGCTTGCCATATTGGGCAAGCGATCGTTGCCGGTTTTCATTGCCGGCACGGTGCTCGCCCTGACGGCGCAGGTGCTGAAGCTGATCAACCCGGGCGGGCTGGCCTATGACAGCCTGTTGATTGCCGCCGGCATCGCCATGCAGTTTGCGCTTGCCTACTATCTCGAATGGCTTTCGAGCCTTGGCAGGGCCGGGAAAAGCAGACCGGCTCAAAACGCCGCACTGCCGGTCCAGGCGTCCTTCGTCATGTCGTCGATGGCAACAAGAATGGGGCGTTGAGGCGTCAGGCGGGCGAGGGGCCGGATGAGGCCCGCACCACGAGGTCGACCGGCAGCGATTGCCGACTGAACGTGCCGTCGTTTTCGAGGATCGCCTTGACGGCAAGGCGACCCATCTCGGCGATCGGCTGGACGATTGTGGTCAGCGGCGGCTTGGAGACCGCTCCTTCCGGGACACCGTCGAAGCCGACGATCGAAACGTCGCCCGGGACAGTGATGTCGTGCTGGCGCAGCCAGTCCAGCGCATGCAAGGCGATCCTGTCCGACATTGCCAGGATGGCAGTCGGTGTCTCGGCGCCGGCGAAGATATGATCGAGGCCCGCCCAGACGCTCTCCTCGTCATTGACGGTTTCGTAGATCGGCACCTTCGAGACGTCGATGTCGACGCGCGAGAGTTCGGCGAAGTAGCCGCGCAGGCGGTCACGCGTCCCGGAGTAGAGGGCCTTCTCCACCTGCGCCTGCGTGGTTGGGCCGAAGCCGGCGTCGGCACAGGGCAGGGCAAGCACGGCAAAGCGACGATGCCCGAGCTCGGTCAGATGGCGCGCCGCGAGACCGGCGCCGGCAATGTTGTCGACACCGATCGCCGCGACCGCATCGTCGTCGTCCGAATCAAGATCGAGCGCGACAAACGGGAGTTTGCGTTCGCGCGCCAGTTCTACCAGCCTTGAGCCGCCTTCGATGCAGAAGACGATGAAGCCATCGACCAGCGCGCTCTGGATGTTCCAGGCGAGCTGTTCGTTGTTGGCGGCGGAGACCAGCGAGATCCCCGCACCAGTCGCGTCGCAAGCCTGCGAGATGCTTGCCATCATGACCCGGGCGAAAGGGTCGTTGAAGAAATAGGACAACGGTTCCGCGGTCGCGACACCGATGGCATTGACCTTGCCGGCGCGCAGCAGCCGACCCTTGGGGTCGGGTCCGCCATATCCCATTGCCTCGGCTGCCGCCTTGACCCGTTCGCGGACCTCCTCGCGCACGATCTCCGGGCGGGCGAACACGTTGGACGCGGTGCCGTGCGACACGCCGGCCGCTTTGGCAATGTCTGCCAGCCGGACCGGTCTTGTCTTTCCAGAGCTCAATGGGGCCATCTTCGTCTCCTGAATTCATCCCATCTAACACTTTCGTTGGATCGGTTCAAATTCTGCCTTGAACAACGACTTGGCGAGGTGTATCCTTGAATCGATCCAAGGGAACAAAGGTCCACATGATTGGATCGATTCAAAACCAGCAAAGGGAGATGTGTCATGCATCCCGTCAACTATCTCTTCCAAGACATCTACCGCAACGACTGGAGCATCGGTTCGACCGCCACGAAACAGAGGCGCCACGAGAATGCCAGCCTATGGGTTCGCGAACTGCGGTTCTTCGTGGAGCGCAGGCGGAGCTGATCGGGATAGCTTTTTTGTGCGTACCGATTGGATCGATTCAAATCTTGAAAGGAGTGCATCATGCATCCCGTGAGCTATCTGTTCGAAGACATCTACCGCAACTACTGGGGCATCGCGCCGGCGTCCAAACGGCCGGAGAGGCGTCTATTGGCGAAGCTGCGGCGGCACGGTTGCGAAGCGCTCGACAGGACCGAAAGCCGGCAGGATTGATCGATCGACAAACGCGGTGTGACAGGATCGCGTCGGTTTTCGCGAATGGAACCGTCCCGGGCAGTGAGCCGGGGACATCGCCCCCCAGAGACATCGATAAAGGCTGCTGCTCCAGCCTGGTCAGGAACGTGTGCGCACCAGCGCCGAGCCAGCGATCACCAGCCAGCCGGCGATGAGCAAGGTGCCGCCGATCGGCGCCGACAGCGGGAACAGCCGCGAACCGAGGAAGTCGCGGGCCAGCAGGTCGCCGCAGAACAACAGCAGCCCAACCAGCAGGATCAGGCTGCCGATGCGCAGCGTCCGGTTCGCGCCAAGCAGTCCGGTCGCAAGGAACACCGGCGCGTGCATGAGCAGGAAGGATGCGGCAGTGCCGACAAAGGCACCGCCCAGATGCGCCGCAGCAGCCGACAGCGCCACGCCGGCGGCGCCACAGAGGCCGCCGGTCAGGACGAGGATCCGGCCGATGTTGACGGAAGATTGCTCGGCCGTGCTCATGTCTGGGGCTCCGTGACGTTCAAGGCATACGACCCAATTCGGTCAGGGCTTGCCGGCATTGGCGAGCATGTCCTGCTCGCGGCGCGATTGCGCCAGCCAGTTATAGACCGCGCCGCCGGCCATCAAGATGGATGTTCCCAGAAACACCGAGCGCATGCCGAAATGGCCGCCGGCAAATCCGCCAAGCAAGGGGCCGGCGACCTGTCCGACATACTGGGCGGAGATCGAGAGCCCGAGCACATTGCCGCCGACGCCATCGGGAACATTGTGACGGATGACACTGGTGATGCAGGGCAGGAGCCCGCCCAGCGCCAGGCCCATCAGGAAGCGCAGGCCGATGAGTTGCCAGCTCTGCGTGACGAAGGCCTGAGGAATCAGCAGCAGCGCTGAGACGGCAAGCGCGCCGATGATGACGTTCCAATGGCCGATGCGGTCGGCGAGCTTGCCGAGGCGTGAAGCCGACAGGATGGCGCCAAGCGCCGCCGCCGACATGACGACGCCGGAGATCAGCGTGACGCGGCTCTGGTCTTCGATCAATTGCTGCACATAGACGGTGATGATCGGCTCGATCGACATGGTGGCGAAACTCAACAGCATGCCGGTCGCCAGCATGGCGATGACAGGCCGTTTGTCGGGGATTTGTGCCCAGCCGCCTTTCGGCTTGCCCTTCGATGCGGCGTCCGTCGCCTTTGGCCGGGGGTTCTCCTTGATCAGAAACGTGGTCGCCAGGAATGCCAGGAAGATGACGCCGCCGGACAGCAGGAACGTGGCGCGGATGCCGATCAGCGGCGGCAGGGCGCCACCAACCAGCGGGCCGACCAGTGCCCCACCGGTGATACCCGCCGACAGCAGGCCCAAAGCCCAGCCCGAACGCTCCTTGGGCGTCTGCATGGCAACCAGGATGGTTGATCCCGAGGAATAACCGCCGGCAAAACCGATCAGCAGCCGCAGCAGCACCAACTGCCAGACGGTCTGGACCATGCCGGTCAGCGACATGCATATGGCCATGCCAAAGCTGGCGCGAACCAGCATAACCTTGCGGCCGTAGCGGTCGCCGAGACGTCCCCACAGCGGCGCCACAAGTGCCGCCGCGAAAAAGGTCGCGCCATAGGCGATCCCCGACCATTGCACGATCGCCGCGTGGCCTTCAGCGCCGAGCTGCTCGATATAGAGCGGCAGGAACGGCAAAAGCAGCGTCATGGCGATAAGTGTCGAGAACGAACCGGCAAAGCACACGAACAGATTGCGCCGCCAATGGATGTTGTAGGTGCTGTCGGTCGGCGGGGGCGTGTTCTGCATATCATGCGTCCTGTCCGAGCAGTGCCGTGTTGGCGGTTGCTGCGGATACCGTTTTGGGATACCAAAGTGGCATCCGTCATGGACGCAAGCATGGGTGCTGTCAATGCGACCCTCTCAAACGTGATCGGAAAAAGCGGCCAGAAAACCGATCGACAGCCAACGGTCAGAAAAACGGGAATGACAATGTCGCAGATGCAGAGCGTCGAAAAACAGCTTCGCCAGATGATCCTGGGCCTCGAGATCGGTCCCGGCGAGAAACTGACCGAGCGCTGGATCGAAAGTCGCTTCGGCGCCTCGCGAACCCCGGTTAGGGCCGCGCTGCTGCGGCTCGAGACCGAGGGCCTTGTCGGCAGGGACGGGCGTGGCTGGACGGTGTCGCCGATCAACCTGGCTGAGCTCGAGCAGATTGCCGTCTACCGGGAGGCGGTCGAGGTTGCAGCCCTTCACCTGACATGTGCGCTGACGGACCGCAGCGCGGTCGATGTGATCGAGGCGATGCTCGACTCCTGTGACACCGACACGCCACGGGAGGAATGGCATCGTATCGGCATGGATTTTCACATCGAGCTAGCGCGCCTGTCAGGCAACGAATTCCTGTTCCGGGCGGTCCGCGATGCCATGACACGCCTGTCGCGGGCCCGCTGGCTGGAGGTTCGCGACGAGGCCGCCCTTGCTCGCGCCTGGGCGGAACATCGCGCCATTCTGGCGGCGGCACGCCTCGGCGACGCCGATGAAGCCGCGCGCCTGCTTTCGGTCCACATCGTCGGCAGCCGCGACCGCCTGGTGACGTCGCTCGCCAACGACCGGCGCGGTCTTCGCGCCAGGGGTTTTGCCGTCATCGCCGCCTAAGGCATGCGGTACGCGCCGCGCAAAAGGCGACGTCCGGGCGCGCCGTGCACTTTCGGCCTCGCTTCGCGGACACCGATGGCGTAAGAGCGGCGATGGAAAACAACCGATTTGAAACACCCGTGACCGTCAAGTCAGTCACGGCGGGGAGCACTCAGCTCTTGCGTACGGCTCGCGAGGCTTCCGATTACCTGCTCAACAGCTGGCCCGGCAAGCGCAGCCCCAAGCATCGCGCGGCCCTGCAGGCCTGTCACGATGCGCTGGCCGGCGACAAGCCGGCGATGAACGCCAGGCGGGCCTTCATTGCGGCGGCGCGCGAAGTGGACGTCTTCGTCAGCGACAAGGCGCCGGCTTGATCCAAGGCGACAATCTGGAATGAGGCACGGCCCGCATGCGCGGGCCTTTTGCCGTCACTTTGCCGTTTCGGTTTCGGTTTCAGTCTCGTCTTCGGGCTTCGAACGCTCGCGTGCGGCAACCTTGGCCGCCAGCTTTTCAGCCTTCTTGGCCGCCTTCTGGCGGTCGCGTTCCTTGCGTTCCTGATCGTAGTTTGGTGGTCGCGCCATATCGGCTCCTTTTTCACTGCCTTGCGGCTCTGACCCTGCCTAGGAGCATTAGCCGTCAAACACAACAGCTGAAGCGATCGTGCCCGGCCGTTCGCGTCGATGATGGCCCGGGCTTGCAAGATGCACGGGACAATGTTGTAGGGGGCCGGGGCGCCAACGCATGGCGATCCGCGCGTTCGTTTTGATCAAGTGAAACCATGGCGACCATACAACGAACGACGGCAAGGGGTTTCTTATTTTGCGCGAAACGTCGTGCGCGATATCGCGCCGCAGGCGCTTTTCCGCCGGCGGCTTGTGGGTCGCCTCGAAAAAGCCCGGCTTGCGGACGGTTCGGTTCGCCGGAGGCTGAATTACTACAACAAGCTGCAGGACGCATTTTCGCCCAGCCCGGCTGCGGTGCATATCGACAATCTGCCGCTGATACCGAGCATGTACTATTACGACCTCAAGGAGATTGCCCGGTATTTCGACCGCCGACCTTGCCGAAAAAGTGCGCTATTTCGAGCAGCACCCGGCTGCAGCCGAACGCATCATTGCCGCGGCGAATGCCTATTGCCGCACCTTCGCCGACGAGAAGGCCGAGCAGGCGATCTCCCTGCTCGTGCTCTACAAATGCTTTGTCCTCAGCGGCCAGATCGAGCCTGATGCCGAGGTCTGGCGCTATATCACGGGTTAAGTGCGGGCTTCGTCCGCCGAGCCCCGCCGCAAACCTCCCGTGGTCACACGCCGCTGCGGTCAATCACCAGATCGGCGGGACCAAAACGGTCCTTTGCCGTCAGTTGCTGGTGCCAGTAGGGATAGAGAACGGGTGGCCGGCTGACCGTGTCGAGGCGGTCACGCTCCTCGCCGGTCAGCACCAGGCTTGCCGCGGCGATGTTGTCGCGGAACTGCGTTTCAGTCCTGCCGCCGATCACCAGCGAACTGACCGCCGGCCGGCCGAGTAGCCACGCCAGTGCCACCTGTGCCGCCGACACGCCGCGCTGCGTGCCGATCTCGACAAGGACATCGACGATCCGCCAGAGGCGGTCCTCGTCGCGGATCGGCGGTTCCGACCAGCCGGCAAGCTGGCGGGCAGTTGGGCTGTCGCGGCGGTATTTGCCGGACAGCAATCCGCCGGCAAGCGGGCTCCAGACCAGCACACCCAGGCCCTGGTCGACAGAAATCGGCAGCAGTTCATATTCCGCCTCGCGCGCTTCCAGCGTGTAGTGGATCTGCTGGGTGACGAAGCGCGGCTGGTGATGGCTGTCGCTGATGCCGAGCGCCTTCATCACCTGCCAACCGGAATAGTTGGAGCAGCCGACATAGCGGACCTTGCCCTGGGCAACCAGCGTATCCAGCGCGGCGATGGTTTCCTCGAGCGGCGTCGTACCGTCCCATTCGTGCAGGAAGTAGATGTCGATGACATCGGTCTTCAACCGCTTCAGGCTCTTCTCGCATTCGCGGATCAGGTGATAGCGCGACAGGCCTTCATCGTTGGGACCGTTGCCGATCCGCATCCGCGCCTTGGAGGCGATCAGCACGTCGCCCTTGCGCTTGCCGCCGAGCGCCTCGCCGATGATCTCTTCGGAGATACCGTTCGAATAGACATTGGCGGTGTCGATGACATTGATGCCGGCATCGATGCAGAGATCGATCATCCGGCGCGCCTCGTCGAGGTCGGTCTTGCCGACAGCCGAAAATGCGCCGGCACCGCCGAAGGTCATGGTGCCCATGGTCAGGGTCGAAACTTTCAAGCCGGAACGGCCGAGGGTGCGGTATTCCATGTCAGTCCTCGCGATTTGTTGTTGAAAGGCAGTGCCCGGGCGGGCCTGCCACATTTGTAGGACAATTCGAGCCGCTTGTCGCCATGCCACGACGATGGATCGATCATGCCTCGCGGAATTCGCAGTGGCGCCAGTCTCCCTCCAGGCTGCAATAAAACCGTCATTGCCGGCCTATATTGAAGTCGGCTCAGGTGTTGCCACTCCAGGACGCAGGCCAGGGGTTGGGGCGCTGGACGTGGATTGACAGGGCTTGCAAGCGGAGCAGCTGATATGACCGAGCTAAAACAGAATTCTCCTGCCAGGGACTGGCTTGAGGCCGAGCTCGCCGACACGCTCGACGAGGACTATGAGCTTGAAATGTCGGAGCCGGCGCTGTCGATGGAGATCGCCAAGATCTACAAGAACTCGCATCCGCCATCGATCGATCGCATGCAGTATTTTCGCGACCTGATCACCTTGCAGTCAGAGCTGATCAAACTGCAGTCCTGGGTCGCCTATCACAAGAAGAAGCTGGTGGTGATCTTCGAGGGCCGCGACTCCGCCGGCAAGGGTGGCGTCATCAAGCGCATCACCCAGCGGCTCAATCCGCGCATCTGCCGCGTCGTCGCCCTCCCGGCACCGACCGAGCGCGAGAAGTCGCAATGGTATTTCCAGCGTTATGTGCCGCATCTGCCGGCTGGCGGCGAAATCGTGCTGTTCGACCGCTCCTGGTACAACCGCTCCGGTGTTGAACGGGTGATGGGTTTTGCAGAGCCCGACCAGGTCGAAGAATTCTTCCGCGACGTGCCGGAGTTCGAGCGGATGCTGGTCCGCTCGGGCGTCACCGTGGTCAAATACTGGTTCTCGATCACCGACGAGGAGCAGCAGATGCGCTTCCTGATGCGCATCCATGATCCGATGAAGCAGTGGAAGCTGTCGCCGATGGACCTGCAGTCGCGGGTGCGCTGGGAGCAGTACACCAAGGCCAAGGAAGAGACCTTCGCCCGCACCAACATTCCCGAGGCGCCCTGGTTCATCGTCGAGGGCAACGACAAGAAGCGGGCGCGGCTGAACTGCATCGACCATCTGCTCAAGCAGTTGCCGTATGAAGAGGTGCCGCACGAGGAGATCACGCTGCCCGAGCGCGTCTTCAATCCCGAATACGAACGCCAGACGCTGCCCCGCGAACTCTACGTGCCGGAGAAGTATTGAGGTAAGGTTCCCTTCTCCCCGTCACTATACGGGGAGTTGAGGAGTGGTCCGCACAACGGACGAAAAGCCAATTGCTTGGCTTTTCGAACGACGAACGCCGGCAGGCGGATGAGGGGCGGCGCCAACTTCAACAGTTGAACTCGGCCAAATCACTGCGTGGACTAGACGTAATTTGATGCCATATTGCCATCGGCGGTATTGTCGGGAAAGGCAATCTTCGATCGGTTGCGCCGCCCCTCGTTGCCCTGCCGTGCATTTCTCCCCGTATAGTGACGGGGAGAAAGGGGCCTGGACCAAGGGTTTCGCCTCCTAAGCCCGCTTGACGATCACATGCGTGGCGAGCGCTGTTGCCACCTGCTCGCTGCATTGGTAGCCAAGCTTGGGCATATCCAGGCCGGCAAAAAGGTTCTCACCGGCACCGAGCAGCAGCGGCGAGATTGCCAGATGCATCTCGTCGATCAGTTTCTCCTGCAGATATTGCCGGATGGTGGCGACGCCGCCGCCAACCCGCACGTCCCTGCCATCCGCCGCCGCTTTCGCCTGTTCAAGCGCCGAATGGATGCCGTCTGTGACGAAATGGAATGTCGTGCCGCCTTCCATGGTGAGGGATGCCCGCTCGTGGTGGGTCAGCACGAAGACCGGCACATGGTAAGGTGGGTTGTCGCCCCACCAGCCTTTCCAGCTGTCGTCAGGCCATTCGCCGCGGATCGGCCCGAACATGTTGCGACCGAGGATCCAGGAGCCGACATTCTCGAAGCTGCGCGCTGCAAAGTCCTCGTCAGTGCCGGTCGCGCCACCCTCTTCGCCGAACATCGTGCGGAAGGTGCGGGTGCTCCAGGCCCATTTGTGCAAGGCTTCCCCGCCGACACCGAGCGGATTTTGCAGATCCTGATCCGGACCGGCGCCGTAGCCGTCGAGCGACAGTGTGAAAGCATTGACGCGAAGTTTGGACATGAAAGCCTCCTCCATAACCAATTGTGCAAAGGAGTAGCAAACTGATTGCGAAATGCAAGCGGTTTATATGGATGCAGCAAACCCCGGCGATTGGTCCAACGACCTTCGCTGGGGCTCCCGTCCGGTAGCCAGAAATTGTTGATGGACATCGAGGAGGTCGCCGGCGTTGCCCGCCGCGACCGGCCATCGGTGGGAAGAGAAAACTATCCCTTCAGCATCGTTGCCACTTCGGGCGCGAAATAGGTCAAAATGCCGTCGCAGCCGGCGCGCTTGAAGGCCAGCAGGGATTCCAGCATCGCCTTCTCGCCATCGATCCAGCCATTGGCGCCGGCGGCCTTGATCATCGAATATTCGCCTGACACCTGGTAGGCGAAGGTCGGCATCTGGAATTCATCCTTCAGCCGCCGGATGATGTCGAGATAGGGCAGGCCGGGCTTGACCATCAGCATGTCGGCGCCCTCGGCGATGTCCTGTTCGGCCTCGCGCACCGCCTCGTCGGAATTGGCGTGGTCGATATAATAGGTCTTCTTGTCGCCCTTGAGCAGGCCGGCGGTGCCGACCGCCTCACGATAGGGACCATAGAAGGCCGAGGCGAACTTGGTCGCATAGGACATGATCGCCACGTCCTGGAAACCGTTGGCGTCGAGTGCGTCGCGGATGGCGCCGATGCGGCCGTCCATCATGTCGGACGGCGCGATGATGTCGGCGCCGGCTGCCGCCTGGATGACCGCTGCGGCGGTCAGCTGTTCCACCGTCTCGTCATTGACGATGATGCCGTCGCGCAGGATGCCGTCATGGCCATGGCTGGTGAACGGATCGAGCGCGGCATCGGTTATGATGCCGATCTCTGGCACCGCGTCCTTAATCGCCCGGGTGGCGCGGTTGATGACGTTGTCGGGGTCGAGAATGTGCGAGCCGGTCTGGTCGCGCAGGGAGATATCGACATTGGGGAAGGTGGCGAGTGCGGGAATGCCGAGCTTTGCCGCGCGTTCGGCCTCCTTGACGGCGAGATCGATCGACAGGCGGAAGACGCCCGGCATGGCGGCGATCGGCTCGCGCACTTGTCTGCCGTCGACGACGAAGATCGGCCAGATCAGGTCGTCGACCGTAAGCCGGTTCTCCTGCACGAGTCGGCGCGACCAGTCGGCCTTGCGCATACGGCGCAAGCGGCGGCTGCCGGTGATGTCATCGACGCTGCGCGTGCCGGCTGGCTTTGCCGGTGTGAATTTGTTCATCGCCAAAACTCTCGTTCGGCGGCTTTTACCACGAGCCCTTGCCGCTGACCAATGCGACACGTTTGTGCCAGCGATCAGGTCGAGGTCTATTCCGGTTGCCCATTGCCCGACAGGATCTGCGCCGCGCCCTTCATTGCAACACGGAAAGCTTCGTCGAATGAAACGCCGCGCACCTGCCAGGTGTAGGTCTTGCCGGCCATGGCCAGCCGCCAGTCTGCAATCCAGCCGAACTCCTTGTCGCTCCACACGATGCTGCCGGAAAGTGCCTGATCGGCGCCGGCCTTTTTCGCAACCATGTCCAGCATTGCCATGTCCGCGTCGCGCAGTGTCTTGTCGTCCAGTCCAGCCTGCGACAGCAGCGCTGCGGTGGGGAAAGTCACCCGCATGGCGAGCGGCGCTGCGGCATTGCTGAACGATTCGCGCATCAGCACGCCTCGCTCGTCATCGGCATCGAGCGCGAAATGCCTGATGTCGCGCTCGGCCGCCAAAAACACCGCCAGCCGTGGCCGCTCGGTCAGCCACGGCTTGCTGCCGAGCGAGGCCAGCACCGGATCGATCACCGCCGGCCTGTACTGGCAATAGAGATTGTGAGGCCGATCGTAAGTGCCCTGATCGTCATGGTTGGGGATGCCTTCCATGCGGTCGCGATAGCGGAAGCTGGCGATGAAGCTGCCGGCCCTGTCGCGCAGTGCCGTCATCTCCGGTTTCGCCGGCAGGCGTTGATCGCCGGAAACCCGGACCAGGACCGCGTCGAGGCAGAACTTGAAGCCGACCTCGCGGTGCTTTTCATACTTGCCGTTGACGATGGTCTGGGACTGATAGAGATCCTCGAGATCGGCCGCCCTAGCCAGGCCATTGATGGCCCAGAAGGTCAGCAGGCCACCCAGAACAAGTGCGAGGCGCAAAAACTGCGGCATGGCTCACCGTTCGCTTCTAGACCCGTCGTCGATATATGGCGGCCATGCAAGGTGAGGGCCGGTTCTGAAGAACGATACGTTGTTGGTGAAAATGCTGGCTGGGGCAAGCCTGATCATGCGCCCGTCTGGATGTTCGATCTGGGCCACGTTGTCGATGAACCACTCGTTCCAGCTTGCTTCGGGGCCGAGGTATTTGTGAAGGAGCCGTTTGAAGCGGTCTGGCGACATCGGTTCGATGGTTGC
>NZ_NNRI01000011.1 GCF_002270415.1 Mesorhizobium sophorae | reverse complement strand
TTCAAGAACCAGCATCGGCATGGCTACCGAAAATGCTGAGGTAAGAGACCGCCATTCCAAGAAGGAAACATTCGTCATGGATTCCCATGTCGTTATAGCGTCCCTGCCAGTCGCCGGGGCCGACCGTACTGTGCTTATCGAAGCCGCCAACGCCGCGTTCGAAAGGGTTATTGAGCGGATCGAGCCGGCCAACGAGGAACTGACTCGCAGCCTTTGGGATGCCGAGTCTTATGTCGATAATGAAATCACCGGAGACATGTTGCCGATTTCACGGGACGAAGCTGCATACCTCGTCGACGTGTTCCTGGTGCATCATGTCATTGGATTAGCTGTCGCAGCAGACGAGGAGGCCGCCGAGTCCCGGCCTTGAACCTCGCCGGCGGCAGGTAGGCCTGCCCGCTGCGATCCTGACGGCAGCGCCATCAACACAGTGACCTTTGCCGCCACCTGTTCAAGGGTGGCGGTGAGGCGGTTTATCTGCGAGGCGGTCGCGGCAAGTTCGGGGCCGTAGCGGGTGACGAGATATTCCCGGTTCTGGCTGAGGGACTGGAGATGCCTGGCTGTTTTCGCGCGAAGGCGCAGGCCTGCCTCGATGGCGCGATCCGTGCGCTCCGACAGGTCATGCTGCATCTTGCGGATCTGATTGGGGTTATGCCCACGGTGGAGCAAGAGCGCGGTCAAATAGAGTTCGATCGCATGGATCGCCGCCAATCTGAACGGCGCCCGGCTAAGCGGCTTGCCGGGTCGGCCGAGCTGAAGGAGGTGGTTTGCCGCCTTGCGGTATTCTTCCGCCAGCTCATGGACCTGCTGCGCGGATGCCAGATCACCGGGATATTTGCGTTCTTCGGTCGTCATCTAGCGGTGCCATTTCCCTAAGAGCTATAGCCGCAAGTTGATCAGTATCAACAGCAAGAGGCCGGCAATGACCCACACTGCAATCCGTATGGAGGACAGGAGGCCGACCGTTTGAGGGTCGGCGGCCGGCGGCCGGTGGTCGGTGGTCGGGTTGAGCCTGAACAATCGGGTCAGCCAAGTCTTCCGTACTTGCATCGCTATCACTCCACTCCTCCGTGTCTTCCGCAGCCGCGGCGTGGCCACGGTTGGCCTGCTCCTCAGCGCTCTCCTTGTCGTGTATTTCGTCCGCCGCCCCCTCCGGTGCTTTCGGTGCAGCCTTCGAAAGTTCGGCCGCACAGCGAATGTGGAGCTGCGCGTATTGCGCCGGGCCGAGTCGCGGAGGATCGATCTCGCAATCGGCTGGAATCTCGATCTTCTGGGCGCTTTTGTCGGCCAATATCTTAATCCGATTTGTTGAGGTCGATGGCGACCAATCGGGCACCTCGAACTACGGCATTTCCGAGACCTGTGGGGCGGCAAAGCGGTTCGGCCCGGGCTGATGGCGGGAAGTGGCTTCGGTTTTGGTCGTTGAGGTTGATGCTGGGTGCCAAGTTTGGCGTCGCGGCGGCGTTTTCCGCCGCTTTTGGCGTCATGCAGGCGCAGTTCGCCCCTGGTGCCAGACGTAGCGCATCAGATTGTAGGCGAGGTTCGTCATGCCGATCTTGGTCCTGGCGCGGGCGATGCCGATCGTGCGGATGAAGAGTTTCATCTGCGCCTTCTGACGGGCGAAGACGTGCTCGACGAAGGCTCGGGTCTTTGAGCGCCGGCCGTTGGCCCGCGACGTCGCTTCGCTCATAGGCCGGCCCTTCGGCTTCTTGTGGTGGATTTCGGAGACATATCCGTTCCGGTCGAGCCACTCCTCGTTCTTCTTCGAGCGATAGGCGGTGTCGGCCCAGACCGTAGACCCGGTATTGGCGCGGTTGAGCACGTTGCGAAGCTGCGCGCCGTCATAGGCGGATGCGCTCGTGACGTTCCAGCCGCGGATGAAGCCGTGCCGGCGGTCGATGGCGGCATGGTTCTTGTAGCCGAAAGCGGGAATGGCGATGTCGCGCTGCTGCGCCTTTCCCTCCTCGGCGACCTTGGCCTTGGAGAACTTCACCGTCCAGCGGGCATCGCGATCCTTCTGGCGCAGCTTGGCCGGCTTCTCCTTCCATGCGTCCGGCACCTTGCCCGCCTTGATGTCGGCCTTCTCGGCGTCGGTGTTGCGCTGCTTCGGCGCCGCCACGATGGTGGCGTCGACGATCTGCCCGCCCATCGCCAGATAGCCGGCCTTGGCGAGGTGCTTGTCGAAGCGGGCAAACAGGTTCTCCACCGCGCAGGCCTGCGTCAGATGCTCGCGAAACAGCCAAATCGTCTTGGCGTCTGGCACTCTGTCGCCGAGCCCCAGTCCGAGGAAGCGCATGAAGGACAGCCGGTCCTGGATCTGGAACTCGGCCTGGTCGTCGGACAGCCCGTAGAGCGCCTGCAGCACCATGATCTTGAACATCATCACCGGGTCGTAGGCAGGACGACCGCCCCTGGCGCCGTCCGAGCGCTTCAGCACCTTGGCCAAAGGCTTGCGGAAAACCTCCCACGGCACAACGGCGTTCAACTTCTCCAGGGGATCGCCGGCTTCGCTTAGCCGAGCATAGCGCTCATCGATATCCCAGAACCCGGCCTGTCCCCGCATCCAATCCCTCCTTCCAAATCGCAACGGCAGTGAATCACAAACCGGTCAAAATGGGGAGGTTTTTCGAGACCTCCAATCGGAATAGAAGCCGGGCACCCGGCCCACAAAGAGTAACACTTCCTCCACGGCAGAGGTGGCGACCATCTCCACAAACCGAGCAAACCTGTCAGGGCTCACGATCAGGTAGAAGCCAAGACAGTCGGGAGTGGTTTCGCTGCGGAAATCAATCTCAGCCGTGTAGCTTACGAGGCCCCAAGCCAAGCATTGCTCCTGCTCGCCGTCAACCACGGATGGCATTATCGAAAGACTTATCTCATTAATTGTCCGGTCTGTTCCGAACATAGAGTAAGAGGGAGGCCACGTCGCGCCGAAAGGGTGTAGTTTCGCGGATATGCCCCGCTTCACTGTCACATTGTTTCTATCGTCTTGGGACGCATTCGGGAGATCGGACCCGACGGTCAACGTGTCATGCAGGGTCAGTTCGGTTGCCTTGAAATAGAGCGTCCATTCCCATGGCTACGCTTCAAGGGGCTGTGCATGGTTAGGATCGGGTCAACAAAGAAAAAAGACGCCGCTTTCGTTTCAGGAAGGGTTCTGATTGCCCGAGGATTTCTGAAAGCCGCCCGCAATAGCAACCTCGTTGCCGATGCAGGCGACATCGGCCGGGGCCTGCTCGGCGTGATCGGCCTCGGGATGCTGTGGCAGGCCTTTCGAGGGGAGCACCATCAACACCACGGCAACCGCGAAGGCTCGATGGTCGGTGTTATGGCGGGCCTGATCCCATGCCCGCTGACGCTGTTCGTCATGACGTTCGCGATCACGCGCGGCGTCCCGCAGGCAGGCGTTGCCTTCGCGGTGACGATGATGCTTGGGGTAGCCTTCACGCTGTCCGTCGTGGCGCTAGCGGCCGTGTTCTTCCGCCAGCAGCTTGTCAGGCTTCTGGAAACGCGGCCAGGCCTCGTGGATGCGATCACAAGGGCGATTCAAATTCTGGCCGGACTTGTCCTGGTCATTGTCGCCTGGAACGCGATCGTTCCCGGATGAACCGCGAGTGCGGCTTTGCTCAGCCCACGCAGCAGGCCGCTTGCAGACATCAGCTAGGAGAAGCCCTCCATGCGGCGTGCTCGATTCAGTATTCTAGATGATTGCTTTCCGTTGCGGCCGAATCCACCCGGCGAGGTCCCTCCTCTCGGACTACCAGGAAAATCCAGAACGTGGCTGTCGCCCTCTCGATGCAGACGGTCCCTTAACAGGGCAGAAATTATCCCGAAATAATTTTGAGCAGTTTGATCCAGCGTTCTGATTCCTCGAATAGCTTAGTCGACTATGGTGGGATGTTGCTCTTCGGGCGGGAAACGGAGAGAGACCTCATGCGATTGAGCGCACCCACAAGATCGTGTAATCGTCGCCATCGTTCTGGCGGTCATGTCGCTGCTGCCGGTAATCGGTATCCAGCTTGGCGCTTTCGGTGCTTATGGCTACTGGTTGCTGCTGGTCGCCTTCATCGTGCGGGCTGAGGGCAATTTGCTGAAGGGCATTTGAACACCAGAGAAGCTGAGAAACCCGGGCCGGCCGACATGATGGCGTCGTCCGGCTGGTTGTAGACTACCGGAGCGATCGAATGCTGAAATTGAGCCGCGCCGAGCTCTATGAATTGGTTTGGTCCAAGCCGATGACGGAGATCGCCAGGGATCATGGCGTCCGCGACCAGCATATCGCGCGGGCTTGCGACCATCACGACATTGCGAGACCGCGCGCCGGTTACTGGCAGAAACTCGACCATGGAAAGGTTGTGGAGAGGGTTGCTCTCGGCAACGACACATTCTCCGCCGACGACATCGTCACCATAGATCTGGCAGGCTGGAGGACACATCAGACAATGCGGGGCAAAAACTCTGAAACGGCAAGGAGGAGATCGGCAGTATGACGCACGTCTAAGAGACCGTTGTCTTGACTTCCCGGATTGCTTCACCAACTATGGTCGTATGAACGCTACTTTCAAAATCCGGCGCGATTTTCTTTTCCGGGTTTGCCCCATCGCGGGATCGTAACCCGCAGCGCGGCTGCCACGTGCCCCTGCCGAGGGCAACACATAAGATCGACATGGAATGACCCGCACGCTGCACGGTATCTGGGCCAGCTGTGTTTTAGCAGCATTTTTCCCGAATTGGCGGTTCCCGTCCTCTTGATGTCGGCTTGCCCAACTAGAAACACGAGAGTCAAATGCAGGACAACACGAAAACCCGGCGTAAGCCGAACATCCGAATCTCGCAGTCGGACCATGCACGTCTATCGGCGCTCGCAAGCACCGTGGCGGCAAGGAATCCGGAGGCTTCCGATGAACTGTTGGCCGAGCTCGAGCGGGCACGCATCGTTGCCGATGGTTCGGTCTCCGCCGGCGTCGTCCAGATGGGCTCTACGGTGACGTTCAAGCCCGACACCGGCGATGCGAAAACTGTCACGCTGGTTTTCCCAGGCGATGCGGACATCTCCGAGGGCAAGGTTTCGATCCTCACGCCGATCGGCACCGCTCTGATCGGCCTCTCGGCAGAACAGTCGATCACGTGGGCCGCACGCGATGGGCGCCGGCACGAACTGTCGGTGCTTGCCGTGAGCCAGCCCGCTCCGGAAGGTGATGCAGCCGATCGGCGCGCACCAGCGTCTTCGACGGTTGTGACGGACGCCTAGTCCGACCGCCGCCCCTTAAGGAGTGCCAGAACGTGAAGCGGGCGTGCGCCCTCATGGCGATCAGAGCGCGCGTCCTCGGCCGCGGTGGCCAGACATTCACATCGCCCCTGAAATTCATCGGGTCCAGAGTGGGTCAGGAATGGTTTAAGACCTGGTGGTCTTTGTGTGATTTGACCCATAAGTCGTGCTGTGGACCCATAAGTTGAGTCGGGCGCTGTCGGCTCTCAGCTTGCTCGAGCGTGGAGTTCGGATCGAAGGTGCCGGAAATGATGTTCGCTGCTTAAGCTGGGCGAATAGCATGGCACCGAACCGCCGTAGTCCTTGCGCTGAAACGATCATTTGATTGCCAAATAGCTCGTCTCGCCTGAGGGGGGTCAAGCAATTCTTGCTTGATCCCCTAGTCGGAGTATTTCGACTGCTATAGGCATAAAAAGCGAAACCCCAGGCGGGCGAAACTGCCTGGCCTGGGGCTCTGATGCTCACCACAAGCGCGTAACCGTCTGTAGACGGACATGGGCGACAGGGGCCTGCTAGTAGCAGCAAAATGGAGCCTTTATGGCCGAGAGTCAAGTCCCATATCCCTACTCGGCCGAGGTGACCGATCAAATCAAGAGCTCGCTGACAGAGCAACGGCTTGGCAAATACCTTAAGCATTCCAATTTCGACTTCCCTCTCGCGATGGATACCTATCTTTGGAATGCGAGGCTTGCCAAGGCGCTGCAGTTTCCCGTTCACGTCGTCGAGGTCACTCTGAGAAATGCAGTCGATAACCATATAAAACTGCAAGGAGTTCCAGTCGAATGGGCTTTCGCTTCACCGTTCCTGGCAAGTCTGGCTGCAATCAACGGGGAATATATCCAATCTCTTAACAGGGCCAAAGAACGCCTCCTCCAGGACAAGATGTCCAAACCCGATTTCCATGTGCGAGTGAAGACCCCTCCGCACGTATACGTCCCGAGCTTTGGCTTGATCACGACCGATGATGTCATCGCCAAGTTGCCGTTCGAATTCTGGATATCCATGCTTGGGTCAGAGCATGAAAACAGCTGGCAGATGACACTGCGAAAGGTGTTTCCTAACGTGGAAAAGGGGATTTTCCGCCAAAATATCTGGCGCTTCGCCCTGGAGATCAAGAGCCTCAGGAACCGCATTTCTCACCACGAACCGATATTTCATCGGACTGGCCTCGTCGATGCCTATCGGGAAATGCTGGCTCTCATCGATCGACGGTGCAATGCGACCGGAGACTGGGTCAGGTACCATTCGACCTTTATGGCCGTCTGGCATGCTGAACCGAAAAAGGGGCGAACTGCAGCAGGCAAACCGCTACTCAGCGTCGCCCACTCTGTACAGGTGATCGATGACCTTGCGCGGCCGGTCGCCGATCTGGTCCGTGAGATGAAAGGAAAAAAGCGGGATTCCGTTGTTTTGAAAGATGCCGATGGACTCCGGCTGGTTATCGCGGACGACATCGCCAGGTGGGTTGACAGCTGTTCGGAGGTGGGTCTTGCAGACCTCTCTATCACGATCGCTGAATTTCTCGGTCAGATCGATCTCGCCAGCCGAGTTGTATTGATGCGAGAGAGGGCTACAACAGGTGATGCCCGCGCCCTTTTTTCGCCGCGTGATAAGCCGAAACATGCCAAGCCGACTGCTATCCTCCTTACCTCCGACGGCACATCAGACGGAGCGCTAAAAGGGGTCGTGTTCAAGCCTGATTTCAATGGATAGGAAAGTCGGCAGCCGGGTCGTCCGGTTACCGTAGTCAACCTCGAGCATCACCGCCCTTAGAGTCGCCCCTAGCGCCTTTAGCCGAAAGATTTCGATGTCGCGATCGAAGAAGTTCGGATCCTATCAAATCTGAAGGATTTTCCTAACCAGATCTCAATCCTTCGACGTCAAAACGCCGATCCCGGCACCAAGGTCAAATGGCAGCCGCATGTGAGGACAGACTGATGTTCACGAAGTGCATATCGATAGCAGTGCGGGAAGTCCGCGAAGCTCAGGGCTGAAGCCCCGGTATGTTCCGCCGGGTTTTCGTCCCGGCTTTTCGGCCCTCCCCTGATCGATGAAAGACGTGGCGAGCCATTGTCTCGCCGGACTGAACCCGCGTGGGGCTCGCGCCGCTCGCGTCTTCTTCCGGCGTGCGAAACCGTCACGCCTTCTCGGTTCGCTGTCGATGCGTTCCGCCAATCCTGGCGGGACGTCCCGTCGTCGCCATCCAGGGATAATGAACATGCGTTGCCATAACCTCCTGCTCGCCGAAGCCTTGACGACGTCCGTCCACGGGTTCAGCTTCCGTTCTGACGCGCTCGCCAACCATCAGGTGGCCGAGATCCGCGGCTCGTCCGGGGGCTGGTCTATACCGATGCCGCTCCACGTGACTGGGGCCGGGACGCCCCTGCGGTGGACGTCGAGGATAGCGTAGCCAACCGGGTGCCGCGACCAAGGAAGCGCGGCTCCAAGGTAGGCGCCGTGGTCGATCCGTTCCGTCGCAGGAGCATTTGGTTCGAAAGCGATCTAGAAGAGTCCGCCCTTGTAGTCCTCCTCACCCTCGCCGAAACTCTGGAGATCCGCGAACAGCAGAAAGCGGAGTACATCCAACATGGCAAGAAGCGAAAACATTATTTCGACTTCGTCCAGCGACAGGCATCCGGCAGGATCGCCTACGCCGTCAAGTACGAGCAGGACGTGGATGACGACCTCCGAGAAACGCTCAGGCTTATCTCTGAACAACAGGGCGATCGGTTCGCCGACGAGTTCCGGATCCTGACCGAGAAAGACCTGACGCTGACGCAGATCGAGAACGCCAGGGAAATCCTGGCGTATGCGTCCGACTTCGACTTCGAAGGCCAGGCGCTCGTGACCGCCGCGCTGCAAGGGCTTCCCGCGCGGGTCCTGCTCGCCGACGTCGTCCGCGAAACAGGCTTGGGTGAACGCGGGCGACGCGCCGCCGTGGCCTTGGTCCAGAAAGGACTCCTGAAGGTTCCGGCGAACGTCCGGCTGGCCGACAACGCGCTCCTCGTCAACCGCGCCGCACGCGAAGGCCGTCGTTAATCCAATCCTCACGGCAAGCCTATAAAGGCAAAGGAAAACAAGGAAATGGAGGGGGGCGTGAAACTGATGAATCCGGCTTTGGCGAGAAGTCACGAGAGATGTCACCTATTTGGCCGCCACGACAGGCTCGTCATCGACGGTCAGTCCTTTAGGGTCGAACGCAAAGTCAAGGACTCGCACGTGCTGCAGCCTGTGACCGGCGACCTGATCGCCGAGGACTTCTTCGTCGTGAAGACGGACAAGGAGATCAACGGCCTGATCCGCTCGAAGCGTATGCGCATCGACGAAGGCTACTATTCGAAAGCCCTCGGAATCCTGCGGGCGCGGTTCGACGACTCGGACCTCACCGACCTTTCGGAAGAGGATCTAAGGACCGTCGCCTGGAAGAAGGAGTGGTGCGTTCGTTTCTTGGACGCCGCGGCGAACGCCGAAGGGCGTTGGCGCCCTCGCCGCACGCTTGACGACTGTGCCCGTTTCATTGAGGAGAACGCGGACCGCATGGATCGCTGGTACCTCGACACGTTCGGAGAGCGGAGGCGGCCCGGGAGAAGGCTCCCTGGTGAGGTGCGGAAGGCATTCGATTACCCAAGTTCTCCCGCACTAAAGAAATGGCTTGCAAAGTTCATCGCAGGGCACTGCCGCATGGACAGCTTCCGTCCTCGCTATTCGAACAGCGGAAACCGGAACCAGCTCCATCCGCGCGCCGCGGAGGTGATTGCAATTGAAGTCCAAAAGTACGCTAGCATTCTGAAGCCCAAGATGGCGGACATCTGCGAGAACGTTGAACTCGCCCTCCACGAAATCAACAAAGAACTCCAACAGCACCAGCATGTATACGCCAGCGATAACGCGGTTCGCCGCAGAATTCATGCGCTCGACCCCTTTATGGTCGACGCCGGCCGTGAGGACAGCGACTACGCTCTTCGCAAGTACACTCCGGTCGGCAAGGGACTCTCGATCACCACGGCGTTGGGCCGGGTCGAAATGGACGACTGGGAAGTCGATCTCCACACCCTCATCATGCGCTCATCTATCTGGAAGGCCCTGAAGCCCGAGCAACAGAAGCTCGTGCCGCGTGTCCGGATGACGTTCACGGCGGGCATCGACTGCGCTTCTCGATGCATCGTCGGCTTCAACCTTTCCATCAACAGCCCCTCGACTGCCACGACGAAGCCCGCGCTCAGGTCGGTAATGGTCGACAAGACCGAATTAGCGGCTGCGGCGGGAGCGCAAGCCTCTTGGCATATGCATGGCCGCCCCACCTACGTGGCGACTGACGGAGGACCGGCGTACGGCAGAGAATTCGATGACGCAGCGATGCGCGCCAACATCAGTCGTGTGATCCCCGAGCAAGACCCTCGCATGCGCGGCACGGTCGAAGCCTTTTTCCGCTACATGAAGCGCCTTTGCCGCTACTTCGCCGGACGAGCGTTCGCTAACGTTGTCGAACGGGGAGACTATCCGGCGGAACAGCTCGCGGCGCTGACGGTCGGAGAATTCTACAAGACCCTGATCGTGTTCATCGTCGACTATTACCATCTCCGCCCCCACCGTGGCCTTGAGGGCCGGACGCCGTATGGCAAATGGATGGAGCTTGAAAAAGCTGGCCTGCCACCTGCCCCGGCTGCGCAACAGCTGGCGGTTGCCTTCGGGCTGCGGCGCAAGGACCGCAGCATCAGCAAGCACGGCGTCGAGTTTCTGGGGATTTCATACAACTCGCTGGAACTCGCTCGTCTCTATGCTCTCCTGGGCCAGAAAAAGGTCGACGTCATCATCGAACCTGAGGACCTGGGCGGCGTATTCGTCCGGATTCCCAAGCAGTTCAGGGGTCGGATCAAAGGAGTCCCCGAAGACCAGCACTTCCTCACGGTTCCCAGCGTGGACGGCACAGGCACAGGGAAGACGCTCGCTGAAACGCTCCTGGCCAAGCAGGCGGTGCGCGAGTTCGTTAAAGCCGAGCAGGCAGCAGGGCGAACGATCCGCATCGATGCCCATCGGCACTTCCTTGATCTGGCCGAAAACGTCCGCAAGAGGGCCGCCATTGCGACCCACGAAATTACCGAAAAGACGCTGGATCTGATCGAGGCTCGGATCGCGTTCTCCGGCAGGGCAGGACTTGGGTCTGTTGAACATGCGGCCGAGGAATCTGATGGCGACGGCCTTGGCAAAGTTGTCGCGCTCTCGACGCGACGCCGTGTCGACACGAACCAGAAGCCTCACGTTTCGCCCGCGCCGCAAGAAGAAGAATCCGCTCCGAAGCCGACGCCATTCGGCGGAAGCATGAACCTCTACGACGGAGAAGACGAGTGACCCGTCAACTTGCCGATCAGGGACTCCGCGCAGATCACGAGCGTGCCGACGATACGCTCCCGACGGACTGGAACGATGCCATGTCCGACGACGACTTCCTCGACACGATTTCAGACCGCCTCAGCGAGAAGGAGAAGCGCGTCAAGGAAGTGCTGGAACTCGCGAAAAGTGTGTATGTGCGCTGCGGCCGGGACGACGTCGCCAAAGGCGTCCTATCCCGCTTTGTGACGATGATGCTGGCGAAGAAAAACCTTCGGCGTGATGACGGCCGCATCTTGTTCGTAACCGGCGAAAGCGGGGCGGGAAAGACCACTTTGGTTGATCGGATGCTTGAGGAAAACCCCACGCTAGCTCCGATCCAGAAGTCTTATGGCATCATCGAGCCCGTGATCTCGCTCACGCTGATGGGGCCTTCGACCCTTAAGTTCCTGGGTCTGAATATCCTGCAAAAGGCTGGGTACAAGATCACCCGCAAGTACGAACAGGGCGAAGTGTGGGACATCCTTCCCGAGCAGTTGCACCTGCGAAAGGTTCTCCTCATTCACATCGACGAGACGCAGCACCTGCTGAAACTCACCGAATCCGACAGGGAGCGGGACTCTGTCAGAAAGGCACTCAAGGGTGTCATGAACTACAAGCCCTGGCCTGTCAGCTTCGTCATGTCAGGAATGCCGAGCATCACCTCCCTCGCCAAGCTTGACGAGCAGATCGAGCGGCGCGCACGGCACCTTCACCTTCCGGATGTCGTTCTTCCGGAGGAGCGCATCCTCATCCTGAATGTCGTGACCGCCATGTGCGAAGCGGCCGGGCTGGACTCCAGCAGAACCCTGGAAAGCGACCTCCCGGACCGTATCGCGCATGCCGCTAGGTATCGGTACGGGCGTATCGCTCAGGTGATCCTCGCCGCGATCGAGCAGGCGGCCTCGAAAAATGCTGCAGCTCTGACGCGCGCCCATTTCGCCCTCGCCTATATCGAACATTCGCAGGCCCGAGGGCATGACGAAATGAACCCCTTCCTCGTTGATGACTGGATGCGCTTGGAGCCCGGCCTGTTCATGATCGAGGAGTACTGATCATGAGGACCAATGGGCGGGCCCTTGAACCGCTTGCGTTTGCCTATCAGCTCGAGGAGCAGGAGCCGGCAGCGGGTTTCGCGTCCCGCCTCGCCGCTTTGAACGGCCGTTCGCTCAGGGATCTCCTGCGGGACATGTGCATCCAACAGCGGAGCCTCGACAAAGGCATTGCCTCGGTCGTGCGTGACATTGCCACCCTTGGGCGGGCAGATCCTGAAAACCTGTTGAGGTTTACGCCTATTCCCAGGGGCGGCAGATTCTATGATGTAGCCGACGAGACATTCGTCCGGCTAGCCGTCAACCGGACGTATTTCCGGTTCTGCGCCCGCTGCTCGAGGGAGGATATGGACCGCTATGATGGTCCGTCGTCCAGCAGGCCTTGGCTCCGGCTTGAATGGACCCTGTCGCATTTTCGTTCCTGTGGTCGGCATAAGGTCTTTCTGTCCGCGACGAAGCCGATCAGGACGCCCTTCGCTCCATTCGATTTCAGCGACACGATGCGCGCGTTGGTGCCGGGCCTTTCCCAAATGGCGGATGCGGCCGCTGCCTCGGAGGCATCCCCTTTCCAGGCATGGCTTCAGAATCGACTGCGCGGAGTTCGCTCTGAGGAAAATTGGCTTGACGACCTCCCGCTGTACGTGGCGGCGCCATTCTGCGAGGCGCTGGGCGTTTCCTCGTTGCATCAACCAAAGGCCAGAGTCGCAAAGTTCAGCGTGGCCGACTGGGCTGCCGCTGCTGACGAAGGATTCCGCATCGCTAGCGCCGGGGAGGATTCCCTGCGGGCACTTCTGAGCCGGCTCAACGAAGCGCAGTCGTCGACACGTGGATTCTGGGGGCCGCGAGACACCTACGGCTACGCGTACGGGCTGCTCCAGAAGACCGTGGATGACCCGGCATACGCCAAGCTTCGCGACACCGTACGTCGGTTCGCGCTGGAAACCATGCCCATCGAGCCTGGGAGCGACGTCCTTGGCGAAGTCGCCGGGGGACGCAAACTGCACACCGTGCGCACCGCTGCTCGGGATTCCGGCGTGCATGCGCTCACCATGCGCCGCCTCTTCATACGGATGGGGGTCGATGAGGCGGGAGAGCAGTCCGGTATCATGGATCATCGCATTCTGGTGAAGTCCGACGAGGTCCACCGCGTGGTGTCAGAACTCAAGGATGCGATCACCGCTCCCGAGGTCGAGACGCTTCTCGGTGTTCCGCGGCTTCATCTGAAGGAACTGGTCGCCAATGGCCACCTTTCTGCTTTGGCAGACACTGGCTCTCGAAGGAATGCGAAGCGGCGCTTCTCAAAAGACACGGTCGAACAGCTTCGGATGCGCCTTTTCGACGGCGCCTGCGAGGTTTCGGTGCCTGCCGATCGCCAAGTCGATATTGTCGGCGCACGTAGAGCGTCCACCTGCACCATTCCGGACCTTCTCGATATGGTTTTCTCAGGGACTCTAAATTGGAAAGGCAGGCTCGTTGGCAGGACGGACTACATGGCTCTGCTGCTGGATGCCGACGAAGTGACGCGGATCGTTCGTTCGCGCGAGACGCGTACCAACCTCACCAAGGAGGAGGCAGAGGCTTTCCTTCCAGGGACTCACGGCGTCGTCGTGAACGGGTTGATTTCGTCGGGCTATCTGAAACTGATCGACGAATTCAGCCCTGATGCGCGCCGGATGATCCCGGTCATTTCACGCGAGAGCGCGGAAGCGTTCAGGGAGCGCTTTGTTTCGCTGGGCGAACTCTGCCAGAAGATCTGCATGCACCATAAGCAGGTCCGTGCCCTTCTCAGACTGGCCGGAATTGAGCCGACCCTGGTCCCAGAAATGGTCGGGGCTTTCTTTTACGACAGGCAGTCCGTTGAGCGGTTCGAAACTGGAAACTTGGACGCTTGGGCCTACGACAAGGCGTCAGTTCTGAAAATGATCAGGAAGCAGAAGGCGGATGCGCGGAGAGCTACACTTTCCGCACTGCCCCTAGAAAAGCAGAACCCCCGGCCGACGCGAGGCCAAGTATCGGGGGTAGCGCATAATCATTAATGACGGAAAGGCGGCAGGGATACGCAATCGAAAGCACAGTGAGGCGCTGCGTACGAGCATGGCGAGGAAGCTGGCGACCTGGTTGTGGAGCGAAAGAACGCCGGATATGGCGCAATGACGAACCAACGGAGAATGATACTTGAACGACTTTATAGAGGCTGAAAACAAAGGGGGGTCGGCACCCGTAGGTCCGACCCCCATGTCTGTGTCTACCGGGGATTTGACTGCTAGTGCAGAAATGGAACCCGACAGCGCATGCGAAACTTATAAGGCAGCTGATGACTTTCTGCAAGGCCCAAATTCCTTGCCGGTCGCAGCCCTCGAGAAGCTAAAGAAAACCATATCACCCGCTCGTATGAAGCGCTACCTCGACTTGGCCGATGGCGACCTGCGACTAGCGGTCCGCTTGCATATGTGGAACGCTGCGGTCGCTGGTTCGCTTCTGCCAACGTTGCACATCGCAGAGATCACGATTCGGAACGTCGCGATGAGAAGGCTTGCGGGCAAATATGGTAGGCAATGGTACCGTAGTGCCGATCTCCTTGAGTATCGGTTGGGAAGGTCGAATCTCGCCCAACAGCTGACGGACGCATATCAGAGCGAAATCGATAAGGGACGCCGAGGCGACCTATCCGATTACATCACCAGCGAACTGACTTTCGGCTTCTGGGTGAACGTTTTCACGAAGAAATTCCACCCGCATCTATGGAAACCCGAACTCCACACGATAGTGGCCGGGTTCCCGAGAGAGAAGAATATTGATCACCTTCACGATGGAGTGGAGTTCGTCCGCACGTTCAGAAACAATGTAGCTCACCACAAGGACCTAATATGCAAGCCGGTGGTGGAGAACTACGAGAAAACTTTGGACGTCATCGGAATGCTATGCGCCAGGACGCGAGATGCAGCAGGCAAGACTTCGGCATTTCGCCGTGTCTGGGCATGCGCCCCCGTACCTCATGATCGGCTCGCAATCCAAAATTAGCTTGAGTTTTGCGGCCTCCTCCAGATTGTGACCCAGCTCCTGCTCTTTCCCCGCGGCTGCTTTGCGCGGCGACCGCGCGTTGGTCCCAGGCGCAGCGGCGCTCATTACGGAGACATCGACAAGTCCTTCCGGCCGCAATGCTTGACATCAAGCGGTGAATCCTTGACTTCCGACTGTGATCCGGATCGCGCTAACCAGCGGAACGGCAAGGATTCGAAAGCTGCTAGCTGCCGAAGCCAAAGAAGGAGCGAGACTTTGTCTGTGGAACATTCCGACGGCATTGAGCCGGAAATCGAAGAACGTCCGGTCGACAGCAGTGAAGATGGCGAAATCGTCGAGCAGTGGAAGGACGGAGAGCATGTTGCTTACGTGGTGATCCCGGCAAAGACCGGGAAACGACACACAGTGGTTGGTGACCTGGGTATAGCCTATAGGACACTCGGAGAGCTGAATTCCGGCAAGGAAGCGTGAGTAGCCGCATACGCCTCAGCATGACGGATACGCTTCGGGTTCATGAGCCCTTTTGCACGTAAGTCCACAAAGACCGGGTCGTCGAGCTTCAAGAGAGCCCCCTCGCCCCATTCCGCCTCGATGGCCAGCCCTTTCTTCGCGACTTCCTGCCATCGTGCATACTTCGCCCTGACATCCTCCGACGCCGAGGTCGCCAAGTCCGAGAAGTTCCCTTTCAAGACGTTGGCCATCATTCTGACACTGCCGGACCGCTCGAGTTCGGCGAGGACACTAAGCTTTTCGTCCTCGGTCAGCCTGCAGAAATACCGTGGCTCGTTTTCCATCGCGTAACCTTTCTGTTCTCGATGAAGAAAGGGTCAGGCGCCAGGTTGCTAGCGTCAACCCGTGACACGAGCCTTTCTGGTTTCCGTCCTTACCAAGGCGTGAGGGCGCTCGGCAGCGAGGAAGAAGCCTCAGCGGAGGGATCTCGCAATAGGTGTCGAAGATGCCGTCTCAGCCAGGATTTTCAAACCATCGCGGTGACCGAATTCGATCAAATGCTATCGTCAGATAGACGGTAGTAGGGACGGCGAGGCGTCAGAGGCATCGCGTGTCCAGCAGAAACTGCAGCCAGCCAGATAAAGCGAAACTGGTAACCTAACACCGTAGAAATCTTAGGCAGGCGCCGTCGATGCTTCCTGCACCCAACTCGCCTTCTGGCGTTACTTTGAGCCGACTGGAAGCCTCCGGGAGGGTCGGAAAACTTTCACATGGGCTAGAGAGGGCGCCGATGCTGGTCTTGAAAGCCGAAAACAGCCTTCAGAAAACCTTCGACAGGCACTCAGGTATACAACTTTGCGTCTGGCAGGTACACAACTTTGGGTGTGGAATATCTTCCTAAAAAATTAGCCAATGATTTCAATAGGTTTTGGAGGGGTCAGGATACAACTTTGGGTGTCCGACCAAAAAATGGTGCCACACTCAAAGTTGTGTACCTGGAAGCCAAAGTTTTATACCTGCAGGATTCCTAATGGAATGTGCAAGGATTCGTAGCATTTGGCCCCTGCCCTCTTAACCCTCATGAGGGTCGGGTGAACAGTTCCGCTCCAGTCTCGTAGCCGGCTCCGCAGGATCTCGCAAGGGGCGCTGGAGAGCAGGGTTAACAACGGGCGTCTTGCTCCCTCCCGTTGCTGAAGAACGTAGTGGTGAACGACATCGGTCGAATGGCGTCGACCTGGCTGGCAAACCAGGTTTCAATAGCCACGGCATGCGGTCTAACGAGCGTGGGAGGAAATGATGGGTATCGTTAATTTGACCGATCTGGAGAAGCAGTCGCTTCAGGCAATAGATGTCCATGAAATGGATCGCCTGATCGAGAAGGCGATCCAAGAAGAGAACGCGTTGGTGCTCAACGGATTACCCCTGCACTCCTGCGGAGAATACGTCAGAACGGAGCTGTATCGCTTCGAGCAAGCATTGAGGGAACTTAGGGCAGCGAAGTCCAACAAGAAACGCGAGGAGGCTCTCTATCGCGTCCAGAGAGCCCGCGAGCCCTTGTCAGGATCAGTCTACGGCATGAAGCATCGGATGGCGGAAGACGAGAAGGAAGCTGAGCTTTTCCGCGTCAACGACCACGTCTTCCACCCTCACAGTTTCTTTGATCGAACGTTGGAGGTTCGGGTCTCATATGAGTGGCGGCGATCCAAGGACGACGAAGAGTGGAAATACGGGGCTATAACCTTCACTCATGAGGTCCTGCCGCAGCGTCCCCGTTATCCTCAAACCGCTCCCAAGAAGAAGCCGAGTGCCTCAAAGCAGCGCCATATACTTGGGAGCGCATGATGGAAAAAGCGCTATACGCGGTTCGTGATTATTTCCGGGAGGGCCGCGACGGGAGCCTGATCCCGGAGAGCTTCAAAGCGAAGCCTGACCCTTATGGTGGGTACTTGAATAATAGCAGCCTCAGGTTCTGGGAATAGGTCTAACGAGGTAGCTTCGTGGTCATCGTTGGGGCATACCGATACGACCTGTCAGGTGGCACGAATACCTAGCCGAGCGCGAGATAGACTTTCCGGCACGGAATGGCCTCGACACTGATCTTGAAGGCAGAAAACCACCCGGGAAAACCTGCTGAGCCCACTCAGGTATACAACTTTGCGTCTGGCAGGTACACAACTTTGGGTGTGGAATATCTTCCTAAAAAATCCGCCAATGATTTCAATAGGTTCCAGAGGGGTCAGGATACAACTTTGGGTGTCCGACCACGAGGCGCTAGTCTAAAACCCAACGTTGTCGGCCCGGTCGTAAGATCGGGCCGAAGTATTTTAAGGGTAGCGATCAGGTGAGTCTCCCCTTCTCCCCTTGTGGGAGAAGGTGGCCGAGCGAAGCTCGGTCGGATGAGGGGTGCTGGAAGGGTCACCGCGCCCAAGCCGTAAAGATTTAAAATCATTCGATATTTTATAACGCCCAGTTTCTTCCAGCACCCCTCATCCCACAAGGGGAGAAGGGAGAGTCGCCCGCCTAATCCGGATCAGCCCCTACCCCGCCGGCAACACCTGCAGGGTCTGCTCGTCAAACAACGGTTCGTCCTGGCCGATGCGGACGAACAGCAGCTTGTGCGCCGCACCCGCCGGCACCTCGAAATACTGGATGCCATCAGGCATTTCGCCCCAATCGCCGCAGGGTGGATCGGGGACTTCATTGGGATCGGCCTTCGCTTCCAGCTCTTTCGCATAAGCAGCGTCAGGGCTGAATGTGTAGCGTTTGATGCCGGCGGGCACGGTGCCCTCCTTGTAAGGTGCCAGCACGCAGCGGGCGCTGACGGCCTTGTCGGTCTTTTCCAGGAACAGGCGCTGCAATGCGGCCTCGGCGGTTTCGCCGGGCTTGATGTCATACAACTCGACAAGAGGATCGGCCGCCCCGCCATCGCTGTATTTGATGGCGAGAGCGTTGCCGGTGAATTCGAAATGGATCTTACGGAAGCCGAAATCGCAGCGCTGCACCCAGGCGGCAAGCCCGACAGTTTTGTCCGTCAACTTCTCCCAGACGCATTTGTCGATGGGCGGGCGCGACGGAGCACCCTCGTCAGCCCAAGCCACGGCGGATACCGTGACGCATGCAAACAGGGCGCAGGCCCAGGTGATCGATCTCATGGCGCTATTCATCGCTGCATCCTGTCAAAGTAAAGGCGTCCCATGCCGAGCCATTGGGATTGGCGTTGGCGAAATCGGCCCATTCGGTGAAAGCGGCGCCGAAATCGGGCAGCAACAGCCCTTTCGGCGCTGGTGTCGCTTCGCTCGAATTCAACTGCTCGGCGCCGCCGCCGGTCAAGGCATAGACCTGTCCATCCCATATCCTGCACAGGCCGCTGCCATCCTGCAGCCCCGCTTCGCGGTCGTCGTCGGTGCAGGGGTGGCGTATGGTGCCGAGCGGAAAGGAATTCTTGCCGTTGGTCCAGGTGATGTCGGCCGGCAGGTTTTTGTCGGTGTTGGGCACGCTCAGCGAGAACACCTGCACCGTCAGCGCCGCCGGCTCATTGTCCAGTGGCCGAAATTGCAGAACGGCGCCCGAGCGCGGCTCGCGGTAGGTGGCGTGGCTCAGCAAGCATTCCTTGGCGCTCGCTCCCTGGATCGGGACGAGCAGGCCCAGAAAAACAAAGGCCAGTTTGCGAATGATCATCAAATGTCTCCGGGAGAGCGTTGCCGAAGCCAAAAGCCTGTCCTCACACCAGCCCGACCAGAAAGGCAGCGCCGCCGAGAAATTCTGCCGAACAGACCCACAGCAGCCAGAGCCCGCGCACCCGGCATTCGAGCACGGCCGAGCCGGGGTTGGCGGGATCATAGTGCACGTCGACCTTGCTGCCCTCGACATAGCGACGCGCCTGGCCACCGACGAGGCCGGGCAGCGAAGCCGTGACCGTGGCGCCGAAGGTGACGCGGTCGGCGCTGTAGCGCTGGCCGGCGACGCCATAGCTGTAGACGATGCGAGATTTGAAAACAGTGCGCCAGCGTTGATAGCTTGAATGACTTCGCAGCGCCTGCAGACCTGACGCATCGATGCGGCCGGCGGCGACCGGCCATTTTGCCGCCTGCTCGGCAAGCGACTTCTGGGCAAAGCCCATGCGCAGGGCGAACAGGCCCATGAACAGCAGCAATGCCGCGGCACCGAGGTTTTGCGGTTTGGGCAGATGCGGCCGGATCGCCTCGAGCACGCCGCCGACGGAAAACACCAGAACCGCCGTGCCGATCACCAAACCGGCCGAGAGCTGGACCATGAACTTGAAGGCACCATCCGGCATGGTGCGCTCGATTACGGCTTTGCTCGGGTCGGCTGGATTGTAGAAGACGGTCACCTCCGCGCCGCGGGGAAACTGCGCAAGGGTTTCGGGGACTTCAAAGTTCCCCAAATTCTCCTTCACGCTGTAGCGCGAGCTTTGAAATTTCTTGCCGCCGACTTTGTATTCGAAGGTGATGGCCGGGAAATTGCGCATCTCCGTGGTATCGGTGCTGTCCGAGCCAGCGCCCGAGCTTCTGACCTCACGCGCCTCGACGCGTGACGAGATGATCTTTCCCGGCGTCGGCAACCAGCGGCTGAGGGTCTGCACCTCGCGCCATTTCACGAAGGTGATGAGCGACAGCATGCCGGAGACCGCGCAGGCAAAGCCGACAAGCAGAAATTTGAGTTCCAGCTCCACCCTGATCCCCCCGGAGTGCAGGAACAGGCACTAGACAGCACTGCGGCGGCAATGTCTCGCCTATTCGCAAAAATCGGAGGTGACGGACCCAGTCACGACGGTCTCACGGCCAGGAACGTGTTCCACTCTTCGTTGTTGCGGCCGATGTTGAAGTCGTCCCTGATAAGGACCAGCCCAGCGGCTTCGATGCGGGCGGCGAAGTCGTCCCTGCGCCAGTAGACCGTGTGATATTCGCCGCCCGTCTCGCCATCGCCATTGCGCATCGATACCAGGAACGCGCCGCCTGGGCGCAGCGACCCGGCTATCTTGGCAAGGACCTGGTCGGTCTGGTCGCGAGGCACATGGATCAGGACGCACAGGGCCAAGACTGCGTCGTAGGGGCCGCCGAGATCATCGGTGATGAGATCGAGCAGTTCACCCTGCTTGCCGCGCGCGGCCTGCAGCTCAAGAAACCGCCTTGTCGCGTCGGTGCGCCGAACCCTGGCGCCCAAGGCCTCCAGAAAGTCGGCGTCGTATCCCGCTCCCGAGCCGACCTCCAGAACCTGGCCGCCTGTGCCGGCGATCGCCACGAGGCGCTTTAGCGCTGCCTGCTCCCTCTGGTTGGGAACATGCCGCACGATTGCATCATACTGTTCCGCATAATCCTCGTAGGAGGAGATCGTTTGACGGCTCTTCGCCAGGGCCTCTGCAGATACGTTCATCTTTTCCTCCCGTTTGCACCAGTCGATGCACGCAAGTCAGCGGGGCACGCAAGTCAGCGGGTGCTGCCGGCAGAGGCGTGTCCGTCGAGCATGCCGATATCGCGCAGGAAATGATCCGACAGCGCACGCTGGTCGAGCAGGCCGCGTGTGCGGGGTCTGAACGGAGCGGTGAAGAGGTCGAGCACCGGACGACGAAGTGTGTTGTAGAGGGTCATTGCCGTGTCCTTTCGGGTTCGAGTTGATGACCAGAGTATGCCTGTTCGCGGCCTTGGCTTCCAATCGAACGTCGCGTACTATGCATCAGGAGGATTGATGCGTCATGAGTTGGGAGCTACCCCCACTGGGCGCCATTCGCGTCTTTGAAGCCGCGGCGCGGCTGGGCAGTTTCACCAAGGCGGCCGAGGAACTCGGCATGACACAGTCGGCGGCCAGCTATCAGATCAAGGTGCTGGAAGAGCGCGCCGGAACGCCGCTTTTCATAAGAAAAACAAGGCAAATCGCCTTGACCGAGGCCGGACAGCAGTTGGCGCCGCACGCAACGGGCGCATTCTCGGCCCTGGCCGACGCGTGGGTCGCCACGAAGGGTGGAGCGACTGGCGTGCTGTCCGTCACGACCTCGGAAACATTCGCATCGAACTGGCTGGCCGTTTGGCTCGGAACATTCCAGCTGATGCATCCCGATCTCGCCGTGAAGGTGAATACGTCGTCCCGGCTGGTCGATTTCACACGCGAGGACATGGATATCGGGATCAGAACCGGCACCGGAAAATGGCCCGGCCTGACGGCTCATTACCTGTTCAAAGCAGACTATACGCCAATGCTCAGCCCGAAACTGGCCGAGAGCGTGGGCGGCATTCGCCACCCCGAGGATCTCTACAAGGTGGCGCTGTGCTGTGCCGACGATCCCTGGTGGAAAATCTGGTTCGAAACAGCCGGCGTACCCTTCGAGCCCGATCGCGTCATGGCCGGACCGAACCTGGGTTCGCAGGCTTACGATGCAATGGCGGCGCTAACCGACCAGGGCGCCGCGATCCTGACCCGCAACATCTACAGCGCCCTGCTGGCAAAGGGCCAGTTGATACAGCCATTTGAAGTGCTGGGATCAGATGGCGACGGCTATTGGCTCGTCCACCTGGAAAGCCGCCGCAACACGCCGAAGATCAAGGTGTTCCGGGACTGGGTGCTGGCCCAGACGGCTGACATACGCCAGCGTGAGGTACGCCGGGCCTGATAGGCTGGCCTCAGTCGGCGTCGGCGACGGAAATCCGTCCGCCGGCCCAGGCGCGCCATTGCCGTTCGTCGCCATGGAAGACGTTGAGGTCGATGCGGCCGGTGACACCGTGCGACAGACCGGAACCGGAATACTGCCAGAACAGCCATTTGCGGTCGGGGTAGACCTTCGACGGATGCCGCGCCACCGCGCGCACCCAGAACGGATAATCGAGAAATTCGCCCCGGAGATTGTCGCGGTAGAAATCAGGCGCGGTGTAGATGATGGGCCGCTGGCCGTAATGACGCTCCAGCTTGTCCATGAACACCTGCATCTTCTCCAGCACCTTTTCGCGCGACGGCCGCCGCTTGCAGCTGGATTCGCCGTTCCATTCGACGTCGATCACCGGCGGCAGAGCGCCATCCATCTTAGGCACGTTGCGGATGAACCAGTCGGCCTGTTCGCCCGCTGTGCGGCACCAGTAGAAGAAGTGATAGGCGCCGCGCTTCAGGCCGGCGGCGTCGGCGTTGCGCCAGTTCTTCATGAACATCGGATCGAGATGGTCGCCGCCATCGGTCGCCTTGATGTAGGCGAAGTTGGCGCCCTGCGCGCGCAGCTTTTCCCAGTTGACGTTGCCCTGCCAGCGAGAGACGTCCACGCCATGCACGGCAAGGTGCCGGGGCGAGGACCGGCCAAAATTGATCGGCTTGGCATCGCGAAAGCCGTAACGGGTGACCGGCCCGGCGAGCATGGGCGGTGCCGCGCGGCTCAACAGCCTCGGCGGCGACACGAGCGCAGCCGGCTCGACTGGCGGTTCGGCGCTGTCGGGCAGCGCCGGAAATGACACTGTCTCTTCTTCCGCCAGGCCGAAAGGCCGAGTATTTTCGGCGGCAGCATTGTCGTCTTCCAGACCATTGTCAGGCTCGGGCGCCCTTTCGGCCCTCGGCGCGCTCCTGGCCATCGCCTTCGGAGCCGCGGCGATCGGCGCGGGCGGCCGTATCACGGAACTGGTGGTTTCGTTCGACGGTTTCTGCAAATCCAGCGCGTCGACGCCGGCCGTCGAGGTACAGCCGGCAAGGCATAGCGATGCGATCAAAAAACTGATGGCGCCCGGTATCCGCATCTGGACCTGTACTCAAAACACAACAGACCGAGGGCAAAACGACGGCCGACGGACAAACCAGATCGAGTTATGAACGAGAAATTACCAATAAAGTTTGAATCAAGTTTTTTTCGAGCGCGCCAGGCCGCGAAATCTGGCTTCCAGTGCGAGCGATCGGCGGGGCAAGCGGGTTGGCAAAGCCGCTAGGATTTCCTGAAGACGCCGATCATCGGCCCGAGATTCCAGTAGTCGTCGTTGCGGCCGATGGCCGGCGCGAACAGGCTCGATATCGTGCCGTCGAGGAAAAGCGCGTTGTCGCAGCCGAGCGCATCGCGGAAAAGACGGGCAAAGGCATGGAAGGTCACCGTGCCGTTCGAAATGGCAAAGACGGCGACGCCGTCCTTCCGCACGCCGACACCGTCGCGGGTCTTGCGCGAGGTGCTGTCGGCCTGGAATTTCGGATGCAGCTTGCCGTCGATCACCAGCATCGGCCCGGATTGCGTCGCATAGTCGAGCGGCGGTCGCTTTTTCAGGAAGTCCCTGGTGGCGCGGACCGTGGCCCTGCCGTTGCTGATGTAGAAAATGCCGTTGGGCTGTAGGGAAAAATTGCCGCTTCCCGATCCCGTCTTCACCGATGCCATTTCGTTGCCGCGCTCGACATACAGACCGACCGGATCGAGGTCCGGGTGATACATGCCGGCATTGATGGCAAACAGCATGGTGCGCCCGGCCGCCTGCTCCGAGGCATTGAGATTGTGCAGCGATTGAAACGGCTTGCCCGCCGGATCTTTCCAGAACAGTTCGATCGAATACCGTTTCGGGTCGACCTCGCAGACGAGGTAGCTGGTCGCCTCAAAGGCAAAGTCGCGGCATGGCGGCAGCGAAGCGACCCATTGGCCAAATCCCATGCCGAGCGCCGCCACCGACGGCAGCGCGCCCTTGGCGAGCGCCAGCAGCAGCGGCAGCGATTGCAGGAGGGTCAAAAAATCCATGCGTGTACCGGAATCGAAGTTCAGGAGGATCCGGTAGGGATATAGCCCGTTTCAAGCGAGACTGTGAAAGTGCCCTAGGCAAGCCATCCCATCGCCACGCAAAGCAGCAGGACGACGCCAAGCAGGCCGCGATAGACGACGAACGGCCAGGCCGAAAAACGCTCCAGCACGCGCATCAGGCCCCATATGGCGAAGAAGGCGGAAACCGAGGCGACGACCAGTCCGACGATCAGAACCGACCAGCCATGCGCGTCGAGATGGACCTTGTGCAGTTCCCAAAGCTCCTTGAGGCCGGCCAGTGCAATCGCGGGCAGCCCAAGCAGGAACGAGAACCGCGCCGCCTCGGCCCGCTTGAAGCCGAGCCCGAGTGCGGCCGTCAGGGTCGAGCCGGAACGAGAGACACCCGGAATCAGCGCGCCGATCTGGGCGACGCCGACTAGCAGCGCGTCAGTCAGCGATGCCTCGCCGACGGTGCGCCGGTGGCTGGCAAAAATCTCGGCCAGCGCCAGAAGGATCGCCATCACGATACAGGCCCAGCCGATCACCGTCAGGCTGCGCAGCGGCGAGTTGCAGGCGTTGAGCACGCCCGACAGCGCCACGCCGGCGATGACGATCGGGATGGTCGCCAGCACGATCCACAGCGCCAGCCGGAAACGCCGGTCGCCGAAATCACGTCGCGTCAGGGCGTCGAGCGAACCAAACAGGATATCCCTGACATCGCTCCAGAAATAGCTGACCACCGCGGCCAAGGCCGCAAGCTGCATGGCGGCGGAGAAGGCGGAGCCCGGATCCTGCCAGCCGAGTACGGCCGGCACGATGCGCATATGGGCGGTCGAAGAGATCGGCAGCAATTCGGTGATGCCTTGCACCAGGCCGAGGAACGCCACCTTGGCGAATCCCAGCCCGACAAAGCCGGTGTCGACGCCTTGGGTGCAGATGTCTGCCATATCGAGCCTTTCTGTCAAACAATCGTGAGGGGCGATCCCCGCCGAGCCATAGTCTGGCGATCCCCGGAATCCAATTTACGGATTTGTAAGGCGCCGCTTGACAAGCCACGCGGTTATATTAAAATCCGCTAATCTTACACTGTAAGGCATATGACGGAGGAGAGCCATGCAGACCGCCCTGTCAGAATTGCAGCCCCTGCCCGAACCATGCCCGCCTGTCATCGCGATCGAGGATGTCTCGCGCGACCTCAGCCGTATTATCGAGCACGCCGAGGTGAATGCCTGGCTCGACCTCTACGCCGCCGTGCCTGCCGATTTCGCCGCAAGCCAAGGCCTTTCGATAACGGAAGAAGGCGGCCTCGCCTGGACCAACTGCACGACAATTCCGTTCGTCCATTTCAACTGCGTGAAGAACTTCGGCGTCGACAGCCCGGCCACCGAAAGCCAGCTCGACGCGCTGCTGGCGCACTACCGCGCCGCCGGCATTTCGCGGCCCTGGTTCTATGTCAATCCGCACACTGAACCATCGCGCCTCAGATGCTGGCTCGAGGCGCGCGGCTTGCAGCGCCAGGGCGGCTGGGAACGGATTTATCGCAAGGCGGAACCGCTGCCATCCGAGCCGCTCTTCGCGGCTGACGGGGTTTCAGTCGAACCGGTAACAAAGGCATCGGCAAGCGAATGGGCCGGCTTCATCGACAGCCGCTACCGGCTGCCCACCTCACCATGGCTGATGGCTCTGGTCGGCCGGAAAGGCTGGCATCACTATATGGCCAAGCGGGACCGCGCGGTGGCGGCGGTGCGCTCGCTGTTCATCGGGCCCGACGGCGCGGCCTGGAGCGGCATCGACGCGCCGGTGCCCGGCGTCATGGCGCCGAGCTTCGATCTCGACGCGGTGGTTGGGGAAGCGCTGGTGCGCGACGGGATTGCGGCCGGCGCGAAACTGTTCGTCGCCGACATCGAGGCGCCGCACGAGGAGCGCGACGGCCCTGCCTATCGCAACTACGCACGCATGGGCTTCAGAATCGCCTATTTCCGCAGCCATTACAGCTATTTGCCGGCCAGCTCCAACTGACCGTACCTAAGTAAGCAGCCATTGCTGGAAGCAGCTTTTGGCCACCATATGGGCCGGCGGCACCATAGGCTCGTCGACGGAAGTCCGGCGAACCCGTTCGAGCAGCATGCGCACCTGTTCGGGGCGCACACGATCGCGCTCCATCACAAGCAGGACCATCGGATCGCTCAAAAGCTCGTCCAGGGTGCTGATGCTGTCGTTCATCCGTCGTCTCCTCGAATGCCGTGCCCGCGCCCCATAAATAGGGAGACGATGATGGCCCGCCAATGACGCTTTGCCGGCTATCTCGTGTCTCTTTCGATTAAATTTTGTTCATGCTTGCGCTCCCCCTTGGCCCGCCTGGGAGAAGGGAAAAACCTAGCCTGGAGGCGGTGCGCCTTCATACTGCGGCAGGCCATCATCGAGCACCACCCAAGGCTGCTTCGAGGCCGTGAAAATATGCATTTGCGGTTTGAAAACGGTCGGATCGTCGAGCGAACCGGTGGTGATGCCGATGATGCCGGCGGAATCGCGCCGGGAGAACATCGTCGTGCCGCAGCTTGGGCAAAAGCCGCGCTTGAGATCCGGCGAGGTGTTCACGGTCGCCAGCGGCCCCTCGATCGCCACTTCATCGATGCGAAACAGCACGCGTGCGTTGAAGGCGGCGCCAATCACCTTCTGGCACAGCCGGCAGTGGCAGACGCGTTCGTTGATGGGGGCTGCGTCGACGCGATAGCGCACCGCCTTGCACAGGCATCCGCCTTGATATTTGGCCATCGTCCTTGATCCATAGATGGAGAGAATAGGCGGCAAGGTAATGGCCGACCCGATTGGGTCAATTGAAAAGCTTTGATACAACGCCATCGCTTATCGTGATGCAGTGGACCTGAAGCCATGACACCGGAGATCGAAACTATCGGCATTGCGGATCTGTTCGGGCCGCCCTCGACCGCCCGTGACCGCACCGACGCCAGGATCATGGCCGCAGCTTCGGGGATCGGCTTCATGGCCGTCCGCGACTTTCCCGGCGATGACCGGCTGACGCCGGAAGGAAGAGCGCAATTGCTGCGCATCTTCGCGCTTCCCGACGAGGAGAAGCAGAAATTGCTGCGCTGGAATTTCGACCGCAGCAAAAAGAACGTCTATCGCGGCTGGTTCCCTTTGCAGCCGGCAGCCGTTTCCTACAAGGAAGGCATCGACATGGGTCCGGACCTTGCCAATCCGGCCGATGCCTCGGTTTCCGACGATCCGTTGTGCGAGCCGACACCCTTGCCGGCCGAAGAGGCCCTGCCCGGCTGGCGCGCGGCGGCAGCCGACTACTACCGCGCCATGGAGACGGTGGGCAACGCGCTGATGCGGTCGATCGCCCGCGGACTTGGCCTGCCGGAAACGATCTTCGACGCCTATTTCGATCACGGCATCTCGACGCTGCGGCTGATCCGTTACCCCTTGCGTGACGCCAATGCCGGCGTCGACACCAGCGGACCGGAGTTTGCGGTGGTGCACAAAGGCGAGACGCGCACAATCATCGGCCGCGAGCATGCCGATTCCGGCTTCGTCACTTTGCTGGCGCAGGACGGCGTAGAGGGCTTGCAAGCAAAGAACCTCGACGGCGAATGGATCGACGTGCCGCCGGCCAATGGCACACTAGCTGTCAATTTTGGCCAGTTGCTGGAGCGCTGGACCGGCGAACGCGTCCGCGCGACGCGACACCGGGTGATCGCGCCGAAGACGGCGCGCTTCTCGATCCCGTTCTTCTACGAGCCACGCGTCGACGCCGAGATCGCGCCGCTGCCGTTGACCGACGCGGACCCTTTCGAGCCGTTCCTCTACGGCGACCATCTTTGGGAGGCGGCGACGAATTTCGTCGAGATGAGCGGCATCAAGCATCTCAGGCAGCCGCGCCGCGCAAAAGCCTCGTAAGCAAACCAACGGCCGCCTCGATCGAGACGGCCGTTGGGGACGGCAGGCAGTTATTCCGTTTCGCTGACGACCTCATCCCAAGTCTTCACCTTGGTCTCGCCGTTGAGAAACGGCAATGCGGCAGCGGTCAGTTCGGGGGCGAAGAAGACGTCGTAGTGGGTGCGGTTGGGCAGGATCGCCAGGCGGTTCTGCGACAGGTTCTCGCGCATCCAGCCGGCGTCCTTCAGGCCGCCGCCGAGCATCTGGTAGAACTTGATCTCGTGCTCGGGCCGGTACATGTCGCTGTCGCCATAGGCCAGCATGACCGGCATCTTCAGCTTGGCGACGTCGGCGGAGTAATCGTAGTTCTGACGCATGAAGTTGCCGAGCGTGTCGAGGAGCCTGGGGAAGTCCTCGGGATGCGGCGCCACCGCGACGTAGGATTTGTACATCGGCGTGTCCTTCATGAAATCGGCCGCCGCCGCGCTGACTTGCGCCTGCTGGCCGCGCATCTCGGCGTAGAAACCGTCCGCGGCGTAGCCGGTCGAAACCAGCACAAGGCGGCGCACCGTTTCAGGATGCTGGACCGCCATGCGGAAGGAGACGCCGCCGCCCAGCGAATAGCCCATGACGTCGACCTTGTCGTAGCCGAGCGCCTTGACGAGATCAGCCATGTCGTCACCGATCGCCTCCAGGGTGAACGGCCGATCGCCGAGTGCCGTGCGGCCATGACCCTGCAGGTCGACGCCGATGACGGTGCGGTTCTCGGCAAGCTTCGGCAGGATCGGGGCGAACATGTCCGTGGTGCCAAGACCGCCATGCAGCAGAAGCAGCGGCTCGCCCTTGCCGTAGACGGCGTAATAGTAGTTCAGGCCGTTGACCGGCAGCAGGCCAGATTTTTCCGGCTTCGGCAGTGGGTTCGTAGCGGTCGTCATGGCGGGTTTTGCCTCCTCTGCATTGGTGGGGCCGGGTGAAGCAAGAAGCGCTGCAGCCGAAGCAAGAATGGCGAAAATCAGGGTTTTGAACATATCGATCTCCTCCTCGTCCCGGCGGTATCAAAGCGTTCTGGCGAGCTCTTCGAGCTGGTCGGTGCACTGGCCCCAGCCTTCGTGAAAGCCCATCTTCTCGTGCTGCTCGCGGTCGGCGGCATTCCAGTGCCTGACCCGTGCAATGTAGCGGGTCTTGCCATTGCCCTCGTCCTCGAAGGTCAGCACGCCGGTCATGAACGGCTTCTCCGATGGCTCCCATGCCTTTGTGTAGGCGTCGGTAAAGACGATCTTCCTGCCGGGAACGACTTCGAGGAAAACGCCGGGGTTGGGGAATTCATTGCCGTCGGGGCCTGCCATCACGACAAGGCTCGAGCCGCCGGTGCGCACATCCATTTCGGCGCGTGGCGTCGTCCACGGCTTTGGCGCGAACCACTGCGTAACCAGTTTCGGGTCTGTCCAGCAGCGATAGACGTTCTCGCGCGGCGCATCGATGATGCGGGCCAGAACCAGTTCGCGGTCATTGGCGGGGGCGATGTCGAGCTTCGTGGTCATGAGGGGGTCCTTGCATGGTTTGATCTGGCTTCCGTCCCTAGGACGAACGGATGACGCGCAAGTCGACATCGCCAGAGAAAAAATCTGGGCCAGCGAAAAAACCTGGAGAATGCGCCTGCTGGATAGAGATCACGAACGAAGGAGCGTCAGTGGCGCTTGGCTTGCACCAGATAGGCGTCGATCTCGGTCTCGCCGAGCCATTTGGCCGCCTCCAGCCGGTGCAGGCCTTCGACCAGGATATGGCGCTTGCCGTCATGGCGGACCTGGATCGGTGTTTTCATGCCGTTTTCGAGGATGTCCTCGGCCAGATGTCGGACGGTCTCTGGATGTAGCGTCTTCTTGCGTGCCGTCGGCACGTAGATGTCGTCGACCTTGACCTTCTGGATTCTCAGCATGCCGCCTCCGGTGGCGGAAAACGCCGCCCTTTGTGGAGATAGTCTTTTTGGCCACAGGGGCCAAGGGCGCGGCTAACGAATGCTGGCCCGATGGTTTCCATTTGACGCTCGACCGCCAGATCGCCGAAATGGCGCCTTTGAAACTTCAGGGCTTCATGATCAACCTTCCGACCGAATTCCCCGATTTCGGACTGACGCCGGAGCAGCGCCGCCACGCGGTACGCGGCCATTACTACGAATGGCCTGGGATGGATGGCGAGCGCGGCGAGATCTGGTGCTACAGCGACCGGTTTTCCTATCGCACCGGCGAGACAGTGGCGTTGCATGTCAGTTCGACGGCTCCGGCATTCAACATGGCGATCGTCCGCGACGGCGGCACCGAGACGAAAGTGTTCGAGAAATCGGGCATCACGGCGCGCTGGCAGGACAGCCCCGACCAGTGCTCGGGCGAAGGCTGCGGCTGGGAAGCCTCGTTTGAATTCCGCATCGGGGCAGACTGGCCGTCCGGCGCCTATCGCGTGACGCTTGAAGCGGACGGCCGCAACGGCAAGCCGATCCATTGCCATCATCTGTTCATCGTCAGCCCCGAACCCGGCAAGAAACCCGGCCGCGTGCTGCAGGTGGCGGCGACGGGCACCTGGCTTGCCTACAACACCTGGGGCGGCTCCAACCACTACCAGGGCATCACCGGGCCGGACCGCAACCAGTATTCGCCGATCGTGTCGACGCAACGCCCGTGGTGCCGCGGTTTCGTCGTGCTGCCGAAAGATGCGCCGCGTGTGCCGCTGGAAGTCGCCGTACCGCCAAAGACGGTGCCGCGCTATCCGCACATGGAATGGGCGCTCGCCACCGGTCATTCGAAGAAATACGCCTCGTCCGGCTGGGCCAGCTACGACAGCCATTTCCTCCGCTTTGCCGAACGGGCCGGCTATGGCGTCGACCTCGCCAGCCAGCACGATCTGCATTTCTCACCTGAGATTCTCGACGGTTACGACTGTGCCGTCTTCGTCGGCCATGACGAATACTGGACCTGGCAAATGCGCGATGCGGTCGACGCCTATGTCGAGCGCGGCGGCCATGCGGCGCGCTTTGCCGGCAATTTCATGTGGCAGACGCGGCTGGAGGACGAGGGCCGCCGGCAGGTCTGCTACAAATACCGCGCACGTGCCGAGGACCCCGCCTATCTCCACGGCGGCGACGTCACCCGCGCCACCAATTCCTGGGAAGCGCCGGAAATCGGCCGGCCGGGTTCAGCGACCTTCGGGCTCAACGCGACGCGCGGCGTCTATGCCGGCTGGGGTGGGTGCGCACCAAGGGGCGTGCGTGGTTTTCCGGTCTACCGGCCAGAGCACTGGGCCTTTGCCGGCACCGGCATCTATTATGGCGACCTGCTGGGCGCCGACAGCCATGTCTATGGCTATGAGGTCGATGGGCTCGACTTCGAGATACGCGGCGGCCTGCCCTACCCCACCGTGACCAGCGGTGCGCCCGACGGGTTGCTGGTTCTCGCCGTTGGCATGGCATCCCAGGTCGAGGAAAGTGCCGATATCCCGATAGAGGACCAGTTCCTTAGCGACGAGGATGGCCGCTTCACCGCCGAAACGCTGTTCGGCGAGGCCAGCGACGCCAATCTGGAAAAAGTCAAACGCGGCAACGGCATGATCGTCAATTTCCCACGCGGCAAGGGCGAGGTGTTCCATGCCGGAAGCTGCGAATGGGTCGCCGGCCTGCTAAGACAAGACCCGATGGTCGAACGCGTCACCAGGAATGTCCTCGACCGTTACCTCGGCCGAAAAAAGAGGGGCGAATGATCGCTGTGCAGTCCTTTGAAACCGACCGCCGACCGAACCTTTTCCATTTCACACGAATCCAGCGGCCAATTGTGGACCGCGCCGATGGGATCTACCTATGGGACAAGAGCGGCCGCCGTTACATCGACGGATCGAGCGGCGCGGTTAACGTCAACATAGGTCATGGTAACCGCAACGTCATCGACGCGATGACGCGGCAGCTTGATCGCGTCAGCTTCGCCTACATCTTTCAATTTGAGAACGAACAGGCCATCGAACTCGCGCGGGGGCTGGCCGATCGGCTGCCGAACGGACTCGACCGCATCTATTTCGTCTCGGGCGGCTCTGAGGCGATCGAGGCCTGCCTCAAGCTTGCGCGGCAATGGGCGGTAGCAACAGGTCAGGACAAACGCTGGAAAGTCATCGGACGTATGCCCTCCTATCACGGCGTGACGATCGGCACGCTTGCCGTCACTGGCGACGACATCCTCACCAAGACTTTCGATCCGATCGGTCGGCCGATGCCTTTGGTGCCGGCCCCTTTTGTCCATCGCGATCACGACAATCTGTCGATGGAACAGCGTGGCATCCGCTACGCCGATATGCTGGAGGAAAAGATCCTGGAGGAAGGGCCGGAAAGCGTGCTCGCCTTCGTCATGGAACCGATCGGTGGTGCCGCGACCGCAGCGCTGGTGCCGCCCAACAGCTATTTTCCGCGTATCCGCGAAATCTGCGACCGCTACGGGATCCTGTTGATCCACGACGAGGTAATGACTGGCATCGGACGCACCGGAAAATTCCTGGGTGGCGACCATTGGTCCTGCCGGCCGGATATCGTCGCGCTGTCGAAAGGCCTTTCATCTGGCTATGCCCCGCTTGGCGCACTTGCCGCGACACAGAGGATCGTCGGGCCGGTTGTGGAGACCGGTGGCTTCCTGCATGGCCACACATATGGCGGCAACCCGGTCGCTTGTGCAGCGGGCGTTGCGGTGCTTGGAGAGGTCGACCGCCTTGGCCTGGTCGAGAATTCGGCCAGCATGGGCGAATTGCTGAGGGGTGAACTCAAAGCCCTGACTCGGCGCTTTCCTTTCATTGCCGACGTGCGGGGCAAGGGGCTGTTCATGGGAGCCGAAATTTACGCGGATCCGCTGGCCAAAGAGCCATTGCCACAGGGCCTCAACGCCAATTTGAGGCTCATCGATCTGGCGTTCGAGCGCGGATTGATCATCTATTCGCGGCGCGTGCGTGGCGGGCCAGTGAGCGACAATTTCATGGTCTGCCCGCCTCTGATTGTGACCCGCGATCAGATTGGTGAGATCATCGCGGTCCTTGGCGACTCGCTGCAGGCGCTGGCCGCCGAACTCGACCTGCCGGTCGAAGGCTGAGGGGCAAAAATGGCAGCGCGAAAAGTCATCATCACCTGCGCCATCACCGGCTCGGTGCACACGCCGTCGATGTCGCCCTATCTGCCGGTGACGCCGGACCAGATCGCCACCGACGCAATCGCGGCCGCCGAAGCCGGCGCCTCGATCCTGCACCTGCACGCCCGCGATCCCAGGGATGGGCGGCCAACGGCCGATCCGGACGTGTTCATGCAGTTCCTGCCGCGCATCAAGCAGGCCACCGACGCGGTGATCAACATCACCACCGGCGGCTCGTCGCTGATGACGCTCGACCAGCGGCTAGCGGCGCCGCTGCGGGCCGAACCCGAAATGTGCTCGCTCAACATGGGCTCGATGAACTTCGCGCTGTTTCCGATGCTCGACAAGCCAAGGGAATGGCTACACGAGTGGGAGCCGAAGCTGCTCGAAGCCACACGCGACACCATCTTCAAGAACACCTTCGCCGACATGGAGGGCGTGCTTGAGCGGCTGGGCAAGGGCTGCGGCACGCGCTTCGAATTCGAATGCTACGATGTCGGGCACCTCTATTCGCTGGCACATTTCCGCGATCGTGGGCTGGCGTCGGGACCGCTGTTCATCCAGTTCGTGCTGGGCATACTGGGCGGCATCGGTGCTGACCCGGACAATCTCGTCCACATGAAGCGGATCGCCGACAAGCTCTTCGGCGATAGCTATCAGTTCTCGGTGCTGGCCGCCGGCCGCAATCAGATGCCGCTGATCTCGATCGCCGCGGCGATGGGCGGCAATGTCCGCGTCGGGCTGGAAGACAGCCTCTATGATGGCCGCCAACTGGCGAAGTCCAATGCCGATCAGGTGCGCCGTATCCGTGGCATTCTCGAGGGGTTGTCGCTGGAGGTTGCCTCACCCACCGAAGCGCGCGACATGCTGGCGCTCAAGGGCGGCGACCGGGTGGCGTTCTAGGACAACCGGAGGAGCTGACATGGAAAAGGTTCTCGTCTCAGCCTGCCTGCTCGGCAGCAAGGTTCGCTACAACGGCTCCTACCGCCTCAACGACCATCCCATTCTTGCTCGATGGCAGGCAGAGGGGCGGATCGTGCAGATCTGCCCGGAGGTTGCCGCAGGCTTCTCCACGCCACGTCCTCCAGCGGAAATTCGAGGCACAGGCGACGGCCGCGCAGTGCTGCACGGCCAAGGCCGCGTGGTCGAGCAAACGGGAAACGATGTGACCGCACTCTATCTCGAAGCCGGGCAACTTGCACTCGATCTCGCCCGAGAAACAGGGTGTCGGTATGCGGTTCTTACCGATGGCAGCCCGTCCTGCGGCAGCAGTTTCATCTATGACGGGAGTTTCAGGGGTACCCGGGTGGCTGGCCATGACACGACCACCGCGCTGCTGGAAGCGAACGGCATTCGCGTCTTTTCGGAAGACGGCATTGATGAGCTTGATGACCTTCTGACCAGACCGGGCCCGGCCGGCGCCGCGGCCTGACCCATGCCAGAGAAGACCCAAGCGATGACCACCGACACCGTTATCCGGCCCGGCCGGATCGACGACGTCGACACCATCCATGCGGCGATCCTGAAACTCGGCACGCACATTGGCGCGCCGGAGGAGATCATCTCGACGGCAGACGATCTCAGAACCTACGGCTTTGGCGAAAAGCCTGCTTTTTCCACCTTGATTGCCGAAGTGGGTGGCGAATTCGCCGGCCTGTGCCTGCATTTCCCGATCTTCTCGACCTGGATGGGGCGGCCTGGCGTCTATGTGCAGGATCTCTATGTCGAGGACCGGTTCCGTGGTCGCAAGATCGGCGAGCGCCTGCTGCGGCATGTCGCGGCGCAGTGCCGGAAGGAAGGCGGCGTCTATCTGCGGCTATCGGTCGACACCGACAATGAGGTCGCCAAGGCGTTTTATGAAAGGCTGGGCATCGCCTGGTCGAGCTACGAGCAGACGCAGAAGATCATCGGTGATGCCTTTTTTGCCTTTGCCGACGCGCCGCAGAATGGGGAGCAGGAATGAAAGCCTTCTATGCCGAGGAACAGAAGCGCCATGACCCCAAGGCCTTTCTTTCGAGCGGTGCCGCGAAGCCCAATCCGGAACAGCCCGAACGGGTCGAACGACTGTTGGCCGGCGCATTATCTGCCGGCTGCACGATCGAGCGGCCGCGCAATCACGGGCTTGACCCGGTCTCGGCGGTGCACACGCCGGAATATCTCGACTTCCTCGAGCACATTTTCGAGCGCTGGCAGCGCATCGAGGGCGCGTCGGCCGAGGTGATCCCCAACATCCACCCGATCGCGCGGTCAGGCAGCTATCCCGCCTCGGCGGTCGGCCAGGCCGGCTATCATATGGCCGACACTGCTTGCCCGATCTCGGGCGAGACATGGCAGAGCGCGCTTTGGAGTGCATGGAGCGCGGTCGAAGCCGCTGAAGCCGTGGCATCAGGCGCGCCGGCCGCCTATGCGCTGTGCCGCCCGCCCGGCCACCATGCCTTTGCCGATGTCGCCGGCGGCTTCTGCTTCATCAACAATTCGGCGGTCGCCGCACAGACCTTGCGCAAGCAGGCTGCGCGGGTGGCGATCCTCGATGTCGACCTGCATCACGGCAATGGAACGCAAGGCATCTTCTATGCGCGGCCGGATGTGCTCACCGTCTCGCTGCACGCCGATCCGGTGCGCTTCTATCCATTCTTCTGGGGCCATGCCGACGAGCGCGGCGAAGGCCCGGGCCTTGGCTACAATTTCAACCTGCCGCTGCCACGCAAATCCGCCGATGCGGCGTTTCTCGAAGCGCTTGCGGTGGCGTTCCAGCGTATCCGCGCCTTTTCGCCAGACGCGCTGGTCGTGGCGCTCGGCCTCGACGCGTTCGAGGGCGATCCGTTCGGCGGGCTTTCGGTGACGACACCGGGCTTCTCACGCATTGGCGAGGCCATCGCCAAGCTCGGCCTGCCGACCGTCATCGTCCAGGAAGGCGGCTATCTCTGCGACGAACTCGGCGACAATTTGACGGCCTTCCTCACCGGTTTCGGTGGCAAGAAGGCGTGATTGGTCAAGCTGGCGTCAGGTTCGCTGCTGCCTGAGCATGGCGATGACCCGGTGCACGCTCTCCAGCGTCTCGTCTATTTCGGCCGCCGTGTTGTAATGCGCGATGCCGATGCGCACGACCCCATGTTCGGCCGGAATGCCGAGCTGGTGGACGATCTCCCAAGCGTAGTTGTGGCCGGACCACAGGAAGATGTTTTCGGCGTTCATCTGCCGAACGATCGTCTCCGGCACAATGCCGTCGACGGTGAAGGACACTGTCGGCACACGTTCGGCGAGCCGCTTCGGATCGGTGATGCCGTGAATGGTCAGGCCTGAAATGTCCGACAGGCCGTCGATCAGCCTTTGCGCCAGCGGGTTTTCGTAGGCGATCGACACCTCGAACGCCTTGGCGATCTTGCGCCTTCGCGACCCACCCTCGCCCGCTGCCGCACCCAATCCTGAGAAATAATCGACCGCGGCCGTGAGGCCCGCCATCAGCTCGATCTGCGGCGTGCCGAGTTCGAACCGCTCCGGCAGGCCATTCGACGAACAGCGGCATTTGTAGGGTTTCAGACCATCGATGACATCGCGCCGCCCCCACAATATGCCCATGTGCGGACCGAAGAATTTGTAGGCCGAGCAGATCAGGAAATCGCAGCCGAGATCTTTGACGTCGATCAGGCCATGCGTCGCAAACTGCACGGCGTCGACATAGACCAGGGCGCCGGCATTGCTGGCGATGGCGGTCAACGCCTTCACCCGGTTGATCGAGCCGGTCAGATTGCTGGCGTAGTTCAGCGCGACCAGCCGGGTCTTCTCCGAAAGCAGACCCGCCAGCGTCGCCTCTTCGACCTGCCAGCTCTTTTCGTCGAACGGCAGCCAGTGCACCACCAGGCCAAGGTCCTCTGCCAGTTGCAGCCAGGGCGAGACATTGCCCTCGTGGTCCATGCGGGTGAGGATGATCTCGTCGCCGGGCTTCATCGTGCGGCCGAGCGTGCGCGACATGTGATAGGTCAGCGTCGTCATGTTGGCGCCGATGATGATTTCCTCAGGGGTTTCCGCACCGAGGAAATCGGCCATCGCCTGATGCGCCTCGTCGACGACGGCCTGCGCTGCGACAGTCGTTTCGAAATAGCCGCCAAGGTTGGCGTTGGTGGTCAGAAGGCAGCGCGACACGGCGTCCGCGACTGCCTGTGGCACCTGCGTGCCGGCAGGATTGTCGAGATAGATGCGCCGCCGCCCCTTGTCGGTCAGGGAGAGCGCCGGAAACCTTCCACGCACTGCCTCGATCGGAAAATCCATCATTGTCTCCACCCCTCTGTTATTCCTGGATAATTCTGTCCCCCATCAAGGACACGGATTGCCGACGCGCTGATGGATCGCGTCCACCGCCTTCTGCATCTCTTCGGTCCAGACGACGTCGATCGAAGACAACGCCATGTCGAGCTGCGCAAGGGTGGTCGCGCCGACGATGTTCGAGGTGACGAAGGGCCGGCTCGAGACATAGGCATTGGCAAACAGCGCCGGTTCGAGGCCAAAGGAGCGCGCCAGCTCATTGTATTCGAGCTGTGCCTCGGCCGCGTTGGGTGTCTCGTAGCGCTGGCCGCGGTTGAAGAGCTGCGTGCGCGACCCCTGAGGGCGTGCGCCATGGTCGTATTTGCCGGTCAGATAGCCCTGCGCCAGCGGCGAGTAGGGAAGCAGCGACACCTGTTCGCGCTCGCAGACCTCGGCGAGGTTCACTTCGAAGGTGCGGTTGACGAGATTGTAGGCGTTCTGGATCGACGCGACGCGGGGACCGATGCCTTTGTCGGCCTCCGCCAGGAACCGCATCACGCCCCAGGAACTTTCGTTCGATAGGCCGAAATGGCGGATCTTGCCGACCTTCACCAGTTCGTCGAACACGGCAAGCGTCTCGGCGATCGGCGTTTCGTCGGTTGGTGCGCCCACAGAATCGGCGCGGCGCGGTACAGCGCCGACGCGCGTCGGGTTGGCGCCCCAGGGGATGTCCCGTTCCGGCCAGTGGATCTGGTAGAGGTCGAGATAGTCGGTGCCGAGCTTGGCCAGCGATTTGTCGATGGCGTCAAAGATATCGGCACGCACGAGTTGCGACGGCCTGTCGCCGCGGAACCAGCCGTTGGCGGTGCGGCCGACGACTTTCGAGGCCAGGATCACCTTGTCGCGGTTGCCGTTGGCCTTCATCCAGCTGCCGATGATCTTCTCGGTTCGCCCTTGCGTCTCCGCCTTGGGCGGGATCGGGTAGAGCTCGGCGGTGTCGATGAAATTGACGCCGCGCGAGAAGGCCAGATCCATCTGGGCGTGGCCATCTGCCTCGGTGTTCTGCTGGCCCCAGGTCATGGAGCCCAGGCAGATCTGGCTAACAAGAAGATCGGTCCGACCGAGACGGCGTTTGTGCATGGAATTCTGCTCCGGAGGGAAAGCTTGCGTGGCGGCGTGGGAAGGAAGCCGCATCTATAGGGAAAGCAGAGGCGCTCTCCAAGCCTCGCCAGCCCGACTTTTGGGTGAACCAGTGGCGCCTAGCGGCGAGCGCCAGCCAGCGCGCGGCGCTTTGCCTCGTCGATCAGCATATTGGCCACCTGCATGCGGATCATGGCGCGCTGGCGCAGGTGCGGAGCGACACGGTCCGGATGGTTGGCAAAGGCGAAGCTGCGGCGCATGCGGCCAAAATCGGCGACCTGCTTGGGCTGATTGAGGCCAAGTTCGACGGCAATGGATTCCGGATCGATCGGCGGCAGGCTTTCCTCGGGCTTCAGCTCTTCGCCGGCGAGTGCCAGTCTGGCATGCTCGAGCAAGGCGGCGAATTCGGTCGCCAGATCGGCGCCGGCCTCGCGATATTCAGTGGAAAAGCTGCTGCCCGAAACCTTGATGCGGCCGGAATGGAGTTCATCGGCCACCGAGAGATAGTCGAACGGGATGGAAGGACGAGCGCCGGACTCTTCGCCCTCGATCCCGTCGAGCTTGTCCGAAGCGACGAAGAGGTCGTCGAGCAACGAAGCGAAATCCCGCTTGGCGCCAGTAGCGATGTCAGCCTCCCCCTTGCTCGACTATCCAAGCTTCAGACCATAGAACCGGCCCGTTAAAAATGCATGCCACCGATGTTAACGAATTTAGCCGTTGCCGGGACCAAAGCTGCGGTATCTGCCGTCCCAAAACAAAAGCCGGACTGCACTTTCATGCAGTCCGGAATTCGCCAGGAGTGGCGAGGAAAAGCCGGCCATGTGCCGGCGTTCAGCCTACGGTGCGCATCGGGAAAAAGTTTCACCCGCTCGCAAAACTATGCTCGGAAAAATCATCAGGACATGGCAGGCATGCAAATGCTGCACTGCACAATCGTCACGATTCACCTATATTAGCAGCCGTGGAGGAATCAACCAGGAGCCTGAACCATGGGTTTCTTCACTGAAATGTTCGCCCGGCCGCGGCCGCAGGAACATCTGAGATACCGCTCGGCACTCGCACTGCTTCATTCGATGAGCAATGCCGACCGCGCCGACATCGGCATCAAGCCCGCCGACTTTCCGCGCATCGCCCGCGAAATGTCCATTCGCTAAACACATACGCTTGCGAGATGTCCCGGATCCGTCCAGGACATCTCAAAAACCTCAAGTCCTCAGCGCGCGCCGAGGAACGTCGCCTTGCCCAATGGCACGCCATTGTGGCGAAGGATGTCGTAGGCGGTGGTGAGGTGGAAATAGAAGTTGGGCATGGCCACATGCAGGAGATACTGCAGGCCGGGCATCGAGCGTTCGCGCCCGCCAAGCTTCAATTCGATCACCTTGTCATCCGACCCGTCGAACTCGGCGGCTGAAAATGTCGCCAGCAGGTCCAGGGTCTTGGTGATGCGCGCCTGGATATCGGCAAAACTCGCCTCGTTGTCCTCGTAACTCGGCACTTGCCGACCGGCGAGCCGCGACGGCGCACCCTTGGCATGGTCGGTGGCGATCTGCACCTGCCTGGTGAGCGCAAACATGTCGGGCGCCAGCCTGGAGGTCAGGAACACCTGCGGGTCGATCTTGCGCTCAAGCGCATTCTGTTCGGCTGCCGCCAGTATGGTGGAAAGGGCTTTCAGCCTCTCCGTAAACACAGGCACGGATACCTCATACATCGATATCGTCACGTCAAATCTCCTTGTCCGGCCGGAACGCCGGCGGATGGACGTAGCGCCTTCAGGCACGATTCTTCAAGCACCACCAGCGCCACGTCACCACGTTGCCGCAATCGCCATAGTAGAATCTCCCCATCGAGCGGAGATTCCCGATGAGACGCGCCCTTTTCGCAGCGACTGCCTTTCTCTCCCTTGCTACAGCAGGCCAAACAGTACTGGCCGCCGACGATACACCCGAAGCGCCGTATGTCGACGATCGATCAAGCGCCGACGCCGTCGTCCGCTCACTTTACAGCGCGATCAACCGGCATGAATTCGCTCGCGCCTGGGGTTATTTCGGAGATACAAAGCCAGCAAAGGACTTCGACAGTTTCGTCAAGGGCTATGACGGCACCGACAAGGTCGAGGTCGAGACCGGTGCAATTTCAGACGAGGGCGCTGCCGGCAGCATTTTCTACAATGTCCCTGTCGCCATTCGCGCCACCGACAAGACCGGCGGCGAAAAGGTCTTTGCCGGCTGCTATACGCTTCGCCAGGTCAATGCCCAGGTCCAGGCCGCGCCGCCCTTCGATCCGATCCACATCGAAAAAGGTGCACTGAAACCCTCCACCGCCGATTTCGAGGAGGCGCTGCCGCCAAGCTGCGGCGACGGCCCGCCACCTCCGAAGAAGGACACGGCACTGGAGCAGGCCAAGAAGGCCTTCCTGGCGACTTATGGCGACCAGTGCGACAAGCAGTTCCTGGCCGATGAGCCGACCGTTTTTTCGATCAAATACAAGGACAAGGATGCAGCGCCCGGCGACCCCGACAAGGAAACACGGCTGTTCCATTTTTCCTGCTCCGCCGCCGCCTACAATGAAAGCTCGGTCTACTACATGACCGACGAGCTATCGGCCGTGCAGCAATTGCAGTTCGCCGAACCCAAGATGGATATCCGCTACGAGAACAATGACAGCGACGGCAAATTGCTGGGCATGAGCATCGTCGGCTTCCAGACGACCGGCTGGGCGGTCAATTCCGATTATGACGAGGAAGCCCACACGATCACCACCTTCAACAAGTGGCGCGGCGTCGGTGATGCATCCGACTCGGGGACCTATCTGTTCCGCAATGGCAATTTCTCGCTGGTACAGTTCGACGTCGACGCGTCCTATGACGGCGAGGAAAATCCGCAGACGGTTGTCGACTACAACACCGCGCCCTGAGGGTTAGCCGGCTTCCCGCAGCGTCGATCAAGGTGCTTTCGACAGCATCCAGTTGAGGGTGCCGCGCCAATCGGTCATGCGGATCGGCGTGCCGTGGGTGCCTGTCTCGAAACGGACGAAGCGGGTCGGATAGGGATAGGCTTTCGATTTGGCGATGATGGCACGGAAGAAGGCTTCCTGCTTTTCCACCGGGAAAACCACGTCATGGCTGCCCTGTCCGAAGAAGACCGGGACGTGACGCCTGAAGGCCGGGCTTGAGAAAAAACTCTCGTCCCATAGCGAGCCGAGCAGCAGCAGGCCGTTGATGCGCCGGCCCGTGTCGTTGCGTGCAGCAAGCTTCCAGCACAGGGACCCGCCCATCGAGCCACAGGCGATGAAAATCTTCGCGCTGGGAGATTGTTCGGCATAATGATCGATCAGCGCCGCCACCTGGGCCGCGCCCTTGTCGCCGAAATCGGGAAAGTCGGGGCTGAGATAGAGGCCGCCATTGCCGGCCATCAGGTTCTTGAGCCGGTTGAAATTGCCGCCGAAGGTGAAGTCGTCGACGCCTTGCTTGCGGCTGCCGCCCTGCCCGTGCAGGTAAAGCACGATGATGCCGGCGCCCTCGGTCTTGCCGACGGCAACGTGCCTGACATCGCCGGCATCGGTTTTCAGCAGCAGATCCTGCTGCACCTTGCGCACGCTGGTGTCGGTGTATTGAGCGCGCACCCTGCGCTCCGGCACCTCGTCACGCTGGTTGATGTCGCGTAGCTCGTGGTAGTCGAGGACGGTGTAGGCGCCGCTGGTGTCGGACGACAGCACGGCCGGATAGGCGAAGAGATCGTCCTTGAAGGGTTTTAGCGACAGCGTCTGACTTTGCGCGGTCGCCGACAACAGGGCCGTCGCGGTTACAAAGACACAGAAAAATCGGAAGCGGAAAGACATGCCAGCAGGCATGCGTTTTTCAGCTTCGGTTTGTCAATCCTGCAATACACCGCCGGCGCCTTCCAGCGCTTCGCGGGTGTCGACATCGACGGACGCCCCTGCGCCGATCTCGACATCGATGACATCGAGCCCTTCGGCCTCGACCAGATGGCGTGCACCGGTGTCGCCTTCCAGATGGGCGATCGCCGGAAACAGCGAGCGCGGCAAAAGCGCCGGGTTGCCGCGTTTGCCGTCATGCGAGGCGCGCACCACCGAATTGCCGCCGGCCTTGCGGAATGCATCGATCAACCTGTCGAGGTCATCAGACGAGACACCCGGCATGTCGCCGAGAACGATCATCACGCCGGCGGAGTCTTCGGGCAGATAGGCAATGCCGGCCTTTAGCGAGGTGGACAGGCCGTCGGCGAAATCGGGATTGTCGGCGAAAGCCACATCCAGCCCCGCCAACGCCGCCTGCACCCGCTCGCGCTGGTGGCCGGTGACGACAATCGTGCCCGAAGCCTTCGAGCCGAGCGCGCGTTCGGCGGTGCGGCGCACCAGCGGCTTGCCGTCGAACAGGGCCAAGAGCTTGTTCGGCCCGCCCATGCGGCTCGACCGGCCCGCCGCCAGAAGCACGATGCCGACCTTGAGCTTGTTTTTGGGCGGCAGCGGTTCACGCGGCTGCGGCCGGGTCGGGATTTCCATCAACAGCCCGCCGACTCCCATGCCGGCGATGTCCTTGGCGGTCACGTCAAGGCCAGCGATCAACCGGTCCAGCACCCAGTCGAAGCCATTTTCCTTGGGGCTGCGGGCGCAGCCGGGTGCACCGATGACACGCTTGCCGCCGAGCGTGCCGAGCACCAGCAGATTGCCGGGGTCGACCGGCATGCCCGCGCGGATAACAGTACCACCCGCCCTCTCGATCGCCGCCGGAATGACATCGGCGAAATCGCTCATCGCCGAGGCGCCGAAGATCACCACCATGTCGTTGTCGCGCGCCAGTAAGGCCGCGGCCTCCGCCACCGGAGCGATCTCGTGCGGGGTGCGACGCTCCGCCGTCAGCCTGCCGCCGGTGCGCGCCAGCCGCGCTTCGGTGACGCGCAGCGTCTTGTCGAGCACGCTCGGCTTGATGCCCGGCAGGACGGTCTGGATGACGCCGACACGGACGGGCTGATAGGCGTTGACGGCAAAGATTTCCCCGCCGGCGCAGATTTTCGTGACCGCATCGACCAGGGCAGAGCTGACCGCGAAGGGAATGATCTTCACCGTCGCGACCATCTGGCCTTTCTCGACCGGCGCATGCTGCGCCAACGTGGCGATGGTGATGGCGGGATCGACGGCGTTGATGGCGTCGATGACAGCGGCGTTGACGGTGAAGATTCCGGCTGACCCGGCGTGGAGATTGACCCGCCCGGTCGCGGCCGGCCGGGCGTCGATGCCGCGAAAGGCCATGCTCTCGGCTATTTCCTGCGCGGCGGCGTCCTCACTGAGATCGTCGGCGGCCAGCACGGCCGCAACAACCTGAGAAATGCCGGCGCCGCGCAGCAAGGCCACGTCTTCGGCGTTCAGCCTGTGCGCCTTGCGAAAGCGCCATTCGCCGGCCGTGGTGGCATGCGCCAGCACCGCACCTTCGGCCGCTTCGATCGGAATCGGGCCGAATTTCACGCTGCCGCGCCTTTCACTTCCAGACCGCGCGAGCGGAAGGCATGGACGACCTGCGCCAGCACCGCGACCGCGATCTCGGCTGGGCTGGCGGCACCGATGTCGAGCCCGATCGGCGCGTGAATGCGGGCGATCTCGTCGGCGCTCGCGCCAAGCGCCAGCAAGCGTTCGACACGCTTGGCGTGGGTTTTGCGGCTGCCAAGCGCGCCGACATAGAAGCAGTTGGCGTCGAGCGCTGCCTTCAGCGCAAAATCGTCGATCTTCGGATCATGGGTGACAGCGGCAAGCGCCGTGTAGCTGTCGAGCGGCTCGCGCTTCAGCACGTCCTCCGGCCATTCGGCGTGCAGGGTGACGTCGGGAAAGCGGTCTGATGTGGCAAAGGCGGTGCGGGGATCGATGATCTCCAGGCGATAGCCTGCGATCCTGGCCATCGGAGCCAGTGCCTGGCTGATGTGCACAGCGCCGACGACAACCAGCCGCGGCTGCGGCAGATGCGCGTTGAGAAAGAAGGTCCGTCCTTCGGCCTCGACCGAACCGGAATTGCCTGATCGAAACGCCCTGGCGACAGCAACGCCGAGATCGCCTGCAACCTGGTCGCCTTCGCGCACGATACGGTCGCGGCCGTCACCGAGATCGGTGACGAGGATCGCCGCGCGGCGGGCGCGGCGTTCGGCGTTCAACATCTTGAGCGCATACGGGTCCATAAAGGTCAGCCCAATCTTTCAACATAGACTTTGATGCGGCCGCCGCAGGACAGGCCGACCTGCCAGGCGGTTTCGTCGGCAACACCGAACTCGAGCATCCTGGCCTTGCCTGTGTCGATCACATCGATCGCTTCGGTAACCACCGCGCCTTCGACGCAGCCGCCAGAGACGGAGCCGTGGAAATTGCCGTCGGCGTCGATGACCAGATGGCTGCCCACGGGGCGAGGCGCCGATCCCCAGGTCTCGACCACCGTGGCGATGGCGACATCCTTGCCGTCCTTCATCCAGCCTTCCGCGATGATCAGCGGATCGCGGGCCTCGTCGAGATAGATGCTGTTTTCCATGATCGCTTCTCTTGGAGTCTGTTTATGATCTGGGCACCGCCAGTTCGCGCAAGCGGGTTCGTCGTGATCCACTTGGCGCGTGGCAAACGCATGGTCAATCAATCACCGCGAATGCGTCAACTTCGATGAGGTAGTCGGGGGACAGGCTCGCCACGCCAAGCACCACGTCAGCTGGTTTGTGATCTCCGAACAACCCTATCCGCGCCTTTTCGATGATCGGCAGGCATTCATCGCGATTGTAGTTGACGACATAGATCGTGATCCTGGTGACCTGCCTAGACGCCGCACCGGCGGCGGCAAGTGCTCGGCCGAGATTGGCAAACACCTGGCGCGCCTGAGTCGCAAGATCACCACGGCCAACAAGCTTACCATGTAGGTCTTCGGGCTCCTGGCCCGAGATGAACACCAACTTGCTCCCTGTCGCAACGACGACCTGGCTGTACGTCTGCGGAATTGGCAGATCCTTGGGGTTGATGCTTTGGAGCGTCATCGATCGGGCCTCCTGTGCGGTGATTTCAGTTTTTTCTGGGAGTCTGTTTTCCGATGGATAGACATATGGCTATGCGGCGCGCCTGACACCAGCGTCCAGCCATCGGCGCGGGTCAACGGACTGCACAGATTTCTTGTCCAGCGAGGCACAGAGATCGGCGAGTGCATCGAGATTGTGCACCGAGCGGAACTCGTCGACATGCGGCAGCATCGCCTTGACGCCGCGGGCGCGCGCCTGGAAACCGTCGAAGCGCAGCAACGGGTTAAGCCAGATCAACCGCCGGCAGGATTTGTGCAGGCGCTCCATCTCCTCCGAGAGGCCGACGACATCGTCGCGCTCCAGCCCGTCGGTGATCAAAAGCACCACCGCCCCCTGCCCCAGAACGCGGCGCGACCACAGCCGGTTGAACTCGGCCAGCGTATCGCCAATGCGCGTGCCGCCCGACCAGTCCTTGACCGCCGCCGAGCAGTCGGCCAGTGCGGCATCCGGATCGCGGTGGCGCATCTGCCGGGTCAGATTGGTCAGCCGGGTGCCGAAAACGAAAGTGTGGACACGGCGGCGCTTTTCGGTCAGCGCATGCAGGAAGTGCAGGAAGATGCGCGTGTACTGGCTCATCGAGCCGGAAATGTCGGCCAGCACCACCAGCGGCGGGTGAACCTCGCGCTGTGAGCGGAATTTCGGCAGGATCAGTTCGCCGCCGGTGCGGGCGGCCGAACGCATCATGGCGCGCGGATCGATGCGGCGGCCATGCGCATCGGCCTTGAAGCGCCGGGTCCGCACCATGTCGAAAGGCAACCGCAACTGGGCGATCGCCTTCTTGGCATCCGCCATCTCGGCTGCGTTCATCTGGGCAAAGTCCTTGCCGCGCAGCACCTCGTTGCCGGAAAAAGTAAAGCGGGCGTCGACCTCGATTTCGGGGATTTCCTGCGTCGGCTGGTTCTTCTGATGGCCCTCGAACATCGCCTGGCTGACGCGGTTTTCGGCGGCGCGCGGCTTCTGTTTTTCCCTGGTGTCGGGCGCCACCGGCGAGAACATCGCCAGCATCTTCTCGATCAGTTCGCGCGACTTCCAGAACAGCCGGAAAGCTTCGTCGAAGATGGCGTGGTCCTCGTGACGGGACACAAGCACGGCATGCAGCGTCCAGTAGAAATCATCGCGCGAACCGATGCCGGCGACGAGCACCGCCTCGATGGCATCCTTGACCGACGCCGGTCCGACCCGCATGCCGGCCTTACGCAAAGTGCGGGCGAAATAGACGATATTGTCGGCAATCCGACCGTCCACTGTCGCCTCTTTCGGCTCGGGGCGCGGCATCGCCTACTCCGCCGCCGAAAGCTCAGCCTTCACCTCGTTGAGGATGCGCCGGCCTTCGCCCTGTTCGATACGGGCAATGTCGTCCTGGTATTTCAACAGCACGCCGATGGTGTCCGATACGGTTTCCGGATCAAGCGCCACCTTGTCGAGCTCCGTCAGCGCGCCGGCCCAGTCGATGGTTTCGGCGACGCCCGGCACCTTGAACAGCTCGATCTGGCGCAGCTTCTGGATGAAGGAGACCACCTCGGCCGAAAGCCGCTGGTTGGCCTGCGGCACCTTTCGGCGCACGATCTCCAGTTCGCGCTCGGCATTGGGATAGTCGACCCAGTGATAGAGACAGCGCCGCTTCAGCGCGTCGTGGATCTCGCGGGTGCGGTTGGTGGTGATGATGACGATCGGCGGTTCTTCCGCCTTGATCGTGCCGAGTTCAGGCACTGTCACCTGGAAATCGGACAGGATTTCGAGCAGGAACGCCTCGAAGGCCTCGTCGGTGCGATCGAGTTCATCGATCAGGAAGACCGGCGCGGCACCCGTCTTGCCGGTCAGCGCATCGAGCACCGGGCGACGGATCAGGTATTTTTCGGAGAAAACGTTGCGCTCCATGTCGGAGCGGTCGACCTTGCCGGCCGCCTCCTCCATGCGGATCTCGATCATCTGCGCAGCGTAGTTCCACTCGTAGACGGCAGACGAGACGTCAAGGCCTTCATAGCACTGCAAGCGGATCAACCGGCGGCCAAGTGCTTGCGCCAGCACCTTGGCGATCTCGGTCTTGCCGACACCGGCCTCGCCCTCGAGGAACAGCGGCCGTTTCATGCGCAGCGACAGGAACAGCACGGTTGCCAATGACCGGTCCGCCACATAGTCCGCACCGGTCAGGAGATCGAGCGTCTCGTCGATCGTCCGCGGCGCGGCACGCGGTTTCAACTCGTTCATTCTTTCTCCGTGAACGCCGCCGCCCCGCTGTCCAGAACATGGTAGCCGCGGGCGTGATAGATCAGCGGCCGCAAATTATCGCCCATGCGCAGGCCTGTCACCTTGCCAAAAAGCACACGATGCGTGGCCAGGTCCTTGCTGTCGATCAGCTCGCAGTCGAACACCGCGAGCGCGCCCTTCAGCGTCGGCGCGCCGGTCGAAATCACGTCCCATTCGCCCAGCGCGAAGCGTTCCTCGACCGGCAGGCCGGTGATGCCGGAAAAGCCGATCGAGAGCGGCTCCTGATGCGAAGCCAGCGTGTTCAGGGCAAATCTGCCGTTTTTCACGAACGGCTCATTCTTGGGGTTTTCGCGGTTGAGGCAGACGAGAATCGTCGGTGGCGTGTCCGACACCGAACAGGCCGCGATCACCGTCGCGCCGCGCTTGCCCGCCGGCCCATCGGTGGTGACCACATGGACGTGGCCGGCAAAATGGCTCATCGCATCGCGATAGGCCTGCGGCCCAATGTCATTCTTCTTCAGCACCGGAAATTGTCCACAGCCAGAAACCTACCGCTATATATGGCGACATACGACATGCCACAAGCGAAGTGCTTGGCCCATATCGTGAAATTCGCGTGTTGCACCAAGGCCGGCCAGCCTTTAGGTCTTGGCGGGAATTGGCGGCTGCGAGATGTCGCCAGTTGGGAGGAATTCATCACCAGAATGCGCCCCGGGGTAACGATATCTGCCGCACTGGCCTGGCTGTTCATGGCCGGCGTCGCCAGCGCCCAGACGCTGCTGGTCGGCGTGGCTGCACCCTTGTCCGGACCATCTGCCATCCTCGGCAAACAGATCGACGCCGGCACCGGTATCGCGGCCGAAGCGAACGGCGTCGAACTCAAAACCATCGATGACGCCTGTACCGCCGATGGCGGAGCCGCCGCAGCCAGGGAATTCGTGGCGGCCAAGGTCACTGTGGTGGTCGGCTTTCTCTGCACCGACGCGATCGAGGCGGCGATGCCGATCCTGAAAGACGCCAACATTCCGGTCATCACCGTTGGCGTGCGAACCGAAAGCCTGACCGACCGGCGCGCCAAGACCGGCTGGCCAGTCTATCGTCTCGGGCCACGCGGCGACGACGAGCGCAATGCGGTCGCCGCCAGCCTCACCCGCCTGTGGCAGGACGAACTGTTCGCCATCATCGATGACGGCACCATCTATGGCCGCGAAATGGCCGAGACGTTTCGGGCGGCGGCCGAACAGGCGGCGCTGAAGCCGGTTTTCGTCGATACGTTCCGGCCGCAGCTCGACAACCAGATCGGCCTGGTCGGCCGGCTGAAGAAGGCCGGCGCGACGCATGTCTTTGCGGGCGGCGACGGCGACGATGTCGCCATCATGGGCCGTGACGCGGCGCAACTTTCCGCCGGTATCGTGTTCGCCGGGGGCGAAAATCTGCGCACGCCGCCCGGCGATGTGCCCTATGCGACGGGCACGCTGATGATCGCACCGCCTGAATGGGCCGATGTCGCCGATCCAAAAGTGCTGGAAAGCTTCTCCGCACGGAGGATCGTGCCGGACGGCTACACACTGCCGGCCTACGCGGCGGTCGAGATCGCCAAGGCAGCATCAGGCCTGGCCGAAACTTCAGGCAAGCCGCTGGCCGACGCGCTGACCGGGCATGATTTCACCACCGCGATAGGCACGGTCCGCTTCGACGCGAAAGGCGACCTCAGCCAGAGCCCGTACCGCGTCTTCCGCTTCGACGGCACACGTTTTGCGCCTTTGGAAAGCAACTGATGTTTCGCACCGGCCCGCGCAATCTGATCACCGATGTCGCCGGGCTGCGGGTCGGCAACGCTTCCGACGCCAGGCTGAAGTCCGGCGTCACGACCATCCTTTGCAACGAGCCGGCGGTGGCCGGCGTGCAGATCCTGGGCGGTGCGCCGGGCACCCGCGAGACCGATCTGCTCGAACCGCACAATTCGGTCGAGGCGGTCCACGCGGTGGTGCTTTCAGGCGGTTCGGCTTTCGGTCTCGATGCGGCATCCGGCGTGCAGGCGGCCCTGCGCGAGCGCGGCATCGGGTTCGAAGTCGGTGGCTTTCGCGTGCCGATCGTGCCGGCGGCGATCCTGTTCGACCTGCGCAATGGCGGCGACAAGGACTGGGGCCGTTATCCACCCTACCGCGACCTCGGCTATGAGGCAGCGCAAGCCGCCTCAGCCGATTTCCAGCTCGGCACGATCGGCGCCGGCACCGGTGCACTCACCTCCGGTTTGAAGGGCGGCCTCGGCTCGGCCTCGACGCTGCTCGACAATGGCATCACCGTCGGTGCGCTGGCCGCCGTCAACCCGACCGGCTCGGTGACCGTCGGCCGAACCCGCCATTTCTGGGCGGCACCCTTCGAAATCGGCGACGAATTTGGCGGACTTGGCTACCCATCGCCGATGCCGGACGACGCGAAACGGATCCTGTTGAAATACCGCGACAAGCATGTCGACGGACAGATGGAGACCGGTGGCAACACCACCATCGCCGTTATTGCCACGGACGCGGTTCTCACCAAGGCCGCCGCAAAACGACTGGCGATAGCAGCGCATGACGGGTTCGTGCGCGCCATCTGGCCGACGCACACCCCGGCCGACGGCGACCTGGTGTTTGCGCTGGCGACGGGTACCAGTGGTGTCGAGCTTGCGGCCGATGCGGCGATCGACCTCTATGCCGCGGCCGGCGCCACGATGGCGCGCGCCATCAGCCGCGGTGTGTTTGCGTCGACGCCTGCCGATGACGACCTGTTTCCGGTCTGGTCGTCGCGCTCGGGGTGAAGCAGCCGATCAGACGGGATCGGACTTTTCTTCCTCGAAGGTCACCGCGACATCGGAATTCGCCGACAGCCACACCTTCTTGCCATCGACCTCGGCAACCAGAGCCAGGGAAATGTAGTGGTGATGGCCCTTGTGAGCGCCCTCGCCGCTGTCGGCCTTGGTCAGCTTGATCCGCTTCCCGTCGACGTTGTCGACGGTGCCGACATGCACGCCATCGGCGCCGATGACTTCCATATGCTCACGAATTTTGCTGGTGTCGGTCATGATGGTTCTCCTTTGGATTGCCGACATTAACAAATGACCGGCCGATTGGATGCATCGGCTCTCGGACTGCACGACGTTTTGATTCCGTCGTGCTAATGCATGTCGCGCAAAAGTGGTCCCGGTTTTGGGAGAACGACATGCATAGAAAGTAAAGATCTAAAGCGCGTCGCCTGAATCCGTTAAACTGCGACGCGCTTTAGGGGATTGAAACGATCACGGCTGCCGGAGCGAAAACCGATGCGACTGCTCTTCCTGTTTGTCGTTGCCATGCTTGCACAATTTGCGACGTCGATCGCCGCCCATGCCGGCGATGTCGCCGAGCTCGAAATCCTCGGCTTCACCAAGGACGGTGGTGTCTTCGCCTTCGAGGAATATGGCGTCCAGGACGGCTCGGGATTCCCTTATGCCAACCGTTATTATATCGACACGAACGACGACAGCTTTCTCAAGGGAACGCCGGTCAGGGTCCGGATCGACGATGAGAATGCCACGCTCGAAGCGGCCCGCCTCGAGGCCCGGCAAAAAGGCGAAGCGATCGTCAAACAGGCTGAGTTGACGGCCAACAGGGGCATCACCGCAGGCTTCAACCCGGTGACCGAGCTTTCGGCCGATCCGCACCGCATGGCGGTCAACCCACGCCCGATCTTTTCGCCGGTCGACCAGCCGCTTGAATTCCGGCTAGACGAGGTCGGGATGAACAACACCGAAGGCTGCGAGAGCCAGGGCGAGATCAACGGCTTCCGGTTGCTGCGCATCGAGGCGCAGGATGGCGGCACGACCAAGCTGTTGCACGAGGACAAGTCGATCCCCAAGAGCCGGGGTTGCCCGAACGGCTACCGGATCGGCGCGGTGCAGACGTTTTCAATGGACAGTCTCAGCGGCTATGCGGTGCTGATCAGCGTGCGCCAATACGGCTTCGAGGGGCCGAATTTTCGCTGGATCGCAGTGACCGGCCGCCTGTGACATCGCTTGTTCAACCCGCTGGGCGCAATCGTGCCCTGAGCCGCCTTCGCCGCGCTATACCGGCGTCGCGAACAGCGCTTTTCGGCGCCTTGTTGTGGGCCGTGGCGATGGGCGCCAGCGCGCTCGTCACCCTGCTGTTGGATGGCTGGGAGACGCCTGAAAAGATCGGCACCGTGTCGCTGCTCTATGCCTGCGGCGGAGCACTTGCCTTTCCGTTTGGCCTGTTCGCGGCGCGGCTGGTCTCGCTCGGAAGGCGCTGGGAGGTTGCGTTCGCGGCGGCGTTCGTGTGCCTGCTCGGCGCAACCATCGGCCTGACCGGCGGGCTCTATGCCTTGCAATATCGCTCCTATTATGCCGAGTGGCATGCACCGGCTTTCACCCGCAACTGGGCCATCCAGTTCGTCTTCACGGTGTTGATTGCGCTCTACCAGTTCGTGGTGCTGGGCATCCGGCTCTATTTTCCGCTCGGTTTCGCCGCCTTGCTTGCCGCGAGCGTCTGGTTTGCGCGGCAGCGGCGTTGAGCATTTTGCCCGCCTCTGTTAGGACGCGGGCAAACTCCTCGACAAATCAGGACTGACCGATGATCCCTCGTTATTCCCGGCCGGAAATGGTCGCCATCTGGTCGCCCGAAACCCGGTTCCGCATCTGGTTCGAGATCGAAGCTTATGCGTGCGATGCGCTGGCCGAACTCGGTGTCATCCCCAAGGAAGCGGCTAAAACCATCTGGGAAAAGGGCGGCGCGGCAAAATTCAACGTGGAAGCGATCGACGAGATCGAGCGCGTCACCAAGCATGACGTCATCGCCTTCCTCACCCATCTTGCTGAATTCGTCGGACCCGACGCCCGCTTCATCCATCAGGGCATGACCTCTTCGGACGTTCTCGACACCTGCTTTGCCGTCCAGCTTACCCGAGCCAGCGACATCCTTCTGGCCGACATTGACGGCCTGCTTGCGGCACTCAAGCGCCGTGCCTTCGAGCACAAGGACACCGTCACGATCGGCCGCAGCCATGGCATCCATGCCGAGCCGACGACCTTCGGCATCAAGCTGGCGCAGGCCTATGCCGAGTTCTCGCGCTGCCGCGAGCGGCTGGTGCATGCGCGGGAAGACATCGCCACCTGCGCCATTTCGGGCGCGGTCGGAACCTTCGCCAACATCGACCCCTATGTCGAGGAACATGTGGCGGCAAAGCTCGGGCTGAAGCCCGAGCCGGTGTCGACGCAGGTGATCCCGCGCGACCGCCACGCCATGTTCTTCGCCACGCTCGGCGTCATCGCCTCGTCGATCGAGCGGCTGTCGATCGAGATCCGGCATCTGCAGCGCACCGAAGTGCTGGAGGCGGAAGAGTATTTCTCGCCGGGTCAAAAGGGCTCGTCGGCGATGCCGCACAAGCGCAATCCGGTGCTGACCGAAAACCTCACCGGCCTGGCCCGCATGGTGCGGTCCATGGCGCTGCCGGCGATGGAGAACGTGGCGCTCTGGCACGAGCGCGATATTTCGCACTCCTCTGTCGAACGCATGATCGGCCCGGACGCCACGGTGACGCTCGATTTCGCGCTGTCACGGCTGACCAGCGTCGTCGACAAGCTGCTCGTCTATCCCGACAACATGCTGAAGAACATGAACAAGTTCCGCGGCCTCGTGCATTCGCAGCGCGTCATGCTGGCGCTGACGCAGGCCGGCCTGTCGCGAGAGGACTCCTACCGGCTGGTGCAGCGCAACGCCATGAAGGTGTGGGAGCAAGGCGCTGATTTTCTTGAAGAACTATTGGCCGACAAGGAAGTGACCGCCGCCCTGCCGGAAGCCGAAATCCGCGAGAAATTCGACCTCGGCTATCACACCAAGCATGTCGATACGATCTTCAAGCGGGTGTTCGGCGAAGCCTGAGGCGAGCTTTGTCTTCTCCCCGTCACTATGCGAGGAGAAGACGCTCTCCAAATGGCAATCAGGCCTTGCCGGGAACGGTGTTGATCACAGTCCCCCACGGGTCTTCGCGGGTTACCGGGCTGGTTGCATTGTCCGAACGCATCTCGACCCAGGCCAGACCCGCCCGGCTCGGATCGCGGCGGCCGGCGCCGGGGCTGCGCCAGGCATTGGCGCCGATGTGGTGGTGATAGCCGCCCGACGACAGGAACACCGCCTGGCCGCCATATTTCGCAACAGTGTCGAAGCCGAATTCCTGATTCCACCAGGCTTCGGCGTCCTCTGGCCTGCCAACGCGCAGATGGACATGGCCGACAATGCTGTTTTCCGGCGCGCCCTGCCAACCGGCGTCACCCGCCGGCACTTCGGCAACGATAGACGGAATGTTCAGCCGCTCGGTCGCCATGGCAATCTTGTCGCCATTCCACTTCCAGTCGTGCGCACGGCGGTCGGCGTAGATCTCGATGCCGTTGCCTTCCGGATCGGTCAGGTAGAGCGCTTCGCTGACCAGATGGTCGGAAGCCCCCTCGATGGCGATCTTGTCGGCAATGGCGTGGTTGATCCAGCGGCCGAGATCGGCGCGGCTGGGCAGCAGGAAAGCGGTGTGGAACAGGCCCGCACTTTGCGGATCGTCCGGCTTTGCCGCGGCATCCGCCTCGATGACCAGCAACGGACGGTTGCCGGCCCCGAGTGTGATCGCGCCATCGGCGCGGCTCAGTTCCTGTAGGCCGACGACGCTGCGATAATAGGCGGCAAGACTTTCAGCGTCGCGCGCCTTCAGCCCGACGCGGGCGACGCTGACGGGAGTGGTGGCGGCAAAAGGCAATTCGCTCATCAAATTCTCCGTTCGGCCGGCCGCGGTTAAACTTCCAAGGCAAAGAGCCCCACGCCGCCAATCATAGTACGCCGCGTAGGGTTCCCGCACACGGCTGTTTCTCTCTCCACACGACAAATCGTCGATCGGCATCGTTCACACAAGACTTGAAGAAGCGAACATCGTGTTCACTATTTGTGATCAAGAGCGCGATTCATGGCCGTTGCACGAAGCGACGCCGCTCGCTATTTCAGCGCCATGAAGGTCAAGGAAGCAGATATTCTCATCGTGCCGGGCTACACCAATTCCGGCCCGGACCATTGGCAGAGCCGCTGGCAGTCGAAGCTGTCGACGGCGCGCCGCGTCGAGCAGGCGGAATGGTCCAAACCGGTGCGCGAGGACTGGACGGCGAACGTGGCCAAGGCGGTCAACGAGGCCGAGCGGCCCGTTGTCATCGTTGCGCACTCGCTTGGTGTGGCCGCGGCAGTGCAGGCCATGCCGCAGTTCCAGAAGCCGGTCGCAGGCGCCTTCTTCGTGGCGCCGCCCGATGTCGCCAACCCCGGGATCAAGCCCCGGCACCTGATGACCTTCGGTCCTTATCCGCGCGAGCCGCTGCCGTTTCCTTCGATCGTGATCGCCAGCCGCAACGACCCGTTCTGCGCCTTCGATGTCGCCGAGGACATTGCCGGGGCCTGGGGCTCGCTGTTCATTGACGCCGGCGAGACCGGTCACCTCAACGCGGATTCGGGCTTTGGTCCGTGGCCCGAGGGCTCGATGACCTTCGCCAAGTTCCTGACCGATCTGAAACCCTGAGCTCTCTCAGGCGTCGATCGAATCCCTGACGCTCTTCAACAGGGTTTTTGCGCCGAGCCCGATCAGCGCGTGCTCCGAGCCCATGGCCAGCAGCCGATAGCCCATCGAGACGACGCGACCGGCAATTGCCGGCTCGACAACATAGATCGCCGCATGTTTTCCCGCCTTGCGGGTGCGCTCGGCGACCGACGCCACCGTTTCCATCATGCTTTCCAGCGTCGAATTGATGGTCGCGCCATTGCTCCAGGCGATCGAGAAATCCGACGGGCCGAGGAAGATGCCGTCGATGCCCGGCGTGTCGAGGATGCCGTCGAGCGCATCGAGGGCAGCACGCGTCTCGACCATGGCGAAGGCCATGGTGCGCTGATTGGTGTCGCGCAGCCATTCAGCCTGGTCGCCCTTGCCGTGGCGCGGAAAGGCATAGGTCGGGCCCCACGAGCGCTCGCCGAGCGGCGGATATTTCATGGCCGCGGCGAACAGTTTTGCATCGGCCACCGAGTTCACCATGGGCGCAATGACAGCCTCGGCGCCGAAATCGAGCGCGCGGCTTGCCATGTCGAAGCGGCCGACCGGAATGCGCACCAGCGCCGGCTTGTTTGCAGCGAGCACCGGCACCAGACCGCGCAGCACGCTGTCCTCATGATGGCCGCCATGCTGCATGTCGAGAGTGACGGCATCGAAGCCCTGCTTGGCGACGATCTCGACAGTCAGGGCATCCGGCACGCCGGACCATGCGGTGAACAGCGTTTCATCGGCTGCAAGGCGGGACTTCAGGGACATCTACGCTTTCCTCGTTAGGGATCGCAGTTTCAGCCGGAAACCGCTGCAAGGCAAAGAAAAACCGCCCGGATAGGTCGGGCGGTCGATTGGTCCAGCGTGTGGTCGGATCAGGTGTTCTTGATCTCCTTGATCGCCTGGGCCATCAGCTCGTCCATCGTGCGGCGGATCTGATGGTCCGACTGGTCGACACCGGCGTCGTCGAAATCCTTGCGTATCTTGCGGAACACGTCGTGATCGCCGGCTTCCTCGATGTCGGAGACGACCACTTGCTTGGCATAGGCGTCGGCGTCGGCGCCTGACTTTCCAAGCTTTTCGGCCGCCCACAGGCCGAGCGCCTTGTTGCGGCGCGCCAAGGCCTTGAACCGAAGTTCCTCGTCGAATGCGAATTTGCGTTCAAAGCCCTCTTCGCGATCCTTCATGCTGCTCATGGCATCCCTCCGATGGAAATCGATTCGCTGGTGATGACGTATATGTGTTGGGGAAGCACAAACCAAAAGGTCGCGAGCCGGTCAATACGCTTCGTTGCATGCTGCGCTGCGGCATTTCAGTCCCGAAAGCGGTTGATTGGAAGGATTTGCCGATTGAGCAAACGATGTGATTGGGATAGACCCGGCATTGAACCCTACAGTAGCCGCACTATTTCAGGCAGACGGACAGGAAATGGTCGATTGCCGCCTGTCTGGAACCCCAGAGAAAAAATCAGATGAAAAATCGCCGCCGCATTTATGAAGGCAAGGCCAAGATCCTCTATGAGGGACCCGAGCCGGGTACGCTCATCCAGTTCTTCAAGGACGACGCAACCGCGTTCAACAAGAAGAAGCATGAAGTCGTCGACGGCAAGGGTGTGCTCAACAACCGCATTTCCGAGCACATCTTCAACCATCTCAACCGGATGGGCATCCCGACCCACTTCATCCGCCGGCTCAACATGCGCGAGCAGCTGATCAAGGAAGTCGAGATCATTCCGCTCGAAGTGGTGGTGCGCAATGTCGCCGCCGGTTCGCTGTCCAAGCGCCTCGGCATCGAGGAAGGCACCGTCTTGCCGCGCTCGATCATCGAATTCTATTACAAGGCCGACGCGCTCGACGATCCGATGGTGTCGGAAGAGCACATCACGGCGTTCGGCTGGGCGAGCCCGCAGGAAATCGACGACGTCATGGCACTCGCCATTCGCGTCAACGACTTCCTCTCCGGCCTGTTCATGGGCGTCGGCATTCAGCTCGTCGATTTCAAGATCGAGTGCGGCCGCCTGTTCGAAGGCGACATGATGCGCATCGTCGTCGCCGACGAGATTTCGCCGGATTCCTGCCGTCTGTGGGACGTGGCGACGCATGACAAGCTCGACAAGGACCGTTTCCGCCGCGACATGGGCGGCCTCGTCGAAGCCTACCAGGAAGTTGCCCGCCGCCTCGGCATCATGAACGAGAACGAGCCGCCGCGCCCCACCGGCCCGGTGCTTGTTGCCTCGACCGATGGCGCCAAAGGCAAGCCGCACTGATAGCGGCTTGCGTCCCGATATTGAGAACAGGAGCATGTCCAGCGTGATCAAGGCCCGCATTACCGTCACCCTCAAGAACGGCGTGCTTGACCCGCAAGGCAAGGCAATCGAACACGCGCTGTCCGGACTGGGTTTCGGCGGCGTCGGCGCGGTGCGGCAGGGCAAGGTGTTCGACGTCGAGCTTTCCGAGACCGACAAGGCCAAGGCCGAGGCTGATCTGAAGGCCATGTGCGACAAGCTGCTGGCGAATACGGTGATTGAGAATTATAGTGTGACACTTACCTGAGGTTGTGTCGGAGGCACTATGTCGGAAGTCACGAATGAATTGATGTTCGAGCTTCTGAAGCGCGTGCATCACGAAATCGGTGAGCTTCGTCAGGATGTTTCCGAGACGAAACGAGAATTGAATGTGATGCGGGGCCACATGGTGGCAACGCAAAGCGATATCCACAATGTCTACGGCATTCTAGCCCGACAAGACGAGCGTCTTGAACGCATCGACAGACGTCTCGACCTGCGCGAACTTGCCGAAGCACAAAAGCCTTATGAGCCGACTTGACACCAGTTCGGCAATTGGGGCTGAAACCGCAATGCCGCCATGCCGAACGACACACAGATTTCAAAATTCATGAGCCTGGTCCTGCGACACGCGCCGCAGGAGGCAGGACTGTCGCTCGACGAAAACGGCTGGGCCGATTTCGACGCGCTCTGCGCGGTCATCCAGTCGAAGTTCGGCGCATCGGTCGCCGATGTTGCGCGCATCGTCGAAGAGAATGCGAAAAAGCGCTTTGCCATCGACGGCAATCGCATCCGTGCCGTGCAAGGCCATAGTCTCGATATCGATCTCGGCCTGCCGCCATCGGTGCCGCCCGATATCCTCTACCACGGCACCAAGGAAGAGTTTCTCCCCAGCATTCTCCGCGAGGGCCTCACCAGCCTGTCACGCCAGCATGTTCACTTGTCAAGGGACGTCGAAACAGCCCTGATCGTCGCCCGCGTCGCAATGGAAAAAGTGTTATCCTGCAGGTCGACTCGGCAACCATGACCAAGGACGGGGCGTCATTCTTTCTCTCCGACAACGGCGTCTGGTTGACCAACCACGTTTCACCCCGGTATCTGGTTCAGATGCTCGAACGGGAATTGCCATGAAATCCGCCGTCGTCCTTCTGCCTGGCCTCAACCGCGACCGCGACATGATCGCGGCGCTGACCAAGATTTCCGGAAAACCGCCGGTCACCGTCTGGCAGACCGATACCGAAATTCCGGATGTCGACCTGATCGCCATTCCCGGCGGTTTTTCCTTCGGCGACTATCTGCGCTGCGGCGCCATCGCCGCGCGCATGCCGGTCATGCGGGCGGTTGCCGAACAGGCGGCCAAGGGCGTGATGGTCATCGGCGTCTGCAACGGCTTCCAGATCCTGGTCGAGGCCGGGCTGCTGCCAGGGGCGCTGATGCGCAACACGTCGCTGAAATTCGTCTGCAGGCAGGTGAAGCTGCAGATCACCAACGCCAACACCATGTTCACCCGCCGCTACCAGCCGGGCCAGATCATCCGCACTCCGGTGGCACATCATGACGGCAACTATTTCGCCGACGCAGATACACTTGCCCGCCTCGAAGGCGAAGGCCAGGTGGTGTTCCGCTATGCAGACGGCACCAATCCCAACGGCTCGATCAACGATATTGCCGGCATCATCAACGAACGCGGCAATGTGCTCGGCTTGATGCCGCACCCGGAAAACCTGATCGAAGCAGCCCACGGCGGCACCGACGGCCGGGCTTTGTTCGAGGGCGCGCTTGGCATTGCTGCCTGATATCATCAAGGCGAACAGCCTGAAAACAGCCGGACATTCCAGCCCATTTTATTGGGTAAGTCCGCTTCATGAGGGAGAGAGACGGTCATGAAACTCTATTCGCGGCCGTTGTCGCCCTACTCGTCGATCGTGCGGGCGCTGGCCTACATCAAGGATGTACCGCTCAAGATCATCGCGCCGCCGCCCGGTTTTCCGATCCCGGAAGAGTTTCGCGCCATCTCACCGCTCAACCGGATTCCGGTGCTGATCACCGGTTCGGGTGAAACGATCGTCGAATCGGTGGTCATCGCCGAATATCTCGAGGAGCGCTTTCCGGAACCGGCGCTGCTGCCGCCCGATTCCAAGGACCGCGCGCTGGTGCGCATGTTTGCCCGCATCACCGATCTCGACGTGCTGACCCCGACGATGAAGCTTTTCGAGCTTCATTTCGTGCCCAAGCGAAACAATGCCGAGATCGACGCCCAGTTCGCCCGCCTGCACCACGGGCTGGCGGCGATCGAGGAACGCATGGCGCAAGGCCCCTTTGCGCTTGGCAACGACATCAGTTTCGCCGATGCGTGGCTGACGCCGACGCGGTTCATCTTCAACAATTTCCGGGCCATGACAGGACGCCACGACCTGCTCGACGCGTATCCCAAATTCGATGCCTACGAACAGATCGCCTCGCAGCATCCGGCATTGTCGCGTGTGTGGGGCGAGATGACCGACGGGTTGAAGATTTTTCTGTCCGAACTTGAGATGGGTGCTGCTTGAGCAGGAGCAAGACGATCGCCCTGGTAGCGGCCGCGGGTTTCGCCCTGGCATCCTGCCAATCGAGCCCGAAGAGCGCACCTGTCCCCTCGGGCAAAAGTGCCTCGTTGCTGGCCATGGAACAGGTGGCGATATCGGCCCACAAATGCTGGATTGCCAGCAAGGACCCGGCCTTTAAGCAATATCAGATGGCCAACGAACTGAATTCGTTCAGCGGCACGCCGCGTTTCCTGCTGGTGCCGGCCAAACACTATGGCGGCAAACCGTTGCTGGTCGTGCAGGCACAAGGCAATTCAAGCCGCGTCGACGTGTTCGGACCGCTGATGAATGACCCGCTCGGCGCGCGCATCGGCTCCGACATCGCCCGCTGGCAGGCGGGTAATCCCTCCTGCGCGGCGGCCGCATAGGGCAATGGGCCGGTTCCTGCAGATTGCGGGTCTGGTCATCGGTCTGGCCGGACTCGTCCTGCAGTTCTGCATCAGCATTCCGGCGTCGATGGAAGCTGGCCGCAGCCTGCTCGGTTCCATCATCTTCCTTTTCAGCTTCTTCACCATCCTGACCAATATCGGCGCGGTGCTCGTCCACACTTCGCTGCTGTCGTCCACCGGCTATGCATGGCTGCCTGCCTTCGCGGGATCACGGATGCGCGCGGGCATCGCTGTTTCGATCGCACTTGTGTTCATCGTCTATGCGAGCGTGCTGGCGCAGCTCTGGCAGCCACAAGGCCTGTTCCTGCTCTGCGACGTCCTGCTGCACTATGTGACGCCGGTGCTGTTCGTGCTGTGGTGGCTGGTCGCAGGCGCCGACGGTAGGACCAGATGGAGCGACATCTCATGGTGGATGCTCTATCCCGTGGCCTATCTGATCTATGCCCTGGCGCGGGCGCCGTTTGCCGGCGAGGTGCCCTACCCCTTCCTCGATGTCCCCAAGAATGGCGCAGCCAGCGTCGCCATCTCGGCGGCGGCCATCACCGGGCTTTTTCTGGTGCTGTGCGTGGTCGCCGTCGTCGTCGACCACGGCGTTGCTCGCATCAGAACATCGAGCGTCCGTTAGTCAAGCGGACTCCGGTCCCGTTTCTTGGGATGGTCAGTCCCAGAACGGCCTGATGGCCTCGCGGTGGGCATCGCAGCGCGAGACACCGATATCCTTGAGCTGATCATCGGTCATCTCAACCAATACCAGCCGGCTGCGCCGGCGCTCCAGCAGATAGTCGATCCATTTCGCCAGCGACCGGACCACATGCACCAGACGGCCGGCAAAGCCGCGCCGGCCCGATGGGCGTGTCGATTGACCCGATGACTCGGCTCTCGAATGGCTGATTGTCGCGATTGTATTCATTTTCTTTCTACCAGAGTTCCAAATTGCACCCTTTTTAGCGCGTGACTGATATGTATTGACTCACAATTCGGTGCAATATAGAAAATTGTCACCATGACAAGTTGGCTTCCAGATCTCACCGCCGGCTCCGGGCCGCTGTATCAACGGCTTGCGGATTCCATCGAAACGGACATCGACCGGGGGGTGATCGATGCGGGGGCAAAGCTGCCGCCGCAACGCGATCTCGCCTACGACATCGGCACCACCGTCGGCACGGTCGGCCGGGCCTACCAATTGCTGCGCGAACGCGGGCTGGTGAGCGGCGAAGTCGGGCGTGGAACCTATGTGCTCGGCCAGCGCGGCGATGATGCGAGGCCGAGCTCGCTGGCCCCAGACGTCACCGGCGAAGGCACACGCCATATCGATGCACCGCGCGGCAAGCTGCGTTTCGACAGCACGGCCGCGCCCGACATCGGCCAGGGCGCCATAGTCGCCGATGTCCTGACGCGCGCGGCGCAGGATTATCCGCATGAGATTTCAAGCTACACGCGGGATTTTCCGGACCGCTGGTATGAAGCCGGCGCCCGCTGGCTGTCGCGCAATTCGTTTCGCCCGAACGCCGACGCCATCGTTCCAACGCTGGGCACACATGCCGCAGTGATGGCGGCGATCGCAGCGCTGACAACGCCCGGCGATTATGTCGCCTTCGAGCACCTCACCTACTCACAGATTTCCCGCAGTGCCGGCCTGATCGGCCGACGCACCGCGCTGGTGGCGTCGGATGACCAGGGCATCGACCCGGCCGATTTCGAGCGCGTCTGCGCGCAAAAGCATCCCCGAATGATCTTCCTGATGCCGACGGCGCAGAATCCCACGCTGGTGACATTGTCGGCGGCGCGCCGCGAGGCGATCGCGCGTGTCGCACGCGAATACAATGTCGTTCTCATCGAGGACGATCTCTACGGCAACCTGACCGATGATCCGACGCCGCTGCTGGCCGAATACGCGCCCGAACGCACCATTGTCGCCGGCGGCCTGTCGAAATCGGTCGCGGCGGGTGTGCGCGGCGGCTGGCTGTCCTGCCCGCCCGCCTATCGCCATCGCATCCGCGTCGCCCACAAGATGATGACCGGCGGCATGCCTTTCCTGCTGGCGGAGGTGAATACAAGGCTGGTGATGTCCGGCCAGGCGGACGAGATACGCAAACGCAGTATCACCGAAATCGGCGCCCGGATTGCCATCGTGCGCCAGACGCTGGCCGGATTCGCGTTCAAGTCACACGAAAAGGTTCCCTTTGTCTGGCTGACCCTGCCCGACCCCTGGCTTTCCGGCACCTTCAAGAACGCTTGTCTCGAACATGGCGTTCTGATCGACGACGAGGACGAGTTCAAGGCCGGCCGCTCCGAGCAGGTTTTCCACGGCGTCCGCTTCGGCGTTTCACAGCCGAGGCAGCGCAAGGACATTGCCGAAGGCGTCGCGGTCATCAGGCGTCTGCTGGATGAGGGCCGCGCCGGCTACGACAGCTTCTCCTGAGCCGTGAGGCGTCTTGTCGCGAGGGATCGCTGCCTGCTCGGGATCGGCCTGCGGCTTTGTCCGGCTTTCGCGCGTTTTTCGTCGATTCATGGGGTGTATCGGCCGCAAGGCTTGCGATAAGACGGGACTCAAATCCCAACGCTCCGGATACAAACCGCCGCCCATGACCATTTCCAATTCCGTGCCGATCACCCCCGAGCTCATCGCCGCGCATGGGCTGAAGCCCGACGAGTACCAGCGCATCCTCGACCTCGTCGGCCGCGAGCCGAGCTTCACCGAACTCGGCATCTTCTCGGCGATGTGGAACGAGCATTGCTCGTACAAATCCTCGAAGAAATGGCTGCGCACCTTGCCGACCACGGGCCCGCAAGTCATCCAGGGTCCAGGCGAGAATGCCGGCGTGGTCGACATCGGTGACGGCGACTGCGTCGTCTTCAAGATGGAGAGCCACAACCATCCCTCCTTCATCGAGCCCTACCAGGGTGCGGCGACCGGCGTCGGCGGCATCTTGCGCGACGTCTTCACCATGGGCGCACGGCCGGTCGCGGCGATGAATGCGCTGCGCTTCGGCGCGCCCGACCACCCCAAGACCAGGCACCTGGTCTCTGGCGTGGTTTCCGGTGTCGGCGGCTACGGCAATGCCTTCGGCGTGCCGACGGTGGGCGGCGAGGTCAATTTCGACGCCCGCTACAACGGCAACATCCTGGTCAACGCCTTTGCGGCCGGCATAGCCAAGACAGACGCCATCTTCCTGTCGGAAGCCAAGGGCGTGGGCCTGCCGGTCGTCTATCTCGGCGCCAAGACCGGCCGCGACGGCGTCGGCGGCGCCACCATGGCGTCGGCCGAATTCGACGACAAGATCGACGAGAAGCGCCCGACCGTGCAGGTCGGCGACCCCTTCACCGAAAAGTGCCTGCTGGAAGCATGCCTCGAACTGATGGCCTCAGGCGCGGTCATCGCCATCCAGGACATGGGTGCGGCCGGCCTCACCTGCTCGGCGGTCGAGATGGGCGCCAAGGGCGATCTCGGTATCGAGCTCGACCTCGACAAGGTGCCGGTGCGCGAAGAGCGCATGAGCGCCTATGAGATGATGCTGTCGGAAAGCCAGGAGCGCATGCTGATGGTGCTGCGCCCCGAAAAGGAAAAGGAAGCCGAGGCGATCTTCCACAAATGGGGCCTCGACTTCGCCATCGTCGGCAAGACCACCGACGATCTGCGTTTTCGCGTGCTGCACCAGGGCGACGAGGTCGCCGACCTGCCGATCAAGGATCTCGGCGACAAGGCACCGGAGTATGATCGCCCCTGGGTCGAACCCAAAAAACCGGCGCCGCTTGCCGCCAACGACGTTCCGCAGGCCGATGTCGCCGAGGCGCTTTTGAAGCTGCTCGGCGGACCGGACCTATCGTCGCGCCGCTGGGTGTGGGAGCAGTACGACACCCTGATCCAGGGCAATTCGCTGCAGCTTCCCGGCGGCGACGCCGGCGTGGTGCGCGTCGACGGCCATGCCACCAAGGCGCTCGCCTTCTCCTCCGACGTGACGCCGCGCTATTGCGAGGCCGACCCCTATGAGGGTGGCAAGCAGGCGGTGGCCGAGTGCTGGCGCAACCTGACTGCCACCGGCGCGCTGCCGCTGGCGGCCACCGACAATCTCAATTTCGGCAACCCGGAACGGCCTGAGATCATGGGCCAGCTGGTCGGCGCGGTGAAAGGCATCGGCGACGCCTGCCGCGCGCTCGGCTTCCCGATCGTCTCAGGCAACGTCTCGCTCTACAACGAGACCAACGGCCAGGGCATCCTGCCGACGCCGACCATCGGCGGTGTCGGCCTGATCGCCGACTGGTCGAAGATGGTGCGCACCGGTTTTGCGGCGCAGGGCCAGATGATCCTGCTGGTCGGCGCGCCCGCTTCCTGGGGAACGCATCTTGGCCAGTCGGTCTATATGCGCGACATCCATGGGCGCAGCGACGGTCCGCCGCCGCCGGTGGATCTCGAGCATGAAAAGCGCGTCGGCGACCATGTGCGCGCTCTGATTGCATCCGGCATCGTCACGGCGGCGCATGACGTATCCGACGGTGGCATCGCCGTGGCGCTGGCTGAGATGGCGATGGCGTCGGGCATCGGCGCCACGGTTCCCGGGCTTGTCGGCACCGACCCGATCCCGGTCTGGTTCGGCGAGGACCAGGGCCGCTATCTCCTGACGCTGTCGATCGATCCGGATAGCGATGAATGGGACGCCATTCGCAAGCAGCAAGGCGAACTCGGCATCTTCGCGCCGTGGATCGGTTCGACCGGCGGCAGCGCGCTGAAGCTTGGCGAGGCGTGGGCGATCCCGGTCGGCGAACTGAGCGTGGCGCACGAAGGCTGGTTCCCCCGCTTCATGGATCAGGCCAGTTGAGCAGACTGGCTGCCCGGGCACTGCTTGCAGTCGTTTTCTGGCCGTCGCTGTTCTTCTTCTGGTTCCTCGGGCCGTTCGTCCTGTTCCTGCTGTCGACGACCTCGAGCGAGGTTTGCGCGCGGCTGGAAACACGTGCCGAGTTCCTCGCCGCGGCCAACGGCACCATTCCGATGCTTGTCGTCCAGAACTTCATCTACGCGGTTCCGATCGTTTGCCTGGTGTTGTGGGGCCGCCTTGTGCCGGATCCGGCACGGGCAAGGCATATTGTCACCTGCATCAAGCTTTTCCCCGCGGCGATGGTCGTTGGAGCGCTGTGGGAATATGGCTCCTCGCTTGTCTGCGATGGCTACGGCCAGCCATTCTTCTCGCCCGCCTGGCAAATGACGAGCTATCTCCCCATCGTCAGCCTGATAATAAACTTTCCGCTCTATGTCCTGGCCTTCAGCCTTGGCCGCACCTTTTCGACGCGCGAGGATGTGGGCGAGGACGAAGCACGCCCACCAGCCTAAGTCTGCTTCTGAGGCCCCAGGACCTTCTTGCCGGTGGCAAGGACTGAACGGCTTCAATCCGGACCCGAAAGGCTTTAGGCTCACCCGACTCTTATCTTAAGGCCGACCATCGGCCGCTCGAAACAGGATTTTGCCATGGCAATGGATGCCCACGACATCGAAAAACTGATCAAGGACGGCATTCCGGACGCCAAGGTGACGATCCGCGATCTAGCCGGTGACGGCGACCACTACGCGGCCGAGGTGGTGGCCGAGAGCTTTCGCGGCAAGAGCCGCGTGCAGCAGCACCAGATGGTCTATGACGCGCTGAAGGGCAATATGGGCGGCGTGCTGCATGCTCTGGCGCTGCAGACAAGCGTTCCCGACTAACCCGCACCAGAACAAGACCGCTTGACCGGCAGCAGCGAAGACCGCTTGGCCCAAAACGGCCCATCGTTTGCGCCATTTCAGCTAGGGCACGGCTAACGTCTTGTTTCGAGCAATCGTTGGGTTTATTTGAAAGGTATGTTTCGAGCCTGACTCCCACAGGCGGGAAAGGATATTTTATGAGCGGCATCAACGACTACATCGACAATGAAGTGAAGGGCAACGACGTCGTCCTTTTCATGAAGGGCACGCCCGGCTTTCCGCAGTGCGGATTTTCCGGCCAGGTCGTCCAGATCCTCGACTATATCGGCGCCGACTACAAAGGCGTGGACGTGCTGACCTCGGCCGAGCTGCGCCAGGGCATCAAGGAATATTCCAACTGGCCGACGATCCCACAGCTTTACGTCAAGGGTGAATTCGTTGGCGGCTGCGACATCATCCGCGAGATGTTCCAGGCAGGCGAACTGCAGACGTTCCTCGTCGAGAAGGGCGTCGGCGTCAAAGGCGCCGCCTGATTTCTGTTTTTGTATGAACTGAAAATCGACGTCGATTTCGGTTCATGCACCAGGCGCCCGGGCAGCCCCACCTCGGCAATTAATATGTCTCGGATACCGGGACCAAGACGAGCCAATGCGCCGGCCCGCCGGCGCGTTTTCGTTTGAGAGATCGGACTTGCCGTGGACCAGCCAACAGTAGCGCCGCTATCGGCAAGTAAACTGCCCATTCCGCGCTGGGAGTTCATCGCGCTGTGCGCCGCGCTGATGGCGCTGAACTCGCTGGCCATCGACATCATGCTGCCGGCCCTGCAACAGATCGGCGCCTCGCTCGGCGTCGAGAATGAAAACCATCGGCAGTATGTCATAACAGCCTATATTCTGGGCTTCGGCGGCGGCCAGCTCTTTTTCGGTCCGCTCTCGGATCGTTTCGGACGTCGTGCGCCGCTGGTTGCCGGGCTGGTGATCTATGTCACCGCGGCTGCAGCGGCAGCTGTTGCGCCAAGCTTTGAAACACTTCTGCTGTGCCGCGCCGTGCAAGGCATTGGCGCTGCCGCCACACGCGTCATCGCCATCTCGATCGTGCGCGATACGTTCGACGGCCGTCGCATGGCCGAGGTGATGTCGCTGATCTTCATGGTGTTCATGGCGATACCCGTCATTGCGCCGGGGATCGGCCAGTTCATCATGCTGTTTGCAAGCTGGCACTGGATCTTCGTCACCATGGCTGTCGGCGCGCTGATCGTGTCGGCGTGGTCGCTGCTGCGCCTGCCCGAGACGCTGCATCCGGAGTATCGCAGGCCGCTGACGGTTTCATCCGTCGTCGGCGGCTTCCGCATCGTTCTGACCAACCGCATGGCGCTCTGCTACGCCTTCGCCAGCACTTTCATCGTCGGCGCCATGTTCGGCTTCATCGCTTCGGCGCAACAGATCTATGTCGACGTCTTCAATGTCGGCGAGATGTTCCCGGTGATCTTCGCCGGTGTCGCCGGCGTGCTCGCCTTTTCCAACTATTTGAACTCACGCCTTGTCGGCCGCATCGGCATGCGCCGACTGTCGCAGAGCGCGCTGCTGCTGTTTTTGACCATCAGCATGGTCTGGCTGGTGGTTTCCCTGGAAATGAAGATGCCGCTCTGGCTGTTCATCACCCTTTTTGCCAGTGCCATGCTTCCGTTCGGTGCGCTCGGCGCGAATTTCAATGCGCTCGCCATGGAACCGCTCGGCCAACTGGCCGGCACGGCGTCATCCATACTGGGCTTCATGCAGACCTTTCTCGGCGGCATTCTCGGCACGCTGATCGGCCAAGCCTTCAACGGCACGGTAACGCCATTGGCCGCCGGCTTCTGCAGCGTGTCGGTGGCAGCACTTCTGATGATCCTGATCGCCGAACGCGGCAAGATGTTTCAGCCACACAACCCGCCGGTTTGAGGCGACCCCCGCACGGGAGCCGTGCGACTACTCAGCCCAGAGTTCGTGACGCAGGACCTGCCAGCTTTCCCTATCCGGCGCGACAAGCAGACCGCCGCCGACATGCGACGGCAGATAGGCGCTGCCGTCGAAACGCGCGGCGTGGCCGCTGGCCTCGACATGGATCAGCACACCGGCCAGATGATCCCACGGCATCAGCTTGTTGTAGACGACGAAATGAGCATGGCCGCTGGCCAAGAGGCGATATTCGTGCGCCGCGCAGCGATAGGCGAATTGCGACAGGATCTTGGTCTGGTTGCGCGCCAGCCGCGACCGCTCCGGTTCGGGCATGTATTGCCAGGAGACAGAGCCGGTCATTTCCGAGATCGGCGCGGGCGCCGCGACGTGCACCTTTTCCAGGCTGCCATGCGCGTGCCGGATATGGCTACCGGCGCCCTTGGCGCCGATCAGCCAGTCCTTGCCGACCGGATCGTGGATGATGCCGGCAACCGTCTCGCCCTTGACCACCACCGCCAGCATGACGCCGAACAGCGGCACGCCGGACGCGAAATTGAAGGTGCCGTCCACCGGGTCGATGACGAAAGCAAGATCGGCATCGCCCAGGCCATCAAGCAGCGCCGGATTGTCGGAACAGGCTTCTTCGCCGACCACCATCGCCGAGGGATAGCGCTTGCGCAGCGTGGCGGTGATGAGGCGCTCGGCATTGACGTCGGCCTCGGTCACCAGGTCGGCGGCCGAGGTCTTCTGCCGGATGTCGCCCTCGCCCAACCTGCGAAAGCGCGGCATGATCTCGACCTCTGCCGCCTCGGCCAGAATGCCGGCCAGCCAGTCGATCGCGGTGTCGTCAAATGTCATTGGAAACATCTTGCCTGGTGGTGAGGGTGTCGTTGAGAGCGGCGAAGTCGAACAGTTTTCTGTCGAGCAGGTGCGACGGCCTGGTGTTGGACAGCGCGCGGATCATGGTGTCCTTGCGGCCGGGCATGCGCTTTTCGATATCCTCGAGCATCGCCTTCATTGCGTTGCGCTGCAGGCCTTCCTGACTGCCGCAGAGATCGCAGGGAATGATCGGGAACCGCATCGCCGCGGCGAACTTCTCAAGGTCGGTTTCGGCGCAGTAGCTCAGCGGCCGCAGCACCATGACGTCGCCCTCGTCGTTGAGCAGTTTCGGCGGCATGGCAGCGAGACGGCCGCCATGGAACAGGTTCATGAAGAAGGTCTCCAGAATGTCCTCGCGATGGTGGCCAAGCACCAGCGCCGAGCATCCCTCTTCCCGCGCGATGCGATAGAGATGGCCGCGCCGGAGACGCGAGCAGAGCGAGCAATAGGTGCTGCCCTCGGGCAGCTTGTCGGTGACGACGGAATAGGTGTCCTGATACTCGATCCGGTGCGGTATGGCGTGGCTGTCGAGATAGTCCGGCAGGATGTGTTTGGGGAAATTCGGCTGGCCCTGGTCCAGGTTGCAGGCCAGCAAATCGACAGGCAAAAGCCCGCGCCATTTGAGATCGAGCAGCACGGCGAGCAGCCCGTAGGAATCCTTGCCGCCCGACAGCGCTACGAGCCAGCGCTGGCCGGGCTTGACCATCGAGAAATCCTCGATCGCCTGACGGGTGAGACGCAGCAGCCGCTTGCGCAATTTGTTGAACTCGACCGAGGACGGCACATCGGCAAACAGCGGATGGAACCCGCCTTCGCCGTCGGCAATCGGTTCAAGCGTTTCGATGTCTGGCAGCATGTTCATGGCATGTCGCTTTCGGTGGACACTTTGTTCGGAGCAATTCCGGGCGGAAAACCGGTTCCCACTTTTCCTGGAATTGCTCGGAGCGCCCGGATTAGCGGACATGGCAGACAAAGAAAAGGCCGCCTCGACGGGCGGCCTTTGGATGGTGTCGCAAAATGCGTCGCTTAGCGCGAATAGAATTCGACGACCAGGTTTGGTTCCATCTGCACGGCGAACGGAACGTCAGCCAGGCCGGGAATGCGCGAGAAGGTCGCGACCATCTTGTTGTGATCGGCTTCGATGTAGTCCGGCACGTCGCGTTCGGCCAAGCCCACCGATTCCAGAACGATGACCAGCTGCTTCGACTTTTCGCGGACTTCGACGACGTCGCCCGGCTTGCAGCGGAACGAGCCGATGTTGACGCGCTTGCCGTTGACGTTGACGTGGCCGTGGTTGACGAACTGTCGGGCGGCGAAAATCGTCGGCACGAACTTGGCGCGGTAGACGACCGCGTCGAGACGCGACTCGAGCAGGCCGATCAGGTTCTCGGAGGTATCGCCCTTGCGGCGATCGGCCTCTTCATAGACCTTGCGGAACTGCTTTTCCGAAACGTCGCCATAGTGACCCTTCAGCTTCTGCTTGGCGCGCAGCTGCAGGCCGAAATCGGAAAGCTTGCCCTTGCGGCGCTGACCATGCTGGCCGGGGCCGTATTCACGCTTGTTGACCGGGGACTTCGGGCGGCCCCAGATATTTTCGCCGAGACGGCGGTCGATCTTGTACTTCGCGGATTCGCGCTTGCTCATCGCATTCCCTTTTCAAAACAACACACCCGGAACCTCATGGTCCGGGTGAAGGAAACGCGCCCTCCTCTGGCCCCCGTTTTCGAGACCTGACAGGGTTTTCCCACGCAACGCGGCGGAAAACCCACGGGACACGTCATTTCAAACAAGATCGGAAACGACTAGGCATCCCGATCTTGCGCATACAAAACAACACCGGACATCGCTGCCCGGTGGTTGTGACGGCTGGTTAAACCGAGATTCATCCGGTGTCAAGCTTGTGACTGGCATAGGGCCCGGCGACGAGATACCCGTTTTCCCGCGTAGATGCAGTGCACTTTGGTGCAGCTTCCAGACGACACGCGACCAGGGTCAGCTGTCCGACTTCTTTTCCGGCAGTCCCTTGCGCTTCGTCTCGGCGAACTCCTCGAGCTGCTTTTCGCTCATCGATTCATACATTCCCTTCGAAGCGCCTTTGATCTCGCTCTTCTTGGTCTCGCCGCGCTTGGCCGACAAAGCGGCGCCGGCGGCTTTCTGCTGGGCTTTCGAGGTGGCTGGCATGGCTGTTTCTCCCTTTATTGCCTGGGAGAAAACGCAACGGCCCCGCCAATGTTCCTGATATCAGGCGACCGTCAGCCCGAACCCCTGCATCAGCCGGCTGGTGGCGAAATCCACCTTGCCGGAGGTGAAGACCGCAATGTCAGGCTCACCCACCGGCAATGGCCCGTCGACCGGCGCCAGCAGCGACATGGCGCGGCGGGCGATCGCTTCGGCCGGATCGATCCAGTCGACCGGCCAGGGCGCGGTCTTGCGCATGCGATTGGCCAGGAACGGATAGTGCGTGCAGCCGAGCACGACGATGTCGGTGCGGGCGCCGCCCTTCTCGACGAAGCAGGGCGCGATCTCCTGGCGGACGATCTCCTCGTCGACGAACCCCTCGCGCATGTAGATTTCCGCCAGCGGCGCCAGCCGGTCCGAGCCGACGAGCCGCACATGGCATTTCTGCGCCCATTTGCTGATCAGGTCGCGCGTGTATTGACGCTTGACCGTGCCGGGTGTCGCCAGCACCGAGACGAGGCCTGAGCGCGTGCGCTCGGCGGCCGGCTTGATCGCCGGCACCGTGCCGACAAAAGGGTGACCGGGAAATTTCTCGCGCAACGCGTCGATCACCAGTGTCGATGCGGTGTTGCAGGGGATGACCGAAATCTCGGGCTGGAATTTTTCCAGCAGCGCGCCGAACAGGCCAAGGATATGGGCGTTGAGGGCCGGCTCCTCCCAGGCGCCATAGGGGAAGGCGGCATCGTCGGCGACATAGACAAAGCGGCGGTCGGGCATCAGCACGCGCGCCTCGCGCAGCACGGTGAGGCCGCCGATGCCGGAATCGAACATCAGGATCGGCCGCTCAGTCATTGTCGGTTCCCTTTCCGCCGAGCGGCGGCATGTCGTCGTCCTTGCCGGTGCCGTCTGCCTTGCCTGCGAGGCGATCGCCTTCCGCCTTGCGGGCGCGCGCCACGGCCGCCGGCAATCGTCTTGGATCGTCGCCCGGGGAACCCTCGCCACGCGGCATCGCCGGTGAAAACCTGTCCAGCGACGAAATGATACCGCGCAGCACCTTCAGCTCCGGCTCGGCGAAACCGGCACGCGTCAGCACGGCGCGCAGATTGTCGACCATCTTCGGCTTCTTCGGCGCGGGGCGGAAATAACCGCGCGCTTCCAATGCGCCTTCGAGATAGGCGAACAGCCCGTGCAACTCTTCCTTGCTTGCCGGCTTCATGTCCGGGCCCGAAAAATTGGTTTTGGTCTCGTCTTCCAGGCCGGACTTCATCCACTCGTAGGACATCAGCAAGGCCGCCTGGGCGATGTTGAGCGAGGAGAAATCGGGATCGACGGGGAAGGTGACGATCTCGTCGGCAAGGCCGACCTCGTCATTGTAGAGGCCGAAGCGCTCGCGGCCGAACAGGATGCCGGTGCGCTGCCCCATTGCGTGACGGGTCCGGAGCACCCTGCCCGCTTCCACCGGGCCGCGCACGGATTTGAAGCCGTCGCGCTGCCTGGCCGTGGTCGCGAAAACAAAGTTCAGATCGGCGAGCGCCGAGGCCAGGTCGTCGAACACTTTCACGGCGTCGATGACATGGTCGGCGCGGCTGGCGGCCGCGCGCGCCTTCTCGCTCGGCCAACCGTCGCGAGGGTTGACCACGCGCAGTTCCGACAGGCCGAAATTGGCCATGGCACGAGCCACCATGCCGATGTTCTCACCGAGCTGCGGCTCGACGAGGATCATCGCCGGGCCAGCGGTCATGAGGCCGCGCTGAAAGTCCGTTCCTGTCATGTGTTCCTGGTGATTGCGTCACGAAGTCTCCGCGTCCTGCCACATCGATGCGGCTTTTTGAAGAGTTGTCGACCGCTTGGCCGACAAATAGCCTTGTGCCGTCCCCTCGAGAGATTGGCGGGATGTGGCATCGCACTCGTGCTCTCAGCCAAAAGGCATCCGACCTCGTTGCTGCGTGATGGCTCGACCTGGCGCCTCAAACCGCCGGCAAATGGAAACTGGGGTGCTCGCTGTTGCTATTGACGATATTTCCCATTTTTAGAAATCATCTACGATCCGAATGCATATTTATTTACGATGACGCATCGCGTCGGTGGAAAATCAAATTAGAAAAAGGTAATCTCCCGCCCGCTTGGGTTTTCAATGTGTATCGACGGTTGGTATTTCGAAGATGGAGTGTGTCCTGCACGCTCCCGTCATTTATTTATGCCCCAAGCATTTCGACACGGGTTTCCATGGCCGACGAGGGCGTTGGCCAGATCCAGGAGGGGCAAATGAAAATCGTACGGTTTTTCCTTTCACTCGCCGTGTTGCTTGCAGCGTCAATCTTCCTGATCGCGCCAGCTTCGGCGCAAGCGACACGCACGTGGGTTTCCGGCGTTGGCAACGACGCCGATCCGTGCAGCCGGACCGCACCTTGCAAGACGTTTGCCGGTGCCATCTCGAAGACAGCGACGGCCGGCGAGATCAACTGTCTCGATCCGGGCGGCTTTGGCGCGGTCACCATCACCAAATCCCTCACCATCGACTGCAGAAACACTGAAGCCGGTGTGCTTTTTACGCTCGGCACGAACGGCATCATCGTCAACGCCCCCGCCGGCTCGATAGTGCATCTCCGCGGCCTCGATCTAGACGGTGTAGGCACAGGCGCCGACGCCGTGCGTATGCTTGGTCAAGGTCAACTGCATATCGAGGACTGCAACATAGAGCGGGTGACCAGCAATGGCGTCGAATTCGCCGCCAACGCGAACAGCGAACTCTACATAAGCAACACGCGGATAGCTGAGGCAGGCGCCGAAGGTGTTCTTATCAAATCGTCCGTGGCTGCTGGTATCAACGCCATCCTTTCAAGAGTGGAAATCACCAACAGCGGCAGCGGCATTCTTATCGACGGCACGGGCAACACCGTGGCCATGAACCTGACGCTGACCAACAGCCTGATCAGCGGCAACACCGGCAACGGCGTGGTGGTCAAATCCGTCGCAGCGGCATCGCCGGTGCGCGCGACGATTACCGGCAACACGATCAGCGCCAATGCCGGCGCCGGCGTCAACGCCAACGGTGCGGCTGCCAGCGGCAACGGAAGCGCCATCGCCTTTCTCGGCGGATCGACGATCTTCGGCAATGTCACCGGGGTCAGCAATACCGGGAGCGGCGCCGTCCAGTCGTTCAAGAACAACATGATCGCCGGCAACGTAACCGACGGCACACCGCTCACCGCCTTCCCGGGCCCTGGCGGTACGCCGCTGCAATAAGCGACGACAGCCTGCGCGGTAGCGTGAACAAAGGCGATGCCGGCTGCCCTCAAGGGATAGGCGGCATTGCCTCTTTGTTCCCGACTGCCATAGCAGGAGCCTGCGTCTTCCGCTGCCCGGTTGCACCGCTCGACCTGGCGGCCCAAGCCGTCGACAAATGGACCCGCCCTGTGCTCGGTGCCGGCATTGACGATATTTTCCATTTGTAAAAATCATCAACGATCCGAATGTATATTTATTTACGATGACGCGTCGCGTCACTGGAGAATCAAATTAGAAAAAGGTAATCTCCCGACCGCTTGGGTTTTCAAAGTGTATCGACGGTTGGTATTTCGAAGATGGAGTGTGTCCTGCACGCTCCCGTCGTTTATTTATGCCCCAAGCATATCGACACCGGTTTCCATGGCCGACGAGGCGTTGGCCAAATCTAGGAGGGGCAATTGAAAATCTTACGGTTTTTCCTTTCACTCGCTGTGTTAGCTCTGGCGTCAGCCTTCCTGATTGCGCCAGCTTCCGCGCAAGCGACGCGGACGTGGGTTTCCGGCGTTGGTGACGACGCCAATCCGTGCAGCCGAACCGCACCGTGCAAGACGTTTGCCGGTGCCATCTCGAAGACGGCTACGGCTGGCGAAATCAACTGTCTCGACCCGGGTGGCTTTGGCGCGGTCACCATCACCAAATCCATCACCATCGACTGCAAAACGACGGAAGGTGGTGTGCTTGCGTCCCTCGTGAACGGCATCATCGTCAACACGCCCGTCGGCTCGGCGGTGCATCTTCGCGGCCTCGACATAGACGGTGTAGGCAATGGCCTCGACGGCGTGCGGATGGTTGGGCAGGGTCAGCTGCATATCGAGGACTGCAACATAGAGCGGATGGGCGGCAACGGCGTCGAATTCGCCGCCAACGCCAACAGCGAACTCTACATAAGCAACACGCGCATAGCCGAGTCAGGCGCTGAAGGCGTTCTCATCAAATCGTCCGTGGCTGCTGGTATCAACGCCATCCTTTCGAGGGTGGAAATCACCAACAGCGCCAGTGGCATTCTTGTCGACGGCACCGGCAATACCGTTGCCATGAACCTGACACTGACCAATAGCCTTATCAGCGGCAACACCGGCAACGGCGTGGCGATCAAGTCCGTCGCCGCGGCATCGCCGGTGCGTGCGACGATGACCGGTAACACGATCAGCGCCAATGCCGGCAGCGGTGTCAACGCCAACGGTGCCGCTGCCAGCGGCAACGGAAGCGCCATCGCCTTTCTCGGCGGATCGACGATATTCGGCAATGTTACCGGGGTCAGCAATACCGGGAGCGGCGCCGTCCAGTCGTTCAAGAACAACATGATCGCCGGCAACGTAGCCGATGGCACGCCGCTCACCGCCTTCCCGGGCCCTGGCGGTGCGCCGCTGCAATAAGCGACCGCCGCTTCCGCGGCAGCATGAAACAGGCGATGCCGGCTGCCCATCAGGGGCAGTGCGGCATCGCCTTTTTTTGTTCGATTGCCAGAGCGGTTCCCCGTTTCACGGAAACGCCGAACCGCTCTATCTTTTTGTTTATCGCAATTCCCTGAGGGAAAGCGCTACGCGCTTTTCCCGAGAAAATCGCTCCACACTTTTCCTGGAATTGCTCCGGCAGCAGCCTGCGTCTGCATCGTCCCGGTTTGCACCGCTCTGATCGCTTTGCTATAGGCGAAGTCCCTACTCTGGCGAGGTCTGCCCCGCCATCACCCAACTGTTGAACGAGGCATTCTTTCCATGGCGAAGATCAAGGTGGCGAACCCGGTCGTCGAACTCGACGGCGACGAGATGACCCGCATCATCTGGCAGTTCATCAAGGACAAGCTGATCCACCCTTATCTCGACCTCAAGCTTGAATATTATGACCTCGGCATCGAGCACCGCGACGCCACCAACGACCAGGTGACCATCGATTCGGCCAACGCCATCAAGAAATACGGCGTCGGCGTGAAATGCGCGACGATCACGCCCGACGAGCAGCGCGTCGAGGAATTCAAGCTGAAGAAGATGTGGAAGTCGCCGAACGGCACCATCCGCAACATCCTCGGCGGCACCATATTCCGCGAGCCGATCATCATGAAGAACGTACCTCGTCTGGTGCCCGGCTGGACCAAGCCTATCATCGTCGGCCGTCACGCCTTCGGCGACCAGTACCGTGCCACCGATTTCCGCTTTCCCGGCAAGGGCAAGCTGACGATCAAGTTCGTCGGCGAGGACGGCAAGGTCATCGAGCACGATGTCTACGATGCGCCGGGCGCCGGCGTCGCCATGGCGATGTATAATCTCGACGATTCCATCCGCGAGTTCGCCCGTGCTTCGCTGAACTACGGCCTGCTGCGCAACTATCCGGTCTATCTCTCGACCAAGAACACCATCCTCAAGGCCTATGACGGGCGCTTCAAGGACATCTTCCAGGAAGTCTATGAGGCCGAGTTCGAGGCCGAGTTCAAGTCGAAGAAGCTCTGGTACGAGCACCGGCTGATCGACGACATGGTGGCGTCCAGCCTGAAATGGTCCGGCGGCTATGTCTGGGCCTGCAAGAACTATGACGGCGACGTCCAGTCCGATACCGTTGCGCAAGGGTTCGGTTCGCTTGGCCTGATGACCTCGGTGCTGATGACACCGGACGGCAAGACGGTGGAAGCCGAAGCCGCGCACGGCACCGTCACCCGCCACTACCGGCAGCACCAGAAGGGCGAGGAGACCTCGACCAATTCAATCGCCTCGATCTTTGCCTGGACGCGCGGCCTCGCGCACCGCGCCAAGCTCGACGACAATGCCGAACTGAAGCGCTTTGCCGAGACACTGGAAAAGGTCTGCATCCAGACGGTCGAGAGCGGTTTCATGACCAAGGACCTGTCGCTGCTGATCGGCCCCGACCAGCCCTGGCTCTCGACCACCGGCTTCCTCGACAAGATCGACGAGAACCTGCAAAAGGCGATGGCCTGACCAGGCAAGACCCGGGAGGGGTATATGGGCAAGCCCGTCGTCTACGGCGCGGACTACAGCGTCTATGTGCGCATCGTGCGGCTCGTGCTCGAGGAGAAAGGCATCGACTACGGACTTGTGCCGGTCGATGTCTTTGCCGCCGAGGGCATTCCCGCCTGGTATTTCGAGCATCACCCGTTCGGCCGCATTCCGGCCTTCGAGCATGACGGGTTTCGCCTTTTCGAGACGAGCGCGATTGCGGGCTATGTCGACGAAGCCTTTGACGGGCCGGCGCTGCAGCCGAAGGATCCGCGCGGCCGTGCGCGGATGAACCAGTTCATCGGCATGCTCGACGCCTATGCCTATCGGTCGATGGTCTGGGATGTCGCCGTCGAACGGTTGGAGAAGGAGGCGCCCGACGAGGCGCTGATCGCAAACGGGCTTTCGCAGGCGAGCAAGGCGCTTCAGACGCTCTCCGCATTGAAAGTGCGAGGGCCATGGTTGCTTGGCGACCAGCTGACGCTGGCCGATCTGGATGCGGCGCCGATCATCGGCTATTTCGTCAAGGTCGCCGAAGGGCAAAAGCTGCTCGCCCAGTTCCCCGAGATCCAGGCCTGGTGGGACCGGATCGCTGCCCGTCCAAGCTTTGCCGCGAGCGGTCCTGCGGCCTGATCAGCCTGCGCCTGCTGTTCAATCCGGCCGGTTGTTCATTTCGGCCGCCGTTCATTCCGGAAGATAGATTTCCGCCTTCATGAAGGTCTTGGCGCGACCCAGGATCAGCACGCGATCGCCGGCCAGTTCACACAAGAGATGCCCGCCGCGCTGTGAGCACTGGAAGGCCGACAGGTGGGTCTTGCCGAGTTTTTCAGACCAGTACGGCACCAGCGTCGCATGAATTGAGCCGGTCACCGGATCCTCGGGAATGCCGGCTCCGGGAACGAAATAGCGGGAGACGAAGTCATGCGTTTGGCCGCGCGCGGTAATGACAAGGCCGAGCGGGTGAAAAGCTTCGATCCTGAGCAGATCGGGAACGAAGGACCGGACGGATTGCTCGTCGGCAAGCTCGACGAACAGGTTCTCAAAATTGCGAAAGCCCGCAACCGGATGCGGCGACAATATCTCCTGCAGCGCCAGCATGGTTTCGCCATCGACAGGCTGCGGCGGAAAGCATGGCAGATCGAGCTGGTAGGCGCCTTGCCGCTGAGAGACCCGCAACTCGCCCACTCGCGTGGAAAAGGCCATGTCATCGGCCACATCGTGTTGCGAGGCCAGCACATGCGCGGTCGCCAGGGTGGCGTGTCCGCAGAAGTCGACTTCATGAACCGGTGTGAACCAGCGCAAGTCCCACCCCTTGCCGTTCGGCCGCGCAAAGGCGGTTTCGGCGAGATTGTTCTCGTTTGCGATCGCCTGCATCACCTCGTCCGCCAGCCAGTCCTGCAAGATGAGGACGGCAGCGGGGTTGCCCTGAAAGGCGCGCTCGGCAAAGGCATCGACCTGGTACATGGTCAGCGTGGGCACATCATCCTCCAAAAAGACTGATCGCCGGCCGGGCGACCATCAGCCAAACGATGGCAAGCACGGCAGCGAAAGCCGGAAAGCCGCAAGCAAACCAGATGCGAAAAAGGCGCTTTTCCTCGACGGGCAGCGGTCGATTTTCGACGGCCGCCTGTCGCGCCAGATTTCGTATCCGAATCTGGATCCAGACCACCGGCAGCCAGAACAGACCCGTCACGACATAAAGCAGCAGCGACAGTACAATCCAGCCCTCGGACAGCGGCCACCCCAATGCCCGAGCAAGCAACACGCCGGAGATAGGCTGCACGACGACCGCGGTTGCCGTGAATATGGTGTCGGCGACGACAACCGTGCCCGCGACATGGGCGACGAGCTCGGCGCGACCGGTGCGCTGTGCCATCAGCATGAAGAAGGCGATCCCGGCGCCGGTGCCGAAGAGAACCGTGGCGCCAATGACATGCGTCCAGCGCAGTATGTCGGCCCAGAGGTTCATCGCTCGTCGAGGACCGCCAGCGCCACAAGCACCAGGCACAGCATGGGGATCGTCTTGACCAGCGGCCCCAGCGGCGCGAGCCATAGATCGGGAACGAGAAGCGTCGACGCCGCCAGATAAAACAGCGTGACCGCAATCATCGCCAGCAGCGCTGGCCGTGCCAAAGGTCGGACCAGAACCGCCGCGCCGGCAAGGATATCCGCAGCACTGCCGGCAAGAACAGACATGTCCGCCAAATTCGCCGACACGCCGCGTGAAACAAGAATGGAAGCGGCCTCGTCTTGCCGGATCAGGCCGATGATGCCCGAAGCAAGCCAGAACAGGGCCAGGCAGCCGAAGATGACGGGTTTTGCCAGCCAGAGGCGCGCGAACCATCGCTCCTGGATATGGGCCGGCATGGCGGCCAGCGTTGCTTCCAGCGGCTGCAGCGGACGGCCACAAATCTGGTTCCATGGCCCGGCATTGCCGGTCACGCCACGCGCCAGCGCGGCAAGGGCTGCGCTGCGCAAAGGCGATCGCCAGCCAAGGAGGCCGAGGCCATCGGCGGTCGCGGCAGCAAGACGGCCGACAACGGCCGGCACCGGTACGACCTTCGCCTGCGGCAGGCCAAGCCATGCCCGAAAGGCCAGGAGAACATCGGCGAGCGGCCTGGCCTGCACCTCGACGAGATCGACAGCAGTACGGGGCGGCAGCGATCCGGCGACCGCGCGCGAGACCGCTTCAGCAACGTCGGTGACCGCCACGGTCTGGATCGGCTGGCGCGACATGACAGCAGGGATAAAAGCGGGGAAAGCCGCAAGGGCGCGCAAAAGGGCTGTCCCGCCATAGGCGGCGGGCGCGATCACCAAACCCGGGCGCAGGATCGTCCACTCCAGCGAAGAGCTTGCGACAGCCCTGTCGCCCTGCGCCTTGCTGTTGAAGAAAGGGTCGGTGGAGGAGAAGTCGGCGCCGATCGCGGAAATCTGCGCAAAACGGCGCACGCCGGCCTGTTCGCAAGCCGCGACCAGCGCCATCACCGAATGCCGGTGGATGGCGTCGAGGCGATCGCGCGGGCCGTCCTGCAAGGCGCCTGCCGCATTGACGATTGCATCCATGCCGGTGACCACCGGCAGCCAGTCCTCGGCGGCAAGCAGCCGCGACATGTCGGTGGCGATCCAGCGCACCGCCGGCCAGCGCCGCTCGGCATCCACGACATCGCGACCAAGGCCGGCCACATGATGACCGTCGCGAAGCAGACGGCCGACGACGGCTTCGCCGATCAGACCGTAGCCGCCAAGGACGAGCACCTTCATGCAGGGACTTTCAGGCTGCCTCCAGCGCCGCCTTGACCGCGGCGATCGCATCACCGGCTTTCGAGGCGTCCGGGCCACCGGCTTGCGCCATGTCGGGCCGCCCGCCGCCGCCCTGACCGCCCAGTGCTGCGGAGGCCACGCGCACCAGATCGACGGCGCTGAAACGGCTTAGCAGATCATCGGTGACAGCGACCACGACGCTCGCCTTGTTGTCGTCGCCGGCGCCGACGAAGACGACGACGCCGGAACCGAGCGAGCTCTTGCCGGCATCGGCCAGCGGCTTCAGATCCTTCGGCGAAACACCCGAAACCGCCTTACCGAGGAAGCCGACGCCGGCGACAGTCTCGTTCTCCGACGGTGCACCCGCAGCGGCTCCGCCGCCCAGCGCCAGTTTCTTGCGCGCTTCGGTCAGTTCCTTCTCGAGCTTCTTGCGCTCGTCGAGCAGCGCCTCGACGCGCGCCGGCACGTCGGCCGGCGAGATCTTCAGCGTCGCGGCCACCGATTTCAAACGCCGGTCCTGCTCGTCGAGATGCTTGCGCGCGGCCTCGCCGGTCAAAGCCTCGATGCGGCGCACGCCGGCGGCGACCGCGCTGTCCGACACGACACGCACCAGACCGATATCGCCGGTCGCCCTGACATGCGTGCCGCCGCAGAGTTCGACCGAATAGGGCCGGTTGGCCTTGGCGCCATGCAGGCCGGTGCCCATCGACACGACGCGCACTTCATCGCCGTACTTCTCGCCGAACAGCGCCATGGCGCCCTCGGCAATGGCATCGTCGACCGACATCAGGCGCGTGCTCACCGGGCCGTTCTGGACGACGATCTCGTTCGCCATGCGCTCGACCTCTTCGAGATCCTCGGGCGAAATCGGCTTGTTGTGCGAGATGTCGAAGCGCAGTCGTTCGGGCGCAACCAGCGAACCCTTCTGGGCGACATGGCTACCCAGCACCTCGCGCAGCGCCTCATGGATCAGATGCGTCGCGGAATGGTTGGCACGCAGCCTGGAGCGGCGCGCATGATCAACCTTCAGCTCGACGACCGCGCCGGTCTTGACCGTGCCGCTGGCCACCTTGCCGATATGGACGAACAGGCCATCGGCCTTCTTCTGCGTATCGGAAATCTCGATCGAGAAGCCTTCGCCTGACATCACCCCGGTGTCGCCCATCTGGCCGCCGGACTCGGCATAGAACGGCGTCTGGTTGACCACCACGGCAACTGCCTCGCCCTTGCTTGCGCTGTCGACGGTCTTGCCGTCCCTGACCAGCGCCTGGATGAGGCCTTCCGCCTGCTCGGTCTCGTAACCGAGGAATTCGGTGGCGCCCGCCTTCTCGCGCACCGGGAACCAGATCGTCTCTGTGGCCGCGTCGCCGGAGCCTGCCCAGTGAGCCCGCGCCTCGGCCCTCTGCCGTTCCATGGCATTGGTGAAGCCGGCCAGATCGACCGAGATGCTGCGCTGGCGCAGCGCGTCCTGCGTCAGATCGAGCGGGAAGCCGTAGGTGTCGTAGAGCTTGAAGGCCGTCTCGCCATCCAGCATGTCGCCGGCGCCCAGTTTTTCCGTCGCCTCCGAAAGCAGGCCGAGGCCACGCACCAGCGTCTTGCGGAACCGCGTTTCCTCGAGCTTCAGGGTCTCGGTGATCAACTGCTCGCCGCGCACCAGTTCCGGATAGGCCTGGCCCATCTCGCGCACCAGGGCCGGCACCAGGCGCCACATCAAGGGATCGCGGGCACCGAGCAACTGTGCATGGCGCATGGCGCGGCGCATGATGCGGCGCAGCACATAGCCACGGCCTTCGTTCGACGGCAGCACACCGTCGGCGACCAGGAAGGACGACGAGCGCAGATGATCGGCAATGACGCGGAAGGACGCGACCGTCTCCTTGTCGGGACCGTGCCCGATGGCGGACGACGCCGCGTCGATCAGGTGACGGAACAGATCGGTCTCGAAGACGCTTTCCACCCCTTGCAGGATGGACGCCATGCGCTCCAGGCCCATGCCGGTGTCGATCGACGGGCGCGGCAGGTCGATGCGCTCCTCCTTCGTCACCTGTTCATACTGCATGAACACCAGGTTCCAGAATTCGAGGAAACGGTCGCCGTCTTCCTCCGGGCTGCCGGGAGGGCCGCCCCAGATGTGGTCGCCGCGGTCGATGAAGATCTCCGAGCACGGCCCGCACGGTCCGGTGTCGCCCATCGCCCAGAAATTGTCCGAGGTCGCGATGCGAATGATGCGGTCGTCGGAAAACCCGGCGATCTTCTTCCAGAAGCCCGCCGCCTCGTCGTCCGTGTGATAGACGGTGACCAGCAGCTTGTCCTTGTTCAGCCCGAATTCCTTGGTGATCAGGTTCCAGGCAAGCTCGATGGCGCGCTCCTTGAAATAGTCGCCAAAGGAGAAATTGCCGAGCATCTCGAAGAAGGTCAGATGGCGCGCGGTGTAGCCGACATTGTCGAGGTCGTTGTGCTTGCCGCCGGCGCGGACGCTCTTCTGCGCGGTCGAAGCGCGCGAATAGGGCCGCTTCTCCAGGCCGGTGAAGACGTTCTTGAACTGCACCATGCCGGCGTTGGTGAACATCAGCGTCGGATCGTTGCGCGGCACCAGCGGGCTCGACGCGACGATCTCGTGACCCTCCTTGCGGAAGTAGTCGAGAAAAGTCGACCGGATCTCGTTCACGCCACTCATGAATGCTGCCTTTTCGAGAAAACCGCCGGCAAACCGGCGGAAAATGGGCTCAGGGTCTCAAAGAGCGTCGCGCTGAAAACGGATTCAGTCGACGCGCTTCAAGTTTTTGCTTCCATGCATGTCGCTGTCCCAAAACCGCTGCGCACTTTTGGGCGACATCCATAAGAAAATAGACTTGGCCTTTTAGCGGTCGCACCGCACCCTGTCCAGAAACACGGAATTGGTCCAAATCGCGCGCTTGCCGACCATCGGCGCCGGCCGCAAAACGAAAAACCGCCGGCTCGAAAGCCGGCGGTTTGGAACGCAAAAAACACTGAACTCAATTACATAAGCTTGAGATAATAGAACAGGATTATGGCCGATCTTCGGCCGGCATCCTGTGCACGAAGTTGTTACATCGCGCCGGATTCCTCCTCGAAGCCGTCGTCGCCGCTCTCCGCGCCGCCATTCTCGAGGAATTTCTCGGCGATCAACCCGGCATTCTGCCTGAGCGCCAGTTCGATCTCGCGCGCCGTGTCGGGATTGTCGCGCAGGAACAGCTTGGCATTCTCGCGGCCCTGGCCGAGACGCTGCGAATTGTAGGAGAACCAGGCGCCCGACTTCTCGACCACGCCGGCCTTGACCCCGAGGTCTACCAGTTCGCCGGTCTTGGACACGCCCTCGCCATACATGATGTCGAACTCGACCACCTTGAAGGGCGGCGCCAGCTTGTTCTTGACCACCTTGACGCGGGTCTGGTTGCCGACGACCTCGTCGCGATCCTTGACCGAGCCGATGCGGCGGATGTCGAGGCGGACCGAGGCGTAGAATTTCAGCGCGTTGCCGCCCGTCGTGGTTTCGGGCGAACCGAACATGACGCCGATCTTCATGCGGATCTGGTTGATGAAGATGACCATGGTGTTGGAGCGCGAGATCGAGGCGGTCAGCTTGCGCAGCGCCTGGCTCATCAGGCGGGCCTGCAGGCCGGGCAGCGAATCGCCCATCTCGCCTTCGATTTCGGCGCGTGGCGTCAGCGCCGCGACCGAATCGACCACCAGCACGTCGATGGCACCGGAGCGCACCAGCGTGTCGCAGATTTCCAGCGCCTGCTCACCCGTGTCGGGCTGCGAGATCAGAAGGTTTTCCAGATCGACGCCAAGCTTGCGTGCATAGACCGGATCGAGCGCATGCTCGGCATCGACGAAGGCGCAGATGCCGCCCTTCTTCTGGGCTTCCGCAACAGTGTGCAAGGCAAGCGTCGTCTTGCCCGAGCTTTCCGGCCCGTAGATTTCGATGATGCGGCCGCGCGGCAGGCCACCGACGCCAAGCGCGATGTCGAGGCCAAGCGAGCCCGTCGGCACGGTTTCGATCTCGACGACCTGCTCGTTCGCGCCGAGCCGCATGATCGAGCCCTTGCCGAAAGCCCGCTCGATTTGCGACAGCGCCGCATCCAGAGCCTTTGATTTGTCCACCGCTTTGTCCTCTACTAGCCGCAAAGAATTCTGAGCCATGATACATCACCCCTTGGTCGTCAATGAAGGCCGGACAATCCGTAATCCCTGCCTATTTGTACCTTTTTTGTTCTCGTTTGGCAAGAGGGTTCAAGTATCTGAAAGGCAATCACTATCCGTATTTGTTCTTTTTTTGTCCTGAGAATCACATCAGGAGCGCACCTCGCATTGGGCCAGACCGCATACTCGTTTCGATCCGCCGAATCGCCTGCCTGCGTGCGAAGCTTCTTCACGCAGCCTAGCGCTTGTGCGGCTGGAATAACAAAGGTCATATCGCCGGCATGGTGAAATCTCCAAGAATCCTGGCCGTGGGCGGCGCCCATATCGACCGCCGTGGGCAGGTGTCCGGCGCTTATGTGCCGGCCGCGTCCAATCCCGGCACGATGCGCGAGGATGTCGGCGGCGGCGTCTTCAATGCCTTGCGCAGCGCGGTCCGGCGCGGCGTTTCGGCCTCGCTGCTGTCGGTGCGCGGCGGCGATGCCGCTGCCGATACGGTTTCACGGGCCATCGGCAAAGCGGGGATCACCGACCTGTCGGCGGTGTTCCTCGATCGCACGACGCCAAGCTATACGGCGCTGATCGACAGCGAGGGCGAGCTGATCGTCGGCTTTGCCGACATGGCGCTCTATGAGCTGGCGTTTCCCAAGCAGGTCAGGCGCTCCAAGGTGCGCGAGGTACTCGCCGCTGCCGATGCCGTCTTCTGCGACGCCAACCTGCCGACGGCGGCACTAGAGAGGCTCGTGGCACTCGCCGCCGGCAAACCCGTCTTTGCCATTGCCATTTCGCCGGCCAAGATCGTGCGCCTGAGGCCGGTGCTCGGCAATCTGGCGGTGGTCTTCATGAACCAGCGCGAGGCGGTCGCACTTGCCGGCCTGGACAGTGCGGCCTCCGGGCAGGACATCGTCGACGGGCTGAAACGTGCCGGGCTCAAAAGCGGCGTGGTGACAGCCGGCGGCGCTCCGATGCTGGGCTTCGATGAAGCCGGCGCCTTCTCGATCCTGCCGCCGACGCCAAGAAAGGTCACCGACGTCACCGGCGCCGGCGATGCGCTGGCGGGAGCGACGGTCGCTGCCTCGCTTCGCGGCATGCCGTTGCGCGCGGCCCTGCGCGAAGGCATTGCCGCAGCGACGCTGGCCATCGAAAGCGCCGACGCCGTTCCCGATTTCACCACGGCTGATTTCGCCGAGGCGCTGGCTCTTGTGCCGGATGCGCAGGAAGTGGCATGAGACCGGCCAGTTCATAGTGCCGGAGTGTTTTCGCGCGTCCAAGTGGAGGCGCATCGCTCCGGATTGGAGATCAGGATGACACCAGAAACCGCCCGTCCCTTCATCGATATCCATGCGCCGGTTGCACAGGCCTTGGCCGCCGGGCGGCCGGTGGTGGCGCTGGAAAGCACCATCATCACCCATGGCATGCCCTACCCCGACAATGGCGCCATGGCGGCCGATGTCGAAAAGATCATCAGCGACGGCGGCGCCGTGCCGGCGACGATCGCCGTGGTCGGCGGGCGCATCAAGATCGGGCTTTCGGACGGCGAGCGCGAGTCCCTCGCCATGACCGGCGATGCCATGAAGCTGTCGCGCGCCGACCTCGGCTTCGCGGTGGCGCAAGGGCGCACCGGCGGCACCACCGTCGCCGCAACGATGATCGCGGCGCATATGGTCGGCATCAAGGTGTTCGCCACCGGCGGCATCGGCGGCGTGCACAAGGGTGCGGAAAAGAGTTTTGACATTTCCGCCGACCTTGACGAGCTGGCACGCACGCCGGTCATCGTCGTGTCGGCCGGCGCCAAGGCCATCCTCGACATCGAAAAGACGCTGGAAGTGCTGGAAACGCGCGGCGTGCCCGTGGTCGGCCATGGCTGCGAGACGATGCCGGCCTTCTGGTCGCGGCATTCGCCCTTCCGCGCGCCGCTGACCTTGCACCGACCGGAAGAGATCGCGCATTTCTACCAGACCCGGCAGGCGCTGGGGCTCGCCGGCGGCATGCTGATCGCCAATCCGGTGCCCGAAAACCACGAAATCCCCGCCGAAGAGATGGCCGGCTATATCGAGGCCGCGCAGAAGGCGGCCGAAGCGCTCAACGTGACCGGCAAGGCGGTGACGCCGTTCCTGCTGTCGAAAATCCTGGAACTCACGGGCGGCAGGAGCCTGAAGACCAACATCGCGCTGGTCGAAAACAACGCGCGGTTGGCGGCGAAGATCGCGAAGGCGCTGTAGTTCGCCACGAGGGCTATTTCCCCGCCCGCCGCCCGGCCTCATAGGCGCGGCGTGCCCAGAGCGTCATCTCGTCGGGATCATCAAAAGCGCTGTCGGGAATGTTCCAGTAGGGCATGGAGACGAGCTTGCCGTGGCGGGAGCCGATATAGGTCCATTGCCGGCAGCCGGCGGCCTCGAAGTCCGGCGCGCTTTGCTCGTCGGCCTTCAGCATCAGTTCGCCGCGCAGCACGACGGCGATGATGACACCGTCGAAATAGATGCCCTTGCCGCCGAACAGTTTGCGGATGCTGACCGGACCAAGGCCCTCGAACAGTTCGGCGATGCGTTCGTTGTCCATGCCGCGATCATGTCACCGGCATTTGACATTGTCATCGCGCAACCAAGATCATGCTGACAGATTGAGAACATCCGTCGGAGTCGTTTTGTCATGCCGCTTCTGCTCAAAGGGTCCTGCCGCTGCAATGCCGTCCGTTTCGAGGTGGAGAGCCACACGCCGGCGCCGTTCATGCTGTGCTACTGCTCGATCTGCCGCAAGCAGCAAGGCGGCGGCGGCTTCGCCATCAATCTCGGTGCCGACAACGAGACCCTGAACATCAAGGGCAAACGAAACCTCGGCGTCTACCGGGCCGAGATCGATGACGACGAGCATCCGCGTTGCGAGATATCGACCGGCGAGCGCAATTTCTGTCGCAAATGCGGGTCGGCACTGTGGCTCTACGACCCCACCTGGCCGGAGTTGGTGCATCCCTTCGCCTCGGCGATCGACACCGATTTGCCGGAGCCGCCGAGCCGGGTGCATCTGATGCTGAAATACAAGGCCAACTGGGTCGAACCCGTGATCGGCAAGGGCGACAGGACGTTCGACGTCTATCCGGAGGAATCCATCGCCGACTGGCACAAGCGAACGGGCATGTGGGTAGACTAGCGTTCGTCGCCCTGGCGAGGGGAAATCTCAGGCCGAGGCGCGTGCTTCCGCGAGAGCCTTCAGGTCAGCCGGCTTCAGTTCGACGGATTCGCCGCAGCCGCAGGCCGAACTCTGGTTCGGGTTGTGGAAGGTGAAGCCGGTGCGCAGCGTCGTCTGCTCGAAATCCATCTCGGTGCCGAACAGGAAAAGGGCAGCCTCCGGCGCCACATAGACATGGGCGCCATCACGCTCGATATGGTCGTCCTTGGTGTTGGGTTCGGTCACCAGGTCGACCGTGTATTCCATGCCGGCGCAACCGCCCTTCTTGATGCCGAGGCGAATGCCATGCGCGTTTTCGCGGGTGGCGACGATCTCGCGCACCCGGTCGGCGGCCTTTTCGGTCATCGTGATGACGGCAAAGCGTCCCATCTGTTCTTTCTCCATTCCGTGCAGGTTCAAGGCCTGCCGAACGATTCCTCACCTAAAATGGTGAAGTTTTACCACTGGCGCAAGGGCGCCAACCTTTGTGAGGCTAGTACCAGCCGACCGCGACCTGCGCCTCTTCCGACATGCGGTCGGGTGACCATGGCGGGTCGAAGGTCATGTTGACCTCGACACCCGACACGCCTTCAACGGCGCCGACTGCATTTTCCACCCAGCCGGGCATTTCGCCGGCGACCGGGCAACCCGGCGCAGTCAGCGTCATGTCGATCTTGACGGAGCGGTCGTCCTCGATGTCGATCTTGTAGACGAGGCCAAGCTCGTAGATGTCGGCCGGGATTTCCGGGTCGTAGACCGTCTTCAGCGCCGAGACGATGTCGTCGGTCAGCCGCGCCAATTCGTCGGCGGGAATGGTCGAAGCAGACACCACGCTGTTGGCGGCGGCTTCCGGCGTGGTTTCGGCAGCGATGCTCACATCATCCATGGTCGTCACCCAAAAAACTTGCGCGCTTTTTCAAGCGCCTCGGCCAAAGCGTCGACTTCGGCCCTGGTATTATACATGCCGAACGATGCCCTGCATGTGGAGGTTACGCCAAAGCGTTTCAACAGCGGCTGGGCGCAATGCGTGCCGGCGCGCACGGCAACGCCTTGCCTGTCTATCACCATCGACACGTCATGGGCGTGAATGCCCTGCAGTTCGAAGGAGATGATGGCGCCCTTGCCGGGCGCGTCGCCGAAGATGCGCAGCGAGTTGATGGCGCGCAGCCGCTCATGCGCATAGGCCTTGAGGTCTTCCTCGTGCGCTGCGATGCGCTCGCGGCCGATTTTTTCCATGTAGTCGAGCGCAGCACCGAGCCCGATCGCCTGCACGATCGGCGGCGTGCCGGCCTCGAAGCGATGCGGCGGCTCGTTGTAGGTGACGATGTCCTCCGTCACCTCCTCGATCATCTCGCCGCCGCCCATGAACGGCCGCATGCCAGAGAGAATGTCCTTCTTGCCGTAGAGCACGCCGATGCCCGACGGACCGTAGACCTTGTGGCCGGTGAAGACGAAGAAATCGCAGTCGAGATCCTGCACGTCTACGGCCATGTGCACGGCGCTCTGGCTGCCGTCCACGAGGACCGGAATTCCACGTGCATGCGCAATGCGCACGATCTCCTTGATCGGCGTCACCGTGCCTAGCGCATTCGACATCTGGGTGATGGCGACCAGCTTGGTGCGATCGGTCAGCCGCTTCTCGAACTCCTCGATGTGGAAGACGCCGAGATCGTCGACCGGCACCCAGACCAGTTTGGCGCCCTGCCGCTCGCGGATGAAATGCCACGGCACGATGTTGGAGTGATGCTCCATGATCGACAGCACGATCTCGTCGCCCTCGCCGATGTTGGGCATGCCATAGCCATAGGCGACCGTGTTGATCGCCGAGGTCGTGTTCGAGGTGAAGACGATGTTGTCGGTGCTTGGCGCGTTCAGGAAACGGCGCACCGTCTCGCGCGCCTTTTCATAGGCGTCTGTCGCCGCATTGGACAAGAAATGCAGGCCGCGATGGACGTTGGCGTATTCCTGGGAATAGGCATGCTGGATAGCGTCGAGCACCGCCTGCGGCTTCTGCGCCGAGGCGCCATTGTCGAGATAGACCAGCGGTTTGCCGTAGACCTCACGCGACAGGATCGGGAAGTCGCGGCGGATAGCCTCGACGTCATAGGGGATGTTTTCGACTTTCTGGTCCATCGTCTGTCTTTCGATACCCGGGCTCCTGCGTCAGCCGGCCCTTCGCTATGGCTCCGGGCGTTCGTCGCTCAAAAAGCCAAATCGTTGGCTTTTTGTCGGCTACGCCGACCGCGCCTCACCCATGTGTCACAAACCAGTCGTCGAGCTTCGCTTCGAGCGCGTCGACGATCGTCTCGTCGTCCAGTTCCTCGATCACCTCGGCGACGAAGGCTTTGACCAGAAGGCCGCGCGCGGTCTTCTCGTCGACGCCGCGCGCCATCAGGTAGAACAGATGGTCGTGGTCGATTTCGGTGACCGTCGCGCCATGGCCGCAAACCACGTCGTCGGCGAAGATTTCAAGCTCCGGCTTGGTCGAGAACTCGCCATCGTCCGACAGCAACAGCGTGTTGCAGGCCATCTTGGCGTTGGTCTTCTGCGCGTATTGGTGGACATTGATGCGGCCCTGGAACACGCCCCGCGCCTTGCCCGTCACCACGTTGCGGATCACTTCCGTCGAGGCCGTATGCGGCACGGCGTGGTCGAGCACCATGGTCACGTCGGTATGGGTGTCGCCGGCCAGAAGATTGATGCCGCGCAGTTTGAAGTCGGCGCCTTCGCCCGTCGTCCTGACCATAACCTCCTGGCGCACCAGCCTGCCGCCGGCGTTCATGACGAACAGCGTCAGTTTCGCATTCTTGCCGATATGGGCCTTGAACTGCGCCAGATGTGTTGCCGTCTCCGGCTGCTCCTGGACGATCAGCCACGTCACCTCGGCGCCTTCGCCGAGCACGAGCTGGCTGACCGAGCTCGTCAGTGCCGCGCCCTCGCCGGCCTGACGCTCGACGATAACGGCCTTGGCGCCAGCGCCAACACGCGCCATGAGGCGCACATGGGTCTGGCCGCCGGCCTGCAGGTTCTGCAGTTCGATCGGCTTTTCCAGTTCGGCGCCGTCGGCGATGTCGACAAAATAGCCGTCGGCGACGAAGGCGGTGTTCAGCGCGCCGATGGCGTCATCGCTGCCATAGGGATCGAGCCCTGGTGCTACGCTGCCGTCGGTGAGTTTTTCCGACAGGCGCTGCACGGTGACGCCTTCGACGGCCGGCGTCTTCGCGTCGGACTTCCCGTTCAGGATCGCCAGCACGGCGGAGCCTTCCACGATCGGTGCGACAGCCTTGGTCATGGCGGCCGGATCGAAGTCCGGCACCGCGTTCAACAGGCGGCGCAGATCAGTGTAGTGCCAGGATTCGATACGCCGTGTCGGCAGGCCGTGCTTGATCGCTTCGATGGCGTCGTCGCGCTTGAGCATCACCGCGCCGTCGCCCGGCAGCAGCGACAGCCGGTCGCCGAACGCGTCGATCAACGCTGTTTCGGCCGGTGTCCGCTGGGGCTGAGTGTGCATATTCATCAGTTTGACCTTGCCTTCTGGCATCTCACGCGGCTTCGCCGATCACGCCGGCATAGCCATTGGCTTCCAGATCCAGCGCCAGCGACTTGTCGCCGGACTTGATGACCTGGCCCCTGTAGAGCACGTGCACCGAGTCAGGCACGATGTGTTCGAGCAGGCGCTGGTAGTGGGTGATGACCAGGAACGCACGGTCGGGCGCACGCAACGCGTTGACGCCATCCGAAACGATCTTCAGCGCATCGATATCGAGGCCGGAATCGGTCTCGTCGAGCACGCAGAGCTTCGGTTCCAGCAACTTCATCTGCAGGATCTCGGCGCGCTTCTTCTCGCCGCCCGAGAAGCCGACATTGAGCGGCCGCTTCAACATCGCCATGTCCATGCTGAGCGAGGCGGCGGCTTCCTTCACGCGCTTCAGGAATTCCGGGATCTTCAGCGGCTCTTCCCCACGCGCCTTGCGCTGCTCGTTCATCGCAACCTTCAGGAATTCCATGGTCGCTACGCCCGGTATCTCCATCGGATACTGGAAGGCGAGGAAGATGCCGGAAGTGGCGCGCTCGGCCGGATCCATTTCGAGGATCGACTGGCCGTTGTAGAGGATGTCGCCCTCGGTCACCTCATAGTCCTCGCGACCGGCGAGGATGTAGGACAGCGTCGACTTGCCCGAGCCATTCGGCCCCATGATCGCGGCGACCTCACCGGCTTTCACCGTCAGGTTCAGGCCACGGATGATTTCAGTGCCGTCATCGACGATGCGGGCGTGCAGATTTCTGATTTCAAGCATTCTTTGTTTCCTGAATATTTGTCCGGTCAGCCGACCGAGCCTTCAAGCGAGATCCCGATCAGCTTCTGCGCCTCGACGGCGAATTCCATCGGCAGTTGCTGGATGACGTCCTTGACGAAGCCGTTGACGATCAGCGCGATCGCTTCCTCTTCGGGAATGCCACGCTGCATGACGTAGAATTTCTGGTCCTCGGAAATCTTCGAGGTCGTCGCTTCGTGCTCGAACTGCGCCGTCGAATTCTTGGCTTCCATGTAGGGGACGGTGTGCGCGCCGCACTGGTCACCGATCAGCAGGGAATCACAGTTGGTGAAGTTGCGGGCATTGGTCGCCTTGCGGTGCGCCGAGACCTGGCCGCGATAGGTATTCTGCGAGAAGCCGGCGGCGATGCCCTTGGAGATGATGCGGCTCGACGTGTTCTTGCCGAGATGGATCATCTTGGTGCCGCTGTCGACCTGCTGGTAGCCGTTCGAGACGGCGATCGAATAGAACTCGCCGCTGGAATCGTCGCCGCGCAGGATGCAACTCGGGTACTTCCAGGTGATGGCGGAGCCGGTCTCGACCTGCGTCCACGAAATCTTCGAGCGGTCGCCACGGCAGTCGCCGCGCTTGGTGACGAAATTGTAGATGCCGCCCTTACCTTCGGCGTCGCCGGGGTACCAGTTCTGCACCGTCGAATATTTGATCTCGGCATCGTCGAGCGCCACCAGTTCGACGACCGCGGCGTGAAGCTGGTTCTCGTCGCGTTGCGGCGCCGTGCAGCCTTCGAGATAGGAGACGTAAGCCCCCTCCTCGGCGATGATCAGCGTGCGCTCGAACTGGCCGGTGTTCTTCTCGTTCATGCGGAAATAGGTCGACAGCTCCATCGGGCAGCGCACGCCCTTGGGCACGAAGACGAAGGAGCCGTCGGTGAACACGGCGGAATTCAGCGTGGCGTAGTAGTTGTCGGAGGTCGGCACGACCGAGCCGAGATATTTCTTCACCAGTTCCGGATGCTCGCGGATGGCTTCCGAGATCGAGCAGAAGATGACGCCGGCCTGCGCCAGCTCCTTCTTGAAGGTGGTGACGACGGAGACGGAATCGAAGACCGCATCGACGGCGACGCGGCCCGACTTGTAGACATTGTCGCTGACTTCCTCGAGTTCCGAGGCGTCGGTCTTCTGCACGCCGGCCAGAATTTCCTGCTCCCGCAGCGGGATGCCGAGCTTCTCATAGACCCTCAGCAGTTCTGGATCGACATCGCTGAGCGACGTCGGGCCGGGCGTGCTCTTCGGCGCCGCGTAGAAGTAGATGTCCTGGAAATCGATCTTCGGATAGTGAACGCGCGCCCAGGTCGGCTCGTCCAGCGTCAGCCAGCGGCGATACGCTTCCAGGCGCCATTCCAGCATCCAGGACGGTTCGTCCTTCTTGGCCGAAATGAAACGGATGATGTCTTCGCTGAGGCCCTTGGGGGCCTTGTCCATCGCGATTTCAGTCTGGAATCCGTATTTGTATTGGTCGACGTCGATCTTTCGGACCCGATCGATCGTGTCCTGCACAGCAGGCATATGCGTTCTCCATCCACGCCGGGGTCAAGGCCCGACAGTTTTCAAACTATGGCACCGCCAAATGAACGCCGAAGAGGCATTCGCGGCAGCGTAAGTTCCATATAGTGCGTTTTGACCGGAAATTCACCCGTCCAGCATAAAACGCACGGCTCTACCAGACCGAAGGCCTGTCTATGTCCGGCCGCTGCTCATGCGGCCCTTTCCCTACTCGCCCGACGTGCGGCGATTGCCGCCAGCGCGGTGCGAAACAGTTCGATGTCCTCAGCGCCGGTCGAGGCACCGATCGACACGCGCAAGGCGCCAAGGCAGTCGCCGTATCCCATGGCTTTCAGCACATGGCTCGGCCCGACCTTGCCCGACGAACAGGCGGAGCCGGCCGACAGCGCCACGCCGGCCAGATCGAAGGCGATCTGCGCGGTTTCGGCTTTGATGCCCGCAATAGCGAAGAATGTGGCGTTGGCAAGCCTTGGTGCGCCGGTTCCAAAGATTTCCGCATCCGGCACCAGCATTTTCACGATGGCCTCGATCTCGTCGCGGCGCTGCCGCACCGTGTCCATCGACCGCAGCCCTTCGAGCGCCTTGCGTGCCGCGGCGCCAAAGCCGGCGATGGCGGCAAGGTTTTCGGTGCCGCCGCGATGGCCTTTTTCCTGGCCACCGCCATTGATCAGCGGCTTCGGCATCATCAGATCGGAGGCGGCGACGATGGCGCCGACGCCCTTGGGGCCGCCGATCTTGTGCGAAGACAAAATCAGATAATCGGCGTAACCCGATGATAGATCGATCGAAACGCGTCCCGCTGCCTGGACGGCATCGACGACGAGGACACCGCCCGCAGCCTTGACGACCGGGGCGATCCGATCGATCGGCTGGATGACGCCGGTCTCGTTGTTGGCGGCATGGATGGCGACCAGCGGCAGGCCCTCGGCCTTGTCATGACGGGCGAGTGCGGCTGCCAACGCGTCGAGATCGGCGATGCCGTCGGCATCGACGCCAATCCGCGTCACCTGCGCTGCCGGGAAGCGCCCGCCATTCAACAGGCAGGGATGATCGGCCTCGGACACGTAAAGACGGCTCATGCGCACGCTGCCGCGCCCCATCTGCCAGTCTGATGTCAGCAGCGTCGAGGCCGCTTCCGTCGCGCCGGAGGTGAACACGACATGCTCGGCCTTGGCGTTGACCAGTGCCGCGACATCTCGCCTTGCGGTCTCGATCAGGCGCCGTGCGGCGCGCCCTTCGGTGTGGACCGATGACGGGTTGGCGGCGACATCAAGTGCGGCGACCATAGCCTCGCGCGCCGCGGCAAGCAGCGGCGCACTGGCATTATAGTCGAGATAGGCGCGCATTCCGGCCATTTTCGTCCGTTTGGTTCCCGTCAGAAGCCATTCCGCTGTCGTATCGCGTTATTTCCTTGAAATTCCAAGGCGAGCCGTCCTATTTACGCGGCTTGCGGCGCGGGTGGCCCGGCTCGACGTCTGGCCACTCAGTTTTGAACAATTCTAAACTAGCTTCTAAGAAGACGCTCGCCCTGCGTCAAGGCCAGAGGAAGACACGTTCCGGGCGCCGCGCATTCGTATTACCCAAGTGGAGTATTTCATGCCTGAGGTCATTTTTACCGGTCCTGCCGGCCGCCTGGAGGGACGCTACCAGCCTTCCAAGGAAAAGAGCGCGCCGATTGCCATCGTCCTGCACCCGCACCCGCAATTCGGCGGCACGATGAACAACAAGATCGTCTACGACCTCTTCTACATGTTCCAGAAGCGGGATTTCACCACGCTTCGCTTCAATTTCCGCGGCATCGGCCGCAGCCAGGGCGAGTTCGACCATGGCACCGGCGAGTTGTCTGATGCGGCGGCGGCACTCGACTGGGTGCAGTCGCTGCATCCGGATTCCAAGAGCTGCTGGGTCGCCGGTTACTCGTTCGGCTCCTGGATCGGCATGCAGTTGCTGATGCGCCGGCCGGAGATCGAAGGCTTCATCTCAATCGCGCCGCAGCCCAACACCTATGATTTCTCGTTCCTGGCGCCCTGCCCGTCGTCGGGCCTGATCATCCATGGCGATGCCGACAAGGTGGCGCCGCCGAAGGATGTGCAAGGCCTGGTCGACAAGCTGCACACGCAAAAGGGCATCACCATCACGCAGAAGACCTTGCCCGGCGCCAACCATTTCTTCTCCAACGATGCCGACCTGCTGCTCGAGGAATGTGCCGACTATCTCGATCGCCGGCTGGCCGGCGAGCTGTCGGATCCGCGGCCGAAGCGGCTGAGATAGGCAGGGAAGCGGGCAGCGATGTACGAGCCTCCTCATTTCAGGGAAACACGGCCGGAGATCCTGCACGGACTGATCCGGGCGCATCCGCTCGGCCTGTTGATTTGCAACGGAGCCGAGGGGCCGGTCGCCAATGCCATCCCGTTCCTGCTCGACGCAGACGTGCCGCCGAACGGCAGGCTGCGCGCCCATCTGGCGAAGGCCAATCCGCAATGGCAGCTGTTGGCCGACAATCCGGCGTCACCGGTGCTGATCGTCTTCCAGGGCACCGATGCCTATGTCACGCCGTCCTGGTACGAGACCAAGCGCGAGACCGGCAAGGTGGTGCCGACCTGGAACTATGCCATCGTGCAGGTGCGCGGCACCGTCAAGGTGATGGATGACCAGGCCTGGCTGGCGCAGCAGATCGCCGACCTGACCGCGTCCCAGGAAGGCACCCGCGCCGCACCCTGGGCGGTGACCGACGCGCCGGCGCCCTTCATCCAGTCGCAGATCAAGGGCATCATCGGGCTGGAAATCGAGATCGCAGAAATCCACGGCAAGTGGAAGGTCAGTCAGAACCGGCCGGTCGCCGATCGTGTCGGCGTTGCGCAAGGGCTCGAAAGCGAAGACCACAAGTCACCCGACATGGCCCGCCTGGTAAGGTCTTATGGCGGGCTGGGCGGCGCCTAAGCTCAGCTTCGGCCCAAACCCTGGTGCTCAGCCAGCCTTGCTTGTCGGGCCGATCAGCCGAAACGTCTTCTTGCGGACCGGCAATCCCGACCGTGCCGGACGAAAGATGAAGCCGAGCCTGGCAAAGACCAGTCCGCACGCCAGCGCGAAGGCGCAGCCGAGGCCGAAGCCGGCGACGGTGTCGCTGGGATAGTGCGCGCCGACGAAGACGCGCGTCGAGGCAATGCAGGCGGTGATCGCCAAGGCGATATACCAACGCCGGGGAAACAACAGCAGAGCGACCCCGAACACGGCGCCCATGGTCGTGGCATGGCCGGACGGGAAACCGGCGAAGCGCGCATCGAAGGCAAAGGGATGAAAGGCCAGCACGCCAAAATCGTCGAAATAGAGCGGGCGAGCCCGACCGATCGCATATTTCAGCACATTGACGGCCAGGCCGGACAGGCCGGCGGCGCTCAGCACCAGAAAGGCCAGGCAGGTCCAGTTGTAGACCAGCATCAGCGAGCGCCTTGAAAGGCTTCGCCAATCCGTCAGGTTCGCGGCGACGAGCAAAAGCGCTGATGGAATGAGATACCAGCCACCGAGGCCGAACTGGGTGAAAAAATCGGCCAGGTGGACGAACCCTGGCGACCACTGGCCATGAAGTATCCCGGCCGGGGTGTCGAGGCGAACAAACGCCGCCGCCGTCAGCAAGACCCAGACCAGGCCCCAGACCGGCCAAACTATGTTCGGGTACCTGGCGGGACGAGCGGCAAAGCGCTTTCTTGCGATCTGCATCGTGTCGCGAAAATTGTCGAGGGATCGGCGCCCCACCCCAAGGAGCATACCGGAAACGGAAGGGCGCGATTTCACCAGCATAGGAAATTCGAGCCTGTCATCGACGAGCCGTCATGGCGCCACACGATAGAGACCGAGCGAAAGTTTGTCTCCCGACGAATAGTTGAGGCCGTCGATCAGGGCAACGCGGTTCACCGATTTGCCTTGTGCCGCCAGCAGGCCAGTCAGTTTCTGCTCGTCCTCGACCGATGCCAGTGCCAACGCGCAGGCCGGATCGGTAAACAGATGCCTGGCGACGCCCTCGACATTGGTCAGCACCGTTTTCGTGCCGACCAGGAACACCAGGCTCGGTTCCTGAAATCGCGACGAGGCCAGCACGGTGGTGTCGCAGGGCTTGTTGGCGCGCACCGCCGCCTCGATGGCCGGGCTCAGCCAGATCGGCTTCAGCGAAGGCGCTATGACGCCGAACAGCAGCGCATAGGTAATGCCTGCGCAAACGGCGATGGCACCGATGCGGCGGAGCGGCACTTGCAACTGCCGCGAAAAGGCGAAGTAGCCGGCGCCCAGTGCTGCCGCGGCGGCCGGAATGCTCCACCATGAGAACGTACCTGTGAGGTAGATCGGCGCGCCGACGCAGACCGCGGCCAGGCCGAGACTGACCACGGCGAGACCAAACGCCGTCGACCACCACAACCAGTCCTGCCAGCGCCTGAGCGGCGCATTCGCCTCCTGCGGCGACAGCGTCAAAAGCCAGCCGATCAGCAATGCCATGCCGGGATAGGCCGGCAGGACATAATGCGGCAGCTTGGTCGGGATCAGCTCGAACACCAGCCAGAACGGAATGTACCAGGCGAGGCAGAAACGCAGCCTCGGATCGTCGCGCAAACGGTTCAGTGCCTGGAGCCCGGCGCCGACCGCGATCAGGCCGAAAGGCCACATGAACAGCGAATAGGTCAGCATGTAGAAGCCGGGTGGCAGGCCATGCGATTCCTCGCCCGACGCGACCTTGCCGATCATGTCCTTGCCGACGGCCTGCTGCAGGAAGGCGCCGCCGCTCTTCCAGGTGATCAGCGCGAGCCAGGGCAGCACGATCAGCACGACGAGCGCCAGGCCGCGCCCCACCTTGAGCTTCGACAGCCAGCGCCCGTCACGCTCGAAGGCGAACAGCACGGCGATGGTGAGTGCCGACAGCAGCGGCGCAATCGGGCCCTTGATGAGGATCGCCGCGCCTTGCGCAATCCAGAAGATCCACCAGAGATGGCCGGCCACAGGTTGGTTCCGGCGCGACGCCAGATAGATCTGAGCCAGCGCGCCTTGCGCCGCAACGCAACAGGCCAGCAGCATCGCGTCGGTCTTGGCGTCGCGGCCTTCGAAAGCGGTGGCGAAGATCGCCGCCATGACCAGGCCGGCGGCGATGCCGGCATTGGCCCCGAACAGATTGGTGCCGGTCCAGGCGATCGCCAGGACAGCAATGGCAATGCCAAGCGCCGAAACCGTGCGATAAACCCAGATCGGAGCGGCAGCGCCCTCCCCGCTCAGCGCCACGGCCGCCGATTGCAGCCAGTAGATGCCGATCGGCTTCTGGTAGCGCGAGGCATCCTGAAAGCGGATGTCGACATAGTCCCCGCTCTCGGCCATCTGCTTGGTGGCCTGGACGAAGCGCGACTCGTCGCGGTCGATCGGCGGCATCGACGCCAGCCCCGAAACCGTCATCACTAGGCTGAACAGGAAGAGAAGGATGTAATTCCTGTTCACCGCCATATCCCGGCCTCTGTGACGAATTTTGATTGATATGCCACGCTGCTCAATCGATCGCTGTTCAATCGACCTTGCTCATCGCGGTCTTGCGCTCGTTGGCGATCAGCCAGAGATTGCGGATGTAGATGAACAGGCCCATGGACTGGCCGGCGATGAACACCGGATCCTGACGCTGGATGGCATAGATCAGCAGCAGGCCGCCGCCGAAGAGGGAAAAGAACCAGAAGGCGACCGGCACCACGCTGCGCTTGGCTTTTTCCGAGGCCAGCCACTGCACGACGAAGCGCATGGTGAAGAAGAACTGCGCAACGAAGCCGAGCAGGATCCACGCATCGAACTGCTTGATGAATACCTGGTGAAGCCAGGTCACCAATTCCTGAAGCACGTTAACCACGGCTGATTTCCTCTACTTTAGGCATTCTGCGGCGCCGGCGGCGCAGCCACCAGACACCGGCGAGATCGAGAACCCCCTGCAGGCCGCGATCGAAAATGCCGTAATTCGACTTGCCGTGCCGGCGCGAGCGATCGATGACATCGCAGTGCACGACGCGATAGCCCTCCTGGATGACCAGGGCCGGAACGAAGCGATGGGTGCCGTCGAAGAACGGCAATTTGCGCAGGATATCGGTATGGACCGCCTTGAGGCCGCAGCCGGTGTCGCGCGTCTCGTCATGCAGGATGGCATTTCTCAGCCAGTTGGCGAAACGTGACGCCAGTTGCTTGACCTTGCTGTCACGGCGCTTGAGACGCTGCCCCTGTGCGGCGCCGTAATCGGGGCCGGCCTCTACAAGCGCATCGATCAGGACCGGAATGTATTGAGGGTCGTTCTGGCCATCGCCGTCGATCGTGGCGACGATGCTGCCACGCGCCGCCCAGGCGCCCGAGCGCACTGAAAGGCTCTGGCCAGCGGATTTCCGGTGCCGCAATTCCCGTACTGGAAACGGGCGAAGTGCTGCCTGCGCTGCGAGCACCGAAGCGGTGTCGTCGGTCGAGCCGTCGTTGACGATGATCAGCTCGAAGTCGCGCCCGGCCATGGTGGCCTCGATCTCGTCGATCAACAGCGGCAGATTTGCCGCCTCGTTCCTGCAAGGAATGACGATGGATATCAATGCGTCCGGCATGTCGCGTCGGGGCTCTGTCGTCGGATATGGCATTTTGTGGATGCCGTGCGGTGCCGCTCGAGGTCGTGGACTGCAAGAACCTTTGGCGCGGCGCCTCATTACGCCAGCCGAAACGATGAAGCAAGCATTGGGCCGATGGTCTCAGACTTCATCCGCGCGGACCGCAAAACCGGATTCCACTTTTGCTGATCGCGAACCCCTGCCTGGCGCGCGATCAAACGCAAAACCGGATTCCACTTTTGCTGATCGCGCTTGGGTGCTAAACGCGCCCGTTCATGCACGCCACGCCCGGGCCAGATTGGCCGGACGCTTTCGGGAAACACAAAATGCCTGCCTTCAAGTCCGATTTCCTGCGCACGATGAGCGAGCGCGGTTTCATCCACCAGACTTCGGATGATGCCGGCCTCGACAATCTCTTCGCCACGGAGACGGTGACGGCCTATATCGGCTTCGACGCGACCGCCAAAAGCCTGCATGCCGGTTCGCTGATCCAGATCATGATGCTGCACTGGCTGCAGCAGACCGGTCACCGGCCGATCGCGCTGATGGGCGGCGGCACCTCGATGATCGGCGACCCGTCCTTCAAGGACGAGGCACGCAAGCTGCTGACCCCGCAGGACATCGACGACAACCTCGCCGGCATCCGCCGCAACTTCATGCCGTACCTCAAATTCGGCAGCGGGCCGAACGACGCGGTCATGATCAACAACGCCGACTGGCTGATGGAGATCAACTACGTCAATTTCCTGCGCGACGTCGGCCGTCACTTTTCGGTCAACCGCATGCTCGCCTTTGATTCCGTCAAGCTGCGGCTCGATCGCGAGCAGTCGCTGTCGTTCCTCGAATTCAACTACATGATCCTGCAGGCCTATGATTTCGTCGAGCTCTACAAGCGCCTCGGCTGCCGCCTGCAGATGGGCGGCTCCGACCAGTGGGGCAACATCATCAACGGGATCGATCTCGGCCGCCGCATGGAGGACGCGCAGCTCTATGCGCTGACCACGCCGCTGCTCACCACCTCATCGGGCGCCAAGATGGGCAAATCGGCGTCGGGCGCGGTCTGGCTCGATGCGGAGATGCTGAGCCCCTACGAGTTCTGGCAGTACTGGCGCAACACCGAGGATGCCGACGTCGGCCGCTTCCTGAAACTCTACACGACGTTGCCGCTGGACGAGGTCGCGCGGCTGGAGCAGCTCGGCGGATCCGAGATCAATGAGGCCAAGAAGGTCCTCGCCACCGAGATCACGGCCTTGCTGCATGGTCGCGCGGTCGCGGAACAAGCCAGCGAGACGGCGCGCAAGACGTTCGAGGAAGGCGCGCTCGCCGAATCGCTGCCGAGCGTCGAGGTGGACAAGGCAGCGCTTGGAGCCGGCGTCGGCGTCCTGTCGCTGCTGGTGACAGCCGGACTGGCGGCGTCGAACGGCGAGGCGCGGCGGCATGTGCAGGGCGGTGCGGTGCGGTTGAACGACCAGCCCGTCAGCGACGAGCGCCGGCTGGTGACGCTTCAGGATTTGAGTCCGGAAAACATCGTAAAGCTTTCACTCGGCAGGAAAAAACACATTTTGGTGCGGCCGGTCTGAGATCGGCCACCGGTATTTCTCACCGGTATTCGAAGATCGACCTGAAGATACCGGGTGCGATCACCGACAGCGGGTTGATATCCAGCACCGGCTTGTTGGCATTGCCCTTGAGCCGATAGGTGACGCCAATCAGGCCGCGGTCGCGGCCATTGCCGAGAAGGGCGCCAACGATGGGCAATTCGCCGAAGATGCGATTGAGGCCATAGACCGGCATGAACGTGCCGGTCATGTCCATGTTGTTGTCCTGGTCATAGAGGGTGCCCTGGAACGTGGTGCCGATGCGGGGGCCGCGCAGCACGCCATTGGCCAGTTTCACATAGCCGCTGCCCTTGTCGATCTCGGCGTAGCCGCGTTCGAACTTGACCCGCGAGGTGTCCAGGTTGCCCTTGACCGCCTGGTTGAGGCTGCGGCTGTCGCCGGCCGGCGTGGTCGAGACGATGGAAGCCAGTTTCGGCTCATTGACCACGAAGAAGTTGCTGGTATCGACCTTGCCCCTCAGCGATCCGTCGCTCGGCCCCGCCAGCGCCAGCGTGATCGCTCCGCCTTCCATATGCTCGTAGATGTTGAGGAACCGAAGGATGGCGCCAGCGTCCGCGGACTGCATGTTGAGCGTGCGCTGGCCGGCGCCGGTGGTGTTGCTGATGGTTATAGCGGCACCCGAACTTGCCGTGGCGCTGACCTTCAGCCCGTTCACGCGCGAACCGGCAGCGCTGTAGTCGAGCTTCAGGTTGGAAAGTTGCTCGTCGTGGAACCCGGTCAGCTGATCGACATCGGCGCTGACGGAAATGGCATCGGAGCCGGTGGTCTTGGTTGCCGTGTCGACATCCGAGGTGAACTGCTTGATCAGCGAGCGGGCATCCAGCGCGTTGCCTGATATGTCGACCGCATAGCCCTTGCCGGACCGCTTCACCGACACCGCGACATCGTCGCCCCGGTTCAAGGTCACCTTGCTGAACTTCGCGGAAGACAGGGCGCCATTGACCAGCACGATGTCGCCTTCGATGGAGAAGGTTTTCCCGTCGAGATCGAAATCGGACAGCGTCGTGGTGTCGCCGGACTTGGTCATGACGAATGTGACTTTGGCGGGGACCCCCGCCCCCTTGCTCCAGCCGGCCCAGGGGATGTCCAGCCTGGCGTTGGTCAGGTCGGCCGAGACGTTCTGGTCGCCGCTGCCGCTCTTGTCGATCGCGACCTTGACCGTTCCGCCAAGCAGCGGCGTCAAGCCGGGCATTGCGGCGGCACGGATCTTGTCGTCGAGCACCAGGGCTACCTTGCGGCTGGGCGGCGGTCCGTCATCCCGGAGTGGCTCGATCAGGTCGAGTTCGGCCGGAATGCCGTTCAGTGATGCCTTGGCCGAGATCACCGCCTTCTCAGGGTCGACGGTGATCGACCCGTCGGCATCCGCCACGGTCTGCCCCTCGAACGGCTTGGCCAATGACATGCCGCTGTAGTCGAGCGACACCAGCCAATTGAGCTTCGAGGAGTCGACGCCGGACTGCAACGGAATGTCAGCCCTGACATGGCCGGTGACGCTGCCCGACAGATCTTCCGGCAAAAGGCCGACATGGCGCATGGCGTTGATCGGCTCGTAGGAGGCGAGTTCGGCAACGGCGGAGGCGTCGCCCTCGACATCGATGTCGAGCGCGCCGATAACTGGCGGGTGGTTGGCGGCCTTGACCGTCAGCGTGCCATTGCTGGCCGCGACGGTGCGGCCGCTGGGCATGTAGACGGTGCCCGAGGACAGGGAGACGTCGACATCATTGCCGTGGAAACCGACAACGCCGACAGCGTCGCGTATCGGCGGAATGCGGCCGGCCGTGTCAAAACGCGATCCCTCGATCTGGAAGCGGCCGAACACCTCGTCGGCGGACAGCGGCACGCCATTGCCGAGACGGTTCGGGACGACGTGGAACTGGAGGTTGGCGTCGACGACGCGGCCGCCAAACAGATTGGCCAGCACCCACAGCCGGGCGTTGCGTGCCGAAAACCATGGCCAAAGCTGCTTGACGTGAGAGACCTGCATGTTGTGGACGTTGAACGCCAGGTTGATCCCCGGCGCCTTGCCGTCGACGAACTCCACGGCGGCGGTGCCCAGCACCTCGCCGGAGGAGGCGGAGCGAAGCGCGATCTGCTCGGCGACCAGCCTGTGGCTCACCGTGTTGTAGACACCGGCAATCCGGGCGAGGAAGGTGAGCGCTGGCTCGGGCGAGTCCGAAGGCGCCAGCGAGGAACCGTCGCTGGTCAGGTCATAGCGATAGGCCGGTTCCTCGCCGGCCGCTCCGGTTGCCGGCTTCGGCCCGATCGAGCCGGCGAAATCGAATGTCGACCGGCCGGTCTTCAGCAGCAATCTGTCCACCTGGACCTTGTTGCTGCCCGCAACCAGCGTGGCGTTGACGTCGACGTCCGCCGGCAGCAGCCCGCGTGTGCCGAGATCGAGGATGGAACCAGTCGATGACAGAGCGGCCGTCAGCCGCGATGCATTCGTGCCGGACCCTTCCGATCCCGTCAGCTTCAGCGCCACCGCACCCAGTTTTCCCGCAGCGGCCGTGGTGTCGGTGACGCCCGTGACAACACTGGGATCAGCCAGATTGATGCTCGCGTCCAGCGCCGTCACGCGGCGTGCGGCGATATCGCGGGTGGCGGTAGCAGCAATAGAAACCGCCCTGCCGTCGACATTGATTTGCGACGAAAACTGCATGCCGCCCGGTCCCGACTGCACGACGGCGGCGTCGGTGACTTTGACCCGTTTGATCGTTGCGGTTTCGGGCAGTACGAATTCGACATTGCGAAGATCGATCTGGCGCATCGAATCTTCGCGCACGGCGTCGAGCGCGCTGTGAACGTTGGCGAACACCGCAGCCGTCAGTTTCTCCGGATCGACGAGGCCATCCTGATTGCGCAGGCTTGCTGCCCAGTCACCGCCGGACGGCATCGCCGCCACGACGATGTGCGCATCGGATATCCTGGCGCTGGTCAGCCGCACTTCCCCGCGCAGCAGCGGTATCAGGCGCACGCCGAAGCGCACGCGGCCCGCATCGGCCATCGGCTTGCCGTCGGCGGTCTTCAGGCTGACGTCGCTGACCTGCAACGCAATGAAGCTCGATCCATCAAGGGTGATGCGCGCCGGCCCCACCGAAACATCGACATCGACGCCGGCCAGCTTCTCGATGGCGGTTTCCGCTTCCGCGCGAAGCCGCTCGGATCCAACGCCGGACGCACCGACCAGATAGACAGCGACTGCCGCCAACAGGACGAGGCAGGCGAAACCGGCGAACACCCTTGCCAGGATGCGAAAGCCGCGTCCGATCCGCGCCTGACCCAGCGGCGGCACGCGGCACGCGGAGGGGAAGGCCCCCAGGTCGGTGATCTCATCCCGCCTGAACCGGATCTTCTCGTGCTGCGGTTGCTCCTGATCCACGCAATTTTCCGTTGTACGAACTCGATCGTGGACGAATCCCCGCTCGACACTATATCGGTGTGGCTTGGCGCGTAACCACAAACAAGGGCATCGGTATGGCTGACCTAGACGTAGGCGATATCGCGCCGCAATTCGACCTGCCGCGGGACGGCGGCGGATCGCTCAGCCTTGCCGCATCCTCCGGCAAGCCCATTGTGCTCTATTTCTATCCGCAGGACGACACAACAAGCTGCACGCAAGAGGCAATCAGCTTTTCGCAACTGAAGCCGGAATTCGAGAAGGCCGGCGCGGTGGTGATCGGCCTGTCGCCTGATAACGTCAAAAAGCACGACAAGTTCAAATCGAAATACAGCCTCACCATCGACCTCGCCGCCGACGAGGAGCGCAAGGTGATCGAGGCCTACCATCTGTGGGTTGAAAAATCGATGTATGGCCGCAAATACATGGGTGTCGAGCGGGCAACGTTCCTGATCGGCCGCGACGGGCGGATTGCCAGGATCTGGCGCAAGGTCCGGGTCAAGGGCCATGCCGAAGAGGTGCTCGCGGCTGTCCGCGCGCTTTGAGATCTTCGTCGGCACAGCCAACTGCCCGCAACCCCATGCCCGCCTGACGCGCAATCGTTACTGAAAAGTCCGCAGCGCAAAGCTTTGTTAACCTTAATAATGTGTAGTCAAGCTGTCGTGGTGTCGTAAACGAAAGCTTGGTCCCGTGAAGGCAACCGGTCAGTCAGCAGTCTTCGGCAGGCGCAAAGAACCTCACACGATCATCATCGCCCGGGGCAATGAGATCAGGCACTTCACGATCCGTCCCTGGCTCGCGGCCTTCGTCGGCTCGGCGCTGGCGGCCATCGCCATCGGCTACCTGCTGGCCACCTCCTATCTGGTGCTGCGCGACGACCTGATCGGCGCCACCACGGCGCGGCAGGCACGCATGCAGCAGGCCTATGAAGATCGCATTTCGGCGCTTCGCGCCCAGGTCGACCGCATCACCAGCCGCCAATTGCTCGACCAGCAGCTGATGGAAACCAAGGTTAGCGAACTGCTTGAACGCCAGAGCCAGCTCAGCCAGCGTCATGGCCGCCTCGGCCCGCTGCTCGAACGCGCCGAGACCGAAGTCGGAGCGGCGCCTGCCGAGGATCCGGTGGCGGCCGGCAAGCCGGACAAACGCGCCGAGGTGACCGGCAGCATCAAGCCGCCGGCGCAGACCTACGCGGTCGCCAGCCTGGGCGCCGATCTCGGCGCCGGCGACACCCGGCCATTCTCGTTGTGGTCGACCCGCTCCGATCCGCTGCCCAACGATTCAGCCGCCGATCGTGCCGACCGACTGTTCGTGTCGATCAAGCAGTCGCTGAAATCCATCGAGAGCGACCAACTGACCCGCATCAGCACGCTCGCCGACAACGCCTACAAGAGCGCTGACGCGATCACGCAGGCACTTGAAGCGGCGGGCCTGCCGGTTGACAGCGATTTCGGCAAGAACGAGAGCGACGTCGGCGGACCGCTGATCCCGCTCGACAGTTCGATGATGTTCGACAGCAAGGTCAAGGAACTGGACGAGGCGCTGGACACGCTCGACCATCTCAAGAAGGAAGCCCGCCAGCTGCCGCTGACCAACCCGGCTCCGGGTCATTCCGTCACCAGCCCGTTCGGCGTGCGCACCGACCCGATCCTCGGCACCGCGGCGCTGCATTCCGGAATGGATTTCAGGGCGCCGATCGGCATGGCCGCAAAGGTCACCGCGCCCGGCGTCGTCACCAAGGCAGGCTGGAACGGTGGCTATGGCCGCATGGTCGAGGTCGACCACGGCAATGGTTTTGCGACGCGCTATGGGCATCTCAGCGAAATCGACGTGACCGTGGGCGAGAAACTCGATGCCGGCGCCGTCATCGGCAAGACCGGCAGCAGCGGCCGCTCGACCGGCCCGCATCTGCACTACGAAGTCCGCCACAATGGCGAAGCCATCGATCCGCTGCGCTTCCTCACGATCGGCAAGAAGGTCGCCCAGTATCTCTGAGCCGCGCAGGCCCTGAGCTGATTGGCCCAATACCTCCGAACTCCCATCTGCCCCGCTTCGCAAGCAACCCGGCGAGCCGAGGCAACGCCATCCATGCCGCCTGACTGCCGGACGATGGCGCCCCTGAAATCATCCACTGGTCAAGCCCTCGTTCCGAAGGACCGAATGCACGAATTATTTTTGAATTCCATTTGACTGAATAAATAAGCGGTGCGAAGCTGAGCTCTCCTAAGGGGCGCACGTCATGGCACTGCGGGGGACCAATCAGGAGTTCGGGCGGCCGTACAACCGGCGCATCGTGCTTGAATCCATCCGCCTGCAGGGACCAATCGCCCGCGGCGAGATCGCCAGGCGCGTCGGGCTCACCGTCCAGACCGTGTCGACCATCGTTCGCGAACTCGAAGAGCAGGGCTACATCCTTTCGCTGCGCGAAGAGCCGAAGGGTCGCGGCCTGCCCCCGGCGACCCTGCGCCTCAATCCCGAGGGCGGCTATGCCGTCGGTATCCACATCACTCCGTTCGGCATCAGTGCCGCCTTGATCAATCTGAGCGGCGACGTGATCGAGAGCACGTACCGCGAAGCCCCGAGCGCGACGCCCGACCACGCCTTCGACCTGATCGGAGCAATGGTGGTTGAATTGACCAGATTGCGGGCTGGCGGGCGGGTCCTCGGGGTCGGCCTCGCCCTGCCCGGCCCGTTCGGCGTCGAGTCCATGAGCTTTGTCGGCCCCACCACCATGACCGGCTGGAAGGATGTGGCGCTGCGTGAGCGGTTGGCGGCTTCGACCGGACTGCCGGCCTTTTTTGAAACCGACATGGCGGCGGCCGCCATGGGCGAGCGCCTCTACGGCCTCGGCGCGCAATTTTCCGAATACTATTATCTCTATTTCGGCGTTGGTTTGGGCGGCGTCATGGTTCATGACGGCAGCGTGTTGCGCGGCGCCTGGGGAAATGCCGGCGAGGTCGGGCACATTCCCGTCGTTCCAGGTGGCGAGGCTTGCCCCTGCGGCAACAGCGGTTGTCTCGAAAGGTACCTGTCGCTCGAGGCGCTCCGGCGCTGGAATGGCAGCGAGGCCGATTGGGTGGCGGAAGTCGCCGCGATCTTTCGCAATGCCGTCGCCATCATCGAGAACCTGTTCGACCCCGAGACCATCATCCTCGGCGGACTGGCATCCACCGACCTGCTCGAACGGCTGGCCGGTTCAACCGAAGGCCTGCACAACTCCGTCTCGGCGCGAAAGGACCGCACGACGCCGCGCGTCATGGTCGCGCGGGGCGGGCAGCATTCGGTGTTGCGCGGCGCAGCCGCCCTTGCGGTTTCCGGGGTGCTGTCGCCGCGCTTCGGCCAGATCTTCACGGCTGAACGCGAACGCGGGCGCGATCTTCTGAAAACCGGAGGAATTGCGGCATGAGCGAACCTCTGCTGGTGCTCGACAACGTCACCAAGAACTATGGCGCGATCGAAGCGCTGAAGGGGATCAGCTTCTCGATCGGCAAGGGCGAGGTCGTGGCGCTGCTGGGCGACAATGGCGCCGGCAAATCGACACTGGTCAAGATCATCGCCGGCGGGCTGGAGCCGACCTCGGGGCGCATGCTGTTCGAGGGCAAGGAGTTCCTTGCCAGGTCGCCGGCAGAGGCCAAGGCGGCGGGCATCGAAACCGTCTATCAGGACCTGTCGCTGTGCACCAATGTCGACGTGGTCGCCAATTTTTTCATGGGCCGCGAGATCACCAGGAAGGTTCTTGGCATCCCCGTGCTCGATGAGCGCGCGATGGAGGCCGTCGTCGAAAAGGCACTGGCTAGCGCGGGCACGCGCATTCCTTCGCTGCGCACCAATGTCGAGCATCTCTCCGGCGGCCAGCGGCAGGCCATCGAGCTCAACCGGTTCGTGCATTGGGGCGGCAAGCTGGTGCTGCTCGATGAACCGTTCGCCGCCCTCGGCGTCGAGCAGACGCGGCGCGGTCTCGACATGATCCGCCAGGTGGCGAGCCAGGGCATCGGCGTCGTCATCATCACCCATATCATGCAGCAGGCCTTCCAGGTCGCCGACCGGATCGTGGTGATCCGCCAGGGCGTCGTGGCGGGCGATGTCGCACGCAACAAAACAAGTCCCGATGCGGTGATCAACATGATCACCGGGGAGACGCTTGCCGGTGCCGGACCGGCGGGCTGAGGGACAAAGAGGGGTCCGGCTCAACAGGAGCGAACGACATGAAGCGAATACTTCTTGCTGTCTTCGGTATCCTGGCACTGGCCTTTGCCACGCTTATGCCGGCATTCGCCCAGTCCAAAGGTACTGTCTACTACATGGTGCCGACACTGCTCGACGAGTTCCAGACCGGCTCGGTGAGCGCCCTGGAGCTGTTCCTGAAGCAGGTCGGCTATGAGATGAAGGCGCTGAACGCCGACAACAAGACCGACGCCCAGCAGTCGCAGATGAACGACGTCATTGCGCTGAAGCCGGCGGCGATCATCCTCGCCGCCGTCGATTTCAATGCGCTGAAACCGTCGATCGAAGCCGCACGCGCCGCCGGCATTCCGGTGGTCGAGTTCGACCGCCAGATCACGTCGACGCCCTCCGACTTCACCTCGGTCGCAGGAACGGTCGAGATCGGCTACGTCGCCGCGGACCAGGCCGAGAAGCTGCTCAAAGCCAAGAACGGCGCGGTGAAGGGCAAGGTCCTGCAGGTGCTTGGCGACCCTGGCGATCCCTATACGCTCGACATCCAGAAGGGCTTTGAGGAGAAGCTGAAGGCGTTTCCCGACGTCAAGATCATCTCGCTTCCAGCCATGCAATGGGAAGCCAGCAATGCCGGCACCATCGTCGCCGACCAGATGCTTGCCAACCCCGACATCGACCTGATCTTCAGCCATGCCGCTCACCTGTCGGTGGCTGCCGTCGCCTCGCTCGAGGCCGCCGGCAAGAAGCCGGGCGACGTCATGCTGATGAGCTCGAACGGCGCTCCGGTCGGCCTCGACCTGATCCGCAAGGGCTGGCTCAATGTCGAAGTCGAGCAGCCGCTCTACGCACAGGCGGCGGCTGTTGCCATGTTCATGGACAAGATCGTCAAGAAGGAAGAGATCAAGCCCGGCGAATACGACGTGCTCGGCTTGAAATCGACCGTGACCAAGGAAGCCTGGGGCCCGAACATCAAGATCCCCGGCGCCGCCATCACCAAGGAAAATGTCGACAACCCTGCCTTCTGGGGCAATCAGAAGCCGTCGACGGAGGCCATCAAGTCCGTCGAATAGGCCCGTCGCATGAAACGCCCCGGGCCATCTCGGCCCGGGGCCAATCCTCTGCAATTCCAATCGCGCATGATCCCTTGCGGAAATCGAATTGATTTCAGGGGGATGCGCCAGCCGGATCAGCCCATGAACCCCCGCACGCGCCACGCCCTGGAGTTCGTCCTCGACAACCTCGTCTGGTTCATGCTGCTGTTCGTGCTGGTGGTGTTCTCCATCTTCATCCCGAACTATTTCCAGCTCGGCATCTTCGCCAACATCATCGAGGCGTCGAGCGTTCTCGGCGTCATGTCGATCGGCCTGGCGCTGGTCATCATCGCCGGCCACATGGACCTGTCGGTCGAATCCGTCGCAGCGCTCAGCGCCATGGCGGTCGGAATCCTGTTCTGCTCGTCGGGCATAGGCCTTGGCGTGCAACTGCATCCGGAATGGCTGATGGTTCCGGTCTCGCTGCTGCTGGCGGTTGCCGTCGGCGGCCTCATCGGCGCCTGCAACGGCTATCTGGTGGTGCGGGTGAAGATGAGCGCCTTCATCATCACGCTGGCGTCCTACATCTGGGTGCGCGGCCTGGTGCTGGTGATTTCGGGCGGCCGTTCGGCGCAGGATCTTGCGCCAGCCATCCGCTGGTTCGGCATCCAGCGCCTCGTCGGCCTGCCGCTCACCGCCTGGATCGCGATTGCCTGTTTCGTCGTCTTCTCGCTGATCATGGCGAAGACACCGTTCGGCCGGCATCTGGTGATGATCGGCGGTAACGAGACGGCGACCTTCCGCGCCGGCATCCGGGTGAACCGCAACCTGATCATCGCCTTCGTGCTGGCCGGCGCCATTGCCGGCCTTGCCGGCTGGCTGCTGGCGATCCGCACCTCGGGCGCCACCGCCAATCTCGGTGTCGGCCTTTTGTTCAACGCCTTCGCCGCCGTCGTCATCGGCGGCGTCAGCCTGAAAGGCGGTGTCGGCACCCTGCCCGGCGTCTATGCCGGTGTGCTTTTGCTCTCGGCGATCAACACGGCGATCAACCTGATGGGCCTGCCGGCCAATTACACCCAGGTGATCCATGGCCTGCTGGTGCTGGCCGCCGTGCTGCTCGACGCTTTCAAGCAAACCATTCGCCAAAGACTGGCATGACAGGACGGCTCGCATGACCGCACGACTAGAAGGCAAGGTGGCGCTGATCGTCGGCAGCGCCCGTGGCATCGGCAAGGGCATCGCGCGGCGCTTCGCCGAAGAAGGCGCAAAGCTGGTCCTCGCCGATACCGAGCTCGAAGCCGGGCAAGCGACGGCGGCCGAACTGGGCGTCCCCTTCATCGGCACCGACATTTCGTTGATGACCGAGGCCGAGGCCGCGGTGGCGCTGGCGCTCGAACACCACGGCCGCCTCGATATCGTCGTGCAGAATGCCGGCATCTATCCCTGGCAGCTGATCGAGAACACCAGCACCGACGACTGGGACCGCGTCATGGCGGTCAATCTGCGCGGCACCTTCAATGCCACCCGCGCCGCCCTGGTGCCGATGAAGGCGCAGCGCTACGGGCGCATGCTCTACACCTCCTCCATTACCGGCCCGCACGTGACCAGCCCCGGCCACGGCCACTATTCAGCCAGCAAGGCCGGCATCAACGGCTTCATCCGTGCCGCGGCACTCGAATTCTCCGGCTACGGCATCACTGTCAACGGCGTCGAGCCCGGCAACATCCTCACCGAGGCGATCGAGCTGCATCGCGGCGCGGCCTATATCAAGAACATGGAAGACTCCATCCCGCTCGGCCGTCTTGGCAGCCCGCGCGACGTCGCCAATGCCTTCCTGTTCCTCGCCTCCGACGATGCCAGCTACATCACCGGAACGACCATTGTCGTCGATGGAGGGCAATTGCTGCCCGAGGGCAACGACTTCCGGCTCCTGCCGCCTTGATCGCTGCGCCCCGCGGCGCTCCGAAGCGGTAGTGCTTCCTCGGAAGACTTCGCGGCTGTCCAACAATACTGTTGAACTCGAATTGCGAGGCACTTCGCTGGTGCCGAACAGGATGACCCTACGTCTTTATATCAGATGACTCTAATGCAACCGTAGGATACAGTTTCCGTTGGGGAAATGCCAAACAACGGGAGGACCAAATGGCTGTCATCAACGGAACCGTCGGCAACGATATCAATCCCGGCGTTCAGGACCTGGTCGGCAACGACACCATCAACGCATTGGCCGGTGACGACTTAATTTTCATGGCGATTGGCGGCAATGACCAGGTGAATGGAGGGGACGGGGAGGATGACATTGTCTACGAGGCTTACACAAATGGCCTGACCATCAACATGCAGACTGGTGTCGTCACCGACGGCTTGGGCAACACCGACACGCTCAACAGTGTCGAGGCGGTGAACGCCAGCTACTTCGCAGACAACATCACGATGCGAAATGACGGCTTTTGGGCGTATGCCCGGGCGGGCAACGACATCATCCATCTGGGATCAAACGGCGGTATGATACTGCCGGGAAGCGGCACCGACACCATCATTGGCGGCGCCGGCAACGATTTGGTCTCCTACAGGGACGACGGTTTCGACTATGGAAATGACGTCGATGGCGGCGGCATCATCGCCCATGGTGCCACGATCAATTTGACAACCGGCGTTGTAATTGACGGCTGGGGCTTCACGGATACCCTGACCAGCATCGAGTATGCTGAAGGCACCCAGTTCGCCGACATCATCACCGGCACAAGCGGCAGCAACTATCTTGCCGGCGACGAGGGCAATGACACGCTGGACGGCAAGGCTGGTGCCGACGCCATGCAAGGCGGGGCCGGCAACGACACCTACTTCGTCGACAATGCCGGCGATATCGTCGATGAGAGCACGACCGGCGCCAACGGCACCGATATCGTCAATGGCTATATCTCGATCAACCTCAGCGATGGAAACCACTTCAAGGGCAATATCGAGAACGTCGCACTGCGCAGTGCGGCATCGATCAACGCCACCGGCAACAGCCTGGCCAATGCGCTGACCGGCAATTCGGGCGTCAACACGCTGACCGGCCTCGGCGGCAACGACACGCTGGACGGCAAGGAAGGCGCCGACACCATGCAAGGCGGCATCGGCGACGACACCTACTATGTCGACAATGCCGGCGATCACGTGATCGAGCTCAACGGCCAGGGCACCGACAATGTGCAGGCCTATGTCAGCTTCAGTCTTTCCGGCCAGGAGCTGGAGAACCTGGCGTTGCGGAGCGGCGCCTCGATCAACGGCACCGGCAATTCGATAGCCAACACCATCACTGGCAACAGTGGCAACAACGTCATCGACGGCCTTGGCGGCGCCGACACCATGAGTGGCAGCACCGGCAACGACACCTACTATGTCGACAATGCCGGCGATCACGTGATCGAGGCCAGTGGTCAGGGCTCTGACACGGTCAACAGCGCGATTTCCTTCAATCTGTCAGGCCAGGAACTGGAAAACCTGACGCTGATCACCGCGGCAAACATCAACGGAACTGGCAATGCCCTCGCCAACGTTCTCAATGGCAATTCCGGCGTCAATACGCTGATCGGCCTTGAAGGCAACGACACACTGGACGGCAAGGGTGGTGCCGACACGATGCAGGGCGATCTCGGCAACGACACCTACTATGTCGACAACGCCGGCGATCATGCGATCGAAGCCAGTGGCCAGGGCACCGACAATGTGCAGGCCTATGTAAGCTTCAACATGGGTGGCCAGGAGTTGGAGAATCTGGCGCTGAGAGGTGCTGCATCGATCAACGGCACCGGCAATTCCTTTGCCAATGTCATTACTGGCAACAGCGGCAACAACGTCATCGACGGCCTTGGCGGCGCCGACACCATGAGTGGCAGCACCGGCAACGACACCTACTATGTCGACAATGCCGGCGATCACGTGATCGAGGCCAGTGGTCAGGGCACTGACACGGTCAACAGCGCGATCTCCTTCAATCTCTCAGGCCAGGACCTGGAAAACCTGACGCTGACTGGATCGGCGAACATCGACGGCACCGGCAATTCCATTGCCAACATCATCACTGGCAACAGTGGTGTAAATACACTTTTGGGCCTCGGCGGCAACGACATCTTCAGAGGAGGCCTCGGCAATGATGTTATGGATGGTGGAGATGGTCTCGACACGGCCGACTACAGCAACCAAACCTCTGCCGTTGCCGTAAGTCTAACCAAGTCCGTTGACGCTCAAGTCACGATCGGCGGGATCGCGGAAGATACTATTCGCAACATCGAGAACGTCACCGGCGGCAGTGGTGGCGACACATTGAACGGCGATGGTTTCGTCAACATTCTCATCGGCGGCGGCGGCAACGATACAATAAGCGGCAAGGACGGGAACGACACGCTCATTGGCGGAGACGGAAATGATATCATCAACGGCAATTCAGGCGACGACAGGCTGATTGGCGGACGTGGAAATGACACGATGAATGGCAATTCCGGCCTTGACACGGTCGACTACAGTACCGACGTCAGCAGCGGCGCCATACATGGTATCCTCGTCAATCTCTGGGGAGTCGGCTCGCAACTGGGGTTGGCAGCCGATACCGCAACGGATTCGTTTGGGAATACGGATACCGTAGCCACTATCCGCAATGTCACCGGTACGCAGTTTGCGGATCAGATATATGGCGGCGAGCATGACAACACCCTGACTGCCGGCGCGGGCAACGACATCCTCGACGGCCACCTGGGCAACGATACACTGATCGGCGGAACTGGCAGCGACATTTTCCATTTCCATACAGCGCTCGACGCCTTGACCAATGTCGATACCATCACCGACTTCTCGGTCGCCGACGACACCATCCAGGTCGACAATGCGATCTTTGCAGCGCTTGGCGGCAATGGCACGCTGACGGCGGACCAGTTCGTCAAGAACACCACCGGCCTTGCCGCCGACGGCAACGATCACATCATCTACGAGACCGACACCGGCTGGCTCACCTATGACAGCAACGGCAGTGCGGCGGGCGGTTCCACCCACTTCGCCACGCTGGCCGCAAACCTGGCACTGACCAACGCCGATTTCGTCGTGGTGTAGGGAGTCACGAAAACAGCCCGCCACATGGGGCCCGCCACATCAGGACTGTGTGACGGGCTCCCGTTCCCAGCGGGGGTTGTGCGGTTGCTGGCTCCAGAGCAGTTCACCGTTTCACGGAAACGGCGAACCGCTCTGACTCTTTGTTTTGACGTAATTCCCTGAGGGAAAGCGCTGCGCGCTTTTCCCGGGAAAACCGTTTCACACTTTTCCTGGAATTGCTCCAGGGGAAGCGCCGGCGCCTCACGCTTTCATTGAAGAAATCTGGCGTGCGATGACGGGGTCGACCCGTTCCTGTTCCTCACCTCCGACGCTGCCAGCTACATCACCGGCACGACCATCGTCGTCGATGGCGGACAATTGCTGCCCGAGGGCGACGACTTCCGGCTCCTGCCGCTGTGATCGCTGCGCCCTGCGGCGCTCCGAAGCTGTAAAGCTTCCTCGAAAAACTTCGCGGCTGTCCAACAATACTGTTGAACTCGAATTGCGAGGCACTTCGCCGGCGTTGAACAAGCTGACCCTACGTTCTTTGCATGAGATGACTCTAATGCAACCTTCGGCTACAGTTGCCCATGGGGAATACCATACAGCGGGAGGATCAAAATGGCAGTCATCAACGGAACCGTCGGCAACGATATCAATCCCGACATTCAAGACCTGATCGGCAACGACACAATCAACGCATTGGCTGGTGACGACTACATTCGCATGGCGATTGGCGGCAATGACCAGGTGAATGGAGGGGACGGCATCGACGTCGTTTTCTACGAGACTTACTCAAACGGCCTGACCATCAACATGCAGACTGGTGTCGTCACCGACGGCCTCGGCAACACCGACACGCTCAACAGTGTCGAGTCCGTGAACGCCAGCCACTTCGCAGACAACATCACGATGCGAAATGACGGCTTTTGGGTGTTTGCCCGGGCAGGCAACGACATCATCCATCTGGGATCAAACGGCGGCACGGTGTTCGCGGGAAGCGGCACCGACACCATCATTGGCGGCGCCGGCGAAGATATGGTTTCCTACAGGGACGACAGCCTTGACTATGGAGTTGACGTCGACGGCGGCGGCATCATCACACATGGTGCCACGATCAATTTGGCGACCGGCGTAGTAACTGACGGCTGGGGCTTCACGGATACGCTGACCGGCATCGAGGATGCCGAAGGCACCCAGTTCGCCGACACCATCACCGGGACAACCGGCAGCAACTATCTCGCGGGTGACGACGGCGCCGATACTATCAATGGCGGCGTGTCGGCGACCGTGGACGATTTCGATTTCTTGAGCGGCGGCAACGGCAACGACACCTTGACGGCGGTTGCCGCTACCGTGTCGGGGGACCAGGGCAATGACAGGATCATTGCACAGACCTCCGGAAACACGGACATCGACTATGTCGAACTCCTCTATGCCGGCGCGACGACTGCCATCGTGGCCAACCTCACGGCACAGGCTCGCGCTGGCCTTGCGGCCGGATCGAATGCCATCGGTTTTGCCATCGCAGATGGGCAAGGTGGTGTCGATCGCGTATCCGGCATTCATGCCATCGACGACACCGCCTTTGGCGACACGTTCATCGTCGATGCCTCCTATACCAACACATTCGGCGGCTACATGGATTTCTATCTCGGCGCCGGGAACGATGTTGTAAGGTTCCTGGCCGGCACGGAGGGAGGCCGGGTCAACTACAACGGAGCGGGCGGCGCGGTTCTGGTCGACCTGCAGGGCGGCTATGCCCACGACATGGACGAGAGCAATCTCTTCATCGGCTACGACACATTGGTCGGCGTGAACAACGCGCGTGGAACCGCGTTCAACGACGGGCTTTATGGCAACGCGGCTGACAATCAGCTGCGTGGCCGTGGCGGCAACGATGTTCTGATGGGCCATGACGGCAACAACACGCTCTGGGGCGATGAGCGTGATGGTTCAAGCGACCTGAGTTACGGCAATGACTCAATTTACGGCGAAGGCGGAAACGACACGTTGAATGGCGGCCGGGGAGCCGATCTTCTGGATGGTGGCACAGGCGCCGACATCATGCGTGGAGGTGGCGAAAACGACACCTACTATGTCGACAATGCAGGCGATCAGGTCATCGAGCTCAACGGCCAGGGCATCGACAATGTCCAGGCCTATGTCAGCTTCAACCTCTCCGGGCAGGAACTGGAGAACCTGGCGCTGCGCAGCGGGGCTTCCATCAATGGCACCGGCAATTCGATCGCCAACATCATCACCGGCAATTCGGGCAACAACGTCATCGATGGCCTCGGCGGCGGCGACACGATGAGCGGCAGCACCGGCAACGACACCTACTACGTCGACAATGCCGGTGATAAGGTGATCGAGCTCAACGGCCAGGGCACCGACAATGTGCAGGCCTATGTCTCCTTCAACCTGTCGGGACAGGAACTGGAGAACCTGGCGCTGCGAAGCACCGGCAACATCATCGGCACCGGCAATTCGATCGCCAATGCCATCACCGGCAATTCGGGCGCGAATGTCATCAACGGCCTGCTCGGTAACGACACGCTGTCCGGCAGCACCGGCAACGATACCTTTGCCTTCACCACGGCGCTCAATGCCTCGACCAATGTCGACCGCATCACCGACTTCTCGGTCGCCGAGGACACCATCCAGGTCGACAACGCCATTTTCGCGGCGCTTGGCGGCAACGGCACGCTGACAGCGGACCAGTTCATCAAGAACACCACCGGCCTTGCCGGCGACGGCACCGATCACATCATCTACGAGACCGACACCGGCTGGCTCTACTATGACAGCAATGGCAGTGCCGCTGGCGGCTCCACCCATTTCGCCACGCTGGCCGCCAATTTAGCGCTGACCAACGCCGATTTCGTCGTGGTGTGAGTAAAACAAAAATAGGCCGCCCCGGCGTGAGCCGGGGCGGCGACGGGTTTCCCTGCAGAAAAACCTGAAGCGTAATCATCGTCATTGCGTTTGATCGTGGCGAGAATGGCGAGCTATTCCCGGCGTTCAGGCCAGCCGATCAACAGAGCGAACAACGTTCGATACGGACGGACGGCAGGGTCCCCTTGCCGGCACGAAATATTGCGAGAAAATTTCGGCGACATCGGCCAGATACAGAGCGCACATAGACCGCATCGCTGTAGCTACCAGAAGAAATTTTAAAGTGGCACCGATCATGGATGCCACGCCAGTGCTTTGGAGAACAAATGTCTGTCCTCAACGTCGCCACAACACATGATTACGTCCCAGACGATCTGGCCAATATTACTGCAATCAATTTCACGGGGCCGACATATGCGGGGGCAATTTTCAGCGCTAGTCAATTTGGCCCGGGAAAAATCTCAGATTCGGTCGCCATCAACGGCAACGATCATGGCGACGAGATCCATGTGCGCCTGATCGCTGGAAACAGTTTTTCAGCGCAGGCATGGACCTTCAGCGGCTGGAACCCTCCAAGCGCTGCGATTAATTTCCTGGGCACCAGCGGCGCGGACACCGTCACCGGTTCGAGCATGGTGGATACCTTCTACACCCGTGGTGGCGTCGACATCATCCATGGCGGCTTCGGCGACGACTTTTTCTTGTTTCAACCAGCAGATGCGGCCCGCGCCGGTTCGACCTTTGACGGCGGAGCAGGTAACGACACCATTGATCTCAATGGGGGCGCCGGGAGCTTCTACGATTTCTCCACCTCGACTTTTACCCAGATGGAAATATTGCGTTCGATAAGCTTCGATTTTACGGCCATTTTTGGTTCACAGCAAATCGGCGCTGGCCATATCAATCGGGTTGTCGGCAACACCGCGAACACCCAGGTGCTGAGCGTCAACGGCACAAATATCGATCTTTCAGGCGTGACGTTCGACCATTGGGGCGGCGCTCACCAGACTATCGACCTGAATGGCAACGCAGGTAGCGATCACCTGATCGGTTCGGGTCAAAATGATCTGCTTGACGGGGGCATCGGGTCCGATTCCATGGTAGGTGGCGCCGGCAGCGACACTTATTATTTCGATGATACCGGCGATAGCGTCGATGAAAGCACCGCCGGCGCCAACGGCACCGATACCGTCAAAGGCTATATCTCGATCAACCTTGGCGATGGCAACCATTTCACAGGCAATATCGAGAACGTCGCGCTTCGGAGCGCCGCCTCGATCGACGCCACCGGCAATAGCCTGGCCAACACGCTGACCGGAAATTCCGGCAACAACGTACTGGACGGCAAAGGCGGCGCCGACACGATGAGCGGAGCGCAAGGCGACGACACCTACTTCGTCGACAATGCCGGCGATATCGTCAGTGAAAGCACCGTCGGCGCCAACGGGACCGATATCGTCAACAGCTATATCTCGATCAGTCTCAGCGATGGCAATCACTTCACGGGCAATATCGAGCACGTCGCACTGCGCAGTGCGGCTTCGATCAACGCCACCGGCAACAGCCTGGCCAATGCGCTGAACGGCAATTCGGGCGTCAACACGCTCACCGGCCTGGGCGGCATCGATACGCTGGACGGCAAGGAAGGGGCCGACACCATGCAAGGCGGCATCGGCAACGACACCTACTATGTCGACAATGTGCCGGGGATCACGTGATCGAGCTCAACGGCCAGGGCACCGACAATGTTCAGGCCTATGTCTCTTTCAACCTGTCGGGACAGGAGTTGGAGAACCTGGCGTTGCGCAGCTCGGCTTCGATCAACGGCACCGGCAACTCCATTGCCAATATCATCACCGGCAATTCGGGCGCGAATGTCATCAACGGCCTGCTCGGCAATGACACGCTCTCCGGCAGCACCGGCAACGACAGTTTCTGCCGTTGCTGTCATAGGTAAGCCAGCCGGTGTCGGTCTCGTAGATGATGTGATCGTTGCCGTCACCGGCAAGGCCGGTTGTGTTCTTGACGAACTGGTCGGCGGTCAGCGTACCGTTGCCGCCAAGCGCTGCGAAGATCGCATTGTCGACCTGGATGGTGTCTGCGACCACCGAGAAATCGGTGATGTGGTCGACATTGGTCGAAGCGTTGAGCGCCGTGGTGAAGACCAGTGCGGCAGGCGGCTCAATCCATTTCGCCACGCTGGCCGCCAACCTCGCGCTCACCAACGCCGATTTCGTGGTGATCTGAACGCGGCTTGTGCGCAATCCCAACAACGCACCATGTCGGCGACCTCTGAGTTTGTAGCGATCTTCACCGCGCTCACCGAATTCCGTTCATGTGCCAGTAGGCGATGCCGGCTGCTGGCCATTCCCACCACGCCGGCAACGAAAGGGAACAAGCCATGCCTATCGGACGCATCGGACAGGACTTCATCGTCAATTCGACGACAACAAACAGTCAGTACAGCCCCGTGATCACAGCGCTGGCCGACGGCCGCTTCGTGGCCACCTGGCAGTCCACTGATACCGGCGACGGCGCTGGCAGCTGCATCCGTGCCCACATCTATAACGCCGACGGTTCAGCGGCCGGCAGCGACTTCATCGTCAATTCGACAGCAACGAGCGATCAATCTAACACCGCGATCACGGCGCTGGCCGATGGCCGCTTCGTGGCCACCTGGCAGTCCGGTGACACCGGCGACGGCGATGGCTATTGCATCCGCGCCCGCGTCTACAACGCTGATGGCAGTGCGGGCGGCAGCGACTTCATCGTCAACTCGACAGCAACTGGCTATCAGTCCAGCCCCGCAATCACGGCGCTGGCCGATGGCCGCTTCGTGGCCACCTGGCAGTCCTACGACGCCGGCGACGGGAGCAACAGCTGCATCCGCGCTCACATCTACAACGCCGACGGTTCAGCGGCCGGCAGCGACTTCATCGTCAATTCGACAGCAACGAGCGATCAGGCTAGCCCTGCGATCACGGCGCTGGCCGATGGCCGCTTCGTGACCACGTGGGAGTCCCACGAAACCAGCGACGGCGACGGCAATTGCATCCGCGCCCGCATCTACAACGCCAACGGTTCAGCGGCCGGCAGCGATTTCATCGTCAACTCGACGACAGTGGGTGATCCGTATAGCCCCGCGATCACGGCGCTGGCTGATGGCCGCTTCGTGGCCACCTGGCAGTCCAATGATGGCAGCGACGGGGAAGGCAGCTGCATCCGCGCCCGCATCTACAACGCCAACGGCTCAGCGGCCGGCAGCGACTTCATCGTCAATTCGACGGCAGCGGGTAATCAGTATAACCCCGCGATCACTGTGCTGGCCGATGGCCGCTTCGTGGCCTCCTGGCAGTCCAGTGATACCGGCGACGGCGACGGCAGCTGCATCCGCGCCCACCTCTACAACGCCGACGGTTCAGCGGCCGGCAGCGACTTCATCGTCAATTCGACGACAACTGGCCCTCAGTATAACTCGGCAATCACGGCGCTGGCCGATGGCCGTTTCGTGGCCACCTGGGAGTCCAGTGATACCGGCGATGGCAGCGGCAGCTGCGTCCGCGCCCAGATCTTCGACCCGACCATCTTCGTCGGTACGGCCGGCAAGGACATCTGGCAGGGCAGCAATGTCTTCGCAGACCATATCAATGGCGGCACCAGCGCTGACACGCTGTCGGGTCTTGGTGGTGACGATACGATCAGCGGCGATGCCGGCAACGACATGCTCGACGGTGGCGCCGGCAGCGACAAGCTGTTTGGTGGAGCCCATAACGATACACTCAACGGTGGCGCCGGCGCCGATCTGATGAGCGGCGGCACCGGCGATGACACCTATTGGGTCGACAATGCCGGTGACCATGTCATCGAACTGAATGGCCAGGGCATCGACAACGTGCAGAGCACCATCTCCTTCAACCTCTCCGGTCAGGAGTTGGAGAACCTGGCGCTGCGGACCGGCGCCTCGATCAACGGCACCGGAAATTCCATTGCCAACGTCATCACCGGCAATTCGGGCGTCAACATCCTGATCGGCCTTGGCGGCAACGATACGCTGGACGGCAAGGAAGGCGCCGACACCATGCAAGGCGGCATCGGCAACGACACCTATTATGTCGACAATGCCGGCGACCATGTCGTCGAGGCCAATGGCCAAGGCACCGACAATGTGCAGGCCTATGTCTCGTTCAACCTGTCGGGCCAGGAGCTGGAGAACCTGGCGCTGCGGACCGGCGCCTCGATCAACGGCACCGGCAATTCCATTGCCAATGTCATCACCGGCAATTCGGGCGCCAACGTCATCAACGGCCTCCTCGGCAACGACACGCTGAGCGGCAGCACCGGCAACGACACCTTCGTCTTCACCACGGCGCTCAACGCTTCGACCAATGTCGACCACATCACCCGCTTGGCGGCAACGGCACACTGACGGCGGCGCAGTTCGTCAAGAACACCACCGGCCTTGCCGGCGACGGCAACGACCACATCATCTACGAGACGGATACCGGCTGGCTCACCTATGACAGCAACGGCAGTGCGGCTGGCGGCTCAATCCATTTCGCCACACTCGCCGCCAACCTCGCGCTCACCAACGCGGATTTCGTGGTGGTGTAAGCAAGGCAACGCAAACAGCCCGTCACCTCGGCCCGTCACATCAGGACTGTGTGACGGGCTCCCGGCGCCAGCGACGGCTATGCGGTTGCTGGCGCCAGGGGAGTGCTGGCGCCACAGGGCTTTTGATTGAAGAAATCTGGTGGGCGATGACGGGCTCGAACCGCCGACATCTTCGGTGTAAACGTATAGCTACCATATCCCGCAAGTTCCCGTCAGATCATCGATTGATTGTTTTTACTAAGGTTTTTACGACGAGGCATCTTTCCAAATCACCTGAGTTCCCATACTAGCTGTTGCTAGGCTGTAGCTAGGGCGGTAATCTGTGCCTCTTAACAAAACTGACATTGACGATATGCCTGCCGATTCCACACTTTGGGATTCTGGGCGCGGGTCAGTTGCGGGCTTCGGGGTTAGACGGCAGCGCAAGCACCCGACGTTCTGCCTGAAATACAGCCAGAGCGGCAAGCAAAGGTGGCTTACGATAGGCCGCTATGGATCTCCTTGGACGGTTGATCAAGCACGGACTGAGGCCAAGCGGCTGCTCGGTTTAGTCGCGGCAGGAGAAGATCCGGCAGCCGATAGGGATCGCCCCAAGCCGCCAACTATGGGCGATCTCTGTGATCGGTACATGGAGGTTGCCGAGGCCGGGGCTATCCTGACGCGCTTTAGTCGGCCGAAGAAGCAATCGACCCTCTCAATCGATAGAGGCCGCATCGACCGCCACATCAAGCCTCTAATTGGAACCGTTGCAGTTACGGCGATCGACGGCCGGGCTGTCAAACGTCTGATTGAGGACATCACTGTCGGCAAGACGAAAGCGCGCATAAAGACCAAGCCGCGAGGCAGAGCGAACGTCACGGGGGGCGCGGCCACCGCTGCCCGTGTCGCGGACTTGTTGTCCGGCATCATGACGTGGGCGGTGGACGAAGGTTTCATAGACCGAAACCCAGTGCACAAAGTACGGCGATTTCGAAGCGAGGCTAAACAGCGTTTTCTCGACGCAACGGAGCTTGGTCGGCTCGGCACTGTGCTTACTAGAGGCAGGGATGCGGAAGACAAAGAAATCCATCCATACGCTCTCTCCATCATCAAGTTGCTTTGTCTCACTGGATGTCGGATCGGAGAGATTACAGGGCTTCGTTGGACCGAGCTTGACACCTCTCTTAGCTGCCTGAGACTCGCCGATACAAAGACGGGTAAGAGCCTCCGGCCAATCGGCGGGGCTGCACTGGCTGTCTTCAAGGTCCAGCGTCGCGTGGCAGGTAAGTCGTTTGTGTTCCCCGGCTCAAAGGGGAACGCTGCCTATCAAGGTATCGGCAAAGAAGCTCGGCGAATCTTTGCAGCTGCTGAAGTTGAGAACGCGACGCCGCACAGTCTGCGTCACACGTTCGCGTCAGTCGCTTCTGGGCTGGGGTACTCGGATGGCACGATAGCGGGATTGCTTGGGCACAAAGGCAGAGGAGTCACCTCACGATACGTGCATCTGCCGGACAAGGCGCTCGCTTCGGCTGCCCAAGCTGTCAGCGCCGATATCGCCGCAGCCCTGTCACGACCTAGAACAATTCCGGCGATTGAAGTAGCTCCTGTCGATCAAGCTGTTGAGAAGACCTAAAGGTTTGATTTTAAACCGATTCTTGACAATGGGAAAACATTCCTGTATACTGTCGGCGGCCAGTTGCGTCGTTTGGCGCGGCTTGGGTCAGACGCTAACAGGAGCTCGAAAATGCCTTTGACAGATCGACCCGACACGCCGTGTCGGCACCACGCACAGCACACCGCAAGGGGCCATCTGGCCCCTTTGTCATATCTGGAGGCAGGCCAATGAATGTCGCCTCCGAGACCACGCGCTCGCTAATCGTTTTCGGCAGGGATGACTCCCGCAAGCCCCACGCTTCCGTGTTCCTGCTACCCGAGGTCGAGGCCGCGGAAAGCGCTGCAAGGCTGATGGGGATGCATTCGCACCGCGTTGAGCCCGGCGAAGCACCCGAGATCGTCATGCGCCTTCCGGCTGGCAAGCTGTTCGACAGCGGCAAGGCTTTCGTGCCGTTCGTTAAGGCCGAAACTTATCAGCGCATCGCAGCCCTTGCGGGCGTCGCTGACGAGCGCGACGGCGGGTCGGGCGACGACAAGGCCACCAATAGCCCCGAAAACGCCTCAGCGGGCTCGCCTGAGGCCGTGGCGGGCCATGGCGGGGGCGACGGTGGCGCTGGCGGTAACGGTAGCGACCTTTGGGCAAAGCTGTCCGTCGGCGACATGGTGCTGGCGTCAGAGGGGCCCGATGAAGGATATTTCGAAGCCCGGATTATGAAGGCGAAAGCCAAGGGCATCTACACCCTGAAGTTCAGGGATTACCCAGATTCCCCGCAGATCGACCGCAGCTACTACCAGCTCGGCCTGATCCACCCCCGCCAGCTGGCGAAGAAATAATCGGCCTTACCAACGGGCCGGGTTCGTCCTGGCCCGTCACCCCCTCAATCACACGTTCCATTAGGAGGACCCACCCAATGACATGCTCAACAGAGCGCGTCGGTCGGCTGTCAGCGGCTGACAGAACCGCGCGTATTCGGACCTTAAACGACCAGCTGCGCCAGACGGGCGCTGGCGGGCGCATGGTGATGACCGCCGGTGTCGCCGCACTGCCTGCCCAAGAGATCGGCGCCATTCTTTTGGCCATCGCCAACTTCGACGCATTCGACGAGAACAACGATCCATGGGGCCAGCATGATTGTGCCCTCCTGCACGTCGGCGATCGGCAGTTGTTCTTCAAAATAGACTACTATGACCGGGCGCTCGTAAACCTATCGCCGGACCCGGCCGACCCCACCGTCACGATACGCGTCATGACGGTGATGCTGCCGGAGGAATACTGATGCTGGCACACGCCCCTTTGCCGAAATCATTTGCCTGCCTTCCGACCCGCCCTCAGAGATTTTGGTCGTTCGCTACCGTCAGGTGGAACAAGCAAAAACTCGGCTATGTCAACGCCCAACGCGGAGGCCAAGCGATCAAGCAGATCGACAGATGGATTGAACTTTTGGGTTTCAATTTCGCTGATAGTCCCACGATCAACTCCTGCGTCGAGAGAGAGGCTTTCCTGACTGATCCGCTTTGCGGCTCGAATACGTCGAAGATTCCATGCAATGCGGCTACGTCCATCCATGCGGAAGACGCGACCA
>NZ_NNRI01000010.1 GCF_002270415.1 Mesorhizobium sophorae | reverse complement strand
ATGCGCGACAGCGAGGTTCAGGCCATGCAGCCGGGCTGCGTGTCGCTGGTGCGAAGCGCCGACGGCCTGGTCGAACGCTATCGGGTGCGCAGCACCGTCTACAAGCGCCATGGTCCGCGCGGCGTAACGGCCGACTGGATCACGATCGAGCCGGTAGCCCGCGCCGTGGAAGTCATGGAAGTGCTCTCGGCACGCAACCGCAAGGAGAAGGGGCTCTCGTCCCTGTGGGTGACCCTGAAGGACTGGCCCTGGAGCGCCGATCATCTCGGCATAGGTGCGGCGCCGACGCTCAATCTTTTCCGCGACGGTGTCGATGCGCATGCGCAAGACGGGCCGGCCATCCCGCGCATTGGTGACGAGCCCTGGAAGTTCACGACGCGGCAATTGCGCCGCACGGTCGCCTGGTACATCGCCAACCGGCCGTTCGGTACGGTCGCCGGCAAGATCCAGTACAAGCACGCCTCCGTCGCCATGTTCGAGGGCTATGCCGGATCGAGCCAGGCCGATTTCCGGCTCGCTGTCGAGCGCGAGCGCGCGCTCGGCCAGCTCGACGATATCGTCGCCCATTACGAGGCGTTCCTTCGCCAGGAAGGTCCGGCCGGACCGGGTGCGGCCCGATTGCGACGGGAGTTCGTCCGCGTTGAGGGCGAACTAGGCGATCTCCCCGGCCGGATGATGGACCGCAAGCGGCTGCGCACCATGCTTGCCCATCTCGGGCGGACGCTGCATGTCGGCTTCCTCAACGACTGTCTCTTCGAAGCGGCGACCGCGCTTTGCCTCACCGGCGTGTCGGACTCCGAACGAACGGCGCCGGCCTTGTCGCGATGCAGCCCGGACCGCTGTCCCAACGCCTGTCTGACCGTCCGGCACCTCGGGCCTTGGCAGACTTCGATCGCCGAGGGCGAAGCGCTCCTTTCCGACCGGCGCCTGTCGCAGCTGCAGCGCACGGCAATCCTTAAGGACAATGAGCGGAAGCGCCGACTGGTAGCACCCCTCCTGGAGGGTGACGCATGACAGCGCTCGGGCCGAAGAGCGAAGCCGCGTTGAGGGCGGCCATGGCGCGGCTTCTCGACGGCCGCCCCGAGCGCACCGACGGGGCGCTGACCATCGCCAATCTGGCACGCGAGGCCGGCATCAGCCGGGCGACGGCGAACCGGGCCGGTGATCTTCTCATCGAGTTCCGGACCGCCGAGGTCCGCCAGCGACGATCGTCGCCCAGCGCCCTCAAGGAACGCGTCCGCGCTCTCGAAGCGGAGCTGCGCGCCGTGCGCGGTGCCGAGATGGCCGAGCTGCGGGCGCTCGCCCGCACGCTCGCGCAGCATATCCAGGTGCTGACATTGCAGGTCGCCGAGCGCGATGCCGTGATCGACGGTCTGCAGGACGAGCTGGCACGATCCGTTGACGCCAGAGTCGTGCCGCTGCGGCGTCCGCCTCGTGGTGGCGGCTGAGAGCCGCGCGTCATCCTCATCGATCCGGTCTCGGCGCGCCGGTCATGGCCGCCTCCTCAAGCTCGCCCGTCGAGGCAGGGCTCGGGTTGTGGCAGACGCTGCCGGCCCGTCAACCCTGTTCCGCACCAGCACCGAGAACAGGGTGTGACGGGCCGGCTTCCCGCGTCTGCCTCTGCCGCCTCGCCCTCGACGGAGAGGGCGAGCTTGAGGAGGCAGCCATGACCACGAATCGCACACATGAGACCCGGACCGACATCTACGAGCGCGTCACCAGCCAGATCATCGCCGCCATCGAGGCCGGCGCCGACGACTATCGGATGCCCTGGCACCATGACGGATCGGCCATCACCACGCCCGTCAACGTCGCCTCGCAGAAGGCCTATCGCGGCGTCAACGTCATCGCACTCTGGGCCGCGGCTCACGGGGTCGGCTATCCCGCCGGCATCTGGGGCACCTATCGCCAGTGGCAGGCACTCGGCGCCCAGGTCCGCAAGGGCGAGCGCGGCCATCTGGTCGTGTTCTGGAAGATTGCCGATCGCCACGGCGAGGCCGACGCCGAGGACGGCGACGAAGATCGCGACGAGCCTGCCCGGCGCATGTTCGCCCGCGGCTACACGGTTTTCAATTGCGCCCAGGTCGATGGCTACACGCCGCCCGAGATGCCGGTGCTGCCCGAGGCAGAGCGTATCGAGCAGGCCGAGCGGTTCTGTGCGGCGCTTGGCATCGACATCCGGCACGGCGGCTCACGAGCGTACTACAGACCGTCCACGGATCACGTGCAGATGCCCGAGTTTGCCTGCTTCCGCGATGCCGTCGCCTACTACGCCGTGCTGCTCCATGAATGCGGGCATGCCTCCGGCGTCAGCCATCGCCTCGACCGCGATCTCTCCGGACGTTTCGGCTCGGCGGCCTACGCCATGGAGGAATGCACGGTCGAACTCCTGAGCGCCATGATCTGCGCCGACCTCAACCTCAGTGTCGAGCCGCGGCCCGATCACGCCGCCTATGTCGCGTCCTGGCTCGAAGTGCTTCGTGCCGACAAGCGGGCCATCTTCACCGCCGCGGCTAAGGCGCAACAGATCGCCGACTGGATGCACGCCGAGCAGGCGGGCGCTCGCCAACACAAGGTCCGGGGCGCCGCATAGGCCCTCAAACTCGATCGGTTGAGCAGCCGCATGGCGCTCGCACCACCCCTGGAATCTGTCTCACGCGCCCCAGACCGATCGAAGTGCGCGGATCTTCAGGCAAATGCCTCCGCAAAATCCGCCTGAGACAGCTTGACTGTTCAGATAAGTCGCCGAACTTGGTGCCGCGTTTCTCTCCGCCGATCTCGACCTGACGCCGGAACCGAGGCCGGACCATGCCGCCTATATCGGCAACTGGCTGAGCGTCCTGAAGAACGACAAGCGGGCGATCTTTACCGCTGCATCGCACGCGCAGCGCGCCGCAGATTTTCTTTTGAACCTCAACCCCGCCGTCCGGAAGGAGGCCGCGTGACGGCGGGACTCATCCTTTTTTCATTTCAATTTTCAACAACGGAGAAGACGACCATGAACACCGCACTCAATCAGATTGACATTCCCTTGAACAAGCTTGTCCTGTGGGACGGCAACGTCCGCAAGACCGGCATCGAGGCCGGACTCGATGAACTCGCCGCGTCGATTTCGACGCACGGGCTGCTGAATCCGCTGCTGGTCCGAAAAGGCCCGAAGGGCCGATATGCCATCGTCGCCGGGCAGCGGCGCTATCTCGCCATGCAGAGGCTGGCCAAGGCCGGAACGATGGAGAAGGCCGCGCCCGTGTCCTGCCATCTGCGTTCCGACGATCAGGACGACGCCGAATTGAGCCTCGCTGAAAACGTCGTGCGCATCGCCATGCATCCCGCCGACCAGTTCGACGCATGGCGCGGCCTGATCGACGGCGGCGCGTCCGTCCCGGACATAGCCGCCCGTTTCGGGGTGGCGGAATCGACTGTCAGGAAGCGGCTGGCGCTGGCGCGAGTCTCGCCAGCGCTTCTGGCGCAATACCGCGATGGCGCGATATCGCTCGAAGCCTTGCAGGCATTCACTATCACGGACGACCATGCCCTTCAGGACAGCGTGTGGAAAGGCCTCTCGCAATGGCAGCGCGACGATGCCAGCGCTATCCGCGAGGCTCTGACGGAAACTGATGTGCCGCGCCGTGACCGCCGCGTGTGCTTTGTCGGTCTTGAGGCCTACGAAGCGGCGGGCGGTGCTGTGCGCCGCGACCTGTTCGACGCCGAAGGCGGCGGGTACGTGAAGGACGCGGCGCTGCTCGACACGCTGACGCGCCGGAAGCTTGAAGCCGTCGCCGATCAGGTCAGGGCCGAAGGCTGGAAGTGGGTTGAAACCCGTATCGCGTTCGGATGGGAAGAACGGCAGGACTTCCAGCACGGGCGCAAGGCCGAGATCGCGTTGCCTGACGCGGTTCAGGCGGAAGCGGATGCGCTTGAAATCGAACGCGAGGCTTTGCGAGGCGACGATTTTGACAACGAGGACGACGAAGCCAAGGCCTGTGACCGCATCGAAGCCATCGAGTCCCGGCTTGGGGACATTGACGACCTGACACGCGTCTGGACCGATGAGGTCATGGCGTGCGCAGGGGCGATTGTCCACCTGACGCATGACGGCACACCTGACATAGAGCGCGGCCTGATCCGCAAGGGCGATGCCGCCGCGTTGCAGCGGGGCGACGAACACGGCGCGACTGTCGAAGACGGCAGCGCCGGGACAAAGGCCCCCGGTCAGGCATTGCCCGCTGCTCTGGTGGAAGACCTCACGGCCCAGAAGACCGCCGCATTGCGGATCGAACTGGCGCGTTCGCCTGACGTTGCGCTGGCCGCTGTCGTCCATGCCATTGCGACGAGCGCCTTCTACCATTCCAGCGGCTCGGCCCTGAAACTAAGCCTGACGACACGCGGGCTCCAGCGCTCGATCAAGGAGCATGAATCCTGTCGCGCCATGCTGGCGCTCGACGTGGAGCGTGACCGGATCATTGCCCTGCTGCCAGAGGATCAGGCCGATCTGTGGGACTGGTGCCTCAAAGCCCTGCGCGACGATCTGCTCGACGTGCTGGCGGTCGCGGCGGCGCACAGCATCGATGCCGTTGAAAGCAAGGCCGACGCGAACCGTTCCGGCAGGGCGCAGGGCGAGGCCTTGGCGGCTGCGCTCGGCCTCGACATGGCAGACTGGTATCGGCCAACGGCGGCGGGATATTTTGCTCGGATCAGCAAGGACGCGATCCTGACCGATCTTGAACAGGCGCGGCAGACTCCCTGCGCTCCCGCATGGTTCAAGATGAAGAAGGGCGAACTCGCCGTTCTTGCCGAGCGCGACACAGCCGAACGCGGCTGGCTTCCCGCGCTGCTGCGATAAAGGAGTTGCCGGGAAGCGCCGCTGGCGCTTGCCGGTTTTGTGCGGCCTTCGCCGCGCTTTTGTTCGCCGCGCCCCGTGCCGCCCCGCGACCCCGCCCGCCCGGCGAAGTTTCTTCGCCGGGCCTTTCTTTCGTCTCGCCCGCAGGCTTAGTTTGGTTGCCGCAGAATGCGGCCCGCTTGATCGGTGATCGTTGTGCAGTACAGGCTTGTCTCCGACATTCATTCCGAGCTTTGGCCCGAGAATTTCTACAGGGCGGCGAAATTCGCCGACCGCATCCTGCCGCCGCATGCTGAGGATGCGGACACCATTTTGCTGCTCGCCGGTGATACCGGCTCGCATCGTCGGCGCAACGTCTACAAGGCGGTCATCGACCGGCTGTGCGACCGGTTCCGCGCCGTCCTCGATATTCCCGGCAATCATTTCTGGTACGGCGGCACCGATTGGGATGTCTGCGCTGCGCCGAGCGCGCGCGACAACTATCATTTCGGGCACACCCTGTCGGCGTTTGGCGTCATAACGGCGACGCTCTGGACCGACTTCGACGGGGGCGATGCGGAGGCCGAGCGGCAATGCCAGGAGGGCATGAACGACTTCCGGCAAATTCCCTTCCTGACGCCCGCCGTCGTCAAAACGCGGCATGCCGCGCACCTTGAATTTCTACGGGAGAACATCCGGCCCGGATGTATCGTGATGACGCATTTTGCGCCGTCCCGGCAGTCGATACCGGAGGCGGACAAGGCGGACCCCGTGAGCGCCTACTATGCCAGCGACCTTGAAGCGCTGATCGCCGACGCGCGCCCGGCGATCTGGGTTCACGGCCATATTCACAGCCGATCGGACTACCGTATCGGCTTGACCCGGATTGTCTGCAACCCGGCGGGATATGACGGCAAGGGGCACGATCCGGCGCTGACATTTACGGTATAGGGGTTCGCCAGTTCAGATAAGGCAATGGCGGGCGCGTGCTTTCAGCGCCGCGACCGCGCAGCCTCGATCATCCGCCTGACATTGACGAAGGGAAATATGCGCTCGATCTCGTGTTCCCACGGGTACGCCAGCCAAGCATCAGGATCGTCGGGGTCGAAGCCTTGGTCGATCTGGGCAATCTGCCGTGCGTCCATGCCGAGGACGTAGAACAGCAGATGAAACTGCTCTTCCCAGGCGTCTGCATCGCCGTTTGTGAACAGCTTCGGGCGCGGCACCGGCCTGTGGTCATTCATTGATATGCCCGTCATTAAGATTTAGCGCCATGCGATCCGCATCAGCAGCGTCATGGACGCCAGATTGTCGCCCGACATTCATTCGGAATTGTGGCCGGAAACGTCCACCGCGCCGCGAAGGTCAGGGCCCCTTGATGAGATTGTTCAAACGGGCCAGCGCGTATGCGCAGAATTGCGGCGACCGCCCCTTGGCGTGATAGTCACGCGCTATGCTGATCCCGTCGGCGCCTGCCCTGATGCCGAACTGCCGGGTCAGGAAGCCCTGCATCTCCGCCACGTATTGATCGAAGGGGATGCGCTCGCGCTCGTTCTTTGTGTTTTGCATTGTGGTTCTCCATTTGGTTTCGATGGAGAGCCGTGGGGAAAGCGGGGCCAGGCACGGCCAACAACAGGTTACACGGGAGGCCCTTGACCGAAGGGATATGGCCGAATGGATCGGGCCCCTGTTCGTGCAGCCGGGACGCCGCGCTTACGGTGAATTCTCGAAGCCCAGGGGAAACACCTCTTCAAAACGCAACGTGCGATGACGCGCCTTCGCAGCCTTTGTGGCGCAGTGCAGGGTCCATACCTTCCTCATGAATCGGCAGACCGCGACGCGGGCGGTCACAGGTCTATCGCGCGTATCGAAGCCAAGGTCGTGCCGGTGTGTTGTCTGCGAACGCGTTTGCTCCGGAAGCCGCCCTTGCCTGCCATTGAAGCTCCCCTCGATCGGGCTTTGATCCCTCATGCCAGCCTTAGAGTGCCAAACCTGACAGAACGCGGCCCTGGTGGCCGCAAGCACTTCTTCGGTTCCCCCTGAAGGTCTCCCCCAAACAAGTGCTTGCGTCCGGGCCTATGCGTCCCGCCGACGGAAAGGCACGGCTGGCATGAGGTCAGCCCGAAACTCAAAAGGAGCAAGACAATGGCAAACGGCAAAAGCAACACGAAGACGGCACCGAAACGCGAAGCGACACCCCCGGCACTCATCGCCTGGCACATCGCGGAACGCGGGGAAAAGAACTTCTGGACCCGCATCGGCGCAGCCTGGAACCACGAGGACGGCGAAGGGATGACCCTGCAGCTCGACCTCATCCCGGCAGCTGGCGGCCGCATCATCCTGCGCACGCCGAAGCAGGAAGAGGAAGGGGCTTAGGAGCCGGGGCTTAGGAGCCCCTTCTTTCACCATCGCGGGCCGATGCACCCGGAGCGTCCTCCGGGTGCATCTTCAGCCACCATTCGGAGGGATGGTTGACCACGGCTGGCCCGCTCAAGCCAAAGAACATGACCTCCGGGCACTGAAAATTCGGCATCATGTCCGGCGTCACTTTCCACCGGCCGTCGATGCCGAAATATTCGCACTCCAGATAGAATTCGCAGTTTTCATGCCGGTCGGCGATGCAGCGGACCTTGTTCAGGTCATGCGGGGTTCCGACCGTCAGGGCCATCACCGCCAGCCCGACGGCGACGGCGGCCATTGCCAGCACCAACTTCATAGCGGGTCTCCCTTGGTGGCAATGTCGGTGACCGGCCGACGCAGCACTGGATGAGTGCCCATCCCCAAGCCTAGAAGCTCCATGTGGAAGTGCTCGTTCAGGACGAACGCGCAATAATTCCGCGCCAGTACGTGAAGTGTCTGGGGATGGAGTCCCTGCACCGGCCAGGGCGAAGGACCGCCCTTTCCGCGCAGCTCCATGCGTCGGCGCAGCTGAAGCCACGCCATCAGCATTTGCGTCGCTTCCGGCATGTCGAGGATGATGCGGCGCTTACCCTTGCGCTCATCATCCTGAGTCCGCAGGAGCTTCTGGACGAGATCGACCAGTTCGAGGACTTCACGCTTCAATTCTGCAGTCATTGATCCTGCTCCTCTGTTTCTTTTTCCGGTGTGGATTCCGTCTTCGGGCGATCGTCCTGCGCATCTGCCCTGGCGGCGCGTTCCGCTTCCGCTTTCTTGTCGAGCCAGTCGGTCAGCGACTGGACGAGACTGAACGAACCGCGGCTGTTTGGTTCGAGCGGGTCAGGCGAATACTCATTGCGTTTGAACACATGGTCGTAGGCTGCACGTCCCAGCAGGAAGGTGTCGCCCGACTCCGTGAACACCGCCGCCTTGGTGCTTTCGCGGCTGGTCGCCTTGCGAAGCTCAAGAGCGTCGCGCAGGCTGGCCACACCCGAGATTTCCCACTCGAAGCCCTGCGGACCGCGCATCTTCCGCCACAGCACGCGCTTGCCCAGCCGCTCCGACAGATACTGCGCCGTGGCGGCATCGTTCATCGCGAACGCCTGCCATAGCCCCGCATTGCCGAGGAAGGTTTCCCAGTTCTGCGGATACAGCTCCTGCACCTGACCGATATTCTGGATGATCGGCCACAGCTTCACGCCGTATCCGGCCAGCACCCCGGCGCTTTTCGCCAGTTGCTGAAGGCGGCCGAGAGCGTAGAACTCATCCAGCAGAAAGAGCGTCGCATGCTTGCCCTTCCGGCCTTCGGTGGCCGCCTGGAGCGCGAGGTTCACGAACAGCCGCAGAAAGCGACTGTGCTTGTCGAGGTACTGCGGCGGCAGCACCAGATAGATTGTCGTGTTGCCGCCGTTCAGGTCCGTCAGGCTGAAGTCTGACGTGCCAAGAGCCTTTTGCATTGCCGTGCTATCGAGCCACTCAGTGTGGGTGATCGCGGTGAACAGCACGTCCGCCGTCGCGTTCTGACCGCCCAGCAACTGACCGGCAGCGCCCGCCTGCGCCAGGCCGCCAAGCTCCGACATTTCCTTGATCGGCGGGCCGTCCGGATGGACGAGCAGCCCACGCACCGTCGCGAGATTGCGCTCGTTCGCTGGCACGTTCGGCGAGACCACCACGTAGTCGATCAAGCCGCTGATGAGCGCGCGTGCCGCGTTGTCGAAGAAGCTGTCCTTGCCGTCCGACGACGGGACAACAAGAGCGTCCGCAATGACACCGACGCGCTCGGCATAGTCGTTGGCACGCAGATCGAGCGCGGCCAGCGGATTGAAGCGGGCAACATAAGACTGCAATTCCGGGTCTTTGATTTCTCCGAACGGGTCGAGTATCCGCACCGTCTGGCCGAGGCACTCGGACAGGTCGCCGCCACTACCGCGCTTGAGCGCCGTCACACAGGCATTCTGCCCCTTGGGATCGATGACGAGCGCCGAGCCCGGCCACGTCAGCAGATTGGGGATGATGACCGACCGGCCTTTGCCCGCCCGCGTCGTGGCGATGGTCGCAACGTGCCGGTCGTCCTTGATGCCGACGAGCCATTTGGGGTCGTACATCGAGCGTCCAAGCAGGACGTCACCGGGTTCCCACGGGTTTGCCCACTCGTCGAACAGGCCCACGAAACGCGACGACCCGCCCATGCCGAAGTGACGGAAGGAGAAGAGCCTGCGTACAGGGCGCGTGGCGCGGCCAAGGAAGATCTTGGCCGGACGCCGGGCCCTCCACGCAAAGATCGCGGCGATCCCGCTCCCGATAATGCCGGTGTCGCCGTCCAGGGTGCGCTCCATCGATGCCGAGGCGGTGAACAGGGCAGCGTACAGGAGCGCGCCTGCCGTCAGGCCGATTACCCTGCGGACCAGCGCCGAGTTCCAGAGGCCATCGCCCCAGCGGGCACGGCCGATGGACCCGGAGATCATCGACAGAAGAAAAAACAGAACGATCAGGACGCCCGCGAAGATAATCGGTCCGTTCTGGTAGAGCGCCAAGGCGTAGGCAGGCGGGCCGAACATCCCCAGCAGAAGCGAAAACATACCGGCATACTGGAACCAGACGTACCCGAAGGCCGCCATCACGATCAGGCGCAACATGGCGCTACTCCGCAGCTTGATTTTTGAGGTCGGAAGAAGTGTCGCCGGATGCCTCCACGTCATGCGGCAACGGCGGCGTCGTCATGGAGCCGTGCCTGGGGCAGTGCGGCGCGCCCAGATCGGCGAGCCACCGCGCGGCTACCCGCACCGTGTAGCCACACCCCTTCGCAAGGCACTCCGCCTTGAGCATCCGCGTCGTCTGTTTCTTGGGTCGGTCGGCGACTTCGATGCCGGACAGCGTCACGCGGTCGAAGTTCAGCCGGGCGTGCGGCAGGGGGCCGAGGGCGCCCGCCAGCTCGTTTAAACGCTCCCGCAGGGCAGCGCCCGGCAGGGCGTTGCGCATCTGCCCCTCAAGACCAAGACGGAGCGCTGCATCTCGAAACAGCTTGCCGTGCTTCGCTTCCGGTGGCAGCGCGGCATGGGTCAGCTGATGGGCGAGAATGCCGAGCACATCGAGCGGATCGGCGAAGTCCGCCCGAACGATCAGTTCGCAGTGGCCGTCGTCCGTCGCCGAGGCAGGCCACACTTCGCCCGCGACCTTGCTCTTCTTCCCCTGCGAGGTGAAAGCGATCGAGAAGCGGATCGCCTCCGGGATCGCCAGCCCGAGCTTCGCGAAATATGGCCGAAGCTCGTTCGTAGCGGCACGCAGCCAGGCTTCACGGCTGCTGTGATCGTTGCTAGTATTGCGCGGCTTTTGCATGTCCGACTCCAAGTTCCGAAAACCTGAAGCCGACTGTGATGCAAAGGCGCTGGACAAGTCCTAGTCACAGAAGGTGCGCAACGAGTGTCCGAATCTGACGGCCGAATGGAGTTTGATACGGCTGCGCGTGATCGCGTTCGCCGCCAGATTCAGCACTACATGACGGCGCACCGTATCGGGGTGCACCGTCTGGCTGATCGGATTTCAAAGGCCAACACTCGAAAGCCTGAGATACCCATTAAGACGCTGCAACGCTTTCTGGCCGGCCGCCATCGGACGAACGACATGTACGTCCAATTTTTCCAAAAGTTTGCCGAAGGCTTGCCGGAGCCGGACCCGATCGGGGAGCTGGGACGAGCGATGGCCGCGTTTCACGGAACGCAAGAGGCCGGGCCGTTCAGCGGCGAATACATATCCGACATGGTCAGAGTCGGAGTCGGCACAACTGCCGCCGCTTATCGGTCCGATCTAAAAATAACGGCCGACAAAACGTTTTGCCGTGTCGTCGAGCAGGGCGTCGATGGAACAGCGAAATCGTATGAAGGTGTGCTCATTAGCAATGGCGTGACAGCGATCATTGCCCTTCAGGATCGCTCGACCAGAACACCTAAACAGTATCTAATCCACCCAGATGGTTCCGGTTACACGGCAAGAGGAACGGAAGCCATATTCGGTCCAAGCAACAAGCACATCGTCCATTCACTGTCGGGACGGATAATTCCACGTGACGGGCCGATGGCGGTGTTTGTAAAAGGGGTATTCCACAAAGAGGTTTTGCCAGATGATCCGATCAGATCGGGGCAGCTTGTCACGGCCCCTAGCAAATCGACAGATGATGAGAATAGCGAACGGGATGACGTGGTTGATTCAGACTTCGAAGTAGTGATGAGCGACGAGGATATTCAAAGGGCGTTCCTCGTTGCGGCCGATCAGGCTGACGAAGATGAGCTGCGTCGTCTCGTTGAAGAAGTCACAGATATCAATATTCCAGACGCCGCAACTGGCATGACGGCCCTGCATTTGTCGATTGGACGAAACGCGATGGGCGCTGTCCGTCTGCTCGTGGAACGTGGCGCAAAGTTTGTGCCGGACAAGTTTGGAAGGATGCCCTCAACGGTCGCCGTCGAGTGCGAAGCCAGCGATGAACTAATCGACTTCATCGTAGACGCCGAGGCCAGGGCAGAAGGCGTTTAAACGACCTCCAGTCTCTTTCGGCCCCTTTAAGACCCAGCATCACACAGTTCATTTGATGCCAGATCGTTGCCCGTTCTAGTCTGGGACGATCCTGCTGCGTCTCGGTATCTTGGTTGAATTGAGCATTGTTCGATTTGCAAATTTTCACATGCAAAGCCATAGAGTGACAACGAAATAATCATAACACCTAAGTTTGCAGAATTGGAATGAACGTGAAAGTATTGCACTAGAAAATAAATCTGTTTCGTCTCTTGAATGACTTTACCGTCGATCCTTTATTTCTTGTAGTCGGTGGTTTTATAGCCCTAAGCTTGAAGGAAGGGCGATAGCGAGCAATGTTTTTGTTTCACAAAAACGCTCGTCAGGGGGGCACCCCCTGAAACCCCGCTGAAGGGCGACGACTGGCATGACGAACGACACGCCTGTCTTTCGAAAAGGCGGACGGCCTCGAAAACCGGACCTCGACAAGCGCGGTCTAGTCGTCGCGGCGCGTGTGCGTCCCGATGAGCTGGCCGCCATCGAGGAGCGTGCCGCCGCCAGCAACCGGCTCGTGTCCGATTTCCTGCGCGAGCAGGCGCTGACCGGAAAGGTGCTGGTCCGCGCGTTCAACACGCTCAGCGCCATCGACCGGCACGACCTGGCCCGTATCGGCTCGAACCTGAACCAGATGGCCCGCGCTTTCAATACGACGGGCGATACCTATCGCGCCCGCAATATCGAGAGCCTGCTCGACGAGCTGCGCGCGCTGCTCGATCGCCTCAGTCCGGCCGGAGGGTCCGACCATGAACTGGGCGAAAGGTAGGAAGACGCGCGGCCGGGGTACGTCGTTCAAGGGCGCTTTGACCTACGCCCTTCATGACAAATCCGCGACCACGGCTGAGCGGGTCGGGTTTGTCGAACTCCGCAATCTCGCCACTGACGATCCGAACCGCGCCTGGTCCGAGATGATGGCGCTGGTCGATGCGGCCGACGACCTGAAGCGGCGTTCGGGGGTGAAGGCGACGGGCCGCAAGATGACCAAGCCCGTCTATGCCTTTACCCTGAACTGGCACGAGGCCGATAATCCTGACGCGGCCCACATGCGCGAGACGGCGCTTGATGCCTTGAAGGCGCTCGGCATGGAGAACATGCAGGCCGCGATCATCGAGCATACCGATCGCCCGCACAGGCATGTCCATGTCATCGTCAACCTGGTTGACCCCGAGACAGGCAAGGCCGTCTCGTTATCAAATGACGAGCACAAGCTCGATCGCTGGGCCGACGATTACGAGCAGGCGCAGGGGGTCATCCGGAGCCCTGATCGGCGGGCTAAATTCGCGGCGCTCGATCAGGGCCGCGATCCTCCCAAGCGACCGAGCCAGGCGTCCAGCCGCGAGGAGTGGGAAGCCACGCGCGGCGTGAACAGCCCGCAGGCCAAAGAACGCGCCGCCGCCATCAAGGCGGCCTACGCGGCACAGGTCAGCCAGCTCAAGGCTGTCCTCGCTGAACGCTATCGTATGCGCCGGGCGGAAGGCGATCGGCTCTGGAATGGTCATCGGGCCGACAACAAGGCGATCCGGGACCGCTATCAGCCCTTCATCGACGCGATCTACAAATCACGCCGGAAGGCTCCTCCACATCCCTCCACCGAGCAAGCCCTTCGCGACTTGCAGGACACCGCGGAATGGAAGGAACTGGGGCGCCGTCAATTCGCTCGCCGCAAAACTTTCAACAAGCGTGAGCGCCATTTCTTCGGCTTCCTGGCCAACATCGTTAGCCTTCACGATGCTGCTCGCAGACGGGGCGACAGATCGTCTTTCTTCTTGCTGGCGGTCAGTCTCAGCCGCCGCAGGGCGTCGTTCGAGCAAGGACAGGAACACGAAAAGCAGATGCTGCGGCAAACGCAGGCGCAACGCCGCAAGGGCCTTGCCGACACGCTGAGGGCGGCATGCCGTCACGAGCTGGCGCAGCACGCTGGAGAGTTCAAGCAGCGGCGCAAGGCGTTGTCCGAACGCCATGCCGGCGAGGTCGTCGCCGAGAGGTCCGAATGGCGGAACATAGCGGTCGAGCGGGACAAGGCGTGGGCCGAGTTTCGGCGGGAGTTCAGCGAGCGTGATGTTCGGCGGGAGGAGGCGGCACCCACTCTGCGGCGGCAATTCAATGGCGCGGCATCTGGCGAAGAACGCTCGGCTAAACAAGCAAAATCGGACGGGAGGGCCGAGGGCAAGCAGGGTAATGGCTCGGTTGGTTCTCATCCCGTGCAGCAGGAGGAGGCGGGATGGCGCAAGCGGCGCACGGCCGCCGAACGGAAGGCCGATGGAAGCTATAAACCTCGTGAGCGCGGTGGCAGGGATCGGGGCCGGACACGGTAAGATACGCCCCCGCTTCGCTGCACCGCATCAACCAAGGCAATCAGAAAGTTGCGTCGATACACCTAAAGATTGTATTATGGAAATATACTTTAGGATATTTGGATAATGAAGGACTTTAACAGCAAATCCCGAATCTCCGCCACGATCGAGTACGCGGCGCTTGGAACTGTTTCAATTGATCAACTGACGCAGGCGCTTTGGGAAGACGTCAAAGCGCTTCAAGACTTCTACGGGGTGAGGTTTGTCACCGGTGCGAAGCTCATCATTCCATCGACGAACGAGTATGGCCATCCGATGCTTATCAAGCATCCGGACGGGCGGGTCGTTCGCCGCTACGATACGCACTACTACCGCCCTGCCTGTCTCGATTACAAACTGTGAGGGCAAGGCATGCGGCACATTGAATACATCGATATCGACCAGGCACGCGAAGCGCTCATGCAAATTGGCATTGAGCTTACACGGCGTCAGATGAAACGTGCCGCCGACAAAGACGCCACAGGGGTGCGCAAGCTGCCCTTTTTCCTAGATCCCATAGACGGCCGCTTGAAGATTGAGAAGAGCACCCTCTTGAAAATTTACTTCAAGCGCCAAGTAGATGCCGAAAATACTTGGCGAGACGCGGGGCCGACGCTATAAGTAATCATCAATTTTATACTTGGTAAGCATGGCTGATATAACAAAGAAAACTGGGAAGAAGGGAGCGAGTTACCAGGTTCGGTATGCGACACCGTCCCGCAAATCGGGCTATTCCTATAGAACCTTCGCTTCCATGAAGGAGGCGCGCGCCTTCCTCGAAAGCGGGGCGACACAGCGACAGACAAATGTCGCTATTGAAGGTCCGAACACCGTAGAAGCTGCCACTGAGTTATGGCTGCGGATATGCGAAAAGGAAGGCCTGAATGGCCGGGAGCCGGTCACCGCATACACCTGCGAGAACTACGCCTACCGCGCCGAGTTTATCAAAGCCTATCCCTGGTCGAAGCCGCTTCAAGAATTGAACACGCCAGACATCGTCGCCTTCCGCTCCTGGCTTCTCAACGGCGAGGCGAGCCGCATTGTCGCCAGCAAAGTCCTTTCCTCGTTCCACTCCATAATGAAGGAAATGACAATCCGTGGGCACATGCACCACAATCCTGCAATAGGCGTCTCGATCCGAGCCGAGAGCCGCTACAAGGAAGCGGTCAATATCCCCACGAAACGCGACATCGTTGCGCTTCTGGCGGCAGCCGACGCGCTGGCAAACTCAAAGAACCTGACGGTCGGAGGCGCCTGGAAGCGATACCGGCCCATGCTGTATCTCGCTGTCGACTCCGGCATGCGGCCGCAGGAATACATCGCCTTAGGGCGGTCCGCGATCCACCCGACCGGGGTCCAGGTCGAGCGCGCTCTCGATGGCAGCGGACGCTCCATTTCCGTAACCAAGACAGCGGCTGGACGGCGCTTTATCGATCTAAGCCAAGACACGCTGGACATGGTCAACCACTATGCTGATCGTCATGCAGTGGCCAACAAACATGATCTGGTCTTTCCCTCGGAGAGCGGCGGCTGGGTGTGCCGCCGGAACTGGCAGCATCGCGGCTTCGAGGTCGCATGTGAAAAGGCTGGCTTGATGGAAGAGGTCGAGAGCGACGGAGAAACGGTCAGCCGGGCAAAATTCCGTCCCTATGACCTGCGTCACTTCTTCGCTTCGATGCTCATCGAGGAACGCACTAACCTCAAAAAGATACAGAAGCTGATGGGGCATGCCAACATCGAGACGACCCTCAACGTCTACGGTCACCTGATCGAAGACGCGGAGGCGGGGCCAAAACAGGCTGTCGGTCTGCTCGGTCGCCTAAGCCAGAGCAAAGGCGTCGAGACCGTGCCGGCAGCGGCCGAGTGATCAAATATTACGGGTGGAAATTCATATCAAAAAATGCCATGTTTATTGCAAGGTCCAAGTAAATATCGGGCCGAGTACGATTTGTTGTTGCAAATTTGTGGCAAGACCAGCCTAAGACCCGCAGAAATCCGCCATTTTTTATTCATGGGGTGCAAGGGGTCGCAGGTTCGAATCCTGTCACTCCGACCATTTTAAAATCAAAGACTTAGCCAAATACTACGGAAAGAAATGCAGTTGTAGCGCGAAATTTGCCACAACTTGGTGCCCTCCGGAAACCCGCAGAAATCCGCCATTGTCCTAATGGGTCTGGCTCAGCCTGTGGCACGTTTGTGGCAAATCCACATATCGAGCATTCTGCCCACTCTGGCCGAAGGGGTATCCGTCGCGGTTCAGACGGAGCACTGCCCGAATGAGCGAACTCTATGGCTGCGAGACCTCGCTGTCTGCCGCCCTTGCCGGCTCCCAGAAGCGGGTGGCCTGCCACAACTGTAAACGAGGTAGACATATTCCACCGGGGCTACCGGCAACCGCGGCACTGAAATAAGTTACCAATCCGCCATTTGAGAGCGAGAGCCACGTTTCCACAGCTTCACAATTCGTATCTTTTCTCTCCAAATTTCTCTGATTTTCTCTATAATCGCGCGGCTGTAGCGGGGAAAATCAAGGCCATGAGCGAGATTCTCACGGTGCGGGAGGTAGCCGCCCTGCTCAAGATCAATGTGAAGACAGCGTACAAGCTGGTGGCCAAAGGGGAAATTCCCGGCTTCAAGGTGGGCGGATCATGGCGTTTCGACCGGGGTAAAATTGAAAGCTGGATACGACGTAAAATGGAAAGGCACGAGGATGGCGGCTCAACACGCCAATCGAAACGCACGAGAGGCAACACGGATCGCAATGTCGGATAGCACCGCGCCAACTGAGCTCGTTTGGTTTGGTCCCCGTACGAACGTGACCGCAATGGCGGCATTCGGACTGAGGCTCGCCGGAGGCGGTGCGCATCAATCAAAAACGATGATGTTTCAAGAGATCGACGCGGTGCTCGCGTCGGGCTTCACTGATCTCGCGGACATCAAGCGCTCTGTAATCGAAGAGAACATTCTCGGAAAAGCAACGGCGAACAACCGTGCTCTGACCTACAGACACTTGGTATCGCTTTACGCCGTCAGCCACGGAGTTCCGCTTTTTCAGGCTTTGGCGGCGCTGTGGAAGGTCGATGCGCCAGGTCGGCGATTGCTAGCATTGCTGGCCGCATTGGCGCGTGATCCGCTCCTTCGCGATACGGTGCCTCCCATCCTCGGAGCGACAATCGGAGAGCCTCTCCCCAGAGAGCTTTTTGAGGCCGCCCTCCTGAAAGCCAATCCAGAACGGTTCAGCGATAAAATGCTTCGTTCTCTGGCACAAAATTGCGCGTCCACTTGGACCCAATCGCGCCACTTGGAAGGCAAGGTTCGCAAGATTCGACGCCGCGTGACAGCCTCCCCCCAGGTTGCCGCCTTTGCGGCTTTATTGGCGACCGTAAGCGGCTTTGGCGGGCCTGCCATCCTCAACTCTTTGTGGATGCGAGTCCTCGACCTTTCTCCGGATCGCGCCTTGGACTTGTTGCGGCAGGCAGAAGGTCAAGGGCTTGTCCGTGTCCGATCCGCCGGAGACGTGACCGAAATTTCCGTGCGTCAGCCAATGGCAATAGCGTTAGGGATAGGCCAGCTTGAACACGTTTGACGACATTCTGACCGCCTACACCAGGCAAGTTCAGCTTCCATGGGCTGACGACACGCCGCCGGCTGGCCGGGTGTGGATCGTTTGGTATGAGAAGGCCCTTCAGCGCCGCTTCACCGGGCGCCTCGGCGAATTCGAGCATGCGACTTTGTCCGCTGGCCACGGATGGCGTCATCTCAATCTGTCGTCGTGGTTTGGAAATTGGATTGCCCGGCACGAGTTTTTTGGTGCGCTTGTAAGCCAACCACGTGAGTTGCGGGGACTGCTCCCTGACATCGAAAATGAGCTTGTGTCAAAGCTGCGGCAGGAGCTTGCACAATGCACCCGCAACGATGTGCTTGCGGTTGACGGATGCGGATCGCTGTTCGGTGTCGCCCGCGTATCCAATCTAATAGGACGGGCCGCTGACGCCATTCCGGGCCGACTCGTCGTCGGATTTCCAGGGAAGCACGCCGGAAGCGTCTATCGCCTTCTCGATGCGCGTGACGGTTGGAACTATCACGCTATTCCCATTCCGCCAGACAACGCCGCATGAGGCCAATATCAATGCTCAACAAAGATACATTTCAAACGAACCCGGCGGACTACCGGCTTGCCAACCAGGGTGTCGCGAAGATTTCTTTTCCGCCGACCCCGGAGGCACTCGAAACGCTGCGCGGGGAGCTCTCCACATTTGTCTGCGACGGAGCTTATGCAAATGGACTCAGCCGCATCCTTGAAGCCTATCTGGGGTCAGTCGGCAAAGGTGGGAGCGCGCCTGCGGTCTGGATTTCCGGCTTCTATGGTTCAGGTAAATCGCATCTTGCGAGCATGCTGGCTTCACTGTGGACCAATCTTGAGTTTCCCGACGGAGCAACGGCGGAAGGGCTGATCCCGCATCTGCCACCGGAAGTCTCAGCACCACTGAAAGAGCTGCGGATCGCGGCCCGGCGGGTCGGTGGTGTCGTCGCCGCAGGAGACACTTTGGGCGCGGGTCCGACCGACCCCGCCGAAGCGACGTTGGGCATCATCCTCCGGGCTGTGGGGTTGCCGAGTGACATACGGGCAGCGCAGGTCGCGTTGTGGCTTGCCAGCATTGGCATTCTGGATGCCGTGCGCGCCGACCTCGGGCAGACGTTCCAAACAGATATCCGCAACTTTATTCTATCGCCACGGTTCAGTGCCGCCGTCCTTCGCGCCAAGCCTGAATTGGCGGACAACCCACGCGACCTCAGTGCCATGATGCAGGCACAGTTTCCTGAGCCGCCGCCAGTCACGGTCGATCTTTTGGAGACGATGGGGCGGCAGGCTCTTCTCCTGGGCCGCAAGGAAATACCGCTCACCCTTATCGTTCTTGACGAGGTGCAGCAGTTCATCCGTCAAGACCCTGGCCTGACGCTAAACATCCAGACCATCGCAGAGCGGCTAGCGGGCCGCTTTGACGGAAAAGTCCTTCTTGTCGCCACCGGGCAGCAAGCTCTTAGCGATGTTCAGAACCTTCAGAAGCTTCTCGATCGTTTCCCTGTCCAGATCGCCCTAGGAGAAGCCGACGTCGATGCGGTGATCCGCAAGACGGTGCTGCGCAAGAAAACTGGCGCGGAAAAAGACATCAGTGCGATGCTGGCCGCGAATGCGGGTGAGATCAGCCGTCACCTTCGCGGTAGCCGTTTGGCGCACACCGTTCAAGACGACGACGAGGCGGTACTGGATTGGCCTTTGCTCCCGTCGAGGCGACGCCTTTGGGAGCGCATTCTCAGAGAACTCGACAGGACGGGGTTGGGGGGAACGCTCCGTGGTCAGCTGCGCACGACGCTTGATGCCGCCAAGACCTATGGCGAGAAGCCGCTCGGCAATGCCGTCCCGGTCGATTTCCTGTACGGACGCTTTGCCACGGAGGCATACAACGCCGGCCTTCTGCCTGGCGAGACGCGGAACAGAATTGAAGCCTTGAAGGCTGGCTCTGCCGCCGACCAACTGAAGGCGCGCGTGCTCATGCTGGTCTATATGCTCGGGCGCATTGCCCCCGAGGCTGACCATCACGGGGTTCGCGCCCAGCCCGAAACCATTGCCGACCTTCTGGTTGTCGACCTGTCCGGCGATAGCGAATTGCGGCAGAAAGTCCCGGCACTACTCCAGGAGCTTCGAGCCGATGGAGCCGTGATCGAGGTTTCAGGTGAGTGGCGGCTCCAGACAAAAGAAAGCGCAGAGTGGGAATCGGCATACCGCGCCGAAGAGAAAACGAGCCTGTCCGATCAGGCCGGAACGGCCCGGACGCGCCGCGATCTTCTTGGCCAAGCCATAGAAACGGCGCTGACCGGCGCCAGCAGCGTCACGCAAGGGGCCAGCAAGCAGCCGCGCCGGATTCATCGTCTGCAACCGGACGACAAGGCTCCTTCCGATGGTGTTACGCTCCGGCTCCGCAGCGGTTGGGACGAAGACCTAACAGCCGTCGAGAAGGTTATCGCCGCATCACCAACGACGGACGCCACTGTCCACCTGCTTATTCCCCGTCACAGGGCAGATGAATTGGGACGCGCCCTTGTTACACGCAGAGCTGCAGAGCACGTGCTTCAGCTTCGCGGCGTACCGCAAACGGATGCTGGCCGCGAGGCGCAATCGGCAATGCTGTCCCGGTCTGCGAAGGCGCTATCGGCAGCGAATGAAATCCTGCGCGAGGCCATGACACAGGCGCGTGTCGTTCAAGCAGGTGGACGTGTTATCACCGGTGCACCGGCCGATGCCGTCAAGGAGGCGGCAACCAACGCGCTTGCTAGGCTCTATCCGCAATTCGCCGACGGCGATCACAGCCAATGGGACAAAGTGCGCGATCGGGCAATGCGCAAAGACCCGGATGCGATGAAGGCCGTTGATCATGGCGGCGCGCCGGAATCTCACCCTGTTTGCAAAGCGATCCTCGCTTACTTAGGGCCGGGTCGCAAAGGGTCCGACATTCGATCCCAGTTCATCAGCACGCCCTACGGTTGGTCACAAGACGTCGTTGATGGCGCGCTCGTTGTGTTGGCCAATGCCGGCCAGGTTCGTGTAGTCGGCGAAGACGGCAAGCCCGCGTCGCTTCCGGACATTCCACGTCAGAAAATGGGCACCTGCACCTATCGTGCGGAGACGACCATCATAACCGTCGCGCAACGCGTGGCGGTGCGTGGACTCCTGACTGAAGCCGGAATGCCATTTGAGAACGGACAAGAGGCATTTGCCCTCTCCGCATTGCTCGATCGTTTGCAAAGCGCCGCTCAGCAATCCGGAGGTCCCGCGCCTTCACCGGAACCGGACACCGTGCCCGAACTGCCTAGATACAAAACTCTATCCGGAAACGATCTTCTCGCCGCACTGGCTGAGAATGCCGTCTCTCTCCGCGAGAAACTCAAGGCATGGCAGGCGGCGGCTTCAAAGGCGAACCTGCGCTTGCCCAACTGGCATTTGGCAGAACGCTTGGTTCGATTGGGCGCTGACGCTCAGGATTCCGAACTGTCCGCTATGCGCACGGGGCGAAAGCTACTAGTAGACCCCGATCCCGTTCCGCCGCTGGTAAGCGCGGCGGCGGATACGCTCCGCGAAAAGCTCAATGCAGCGCATGCCGCATGGGATGCGGCCTGGAAGCGTGGCGAAGATCGGCTCGTAAACTCCGAAACCTGGGGGCGGCTAACGCCCGACCAGAAGCGTGCGATCCGCGAAGACAACCGCATGCTCCCGGTCACAAAACCCACCGTCGACACGCCGCAAGCCATCGCCGAGGCTTTGGCGCAGCGCGGCCTCTCCGAATGGGAAAACATGAGCAAGGCCCTGCCTGCACGTGTCGATGATGCCCTGGCGGCGGCGGCGGCGTTGCTGGAGCCCAAGGCGCGCACCGTGAATCTGCCAGGCGTCATGATGAAGTCGGAAGCCGAGCTCGACGCGTGGCTTGCAAAGGTTCGAGCCAAGATTGCCGAAGCCCTGGGCGACGGCCCTGTAATTCCGAAGGTGTAGCGGCATGAGCAATCACTATCTGCCTACAGCCTTGCGCCGCGCCTTAGAGAAGACAATCAAGGAGGCGCGTGTTGTTGCCGAAGAGGGGGCACGGGACGCTATCCGCCGTCTAGGTGTCGCTGACGGCAAGGCGCCGAGCTATTTGAACGATGACGAGAAAGAGCTGCGTCGGCGGTTGCGCGCCCATGCACGTGCGCTTGGTGACGAGTTTGATCGCCCGACGGAAGTGCAGGAGACTAAGCACCTTATCGAGGGAGCGGCCTATGCTCATTGGCATCGTATGCTCTTTGCGCGGTTCCTAGCAGAGCGGGGACTTCTTAGGCATCCGGAGCATGACGTTGCTGTGACACTCGAAGACTGCCGCGAATTGGCGGCCGAAGAGGGATTGACGGACGCGTGGGCGGTGGCTGAACGATATGCCGCGAGTATGCTTCCTGCTGTTTTCCGGGTCGATGATCCGGTGCTCGCTCTCGACCTCGACCCGGTGCACACGCAAAAGCTCAACCGCATGGTAACGGGCCTGGACGCAGACGTGTTCCAGGCAGAGGACAGTCTCGGATGGACCTACCAGTTCTGGCGCGCTGCGGAGAAGGACGCGGTCAACAAGTCTGGCGTCAAGATCGGCGCTGATGAGCTGCCGGCTGTCACTCAGCTTTTTACCGAGCCGTATATGGTGCGCTTTCTGCTCCACAATACGCTTGGCGCCTGGTGGGCTGGTAAGGTACTGGCGGCCAATCCGACGCTTGCGCAAACAGCAGTCGACGAAACAGAGTTACGCGCCGCGTGTTCGCTGCCGGACTACAGCTTCGACATGCTTCGGTTTGCACGCGAAAGTGAGAATACGCCCTGGCGACCCGCGGCGGGCAGATTCCTCGCATGGCCGACAGAAGCTAAAGCCATCACCACGCTCGATCCGTGCTGCGGCTCAGGTCACTTCCTTACTGAGGCGTTGGCAATCCTGGCGTCGCTGCGAAGCGTCGAGGAAGGACTATCTGCGGCTGATGCCGTCGCGGCAGTATTGCGCGACAATCTTCATGGACTAGAGATCGACGGGAGGTGCGTTCAAATCGCGGCTTTCGCTGTGGCACTTAGCGCGTGGCGCATCGGTGGCTGGCAAACGTTGCCTCTACCTCATATTGCTTGGGTCGGCGCTCCGCCGCCGCTGCCCAAACGTGAATTCGTCCAGCTTGGCGAGGGCGATCGCGAGCTTGAGTACGCGCTTGCTGCTCTTCACGATCTATTCGATCAAGCGCCTATCCTCGGCACACTTTTGGAACCATCCGGTGGCGATCTCTTCGAAGCCGCGAAAATGAGGCAAGTCGAGCTATTCCTCAAGCCGCTGATAGAAAAAGCACGGCGTGCCGAACCTGAGAAGGCAGAGGGAGCACTCGCTGCACGAGGAATGGCGGACGCCGCTGCCATGTTGCATCGCAAGTTTGTGTTGCAAGCAACCAATGTTCCATTTCTCGGGTACAGAGAGATGTCACAAGATCTGTTGGGATTTATTCAACGGCGATTCCCGGAGACTAAGGGCGATCTTGGTTACTGCATGTGGGATCGTTGCTATCGTCTATCTGAACGCGGCGGCTCAATCGCGCTAATCTCCCTTCAGCATTGGCTTTCCCTGACTTCTTACGAGGCTTTTCGACGGAGAGTGCTGACCACAAAGAGCCTCAACATTATATCTCACCTTGGAAGCGGAGCGTTTGAGACTATCTCTGGAGAAAAGGTCAACGTGACTCTTACTGTCTCCACTAACTCTGCGCCATCAGTCGACACTAGTATGGAACTTATTGACTGCAGTTCTAAGGAATCAATCAATGAGAAGTCGCTTTCCCTAATAAATGAGCTCCCAAATAAAATCCTTCAAAACAAGCAACTGTCGAATTCCTCAGCGACAATTGTATTTCAGGAGCTTGGACCCGGAGTTCCGTTGAATAAGATTGCCGATAGTCTTGCCGGGATAATGAATGGTGATACACCAAGATTTGTCTCGAATTATTGGGAGCCCTTCAGAATCAAGCCAGAGTGGGCATATTTGCAGTCGACAACTCAGGGAGGTTCTTTCTCAGGAGGCTTCTTCAAGATAATTCGTTACGATGAAGAGAACGGTCATCTTCGCGAAGAACGCACGATACGGCGTGCAAACCTTCATGACTCTGATCAGAGAGGCAATAGCGTTTGGGGAAAGCTCGGCATCGCAGTGAATCAGATGGCCGATCTTTCCGTTAATTACTATTTCGGGAACAAATTTGATTCGAATGTTGCCGTTATTTGCCCCAAGAATCCGGAAGACTTGTTTGCCATCGCTGCTTTCGCCGCATCGAGCGACTTCGAGGAACAGGTACGCATCGTCGAAAAAAAAATGAACATTACGAATGCGACATTTGGGCGGGTTCCAATGGACCTACAGAAGTGGCGCGACCGCGGCAAGGTAATCTATGCGAACGGCTTTCCGGGTGCGTTCGCGCAAGACCCGACGCAGTGGACATTTCACGGGCATCCCGAAGCAAGCAAAGATGGCATGGCACTCCATGTGGGTCTGGCTAGGCTATGCGGGTATCGCTGGCCGGCGGAAAATGACACTGACATTCGCGTTTCGGATGAAGCACGTGCGTGGGTAACGAGGGCCGCGGAGCTTCCCCAAGGCGATAATGACGGCCTTCTCGGTGTCCCTGCGGTTGCCGGAGAGAGATCGCTCGCCGACCGACTGCGCGCCTATCTCTCTGCCGCTTTCGGCCAAAAGTGGTGCGACGACTTAGAGCGTCGCCTGGTTGCGGAAGCTGACGAGGTGGTGGACAAAAAGAAGGCCCGCGATGGTTCGTTTGAAGCCTGGCTTCGAGACCGCGCCTTTCGCCAACACTGCGCCTTGTTTGGTCAGCGCCCATTCCTGTGGCATATCTCGGACGGGCTGAAAGACGGCTTTTCGGTTTTCATCCATTACCATCGATTTGATCAGGCCACGCTGCGCAAGCTCACCTACACCATGCTTGGCGACTGGCTTGCGAGGGCAAGGGCCGAGGGCAACGAGCTGCGCTACGAAAAGGGCCGCGAGTTGCAGCAGATGCTTGAGAAGGTGTTGGAGGGTGAGAAGCCGTACGACATTTTCGTGCGCTGGAAATCACTTGACCAGCAGCCGTTGGGCTGGGAGCCCGACCTCAATGATGGTGTCCGCCAGAATATCCGGCCGTTTATCGAAGCGGGTATTTTGACCCACGACTTGTCGAAGATATTGAAGGATAAGGATCGCGGCAATGATGTTGCCTCAGCGCCCTGGTATTCGACGTTTAAAGGTGAGCGCAGAAACGACCACCATACGACACTTGCTGAAAAGCAGGCCGCCCGCGAGTTGGTGAAAAAACGAGTGGGGGCGAAGTGACGACGCCTCTCGATGCCCTCATAGCCGCCCTGCATGAAGCCGCAAGTTACAACGCGGCGGCGGAAGCGCCGCCCGAAACCGTTGTGTGGTGTGACGCAGCCGGAGAGTTTCTGTCGATTTTGCCGTCGCTGCGCGAGCGCCTGCCCGAACTTCTGACCTATGGTGAATACGATCCAGCGACTAGGACCGGCCCGGCCGTATGGATAAGGGGGGTTCTGGCCGGTGCCGTATCGGAAGTGGGTTGGCCCGACAGTGCGGTCCCAATCCTCTATCTGCCGGGGATTGGTCGTGAGGTCCTGAAAGGGGCGGAAGATTGCCCGCAACTGCTGCAACCGCTCGTTTGGTTCACAGTGGCTGGAAATCTGTTTGGTCATGTCAACGGCAAAGACTGGACGCTTCGTGGGTTCCTCGCGGCAGATCGTGGGGCGCTAAGACTGAACATAGCCGACGATTCCGCGACACGGGCGGCGCTGGCGCATGCGGCGGCACGATTCTGCATTCGCCCGGTCGAAGAGTTGCGCAACCGGCGATGGGACGCCGATGCCTTCAACGTGTTGCTCGCTCCCGATCTCGATGCCGACATGCTCGATTGGATGAACGGCGGCTTTACGGAGAAGGCTGATACGGGGCGCTTCGCCGCTTTCGCAAACATCGCCGACAAGGAACTTCGTTTCGACCCAAGGAAGCTATCGCGTCAGGATGCGGCCGGCCGCCTTGCTCAGCGAAAAGGGAAGTGGAACGGGATTTGGAATCGCTTCGCCAGTAGTACCGGCTATGAAGGCATTGTTCAGCTACTTGCTGCCGAAGAGCCGACCGATCTTCTTGCCGACAAGGCTCCGTTCCCGAAGGTCAACGCGCAGGAAGAGAAGGCCCTGCGCGAGGCGCTTGCTAAGCTAGCGGATGTCGCGCCTGCCGAGGCGGCGGCGCGCATCCAGTCACTTGAGATCACGCATGCCTGGCGGCGCGACACCGTTTGGGGCCGCCGGGGTCAAGCGCCCTTGGCCTATGCTCTCGCCCAGCTTGCACTCGTTGCGGATGCTAAGGCGCTTCCAGCCCATGATGGGGCAGCCCTCGCGGAGGCCTACGCCGAGGATGGTGCGCAGATCGACCGGGCGGCAATGGCCGCCCTGGCCGCAGCGCCGCGAGAGCTTGACCGCGTTGCCGTGACGGCCGCCCTCCGCGTTACCTACCTTCCCTGGCTGGACGATGGTGCACATGCGCTCCAGGAGCTTGTCCGGATTGGCAAGGTAAGGCTTTCTGTCCCTAGCCCCGCCACTGGAGCCACCACGATCCTCTTCGTTGATGGGCTGCGCATGGACCTCGCCCAGGAGCTCGTGCGGGTTCTTTCCGAGGAGGGGCTCGCGCCTCAACTCCGGTGGTGCTGGTCCGGTTTTCCAACCGTGACCGCCACCTGCAAGCCGCTCGTTTCACCGGTAGCGCAACGGATGAGCGGCTCCGCAACGACCACGGACGTTCTTCCCCACGCTCCCGACGGCAAGGCTGCCACCAAGCCCGTGCTTTTCAAGCTCATGGAGTCGGAAGGTTGGGCAACCGGCGATGCGCTGTTGGCGGAACAAAAGCTCTGGACCGAATCAGGCCGCTTCGATGAAGAAGGGCACGCCCTCGGCGCTCGCCTGGCCGAACGCCTGGCCGCCGGTATCAGAGACGCGGCCGACCACGTCCTGCAGCTGGTTCGCTCAGGAAGAAACGTGCGGATAGTGACAGATCACGGATGGCTGCTCATGCCTGGTGGGTTGCCCCAGGCCGCATTGGACGTTGGGCTGGTGGAGCCGCAAGGCAAGCGCACCCGCTGCGCGATGGTGAAACCCAAGGCACAGACTTCGTATCTTCAGATACCCTGGTCTTGGAACGCCGACGTGTTCGTCGCTACGGCAAGCGGCGTGCGCTGTTTCTACGCCAGTCAGGAATATTCGCATGGCGGTGTAAGTCCGCAAGAGTGCGTTCTTCCCATCATCGAAATCGCGAGCAAGAGCGAAAGGCCGGATATTTCCATCGTCCAGGCGCGATGGGAGGGCTTGCGGCTTCGCATAGAGGTTCAAGGCGGCGCGGATTCTCATGTCGATCTGCGTCTTGGCGCGGTCACGAGCGGTCCAAGTCTAATCAAGGGTGGCCGTGTACTGGACGAGTCCGGACGGACGTCCGTTCTTGTCAGTGACGAACACGAAGGAGCGACAGCGTGCTTGGTCATTTTGGATGACGACGGTCGGGTCCGTGCCCACCGGACATTAACAGTAGGGGGAGAATAGATGGTGCAGCTCGACGAGTTAGATCAGAAAGCTGCGGCGGCTTTCCCAGGCCATATTGTCCGCAAGGATTTGGTGCGGCGCTTCCGCGGGCAGTTCCCTGTTCCGACCTATGTGGTCGAATTCATGCTTGGCCGGTATTGCGCAAGCACGGACCCTCAAGAAATCGAAGAAGGCCTGCAGATGGTGCAGGCGCAGCTTTCCGATAGAACCGTCCGGGCGGGCGAGGAAGAACTATTTAAGGCACGGGCCCGAGACCGTGGATCAGTCCGCGTCATTGAAATCGTAACGGCTCGCCTGGACGCGAAGACAGACAGCTATCTGGCGACCTTGCCCAGCCTGCGCCTCAATGATGTGCGGATCGGTGACAAGATAGTTCAGAACCACGAACGAATGCTCACGGGAGGATTCTACGCCGAGGTTGAGTTGGGATACGACGCGAGCATCGCCCAAGAGAAGGGCGGGCGGCCTTTCGAGGTTCTGAACCTTCGGGAAATTCAGCTTTCGACTCGCGACATTCTTGAAAAAATTGCCGAAGGCCGCGCCAAGCTCTCGACCCAGGAGTGGAAGCACTTTCTCCTTCGGAGCGTTGGGCTGGAGCCTGGCAATCTTAGTACCCGAGCCCAAGACGCCATGCTCCTCCGGATGGTTCCGTTCGTAGAGACGAATTACAACATGGTGGAGCTTGGACCGCGTGGAACCGGCAAGAGCCATCTATTCCAGCAGGTCTCTCCATATGCCCACCTCGTATCCGGTGGAAAGGCGACCGTCGCCCGGATGTTTGTAAACATGGCGAACGGTCAGCGGGGCCTCGTGTGCCAGTATGACGTCGTGTGCTTCGATGAGGTCTCTGGCATATCCTTCGACCAGAAGGACGGCGTCAACATCATGAAGGGCTACATGGAGTCCGGCGAATTCTCGCGTGGACGCGAGAGCATTCGCGCCGAGGGCAGCATCGTCATGGTTGGAAACTTCGACGTGGATGTTCAACACCAGCAACGTGTTGGACATTTGCTCGGACCGCTGCCTCCGGAAATGCGCAACGACACCGCCTTCATGGATCGCATTCATTGCTACCTGCCAGGATGGGATATCCCAAAGGTGAGCAAGGAGCTTTTCACTGATCGCTTTGGCCTTGTCAGCGATGTCTTGGCGGAGTGCTTCTCGCGGCTGAGATCGCAGACGCGGGTAAACGTACTACAAGGGCGCGTTCATTTCGGCGGAGCGTTGTCGGGTCGCGATCAGAATGCTGTCAACAAAACAATTTCAGGTCTGCTCAAGCTAATGTACCCGGATTCCGCGATCGCCATCCCAGATGAAGATTTGGAATGGGCGGTGCGGCTCGGCCTTGAAGTGCGTAGACGCGTCAAGGAACAGCAGAAGCGGATCGGATCGGCCGAATTCAGAAATACCCAGTTTAGCTATGTGATGGGTATGGACGGGGTCGAGACTTTTGTGGCGACGCCTGAACTTCAAAGTGAGGACAGCATAGGCTCTGACCCTCTACCGGCGGGACAGGTATGGGCGATCAGTCCCGGCGGACAAGATGAGGCGAACGGCCTCTTCCGTATCGAGGTAACAGAGAGCCCTGGAAGCGGCGTTCGAATCCTAAACCAATCGCCGCCCGCTCCCTTTCGCGAATCCGTGAAAATTGCCGAACAAAATCTCTATGCGCGGTCACGAGAATTGGTGGGCGACAGAAATCCCCGAGAGCACGAGTTTGCTGTCCAAGTTCGTTCGTTTGATGCGGCCAAGAACGGCACACAGGTTGGTGTTGGCGTCCTTGTAGCGTTGTGCTCTGCCCTATTGGGGAAGCCGCTCAAGGGTGGATTGATAATCGTGGGTGGGATCAATCTTGGCGGTTCAATCGAACCGATACACAATCCTATTGATGTTGTTGAGCTGGCACTTGAGAAGGGAGCCGCAACGATAATGATGCCCGTCTCCTGCCGGCGCACGCTCGTGGATTTATCTGACGATGTGGCGACGAAGATTCAGACGCTTTTCTACGCCGATGCGGCAGATGCTCTGCGAAAGGCCCTGCACGAATAAACGTTCTCGTGAGCTCCGGTCCGATGAATATGAACAAACCCTGTCCTGAGTATCAGTAGATCGTCGCGGATGACATATGCTGTTCTGAGGACAGAATACCTGATCTATGGAGTGATTGATTAAAATTACGGGAAAGAATTCCGCAGCGACACAGCGCACAGGTTGTGTCCAATGCCACCGTTTTCAGGGAAAAGTCTTTAATAACAGCGGTCGCCTGGTTATATTGAGCAGGTTGAGAGGGATTTAGACCTATGCATGTGACAATTTGCGGTCGCGGCGTTCATAAGCGCGAAGTAAAAAGCATTGAACGGCTGAAGAAAGACTTGCCAGCGGAGTGGTATGGATTCACCAATCTTGATCTGGTTCTGGGCCTGGGAAAGACGCGCGAGGTCGATCTCGTCATCGTCAGTCCGCATCGCATTTTCTTGATTGATATCAAAGAATGGCACGGAAAGATCGAAAACAAGGATGGGCGGTGGTATCAGAACGGCGAAGATAAAGGCCCGTCCCCCGTAAAAAAAATAAGTGATATCTGCCGGGAAGTTCTCCCGTTGCTGTCATCCGCCCTGAAAAGTCGTCCCGTCGACAAGAAGGGCGGTGTCCCGAAGTTAGAGGGTCTTGTGATCCTCTCGGGTTCCGCGACGGCTGCCCACCTTGATGGATTGGAGAGGGCGAAAGTCCTTACGCTGGATCAGTTCGTTAAACTTATGGGCGATGAACGGCGTATGACGGAGATTTTTGGGGAACCTTTCGCGCAGTTTCGGTACACGCCGCTCACGGAGCAAGGCTGGAAGCATATGCTGCATAGCTTCTTCAATGCCTCATCGCCGACATCTCCATTCACCCATGGGAAGCGGCGCTTCCAACGATACGTGGCTGACGATGAGCCTTGTTTTGAACACCCGCGCGAGATTTATCAGGAGTTCGAAGCCAGCGAAGAGGATAGCAAGAATAATCTCGGTATTCTTCGACTTTGGGATTTTACCAAGTGTAGCGACGGTCGGTTTCAAACCGAAGACGGCCGCCTCGAAATAGCAGGGCGAGAGAAGCAGGCTTATCACTGGCTTCTGGACCGAGATCAGGATTTTGAACGCACACTGCTGACGCCGCGTTTGGATGATCCCGATCGTGGCGCACGTTACTGGGAAATCTTCGACCGCCGCCGCCGCATGGCCCGACTCAAGGACTATGCGGTGAGTGAGTCTACTTCATCTTTGCCTGGGGCTCGCGTCGAGCTGGCCCGCCAGTTGGTGGCCGCCGTTGCTTCAATGCATCGTCATAACGCGGCTCACCTCGATCTGGGAGGTCACAGCATTTGGCTCGAGGCGCCGACCTCCGTAAAGCTTTCGCATCTCTTTGCAGCACGGTTTCCCGATACAAAATCGCTAGGCGATGCCCGATATCAGTTCCTGGCCAGCGTAACCGTTCCTGAGGATATTCTTGGCGAGGACAAGGGACCAAAAAGGCGGGATGTTTTCCTGCTCGGCGTCGCAGTTCACGAGCTGTTGTTTGGGCGTATTCCGGCTGGCGATCCTGCTGAATGGGACGAATTAGTCGATACCAGCGGCGAATTCGAAATGCTGCATAGCTGGATCGCTGAGGCATTGGAGATCAACCCAGCGAACCGATTTGCAGACGCAGTCGTCGCGTTGAGCTCCTTCAACAAGGCTACGGCGGCGCGGCCCTCCCTGGAGGAGGTGATGTCCGGATTGGAAGCCCTTCGCGGCTCCATTCGAACCAGCCGGCAACTTTTCCAGGCCTTCCCTGATCAGGGCGACGTCATCAAAGAAAGTGATGCGCTGGATGTGTGGCGCTCTGAGGAGGATGGCGAGCCGGTCATCGTCAAGCACTGGAAGTCAGCCGCGTGGGGGTCGCTCCAGCATGAAGGCCGCACCGTCCTGTCGTTCTTGCACAGGGCATCATCCGTCATGGCAGATAAACTGCCCGGAATGCCGAATGTGCGCGGCGTGCATTGGCTGGGCGACAGTATGGCCATCATCCAGGACTGGATCGACGGTACCGTTCTCGACACCCTGTTGAACAAGTCGTCATCAGAAATGACAGACCCGGTATGGTCAATTGAGCTCGCACGCTATCTGGTGAGGACGGTTGACGACCTCCATGAGCATAATTTTTCGCATGGAGACATCACGCCTTCAAATATAGTTATAAATAACGGGGGGAATCCCATCCTTATCGACGCACTGGATTTTGTGCCCCGCGTGGATGGTGAACTTAGTACGTCTGCCTATGCTCCTGATTCCGGTAATCGCTTCGAGCGCGACCGATTTGCCGTGACGAAAATCGTGGAAGAGATATGCGCGTGCAGCGCGCTAGAGGCGCTGGACGCTGCCAGGCTGTTGGCTGCTGCGCGGGAATGCCGGGACAGGGACCCAAAGCTGGCGACACTTCTGCCGCTGCAAGAGGCTCTTGATCTCGCCTTCGAGCGACTTACCGCGCCGAAGGAAGTTGTAGCGAAAGAAAAGCGCGCGCAGATTGACGTTTCTATCGTGAGAGAAAACGCGGGGCCTATCGAGCCAGATGAAGGCAAACTCTACATTAGTTTGCATCGCCGTCCCGATCGATCCCAGGTAACGCTATCCCTTCGAGGAGCGTTTGAACGCATCGAAGTCACCCTCGACGACACCGGCAAACCTGTGCGCGCTCGCCGTTGGCCCCTTGAACAGTGGCGGATAGCTCAACTTGCGAGGAACGAGTTTCATTCCATTGATGCTGATCTCACCGTCGTACGGTCCGATATCAATGACTTTTCGGCGCTGTCAGGTGTTCTGGAAGACCCGGTCGTTGCAGCGGAACTGCTCACCTATATGGCTGGTTCTACCAATGAGCCGCTGAAGAAGCTGCCGGACGATGCCGACATCGCCCCGGAGGAAGATGAGGCGGAGGACGCGCTTGCTGAGGAGATCGCGAGCGTCCCGGTTCAGCAGAAGCCCGTTGATGTCGATGTCCGTGCTCTATGGCGCACGCTCACGGATGTTGAAAACGAACTTACCACGGATGGAATAGCACTGCTCGACAGCGTGTACGATAGGTCGTTGCAGCGGCATAAAGTTGCTCTGGAACTGGAAACAGGTGACTTTGATTTCTCGCGTGAGGATACAGTGGGCGTCCAGCGGCAGGACCCGAAGGGGAATTGGCGTAGAATCGGCGATCTCGATTTGAATCGGTCCCGGCCTGATTTGGCGGTCATCAGCGCCCACACCGGCAATGCCGTAGGATCGCGCATTGTTGAGGAAGGACAGCGGCTCCGTTTCGTTAGCCATTTCGAATTCCAGAGCCTCAAGCGCAGAACGGATGCGGTTGATCGCATTCTTGAAGGAAACGGGCGGGCGGCGAACCTTCTATCGGTTTTTGACCCGCGATCGGGCGCATCTCCGCAGTTGACCAATCATATTCCAGACGAAGAAGTCTTAAGAACTTACGGACTGAACGAGGATCAGAAACAGGCTTTCCGGCGCATTGTCAAAACCCGGCCGGTCGGCGTTCTCCAGGGTCCGCCCGGAACGGGGAAAACACGGTTCATCGCTGCGCTTGCCCACTATGCCATCACGGCAGGTCTGGCACGAAACGTGCTGCTGGCCAGCCAGTCACACGAGGCGGTGAACACCGCAGCCGAGTCAGTACTCGCACTATTTCGAAATGCAGGCGAAGACCCGAGCTTGCTGCGCGTGGCCATGAATGACGGTCAGGTTTCAGCACTTCTACGGCCTTTTCACACCGCCAGGGTGGAGCAGAGTTACAAGGATCGCTTCAGTGCGTCCTTTGCTGAGCGACTGGCGGTAGCAGGAAAAGCCCTGGCCATTCCAGAAGATGCGATAACGGTAGTTGTAAAACTGGAAACGACTCTGCGGCCGATCATCGTGCGTATAGCCGAGCTCTGCGGTGACAGCGACCCCGATTACCAGCGGATCAACAGCCTAATCCAGACGCTTACGACGTTGCTGGCAGACATCGGCATCAATGTGAATCTGCCAGAGGAACGTATTGAAAGCGAATGGCTTGCGGTCCTTGACGATGTGGCCAAGGCTGTTGCGGATATTGCCCGCAAGGAACACGCTGTGTCCGCTGACAAGATCGCGCGGCTGCGGGCTGTTGCCGGTTTGGGACGAGACTTTATTGGCAGCGTGTCCCGTGCTGAACGCAGCTTTGATACCTTCCTTGCTGGCACGCGTCAGATTGTAGTGGGAACCTGCGTGGGCCTTGGACGCTCGTCGCTTGGTTTGACGGCTACCGCGTTCGATCTTGTCATCGTGGACGAAGCCGCGAGATGCACGGCAGGTGAACTTCTGGTGCCATTGCAGGCAGCCCGCTGGGCGGTTCTTGTTGGTGACCAGGCACAGCTCGAGCCGCAGCACAAAGCCGAAGTCGTCAACCTTGTTGCTGATCGCACAAGGATATCAAAACGAGAGATTCAGCGAAGCGACTTCGAGCGGGTATTCCTGACTGAGTATGGACGAGATGCCGGTGCCAGGCTGAAGACTCAATACCGGATGTTGCCGCCAATCGGACAACTTGTGTCCGAGTCCTTTTATCCTGACCTCGCCCTGGAAGCCGGACGATCGGTGCCGATCATTCCCTCGCAGGTACTGCCAGAGGAACTGGAAAAACCCCTGGTCTGGATCGACACCCAAGGTCTGGGTTCCGCAGGCCATGAGCAATCCGTGGGCAGTAGTCGCATCAACAAGGCAGAGGCCGATTCTATAGTCGGCCTTCTGACCAAATGGCACGAGAACGAGTCTTTCCGCTCGTGGCTGCAAGAGCAAAATACGCACCAGACGGGTGTTGGCGTCATTTGTATGTATGCGGCGCAACGAAACCTAATTGACAGGACGTTGCGACAGTCGCCGCTCGCGTATCTACTGGATCGCCATATCAAAATCGGCACCGTTGACAGCTATCAAGGCAAAGAAAACCCCATAATCCTCCTGTCACTTGTCAGAAACAATTCGGCGGGTCCCATGGAGGCCGGGGTTAAGAAAATTCAAGAGGGCTTCCTGGCTACACCTAATCGTATCAACGTCGCGGCCAGCCGCGCTATGGACCGTCTGGTAATCATAGGTGCGCGGCATCGGTGGCGCGAAGGCGGCCCTATGAGCCTCCTGTCGTCAAGTTTTGCCCGTCGCGCGGTCGAGGGCTCCGCTCAGGAAATCGCGGCGGAAATTTTGTTCGGCGTCGACGAAGTTGCCAATCGCGCTGAGCAACCTTCTTCAAAACCTAGACGCGCCGAAGGAGGTGCCCGTGGGAACGCTTAGCCGTCCGCTCCTGAGCTTGAAGGGTCACGAACTGGTACCGCCCGACGAAGACCGTAAAGTGGAACTGGATATCATAGATGTCCTGCTTCCCTGCCGTACCTATGAGATGAAATACAAGGTCGCTGTCGCGGCCCAGGTCAGCCCCACACTTGAATTTCTTTTGAGGCTGCTGAAGTCGGCGCCAGGGATGAATGAGCCCGACGTGGCGGAGTTTTTCGGTTTCAGCGCAAATGAGTTGGAGTACGTCCTCAACGAAGCCTCCGAGCCTGGATATATCGAGCGCAGGCAGGGTCGTTTGTGGTTGACCACAGCGGGAGACAGTTTGTTTCGCGCGGATGAGAAGGAACCGTCGATCTATAGCGTCGAGTCGCGCCGACGGGGCGTAGGGTTCGATCTGGTGGCTATCGCGCCGCAGCCACGAAAGCGACCGGACTCTATCGAAAGGTTCCTGCCAGAACTCGGTCTTAGCGACCCGGCAGGGTCGGGGCGCATGACACAACAGTTACCGGCGCGCTTTGAGCGGTTCTTTCGCGAGATCGCCGATCAGGTTGATCGAGGGAAAGGCGAGAAGCGTCAGTTATACTCAATCGATCCTGTCATCGTTCCTCAAGAACGGTATCAGGTTCCGTTGCGAATCCGCACATACGCCCGCGCTTCCAGCCCCAGTGTACCTGAAATCGATCTCAGCTCGTGGCGTCCTGAGCATGAGATTGCCGACCGGCCGGAAATTGAGCACGCGGTTGCTTTGTTTATCAAAGATCTCGCAACACCAGTAAGCCAATTGGATTCTATTGCTTCTTATGAAGCTCTCGTCTCATTGGCTCCCGAATTCTTAAAAGAATTCACTGTCAAGGCCGGCCTTAACGAACGACGGTACTGGAGGGAAGCTGTAGGGCGTGCGGGTGAAGTCAGAAGTGACCGCAAAACAATTCCGCTGGTCGGGTCTTTGCTGCTTGAGGATAATCTGCAGCGCTTTCTTTCCATCCTGGAGTACGGCGTAACAAACGCAACGATGGTACCGGAGCGTATCATCGCGGTGGCGCCGCAGACGCGTCATTGGGGAGCAACAACGCAGCTTCGCGGACTGCTCACCCTAATCAAGGAAAAAGTGGGCAAGACTGATGCAGGTGATGCGATTTCCGAGACGCTCAGCACGTGCCTGACCAGAGCTGCGCCCCCGCGTTTCATCGCAGAAACGTTTGATGAGATTGCTGAAGGACACGCAGCGCCCTTCCCGCGCGGGCTGGAGCTTTATCTCGTTCCATCCATCGCCATGGCCGCGATTGTTCATGCACCTGTAGGAGCGTCGATCGGCAATACTGTCCCTCTGGGCATTGCCTCCTTCGATCCGGCAGTGCTGGAACGCTGTGAACAGTACCTCGAAGACAACCGGTCTCGATAGCCGTGGTTCAAGGCGATGCATATTTGCCAGAAAACGCACTGCTAGGGGACAGCGAACCGATACCCGGTCGTTGCACTTCGGGCGAGTTGCTCTGCCCAGAGCCGCGGCGCTTAGCGCGGTCTTAATAATTTATATCGCACAAACAATGACATAAGAGTTCTCAGTTTCATCCTGTCGGGCGCGCCATTTACTGTGAAAACAGGTGGTTAGCAAGGCCTCTTTGTAACCGGGGCAGATTTCCGGGCGGAGGTGGGGTTTGCAGGGGGGCGGGTTTGTGATTCACCCTTTGCGTGACTCTGCCGCCGAATGATTCGCTTGAAGGCCTGTCGCTGGCGGAACTCCGCGGGCTGGTTGGGACGCTGCTCGGCGAAGTGCGGGGTCTTCACGGACAGGTCGAGAGCCTGCAGATGGAGAACCAGGCGCTGCGCGCCGACAACCAGAGCCTGAAGGACGAGATTAAGCGTCTGAAGGACCTGCCTCCGCGGCCGCCAATCAAGCCGTCCAAACCGTCGGGGATGGAGAAGGCGACGGGGGCGAAAGCGGCCAAGGGCAAGCGTCGGCGGCGCGGCGCCAAGCGCGACAGCGCTCGTGTGAGCCGCGAGGTGACGGTTGCGGTGAGCTCCCCTGCGGGCTCCCGCTTCAAGGGGTATGAGACGATCCTGGTGCGCGATCTGGTGTTGTCGGCCGAGGTGGTGCGCTACCGGCGCGAACGCTGGGTGACCCCGAGCGGCGAGACGATCGTGGCGCCACTGCCGTCGGGGATTGTCGGCGGCTGGGGCGCGAACCTGCGCCGCTTCATCCTGGCCTGCCATATTCAGGGCCAAGTGACGACGGAGCGATTAACCGCACTCTTGACGGGCATTGGCGTCGACATCTCGAAGCGTCAGGTGGTGCGGCTGATTTCGGAGGGCCTCGAGGTCTTCGTTGCAGAGGATCGTGACGTGTTGCGCACCGGACTTGCCACGGCGCGCTGGATCACGGTCGATGATACGTCGGCGCGCCACGCCAACCAGGACGGCTACACCGCTCAGATCGGCGATGACCGCTTCACCGCGTTCCGCACCGGGCGATCGAAGTCACGGGGGGCGTTCCTGGCAACGCTGCGCGCCGGGCACGGCGATTACGTCATCAATGACGAGGCGTTGGCCTATATGCGCGGCCGCAACCTCGCTGGTCCGGTGATCGACCGGCTGGCGGCTTTCCCGCAAAAGGTGTTTGCCGACAGCGCCGCCTGGCAGGCGCATCTGGCAGCGCTGGACCTCGACCAGCTTGCTGGTTGAGCCGAACCCGGTCAAGATTGCCACCGAGGGGGCGATGTGGGGGGCGATCCGCCATCATGGCTTTCTTGCCGACGCCGTTATCGTCTCCGATGACGCCGGCCAGTTCCGCATCGCCGACCATGCTCTGTGTTGGGTCCACGCCGAGCGGCTCGTCCACAAATTGGTGCCGATGACGCCAGACCAGCGCCAGGCCGTTGACGTCATGCGCCAGTTGATCTGGTGGTTCTATCACGACCTGAAGAGCTATCAGCGGTCACCTTGTCCGCGTCGCGCGGCGGCCTTGCGTGCCCGCTTCGACCGCCTGTTCAAACGACGAACCGGCTACGTCATGCTCGACAGGCTGCTCACCCGGCTTCACCGCCGCAAGCATGAACTCCTGCGCGTTCTCGATCGCCCCGAGATCCCACTCCACACCAACGGTTCGGAAAACGACATTCGCGCCGTGGTTATCAAACGCAAGATCTCCGGCGGAACCGTCAGTGACGCAGGCAGAGATGCCCGCGATGTCCTGCTCGGCCTGATGAAGACCTGCACCAAGCTCGGCGTCTCCTTCTTCGCCTACCTCGGCCACCGCCTTGGTATCCCCACACAAACCGCCGTTCTGCCGCTTCCCGATCTCGTCAGCCAAGCCGCTCCAGCCTGATCGCCCGGAAATCTGCCCCGGTTACGGCCTCTTTTCCGCAAGAAGAGGGCGGGAAATACGTCGCGGAAGCACCACGGAAGCAGTCGGTCGGGGTGGCGGGCCTAGCTGCTGTGGCTTTATCTCCTGCGGGCCGGTATCTGCCCGCGTTGCCGCCAGCGTGCAGTATTTTTCAGCCGTATTCGGCATCGCCGCCGCGTGTTTTCTTTTCGGCGACCGGCTCGGCGCGATACTCGCTTGAGCTCGGTTTCACGAGAGCCCGTCCGGCTTTGGCGGATGCGCCCCAGGATATGGGTATTTTACGGCCACCTATTGGGTACTGACTGAGGTATAGATAAGATTGCTATAGCTCACTTTTTTCGCTATTATGAGTTATAGAAAGGCGTTCTATAGCTCATGGCATGGAATTGGGAACAGGCCGACTGGCCGCATTTTACCTACGACAAGATGGCATTGGACCCGCTGGAAAGCGAGTTCCTATTGCGATCGGGCGAGTTCCTCGGCGTCTTTCGTCACGTCGGTTCCGAGGATCGCGATCAGATCCGCATCGAGCTTATCAGCGAAGAGGCCTTGAAGACATCCGCCATTGAAGGGGAATACCTCAACCGCGAGAGCCTGCAATCGTCCTTACGGCAGCAACTTGGGCTTGGAGGTGAAAACAGACGCATTCCTCCAGCGGAGCGAGGCGTCTCCGAAATGATGGCCGACGTGTACTTGCATTTTGCGCAGCCGCTTTCGCATCGCACCCTCTACGCCTGGCACAAGATGGTGATGTCGGGTGAACGGCGTATCGAGACTATCGGCAATTACCGCCAGCATGCCGATGCCATGCAGATCGTCTCCAATCGGCTGGACAAGCCCAAAGTGCATTTCGAAGCGCCACCCTCATCGCGCGTGAAGGCCGAAATGGACGCTTTTACCATCTGGTTCAACGATGCCGCGCCCAAGGGCCAGGCTCCGCTACCCGCGCTGACGCGCGCCGGTATCGCCCATCTCTATTTCGAGAGCATCCACCCGTTCGAAGACGGCAACGGCCGCATAGGGCGCGCCCTTTGTGAAAAGGCGCTGGCGCAAAATCTGGGCGAGCCGAGCCTCATCGCGCTAGCCTATACGATCGAGCGTCATCGCAAGGCCTACTACGACAGCCTGGAAGGCAGCAACAAGAGCAACGCGATTACCGACTGGCTGCTCTACTTCGCCAACACGATCCTTGAAGCGCAGCGCGTAACGCTTGCTCGTGTCGAATTCTCCATCGCCAAGGCCAAGTTCTACGAGCATCATCGGGGTCAGTTCAACGAGCGCCAGGAGAAGGTGATCGCTCGCATGTTCCGGGAAGGTATCGACGGTTTCAAGGGCCATCTCAGCGCTGAGAATTACATCGCCATCAGCCAGGCGTCGCGTGCCACGGCGACGAGGGACCTGCAGGATCTGGTTGCCAAGGGTGCGCTGACAAGAACTGGTGAACTCCGACACACACGTTACACGCTGAATATTCGTGACGATCGTGCGTAAATCCCATCAGCGAACGAAGGGACAGGCTGTCAAAGAGCCGGCTTGTCTCAATATCGGTGAGTGGCGGGCAGCTACCCGGCAGGAAGTTGTGGAATGGGTTACCCGCGACCGGAAGCCTAAGAAAAGAGATGGCGGTGCCATTCTCGCGGTCAGGGCACGGCTCAAGCCGGTAGACATCTATTGTTATCTGAAAGCTCGCTTTGGCGAACCGAATGGTTTTCAAAACTTCCTGCGCAAGGACGACAGCGATAACTGGATACACTGGGACTACAGCCTCAAGGCCGGCGGGACCGACGTGTATGTCTGCGGCATGTCGCGCGAGATTCATATCATGGTCGGCGAGGCGCTCACGCACCAGCAGTGGCGGGACCTGATTGTCGGTATCAGAACGGATTATGCGAGGATCGGTCCGCAGAAATCCGCCGTACTACAGAGCCTAGAAAAATTCGTCGTCTTCCAGAACAAGTTTGTCAGTATCGCAGGCCTGTGCGCCGACTTGCACGCAGCTATTGTCGATGCCCCGGCAAAGACTGCTTTTCCAAAGAGATCGCCGGCTGCCAAATCGCGGTTGAAAACTTTGGAAAAAGCCATGCAAGGCGTATCCGCACGCGCAAACGATCTCTTCGGCAACTGTCTAAAGCTTCACCTTCTGATGCCGGTTATGGCCGAGGCCTTCATCAATATGGTGATCCTCATGTTCACGCGCGATGAGATCCGAAATGCCCCGGAGGCCTATCAGGCCTTTATCCGGGCCAAGATTCCCGACCGCCTCGCGCTGCTCAGCCAGCATTGCGATGGCTTTGCACGCGACATCGACAAAAGCACCAACGCCTATGCGCATTTCATGCGCGTCGTCGATAGGAGAAATTTCGCATTGCACGGTAATGTCGATCCTATCCGCGAGCAGATCGAGGTGGTCTATTTCGATGGCAGACGCCCGCTCTTCAATACGCCGGGAAACCATGTCGAACGATTCTTCGAGCATCTCGAAGCGATTCATCGGCCCGAAGAGGTCGTCTCCGATTATGAGGCCGTTCACGCATTTCTGTGGGAAATTACGGAATGCCTGAACCCTCGCACGCAGGCTTTCTTTAAGCAGGTCATTGGGGATGCATACCCCGGGTTCGAAGTCCATAAGAAGCGGGCTACCCGCATCCTGCCCGACCACGTGATGATGGGTATGTTGCCAAGTATGCTCTACGACGACGACCTGAATGTTAAGTGGTGAGCGAGGAGAGTTCTTTGGAACAATTGCTCTAGCCCACATAAGAATTTGCGCGACATGACAAACATGGAATTGGAAAACGCAGGGCGACCAAAGGCGCGTTCTCTCGAAAAAATATTTGATGACTTGCGTGTTCTCGCGCAGAGCGCTGGGGCTTTGCATGATATTTCTGCTATCGTGTATCGCGATTGGATCGTTGCTATTGATTTGCGCGAAGGTAAGGTCGCCGACGATCCAGAAAAGCGCTGGTCTACCACCAAGCTAAACAGCAATGAGTTCATGCTCTTGCTCGGGCTGATGGTTCAGTCCGCGTCGGATCGCACCTACTCCGTTGTCAATCTTGAGAACGATTTTGCTGACACAGCCGACAAGCTTCTCAGAGAATTCCACGACCGGCTTACACTGGATTCGATGCCGGATTTCAGTGATCCTGCAAAGATCGAAAGGGCTCTCGGTGCCGCTGCTCGGGAAGCCATTTACTATGGAGCTGACAGCTTTCTTTCTCCATCAGCTAGCCCGGAAAATTCATGGGGGTTGGCGGATGTGGTGCAAGCCGTTGAAATGACGTAGGATTTGGTTGCTTAAGCCGATCCGAACCATTTCCCGGAGACCACACCCGCGATGAATGATCTTATGCTGCCGTTGAGCGGTTTGTCATCAGTCGGCGGCAAGTCCGTCGTCGCCCGTTTTGACGGCGGCATGCTGTCGTCCAACAGTGGGGTTCTGGCTCTGGCCGAGGTGGAAAAGCGGCTGCGTGTCGCCGAGCGTCTGGCGCGCTGCATCGATGATCCGCGCCGCCCGGACCAGGTCATCCATAGCGTGGCCGATATGATCGGCTTTCGCATGAAGATGATTGCCGCCGGCTACGAGGATGGCAACGACGCCAACCGGCTGCGCTGCGATCCGATCTTCAAGATGGCCCAGGATGCGCTGCCTTCGGGTCGGGATCTGGCCTCTCAATCGACGATGTGCCGGCTTGAGAACCTGCCTGGCGTGCGGGAACTGGTCGTTATGGGCCGTGCGATGGTCGACCTCTATTGCTCTTCCTTCCGCCAGGTTCCGAAGCGGATCGTGCTCGACATTGACGACACTTTTGACGCCGTGCATGGCGGCCAGCAATTGCGGCTGTTCAATGCCCATCACGACGAATACGGCTTCCAGCCGATTGTTGTGTTCGATGGCGACGGCCGGTTCGTCGGTGCGGTCCTGCGACCAGCGAAGCGGCCGAGCGGGGCAGAAATCCGCCCCCACCTGCGCCGCCTGGTGCGGGCGATCCGGAGCAATTGGCCGAACATCCGCATCCTGATCCGGGCCGACAGCCACTATTGTAGTCCGCAGGTCATCGACTGGTGCCGCGCCAACGATGTCGACTTCATCCTCGGCGTGGCGCCCACCACGACCCTGCGCAAGCATGTCGCGGACCTGGAGAGCAGCACGATGGCGCGCCTTGAAGCATCGAAGACGAACAAGGTCCGCCGCTTCAAGGAGTTTTTTGACGGCGCCGCCAGTTGGAGCCGCGTAGAGCGCATCATCGCCCGCGTCGAGGTCGGCGCCCAAGGTGCCGATACCCGCTTCATCGTCACCAACCTTGCAAGTGGCAAGGCCAAGGCGCTCTACGAGGATGTCTACTGCCGGCGCGGCGCTGCCGAGAACCACATCAAGTCGTGGAAGACGCATCTCGCCGCCGACCGCACCTCCTGCACAAGAGCGACGGCCAACCAGTTCCGGCTGTTCCTGCATGCCGGCGCCTACTGGCTGATGTGGGGCCTGCGCGCCGCGATGCCGAAACGCTCGAGCTTTGCCGTCGCCCAATTCGACACGCTGCGATTGCGCCTCATCAAGATCGCCGCCCGCGTAGTCGAGATGAAAACCCAGATCCGCCTGCACCTGCCGACATCCTGCCCCGACCAGCGCATCCTGCGCATCGTCCTCAATCGCATTGCGCGGCTCGTGACATAGCCGACGGGGCGCAGACGTCCCGAAACAAACCCGCCGACCTCAACCCGCAAACCCCCTTCCATCACGACGGATGATCGCCGGCGCCCGACGAGGCTTGTCAAAATGCACCCCAAGGGCGGCCAGATGGCCATGCAGGCCGCCGAAAGCCGATCGCCGTGCATCAAGCGGGCTAGAGCGTTTTGCCCGAGACCGGTAAGGTTGAACACGCAGCTCGAGTGCTGTTTGGGATGGCGGTTCAAGTTCCAATGCGGGAGGGGTGCACGGGGAACCCCAAATGAAGACTAGCGGCCTGGTTTTCCAGATCGATCAGGTTGGCCGCCATCGCTTGATATTGCCTGCAGTCCGCCTGAACGACGGATCGCTCAGGCCGTTCAAGCGGCAGGCTCCCGGCGATTTCCTTTAAGTCGGCAAGGACCGAAGCAATATGCGGCCAGCGAAAAGTCTGTTGGATCGTCGATGTCACGATCCGCGCCAGCGATGATTTCGAGCTTAGCGACTACGCCAAGAAGCGAATGCGCCCGTATGTCAGGGATTTTGTCTTGAAGCTTCAAGGCAGCAGTCGTGGCCTCGACTTCCGCTTGGCAGGCGATTGAATAGCCGACCTTCTTATCCATCGCGTTCGGGGCCGCAGCGTCGAGCACGCGTCTCTCTAGACGCTGTTGAAGTCGGCAAAGGACATTCGAAACGTGCTGTGCCCGCGACCAGCCTCGCAGCAGCAGAATTGCTGGGTCTGTATCCTCAAAATGTCTTGACGCATTTGCCGTCTGCCGATCGCGTCGGCTGGTCGTGACGGAAGGCAAAGTCGTGCTATTGTCGGAATCAGTCATGATCCGAGCTCCTAGCACTACTTTGGCATTTTTTTTAGCAACGGGTGAGTTTTTGTGATTCCCAAGAGAGGGTTTGCGTGATTCATGGGAGGTCGGCTTATGGAGGGCCGATCAATGGAGGTGGACTGGCAAGCCGATCTGGATCGCTGGCTCGGGCCGTTTGTCGCGGCGCTACGGCACAAGACGAGGGCACGGATGTGTCCGGCCTATATCGCTGGGTTGATTGGCCCAGGAGACCGCAAGAGCGTTCAGCCGATGGCGGCGCGCGCTGGCGAGGTCGGCTACGATCAGCTTCATCATTTCGTCGCTGCCGGAGTTTGGGACAGTGCTCCACTCGAGGCTGCCCTGCTGAAGGAGGCAGATGGCCTGGTTGGCGATGAGGCTGGCTTTCTTGTCATCGATGACACGGCGTTGCCCAAGAAGGGACGTCACTCGGTTGGCGTCGCGCCACAATATGCCTCGTCGCTTGGGAAGACGGCCAATTGTCAATCGCTGGTCTCGGTAACGCTGGCCTCGCGCGAGGTGCCGGTGATGGTGGGCCTGCGGCTATTCCTGCCCGAGAGCTGGACAGATGATCCTGAGCGCATGGCGCGAGCCCATGTGCCGAAGGATAGACAGACTGCTCTGACAAAGCCGGAGATTGCGATCGAGGAGATCGACCGCGTCATCGCCTCCGGTGCGCGTTTTGGCTGTGTGCTTGCCGATTCAGGGTACGGCTCCAGCGGGCCTTTCCGTCAGGCTTTAAGCGAGCGCGGTCTGCTGTGGGCGGTGGGTCTGTCGCGACGCCAGAACGTCTATCCCGCCGACGTTGCCCTGATTTTCCCCGTCGCGAAGACCGGAAAGCCCCGCAAATACCACATCCCTGATCAGCCCCCGGTCTGTGCTGAAGCGTTGTTGGCCGGAGGGAAATGGCAAAGGGTCAGCTGGCGGCGGGGCACCAAAGGTCGGCTGACATGTCTCTTCGCGGCCCGCCGTGTCCGCGTTGCGGATGGCCATAAGCACCGCATGCTCGATAATCGTATGCAGTGCATGCCCGGCGACGAAGTCTGGCTCGTCGGCGAGCGCCGGTCGACTGGCGAGCAAAAATACTATGTGTCGAACCTGCCGGCCGATGCGAGCCTCAAGATGCTCGCTGCCACGATCAAAGCCAGATGGGTCTGTGAGCAGGCGCATCAGCAGCTCAAGGAGGAACTCGGCCTCGACCACTTCGAAGGCAGATCCTGGACCGGGTTACACCGACACGCCCTGATGACCATGATCGCCTACGCCTTCCTCCAAGCCCGCCGCCTCAAAGCAGCGGGCCGGAAAAAAAAGAGTCGGAGGACCGCCGCCACAACCGAGCATGCCGGCCATCAGGCAAGCCATCCTCGACCTCTTCGCACGGCCGCCACCCAGGCGATGCCCCCACTGTGAGAAACTCCTCGCCGACGCCGTCGAACCTAAAGTGCCAAAGTAGTGCTAACAGCTTGGGGCGTGGCAAGGCTGCTGAGGGTGGTCGTAACACCATCAGCAGCCGCAGTAAGCGACTCCCATAATCGTATCAGGGTTACGATATATCAAGTGGCGATGCAGATCAACATAAATCGTATCGATGTTACGAAATGAACATCATCCAGTGCAAGATGGCGCGGGTTGCCCTGGGTTGGGGGACGAGAGACTTGGCTCGGAATGCTGGAGTTTCACCGGATACTGTCGCCCGGTTTGAGCGGGGAGAGCAACTGAAGGGCACTACCGTCGCAGCACTCCGGAACACATTTGAAGCCGCTGGGATAGAATTCATTCCGGAGAATGGCGGCGGTCCTGGTGTTCGTTTGGCTCGCACTCAGAACTGACGCCCTGTTCGCCATGCAACAGGATCGGCGATCCATCGATCGACATCGGATTCTCTCCAGCCCGCCCCGTTTATGCTGATCTTGATCTGCGCGGGGAACGTGCCTTCGGCAATCTTGCGATAGAGGGTTGAGCGGGACAGGCCAGTCCGGTCAAGGACGGTTCTGAGGCGTATGATACGATCTGGCTCGGGCATAGCTCGCCTGCTTTTCAACGGCTGTTGCCGGCATCCGCTGGGACAACAGTGCGAACCAATGCTGGACGCAATCAGACTTTTCGCCTGACCCGCCTCTGGCGTGGAAACGGCGGCAAATCGGAGGGGTTCAGATTCCTATTCCGCGTCCCCTGCCGATGCCATAGCTAAATGCGAGCTCCGCAACGAGGCTACGGCCGGAATCGGTATGAATGCCAAGATCACGTTTGCGGTTGGCAAGGAGCGATTCCAGCTGTGGATCGCGTTCAAGGCTCTTGGCCATGTCGGACATGGCCGAGCGGGTCGACTGGTAGCCCGACATGTCGCCGGCCTGGTATTGCGTTAGGCTCGTGCGATCGAGCTTTTGCCAGCGTTCCACGAAACGGGCGGCGCGGCGGCCCGGATCAGTGTCCAGCCCAGTGCGGATTTCGGTTTCAAGCTGGAGAGCCAGCACGATGCGGTTGACCCGGCCGGCCCCCGCCTCACGGACAAGCTCGGGATTTTTCGCATAGGCCGCTTCGGCATCGCGCCAGCCGTGCGGCCGAACCTTCTCGAAAGCACTGCGGGCATCCCTCAATTCGCGCATCTGCTCGGGACTACCCTGCCCGTCCGCATTTCCAGTGCTGAGGATCGCGTCGAGCGCGCGTGCGTGGCGCACAAGCGCGTTCGTGCGAGCGCGGCGCAACGCCGCTTCCGCGTCCATCGGCATATCCGTGTCGCGCGACACTCCCTTGGCGGGAGTATTTCTTTCGGGCGTGGAGCCAGCGTCAGCGATTTGCGCTCCAACATTCTCCCTTCCCGGACTGCGTCCACGGTCCTGGCCGGGCTCGGCGTCTGCGGGCGAGCGCCACCCGTCCAGCAGCCCGTCGATCCGGTCGCGGAGCTTTTCCGGAACAATCCGGCGCACGATCTCGACCACACGCTGGCGGAAGGTGATACCGCGCCGCTCGGCATAGCTCTGTACCGGATCGACTAGTACCTCTGCACAGAGGTTATGACGGGTTGAACCGGCTGAAGTTTGGGTAGGATGTCGTGGTCGACGAGCAGTTGGATGCTGCGCGCGACACCTGGTTGCCTGCGGATGAGGCCGGAGCGTTCGAGGGTTAGCACCATCTGGTGGACGGACGGCGGGGTGACACCGAAATAGCGTTGCATGTCGCGTTCGGCCGGCGGCTGGCGGTTGATCTGCATATAAGCCCAGATGAAGGCGAGGTACTGGCCCTGTTTTTCGGTGAAGCTGGGACCCGCAGGCGTTTGCCCGTCAAGTAATTGATTCAATTTTCGATTCATCCGGAACCCTTGGCAACCGAGGAGGCTTTCTGGATGAATCTACGCTATCGTGTCGATCTCGACCAACCCGAACGCGATGAACTCACAGCGATGCTGGCAGGCGGCAAGCAGCCGGCTCGCAAGCTCAAGCGGGCGCAGATCCTGCTCGCCGTCGACGCGGGCTTGGGTGACGAGGCCATTGCCGCGACGGTGGTGGTCGGCGGCTCCACTGTCTATCGCACCAAGCGCCGCTTCGTGGAGATGGGTCTGGAGGCGGCGCTCAGCGAAGAGCCACGCGCAGGCGCGCAACGCAAGCTGACGGGCAAGGAAGAAGCCTTGCTGGTGGCCACCGCCTGTTCCAGTCCGCCGCCGGGCCGCGCCCGCTGGACCCTGGAACTGCTGGCCGGTGAGTTCGTCAAGCTGACCGATCACCAGGAACTGTCGCGCGAGACGGTGCGCCGACGCTTGGCAGACAACGATCTCAAGCCCTGGCGCAAGGACATGTGGTGCATCCCCAAGGTCGACGCCGAGTATGTCGCGCGCATGGAGGACGTGCTCGACCTCTATGCCGAGGCACCGGACCCGAAGCGACCGGTGGTGTGCTTCGACGAAAGCCCGACCCAACTCATCGGCGAGGTGCGACAGCCGATCCCGGCCGAACCGGGCCGGCTTGAGCGGTATGACTGCGAGTACAAGCGCAACGGCACCGCCAACCTGTTCGTCTTCCTCGACGCACACCGCTCCTGGCGCAAAGTCAAGGTCACCGAGCGGCGCGCCGCGGAAGACTTTGCCCATTGCATGCGCGACCTCGTCGATATCCATTACCCGCAGGCCGAACGCGTCAGGGTGGTGCTCGACAATCTGTCAACCCACTCGGCCGCCGCGCTCTACCAGGCTCTGCCTGCTTCAGAGGCGCGACGCGTCCTTCGACGGCTGGAATTCCACTACACGCCCAAACACGCCAGCTGGCTCAACATGGTCGAGATCGAAATCGGCGTCCTGCGCGGCCAGTGCCTCGATCGTCGCATCAATAGCTATGATCGCCTCGTCGCGGAGACCGCTGCCTGGGAGCACCTGCCAAACACCAGTGGCGCTCGCATCAACTGGATGTTCTCTACCGAAAACGCACGCCTTAAGATGGCCAAAGCCTATCCCAAGCCGACTTCCAAAGAGTCATAACCTCTGTGCAGAGGTACTAGCTCGTAATCGGAAGCCATGTCCTTGGCGCGGTCACGCGATAGCGTGCGGACAAGCCGTTCGCGGGTCGCGAAGTCGTCGCCGCCGTAATGCAGGTCCATCCCATCTCGATGCCGCGACAGCGCAACGTAGCTGCCATGTGCGTCCAACGTCGGCCACAGCCACCGACGTTTCGTGGGAGTTGATACTGGCCCACTGGGATGACCAAACGGAACTGCTTTACATTAGCAGCACTGGGCCGACTGCGTCTGATCAGCTTGCAAAAGCGCTCTGTGGCGATGACACGACACGCATCAGGGATCAGGCAGTGTTTCGTTGCTTCCACGATTTCAACCAGCTGGTCATCCGCAACTTGGGCATGACGCACCGCCAGGGCGGTGGAACGCGCTACTCCATGCTCATGGGGATCGACGTTAGCGACGGTATAGACAGTCTGATGAAGGCGGAGCGCATTCAGAACAACATCTTTGGTTGTGGCTATGAAGACGGCGAGCCGCGTACGTTTGGTTGTTCGATCAAAGGAAAGTTCTGGTCACAGTCCCGCATCCACGATCTCACCGACTGGACTGCGTGGTGTCATCGCCTGGGTGCGCTCCTTGACAACGACACCATCCCGGAGTCAGCGGCGTTCGCGTCTGCCATGCGACCCCGCCTCATTGCTGTACGCCCAGATGCTCACCCGCTGGTGATTCATTGGCCTATGAGCCTTCTGCTGTCCTTCGAGGAGCGAATTGAAATTTCATTCGGCGAGAGTTCTTATCCGTTTGCAGAGTGTGATCTCGCACTCTCGAACAACGCTCGTAGCGGTGCGCTCAAGTTTGACGTGCGCGCGCACGACAAGAAGGCGGAGTTTGAAATCGGCTTCACGGCGACCGACGCGACTTATAGGCAAACATCGGGTCCGCCTTGCCGGATAAAAACGCATCGGCATGACCGGACGATGGCGGAGTCTTTTGCGGACGATGCTCCGCAAATCGACTTTGGCGACGGATCGTTCCTGATCTACTCACATCTCTACGTTCCGCCGAAGGAACTGGACTTAACGCCCATAATGGATAGTGCCATTGTTCCTTGGGACTGGACTGGAACAAACCCGCGCATCGAATCGCAGGGTCCGGAGCGCCGTACGGACTCTGTACAGTACCGCGTCATTCAAGAACTGAAGAAAAGCGATTACGACATCATCTTCGATGACGACGGTACCGGCGAGTTTGCTGACGTTATAGCGATCAAAGTCCGGGAGACATCGGTCGATGTGCTGATGTGCCATTGTAAATATGCTGGTACCGATGCGGGCAAGGCGCGGCTGGACGATCTCTATGAGGTTTGCAGGGCAAGCGTTGAAGTCAGTGCAGTTTTGCCACAAGCCAAAACGCTTCCTTCGGAATATGATGAACCGCGAGAAGCGTCGGCTGGAGCGTGGGGAGTCGACACGCTTTGACCGTGGTACGCTGGGGGTCTTGAGAAGGCTGCATGCGAGCTGGAATCAGTATCGCTTCGAATACAAGGTTTGGATCGTGCAGCCAGCAATCTCAAAAGCTGCAGCGACGCAGCCTATTCTCCAGTTGCTTGGCTTCGTGGGAAAGGCGCTGATCGATCATCGCCGCATCCCTCTGACCGTCGTCACCAGAAGCTGACGCTTCTCAGGCGCTTCGATCGGCAGACCAAGTAACCCGCTCGGCCAGAAACGCCGCAAACGGCTTCACATTCATGTTGCCGCTCGCCTCTTCCAGGCCCGCCAGGTACGCCTTGCGGTCTTCCACCCTGACAACAGTCCACGGATAGCCACCGGACGCCAGCATGGCATTCATGAGGAACCGCGCCATACGGCCGTTGCCGTCCGGATAAGGGTGCACATAACCTACAAGCCAGTGCCCCAGCACGGCGCGCACGGAAGCGTCTTTCTCCGTTTCCAGCAAGTCAAACAACTCGTTCATGCCATCGGGAACAGCCTCTGTTCGCGGCGGTACATGCTGCGAACCGCGCAGGTACACCGGGTGGTTCCGATAACCGGCAAGTGCACTCGCCCTGAGTATGCCAGCCGTCACGGACGGCGCGAACAGCTCCCGGTACCACTCCCTGTGTGTATCGCGCGTCAAGGCTCCTGCTGGCGCGCCATCAATGATGGCCGCCACGGACTCTTTGACTTTCTGAAACGCGAGATAGTAGCCGCGCGCGGCGAGCGCATCGCGGTTTTTCCGGTCCGCTTCATCGATCTCCGGATTCCAGCTTCCTTCGCGCACGCGGTCGATGAGCTCGGGCGTCACGCTGTAGCCTTCGATCGACAGCGAGTGATAAGCGTCGCTCTCGTAGATATCCTCCACGAACTTCATGTAAGCGTTCTTGTCGGACGGAAGGCCCGGCGCCTTTGGGAATATCTCTATGATCGCTTCGCGCTGGGATTCCCAGATTGCGCGCAGGCGCGCGACCAGCGGCGGCACACCCGCCGCTATGGTCGTAACCCCGGTCCGACCCGCGAACGGATCGGACTCGCGCACGTCGTACCCGGCCGCTTTGAAGGTTGCCACAATTTCATCAGCGAAGGCATCACGCCCTACGCGGCGGAATGCGCCCGCGAGTCGCCCCGCCACGGCGGAATGGCCGCCATCAAGAAGGAGGGCCAGTACCGTCGATACATCGCGCACGGACGCCATGGCGACCTGCATTTCGATAGGCGCGCGCTGGAAGAATCCTTCCGGTACACGGATAAGCGCGGCCTCAACGGTAAGCACCCGCTGACCGTTCTTCTCCGTCAGCTGTTCCGGCATTTCCTTGACCGCAAGGTCGTAGAGGGAGGTGCCGAACAGCAGGTCGATCCTGTTGTTCTTTCCTTTCGGGGTATTCACCACCACCTGTGGAGGGATGGTCGGCGCTTCCGCATGCAGCAGGAGGGACTGTTCGGGAGACAGGAACCAGTCTTTGCCGAACCGGTCATTGCAGTACAGCGAACAGAATTCCCAGAAGCTTGGGTACCAGGGGGTGGTGTCCTGTTGCTGGGCCTGAGGGCCGGTGGACATGACCCAGCCTTTGATCACATCGCGCAGAAATCCGTTCGCCACCAGCCGCTCCCGGTGGACGCGCGTCAGCTCGTCTGACTTGAATATGCGCCGCCCTTGCTCCTGCAGCTCTTTGAGGATGGCTAGGGGCTCTGCGAGTTTTTCATGGGGCTTGGCCACGGACGTGCCTTTGCAAGTTTTTTGTGTTGTGCGAATACAAGTATATAATGCTGCACCAGCACAAGTCAATGATGCCGTGTAATCGCAAGTTTATTAAGTTGTGGAATCGCAAGTTTATTATGCGAAAAAGATTTAAAATATAATTTCTTCAATGCGTTAGCCTCGCAGGACGCACCCGGCCGACCGCCGAGTCCCTAGAGGCTTTTAAGAGGCCAGCAGATAGCTAAGGCTCCCGAAGCTAAACCTCTACGCCCAATAGGGCTGCCGCCTTGGGATCGTACCGGTAGCCGGTGATGGTCCTGTTCCTGATGCGGTCAACGGCCTCGTCCACACACAAGATCGTGCGCGACCATTCATTTTGCAACAGCGCCGCAGCCGCTTTTTGTTGAGACTGGTCAGCTTCTCGAAAGCTCGCCCTCCTAACGTTTGATGAAATTGATCTTCTACGCCTCGCCGTTAACGGAAACAGATGTGGGAATACCTGATGATAGCAGCAATTGGCGATAGACTTGGATCCTTGGCCCGCACCGGGCATGGACATTCGAATGGACAGTCGCGGCACGCATCCAGCGAGCCCTCTGGTCATAGCAGCGGGCCTTCTGGTCCTACCAGGCCGGGTGGCGAGATCGGTCGAGCGGACAGTCCGACCTTTTCTGGGGATGGCTCGCAAGCTGCATCTGAAAGCGATGCCTTCGAGACGGCTCTCCGTTCTGTTGCGCTAACTATTGTGAACGATGCCATGGCTGATGCCGACGACGCTCTGGCAGACACTGAAGAAGATGCCTGACGTTGGGTGGTCCGCGTCGGGAGGTGCGTGCCGTCGGTGACGGCACAGTTCGAACAGAAGGGAAACGATATGAGTAAAATAGGTACTCTTGGTAGTTTGGGTGGTGCTGGCGCTGCGGCTGGTGCGGACGTAGCTTCCAAAGCCGCTGGGGCTGCCGCATTCCAGCAGCAAATCCAGGAGCTAACGGCGGTTAGCTTGGAGGCTACGGCTAGGAGTATAGAGCTGCGCACTGTTACGACCAACTTGCAGACAATCAAGAAAGCGGCCGACGAACGCGTTCAGTAATCTCGGAAACGGGGTTCTGGAAACCCTCGATCGCTGCCCTGGGTGGCGCGATGTGTGACCGAAATGAGCCGCATGGTAATTGCCATGCGGCTTCTTTCCTGATTCGGGAGATCATCCTTGAATGACGCTGTTTCCCTTCATTTCGAAGTTCTGTCGGGGGTCTATTGCGGGCTGACCGGTAAGCCGACTCTTGAAACGAACTTAATCGGCAGTGGCCTCGACGCCGATATAATCTTCGTCGAGCAAGGACTGGCGCCACATCATTTTCGTATCACTCTTCTTGGGAATTCGATCGAGGTTGAGGCGCTTGCAGGCGGACTCAGCATCGAGGACAATCGGAATATTGCAGCAGGCGAGTGCGTTGTGCTGCCCCTTCCTGTCATCATTCACGCCGGCGCGATGTCCATTCTCTGGTCAGCGCAGGATGCAGCGCCGACTGGTTCGACCGCCAGACCACGCCTCTCGATCCTTATGCTCACCTTGGTGTTACTCGGCTCTCTCGGGATCGGCGCACTCTCGGCTATGTTCTCCTATTACGGCACTGCTGATGCATTGAACGCCAAGTCGCCAGGTGCCGAACTTGAATTCAAGCTGACCAATAACCGCGCTGATGATCAGGCTACCGTGGCTGTGGCCAAAGACCTGCAAGAGGAAGTCGATAAAGCGGGCCTTCACAATATTATGATCGGCTCCGCGAAGGGCGTCGTGACCGCTGAGGGCACCGTCACGTCAGCATCGATCAGCAGTTGGCAGAGGGTTCAGCAGTGGTTCGATCATCGCACGAACGGCGCTCTCACACTGGTGAATGGAGTGGTTATCAAGGAGGAGAAGGCGCCATCCGCCATCGCGGTTGAAGCAGTTTGGCGTGGGCCCCTTCCGTATCTGATAATCGCTGGCGAGAAGTATTTTGTCGGCGCGCTTTTGGATGATGGCTGGACGGTCGATCGGATCGAGGAGGGTCGTGTGCTGATGAGCCGAAATGGTCGCGTTGCTGCTCTGCCGTATTAAGGGCTTTCAGCTTCGCGGGCCGTATTCAGGAGAACTCCAATGCTCAAGCTATCCCCCTGCTGCGGCTTCTCGCCTATCCGCTCATCCCGGAAGGTTTCGGCGATGAGGCACCGATGGTCCTGACCACACTGGATACGCCTAACCGGGGATCCTCGCGCTTTCCTCTGACTACCCTCGCGTGGCGATGCGCTGCGTGGGACCGGCCGCAGGGACGAGGCGCGCGCGGCCTTCGAAAGCTACGTTTCACTGCGTGGTAGCCCAGTAATTCTCAAACGACCACAAAGGGGCCCACATGCCCAACGTCCTGCGTAACTTCATCGACCGTGCGCCGGCCAACCCCGACTTAATGGTCGCGTTGATGCTGCTGCTGGCGATAGGTATGATGGTCATGCCAATCCCGCTCGTGGTTGTCGACACGCTTATCGGATTCAATTTGGGTTTGGCCATATTGCTGCTGATGGTTGCCCTGTATGTCAGCACGCCGCTTGATTTTTCGTCTTTGCCGGGCGTCATTTTGATTTCCACGGTGTTCCGTCTGGCGCTTACCATCGCAACGACACGACTGATCCTGGCCGAGGGAGAGGCAGGCAGCATCATCCACACGTTCGGCGACTTCGTAATCTCAGGCAATATCTTCGTCGGCTTTGTCATATTTCTGGTCGTGACCATGGTCCAGTTCATGGTCCTCGCGAAGGGTGCCGAACGCGTAGCGGAGGTGGCGGCCCGCTTCACGCTCGACGCTCTGCCGGGCAAGCAAATGGCGGTCGACGCAGAGCTTCGCAACGGCCACATCGATGCCAACGAATCTCGCAGGCGGCGTGCCGCATTGGAGAGGGAAAGCCAACTTTTTGGCGCGATGGATGGCGCGATGAAATTCGTAAAGGGCGACGCCATCGCCGGGCTCGTGGTGATCTGCATCAACATGCTGGGTGGAATTTCCATCGGCCTGCTTTCGAAAGGCATGTCCTTCGGCGAGGTTCTGCAACACTATACTCTACTGACCATAGGTGACGCGTTAATCTCGCAGATTCCGGCCCTGCTGCTTTCAATTACAGCGGCAACCATCGTCACGCGTGTAACGGGGGCCGCGAGGCTCAACCTTGGGACCGACATAGTCAATCAACTCACGGCCAGCAAGCGAGCATTGCGGCTGGCGGCCTGCGTCTTGGTTGCGATGGGGTTTGTTCCCGGTTTCCCTCTGCCCGTCTTTCTTACGTTGGCCGCAGTCCTCGCCGTCGCAAGCATTGCCAAGGGCGATGGGCAGGGCGCCGACAATACCAATGCTACAAGTGCAGATCAAGTAGAGCCTCAAAAACAAACCGTGCCTGCGCAGGCAAGCCCGCTCGCCTTCTTTCTTGCGCCGAGCCTTACGCATGAGATCGACCAAGCCGAATTGGAACAGCACATTGCACGCGTTTCGCAACTCGTCTCAGCTGATCTCGGCATTATCGTTCCGCGCATTCCAGTTGCGGTCGACGAGCAGCTGCCCGAGTCGCAATTTAGAATAGATGTCGAGGGCGTGCCAGTCGAACAGGATTTGATTGATCCGACACTGCTAGAACTCGCAGACGGTCTGGCGAACATTGAACTTAGCGGCATCCCCATTCGGCATGATCCAGAAGCGGACAGAATCTGGGTCGAACAAGGCCATGCACCGGCTCTCAACGCTGCCGGCATCCGCTATCACCGAGCGAGCGAACTCCTTGCCTCGCGTGTCCATGCGACGTTGACCCGCTATGCACCGCACTTGGTGGGTATCCAAGAGACCCGCGAATTGCTGGGCCGAATGGAGCACGATTATGCTGATCTGGTGAAGGAGGTGCTGCGCACGACGCCTGTTCCCCGGGTTGCCGATGTGCTGCGCCGCCTGCTGGATGAAGGTATCCCTATCCGCAGCACCCGCCTCGTCTTGGAGGCATTGGCCGAATGGAGCGAACGTGAGCAAAACGTCGCGATGCTCACGGAATATGTTCGCTCCGGCATGAAGCGGCAGATCTGCCACCGCTATGCCAACACACAAGGTATCGTGCCCGCCTTTATTATCGAACGTGAGAGTGAGGATATGGTGCGGAGTGCGGCTCGAGATTCGGCTGCGGGCCCCTACCTCGTGTTAGAGGATCTGCAAAGCGAAGCGCTGCTGTCACAGATGCGCAGCATCTTTTCCAGCACAGCACCGGATCAGACCCGCCCCGTCATATTAACTTCGATGGATGTTCGACGCTTCGTCCGCGGCTTTCTCACCCGAAACGGGATCGATCTGGCTGTGTTGTCTTATCAGGACCTTGCCTCCGACTTCACGATTCAACCCGCCGGATCCGTCAAGCTCCCCCCTGGAACAGAAGGGGAAATGTCGGGGGACTCTCGCAGTATCCGCGTTGCCGCCAACTCAAAGGCACAGCACTCTATGACAGCTGAGAACCAAACATGAATTCACATGAGAATATTGCCACTCCGCCGTTACTTTCATCTCGTCTGCGCTCAGTTCTCTTCTCAGTACTCGCCATTGTTCCGCTCGGAGGTTGCGCTAGCTGGAACAAGCCAGTTCTTTCAGTGAAGGAGACGTCGCCCCCAGAGTTGCTCGGCGCTGATCAGATCGATCCGGCCATACGCGAGCGCATTTTGCGCGCAGTCGGTCAGGATGCGCAAGAGCGGGCTTTGCGGGATGATCTGAAGCAGCATCCGGACAATGTCGATGCGGCAATCCGTCTTACGAAGGTCTTGCTGGCGCAGAAACGCCCGAATGAGGCGCTTCAGGTACTCGACAACCTCTTGGTAGCAGCTCCAAGTAATTTGCGGGCGTTGAACGCGAAGGGAGTTGTTCTGGATTTGGAGGGGCGACATGACGCGGCAAGAGCGTTATATCGGCAAGCTCTTGAAACAGAGCCAGGGAATCTGATGTTGCGCCACAATCTCAACTTGTCGCTTGGGGTAGACGGGAAGGCCGAAAGGAGTGCGTTGGCACGATCGCGATAGCCGTGCAAAAGGCCCCGGACTGGCACACCGGAAAACGGAATTCCAACCGGGACGTCGTCAGTTGGATGTTTGCCGTTGATGAACAGCACTGGGAACAGAATGTGCCCTTGAAAGGACGGCCGATCATGCTCTTACGCGCCATTCTAAAGACACATCTGGGCGTTGGCGCGGGTTGTAGAGTATACCCGGCTGAGTGCTTCTTAGGAATGGCGTTCTTGTGCGTGGGTTGGATACCGCACTTCTGCGATCGTCTTTTTGTGCGAGAAACCAGCAGCGAAGCAACGAAGAAATTCCTGACCATCCTAGTTAATCAATCGCTGCGCAGAATCTTTGCTTCGAGTGCAGCAGCCACGAAAGCCCTTCGAGCAGCTGGCGGATGAATTTCACCGCGCAATACCTGCAGACAGGCGTTCATCGCCACCTTCCGTTTCTCGGTCTGACGATGAAGGTCACGCAGTAGGATAGCGGCCGCGTCATTAACATCGAACACCATACGCTCTGAGCTGTGGCGGGTAACCTGGATAACGACCGGCCTCTCAAATCTGCTCGAGCGGGTCATGTCTGTACCCACATGCGGCAATAGCCTTGGTCGCACTTGCTTGCCCAGCCGAACAATTCTCGCCTATTTTCGAGCAGCGCTTCCGCTTTCGCCATGCATGAAATCTCGACACATTGCCCTCCCTCGGCGCGCCCAGCACCAGCCGCATGGCGCCGAAGCCTAAACTTGTGCTTTCCCGGTGCCCGACTTGCAAGCAGCGAGCCACTGCATTGCGGAGGTTGCATCCTCCAATATGTTGGCCCGTTTCGCAAAGCCGAAAAAGGCATTACGCGCGGCGCTCACAGGTTTTCGTCCATCGTATGCATCATAGCACGTTCTGAGGGCGGCTTCGTGGATTAGGTCCCTGCGATCTTCTGGCCATTCATTGAGGAAGTCGACAGCGTCGGCTAGACTGGCAATCTCTTGCACGATGTGAGTTGCGCGCTTCACGAAAAGTGGGCTGTTGAAAGATGATGCGTCGAGTTGGAATGATCTGGGATTAGCGGAGCGTGACCGCCAATGGCATGACAGCGTCGAATGCATTTCAGCGCAACAGCGCGACCTGCCGTCGGCCAAACGCTTCTTCAGAAAGGCGCTGGAGCCTCATGGCCAACCGGATTGCGTCGTCATCGACGGTAGCCAGAGCAATCGAGACGGGATCGTTTCCTGCAAGACCACAAATCGCTTGCAGGATCGCTCCTGGAGCCGATCTGGATCCGCCGGAGCCAGTATTTTGTTGATGGCTTTTCAAAAGCGCGTCTAAACGACGACAAGCGTTTGGTGCTTGTGGACGGAACAAAAAGGCGGCCTTTGCAGGCCGCCGAGTGTGGAGGATGTGTGCTTTAGAGCGAGGACGGGGCTTTTTCGATATCGCTGTGATCGGTCGGTGTTCGTTGCTGCTCCTGGATAAGTTCCTGGAGTTGGACGCCGTAGTGAGACCAGATGCTATCGGCGAGATCGTTGAGGAGCTCGAAGACAGCGAGCGCCTGTTCGGGTGTCCATTCGGGATTGATGAGGAAGTGGATACCACGACTGAGGCCGGACGGTTGAGGATCTGGTTTCATGCTGCGGGCACCTTTTCGCCGGAGGAGCGGCTGGTGCGTTTTTCGCGCTGTGCCTTTGATCGCTCGGCCGCTTCCTTGAAGCGGTAGGAATCGCCTTCGATGGAGATCACCTCGGATCGGTGCATGAGGCGGTCGACGAGGCTGACGACGCAGGCGGCATTGGGAAAGACCTCCGACCAATCAGCGAAGGGTCTGTTGGTGGTGATGATGGTTGAGCGTTTTTCGTAGCGCCGGCTGATGAGTTCGAACAGCAGGTCCGCATGACGGTTCGAGTAGGACAGATACCCGACCTCGTCGATCGCAAGAACGTCGGCGGCGGCGTAGTGGTGAAGGCGTCGGCGCAAGGCTGCGTCGCTGTCGAGGGCGGCGAGTTCGCCGAGCATCTCGCTGGCGGTTCGGAAGACGACGGTGTGACCGCAGATGAGCGCCTGGTGAGCGACATTGCGAGCAAGTGTCGATTTCCCGACGCCGTTGGGGCCGATAAAGACGATGTTGGCGGCATCGTTCATGAAGGACAGGGTCATCAGATCCTCGACGGCGGCGCGGTCGATGCGGCGAGGCCAGTGCCAGTCATAATCGGACAGTTGCTTGAAGTGGCCGAGCCTGGCGGCACGCGTGCGTCGCCGCATCGAACGGTCGGAGCGCTCCTCTTCTTCCCATTGAAGGACGGCGGCCAGCCAGTCCGCGTCAGCGATTTCGTCCCAATGGGTGATCAGGCCATTGAGGCGCAACGCCTTGGCCCGGTTGAGCAGGATGTCGGGATTATTCATCATCTTTGCCTCCAAGGGTCAGTTGGTCGTAGCTGTCGAGGCGATGCGGCCGTACCGTCGTATCCTTGCGCCGCACGTGTTCGGGCAGGCTCGTTTCGACCGGCGGCGGAGCACCGCGGGCGACCCGGCGGCGTTCCAGTACGTCGCGAACCGACCTCGAATGGGAGGCGCCGGCATGCAAAGCTTCCTCGACGGCGGCCTGCAGTTCCTGCGCGCCGTACAGGTCAAGCAGTTTCAGCAACGCGTTTGTGATCGCACCGATATTGGAGCCACGCTCGGCGGCCCGGATCATCAGGGTCTGGCAGGCCGGCACGGCGCGGGTCAGGCTGTTGAGGCCGCGATGCTGGCGCGCCTCGCGCTTGATTGCGACGAGTGCCTTGAGGTGCTGAGGGTCCTCGATCTGCTGGTCGCGATCATAGCTGCGACGGTGACTGGCGATCATCTTTGCGCCGTCGAAGACGCGGACCAGGCCGAGATCGGCGCGCACGCTGAGCGTGCGCCGGACATGAGCATGCGGTACCGAGTAATCGTTGAGGTCGAAGCGCACATAGGGCGTTTTGCCAACCTTGGCGGCGACCTGCTCCTCGACGGGGTATGGGTTGGCGGGCAGCGGCAGAAGCAGTGGCTGCTCTTGCGCAAACGCCTGGCGGACCGTCATCGTCCGGTCCTCGGGGCATGGCCGGTCGGCTGCCTGGTTGCGGCACCACTGTTCGGCCTGGGCGTTCAGATCGTCGAGATCGGTGAACTTGCGGGCGATGAAGAATGCTTCCCTTATATGCCGTATGGCGCGCTCGACGCGGCCTTTTTCGTTGCCCCGGGCAACCGCGACAGGACGTGGCTCGAACCGATAGAAGCCGGCGAAGGCAAGCAGCGTCGGATGGAAGCGGATCGCATCGCCCTGGCGCTCGAGCACCGCACTCTTGAGATTGTCGTAGAGCAGGACCCTGGGCAGCCCGCACCATGTGTTGAACGCGCCGACGTGACCGCGCAGGAAGTTTTCCATGCGCGCGTCGAGGAAGAAGCGCAGGTAGATGTCGCGTGAGTAAGAAAGCACCATCACGAACGCCATGAGCGGCCGGCGGGCGTTGCCGATCTCGATGTGACCGAAGTGGGCCCAGTCGACCTGTCCCTGCTCGCCCGGCAATGTGCGCAGCCGCAGGAACGCCTCGGCCGGCTTGCGGGGACGGTGCAGGGCGACCAGGTGCCGAAAGTGCGTCGGCAAGCCCCGGTAGCCGCGCTCGCGCACCATCGCATAAAGGCGGCTGGCGGTCAGCGAGGGGAACTTTTCCAGCGTCTGCTCAATGAATGGAAGATACGGGTCAATGATTGAGGCTCTCTGCAGCGGCTTGTGCCGGGGCAATCCCGCCTGGGCCAGAACGCGATGCACCGTCGTGTGATGGACATGCAATTGCCTGGCGATGGTGCCGCAGCGCCACTTCTCGGCGTGATACAGGCGCAGGATCTGCGCTTCCAGTTCGGGGCTGATGGTCATGATACGGGCTCTCCGTCTGCGTAGTCAGCTTCACGGGCATAACGAGGCCCCCGGCGACGCACGAAGCCGGTGCGAACGAACGGCGACAGTCGACAGTCGCAGCGCCGACAGCACGGCGTGGGCATGACCGATGTCGTCGCCCGCCCGGCGACGTCAGCAAAAGCAGCGACGACATCGTTCGAGGGACTGACCAGTAGTGAACCGGCAGGAGATGCAGGTGGAGAATGATGCGTCACTTTATTGTGCCGAGCCCGATATCGTCGGGCCCGGACCGCATGAGCCAGGCGTCCCCGGCGGCTGCGCTGATAACGTCGCCCCGCCTCGCGCACACTCTCGCGGCGGGCAGCACGGGCGCAGTCCTGGCCGCAGTAGCGCTGTCCCCGGTCGCAGCTGCGGCAGATCGTTACCTGCGAACGGCAGCGGCCGCACAGAAAGAAGCGGCCCGTGAGCATCCGCGACGATCCTTTCGGAGCGCCGCTGGGAGTTCGGGGAAAAGGTCGACGGAATGCGCTGACAATGCGATAATGCAGTCGCGCACCGTCAGTGGAGCGTGACACCGAGCCCGGACTTGCCAGTTGAGATCGGTGTTACGCCGGATTGTTTCTGCGGCGCTGATTACCCGCAGATCTACCACAAGGCACGCGCATGGCGGGGTACGTCGAAAGCCGCCTCAGGGCGGCTGGAGACGTGCCCCGCGTCTATCCCTTCAACCTCCCATGATCAGCACCGCGCCGCAAAGGCGGCCGCCCGCTACAGCGCTAGTTGAAGAGCGCGCGGGCGGCCGCCTTTGCTCTTCCAGCGCTTCAGATCTTGTCGTCGTTTATCAGCGGGTTTCGACCGTCTTCGACACAGTATTTGAAGGATCGAGCAGGACATCGGCACTCCAAGCGCCGCGCCCGGCCGATGCTCGGCTTCAAATCGGCGGCCACCGCCACAACCATTTTATCCGGCATCGAGATGATCCACATGATGCGCAAACGACAGGCGAGGCACAGCTACAGTCCGAACGCTTCGATCGCCGAGCAGTTCGAATCCTGCCTACTGATAGACCTCGCATCAGTGCCTCTCTGCGCCCCTCTTCAGCCGTTGCAACAAGACCCTGCGAGGGCGCTGATTACGCTCCTCGTCGGCGAGAAGCGCTCTGCCAGGCTCTATGAGAGAAGGCCGAGAGGGGACCGCGCCGGGTTGTTGGCCGCGCCCCTCAGCCGTATCGCAATCAGCCCCTGAGACGGTTTTGCAGTGCCCGCCGATCTGCGACGAGGTTGTCGAGGTTCCGCAGGTCTGCTTGCCGTCTTCCCGCCAATCGCCTAACCAGCGCCCGTGTGCCATCCACTGCAAAGACGCCGCAATCATAACCGTTTTTCTGCTGAGCCATGCTGGCGTCTTGTAGGTCGGCGCCCAGCCGTGCTGCGAGCCGTGCTGCAGGTTCATCATTGTGTCCCCGGAGGGAGTCGTAGTGATAGGCGACCGGCCTTTCCTGATTGCGGCGATCAACCAGCAGCAGCGACCAATGGTCGCCTTCGCGAATAGCACTGGCATTGTTCACTGGCAGGAACAGGAAGTCGGCTGTATCGTTACCATTCCGATCATGGACAATGCGATGGAATGCGCGTAGCGCGTCGCTATCGGCGCCGTGGTTAAGCTGAAAGGCTATCAGAGGATCCACGAACCGCGTCCGGGCGGCGAGATCCGGATTAGTCCCACGCAACTCCTGCGCCACGAACTCGTAATCCCGCTGAATATGATCGTCGCCGAGCCATTCTCTGGCTCCGAGCACCCGTCCGCGGTCGTGGGAAGAGGCACTCGTAGCCGAAGCACCGATCTGAGCATCTGGAACCGAGGATGGGCGAGGATGATGGATAAATTGAGCATCGCGGCGCCCTCGCGGCCCCAACGTGATAGAGTAGGTCTCACCGTTGATAGAGACAGGCCGCGGAACCATGCGCGGACTCGGCAACAGCATCTTGTTGTCCAGTACATCGAGCAGGAAGTCCGGAACCGGCTGCGAGCCATGCTGCCAATCCTCGCCGACGAGATATCCGATATCCTCGAGCTCCAGAGGCTCGCCTGATGGCCCGATGAAGAACGGCGGACTGGCGGCCGGACCAGGCACCTGCGCTGACTGAGCGTCGTCACGCGTCTCCTGCGGTGTGGACGGCAGATCAACGAAAGAATGGAGGCCGCGGTAGATCTCTGACGACCGAGCTGGCGCGCCCTCCGGGGTTGGCCGCATACTCGCCTCAGAGTCGGGCGGCACTCGCGGCGACCGGGTCGAGCTCGACACAGCCGTTTCGTGTCGTCCGGCCTGCGGGCCTTCCGGCGTCGGCCACTCATTTAGGTCAAAGTCTGACGGCACCCGCGGCGACCAGGTCGAGCTCGACACAGCCGTTTCGTCTCGTCCGGCCTGCGGGCCTTCCGGCGTCGGCCACTCATTTAGGTCAAAGTCTGACGGCATCCGCGGCGACCAGGTCGAGCTCGACACAGCCGTTTCGTGCCGTCCGGCCTGCGGGCCTTCCGGCGTCGGCCACTCATTTAGGTCAAAGTCTGACGGCACTCGCGGCGACCAGGTCGAGCTCGACACAGCCGTTTCGTGCCGTCCGGCCTGCGGGCCTTCCGGCGTCGGCCACTCATTTAGATCAAAGTCTGACGGCAACCGCGGCGACCAGGTCGAGCTCGACACAGCCGTTTCGTGCCGTCCGGCCTGCGGGCCTTCCGGCGTCGGCCACTCATTTAGATCAAAGTCTGACGGCAACCGCGGCGACCAGGTCGAGCTCGACACAGCCGTTTCGTGCCGTCCGGCCTGCGGGCCTCCCGGCGTTGGCCACTCACTTGGGTCAAAGCCGGACGGGACGTGCGGCGACCACGATGGGCTCGACCCTGCAAGCCGGGGTTCCCGACTCGGCTGCTCAGGGAAGGCCACACCCAGCGCTCTGTTTGCCTCGACGACTCGTAGGTACTGCCCAAGCTTCTTGAGGTTCAAGCCAGTTCTTCCTGTGGCTTTGGTGAAGTCCCGATAATCTGCGTTCAACGACCGTCGCTGCCGTTCAGTGCCGTTGATTCGGCTTACTATGCTCTCCCTACCCGTACTTTGGAGCCAATCACTAAAGCTACGTTGGTACGAAGCAGTATTCTGGATAGCTTTTTTTCTATTTTGGGACGCCGGGTCGGATCCGAGCTTGCTCAGATCGTCGCTGACCAGGCCATCAATGATGCTGACGTCGTCAGTATAGGCATTCCCTAAGTATTTTCTAAGCTTATCGAACGATGCGGTCCGATTTGTTGTTTTAACGTAGTTCTTGTAATCCGCGTCCAGCGACGCTTTCTGCCGAGAATTGCCGCTGATTCGGCTCATTATACTACCCCTGCTCTCCCTTTGGAGCCAATCGCTAAACGAACGTAGCTTGGAAGCCATGGTTGAGGCGGGGGCCTTCTTTGCGCGAGTCGCGTCGGGTCCCAGATTGGCCCAGGCTTCGTCTTGTAGGCCATCGATGGTGGGGGCGTCCTCCGGATAAGGGTGCAATATTTCGCGCCCCATCAGGCGGGGTCCGGCACCGACTGCTTGGAGCCCCTCAGCTCCGAGCCTCCGGAGGTGAGACAGTGCCGCGTCGAGCCGGTCACGATGGTCCCCACCAGTTGCGGTGTACTCCTCGATGTCGAGGGCTAGTGACTTTGGCTCGTTAAAAGCCCGAGTAGTCAGTGGACCCTTGTTCTCTTTTAGGAGCCAACGAGCAAACGCCCTAAGAGCCTGCACATTGCTCTTGATGGTAGGCGCGGGAACCCTTCCGGCCCTTCGACCGCTGCCGCCATTGTAGGCTTTGACTGCTTCCTCGAACTGTCGGATCATCCGCTTGTCCTGGGGATGCATCGGTTGGTCTTGCGTGTCCACCCACGCGGGGGCGGATATGGGATTTCCGGCCCGGAAACGCTGGAGCACGTCCAATGCTCCACCCAAATGATTCCTGCTATTGGCGCTCGCCACTTTCGCAAAGTCATCCTTTTTGGCTTTCAGCAGATCAGCGTCGCCAAGTAGCTTTTCCAGTGTCACGCCTTCGGGTTGAAGGAATTCGCTAAACATTCTGAGAGCGGTCACGTAGTTATCAATGGTTTTAGGCTTGCGGTTCTCGCCGACCAACGCCACCTTGAATTCTTCAATGAGGCTCAGGTCCGCATCGGACTGGCGGCTCCGCTTGGCAAAATCCATGCGAGGCTCTGAATGGATCACGTACGACAGTGAGTCGCCGGACGACTTTTCGTGACGACTGCCCCCGAAGGCTTTGCCGAGCCCTGATTTAATACGAGAAAACAGTCCACGGCTCTTGCTATCCTTCGTCCGCGCCGCAAGCCGCGCTTCCGATGGTGCTGTGTAGCGCGTGCTACTGAATGGCCTGTCACGCAAGTCAGACTGCGAGGCCTTCGCAGCCGAGCCAAGGTGAACGCGAGGAATATCGACGCTGTACCGTGTACTGCTGACCGAATTGTCCAGTAGGCTGGAATGCGGCGGCATCCGCATCGAACCGCCGACGTTAGTGCGCTGGATACTTCCATGCGCCACTGCGGATCGAGTGTCGGGCAAACCAGCATCCCCGGAGCTCTCGTCAGGGGAACTGAGCTGCAAGTCGCTCAATTGCCGCTCAAAGCTCGCTTGGCCAGCAGGCTTATTGTCCGACTTTTGCCTCGCCCGCTGCTGCTCTTGCAAGGCAGCGTACTGGTGCATCCAAGCGTTGGTATTGAATGGATCGTGATTGGATTCCATGCCACTCTCCTTGATGAGATAGAACTGCCGCGTCAGATGGGATAGAATTGCCGCTTCGAAGACCTTGCGATGGTCAAACATCCATGTCTTAGCAGCGCTAGCTTTCGACGAGCTGACCACCTCCTACGGGGGCCTGTCGCGACGATCCGGGTAGCCGACAATTCGCAGATCGCCATGCCGCCTTCAGACTTTGTAAGCCTTGTGAAGTCCGAAGAGACGCGCAAGCTGGTCGATTTGGTCGTCGACAGGGATACGTTGCAACGTTTTGTTACTCGTGAGCGGCAAGGCCGATCACATCACAAGACCATCCACCGCTTGACCGCTCGTTTCGCGCCGCTATTGCTGGAGCGCTTCCACCGCAGCAAGCGCAGCGTGACCGGCAAATGGCATGTCGACGAGATCTCCACCAAGGTCCGTGGCCAGCGGATGTATCTCTATCGCGCCATCGACAATGTCGGCGATACCGGCGAATTCTATTTCGGCGAGCAGCGCTGGAGCGTCGTGGCCGACCGGACCGCATCGACATCGACGGTAGCCAGACCAATCGGGAGGCGATCGTTTCCTGCGACACCACAATCGCTTGCAGGATCGCTCCCGGCGCCGGCTGAAGCCGATCCGGATCGGCCGGAGCCAGTGTTTGACGGATGTATGGACAAGGGCCGTTCTGCTCCAATGTCCTGGGGGTGCTCTGTCCTGGGGGGTGCTCTCGAGCGCACAAAAAGGACAAAGCAACCACCGGTGATTCGCTCTCTTTCATTACCGATCCTGGTTCAAATTGAGATTTTTGAAATACCAAGACGGGTCATCATCGGACGAGTTTGTCTCAAAGCTTGCTTCGCTGGAATTGGCCCCAATGCTTACTTCGCTATCGGCATCATAGCCCTCGGCATTGGACAGATATAGAGGAGGTTTGTCAGCCCGCTGCCATTCACCGTCACTATTCTTCGCCCATTTTTCGGGATGCTGTGTAGGATCAAGTATCCACCGATTGTCACCCACGTGAACAAAGCCCATTTGGTCTAGGCGGGCTTCATTTTCCGTCGCGGCAGGTCGTGACATGACCAGCGCCTGATTGCCGTCGAGCCGAAGTTGATGTTCAAGCAAAATATCGCCTGCATTGTCGGCTAGCGGATGAGTAACCCGAAGGTCTACGACGGATGTGATCCGATCTTTCCCAGGAAACTGTTCCCGCCACGATTCTCCTTCGATGCTAAATCCGCCTTCTGTTCTTAAGATCCCAACGCTTTTTTTGCCTAGCTGATAACTAAAGTATCGCGCCTCTTCCGTATCATCGTGGGTACCACCGCAGAGCCTTGCAACCATTACCGTGCGCGCGGCTTTTGAGGACACGAAATCCGTGTACTCTTGCGGATTGTCCGCGATTTGTTTGATTTCATCGCCGTAAAATTCCCTCACTTTCCTACCGAATGAAGACCTGTCGATCTCGACGATAGGAGGCTGGGAAACGAGCGCGTATGGCCGTGCGGGCGCTGAAGACGAACTAGCATGGAGATCAGGCGCCATGCTTGCAATTGTTTCCCCAAAGCTATCACTGTCGTTAGACGGCGTTGTTTCGTTAGCTTCGCAGGCGCTTGTAGATGAGCCACTGATTCGACTGTACATGGCAATTCGTTTCCCTTTTTGGCATGAATCTTTGGAAGTGAGCTTGGGGCGTTGGGTTGCGCTCGAAAAGATACTCGAACGAGCTGACAGTGAGCTGATCCGCACGTAAGAGTCGTTGCCGCGCGGCGACGCGCTGTTTGATCTGCACGTTCTCATCCAATTCCTGGGCCTTCAGCATCTCTCGCAGCGCATCGCGGAGCGGAACAGCTTGCGGATTGATGCTGGCGCGCTTATCGGGAATGCTGCCGGCTCGATGCCGGCATCAGCCTCGGAAACTATCTTCGGGCAGTCGAACGGCAACGACGAGATTGGTCGACCTCGCAATACGCTCTCGCGCTCGGCTATCGATCTTGTCCATGATGTCGAATACGTCATGAACACTGCGAACCCGCCCGGCTTCAAGAGATCGATCGAGCGCGATGCAGTAGTCATGAAGACGCAAACCCATCGAGCGATAGGCGCGCTCGCATCGTACCGCGCGATCGTATAAGGGCGGACCAATGGGGATCGAAACTCGCCGGCAGCTTGGTGCGGGCGAAGTCGCCGGTGAGGATGCGCGCGGCTGCCGCAGCCGGACGACGCGTGCGATCACCGGATCGAGCTCGATCCCGGTGGCACCGCGAGAGGTCCCCACCTATATCCAGCGTCGAGCAGCCCGCACCGACCGGTGCTCCGCCTCGGCAAGCGGGTGGCGTGGCTGGCCGCCAGGCACTGTGGTCAACAAGGACTTACAGAACGCAGGGGTGAGCTTGCCGCGGTGGATCACGACGTTCTCGTGACCGATCGCAGCCCGGGCGTCCTGCCACTGCCGATTGTGGCCGCGCTGTTCATTGGACTTGACGTGGCAAGCGGCGAAGTCGGCGTCATCCAGCATCGCCAACTGCCCTGCAAATACCGGTTGCTGTGTATGGATGTGCACCCACATCGGCCTCGGCATTGCACCATTGCGCAGCGCCTTGGGCTGCAGCCTGATCTCGAACAGTGTCCCTGGCTCGTCCCTCAACGCGCGTGGTCGATCGGCAGGCGTCAACTCGTTGGCCTCCCGCAAGTGTTCAAGGTACTTTTGTGACGGAAAGGCGTAGGTCTTCATGCATTCGATCGAAGTAGAGGCCTTTTCCTCGGTCAAAGCCTTGGCCAGTCCCCGCGCTTCGGACAACATCCCCTTGAGCTGGACTGTTTTGTCGTGCACTTCGACCACTTGCGCAGGCGTGAATAGGCCGCGTCGACGAGGTTCCTCCAACGCAGCCAGACAGGCCTGCATCTCGGTGGCCTGCGTCTGCAGGCGCTCGACCACGGTGTCCACGGCGTGGTCGGAGTCCTCGGGTTTCATCTGGCGCGCTCGCGAGACGGTCCGTTGCTGACTAGCCAGATCGAACTGCAAAAGTTCGTCCAACCGCGTGAGTCGTCCCGTCAGGGCCGCCCTCGACGCCGGGGTCTGCCAGATCGCCAAATGTGCAGCCGCCGACGACGCACTTGCATGCGCCTCCTTTGCGCTCACGAGCTTCTTCGTACCTAGATCCGAGCGCACGAGAACCTTGGTTGCTGGCGCCGTGACGCTGCCGCCGGCAGCGACTTGCGGCCGCCCGGTAGCCGAGCTGCCGGCGCCAGCGGCCTGCTTGCTCTTGCCTTTCCCCTTCCTGCGCGATGCAGAGCCTTCGGCCACTGCAGCCTTGCCGTCGGACGGTATCGCAGCGCCGGCGTCAGCCCACGGTGTAATGACGGCTGAGGTATTCGGCTGCAGTGCCAGCAAGTGCATAACCTCGTGCGCAGTGATCCAAGCGTCGTCCACGATCTGGCCCAACAGTTGCAATGGGAGGTCGGCACCTGTTCGGCCATCGCTTAGCTTGGCAACGATGTCGTCTTGCAACGCCAATGCAAATTCCGAAAGCCGCTCCATGACGCCTTCCAGAACGGCACAGTGCTCTGCGTCGAGTGGGCGCCCATTGCTCTTCAGAACAGCGTCGGACGTAGAGAGGAATGCCGGAAAAACGTCACCGACGAAGGTTCCCAGCAGACGCACCCGTCCCTTCTCATCCATGAGGATGTCCCTCACGGCTGGTTCGAACGTGCTCGCCAGCGGCTCAATCTTGACCTGCGCGAGAGAGATCCGCGATTGCACCAGCGTGACCTTGTTATTCACTAGCCAGCCGGTGTGCAGCCGCAGGGCGGCCTCTTCGACCTGTCGGATCTCGGTAGTTGCACTTGGTAAGTTGACAGTGGCCGCGCAGACGGACCGCATCCGTTCGCAGCGCCATGTCTTCTTTTCCCACCACTCCATGCTGAGCACATGGGGCTGCGCTAGACTGGAAACCGATCGGCTCAGCTGGTCGCCGGTAGCGCTGGCTTGGAGCCCCCTGAGCAGGGCGGTCGTACGCTCCTTGCTCTGTTCCAAGGCGTAGATAGTCGGTCTGCCCAGTTGGTCGCATTGGTCCGCCGCATCGAGCACAGTGGAGCGGACTTGACGCGCTTCATCGTCGGACAGAATGCTCCGCGCCACAGCCTGTGGCAGGCTCGCGTAGTAGTCCAGAACTGCTGAGCCTGCATTGACCACCCGATCGATCAGCTCTTGCGCCTCCTCCAGGTTCCGGGCCTTCATGGCCGCATTGCGGCAAGCCTCCAGTTCCTCCTGCAGGCCGTCCACTCGTTGCTTTGCCGCGTTGATTTCTTCGCCTCTCAAGGAAATGGGGACTGCCACATCCCAGGCTGGCGGCTGGCTGGCTCCAGCCTCGGACATTGAAGGATAACCGCGGCGGCGCGCAGTGACAGCCCGCCTCGTAGTGGCTGTATGTGGGCTTCGATGCGCGCCAACGGAGGGACCGGAAGGCCCATCGCCAAGGACATCATCGGCACCGGGCGGAACGCGAGCGAAGGATGTGCCGCTATCTTGAGGTCCAGAGCGCATTTGCTCTACGACGGAATCGAACGATTGGCTGCCTTCCCCAGGGGCAAGATTTGATTGCGAGCGTGAACTGCTCGATGCCCATGTGCTGTCGGTTCCAGCATTGCCCATGCGCGATCTTCCGGGTCGGCCAATGCCCGTCATATTCCATCTCCGATGGTGTTGGGGCTGATCTCGGTCAGCCGTGGTGTTTCAGAACTTCGGCGTATAAGTGCGATCGCCCAGATGAAACGTGGCATGAGGTGTGAAGACCAGCAGCATGGCCGTCGACCGTCGCGGTCAGCCCGGGGCCGGACGGCGCGGCCTACATCCTGGCCAAGCTCACCTTAGCAGTAGCGGCCAGGACTCGCAGCGATCGCCTCATGCCGCACGTCGACGCGATCTGGCGTCGCAGATCTTCTGGAAACATGCCAGGATCGAGCCCGTCAGACCAAACCACGAAAGCCAAAATCTGACATGCTTTCCTTCCTCCAATTGTTGCCCAAGGCTCCTATTAGGAGGTCTAACTTTCGAGAAGCTGACGACTCCAAGAGCCAATGATGGCGACATTGATTGGCCCTATGGGCGGTGCATCCTGCGTCCGAGCATCCCTGCCCGGCAGGATCAGCAGAGCTTGCGAGTACTGCGCAGGATTCACAGGTCTGAACGCGAAAGGCGACAAGGGGAGCAGCTCTCGCTCGGTTGCGAGTTCGCCTTCTCTTGCTGGTACCTTTTCTTGCCCGGCACCGCCTAAAACGCCCCTGCGGTTCAGGCCGGCGCGACCCAAACTATTGCTTTATGGTCGTCGTCCCAAAACCACTGCGGTCTTTGGCGGATATGCATTAGCCAATAAAAAACCGGCCTCAGCGTGCTTCTGATGCCGGCCATTCAGGTCTTGGGATCGTCGCACCCGATTTCCAGGGAAACCGAGTTGGTTCGATCCGACGCTGACCCGTAGTTGGAGGGCTGGGGGTTTACGAGCCGGTGCCGGACCGAACCGTCTCAGGCAACGCCGACTGTCTCGTTGGAGATTGAGGCGGCGGCGCAGCTAAATTCCGGCGACAATGCGTCAAAGCATCACCAATTCCAACAGCCACTTCGCAAACGTGACTGGATGTTTCCGAAATAGCGGTGCCGGCTCTCGTAGCCGGCCTTGGTGCCGAGCGATGGGGCGAGCATGCCGGATCACGGTGGCGGGACGCAGGACGCAAACCATCCGCAATATTGATCCGTCTGCATGAGCCGGCCACGCGCGCGCCGCGATTATAGCCGTGCGCTTCGGCCAGCGCGAACTCGACCAGATCCTCAGGCCTACGAACGTATGGCAGCAGTCGTTGCAACAAATCCTTCAAAGAAATTCGTAGAGTCTTTGCAACTCCACCCCCCCGCGAATGGTACGCATGTCGCATGATGGAAGTGGGGATCAAATCATGGTGCTGCATGCTCTCCGAGGGCCGAACAGCATGCATCTCGGTTTTGAAGGCAGGTCAATAAAAGCCCCCACCTTGGTTGCGGCCCAACGTGTAAACCTTGGTCCAAGAAGCTATTGGTTTCGGAAGCTGTAGCATCTTCGGAGACGCCAAATGACGAAGTCAGCAGGACCAGTGCCGCAATTTTTGATGTGGCTTGATGCTTACCAATGATGACACTAGTCAATCGCCTGAGGACGGCAGCGCATCTTGATCGACTTCGAATCCTTGGCCTTTGCGCACACGCGAGCCTAACGGTTTGCGAGCTAGCGAAAGTTCTGGGGTTGCGGCGCGAGCTTGTTGGACGAGACGTCCGGCGGCTCGCCAAGGCTGACTTTCTTTGCTGCAACGAACAACGTCGGGAGTATTCGTACCACCTCAAAGCGGGAGGCAGGGACGGCGGGCTGGTTCAATTGTTGATTGATCTCCTGCCCCACGACGATGGCTATCATAAACGAGACCTGCAACGCCTCGAAGAGATACGAGATGCGCGGTCCAAGGAGACCGCCTGCTAGCCGTGAGAAGGATCAATCCAATTGGAACGGGAAACTGCCATGGGAAATTCCGCTGCCAGTGCAAGCGCGCCGCTCGACACCTACGGACGGTCTCCCCTGGCCGCGGTTGATTCCCGCGTTCACGAACTGCTTCAAAAACAGGTGCGGCAGGAGCGTACGACGCTCAAACTCATCGCATCGGAGAACTTTGCCTCCTCGGCGGTGCTGGAAGCGACCGGCTCGATTTTCACCAACAAATACGCTGAAGGGTACCCTGGTGCGCGCTATTACACGGGAAACGAGATCGTCGATGAGCTGGAGAACCTCGCTATCGAGCGCCTGAAGGCGCTATTCGGCTGTGAGCACGCTAACGTCCAGCCTTATTCCGGCTCGCCGGCCAACCAGGCCATCTATCGAGCACTTTTGAGCCCCGGGGCTAAGGTCATGGGCTTGCCCCTCCCCGAGGGAGGCCATCTCACGCATGGTTGGTCGGTCAACTTCTCCGGCAGTGATTATCAACGCGTCCCCTATGGCCTGCACGAAAACACGCAGCAAATTGATTATGACGGCTTGCGCGACACGGCCAAACGGGAACGGCCGAAACTCATTTGGGTCGGCGCAACTGCTTATCCGCGTGTCTTTGACTACGCGGCAATGGCCGAGATCGCTTTGGAGGTGAACTCCTATCTGGCGGCCGACATCGCACACATCAGTGGCCTGATTGTCGCCGGAGCCCACCCGAATCCTGTCGGCCATTGCGACGTCGTCGGCAGCACGTCCCACAAGTCGATACGCGGTCCACGCGGTGGGTTCATTTTGTCAAGGAATGAAGACCGCCATCAGGCGCTCCATCATCCGAAGAACAAACACAATCTCGCCAAACGCATAGATCGCGCGGTGTTCCCTCTCCTGCAAGGCGGGCCCCATATCAATATCATCGCCGGGCTAGCTGTCGCTTTGGAGGAAGCCTCTCACCCGGCTTTCCGTGTCTACGGTCAGCAGATCGTCAAGAATGCCAAGGCTCTGGCCGAGGCGCTTCTGGAGCGAGGTTATGAGCTGGTCACCGGCGGGACCGACAATCACATGCTGATCCTTGATCTTCGGGATCGACCATTGTCAGGCAAAGCCTATGCCGAGCGACTGGCAAAGGCGGGCATCATTACGAACTTCAATATGGTGCCGGGCGACCCGCGAGACCCGGCGGTCACAAGTGGTATCCGCTTAGGCACACCAGCAGTGACGTCCATGGGCATGCGCCAGGGAGAAATGGTGCAGATCGCCGCTTTCATCGACCTGATCTGCCGCGAGCCCGCCGACCCAGATGTTCATGCCTCGGTGCGAAAAGACGTTGCCGACTTCTGCGCTGCCTTCGATGTCCCTGGTATCACCGACCGATAAGACGGCCGAATCCAGCGCACTCCCATACAACTCCAGCACCCAGAAGCGAGGGCATTCCATGACCAGGCAATTCGTGTTCACTTCCGAATCCGTCGGCGCGGGACATCCAGATAAGATGGCCGACAACATCTCGGATTCCATCCTCGATGCAATCCTGCGTAACGACCCCAAGGCGCGCGTGGCCTGTGAAGCATTGGTCAAGACCGGAATGGTCGTTCTGGCTGGCGAGATCACCAGCAGTGCGCAGATCGATTACAGCCAAGTTGCCCGCGATACGATACTCGATATTGGATACGACGACGATGCCATCGGCTTTGATGGTCGGCGTTGCGCCGTCGTTCTGGCTCTCACCGAGCAGTCGCCCGACATTAGCCAGGGCGTTGACAAGGGTCGAGGACAGGATCTCGAGCAGGGGGCGGGGGATCAGGGCCTCATGTTCGGGTACGCATGCAACGAGACCGATACATTGATGCCTTTGCCGATCCAACTCGCTCACCATTTGACGAAAAGGCAGGCAGAGGTCCGGAAAACGGGACAGCTTAGCTGGTTGCGTCCGGACGTAAAATCTCAAGTGTCCGTGCGCTATGAAGGTTTGCGCCCGGTGGCGCTGGATACCATAGTCCTGTCGACGCAGCATGACGAGGTGGTCTCACAAGAAACAGTAAGAGAAGGCGTCATTGAGGAGATCATAAAGCCGGTTTTGCCGCCCCACCTGGATACGACGGGGCTCAGGTTCCTGGTCAATCCAACGGGCCGGTTCGTGATTGGTGGGCCGCGCGGCGACTGCGGGCTCACCGGACGCAAGATCATCGTCGATTCCTACGGCGGGATGGGGCGCCACGGCGGCGGCGCCTTTTCGGGCAAGGACCCATCCAAGGTTGACCGGTCAGCTGCCTATGCGGCGCGGTACGTTGCGAAGAATATCGTAGCTAGCGGACTTGCGCAGGTGTGTGAGGTGCAGCTTGCCTACGCCATCGGCGTGGCCGCGCCGGTGTCTATTCACGTCAACACCTTCGGGACCGCAAGGATCGATGAAAAGCGGATCGAGCGCCTTATTCCCGAGTTATTCGATCTGCAACCGAAAGGCATTATCAAGATGCTTGATCTCCTACGCCCGATATACCGCAAGACCGCGACGTACGGGCACTTCGGCCGTGAAGAGCCCGAGTTCACCTGGGAGAGGACGGACAGAGCCGACGACTTGCTGCGTGAGGCAGGACCTGCAGCAGCTTGAGGGCCGACGCTGGATCAAGCGCATGCGGCACCCATTCCAACTCGCTAGACCCGCGCCCGACCGGCATGGCAAGAAGCCGGCTGGGTTTTTTGGCGGAGACATTGATGCCGGATTATGACGTGCTTTGCATCGGCAATGCCATTGTCGACATCATCGCCCAGTGCGACGAGGAATTCCTCGAGACCAACGGCATCATCAAGGGCGCGATGAACCTCATCGACACCCAGCGCGCCGAACTGCTCTACAGCCGCATGGGCCCGGCGATCGAAGCGTCCGGCGGCAGCGCCGGCAACACGGCGGCCGGCGTCGCCAGCTTCGGTGGCCGCGTCGCCTTCTTCGGCAAGGTTTCGAACGATGCGCTGGGCCAAATCTACGCGCATGACATCCACGCGCAGGGCGTCGCCTTCGACACCAAGCCGCTCAAGGGCGAGCCGCCGACGGCGCGCTCGATGATCTTCGTCACTCCCGACGGCGAGCGCTCGATGAACACCTATCTCGGCGCCGCCATCGAACTCGGGCCGGAGGATGTCGAGGCGGACAAGGCTTCCGGCGCCAAGGTCACCTATTTCGAGGGTTATCTGTGGGACCCGCCGCGGGCCAAGGAAGCGATCCGGCAGACGGCGAAGCTGGCGCACGCGGCAGGCCGCGAAGTGTCCATGACACTCTCGGATTCGTTCTGCGTCGACCGCTACCGCGACGAGTTCCTCGAACTGATGCGCTCGGGCACCGTCGACATCGTCTTTGCCAACAGCCACGAGATCAAGTCGCTCTACCAGACATCGTCGTTCGACGAGGCGCTGGCGCAGATTCGCAAGGATTGCCGGATCGCCGCCGTGACCCGCTCGGAAAAAGGCTCGGTCACCGTGCGCGGCGACGAGACCGTGCTCATCCAGGCGACCGCGATCAAGGAACTGGTCGACACGACAGGCGCCGGCGACCTCTATGCCGCCGGTTTCCTGCACGGCTACACCACCGGGCGCAGCCTCAAGGATTGCGGCGATCTCGGCTCGCTGGCGGCCGGGTTGGTGATCCAGCAGATCGGTCCGCGACCGCGGCAGAATTTGCGCCGGCAGGCCGAGCAGGCGAGCTTGCTTTAGGTGGACATTTCAAGGAGGAGCTGCCTGCTTCGTCCTTGAGCAGGCTCGCCCGCCGTGAATGAAATGCCCAAACGCAAGTGACTACTCCTCAAGTGTTTAGCAGGCTAAGCTTCTCTCCCAACGCGACTATCGATGCCATGACGACAGATAGCAGCTTCTTCAGTTCCACATCCCTCCGAGACGCACGATCCCCTGACACCATCTTCCGTCATAGCTCTTTAAGCCGCCCGGAGAGTTTCATGACAGAACAAGCCGACAAAAACATCGACAACCTCATCGAGCTCACCGCCGATGTCGTCTCAGCGTATGTCTCCAACCAATCCGGTCCCGGTGGGGGATCTCCCTGCCCTGATCGGCTAAGTGCACGCAGCCCTGAGGGGCACGGCCGCAAGCCTCTCGGCAGAAGAGCCGGTTACCCTCAAGCCTGCTGTGCCGATCAGGAAGTCGGTGACACCGGACTACATTTTCTCCCTTGAGGAACGGGAAGAAATTCAAATCGCTAAAGCGCCATCTGTCGACCCATTACAGGCTGACGCCGGATGAACATCGCGGCGATCGGGCCGTGTTCCGCACAGTGACGAAGGTGATATCCAGCCGTCGAAAAGTTCGGCCCGACTCAGTACATCCTTTGTGTGGTGACTGTCGACAAATGCTGCCCGTTTGGGTTCCTGTAACGATTGGTGAGGCTTTGGAACAATGAAGCCATCTCGCGTGATCCAACAGTAAATTCTCCATAGTTAGGATCGAAGAGCGTGGTCATTCCATTCGACGCCGTGGTCGCAATTGTGTGTGCACCACCTTGGGCGAAATACAGGCTCAGCAAATGGGTCGATCCGTCTTCGGTGATTTTGTCAAGCATGCGCGAGAAGCTCGAAGGCTCGCCGAATTTGTGTTTCTTCTCTTTTCCGGATGGTGCCAATCCCGCCTCCTGCAACACGGTGTTTTGTGCCTGAAGGTCGGCCTGAGAAGATCCTGCACCCTCGCTTCGCAATACATCCTTGAGGTCCTGATACTGCTGCTGCCGCACAGCCGCTGAGGCATGCCTTTCCGATCCAGGTATTAGCGCATTCATTCGGGCTGACGCGCTGTTGTTGCGATTGAGTAGCCACTCCGCAGTCAGCCCAACGCAGATGCCGTTTTCATTCGCCTGGCTCAATTCGGCCGTCCTGTATTCGAACACGGAGGTGCTCGGCCTCGCCGGAGAAGATGTACTGGCGCTCGTGGTGGAGGAGTTTGAACTGTGAAAAGTTGCATCCGATGTGTGTGGCTTGCTGGCGCAGAGCCCCATTTTGTTGGGCAACGCCTCAGGTGGCAGCGTCCTCCACGGCGCGAGATTTTGCTTGGTATCCGTTGCTGGCGATGTGGGATTCACCAAAGACGGTGGGACTTTGGGATAGCCGTCACGGTCACGTAGCTCCTTAGCATATTTGACCCGCTGATCGCTATCGAGCATAGAAATCGTTTGACCAAAGGGCTTAAGCCCCCCAGAGGGATTATGGCGCTCCATAGTGAGGGGATTTACGGCACCGGCTTGCGGAGCCTTGTTTAGGTGCAGTTCAAAGTCCCCTTGCCCAGCTTGGAACGCTTGCTCCTGGTGCGTCATGGCGTAGGACGCTGCGAAATTTGGATCCAAGGGAAGATCGAGATTGCGAAATGGGTCCATGTTGCCCTCCGAACGGGGTTGGGTTGACTAGCCTTGGCGCTCTGATGTTATCCGGCTTAGCTTTCGAGAAGCTGACGAGCACTCTTAAGGTTTCACATGAGCATTGCCAGGCGCAGTGTTCTTCCGAGGAGACTGCCGTGCGCCAAATTACGCCGCGGCATGCTCGGCATTGGCCAAGACGGTGGGGGTCGGCCGCAAACCGAAACAGCCGGAAATGCCTGAGCCGGCGCCGGCGAAGCGGACCCTCGCGGCTTAATTTCATTGTCTGGACTTTTTCCGAAGCGCGCAGCTGCCACCGGCATGATCTGCGCAGAATATGAAAGGCGGGATTAGCCGCGCTATTTGCGCGGCGTTTGCCGAGGCGTCTACCCTTTTGCGGCTGGATTAGGAGCTTGGTAGGCGTTGTCGGACGAACCATCTGGACGACCTCCGGAAAATCACTGTTGCCGGCAGCCTGGCTGGCGCCATGCCCGTTCGATCCAGATGCTATCGGCGAGGCTTCCAATAAATGCCGAAAGCGGCAAGCCGCTCTTCCGATTGTTTTACCCGCTCTGCGGCATCCGTTTCGGACCGCCCGGCCGTCAGTGCCGCCAGAAGCTCGACGGCGGCGAACGCCGGCGCCATGCTTCGGAAGAACGACTGCGAATTCGACGTAACGATGATGGTTTCCCGCGCGATCCGGGCCAGCGGTGACACGCTGCTGTCGGTGATTGCCACCACGCCGACCCCCTGCCGAGCCGACTGGCGCGCCACGTCGACCGTCGTACGTTCATAAGGCGACATGCCCACAGCCAGAAGCACGTCGCCACGTCCGGCGTGCTGAAGGACATCCAGACCCTGTCGGCCCATCTCGCTGACAAGCGTCACCTTGCGGTCACCGCCAACCACAAACGACATCATGTGAACGAAGTGGCTCGCGACCGGATGAGCGGAGCGCGAGCCGAGGCCGAACAGATTGCGTGATCTTGCAAGCAGGTCGGCGGCGGCGATGAACTGCATGGCATTGCCGTATTCACCGAGGCTTGAAATCTGGGCCGCGAGCGTGTCGGCAATGACCCCGACAGTCGAACATCCCAGAGCGCCATCGTTTTCGACGCCCTGTCGCGCCGGCTGACCGGCGATTGTCTCACGCAGCGCCCGCGCGTAAAGGCTGCGCATATCCTCGTAGCCGTCAAGGCCAAGCCATCGCGCCAGCCGCATCATGGTGATATGCGAAACGCCGGCCTGGTTCGCCTGCTCGCGCATCGACATCAGCGCGACATCCTTAGGATGGTCGAGCACGAAACACGCAGCGACCCGCAGCTGCGGCGGCATATTCTCGAACTGTTCGACCAACAGCTCGGCCAAAGGACCCTTTTCCAATCTGAAATACCTCATTCGCCCAATTGCATATCTCTAGAAACAATTGGAACTTGTAGTGCCCTTAAGTATCGCAGCGTTCCGGCACTTTGCCGACGCAGGGGTCGATTCCGCTAATGCGCACGGTAATACCTTGCTGACAGCCGCGCACCGAACTCGAGAGCACGATCCCGGCTGCGAACGCAATCTGCGGCGTTGCCGCTACGCCGGCCTCGCCATGACCGGAATGTCGCCCGTCCACATATCGCCCTAGCACGGCTTGCGCGAGATTTGGATCGAATGGATCGAGCTTGCGAACTCGTGATTACCCCTTCAAATAGCGGTAGGTTGGTTAGCTAGCGGTAGGTTGGCTAGCCTTTCGCGTTCGCATGCTATTCGGCTCAGCTTTCGAGAAGCTGACGAGTCCTCTTGAGGAATTCCAAAAGCAAATTGCCTCGCCATATGTCTTCAACAGCGCGTTGCGGCACGTTTTGGCGCTCTATAACTGGACCATCCGAATGCAGCTGGTCGACATGCGCAACTCCTGCAGTCCAATCCGCGCGCGGAAGATGGGTGCGCCGCCGCCGGGATTACTCCACGGAGCAGATCCGGCAAATTGCGGCCCACATCTTCTATCCCGTGTTTGAGGCGCCGCCTGAAATAGATCACCTAGAGGCGCCTGCAAGCCGAACATGGCTCCAGTCAAGAGGCAGGTGTTAACCGCCAACGACCAGATGCAGGAGCTCTGCAATTTCATGGGCATCCGGTTTCTGACCATGCCCCACCCGCCCCAGCGACCTGGCCAAGGCGGAATTCGGCCATTTCGATCTGGAGAAGCTTGTCTGGCCCAAGCACAACGCCAAAGGCATCAAGCTGCCCGTTCGCTCTACGAGTACACCTACCGTGCGGTGCCGATCCATCTCAGGGTTGCTGGGATGGTGCAGGCCCAACGTCTGCGCTGGCCTAAAATCAAAATCCTGTTCCCGCGTCCCCGACCACCAGCTCTACGACCTCAAGCGGATCGCGATCTCTCTGATGTTGACGGGCCAGGGAGTATCGCATGAGGCCATATCGCACTACGTCGACCACAAGGGGGATCTCGAAACGACGATGATCTACGATCTTGGCTTGATCGACCCCTTGCTTCCGGCCACCGAAAGGCTCGGCGCCCTTTTCGGCATTTAGGCTCTGATCACAGTAGGAAGCTCGAACAGCATTCTTACCTCGGGCCGCCGTCTCCTGATCGGAGAGGCAGCACGAGAGCGCTGAGGGCTTGGATTGCGACCAAATCAACTTTGATCTGGATCACAATCGAACGATCCGTCAGATTCGGGTCAGGCTCGTACACTACGAGTGCGATGATTGCACACTAGGAGTACGTTGATATGGGCTACCAGAAGAAATCAGAAAAGCGAGTTGGCCGCTCACATTTGCAGTTGGCCACCATCGACGGCGCATTCCTGCCTACTCTACAATTGTCCCTCTACCAGCGGGAGGGTCCTACGCCGACGAAGAAGTCCTTTTTCCAACAATTGCTCCTGGATTTTGCTTTCGCTTGCGAACTATATTATCCGGTTCAGCAATATGAACGTTTCGCAATGGAGGAGGAAGATAGCCGCGATGCACAGCCTCAATTCGAATCAATCCACGCACCCAATTCCCGCACGTCCCGCCTCACCCCGAAGATTCAGGAACCTCGGAATCCGTGAGCTATGATGATGCCTTCCACAATGCCAATGCTCGCCAGTCCCGCAGCCAGTACCTTTGCACAGAGGATTTGACGGTTTCGGCGGGTTGTAACCTGGGTAGGCTGTCGGGTTCGACGAGAGGTTTGACCTGCTGCCAGTTCAATACCGCGCGAGGCCAGGGTGGATCAATCGAGCGCGCTCGAGGGTGAGCCACCATCTGATGGACAGAGGGCGCGGTGACGCGGCAGAAGAGCTGCGTGTCGCGTTCGGCCGGCGAGCGACCGTTGAGCGCTGTAGGTCCAGATGAACGCGAGATACTGGCCTTGCTTTCGGTTAAGCAGGGTAGCGGCTGTCTGCCAAGGAATTGATTCATTTTCTGATTCTTCCAGAACCTCCGCAATTGAGAAGGAGGCCATTCCGATGAATGCACTCTATCGCGTCGATCTCGACCAACCCGGACCTGTCGACCCACACGCCCGCGCCTTATCAGGCTCTGCCGCCATTGGAGGCGGGAAGCATCCTGCGACGGCTGGAATACAATTACACGCCCACGCATGCCAGCAGGCTTAACAGGTCGAGATCGAGATCGGCGTCCTGCGCAGTCAATGCCCCGACCGCCGTATCGAAAGCTGTGACAGCCCATTGCCAATCGTCGCCGCTAGGGGAAACCAGCGAAATAACAGCGGCGCCGGCGTCAATTGGATATTCTAAAGCGAACAGGCCCGCCTCAAAATGGCCAAAGCCTATCCAATGCCCACCGGCAAAGTGTCATAATCCCTGTGCAGAGCCACGAGTGGCCGCACGCTCAATGCCCTTCCGCGCCAGCAAAGTATCGTCCCAAACCGCAAGCGCTCGCATCCAGCGCCGTCCGATATCCGACAATGTGGGATACGCGACATTCGCGTATCCATTGCTCAGAAACGGTTCTCATTTGGCACGGGACGTGCGTGCAACCAAACCGCGTGCCCGCCAAGGAGAAGCTGTCGCATGGTCACATCACCGAAAAAATCCGCCGCCGGTCTCCCGGCTCGGGAGAAGGACGCACGAGTAAGCCCTTGCAACATGGATCCGATTGCTCACCCGAGTGGGCGCTGCCCGCTGCTCCACCTTCTCCCACAAGGAAAGACGGACACCGAGCACCTTCAACATGAGGAACAAATCACCTTGCCTGGAACCTTGCCGATCATCTCACCGCCACAATCGGAGCCGTGGACCAAAGTTCCGTTTCACCGGCTGCGCAGGGCATTTATTGCGACCGCGTTGATTCTCGCGACGACCGCTCCGGTTTTGGCTGCCAACGACGACGGCAGGGTGACGTTCCTGCTCTACAACGGAATGGAGGTGGTCGTCATCCCCGATCATCATGCGCCGATCGTCACTCATATGGTGTGGTACAAGATCGGCAGCGCCGACGAGTCGCCCGGCAAGTCCGGCATCGCGCATTTCTTCGAGCATCTGATGTTCAAGGCTACGGCCAATCACGCCGCTGGCGAGTTGACCCGCGCCGTAGCCGAGATCGGCGGATCAATTAACGCCTTCACCAATCGCGATTTTACCGCCTTCTTCGAGACAGTAACACCGTCGGCATTGGAGCAGATGATGGGCTTCGAGGCCGACCGTATGCGCAACCTCATCCTCACCGACGACGTCGTCAAGATCGAGCGCGACGTGGTCCTGGAGGAACGCCGTTGGCGCATCGAGACCAATCCGGGGGCTATACTTGACGAGGCGGTCGATGCCACACTTTGGCAGAACCAGCCCTACCGCATCCCGGTCATCGGCTGGATGCATGAGATTGCGCAGCTTAACCGAACCGACGCCGTCGCCTTCTACAACAAATATTATAGCCCCAACAACGCCGTGCTGGTGGTAGCCGGCGACGTCGAGCCGGAAACGGTGAAGGTGCTGGCCGAGAAGACCTATGGCAAGGTCCCGCGTGGACCGGAGCTGCTGCCGCGAGTCCGGCCGGTCGAGCCTCAGCAGAACACGAAGCGCACAGTGACGCTGACCGACGCGCGCGTTTCGGTGCCTCGCTTCTCAACACATTGGGTGGTTCCGTCCTATCGCACGGCCGAGCCCGGCGAGGCTGAGGCGCTCGATCTGCTGGCCGAGATCCTCGGCGGCGGCAGCCGCAGCCGGCTCTATCAAGCGCTTGTGGTGAAAGAGGGCGTCGCCACCGGGGCCAGCGCCCGATTCCAGGGGGCCTCGCTTGATGCCACGAAGTTCGCGATCTCCGTCTCGCCGCGCGGCGATGCAAAGCTCGCCGATCTGGAAGCCGCGGCGGGTGCCGAAGTCGCCCGGATCGCCAAGGATGGCGTTGGCAATGACGAGTTGGACATGGCTAAAGACCGCTTAAACCGCTCGGAGATCTTCGCCCAGGATCAGCAGTCCTACATCGCCAACATATATGGATCCACGCTTGCCACCGGCGGCACTCTGAAAGATGTCGAGGAATGGCCGGACCGCATCCGCAAGGTCACCGCCGATCAGGTCAAAGCCGTTGCAGCCCGCTATCTCGTGCCTGGCCATTCGACCACCGGCTATCTCGTTCCCAAGACGGAGAATTGATGTGATGACGAACCACCAACACCGCGGCACCTTTGCATCTGCCTCCCCTGCTCTCCTTGTGGGAGATGGGAGGACCGCACGCCACGCCACCCTGCTGGCCATCCTGCTCCTCGCCGTCGTCTTCCTCATCCTGCCAGGGCTCACCGCCCAAGCGGCTGCGATGAACCTCCAGGTGGTGAAATCTCAAAAAGGCATCAACGCCTGGCTGGTAGAGGACCATACGGCACCCATCATCACCATCGGCTTTGTCTTCGATGGCGGCACCGCGCAGGACCCGGTGGGCAAGCTAGGGCTTGCCAATCTAATGGCCGGCCTCTTCGACGAAGGCTCGGGCGAACTCGACAGCAATGCCTTCCAACTGAAGCTCGATGGCGCCGGCGCCGAGATGGGCTTCAACGCATGGCGCGACGGCATCTATGGCTCGATGCGCATGCTTTCCGAACGGAAGGATGCGGCCTTCGACCTGCTCAGGATCGCGATCAACAGGCCCCGCTTCGATCAGGAGCCGGTCGACCGCGTCCGCGCCCAGATTCTTTCCAGCATCATCGCCAAGGAGCGCGAACCTCATGCGATCGCTGAGCTTGTATGGCGCCGCAGAATCTACGGCACGCATCCTTATTCGAGGCCGAGTAAGGGCACCAAGGAAAGCCTCGCCGGTATAACGCCGGCGGATCTAAGCGCCTTCCACACGGCCATGTTCGCCCGTGACGGGCTACACGTTGCGGTCGTCGGCGACATTGATGCCAAGGCCCTGAGTGAAAAGCTCGACCAATTGTTCGCCAATTTGCCTCAGAAGCAGGCGCTCGCCCCGGTCCCCGACATCGCCCCGAAGCTCGGCCAGTGGACGTTGGTCGCATACGACCTGCCGCAGACTTCGCTTCAGCTGGCTTTTCCCGGCATCGGACCCAACGACCCGGAATTCTATGCTGCGCAGCTGATAAACGATATACTCGGAGGCTTGCCATTTACCTCACGTCTGTTCCAGGAGGTGCGCGAAAAGCGCGGCCTTGCCTACGATATCGGGTCCAACCTGGAAGGCTACCAGCATTCCGACGCGCTTGTCGTGACCACGTCGACGCGCGCCGACAGGGCCGCCGAGACGCTAGGCGCAATACGTCAAGTTATCAAGGAGTTGGCGGAAACAGGGCCGACAGAGACCGAGCTCGAGGCGAGCAAGAAATATTCCATCGGCGCCTATGCTATCAATAATCTGGATTCCTCCAGCTCGATTGCAGCCACGCTCATCGGTTTGCAGCTCGACAAGCACGGCATCGACTACATCCAGCGCCGTCCCGCGCTCATCGAGCAAGTGAATCTCGACCAGGTCAAGGCGACGGCGAAGAAGCTGCTTTCGGCCGAGCCCGCCATCATGGGCGTTGGCCCGCGGCTGGACATCAAAGGATAAAGCCTGGATTCCAATTTCGCCGTCCTTCTCCCGCTGAGAGGCTTTCGGCAGAAGCGCAGTCCGGCCCCGTGGCTAATGGGATCTCATAAGATCGGCGAAAGGCAATTTCGCGGACCAAATGAGCCCTTACCAGCCAAGTCGCCAGATTGCGGCAAGCTCCTGCCCATACGAGCCTCTCTTCGCGCGGACTGGCCAATGAAAGTCGGCGCGGGGTCGCCAGCATCCACCGTCTGCCGCTGGCGAAAACATGTCGCATTGCTCAATTTTTTCAGCGACGAAACCCGAGCCGTCGACTAGCGACTTCAAACGTACTTCCTTCCCACTCGGGGACGGTAGTCTACCCGCTGTTTCGTCAAGGCCCTATTCGGACCTGGAAGTCGCGGAATACACACTGCCCATAATCGCTGCGTTAGGAAGGTGACCGGTATTGCCCCTGTGCCTGCCATGATCCGCCACCTGAAATCGCCCGACCTGTTTGGCGCGATCGACCGTGTGCCTGCGCTTGGTATCCTCTTCCGACCAACGCTCATGTCGTCTGAGCAGAGCGCTGGGGTGCCCCCTGCGACCCGCCCTTTGGACGAGCAAAGGGACGCAAGATCGCACCCGAGCACGCGAGTAAAAGAAGCGCCCAAGGACCTCTTGGCCGCGGATCTTAATAATGTCGTGGTTCGTGTCTTAGCGGAAACGGCGGATCGCGATCGCAGGAATTGGAGCATGATGCCGCGACGTTCGACAGCGCGAACACATTTGTATCGGCGTAGCAGGCTTCGGCAGTGGTATGCCGACGGGCAATCCTGTGGCTTTCGTGATGGCGTCTTCGCTGGCATTCAAGATCAGCAGCGACGCAAATGTCCTATATTGCGTCTCGGTTCGAATCGCTATGTCCGATTCTCCGGGCTGCCGGGCACACGAACTGCGCCGCTAGCAATCATCGCATCGATGCGGTCTTGATTGATCCCCGTCTCGCGCAGAACCTCCACTGAATGCTCGCCGAGATCGGGGGCAGGACGATTGAAAACGAGTGCAGAGCCTGAAAGCTTCAGCGGCTCCAGCGCGACGCGATAGCGGCCGCCGTAGCTGTGTTCGACGTCGCGGACCAGTTCGCTGGCCACATCAGGATCGGCCAGCGCCTGATCGATACTGCGTACAGGGGCCAGCAGGATACCCGTGGGTGCAAGGCGCGTAAGCGCATCATCGCTGGTCAGCTGACGCAGACGACCTGACAGGATACCGGCGATCTGGTCCCGGTTTGTCCAAGGGCCCTTCCCCGCCAGCAGCGGTATGATCTGCTTGCTGAGGCCCAACGCGGCGGCAAGATCGGGGAGGGATGCGGAGTAAGCCACCAGAGCAATCGCCCCGTCCAAGGTGGAATAGATGCCGTAAGGCGCTGGCTGGTGACTGTGGCTAATGCCATTTCGCCCTCGACTTGCCGGCTCCTGTGCGTTCAGCGCATAGCAAGACTCCGACGCCAGCAAGTGAAGCGCGCACGACATCATATCCACACGCACCCACTGACCAAGCCCTGTCTGATCGCGCTGGCGCAATGCCGCCTGAACGCCGATGACTGCTTGTGATGCTGTGTAGGTATCAACAACGTAGGCACCGGCAGGAACGGGCGGACCATCGGCTGCCCCACCCAGGCTGGCGATGCCCGACAGGGCTTGGATAATCAGATCCAGCGCCGGCTTGTTTCGGCTTGGGCCTGCAGGACCATAAGCAGCTATCGAGCAATAGATTATTCCAGGGTGCTCCGCGAGAACGGCGGAACTGCCTATACCCATCCGCTCCAAGACTCCGGGTCGGAAATTTTCCAGAATGACATCCGCCTGGGAGATCATCTCGCGAATGACCGCTTGTGCCTCAGGCGTTTTCAGATCAATGGACAGTGAACGCTGGTTGCGATTCATGCCCAAGAAATAGGGGCTGGGTGCGTCTGGGTCCGCCGTCGGCTCCTTGATCCATTTACGCTGATAATCGCCGGCCGGCGCCTCGATCTTGACGACTTCCGCCCCAAGCGAACCAAGATACTGCGCTGCGATTGGTCCTGCCGCGTAGTGCGTGAATGCCAAGACGCGAATACCCTTCAGTGGGGGCACGTGATCCTCCTCCTGCGGGCGGGCTTTCGTTCCTATAGAAGTATTTTGCATTTGAGTGCCTCCATTGGTCCCGGTTTCTTTGCCGATTCATAGCTGCGGTTGTTCGTCGAGATGTGCTCCCAGAACCCACCCACTCGCGCTCGTCCCCTGCTCACACGGCAAACGCGGCGCACGCGTCAAGCGCCGGCGCGGCGCCCCCATGATCGCCGCGATATGGACGACCGTGAATCAAATGCCTGTGGCCGAACTATCAGGAATTGCTCAAGTTGCGGGCACTCCCAGGGATAGTGAGAGAAGTGTCCCGCGACTGATCAATTCGGGTGGTCGCGTCCGGTCCTGCTGGATTCGCAGCGGGACAAAATTTCCTGAGTGTGCTCGCCGAGCTTTGGCGCGGGAAGCCGAATTCCGGTTTTGTAGCAGTCGAATTGTAGCGGTTGGTTCAGGTGCCATTCGTCGCCGTCCTCCGAGCTAAGCCGGACAAATAGGTCTCGTGTGCACAATTGCGGATCTCTCGCGACTTCATTCAGGTGAAGCACATCCCCCCAAGGAATCTCGATCGTATTAAAAATATCTGCCCACGCCTTTCGCGTTTCCTTGGCGATCGCGGTAGCAAGTTGAGCGCGATAGTCAGAAGCGTATTGTAGGCGGTCCTGACGGCTTGCCGAGGCCAGTTGCGCCAGACCAGTCGCCCGGCACAAAGCCTGCCAGTAGTGATCTTCATGCACGATGCTGAGCGTAATGAGCTTGTTATCTGCGCAAGCGAACGTCCCATTGGCGGGTTCGTCCGTGTACACCTCTGCCATTGGTCTTCCGTTTAGGCTCGCGTAGAGATACGGCGTCATCCATGACACCAGACTATCGGTCATAGCCAGATCGATGTAGCAGCCGAGTCCGGTTCGCTCCCGCGCCAGTAGAGCCGAAACCACACCCAGTGCTGCCAGGGTGCCCGAGGCGAGATCGGCAAGGGGCAATTGAAACTGTGCTTGCGGGTGACCGGTTCGACCCTGCTGAATTAGAACCCCGGCCAACCCTTGGCAGGTGAGGTCGTGGGCTGGGCGCCTGCGGTAAGGGCCATTCTGACCGAAGCCAGTCAATGAGAGATATATCAAACGGCGATTTACAGAACTGAGTTCCTCGTAACTCAATCCGAGTTTTTTCATTACGTCCGGCCTATAGCCTTCGATAATAACGTCTGCAGTTTTACTCAACTCGAGTAAGGATTCCTGACCGGCTGCTGACTTAAGATCAAGGACGACACTTCGCTTGTTGCGGCTCAACGAGGAAAAAAGGCTTTTGTGCTTTCGGGCCGGATCACCTCCGTCGGGCCTTTCGATCAGAATGACATCTGCGCCTAGATCTGCAAGCAGCAAGGTAGCATACGGACCAGGATACTGTTCCGCCAGGCTGAGTATTTTCACTCCTTCGAGTGGTGATTCGGTCACGAGAACCTCCACACAATCTTTTCCAAGTGTTGAGCGCGGCGCTTGTGGCGCCCCGTAAATTATGATGAGGGGAGCTTACCCAATTCAATGTTGCAACAGTGATAAGAGTTCGCGAAACATCGTAACTCACGGCCATTCCCGTATCGACGGTTGATGGGGCTTAATCGACCGCGGCCGCCGCGTTGGACGAAAAGCCGGCCGCTTCTTGCTCTTGGGATCGGCATGGATCGATCTCCTGAAGCAGTCGGGCGAAAGCCTCGCCGGCCGCATCGCCTATCTCGAGATGCGCCCGATCGACGGTCTGGAAGTCGGCGCCGCCGCTCTTGGGCCGCTATGGGTGCGCGGCGGCTTTCCAGACAGCTTTCTGGCCACTAACGACCGCACCAGTCAACGATGGCGGCAGGATTTCCTCCGCACCTATCTGGAGCGCGACATCCCCCTCCTCGGTCCGCGCATTCCGGCCGAGACGCTGCGCGGCTTCTGGACAATGCTGGCCACCACCAGGCCGGCCTACTCTACGCAGCCGAGTTCGCCCGCGCGCTCGGCGTCGACGGTAAGACCGTCGCGTCCTATCTTGATCTGCTCGTCGATCTCCTGCTGGTGCGCCGGTTGGAGCCGTGGCACGCCAATGTCGGCAAGCGTCTGGTCAAATCCCCCCGCGTTTATGTCCGCGACAGCGGCATCACCCATACGCTGCTCGGTCTCGCAACTCAGGAAGACGTGCGCGGACATCCAGTGGCCGGCGCCTCCTGGGAAGAGTTTGTAATCGAAGGCCTCACTGCCGCCGGCACCCTAAGCAACTTCTACCGAACAGTTGCGGGTGCGGAGATTGACTTGCTACTAACGCCGCCGGGCCAGCGCCTCTGGGGCATCGAAATCAAGGCGCAGCCTGACGCCAAGGGTGGAAAAAGGGCCTGCGAGGACCTTATTCCGGAGTAGCGCTTCGTTGTCTTTCCGGGATCGGAGCATTTTCCGCTCCAGCATGGCGTCGAAGCAGTGCCCTTGCAGGATCTGGGCCGGGCCGTACTTGACTAAGCATGATGCAGAAAAGTTCTGGCATTTCGGTCAGGGCGAAGCTCAAGCTCCCTCCACCCCACGATTGCGGCGGCTAGCCTTATTTGTGATCGGCCTCATCGGCCTTACGTTCGGCTTCACCAGCCTAATGGGGGATCCTCGCCTCAAGGCGGTCCATCGATGACACGAAAGAGAGGTGGATCGCACTTAATAACGTTTGAGGAGAGTGATTTCCAAAGCACGGTCCCAGGCCTTCGGGAATAATCAAACTTTTTTGTGGGGACGGGCGTATGCTTTCGATCGGTATAATATTTCTTTGGGCAGTTTTGAGTGTCTGTCACTTAGTGATTTACATTATTTCGGAATTAGGTAGCAAGTGCCACCAACCATCACCTCAACATTACTGGGTTCGTCTTCCAATCCGTGATGCTCAGGACGGGATCAACATGGCTTACAAGCCGCGTTGATGAATGCATGAGGCTGCGTCAGAATCTTTTCACATTCGTGGAGGTAGGTAGCCAACCCTTGAATTCGGCTTTGAAAAGAACATATATGTTCTTATACGACGGAGTATGAGGAACCTTACGTTTATGTCAAAGAGCTCCACATCGCTTGAAATCCTCACCGATGCAACGGTGGTTGCGCTGGAAACACTTGGCTCTCATCTGCGCATCGCCCGCGAGCGTAGAGGAGACAGCCTGAAGACCATGGCCGCGAGGATGGGGACTTCGATCCCTACGCTGCGCAGGATGGAGGCGGGCGATGCAAAGGTGTCGATAGGTGTTTATGCCGCGGCGCTTTGGATTTTTGGGAAGTCCGAAAAGCTTGCTGAGGTTCTCAAGCCCAGCGAGGACGAGTACGCTACGATGCTCGATGTGAACCGGGCGAGCCGAAAGAGAGTATAGTATGAACGACTTCCGGGAAAACTTTCTTGCGGTCTGGTATCTCGAAAATCCGATCGGGCCGCGCCTCGTCGGCCGGGTGAAGCTCGAGGCGGGCAATCGGAGATGCCTTCTTGAACTGGATGAGGAGTGGAGGCGTTCGGGATTCCCTCTCTCTCCGGATCTCACCCATGACAAGAAGGTGCATGCTCCCTTGAGGGACATGGTGACTCCTGGCGCAATCGAAGACGCTATGCCGGATCGCTGGGGGGAGCGTATGATCAGGGTCGTCTCTCGCCCCTCGCGCATGAGCCCACTCGACAAGCTCTGGTATGCGGGCGACCACCGTTTCGGTGCGCTTGGGATGTCTTCCAGCTTCGATGAATATCGTCCCGTCGACGAACAGCCGCTCATGAGTGTGGATTCCCTTCAGGAAGCGGAGGCGCTGATTGCACGCGTCCTCGAGCGTGAACCTCTCAGCGAGCGAGAAAGACAGCTCATCGCCAGCGCCGGCAGCATGGGCGGCGCCCACCCCAAGATGCTGATCGAAGCTGATGGAGAAGAGTGGATCGCCAAGTTTCCTCGCGGCAGCAACGTGGATCAACTCCTTGTCGAGCATGCCTGCATGGAACTGGCGCGCAGAGCCGGATTACACGTCGCATCGTCACAGGTCATCCCCGGCGGTATCGATCATATTCTGACGGTCCGTCGTTTTGACCGTGTTGGAGGTCTGCGCGTCCACGCTGTTTCAGCACGCACGATGCTGGCCTCGGAGGCCGACGACAGCTATGCCACCATCGCGGCGATCATCCGGCGCCATGGAGTCGCCCACTGCATCCAATCGATGCAACGAGAACTATTCCGCAGAATGGCGTTCAACATCATGATAGACAACACTGACGATCACACGAAGAACCACGCCTTTCTCCATACCGAGGACGGATGGCTGCTGTCGCCGGCTTTCGACATTCCGACGCAAATGAACGGTCTCGGACAACAGGCGATCCAGATCTCTCCGAACCCCAGGTTTCTGAACAACTTCAGTATCACACACGCCATGGCGGCGGCGCCTCACTTCGGCATGTCAAAAGAGGATGCTCAGCACGAATGGAACCAAGTGGCCGGATGGATCGGAAGATGGCAGGACATTTTTTCAGAATTCGGCGTCGCCGGGGTCGACATCGACTACCTTGGAGACATCTTGGATTCGCCAGCGATGCTCGAGCATCGTCGAGAGGCCATAGAACCGTCTAATATCGGTTCACCTGATACGCCGAACGACAGATGTCGCCCCTAGACTGGCACGTTTCGCGGGGGCTGAACTTGGTGGCAGTTGCTACCTAATTCTGCATTATTTCGTAATAATTTCTGGTATTATCCAGATTGTGTTTCTGACCAGATCACGTTTTTCATCAAAACCAGAAGAGTAGGCGCTCCCAAAATGGCGGCGTGACCCTCGCCTGGGTCTCTTCTTGATAAGGAATGAGCCGCTGATAGGCGCGCAAGGCCTTGCTCTTCCACTCCGCCGTCTTGTCCTCGCCGGCATCGAGGTCACCCGCGGGACGTGATCTCGGTGGTGCGTGGTCTCCTTTCCGGCGCTCTAACGCCGGATGATCCAGGTTTGACATCCCCGGAGACTACGCCGACTCCCAATTCCAACCACTTCCCAGACAGCACCATCGGATGCCCGGCAGGAGACTGAGCTCACTGCCGGGCCGGGTACGCCTTGGGAGGTGGCGTAAGTCAGCGGTTTTCGTGGCCGTGGGACGACTTCCTCAGCCCGAACGCGGTTTGCCTGTAGCCTTGCATGTACTGTGCCAAAGCAAAAAGGCGTTCAAATACATCCGATAGATCAGAGTCTGCTGCGTTGCGTATCCGACATTGTCAGGTATCGGACGACACTGAACGGGTCTGAACGTTTGAATGGCGGATGAACCAGCTTCTCCGGGGAAATCTGTGTCCATAATTCCGGAGACGGCGCTGAGCAAGCGGTACCTGCTGCAGGCCCGGCACGCCATTATCGATCGATTGCGACGGCTCTCTCCTGCCCATTGACCCACAGGAAGGCGGCCATCCGCCGCGATCGCGGCCACGACCACCGATGGCTTCCTGCCTGCCGGCGGTGTTGAGGCGATGATTGCGACCGCAGAGCTCCTAGAGCACGTCCTGTTTAATCTTGGTCATATCCGGCGGCCTGGAAGTAGTTGGCGTGAACTGATCAAGGAGCGAGCCGACCGCGTCCCACAGAGCCGTGATGGTTCTCTCGGCCTTGGCGCGCAGGAGTGCCTTGAGTTTTGAGAAGGCGTCCTCGATCGTGTTGTCATGATGACTCTCCAGTCCGGATTCCTGTTGAGGCGTGAGACAGGCTGGCGAGCCAGATACGTTGTGTCCCCACTTTGGCGATACGCCCCTTGAGCTTTCCGCGCCGGAGCCAGCCGTAGGCGGTCTGGCGATGGACGCCGAGCTGTTCGGAGAGTTCCTGCAGTGGTCACCTCGTCGGCATTGCGACGGGGAACATTGCCGGACCAGATGGGTCGCTTCTTTCCAAGTCCCTTTCGTACCAGAAGCTTCTGGACGATCAACGCGTCGAACGTTGGCTTCTTCGCAGGCGTCCAGCCTTTCGCATTGAGATCGTCGGCGATCTGTCGAGCGGTCGCCCCCTCGGCACGCAACGCCGCGATCCGATCCAGTATTTCGTCGTGATGCTCCAGTTGTTCAAAGCGTCTTACGGTTCGGACAATCGGATGCGTCGTCACGATCTCTCCGGCCCAGTGGCATTTTACCTCGGCACGCTCGGTTTCTCCAAACACCCGGATGACGACGCGATCGAGCATCATACGGGCGATGGTTTGCCGGTCGCGTGATGTAGTGGACTGCGCCCTCCACAGGGCAGGCACATCTTCTGCCAGCCGGCGGACCGTGTCCTTTTCCTCCGCCGTTAGCCGCTCAGGTTGGCGCGCAAGGGCCCGCTGGTGATCATCCGCGAGCGCCTGTTTCGTCGCCATTGCTGCTTCCCAATCCCGTTCAAGCGTCCGCGCGACCAGACGGTTGTCAGGATCGACAGCTTCGTAGCGCCGACGTGCGAGTGATGTTTCATAATCTGCGCGTTCCAGTCGCTGCTTCCAGCCGTCATGGAGCTGCTGTCGTTCGAGTTCGATATCCTCGGCAACTTGAAGGCTGACGTCGATTGCTGCCGGCGAAAGGGCTTCAAGAATCAACGCGGCCAGACATGTGTCCACCGGACGGGCGCTGATCGACTGGCACCGTGGACCGCCATAGGTGGTGGCCTCATAGCTGCAGCTATAGCGCGCTTCCCGTCCGTCATCATTGTAGCCGGTCACCATTTTGCGGCCACACACGCCGCAGATCATCAAGCCGCCAAGCAGTGCTGCGCCACCACGCGGGACGCCGGTATATCGAGAACGGTTTGCCGCCATCAGTTCCTGATTCCGCTCATAGGATTGCCAGTCAATGTACGCTGGATGTGCGTTTTGGTGCAGCACCATCCATTTTTGTGGATCGCGAACGAAGCGTCGGCCGCTATGCGGCTTTCCGGGAAGCCGGAGGCGTCCGTCATGGTGACGGCGCCCGAAGACATAGGCACCGGCATAACCAGGATGACGAAGCATGTCGCTGAGAGTGGCCGTATTAGGTCGGTTCCAGCACACGTCGCCCTTTTCAGGGCCGCTCCGTATACGATCGGGAAGTGCGATGTCATGGTCCACGAGGTATCGCAGGACGCCACTGATCGAGCGACACCTTTCAAACAAAGCGAAGACCAGGCGTATGACCCTTTGAACCTCCTCGTCCGGGTCCAGTGCCACTTCGCCTGAGGGCTTCAGCACATAACCGCGCGGCAGACCAAGGATGAGTTCGCCACGACACGCCTTGGCCTTGCGCCCTTCGTACATCCGAGCTTTCAGAATATGGAGCTCAGCTTCACTCATCGTGCCCTTCAGGCCGAGCAACAGCCGGTCATTGTAGGTGCTCGGATCGTAGATGCCGTCGGCATCGCCAATCAGCGTATCAAACAACGCGCACATTTCCAGAAGTTGATGCCAGTCACGGCATGATCGTGCGAGGCGGGAGACTTCGATGCCAATGACCATTCCGACATGACCGAGCCCAACCTCCGCGACGAGACGCTGGAAGCCGGGCCGATCAAGCGCCGACGCGCCCGAGCGGCCCAGATCGTCATCGATCACCGTTATCTGGTCACGACGCCACCCCAGCCGGAATGCCCGGTCCGCCAAGGCGTATTGAAGCCGCGTTGACTCGCGGTTGTGTTCGACCTGTCGAACCGTCGACTGCCGAACGTACACGATGGCCTGGCGATCATTGTGACGGCTGTGGATCTTTTCCGGCAACGTGAAGGTGAGCAGGCTCGGTTCTGCATTCATGACCGATCTCCCGATCCGTCGACACATTCCGTTGTATCAGGCTGCTGATCAGCGCTACGAGGCGACGACGGCGATCTGCCGGCAAATCCGTCCAGCGGATGTATATTCGCTTCTGGCTCATCACGATTCGCCATCCATTGGGTCAACAGAATCAGCGCTTTGTGGCCAATGCGTGGTATCAGCGGAACCTCACCTCCAGAGGTTTCCTTACTATGCGCTTTCGACGGGATTGAAGTCGGGGCTGTAGGGCGGCAGGAACATGAGCCTTGCGCCGGCGGTCTCGATCGCGTCCCGACCGCCGGCCGCCTTGAGGGCCGGCAGGTTGTCCATCACGACGATGTCGCCCTCCGACAGGTCGGGACCAGCACCTGCTCGATATAGGCCAGGAATACGTTGCCGTTCATGGCGACGTCATAGACGAACGGGGCAGTCATGCCCGTCAGCCGCAGCGCTCCGGTGAAGGTCGTGGTCTTCCAGTGGCCAGCCCCAGCCGCGTCCAAGGGTTCTGTAAACAGGGCCGGATCAATCGCCTTATCTGGTCCGGAAGCGACACTCATCGCCAAAGGGCGGTACCATCCTTTGATGTCCGACCCAGCTTGGCCGCCAACGCCACTGTGATCTTTCGAGTGTGGAGCGATGCGACAGAATTCCGCTTCGGCAAGGAGCCTACCGCATTGGCGGCGTAAATCGCGACGAATAACGAAGGAGCAAGAAACCAAGCTTTCGTCCGAAAGGACGTGATCCGGATCGTTCCCGTGGGGACGACGGGCAAGGCGATCTCGTTAGCAGGCACGATCCTGGGCGAACTCTCCCAAGGTCGTTCAACAGATTGAGACGCCTCGCTCTACTGACCCCATCATGCGGCGGCCTTACGTCGACCGCGAAGAGAAGCGAGTGACCCGCGGGGCGACACGATCAAAAAAAGACGCAGGAGCAACTTGACCTCAACGACCCCAATCAGAGAAGCCTGCTAGTCCTGTTTGCTCGTCGTGTATCTGACACGAAAGACTCAAATTCAACGGCCCAGCTCCGACCCCAATGCAAGAGAGCTCCACTTGCCTTGCTCCTACAGGTGTTTCCCGGCCAGGCGGCATGTTCGCGGCAAATATCGGCTTGCGCCCCTCGCGGGCGTTATCGAGCTCCGGTCCTGACCGGATTTGCGACAATTGTCCTGCGCGTTCGGGCTATCGAACATAGACGCCGAGCATTCCAACCGGTGGCAATCGACGGGTCATGGTGGCGACATGGGTTGGGGGGCTCAACGCATGTCCTTTCCGCCGGCCTCCACGACCACGTCGCCATCACTCGACACGGTTGCCAGGCCCATCACGTATTTGAAGCCGGCGCATGATGCGCCGGCCTTTCGGCGGCTTGGTGGCAGGCAAGGGCGCGGTTTTCACCGCGGCGTCGGGCATTTTCGGTGCGCATGAAATCATGGACGACGTTTCTCGCTGATACGTTCGCAGAATCCCGTGCATAGGCCGTGCCAAAGAAGGAAATCAGATCAAAGCAATTGGTTGGCGGATTTTCAAACCTGTCGGAAATCCGACATTGAGGGGTGCGCCTCACGGCGGCGCCCGATTCGCACGTCGATGTCGCCCTTTTTCGAAGAGCCAATCCGTCACCTTTTGAACCAGAAGATTCGGAACAAGGACGGTGTCTTTATCATCGGACGGTGCAGGCCCTTGTATCTCCAGCTGGACAGACCGCGACATGCCTTGTCATCAAAGTCGGCAGTCGCAAGAGCAGCCAGATTCTTCACCAATCATGCCGTTGCACTGGGTCGATCACGACATCCTCGAAGGCAGCGATGATGGCGGGTGACGCCATCTCATTCCCGCCGCGAGGCCTCTCTCATGGGAAAGCAATTCGCTCGGACGATGCTCTTGATCAGATGGTTGCGGATGGGCGCATGCCCAGACCTAAGCGCATCAACTATCGCACTAGCTGGGAACCTCACCAACTGCATTGTCGACCGTATAGAGATAGCCGGAAGAGCTTTGCGCTATAATCACATTGCCAACCACGCATCCAAGAGAACAAGCGCCATTTGGTCCCTGCGACCCAATCTAGGCGCGGAGGGATGAGGCCGCCAAGCAACCTTTTGCGCGCCCACAGGTAGGCCAGGATCACGGGCGCCGCGATGCGCTCGGCATTATCGAAGTGAATTGCGTTCTCCGTCGCCGCGAAATGAGAAAATTGCAGCAATGCCCTTGATGTCGCCGCGAACGATCCGGTGCCCTCAAATCCGACAACGCTGCTCGCCAAGAGCTCCATGTTGCCACGGTCGGCGCCATCAATGCGAAAACACCCCTGAAAAAGCTCGACCTACGGTTTGGCGATCTGCCTCAGAAGCAACCGATTGCCCCGTGGCCGAAGTCGATCCGAAGCTCGGTCAGTTCGCGTAGAGCTTCACTGCTCGAGTTTTCCGCGGTGCCCACGGAACCCGCACAGGAGACCGATCATGCGTCTACGGCTGCACGCGTTGTCGGGTCTTCGACAAAGTCGGACATGAGACACAGCGCCATCAGAGCCATCTCATTGTTGTGAAACGATTTTCTCATTTGGCACGACACGTGCTGCACTATCCACATACGCACTTCGGCGCGGATAGAGGAGAAATCATTCCATGATCACGCTGGCCGAACATGTGGTCGCCCCCGCGAAAGCCGAGCTTTCCCGAGCCGACGGAGAATCTTGCGCTTGTTTTCCAGTCCACATCATTCTTCAGGTTATCCGGACATGACGGCATTCGATTTGCGCCCAACGCTGAATGCTCCCGACGATGATCCCTATCTTTGGCTTGAAGATGTAGAAGGCGAACGGGCACTTGACTGGGCGGCCAGCCAGTCGGCCAGGACCTTGGAGCACTTCGATGGAACACAGTTCGAGCGCGATCACGATGCCCTGACAGCGATTTTCGACCGTCTCGACAACATTCCCCTTATCACTCGCCGCGGACAGCACCTCTACAATCTCTGGCGAGATGCCCGAAACCCGCGCGGACTGTGGCGGCGAACCACCCTTGCCGCCTATATGACGGCCGATCCCCAGTGGGAGCCCCTGCTCGATCTCGACGCGCTCGCCGCCCGCGACAGCGAGGACTGGATCTGGGGCGGCGCGTCGGTCGAGCCTGACAAACGGGAACGAGCCGTTCTGCGCCTGTCGCGTGGCGGCAGCGCCGCGGTCGCGCATCGCGAATTCGATCTGGGCACTCTGAGCTTAGTCGCCGACGGTTTCAATCTCCCGGAGGCGAAGGGCGGCATCAATTGGCTCGACCCCGACACGCTTCTGCTGTCCAGTGCCTTTGGTGATGGCATGGCCACCCGCTGCGGCTACGCGCGCACCGTGCGGCTGTGGAAGCGTGGCGCGGATCCGCTCACCGCGCCGGTAATCTTCGAAACCGGTTCCGAATCCCTCGGCGTGTCTGGCCATCTGGATCGCACCGCCGAGAGCGAGCGCCTTTGGTTCATCGAGAGGCCGGCCTTCTTCGAGAAGATAATCCGAATCGGCGACAGAAGCGGGCCGAAGATGCAGATCGACCTTCCTCGGGACGCCTGGTGGAATGGCTTCGGCGACTGGCTGGCGGTAAAGCCGCGCAAGCCCTGGACCGTGGGAGGGACGACCCATGCCGCCGACACGCTGATAGGCATCTCGCTCTCTTCCTTCATCGCCGGAAAGCGTGATTTTAGCACCCTCTTTGAACCAGGCGACAGGCGCTCCCTGCAGTCCTTCTTCTGGAATGACTGCAAGCTCATCATCTCCTATCTCGTCAATCTCGTTCCGCGTTTCGAGATGTTCACCCCCGGCCGTCAGGAATGGACACGCCTAGCGCTGGAGACAGTACCTACCGAAGGAACTGTTTCTCTCTGGCCGCTCGATGCGGAACGGCACGTTTCCAATGGAGAGGTCCTCGTTTCGGCTCAGGACCCGATCACGCCGCCGCAGCTTTTCCTCTTCGACCTCAATGCCAGGCCTCTCGGCGCTCCAGTGATCCTGAAGCGCCACCCGGAGAATTTCGACGCATCCGGTCTAGCGGTCACGCGACACGAGGCAGTCGCGACCGATGGTGAAATGATCCCCTATACGCAGGTCGGCCCGGCGAATAGCGACGGGGATGCTCCGCTTCACCTCACCGCCTATGGCGGGTTCGGCATATCGTGCCTGCCCTCCTACAACTCCCCGCTCGGCAAGCTATGGCTCGAACGCGGCGGCACTTGTGTGGTGGCGAATATCCGAGGGGGCGGCGAGTTCGGCACCCGTTGGCACGAGGCGGGTCGTAGGGAGGGCAAGCGTCTTGCGCATGACGATTTCGCCGCCGTTGCCACCGATCTCGTGCGAAGGGGCATCACGCGGTCGAGGCGGATTGCCGCCGAGGGCTGCTCAAATGGCGGTCTGCTGATTGCCAATATGCTGACCCGCTATCCCGAGCTTTTCGGTGCGCTGTTCTGCGCAGTTCCGCTTATCGACATGCGCCGCTACACCAAGCTTTTTGGCGCAGGCGGGATTGGCGAATATGGCGATCCCGACAAGCCGGAGGATTGGACTTTCCTCCGGGAAATCTCCGCCTATCACGCCGCAACGCCGGGACAGCCCTATCCGCCGATCCTGCTTGCCACCACGAAGCGGGACGACCGCGTCCACCCGGGCCACGCGCGCAAGACGGCCGCAAAGTTGCAGGCTCTTGGCTATCCGGCTTACTTCTACGAGGCCAGCGCGGGCGGGCACGGCTACGGCAAGAACAATCGGGAGCGGGCCGCATTCGTCGCCCTGGGCCACAATTTCCTTCGCAGTGCGATCGGCTGGCGCGCCGATAGCGGTCGATAGGTGGCCGGGATCAACAAGAGCAACATTTCAACAAGTAGCACAGGTCGATTTTTGTGAGCACACGCAGAACGGGTGCTCGGTCTCACCAACATGAGCAGGAGGCTCATCCGGTCTCAGCAAGTTCGAGCAGGATCTTTCATAGTGCAGTGCGTCATCTCTGAAGAGCAAGGAAAGAACATCATGGCGAAAAAGCGAATGGGCGTGGCGCGGGAGGTAGCAGCGGCCCTCGTCCTCATTGTGGTGGGACAGCAGGCCGTCGCGGCGGACCTGGTGCAAGCCGCGAGCGTCCCGCAGGCAGGAGCCTCGGTCACGGAATGGCCAAGCCCTTGGCAGGTCCGCCTGCGCGCGTTGGGGGTCATCACTGAGGATTCAGGCCACGTCAACGCGGTGCCCGGCTCCGGTCTTTCCTATTCGGACTCCCTGACACCGGAACTCGATATCTCCTATTTCTTCACCGACAACATCGCCGCCGAACTCATACTCGGCACGACCTACGCCAACATCGACGGCCAAGGAACGATCGGTGGGCTGGGCAAGGTCGGCAAGGTTTGGCTGCTGCCGCCAACGCTCACACTGCAGTACCATTTTACCGATTTCGGCGCCTTCAAGCCCTATGTCGGTGCCGGCGTGAACTACACGATCTTCTATAACCAGGATGCCGGCAGCGCCGATGCTCTCAAGGTTAAGAACACGTTCGGCACCGCGCTACAGGTCGGATTCGACTACATGGTGGATCAGCACTGGGGTGTCAACTTCGACGTGAAGAAGCTTTTCCTGAAGCCAGACTTCGACGTCACGGTAGGCGGCGCGAAGCTGACAGGCAAGGCCGCGCTCGATCCCTGGTTGATAGGCGCAGGTGTCACCTACCGTTTCTGATACCCGCAGCGAAGGTCGGTTGCGACAGCCGATCTGAAAGGAGGGGCGCCTCGTGCGCCCTTTTGCCGTCCGCCCTGCATCTCGACGGGCAGCAGCCAATTGCGAGACTACACTTGAAGAAGCCGTTGTCGAAAGGGGGCCTCCCCGCTCCCACAGAACAAAGAAGGGTACGCTTGGTCAACGCGACCTGGACTAACGCCTGAAATGG
>NZ_NNRI01000001.1 GCF_002270415.1 Mesorhizobium sophorae | reverse complement strand
TTTTCGTCTTCGCGAAGTTCACGCTCCGTGACTACTTCGCCATCCTTTAGCGCAATACGCTTCACCCAATATGCCATTGCGACGGTATAGTTCCTGCGTGTGTGATGGTCCAGTCGGGTCTTTCAAATTTCAAACATGGGGTAATCGCGGGAGCGAGTCGCCCTAAGGCCGGAAGCGGTCACATGATTGCAGAGCGGGTGGTTGTTCCCCGATAGGATGGAAGTGCGGGCTCACGACTGGACGCCGGGCCCAAGCATCGAACGGAGAACAACCATGAGCGAATATATCGGTCTCGACGTGTCGTTGAAAGAGACGGCGATTTCTGTGCGGCGTGGCGGCAAAAGGATCTGGCGCGGCAAATGTCCCTCTGATCCGAGCTTGGTCGCGGACGTTCTCCGCAAGCGGGCGCCAGCGGCCAAGCGGGTGGTGTTCGAGACCGGACCCTTGTCGGTGTGGTTCTATCATGCCTTGAGCGCCGAAGGACTTCCGGCGATCTGCATCGACGCCCGGCATGCTAAGGCCGCGCTGGACATGGCACCGAACAAAACGGACGCCAACGATGCCGACGGCTTGGCGCATCTGGCCGAGGTCGGCTTCTACCGCGAGGTGCGGGTGAAGGGCTATGACAGCATGCTGAGCCGCACGCTGGTGGCCGCGCGGAGCCGGCTGGTTAAGATCACGACCGAGCTCTCCAACCAGATCCGCGGGCTCATGAAGACGTTCGGGCTGATCATTCCGCGAAGCAAGGGCGGCAAGTTCGAAGCCGACGTCCGGCGCCTGCTGGCCGATCAGGAAGAGCTTGGCCGGATTGTCCTGCCACTTCTCGAAGCTTGGCTCAGCATGCGCGCCCGCGCTGCTGAACTCGGACAGCAGCTCGTCGCCAACGCCCGGCACAATGACGCATGCCAGCTATTGATGTCGATCCCCGGCGTCGGCACCATCACTGCGACTTCATTCATCGGTGCCATCGAGGATCCATCGAATTTCAAGACATCGCGCGCTGTCGGCGCGTGGCTGGGCTTGACAACCCGACGCTATCAATCCGGCGAAGTCGATTATGATGGTCATATCTCGCGGCGTGGGGATCCTCATCTGAGAGGGCTTCTCTATGAGGCCGCAGTCGTGATCCTGACGCGCAGCCGGGCTGACAGCAGTCTGCGCACATGGGGGCTGAAGCTGCGTGACAAGATCGGCTTCAAGCGGGCAGCTGTCGCTGTCGCCCGCAAGCTCGCTGTCATCATGCATGCGATGCTGAAATCCGGTGAGTTGTTCAATCGGGAAGAAGCCGCCATGGCCTGATCCATAAGGAAGTTCGAATGCGCCTACCCGAGGCGTAACGAGACGTCCCTGCCAGGACGTGGGCCGAGCCATTCCGCTGTGTCAGTTGCATCGTTGGCGTCACAACGCTCGCGATTGCGTTTCAAACCTTGGAAGGCTCCATCCCTCGCGAAGCCCATCATGCGGCGGCTTCATGTCGACCGCGAAGACGACCGTGCTCCCGGCAAACGACACCTGAATACAAATTTGGGCTTGCATTTTGGTCTGCGATTAGACGACTGACCCACTACCCGGTGCCGACACGGCTTGCGGCGCTGCGATCGGTGCGTCTATCATGCCGGCCGAGAAGTCGCTGACTTCGGCGTTCTCGCCGCGTTCGGCCAACCAAGACTATCTGCGGCTGATGTCGTCAGGGTCAATTTCAGAACGAATGAAGTACCGCCCCCCGCCAATGGCCGACAAAACACAATTCGGGTTGACCGCCGTCGACACCGTCCCCTTGCATGAGAAGGTCTATCTGGAGCTGGTCAGAGCCTTGATGTCCGGCCAGTTCTTGCCCGGCCAGAAGCTGACCTCGCGCAAGCTCGCCAAGGAACTCGGCACCAGCGACATGCCGGTGCGCAGTGCCTTCATGCGGCTGCAGGCGCTGCGGGCGCTGAGCCCGATGCCGAACGGCAGCGTGGAAGTGCCAGTCATTTCGGCAGAGCGATTTTCGCAGTTGACCGCCGTGCGGACGATCCTCGAAGGCTCTGCGACCGAATTTGCGACAAAGCTCATCAACGGCAACAACCTGCGGACGATCCGACGCCACTCCACCGACCTGACCTTGGCGGCCCGCAAGGGCGATATCGATGACTATCTGCGGAAGAACTACGACTTCAAATTCTCGATCTATCGCCATTGCGGCAACGAGCAGATGATCTTCCTGATCGAAACCGTCTGGATGCAGGTCGGCCCTTTTCTGAGGAACCTGGCCATGGGGTTCGAGGACGATCTCGCCTCCATTCTCGACATCGACTATCACGAGGAGGTCGTCGCGGCGATCGAGGCCCAGGACGGGGAGCGCGCGCGCACGGCCATCGTTCGCGACATCGACGAGGGCGCCACGCATATTCTCCAGCAGGCACGGTTTCCGGAGCCGAGAGCCTAGAGCGGTTCACCGTTTCACGGAAACGCCGAACCGCTCTATCCCTTTATTTTGACGCAATTCCCTTAGGGAAAGCGCTACGCGCTTTTCCCGGGAAAACCGTTTCACACTCTTCCTGGAATTGCTCTAGGGCGCTAGACCACGGCCATGATCACATGGGCCTGAATTTTGGCGGCAATCTCGCCGCGGCCATGTCTGTCCGCAATCGCGGAGGCGGCGCTGTCGGTTGCAGCTTCCAGTTCTCCCGCGCCCCTGGCCTCGATTTCGTTGCGAAGAGGAGTTCCCTGGCAATAAGCGACGGCCGCAAGGCGCGGCGAGGATGCACGACTTTGTTCGGCTCTCGTCTCGATCACCACACGGGAGAAACCCGCGTCCTCCAGTTCGCTACGGATCAGGGCCGTATCGTGGTAGCCGTGTGGCGTGCGTGCCATAAAGCGCGGCGGATCGTTCGGAAACATCCTTGCGAGAGCATTCGTCACATCATTGGCAAATACATTCTCCTCGAGGCGATCCCATACGTTGAATAGAAAATGACCTCCGGGCTTCAGGACCCGCTTTGCTTCGCGGTAGCCAGACGTGCGATCGGGAAAGAACATCGCGCCGAACTGACAACAAACGAGGTCGAAGGCCGCATCTTCGAACGGTAGCGCCAAAGCGTCCGCCTGGCGCCATTCGATGCGACTGTCGGGACCCTGTTGCGAAGCGGCGTAGTCGAGCATCGGCTGGTTGAGGTCGGTGACGACATAGCTTGCGCTCGTGGACAGTTTTGGCGCCAATGCGCGGGTGACGACCCCGGTGCCCGCGGCGATCTCCAAGACGGCACTTGGCGACAGGGACGCGGCTCGTCGTGCAAGATCCGCGGCGAACGGCTCGAAAATCAACGGCACCATATAGCGGTCGTAGTTTTCCGGAATCGAGCCCGCGAACACCTTGTCCGTTTCTGACATCACCGCCACCCGCCATCATTCAAAAGCGCTCGAGACTAGCACATAATTGTCGGCCTGGTCGCTTTTGACCGAGAGGCTCCAGCAGCATATTCGGCTATGTCGGCGGTGAACCGCGGCAGTTCAAATGCCCCCTTGGCTTTCCGTCTTCTTGCCTCTATGTTGCGATCGCAGATCGCGCAATTGGTTTTGAAATGCCTCCCGACATCCCGGCTAGTGACTTGAAAAAATAAGAAAAACGCCTGGCAATGGTCAGGTTTCGTTTTCGAAAACTCACGAGCTATTTTTACCAGGGACAGTGTAGCCGATCAGGCTGCGGCACCTTCAAAAACCAGAGGTTACAAATTGAGCGATGCAATTGCGGACGTTTTGAACTGGCTTGAAAGCAGGAACGACATCCAGAGCCTGAGGGCGGCTGTGTGCGACCTCAACGGCGTCATGCGCGGCAAGCGCATCCCGGTCGAGCAGGCGCGCAAGGCGCTCGAAGGCAAGCTGCGCATGCCTTACTCCCTGATCGGCCTCGACATCTGGGGCGAAGACATCGAAGGCAACACGCTGGTTTTCTCGACAGGCGACGCCGACGGGCTTTGCCAATGGACAGGACGCGGCATTCTCCCCGTGGCCTGGACGGCGCATCCGACGGCGCTTGTCCCGCTCTGGCTCGCCGACGAAACCGGCGCGCCGTATCTTGGTGATCCACGGCGGGCGCTGGCCCGCATTCTTGATCGCTACAAGGAATTGGGATTGACCCCGGTCGCGGCGACGGAACTCGAATTCTACCTGGTCGATCCGCAGTCGCAGCGGCCGGTCGGGCCCGTCTCGCCGGTCACCGGGCGCCGGCTCGATTCCGATGCGGCGCTGTCGATCGACGAGATCGATGACTTCGAATCCTTCATCCACGACGTCTACGAAGCCTGCCGAACGCAAGGCATTCCCGTCGACACGGCCATTGCCGAAAATGGCGTCGGCCAGTTCGAGATCAATCTGAACCACGTCGCCGACGCCCTGCGGGCGGCTGACGATGCGGTATTGTTCAAGCGCACGGTGAAGGGCATCGCCCGCAAGCACGGCTTTGCCGCCTGTTTCATGGCCAAGCCCTATGGCGACCGAGCTGGCAACGGCTTTCACGTCCACTTCAGCCTGACCGACGCCGAAGGGCGCAACGTTTTCGACGACGGCACGGATCAGGGTTCGGAGATCATGCGCCATGCGGTGGGCGGCCTGCTCGCCGCGATGGCCGAGAGCACGCTTGTGTTCGCCCCGCACTTCAATTCATACCGCCGGCTGCGTCCGAGATCCTATGCGCCGACCGCCGTGGCCTGGGGCTACGAGAACCGCATGGTCGCGATCCGCATTCCCGGCGGCCCGACCGGCGCGCGTCGCATCGAGCATCGCGTTTCGGGAGCGGATGCCAATCCCTATCTCGTGCTTGCCGCCATATTGGGCGCCGCACTGATCGGCATTGAAAGACAGATGTCGCCTGGCGATCCGACCGGGAGCGACGGGCAAGGGCTTGTGCCGGCCAAGCTGCCGCCGGACTGGGCATCGGCGATCGCCAGTTTTGAGAGCGGAACACATGTGGCCGAGATATTTCCGGCGATCCTGCGCGACTCCTTTGTCGCCTGCAAACGCCAGGAGTTGAATACGTTCGCACTCAATGTCAGCGACTTCGAGATCGAGACCTATCTGGAAAGCGTCTAGGTTCGGCAACCGGGACGTGATCCTGCATGATGGGCGGCCAAGCCGCTAAAGGCTAGACCCGGCCAAACAAGTCCCTATTATGCAGCCGATGGGGATACTTCGACCGCGACCGAAACCCAGGAAGGTCTATCCAAATAGCGACCGCTTCGAGGAAGATGGCCGGCGCATTTACAGTGCCTATGCACCAGCATCCCCACGTCGTCGCGAGAGGTCAGCGCAACGCCTCCGTCTCCTCACAATCGTCGCTGTTCTTGCCGTCGCTGCCGTGGCGACAGCTATCGCGTTTGCGAGGTGGCCAAACTAGCTACGAGGACAGCTCGGCCTTCAGCACCGAGACCGCCGCTTCGCTGTTGTGGACATACTCGTTGGCGTCCGGCTGCCTCTGCACCAGCAGGATGAACAGAAGGTCGGTCAGCGCCAGCTGTGCGTCGCGCGCGGTGATGGAGGACGAGCGCGCACGCTCCTCGTCGGCGATGGTGTAAAGGCAGATGTCGGAGACCCGGCTCAGCGGATTGTCGTGGACGCCGGTGACGGCGATTACCATCGTGCCGCGCTTGCGGGCCAGCTCGGCGATGCGCAAGGTTTCGATGCTGGCGCCGGAATAGGAAAGCGCGAACAGCACATCGCCTGGCCCGAGCGTCGAGGCATTGGCCATCTGGACGTGGCTGTCGCTGTCATGCAGGACATTGCGGCCGAGCTTCATCAGCTTGTAGGAGAAATCGCGCGCCACCAGCGAAGAAGCGCCGACCCCGACCAGATGGATGCGGCGCGCGCCATCCAGCAATTCCAGCGTCCTGGAGATGATCCGCTCGGTGTTGGCGGCGACGGTCCGCTGTATCGACAGAAGCTTGCTGCCGACCAGCTTCTTCAGGATGACCTGGTAACTGTCGCCGACCTCGATCGAGCCATGGATGACGCCGGCCGGCACCTGCCATTCCTGCGCCTTGGCCTCGCTGACGGCGAGCTTGAGCTCCTGATAGCTGGCATAGCCGAGTTTCTGGCTGAACTTGACGACGCTCGACTGGCTGCGACCGATCTCGGCCGCAAGTGCGGCCGTCGACAGACGCAGCATCTGGTCGGGATTGTCGACGATGTACCGGCCGATCTCACGATCGCCAGGCGCCATGCCGTCGAGCTTCGCATTGATCCTATTCAGAACGGACACGAGATTCCCTTACGCTTTTCAGGTTGGCAAGCCGCACAGCGTGCCATAGGAATAAAATATTCCAATTCTGATTGACAGCCAAGAACGCACAATTAATTCTCGAACGTGATCACACAAGGTTTCGGCGCATGGACAGATTGCGGATCGTCGGCGGACAGAGACTGGAAGGCGCGGTCACCATATCCGGCGCCAAGAACGCCGCCCTGCCGCAGATCGCGGCAGCCCTGCTCAGCCCCTACCCGCTCGAACTGACCAACCTGCCTGATGTGACTGACGTCGAAAACATGCTCGGCGTGGTGCGGCTGCACGGCGCCGAAGTGACGAGGTCGGCGCATACCGCGACGATCGCCACCAGTGCCGCCGTTTCCAAGGAGACGTCCTACGACACGGTGCGAAAGATGCGGGCGACCGTGCTTGTCCTGGCGCCGCTGCTGGCCCGGTTCGGCCATGCACGGGTTTCGCTGCCGGGCGGCTGCGCGATCGGCGCGCGGCCGGTCGACATGCATGTTGCCGCACTCGCGGCCCTCGGCGCCAGGATAGCCATCGAGAATGGTTCCATCGTCGCATCGGCGCCGAACGGGCTGACCGGGACGCGCATCGTCTTGAGTTCACCGTCGGTCGGGGCAACGGAAACCGCGATGATGGCGGCGGCCACGGCAAAGGGCGAAACCGAGATCATCAACGCGGCACGCGAGCCCGAAGTGGCGGACCTCGCCGCGTGCCTCAACGCGATGGGCGCGCGCATCGAGGGTGCCGGCACGCACCGCATCCTGATCGCGGGCGACACGAGTTGGCATGCCGCGAGGCACGACATCATCCCGGACCGGATCGAGGCCGGCACCTATGCCATCGCCGCGGCCATCACCGGTGGCCAGCTGGAACTGACCCATGCCCGGCTTGAGCATATGGCCTCGGTGGTGCAATTGCTGGAAGCAACCGGCGTCAGCGTCTGGCCGGGCGACCGCGGGCTCATCGTGTCACGCGACCGGCCGTTGAAGGCTGTCGACGTCACGACGGAACCTTATCCGGGGTTTCCAACCGATCTCCAGGCGCAGTTCATGGCGCTGATGTGTTGCGCCGAGGGAGCATCGCTGCTGCGTGAAACCATCTTCGAGAACCGCTTCATGCATGTTCCCGAACTGATGCGGCTCGGCGCCAACATCAAGCTGCAGGGCACCACGGCGCTGGTGCGTGGTGGCGCCAAGCTGCATGGCGCACCGGTGATGGCCACCGACCTGCGCGCTTCCGTGTCCCTGGTACTGGCGGCGCTGGTGTGCGAGGGCGAGACGACCATCAACCGCGTCTATCACCTCGACCGCGGCTATGAGCAACTGGACCGCAAGCTGCGGCTGTGCGGCGCCGACATCGAGCGGCTGAGCGCATGAGCAGCGGTGCGGATTGTTTTCTCGGCGTCGATGGCGGCGGGACCGGGTGCCGCGCCCGCATCGAGGACGCCCAGGGAAACGTGCTGGGACAGGGCCTGTCGGGCCCGGCGACCACGCGGCTCGGCATCGACGCGGCCTGGGCCTCCATTGCGAAAGCCTTTGGCGCGGCGATCGAAGAGACAGGCTTCGGACCAGCCGAGACAGCCAGAATTCGCGCCGGCATCGGCCTTGCCGGCATCGGCCGCAAGGGTGCGCTGGAGGCGTTGCGGGCGATTGCGCATCCGTTTGCCAGCATCGATTTCGTCAGCGATGGCGTCGGCGCTTGCCTTGGCGCGCATTCCGGCCAGGACGGCGCCATCGTCATTGCCGGCACCGGCTCGATCGGCCTCGGCTTTGTCGACGGCCGCGACCTGCGTGTCGGCGGCTACGGCTTTCCGATCTCCGACGAAGGCAGCGGCGCCGATCTTGGACTGAAAGCCGTGCAGCTGGCATTGCGCGCCCATGACGGACGGCACGAGCGGACGGCGCTGCTGGCGGAGGTGATGCAGCGCTTCGAAGGCGACCCGATGGAAGCCGTCGCCTGGATGGACCGCGCCAGCGCCACCGACTATGCGGCGCTGGCGCCGATGGTGATGCGCCATGCCGACCAGGGCGATCCGGCCGGGCGGCGCATCGTGCAAAGCGCGGCCGAGCAGATCGACACGCTGGTGAGGGTGCTGTTCGAACAAGGCGTGCCGCGCGTCACCTTGCTGGGCGGCCTGTCCAGTGCGCTCGAGCCCTGGCTCTCCCCCGATGTCCGGCGCCGCCTGAAGCCCGCTGATGGCGATGCGGTCTCGGGTGCGATCATCCTCGCCAAACGGTCCTGCGGCGGGCGATAGCGCCCGGCCCCGCTAGGAATAATATATTCCATATTTCTGTTGACGTTGCGAATATCAAATTCTAAAAAGTTAACAAACGAAAACAGGGTAGCAGCAAACGGACACAGCGTCCGTGTGCGCTGGCGCCGGTCGGGAGCTCTGCTCAGCGCCGGCCACGCAGCACGATTTGAAAGCACTGGAATGACCGAACAAGGGTTGATGTCCGAGCTGGACCGGCTGATTTCCGAGGGCCGCAACCCAAGGACGATGGACATCGACCTGCTGCCGACCATCGATGTGCTGCGCAAGATCAATGACGAGGACGAGGCCGTCCCGGCGGCTGTCGAAAAGGTCGTGCCGGAAATCGCCGCTGCGGTGGACCGCATCGTGCTTGCCTTCCAGAAAGGCGCACGACTGATCTACATGGGCGCCGGCACCAGCGGCCGGCTCGGCGTTCTCGATGCTTCGGAATGCCCGCCGACCTTCGGTGTCCCCGAAGGCATGGTCGTCGGCCTGATCGCCGGCGGTCCCGACGCCCTGGTGCGGTCGACGGAAGGCGCCGAGGACGATCCGAAAATGGGCGCGAAGGCGCTGCTGGAGATCGGGCTCACATCAGACGACGTGGTGGTCGGTATCGCCGTCAGCGGGCGCACGCCCTATGTCATCGGCGGATTGAGCTATGCGAAGCAAGTTGGCGCGACGACGGTCGCCTTGTCCTGCAATCCAGCCTCGACCATTGCCGACATCGCCGACATTGCCATCTCGCCGGTTGTCGGGCCGGAAGTGCTGACAGGCTCGACCCGGCTGAAATCGGGAACTGCGCAGAAGCTGGTGCTCAACATGCTAACCACCGCCAGCATGATCCGCATCGGCAAGATCTACCAGAACCTGATGGTCGACCTTAACCCGTCCAACAAGAAGCTAGTCGCCAGGGCAACCAGGATCGTCATGCAGACGACCGGTTGCGCGGCGCAGCAAGCCAAGCAAGCGCTCGCCCAGACCGGCAACGATGTGAAGCTGGCGATCCTGGTGACGATCACCGGCATGGGCGTCGAGGAGGCGCGCGTGGCCCTCGGCAAGGCCGGGGGCTTCCTGCGAAAGGCAATCGGCGACACGACGGCATGAAGCCGCATGAGACAAGACGGCGTGAAGCCGCATAGACTGGGCCGATACTCCAAAGCATGTGTGTCTTGGAAGCGGTCCGCAGAAACTGCAAGGCATCGAGTTCAATCATAATGGGAGACGAGAATGGTTCACCTCACAAGAAAGCTGCTGTCGGGCATCACGCTGGCCGCGATGCTCGGCGTGGCTGCGGTTTCAACGCAGGCGAATGCAGCGACGCTGCAGATGGCCTGGTCGCAGGACGCCACCGGGCTTGATCCGCACAAGCAGACGGCCTTTTCGTCGCTGCGGCTGCTGGAGCTGATCTATGAGCCGCTGGTGCGGGTCGACGCCAGCCTGCAGATCATCCCCGCCATCGCCACCTCCTGGGAATTCTCCAAGGACGGCAAGGAGCTGACCTTCAAGCTCGATTCCAAGGCGAAATTCCAGGACGGCACAGGGGTGACCTCGGCCGACGTCAAGGCATCGTTCGAGCGCATCCTCGACGAGAAGACGGGCGCGGCCGCCCGCGCCAACTTCCTGTCGATCGCCAGCATCGACACGCCCGATGCGACGACCGTGGTGTTTCATCTGTCGCAGCCCGACGTGCCGATCCTGACGGCGATGAGCGACGTCAACGCGGCCATCGTTCCGGCAAGCGAGATCAAGGCCGGCTCGATCGGCACCAAGGCGGTCGGCTCGGGACCGTTCAAGCTCGACAAATGGGATCCCAATGCCAAGGAAGTGCTGAGCGCCAACAAGGATTGGGCCGGCGGCGCGACCGGAGTCGACGGCATCGAAATCAGCGTGCTTCCCGATGAAGCCGCGATCCTGGCCGCCATGCGCACCAAGCAGATCGATTTCGCGTTGCTCAACGACCCGCTTGTCGCCACGCTGGTGCCGAAGGAAGCCAGCCTGCAGCTGAACCGCGTGCCGGTGCTCGCCTATCACGTGCTGCAGCTCAATCCCTCACGCAAGCCGATGACCGAGCTCAAGGTGCGCCAGGCCATCTCCTGCGCCATCGACCGGCAGGAGGTGCTCGACACCGCTTCGCTCGGCGAAGGCAAGGTCACCGGCCCGCTGACGATCCCGGCTCTGGCGACCGATCCGAGCCAGCTGTTCTGCTACAAGCGCGACGTCGAAAAGGCCAAGAAGCTGATGTCCGAAGCCGGCTATGCCGACGGCTTTTCGGCGACCGTGATCGGCGCTACCGGCGAGCCGCCGACGGCGGCGGCGGAAGCCCAGGTCATCCAGTCGCAGCTGGCAGAGATCGGCGTCAAGCTCGACATCAAGATGATGGAGCTCAACGTCTATGTCGACGCCTGGCTGAAGGGCGACTTCGACATGGCGATCGCGCTCAACGGCGGCCGTGCCGACCCCTACACCATGTACAACCGCTACTGGACCAAGGCAGGCAATTTGCAGAAGGTGGCCAACTACATCGACGACACGCTCGACAGCCAGATGCAGAAGGGCCGCGCTGAGACCGACCCGGCGGCGCGCAAGGCGATCTTCGCCGAGTTCGAGAAGCACCTCGCCGAGATGTCGCCGTGGATCTGGCTCTACACCTCGTACAGCTATACGGCGCAGCAGAAGAACATCGCCGGGTTCGTACCGACGCCGACGGGCACGCTGTTCAGCCTGAGCAAGGTAACCATCCAGCAGTAGCCGGCGGCCTTGGACGAGAGGACTTCTTCGCGTGAATTATCTGATGCGACGACTGGCGACGTTTCCTCTCGTCCTGCTTGGCGTGTCCATCCTGGTCTTCGTTGCGATCCGGATGGTGCCGGGCGATTCGATCACGGCGATGCTGGGCACCGAGGCGGGCCTGCTGACGCCGGCGCAGCGTGACTCGCTCGCCGCCTATTTCGGCATCGACCAGCCCTGGTTCGTCCAGTACTGGCGGTGGATAGGCGGCATCCTGCACGGCAATCTCGGCATCTCGGTCACCTATGGCAGGCCGGTGCTCGACGTCATTGTCGAGCGCTTCCCGCTGACGCTTGAACTGGCCATCCTGTCGATGATCATCGCGCTCGCGGTTGGCATGCCTGCCGGGATCTTTGCCGCCACGCACAATGAGAAACTGTCCGATCTCGGGGTGCGCATCGTCGCCATGATCGGCCAGTCGACACCGAGCTTCGTGCTTGGCCTGCTGATCATCTACACGCTGTCGGCCGGCTTCGGCGTGCTGCCGGCGATGGGCGAATTCGCGCCGCTCTGGCAGGATCCCTTGCGCAATCTCAGCCAGCTGATCCTGCCTGCCATCACGCTCGGTTTCGCCTTCGCAGCCTCGGTCACCCGCATATCGCGTTCGGCCATGCTCGACGTGCTGAGCGACGACTATGTGCGAACCGCGCGCAGCAAGGGCGCCTCGGCGCGCAGCGTCATCTGGCGGCATGCGCTGCCCAATGCGCTGATCCCCGTCGTCACCCTCAGCGGCATCGAGTTCGGCTATCTCCTCGGCGGCGCCGTCATCGTCGAGCAGATCTACGCGCTGCCCGGCCTTGGACGCATGGTGCTGGACGCGATCCAGCAGCGCGACTATGCGCTGGTGCAAGGCGCCGTGCTGTTCATCGCCTTCAACTTCATGATCGTCAATCTCCTGGTCGACCTCGCCTATGTCGCGCTCGATCCGCGCATCCGGTTGGGAGAGCCGTGATGCGCATCCTGCGCGCCATCTTCAGCCACGGCAGCGGTCGCATCGGCGGCATCATCGTCAGCGTCTATCTGTTGGTCGCCATCCTCGGCATGCTGGGGCTGACGCCGCACAATCCGATCACGCAATACCGGGTCGATCGGCTGCATGCGCCCAACGGCGCCTACTGGATGGGCACCGACCTGTTCGGCCGCGACGTCGCCAGCCGGCTGATGGCGGGCGTCGGGCAGTCGTTCACGGTCGCCTTCTTCTCGGTAGCCTTCGCGACCCTTGCCGGCACCGTGCTGGGGCTGGCCGCCGCCTGGCTCGGCCGCCGCTGGGACGGCGTCCTGATGCGGATCATGGATGTGCTGCTGGCCTTCCCGGCAATCCTTCTGGCGCTGCTGATCGTCACGGTTGCCGGGCCGGGCACATGGACCAGCGTCGTTGCCATCGGCATCGTCTACACGCCGATCTTCACCCGCGTGGTGCGCGGCCCCGCTTTGTCGCTCAAGGCGCGCGAATTCGTCGACGCCGCGCGCACCTTCGGCAGCAGTTCGAGCTACATCGTGACCCGCCATCTGCTGCTCAACCTGGTGGCGCCATTGACCGTCCAGGTGACGCTGGCGCTGGCCTGGGCGCTGCTGACGGAAGCCGGCCTGAGTTTTCTGGGGCTCGGCACGCAGCCGCCCGCCGCGTCGCTCGGCCTGATGCTGAGCGACAGCCGCAATCTGATGGAGACCGCGCCGTGGCTGATGATCTTCCCCGGGTTGGCGATCATGATCAGCATCCTCGGCTTCAACCTGCTTGGCGACGCCTTGCGCGACATCCTCGACCCGAAGATGCGCAGGGCGCCGGCATGATCCCGCTGCTGTCCGTATCGGACCTGCGTGTCGGCTTCGGCCGCAATCCGCAAGCCAATGAGGTGGTGCGCGGCGTCAGTTTCGACCTTGCCGACGGCGAGACTCTGGCCATTGTCGGCGAAAGCGGCTCGGGCAAATCCGTCACCGCCTTGTCGATCAACCGTCTCATCGATTTCGGCGGCGGCCGCATCACTGGCGGTGCGATGAAGCTGAAGCGGGCCGATAGCAGCGTCTTCGACCTGATAACTGCTACCGAACCGCAACTGACCGGCATTCGCGGCGCCGAGATCGGCATGATCTTCCAGGAGCCGATGACCTCGCTCAATCCGGTGCTGACCATCGGCAGGCAGATCGAGGAATCGTTTCGGCTGCACCGTGAGCTGACCGGCAGGCAAGCCACGGCGGCGGCCAAGGATGCGCTCGACCGCGTGCGCATTCCCGATGCCGAACGCCTTCTGAAATACACGCCAAACCAGCTGTCCGGGGGAATGCTGCAGCGGGTGATGATCGCCATTGCGCTGGCCTGCAATCCGCGCCTGCTCATCGCCGACGAGCCGACGACGGCGCTCGACGTCACGGTGCAGGCGCAGATCATGGCGCTGCTGGCCGAGTTGAAGCGGGAAACCGGCATGTCGATGATCTTCATCACCCACGACATCGGCCTGGTCGCCGGCATCGCCGACAGGGTGATGGTGATGCAGAACGGGCAGGCCGTGGAGCAAGGCGAGTTGAACCAGATCCTCGACAATGCGCAGCAACCCTACACGCAGCACCTGCTGCAGGACGTGCCGCATTTCGCCAATGGCAGCGCGACGCGCGCCGACGGGCAGCGCGACACGGGTGCAGCCAAGGAACCGGCCTTGAAGGTGGATAACCTGGTTGTACGATTTCCCCTCAAGAGCAGCTTCTTCAGCCGCGCCACAGGCGCGGTGCATGCCGTCGATGGCGTCGATTTCGACCTGATGCCCGGCGAGACGCTGGCCATTGTCGGCGAGAGCGGTTCGGGCAAATCGACCACCGCGCGCGCCGTCCTGGGGCTGGTGCGGTCGACACGCGGCAGCTTCTCGGTCGGCGTCCGAAAGGCTTCGGCCGAGCAGAGCGCCCTGCCCGTGCAGATGGTGTTCCAGAACCCCTATGCCTCGCTCAATCCAAGGCTCAGCATCGAGAGCATCCTGGCCGAGCCGGTGATCGCCACCGGCGGCCGGGTGAATGCCGAGACGCAGGCCAGGATGGCAACCCTGCTGGAGCGCGTCGGCCTGCCGAAGAACAGCCTTGAACGCTACCCCCACGAATTCTCCGGCGGCCAGCGGCAAAGGCTGTGCATCGCCCGCGCGTTGATGCTCAACCCTTCCGTGGTCGTTCTCGATGAAGCGGTGTCGGCGCTCGATGTTTCGGTGCAGGCCAAGGTGCTGGAGTTGCTGGTCGACCTGCAGCGCGAGTTCGGGCTGGCCTATCTGTTCATCTCGCACGACATGGCCGTCGTCGAGCGGATCGCCCACCGGATCGCCGTCATCTATGCCGGCCAGATCGTCGAGATCGGCGACGCGACCTCGGTGCTGTCGAAGCCGCAACATTCCTATACGAAGAAGCTCATCGCCGCCGTTCCGACCATCGACCGGCGCCACGAACATTTCGAACTCGACACGCGCCAGGTCCCCTCGCTGGTGCGCCCGCAGGGGTACGAGCCGGCGCCGGCGAGATGGGAGCAGTTTGGGGCTGATCATATGGCGAGGGCGGAGGTGTGATTACTGTCCTGCAGGCACTTCCTGACTCGGCGGGACAGCACCCCCCTCTGTCCTGCCGGACATCTCCCCCGCAAGGGGGGAGATTGGATGTCGCATCGGCCTTCGCCAATCTCCAAAGTCTGAAGGCTGACGGCGCGCACGAACTGCCAATCTCCCCCCTTGCGGGGGAGATGCCCGGCAGGGCAGAGGGGGGTGGGACGGAACGCCGCCTTTCAGATGGAGGCCGGTATTGAGCACCCTCGCCCAGCTCTTCGATCGCGCATTCCAACCGCTGGCAGCGGCGGTGGTCGCCAGGCGCATCCCTGGCGGCGTGCTCGGCATTGTCGACAGAAATGGCGAACGCGTCGTCAGGTCGGTCGGCTCCGCGCAACTCGTACCGAAGTTGCGGCCAATGCACGACCAAACATGGTTCGACCTGGCGTCCTTGACCAAGGTGATCTTTACGACACCGCGCATCCTGGCGCTGGCGGAAGACGACGCCATCGATCTCGATGCGCCGCTGATCTCCGCTCTGCCGGACCTTCGCCAGTATGATGCAGAGGCCTGGGAGCGGAAGGTGACGTTCCTCCAGTGTCTTGGCCACCAGACGCCTTTTCCGGCGGTCGAGCCGATCTATACGTATGGGCGAGATCCCGAGCTGCTGCGCGCCTTCATCCTACAGCGCGAATGGCGCGCCCGCGACCCGGTCTATTCCGACATCAACTTCATCCTGCTCGGCTTTGCGTTGGAGCGGCTCTCGGGAAAAACAATCTGGAACATGGATCCCGGTCCGGGCTTCGCTTTTTCCGCCGAGCCGGATGCGTCAGCCGCGACCGAAGACTGCACCTGGCGCCATCGCGTTTTGTCCGGCGAGGTGCACGACGACAATTGCTCGGCGCTGCAAGGGGCCGGACATGCCGGCCTGTTCGGAACAGCCGCGTCCGTCCTCGATTTTGCGCAGGGGCTATTGGACGGCACGGGTGCGTCCGAGCATTCGATCGCACTGATGCGCACGCCCTTGTCCGCAACCCGCACGCATGGCTGGGAGCGCCCCTATGAGGGATGGTCCGGCGGGGCGTTATGCAGCCCGGGAACCATCGGCCACACCGGCTTTACCGGCACCGGACTGTGGATCGACTTCGACAGAGGCAAGGCCTGGACCTTGCTCACCAACCGGATCCATCCGACACGTCATTTCGACAGCGGCATCGCCGCGCTTCGGCAGGCGGTCGGCGATCTTGTTAACGAGGATTGTTAGGGAAGTGACCATGGAACCAATCTGGGCCGTCGGCCTGATGACCGGCACCGTGCTTGACGGCAACATCGACGTCGCGCTGATCAAGACCGATGGTGAGCGGATCGACGATTTCGGCACCTATCGGCTGATGCCCTATCCGCAATCGATCCGCTCGCTGCTGGAAGAGACGCTGAGCGAGGCAAGAGCCTGGAATTTCACCGGGCCGGAGCCGGCGATCTTTCGCAAGGCGGAAGAAGCCCTGACGCGAGCCCAGTCGGCGGCGGTCAAGGAACTCGCGGAAAGCTACGGCATGAAGATGGCCGATATCGGTGTCGTCGGCTTTCACGGCCAGACCGTGCTGCATCGCGCGCCGCAGGTGGGCAGGCTCGGCCAGACCCGGCAGCTCGGCGACGGCGAATTGATGCACGCCCTGTTGGGCACCAAGGTCGCCTATGATTTCCGCTCGGCCGACATGCGCGCCGGCGGGCAAGGCGCGCCGTTGGCCGCTGCCTATCACACCGCTTTGATGCGCAGCGCCGGCGCCAGTGGCGAGGTGGCTGTGCTCAATCTCGGCGGCGTCGCCAACATCACCTGGTGGGATGGCGCCGACAATGTCGTTGCCTTCGACACCGGCCCCGCCAACGCGCCGCTCAACGATTTCATCAAGTCGAAGGGGCTCGGCGACATGGACCGCGACGGCGCGCTTGGTCGCGCGGGAACAGTGGATGAGGCACGGCTTGCCAAGCTGCTGCAGCACCCTTATCTGACCAAGCCCTACCCGAAATCGCTGGACCGTTTCGACTTCGGCGCCGCCATGGCGGACGGCCTGAACGCTGAGGATGGCGCAGCCCTTTTGACCGCCTTCACCGCTGCCGCCGTCGGCAAGGCGCTCGACCTGTTGCCGCGCCGCCCGAAAAAACTTGTGGTCAGCGGCGGCGGCCGCCACAACCCGACAATGATGGCGATGCTCGCCAGCCGCGCCGGCGTCGAGGTGGTGCAGGCCGAAAGCCTTGGCTGGAGCGGCGACGCGGTGGAGGCGGAGTGCTTTGCCTTCCTCGCGGTTCGCGTGCTGAGGGGCCTGCCGATCAGCTTCCCCAGCACGACCGGCGCACCGCAGCCGATGCGCGGCGGACGGCTGGCCGGTTAAACCAGCGTCTTCCGCAGGAAGATGCGGCTGCGGCCGACAGGGAAATCGGCAAGTGTTCCGAAGGGCTGATAGCCCTGGCGCTGATAGACCTTGGCGGCGTGCGGATTGAAGGTGTCGATCCAGGCATTCCGACAGCCGCGCGCCACCGCTTCCTGCTCGGCCGCATCCAGCATGTTGCCGGCCATCTGCTGGCCGCGCAGCCTTTCATCGACCCACAGCCACTGTACGTAAAGCCAGCCCCATGCGGTGTAGCCCGAGATGCCGGCGACAACCGTGCCGTCTTCGTCGCGTACGAACACGGCCAGGGCCTTTCTTTCGGAAGCACCAACATCGCCGTCGTTGAACGCCGTCAGCCGTTCGGCGAGAAAGGTGAGTTCTTCAGGCGAGGGGTTTGCCGTCGTTTCAAGTGTCGTCTTCATGGCCTTTTCCGAACAAGGGGCACGATGCTTGCGCAATGTTTATATCTGACCCCGAACAGGGTGCGCATCCGCATCGCCGCCATTGCGGAACTCGGACGCTGCAATGCCGTAGCGCTTGAGCTTGTCGTAGAAGGTCTTGCGCGGCACGCCGAGTGCGTCGATGGCGCTGCGCACATCGCCACCGTGATCGCGCAGCGCGTCGCGGATGAGTTGCGCCTCGTAGTGGCCGACCCGTTCGGGCAGTGTCGCCGCGGGCTCCGGCAAGTGCACTGGAATTGCTTTCGTGTCGTCGTCCGGACCGAGGCCGAGCGCGACGCGATCGGCAAAATGCGCAAGCTCGCGCACATTGCCCGGCCACGCATGCGACTGGAGATGATCGCTGACCGCCGCGTTAACCCCGGCGACAGGCCGGCCGAACCGTTCCGCGGCCTTGCCTAGGAAATGGCCGAACAGCATCGGGATGTCGCCGCGACGCTCGCGCAGCGGCGGAATGCGCAGCGTCACCACGTTGAGGCGGAAATAGAGATCCTCGCGAAAGTCGCCGCGCTGGCCCTGCCGTCCGAGATCCACCTTGGTCGCCGCGACGACCCGGAGGTCGACGCGCCGGGTTTCGTTCGAGCCAAGCGGGGTAACACTACGCGTTTCGAGCACACGCAGCAGCTTGACCTGGAGGGCCGGCGGCATGGATTCGATCTCGTCAAGGAACAACGTGCCGCCACTGGAATGCTCGATGCGGCCGATCCGTCGCCGCTGCGCGCCGGTGAACGCGCCCGCCTCGTGGCCGAACAGCTCGCTTTCTATGACGGTCTCCGGCAGAGCACCGCAATTCAGCGCCACGAAGGGTTTCGCGCGCCGCCGGCCCCATCTGTGCAGGAGGTCGGCCACCACCTCCTTGCCGGTTCCGGTCTCCCCTTCCACCAGCACGTCGACATCCATGTCGGCGATCTGCCGCAAGGTCTCACGCAGCCGCCGGATGGCGGGCGCTTCGCCGATCAGCGGCAGACCGTCGGCAGCCTGCGCCGCGGCTTCGCGCAGCCGCCGGTTCTCCATCACCAGCCGCCGCTTCTCCGATGCCCGTCTGAGTGCCTCGACGAGGCGGTCACCCGCATAGGGTTTCGGGATGAAATCGTAGACACCATCCTTGAGCGCTGCCACGGCAAGATCGACGTCGCCATGCCCGGTGACCAGGATCACCGGTATGTCCGGGTCGATCGCCTTGACGCGATCGAAAAGCTGCAGCCCGTTCATGCCCGGCATGCGGATGTCGCTGACGACCACGCCCTCGAAATTCCTGTCGACGACGGCAAGCGCCGCCTCGGCCGCGTCGAGCGCGACCACCTCGAAGCCGGCAAGCTCAAACAATTGCGTGGTGGCGTGAAGCAGGTCCGCATCGTCCTCGACGAGCGCCACCAGCCCTGATGCGTCTGTCATTCAATTCGCCTCAAGTCGATGGTGAAGGATGCGCCGCCCGCGCTGCCGGGATCGAGCCGCAGCGTGCCGCCCAATTCCTGGGCGATCTCCTGCGAGATCACCAATCCGAGGCCAAGCCCCTTCTCCTTGGTGGTCTGGAACGGCATGAACAGATTGCCGGCTGCCTCCGGACCGAGGCCAGGGCCGTTGTCGCGCACCGAGATCAGCACCCTGTCGTCGCGCTCGGCGATGTCGATCTCGATGCGGGGATCGGGCTGGTCCTTCATCGCGTCCAGCGCATTTTGCAACAGGTTGACGAGGATCTGCTCGAGCCGGATGCGGCTGGCCATGACCACCGGCGACGCGCTGCCGCGCGGCTTGACGATGGTCACGCCGGAATCACGGATGCGGCCGGACAGAAGCGACAGTGCGCCGTCGATCGCCTCGCGCACTGGCAATGGCGAGGCGGCGACGCCTGGCCGCCGGGCAAAGGTGCGCAAGGTGCTGGTGATCGCGCCGATGCGCTCGGTCATCGAAACGATCGATGTCAGATTGCCGCTGACCGGCTCGGTCTTGCCCGTGTCGAGAAAGCGGCCGGCGTTCTCGGCATAGGTGCGGATGGCGGCGACCGGCTGGTTGATCTCGTGCGCCACACCGGCGGCGATCTGGCCGAGGATGGAAAGCCGGTTGGCCTGGGCGAGATCGTCACGCAACCGGCGGACCTTGGCTTCGGCGTTCTCACGCTCGGCGATTTCTCCGGCAAGCGCCGTGTTGGATCGGGTCAGCTCGGCCGTCCGGGTGCTCACCCGGCTCTCCAGTTCGGCATTCATGCGCGCCAGCGCCTCCTGCCGCAGCCGGCGGGCGCGCCGGCGCCGGGTGAGCACGAAGGCGAGCAGGCCCATGAGCAGCAACCCAAGCAACGTGGTCAGGCGCGCCGTGTTGGCGGCGGACGACAAAGCCGCGTCGGCGGGCGTCAGCAGCCACAGACGCCAGCCGGGCACCGCACCGGGCAGGTCCTGCACCACTTCGACGAACTGGCGCGATTCTCCAGCGTTGTCGATTGTCGCCAGGCCGTCACCGGCACCGCGTCGCAACGGCAGCGGTTCGAAGCCGGCATCGGCCAGCTGAAGTTGCTCGCGGGCAGCGGCGGCATCCTGCGCCGAGAGTGGCGCGAGGGCATGAAACCGCCACTCGGGCTGGCTGGTGGCCAGCACCACGCCGCGTTCGTCGGTGACGAAAACAAGAAAGCCGCTGGAGCGCCAATTGGCTTCGACGCGGTCGAGCTCGACCTTCAGCACCGCAACACCAAGCGGCTTGCCGCCATCGTCGACGCGGCTGGCAAGATAGAGGCCCGGCCGGCCGCTGATCGTGCCGAGGCCATATTGGCTGGCGGCACCCTTGGCCATCGCCTCCTGGAAATAATGCCGAAAATTATAGTCGATGCCGACAAAGCTCGTCGGCTCGCCTGCATTGCTGGCGGCGATTGCGATGCCTGCTGTGTCGATGACATAGATGGCGGACGCCGATGCATCGCCGGCAATCGCCCTGAGCTTGTCGTTGAGGGCCGCTTCTTGCATCTTTCCGGCCCGGCGCAGCGCCCCGCGCAAGGCATCGTCGCGTGACAGCACCAATGGAACCAGGCGCTGCTTTTCGATTTCGCCGGTCAGGGTTCCCGCCGCCAGCGGCAGGGCGGCAAGCGCTCCGTCGCGCAAATTGTCGGCCGCCTGGCCGGTGGCGATGCGCCCGGCGATGGCGATCGCGCCTGCCAGAACCGCAAGAGCGACGACCATGACACGCCAGCGGCCATCGCGCAGCCGGGCCACCCCTTCGCGCAGCAATTCACGGCCGGCCGCGTATCCCCTATCGATGCTTGCTTGCGACGTCTGCCCTCTCCCTTTTCCTCGCAGCCCGTTTTTCCCCGCAGCCTTGCGGCCCAGTGTAATGCGAAATTCCGCCCAGGCAAACGCTACCTGTGCGGAAATCCGCACAAGCATTCGCGGCAAAGCGGCTGACAACCGCCGAAATCCAGGGATTCCGGTCTTTCACCGATCTGGCACAGCGCTTGCAAAAGTCCTTGCAGCGGCGCGCGACCGGAGCGCCGCGATGGGAGAAGTCACGCAGGGCGGTGCATTTCCGCCTATCCGGCAAGGGAGAGTTCGATGCACATCGCAGACCAATCAGGCGCACCTTCCGCGCAGCGCAAGCCTTTCTATGCCCAACTCTACGTGCAGGTGCTCGTCGCGATCACCGTCGGCATCCTGCTCGGTCACTTCTATCCGTCGATCGGCGAGAGCATGAAGCCGCTCGGCGACGCCTTCATCAAGCTGGTCAAGATGATCATCGCCCCGGTCATCTTCCTGACCGTAGCGACCGGCATCGCCGGCATGAGCGACCTGCAGAAGGTCGGACGTGTGGCTGGCAAGGCGATGCTCTACTTCCTCACCTTCTCGACGCTGGCGCTGATCATCGGCCTTGTCGTGGCCAATGTCGTCCAGCCGGGCGCCGGCTTCAACATCGACCCGGCGACCCTCGACGCCTCGACCGTCAACACCTATGCCGCCAAGGCGCATGACCAGTCGGTCACCGGCTTCCTGATGAACATCATCCCGACGACGATCGTCGGCGCCTTCGCCGACGGCGACATCCTGCAGGTGCTGTTCTTCTCGGTGCTGTTCGGCATTTCGCTGGCGCTGGTCGGCGACAAGGGCACGCCCGTCCTCAACTTCCTGCAGGCGCTAACGACGCCGATCTTCAAGCTGGTCAGCGTGCTGATGAAGGCCGCACCGATCGGTGCCTTCGGCGCCATGGCGTTCACCATCGGCAAATACGGCATCGGCGCGGTCATCAACCTCGCCATGCTGGTCGGCACCTTCTACGTGACGTCGCTGCTGTTCGTGTTCGTCGTGCTGGGTGCTGTCTGCCGCTATAACGGGTTCTCGATCCTGTCCTTGATCCGCTACATCAAGGAAGAGCTGCTGCTGGTGCTGGGAACGTCCTCATCGGAAGCCGCCCTGCCGTCGCTGATGGAAAAGATGGAGAAGGCCGGCGCCAAGCGCTCGGTGGTCGGCCTGGTCATCCCGACCGGCTATTCCTTCAACCTCGACGGCACCAACATCTACATGACGCTGGCGGCGCTGTTCATCGCGCAGGCAACCAACATCCATTTGTCGATCGGCGACCAGATCCTGCTGCTGCTGGTTGCGATGCTTTCCTCCAAGGGCGCCGCCGGCATCACCGGAGCCGGATTCATCACCCTGGCCGCCACGCTGTCGGTCGTTCCGGCGGTACCGGTCGCCGGCATGGCGCTGATCCTTGGCGTCGACCGCTTCATGTCGGAGTGCCGGGCGCTGACCAACTTCGTCGGCAATGCCGTCGCCACGCTGGTCGTGGCCCGCTGGGAAGGCGAACTCGACGAAGCCAAGCTCGCCAGGGCATTGGCGGGCACGGCCGACGACAGCCTGCCGGCTGATCTCGTTCCCGCAGAATAATCCGAGCGCTTCAACACCAATCAGCGGCCGGAAGCCCATGGCTTCCGGCCGCTGCCGTACAGGTGACAACGATGTCAGGCGGTTTTGCGCAGCGGTGCCAGCGCCTTGCCGTCGGCGGCGAAGAGATGGCAGCGGGAGGGGTCGGCCTGCATGGCGATGGGGCTGTGCAGCGGTGTCGTGTCGATGCCCTCGGTCTGAACGACGAGCCTCGTCTTCTCGCCGATCTCGGCATGCAGGATGGTCAGGCCGCCGAGCCGTTCGGCCAGCACCGCCTCGCCCTTGAACTGGCCCGCATCCGCGATGCGGATATGTTCCGGCCGGATGCCGAGCAGCAGCTCGCTGTCTTGTGCAAGTGCGCCCGCCTCGACCGGAACGACCAGGCTGGATCCGCCCGGCAGGGCAACGGCAACGCCATCCGCGTTGGCGGACAGAACCCTGACCGGCAGCATGTTCATCTTCGGCGAGCCGATGAAGCCGGCGACGAAGACATTGGCTGGCCTGGCATAGAGGTCGAGCGGCGTGCCAACCTGTTCGATCGTGCCGCCATTGAGGACGCCGATCTTGTCGGCCATGGTCATCGCCTCGGTCTGGTCGTGCGTGACATAGACGATGGTGGCGGCGAGCCGCTCGTGCAGTTGCATCAGCTCCAGCCGCATGTTGACGCGCAGTGCTGCATCGAGGTTCGACAGCGGTTCGTCGAACAGGAAGACCTTCGGCTGGCGCACGATCGCGCGGCCGATGGCGACGCGTTGGCGCTGGCCGCCGGACAACTCCTTCGGCCGCCGCTCGAGCAGATGCGACAATTGCAGCACCTCGGCCGCCGCCTTGACCTTGGCGTCACGCTCGACGACCGGCAGCCCGGCGATCTTCAGCGCAAAACCCATATTTTCGGCGACCGTCATATGCGGATAAAGCGCATAGGACTGAAACACCATGGCGAGGCCGCGCTCGGAGGGATCGACCTCATTGATGCGCGCGCCATCAAGCATCAGCTCGCCGGAGGTGATCTTCTCGAGACCGGCGATCATGCGCAGCAGCGTCGACTTCCCGCAGCCCGACGGGCCGACGAAGACGACGAACTCGCGGTCGCCGACATCGAGGTCGACGCCCTTGATCACCTCGGCATTGCCATAGGATTTGCGCACGCCGCGCAGCTTGAGCTCAGCCATTGAAGTCCCTCCTCGCATCCGGATATGTGCTTGGACCGACAGGCATGCGTGCCGCCAGCGTACCTCTGTCATCGAACAGGACAAGGCTGGCAGCACCAACCAGCCCGGCGTGGCGGCCAAGCTGGGCCTGAACGACCGGCACGTCGCGATAGGCACGCATGGCCCGCTGCCTGATGGTCGCCTCGATGGCAGGCGCCATGAGGTCGAGGCCATTGGCAATGCCGCCGCCGACGACCAGCACATCGGGCGAATAGAGATGCAAAAGATTGGTGAAGCCGATGCCAAGCCAGCGGGCTTCCTCCTCGAGCAGGGCCAAGGCAAGCTCGTCCAGCAGTCGTGCCGCCTCGACCACGTGACGGCCGGTCACCTCACCGTTGCCCGAGAGGCGCCGCAGCGCCGAGCCATCAAAGGGTGCTGTCGCGGCGTTGGCACGGCGACCGAGCGCGGTGCCCGAGGCAATGGCCTCGAAGCAGCCGACGACGCCGCACATGCAGCGCTCGCCCTCATTGGTGATGGTCATGTGGCCGATCTCGGCGGCGAGGCCTCGGCGGCCATGCAGGATGCGCCCGTCGACGACGACGCCGCCGCCGATGCCGGTGGAAACCGTGACGAAGACCAGCGAGCGGGCGCCGTGACCGGCGCCGAAGCGCCATTCGCCGAGTGCCGCGGCATTGGCGTCGTTCTCCAGCCGCACCGGCAGGCCGAGCCGCCGTTCGAGGATATCGGCAAGCGGCACGTCCAGCCAGCCGGCGAGTGTCGGCGGTCCGACGGCGATGCCGGCCAGCGGATCGAGCGGTCCCGGCGCGCCGACGCCGACGCCGACGATGGCGAGCGCCGGGGCCTCGGCGTAGATGGTCGCGGCCAGCGCCTCGATCTGGCCGATCACCACGTCGGGGCCAGCCTGCGCCTGCGTCGGCACCGCCGCGAATGCCAGGATCTTGCCGTCACGGTCGACCAGGGCGGCACGAAGCTCGGTGCCACCAAGATCGATCGCAAGGGCGGCTTCGTTGCTCATGCCGCAACCTTCAGGCCATGCAGCCAGCCGATGCGGCCGGCCAGATCCTTGTCGCCAAAGGCCAGCGAGCCGAGAACCACGGTTTCGGCGCCGGCGGCACGCAGCAAGGGCACGGTCTCGTGGCGGATACCGCCATCGGCGGCAAGAACCACGGCCGCCTCGCGGCCGGTCTCTCTCAGGATGGCGCGGGCAGCGGCCAGCCTGCCGCAGGCCTCGTCCGACAGGCTCTGCCCCTTGACGCCAATTGCCGTTCCGAGAAGCGTGACGAAGGCGACCTCGGAGACGAAAGGCGTCACCGTCTCGACCGGCGTCTCCAGCCTGAGCACGACGCCGGCTTCGGCGCCGAGTTCCCGCGCCAGCCGGACGGCGCGCAGTCCCGCCTCGCCGTTCTCGGCATGGACGCTGATCATGTCGGCGCCGGCCTCGATGAATTGGCGCGTCTGCGACTCGACTACAGCCGCATCGACCATCAGATGGACATGGATGGGTTTGGCCGTCAGCCCAGCGATGCGGGCGACGAGATCGGGAAAGAACAGGAAGGACGGGGCGAAATGACCGTCCGCCACGTCGATGTGGTGAAGGTCGACATAGGGCTCGATGCGCTTCAGATCGCGCTCGAAATTGACGAGGTCGGCGGACCAAAGCGAGAATTCAGCGATCATGCGATCGCGCGGCAATGCGGCGATGGCGGCCTGGCCTGAGAGAGGTTTCGAGATCATGACTGGTCCTGGTTGTTGAAACGATCACCGAGGAAGCCCGCGATAGCAGCACGGACCTCGGCGAAATGGCGATCCTTGTCGGTGGCCTTCGGCGTCACCTCAGTGAAGACTGCGTCGGGGATGGTTTCGGCAAGCTCTTGGGCGGTTGCCAGCGGATGGACGAGATCGACGCCGCTGCCGATGACCAGCGTGGGGATAGCGAGGTTGCGGGCAGCGGCCGGCGTGACGCCGGGCCCATCGTTTGCGATCGCCCGCATCACCTCGGCGAAGACAGCCGCATTTTCGCGCTCGAAGAAACCAAGCAGGGAAGCAAGATTGTCAGGCGCTTCCCCACGAAAGCGGGCGGCGGTGACCGAGGTTGCAAAGGCGTTGCGCGCGTCCTCCAGCGGGCGATCGCGGATGAGCTTCGCCACCTCCGAAAAGGGCTGCATGTTCTGCGGCGCCGCATCGAAGCGCCAGGCCGGGCGCACCAGCACCAAACCCAGGACACGGTCCGCGTGATGGCTTGCAAGCCTGAGCGCGATCGCCGCGCCCATCGAGACGCCGCCGGCGACGAAACGGTCGAGCCCGGCCGCGTCGGCGGCGGCCAGCACGTCGTCGGCAAACATGGCGATCGAAAAGGGCCGCGTCGAGCCGGCGCCAGAGCCGCCGTGTGCGCGGCATTCGACGGTCAGCCGGCGGTATGACAGGCTGTCGGGAAAATTCTGCGCCACCTGCGCCGCATCACCGCCGAGACCATGCTGGAAGATGACCGGAAACCCCTGCCCGGTATCGAAGACACAAAGCGCCGCATCGTCGCGAAGCATGACCGTCGGCGCGGTGTCCATCAGAGGAGCCTCCGTAGGAAGGCGGCGACGCCGGGGGCTTCGCTGGCGGATAGCCCATGGGTGACGAGCGCCCCGTCGAAGCCCACCGCCTTCAGCCGCGCGATGAAATCCGGGAAGTCGACGATGCCTTGGCCAGCAGTGGCAAAGCGGCCGTCACCAAAACGGTCCTTGGCGTGCGCCATGGCGATGTGGCCGGCCGCCTCGCCGATCGCGGCGGCGACAATGGTGCGCGCCTCGCCGGGCGTCGCATGTTCGAACAGGTTTGCCGGATCAAGCACGATCTTCAGGCGCTTCGATCCCATCTCGGCGATCAGCGTGGTGGCATCCTTCGCCGAGGTGACGATGTTGGCCTGCTCGGGCTCGATGCCGAGATCGACGCCGGCGGCTTCTGCCAGCGCCAGCGCCTTCGCCATCTCGGTGGCCATGTCGGACCAGGCCGCCGGATCGGCATTGTCGGGATGGTACGCCCATTGGTCGGCGGCGTTGCGCGAGCCGGTGCAGAGCGTGACCAGGGGAATGCCCAGGGCAGAAGCAGCCTCGATGACGACGGCAAGGCGCCTGAGGCCATCGTCGCGGACGGCCTTGTCGGGATGCGCCATGTTGTAGGTGCCCGAAAGGGCTGCGAGCGAAACACCGCTCGACTGCGTGGCGGCGCGGATCGCCGCGACGGTTTCCGACGGCACGGCATCCGGCATTGACGGCAGGCTGGCGCAGGTGAGGTTGAACTGCGTGGTCTCATAGCCAGCATGCCGCACGGCCGCCAGCACGGCGGCTGGCTCGGCGCCTGGAAAGGTCTTGGCGAAAATGCCGAGACGCATCACACCGCCCCCGAAACCGAGGCGAGCTCCACCCGCTCGCCTGATACCACCGAGCGCGCGATGGCGACCATGGCGCGGATCGACGCGACGCCGTCCTCGACATTGGCGCCGCGCATCGGCGCGCCTTCCAGCACCGTTTCGGCAAGAGCTTCCAGCTGGCGGCGGAAGAAATGGCCGTCAGCACCGAGCGGCTTGTGGGCCGTGGCCGACTTCTCGTGAAAGATCTCGACCTCGCTGGCGCGGAAATACCAGGGGTTGAAGGTCTTGGCGACGACAGAGCCGTTCTCGCCATAGAGCTGGAAACCTTCGTGCCAGTCCATCCGCACGGCGACGGTGAGATCGAGATGGCCGAGCGCGCCGCTGGCGAATTCGGTCTCGACGAACCAGCAATAGGCGCCAAAACGCTCGTTGAGGCGGGCGCGCACGGCGACGATATCGCCGCACAGGAAGCGCGCCGTGTCGACGAGATGCGAGCCGTGCGCCAGCATGAAATACTGCCTGAGATCAGCCTTCGGATTGCCGCTCGGTTTCCTCGCCAGTTTGCTGGTGACGGGCAGCGGCTGGATGGCATCGGTGTTGGTGTAGCGATGGGTGGAATCGCAGTACCAGGCCTTCAGCGCCAGCACCTCGCCGATCTCGTCCCGGACGAAATCGCGCGCCGCTTCCAGCGCGGGATCGAAGCGCTTCATGTGGCCGACCTGCAGGACCTTGCCGGAACGTCTGACCGCCTCGGCCAGCGCCTCGCCCTCCTCCACTGACGTGCCTATCGGCTTTTCGCACAGCACATGCTTGCCGGCGTCGAGCGCCTTGATCGACATCGGTACGTGATAGGCGTCGGAGGTGGCGACGATCACCGCCTCCAGTTCGGGATCGGCGAGCATCGCGTCATAATCGGCATACATTTTCCGCGGTTCGTAGGTGGCACCCATGCGGGCGAGCAGGTCGGGCGCGGCGTCGCAGATCGCATAGAGATCGGCATTGCCGGCCTTGGCGCAGGATTGCAGATGCGCAAACTGCGCGATGGGGCCGCAACCGAGCACGCCGACCCTGAGGCGTCTGTCCTGTTTCTTGATCATCGTCTCGTTCTTCAGGCGCCGTAGCTGCGCATTGTTTGGCGGTTGGTCTTGACCGCGCCGGCGGGGTCGGCGGCGGCGGTGTCGGATTCCTCTTCGAGCACCAGCCAGCCGGTGAAACGCGGCGCGGTGCCGGCGATCTCGATGACCGCCGGGGTGTCGCAGACGCCTTGACCGAGCATGGCCCAGGTGCCCTTGGCGTCGACGTCCTTGAGGTGGATGTAACGGATGCGGTCGCGGTGGGTGCGCAGCGTATCCAGCATGTCCTTATGGCCGCGCAGGATATGGCCGGTATCCGGCACCCAGCCGACCAGACCGGGGTCGAGCAAGGCAAAGATCGTGTCGTAGTCGGCGCGGTCGAAGAGCAGCGTGTTGTGGTGCGAACTCGGATGCACTGCGACATCCACACCGGCCTTGCGGCCGATCTCGGCGGCGCGATTGTAGAATTCGGCCGATATGGCGAACTTATCTTCGCGCGGACCGTCGGAGACGACCGTCGCCGAACCGATCGACACCAATGCGCCGGGAAAGTTCGCGGCAAAGCCTGTCCACCGCCGGGCGGCTTCGAGGTCGCTTTCCAGCGCCTCTTTCAATGTGAACCCGCTCTTCGAGCCAAAAGCAAAGGAGACGAGAGAGAGGCCTCGGGCATCCAGCGCGGCAGCGAATTCAGCCGGCCTGTCGGCATAGCGGCCGATCATGGTGTCGGTGATCTCGATGCCGGCATAGCCGCCATCGCCTATCGCCTTCAACAGATCGTCGGGGCCGCCGGTCCAGCCCTTGCCCAGCATTTCCCAGGTGAAGGTCTGGCAGCCGACCTTGAGCTTCGTCTTCGTCATGTCGTTCATTCCTTGACGCCGCCCTGGGTCAGTCCTTCGATGATGTGGCGCTGGAAGAACAGCACCAGGAGGATCAAGGGCACGGTCACCACGGCGGAAGCCGCGGCGATGTCACCCCAGGGGACGTAATAGAGGTTGGTGAAGTTGGCGATGCCGACCGGTATCGTCTGCCGGTCGATGTTCGAGGTGAAGGCGAGCGCGAACAGGAATTCGTTCCACGCGGTGATGAAGGCGAGCAGGCCGGTGGTCACCAGGCTCGGCAGCGACATCGGCAGGATGATGCGCCAGAGCAGGCCGGGCGCGCTGACGCCGTCCATGCGCGCCGCCTCGTCGATCTCGCGCGGCAGCGTCTCGAAATAGCCGAACAACACCCAGGTCACCAGCGGCAGGCCGAGCGCCAGGTAGGTGATGATCAGCGCCGTGTAGGTGTCGAGCAGGCCGAGATTGGTGGCGACCAGATAGAGCGGGCCGACCAGCGCGATCTGCGGGAACATCGATACCGAAAGGATGACCATCAAAATGCCGAAGCGGCCCTTGATGTTGAGCCGCGACAGCGCGAAGGCGGCCAGCGAGCCGACGAACAGGCACAGGAACGTCGTCGCCAGCGAGACCACCAGCGAGTTCCAGACATAGCGGTGAAGCTGCTTCTCGACGAAGGCGTTGTAGTAGTGCTCCAGCGTGAAGGGATGCGGGATCAGCGACGGCGAGCCCGAGGTCAGCGCCTTGTCGAGCTGGAACGAGGTCGAGAACTGCCAGATGAACGGACCGCCCGACCAGACGAGGATCAGCAAGGCGCCGAGATAGATGGCGAAGGTCTGCAGCGGCGAGCGCGTGTCGTTCACTGCGCTCTCCTGATCTGGCGGACGAGGTACAGGCAGAACACCAGCGCGATGACGCCCTCGGTGACGAACATCGCCGTCGAGACGGCCGAGCCGTAGCCGAACTGCAGCGTCGAAAAGAGCACCTTGTAGGACAGCGTCGACAGCGTTTCGGTCGAATCGGCCGGGCCGCCACCGGTCAGCACATAGACGAGGTCGAAGACGCGGAAGGCGTCGAGCGCGCGGAACAGGCCGGCGATCAGCAGGGTCGGCATCAACAGCGGCAGGCGGATGTACCAGAATGTGATCCAGCCCTTGGCGCCATCCATGCGCGCCGCCTCGATCAGCGAATTGGGCACGGTCTGCAACCCGGTCAGAAGCAGCAGCGCCATGAACGGCGTCGTCTTCCAGACATCGGCGATGATGATGGTGATCATCGCCGTGTCAGTGGAGCCGTACCAGTTGATGTTCTGGTCGATCAGCCCGGCATGCAGGAGGAGGTAGTTGATGATGCCGTGCTGGCCATCGAACAGCCAGCCGAACATCTTGGAGGTGACGACGGTGGGCATCGCCCACGGCACCAGCATGGCCGCGCGGACGAGCCCCCGCCCCTTGAAGGCTTCGCACAGGATGAGCGCCATACCGAGCCCGATCACCGTCTCCAGCACGGTCGAAGCGGTGGTGAACCAGATCGTGTGCCACCACGCATTCCAGAACTGCGGGTCGCCCCACAGCTCGACATAGTTGGAGAAGCCGGTGAAATCCTGTTCCTGCGTGATCAGCGAGGTGTTGGTGAGCGAGAGGTAGAGCCCGTTGACGATCGGGTAGAAGGAAACCGACGCCAGCGACACGAAGGCCGGCGTCAGCAGGAGCAAGGCCCACAAGGCGCCCGGGAGCGCCTTGCCGAGACGCCGCGGCCGGCCGACACTGGGAATGGTGGCCGCCGCGGACATTGGTTCAGCCTACGATCTTGTCGATTTGCGCCGCCGTCGCGTCCATCTCGGCCTGGACATTGCCGGAGACCAGCGCCTTGGAGATGCCGGACTGCAAGGCAAGCGTCACTTTCGCGTATTCAGGCGTGATCGGCCGCGCCGTGGCGCCGGTGAAGACTTTCTCGAGGCTGGCCATGAACGGCTGTTCCTTCTTGATCTGTGCGTCCTGGAACAGCGCCGGCCGCGTCGGTGCGAGGCCGAAGTTCAGCGCGATGCGGTGCTGGACCTCGGTCGACGACAGCCAGGTCAAGAGCTCGATCGCGGCTTCGCGTTGCTTCGAGTTGGCATTGACGCCGAGCTGGTAGCCGCCGAGGCAGGCCGAGCTCTTGCCGCCGGGGAACGACGGCAGCGGCGCGACGCCGACCTTGTCGACCACCTGGGAAGCCTTGGCGTCCTGGGCGATCGGATAGACATAGGACCAGTTGCGCATGAACATCGCCTTGCCCGAGGTGAAGGGCTGGCGCGACGGCTCCTCGTCCCAGGACAGCACGTCCTTCGGGCTGATCTTGTTGGTGGCGAGGGTGTCGTGCAGGAACTGGATCGCCTCCACCGCGCCCTTCTGGTTGATCAGCGACGACTTGCCGTCGGGCGCCAGGATGGCGCCGTTGTTGGAGGTGATGATCTCGACCGCGTCGCAGACCAGCACCTCGGCCTGCTTGCCTTGCCAGAGATAGCCGTAATCGATGTCGCCGGCCTTCTGCGCGGCGGCGGCAATGGTCGCCATGTCGGCCCAGCTTTCCGGCACCTTGCCGCCATGCTTTTCCAGCACGTCCTTGCGGTAATAGAACATGCCCGAATCCATGAACCAGGGAAGGGCGGTGAGCTTGCCGCCATAGGTACAGGCATCTAGGGTCCCGGTGAAGTAGGCGCTGCGCTTGTCGGCCGGGAAATACTCGTCCAGCGGCAGCGCCCATCCGGCGGCGGCAAAGCCGGCGATCCAGATCACGTCCTGGCTGAAGACGTCGGGCGTGCCGGTGCGGCGGGCGAGCTGCTGCACCAGGCCCTGGTAGACCTCGGTCGAGGAGCTCGGGGGCGGCAGTTCGATGTTCTTGACCAGGATGCGGTCCTGCGATTCGTTGAAGGCCTTGATCAGGTCGCCAAAGGTCTCCTTGCCGAAGAAGGCGGCGCTGGCGAAGCTGATCTCGGCCCGGCTCTGGGCACGGGCCCGGCCAATGCCGAGCGACGTCCCTGCCCCGAAAGCCGCCGCGCCGAGAAGGCCGGCGGAACCGATGAGAAATTGCCGGCGATCGGCGATGGTGACATGCCCAATCGACTTGGAACCGCTGCGCGGCCCCTTCCTTGACTCGTCCATTTGTAGTCCTCCCAGAGTTGACGGCAGCCACTCCCGCCCGTCCAACTTCGCACATGATTCATAAAAAATTGTCGCGCGTCAAGATTTAAACTGCATAATGGTGCATCAATATGCTTATGACGTGGGCGAAGGATGGCCACGTGAACGAAGAATCGCCGATCCTGACGGACGGACGCCGACTGGAGGAATGATGGAAAAGCTTGGTGTAGGGGTCATAGGTTGCGGCAACATCGCCATGACCTACATGCGCAACGCAGCTCTTTTTGCAGGCGTGGAGTTGAAGTCCTGCGCCGACATCTCGGCGGACGCGGCCGCCCTGCGGGCCCGCGAATACGGCATCAGGGCGATGGGCGTCGATGCCCTGCTTGCCGATCCCGAAATCGGCCTGGTCCTCAACCTCACCATTCCCGCCGTGCATTTCGACGTCACCATGTCGGCGCTTTCGGCCGGCAAGCACGTCTTCACCGAAAAGCCGCTTGCCACCTCAGCCGCCGACGGACAACGACTGGTCAGCGAGGCGAAGTCGCGCGGCCTGCTGCTTGGCTCGGCGCCCGACACCTTCCTCGGCGCTGCCGGACGCCGCGCGCGTCGGCTGATGGACGCCGGCGCCATTGGCCGTCCGGTCACCGGCACCGCCTTCATGATGGGCCGCGGCATGGAGCACTGGCACCCCAACCCGCAATTCTACTACCAGCCTGGCGGCGGCCCGGTGTTTGACATGGGCCCCTATTATCTGACCATGCTGGTCAACCTGCTTGGCCCGGTCGAACGCGTCATGGCGATGGCGACGCGCGGCCAGGAGGAAAGGCTGATCACCGCCGCCGGACCGTTCAAGAACACCACATTCAAGGTCGGCACGCCGACCAACGTGCTATCGCTGCTTGAATTCCGCTCCGGTGCGACGGTCACCTTCGGCGCCTCGTGGGACGTCTTTCGCCACTCCAACCACCCGATCGAGTTGCATGGCACGGAAGGCTCGCTGCGCCTGCCCGATCCCGACACGTTCGGCGGCACGGTGTCGCTGTCGGAGCGCGGCGCCGACTGGAAGGACTTTGCCAGCGAGGGCGATCTCTACGGCGCCCGCAACTGGCCCTATGCGGCGCCCGACCGCGCCAATTACCGCATGCTCGGCGTCGCCGATCTGGCCCGTTCGCTTCAAACCGGCAACACGCCACGCGCCTCCGGCAACCTCGCGCTGCATGTGCTTGAGATCATGGAGGCGATTCTGCGTTCCGGCGAGGGCCAGGGCTCGGTGATGGTCGCGGGCGAAGTCACCCAACCTGCGCTGCTGACCGAGGAAGAAGCAACCGACCTGCTTGCCCTGAGGATATGGCGATAACACTCGATCCGGATGCGCTGCACGTCCTCGAAATCGGCCGCGCGGCCGGCGGAGAGCCGTTCGAGAATGGGGACGTAGCGGCGGCGCGGGCCGCCTACAACGCCTCGTTCCCGACACTGCAGGGCGAGCGCGAACCGGTCGCTGCGACCTTGGAACAGCGGATCGATGGGCCGAACGGCCCCATCGCGGTCCGCATCCATCGGGGCATCGGCGCACCGCGAAGCGGGGCGCCGGCGCTGCTCTACCTGCATGGCGGCGGCTGGGTCGTCGGCAACCTCAATTCGCATGACGAGATCTGCCGCTGGCTGGCCAATCTCGGAGGCGCCGTCATTGTCTGTCCCGAGTATCGCCTGGCACCGGACCACAAGTTTCCCGCCGGGCTGGAGGATTGTCTGGCGACACTGCGCTTCATGACGCAGAACGCCGCCGCTCTCGGGATCGACCCATCCCGCATCGGCGTTGCCGGCGACAGCGCCGGCGGCAATCTCGCCGCCGTGCTGGCGCTGCTTTCTCGCGATGGGCTGGCGCCATCCCTCGCCGCACAGATCCTGATCTATCCCAACACCGATGCGCGGCAGACGGCCGACAGCTACCGGCGTTTCGGCGACGGTTTCGGGCTGACGGCAACCACCATGGCATGGTTCCGCGACCACTATGTGCGAACGCCTGACGACATCGTGGACTGGCGCGTCTCGCCCTTGCTGGCACCCGATCTCGGCGGCGTTGCGCCGGCTTTCGTCGCACTTGCCGGCTGCGACATCCTTGCCGACGAAGGCGAAGCCTATGCCGAACGCCTGCAAGCCGCGGGCGTGCCGCTGGTCCTGCGGCAATGGCCGGGCAAGATCCACGGCTTCGTCTCGATGGGGCGCCATATCCCCGCCGCGCGGCAAGCGGTGGCCGAAGCGGTGGCGGCCTGGCGCCAGTTCGAGAAGGATCGCTGAAGCTGGACGCTCAGGCCGACTGACGCATCACCAGCGTCGCGCCGAGCTTGACCCTTTGCGCCATGCCCTGCCTTGGCGGTTCGGCCTCGTCCAGCAGAGCCAGCAGGATCTCGACGCTGCGGCCTGCCATGGCGGCGAAATCCTGTGCCATGGTGGTCAGTGCCGGACAGGTGTAGCGGCTCAGCGGATGATCGTCATGCGCGGCAACGCGCAGATCGCAGTCAGGTCTGCGGCCGATCTTCAGTCCGCGCGAGAACGCGGCCGCCATCACGCCGAAGGCCAGACGATCATTGGCGCACAGGATGGTGCGGCCTGGCAGACCGCCAACATCGAGTGTCCTTTCCATCCATTCATGGCCGATGCGCTCGAAGTCCCAGGTATAGTCGCGCGCCGCGTCGATGACGACCGGTTCCAAACCGGCGACTTTCATCGTCGCGATGTAGCTTTGCAGCCGCTCCCCGGAATTGTGGTTGACATGCGGAATGTCGACATAGACAGGCGGTTCTCCGGACCGGTTGAGATAGTCAACCATGGTCGACGTGCTCTGGTGGTTGTCGTTGCCGACGAAGGGCGTGTCACCCTCGATATAGGTGTCGAAATAGACGATCGGAATGTCCTGCCCGAGCTTGTCGAAAACGTTACGGTCAGAGGCCAGGCCCAGCGGCGCGATGATCGCGCCGGCGACCTTCAGTGACAGCAGCGTCCTGACCGATTCCGCCTCCAGCTTCTGCGAGCCATGCGAAGAAATGACGATCGGCCAATAGCCCTCGTCGCGGCAGCGAAATTCGATGCGGCTGACCATCTCGGCATAGAACGGATCGGTGATCGTCGGTACGACGATGCCGATGTTGCGGGTGCGCTTGCGGTTGAGATTGCGGGCGAAAAGGTTCGGCTGATAGTCCGAGGAACGCAACGCGGCTTCGATGCGTGCCCGCGTGGCCGGCTTCACGCTCGCCGGATCGTCAAAATATTTCGACAGCGTCGGCCGGGACACGCCACATGCCCGGGCAAAATCATCCATCGTGCGGTGCGTCTTCTCCGCCATCGAACGTCAGGTCCCTCTTGCCCACACCCGCCGATCGGAACGATCCGCCCGTCACCAGTCATGCGGCCGTTGTCCGAGGGCGGCAATGCCTGGCCGAACTTATTCAGTCAATTTTCACAGTTTCCAGTACAGCGCGAAAACATTACGAGCGTCAATTTATTTGTTTACGATACGAAAAATGACATTCCTCGATCAGAACTTCGGCTGCGGAACGAAGGCTCCCGTCGTGCTCGGGAGTCCAGATCGCGGTGCGCATCGGCAGCGTCGTCAAGGTCGTGGCGGGTCGGCGCCTCGACCTTGACGATGCCTTGCTTGCCGCGCGGGCCCTCGGCGAGGGTCCGGCTTGCCAAATGCCGCCATGCCGCCCATACACGGCTGGGCAATCGCCCCCGCCCCGTTCACGCCCCACCTGCCAGGGATCCTGCCCGATGTCTGCGACGCCGTACCCCCGGGCAAAGCCGTGACGGATCCCTCCACGCTATCTCTCGCCAGCCTGGGCTGGACGGATTTTTTCGGCGACCAGCTCGAGCCCGACGAAGCCAATCTCGTCCCTGCGCGGATTGCCACGGTCCATCGCGACCGCCTGACCGGCCTGTCCCAGGCAGGGCCAATCGAGATGACGCTGCCGGCGCAGGCGAACACCGGTGACTACGCCGTCGGCGACTGGGTGCTCGTCGACGCGCATGAGTGGCTTGTGCAGCGCCGCCTGACCCGCAAGACGGTGCTGGAACGCCGCACCCAGGGCGGCAGGGTGCCGCAGCTGGCAGCGGCCAATGTCGACACGCTGTTCATCGTCACCTCATGCAATGCCGACTTCAATCCAGCCCGGCTCGAGCGCTATCTGGCGCTGGCCAACGAAGCCGGAACGACGCCGGTGATCCTGTTGACCAAGGCCGATACCGCCGCCGATGCCGAGGCGTATCAGCGGCAGGCTGCCGCGCTGCAGCGCGGCCTGGCGGTGGTGACGCTGAACCCGCGCACATCGGATGCGGCGACCGCGCTCGTCGCCTGGTGCGGTGCCGGCGAGACGGTCGCGCTGGTCGGTTCCTCCGGCGTCGGCAAATCGACGCTGGTCAACACGCTGGCCGGATCGGCCCAGCGCTTGCCGCAACAGACCGGAGACATCCGTGAACACGACGCCAAGGGGCGCCACACCACCACGTCGCGGTCGCTGCACGCCATTGCCGGTGGCGGCTGGGTGATCGATACGCCGGGAATGCGGACGCTGCAGGTCAGCGACGTCGCCTATGGGATCGACACGCTGTTTGCAGAAATCACCGAGCTCGCGCCGCTCTGCAAGTTCCGCGACTGCACCCACGTGCATGAACCGGGCTGCGCGGTGCAGGCCGCCTTGAAGGCAGGCACGCTCGATCCGGAGCGTCTTGCCCGCTGGCGGAAACTGTCCGACGAAAACCAGAGCAACACGCCGGTTCAGAGCGGACCTCGCGGAGCCAAATCCCCCGGCGCTCGCGGAAAAAGGCGTTGAACGACCGAAGCACGTGCCCCTGGCTTCAGGGCCGCGCCGTGCCGAAAACACGATCCCAGAATATGGACGTGACACCGAAATTGACCGTTTCGTCGACATGATGATGCACGGCGTGACGGCGCTTGAGTGTGTAGAGATAACTCGGATGGGAGGGGTGCCAATGATGGATCATGTGATGGACGCTGATGTACCAGAGGTAGCCCAGCATCAGTCCGCAACTTACAGCGCTTGCGGCGGCGAAACCTGAAATCATCCAGACCGGGAAAAACGCGACCAGCGCATGCACTCCCAGACTTAGCCAGGTCGGCGTGCCCACCGAACTGCGCTCCTCGACATGATGACGATCATGCAGGTCCTTGATGTAGGGGATGTGGTGCAGGACGAACCTGTGCAGGACGTATTCGGTCAGCGTCCAGAGCAAGAGGCAGGCGACGACAGTGACTATCCAGCCCGGCGCATTGTCTTCGCCGGCCTCGATCAACCCGGCCACTGCCAGCACGGCGATCACCAGCGGATACACCACGAAGTCGCTGTAGTAGCCAATAAGACCGAGTTGCATCGTCACGCCTCATCTAGCCTTCGAGCCGCCAAATAAGCGATGGTCAGATTGCCGGACTCGCGGGTGAGGAGCAATGCAGTCGCACCTGACATAGCGTCGCAATCATTCGGCGCAAGGTCGGCGCCCATGATCCAGGGGAATCGGTGGACCGCCGCCTTCGTAATCAGCTTTACAAACGGACATTAAAAAATGGCAAAACGTAGTGCGGGGTTGCTGATCCACAGTCGAAACAAGGGCGATCTCAGGGTGCTGCTGGTTCATCCGGGCGGACCGTTCTGGGCGAAGAAGGACGATGGTGCGTGGTCGATACCGAAGGGCCTCGTTGACGAAAACGAGGACGAGTTGTCGGCGGCGCGACGCGAGACCGAGGAAGAGCTCGGCATCAAGATCGATGGTCCCTTCACGCGGCTCGGCGACTACAGGCAGCCGGGTGGAAAGATCGTCATGGCGTGGTCCGTCGAGGCGCGTATCGACATCGATGTGGCAGCCATCAGGAGCAACACCTTCACCATGGAATGGCCGCCAAGGTCGGGATCAATGAAGGAATTCCCGGAAGTCGACAGGGCCGGCTGGTTCACCTTGCCCGAGGCCGAGGTCAAGATCCTCAAGGGGCAGCGGCCGATGCTGTCGGATTTTGCAAGGCAAAAAGACGCTGAACGATGATCGCCGGCGGTGCGGCCCTTTTAGCGCGCCGCGCTTTGAGGCTATGTTTTATGCATGTCGTTGTCCCAAGACCGGGACCACTTTTGGGCCGACCTGCATCAGGCCGCGGACTCATAAAGGCGAAGCGCCAATCTGATGGCCGCCAAGGCCAAAACAACTCCCCGTTCGCGAACAATCACTAGCGCCGAATGTCGCAATTGAGCGCCAGCTCGGCGTATCTCATGGCGACTCTCTTACTGCTCCCGGTACAAATTATTGGTCAGGTCAGTTGACTCAAGGAGAATTTGCATGCGCGGTCATTGCTTATGTGGCGCTATTGCTTTTGAAGTCGATGGCCCGGCACAAGCATGCGTGAGCTGTCATTGCGAAAGTTGTCGGCGGCAATGTTCTGCGCCGATGACCACCTACATTGGCGTCTTGGACAGCCAATGGCGATGGCTGGGCAAGCCACCGAAGGTATTCAACTCTTCTCCCGGTGTGGAAAGAACATTCTGCGATGAATGTGGCTCGCCGTTGTCCTTCCGCTCAAAGAACATGTCCGGTGTCATGCATTTTTTTGCCGCAGCGATGGAGGAGCCGGAAAAATTTGCACCCACGCTGCATGTCGCTTTTGAGGAGAAGCTCCCTTGGTTGAAACTCGCCGACGGCCTGCCGACACGGTTTGGGCCTGACTATACGAAAAACTAGTAAGGCAGGCCGACATAGTTCTCTGCGAGCGCAGTCGATGCGGCACGCGAGTGTACGAGGTAGTCGAGCTCGGCCTCCTGGATGCGCTGGCCGAAATCGCCGGTGTCGGGAAAGCGGTGCAGCATCGTCGTCATCCACCAGGAGAAGCGTACCGCCTTCCAGACCCGTGCCAGCGCCTTGCCTGAATAGGCATCGATGCCGGCCATCGATTTGTCACGGTAGAAGTCGCGCAAACCGGCAAACAAGTAGCGTACATCGCTGGCGGCGAGGTTGAGGCCCTTGGCGCCGGTCGGCGGCACAATGTGGGCGGCGTCCCCAACCAAGAACAGCCGGCCGAAACGCATCGGCTCGGCAACGAAGGAGCGCAGCGGTGCGATCGACTTCTCGAAGGATGGCCCGGTGACGACGCTTGCCGCCGTCTGCTCCGGCAGGCGGCGGCGCAACTCGTCCCAGAAGCGGTCGTCCGACCACGCCTCGACGCGGTCGCCCTCGGGGCACTGGACATAGTAGCGGCTGCGATGCGTCGAGCGCATCGAGCACAGCGCAAAACCCCGCTCGTGATTTGCGTAGACCAGTTCGTGATCGGCCGGCGGCACTTCGGCCAGCACGCCGAGCCAACCGAACGGATAGTGGCGCTCGAAGGTTTTCAGCGCGCGATCAGGCACCGATTTGCGGCTGACGCCGTGATAGCCGTCACAGCCTGCAATAAAATCGCAGTCGATGCGATGGGTGACGCCGTCCTTGTCGTAGGTGGCAAAAGGTGCCTTGCCGTCGAAATCGTGCAGCGTGACGTTTGCCGCCTTGTAGATCGTGGTCAATCCTGCCGCATCGCGCTTGTCCATCAGATCATGCGTCACTTCGGTCTGGCCGTAGACGGTGACATGCCTGCCGCTGGTCAGCGCCTCGATGTCGATGCGGTGCAGACGTCCGTCGAAGGCGAGCGAGATGCCGGAATGCGGCAGCCCTTCGGCGCGCAGCCGTGCCGCGGCACCCGCTTCCTCCAGCAGTTCGACGGTACCCTGTTCGAGCACACCGGCGCGCACGCGGCCGAGCACATGCTCGCGGCTGGCGCGCTCCAGAATGACCGTCTCGATGCCGATCGTGCCGAGAAGCTGGCCAAGGAGCAAGCCGGACGGTCCGGACCCGATAATGAGGATCTGTGTGCGCATCAGCGTCCCAGGTTTTCGACCTGCCCGGCCAGTTCGGCGGTAAGGCGCAGCGACGCGGCTGTCGCCACCACCATCTGCGGCAGCAGCAGCCATTCCAGCGTCCAGGCAGCACCGGAGCGCTCCTGCTCATGCACCAGCGCCTGATGCATGCCGGAAAGCTGCGTGGCGTTGAAACGGGCCAGCGCCACCAGCGCCTCGGCCTTTACCGGATTCTGCTTGTGCGGCATGGCCGACGAGCCGCCACCGCCAGAGAGTTCGATGTCGGCGCCGCCTTGCGCCATCAAGGCAATGTCCTGGCCAAACTTGCCGAGGCTGCCCGTCACCAGCGACAACCAGCCGGCGAAATCGGCGAGCGAATCGCGCTGGCTATGCCATTGCGGCGCATCGGCAAGGCCAAGCTTTGCCGCGAGGGCCGCCCGCACCGCCGGCCCCTTGTCATCCAACTTTTCCAGCGTGCCGGCCGCGCCGCCGAACTGCACCACCAACAGGCGCCTCGACTGTTCCACCAGCCTCTCCTGGTGTCGTTGTAGCGGCGCCCGCCATGCTGCCACGCGATTCGATACCCGGATGGGAATAGCGTTCTGCATGCGGGTGATCCCGGTCAGCGCCCTGCCCCCAAAACGCTCTTCGAGCGAGGCGAGGCGCATGCCGGTTTCGGTTAACAGGAGGCTGAGATGTTCGACGACGGATTTGAACCGAAGCATCAGGCCTGTGTCGACGACATCCTGGCTGGTCGCGCCGAAATGAACGGAGGCACCATGCGGTTCGCCGACCGCCGCCCTGATCTGGCGCACCAGTTCCGGCACCATGACGCCGTCCCTGGCGACACCGGCGCGCAGCAAGGCGGTGTCGGGCCGGAATGTGCCGAGCCCCGCCACGATGGCTGCTGCCGCCTCTCCCGTGATCAGTCCGTTTTCCGCCTCCACTTCCGCCAGCGCGCGCTCGAAGGCCAGCATCGCCTCGATTTCCGCCTCGACGGAAAAATGCCGGCTCGCTTCCTCGTCGCCGAGAAGAGCGGAGAGCAATGGATGGTCGAAGGGCGAAACGGTCATGGCGCGGGCCTCCTAGCTGTCGAAGAAGACCGTTTCCTTCTCCCCCTGGAGATGGACGTCGAAGACATAAATATCGCCGGTGCGCTCGGCGATCAGCGTCGGCACGCGGATGCGGTGCTCGATGCGCGCCAGGATCGGATCCTGCGCATTGGCCTTCTCCTCGTCGGAAAAATAGAGCCGTGTGTGCAGGCCGAGATTGATGCCACGGGCGACGATCCAGAGCGTGATATGCGGCGCCATCAGGCGGCCATCGGCGAAAGGCACGCGACCCGGCTTGATGGTGTCGAACGTGCACAGGCCGGTGTCCATGTCTGTCGGGCAACGGCCCCAACCGATGAAATTCGGATCGGCCGTGCCGCGCAGTTCCGCCGGCGAATTGTAGAGCCCGTCGGCATCCGCCTGCCATATTTCGATCAGCGCGTCCTTGAGCGGCGTGCCGGTGCCGTCGAGCACGCGGATGCGCAGGCCGATGCGGTCGCCCCTGGTCTTGTCGTTGACCATGGCGGCGCCAAGATCGCTTGGGTAGACACCGCCGATGCCGCAGAAATTCGGCGTCAGCCCGATATGGACGTAGGGTCCCGCGGTTTGCGAGGGGCTTTCCCTGAGCCGGTCGAGCGACTGGGCCATCAATTGCCCTCCAGCCTGTTTTCGAACAGCGAGGAGCGGCGCCCGCGCAGCACGATGTCGAACTTGTAGGCGCGCGCGTCGAAGGGGATGGTCGATTGCATGTCGAGCGCAGCGATCAGCGTTTCGATCGCTGCCTTGTCGGGAATGCCGCGCGCGATGGGGCAGTGCCAGATCAGCGGGTCGCCCTCGAAATACATCTGCGTGATCAGCCGTTGCGCGAAGCCATGGCCGAAGACCGAAAAATGGATGTGCGATGGCCGCCAGTCGTTCGGCCCGTTCGGCCAGGGATAGGGACCGGGCTTGACGGTGCGAAAGGCATAGCCGCCATCCTCACTGGTGATGGCGCGGCCGCAGCCGCCGAAGTTCGGGTCGAGCGGCGCCAGGTAGCCGTCCTTCTTGTGGCGGTAGCGGCCGCCGGCATTGGCCTGCCAGAATTCGAGCAGTGCGCCGGGCACGCCAACGCCACGTTCATCGAGCACCCGCCCATGGATGATGATGCGCTCGCCGATGGCGCTCTCGCCGGGTCTGGCGAAATTGTGGATCAGGTCGCCATCGAGTTCGCCGAGCATAGCGTGACCGAAGACCGGGCCGGCAATCTCCGACAGCGTGTTGTCTAAGGCGAGCAGTGCCTTCTGCGGCGAACGCAACACGGAAGTCTTGTAGTTCGGCGTCAGCGCCGGCGGATGCCAGGTCCGGTCGCGCTGGAAAAAGGCGCCGGTCTCGGGCTTCCGGTTCGATCCGGACTCAGCGGGCATTCTTGGCTCCGTCCATTTCCGAAAACACGTCCTTGGCGATCTTGAAGGCACGGTTGGCGGCCGGCACGCCGGCATAGATGGCGACATGCAGGAACGCTTCGCAGATGTCGTCGCGCGAGGCACCGGTGTTGGCGGTGGCGCGCACATGCATGGCGACCTCCTCATCATGGCCGAGTGCTGCCAGCAGCGCCAGCGTGACGATCGAGCGCTCGCGCTTGGTGAAGCCCGGCCGTGCCCACACCGTCCCCCAGGCGGCCTCGGTGATCAGCTCCTGGAAAGGCTGGTCGAAACCGGTGGCGGCGACCTCGGCCCGGTCGACATGCGGATCGCCGAGCACGGACCGCCGTACGCCAAGGCCCGTGCGATATCTGGCGGTGTTGCCGGGGACTTCATCCATGGGTTTCGGCTCCAAGGGCAAGCGATGCGATAAAATGGCGGATCAGGGCGACAAGTGCTTCGGGCTGTTCGACACAGGGAATATGTCCGGCGTCGCGGATGATCTCGAAGCGCGCGCCAGGAATGAGAGCGGCCAGCGAGCGGACAAGATCGGGAGGCGTCGAGCCGTCCTGATCACCGGCGATGCAAAGCGTCGGTACGGAGATACGGCGCGCGGCCTCGGTGAAATCGGCGTCGCGAACGGCCGCGCATGTCCCGAGATAGCCGGCGAGCGCCTGCCTGGTCAGCATGTTCCAGTAGCCGTCGACCTCGGCTGAACGCGTTGCGTGGAAGCTGGGGGTGAACCACACTTTGAGCACACCATCGGCAATCTCCTGGATCCCTTTGCTTTCGACCGTTGCGATGCGCGTGTTCCAGCTGTCCGTCGTGCCGATCTTGTGGGCCGTGTCGCATAGGATCATGGCCTGGACGATCTCGGGTCGCCGGGCATAGAGGCCTTGCGCGACCATGCCGCCCACCGACAGGCCGCACAGTACGACCTTCTCCAACCCGAAATGATCGAGGAGCGCCGAGAGATCGTCGACATGATCGTCGATCGACCTGATGTCGCCGATGTCGGACAGGCCGTGGCCGCGCTTGTCATAGACCAGCAAGGGCATTTCCCCATCAAGAGCCGATACAATTTCGTCCCAGATCCGGAAGTCGGTGCCGAGCGAATTGATGAACACGATCGGGCGCGCACTGCCGTTCGCCCTGACGTGACGGTGATGCAGCGTGATGCCGCCGATGGTGACGAATGGCACGATTTCGATCCTCCATCTCCACATTGCACAAGGCATTTGGTTCGGTAAAATGATATTTTGCGCCGTTTCATTAACTTAGGGGTTATCAAATCCATGTCCGAGAGCCGCATCCGGTTCCGTCACCTCCAGGCATTCCTGGAAGTTGCACGGCAAGGAAGCGTGGCGCGAGCGGCCGATTTGCTGCATGTCAGCCCACCGGCGGTGACCAAGACGTTGCGCGAACTGGAAGAGGCGCTCGGCGTCGCGGTGGTCGAACGCGATGGCCGCGGCATCAGGCTGACGCGCATCGGCGAGATCTTCCTTCGCCATGCCGGCACGGCGATCACGGCGCTCAGGCAAGGCGTCGATTCCGTTCGGCAGGATGGGGCGGTCAACCGGCACCCGATCCGCATCGGCGCGCTGCCGACGGTGTCGGCGCGGGTGATGCCGCTTGCCATGACCCTGTTCCTCAAGGAGGGCACCGGGGCGGCGATCAAGATCGTCACCGGCGAGAACGCGGTGCTGCTCGAACAATTGCGCACCGGCGCGCTCGATCTCGTTGTCGGGCGGCTGGCAGCGCCGGAGAACATGACCGGCTTCTTCTTCGAGCACCTCTACTCCGAACAGGTGCTGTTCGTGGTGCGAGCGGGACATCCGCTGCTTGATCCCGAGCAGGACGTGTTCGCGCGCCTCGACGAATTCCCGATGCTGATGCCGACGCGGGAATCCGTCATCCGTCCCTTCGTCGACCGGCTGTTCATCACCAACGGCATGACCGCGCCGGCAACCGAGATCGAAACCGTCTCGGACTCGTTCGGTCGTGCCTTCCTGCGGCAGAGCAATGCCGTCTGGATCATTTCGGCCGGCGTCGTTGCCAATGAACTGGGCAGCGGTGCCTTCGTCGCCTTGCCGGTCAACACTGAGGAAACCAAGGGCCCGGTCGGCCTGACGATGCGGACCGACACGGCGCCCTCGCCGGCCTTCTCGATCCTACTGCAGACCATCCGCGAAGCGGCCAGGCAAGGCAGCTGAAGCCTCGGAACATTCCAACCGGACGTCGTCTCGGCAGGGCAGTTTCCTAACCCAGGGGTTAATGAAACACCGCAAAATATCATTTTACCGAACCAAACCGGTGGTGCAATGTGACGATGGAGGAGCCACAGAGGGAGGAAAATATGACCCACGGCATTGGCAGCAGATCCACCACTACGGGCCTATCGCGACGCCAGTTCATCGCCACATCGATTGCCGGCGGCACGGCGCTCGCGCTTGGCGGCAAAGCTTTTGCTCAAGCTGGAGACACGCTCAAGGTCGGCTTCGTCAGTCCGCGCACCGGACCGCTCGCCGGTTTCGGCCAGACAGACGGCTACGTGCTCGATCTGGCCCGCAAGGCGCTGGCCGGCGGCCTCGACCTGGGCGGCAAGAAGTACAACGTCGAGATCCTCGACCACGACACGCAGTCCGACCCATCGCGCGCCGGCCAGTTGGCCAAGGACCTGATCAACAACCAGGCCATCGACCTGATGCTGGCCGTGTCGACGCCCGAGGTGATCAACCCGGTGGCCGACGCCTGCGAAGCCGCAGGGGTGCCGTGCCTGTCGACAGTCATGCCTTGGGAGGCCTGGTATTTCGGCCGCGGCGCCAAGCCCGGTGCACCCTCGCCGTTCAAATGGACCTATCATTTCGGCTTCGGCGTCGGCGAGTTCTTCAAGACCTACATCTCGCAATGGAACCTGATCGAGACCAACAAAAAGGTCGGCGTCATGTATCCGAACGACGCCGACGGCAACGCCATCCGTGCCAATCTGGCGCCGCTGCTGGCTAAGCAAGGGTTCACCATCGTCGATCCCGGCGCCTATGAAACAGGCACCACCGACTATTCCTCGCAGATCGCGCTGTTCAAACAGGAAGGCGTCGAGATCTTCAATTCCTTCCCGATCCCGCCGGACTTCGCGGCGTTCTGGCGACAGGCGGCACAGCAAGGGCTGATCAAGCAGATCAAGATCTGCCAGGTCGCCAAGACCGGGTTGTTCCCCTCGGATATCGAAGCGCTAGGCGATCTCGGCATGAAGATTTCGAGTGCCGCCTACTGGCACAAGGCATTCCCCTACAAGTCGCCGCTGACCGGCGTTTCGGGAACCGAGCTGGCCGACGGCTACGAGGCGGCGAGCGGCAAGCAGTGGACGCAGCAGCTTGGCGCCTCGATGTCGCTGCTCGACGCCGGCTTCGAAGCGCTGAAGGCAAGCAGCGACGCCAAGGACAAGGCCGCGGTGGCCAAGGCGCTGAGCCAGCTCAAGACCGAGACGATGATCGGCAAGGTCGACTTCACCAGCGGCCCGGTGGCCAATGTCTCGCCCGGCCCGATCATCGGCACGCAATGGGTGGCCGCCAAGGAAGGAGCCAAGTTCCCGCTCGACTATGTCGTGACCGAGAATGCCACGGACCCGAAAGTGCCCGTCGAAGCCAAGCTTGTGCCTTACAACGGCTGATGGACCGCTGACGAGGATCGCCTGGTGACCCATCCGCAACAACAGGCGATCCTCGCCGCCGCCGCTATCCACAAGCGCTTCGGCGCACTTGTGGTGCTGGATGCCGTCGACTTCACCATGGCTGCCGACGAGGCGGTCGGCATCGTCGGCCCGAATGGTGCAGGCAAGACGACACTGCTCAGCGTGCTGGCCGGGGCTTTTCCACCAAGCTCGGGCACGGTCAGCTTCAAGGGCGGCGATGTGACCGCACTGCCGGCGACGCAGCGCTGCCGGCTCGGCCTAGTGCGCACGCACCAGGTGCCAAAGCCGTTCAGCGGTATGACCACCTTCGAGAATGTCTTCGTCGCCGCCTCGCACGGCGCCGGTCTCGGCCGCGACGAGGCCTATGAAGAGGCGCTCGGCTCGCTGAAACTGTGCGGCATGCTGGGCGTTGCCAACCGGCGCGCCGAAACGCTCGGGCTGCTCGACCGCAAGCGGCTGGAACTGGCAAGGGCGCTTGCCGCAAGACCGACGCTGCTGCTGCTCGATGAGATCGGCGGCGGCCTGACCGATGGCGAAGCCAGCGAACTTGTCGACACGATCAAGGAATTGCGCCGGCGCAAGATCGGCATCGTCTGGATCGAGCACATCGTGCATATCCTGCTGCAGGTGGCCGAGCGCCTGATCTGCATGGATGCCGGCAAGATCATCGCCGACGGCGCGCCACAAGCGGTGATGGCCGACCCGGAGGTCGTGCGCGCCTATCTCGGCGGAGGCCCGAAATGAGCCTGCTGTCGGTCGAGAACCTGGTTGTCCGGCACGGCCTGCTGCAGGCGGTGCGCGGCGTGAGCTTCACGATCGAACGCGGCGAGACGCTGGCGCTGGTCGGTGCCAATGGCGCCGGCAAGACGACGCTGCTGCGGGCCATCGCAGGGGCGCATCAGCCGGCCGCCGGCCGCGTGCTGCTCGACGGCGCCGACCTCACGAGCGTGCCGTCCCACAGGCGCGTCGGCATGGGTGTGGCGCTGGTGCCGGAGGGACGCAGACTGTTCGTGCAGATGACGGTCGAGGAGAACCTTCTGCTCGGCAGGACCGCCGGCCGGCCGGGCGACTGGAGCGTCGACAAGGTGCTGGACATGTTCCCAAACCTGAAACCGCGCCGCCATGCCAAGACGGGCCACCTCTCGGGCGGCGAGCAGCAGGCGACGGCGATTGGCCGGGCCTTGATGAGCAACCCGGAACTGCTGCTGCTCGACGAGGTTTCGCTCGGCCTGTCGCCGCTGATCGTCGACCGTGTCTATGCCGCGCTGCAAGGGCTGATCGCTTCGGGCACGACGATCATCCTGGTCGAACAGGATCTCAACCGGGCGCTCGCTGTATCCGGCAGGGTCATCTGCATGCTCGAAGGGCGTGTCGCGCTCGAAGGAGCAAGCAAGGAGGTTTCGCGCGACGAGGTGACGAAGGCCTATTTCGGTCTGCACCGGAAAAGCACCGGGAGCGTTCCGGCATGAGCAACCAGATCATCCAGGGCATCCTTCTCGGCGGCTACTATGCGCTGATCGCCTGTGGCCTGTCGTTTATGTTTTCGGTGATGCGCATCATTAACCTCGCCCATGGCAGCCTTGCCGTGCTCGCTGCCTATGCGCTGTGGTTGCTCGCTTCACGGTTCCATGTCTCGCCCTTTGTCGGCCTGCTCATTGTCCTGCCATTGATGGCGGCGATCGGCTGGGCGCTGCAGCGCTTCCTGCTCGAACGCAGCGCGCGCGGTGGAGCCCTGCTGCCGATCCTGACGACGTTCGGCCTGGCCATCGTCATCGACAATCTGCTGTTCGAGCAGTTCGGCGCCGACACGCGTTCGCTGGCGCCCTATATCGGCAGCCTGTCCTATGATTCCTGGGAATGGCCAGGCAGCATCTATGTCGGCAAGCTCGCGGTGGTGATGTTCGCCACCGCAATTGTCCTGCTCGGCGGGCTGCAATTGTTCCTCACGCACACCAGGCTTGGCCGCTCGATCCGCGCCACCTCGGAAGACCCCGATACGGCCGGCCTGGTCGGTGTCGACGCCCGCCGCGCCAACGCCATTGCCGCGGCCATCGCCATGGTCACGGTCGGTCTTGCCGGCGCGTTCCTGGGCATGCGCGCAACCTTCGATCCCTATGCCGGGGCGCCGCAATTGCTGTTCGCCTTCGAGGCGGCGGTGATCGGCGGCGCCGGTTCGCTGTGGGGAACGCTGATCGGCGGTATCGTGCTGGCGCTTGCCCAGACGCTCGGCGCGCAAGTGCATCCGCAGGGGTTTCTGATCGGCGGCCACGCTGTCTTTCTCGTCGTGCTTTTCGTGCGGCTGTCCGCGTCCGGTCTCGGCCCGCGCGGCCTGCTGCGCCTCGGGAAGACGTCATGAGTGCTCCCGCCACCATGCCTGTCATCGAGCGCGGCACGGCGACGTCGCGGACCGCCGCGATGGCCGTCGCCGTCATCATCGCGTTGCTGGCGATCGCGCCGCAGTTCCTGTCGGCCGGTGCGGTCGACCGCATGACCGCACTGTTCATCTATGTGATCCTGGCGGCGATGTGGAATGCGCTGGCCGGCTTCGGCGGCCTGGTCTCGGTCGGCCAGCAGGTGTTCTTCGGGCTCGGCGCCTATTTCGCCATCCGGCTGGCCGATGCGGGCCTCAACCCCTTCCTGGCGCTGTTCGCCTCGGGATTTGTTGTTGGCGTGGTGTCTATCCCGCTCTCGCTGTTCATGCTGCGGCTGAGAAATGGCGAGTTCGCCATCGGAATGTGGGTGATCGCGGCATTGACCCATCTGCTGGTCAATCTCGACCGGCTGGTGCAGGGCGAAACCGGCACCTCGCTGATCTCGCTGAATGTCTACGACGCGGGCACTAGGCGAGCGACGATCTACTGGCTGGCGCTGGCCTCGATGACCGCGCTGCTTGCCATCCTGTTTGGTCTGCTGCGCGGCAGCACCGGTGCCGCGATCCGGGCGATCCGGGACAATGAGGACGCCGCCGCCTCGGTCGGCGTGCGCGTCACCGGCACCAAGCGGCTGCTGTTCGTGCTCGCTGCCTTCGGCATCGGCATTGCCGGCGCGCTGTGGCTGGCGACCTCCATCACCTTCCAGCCGAAAACCTACTTCAACGTGCAGTGGACCGCCTACATGATCTTCATGGTGCTGGTTGGCGGCATCGGCACTTTCGAGGGCGCCATTCTCGGCGCGCTGGTGTTCTTCCTCATCGAGACATGGTTCGGCGGTACCGGCGTTTGGTACCTGGTCGGGCTTGGCGCAACGGCTGTGGTGTTCTCACTTTTCCTGCCGCGCGGCCTGTGGGGGACGATCGAGGAGCGCTTTGGGCTTCGCCTGCTGCCGGTCGGTTATCGCGTCAGGCTCGCGGCGGCCTCCGCAGATGACGACGCGACGCCACAACAAACCACGAAGCATCAGGAAAAGGCATGACCATGCTCTTCGGCAAGACCATCCTTGTCACCGGTGTCGCTTCCGGCATCGGCGCGCGCACCGCGGAACTCGCTGGCCAGCTCGGCGCCGATGTGATTGGCGTCGATGTGCGTGAGCCGGCTGCAGCGGTTGGCAGTTTCGTCAAGGCCGACATCTCGTCGAAGGCCGGTGTCGACGATCTCATCGCGCGTCTGCCGCATCCTATCGACGCCCTCTGCAATGTCGCCGGCCTCTCCGGCAACACCGGTGCGGCGGCGACGCTGGCCGTCAATTTCTTCGGGCTGCGGGCGCTTTCGGAAGGTCTTGTGCCAAAACTTCGCGAAGGCGGCGCCATCGTCAACGTCGCCTCGATCGCCGGCTATGGCTGGCGCGCCCATCTCAACCGCGCCGCCTCGATGGTCGGCATCGAAGGTTTTCCCGATGTCGCCGAGGTGGTCTGCGAACATGCGGTCAGGAACGAGGAAGGCTATCCCGTCTCCAAGGAACTGCTGCTGCTATGGACCTTCCGTGCGGCGCACCAGGATCTGTTCAAACGCCGCGGCATCCGCGTCAATGCGGTAAGCCCTGGCCCGGTCGAGACACCGATCCTCAAACAGTTCCGCACCGTGCTCGGCGACGCCCGCGTCGACAGCGACATTGCCAGGGTCGGGCGCGCCGGGACAGCGTGCGATATCGCACCGGTGGTGCTGTTCCTGTGCTCAGATGGCGCGCGCTGGATCAACGGCGCCAACGTGCCGGTCGACGGTGGCCTCGAAGCATCGATCAATGCCGAAATGTTCGGATTCTAGACCATGATCCCGAAAAGCGGGAACCGGTTTTCGGGAGAGATCATGGTCAAGCAGGAATAGAGGGATGGAGACAGTCATGGACATCGGACTACTGATCGACGGCGACGAACGGGCTGCCTCGGGTGCCGCGTCCTACGAGCGCATGGACCCGTTCACCGGCAGGCTGGCGACGCGCGCCGCCGCAGCCAGCATTGCCGACGCCAATGCCGCGGTGGAGGCTGCCCAGGCGGCCTTTCCGGCCTGGTCGAAGACCGGGCCTGGCGAGCGCCGCGCCTTGCTGGGCAAGGCGGCCGACGTCATGGCCTCGAAGGTCGGCGAGTTCACCAAGCTGATGATGGAAGAGACCGGCGCCACCGCCCCTTGGGCCGGCTTCAACGTCATGCTGGCGGCCAACATGCTGCGCGAGGCGGCGGCGATGACGACGCAGATTTCGGGCGAGATCATCCCATCCGACAAGCCGGGCACGCTGGCCATGGCGATCCGCCAGCCGGCCGGTGTGTGCCTCGGCATCGCGCCGTGGAATGCGCCGGTCATTCTCGGCACCCGCGCCATCGCCATGCCGATCGCCTGCGGCAACACGGTGGTGCTGAAAGCTTCCGAAATGTGCCCCGGCACGCACCGGCTGATCGGCCAGGTGCTGGTCGAGGCCGGCCTGCCGAAGGGCGTCATCAATGTCGTCACCAACGACCCGAAGGACGCCGCCGGCATTGTCGAGGCGCTGGTCGCGCACCCTGCAGTCAAGCGCGTCAACTTCACTGGCTCGACCAAGGTCGGCAGGATCATCGCCGAACTCGCTGGACGGCACCTGAAGCCGGCGCTGCTCGAACTCGGCGGCAAGGCGCCGTTGCTGGTCCTGGACGATGCCGACATCGACGCGGCCGTCAACGCCGCCACCTTCGGCGCGTTCATGCATCAGGGCCAGATCTGCATGTCGACCGAGCGTCTGATCGTCGACGAAAAGGTCGCCGATGAATTCGTTTCCAAGCTCGCGGCGCGCGCGTCGCAACTGCCGGCGGGCGATCCACGCGGCCATGTCGTGCTGGGCTCGCTGATCAGCAGCCAGGCGGCCGACAAGATGGAGGAACTCGTCACCGATGCCGTCGCCAAGGGCGCCAGGCTGGTGGCCGGCGGCAAGCGCAGTGGAACCGTGGTGGAAGCGACCTTGCTCGACCATGTCACGCCGGCCATGCGCGTCTATGCCGAAGAATCCTTCGGGCCGGTCAAGCCGGTGATCCGGGTCAAGGGCGAGGACGAGGCCGTGCGTGTCGCCAACGACACCGAATACGGCCTGTCGTCAGCCGTGTTCAGCCGCGACATCAAGCGTGCCATGGCGGTTGCCGCGCGCATCGAAGCCGGCATCTGCCATATCAATGGCCCGACCGTCGGCGACGAGGCACAAATGCCGTTCGGCGGCGTCAAGGGCTCGGGCTATGGCCGTTTCGGCGGCAAGGCCTCGATCGCCGAGTTCACCGATTTGCGCTGGGTGACGATCGAGGATCCGGGCCAGCATTATCCGTTCTGAACCGACCCCTTTGGACGGTTCGACATCGGTCAGGCCGCCTGTGAGGGCGTGAAGCGAACACTGGCGGATCGCATCCGGCCGGGCGCCAGCACGATGCGGCCGGTGTCGATGCCCGCGTCGCGGTTGAAGGCATCGGTGATGTTGGTGACCGGCTCGGCGCAAAAGAACGGCTCGCCGGGCGGCGTGTAGAGAACGAGGAAATCGAGCGGCACCTCGGCCTCGATCTCCAGTTGCCGTCCATGCTCCGGCCAACAAATCCGGGCCCGGCGCGTCCATCCGGTGAAAACGGTATCGAAGTCCGTCTCGGACACATCGAAGCCCGTGGTCGGGTTGGCACCGGCCGGCGGCAGGACGTGGCGGGTTGGCAAGATGTCCGCATCGGTCTCCCACATGCCGGACACCGGCGCCTGGACATGCGTCCACGGCGTCGACGGGAAATAGGGATGCAGGCCGAAGCCGGCCGGCATCGGCGTGTCCGAGAGATTGCGCAGCGAGATGGTGATGCCCAGACTGCCATCGGCCAGCGAGATGACTTGCTCGGCCTCGTAGCTCCATGGCCAGGAATCGGCGGCGTGGCGATAGCGCAAGACGACAGCGCTGGGTTCGTGCCGCTCGACTGTCCAAGGCCGACGCCAGCCATGGCCGTGCTCATGATGCGGGTCATCGGGGCTTGTCGGCAGTGTGACAGTACGACCAGCGAAGGCGAAGCGACCACCCCTTATGCGGTTGGAATAGGGAACCAGTGGGAAACAGGCCATGGCGCCGGCATCGCGGCGGCTGATCGCCGCCTGATCGGCGGGGCGTAGCAAGTCCACGACAGAGCCGTCTTGCCGCCAGCGATACGACGCTAGCGCACCCCCGGCGGCCGGAGCAATCTCGGCCGTCGCAATGCCGTCGCTGATCGAAAGCAGCTCTGTGTGCTGCTCCACAACGGCTGCTGAATTCTTTGTCACCGGCATGTCCCCATCCCTTGACTCCAATCGCCACGGCTATAAGACATATCATATGAATAGTATGAAGAATAAGAAATCTTTTAGCACGGCGCGGACTTCGCGCGTCGCCGTCGCGGTTTCCAGCGGCTCCACGGCACTGCATGCAACGGTTGTCGAGCAGATCGGGCTGCGCATCGTGCAGGGCGATTTCCTGCCCGGCGAAGCGCTGCCCAATGCGGACGATTCCAGCGAGATGCTGGGGGTCAGCCGCACGGTGCTGCGCGAGGCGATCAAGGTGCTGGCCGGCAAGGGGCTTGTCGAATCGCGGCCGAAGACCGGCACAAGGGTGCGTCCCCGCTCCGACTGGAATTTCCTCGACCCGGACGTCCTGTCGTGGCGTTACGCCAGAGGTGTCAGCGCCGACGATGTGCGGGCGCTGTTCGAACTGCGCCGGGCCATCGAGCCTATGTCGGCCGCACTCGCCGCGCAGCGCGCCACGCCGGCGCAGATCGCCGAGATCAACGCCGCGCTCGCCGAAATGGAAGCCGTTGTCGACGACGGCGACCGCTTCGCCAAGCCTGACCTGCTTTTCCACCAGACCATTCTGCGCATGACGGGCAACGAGCTGATCGGCTCGCTCGCTGCACTGGTCGAAACCGCGCTGGTGATGAGCTTCCGCCTCTCCAACGACAATCCCGAAGGCCAACGCCACTCTTTGCCGCTGCACCGGGAAGTGGCCGAGAAGATCGCCGCGCGCGATGCCGCCGGCGCGCAGAAGGCGCTGCTGGTGCTCATCGACGATGCCGAGGAAGACGTGCGCCGCAGTGTCGAGAACCGCAACAGGCGCCGCGCCAATCGGGAGCAGGCATCGTGACCGAGACCAAACGCAAGCTGCGGTCCGAGGCCTGGTTCGGCGGCGAAGGCAAGAACGCCTTCATGCACCGCAGCTGGATGAAGAACCAGGGCATTCCCGCCGACGCGTTCGACGGCCGCCCGGTGATCGGCATCTGCAACACCTGGTCGGAACTGACACCATGCAACGCGCATCTGCGCGCCCTGGCCGACCACGTCAAACGTGGCGTCTATGAAGCCGGCGGCCTGCCGCTGGAATTTCCGGTCATGTCATTGGGCGAGAGCAACATGCGCCCCACCGCCATGCTGTTTCGCAATCTGGTCAGCATGGATGTCGAGGAATCCATCCGCGGCAATCCTATCGACGGCGTCATCCTGCTGGTCGGCTGCGACAAGACCACGCCTGCGCTGCTGATGGGTGCTGCATCATGCAATCTGCCGACCATCACCGTTTCCGGCGGACCGATGCTCAACGGCAAGTTCCGCGGACAAGATATCGGCTCGGGCACGCATGTCTGGAAATTCGCCGAAGAGGTGAAGGCCGGCCGCATGCCGGTCGCCGATTTCCTGGCCGCCGAACAGGGCCAGAGCCGGTCGGCGGGCAGCTGCATGACAATGGGCACGGCTTCGACCATGGCCAGCATGGTGGAGGCGCTCGGCATCGGGATGCCGGACAATGCCGCGATCCCGGCGGTGGACTCGCGCCGTGGTGTGCTCGCCCAGATGGCCGGACGCCAGATCGTCGAGCTGGTCCGCAAGGATGTGACGATTGCGCGGATCCTCACCAGGCAAGCGTTCGAGAACGCCATTCGCGTCAATGGCGCGATCGGCGGCTCGACCAATGCAGTGCTGCACCTGATCGCTATCGCCAACCGTGTCGGCGTCGATCTCAGCCTCGATGACTGGGACCGCCTTGGCCGCGACGTTCCGACCATTGTCGATTTAATGCCATCGGGCCGGTTCCTGATGGAAGATTTCTACTATGCCGGGGGGCTGGCTGCGGTCATGGCGTCGCTTGATGAAGTGGGGCTTCTTCATCGCGACGCCATGACCGTCAGCAACAAGACCATTGGCGAGTTGATCGACGGCGCGCCCAACTACAACACCGAGGTCATCCGCCCGCTGAGCGACCCGCTGACAAGGGAAGGCGGCATCTCTATCCTGCGCGGTAATCTGGCGCCCAACGGGGCGGTCATCAAACCGTCGGCGGCAACGCCCGAGCTGATGCAGCATCGCGGCAAGGCGATTGTCTTCGAAAACATCGAGCACTACTACGCCCGCATCGACGATCCGGAGCTGGATATCGACGCCTCTTCAGTGATGGTGCTGAAGAATTGCGGACCGCGTGGCTACCCCGGGATGGCCGAGGTCGGCAACATGCCGCTGCCGGCCAAGCTGCTGAAGCAAGGCATCTCCGACATGGTGCGCATCTCGGACGCGCGCATGAGCGGCACCGCCTACGGCACCGTGGTGCTGCATGTGGCGCCGGAAGCAGCGGCCGGCGGGGCGCTGGCGCTGGTGCGCGATGGCGATCTCATCGAGCTGGATGTGGCCGGCCGGCGCCTGGAGCTTTTGGTGTCGGACGAGGAACTGGCCACCCGCCGGCATGAGTGGCAGCCGCCGACGCCACCCGAAGGCGGCTACCAGAGCCTCTATGTCGAGCGCGTTCTGCAGGCCGACAAGGGCTGCGATTTCGACTTTCTCGTCGGTCGGCGCGATGCCGGCATCCCCCGGCATTCCCACTAGAGAGGCGCGCGCGATGACGGATGAAATCAGCGGCTACGCCACCTACCCCAGCCTCAAGGATCGCAGCGTCTTCATAACCGGCGGTGGCAGCGGCATCGGCGAAAGCCTGGTGCGCCATTTCTGCGCGCAAGGCAGCCGCGTTGCCTTTGTCGATCTAGCCGAGGAGCCGTCCCGGCGCCTGGTCGACGCGATCGCGGCGGATGGACATCGTGCGCCGCTGTTCATTGCCTGCGACCTGCGCAACGTCGAGCAACTTCAGGCGGCAACGGTGCAAGCGATGCAGCACAACGGCCCGATCCAGGTTCTGTGCAACAATGCCGGCAACGACGATCGCCACCAAACCAGTGACGTGACGGTCGCCTATTGGGACGACCGCATGGCGGTCAATCTGCGCCACCAGTTCTTTGCGGCGCAAGCGGTGCGCCCGCAGATGGGCTCGCTGGGCGGCGGCTCGATCATCAATTTCGGTTCCATCACCTGGATGGTCGGCGATCCCGATTGCCCCGCCTATGTGACGGCCAAGGCGGCGGTTTACGGCATGACGCGGGCGCTGGCTCGCGAGCTTGGTCCCGAGCGCATCCGCGTCAACTGCATGGTGCCTGGCTGGGTGATGACCGAGCGCCAGATGCGCCTGTGGCTGAATCCGGCCGGAGAGCGGCAGATCGAGGAGAGGCAGTGCCTGCCCGACCGGCTGCAGCCCTCCGATATAGCGCGCATGGCGCTGTTCCTCGCCGCCGACGACAGCCGCATGTGCACAAGCCAGCAATTCATCGTCGATGCGGGCTGGGTGTGACCCGCACGGCTTTCAAGGAAAGAAGGGTACCTCATGCGTCTTGTTCAGTTCGGAATGCCCGATGGCAACAGGGGGGTTGGCCGTGTCTCCGATGACGGCAATCACCTGCACCCGCTCGAAAAGACCAGCACCGTGCTGGAGCTGGCCGAAGCGGCAATTGCCGAGGGCGTTTCCATCGCCGTACTTGTCGAGAGGCGGACGGGCACTGCAACGGTCGACTATGACGAGCTGTTGCGCGATGGCCGCGTGCTGGCCCCGGTCGACCATCCAGAACCGGCGCGCTTCCTGGTCACTGGCACCGGCCTGACCCATACCGGCAGCGCCGCGGCACGCGACAAGATGCATGTGCTTACGCATGGCGAGGACGCCGAGGAATCCGATTCACTGAAGATCTTCCGCATGGGTCTCGAGGGCGGCAAACCCGCCGCCGGGCAGATCGGAATCCAGCCCGAATGGTTCTTCAAGGGCGTCGGCACCTGCGTCGTGCCGCCCGGCGCTGCGCTGCCGATGCCGGCCTTCGCGCGCGCCGGCGCGGAAGAGGCCGAGATCGTCGGGCTCTATCTCAATGGGCCGGATGGCCACCCCTATCGCATCGGCTATTCGCTCGGCAACGAATACTCCGACCATGTGACGGAAGCCGAGAACTACCTTTATCTCGCCCATTCAAAACTCCGCTCCTGCTCGATCGGCCCGGAGCTTTTGATCGGCGACCTGCCCGATGAAGTGCGCGGCCATTCCCGCATCCTGCGCGACGGCGCCGTCATCTGGGAGCAGGAGTTCCTGTCGGGCGAGGCGCACATGTCGCACTCGATCGCCAATCTCGAACATTTCCATTTCCGCTACCCGATGCACCGCAGAGCAGGCGACCTGCATGCCTACTTCTTCGGCGCGGCGGTGATGAGCTACGCCTCCGGCATCAAGACGGCTTCCGGCGACGAGTATGAAATCCAGGCACAGACATTCGGAAAGCCACTGCGCAACCGGATGGAGTCGGTGCCGGACGAGGGACTGGTCGCCGTCACCCAGCTGTGACGGCAAAGGTCCGGAAACTGCGGTCCATCAGAACGACAATGGGAGATTAAAAATGGGACTGAAGAAACTGTTTCTAAGAATGGCGGCGATCGGGCTCGGCATCGGCCTGATGACTTCGGCAGCTTTGGCCGCGAACCTGCGGGTTCTGGCCTGGGACGGCTACGCCGACCCGGACTGGGTCAAGGATTTCACCGCGGCAACCGGCGTCGGCGTCGATGTCGTCTTCATCGGCAGCGATGACGAGATCTGGGCCAAGATCAAGGGCAGCGAAGGCCAGGACTTCGACGTCTTCGCCGTCAATACCGCCCAGTTGCAGCGCTACATCAAGGCCGATCTGGTGTCGCCGATCGACGTGACGAAGCTGGCCAACCAGAAAGAGGTGCTGCCGCGCTTCCGTGATCTGACCGCGGTGAGCGGCGTCACCAAGGACGGCAAGGTCTATGGCATTCCGTTCTGCTTCGACTCGATCGGCCTGATCTACGACACCGACAAGGTCAAGCCGGCACCGACATCGATGTCGGTGCTGTGGGATCCGGCCTACAAGGGCAAGGTTCTGGCCTATGACAATGGCGAGCACAATTTCTCGTTCACCGCGCTGACGCTCGGCTACAAGGATCCGTTCAATCTGAATGAAGAACAGATTGCGGCGGTCAAGGCCAAGTTGGTCGAACTCAAGCGCAATGTGCTGAGCTTCTACACCACCGCCGACGAGGCGCAGCAGATCTATCAGAACAATGACGTGGCACTGATCTGGGCCAATTATGGCCAGCAGCAGGTCAAGGCACTGCAGAAGATCGGCGCCCATGTCGCCTACGTCAATCCGAGCGAGGGCGCGCTTGCCTGGCTCGACAACTGGGTCATCTCCAAGGGCGTCCGCGACAATGCGGCGGCCGAGAAATGGATCGACTTCATGCTGAGCAAGAAGGTCAGCGGCGAGCTTTCCGAGCGCACCGGTTTCGGCAACACGATGACGGAAACCGGCAGCGCGGCGGCAACGACAAGCTGGTCTGGCTCAACAATGTCGAGGACCCGCTGAAGCGGTCGGACATGTGGAACGAGATCAAGGCCACGCCCTGATCTTTCCGCACGAAGACTTCGAAGGACCCGGCGGTCCGGACATTCCGGACCGCCGAAGCGTATGCGAGAGTATTCTATGAACCAGAACACCGACCTCTTGACGCTGCGGTCCGTCTCGAAATCCTACGGCACCGTTCCGGTGCTGCACGACATCGACCTGTCGATCAAGGACGGTGAGTTCCTGACCGTTCTTGGACCGTCAGGCTCCGGCAAGACCACGGTGCTGCGGCTGATCGGCGGGCTGGAACCACTGACGTCGGGCGAGATCCGGCTCGACGGCCAGGACATCAGCCGCATGCCGATCAACAGGCGGCCATTCAACACCGTGTTCCAGGACTATGCACTGTTCCCGCATCTGACCGTTTCCGGCAATGTCGGCTACGGGCTTTCGGTTCGGCACGTGCCGCGCAAGGAGATTGCGCGCCGCGTCGCGGAAGCGCTGGAGCTTGTCCAGCTCGGGCGTTTCACCGACCGCTTTCCAGCCCAGCTCTCCGGTGGCCAGCGCCAGCGCGTCGCCTTGGCCCGCGCGCTGATCTGCCAGCCGCGCCTGATCCTGCTCGACGAGCCGCTGGCGGCGCTCGACCTCGAGCTGCGCCGGCAAATGCAGGAGTTCCTGAAATCCATCCAGCGCGAAATCAAAACCACCTTCCTGTTCGTCACCCACGACCAGGAAGAAGCGATTGGCATGGCCGATCGGATCTGTGTCATGCAGGCCGGCCATATCCGCCAGCTCGGCACGCCGCACGAGCTTTACTACAAGCCGAATTGCGAGTTCGTGGCGCGCTTCTTCGGCGAGAACAATCTGGTGGCCGGAAAGCTTGGATCCGTCCAGGGCGAACTGCGATCGATCGAGACGGCGCTCGGACGCCTGGTCTGTTCGATCCGTGACCAGCCGCATTTAAAGACCGCGACGGATGGCGCCAGTGCCTTCGCTGCCTTCCGTCCCGAGGCCTTGCACCTTGCCGATGCAAAGGACACAGAGAACCGCTTCTCCGGCACGATCGCCGACATGGCCTTCGCCGGCTCATCGACCGTTGCCACCATCACGGCCGGCGCCGACCATGCTGGGCAACGCTTGCGGCTGCGCATGCCGAGCCGGGTCGACGGCAGCACGCTGAAATCCGGCGCGACGATCTCCCTTGCGTTTGCGCCGCATGAAGGCCACCTGGTGCTGGCATGAGCGGAACCGGCACGATACCGCTCGCGGAACGGCGATGGTCGCTGCTGGTGACGGTGCTGGCTTTCGCCTTGCCGGTGGTCTTCGTCCTCGTGCCGCTGGCGATCTTCCTCGGCTATAGCTTCTTCAGCGTCGACCAGGGCACGATCGTTCATACGCTGTCACTGGGCAACTATGTCCGCTTCTTCACCGATCCGATCTTTCTTCCGGTATTCTGGAACACCATCGTGCTGTGTCTCTCGGTGGCGGCAATCTGCATTCTGCTCGCCTATCCCGCCGCCTATTTCCTGACGACCCTCAAGGGGCGCTGGCGCTATGCCTTGCTGATGCTGCTGCTGGTGCCACTGCTGATGAGCTACGTCATCAAGATCTATGCGATCCGCAGCATCCTCGGCCTTAACGGCTTTCTCAACAAGGCACTGGTCGGGCTCGGCATCCTGCAGGAGCCGTCGACGCTTTTCGTGTTCAACATGAACGCCATCCTGCTGACGCTGACGCTGCTGCTGATCCCGTTCGCCATCCTGCCGATCTTCCTGTCGCTGGAACGGATTCCGCAGGTGCTACTGCGTGCCTCCGACGATCTGGGCGCAAGCGGCCTACAGACGTTCCTGCGCATCACCTTGCCGCTCAGCCTGCCCGGCGTCGCCTCCGCGGCGAGCTTCGTGTTCGTATTGGCGATCGGCGATTTCCTGACGCCGCAAATGGTAGGCGGGATCAGCGGCTTCACCTTCGGCCGCATCCTCTACAGCCAGTTCGGCACGGCCTACAATTGGCCGTTCGGAGCGGCGCTGTCAGTCGCGCTGGCTGTCGTGGTGATCGCGGCAATTCTTGTCGGCGAGCGCTTCGGCCGCAACCGGGGGACAGCGATATGACCGCCCTGCCCCGGCTATCCACTGTCTTTCTGGCTGCGATCACGACATTGGTCGCGGTGCTGCTCTACAGCCCGCTGGCCGTGCCGATCGTGTCGTCGTTTTTCACCATCGCGCATGGCAATGTCGACTGGTCTTCGCCGACGCTTGCGACCTATGTCGCTCTGGCCGAAAACCACGACATTCTGGCCGCCCTGCGCACCACGCTGATCGTCGGTGTCTGCACCGTCATCCTGTCGGTGGTCAGCGGAACGCTGCTGGCGCTCTACTATCACAGCCGCCGTTCCGGGCGCACGCTGCTGCAGTTCATCATCTTCCTGCCGTTCCTGATGCCGCCGATCATCAGCGGTCTGGCGTTGCTGATCTTCTTCCGCGAGATCGGCCTTGAACGCTCGCTGTTGACGGTGGTCATCGGGCATACGGTTTTCGTGCTGGCAATCGTCTATCGCACAGTGCTGATGCGGCTGCAGTCGATGAGCCGCACCCTGGTCGAAGCATCCTACGATCTCGGCGCCACGGGCTGGCAAACGTTCTGGCGCATCGTCCTGCCGAACCTGTCGAGCGCCATGGTCGGCGGCGCCATCCTGGCTTTCGCGCTGTCGTTCGACGAGACCATGATCACCATCCTGGTCACCGGCACCCAAAGCACGCTGCCGGTGAGGCTGTGGGCGATGATGCGGCTTGGCTTTTCCCCCGACATCAATGCGCTGGTGGCGCTGATCCTGATGTTCACCGTACTGCTTTGCGTGCTCGCCGCGCGTTTTCTCATCCCCAGGCAAGTCGCGACGGAACGGACCTGAGTGCGCTGCAACCACGGCCGACGGATGTCGCAGTGCCATGTTGATTACAGGCTGGCCGCTAAGGCAGACGGGGCGAGGTCGAAGACCCGGCCCGGATTGAGGATGTTTCTGGGGTCAAGGGCTGCCTTCAGCCGCCGCATCGTGGCGATCTCGGCATCGCTGCGGACCAGATGCAGCCATTTCTTCTTGTCGAGGCCGATACCATGTTCGGCTGAAACGCCGCCTCCAGCCGCCGCCACGCCGCGATAGACGATATCGTATGCCGCCACCGGATCCACCGTGCGGACCTGATAGTGAAGATTGCCGTCACCGAGATGGCCGAAGACATAGATGTCGGCGCCGGGATCCATGGCATGGATGGCAGCGTCCGCTTCTCGCAGGAAAATACCCATCCGCGCCAGCGGGATGCTGATGTCGACGCCGACAAGGCCTTTGATCGAAAACAGGACGCGATTGGCGTCCTCGCGCACCGCCCACAGCGCCCGGACTTCGCGCGGCGACTGCGAGACGACCACATCGTCGACCACGCCGTCCTCGACCGCCTGCATCAAGACCTCGGCGAAGCGCTCGCCGTCGCGTTCGGGCTCGCTGCCCTGGATCTCGGCCAGCACGTAGACGGGCGAACCCGCCGGCAGCGGCGCCGGCATGTCCATGCTGGCGACCATCGCGTCATAGAGCGGCGCGAAGTTGACTTCATAGGCAGACAACAGCGGGCCGAGCCTTTGCCGCAGCAGCCCAAGCAGGGCGATCGCCGCATCGAGCGATGGGAGTGCGCAGAAGGCGTTTACCTCGGACACCGGCTTCGGATGCAGCCTGAGCGCCGCGCGTGTGACGACGCCGAGCGTCCCTTCCGTGCCGATGAAGAGCTGGCCGAGGTCGTAGCCGGAATTGTCCTTGGGCAGGCCCTTCATCGAGGTCAGCACGCTGCCATCGGCAAGCACCGCCTCCAGCCCCAGAACCTGCGCCCGGTACATTCCGTAGCGCAGCACGCGGATGCCACCGGCATTGGTGGCGACATTGCCGCCGATAGTGGCCGAACCGCGTGCGCCGATATCGACCCCGAACATCAGACCGGCGCCGTCGGCTGCCTCCTGCACCGCCTGCAGCGTTGCGCCGGCCTCGGCGACGATGCTGGCAGCCTGACGATCCGGTGCATCGAGACCTGTCATGCGTTCCAGCGACAGCACGATTTCGCCCGGCTGCACGCGCGCGGCGCCGGTCAGCCCGGTGCGTCCGCCCTGCACGACAACTGGCTGGCCGAGATCGTTGCATGCGGCTAACGCAGCCGCGACACCCTCGGTGTCGCGCGGGCGCAGCACTGCTTCGGGCAAAGCGCCGAGCTTGCCATCGGGATCGTCGCGATAGCGCTGATCCACGGCCGAGCCGGCGAGCACACCGCCCGCACCCAGCCTGTCGCCGAGAGCAGATAGAAGTTTTTCAGTTTCAGGCGACATTGGCCAATCCTGTTGATGGGCCAATCCTATTCGTGATCGCCTGCCGGTCAAACCCTTGTCCGTGTAATCGATATGGTTCTCACGGCCATCCATGGGCGACACAAACTGACCGTCCGGCGTCGATCGCGATGAGATCGGATCGACGCCGGGCGACAAGTTGTCTTACTGAAGTTTGGCCTGCAGCGCGTTGACGTCGTCGGTGGTCATTTCGCCGTCGGTCGTCACCTTGCCGTCGACGATCTTCCAGAGCCGGAAGGGGCCGGTGATGTCGCCATATTTGTCGAAGGCGACGGGACCGATGACGCCTTCGTAGCGGATCGGCTTGCCGTCCTTGATCAGGCCGAGCGCCTTGGCGAATTCGTCCTTGCCGGCAAAGATCGGCGTGCCGGCCGGGTCGACCGCCTTGTACATCGCGTCCTTGATCTTGGCCGGATCCTCGGAGCCGGCAATCGCGATAGCGAGGCCGACAATGGCGCCCGCATCATAGGAACGGTCGGCCGCCGGATTGGACGGCTCGATGCCGGAGAATTCCTTGTAGTTCTTCGTGAAATAGTCGGTGGAGGCCGTCGGGCTGGTGCCGGACGACGTACCATAGGCGTCCTTCAGATAGTCGGCGCCGACGGACTCGATGAAGTCAGGGCTGTTCATGCCGTCATTGAGCAGGAACTTCTGCACGCCACCCTGCGAAATCCAGGTGCGGGCAACCGTCGCGCCGTCGACCGGCGTGCTGACGAGATAGAGCCCGTCCGGCTCGCCGGCCATCGCCGCCGTCACTTCGGAAGCGTAGCTCGACTGCTTTTCGTTGTAGGGCGTGTCGGAAACGATGGTCCCGCCGAGCGCTTTGTAGGCGCGCGAGAACTCGGCCACCATGTTGACGCCGAAGTCATTGTTGACATGGATGATCGACAGCTTCTTGAAGCCCTTGTCGACGGCGTATTTGGCGGCAGCGACGCCCTGCAGCGCATCCGAGGTGATGGTGCGGAAGAAGATGCCATTGGTCTTGCCGTCGCGGCCGAGCGCCGTCAGCGTCGGCGACGACGAAGCCGGCGACACCTGGACGATCTTGGCCGGTGCCGTGACCGAGGTCAGGATCGGGATCGACACCGACGAGATGATGCCGCCGATGATGACCGGCACCTTCTTGACCTGAACCAGTTGGGTGGCGGCGTCGACCGCGATGTTGCCCTGGCTCTGGCTGTCGCGCGTGTCGGTCGCCAGGTCGCAGCCACGCACGCCGCCGGCGGCATTGATGTCGCGGAAGGCCATCTCGACCGATTTGGCGCCGGCCTGGCCGTATTCGCCGGCCGGGCCGGTCAGTTCCATGACGAGGCCGACGGTAATCTTGCAATCGGCCGCTTGCGCCGCACCGGCCATCGTTACGAGGGCGAGCGCGGTGGTGAGTTGAAGTATCGTCTTTCCCATTGTTGTTCCCCTTTGAGCTACACGAACTGGATTACATGTCTCTTTGTCTGCGCATCGAACTAACCCAAAAACCGCTTCGCACTTTTTTTGTCCGATGCTCCTGTTCAGCGTTCCGGCACCTGCAGCCAGGTTTCATGCAGATGTCGCCATAGGACGCCGTTGGGCGCCGATGAACTGGTGGTGAAGACGGCGCTCGACTGGCGGCGGCTGTGCTTGCCACCGCGCAGTTGCGCCTCGACGTAGAAAACGACGATCGTCTCGGCATCCTGCCAGCCCGGCCGGATGTCCTCGATCGAAATGGCGAACCCGTCGTCACACGTGGCGCGGCTGGTGCGGACATGGCCGACGACTGCGTCGCGATCGAGAATCTGGCCGTCCGGTGCAACCATGGCGAAGCCGTCGCCCATGACGCGCTCGAAGCGGCTGAAGTCCGCTTTATTGGCGCGCGCCGCAACGAACCAGTCGACGAAAAAGCGATGCAGGTCGACGATCTCGGCGCTGGCGCGTGAAAACAGGGAGGGCTCGCCGCTCATTGTTTCCCCGCATTGAGGTTGTAATGCATGATCGAACCGTGGCGGCCGTGGCGGTCGCGCTCCAGCGTGTAGACATCACCCTCGAGGCCGGTGCCTTGCGCGATGATGGCGGCAATCCGCGCCCGGTCCTCGGCATCGAGCGTGACGTCCATGATGCTGGCGTTGGCAAGCGCATGTGCCTGGTTGCGAGCACCGACGATGACGGCCGCCACGTGCGGCTGCTCCAGCACCCAGGCGCTGGCGATGGTGGCGATGTCGACGCCGTGGCGGTCGCCGACTGCCTTCAGCGCCTGAAGCAACTGCTGGAACAGGTCCCAGCCGCCAAAGTCATCGATGATCAGCTTGTATTTGACCAGCGAGCGGTTTTCGAGCGGGGTGGCCGGCTCGGCCACGCCTAGCCATTTGTTACTGAGGAAGCCGCCGGCGACGGAGCCATAGCAGAGGAAGCTGACGCCGTTTTTCGCGGCGAGTGCGGCAAGGCTGTTGCCCGGCCGCTGGTCGAGCACGGAATATTGCAGCTGCTGGCTGACCAGCGGGATGCCGGCGGCGAGGATTTCGTCCAGCCGCGGCGTGTCGAAATTGGTGGTGCCGAGATTGCGCACCTTGCCCTCAAGCCGAAGCTCGTTGAGCCAGCCCATCGCCTCGACATAACGCGGCTGCGCATAGTCCCACCAGTGGAACTGCACGAGATCGAGCCGCTCGGTCTTCAGCCGCCGCAGCGACTGGTCGACGATACGCCTGATGTAGTCGCGGCTGATGCCGGCCAGCCGTTCGAGGTCGGGCACCAGCTTGGTGTGCACCTTCATCCTGGCGGCGACGTCGAGGCCGCGCTCGCTGGCCAGCCGCAGGCGCGCCGCGCCGATCAGCTCCTCGACGCCGGTGTAGATGTCGGCGCAATCATAGGTCCAGATGCCGGCATCGAAGGTGGCGATCAGATCGGTCACCGCCTGCTGGCGGTCGATGGCGCCGTGGCCACCGGCCAGTTGCCAGCCGCCGCGGATGACGCGCGAGATGGTGTAGCCGGAGCCGAGTTCGAAGGTCTGGGTACTCATTTGTCGTCTCCCCGCTTCGGCAGCGGCACGGCCGTGGTCTCGGCATGGCTGAACCGCCGCTTGGCCACTCTGACGATCCTCAGCCGACTGGCGCAATTGGGATCGGGACAGGCGATCTCGGCGTCCGAGGTCATCCAGTCGTTCGGGTGAGTCGGGCGCTGCTTGGCTGCCAGCAACGGCAACACGGCCGATATCGAATAGATCGAAAAGCCCTGGCCAGCCGGCATCGACAGCATCTCGCCCTTGAGCTCGAAATAGTCGCCGTCCTTGGCGCCGCAATAGATCGGCTTGCCCTCCGGGATGACCGCTTCGACGCGAAGATCGAAGAGCTCGAAACTGTCGTCGGCCATTCAGTCCTCCACCAGGCTGAAGGTGATGTCGCAGGCGCCGTTGCGGCGGATGACGCCGCAAGCGGCGGCGACCCGATCGCGCTCTTCGGCGCGCACTTGCGCCACCACGCTGCCGGCGAGCCAGCCGATCGGGAACAGCAGGCGCGCGCCCTGCCCGTAGTAGAGCCCGATGTCGAAGATCGCATCGGGATTGCCGCCCCACATGCGCGGCGGCACATAGGACAGCACGATGTCGCCCGGCTGCGGTGTAAGCGTCGCGTTCTCGGCCGGCAGAGGCCTGGCATAGGGCTGGCCCTCGAGGTCGGCAGCGGGAACCGGGCATGAGATTTCGGGCCCCGTCCACATCGCATGGATGCCCGGGACGACGCGTGGCGTGCCAAGATATGCCTTGAGGAAGGCAGCGTTTTCCGGCGCTTTCTGCGGCAGCAACAGCGCCGTCACGGAAAGCTGCGAGCGTGGCTCGGTGATCCTGATGGCGGTCATGTCTGGTCTTTCGCGGCGGCGGATTGCAGCTTGCTGCGCAGGAAGGTGAAGGGCCGGCTGATGTCGGCGGCCAGCGACTCGCGCGCGGCCTGGGCATCCTGGGTGGCCAGTGCCGTGACGATGCGGCGGTGATATTGGGCGGTGTCGACCTCGCCGGCTTCCGAGAAGGCGTAGATGGCGACACGAATGCAGGGGCCCGATTGCAGCCACAGGCTTTCGATCATCGGGATCAGCACGGCCGAGCCGCAGGAGCGATAGATCTCGAAATGAAAGCTCTGGTTGAGCGTCACTTCGCGATCGACATCCTTCTTGTGTTTCAGAGCCCGCATCTCGTCCCATTCGCCGAGAATGGTCTCGATGGTGGCGATCTGGCGCGGCCCCATGCGGGCGGCGGCCAGCGCGATGGCCTCGCCCTCGATCAGGATGCGGGCACGCAAGAGATCGTCGAGGCGTTCCAGCGTGATCGGCGGCACCCTCACCGAACGGTTGGGCAGCGCCTCCAGCGCCTTTTCGGTGATCAGCCGGCCGAGCGCCTCGCGCACCGGCATGGTCGAGGTGACCAGCGCGTCGGCCAGACCACGTATGGTCAGCACCTGGCTTGGCTCGAACAGGCCGCCGATCAGGGCACGGCGCAATTCCGAATAGACGCGATCCTGCACGGTCTCGCGGCCGACCGGCGCCAGCTGGGCCGCGATGGCCTCGTTGTTCTTTTCGATGGCAGCCTTTTGCATGGAATTCCGTTCTCGGCCGGTTTTCGGCTTGCAGACGAAATTAAAGCCGAATAGCGTGATCAAAGCAAGTGTGATCACAAATCAAAAATCAGGAGACGGCAACGATCGTCTTCAGCCAGAGGGTTTGATGAGCGAGGCAGCGGAACAGCGGGGGCAAGAGACCCGTGCGCCGGTTCTGACGGCAAGGAACGTCGTCAGGCGGTTCGGCGGCCTCTTCGCCGTCAACGATGTCTCGTTTGACGTCAGGGCGGGAGAAATCCTCGGCCTCATCGGGCCAAACGGCGCCGGCAAGACGACGATGTTCGACCTGCTTGCCGGCAGCATCCTGCCGACCAGCGGCGATATCCTGCTTAACGGTGCGCGCGTTTCGGGCGAAGCCGCGCATCTGCGCATCGGTCGCGGCCTTGGCCGCACCTTTCAGATCCCGCGTCCATTGCCCAATCTGACGCTGATCGAAAACATCATGCTGGCGACGCAGGGTCAGGCCGGCGAAAAGCTGCTTGCCAACTTCGTCACGCCATGGCGGGTGGCGGCGCAGGAGAAAGCCGCAAGGACCAAGGCGCTCGAACTGCTGGAGCTGGTCACCCTCACCCACCTCGCACATGAACCGGCGCGCGTGCTTTCCGGCGGCCAGCGCAAGCTGCTCGAACTCGCCCGCGTCATGATGGCCGATCCGGCGATCATCCTGCTCGACGAGCCGGCGGCGGGTGTCAACGCAACGCTGCTCGAAGTCATCATCGACCGCATCCGCGATATCAACGCGCGTGGCATCACCTTCCTGCTGATCGAGCACAACATCGACATGGTGACGCGGCTCTGCCATCGCGTCCTCGTCATGGCGAGCGGCCAGTTGCTGAGCGAAGGCACGGCGGAAGAGGTCGCGCGCGACCCGCGCGTCGTCGAGGCTTATCTCGGAGGCGCGGCGTGAGCGAGACAGTCCTCGATGTCCGCAATCTCGAGGCTGGCTATGAGCCCGGCGTGCCGATCGTGCGCGGCGCCTCGATCACGGTCCGGAAAGGCGAGATCGTCGTCGTGCTCGGCCCCAATGGCGCCGGCAAGTCGAGCTTCATCAAAGCCATCGCCGGCCTTGTCCCGATCACCGGCGGCAAAGTGTTTCTGGACGGCAAGGACATCACCGCCGCGCCGGCGCACACCATGGTGCGGCTCGGCCTGGCCTTCGTGCCGCAGACCGAAAACATCTTCCCGTTGATGTCGGTCGAGGACAATCTGAAGGTCGCCTGCGGCATTCTCGAGCGGCGCGAAATCCCTGCCCGCATCGACGAGATGTATGCAGCCTTCCCCGACCTCGTCCGCCAGCGGCGAACCGCCGCCGGCAACCTCTCGGGCGGACAGCGGCAGATGCTCGCCGTCGCGCGGGCGCTGATCGTCCACCCCAAGGTGCTGGTGCTCGATGAGCCGTCGGCCGGCCTGTCGCCGAAATTCGTGTCGATGGTGTTCGAGATGCTGGCCGGCATCCGCAAATCCGGTGTCACCATCCTTTTGGTCGAACAGAACGCCAAGGCAGCACTGGCCATCGGCGACCGCGCCTATGTGCTGGTCGAAGGCAAAGACCGCCACGAAGGCATTGCTTCCGAACTGTGGAACGACCCGGTCGTCGCCGAACTCTATCTTGGCCAGCGCCCCCTCAAGGCAGAAAAAACGCCGCACGCCGGGAAAGGAGACGCGGCATGAGCCTGCAATTCATCGTCGACGGGCTTTTGACCGGCTCGATGATCGGCCTTGGCGCCATTGGCGTGACGCTCACCTATTCGATCCTGCGCTTTTCGAACTTCGCCCATGGCGACTTCATGGCCTGGGGCACCTATGCGACGCTGGCCGTCGTCAGCGCCATCGGCGCGACATTCGGCAAGGTGGCGCCGATCGGACCGTTGTCCTTCGGCTGGCCGCTGATCGTCGCACTGATCATCGGCATGGCCTTCACCGCTTTGCTGGCGCTGCTGCTCGACAAGGTTTTGTTTGCGCGGCTGCGATCGCAGGGCCAGGCGATCATCGTGGTGATGGCGAGCTTCGGCGCCTCGATGGCGCTCAGAAGCCTGCTCGAATTCACCTTCACCTCGCGGCCGACCTATTTCAGCCGGGCGATCCAGATCGCCATGCCGGTCGGCTTCGGCATTCGCATCACGCCCGACCAGATTGCTCTCTTGCTGCTGACCGCCGTGCTGGTGCTCGGCGTGCATCTGCTGATGACGCGCACGCAGACCGGCCGCTCAATGCAGGCGCTCAGCCAGAATGCGGCACTGGCCCGCATCGTCGGCATTGACGTCGCCAGCGTGGTGCGTGTGACTTGGATCATCGGCGGCGCGCTGGCCTGTGTCGCCGGCGTGATGATCGGCATTCTGGTACAGATCCGCCCGTTCATGGGCTTCGACATGCTGCTGCCCATGTTCGCCGCCGCCATTCTCGGTGGCATCGGCAGCATTCCCGGCGCCGTGCTCGGCGGCCTGATCATTGGGCTCGCCGAAGCCGGCGCGGTGCAGCTGATCGGCGCCGAATGGCGTGCCGCCGTCTCCTTCATCATCCTGATGGCGGTGCTGTTCGTGCGACCAATCGGCCTGTTCGGTGTGAGGGAACGCTGATGGATCTGCTCGGCTACGGCGCCTTCTTCCTGACCACCGCGCTGATCTTTTCGCTGGTCACGCTGGGGCTCAACCTGCAATGGGGGCTGACCGGGCTGTTCAATGTCGGCCTCGCCGGCTTCGTCGCCATCGGTGCCTACACCTCGGCGCTGCTGACCACACCTGACGATGCCGCGCGGCTCGGCGGCTTCGGCCTGCCGATCCTTGTCGGTTGGCTCGGCGCCATGGCCGTCGGCGGCATCGCCGCGGCACTGACCGGCATGGCCACGCTGCGGCTGAGATCTGACTATCTGGCGATCACCACATTCGGCGTCGCCGTCGTCGTGCAGTTGGTCGCGCTCAACGCGCAGGGATTGACCGGCGGCCCGTTCGGCATCGGCTTCATCCCGCGTCCCTTCGGCAGCCTCGCCGAGACACCGCTGCTATTCAACCTGTCCAACCTTGCCGTCGTCTCGGCAGTGACGCTGGTCGCCTATCTCGCTCTGGAGCACCTGTCGCGCAGCCCTTGGGGTCGTGTCTTGAAGGCGCTGCGCGAGGACGAACGGGCGGCGATCTCTCTGGGCAAGAGCGCGCGCTTCTATCGCGTCCAGGCCTTTGCCGTTGGCGGCGCCATCATGGCGCTGGCCGGCGCGCTGCAGGCACATTTCACCGGCTTCATCGCACCGGACAACTACCTGCCGATCCTGACCTTCCAGGTCTGGGTGATGCTGATCGTCGGCGGCTCGGGCAGCAATGTCGGCGCCGTCGTCGGCAGCATTCTGGTCTGGGCGATATGGGCCGGATCGGGCACGTTGACCAGCGTGCTGTTCCCGCCGGAGCAGCAGGCCCGCGCCGCCGCGCTGCAGATCGCCGCCATCGGCGTCATGCTCTGCGTCATCCTGCTGATCCGGCCGAACGGCCTGTTCGGCGACCGGCCGCGGCGGCCATGGTTCGGCAAGCGAGCGAAGATGGTTGCAGGCAAGAGCAGTTCCGGGCCATGAATGCCGTGGTCCGGCAGGAAGCGCATGGCGCTTCGCTCTGGCATGCCGTCAGCCGCAATCGTCGTGACCGGCCGGCGCTGCAAGGCGGGCTCGATGTCGATCTCGCCATCGTCGGCGGCGGCTTTTCCGGCCTCTCGACCGCGCTACACGCCGCCGGGAAAGGTCTGTCGGTCGCCGTTCTCGAAGCCGAAATCATCGCCTGGGGCGCGACCGGCAGGAATGCCGGTTTCGTCGTGCCGAACTTCGCCAAGATGGACCCGGACAACATCATCGGCCACCTCGGCCCCGAGCGTGGTGAACGGCTGATCGATTTTGCCGCCGGCAGCGCCGACCTGGTCTTCGGCCTGATCCGCCGGCACGGCATCGACTGCGACGCCGTGCAGAGCGGATGGATCCAGCCGGCGCATTCCCCCGCCGCGTTCGAGAAGGTCAAATCACGCGTCGGGCAATGGGCGCAGCGCGGCCGGCCTGCCGTTGCCTTGGACCGGCAGAGCGTCGAGGCACTGACCGGCGCGCGCGGCTATGTCGGCGGCTGGATGGATCGTTCTGGCGGCGTGCTCAATCCGGTGGACTACGCGCGTGGGCTGGCCGATGCGGCCGAGAAGGCCGGTGCGCGCATCTTCGAGCATACGCGCGTCACCGCGCTCGATCGCACGACGGATTGCTGGGTGTTGAAAACGCCAGAGGGCTCGGTACGCACCGGCAAGGTGCTGATCGCCACCAACGCTTATGGTGGGGCGCTCAATCCGCTGCTGCAACGAACCTATTTTCCGCTCAAGGTTTTCCAGATCGCCACCGTGCCGCTGCCCCGCGAAATTCGGACGCGTCTCCTGCCCGACGGGCAAGGCGTCGGCGACACCAGGCGCAATCTCTTCACCTTCCGCTTCGACGCCGTGAACCGGCTGATCAGCGGCGGCATGCATATCCTGGGCGCCGGAGCCGATGCGCGCGTGCCGCAGACGATCTGGCGACGGCTCGCCAGGCATCTTGAATTGCCTGACCTGCCGCCCCTTGCCTATACCTGGTCGGGAACGGCCGCGGTCGAACCGGACTTCCTGCCGCACCTCATGGACCTCGGGCCGGGGCTCATTGCCGGTCGCGCCTGCAACGGGCGGGGCATTGCCATGACGACGGCGATGGGCAAGGTGCTGGCCGACTGGGCGACTGGAACCGATGCCCGTGATCTGCCGCTGCCGTTTGCGCTGCCGGCGCCGATCCCGTTCCATGGCTTGTTGCGGCACGCACCCAACATGCTGCTCGGCTGGAGCATGCTGCGCGACCGGTTGGACGAAACGAGATAGGCGGACCGTCACCTGGCCGCGTCAAGGTTTGCCGACAGAACAGCGGCTGCCATGGCGATGTCTTGTTCGATAAAGGTCCGGACGGCGGGCCCGCTGCGCTGCTCCAGGGCGGCGACGATCTTGCGATGCGCATCGTTCGACTGCGGAACGTAGCGATCAGCCTGCATCAGCAGCTTGAGATACGGCCCTACCCGCCCCCAGAGATCGCGGATCATATTCAGAAGGATCGGCGCGCCGGCATGCTGGTAGATGGCGAAGTGAAAGGCCTCGTTCAGCGTTAGATAGGCCCTGGCGTCGCCCGCCTCGATGGCGTGCTGCATGCCGGCGAGCGTAGCGTGGATGTCGACCAGACCGCTTTCGGTCATCCGCGACGCCGCCATCTCGCCCGCCAGACCCTCGACGGCGATGCGGATGCGCGTCAGTTCCTCGAAGGCGGGTGCGGACAGCAAGGGCACGATAACCGAGCGGTTGTTCTGCATCTCGAGCAGCCGTTCGGCGACCAGCCTTTGCAGCGCCTCGCGGATCGGCGTGGTTGATATGCCGAACGTCTCGGCGAGCTTGCGGATGACCAGTGTCTGGCCCGGGCTGAAGCCGCCGGAAATCAATTCCTGCTTGAGCGCGCCATAGGCACGGTCGTTCAGGGTTTGATGTTCAAGCTTCAGCATGCGCGGCCCGCTCCGGTCACCAGTTCGACAGTGCGCGGTCGAGCGTCCCGGCCAGTTGCTCGGCATTGTCCCTGGCAAAGGGCAGCGGCGGTCTGATCTTGAGCACATTGCCGCGCGGACCGCAGGAGGAAATCAGCACGCCGTCCTCGCGCATGGCCTCGACGACTGCCGATGTCTTGCTGGCGGCCAAGGCCTCGTCGCCCTCCGCCGTCAACTCGACACCGAAATAAAGGCCGTTGTGCCTGACGTCGGCGACCATGCCGTGCCGGCCCTTCAGTGAGCCCAGCAGATCAGCCGTATAGGCGCCGACCATGCGTGCATTCTCGATCAGCCCCTCGCTCTCAATCACCTCGAGAACGGCTATGCCGACGGCGGCCGCGACCGGGTTGCCGCCGAAGGTGTTGAAGTAACCGGTGTTCGAGCCGAAGGAGGCAACAAGCTGCGGCCGTACCATCACCGCGCCCATCGGATGCCCGTCGCCGATCGGCTTGCCCATCGTGACGATGTCAGGCTCGATGCCATAATTGGCGAAGCCCCACATGCCCTGACCGAGCCGGCCGAAGCCGGACTGGACCTCATCGGCAATGACGATGCCGCCGGCTTTTTTGACGAGGCTTGCCGCCTCGCGCATCACGGCCGCATCGGGAAAGAAGATGCCGTCGCTGGAAAACGCCGAGTCCAGAAGCATTGCCGCGGGACGGACGTTGCGCGCGCGCATGTCCTCGATGGCGGCGGCGACGTTTTTCGCGAAATCGCGCGCGGCGCGGCCATGATCGCGGAACGTGTCCGGCGCTGCGACAGTGCGGTGCTGCGGGGGCACCGCTTTCACCCCGACCGCGGCCGGCGACAATTGTGCGGTCGCGATCGTGGCGCCGTGATAGGCGAAGTCGGTGATGATCACCCCGGTGCCGCCGCTGGAATGCTGGGCGATGCGGATGGCAAGGTCGTTGGCCTCGCTGCCGGTGCAGGTGAACATGGCATGGCCGAGATGGGGCGGACAGGTGCCGAGCAATTTCTCGGCGTAATCAAGGATGATCTCGCTGAGATAGCGTGTGTGCGTGTTGAGCGTCGCGGCCTGCCCCGACAGGGCCTCGACGACACGCGGGTGGCAGTGGCCGACCGAAGCGACATTGTTGTAGGCATCGAGGAATTTTCGACCCTGGGCATCGTAGAGCCAGACGCCGCTGCCGCGCACGAGATGGATCGGGTTGCGGTAGAAGGCGCGGTAGGTCGGGCCAAGCAGCCTGGCGCGTCGCTCGAGCAGGGCGCGCTCTTGTGCCGAAGCGCCGGCATCGGCAGAGGCATTGGCAGGCAAGGACTGGGACACGGGCATCTACTCCGGATTGGAATGGTCGAGAAAATAGCAGCGGGCATCAGCGGGCGACAGGCCGTCCAGCCGTTCGAGCGAAGCCCAGACCTCGGTGGCGAGGCGCAAGACATAGTCGCGCTTGGCCGGGAAGCGCTCGGCCTGCCAGCTGGCGATGTTGACGATGAGCGCAAGCCGGGCCCGAATCAGATCGAAGAGGATGCCCAGCTCTTCGGCCTCGAGCGGTTGCACCGACTGGTAGCCGGCGACAAAGCGCGCGGCCGGCACCAGCGGATGACCTTCCGCCGGCCAGCGATAGACGGCGCCGATGGCGAGATCGCAGATCAGCGGCGAGTGGATCATGTCGCCAAAGTCGAGAATGCCGCTCACGACCTCCGGCCGCGACGCGTCCATCACCACATTGTAGGAGTTCATGTCGTTGTGGACGATCTGGGCGCGCAGTTTCGGGATAACCGGCGCCGCATGCTCCTCGAAGGCATCGATCGCACGCTCGACCATGGCCCGCCGACCCGCGTCGGCGATATGCGACAGCATCGGCCGCGTCTTGGCCACCTTGCGGATATCCCAAAGCAGGTCGCTGCCGGCGGCCGGATGGAAGAAGCCGCGCAGCGCGCGGCCAAGGCGGGCGAGGAAGATGCCGAGATTGCGATCTTGCGCCGGTGATGCAGGCGACCGCGACAGCAACTGGCCGGGCAGATAGGTGACCAGCCGGACGATGCGTGGCGCCGATCCACCGACGCTGACCGTGAATTGCGCCTCTCCTTGCAGGCTTTTGCACACAGAGGGAACCGGTAAGGTCGGATCGACCGCAAGGATGCGATCGAGTGCCTTGTTCTGGAAGTCGGTGAAGCCCGCTTCTTCCGCCGGATGGGAGATTTTCAGGACGAACTCGCCCTCGACGTCCGTTTGGATGTGGAAATTGTGGTCGCGTTCGCCAGGCAACGGACGCGCGGTGCCGGCAAGGCCGTAGTGCTGGCGCAGGATGACGAGCGCGTCGGCCGCCGAGACGTCAGGCGCGTCCTCGGCCAGTGTGTCCCCGAAAGCATCAGGCACTGCCGCGTTCATGGCCCGGCCTCTGGATCGACGGGCTCAAGGCCGCACCAGTCGGCGATGAACAGCGCGATGGTCTGGGTGACCTTGCGCACCGAGTCCAGGTCGACGGCCTCGTCATAGCCGTGCGGCATGCGGCAGATCGGGCCGTAGACGATCGCCGGCGTGTCGGCATATAGGCCAAAGAAGCGCGCATCGGTGGTCGCCGAGGTGACATGTTCCGTAAGCGGCTCGCCCCAGACAGCGGTATGGCTGCGGCGCAGCACGGCTTCCATCTCATCGGCCCCTTGCAGCACATAGCCCTCGGCCATGAAGCCGTTGTAGCTCATCTTGGGCGGGCGGTTGGCCAGGAACGGATCGGCGCGGGCCGCATCGGCGATGCACGCCTCAAGCTCTGCTCTGGTATCCTCGAGCTTCTGGCCGGGATAGGTCGCGACCCGCATCTCGAAAACACAGCGCGCCGGAACGCTCGACGTCCATTCGCCGCCTTCGATCTTGCCGAGATTGAAGCGGATCGGGTGTGGATGGTCGCAAAAATGCGGGTCATCGACCTTGCGGGCGTTCCAGACAATTTCGAGCTGCTTCAGCGCCTGGATGATCACGAATGCCTTTTCGATGGCATTGGCGCCGGCCGAAAAAGCGCCCGACGCGTGCTGCGGATCGCCGTCGACCTCGACCCTGAACCAGATCGGCCCGACCTGCGCCCGCATCAGCCTCGGCTCCAACGGCTCGGGGATGAAGGCGGCATCGGCCCGGTATCCGCGCTGCAGGCAGGCGAGCGCGCCATTGCCGGTGCACTCTTCCTCGACGACCGACTGCAGGAACAATTTCGCGGCCGGTTGATAGCCGAGGCTGCGCAATGCGGTCAGCGCGTAAAGACAGGCGGACAGGCCAGCCTTCATATCACCGGCGCCGCGGCCATGCATCCAGCCGTCCTCGATCGCCGGATCGTAGGGATCGCGCGCCCAGCGGTCGAGTGGTCCCGTCGGCACGACATCGATATGGCCGTTGAGGATCAGCGAGCGACCGGTCGCGTTTCTCGGCGTATGGGTGGCAACGACATTGAAGGCATCGTCATAAGAAACCGCCACGGGTGAAAAACCCGGCAGGTCGCGAATCGCGTCGACATCGACGCGCCACATGTCAACCGCATAGCCGTCGGCCTCATAGGCAGCCGCCATGAACGACTGCGCGGCATGCTCCTCGCCGCGTTGGGAGGGAAAGCGTACGAGATCGGCCAGGAACGCGACCTGTCGCGCGAAGCCGTCATCGACCGCGCTGAGAATGGCGTCGTCCGCAATCCGCTCAGGCATTGTATTTCACTTTCATTTCGATGGTGTATCATATCTCATATGCCATTCTCATTAAATGCAAGAGGCAGTGGCGCCAAAAATCCGATCCAGGCCAGCCGCTCTTGTCAGACCATTCGCGGGTGTTGGCATCAGCGGTCGTAAGCCGATACTGCTATCGGCAGAGATGAAGAGGAATGCGTTGATCCCCGAAGACACGATGCCGGCCGAAATCACCGATCTCGCCATTGGCTACCGGCGCCTGCCGGCGGGCAAGCTCGCCAATGCGGTGACATGGATGGAGGCGCGCGCTCCGCAACCCGACCTCGCGCAACCCCTGGCCATGATCCGGATCACCACGCCCGACTGCGCGCCCTATCGAGCGATCTTCCTCGAAATCGGCGCCCCCTGGCTGTGGGACCGCGTGTCTGAAATGTCCGACGCCGAGATAACGGAGCACTTCGCCGATCCGCGCCAGCATCTCTACTACGGCCATGATGAAAGCGGCGTGCATCTCGGCATGTTCGAATTCTTCGTCGCCGACAGCAACGAGATCGAGATCACCTATTTCGGCCTGTTCCCGTCCCTGACCGGCCGTGGTTTCGGCAAGCGCCTTATGGCCGGCGCGCTCGAGCAGGCATGGCGCCTGAAACCAAGCCGTGTCTGGCTGCATACAAGCAGCTTCGATCATCACAGCGTCATAGGCTTCTACGGCGCCTGTGGATTTGTGCCGTTCGCGTCCGGTTTTGAGATCGTCGACGATCCCCGGATAAAGGGCACCTTGCCGCGCAATGCCGCGCCGCAGATTCCGCTGATCGAAGCGGAGTGGAGCAGTTGCAGTCCGGAGAACCGGCAGATTGCGCGAGCCTAGATGAGAACAGCTCCGCAACCCACCCCGCACGCGTCGCCGCATCACCGCCGATGGGTCCGTCGCGAGACCATCCTGTCGACGCTGAAGCGCCACATCGATACGCGCATCGTGCTGTTCGCCGCGCCGGCCGGCTTCGGCAAGTCCACGACGATGGCGCAATGGGCTGCGGAAGCCGCGCGCCTCGGCCGGCTGACTGCGTGGCTGTCCTGCGAGGCATCAGACAATGATGAGGGCGCCTTCCTGTCGCATCTGGTGGGCGGGCTGCGCCACCTCGTACAGAGCCCGGCGGAGCTCGACCTTGCCTTCCAGTCGAGCCCGATCCCGCAGCTTGACGTCGTGCTCGCCGCGCTGGTGGCGGGATTGGCGGCGCGCGAGGCCGACATCACCTTGTTCTTCGACGACTATCACGCCATCGAGGCGCCCGCGGTCAAGCGGTTCATGGAGCGCTTGACCCGACAGGCGCCGGCCAATGTCGCCTTCGTCATCGGATCGCGCAGCCTGCCCGACCTGCAACTCGGCAAGCTCAGGGTGCTGGGCGATGTCTGCGAAATCGGCCCCGACGATTTGCGCTTCGCCTCCTCCGAAGCCGAGGCCTTCTTCAACGAGAAGCTCGGTTTGAGCGTCAGCAGCGGCACTGTGGAGACCTTGTGTTCGCGCACCGAAGGATGGGCCGCCGGCCTGCAGCTCGCCTCGCTGTCGCTCAGTGCCGCGCATGCGCCCGAAACCGTCATCGGCAATTTCACCGGCGCCAACCGCAACGTCGCCGACTTCCTGATGGGGGAAGTGTTTCTCGAACTGCCGCCGGCGATCGCGAAGTTCCTGCTCTACAGCTCTATCTTCGAACGCTTCAGCGCCGAGGCCTGCCGGGCGGTAATGCGGGCGGCGGATGCCGAGGCGGCGATCACCGAGATCGAGACGCGCAACCTGTTCCTGGTGCCGCTCGACGAGGAGCGGCGCTGGTTCCGCTATCATCATCTGTTCCGCGACTTCCTCAGCCGCGAGATGGAACGGCGCGAACCGGAGATGATCGCGCCGCTGCATTTGGCGGCCGCCGAATGGTTTGGCGAACGCAAGATGCTGACCGAGGCGATCGGCCACGCGCTCGCCGCCGGCGACCAGGCCCGCGCGGCGGTGTTCGTCGAGAACAACGCGCTCGACCTCATCGCCCAGTGCCAGCTTCTCTATGTGCGCCAATTGCTTGCGCTGTTGCCCAAAAAGCTGATCGACCAGCGCATCCGGCTGCAGCTTGTGGTGCTGTGGCTGGCGGTGCACAGCAGCCAACCCGAGCTTGCCCAACAGACGCTGAGCAATGCGCGCAAGCTGGTCGAAACCGGGCCGGCCGACGGCAAGGATCCCGGCACGTTGACCGGCACCACGATCGATACGGAACTGGTGGTGCTCGCCGCCGCCGTCCACAGCACGCTGGAGCAGTTCGAGCAGGCGCGCGACACCGCACTGGCGGCTCTGCGCGTCATTGCGCCCGACGCCTGGTTCATGGAGGGCGCTACCGCCAATGTCATCGGCTACAATCTCTATGCGCTGGGCGACCTCGACGGTGCGCGCGCGGCGGTGGACGCGGCGCGCAAGGCGCATGAGCGAAGCGGCAGCCTGCTCGGCGTCACCATCGCCAATTGCTACATGGCCGTCATCGAACGCTCGGCCGGCCGCCTGCCCGCAGCCGAACGGCTGCTGCGCGATGCAATCGCCGAAGCCAGGGCGCGGATCGGTCCGAATTCCTATGCCGAAGCACTGGCGGGCACGCTGCTTGCCGAACTAGCCTATGAGACCAATGCGTCGAGCGAAGCGCTGACCTTGGTGGAGAATCTCGGGCCGCTGATCGAGGGAGCGGCGGTCATCGTCTATCCGCTCGCCAGCGTTCCGACCTATGCCCGCGTGCTGCAGCTGACCGGCCGCGCGGAGGCCGCCCTCGATATGCTGGAGCGGGTCTACCAGCGCGTGCGTGGCTCCGTGTATCGTCGTCTCGCTTCGGTGCTCGTGCATGATCGCGTCAGGCTGCTGCTCGACCAGAACCGCGGCGCCGAGGCGCGCGCCCTGCTGAACGAGCATCGCCGTGGACAGGCCGAAACCACTCCCACCGTCGCCAACGAATTCGAGTTCTTCGCCGAGGGCCGCTTGCTGACCGCGGAGAAATCCTATGTCGATGCGGCGCGGGTCTTCGACGCGCTTCTGGAGCGCACGAAAAGCGGCGGGCGGATGCGCCGCCATATCCTGGCGCTGATCCAGCGCGCCAAAAGCGCCGGCCAGGACCAACGCGAGGCCGATCGCTATCTGCTCGAAGCGCTGCGCCTTGCCCACCCCTCTGGCTTCATCCGCTCCTTCATCGATGAGGGAAGGCCCGTTGTCGAAGGGTTAATGCGGCTGCGTGCGGCCCAGGCAAAGACCGATCCGGCACTCTCAGCCTATGCCACGCGCATCATCGATGCCGCGCAGACGATGCCTGTGGCGACGCGCAGGCCAGCCCCGCCAGCCGCAGAGAAGGAACACCTCACCCAGCGCGAGGCCGAGTTGCTGCGCTGCCTGACGGAGGGCATGTCCAACCGCGATATCGCGGTCGCGCTGTCGGTCAGCGAAACCACGGTGAAGTGGCATCTGAAGAACATTTTCGGCAAGCTGGCGGTGAGCAACCGGGTCCAGGCCGTGCGCGCCGCGCAAGGGTCGGCAAGCCTCCAAACCCCTCCGAAAGGAGGGGCATAGATAACGGGCACAACCCCTCTTTCGGGTCGGGCCACACTGATGCAAGCCTGTTAGCGTCACCCCGGTTTTTAGAGGACGCTGCGGATGGCGACAGGTTACGTTTTTCACGAACAGCTGATGTGGCATGACACCGGCTCCAGCGCCGACATGATGCCTCCCGGCCGTTTCGTGGAACCAGGCCGGCATCTGGAATCGCCCGGCTCAAAGCGTCGGCTGAACAATTTGATCCAGGTCAGCGGCCTGTCGCGCCACCTCGTGCCGATCATTCCCGAGCCGGTTTCGGTCGAGGATCTGCTGCGCGTGCATACCCAACGCCACGTCGACGATATCCGCATGCTCAGCGAACGAGGTTCCGGCTTCGCCGGACCGCAGGCGCCGATCGGCCTCAACAGTTTCGACATCGCCTTGCTGTCGGCCGGCACCACCTATGCCGCCATGCGCGCAGTGCTGACCGGCCGGGTCGACAACGCCTATGCGCTGGCGCGGCCGCCGGGGCACCATGCCGAGCCCGACCAGGCGTTGGGCAACTGCCTGTTCTCCAACATCGGCGTGTCCGTGCGCCGGCTGCAGCATGAAGGGCTGCTTGGCCGCGCAGCGGTGGTCGACTGGGATGTGCATCACGGCAACGGCACAGAGACGGTGTTTTATTCCGACCCGTCGGTGCTGACCATTTCCGTGCACCAGGACAATCTCTATCCGACCGGGCGCGGTGCACTGGCCGACAACGGCAAGGATGCCGGCGAAGGCTACAACATCAACATCCCGCTGCCGGCGGGCAGCGGCACCGGCGCCTATGAATCGACCTTCGATCGCGTCATCGCCCCTGCCCTGCGCGCCTACAAGCCGGACCTCGTCATCGTCGCTTCCGGCTTCGACGCATCGGGCTTCGACCCGCTCGGTCGCATGATGCTCAACAGCGAATGCTTCCGCCGCCTGGCCGCGCGCATGGTGGCGCTGGCTGCCGAGACATCGAACGGACGCCTGATGATGAGCCATGAAGGCGGCTATTCGGAAGGCTATGTACCGTTCTGCGGCCATGCCGTCATCGAGACGCTGGCCAATCATCGCACCGAAGTGGTCGACCCGCTGTCGGACCATATCGACGAATGGGCAGGGCAGGAATTGCAGCCGCATCAGGCTGGTGTGATCGATGCCGCCGAAGGCCTGCTTGCCGGCCTGCGCCAACGCCTCGCCAGTGCGGCCTGACGCGATGGATTTTGTCGTCACCACGCTTCTCAACGCGCTGACGCTGATCAGCATCCTGATGCTTGTCGGGCTCGGCCTGGCGATCAGCTTCGGCCTGATGAACGTGACCAACCTCGCGCATGGCGAGTTCGTCACCGTCGGTGCCTTCGCGGTCTATTTCGTCCAGAGCATCGACGGCTCGTTCTGGCTGGGGCTGGCCGCCGCCCCGATCGCCGGCGCGGTGGTCGGCTGCATCCTCGAGTTCGCCATCATCCGCCATCTCTATTCGCGGCCGGTCTCGACCGTGCTCGCCACCTGGGGCGTCAGCCTGATCCTGCAACAAGGGCTGGAACTGACCTTCGGTCTCGGCGCCAAGCCGGTGACGCCGCCGATCGAAGGCACGCTCGATCTCTTCTTCACCGTCTATCCGGCCTACCGGCTGATCCTGATCACTATTGCCGCGCTGACGCTGCTTGGAGTCGTCCTGCTGATCAGCCGGACATCGTTCGGCCTCGACATCCGCACTGTCATCCAGAACCGCGAGATGGCCGAGGGCGTCGGCATCAACACGCGGCGCACCTATGCCATCGCCTTCACCTTCGGTGCCGCCATTGCCGGACTGGCAGGAGGACTGGTCGCGCCGCTGGCGATCGTGCTGCCGCAGATGGGAGTGAACTATCTCGCCAACGCCTTCTTCGTCGTCATCGTCGGCGGCGTCGGTTCGATCGGCGGCCTTGTCGCCGGAAGCGTCTTCGTCGGCGGCCTGACGAGTGTCCTGAACTACCAGATATCGCCATCGCTGGCGCAAGCGATCGTGCTGCTCGCGGCCATCGTCGCCGTGCGGCTGCGGCCCAACGGCCTGTTCAACGGGGCATCGCGATGATCGCTGGGGATCGCAACTGGCTGCTGATCTTCGCCGCGTGCGTGGCGCTCGCCACCATCTATCCGCTCATTGCCGATGGCTATCAGTTGACGGTGATCCGCGACGCACTGATCTTCGGCCTGTTCGCGGCGAGCCTCGACTTCTTCTGGGGTCGCACCGGCATTCTGTGTTTCGGCCACGCCGCCTTTTTCGGCATTGGCGGCTACATCATGGCGCTGGTCACGCTCAACGACGCGATCCCCTTCGCCAGCCTGCTTGGCATCATGGGCGCGGTGGCCGGCGCGGCCGTCGTCGCCGCCATCATCGGCTATTTCCTGTTCTTCGGCGGCATCCGTGGCAGCTATTTCACCATCGTCACGCTGGCCATGGGCGTCATCTGCCAGCAGGCTGCGGTCTCCTGGAGTTCGGTCACCGGCGGCGACAGCGGTTTGATCGGCATCCCGCCGATCGAGTTCGATGTTGGCGGGCTGCATGTCGATCTCAGCCAAGACCTGCCCAGCTACATTTTCGTCGCAGCCATCGTCGCGGTGGCCGTGCTCACCCTGTGGTCGATCAGCCGCGGGCGCTGGGGCACGGTGCTCACCGCCATCCAGGACAATGAAGTCAGGGCGGCCGCGCTTGGCCACAACGCGCCCTTGCGGCTGCTCGTCACCTTCGTCCTGTCGGCGGCCATCGCCGGACTTGCCGGCGCCCTTTATGTCTGCATGGCCGGGCTGGTGGCGCCGGACCTTTCGGGACTGCTTTTGTCGACGGAAGTCATCGTCTGGGTGGCGGTCGGCGGGCGCGGCACTCTGCTTGGTCCGGTGCTCGGCGCCATCTTCATCCAGCGGGCGCAACAGACGATCAGCAGCTTCAACCCAAGCCTGTGGCCGCTGCTGCTTGGCTGTGTCTTCGTCTTCGTCGTCATCGTCTTCATCTTGCCGGACGGCATCCTGTCGATCTACGCGCGGCTGAAGGTCCTGTTCAAAGGCCGGAGGCGCGCGCAATGAGCGATGTCCTCCTCCAGGCCGAAAATGTCGGCATCCGCTTTGGCGGCCTGCAGGCGCTGGAAGCGCTTGATCTCACCGTGCGCGACAAGGAGCTTTGCTGCATCATCGGGCCGAATGGCGCCGGCAAGAGCACCTTCCTCAACGTGCTGACCGGTACGCTGCGCCCGACCAGCGGCAGCGTGCGCTTCCTCGGCCGCGATATCGCCGGCCTGCCGCTGCACCGCATCGCCCGGCTCGGCATCGCCCGCAAGTTCCAGATCCCGTCGGTCTTCCCCAGCCTGTCGGTTGAGGACAATCTGAAGGTCGCGCGGTGGGGGGCGCCCTCACCTGTCCGCCCGGTCGCTGAATTGCTGGAACTGGTCGCGCTCGGCAATCGTGCCGCCACGCTGGCCGGCGAACTCGCGCACGGCCAGAAGCAATGGCTGGAGATCGGCATGGCGCTGGCGATCGAGCCAAGGCTGCTGCTGCTCGACGAGCCAACCGCCGGCATGACGCCGCAGGAGACGCTGGCGACGGCGGAAATGCTGCTGCGGCTCAAGGGCGAATTCTCGATCGTCGCGGTCGAACATGACATCCGCTTCGTGCGGGCGCTGAACTGCGAAACGCTGGTGCTGCATCAGGGGCGCCGGCTGCGCAGCGGTCCTTTCCATGACATCGAGACCGACGAGATGGTCCGCGACGTCTATCTGGGGAGGCGCTGACGATGCTGCGGACAATGGCGATCTCGGCTGGCTACGGCTTGCTCCCGGTGCTGAACGGCATCGACCTCAGCGTCGCGCCGGGCGAGGTCGTCGGCCTGCTCGGCCGCAACGGCGCCGGCAAGACGACGCTGCTGCGCGTCATCGCCGGAGCCTTGCGGGCGAGCGGCGGCGCCATGCTTCTCGGCGACCAGGACCTCACCAATGCGCCGGCCTTCCGCCGCGCGCGGGCCGGCATCGCGCATGTCCCGCAGGGACGCGGCATCTTCAACCAGCTGACCGTGCGGCAAAATCTGGACGTCGGCACACGCGCCGCCAAGGGGCGTGGCGACGGCGGCATTCCGGCCGACATCTTCGGCTATTTCCCGATCCTGCGTGAACGCGAAACGCAGGTTGCCGGCACGCTCTCGGGTGGCCAGCAGCAGATGCTGGCGATCGGCCGCGCGCTGTGCGGCCTGCCGTCGGTGCTGCTGCTCGACGAACCCTCGGAAGGCATCCAGCCGAACATCGTGCAGTCGATTGCCGAGCTGGTGCCGCGCATCGCGCGCGAGCGCGGCATCGCGATCGTTCTCGTCGAGCAGAATCTCGATCTCGTTCTCAAGGCGGCGGACCGCTGCCTGGTGATGGAAAAAGGCAGGATCGTGCATGAAGGCGCGCCGGAGGCGTTCGCCGACGAGACGCTGCTCAAGGATCTGTTGGCTCTCTAGGCGCGCTTAAAGCGCGCCCGGGATTTGTTGGCTTTGTAAGGCGTGCATGGGGCGCGCCTGGACTGGAAGGGAACACAAAAATGATAAGCAGAAGAACTGTTCTGAAATCGGGCGGCGCAGCGGCCGCCTTTGCCATGGTCGGCGCGCCGTCGATCCTGCGCGCCGCCGACACCGTCAAGGTCGGCCTATCGATCCCGATCACCGGATTGCAGGCGATCCTCGGCGAGACGCTGCTCAATTGCTACAAGCTGGCGGCTGCCGAACTCAACGCCGCCAATGGCATTGGCGGCCGCCAGGTCGAATTGTTCATCGAGGACAACCAGACCACGACCAAGGGCGCGATCGACAAGGCACGCAAGCTCATCAACGAAGACAAGGTCGACGTGATCATGGGCACCATCATCTCGCCCGAGCGCAGTGCGACGCTGTCCGTCACCTCGAAAGCCAAGAAGCTGTTCTTCTACCCGACCAACTTCGAAGGCGGCGAATGCAACCGCTACTTCGTCGCCACCGGCCCTATCCCGATGCAGCAAGTCGACCCGATGATGCCCTGGGTGGCCGAGAACCTCGGCAAGACGATCTATGTCATGGCCTCCGACTATGCCTGGCCGCAGAAGATGACCGAGGCGATCACCGCGGCCTACGAGAAGGCCGGCGGCAAGATCATCGGCGCCGATTACTATCCGTTCGGCACCACCGACTTCGGCCCGGCCTTCCAGAAGATCAAGTCGCTGAAGCCCGATGTCGTCTGGTCGATGGTGGTCGGCAACGACGCCGTCACCCAGCTCAAGCAGTATCGCAGCTTCGACATCAAGCAGCCGCTGATCGCGCCGCTCGACGAGGTCTTCAACAAGGATGCGCTGCCCCCCGGCGTGGCGGCCGGAACCTACGCGCCGCAGCCCTACTGGATGGCGCTCGACAATCCGGTCAACAAGAAGTTCATCTCGAGCTTCCGCGAAAAGTTCGGCCAGGAGAAGATGGTCAACGGCATCGGCGAGGCCGGCTACAATGGGCTGCATCTCTACGCGCTGGCCGCCGAGAAGGCCGGATCGCTGAAGGACGACGATGTGCTGGCGGCGTTGCCATCGATCGAGTTCGACGCGCCGCAAGGCAAGATCCGCGTCGACGCCACCAACAACCACACGCTCTGCCATTCCTATGTCGGCAAGGCGGCGGCAGATGGCATCGGCTACGAGATCGCTAGGGATTTCGGCGTCATCGCACCTGTGACGCCTTACTGCAAACTGTAGCGAACTAGCTGCGCGGCTCAGGCACTGCAAGGTGGCCTGAGCCGCGCAGAACTTCCGATGGCGACGCTTGCGCTCAGGCCATCAATTTCGGTAAAGCGGCCGCCAGTGCATCGACGGCCAGCCGTACCTTCAACGGCAGATGCGGCGTCTGCAGCCAAAGCGCGTGACAGTCGTAGAGATATCGCGGCTGATCCGGCAGCAGCGCCTCCAGCGCGCCGGCCTGAATGCGCTCGCGCACCAGCCAATAGGGCAACCAGGCAAGGCCCATGCCTTCAGCAGCGGCATCGGCGATGGCATCGAGATCGTCAAGCCGCAGACGGCCGGTCGGCATGATCTCCTGCGCGGCTTGCCCCTCGCGCACGAACAGCCACGGCTGAACGACCTGGCCGAGCCGGCGGTAGACAATGGCCTGATGGTCGGCGAGATCCTCGATCCGCCGCGGTTCGGCGTGGCGTTGGAGATAGGCGGGTGCCGCGCAGACGACCATGCCCTGGCGCGCGACACGACGCGCGATCACCCCTGCCTTGTCGTCCAAGGCGCCGGTCCGGATGGCAAGATCATAGCCGTCCTCGGAAAGGTCGGCGAAGCGGTCGCTGAGCGACAGGTCGAGTTCCAGCATCGGATATTGCCGCGCCAGCCGCAGCAGTATGGGTGTCACGCAGTGGCGGCCGAAATGCGCCGGCATGGTGACGCGCAGTTTGCCTCGCGGTTCGGAAAACTCGTCGGCGGCGAGCGCATCGGCGGCTTCGGCCTCGGCCAGCACGACCCGGCAGCGTTCGTAATAGGCGCGTCCGAAGTCGGTCAGGCTCTGCCGGCGCGTGGTCCGGTTGAGCAGCCGCACGCCCAGCCGTTCCTCGAGAGGATCTCGCCTGCATAGCTCATTCGGTTCAGATAATTTGGAGTAACCCGAATGGCACGTCTTGTTCGCTTCCACCAGCATGGTGGCCCCGAGGTCCTGCGCATCGAGGATGTCGATCGTCCCGGACCGGGGCCGGGCGAAGTTCAAATCCGCGTCAAGGCGCTCAGCCTCAACCGCGCCGAGGCGTTGCTGCGGGCTGGTGCCTATATCGAAACGCCGACGCTGCCCTCGGGGCTTGGCCTCGAAGCGGCGGGCATCATCGAGGCGGTGGGCGAAGGTGTGACGGATTTTGCGCCAGGCGACAGCGTCAGCATCATCCCGCCGCAATCGATGATCCGCTGGCCCGCCTATGGCGAGCTTGCCACCTATCCTGCCGGGCTCGTCGTCAAGCACCCGCCCTCGCTCGACTGGCCAATGGCGGCGGCGGTCTGGATGCAATACCTCACCGCCTATGGCGCGCTGGTCGATATCGCCAGGCTGCACAGCGGAGATTTCGTTGTCATCACCGCGGCATCGAGCAGTGTCGGGCTTGCCGCGATCCAGATCGCCAACAGGCTTGGCGCCACCGTGATTGCGGTGACGCGGACAACGGCCAAGAGGCAGGCCCTGCTCGACGCCGGCGCGGCCTATGTGGTGGCGTCTACGGAGGAGGATTTGGCCGCACGGCTCGATGAAATCGCCGGGCCGCAAGGCGTGCGCGTCGTGTTCGATGCGATCGGCGGCCCGATCTTCGAGCCGCTGACGGCGGCGATGGCGCGGGGTGGCATTCTCATCGAGTATGGTGGCCTCAGCCTGGAGCCGACGCCGTTCCCGTTGTTCGCCGTACTGGCCAAGACGCTGACGCTGCGCGGTTATCTCGTCCACGAGATCACCGGCAACCCGGCGAAGCTGGAAGCGGCCAAAGCGTTCATCCTCGAAGGTCTGGAGACCGGCGCGCTGAGGCCGATCATCGACAGAACTTTCCCGTTCGAGCAAATCGTCGAGGCGCATCGCTTCCTGGAATCGAACCGGCAGTTCGGAAAGATTGTGGTGACGGTTTGAGCAACAATCCCTTGAAGGCGCGCCTCTGCATTCCTAATTGCCTTGTGCGGGCCGGGCCCCTCTGACTGTCGCTTCTTTGGCGATTGTGATGTCGGACCGCTATAACGGGCCCGTTTCCATTCTTTTCGGTCAAGCGGGCTCATTCTTTTTTGGTTTGGAGCCCCTCATGACATCTTCCCTCCTTGGTTTGGTTTGCCCCTCCTGCCGCGTTGCGCTCGTGATGAGCGAACGCCAGGGGATCGAGATCGATTATTGTCCGCAGTGCCGAGGCGTCTGGCTTGATCGCGGCGAACTCGACAAGATCATCGAGCGTTCCGGCAGGGACGCCGCGCCTGTGCAACAGCCACAGCCGGCAGCATTCTCCCAGCCGCAACATGGCCAAGGGCGCGATGACGATTACTCCCGCTCGCAGGGCCACCGCTATCCCAAGCGGAAGAAATCATTCTTCGAAGAATTGTTCGATTGACCGCATGATGTCCGGCGTCCGGGCCGGCGTTTGCTGAATATTTCCGAAACCACATCGAAAAGGCCACCCCCGATGATGCCTCGCTCAAGCCGATTTGCCGCCCTGATTGCAGGGCTGGTCCTTGCATTCTCCATGGTCGCGATGGATCACGCCGAGGCTCGTCGCGGCGGCAGTTTCGGCAGTCGTGGCACGCGTACGTTCCAATCGGCACCGCCGACCAGAACGGCACCAGCGCCGATCGCTCCGGTCGAGCGTTCGATGACGCCCAACACCGGCGTGAACACTCCGGTGCGGCAACCGCAGGCCGGCCTGCAGAGGCCCGGTTTTATGAGCGGCTTCGGCGGAACGATGATGCGCGGCCTGCTGCTCGGCGGCCTGATCGGCCTGCTCGTCGGCCAAGGCTTCGGCGGCCTGGCCGGCATGTTCGGCTTCTTGCTTCAGGCCCTGCTGATAGGTGGCGCAATCATGCTGGCCATTCGCTTTTTCCGGTCGCAATCCGCGCGTGGCCCTGTGCTCGCGGGTGCCGGCAATGGCCAAACTTCCGATGCCCAATCTTCCAATGCTCAAGTTTCGAGATTTGAGAACCGCGCAACGGCACAGCAACAGGCAGACACGGCACGCTCCTTTACAATTCCCGGCTTTGGCGGCGGTTCGGGCGGAGGCTCTCCAGCCACCGGTTCGGAGGAGATTACGCTGGCTCAGACCGACCTCGACGCGTTCCAGCGGCTGCTGACCGACGTCCAAGAAGCATTCGGGCGCGAAGACCATGCCGCCCTGCGCCGGGCGACGACCCCCGAGATGGTGTCCTATCTGTCCGAGGAGCTGGCCGACAATGCCCAGAAAGGTCTCAGGAACGACGTATCGGACATCACTTTGCTGCAGGCCGACATCGCGGAAAGCTGGCGCGAGGATGACCGCGACTACGCCACCGCCGCACTACGCTACGAGTCTCGTGACGTGATGCGCGAACGGGCCAGCGGCAAGGTCGTCGAAGGCGACGATGAGCATCCGACAGAGACGACGGAGCTGTGGACATTCATGCGCGAGAATGGCTCGAGCTGGAAGCTCTCGGCAATCCAACAGGCTTGAGCCCCGGCCAGCTTTGTTCCGAGGCTTCGAGGGAAGTTGCGGCGTTCAGCCCACGTTCTTGACGCACATCGGCGTGCCGATCTCGACGGCCTGTCCGGTTTCGGTCAGCATGCCGCTGTCGGTTGTCGCGCCCTGAAAATACGGGCGCCTCGCGATTCAAGCGGCCGATAAATACCAGACAGGCATTGCGCATTGTTTGCTCCCCTGCCCGCCAGCGCTTCGGCGCGCGGTTACGGCCTAGATTTCGCCTGTTCATGCTTGCAACGGAATCCCATATGTGAAAATACTATTTACAAAAGAAGATTGACGGAGGAGACGTCGTGTTTTCTGGCGCTTTGATGCGTGTTGCGGTCCCTGTGCGGTGCTCGCCACTGGCCTGGCGGAGCCAGCCATGAACGACTTCGCGCCCACCGTCGGCGTCGCCTCGACGCACCCCGCCAACATGCCTGAGGAGCACGCCGCCCTGCCGGTTTGGAACGCCGAAAACTGGTTCTATGAGGACTGGCCGGTGGGCCAGAAAATCCGCTCGTTGCGGCGCACCATGGCGGAAGGCGACAGCCACCTGTTCAACACCCTGGTGCTCGACATCCACCCCTATGTGCAGGACCAGATGTTTGCCGAGACGGAAGGCATTTTCGGCAAGCGGCTGATCGCCGGGGCCTTCGTATTTTCGGCTGGCCTCGGGCTGGTCGCCACCAATTGCATCAATGCCTTTTCCTATGGCTACGACAAGCTCCGCTTCATAAAGCCTGTCTTCATTGGCGACACGATTTATTCGATCCGCTCCAACCTCGACAAGAAGCCGCGCTACAAGGAGATGGGGCTGATCCGCGCCAGCTACGAGGTGTTCAAGGGCGAAGGGGAACTCGTTCTCTACTGCGAGCATCTGCAGACTGTGAAGTACCGAAACCCGGCCGACTTTGTCGGCAAGACGGAGAAATAGCGATGCCGGCAGCAGCCGAATTGCCGCTTGCCGGTCTCGTCGTCGTCGACATGAGCCAGTTCCTGTCCGGGCCTTATTGCTCGCTCAGGCTGCTTGACCTCGGCGCCCGCGTCATCAAGATCGAGCGTCCGGATGGCGGCGACCTGTCGCGCCGGCTCTATCTCAGCGACACCGAGATCGGTGGCGACTCGACAATCTTCCATGCCATCAACCGGGCCAAGGAAAGTTTTGCTATCGACCTCAAGAACGAGGCCGACCTCAAGACGCTGCGCGGCCTGCTGGCCAAGGCCGATGTGCTGATCCAGAATTTCCGACCGGGCGTCATCGAGCGGCTCGGCCTCGACTACGAGGCGGTCCGCAAGATCAATCCGCGCCTAGTCTATGCCTCGATCAGCGGCTATGGCGAGGACGGCCCATGGGTCAAGCGGCCGGGCCAGGATCTGCTGGCGCAGTCGCGCTCCGGTGTGATGTGGCTGAACGGCGACGAAGACCAGGGCCCGGTGCCGTTCGGCCTCGCCATCGGTGACATGCTGGCGGGCGCTGCCTGCGCACAGGGTATCCTGGCAGCACTTGTGCGGCGCGGCATCACCGGCCAGGGAAGCCATATCGAAACCAGCCTGCTGGAAGCGCTGGTCGATTTCCAGTTCGAGGTGCTGACCACGCATCTCAATGACGGCCGTCGCTTGCCCCGGCGCTCCAGCTTCCGCAGCGCGCATGCCTATCTTTCGGCGCCTTACGGCGTTTACCCCGCCAAGGACGGTTACCTCGCCATCGCCATGACGCCGATCCCCAAGCTGGCCGATCTGCTGTCTCTTGGCGAACTGGCGCCCTATCGTGACAAGCCGGCATCGTGGTTCACTGCGCGCGACGACATCAAGGCGATCATCGCGCAAAGGATCGCCACCAAGGCCATCGACGAGTGGCTTGATATCCTGGAGCCGGCCGACATCTGGTGCGCCAAGGTACTGACCTGGCCGGAGATGCTGGCAAGCGAAGGGTTCGAGTCGCTGGACATGCTGCAGACGGTGACGCGCGAGGACGACGTCTCGATCCTCACCACCAGTTCGCCGCTGAGGGTCGACGGTGTCAGAGCCAAGGTCGAACGGGCGGCACCGCGCATCGGCGAGCACAGTGCTGCAATCCGCGATGAGTTCGGGCTGTGAGCGAGCCCACGCCCGTGCCCGTCCTCAGGGGCATGACCTGGAGCCATCCGCGCGGCTACGATCCGATGGTCGCCTGCTCGTCGCTGTGGAAGCAGACGACCGGCGTTGCCATTGAATGGGACAAGCGTTCGCTGCAGGATTTCGAGTCCTTCCCGGTCGAGGAACTGGCGCGGGCCTATGACCTCATCGTCATCGATCATCCGCATGTCGGCCAGATCACGGCGGAGCGCTGCCTCGAGCCGCTCGACGTCACCGGCCGCGAGGCGGAGCGCGCGGCCCTTGCCTCGGGCAGCGTCGGAAAATCCTATCCGAGCTACAACTGGCAGGGGCGGCAGTGGGCGTTCCCAATCGATGCGGCCAGCCAGGTCCAGGCCTGGCGACCGGATGCACTCGATGCGCCGCCATCGCGTTGGAGCGAGGTACTCGATCTCGCCGGGCAAGGCCGCGTGCTGTTGCCGTTGCGGCCGCCCCACGCGCTGATGGTCTTCTACACGCTTGCCGGCAATCTGGGTCATCCCTGCACGACCGATCCCTCTCGCGATCTCATCGACCTCGAGGCCGGCAGCGACGTCTTCGAGGCTATGCGCGAGATCGCGGCACTGGTCGACCCGGCCTGCTTTGACATGGATCCGATCGCCGTCTCGGAGCGCATGGCAGAGACGGATTCCAGAATCGTCTGCGCGCCGCTGATCTATGGTTACGTCTCCTATGCGATGGCTGGGTTCCGCGCGCACCGCCTTGCCTTCGCCGATATCCCGGTCATCGGCGCCGGCGGCCCCATCGGTTCGGCGCTTGGCGGCACCGGCATAGCGGTTTCAGCCTTCTCCAAGGCAAAAGATGCAGCGATCGACTTCGCCTACTGGGTCGCCAGCGGCGATGTCCAGCGCGGTGCCTATGCCGCCGCGGGCGGCCAGCCCGGCCATGCCGCGGCGTGGGAAGATCAGAAGGTCAACGCCGCCACCGGCAACTTTTATCGCGATACGCGCGTGACGCTGGAAGGCGCATGGGTGCGGCCGCGCCATGACGGTTACATGGCATTCCAGCAGGCGGCGTCCGACTGCATTGTCGTCGGCCTGACTTCCAGGCACCGGGCCGGCCAGGTCGTTGCCGATCTCAATCGCCTGTTCCGGGAAAGTGTTCCGGTGCAGGTGTCCCGCGCTGAGGCGAGAACGAACGAACCCAGCTAGTCGAGCCGCCACAGCTTGCGGGCATTCGCGAACAAGAGCTTTTCGAGTTCATCGACGCTGCAGCCTGAAAGCAGCGCATGGGTCGCGGCCACCCAGGTCGAGAGGCCGCCGCCAAGCGTGCAGACCGGCCAATCGCTGCCCCAGACGACGCGGTCCCAGCCGAACGCATCGATGGTGTGTTCGACATAAGGCCGCAGCGTCCCGGCCGTCCAACTGCCGGGATCGGCATAGGCGACGACGCCGGAAATCTTGGCCATGACATTCGGGCGGCGCGCGATCTCGCTCATGTGTTCGCGCCATGGATGTTCGCCATTGCCCTTGATATCGGGGACGCCGCAATGGTCGAGCACGAACTGGACATCTGGCGCCAGGTCGGCAAGCGCGATCGCCTTGGGAATCTGGTGCGGCAGCACGACCAGATCGAAGGTCAGCCCGCTGCCGCCAAGCCGCTTGATGTTGTCCCGAAACAGCGCGCCTTCCGAGAGATCGTCGGGCACGACATGGAGGACGCGGCGGAAACCCTTGACGAAGGGATCTGCCCGCTGCCGCTCGAGATAGGCGGCAAAGTCTGCTTGTTCCGGCCGGCAGGACGCGATCGCCCCAGCCAGCATGCTGCCGGGCTGCCGCGACAGCCCTTCGACACGAATGGTCTCGGCTTCGATGTCCGCCGGATCGACGTCGACCTCCATATGCAGCACGCACCCGACGCCGACGCGGTGGGCCTCCACGGCGTATTCCTCATAGGAAAAATCGCGGTCGAGCGCCGGCACGCCGGCAAGCCAGGGATAGCGCAGCACCGAACGATCGATGAGATGCAGATGGGTGTCGACGATCACTGTAGCTCCTCCTCTTGGGTCGTTAGATCATCTCACGGAGGAATTCTTCATTCAAATAAGAATTTACGTGGATGAACCGACCGCCGAGCCGGCCAGGTGCGACAGCTTTTCGGCCGTGACCAGTAACAGTTCGATGGTCCTGGTGATGTCAGGCGCGGAGGGCGCGTTGACGACGGTGATGTAGGGAATCGACAGTGCCGCGATCGCCTTGCCGTCGGAACTGCGCACCGGGGCCGACAGGTTGAAGACACCGGCGGTCTGCATCGAGGCCATCATCTCGTAACCACGGTCGCGGATCTGGTCGAGCTTGGCGAAGAACTCGGCCGATTGCGCCGTCTTGTCGGTGCTGCGGACGTGTTCCGAAATCATCATCTGCCGCTCTTCCTGGGAGCGGAAGGCCAGCAACACATGTCCTGAACCGGTGTCGAAAAGGCTGATGTGCGAGCCGACGCGGATCGAGATGCCCCAGTAGTTCGGTGCCTCCTGCTGGGCGATCACAACGGCGGAACCACGATCAAAAACAACGAGTTGGTTGGCCTGCTGCGACGTTTCGGCCAGCTCGCGCATCAGCGGCGTGGCGTAGGAAACCAGCCGCCGCACCGGCGCATGCAGTTGCGCCAGGCCAAACAACTTCAGCGTCAGCGAATAGCGGTCGCCATCCAGCCGGGTGACATAGCCGCGCCGCACCAGCCGGTCGAGCATGCGGTAGAATTCGTTCGGGCTGCGGTCGAGTTTCTTGGCGATTTCAGCTTGCGTCAGGCCGCCGTCCACGCCGGCCAGCAGTTCGAGGATGTCGAGCCCCTTGTCGAGCGCAGGCGCGCGATAGCGCTCGTCTTCGCTGTCATCCATGGCGCATCTCTCCAGTGAATTCGATTCTTCATATACGCAGGAACGCGGCCGACGGAAACAAATTTCGCCTTGACGTACCCGTGAATGTTTTGTTTGTATATGAATGTAGCACTTCTTGTCATCAGACGAGTTGCGGTCGCCGCTGAGGCGCACCAAGGGAGGATACCAATGAACAGACTGCTTTCCGGCGTGTCCGCCGGCGCATTGTTGCTTGCATCCGGTGCAGGCACGGCCCTTGCCGGCGACCTGCCCGGCAAGTTCGAAGGCGTCACCATCGACGCCAAGCTGATCGGCGGCCAGCAATATGAAAAGCTCTATGAGCGCATCCCCGAGTGGGAGAAGCTGACCGGCGCCAAGGTCAACATCCTGACCAAGAAGAACGGCTTCGACATCGACAAGGAGCTCAAGTCCGACATCGCCTCGGGCAGCACCAACTGGTGCGTCGGCTGGAACCATTCGTCCTTCGCGCCGCAGTATACGAGCCTCTATACCGATCTCAGCAAGCTCTTGCCCAAGGCAGAGATCGACGCCTTCGTGCCTTCGACGATCAAGTCGGCAACCATCGACGGCAAGCTGGAGATGCTGCCCCGCGCGCAGTTCGACGTTTCAGCGCTCTACTACCAGAAGAACCTGTACGAGAACGCCGACAACAAGACCAAGTTCAAGGCGAAATACGGCTATGATCTGGTGCCGCCGGACACCTGGAAGGAAGTCACCGACCAGGCTGAGTTCTTCGCCAAGCCGCCCAATTTCTACGGCACCCAGTTCGCCGGCAAGGAAGAGGCGATCAACGGCCGTTTCTACGAGATGGTGGTCGCCGAAGGCGGCGAGTATCTCGACAAGGACGGCAAGCCGGTCTTCAACTCCGAAGCCGGCATCAGGGCGCTCGACTGGTTCGTCAACCTCTACAAGGTCAAGGCGGTGCCGGCCGGAACCACCAACTATCTGTGGGACGACCTCGGCCAGGGCTTTGCCTCCGGCACAGTCGCCATCAACCTCGACTGGCCGGGCTGGGCCGGTTTCTTCAACGATCCGAAGTCGTCGAAGGTCGCCGGCAATGTCGGCGTCAAGGTTGCGCCGAAGGGGTCCTCGGGCAAGCGCACCGGCTGGTCCGGTTTCCACGGCTTCTCGGTGACCGAGAACTGCCCCAACAAGGAGGCCGCGGCTTCCCTGGTGTGGTGGCTGACCAACGAGGACAGCCAGAAGCTCGAGGCCGCCGCTGGACCGCTGCCGACCCGCACCGCGGTGTGGGACTGGGACCTGCAGCAAGCAGCAAACGACCCGTACAAGAAGGAGGTCCTTGCCGCCTTCCAGGAAGAAGCCACGCACGCCTTTGCCGTGCCGCAGACGCCTGAGTGGATCGAGATCTCGAACGCCGTCTATCCCGAACTGCAGGCGGCGATCCTCGGCGACAAGACCTCCAAGCAGGCACTTGATGAGGCCGCCGCCAAGGCGACGCAGATCCTCCAGGACGCCGGCAAGCTTTAGCGACTGCTCCCAACACGGCCTCCCCCATCAGCGATGGGGGAGGCGATCGCGCCTTGCCAGGGCGAGTGTGCTGACCGATCCATGATAGCCTTCCGTTCCCCGGTCCGGGCCTCGACGAAGAAGAGGCACCGATAGTTGAATGCAACACCCCACAGGATCCTGATGAAGGGCTTCAAGCCATCCCCGCCATTCCTGCTGCTGCTTCCGGCTGTCATCGTGCTGGCGGCGGTTGTCGTGGTGCCGCTGCTTTTGTCGCTCTATTCCAGCTTCACGCCTTTCCGCCTGACGCGGCCCGAGACTTTCTTCGTCTTCATCGGCTTCCGGAATTATCTTTCGATCCTGTCCAACACCGATTTCTGGTGGGCGTTCGGCCGCACGGTGCTGCTGCTGACGATCGCGCTCAATCTCGAAATGCTGCTTGGCCTCGGCCTGGCGATGCTGGTCGAGAAGGCGACGCGGGGCCAGCGCATCCTGCGCACGCTGATGATGTTTCCGATGATGTTCTCGCCGATCCTGGTCGGCTTCCAATTCAAATTCATGTTCAACGACAATATCGGCCTGGTGAACAATGCCTTGCAGTCGCTTGGGCTCACGCAGGACGCGATACCGTGGCTGATCGAGAGCCATCTCGCCTTCATCGCCATCTCGATCGCCGAAATCTGGTCGTCGACCGCGATCTTCGCCATCCTGATCCTGGCCGGCCTGCTCGCCATGCCCAAGGAGCCGATCGAGGCGGCGCGCGTCGACGGCTGCACGCCGTGGCAGACATTCCGTTATGTGACGTGGCCGTTCGTCATGCCCTTCGCCTATATCGCCATGACCATCCGCTCGCTCGACGTGGCGCGCGCCTACGACATCGTCAAGATCATGACCGATGGCGGACCGGCAGGCCGCACCGAGCTGTTGTGGACGCTGGTGGCGCGCACCGCCTACAGCGACGGACGCATGGGCATGGCCAACGCCATGGCCTATTTCTCGATCCTTCTGTCGATCGCCTTCACCGTCTACTTCTTCAACAAGCTCGCCGCGGCGCGCACGCAGATCGGTGCTGAGTGGTGAAGATGGACGAGAATTCTTCCGCCCGCTTGAAGCGTCGGCTCACAGGCATTGTCTATCGCATCGGCCTGTTCCTGGCGATGCTGACCATCTGCCTGCCCGGTCTGTGGATCGTGTTGTCGTCGCTGCGGCCGACCGTCGAGATCATGGCCAAGCCGCCAGTGTGGATCCCGCAGGAGATTTCGTTCGACGCCTATGTCGCCATGTTCAGCGGCATCGGCAAGGGCGGCATCCCGGTGATCGAGTATTTCCGCAACTCGCTGATCATCTCGGTGACGTCGACGATCATTGCGGTGGCCATCGGCATGGCCGGCGGCTATGCGTTTGCGCGCTACCGCTTCCGCGGCAAGTCGAGCGTCTTCCTTGGCCTGATGCTGACGCGCACGGTGCCAGGCATCGCGCTGTCGCTGCCGCTGTTCTTCCTCTATGTGCGGCTTGGCATCATCGACACGCATTTCGGACTGATCCTTGCCTATGTCGCGCTCAACGTGCCGTTCACGATCTGGCTGATCGACGGCTTCTTCCGCCAGGTGCCGAAGGACCTCGCTGAAGCCGCGCAGATCGACGGCTGCACGCGCTGGCAGGCGTTCTGGCAGGTCGAGTTCCCGCTCGCCGGGCCGGGCATTGCGTCGGCCGCCATCTTCGCCTTCCTGACCTGCTGGAATGAATTCGCGCTGGCTTCACAGCTGACCCGCTCGGTGAGCGCCAAGACGCTGCCGGTCGGCCTGCTCGACTACACGGCCGAGTTCACCATCGACTGGCGCGGCATGTGCGCGCTCGCCGTGGTGATGATCATTCCGGCGCTCACCCTCACCTACATTGTCCAGAAACACCTTGTCGGCGGCCTGACCTCCGGCGCGGTGAAAGGCTGACCCATGGCAACCGTTTCCCTCACCAAGCTGACCAAGCGCTATGGCAATGTCGGGATCGTGCACGGTATCGATCTCGACATCGCCGACCGCGAATTCATCGCGCTGGTCGGCCCCTCCGGCTGCGGCAAGTCGACGACGCTGCGCATGATCGCCGGGCTGGAGGAGATCAGCGCCGGTTCGATCGAGATCGGCGGCCGCATCGTCAACGACCTGCCGCCGCGCTCGCGCAACATCTCGATGGTGTTCCAGTCCTATGCGCTCTATCCGCATATGACGGTGCGCGAGAATCTTGGCTTCTCCCTGAAGATCGCCGGTGCGGCCAAGGACGACATGGACCGACGCGTCGCCGAGGCCTCGGCCATCCTCGGCCTCGACACGCTGCTCGACCGCCGCCCGTCGCAACTGTCCGGTGGCCAGCGCCAGCGCGTTGCCATGGGCCGCGCCATCGTGCGCGATCCCGACGTCTTCCTGTTCGACGAGCCGCTCTCCAACCTCGACGCCAAGCTGCGCACGCAGATGCGCACCGAGATCAAGAAGCTGCATGCCAAGGTGCAGTCGACAGTGATCTATGTCACCCATGACCAGGTCGAGGCGATGACGCTTGCCGACCGCATCGTCATCATGCGCGACGGCCATATCGAACAGGTCGGCACGCCCGACGAGGTTTTCCGGCGGCCGGCGACGCGCTTCGTTGCCGGCTTCATCGGCTCACCACCGATGAACCTGCACGAGGCCACGATCGATGGCAGCCAGATGGTTTTCGCCAGCGGCGAAAACCTGCCGCTGCCCGGCCAGTTCAAGTCCAATGTCGCCACTGGCGACAAGGTGGTGTTCGGGCTGCGGCCTGACGATATCTATCCGACCGGCCATGGCATCAGTTCCGGCGGCGCCGCCGACGTCCACCAGATCGAGCTGCCGATCACCGTCACCGAACCGCTCGGCAACGAGACGCTGGTGTTCGTCGAATTCAACCGCACTGACTGGGTGTCGCGCATGCTGAACCCGAGGCCGCTGAAATCGGGCGAGCGGATCGCCATGAGTTTCGACATGTCGCAGGCACATCTGTTTGCCGCCGACACCGGGAAGACATTGCGGAGCTGACGACATGGCCAGGATCGAGAAAGTCGAACTGCGGATGGTGGACCTTGTGCCCAAGGTCAAGCGCACCGACGCCATCCAGAGCTTCGTCAGCCAGGAAACGCCGATCGTGACGATCACCGATTCCGACGGCGCGGTCGGCACCGGTTACAGCTACACGATCGGCACCGGCGGCTCGTCGGTGATGCGGCTCCTGTCCGACCATCTGGTGCCGCGCCTGATCGGCCGCGACCCCGACATGATCGAGGCGATCTGGCACGATCTCGAATTTGCCACCCACGCCACCACGATCGGCGCGATCACGGCCATCGCGATCGCCGCGATCGATACGGCACTGTGGGACCTGCGGGCGAAAAAGCAAAACCTGCCGCTGTGGAAGCTGGCCGGCGGCGCCAAGGACCGCTGCCCGCTCTACACGACCGAAGGCGGCTGGCTGCACATCGAGACTCAGGCGCTGGTCGACGATGCGCTGGCCGCCAAGGCCAAGGGCTTTCGCGGTTCGAAAGTGAAGATCGGCAGGCCGCACGGCTCGGAGGATCTTACCCGCCTGTCTGCGGTGCGCAGGGCGGTGGGCGACGGCTACGAGATCATGACCGACGCCAATCAGGGGTTCTCTGTCGATGAGGCGATCCGGCGCGCGGCCAGGCTGCGCGAGCTCGATCTCGCCTGGATCGAGGAGCCGCTTCCGGCCGACGATATCGACGGGCACGTGCGGTTGTCGAATTCAACGCCGACGCCGATCGCTGTCGGCGAGTCGCTCTATTCCATCCGCCATTTCCGCGAATACATGCAAAAAGGCGCCTGCTCGATCGTCCAGGTCGATGTCGGCCGCATCGGCGGCATCACGCCCTGGCTCAAGATCGCCCATGCGGCGGAGGCCTTCGACATTCCGGTCTGCCCGCATTTCCTGATGGAACTGCATGTCAGCCTGGCCTGCGCAGTTCAGAACGGCCGCTATGTCGAGTACATTCCGCAGCTCGACCAGTTGACCGGCAAGCATATGCGCATCGAGGATGGCCAGGCGCTGGCGCCCGACGAACCGGGCATCGGCATCGATTGGGACTGGGACGCGGTCAAGGCCATGAGCATCGCCGAATTCACCACGGCGATCACCGGATAGGAGACTGATATGCAGCGGATGGGGATGGTTCTGGGCCTGAAGCCGGAAAAGGTCGAGGAGTATGTCCGCCTTCACGCTGCCGTCTGGCCGGACGTGCTGACCATGATCTCGGCCTGCAACATCAAGAACTACTCGATCTACCTCAAGCGGCCGGAGAACCTGCTGTTCAGCACGCTCGAATACCACGGCGTCGACTACACGGCTGACATGGCCAAGATGGCGGCCGACCCGAGGACGCAGGAATGGTGGGCGGTCTGCATGCCTTGCCAGGAACCGCTGGCGACGCGCGGGGAAGGCGAATGGTGGGCAGCGATGGACGAGGTCTTCCATCATGATTGAAGGCGGTTTCGACCCTGCCTCACTCGCCCAGTCCTGGCCCAAACCTTCGACGCCCCGGCCGATTGTCACCTTCGGCGCCGGGTCGATCGTCGGCGACGCGCATTTCCCGGCCTACAGGAAGGCCGGCTTTCCGATCGCCGGGCTTTACGATCCCGATCATGCTCGAGCTGAAAAACTGGCCACCCAATGGGGTGTGACAGCCTTTCGTTCCGCCGAGGAGGCTGCAGCGGTCAAGGGCGCGATCTTCGACCTCGCGACACCGCCGTCGCGCCATGCCGATGTGCTGAAATCCTTGCCTGACGGCGCGGTGGCGCTGATCCAGAAGCCAATGGGCAGCAACCTCACCGAAGCAACCACGATCCTCGAAATCTGCCGCGCCAAAAAGCTTCAGGCAGCGGTGAACTTCCAGCTGCGCTTCGCGCCGATGATGCTGGCGCTCAAGGACGCCATCGCCAAGGGCTGGCTCGGCGAGATCGTCGACTTCGACGCCTGGCTGGCGCTGGCGACGCCGTGGGAACTGTGGGAATTCCTGCTCAAGGCGCCACGCGTCGAGATCGCCATGCATTCGATCCACTATCTCGACCTGATCCGGCAATTTCTCGGTGACCCCCAAGGCGTGCACGCCAAGACGCTCGGCCATCCCAACCATGCGGTGGCGCAGACGCGCACCAGCGCCATTCTCTGCTATGGCAACACCGTGCGCTGCGCGCTGTCGATCAACCATGACCACAAGTTCGGCCGCCGGCACCAGGCCTGCGAGTTCCGCATCTGCGGCACCGAGGGCGCTGCCTATCTCAAGCTTGGCCTCAACCTCGACTATCCGCGCGGTGAACCGGATGTGCTGGAAATCTACCCCAAAGGCGGGACGGACTGGGTCGCGGTGCCCTTGGCCGGCGAGTGGTTTCCCGATGCCTTCGTCGGCCGCATGGCCAACGTCCAGCGTTTTGCAGCCGGCGAAGACGCGACGCTGATCAGTCCGGTCGAGGATGCCTGGAGCACGATGGCGCTGGTCGAGGCGGCCTATCAGTCGAGTGCGGCACCGGCGACACCGATCGCGGAAAGACCCTGATGGAACAGATCCAGTACTTCGAGGACTACGAGATCGGTGCGTCGCGCCTCACCAGCGGCCGCACCATCACCGAAACCGACTTTGTCGTCCATGCCGGCCACACCGGCGATTTCTTCCCGCATCACATGGACGCCGAGTTCATGAAGACGACGCCGTTCGGCCAGCGCATCGCACATGGCACGCTGGTGTTCTCGATCGGCATCGGGCTGACGGCGACTGTCGTCAATCCCGTTGCCTTTTCCTATGGCTACGACCGGCTGCGCTTCATCAAGCCGGTGTTCATCGGCGACACGATCCGGACGCGCACCACCATCGCGGCCAAGGAAGACGATCCCAAGCGGCCGGCTTCGGGACGGGTCATCGAGCGCTGCGAAGTGATCAACCAGCGCGGCGAAGTGGTGCTGGCGGCCGACCACATCTACATCGTCGAACGCAAGCCGGCGGAGAGCTGAAGCTCAGGGCACCCTAACCGATGGTTCCCTGTGTGGATGCAAGTATGCCCGTATACGCACCTGATGCTACGTCATAACTTTCGTCGCCCTATTTGCGAGAATTGTCCTTCCGGACGTGGCCGCTGACCTGCACGCCGTCCTCGGCGCGCAGATACAGGAAGCCGGGAATGGACAGCAGCGGGATGATCGCGGTCAGCAGGAACACCTGATGAAAGCGCTCCGGTGTGACGATGTGGGTTTCCCCGGCAACCAGACCCAGCACCATGGCGGCGATTGAAACGCCGAGCGAAACGCTGAGCTGCTGCAGGACGCCGCCGAGGCTGGTGGCGCGGCTTAACTTGTCCGCCGGCAGGTCGGCATAGGACAGCGTGTTGGAGGTCATGAACTGCGCCGACCGGATGATGCCGAACACGAAGACGTAGAGGCCGATCATCCAGTGTGGCGTGTCGGCGCCGATCAGGGCGAAGCCCGCCACAGCGGCGGAGCCGACAAGCGCGCTGCCGATCAGCACGACATTGAAACCGAAGCGCCGCAACAGCGGCGACAGCAGCGGCCGAATGAGCAAGGCGCCGAAGCTGCTGACGAACGTCAGCGAGCCGGAGGTAACCGGGCTCATGCCAAAGCCGACCTGCAGCATCAGCGGCAACAGGAACGGCACGCCGTTGAGGCCGACGCGGCACAGGCCACCGGCGAGCGTACCGACCCAGAACGAGCGAAATCGAAACAGCGTCAGGTCGACCGCCGGCGCGACGACCCGACGCGCATAGCGCCCGAAGGCGAGCAGCAGCAGGACTGCAGCTGCCAGCACCAGCACTGTCGCCGAGACAGGGATGATCGGCCGGCCGATGCTTTCGAGCCCGAATTGCAGCAATGCGACGCCGCATCCCACCATCAGGAATCCGGCGAAGTCGAAACGTTGCACCGCTTCCTCATGGAAATCGTCGACGAAGCGCAGCGCAGCCGCAATGCCGAGGCAGCCGAACGGCACGTTGACATAGAATATCCAGCGCCACGAGGCATAGGTGGTCAACAGGCCGCCGAGCAGCGGCCCGATGACAGGTCCCATGATGGCGGGCAAGGTCATGTAGGTCATGGCGGTGATCAAGCCGCTGCGCGGAAAGCTGCGCAGCAGGATCAGCCGCCCGACGGGCGTCATCATGGCGCCGCCCAGCCCCTGCAGGGCACGCATCGCCAGCAGCATGCCGAAACTGCTGGCGATGCCGCACAGCGCCGAACCAAGGGTGAAGGTGAAAAGCGCCAGCGCGAATACTCTTCGTGCGCCGAACCTGTCCGCGAACCAGCCGCTGACGGGGATGAACACGGCCAAGGTCAGGATATAGGTTGTGATCGCCAGGTTCAGCCTGACCGGCGTCGTGTCGAGGCTGCGTGCGATGGCCGGGATTGCGGTGGTGATGATGGTGGAATCGAGCTGCTCCATCAGAAAGGCGATGGCGACGATGATCGGAATGATCAGCCTCAGCCTCGGGTCGCGCTCGGTGGCAAATTGAGGCTGTTCCAATGCTGTGACCAATTCCGTCATGCAGGCGGCTTGGATGCTCCAGCTCAAGCTGGCGCATCCGCGTTCAAAGGCAAGATTGCCTGTATGCGCCAGCCAGCCGAGACCTGACCGCATGGCCTGTCTTATGGTCCGACAAAAAGGCAAGCGGTAGTCAATTTGGCCTTGATGGAAGTCAACAAATCTTGACCGCGGCTATCCTTGCGAGGACATCGGCAAACGGCTGTTGCGTGGAGTTTTCCGGCTCATTTGCGTTTCAGCGAATGCCGTCCCGATTTCGTGAAGGAACGTGTCGAGTGAGAGGCCGTTTTCCTTCCCATGTATGTCTCGCATGAACAGGAGGCATCCTCATGAAAAGGCAGATCGTCTTCATCAGTTCCATCGTGCTGGCGTTGGCCACGAGCGCGATCCCGTTGATCACCGTCGCCAATGCCGCGGTCGTCAGGCACCATAGTGTCCACCACACTGCTGCCCATCACGGTGGCGCGCATCGACACGCTGTGCGCGGTGGACATGGGCACCACGGCGGTTGGGTCAGCAGCGGTTGGACCGGCGACGATTGGGCCGGCGATGGTGGCTGGATAGACGGCTACTACAATGGCTACGGCAGTTACGACGGCTACGCCGGCGACTATTGCGGAACCATCCAATGGACGCTCGACCTATGCGGCCCCCACGGTCCCTGACCCTCATCCGGCCGTAGCGCGCCTCAGGCAGGACGGCTGCACCGGATGGCCTATGGCCTTTCCGCGAAGTCGAACCGGCAATGGTCGTGCCGGCCATCACAGGCGCAGTATGTCTCCTCGCATTCGACTTGCGTCGGTGCCGCAAGACCGAGCAGGAACGAGAAGGCGCCGGTGACAAAACCCTCGAACATGTAGCAGACGCGCTGGCCTGGCCCCTGCCCGGCCTCCAGCGCGAAGATCGAATTCCTCAGGCTGATGCTGCCGAAGCGCCCGCCCACATCCAGCGTGTCGATCGAGAACTGGCCCCAGCCGCGCTGCGACAGGCGCTGGAAATAATGGCGGAACGTCGCCTCGGGATCGAGGCCCTTGCCCTGCACCTGCGCCTCGCACCATTCGATGGCGGACTTTGCCGTCGCTGTGCGCAGGATGGCGCGATAGGCATCGCGGCCGAGAGCTGCCTCGACAGCGAGATGATTGTTCACCAGGAAGTGCCTGGGCAGGTAGACCATCGGCAGCCCGTCGGTCCGCCAGATGCCGCTCGTCTCGTCGACATCGATCGGAACCGCGGGCCGCATGATGCCTAGGCTGCTTGGCGTTGCGCGGCGACCGAGACCGACTGGTCCTTGTAGAGCTCGCCGTCCTTCATGATGACGACGAGGTTCTTCTCATGCACCATCATGTCGAGGTCCTTCAGCGGGTCGCCATTGACCAGCAGCAGGTCGGCGATGAAGCCTTCCTTGACCATGCCGAGCTCGTCGCCGAGGCCCATCACCTGGCCGCCGAGGCGCGTGCCGCATTGCAGCGCCTCGCTCGGCGAATAGCCGAGCAGGTCGACGAAATGCTTGAGGTCGCGCGCGTTGGTGCCTTGCGGCGTCTGCGCGAAACCATAGTCGCCCCCGATCAGTGCGCGCACGCCGCGCTTCCGCAATTCGGTGTAGACCTTGCGGCTGTCGTCGAGGATGCGCTGCATGCCGAACTTGACCGCCATCTCGTGGGTAAAGCCGAAGGGCTCGCCCTCGTAGAGCGTGCCGTAGATGATGCCGATGGCCGGGCCGACGAAGATGCGGTCCTTGGCCGATTCCAGCGCATCGAGCGCTTCCTCGTCGGCGGATTCGCAGTGGTAGATGACGTCGACGCCGCACTTTACCGCGCGCTTCACAGAGCCGGCTGCGCGGGCATGGCAGTTGATCTTCTTGCCGAAGTCGCGGGCAACGGACACCGCCGTCATCACTTCGGCCTCGCTCATCACGGTCAGGCCGCCATGCGCCGCGGGGCTCAGATCGTCGCCGGAAATGTTGATCTTGATGTTGTCGGCGCCTTCGCGGCAGCACAGGCGCACCGCCTTGGTGATCTCCTCGACGCCGTCGGCGATCATGCCGAAGCTCTCGTGATACATATGTTGCTGGCGCTCGTCGCCGAGGCCGCCGGTCACCGTGATTTCCGGACTGCCGGCGCGCATGCGCGGTCCCGGCAAGCGGCCGGCATTGATTTCGTTGCGGATGACGATGTCCAGCCTGAGCTTCGAGGTCGCGGCGCTGTAGGCGCTGGTGAAGCCATGGTCGAGCAATGTCTTGGCATTGCGCATGGTCAGCAGAAGATGCTCCTCGGGCGGAATCAGGCCAAGGTCGGAATCCTTGATCGCGCCGCCGAAGGAGATGTGGGCGTGGCCTTCGACAAGGCCCGGCATCAGCGTCATGCCGCGGCATTCGATCGTCGTCGCGCCGTCACCGGACAATTGGCCGGGCGTGCGCGCAATGGTGACGATGCGGCCATTCTCGACCAGCAGATCGGCTGGAAAGGCATCGGCGCCGGTGCCATCCCAAATCATGGCATTTCGAAACATCACTCTTGTCATGACATCGTCCTTTCGGAGTTGGCGGGGTTATTGGTTGACGGCTTGCGCAGTAATGACGTCGTCGGCAACGACATTGGACAGGATGCCGACGTCTTCCAATTCCACTTCGCAGACGTCGCCATGTTTCATGAACAGCTGCGGCTTGCGCGCCATGCCGACGCCGGACGGCGTGCCGGTGACGAGGATATCGCCCGGCTCGAGCGTGATCGCTTCGCTGATGATCGAGATTAGCGAGGCGACATCGAAGATCATGTCGCTGGTCGAGGCGTTCTGGACGACCTGGCCGTTGAGGCGCGTCTGAATGCGCAGCCCCTTGCCGCCCGGCGGCAATTCGTCTGATGTCACGAAGATCGGCCCGAAGGATCCGGTGCCGTCGAAATTCTTGCCGACGGTCCACTGCGGCGACTTGGTCTGGAAGTCGCGGATCGAGGCATCGTTGAAGATGGAGTAGCCGGCGACATGGCTCAGTGCCTTGCCAGGGGCAATGTGGCGGCCGGCCTTGCCGATGATCGCCACCATCTCGCCCTCGTAATCGAGCTGGATCGATGCCTCCGGACGGCGGATGGCTGCGCCATGCCCGATCAGGCTGGTCGAGAAGCGGGCGAACAAGGTCGGATAATTCGGCGGCACGAAGCCGCTCTCGATGGAATGGTCGACATAGTTGAGGCCGACGCAGATGATCTTGCCCGGTGCCGATAGCGGCGGCAGCCACTCGACCGCTTGAGGATCGATCCGCCGTCCGCTGGCCAGCCGCTCGCCTGCCGCCTGCAGCGCTTGCGTGCCCTCGGCGATGAGTTCCTCCAGTCGTCCGGGAAACATCGCATCGCTTTCGTCGATGCCGCGGAACTCACCTGCCGGCAATGCGATTGCCAGTCCGGGTCCCCGCGGCGATTTATAGACTGCAAATCGCACTGGCCACATCCTCGCTTGTGAAGGCTGGACTTTGTTCAGAAATTATATATCTGTCAACATAGAATATATTATTTTGCATTCTGATTCCTCCCTGCGATAATGTATGAGAGGCATTCGATGGACAGATTCGGCCGCGGGCGAACCAATGGCTAGGGAAGGCTCGATCAATCTCACCCAAGGCGCGTATGAGGATTTGCGCGCCGACCTTTTGTCGTGCCGCATCGCACCGGGCAGCCGGCTCAAGGTGCAGGAACTGTGCGATAGGCTGTCCGTCAGCCTCGGCGCCATCCGCGAGGCGCTGTCGCGGCTGACGTCCGAGGGCCTTGTCGTGGCCGAACCGCAACGCGGCTTCCGCGCCGCGCCGATCTCGGCCGAGGATCTGGTCGACCTCACCAAGACGCGCATCCAGATCGAGACGCTGTGCATCCGCCGCGCCATCGAGGTGGGCGACGTCGCCTGGGAATCGCAGCTGGTCGCGGCCCTGCACCGGCTGTCGCGAACGCCAGAGCACACACCGGACCATCCGGTGCATTCGAGCGACGAATGGGCGACCGCGCATGCGGCCTTCCACAAGGCGCTGGTTGGCGGCTGCGACAGCCGCTGGCTGCTGCGCCTGCGTGACCAGCTTTACGACCAGAGCGAGCGCTACCGCCGCCGTTCGGTCTCGCTGGCACCCAATGCCCGCAACATCAGCAAGGAACATCAGGACCTCGCCAATGCCGTGCTCGACCGCAATGCCGAGAAGGCAGCCGAATTGCTGGCGGCGCATCTGGCGGTGACCACCGACATCCTGCTGGCGGCCGAAGCCGATGACCTGCCGGCGCGCGAGAAAATTGTGCGGGCGTAGCGCTTCATTTTCGAGGTCCTCGGACAGAAGGTAGAAAACGCCGCCCGTACGAACGGGCGGCGTTTTGCGTCATGAGCCTATTGGCGCAGATTGGTCCAGATACGATCGTAGGCGCGGATCGCCTTCTCGTCGCATGACGGCGCAAACGAGATTTTCAGATCGGCCGGCGGGTTGAACTCCGGCGAGCCGCCAATATCCGCCGCCAGGTATTTGTTGGAACCAGCGATCGCGCTCTGGTAGCCGGTGTATTTCTGCTGCAGCGCGATGTTTTCGGGATCCATCAGGAAGTTGAGGAACTTCTTGGCGTTGTCGACATTGGGCGCGGTCGAGGGAACGGCGACATTGTCCATCCAGCCGACAACACCTTCCTTGGGATAGACATATTTGACCGTCGACTTCTGCTGGCGTGTCGCCAGCGCCTTGCCCGACCACTGCTCGTGCATGACCGTCTCGCCGGCGACCTGGCGCTCGACGATGCCATCGGAATTGTAAACCTTGACGAAGGGCTTTTGCGCCTCGAGCAAGGCATCGAGTTCCTTCAGGTCCGCCGGATTGCTGTTGCACTGATCCTTGCCGAGATAGACCAATGCCAGCGACATCACCTCGGTCGGCGACCCGAACATGCCGACCTTGCCCTTGAGTTCCGCCGGCGGATCGAAGAGCGGCTTCAGGCTGTCGGTCGGCCCTTTGTAGACGGCGGTGTCCACCGAATAGGACGTGGTCCCCCACACCCATGGCACGGTGTATTTCGCATCCGGATCCCAGGACCGATGCTGCCATTTCGGATCGACGTTCTTGAAGTTCGGCATCGCCCCCGCATCGACTTCCTGGAACAGCTTCTGCTTGACGAAGATCGGCACGAAGTCGTTGCTGATGATCATCACGTCGTAGCCGGCGGCGCCCGAGCTCAACTTGGCGAGCGCGGTCTCGTTCGAATCGTAGGTGTCGATGGTGACCTTGATCCCGGTCTCCGTCTCGAACTTCTTGATCATTTCGTCCGATGTGTAGTCGGTCCAGTTGTAGATGTGCAGTTCGCCGGAATCGGCGAGCGCCGTGGTGGTGATGGCCCCCATGATGGCGGTGGCCAAAGCTATTCCTGAAAGTCCTTCTTTCCATTTGGTCACGGTCGTTCTCCTCTGGTTTTCTTATTTCTAGGCAAGTCTATTTGCGTCGTCCGACGAGCAGCGCCGCTGCGACGAAGACGATGGAAACGGCAAGAAGGATGGTGGAGATGGCGTTGACCTCCGGCGTCACGCCAAGCCGCATCATGCCGTAGATGTAGACCGGCAAGGTGGTCGAGCCGGCGCTCGACACCATCATCGAGATCAGGAAATCATCGAGCGAGACGACGAAGGCCATGATGGCGCCGGCCGAGATCGCCGGGATCAGCAAGGGCAGCGTGACGCGGCGAAACAGCCGCCATTCGTCGGCATAGAGGTCGCGGCCAGCCTCCTCCAGCGTGCCGCCCATGTCGCGCAGCCGCGCCTGGATCGGCAGCAGCGCGAACGGAATGCAAAAGACAGTGTGGGCGATCATCAGGTTGATGAGCCCGTGATGCATGCCGAGCCCGGAAAAGAAGATCAGCGTGGTGATCGCCACGACGATCTCCGGCACCACCAGTGGCATCGCGATCAGCGCCGTTGCCGCGCTGCGCCCGAACCGCAGCCGGCCGCGTTCCAGTGCCAGCGCGCCGGCCGTGGCGATGGCCGTCGCGGCGATGGTGGCGACGATCGCGATGATGACGCTGTTGAAGGCAGCGTCGCGGATCGAGCCGTTGTTGGCGACCGCGACGAACCATTTGAAACTGAAGCCGGCCCACACGGTGACCAGCCGGCTCGAGTTGAAGGCATAGATCACCAGGATCAGCAGCGGCGCGTAGAAGAAGAGGAATATGAGAGCGGTGTAGGCCGACAGGCCGGGCGTATGCCGCCAGTCGAAGGGTTTTGCGCCATTCATCGCCGCTCCTCCTGTGCCTTGCGCGAACGGATGACGAAGACGGTCAGCACGACGACCGTCACGACGGTCGAGAGTGCTGCCCCAAACGGCCAGTTGCGCGACGACGTGAACTGCATCTGGATCAGGCTGCCGATCAAAAGCTTCTTGCCGCCGCCAAGCAGGTCGGGCGCCAGGAACGAGCCGAGCGCCGGCGCGAAGACAAGCGTGGCGCCGGCCAGCGCGCCGGGTCTCGCCAGCGGCCAGACGATACGGCGGAAGACCGCGGCGCGGCTGGCGTAGAGATCGTGCGCGGCCTCGATCAGACGCGGGTCGATGCGCTCCAGCGTCGAATAGATCGGCAGCACCATGAAGGGCAGGAAGGTGTAGACGAGGCCGAGCAGGATCGACCCGTCATTGTAGAGCAGCGGCAGCGGATTGGAGATGATGCCGGCATGGCGCAGCGCACCATTCGCCAGGCCTTCGTCGCGCAGGATGAGGATCCAGCAATAGGTGCGGATCAGTGTGTTGATCCAGAACGGCAGCGTGACGGCAAACAGCAGGACCCGCCGGCGCTCCGGTGTCTGGCAGACGATGTACCAGGCAACCGGCAGGCCAAGCACCAGGCAGATGAGGGTCGTGGCAATGGCGAGGTAGATCGAACGCAGGATGATCAGCGCATAGCTCGGCGAAAACACCAGGCTGTCGTCGAAGTCGCGCTGGTACAGGAACTGGAGATAGGCGTCGAACGTCTCCGGCGCCGTGACGCCGCCATAGGGGTTGGCGGTCATGAAGGAATAGGCGACCGCCAGGAACAGCGGCAGCACCATGAAAATGCCGATGACCAGCATTGCGGGTGCGATCAGCAGGTAGGTGCGGTTCGGACCCATCGCCGCCTCAGTTCGCCAGTTCGCGTTCGACGTCGCGGGCCCAGTCGACGACGACCCTGTCGCCTGTCGCCAATGCCGCACGACCGCGCGAGCGCGACTGCAGTCTCGCTCCCTCTTCCAGGACAATTTCGTAGAGGGTGTCGGAGCCGAGGAAGGTGATGGCTGACACCGCCCCCCTGGCGTGGCCTGTGGCGTCATCGGATGCCGGCGAGACGACGATGTGTTCGGGCCGCACGACGATCGTCTTCGCCGGGTCGCGACCAAGCAATGCCCCCGGCAGCAGGTTGGACTCACCGATGAAATCGGCAACGAAGCGGTCCTGCGGATTGTCGTAGATGTCGCGCGGCGTGCCGACCTGCAGCACGTCGCCACTGCGCATTACCGCGATCCCATCGGACATGGCGAGCGCCTCCTCCTGGTCGTGGGTGACCAGCACGAAGGTGATGCCGGTTTCGCGCTGCAGCCGCTTCAATTCGCTCTGCATGCCCTTGCGCAGCTTGAGGTCGAGGGCCGACAGCGGCTCGTCGAGCAAAAGCACGCTCGGCTTCGGAGCAAGGGCACGCGCCACCGCGACGCGCTGCTGCTGGCCGCCCGACAGTTGCGCCGGGCGGCGCGTGGCGAAGCCTTCGAGCCGCACCATTTCCAGTGCTTCCCTGACGCGCTCGTCGATCAGCGATTTCGGCGCGTTCTGCATTTCCAGCCCGAACGCAACATTCTCGGCGACGCTCATATGCGGGAACAGCGCGTAGCTCTGGAACACCGTGTTGACCGGCCGTTTCTGCGGCGGCAAGGCGGCGACATCGCTGCCGGCGATGCGGATGGCGCCCGAGCTTGGCGCCTCGAAGCCGGCTATCAGCCGCAAGAGGGTCGTCTTGCCGCAACCGGACGGGCCAAGCAGGGTGAAGAACTCATTGTCGAAGATTTCGAGGCTGACTTCGTTCAGCGCACGGACAGGATCGGCGTCCCTGGTCACGAAGGATTTTGACACGCTTTGGATGTCGATCATGACCGGCAAATTCCTGGGACTGCGGTGAGATGGCCGTGCCTGCTGGGAACCATCACGGTCATTCGAAACCGTGCCTAAAAATTCGCTCCAAAATTATATTTGTCAACAAATAATATATTGTTTTTGCTCTCTGACACGTGAAAATGTGGCAGGGAACCGGCTATCCTCCGCGCCCACCCCTTTGCGTGTCGTGACGGTACGCCGGCAGGTTCAGATCACCCTGCCACTGTCGGGATCGAGCAGGTGCATATGGGCCATGCCGAGCGAGAGTGTCGCCACCTCGCCCGGCTTCGGCGTCGAAGCGGGATCGATGCGCGCCGTCGCCTCCGCGCCGGCGATCAGCACATGCAGCAGCGTCTCCATGCCCATCGGCTCGACCACCTCGACCGGCGCCTTGATGTCGACGACGTCGGGCCGCTCGCGCTGCTCGGTGATGTGCTCGGGACGCAGGCCGAATTCGAGTTCGCGCCCGACATGGCCGGCATAGCGTGCGGTACGGGCAGCCGGGACGGCGAGAGCGGTGCCATCACCGAGCACGACCGCGAGCCGGTCGCCGCGCGCTTCCAGGCGGCACTTGAAGAAGTTCATGCCGGGGCTGCCGATGAAGCCGGCGACGAAGCGGCTGGCCGGTTCATGGTAGAGATCGTTGGGCGGCCCGATCTGCTCGATGCGCCCCTTGTTCATCACCACGACGCGATCGGCCAGCGTCATCGCCTCGACCTGATCATGGGTGACATAGACCGTCGTGGTGGCGACCATCTGGTGCAGCTTCTTGATCTCGGCGCGCATCTTCACCCTGAGCTTGGCGTCGAGGTTGGAGAGCGGTTCGTCGAACAGGAACACCTTCGGCTGCCGCACCATGGCGCGGCCCATCGCGACGCGCTGGCGTTGGCCGCCAGACAACTGGTGCGGCTTACGCTGCAGCAGTTCGCTGAGGTCGAGAATGTCGGCGACACGGGCGATGCGCTGCGTCACCTCGCCGTCCGGCACCTTGCGGATGCGCAGGCCGAAAGCCATGTTCTGCGCGACCGTCATCTGCGGATAGAGCGCGTAGCTCTGGAAGACCATCGCGATGTCGCGATCCCTGGCCTGGACGTTGTTGACCAGCTTGCCGCCGATATGGATCTCGCCGCCGCTCGGCCTGTCCAGTCCCGCCACCATGCGCAGTGTCGTCGACTTGCCGCAGCCGGACGGCCCGACGAGGACGACGAATTCGCCCTCGGCGATGTCGAGATCGATATCGTGCACCACCTTCAGATTCTGGAAGCTCTTCGAAACCTTCTTCAGTTCGACGTCTGCCATGGCGCTACTCCCTTGCCGTGGGCGCGAACATGTCGAGCGCCAGTGCCGCGGCACCGATCACGCCGGCGTCATTGCCGTGTTCCACCGCCACGATCAAAGGCGGGCGGCCGGGCTTCAGCAGCACGAAATCCCTGACATTGCGGGCGATGCGATCGGTGAAGAAAGGGCCGGCCAGCGCCAGACCGCCGCCGATGATCGCCGCCTCGATGTTGAGCATGTTCGACATGATGCCGATCATCTGACCGAGCCAGCGCGCCACCTCGTCGACGACCTGCAGCGCGATGGGGTCGCCTTCCTTGGCAAGATCGCAGACCGCCTCGGCGTTGGTGGCGTCGGTGTCCGGCTTGAGCTGGCGATAGCGGTTGACCAGCGCGCGGGCGCTGGCGAGGTTCTCGACCATGCCAGGCACCGGATCGGCAATGTCGGTGCGGGCCGGATCGAGCGAGATGCAGCCAAGCTGTGGCGGCAACCCGTCCGGGCCGTCGATCACCTTGCGGTCGATTACCATGGCGCCGCCAATGCCGGTGCCGAGCGTCAGCAGCGCAAAGCGGGAGAAGGGACGGCCGGCGCCGTGCCGCATCTCGCCATGGGTGGCGCAGACGGCATCGTTGCGGACGATGGCCGGGACGCCGAAGCGAATGCCGAACAGTCTTGACAGCGAACCCTTCAACAGCGCCGGGATCGCCGGGCATCGGCCATTCAGCATACCGGTCTCGGGATTTGGCGTGCCCGGCACACCAATGCCAATGGCCGTGATGTCCGGATACTGCCGCGTCAGCTCGTCGGTGGCCTTGGTGACCAGATGGACGAAATCCGCGAACTCGATATCCCGATGCACCGGGACAGCGCCGCGCGCCAGCACCTTGCCCGAACCGTCGACGGCGCCGAGCTTGACCAGGCTGCCGCCAATGTCGATTCCGATCGCGGTTACCATCAGGCCTCCTTGCGGATGCGCACGTTGAGCCTGCGTCCGAGATTGGGATAGATCATCTTGTCCGGATCGATGCCACGCGCGATCGCCAGTTCGCAGCCATACCATTGCAGCGGGATCGGCGCCCAGCAACCGGCGAGCCATTGCTGCTCCGCCGCCGTCGGCCAACTGACATCGAGGTCGAAGCGAGTCGGATGGCCGGAGAGGTTGAGGACGACCGCACGTGGCCCGAGTTCGGCCAGAGCCTCGCCGAGATTGGCCGCGACCTTCGCCTCGGCTTCGGTCTGCGCGATGGCGATCACCAGGCTTTTGTCCGTTGTTCCATAGACATGCCCATGCAACGCCTCCTCGGTGTCGAAGGCGGCTGTCGGCACGCCGCTGATCTCGGCGATCTTGAGCGATGCCTCGAGCGCGGTGCCGAGATGCGTCGCCTGTCCGGCGACCAGTATGTAATCCGGGACGCCGAAGCGGGCGACCAGATCCTTCGCTGCGGCGAGACCGGTTTCCGCTGTCTGCTCCAGTTGTCCGAGAAGCTTCGACAGATCGACCGTCTTGTTGGCTAGCTTGGCGGCAACCGCCAGCACCGAGATGACGGTGGCGGTATAGCCCATGGTCTTCGGGCCGACTGTCTCCGGGCCGATCGGCATGACGATCACTTCGGCGCCGGTCTCGGTAATCAGGCTGCCCTCCTCACCGGTAATGACAAGGGTGGGAAACCCGCGCGCCACCGCCAGGCGCACCGCTTCGATCGTGGTGATGCTCATGCCGGACTGCGAGGCAGCCAGAACCAGCGTACGCTGGTCCGATGCCTTGGGCGGCAAGCGCAGGAAAGCCTCCGGCTCCTTGGCGATCACCGAGGCGCCCGTCCCCTCCTCCAGCGCTTCAGCGCCAGCCAGCAGTGCATTCATCGAGGAGCCGGTGCCAAGCAGCACGATGCGCTGCGGCTTCTGGCGCAGGCTGGCGAACCGATCCAGATCCGCGCCGATGGCGGCGGGCAGCCCGGTCAGGGTCGAAGGCTGCCGGCGGATGTATTTGCCTATCTGCATCTTGATGTTCCATCAGTTCGAAATTGTAGAAGTCTTGCGAAAATCTGTCGGCCATGACGCCGGGCTATTTGCTGTAGCCCTTGCTCAGGCCGCTGATGAATTGCCGCGAGAACAGGGTGAACAGCAGGACGAGTGGCACCGCGCCAAGCGTCAGCGCGGCGAGAAGTGCGGGATAGTCGTTCATGAACTGGCCGACGAATTGCTGCACGCCGAGCGTCACCGTCTGGTTCTGCCGGCTTGGAGCCAGGATCAGCGGGAACCAGAGGTCGTTCCAGACCGGCAGCATGGTCAGCGCGGCCACCGCGGCGAGGCCGGGCCTGACCAAAGGCAGCACGATCCAGAAGGTGCGCAGCTCGCTCGCGCCATCCATGCGCGCTGCTTCCTTGATATCTGTCGGAACGGTGCGGAAATAGGTGACCATCAGCGTTACCGCGATCGGGATGCTCATGGCGGTGTAGACGAGGATGAGGGCGGCCAGCGTATCCATCAGCTTCCAGGCGAGCATCATCTGGATGAGCGGGATCGTGCCGAGCCGGATCGGCAACATGATGCCGAGCACGAACAGGCCAGCGAGCAGCGAGGCGACCCGCACACGGTATTCGACCAGGGCGAAGGCGGCGAGCGTTGACAGGACCACCGTCAGCACGATCGTCGTCACCGTGACGATCAGGCTGTTGCGGTAGTTGACGATGAAATTGCCGCGCGTGAAGACCCGCTTGTAGCCTTCGAGGCTGAAGGTCTTGGCCGTCGGCAGGTCGAACGGACCACCGAAGATCGCCGGCGTCGTCTTCAGCGAATTGATGATGACGATCAGCACCGGTCCTATGGCGAGCAGGACAAAGAGGATCAGCAGTGCGTGGACGATGATGCGCTCCAGCGTCCAGGGCTCGCGGTCCTGGCGGCGGCGGGCAACTCGCATGGTGAGGTCCGGGGCGCTCATGTCAGCTCCTAGACCGAATAGGATTTCAGGCGGCGCTGGATCAGCCAGAAATAGACCGATGTCACCAACAGAACCGTGAGGAAGATGATCGTCGCGACCGCGGCACCCAGGTCGAGATCGGCAAGCTGCCCGCTCGAACCGAAGAAGGTCCGGTAGAAATAGGTGCCGAGGATGTCGGTGCTGTAGTTGGGTCCGGGCGCCGATCCGTTGAGCGCGAACACCAGGTCGAAGCCGTTGAACGTCCAGATGTAGGTGAGGATCGCGATCAGGCCGAATTGCGGCGCGATCAGCGGGAACTTGATCTTCCAGAACGTCGTCCAGCCGCCGGCGCCATCGATGTTGGCGGCTTCGACGAGCTCGTTGGGCACCGCCAGCAGGGCGCTGTAAAGGAAGACCATCGGGATGCCGAAATACTGCCAGACCGACATCAGCGAAATCGTGGTGAGTGCGGTCGATTCCGTGCCCAGCAGCGGAAAACCGACCAGGCCCCAGAGCGGGTTGATGATCAGGCGCCAGACGAAGCCGACAATGACCACCGACAGCGTCGCCGGTATGAACAGCAAGGTGCGGTAGATGCCTTCCGACCGTGCCAGTTTTCCCGACGTCAGCAACGCCGCCAGCAGCAGGCCCATCGGCACTTCGACAATGAGATGGATGGCGAAATACTGCATGTTGTTCAAAAGCGCGTTCCAGAAGCGGGCGCTGATGGTCGGATGCGTGAACAGGCGCTCGTAATTGGCGAGGCCGACAAAGGTGTCGCCAGAGGCGCCACTGGTCTGGAAGAAGCTCATTACGATCGAGGTCGCCAGCGGCAGCACGGCAAAGACCAGGTAGACGGCCAGGGCCGGCAGCACGAACAGCAACAGGTTTCTGTAGGCGGCAGCGGGAGATATCAATTCATGACCTCTTGTTCACGCCGGCTGGATGCGCCGGCGTGCCCGAAGGCTTCGCGCATGCCTCGCCGGCTGGCAAGACATGCGCAAGGCGTTCCCGGATTACTTCTTCTGCGGTCCGTACCAGGAGGCGAGCCCGGTCTGAAGCTCGGTGGCGACCTGCTGAGGCGTGACGTCCGACTTGGTGAACATCACCTGCAGCAGACGCCAGGTCTCGTCGTCGAGCGGCGGCGTGCCGGCGCTCAGGCGATCCAGCGCCAGCCGCGGCGTCAGCTCAGCGCCTTTCTTGAGGTCGGCGAAATCCTGCGCCAGCTTGTTCTTGTAGGTGACCGGCTTGCTGCTCATGGCAAAGAAGCCGGGGGCGGCGTTGACATAGAGCTCCTGGAATTCGGGGCCGGCGACCCAGTCGAGGAAGGTCTTGGCCGCTTCCTTGTGCGCGCTCTTGGCATTGATGCCGATGCCCATGTCCGGCATTTCCTGCAGGTAGCGCTGGTCGCCCGCCTTCGGCACCGGCGGACCGAACACGCCGATATTGAGGCCGGTCGAGGTCGCCTGGTTGATGTCCCATGAGCCGTCCGGCAGGATGGCCGCCTTGCCGAGCGTGAAGAGCTGCGTCATGTCGGCATAGTTCAGGCTCTCCTGTCCGGCCGGCAGAAACGGCTTCCAGGCCTCGAAGGCGGCGATGGCATCGACGAATTCGGGATCGGTCAGTTTCTTCTTGCCGTCGATCAGGCCGAGCCGGCCCTCCTCGCCTTTCCAATAGGCGGGGCCGATGCTGTAGAGGCCGTTGTAGGCGAGTTGCCAGGATTCGGCCGAGCCGTAAGCCAGCGGCGTATAGCGGCCGTCCTTCTTGATCGCCTGCAGGACATCGATGAACTCGGCGCTGGTGGTCGGCACCTTCAAACCCAGTTCCTTGAAGATGTCGGCGTTGTAGTAGAATCCGGCGAGCACGGCGGCGACCGGCAGGCAGTAGGCCTTGTCATCGGCGCCTGACCATGCGGCACGGGACGTCTTGTCGAAGTTCTCCAGGCCCGGCAGCCCTTCCAGGGATTCGAAATAGCCGCGCTTGATCCATTCGCGATTCACGTCGAAGGGGCGGCAGGTGATCAGGTCGCCGCCGGCGCCGCCTTCGATCTGCGACTGGATGGCGGCATTGTACTCATTGGTGTTGATCGGCGCGAACTCGACCTTGATGTCGGGATGCTTGGCTTCGAAGGCGGGCAGGATGGTGTCCTGCCAGACCGCGATGTCCTCGGTCCGCCAGCTGTTCAAGGTGATGGTGACCGGGTCGGCAAAAGCGGCGCCTACGCCGCCTGAAAACATCACGCCAAGCGTCGCCGCCAGCGGGATCGATACACGCATGGAACGCATTTTCCTGCTCTCCCTCAAGATGGTGCCCCGTGTGGATTCACGATTTTGCACTGTTGCCTGGGACCATACCTACTGATACATGTTGTGACAAGTGGTATTGTGTTGTCTTTTCCTGTTGTATGGTCGTTGTCCGGACTGGGCGCCACCAAACCGACGGCAAGAAATTTGGGAGGACTTGATGATTGGAGTTGGAATTCTGGGGTCGGGTTTCATCGCCGAGACCTATGCGGACTCGTTGCTCGACGTACGCAATGCCGAACTCGTGGCCTGCTCCTCGCGCAGCTTCGAGCGCGCCGAAGCCTTCGCGAAAAAGTGGGGTCCAAAGGTCACCGCCCACAAGGATATCGACGCCCTGTGTGCCGATCCGGCGGTCGCGCTCGTGGTGATCGCGCTGCCCAACGAGATCCACCTCGAAGCCGTCAGGACCGCTGCAAGGCACGGCAAGGCCGTCATCTGCACCAAGCCATTGGCGCGCACGGGCAAGGACGCGCAGGAAATCCTCGATATCGTCCAGCGGGCCGGCATCTGGCACGGCTATGCCGAATGCGCCGTGTTTTCACCCAACATCGCCAAGGCCCACCAGATGATACAGGCGGGCGGCATCGGCAATCTCCTCACCATGCGCGCCCGGGAAGCACATTCGGGGCCGCATGCGCCGCATTTCTGGAACGCCGAGTTGGCCGGTGGCGGCGCCCTGCTCGACATGGGCTGCCACACCGTCGAAAGCGCCCGCCACTTCTTCGGCAAGGACAACGAGATCACCGAGGTGATGGCGTGGGGCGCAACGCTGGTCCACGGTGATAAGACAACCGGGGAAGACACGGCGATCGCGCTGCTGAAATTCGCCGGCGGCCAGCTCGCGACGATCGAATCGTCGTGGATCGAAAAAGGCGGCATGCAGCTTCGCCATGAACTGGTTGGCTCGGCCGGCCGTATCGTCACCGACACATCCGTCGGCCCGGTCTGGGGTTTTATCGAAAAGCCGGTGGGCTACCTCGTCGAGAAGGCGGATTCCGAGACCGGCTGGGTCTATCCGGTGCCCGAGGAGACCCGGGCCTACGGTTTTTCACAACAGATGCGGCATTTTGTGGAACACTTCGCGGCTGGGACGACGCCACTGGAAACCTTCGAGGATGGCGTCATCGTCAACCACGTAATTGACGCCTGCTACCGTTCGATGCGAACGGGCGTCTGGGAAAAGATCAGGGCAGATGGTAACTGAAATGGAGGGCTCGCCACTGCAGTCGGACGGACCCGAACCGCTCTGGCGACAAGCGGCCGATGCGATCCTGCAGGAGATCGCCGCCGGCAGGCTTGCTTCGGGCGCGCGGCTGCCGCCCGAGCGCGATCTGTTCACGCGCATGTCGATCAGCAGGGTGACCTTGCGCCGGGCCCTGCAAAGTCTTGTCGAAGAAGGCGTGCTGACGCCTTCGCACGGGCGCGGCTGGTATGTTTCGGCCAAGGTGCCGAAGGAGTTTCCCAACACGCTGGAATCCTTCAGCGAGACCGCCAGGCGTCTCGGTCTGGCGCCCTCCTCCGACGTGTTGCGCGCCGAGGAAGCACCTGCCTCGCTGGACGAGGCCGAGGAGCTGTCGATCGCACCCGGCGCGACGCTGTTCCACCTGGAAAGGATCCGCCGCCTCGACCAGGTACCGGTCGCCGTCGACACCTCGTTCTTCGCCCTCGCCCTCGTCCCCGATCTCGGCCGCGTCGACTTCCGCACCGCGTCGCTGTTCGGCTTGCTGATCGATGCCGGCGTTGATCTGGCGCGCGCCGAAACCACGATCGAGGCGCGTGGCGCCGATCCTACCCTTGCGCGCCACCTCGACATCGACGTCGGCAAATCCACCCTGGTGATGCGTCAGCTCATCGTCGATGCGACCGGCCGGCCGCTACTGTCGTCGACAATCCGATATGCCGGCGACCGCTATCGCCTTCGCACGTCGTTTTCGCGGACAGGCAGGTCGGCGGGGCGCGCCGCTGGCTAGCCGCTGGATCGCAACCGTCCAGGCATGCTTGTCAACAACGGCGGCGCGCGAACACCGCAACGCGTGAAATGCTTTTTTGCCGGGTGGAAATCCCGATAACACCCGGTACTATCTGCAAAAATATCGAAATCGGGAGGCTGCGGGTGCAGACCAAGAAGATCATCAATGACGGCAACCGCGCCGTCGACGAGATGCTGGAAGGCATCCTGGCCGCGCATCCCCGCCATCTCAAGAGCGTCGACGGCAGTTCACGCTCGATCATCGCCCGCGACGGACCGCGCCAAGGCAAGGTGGGCCTCGTCATCGGCGGCGGCTCGGGGCACGAGCCGAGCTTTCTTGGCTTCGTCGGCAAGGGGCTGGCCGATGCGGCGGCCATCGGCAACGTCTTCGCCTCGCCGCCGCCAGACCCGATCCTCGAATGCGCCAGGGCGGTCAGTGGCGGCGCCGGCGTCCTGTTCATGTACGGCAACTATGCCGGCGACGTGATGAATTTCGACATGGCGGCCGAGATGGCTGATATGGACGACATCAAGGTGCGCACGGTGCTGAGCACCGACGACGTCGCCTCGGCACCGCGCGACCAGCGGCACAAGAGGCGCGGCGTTGCCGGCAATTTCTTCATCTTCAAGGCGGCCGGTGCTGCCTGCGACCGGATGCTGTCCTTCGACGAATGCGAGCGCATCGCCGGGAAAGCCAACGACCACACCTTCACCATGGGCGTCGCGCTGTCGCCCTGTTCGCTGCCGCAGACCCGCCGGCCGAATTTCGAGATCGGGCCTGACGAGATGGAGATCGGGATGGGCATCCACGGCGAGCCCGGCATCGCGCGCGGAAAACTGAAAACGGCCGACGAGATCACCGACGAAATGCTGGACAAGATCCTCGACGAGATGGCGCCGGCACGCGGCGACAAGGTCGCCGTGCTCGTCAATTCGCTCGGTTCGACGCCGCTGATGGAACTCTACATCATGAACCGGCGGGTGAAGCGCCGGCTTGATGACATCGGTGTGTCCATTCACGCAACCTGGGTCGGCAATTACTGCACCTCACTCGAAATGGCCGGGGCCTCAATCACGTTACATCGGCTCGACGGCGAGTTGCAGGCGATGCTGGACCACCCCTGCGACTGCGCCATGTTTCGCGCCGGCTAGACCATGATCCCGAAAAGTGGGGTTCCGGTTTTCGGAAAAGTTCATGGTCAAACAATAGACCTTCAGCGGCAAGGGACAAAGACATGACGACAATCGACACCGCCCGCCTTGCCGGCATGTTCGCGGCCATCGCGGACGCGATGTCAGCAGACAGGGACCGGCTGTGCGCACTTGACGGTATTATCGGCGACGCCGACCATGGCATTGCGATGGAGCTCGGATTTTCCGCGGCACGTGATGCGGTAGCGGCACTGGACACCGGAGCCACCGATCCCACCACCTTGCTGAACACCGCGGCAAAGTCGTTTCTGAATGCCGTCGGCGCCTCCTCGGGTCCGCTCTATGCCACTGCGTTCATGCGCGGCGCGGCAGCCGTGAAGGGCAAGACGTCGCTCGATGACGCCGACGCCGTCGCAATGTTCCAGGCCATGGCCAAGGGCATTCAGGATCGCGGCAAGGCCGAGCCGGGCGAAAAGACGATGATGGATGCATGGGGTCCGGCAGCGCAGGCGGCGGGCGAGGCGCTGGCCTCCGGCAAGGGTCTGGCGGGCAGTCTCGAGGCTGCTGCCCAGGCGGCTAAGTCAGGTGCGGAAGCGACCAAGGCGATGATCGCCGCCAAGGGCCGGGCGTCGCGCCTCGGCGAACGCTCGCTTGGCCATATGGACCCAGGCGCCGCGTCCGCCGTATCCGTGATCGAGGCGATGCGGATCGCCCTGACCGGCTGATCAGGAGCGAGTCCCGCCTTCAGCGCTTGCTGTCGAGCTTGTCGATGGCCTGCACGTTTGCGGCGGAGGGGCCGTTCGGATCGAACTCCGAGGCCAGCCATGCGTCGGCGATCGATTTCGCCAGTTCGGGACCGATGACGCGGGCGCCCATGGTGATGATCTGTGCGTTGTTGGACTTGGCGGCGCGCTCGGCGGAATAGGTATCGTGGGTCAATGCGGCGCGAATCCCCGGGACTTTGTTGGCGGATATGCTGACGCCAATGCCGGTGCCGCAGAACAGGATGGCCCGGTCGTAGTTGCCGTCCAGAATTTCGTGCCCGACCTTGGCGGCGATGTCGGCGTAATATCCGGCCTGGCTAAGATCAATCACCTGCAGCTCCGGCTTCGTGGCGAGATGCTTGGCGATGACGTCGAGCAGCGGCTTGCCGGCGCTGTCGGCTCCGAGTGCGATTTTCATGGAATGAACTCCTTTGCTTCTTACTGTAACGGTCAGCGCTCGATGGCGGCCCACGCCTTTTTCAGGATGTCAATGTAGCCTTCCGCTTGCCACGCCGAGCGGCCTATGAACAGGCCATCGACATGCGGCTGGCCGATCAGTTCGGCCGCGTTGCCGGGATTGACGCTGCCGCCGTAAAGCACGGGCGGCGCGTTCGGCAACCGGCTTGCGGCGACCTGTTTGATCAGCGCCTGCTGCTTGTCGGCATAGTCGGCGCTGGCCGGGATGCCCTTCTCGCCGATCGCCCAGACAGGCTCGTAGGCAAAGAGGATTTCGGCCGACAGTTCAGCGTCCTTCAGACCTTGCAGCGCACCGAGAACCTGCGCGGTCAAAACGTCATCGGCGCTACCGTCTTCGCGCTCGGTCAGCGTCTCGCCGACGCAGATCAGCGGCACGAAGCCGTGCCTGACCGCCGCCGCCGTCTTCAATCCGACAGTCACATCAGTTTCACCGAAATGCTCGCGACGCTCGCTATGGCCGAGTTCGATCAGATCGAGCCCACAATCCCTGAGCATCACCGGCGAAACCTCTCCCGTCCAGGCGCCGGCGTCGGCCCAATGCATGTTCTGGGCGCCGACCTTCACGCGGGTCTTGGCCAGCGCCGCCTTGACCTCGCGCACGGCGGTGAACGGCGGAATGACGAACGGTTGTATCGCCTGATCGAAACCAGGCACGAACGCCGCCAGCACATCGGCGAACTGGAGCGCCTCCGCCAGCGTCTTGTTCATCTTCCAGCTCGTGCCGACCCAATATGGGGCCATTCTTTTTCTCCTTCGATCCTTTTGCGGCCGCCATCGGCGACGGCTTCAGGCGACGTATCCGTTCAGGCCCGAGGCTTGAGACTGTCGCGCCCGCTGTCGATGTAAGGTGCCCAGAAATCCACCGACTGGCGGATCATCTCGATAACCTGATGATCGACCGGTTCCCTCTCCCGGAAGGAAAGTTCAAGGCAAATTTCGTTGTCGGTTCCGCCACCCTGCCGCACGGTGTCGAGCAGCTTCTGCGGAACTATGCGGCCGTCTTTGTTGTAGGCAGCGGTGAACGGCCAATGTCCACCCTTGTTCATCGAAGACTGCTTGATGTGGATGATCGGCGACTGCAGTGGAAATGCCTTCGCCCAAGCATAAGGATCGGTGTCGTCAGGTTTTGGCGAGGTGACGTCGCCATGGTCGATATCCACCATCATCTTCATCGGAATCGGCAGCTTGGCCGCATCGATGGCACTCTGCAGCGTGACACAGCTTTCGATGGTGTGACCAAATTCCCGGCCCACCGACATCGGCTCCCAGAACAGGTATGTCAGCCCCGCCGCCTTGGCGTGTTCGGCCACCTCGCGCCAGCATTCAAGCGCGATGTCGAAAAGTGCAGCGCGCCGCTGCGGATCGTCAAAGTCCCTGTAGGTGAATATTGCGAATTGCGTGCCCATGCCTGGAGCACCGAGTTCGGCGGAAATGTCGGCGAAGGTCTTGAACCAGTCGACATAGTAGCGCCGGACATCGGGATCCGGATGGCCGAAATGATTGAGCCGGCCGTAGGGTCCGGTCATGCCGGAGGTGATCCTGACGCCGGTCCGCGAAAGCGCCCGGTTGAACAAGCGCAGGAATTTGGCAATCGTCGCCGCCGGCCAGCCCGGATTGACGAATTCATGCGTCAGCTGCACGTCGCGGATGCCGATGCCATAGGCAATGGCATCGATCAGGTCATCGGGATCGGCAAAGCGGTTGACCAGCGGATTGGTGTTGAGGGAAAGCGTGAAAGCCATCAGTCCGCCACCGCCATGATGTTGCCGAACCAGTCTTCGAACGTCTTCCGCTCGGCTGCATCGATATGCAGGCCATGTTTGGTGCGGCGCTCCAGTATGTCGGCTGATGTGCCGGCCCATTCGGTGTCGACCAGGAACTTTGCCTCCCGTTCATAAAAGTCGGATCCGAAGCGGCGGCCGAGATCCGCCTCGCTTTGCGTGCCGGCGAGCAATTGCCTGGCACGGGTGCCATAGCTTCGAGCGTAGTGCTTCACCAGCGACGGGCCGAGCCACGGAAACTCGGTGTGCAGGTCGCCCAGGAACTGTTCGAAGTCTGCGTTCGGCAGGTCGCCCCCCGGCAAGGGAATTTTGGCAGTCCAGGCTTTCTTCATCGCCGGAAAGAACGGCTGGATTTTTTCCAGCGCATGTTCGGACAGCTTGCGGAAGGTGGTGATTTTGCCGCCAAACACCGACAGCAGCGGTGCGCTGCCGCTCGGGGCGTCGAGTTCGAAAATATAGTCGCGCGTCACCGCGCTCGGATTATCGGCATTGTCATCATAGAGCGGGCGCACGCCGGAGAAGCTGTAGACCACGTCCCGTGGTGTCAGCTGTCGTTTGAAATAGCGATTGACCACCTTGATCAGATAGTCGACTTCGCTTGGCTCGGCGGCCACTTCCTCCGGCCTGCCTTCGTAGGGAATGTCGGTCGTGCCGATCAGCGCCAGATCGTTCTCGTAGGGGTTGACGAAGATCACCCGCTTGTCGCTGTTCTGGATGAGATAGGCCTGCCGTCCCTCCCAGAATTTGGGCACGACGATATGGCTGCCCTTTACAAGCCGAACATTGCGGGTGGAATTCTGCCCGGCGACGCGGCTGACAATGTCGTTGACCCACGGCCCTGCCGCATTGACCAGCGCCCGCGCGCGGATTTTCGTCACCGCGCCCGTGCGGCCATCCTGCATGTCGATCGACCACAGTCCGTCTTCGCGGCGGGCGGCGACACAAGCGGTCCGCGTAAACACGCTGGCGCCACGCTGGCTGGCGTCCAGGGCGTTGAGCAGCACAAGGCGCGCATCGTCGACCCAGCAGTCGGAATATTCGAAACCGCGCTTGAATTCGTCCTTGATCGGCGCCCCTTCCGGCGCTGTTCTGAGATCGAGCGTCCTGGTTCCCGGCAGCCGCTTGCGGCCGCCAAGGTGATCGTAAAGAAACAGTCCGAGCCGGACCAACCACGCCGGCCTGTCTTCGGGGCTATGCGGAAGAACGAAGCGCATGGGCCAGATGATGTGCGGCGCCGCCTCGAGCAGCACTTCGCGTTCGATCAGCGCCTCGCGAACCAGCCGGAATTCATAATATTCCAGATAGCGCAGGCCGCCATGCACCAGCTTGCCGGAGCGAGAGCTGGTGCCTTGCGCCAGATCGTCCTTTTCGCACAGGATGACGGACAGCCCGCGACCTGCCGCATCACGCGCGATGCCGGCCCCGTTGACGCCGCCGCCAATCACAAAGAGATCAACTATATCACTCAAGACCTTACTCCTGTGCACCCGGGATGCGGGTGAGCGGCCGGTGCGCCATGGTTTTCCACACCGGCCGAAGCGCCTGGCGCGCCGCAACGAAGGAAGGGAAGAGCGCATCGTAGCTTTGCGAAAGCGCCTCGTCATAGGCATCGCAGTCGCCGAGAAGCGGCGTCACCCACTCGGCGGCGCAGTCGTCCATCGATCGATAGACGCCAAGGCCGACCGCGGCCATCATCGCCGCACCTGCAGCACCTGCTTCCTGGCGGCTGCTCGTTCGGACTTGCGCCCGAGTCGCCGCCGAGATGATGCGACGCAGGGACGGGCTGCGCGCGGCGCCGCCCGACAGCCGGATCTCGCCCGGCATCGTGCCCATCGCCTGGTAGCAATCGCGGGCGGCGAAGGCCAATCCCTCGAGGACGGCGCGTGCCAGATCGCCGAAGCCGTGCTTGACCGAAAGGCCGATGAAGCCTGCGCGCGCATCAGGGTCGACGAACGGTCCGCGTTCGCCGGCGAGCGAAATATAGGGCTGGTAGACCAGCGATCCCGGCTCCGATCCTTCCACCCAGACGTCGAGCGCTTTCAGTAAATCGTCGCGCGAGAGTTCGGCGCCGCCGGCGGCGAGCACGTCGCGCGCGAGGCCAAGCAGCCAGTCGATGTTGAGCGTCGCCGCCATGTTGGACTGCAATTGCGCGAAGGCACCCGGAATAGGCATGGCGATCGTGTAGCCGGACCCATCGCCGTTGAGCACGACATCGCCAGGTGTGCGGGCGAAGCGGGTATGTATGCCGGTCGAGCCGATGACCGTGCAGCCGACATTGCCGCTCCGATCATAGAGGCCGGCTCCCAGCGCTGTCATGACCATATCCACATAACCCAGCACAACCGGCGTACCTTCGAGCAGGCCGGTCTCTCTTGCCGCCGATCGCGATAGCGGGTGATGGTCGGTGGTGCCCTCAAGCATGGGAGGCAACAGGCAGCGATGCGTCGCCAGATCCAGAATGTCGAAGACTTCGTCGGAATAGCTGCGCGAGCGAAAATCGCCGAAGGTGAAGGTTCCTTCGGACGGGTCGGTGGCGCGTTCACCCGTCATCTTGAAGTAGAGCCAATCCTTGCAATGCAGTGCGGTCGCCGCCTGCTTCAGCATGTCCGGATCGTTCTTTTTCATAAAGGCAAGCTGGGCGCCCTGCTGGCAGGAGTTGAGCCCAGTACCGGTCAGTTCAAACCGCGTGCGATCGCGGGGATCGGCGCGCATCTCGTCCACCAGGTGTCCGGCGCGGGCGTCGAGCCACAGCCACGCGCGCCCGACCGGCAAGCCGTCGCCATCGATCAGCCAGGTTCCGTCGCCCTGCCCGGTGATGGCAACCGCCGCGGTTCGTTGCGCGAGGTCGGGAATTTTGGTGGCCAGGTCACGAACGGTCCGCGCCATGTCGCGCCAGGTCTGATCGAGGTCCTGCTCGGCGCCGCCGCCCTCCAGCGTGACGAAGCTGTTGTTCACCGACGTCATGGCGAGCTGCCGACCGGACAGATCGAACGCGACCGATTTGATCACCGACGTTCCCGCGTCGATCCCGATCAGCAGGTCTTTCATGCCGCAAATTCCGCTTGGTTATGAAGGCAGTTCACAAGGCTATCTTTGTTGTCTGAAGCCGTAGAAGAGGCAGGGAGTGTCCGCAAGGACACCCCCTGTGCAGGTTTCATTCCGACAGCACGAAGGGTGCGGTGTACTTGTCGACATTGTCCTTGGTGATGAGAAGGCAATCGAACAGCTGCTTCTCGGTCGCCGCACCGGTGGCGCCCGACTTGATGAACGAGTCCGCCTGCTGCACGGCCTTGGCCGAGAAGATGGCGACTGGCTGCAGCACGGTGTACTGCAATTCGCCGGACTTGATTGCTGCAACCGCGTCCGGAGAGCCGTCGAAGCCGCCGACCTTGATGCCGGAGAGCTTACCGGCTTCCTTCAGCGCGGCAACCGCGCCGAGCGCCATTTCGTCATTGCCGCTGATCACGGCGATGATGTCGGGATTGGCCTGCAGCATGCTCTGCATCTTGTCGTGGCCCTTGGTACGATCCCAGTCGGCGACCTGCGAGGCAGCCTTTTCGAGGTCCGGATATTGGCTCAGCACGGTCGCGTAACCGTTCGAGCGCGTGGCGGCATTATTGTCCGACGGGGCGCCGAGCAGTTCGACATATTTGCCCTTTTCGCCGACTGCCTGCACCCATTGCTGGGCGCCCAGAGCAGCACCCTGGGCATTGTTGGAAACGAGCTGCCCCTTGGCGAGACCTTCCTGATTGATCTCGGCGTTGACAAGGAAAACCGGGATGTTGGCGGCAATCGCCTTCTTCACCGCACCGACCGAGCCGTCGGCATTGGCCGGATCAAGGATGATCGCCACGGACTTGTTGGTGATGGCGGTGTCGATCAGGTTGCTTTCCGTGTTGGTGTCGCCCTTGTGGGCGGCGACGTTGGCCGTATAGCCGAGCTTCTCGGCTTCGGCCTTGGCGACATTGCCTTCCGTCAGCCAGTAGGGGTTGGCCGGATCATTGACGATGATCGAGATCAGGCCTGCGGCCGACGCGGCGGCCGTAAACCCGACAACCATCGCAGCGGCAAGCAGACTTTTCAGCATGGTTTTCATATACATTCCTCCAAATGATTTACGCGGTGTTGCTGCCAGTCACCTGGCAGTCTTCCCTTGGGCAGGATTGGCCGGCTCGGCCTTCCCCCGTTGCTGAGAAGTCGGTTGGCCGCCCGTCGAAGCCGGGAGCTTGCTACGGCGGCGATACTGAACGGCATTGAGCAGCACGGCGAGCACGATGACGGCGCCGGTGAACACTGTCTGCCAGTAGGACGAGATACCGATGATCACCAGACCGTCGGAAAGGAAGCCGATGACGAAGGCGCCGAGCAGGGTTCCGCGGATGTTACCGCGCCCTCCGGTCAGCGCCGCGCCGCCGATGACGACGGCCGCAATGGCCGTCAATTCGTAGGTGGTGCCGGCGGTCGGACCCGCCGACGTCAGCTGCGAGGACAGGATCAGGCCGGCAATGGCGGCACAGATGCCTGACAGCACATAGACAGAAACCTGCACCGTCTTGACCGGAACACCGGACAGTTCAGCCGCTCGCTCGTTGCCGCCTGATGCGTAAAGCCAACGCCCGAAGGCGGTGCGGTTCAAGACGATGCTGCCGATGAGTGCGATGACCACCAGAACCACCACGCCGGTCGGCACGCCGAACAGGCGGTTGAAGCCGAGCGCGTCGAAGCCGGTGTTTCCTAGTTCCGGCTTGCCGCCGAGGTTGTTGTAGGTCAGGCCGCTGGTCATCAGCAGCGCCAGGCCGCGGGCCATGTACATGACGCCCAGCGTGGCGACGAAGGCCGGAACCTTGAAGCGCGCGATGAGCACGCCGTTGATCAGCCCGACACCGGCGCCCAGCATGCAGGCAATCACCGCGACCACCCAGACCGGCGGGTAGAGAACGACGCCCAGCCAGGTCAGTGTCACGCCTTGCATCAAAAATCCGGCAACGACGCCGGCCAAGCCCAGCGTCGACCCCACCGACAGATCGATGCCGCCATTGAGGATGACGAGCAGCATGCCGACCGCGAGAATTCCGAAGATGGCGACATGCGAGGCCATGGTCAGGAAATTCGCCACCGAGAGGTAGTAGGGCGACAGGATCGAGAAGACGACGATGATGACGATCAGGGCAAAGAAGGCCCGGCCCTCGAGCAACAGCTTGGCGAGATCGAAGCCTTCGCCGCGCGCGCTTGCACTGGACTGTTTTCTGGCCTGGCTGACGTCGGTCATGATCGGGGCTCCGATATTCATGGTGATCAGGCGACCACGGCTTCGCCGGAGGCGGCCATGATCTGCTCTTTGGTGGCGCTGGCGCCGAATTCCGCTGAAATCCTGCCCCGGCGCATCACCACGATCCGGTGCGCGATGCTGAGGCACTCGTTGACCTCGGAGGTCGAGAAGACAACCGCCAGGCCCTGCGCGGCGCGTTCGCTCAGCAAACGGAAGACCTCTGCCTTGGCGCCGACATCGATGCCGCGGCTCGGCTCGTCGAGGAGGATGACCTTGGGGTTGGTCGTCAGCATCTTGCCGATGACGACCTTCTGCTGATTGCCGCCCGACAGCGATCCAATCATGGCATTGCCGCCCGCGGTCTTGACGGTCACCTTGCGGATTGAGTCTTCGACCAGCTCCCGCTCCCGGGAGCGGGACAGAAACAGGCCTTTTGCGAACGCCTCGATGCTGGCAAGCGAGAGATTGCGGCCGACGGTCATCGTCTGCACCAGCCCGTCGCGCTGGCGGTCCTCGGGGACAAGCACAAGACCTTTGGCGATGCGCTGGGCTATGCTCAGTCTCGAGACATCCTCGCCTTCCAGCAGCGCCCGGCCGCCCGCCATCGGCATCCGCCCGGCGACGGCTTCCAGCAATTCCGTACGTCCGGCGCCCATCAGCCCATAGATGCAGACGATCTCGCCCGCCCTGACGTCCAGCGACAGATGATCGACGACGGAATAGCCCGAGCCCGAAGCGTCTATGACGCTGACATCCTCGATCGACAGGGCGACCTCGCCGAACGCATGGCCGGTCGGCGGCGAGCCGAGATCGAAGTTCTCGCCGACCATGTTGCGGACGATCCACTCGAGATCGATGTCCCGGGCTTCGGCCGTTGCCGTTATCGCGCCGTCGCGCAAGACAACGGCGTAGTCGGTGATCTGCAGAGCCTCTTCGAGGTGATGTGAAATGTAGACGATGGAAACGCCGCGGCTGGTCAGGTCACGGATCACCTTGAACAGCACCTCCACCTCGGTCGCGCTGAGCGCCGAGGTCGGTTCGTCCATGATGAGGATGCGCGAGTCGACCGACAGCGCCCGCGCGATCTCGACGATCTGCTGCTGGCCGAGGCGCAAATCCTCGACCAGGGTCATCGGGTCGATGTCCTCTTCGAGATCGGCCATCAGCGCGCGCGCCTGGCGCGATTCCTCGGCGAAGTCGAGGCCGGTCCTGGTGCGCAGTTCGCGGCCCATGAAGATGTTGTCGCGAACACTGAGGTTCGGCGCCAGGCTGAGTTCCTGGTGGATGATGGAGATGCCGCGATCGCGCGCGTCCGAGGACGAGGAAAAACTGACGAGATTGCCGTCGAGCACGATGTCGCCCGATGTCGGCGTGACGACGCCGGACAGGATCTTCATCAGCGTCGACTTGCCGGCGCCATTCTCGCCGAACAGCGTGGTGACCTTGCCGCGATGGATGTCGAAATTGACGCCCTTGAGCGCGTGAACGCCGCCATACGACATGACGATGTTGCGCGCAGAAAGCACGGCGTCGCCATTCGCGGGCGCGGTGTCGGCAGCCGGTATCATTGCACCTCCAGCCTCACCGGAGTGACCAGCCAGCTCTTTGGATTGACCAGCTTGAACGCGCCGACCACCGATATGGTCTTGCCGGCCAGGGCGCTCGTATCGACCTTTGCCAGGACTTCCTTCTTCATCTCGTTGTTCAGCGCCGAGCCGGCGTCCTGGTATTCGATCTGATTGGTGAACTGGCCAAATGTGATCTTGCCGGTGGCGTCACGCAGCTCGGTGCCGTTGATCGCCGGCCCCGTCTGCACGCGAACCTGCAGCGTGTCCGGCACGCCCTCGACGGCGACCTTGTAGATGCCCGATTTTCCCTCGCCGACGACGCCGGTGAACTTGACCGAGATGACCGGTCCGACGCCCGCCGGCACGCCGTATTCCTTCTCGGCCGTCGCCCTGTCCTTGGCGATCGCCGTTGCCACCGTCACCGCGTCGGCCGCTCGCGCTTCGACATCGGCCTGCACCTTGGGAAATTCCGACTTGCCATAGTCGGCCGCCGAAAAGACGGCGCTGCGAACGTCGCCTGCGGATCCAATCCTGACCACCTTGGTGTCGAGCGCCATGGCGCCGAGCAGGACGACAACCGCGGCGCCGGCAAGGATGCGGCGCAGGCCGGGCGAGACCTGCCGGGCCGATGCGGTGGTGGCCTTCGCGCTCATGATGCAAACACCGGCGATGCGGGTTTTCCGTTGTCACGCATTCGACGATCCTCCGTTCACATGGCGCTTCGCCGCGCCGGCCGCTCCATTGGATTGGTTCAGTTCCACAAGGGCACGGGCGGTGCATTCATCGGTGATCAGGCCGCTCAGGTAACGGCTTTCGAGCACTGCTTTGATCGCCCGCACTTTCACCTTGCCGCCGGCGACGGCGACAATCCTGCGGCCTTTCAATTGCTCCCGCGGCAGCGCCAGGATTCTTTCCGACAGCGCCGTTTCCACAGGGCGCCCTTGGTCGTCGAAGAAGTGGGCGAGCAGCTCGCCGACGCCGCCATCGCGCTTGACCTCATCGATTTCGGAATGCTCGATCATGCCGGTTGCGACCAGCGAAGCTTCCCGCTCGGCGGTCCCTATGCCGACGAACATCAGGTCGGACCGACCTGCCAGAGCGAAGACATCGCTGATGCCGCGCTGGCCGAGCAGCACCTCGCGGTCCTCGGCGGTGTTGGCGACGAAAGGCACCGGCATGACATAGGCCTGCGCGCCGGTCCGTTCGGCCAGCCGATGCATGACGTCGTGCGGGTTGGCCGCGAATTTGCGCGTCACGCCGCCAAGCAGCGAAACGAAACGGATATGGGCGGCAGGGGTGCGCGTCAGATATTCGACGCTGGCCGCGAGGGTTCGGCCATGGCCGACGCCGATCAGCATGTCTTCGCCACGATCGATCTCGCGCTTCAGGAACTGCGCTCCGGCGATGCCCAGTCCCCTGAGCGGCAGGTCTTCCTGATCCAGATCCGGGACCACCTCGCAATAATCGAGCCCGTATGCGGCGGTCAGGCGCTGCTCCAACTCCACACACTCGGCGACGTCGCCGTCGATAAAGACCCTGACCAGACCTTCCTGGTTGGCCTTGGTGATGAGCCGATGCGCCTTGAGGCTGGTCAGGCCAAGCCGCTTGGCGACCTGGGCCTGCGTGAGACCCCCGGCAAAGTGAAGCCACGCCGCGCGTGTGGCGAGGCTGGACTCGTGGTCGCGGCTAGCGGTTCCGCCAGATTTCAAGCCATCTCCTCCCCGAGATGATATTATTATCTTTGTGTGCAAAAATTTTCATACCTTTGCATCGCTGTCAATCCCTCCGCCTGGCTCCCAGGCCATTGCGGGGATCCACAGGCCTCGCCCCTCGCCGATACGTCGCCCTCTCGGTCGGCGTCGGTCCATTAGGAGGTCGGCATGTTGGGTTGATCATATGGCGATGTTAAATTAACGTCAATTGATGTTATCAAATGTCTTCGTTGGCGGCATCATGGAGGCGCATTCCGCCAACATGCCAATTAAATGTCTGTTTTTAATGAGATATTTTCGTCGGTATAAAAATCCCAATCCATCTGTGAGTTGGGACATTTCGGGTGCGCGGCGCAACCAGGAGCAAACCGATCGGATTGCCCAGAAAAAGGGTATCGGCATTGTCGATGACGCGCTCAGTCCAGCCGCATCAGGTTCCTGCCTTCGAGCTCCACGACAGCAGCCTCGACTTCCTGCGCAATGCGCTTGGCGTTCCAGCCCAGCGCCCGCCCGGCGATCATGGCAATCTCCTGCAGATCGCGGCTTGTCAGTGAGCCGCCTATGGCGAGCGTGCTGCGACGCATGACGATGTCGGCCAGGTGTTCGACGAACTCGTTGCGAACGATGTAGTCGATCTCCGATCTGCCGTAGCTGTGGGAGTCCGGCAAATCGCCCTGACCATCTAGCCCATGAGTGGCAATCTCCAGGGCCTTGGTCCCGTAGCGCGACAGCAATTGGTCGAGACGTCGTTCGTCGACGTCCGTCTCCGTCCGGGCCTGGGCTAGCCAGCTTGCGCGCGCCGCCGCATTGGCGGGGAAGTCCTTGCCGCCGCCGATCGGCATGGATTGCGTCGTTACCTTACGGCTGCGCCGCAGACGGTCGAGTATCGCGTCGGCGACTTCCTCGGCAAAGCCCCGGAATGTCGTCCATTTGCCGCCGACCAGCGAAATGACCGCGAAGGGCCTGTCCCGGTCCGGCTCGGCGACCGGAGCGGAATGATCGCGACTGATCAGGCCTGGCAGCGATGCATCAGAGGCCGGGAGCGGTCTGATGCCGCTATAGGCGTAGACGATCTGGGCGTGTTCGAAAATCATGCCCGGCAACAGCGTCCGCACGCTCTCGAGCAGATAGTCGACTTCGTCGGGTTCGCAGCGGACCTCGTCGGGGTTGTCGGCCTTGATGTCGGTCGAGCCGACCAGCGCCAGACCGAGATAGTCGTAGACAAGGCAGATGCGGCCGTCATCGGCCTCGAAATAAAGCATCCGCCCGGCCAAGCTTTTTACCAGTTCGTCATGCTTCAGCAGGATGTGCGAGCCCTTGGTGCCGCCGATCATCTTCGACGGTGCACCGAGCAAGGCGTTGACATCGTCGATCCAGGGACCGGCGGCATTGACCACCAGCTTTGGCCGTACCGAAAATGTGTCGCCATCTTCCGGCTGGAAGGTCAGTACGCCATCGGCCGAAGCCACCAGCGCCGTGTAGTTCGTGCTGGCGGAGGCTGCATTGGACCGCAACCCGTCGAGGATCAACTCGAGCACCAGCCTTTCGGGATGGCTTATCTTGGCATCGTAATAGGTGCCGGTGGCGACGATCGAAGGGTTGAGCGCCGGCATCTCACTGAGCGCCTGCCGCCGTCCGACCATGCGGTGGCGCGGCATGACCTGGTTTCGCGAGCCGTAGAAATCGTAGATCATCAGGCCGATCTTGATCAGGATAGCGCCGCGGCTGCGCGGCGCGCTGGTCGAGCCGAACAGCGTTCGCAGCGCCGCCAGCATGCCCTTGCTCCACGAAAAGATCGGAATGACGGTCGGCAGCGGGCTGACATAGTGCGGCGCGTTCTGCAAAAGCAGGTTGCGTTCGAGCGTCGACTGCGCCACCAGCCCGAACTCGCCGGTTTCGAGATATTTCAACCCGCCATGGATGAGCCGCGACGGCGCGGCACTGGTGCCTGAGCCGAAATCCGCCTTGTCGACGATCAGGCAGCTAACGCCTTGCGCGCACAGGTCGCGAAACAGCCCGGCCCCGTTGATGCCGGCGCCAAGAACGACGACGTCGACCTCGCCGGCCGCGGCCATGGCGGCGAGACGCCCGGCCGCATTTTCCTCACCTGCTGTGTCGGCTGGGTTCATTGTGCCGTCGTCTTGACGATGCGCAGCTTCACTCCAGCCCGTTCGAGGTGCTGCGCCTGTGCATCGCCCAGCCCCTCGGTCGTCAGCACGGCATCGAAGCTGGTCAGATCGTCAAAGACATGCAGTGCGATCCGGTCGAACTTCGCATGGTCGACCAGCAGGATGCGCTTCACCGATGCGGCCATCATCGCCTGCTTGACCCGCACGACATTGGGATCCTGGATGAAGGCCGTGGTTCCGGTGATGGCCGAAGCCGAACAGATCAGGACATTGGCGCGAAGCTGCGCCACGGCGTTCTCGCAGACGATGCCGATATAGGCATTGTAGGTGCCGTGGTACTTGCCACCAAGACAGATGAAGTCGATGTCGTCGACATTGGTCAGCAGCGAAGCCGTCGCCACGCTGTTGGTGATGACGGTCAGCGGCTTGACGTCGAGCAGCAGCGTGGCGACGGCGTTTGCCGTCGATGAATCGTCCAGCATGACCACCTGTCCGGCTTCGACATAATCCAGTGCCGCCCGCGCCAGCGTATCTTTCTCGGCTCTGTTGACCGTTACCCGGTAACGAAAGGCGCTTTCGTAGAGGCCGGAAGGCTGAACCGTCACCGCGCCGTGCAGTTTGCGAAGCACGCCCTGCTGCGCCAGCCGGTCGATGTGCCGGTGGATGGTCATGCGCGATACGCCGAAATGCTCGACCAGATCGTCGATGCGCACCTGGCCGAGCTTGATCACATACTCGGCGATCTCTTCGCGTCGTTCGTCGGCCTTGATCATGCAGTCCCCCAGGTGTCTGGCCGCGCCAGCCTTTCGATCTCAGGCCATTGCGACTTCAGTTGCTCGGCGATGCGGCAATAGAGGGAAAACCGCTCGCTGAACACAGCACTGGAGGCAGGCACGGGCTGATACTGGCGCGCCGTCATGCCGACCTGCCTGGCACCCTGTTGCGGCGTCGCGAAGATACCGACTGCGGCGCCGGCGCAAAGGGCGGCACCCAAGGCGGCGGCCTCGTCGGTCGAGGTGATGGTGACCGGGGCGTTCAGCACGTCGGCAAACATCTGGACGAAAGCCGGATTGCGCGAACCGCCGCCGGTCAGGCGTATCTCGCGGACCGCGAAGCCCTCGTGCAAGGCTTCGACATGGGTGCGATGATTGAAAACAATGCCTTCCAGAACCGCCTTCAGCATGTCGCCGCGATCGTGCCAGCCATGCAGGCCGACAAAACTTCCGCTGGCAACGTCGCCATAGGGGGAGCCGAACAGATAGGGATGAAACAGGATGGTCGAAGGCTTCTTCAGCGCCGCGTCGATCTCTGCTGCCAGCAGTTCGTGGATGGAGCCGCCATCGGCGTTTGTCCTGTCCTGCTCCGAGCGGCAGAAGGTGTCGAGAAACCAGTCGTAGTTTGCGGTCGAGGCCGGCGAGATCGCCATGTTGTTCCAACGGCCTGCATCGATGGCGTTGCGACAGAACCAGCGCCGGTCGACGAGCGGTTTCGAAGAGACGACTTCGTTGATGGAATAGGTGCCGGCAACGATGCTGAGCACGTCCTCCTCATGGCCGCCCATGCCAAGCGCCGAAGCGGTCACGTCGTGCAGACCGCACGCGACCGGCGTTCCCTTGCGAAGGCCAGTCATTTCGGCGGCATCGGCAGTGACCTGGCCGACGATGTCGGACGAATGCGCCACCGGCGGCAGCGCGTCGAAAAGGTCACCCAATCCAAAGATCTGCATCGCTTCCGGCGCGTAGGCCTGCGTACGGAAATCCGTGAACGACGTGCTGGCCTCCGTTCGGTCGGTACCGATCGTGCCGGTCAGGCAAAAGCGAAGCCAGTCCTTGCAGGCCAGTATGTGACCGATGCGAGCATAGCAATCCGGATCGTTCTGCTTGAGCCATGCAAGCAGCGCCGAAGGCGCCGAAACATGCGGCGCCTGGCCGGTGCACGCAAGCGCTTCGTCGAAGACCAGGTCCGCCAACCATCTTTCGATAATCTCGCCGGCGCGGCTGTCGAGCGACAGGATTCCGGGCCCTAGCGGCCGACGATCCTTGTCTAGCAGATAGAGACCGTCGCCATGCGCGGTCGCTGCCACCGCCCTAATATCGTCCGCCGGCCGGCCACAGAGCGCGATCGCTTCCTTGATGGCGTCGGCGGTCGCTTGCCAGAGGCCTGCCATGTCGCGCTCCACCCAGCGCGCATGGGGCATCGACTGCGGCACCCGCCGGCGCGCCACCGACAACTGCGTGCCATCGGCGTCGAAGATCACCGCCTTGGTGACCGTGAGACCGTTATCGATTCCGAGCAAACTGGGCATGATCACCGCCTCTTTCGGCAACTGGCGATGCGCACTGCGCGACAATCCTGCAGGCTGGGGCAAGGGCTACAGATATGGCGACAATCAATGGGCAACGGCGATACAATGCGGCTGACACCTTGCGGATTGAATGGACCATATAGCGATGTGAATTTAACGTCAATATGTGAGACAATGCCACTGGCATCGCTGAAAATGAGCGTTATCGAAAATCAGAGACTTACTAACTTTCTGATTTTGTTGAAATTTTTCTCTACAAAAATATCCCACCGAGATCGTTCATTCGGTCGGAACGGCCAGGCCTTTCGAACTCGAAATCTCCGCGGACGCCGTGGAATCAAGCCGACGGATTCAGGACCTCATGGATTGCTTCGACAATGAAGTCCTGCGTGGCTTCTTCCAGGTAGGGGTGCATCGGCAGGCTGAAGACTTCATGTGCCAACCTTTCGGTGACGGGGAGCCCAGCCTCCGCTACTCGAAGGAATAGGTGAAGCCCTCCTTGGAGGCGCCGACTGTCACCTTCGTCATCTTTTCACCCCCGAGCGAACGGTTCAGCACGCCGCGGCTCAATTCCGGCAGAAGCGTGTTGGTCAGGATGGCATCGATCATCCGCCCGCCGGATTCGATCTCAGTGCAGCGGGCCTTGACCAAGTCCATGACGCCGTCGCCGATCACCAATTCCGCGTCGTTGGTTGCGCGCAGCCGGCGGGCAATCTTGGCGAACTGGTGGCGGGTGATCGCTTCAATCATCGAATCCGAAAGCGGATAGTAAGGAATGGTCACCACGCGGCCGAGAAAGGCTGCGGGGAAGACCTTCAGCAACGGGCTGCGCAAGGCGGTGTCCAGATCGTCGAGCCCGGCGCGCAGCGTGCCGTTCCTGGTCCGGTCCATGATGACCTCCGAGCCGACATTCGAGGTGAGCAGGATCAGCGTGTTCTTGAAATCGATGCGCCGGCCCTCGCTGTCGTCCATCATGCCCTTGTCGAAAACCTGGAAGAAGATTTCGTGCACGTCCGGATGCGCCTTCTCGACCTCGTCGAGCAGGATCACAGAATAGGGCTTGCGGCGGACCGCCTCGGTCAGGATGCCGCCCTTGCCATAGCCGACATATCCGGGCGGAGCGCCCTTCAAGGTGGAGACCGTATGTGCCTCCTGGAATTCGGACATGTTGATCGAGATCAGGTTCTGCTCACCCCCATAGAGCGTTTCGGCCAGCGCCAATGCGGTTTCGGTCTTGCCGACGCCCGAGGGGCCGCAGAGCAGGAACACGCCCACCGGTTTTTCCGGCGCGCCGAGCCCGGCGCGGCTGGTCTGCACACGCTTGGCGATCATCTCCATGGCGTGATCCTGGCCGACCACGCGTTCGGACAGGGTCGCGGCGAGCCGCAGCGCCTTTTCGGTCTGGCTCGACAGCATCCGCCCGGTCGGGATTCCCGTCCAGTCCTGAACGACCGCCGCTATGGCGTTGCGGTCGACCGAAGGCAGGATCAGCGGCGTCTCGCCTTGCGCCTCGGCGAGTTCGGCCGTCAGTTCGCGCAGCCGGGCGAGATCGGCGTCCGGTTCGGGTGGAGGGGCATTGGCCGCCGCCGGTGTCTCCACATCGGCCTTGGCAGTCTTGGCCTTGGCTTTTTTGGTTTTGGGCGTTTCGGTTTGGGGCGTTTCGGCCTTGGGCGAGGGAGTCTCCGCGGCGTCCGCACCTGCCGTCTCGGCTTTGGCCTCAGGCGTCTCCACCGCATCGAGCGGCACACCTTCGCCGCGCAGCCGGGCACGCAATTCGAGTATCTCGGCAACCAGGGCCTTTTCCCGATCCCAACGTTGTTGCGCTGCGGCCAGCGAGACCTCGGTTTCGGCAAGGCCGGTGTCGACCCGCGCCTGCCGCTCGGCCACTTCGATGCCGATCGCGGCCTCGCGGCCGATGATACCGCGTTCGACCTCCAGCGCCTGGCGGCGACGCATGATGTCTTCGACCTCGGCCGGCGTGGCATGCTGCGATATGGCGACACGGGCGCAAGCGGTGTCGAGAAGGCTCACCGCCTTGTCGGGCAATTGCCGCGCCGGGATATAGCGATGCGACAGGCCGACCGCCGCCTCGATCGCCTCATCCAGTATCTGCACCTTGTGGTGTTGCTCCAGAACCCCGGCCACGCCGCGCAACATGAGAACCGCCACCGCCTCCGACGGCTCGTCGATTTTCACCACCTGGAAACGGCGGGTCAGCGCCGGGTCTTTCTCGATGTGCTGCTTGTATTCGGCCCAGGTCGTTGCCGCGATGGTGCGAAGTTCGCCACGCGCCAGCGCCGGTTTCAGGAGATTGGCGGCATCACCCGTTCCTGCCGCGCCGCCGGCGCCGATCAAGGTGTGGGCTTCGTCGATGAACAGGATGACCGGCGTTTCGGACGATTGAACCTCGTCGATGACAGCCTTGAGCCGTTTTTCGAACTCGCCCTTCACGCTTGCGCCCGCCTGCATCAATCCGACATCGAGCATGCGGACACTGACATCCTGCAGCGTTGGTGGCACGTCGCCCTGGGCGATACGCAAGGCAAAACCCTCGACGACCGCCGTCTTGCCGACCCCGGCCTCACCGGTCAGGATCGGGTTGTTTTGCCGGCGTCGCATCAGGATATCGACGATCTGCCTAATCTCCGGATCGCGGCCGACGACCGGATCGATCTTGCCGTCGCGGGCGCGCTGGGTCAGGTCGGTGGCGTATTTCGCCAGCGCCGAATCCCCGCCCGGAGCCCGCTTCGGCGTTTCGGCCGTGGGAACCGCTATGGCCGCACCGGCTTCGAGCGAACCTTCCACGACATCGGCGAACCGCGCGATGACCGCGTCGGCATCGATCTTGTCGAACTCGGAACTGATCTTCGACAGCAGGCCTTCCAGCACCGGCGTCTTCAGGCAGGCAAGGAGAATATGTGCGCTGCGGACTTCCTCGACGCCGAATTCCAGCGTCGCCAGGTTCCAGGCTTCCTGGATGGCGTGGAAGATATGGTCGGAAAATTCCTCTATCGACGTCGCGCCGTAAGGCAGCTTGTCGACGGCGCGGGTCATATCGGCCGTGAGCCGGCTCGCATCCAGTCCCGCATCGGCGACTATCATTTGCACATCGGAGCGGTCCGAAAGCACCAGTTGCTCGATGAAGTGGACGAGTTCGACGTAAGGATTGCCGCGCAGCTTGGCGGTATCGGCCGCGGCCTTGAAGGCGCGCACCCCGACAGGATTGAGCTTGCCGACCAGTTCCTTGCGTTTGAAGCTCTGCGACGACCGGCGCTGTTCCATCGAACGTGCTCCTGCAATCTGCCAGTCGATAACCTGCCACATAAGCCGCCGATTGACAAAGTGCGTGATGGACGAGGCTAGATGCGCAGTCAGCCGGTACTCAAGAAGGTCGCATTTAGCTTCTGTTAATTTTTGAGCAGTCGTTGAATTGTGGTAAAGTACAACGGTGTGATAACGTCGTGTCACGTACGGTTTGACGGCCGGTCGCTGGGGGTTGGTGTGATTGATCTCGCACTCTGGCTTGCTCCGCTCGACGGTGAAAATCCGTCCGGGGAGGATTTGCGCAACGACCCGGCTTTTCATGAGCTGGAGCGCCTGACGGAAGCCCAGATCAAGGTCCTCCACGACGGCAACAACAAGGCCACTTCGCAAAGCACCATTCCGGCCGACTGGGCGGCGGTGCTCGCCAAGGCAGATGAATTGCGCGCGCATGGCCGGGACCTGCGCCTGCTCGTCATCGTCACGCGCGCACTGGCCAATGAAGAGGGGCTGGCCGGCCTCGCGCAGGGCCTGACCCTCATTGCGCAGACTTTCGATCAGTATTGGGAAACCATGCATCCGGCATTGCGGCCCGGCGCTTCGCCACGCGATGCCGCCTTGCGCCGCATCAACGCGCTGCTCGACCTGCAGAATGGTCAGGACGGGTTGTTGGCGAACCTGCGGCAAATGACGTTCTTTGCGCCGCGCGCAATCGGCCCGATTCAGGGCGTAGACCTGGAAAAGGGTGCGCTCGACGACCGCGTCATGCTCCAGGAAGCTGCCTCGGGGTTGAACGTGGCAGAAAAGGCGGCACTGGTCAGTGCGCACGGACAACTCTTGAACCGGGTGCGTGCCGGATGCGCGGCACAGATGGATCAAGCCAACGCAGAGATGGTCTTGCTCATCGCCGACACCCGGGCGGCGATGGCGGCCCTCGATGCCGTCGAGACCGCCCTCAACGCTCGTCTCGATGGGGGCGGCGCTCCGGTTCCGGAATTAAAGCGGTTTCTGCAGCGTTTGCTGACGACCCTCGAACGGAATTCGGCAGCCGGCGCCGTGGCCAATGGCGCGGCCAAGCCACCCCCGCCGGCAGAACCGGCAACGCCTGCCCGAAACGGTCATGGAGCCGATGCGATGGCAAGTATGGCAAGCTACGCGGACCCGAGCACGGGGCTTCCCGACCGGATTTCCTCGCGTGACGACGTGGTGAAATGCCTCGACCTCGTCGTCGCCTTCTATGACCGCACCGAGCCGTCGAGCCCGATCCCGCACTTGGCTCGGCGTGTGCGCCGGATGGTGCACATGGATTTCGTTGAACTTATGGAAGATCTCGCCCCGTCGGGGCTGAAGGAATTCCGGCTCCTTGCCGGCGTTCCCGATGCCAAGAAGGCGGCTCAGAAGGATGAAAGGTAACAACACATGCCAGCCGAAAGCAAAGCGAAGGTCATCGAACGAAATCGCGCGCCGCGGGTGCAGATCGCCTACGATGTAGAAACCTATGGCAGCCCGACGACGATCGAACTGCCGTTCGTCATGGGCGTGATGGCCGATCTTTCCGGAGCTTCGCAAACCAAGGAAGCGTCAAAGTCGGTGCTGGACCGCTCCTTTGTCGAGACCGACGCGAACCGCTTCCCCAAGTTCATGGAGGCGCTCGGTCCCCGCGTCAAAGCCCGGGTGAAGAACACGCTGCCGCAGGCCGAAGGCCAGGAGCGTGACGAGGAACTGGCGCTCGATCTCACCTTCACCAAAATGGGCGATTTCGCCCCGGACAAGATCGCCGCGCAAGTTCCGCAACTGGCCGAGATCCTCAAGATGCGTCGTCAGCTCGAGGAATTGCTGGGCTTCATGGATGGCCGCGTCGACGCCGAAAAGCGCATCGCGCAGCTTCTGAACAACGAGCCGCTTCTTGGCAAGATCGCCAGTCAGGCGCTGACCGACGACGACAAAGCAGGGGAGTAGATCATGGCCGAACAGCAAAAGACCGCCGCCGTCGCCGCCGAGGCCGAAGCCATAGACCTTGGAGAATTCAGCGGGCTCCTCGAGAAGGATTTCAAGGTCAAGAAGGACGACAGCGAGAAGCTGCAGCAGCTCGTGCGCAATCTGGCGCTGGCGGCGCAGTCCCGTTCCGACACCACGACCATCTCGTCCAATGCGATCAAGTCGATCAAGTCGCTGATCGCGGGCATCGACAAGATGCTGACCACGCAGGTCAACGAGATCCTGCATGCGCCGGAAGTGCGCGAGATGGAAGGCACATGGCGCGGCCTCTGGTATCTCGTCAACAACACCGAGACGGATCAGAAGCTGAAGATCCGGGTGATGAACATTTCCAAGGAACAGCTGGCAGACACGCTCGAAGACTTTGAAGGCCAGATGTGGGACCAGAGCCCGATCTTCAAGAAAGTTTATACAGACGAGTATTCGATGCTTGGCGGCGAGCCGATCGGCTGCGTAGTCGGCGCCTACGAATTCTCCAACCACCCGCGCGACGTCGGTCTGCTGCGCAACATCTCCGGCATCTGCGCCTCGGCGCATACGCCGTTCATCGCAGCCGCCTCGCCGCGCCTGTTCCGCATGGACAGCTGGCAGGAATTGCCAAACCCGCAAGACCTGCAGCAGATCGTCTCCAACCCGGCCTATGCATCGTGGCAGTCGTTGCGCGAGAGCGAGGACGCTCGCTACATCGGCCTGACCATGCCCCGCGTCCTGGCCCGGCTGCCCTACGGCACCGATACCGTTCCGGTGAAGGGCTTCACCTTCGAGGAAGAGGTGCAGGGCGACCACAACAAATATGTCTGGATGAATGCCGCCTTCCCGATGGGCGTCAACATCAACCGCAGCCACAAGCTGTTTGGCTGGGGCACGCAGATCCGCGGCGTCGAGAACGGCGGCACGGTGCTGAACCTGCCGGTGCACAGCTTCCCGACCGATGATGGGTCGATCGCGATGAAATGCCCGACCGAAGTCGCCATCGACGACCGACGCGAGGCCGAACTGGCCAAACTCGGCCTGATGCCGATCCTGCACCGGAAGAACACCGATCTCGCGGCCTTCATCGGCGCGCACTCGCTGCAGGACGACGAGACGCGGGCGGGACGGCTGGTCGACCCTGACGCACAGTCGAACGAGCGGCTGAGCGCCAACCTGCCCTATCTCTTCCCGGTTTCGCGCTTTGCGCACTACCTCAAGGCCATTGCGCGCGACAAGGTCGGCTCGTTCAAGGAGCGCTCCGACATGCAGATCTGGTTGACCGAGTGGATCAACCGGTACGTGCTGGCCAACCCGGCCTTTGCCGACGACAAGGCGCGCGCCAAGCGCCCGCTTGCCGCCGCCGAGGTTCAGGTGGACAGTGTGGAGGGGCGTCCTGGCTATTACGCTGCCCGCTTCTATCTGCGCCCACATTACCAGCTGGAGGGCATCAATGCCTCGCTCCGACTGGTGTCGGAACTACCGTCCGTGAAGACTTGATTTGCAGCAACCAGACCTTGTTTTTGTTTGAAAGCGGTGGAGAAAGACAATGCCAGTGAAGATTGATGGTTTTCTGAAGGTTCCGGATATCAAAGGCCCGAGCACCCGCGACGGCCACGATGACGAGATCGAAATCCATGGCGTCGACTACAAGATGGTCGCACCTTATGATCCGAATTCGCTCTCACGCCGTGGCCGCGTGTCCATGGGCATGATCAAGTTCATCAAACATTACGACAAATCCTCGCCCTACCTGAAGAAGGCTTTGTTCGAGAACAAGGCCCTGGACGAGGTGGTGTTCTCGGCACGGCGGACCATCGATGGCGAGACCAAGGATTACCTGGTCGTCACCCTCACCGACGCCTCGATCATGGAATACGACATGTCGCAGGCGCCGGACGAGGAAGACCTGATCCAGGAAGAGGTCAGCTTCGCCTACAAGAAGATCAAGTTCGTCTATGACGGCAATGATGAAGCCGAAATGGATGTCTATGTCGGCAAGTGAGGTTCGGCGACCCGGCGCGGGCAAGCAGCAGACTACCGGCAGCTTGCGGGCAAAAAGCGAGGCCGTCCAGCCTTCACTTTGGGATCGCCTCGTCAATGACCTGCCGGGCCTGACTTCGGAGATAGACGGGCTGCGCCATGTCTTGCTCGACGAGCTTGGCGCGGACCGTCTCGACACACTCGTCGCCGGCAGTGCGCGCACCATAGACGCCGATGCGGAGCTGACACCCGATCAAAAACGGCGACTGCATCGATTGGCCTTTCAGACCCAGCACCGCGTCGAGATCGAAAGCCGCGGCGTGGTGGTTTCGGCTCGCGTGCTCAGGGAAGCGGTGCGGCGTGACATCGAGGCGCTCTTCAACACCGAGCGCTTCGAGGCCACACCGTTGCTTTCCGATCTGGAAAACGAACAGGTGTCGGACAATCCACCTTCGCTCGCCGATTTTCCAGAGGTGCGTCGAAGCGTGGTCAATTACGGCGTGCCTTCCTTCTCGGGCCGGTCGTCCCGCGACTTTGATCGCGACGTGCTGGCGCGTGAGATCCGCGCGGTGCTCGCCACCTTCGAGCCTCGCCTCAGGGAGAGAGCAACAACGGTTACGGTCACCCTTGGCGACAAGACCGTTGGCCTGAAGATCGAGATAGACGCCGTGCTGATCATGACGCCGACGCCGGAACGCATGCGCCTGCGCACCACGATCAATCTCGATAACGGCTTGGCGCGGACCGAAATTAGGGACGCCTGAGATGGATCGGGTCTTCGTCGAATATTACGAGGAGGAACTGACCCATATCCGTGGCCTCGCGGCGGAATTTGCCGATATGCATCCGGCGGTGGCGCGCAACCTCTCCCTCGATACGGTCCCATGTCCGGACCCGTATGTCGAGCGACTGCTGGACGGCGTCGCCTTCCTTGCCGCGCGCACCCGGCTGAAGGTCGATGCCGAGCGCTCGCGATTTTCACGCAGCGTGCTCGAGGTTCTCTATCCCGATCTGGTCACGCCGGCGCCGGCAACGGCGATGGCGGTGCTGAAACCCGGCCAGCAGGTCCAGACCATGCTCGCCGGCCACGTCGTCAAGCGTAACACGCGGCTGGTTTCCAGCCTGCAGCCAGGCCTGTCGACGCGCTGCACGTTCTCCACCGCGCAAGAAATGACCCTATGGCCGATAGCGGTCACTTCGGTCAGCTATTTCCAGGATCGCAGCGCGCTGGCCATGGCCGGCATAGGGCCGATCGGCGGCGGCGGCGGCGCGGCGGCGCTCCGCATCGTACTGGCCCGAACCGGAAAAGGCAGGCTCGACGAACTGGCGCTCGACCGGCTCGACCTCTATTTTGCTGGACGCACCAAGGCGCCGCTCCTGTTCGATGCGATTTTCGGCGCCTGCTCGGCCGTTGGCGCACGCCCGGAAGGCAAGACCAACCCGTTGTCGCCCCTGCCGGCACCCGAAATGGTCGGCATCAGCGACGACGAGGCCCTGATGCCTCGTACCCGTCCGACATTCGAGGGGTACCGTCTGCTGCGCGAATATTTCATGATGCCCGAGCGCTTTCACTATGCGCGGGTTTCCGGGCTTCAGCCCGTCGTGCGCCGATGCGCCGCCGGGCTCGAGATCATCTTCTTGTTCAGACGTGCGGTGCCCGAACTTGCCGACCTGACACCGGCGGACTTCGAACTTTTCGCAACGCCGATCATCAATCTGTTCGAGCGTGAGTGCAACGTCATCGAGGTCGATGCGCGCCGGACGCGGCAGGTGTTGCATGCAGACCGAACGCGGGCGCGCGACTTCGAAATCTACCGGGTCATCCGCGTGGAGGATGCCGACACAGAAGGCAACGACGCCGAAATCCCCGAACTCTTCAGCCTGGGGCAGAACCGCGGCAGTGGCTGGGTCTATTCAACTGAGCGGCGCCCACGCCGGGCGACGGAGGAGGAGCGGCGCGACGGACTGACCCGAACGTCATACACCGGGGATGACGTTTTCCTGGCCATATCCCGGCCGCTCGCAAGCCCGGCGAACCGGCCGCTCAAGCGTCTCGACGTCATGGCGCTTTGCACCAATCGTGACCTGCCGATCCTCGATGACAATCCGACATTGACGTTGGAGGCCGGCGACCCGGTCGAAACTGTCAGGCTGCTTGGCGCGCTGCGTCCACCACAGCCGGCCATCCCCGCGGCACTGCCGGCTGGGGCCGACGGTGAATCGCGGGCCGACGATCTTGCCTGGAGGCTGGTGGCGCAGCTCGCGCTCAACTTCCTCAGCCTTGCCAAGGAAGGCCGCGGCATCGACCCTCTGCATGCTCTGCTCGACCTCTATGCCGATCGCGGCGATCCGAGCCTTGCGCGCAATGTGCATTCGATCGTGCGTATCGACTCGCAGCCGGTCATCGAACGGCTGCAGATCGATGGGCCGATGTGCTTCGGACGCGGCACCGAAGTGACGTTGCACGTTGATCAATCGGTCCTGGCCGGCCAAAGCACCTTGCTGCTTTCGGCCTTGCTGGCGCGGCTGTTTGCCCGCCACGCCGGAATAAACGGCTTCGTGCGAACCCGCACGCGGCTGCTGCAGAAGCAGGAGGATGTGCCATGGCCGATGACGCCCGGCAATCGCTACCTGATCTAGACCAGCCCAGCCCGAACCGGGTCGAAGGTCTGTCCGAGACGTTCGACTTCTTCGAACTGCTGCGCCGTCTCGAACAGCGGAGCGGTCTGTTCGGCCATTCCGGCCGCCCCGACCGTGAGCCGGCACGGCTCGGCCAGCATGTGCGCCTCGCCTTTTCGGCGCGGGACCTGGTTCAGTTCCGCGAAGCCGATGGCGAGACGCCAGCCCGGGTCACGGTTGCAAATCTTGGCCTGCTGGGACCCGAGGGTCCCATGCCGCTGCATCTGACGCGCTGGGTGCTCGACCGCCTGTCGCAGCGCTGGTTCGCCGGCACCGACGCACAGCTGACCAGCGACACGACGTTCGTGGACTTCGTCAACATTCTGCAGCACCGCATGATTGCCCTCTACTACCGGGCGTGGGCGGACGCGCATCCGGCCGTACAGGTCGAACGCGCGGTCGGCGGACGTGTTCGCGCTATGCTGGAAGCGATGGCTGGGATCGGACTTCCCGGCACCCAGGACGCCGATCTCGATACGGTAAAGCTTCGCCAGGCGGCTTCGCTCGCCAGCCAGGTCGACGGCCCGGAACGGCTGACACTGTTCCTGGCGGAAGCATTCAAGGTGCCCGTGCAGATCAGGGAGTTCATCGCTGCCTGGATAACCGTGCCGACCGGCCTCCAGACCCGCCTTGCAAAGGCCTATGCGGGGCTCGGCCGGGGGGCGACGATCGGCCCGCGGGTTTTCAACCGCCAGAGCAGGATCGAACTGCGCGTCGGCCCGCTGGGGTACGAGGACTTCAAGGCCTTCCTGCCTGGCGGCCAGCGACTCAAACTGTTCAAACAGGCCGTTCGCGACATGATCGGGGAATCGCTCGACGTCGACCTGCGCATCGTGCTTGCGTGCGAAGCAGTGCCGCCGCCGCGTATCGGATCGGCACAGCTCGGCCGAACCACCTGGCTTGCGCGGCCCGCCGAAAGGGGCGATGCTGACGACATGCGGCTGCGGACAATCGTCGGATGGCGGCCGGAAATCGCGGGGGTCGCGGCATGAGTCTGCTGCTGACGCTGGAGCAAGGGCCACGCACCCAGGCGGTACGGCAGACCCGGCTGGACGAGGGTGAGCTGGTGATCGGCCGCAGCGCCGATGCGGGCTGGCAGATCGACGATCCCGACATGTTCGTTTCGCGGGCTCACTGCAAGATTTCTGGCGGGCGAGACGGATATTTCGTCACCGACACGTCGAGCAGCGGATTGTTCATAAACGGCTCTGACAGCCCGCTCGGCGCCGGCAAGTCGGCGCGCCTGCAAAGCGGCATGCGGCTGAGGCTGGGCGACTACATCGTCTATGTCGACCTGCAAACGCCGGTCGCTCAAGCACCCGCAGCCGGCCAGCCGGTTCCCGAACGCGTACCGCAGCCATCTCGGGCACCGGTGAGTATCGGCCGCGATGACTTCTTTTCCGCCAAGGTCGAAGAAGAGCCGCGACGGCCACGTCCGGCCGACCTGCCGAACCCGTTCGAGCAGCCGGCTCCGGGCGCGTTCGAGCGTGCCGCATCCCAGCGCAACTCACCTGCTTTCGATGACCCGTTCAGCCTCGATCCGGTTGCAACGCCTGTGTCGAGAAACGCCGCCCCTTTTCTCGAGCCGAGCGGTGCTGCGAACCTGGCGGACCCATTCAGCCTCGAGCCGGCGCCATCCCCAAGCCGTGGAGCCGAACCAACTGCCGGAAAGCCACCCGATTTCAATGATGATTTTGGTTTCGGACCGGCGGCAGTGCCCAGTTCGGCAAACGGCGCCGGCTCGACCGGACAGCGCGAGCGCGCCGCCCAACGACCCCAATCCGCCAATCCCTGGGATTTGCCCGTGCAAGCGGCGGATACCCCTCCCCCACCACGTGCGGTCGCTGCTGCCAAACCCGCCCGCCCGCCCGCCGCGCCGCAGCCGGGGGAGTCGGCGCTTCGCTCGGCATTCCTGCACGGGATGGGCGTCGAGGAAGCCGATTTCCCCGGACGCGACAGCATCGCGGAAATGGAGAAGTTTGGCCGCGAGTATCGGCTGATGATGGAAGGCCTGATGCAGCTTCTGCGCAAACGGGCCGAGGAAAAGGGAAACGCCCGCGTCGCGCAAACCATGGTCGGAGCCTCCGAGGTCAATCCGCTCAAGTTTCTGCCAACGGTCGATGATGCCATCGTCACGCTTATCGCCGAGCGCAGCCCGGGATTTCTCGCCGGCGAAGCGGCAATCGCCGACGCGGTCCGCGATCTCGCGCAACATCACGTGCGCGCCTGGCGCGGCATACAGGCCGCCTTGCGGCGGATGATCGACCGTTTTGACCCGGCCGAGATCGAGGAAGAGCTGAAATCGAATTCGGCAATCGGCACCCTGCTTTCGGGCGGGCGCGGCGCCAAGCTGTGGGAGCTTTATCAGAAACGCCATCGTGAAATCGCCGAGAGCGCGGAAAAAAGCTTCCTTGGCGAAATCGGCGCTGATTTTCGGGATGCTTACGAGGAGGAGTGAGAGATGATCGATCGACGTGAATTTGTCGTTGCCCTGGGCGCGACGGGGTTGCTTGCGGCCTGCCAGAGTGGTCCGCCAAAGCCATCGGTGATCACCGTCAACGTGACCGGCGGGGCCGGCATGAACGCAGGACCAGGTGGCGGCGATCGGCCGGTGACGGTTCTCGTGATGCGGCTGAAAAGCGCCGGCAAATTCAATTCCGCCGACTATTTTGCACTACAGGGGGATGCCGGCACGGCGCTGGCAGGCGATCTTATCGGGTCCGACCAGATCGCTGTCGGGCCGGGGAAATCCGCATCCAAAACCATCACCGTCGAGCCGGACGCGACGGCGCTGGGCTTCGTAGCACTGATCCGCGAGCCTGGCGGCAGGAACTGGCGGACAACCAAGTCGGTATCGCCGGGATCGAAATTCACGATCAACGTCACGCTTGGCAGCGGCGGCATTTCCGCCTAGCAGCCAAGGCAAGGGGAGCTCAATGCAGAGAGCAGCGGCATGAGCGATGCAAACAGGGTGCTATGGTCCGAGGGGCTTTTCCTGCGGACCCAGCATTTCCAGCAGCAGGATCGCTTCTTCGAGGCGACGGTGCGCGGCGCGTTGCAGGCCGGGCAACTGCATACCTTCGGCTTTCAACAGCTGACGCTGGACCAGGCATTGCTGGACGCCGGCCAGATTTCGATCCTGTCCGCACGGGGCATCTTCCCGGATGGAACGCCTTTTTCCATCCCAGACATGATGGACGCGCCGAGACCGCTGCCGGTGACCCCGGACACGGGCGCCGGACCGGTGCTGGTCGCCTTGCCGCTGGAGCCTGCCGGCGGTGTCGGCTTCGATCCGGCGCACGCCGCAGCCTCGGGAGCCCGATATCATGGACGGATCGTTTCGGTGCGTGACGCCGTCCAGGGCGGTTCAGACCCTGAAGAAATCGAAATCGCCCGCCCGCAGGCGCTGCTGCTTGCACCCGGCAAGTCGGTCGGTGGCTACACGGCCTTGCCGATAGCCGACCTCAAGGGCGTTCGAGCCGATGGCGGCGTCTCCCTGGACGAGACCTTCCTGCCACCGACACTGATTACCGGCGCGGTGGCCTGGTATCGGCAATTGCTGCTGGAAGTTGTCACCGGTCTCGACCAGATCGCCGAGGCGCATGGCAAGATGGTCATGGGTGGGCCTGGGCGCAGCGTCGAAGATCTGCTGATGCTCAATCTCGCCAATGCGGCGCGCCCGCGGCTGGCCCACATACTGGCCCAAGATGTCTTCCATCCGGCCGAGCTTTACCTGGAGCTAGCCGGGCTTGCCGGTTCGATGGCCACCTACGGATCGAGCGCGCGGCGGCTGGGCGAGTTGCCGGCCTACGATCACATGGCCCCTGGCCCCGCCTATTCGGCGCTGGCGGATGCGCTGCGCTCGCTCATCCTCAGCCTGCGTTACATCGAGCCGAAATCGCGTGCGCTGCCGGTCATGAGGCATTCGACCAATGTCTGGAAAATCCGCATCGACAACCCGAAGCTGCTGGTGGCCAGCCGGATCGTCATCCGGGTCGGTTCGGAGCTGTCGGAGGACGCGCTGCGCAAGATATTCGTCAACCAGGCGACCGTCGGCTCGGCCGACCAGTTCGAGGGCCTGTGGAAATCGCGCTTGCCCGGCATTCCGCTTAAACCGCTTCATTCGCAGCCGCGCGAAATCCCTTACGATGGCGATCGGCTATGCCTCGAGCTGGACCAGAAGAGCGAGTACTGGGCGTCGCTGCTCGATGCTCCCGGCTTCGTCATCGGCGTTTCGGGCGTGTTGCCAAGCGAGCCGCAGGTGGACTGCTATTCGGTGAACAGGTGAGATGATGAGCCGCGATGATCCTTTCGGACTGTCGGAGGATCGCGAACGCACTCGTATTCGATTGACCGGCGCGCCGATGCCGCGGCCCATGGCGCCACTCTTGCCGGGCGCGGTGGTCAAGCGATCCCGCACCCACCCGAACGCGCTCGTCAACGCATTCGCGCCTTTGCTCGAGTTCGCTCCCGAACTTGAAAGCGCGCTGGCGCCGGACAATCCGGAAGCACTGCGTACCCGGTTGCTCGAAGAACTGGTGCGGGCCCGCGACACGGCAATGACGGCGGGATCCTCAATGGAGCGGGCCGACCAGGCAGCATGGGTCGTGGCGGCGCTGCTCGACGACCTGGCCCTGAACACGCCATGGGGCGGGGCCAGCGCCTGGCCGCGGCAGCCGCTCGTGGTCATGCTGCGCGGCGATGTCGATGCCGGAACGCAGTTCTTCACACGTCTCGACGAGCTCGAGCGCCATCCGAACCGGGATCGCGAATTGCTGGAGCTGCAGTATCACTGCCTGGCGCTTGGCTTCCGTGGCAAATATCGTGTGGCAAACCGGTCAGGCGACCGCTCGATCAATGCCGTTCGCGTGGCGGCGGCACGCTTCTTGCGCGATGTCGATGCCGAAGGCGCGCCCTTGTCGCCAAACTGGAAGGGCGTGATCGCATCCGACGAGCCGCAGCGCTTCATCGTTCCGATCTGGGTCATGGCGCTCGGTGCGGCGGTCATCGCCACGGCAGTCCATGTCGGGCTCTCGACGGGACTGAGCAGCCAGGCGGTCGAGCTTTCCGCGCTTGTTCGCGCGTTGCCGCCGCCTGCACGTGGCGACATCACCCGGGCATCGCCCAAGGTCGATGCACCGCCGCCGGAGAAAGTGGATTTTGCGCTGTTGCCGGAATTTCAGGCCGGGGCGCCGGCCGAGTTGAAATCCGCCCTCAGCGGTACCGAAAGCGTTTCGGTGGCCAAGCTGATCATCCAGGCCTCCAACCCCGAACTGTTCCAGTCGTCGCGGCCACAACTGACCGAGGGCTTCGAGCCCCTGATCGGGTCGATCGCCAAGGTGATCCTCGCCAATCAGGAGCTCATCGGAAAGATCACGGTGATCGGTCATACGGACAGCGTTCCGCTGCAGAAGACCAATCCGCTGTCGACCAACCAGCGACTGTCCGAGGCTCGCGCCCAGACGATTGCCGACATGCTGGTCCAGAACGGAGTGCCGCAGGATCGCGTCCGTTCCGAGGGCCGCGCAGCCACCGATCCAGTGGCCACCGACAGCACGCGCGAGGGGCGGGCCTTGAACCGCCGCGTCGAGGTGCTCGTCGAAAAGAGGCTGTGAGATGTTCATCCTGCGCTTCCTGTGGGCAGTTCTGACATCACGCTGGCTGTGGACGCTGATCGGCATCACGCTGCTTTCCCTGGTCATCTGGGTGTTCGGTCCGATCGTCAGGGTCGGTCCCTACGAACCGTTCGCCTCTGAAAATGTGCGCATCGTCATCATCGCGCTGCTGGTCATCTTCTGGCTGATCTGGCTGATCGTCGCCCAGCGCCGGGCGATCCGCGCCAACCGCATGTTCGTCGCCGAGATTGCCGCACCAGCAGTGGAAAAGCCGCTCAGCCCCGGCGAAGAGAATGTCGCAGCCGTGGGCGCCAAGTTCGCCGAGGTGATGGCCGAACTGAAGCGCCGCAAGCTGGGCGGACGCAAGTTTCTGCGCGAAATGCCATGGTATGTGATCGTCGGGCCGCCGGCCACCGGCAAGACCACTGCCTTGCGGCAGTCCGGACTGAATTTTCCGATCGACCTCACAGACGACCTGCAGGGGGTCGGCGGCACGCGCAACTGCGACTGGTTCTTTTCCGAAAACGCGGTTCTGATCGACACCGCCGGCCGCTATGTCCAGCAGGAGAGCCAGCCCGATGTGGACGCGGCGGAATGGCTGGGCTTCCTCGACCTGTTGAAGAAGCACCGGGGCCGCCGCGCGCTCAACGGCGTGATCGTCGCGCTTTCGATCGACGTGCTTTCGGAAGGCGACGACGCCATCAAGGCGCACGGCCGCAAGATCCGCCGCCGGTTGGCCGAGCTCAACAACCGCCTCGAAATCCGCCTTCCGGTCTATCTGATGCTGACCAAGGCCGATCTGATCAAGGGTTTCGAGGCTTTCTTCGGCGGCTTGTCCACTGCCTCGCGCGAGCAGGTATGGGGAACGACCTTCGCGCTGGATGCGCGTGTGGATGCCAAGACCATCGAACGAGAGATTTCGACGTTGGCGACGGAACTCGAGCGGCGGCTGGTGCCGCGCCTGGAGGATGAGGACAAACTCGCCGCCCGTGCCGAGATCTTCCGGTTTCCCGCCCAACTCGCAAGCCTGTCCGAACCGATCCAGGTGCTGGTCGAGGCGATGTTCGGCGAAAGCCGGTATGAAGAGGTCGCCTGGCTGCGCGGGCTCTACCTGACATCGGCGACGCAGGAAGGGGCGCCCATCGACCGGCTGACCGCGGCGCTGTCTTCTTCCTTCGGCCTACCGCCACGCCGGGCCCTCCCCGCACCACGGGTCGAGAAACGCAGCTTCTTCCTCAAGAACCTGCTCACCGAAGTCATCTTCAAGGAAGCCGGCCTCGGTACGTTCGACCCGCTGGCGCAACGCCGCCGCGCCTGGATCTGGCGCGGTGCCGCGGCTGCATGTGCCGTGGCGGGTTTGTTGGCCAGTGCGGTGTTCACCTGGTCCTACTACGACAACCGCAATGCCATCTCGGCCCAGGCAGGCCAGTTCGAAGCGCTGCAATCTCCGCTGACCTCTGTTGCCGCAACCCCTGCATCGGTGGAACAGCCTGCCATGGACGGCGCGCTCGGTGCGATGGACGCGGTCGCAAGTGCCCGGATAGAACCGCCGGGCGCCGCCCAGGACCTGCTGGGGCCATCGGCCTCGGCGGAACTGGTGCGGGCACAGACAGACACCTACGACCACGCCCTGCGCAACGTCCTCGAGCCACGCATGGTCGCACTGCTCGAGGCGACCATGTGGCGGCAGATCCGCGATCCGGATTTCATGCTCGGGGCGCTGAAGACCTATCGGATGATGACCGGGCTGTCGCAGATGGATCCCGATTTCGCCCAGAACTGGTGGGTCAACAGCCTGCCCGAATTCGCCGCCGCGGCACCATTTCCGACAGCCGATGCCGAAGAACACCAGCTTGCCGCCATCCGCCGCATGACGGTCGACGAAAGCTATATTGCGCCCGACCAGGCCCTGGTTGCCGAAGCGTTGAAGACGGTGTGCACGATTTCACTGCCGGCGCGTGCCTACAAGCAGTTGCTGGCCGATCCGGCAGTGGCCGGGCTCAAGGAGTGGATCCCGGCCAATTTCGCCGGCCCCAACGGTGGCAAGGTGTTTGCACGGCGATCCGCCAAGACACTTCGCGTCGGGATTTCGGGAGCCTTCACCTATACCGGCTTCCACGATGTCATTCTCGACCGCATCGACGATGTCGCCGCCCAAGCGGCGCTCGATCGCGCCGTTTTCGCCGGCGGCTGCTCGGAAAACTCAGAAACTTCGGTCTCGGCGCTGTCGGAGGATATTCTGAAGCTCTACTATGACGACTATATCGCGCAATGGGATAGCTTCCTGCGCGACATGAGGCTGGCGCCATTGACCGATCTCAATGTCGCCGGCGAAAATCTGAAGGACCTGTCGAGTGCAGACTCGGCGCTGAAGCGGCTGCTTACGGCGGTCGTTCAGGAGACCGAGTTGACGCGCTCCGAGGATGACGCGCCCGCCGACAACAAGGCGGCGGCCAAGGGCGCTTCGAAACTGCTCGGCAAGCTTGGCAAGCTCGGCAAGCTGGCGACAAGCGGCGCGAAACTGCTTCCCCGCGCCGGATCGGCCAGCGAGGTGGACCTGACCGGCAATCTGGTGGCCGAACATTTCAAACCGCTCAAGAGCACCATCGCCGAGGTCGACGGCCAGCCGCCGGCACTGGATGCCGCGGTTGTCGCGCTGACCGCGCTTTCGAACGTGCTGCAGACGGTCACCGCGAACCCCAATCCGCAGGACGCCATCAAGAAGCAGGGCGGCCTTGCCGAACTGACGGGCGCGGTCGCCAGGCAGGCACAGATCCTGCCCGACCCCATCAACACCTGGCTGGGCGGGATTGCCGGCGATACCAGCAATTTGACTCAGAAAGCGGTCACTTCGGAGCTCAACGCCATCTGGCGGGCCGACATACTGCCTTTCTGCCAGGCCGCGCTGAACGACCGCTATCCCTTCAGCGCCGAGAGCGCTGTGGACGTCAATGTGCGTGATTTCGCCCGCCTGTTCGGACCGGCCGGGCTGATCGACGGTTTCATCAACGACCACCTGATCAACTATGTGGACACGACCAGCCAGCCATGGAAGTGGCGCGCCGATTTCGGCCTCGATCCTGCGGCGCTGCCGGCGTTCGAGCAGGCCAGGCATATCCGCGACGATCTCTTTCCCGGTGGTACCGGACCGGTGATGAGCTTCACGCTCGAGCCGAAGGATCTGTCTCCCAACGTCACGCGCGTCACGCTCAATCTCGATGGCCAGAGCCTCGTCTACTACAACAACGCGACGCGGCCGCAGCCGATGACCTGGCCCGGCAAGGATGGCACCGGGGTCATTACGCTCGCCTTCCAGCCGATCGACGGATCGCCCGAAGTCCTGCTCAACGAGACCGGCAGCTGGGCATGGCTGAGGATGCTGCGCAGCGGCCGCTTCGCCGGCACTTCGCTGTCCGATGTCTACAGCCTGCGCCTGGGCACGAAAGGCATGTACGCCGATTTCGAGCTCAAGGCCGCCAGCGTCGAAAACCCGTACAATCTGGAAATGTTCAAGAAATTCTCATGTCCACCGCAGATATAAGCACCGGCTTCTTCGGAAAGATCCCGGCGACCGGAGATTTCGTCGCCTGGAACCTGCCGCGGGCTTTCATCGACCGCTGGGACCGCTGGATGTCGATGGAATTGCTGGCGCGACCCGATGAGGGGGAACTTGACTCGCGCGTATGGCGCTTCACCGTGCCGGCCGGCATCTTCGGCGACCAGCCCTGTGCCGGGGCATGGCGCATGAGCTACGACCGCGTAGGGCGCCGATACCCCTTTGCCATTGTAAGGCTTGGACCGCCGCCGGAGCCAACCGCCAGATGGTTTGACGAAATCGCCGCATGCCTTAATGGCGCTGTGGAAGGTAACTGGTCAACCACCAAACTAGCAGAGACGGTGGCCTTGCTGAGAGAGACGAGCACGGGCGACGCTTCCGCCTTAACGTTCTGGTGCGATGACTTCGGCGTCACCGAGTTTTGCTTCGCTGATATCCACGACCTCGCTGACAACGCCCTGCCGAAGCTGCGCGCCACCAAGCCCGCAATCGAGGATATCTGACGATGGGCCTTACTGTCTTCAGAGCATGGGCTTCTTTCACAAGGGCAGTGGTGGCAAGGGCATTGCGCCAGGCGAAGTCTGTCTCAGCCCTCCTCTGCCAACGACGGCGCGCACGCCCCTTTCCAGCCTGAAGCCGATCAACTCAACGCCGGCGCATTCCCGTGACCACCGCCGCCGTCCTCAGGCCTGTTTCGGACGCTATCTCAAGCATCGCTGCAGGTCCCGGCGCATAGTTTTGCCGCATGCCATCCGCCGCCAGCATCAACGCCAGCGCACCTGCCGCAGCACCAATCTCGCCGACGGTCATCGCCGGATACGCCGTCGGGGTCAATTCTCGCAGCGTGCGATAGAAGCGCGGGTGCACAACCAGTTGCTCGAGTGCGCGATGACGCTCGCCGTTGGAATTGCTGACGACAAACGAAATGTCAGGTTCCTTCGGCCCGTTGCTCGCAACCGCCGCGCGCAACGCGCTCAGCATGGCGCGGCCCTGACTGAAACGGTCGGAGAGGACACTGTCTTCCTCGCGCGCGACGCCGATATTGACGACAGCGGGAGCGACCGCGCCATTACCCTCCGGCGCGCTCGTCAGCCTGACGAAGACCGCCGCTTCGCCGGGGACCAGACCCTGAGCGCCGTCCGACGACTTCAGGCGCCCGCTTTGCCGCAGTCGGTCCAGGTCGACGTCGTTGAGGAAACTGTCGACCCCGCCCAGGATGATCTGTTCGACACCTGGCCGGCTGAACAAGTCTGCCGCGCGTTCAAGCAGACCGACATTGGCCGCCGCGCCGCCATCCACCGCGATCGACGCCGGATGGAAGCTGCCGCCGCAACCGAGCATGACGGCAGGCAGAAACTCGACAAATGGTACGGTCGCAAAGGCCGGATGCCTGCGGAAGCTCTCGGGCGGCGAAATGACTAGCGCCGTCGCCGCCGCCGCGAACGGCCCCGAGCGAAGTGCTTCCATGATGGCCCGAACGGCCATGTTCACCAGCCACTCGCCATCGGTTTTGCGCAGTTTCCAGGTCGTCGGTACACGCGCGGCGATCTGGGTAGAGGGGAACGGCTCGACCACGATTTCATTGAATGCCGACAGGCCGGCGCGAATGGCCGCCAGCGTCTGGCGCGCGTCCAACCCGGCGGCAGTGACCGCGCCCGCGCCCGCGAGGTAGACCGGGGCCTTCACGGTTGCCACATCGGCCGGTCACGCAATGTCCCGTCGCCTCCATAGTGGCTGAAATACTGCTTGCGCTTGCGCTTCGCCACGAGCAGCGCGGGCGTGACTTGTCCGAAAACGATTGCACGCAGGGCGGGCGCGTTGCGGCGGGTGACGAGCGCGATGCGCGATTTCAGGGTGACGCGCCAGAGGTCCGGCTCGATGATGGCCGTGTCGGCCACAAAATCGCGCTCCTCGACCCTGTCGGCGAAGAGCAGGCGGATCGGCGCGATGACACGCGGCATCCGGAAATCCCAGCAGCCGGACGGCGTCAGACCGATGAGCCGCACGTCTTCGCCGCCGACGATGCGCGGCAGGTGCTGGTCGGGGGGCGTGCTCATATGGTGCCGCGGATCGAAATCCTTGGGCGGCAACGGCCACTGGTTGTCGATCCAGGCCTGGTCGTAGGTGCCCGCATACTGGAGGCGCTGCCGCCAATTCCTGCCAATCGGGCCGAAGCCTGCGGCCCTCGGCCGGTCCTGCGGGCCGCGGAACATCTGGTCCGGATAGGTGATGTTGGGCGCATGTGTTCTGACGGAGGGGTCGGCCGAGACGGCATGGCGAAAGCCGACGCCGACTGGGTTTTCGGCATCAGCTGCGGCGGCGGTCATGCCGCCAAAGGCGCGTTCATAAATGATCGGCATTGTGCGGAAGGGGAGCGGCTCACTGTAAGCGCCCGCGTCGTAGATACGGTCCCCGACCACATGTAGCACCTTCTGCAGGCCGTTGACGCGAAAGCCGACCTGCATCTCACGCGCCGGCCTGTCCTTCGGCGTGTAGGCGGTGCCGTTGACGACGATCTCGGACGCCGGCTTTCGCGGTGCGATGTCGGCGTCATAGCGGTTTGACGATACGCCGGGCACGCCACGCGGCACATCTCCGAGGACCACAGGCAACTGAGCCGCCGCAATGTCCAGCCTGCCGTCCCGTTCTGGCGCCTCGAAGCTCGCCGAAAACATCGCGACGAGCACCTCCTGGCCGTCCGCGTCATGCTGGACGTGGGTCACGGCGCTGAATGGTGTCCGGTTCTCGACCTCGACGTCGAACGACATGGTTCAGGTCCAGTTGCCGTTCTCGTCAAGACCGATCGGCCAGTACGGCATGCACGTTATCAATTGCACATAATCCTCGTACTTCTCGTCGACCAGCCATTGCAGCATCGCGACCTGCGGGGGCACGCGATCGGCCGCGGGCAACGAGCGGTTGACCTCGTCGAATTCGAGCCAGTAGTTGCGAAAGAACCAGACGACTTCGGGCGCCGATGCTGGACCGGCCAGACGCCTGTCGAATGCCAGGTCGACCGCCTCGTCGTGGTCATAACCTTCCTCAACGAAAGCCTGCACATTGCCCTGCCACCAGTTGTCCGCGACCTTGTACGCAACCTCGAAGTTGGCGATGTACTCTGCGTAGATTTCCCTGTGCTGCTCGGTCGCTTCGGCAATCGGTTTGGCTTTGCCCTGGCCCGGCACCTGGCCCGCGAGATCGTCGGGCGCGTTCAAAAGCTGCCTTACGCCGTTTTCGATGTTGTGGACGACCTTGAACGCCATGTCAGCAATACTCCCCGCCTGGAGACAGGCCGACCGGAACGAAGACGAGAAAGGTCATGATCTCAAAGAGATCAGGAGCCGCGGTCTTGAGGTCGTTGACCAGCAAATCGACCGGAAGCGCAAAGTCGACGTCATCTGAGTCGTCGTCGGACCCCCAATCACCTTCCTCCGGCGCAGCGTCCGGCTGCTTGTTCGTTTCGTTCTCGCGGTTCAGTTCGAGGATGCGCAGGTAATAGATTCGGACGACCTCAAGCACTCTGGGATGCGCAACGGGACCCATCGGCCATCGTTGTTCGAACGAGTTGAGGGATTTTGCGTCCTGCATTTTTTCAGGACCGCGCCCTGCGTGTTCCTTCCACCAGGCCATCACTGGCGGCAGAACCTTGCGGAGATCGGCGACATATTCAGCCTGGAGATCGTCGTATCGCGCGTTCATCGATCGTACCTCTCATCTCCTGCCCCTGGCTACCTTCGCCTTAACCTTCGAGCCTTGGCTCATGTAGTGCTCTTCACAATGCGGCCGGGCGAACTTCGCCTTGCGCATCATCTCCTTGAATTTTTCAACGCCGAGATGGCAGCCGCCCTTGTCCCATGCCTCGTTCAGCGGGGGCTGGTGGTCGTGGGTGCGATACTCCTTCTTTTCCCATGAGCCGTCCTCATTCTTGGTCCATTGCTGCTTGCTCTTCCTCCTCCCCCTCTTTTCCCTATGGAATGGGGCGGTGCCGGTTGCCCTCTTGCCCTTGCATTCCCAGCAAGGCTTTCCATTAACCGCGTCGCGCTGCTCGGCCGAGCGGCCCGGCCGGCAGGCCTGACTGTAGGGTTTGCTCTTCGGGCAAGGCTTGTTGTACAGGTCACCCAACTCGGCCCTGAGCGTCGTTAATGCGCCGAGGGTCGTGCAATTCGGCGGAGTGCACATGGTGTTCTGCAGCACAGGATCGCCGTGCCGGCAAACGCCCTTGCCTTCTACTTTCACCGTGAACGACCACAGTGTGAAACTGGCCTTGCCTTTGATCTTGTGCGTCACCACGCCCGCGCCGAGACCTGGCGTCGCCGGTTCATTGCCGGTGGACATCGAGCACTCTGAAACGTTTTCCAGCGCCGTCGGATTGCCGCCATCCGCCTTGACGCTCTTGCTTCCCTTGATCAGGTCCTTGGCGAACGCCATGTTGACATAAGGCACCGGAACCGGCCCCGCGGGTGGCGGGGGCGGCGTCAAGCAGACGTCACCCGGCGCGATCGCCTGGCCGTTGCTGCCCTTGTGGAACCACCCCATGTTTTCCGCGAACACCGTGCAGGGCATGGCTTAGGCCTCGGCTGGCGTGGACGCCTGACGCATGGCGATCAGACCATTGTCGGCGAGGTCGTAGATGTCGGCAAAAGCCAGTTCCCTCACTTCCCAGTCGTCCGTCCAGAAGGCTATGCGTTCCGGCGACGCGCCATTGCCCGGCGGCGGCAGTTCCACGACGCGCTGCTGTATCCGCGACGGCGGCCAGAAATCGTCGATGCATCCCGCGATCAGCCGCGCCATTTCATCGAACCATGGGTCGGTAGCCTCCGGCGGAGGGCCGAGTCGAACTATAGCGAACGGATAGCGCCGGCCGACCCTGTCTTCGCTCATGCGCCAGACGCCCGCATTTGGCTGGTCGCCGAAGATGCCCGCGCGCACCGAGAAGCGCCATATGCGCGGATTGAGCTCGCCTGTATCGGGCCTGTCACGCAGTTCAATCGACATCCAGCGGTCCCAGCGGTCGGTGAGGACGCGCGGCAGATTCCAGGTGATAAAGTCGCCTGTCGAGGGTATCTTGCCGAAAAAACCTGTCGTCATATCTGCGCCGGACAGGAGAACTTCTTGAACATTTGCAAATTGTAGGGGTTATCGACGCTTGACGCATTGAACGTCAAGTCCGCGCAATAGCCTACTGCCCCCAGCCGCAGGCTGTCATCGGAGCGCGTCAGTTCGGTTTTGCACACGATTGCCGTCACCGACCACCTGACGGCGGAGTCTGCGCTCAACAGGTACTTAAAGTTTTCGCTGGCAGCCGAAAGGTCGGTCAACCGGGCCAGCTTGACGTCGCGCAGGAAACTGTCCCACTGCGCGATGAAGTCCTCGTAATAGAGCTTCAGTACATTTTTCGACAACGCGGCGGCCGAAGTCTCGGCATACTCGGAACAGCCGCCGGCAAAGACCGTGCGATCCAGCGCCGCCACATCCTCGACTTCCGCAGCGCGCACCAATGGAAAAGAGCCGGTCATGTCCCTCAACACCGCCTAGAGGGCCTTTATCATAACAATCATAACAAATTTTGGCGCGAAGGGTGAATTATTGTTCCAGAATCGGTGCCATCACTTGCTCCCCCTGCATACCTGAGGAGGACCGTCCGGTACGCGCCCGAATGAGCAGCTATATGTTTGATCCCAGGCTGTGATGGGCATCCTTAGTCAAAGGATGTGCTGCTATGGGCCACATTCTGCATAGGAGCGCCACAACGACAGAGGCGGGCCGTCGAGCGATGCAGCATAGTCAAGAGAGCCTGAGGGCACTGGCAAGCGCCACGGGATCAACCAGAAGACCGTCGGCAAGGCGGGAGGGGCGATGGCCCTCATGCTGGCGGCTGACAGGCCGACCGCCATCTGCGAGGTGGCTTCTGGAGGCGGTCTGCGCGCTGCCGCGGTAATGGCTGGCATGGCCCACCGCTAGACCCTGCGCTGAACTCACATCCAGGCGGGGAACCGGCGCGTCCTGCGCCAATCGGTCAGCGGCGCATCCGGTTTGGCGAGTGCGGCGCGTATTGCGTCCAGCCGAAGCCTGCGCATCGAATGGAAGGTCTCGTGATTGCCCCCGCCGCGCCCCTCGTCCCACCATGCCGTCACGCGATCGGCGACCGGAAGCGGGCTGGCGGTCAGGGATTTAAATTCCTTGCCGAGCGCGGCCGGGTCTGTCGTGAACAGGTCGGTATCATTGAGATCCACCTCGAACAGATCGCGCAACGCCAGCCCGGCGGCGAAGACAAGCTCTGGCTCACGCATCTTCGCGATCAGCCACGGCATGACCGACCGGTCGCCAAGGAGGCCGATTGCCGCTGTCGCGGTGGCGCGCAAGGCAGGCTGCTTCAGACGGTCCTGCAACCAGCCCTTGCCGGCCTTCAGGGGTGTCGTCAAAAGGCGCATCTCGATCGCTGCAGGCGCGAGGCCCGGCTCTGCCAGCACGATCTGGTCAAGCACCGGGTGAGCCGAGCGCGCTTCACCAAGAAGGCAGGCCGCATGTGCGGCTGTCAGGCGTTCCTTCGACGTGTCGCCGTCAAGTCCGTCCAGCACCGTCGGAAGGAGGTCGCGCCGTTTGAGCCCGCCGGCAAGCCGAAATGCACGCCTGCGAACATCCGAGTCCGGATTGCTCAGCAAATCGCCGAGGCGGGTACCGGGATCGACGCGATGATGCCAGAGTGCCGCTAAGCCGAGGCCGCGCAGCCGCGCATCGCGCGCGTCCAGCCATTCCGCAACGAACGGACTCAGATACTCGCGCGGCGTGCGCGCTATCGCACCGGACAGGCCCGACGCGCCAGCCTCGCCCAGCGTTGTCGCGGCGTCGACCGCCGAGGCAACGGTTTCGGCCTCGCCCCAGTGCAGCGCCAGCACGCCGAGCACGAAAAGCTCGCCGGGCTCGGCGTAGTCGGCGAAATGCGCCTGAGCCGCCTCCCAGCCGGCCTTTCCGGAAGCCATCAGCCCTTCGAGATTTGCATTCAGGCGCTGGTCGATACGGCCGATATCGGTTTCGCCCAGGATCGGGCCATCGATTTCACGTCGGCGACGGAACCAGAGGAAAGCCGCCTCGCTGGCGTGCTGGTCCACCATGGCAGCGATAGACGCGATCCGCTGCATCGTGAACGCCTCAGTTGAGATGGATGGCTCCGCCACGGATGCGGTTGGTGCCGCTGGCGTGGCTCGTCAGCTGGTTGCCGCGAATTGTGATGCGCCCATCCTTCTCCAGGATGATCGATGCCAGGCCGCAGCGCAGTTCAATGCGTTCTTCTCCGCTGATGACAACACGGTCGCCTTCGCGGACAACTGACAGTTTCCTCTCCTTGTGAGCTGGATCGACGATGCGTCCGACGACCAGCGGCCGCATCGGGTCGCCACCTTCGAAAAGCAACGCCAGTTCCGACCCAATCGACGAAGTGTCGAGTTCCGTCAGACTGCGCGCTGCAATCGCCGTCTCGCGCGGGTTGCCTACGAAAACCACAAGCGGCGCTCCGTCTTCGAAACCGATGAGCAGACCGATCACGACGCCGTCAATACGATCCAGCACTTGCATGATGACGCCCTCAATTGTTGTGGATGTTGCTTCCCTTGACGACCACGTCGCCATCGGCCTTGATGTTGATCTTGCCGCTGCCCTTGATCGTAATATCCTTGCCGTCGGCGACAATGGTGCCGTCCTTTTTCATGGTGATCGACGCGTCGCCGCATTTGAGCGTGATCGAGTCGCCAGCTTCGATCATCAGGTTCTTGCCGACATTGATCGAACTATCCTCTTTGATCTGAATGCCGCTGCCTTTACCGACCTGGAGCGCATGCGCGCCACCGACGTCAGTGGCGTCGTCCGCGCCGATCTTGGCTGTTCGTGCCTTGCCGATCTCGGACGACTGTGCCCCGCCGACAACGAAACTCTGGTCGGCGCCAATATTGACGCTTTGCGCGGCCGCTATGTTCCAATCGTCCGACGCGCCGATATCGTGGCTCTGCGCTGCACCGACAGTGACCGACCGTATGGCACCGATGGTGTTCATCTGTGCCGCGCCGACTGTTCGCGTCTCGGCGGCGCCGACCGTGTCGATGCGTGCTGCGCCCACCGTGATGGTCTGGACAATCCCCACCGTCTGGGAATGGTTGGCGTCGATGTTCTCCGTCGAGTTCGACACGACATGGATGGTCTCGTTGGCCATGACCGTCAGCGAACGGTTGGCGCCCACCGTCTCGGTGTCGTTCGAGCCGATGTTGGTGGTCTGGTCGACGCCGACCTTGACCGTCTTGTTATTGCCGACGTCCTCGTCGAGGTTGTGGCCGACGGAGTGCTTGGCATCGTGGTCGATGCGGTCGGACTGGTCGTGCTGGACCAGCTTGGTGCGGTCGTGCTTGATCAGAAGGTTGTGGTCCTTCTGCGCCTGGAAATTTACTAGTTCCGAGCCGGCCTTGTCCTCGAACATCAGCTCATTGTAGCCGCCGCCGCCTTTGGAGGAGTCCGACTTCCAGCCGGATTGCGTGGCGCTGCCCGGCAGACCGTAGGGCGGCATCTGGGAGGCGTTGTAGACCCTGCCGGTGATGATCGGCAGGTCCGGGTCACCCTCGATGAAATCGACGATCACCTCCTGGCCGATGCGCGGTATCTGGATGAACCCCCAGCCGCTGCCGGCCCAGGTCTGCGACACGCGCACGAAGCAGGAACTGTTCTCATCCTTCTTGCCCAGACGATCCCAATGGAACTGGACCTTCACGCGGGCATATTTGTCGGTGAATATTTCCTCGCCGGATGGACCGACCACCGTCGCGGTCTGCGGCCCGCGCATGATTGGCCGTGGCGTGATCCGTGGCGGGCGATAGGGCACGGCGGTCGGCGCCACGCCGAGGATCACCTGGAAGTTCTCGCTGTCGACGTCGGCAAGGGCTCTGTAGCCCGGGTCGAACAACCTGTATTCGGCGCTGACCACCAGATACTCCTGGTTCTGGTCCTCGCGTGGAAAACCGTTCAGCGTGAACGTGCAGCCCGAATAGAGGCCGCGCACGGTGCCGACAGCGGCGATGCGCTGGTGCACGGCCTGGACTTCCTCGCGGCGGATCGCGGCCAGGCTGTCGCCCCGGCCCACTTCGAGATGCGCACCGGGCTGGCGGTAGTTCTCGCCCGCCGCCAGCTTGTGGCTGAACGCCTGGGCCGACTTGGCCATCAGGTCGGCGCCCGGCTTCTTGAAATCATAATCGGTATGAGCGTAGGCGCCCGGGCGCACCGAACTGCCCGGTATCCATTCGGTGATGTATTCGACATCGCGCCGGGAACCCTGACCTTCAAAATGATAGGGCACTTTCTCGTAGCCCGGCGCAGGCTTCAGCTTGCTCATCGCATCGACCAGGACAAGCGTGTGCTTGCCCTCGTCATGCTCGAAGAAATACAGGATGCCTTCATGCTCGAGCAGTCGCTGCACGAAATCCAGATCGGTCTCGTCATACTGCACGCAGTATTCGCGCGGCGGGTAGGATCCCTGCAGTCGCAGATCGAATTCCGCCACGCTGTATTTCTTGAAGATGTCCTTGACGATGTCGACGACGCTCTTGTTCTGGAAAATACGGCAATCGGTGGTGTTGCCGAGAAACCAGAGCCACGGCCTGACGACCGCTTCGTAGTAGGCCAGCCGGTCCTCGATGCGGGTGAGCCGGAACTCGGACACGATGCCGCTGAACCATCGTTTCGGATCTGATTCACCTTCGACCGAAACCGGACCACCCAGCATCTTGAGCGGATCGATGTTGGGGTCCGTGCTTACGAACCCGGCCGTATAGGCGAAACAACGGCTGATCTCATCGCGCCCGATGAGATGCGTGAAGGTCAACAGGTCGGCGCCAACCGGTGTCTGCACAACCGTGGCACGTTCGTTCGGCATGGGTCGTGCCCCTCCTGGACGCGGCCGCCGGCGCGAAGGATTGAAGTTCCCGCACTCTGTTGAGGAACTTTTTCGACCCGCCGCACCAGGCCATCTGGAGCCTACCACATGTTGCCCTGCGGACCAAAGAGGCCCGGTGGCGCCTGAAACTTGCCCTGTCGAAGCACCGGCTTGGAACGCGGCTGTGCTGTTCTACGCGCAAACTGCTAGAATGGTGCAGTATCGATCAACGATCCGCGGCGATCCTGGATGTACATCAGTCTGCAAATCAGCAATGTCGACGCGCTGCCCGCCGGCATCCCGACCGGCTACGCAGCGCGCGATCGCGGCTTCGAAATCGGACGCGATGCTTGTGACTGGACCTTGCCAGATCCCGACAAGTTCATCTCGGGCCGGCACTGCGAGGTTCGATACGAGGCAGGCGCGTTCTGGCTGCACGATGTCTCGCGCAATGGGACCTTCATCAACGGATCGAGCCAGCGCATGACCGGGCCGCATCGGCTGGGCCATGGCGACAGGATGCTGATCGGCCGTTATGTCATCGTCGTGTCGATCGACGAGGAGCGCGACACAGCAGGCTATCCTCAAGCCAACCAAAATTCGACACCGCGGGAAATGCCGGTCGCGACGGGCCGGCCGCTGGAATTCGGAGGCGGGGCTTTCTTCGAGCCTGCGCAGCAACGGTCCGGGCAGCGCATTCCAGCGTCGGCGTCCTCGTCGACCCCGACACCGCTGCCCTCGACCAGGGACGAGGTGCTGCGGGAGATCGCAATCGGAGCCGGCATTTCGCCGGAACTGCTTCAATTGCGCGACCCGCATGAAGTTGCCGCCGAAATCGGCGCGGTCCTGCGGGCGGTGGTCGAAGAACTGACCTTGCTGCTGAAAGCCCGCGCGGCCGCGAAAACGTTGGCAAAGAGCACACAACGGACGATGATCAGCGCCGCAGACAACAATCCGCTGAAGTTCGTTCCGGGGACCGACGACATCCTCGAAATCATGTTCGCCCGTCGCAGGGCCGGCTATCTTGATGCCAGGCGCAGCATCGAAGATGCATTCCGCGATCTCAAGACGCACGAATTTGCCACCTATGCAGCCATGCAAACCGCGCTCTCCCGGCTGCTTGACGACCTGTCGCCCGAGGCGATCAGCAGGAAACTCCCGCCTACGTCGTTTACGTCGAAGAAGAGCCAGGCCTGGGACGCCTATGTCGCGACATGGCGGACCATGGAGGAAGCACACGAGAACGGCATGCTGGACATATTCCTGGCCTATTTCAGCGAGGCCTACGCCAAAGCCGACAAGCAAAAATAGGCGATCCCAAGAAACGCGTGGCCAGGAAACGCATGACCAAGTAACGCATGGTACAGCAGTCGGCGAAGAAAAGTCCCTTCGACGCCCGGCATCCGGTTCCAATCGACGATTTCTGAGATTACGATCACGTACGACAGTTCGCCAAGCGGGTAAGACTCATTGAGCTGGGGGTCTGCGGCAAATGTCATGTGACGGCGGGATAGCGTTTTCCAGTCGATCGTCCTCCGGACACTGCCACGGCCGGCGGGGGTCGTATTTCCATTCCCCGACCAGCAACCGTTTTGCGCCCATCTCGCCCGATCGCGGCCACACCGCCTGCACGGACGGTCGGCGATGAGCTCGAAGGACGACCCCTTCGGCCTGGCGGGCAAGACCGTCATTCGCGCAAGTCCACGGCGCGAGAAAAAATCGCCACCAGTTCCTGAGCTACCTGCCGCTGACGGAGGCCAACCCTCTCCGGTCAAGGATTCAACGGTGTTCGATCCTGGGGTCGGGCGGCATACACCGCCGGGCTGGGCATCCGGAACCGTGATTTATCAAGGTGCGGCTTTGGGCGCCGCGGCCGGTGCTGCCTCTTCCGCCGCCGCGCCGGCCCGGGCGGTCGAGCAGGCGATCCTGTTCGACGCCGCGGACACGGTCAAATACGCCGCAGCAAACCCCATTCTCGCGGCGGCGGCACCTTTGCTGATCCTGTTCGGGCAGCTCAGGATCATGCCCGTCGAAAGACAAGCGGAGCCACTGGCGCAACATGTCGCCGACGCGATCGAAAAATTCGACCGAACGATGGAGAAGACCGGCGTTCCCGAAGAGGATGCTCGGATCGCGAAATTTGCTCTGTGCGAAACCGCCGACGATCTCATAGGCAACCTGCCTTGGCCCAAGAGCGACGACTGGGCGCAAAACGGCATGCTGCGCCAGTTCTTTCACACCGAGATCACCGGCACAGGCTTCTACGAAGCCCTGAACACGATACTGGCCAATCCCGAGACGCACTACGATCTGCTCGAACTGATGCATGCCTGCCTGTCGCTGGGTTTCGAAGGCCAGTACCGAGGCGTCAGGCGCGAAGACAACAATCTCGAACGCGTTCGACGCGACGTCTACGAGACGCTTCGCTATTTCAGGGCGCGTGCAGGCGAGGACATCTCGCCGCGCTGGCAGGGCCTGGCGGCGACGATGGCGCAGCCGTCGTCCCGCCTGCCGCTCTGGGTCGTTGCGGCAGCGACGACGGCGCTGCTGACAGCGGCGTTCTTCGCATTGCGCGTCTTCATCACCAATGAGGGCGACGCCGCCGCCGGTGAATTGCTGGCACTCAACCCGTCGACACCAGTCGCCATCGAGCGCGCCAGCGTGGCGCCGTTGGCCGAGCCGGTGAAAGCCACCCCACCTGCGGCCACCGCGCAGATTGATCGCATTCGTTCGGCACTGGCCAAGGAAGTCGAAGGCGGCGGGCTGACCATCGGCACGAAGGGCAACTTCATCGTGGTGGAAATCAACAATGTCCTGCTGTTCCAGTCCGGCAGGGCCGAGGCGAAGCCGGAGTTCCAGCCCATTGCCACCGACATCGCCGCGGCGCTGCAACCCGAGCCCGGGCAAATCCGGATCGTCGGCCATACGGACAATGTGAAACCGCGAAAGTCGAGCCCGTTCAAATCCAACTTCGACCTTTCGGTCGCCCGGGCCAAAGCTGTGGAAACGATGATGGCACCGAAATTCAGCGATCCCTCGCGACTGACGGTTGATGGCAAAGGCGAGGACGAACCGATCGCCGACAATGCGACGCCGGAAGGCCGCGCCAAGAACCGCCGTGTCGATGTGATGATCCCCAGGGAGGAAACATTGTGAGCACGGCCTGTTGGAAGCGCCCATGACGCGTTGGCTGCTGCGGATGTTCAGCGTTATCGCGCTGGCCGGCTTTGCGGCGGCAGTGTGGTTTGGCGGGCCATTGATCCGCTTCGCCGATACCCGCCCGCTGGGACCTGCCTGGCTGCGCGCAACCATCATTGGCGTGATCGTGGCGGCGCTGGCGCTGTTCTACGGGCTGCGCTTCTGGCAAGCGAGAAAGGCGCAAAAGGCACTCGAGACCGTCGTCGCTCACAATGATGACCGCGATGACGATTCGCGGGTGCTCGAAGCTCGCATGAATGAGGCCGTGGCAGCGCTCAAACGGTCAAGCGGCAAGCGCAACTTCCTCTATGAGATCCCCTGGTACGTCGTCATAGGCCCGCCGGGTGCCGGCAAGACAACGGCCCTGGTCAATTCGGGTCTGAACTTTCCGCTTGCCGGTTCGGGGGAGGCCCAGCCGGTGGCTGGCGTTGGCGGAACACGCTCCTGCGACTGGTGGTTTACCGACCAGGCTGTGCTGATCGACACCGCCGGACGCTACACGACGCAGGACTCCCATGCCGAGAGCGACAGGAAAAGCTGGCTCGCCTTCTTGTCGCTGCTCAAGCGATATCGCACCAGACAACCGATAAACGGCGTCATCCTGGCCATCAGCCTTGCCGATCTTATGAGCTTCGACGATCAGCAGCTCGACGCCCACATCGTCGAGATACGCAGCCGCCTGAGGGAAATCCACGAGACGCTGAAAATCCAGTTTCCAGTCTACCTGCTTTTCACCAAGGCCGATCTTGTTTCCGGGTTCATGGATTACTTCGGCGATTTCGACGAACCGCGCAGGCGAAAAGTGTGGGGCGCGACGTTCCAGACGGCGGAGCGCGACAGGAACATGGCCGCCGAGGCTCCTGCCGAATTCGACGTGCTGGCAAACCGACTGGCAGACGAGATGGCCGACCGCCTCCAGGACGAGGCCGATCCGCTCACGCGCATCTCCATCTTTGGCTTTCCGGCGCAGTTCGGCGCGCTGCGGGGGCGAATTACCAGTTTTGTCGCCGGCCTGTTCGATCCGGCGCGCAGCCAGGTGAATGTCAGCCTGCGTGGACTCTATTTTTCGTCAGGCACGCAAGAGGGAACGCCGATCGATCAGGTGCTGGGCGCAATCGGCCGCGATTTCGGCAGCAACTCCCGCCCTCACCTTTCCGGGACCGGCAAAAGCTTCTTTCTGCATGATCTGCTGACGAACGTCATTTTTGCCGAATCCGGATGGGTTTCGTACGACAAAGCGGCTGCAGGGCGCGCAGCGATCGCCAGATTTGGCGGCCTCGCCGCAATAGCTTTGGTCGCTGCTGCTGCACTGGGTACGCTCGGCCTGAGCGTCGCGGCCAACCGGTCGCTGATCGCCTCCACAAGTCTGGCCATGGGCCAGTACCGCCAAACGGCGGCACCTTTGCTCGAAAGCACGACGGTCACCGATGTCGACCTCGAAAACGTCATCGGGCCGCTCGACCAGTTGCGCGATCTGCCGGCCGGGTTCGAAACCGGTGACTTGCCGACTCCGATCGAGGAGACGTTCGGCCTCAGTCAGCGGGAGAGACTTCTTTCGGCATCCAAAACGGCTTATCGGCAAGGGCTGGAACGAATGTTCCGATCGCGCCTGCTGATCCAGGCTGAGCGGACGATCCAGGCCAAAATGGCTGATCCCGTCGCGCTCTACGAACCGTTGAAAATCTATCTGATGCTTGGTGGCAAAGCGCCGAAGGTCGATGACGCGTTGATCGTTTCCTGGATGAAGCAGGATTGGGAGCAGAACCGATATCCAGGCGAAAACAACCGAGAAGGACGGGAGCAACTCGAAAAGCACCTGCGCGCCATGCTGGCATTGGACGACGCCTATGATCCGGTTTTCGAACTCAACCAGCCGCTTGTCGAAGCCGCTCAACGTTCTCTCGGGCGCATGAGCCTTGCCGATCGAGCTTCCGCATTGATCAGGTCGGCGATATACGCGGCAGCACTGGACGATTTTTCTGTTTCCCTGAAAGGTGGCCCGGAAGCGCAAGTGCTGTTCGAGCGCATCAACGGCAGCGATCTGTCAGGCCTTCGTGTTCCCGGTATCTACACCTATGCCGCCTTCCACACCTTCTATCTCCCGCAACTTTCGCGCATTGCCCAGATGCTTGTCGACGAGCAATGGGTTCTCGGCGGAGGCGGTGAGCAAGGCGACATCGATCAGCAATTGCTCAAGCTCGGCCCCGAACTTCTCGATCGCTACGGGAAGGAGTTCGCAGCCGCGTGGAACAGCGTCCTCGACCAGTTGAAGTTCAAAGCGATGCTGACGGACAAGCCGCACTACATCGCGCTTTCTGCCGCTGCCTCCCCGACCTCGCCGATAAACCAGCTCTTTGCGGCGATCGCCAACGAAACAGCGCTGACGCGAGACCCTGGTGACGGCAACGGTCCTGGCGCCGAAGAAGCAGGTACGGCCCAAAACCAGCCGGGGCACGCCGCAGATCTGGGCAAGGGTCTGGCCCGCATCGGCATACAAATCGCGACCGGCAAATCGCAAAGTCGCGCCGGCACAAGGGCGGCCGACACACAGAACCCGAATCCAGGTGCGAACATTGAAGCGCAGTTCAGACCCTTCCAGGCCCTGGTGAACGGCCCTGCCGGACACCGCCCAATCGATGCCCTGACCCAGAACTTCAGCGATATCTATCAGAGCCTGCAACTGGCGGCTGAAGTTCCTTCGCAGACGGAGCGCGTCAATACGAACCTGCAGCTGCAGATAGCCACCCTTCGCGCCAATGTCTCGCGTCTGCCCAAGCAACTTGGCCGGATGGTCAACGCAACGGCGGATGAGTTTGAAGGCAACGTCGCCGAAACCTCGGTGGCAAACTTGAACCAGATGCTCGACCAGACGGTGACGGCTCCCTGTGAGGCGGCGATCAACGGCCGGTATCCCTTCGCCGGCGACGGCACCGAGGATGTTGCCATGGCGGATTTCGCGAAACTGTTCGCGCCGGGCGGGCTGATGGACCGGTTCTTCGCACAAAACCTCGCATCGCTCATCGACATGACCGGCCAGGACTGGAGCTGGAAACAGGATGCGCGCTTTGGACGCGACCTGTCGAAATCGACCCTGAAAGACTTCCAGCTGGCGGCGGACATCCGCAGCGCCTTCTTTCCATCGGGCGGTTCAGTGCCCTTGGTCAGCGTCACCTTCACCCCATTCTCGCTGCATGGCGACGCCGATACGGCGATACTCGATGTCGATGGTCAGATCGTCCAGAGCAACCAGACAGGTAACGCGCCAAGCACCGTGACCTGGCCGATCGGTACATCGTCCGCGTCCGCCAGTCTAAGCCTGACGCCGGAAATGCCAGGCCGCGAATCCGCCATCAAGTTCGAAGGGCCGTGGGCGCTGAAGCGGCTTCTGGACAAGGCTGCCGTCATCGGCAGCGACAGCAATATGCAGGCACGCTTCGTGATCGGCGGCCGCGACGTTACCTATACGATCCAGGCAGGCTCCGGCACCAACCCCTTCTTGCTCCCCGCGCTTTCCGGGTTCAGCTGTCCGAAAGCGTTTTGAGATGGGGATCCGCAGACCACGCAGAGACCTTAGTTTTCGATACTTTAATGTTCGAGCCTGTGGCAAAGTAACACGAGCGAGCGCCTGAAAGCGCGCCGCAGAGGACGCTTGAGAAGCGCTTGGTGGCAAAGTGAACACTGTCGCCCTTCCCTTTGAGAGCTTCGGGGTAAGCCACAAAGGCTGTGTCCGTGAGCTCAATGAAGACAACTATCTGGTCGAGCCACAAACTGGTCTCTGGGTGGTAGCCGACGGAATGGGTGGACATGACGCGGGAGAGGTTGCTTCGGCCAGTATCGTCGATCATCTGGCAACGATCGGCATTGCCAGCTCCGCACCTGATCTTCGGGCGCGCTTCGAGGACAGGCTGAGCAGGGCCAATGCCGAGATCCGCGGGATATCCGAATCTCGCGGCATAACCATCGGCTCGACTGTTGCCGCCCTGCTGGCGATGGATGGGCGGTTTGCCTGCCTGTGGGCGGGTGACAGCCGCGTCTATCTGATCCGCAACGCCTCGATCTCGCAGATCTCGAAGGATCATACCGAAGTTCAGGAGCTCGTGGACAGAGGCATGATCAGCGAAAGCGAAGCGCGCACCTGGCCGCGCCGCAATGTCATCACGCATGCGGTCGGCGTCAGCGACGAGATCGTCATCGATTTCCAGCAAGGCGAAATCATGCCGGGGGACATTTTTGTGCTGAACACCGATGGGCTGACGGCGCATGTCACCGACGCCGAGATCGAGGCGGCGACCGTGTCCGCGACACCTCAGGCGGCCTGCGAAAAACTGTTGGAAACGGTGCTGGCGCGTGGCGGCACAGACAATGTGACGATCGTGCTTGTGAAGATCGGCGACGGGCGCGATGGGCAATCGCCACGTCCAGATCTCTACAAAGCGGGGGGTTGAGGCCGATGAGCGCCGACGACAAGACGCGAATATCGGGGGGCATGGCGAACACCGCCGTTGGCACGCAACTCAGCGGCATCTACGAGCTTGATGAGCGGATCGCATTCGGTGGCATGGGGGAGGTCTACCGCGGTCATAACATCCAGACCGGCGACCACGTCGCGATCAAGATCGTCCTGCCCGAGTTCGCCCGTGACCAGACGATCCTTTCCCTGTTCCGCAAGGAGGCATTGATCCTCAATCGCCTGTCGCATGATGCGGTCGTGCGGTATCACGTCTTCACGATCGATCCCGGGATCGGCCGTCCCTACCTTGCCATGGAATTCGTCGACGGCGAGTCGCTGTTCGACATCATGCGACGTGGCGCGATGCCGACGGCAGAGGTGCGCAAGCTCTGCCATCGCCTCGCGTCCGGCCTGAGCGCGGTGCACCAGGCGGGCGCGATACACCGCGACCTGTCTCCTGACAACATCATCCTGCCGGGGGGCCGGGTCGACCGCGCAAAGATCATCGATTTCGGTATCGCACGATCGGCGACCGTGGGCGGCGAGACCTTGATCGGCGGAAAATTCGCGGGAAAGTACAACTACGTTTCACCTGAACAGCTCGGGCTCTACAGCGGCGACGTCAGCGAGCAGTCCGACATCTACAGCTTGGGGTTGGTGCTGGTGGCCGCCTTGCGCGGCAAACCGATCGACATGAGCGGGTCGCAGTTCGAGGTCATCGAAAAGCGTCGGACCGTGCCTGATCTCTCGGACATCGACGATGATTTTCGCGACATCGTCGAAGCCATGCTGCAACCGGATCCGCAAGACCGGCCGATCAGCATGGCGGAAATCGCCAGGATGACCCGTGACGACAGTGAGGAGACAACGCCGCCGACTTCGATCACACCCCGCGATCGGCCGGCTTTGCCGCGAACCGGGGAAACCCTTTCGCCCGACACCAAGACCCAGGGCCGGCCATCCCACGTCGAGAGGCACGACACCGAAACGGCAACAGGTTCAGGTGGGCAGCCCTTCGTCCCGCATGTGCGGCCCGCGCATTTGTCCCAACCCCGGTCTCCGGTGCTCGCCGGCTCACCACGTCCGGTCACGGCTAATGTCCCTGGAAAATCCACAAAGACCCGAACCATCGCGATCGCTGCCTTGGCGACGCTGGCTGTCGCCTCCGGCGCGGGCCTGTATCTCAGCGGCTTCATGACGCCTGCGATGCCGACGGCCAGCAAGCCATCGCTTTCCGCACCAGAGCCATCAAAGCCTGCACCAGAAACGTCAAAGCCGGCTGCCACGGACAATGCCGCGAACGCCCCTGAGCCGGCAAAGCCAGTTCCGCCCGTACAGCCGGAGGCCAGCGCACCACCGGCTGAAAACCAGCAAGATGCTGCGGCCGCCCAAAAGCCGCAGCCGGCCAAGCCCGCCGAAGTCCCCTCGCAGACCGAAGAACCCCCGAAGCCATCCGCAACGGCGGCGCAGCCGCCACCTGAAAAGGTGTCGCCGGCAGTCCAGCCCGATACGATGGCCAGCGACAGTCAAACGTCGGCTCCGCCGCCGGTCTCGACCGCTCCAGCCCCGCCAGCAGCCGAGAAGGTCTCGACGCCGCCGCCGGCCCTGCCAGAGGTTGTCGAGAGCCAAAAGCCCGAGCCACAGATCAGCCAGCCGGCAGCGCCCAAGGCGACCGTTCCGGCGCCAGAGGCGACCGTGCCGGCACCCGAGGCGACCGTGCCGGCGCCCAAGCCCACGGCAAGCCAGCCGGATGTCGCGAACACCGAGAGCCAAAAACCTGCGCCACCGGTAGCCAAACAGCCTGACCAGCCTGTCGTCGGGTTGAACGTGCCCAAGCCGGAGGTTCCTCCGATCGTCGATGACATCGCGCAACGAGTCTCCTGGGTTCGCGACTTCGGCGGCGGCGACTGTTTTTATGCCACCATGACGTCGGCAACCGACAAGGCCGCCGCGATCGAAGGATTTGGAACGGAGGTTCAGCCATTCGAGCGGATGCTTGGCGATTTCCAGGCAAGATTCCATGTCGAGCCGGATATCAGCGTCCGCCTCATTGAACCAAGCCAATGCGAAGTCACCAACTTTCTGCGCTTTCTGGGGCAGACCGCGGCCGACAAGCCGCAGCTTGTTCTCGATCGGACATCGGTGCCGAACGGTACGCCGATCAGCGGCACGCTGGTGACGCGTGGCGGGCTCATTTCCAGCGTGCTGCTGATCGATCACAAAGGCATGGTGTTCAATCTCGACGAGCGCGTCGTCGTAAAGCCGGACAAGGTCACCTTCAGAATCCCGATCGGTCTCGGCGCCGCCGACCAGGCCGCCGGAAAGGCGGTGCCGCAGATCATAATGGTGATCACCGGCCCCAAGGATATTCGGGCGGCTGCGTTCTCCACGCCCACACCAGCCTCGGTGCTGCTCCCCAAGATTCTCGAAGAAATCGAGACCGACGGATCTCAGTTCTCAGCCACCGCCAAGTATTTCCGGCTCGGCGGATAGCATGGGCGCCCGATGGAACCCCGCTCATGTTTGCCGCAATCGTCTGCCGACCTGCCGATAAAGCAGCGTGGTCCGATTCGAGCCGCCCTGCTCGCCCTGACGGGCCGCATGAGGCTTGCGGTCTTGTCAGGCGCCGCACTGCTGGCCGTGCTGTCGTCCGGCGAGGCGCGCGCCGAATTCACGGTCTGCAACCAGACGCTTGACGTCGTCAATCTCGCCGTCGGCCAGAAGGTCGACAATGCGGACCAGACCGACGGCTGGTGGACCATCGGCGCAAATCAATGCGTGAACGTCATCCGCGAGGAACTGACGAACCGCTACATCTACATCTATGCAACGGACGTGTTCGGCCATGCGATCCTCACCGGATCGACCGAAATGTGCATCGAGCGGCGGCGTTTCTCGATACGCGGGATCGACGAATGCTGGCAGCGCGGCCACATCGCGGCACAATTTCTCGAAGTCGACACGCTTGAACAGGTGCGGTGGACCTTCTTCCTGACCGGAAGCAATCCGTGACGCACAATATCGACACGAGCTTCAAGCAGAAAAAGCAGGCGCGCGCTGCCCTTCGCAGGCGCACGCTTTGGCGCAGGCTCCTGGCCGGCCTCGCAGTGGTTGTCCTGCTTTCGATCGCCGGCGGTTTCTATCTCACCGCGGACTATTGGTCGTTCGGCGACGAAGACGAGGAGTTGCACGCGGTCGAAGGCGTGGACGATGTGCCGGCCGATGCGTCCGTCTATGTGCCCGCCATTATCGACCTGGCCGGGGACCCGATGTGGATCACCTTGGCGCCCGATGCCGGCGCCGCAACGAAGGGCCGCGTGATCCCGCGCCCGGCGGAACTCGATCAAGCCGACGTTTCGCCCCAGATCGAAATCCTGTCCGACGTCATGCTTAGCGCCAGCGAAAAATTCATGACGACGATACCGTCGACGCAGGAGGATTTTGCCTTCTTCCAGGCGCAGCGAAAGACCACTGCCGCGCCAACCGGCGATCTGCAGAACGATCTTGAGCCATCGCCCGCGGCGGGGGAACCCGCGCCTTCTTCGGACCAGAAGGCGGATGCCGACGATCCCGAAGCCGGCTGGGGTGAAACGATCGATGCGGGCGACGCCGCCCTTCCCGCATTCCAGAAGACCCAGATCGAAAACAACACCAGCGTCGCAGTCGTCACCAATGAGTATCAACGGTTCGAGGCGACCGAAGACACGTTCGTGAAGATCCTCAACGACCGCAGCCTGGACAGCGTAGCGCTCGATGCACATTTCTCCGTCGACGATGCCAAGCTCGCAGGCGAGGCCTTAAAGGCGCTTTTCAACCGGGACGGTCTGGAACCGGGTTATGTCGTTGCCATGCGCGGTTTCAGGCCGACGCGCGAGACGACCACGATGTCCCTCATGCAGGTTTCGATCTATGCCAAGAACGTGTTTGTCGGCACGCTGACGCGCAATGCCGCGGGCGCGTTCGTGTCTGGCGTCGATCCCTGGGTCCGCGAGGATCTGTTCAACTATTCGGGCGCACAGGCGGAAGGCACGCACAAAAGGCAGTACCGTCTGCTTGACGCGATCTACTCGACAGCAGCCCGCAACAGTGTTCCGACCGGGGTGATCGGCGAAGCGATCATGTATCTCTCGAGAGGACAGGACCTGGACGCCTTTGCAAGCGAGGACCAGCGTCTTGTGCTGATCTATTCGCAGACGCCGCGCGGCAAGGAGGAAGGTGCCGGGCGAGTGCTGTATGTGGGCGTCCAGGGCACCGAAAAGAGCCTGGACTGTTTCGTCTTCCAGCAGAGCGACGGCCAGTTCGCGTGCGTCACGGGTGACGATCTGGTTCGTTCGCTGACAGTCACCAACGGCATGGTCACGCCGGTCAACGGGGTCATGACCTCCACCTTCGGGCCACGCAAGCACCCAATCCTCGGGACCGTTCGCATCCACAAGGGCGTCGACTGGGCGGCGCCCGTCGGCACGCCGATCGAAGCGGCCTTCGATGGCGAGATCACTTTCCAGGGCGATGGCGGCAGCTATGGCAATCTGGTGAAGATCTCGCATGGAAACGGGCGCGAGACGCGCTATGCGCACATGCAGAAATTTGCCGTCGCGGCCGGTGTCGGCACCAAGGTGAAAGCCGGCGACATCATTGGCTACATCGGCACCACCGGCCTCTCGACCGGGCCTCACCTGCATTTCGAACTTTATCAGAACGGCGAGGCCATCGACCCCCTGGGCACGGTTACCGCGATCGCGTCGGACGATTCCGCCGTCGAAACGCTCACCGACCGTATCGTGCATGTCGAAAGTGGTGGCAGCGCTCGCGCCAAGAATCCAAATTCTTCAGCGACCGGCGCCGGCCAGTTCATAACCAAGACCTGGATCAGGATGATGAATACCTACCGCCCGGAACTGGCGCGCACGCTGTCGACCGCCGACCTGCTCGCTCTGCGCTACGACGCCACGATCTCGCGTGAGATGGTGCGCAATCTGGCGCGCGAAGGCGAGGCCTATCTTCGGGCGCGCGGTCACCAGATCACCGCCGGCCGGCTGTATCTCTGTCATTTCCTGGGCATGGAAGGCGCGCATCAGGTGCTGTCGGCGACGGGTTCGGCGCAGCTGAGCGCTGTGCTCGGATCAGCCGTCATCCAGGCCAACCCGTTCCTCACCGGCAAGACAGCCAGTTACGTGGTGGACTGGGCCGAAAGGAAAATGGGCCAAAGGCTGAGCCGCGTGGCCACCGACGCCGGCCCACAGACAACGACCACGGAGATCCGCCAGACATCGCCGGAGTTCGAAAAATACAAGCAGGCCATCACGGCCCTCATAAGCTCGGCACAGAATACGCTTTGAACCTGCCGGCGCGGCACGAGCCTCTCAGGTGTTCGTGCTGCCAATTGATACCATGGACATTTTTTTCGGGCCGTTTGTGAACCAGGACTGCGGTCAAGATCACATATGCCCAGGAGCCATTTTTGGCACAGGCGACTCTGTCGCGGACGAAACCTAGCATGTGCAGACATCAACAGCGTGCCCCGGTGGGCGGAGGGCTGATCCATGAAAGCGTTCGCCGTCAATCTGAGCGGGATTATCCTGCTTTTCCTTGCCGCATTCGGCGCCCAGGCTGCCGCCGGCGCCGAGGCTGCCGCGCCCAACGCCAAGCGCGTCGCGCTGGTGATCGGCAACAGCAATTATGTCCATGCGGTTACCTTGCCCAACCCCGCCAACGATGCCCATCTCATCGCATCGACGCTGCGCAATGCCGGGTTCGAGGTGATCGAAGGGGTCGACCAGGACAATCAAGGTATGCACAGCCTGATCAGCCGGTTTACCGAACAATCCTATGATGCGGACCTCGCGGTCATTTTCTATGCCGGTCACGGCATGCAGGTCGACGGCAAGAACTACCTGATACCGGTCGACGCCGAATTGACGTCGCCGGCCTATCTCAAGACCCGCACCATTCAGATCGACGACTTCATGGCTGCGTTGCCGCCCGACCCGGCGGTTGGCGTCATCATCCTCGATGCATGCCGCGACAATCCGCTGGCAAGAACGCTGGCCGCCTCGATGCCGAAGAGCCGTTCCACTTCGTTGGGTACCGGTCTGGCGCCGGTCGAAGCAAAATCGGACGGCATCGGAACCGGCGGCCTCCTGATTGCCTATGCAACGGATCCCGGCGCCATCGCTTTCGACGGCAACGGGGCCGACAGTCCTTACTCGACGGCGCTCGCCAGGCATCTGACAGAACCCGGCGTCGAAATCCAGGGCGCGCTGACGCGCGTGCGCGGCGAAGTGACCGAAACCACGCAAGGTCGCCAGAGGCCCTGGCACAACGCATCGCTCGGACGCGAGGTCTTCCTGGGAAAACCCGTCGCGCCAGCGGCGCCTGCTGCAAATCCCGTGGCCGGCGCATCGAGCGCCGCGGCGACATCCGCTCCTGTCCCTGCTGCCAGTGATCCTCCTTCGTGGGAAGTCGAGCAACGCCTTTGGGACGAGGCTTCCAAGCGCAGTTCCATTCCGTTCTACGAGGCCTATCTCGACCAGTTTCCGAACGGTCGCTTCGCCACTGTGGCGCGGTTGAGCATCAACGAATTGAACGACCCGAAGGCCCAAAACCGGCAGGTCGCGGCACTCGATACGGACCAGGCGAACGCCAGTTCCGGTTCGACCGTGCGCACCTCGGTCGGGGTTCCGGACGCGATGGAGCAGACACCGGGCACCGAGTTCACGGAAAGTGCGCTCGGCCTCGATCGCCAGGGGCGCATCGACCTGCAATTGCGTATCGAAGCGTTGGGCAATGAGCTTGGGCGCATCGACGGAAACATGGGCCCTCAGACCCGTCAGGCGATCGGCATCTGGCAAGCGAAGAACGGTCTCCCGCAGACCAGCTATCTGACGCGCGAGCAACTTGCGTTCCTCGTGATCCAGACAGATCCGATGATGGAAGGCGTGCGCGCCAGATACGCCGCCGATCAAGACCGTGCGGCGCAGCCGAAAAAGCAGATGGTGCAGAAGGTCAGCACGTCGCGGCCGGTGGCACAGAAACCTCGCAAACAACAGAAGGTTGTTCAGAAGCGGCGCAACCGTGAGACCGTAGCGCGAGAGCATTATCTTCCGCCGCGCCAGGACAACAACGACTTCCTCACCAAGGCGCTGATCTTCGGCACCGGTGTGGTCGTGGGCGGCGTGCTCAAGAACTGACAGCCGACATTCGAAGGACCGCCGTGGTTTTGGGCGGCTATTGCGTCTTTATCCGCATTTCCACGCGGCGGTTCACCGGATCGTACGGATTGGGGCTGCGCGGATTCTTTTCGCCCATGCCGATCGCGTTGAGGCGTGCTGTGTCGATGCCGCTGGCCGTCAGGAATGCTGCCACCGATTGCGCTCGTCGTTGTGACAGGCCCTCATTGTAGTGCACCGTGCCAGTGGCGTCGGTGTAGCCTTCGACGACGAAGTTGAACTTGCTCAACCGGTTGTCCTTCAGGGCCTTGGCGAACTCGTCGAGTTCAGCGCGCGCAGTCGGGTTGAGTTCGGCCGAATCCAGGCCGAAATTGATCATCATGTCGAGGCCGGTTTTTTCTCCCGGCGCGTCACCTGCCTTGCTCTTGCTTTTGCACTCCTCCTCGGAGCCGACACAAATTCCTCTCGACTTGCCGAGATCGGCCGCACCGGCAAAAAACTTCACAATGTCTTCTGATTTCTGAACGGGGTCGGCGAAAGCGTGGGTCGAGCAAAACACGACCGCCAACACAAAGGCTGAACTGCTCCACTGCATAGCGGCTCCTCCTGTTTGAGCACCAGATTTCGAGCGGCTGCGATCATACCAAATTCCCAGGCAATTGTCTGTCGACAAACGCTGCGGGCACGACAATGCCGAGAGTTGTTGCCGTGTCACGGGTTGAGACTTGACCCGCGCCGCGCCTGGGGCTTGAGTGGCCGGAGTTCCTCGATGAAAGCGCGGCGGTCATGGCCAATGGGCTCCGATTCAAAACGGCACGGGATCTTTTCACGGCTTGTCCCGCTATTGCCCGGGACATGAGAACCCCTCCAACCGAACAGCAACCGATCGAGTTTTGCCGCGGCCTCCTCGCCGGACGCGTTCCCGAGGAAGCGATTACATTCTGTGCCTACCTGCTTCCCGAGCGGGCCGCGGTCTGGTGGGCCCATGAATGCCTGAGCCACCTGACCGACCTGTTTGATGAGAGCGATCACGAATTGCTCGCTCTTGTCCGCGACTGGGTGGGTGAACCGGACAGTCCCCGCCTTCGGGCAGCCGTCAGCACGGCCGCGGCGACATCGCCAACAACGCCGGTCGGCTGGATTGCCCTGGCCGCGGGATGGCGCGACAATGGTTCGGCCAGGGCCGCGACGATGGCATCGGCCTTGCCACCCTTTCCTGCCGCCCATGCAGTCAATGCCGGGATTCTGGCCGGACTGGCACGTGTCGCGCTCGCGGACCGGCTTTCCGTTCTTTCGGCATTTGTCGAGATGGGCATCCAGATGGCCGAGATCGAGGCGCTGCGCCAATCAGCGGATGCATATTAGAGGGTCCGGCACCGTCCTGCCTTACTTGCAGCCACCTTGAGCCCATTTGGCCAGCGCCACCTTGAAGCGCGTTCCAAGCGGATGCTGCAGGCGCAAGACAGAGACATCGTTGGCGGCGAAATTCTTCGCCTGTTCGCACAGCCGCGCCTCGTTCCATTGATGGCAGCCGTCGCAGTGCTTGCCTTCCCACACTGATTTATCGAGCCCCTCCACCGGGCTGAAGCGCGGTTTGCTCTTGATGAGCTCGGCAATGCTCTTGCCGTCGATTACCGGATCACCGAAATCGATAGGGTGGTTGAAAAAAATGGGGTCGTCCGAGGCAAGCTTCGGGATTTTCTGACGCAGCACATTGAGTGCCAGCTGGGCGTCGTCAGCGGAGCCCGACGGATTTGCCGTGGCGTTGCGCACCTCCGAGCCGCCTTCCGGTTGCGGAGCGGTCGCCTCGCCGACGATCAGCGGCGCATTGAGATCGATCTTGTGCAGGACGACCTCGGTGGTCAGCGAGACATTGATCCAGGGACGCTGCTTGCCGGCGGTTGCCTTGAAGACATCGGCGGTGACGCGGTTCATCGCTTCGGTGATGGAAACATTGGCTTCGCCCATATGCGCGAGCAGCGCCGAAGCGAACGGCGAATGTTCGCCCGACCCGTCATAGGCCACCTGGCTAGGACTGGTGGCGAACGCGACAAGCGTGCCGGCGCCACCGTTCTCGATCGGGATTTCGGCAAGGCCGCTTTTTGCTCCCTTGACGCCGGCGGTCTTTGCCAACACCTCGGCAAGCGGGTTGTCACGACAGGCATCGAGAAAAATCAGCCTTATGCTGGTCTCGCGCGACATCTGCCGCAGAACGAAATCCACCGGCACCGCCTCGAAGTCGAGGGAGGTCTCGTCCTCAAGCGCTGCATCGACCGGGAGAAGGTAGTTGCTGCCTGAAACCTGCAACCCGTGGCCGGCATAGAAGAAAAGGGCGATGTCGGCGCCGCGAACCTGCTTTGCGAACTGTGCGATCGTCGTCTGGGTCTGCAATTTGGTCAGGTCGAAGCCGGAAACGACTTCAAAGTCCAGGCTCTTCAGGCGTTCGGCCATGGCCTGGGCGTCGCGTACCGGATTGGTCAGCGCCGGGGCATGCTGATACTGGGAATTGCCAAGGACCAGCGCAACACGGCGTTCGGCACTGGCAGCCGACAACGTGAAAAGCAGTGCCAGCGCGACAAGCCCGATGCCGCGCATAAGGCGACCGCAACGGGCAATCAGATCGAAACTCACCGGGACAACAGATCCTTCCTCAGTTGACGAGTTTGGTGGCGGAAAACTCGATGCGCCGATTGAGCGCCTTGTTCTTCGGCGTGTCGTTGGCGGCAACCGGATGATCCTCGCCGTAGCCGGTCGCCGTGATCTGCGCGCGAGGAATGCCCGCGGCGACAATGGCGTTGGCAACCGCTTGGGCCCTGCGCTCCGACAAGAGCTTGTTCTCGACAGGCGACCCATCGGAATCGGTATGTCCGGAAACCTCGACCTTCAGGCCCGGGCACTTGCCAACGACACCGACGACCTCGGTAAGCAGCGGGCGGCTTTGGCTGTCGAGCCGCGCGCTCGCCGTTCGAAAATAGATAGCTCCGGTGCGCGACAGCACCGCGAACCTGTTGAGGCACTCCTCGTCGCTGAAGTTGGTCTTCGCCGCATCGGTGGTGACAGGGCCGACATCGGCGGCGCTCGCCGCGACGGTTTGGACAGCGGCCGGCTTGCTGCCGTCTGCGGTGAACACGAAATCGAACGACACCGATGCCGTCGGAACAATATTGGTCACATTGGCGGCCTGCTGGAGCTTGTCGACGTTCGGCAGCAGCCCGAAATCTTCGACATGCACGGCAACAGGAGCCTCTGACGCCACCGACACCATGTTGTCGCTGATCATGGTGACCACGATGTTGGCCTCGAGATCCTTGTCGACGCCGTGCATGTTGAGACGGAATGGAAGAACCGCTTTCACGCGCCGCTTGGTCGCTAGGTCGGCAAATGCCGCGGGATCCACCTTTGCGGTCAATTCAGCGGTCGGAAACTTGAATGTCTCGAAGAAAAGGAACCGCATGCGGACATTGCGAAGGTCGACCCCCGTATCGACCGAATTGAGGTCGAAGCTGACTTTGGCATCACCCGCCGAACTGAGGCTGCCGGAAATATTCCTGATCTTGTTGGTTTCGACGATCGTGTTCTTCTTGACCGACTGATAGGTGAGTACCGAAGCGGTCGGATCGAGCGTCCAGTTCGGCTGCGCGTTCGCGCTTCCCAGTCCGGGCAAAAGCAACACGGAAAGCGCAACGATCAAGCCAAGTGTCTCTATGGCGAGCCAGCTTCTTGACCGTGACTTCCACCAGAATCCGACGACTTCGAACATGGAACCCCCCTGCCTATGACAACAGACTTCCGTATCGACATCACGACCATGCGGTGTCGATGGAGAGCATAGAACACTTGCTCTCGCTTGGCGAGCATCTGCTGATTGCGCGGTGCGCCATTTCCAGGTGACACGAATTTCGGATCCGCCACACCAAAGCGCGTCGCGTCTGAATGATTCAGACGACGCTCTTAGGTCTGTTACGCATGTCGTTCTCCCAAAACCGGAGCCACTTTTGGGCGACATGCATTAGCTAGAAGGCGATTTTCATCCCGAGTTTGGCGCCGACGGTGGAACTGTCGGACGAAGCCTTGCCACGGACTTCGCCGTTGACGGTGGTCAACTCCGACACCTTCAGGTTGAAGCCGGTCGACAGCGCGGCGGAAAAATCGGCATCGTCGAAGTCGATCTCCCTGGTGTCGATTTCGGTCGTGTTCTTGTAGCCGAAACGCTGCTGCAATTCGCCCCGCGCATAGGGGCTGATCACCATGCCGTTGCTCAGCGTGTAATCGCCATAGATGCCGGGCTCGAACTTGATCGCGCCAAAAGAAAGCCGGCTCTTGCCGAACTCGTTGCCGCCGCTGTCGGTGTAGGGATCGCCACGGAACGAAACGCCAAGCAGGCCGCCGCGCAGATCGAAACGGGTGCGCTCGCCCAGCTTGAAGATGTGGCCGACCGATGCCGTAACCGCATAGCCCTCGGTGTCATAGCTGCCGGTGGTGCCGAGCACGCCGCTCGTCACATCGCTTCCGCCGATGAAGCCGGAGGCGGAGACCAGCGCGTAGTTGTAGTTCTTGCGAAACAGCGCGTAGCCGCCGAACATGCCGGCCTTGTTGGTGCCTTCGCCGATGGCGTCAAATCCCCGGAACGCGCCGAGGTTGACATCGGTCGACGCATAGCCGGCGAAAATACCGATGTTCAGGCCATACTCATTGTCGAACTGGAAGTGTTTGGCGGCGTTGAAATCCAGGCTGACTGCGGCCGAAAAATCATTGGCATCGAAGCTCGGGCCGGGGCCATTCAAACCACCGCCACTGATGTCGTAGCCGTCATGCTCGGTATGGGCGAACTGGCCGGAGGCGAAGACGCCGAAGCTGGACGAAACCGGCACCATTGCACCCCCGGTTGCGGGCGAGAGGTTGAGGTCAGCATCGAGCGCATCACGGTTTATGCCGTAGAGGGCGTCGATCGCCACCGTGACCGCGCCGGCGTTGGTGGCGCTGGTGGGCGCCGCGGCAATACCGAAATTGGCCGGCGTGGCACGCAGGAACAAGCCGCCATTCGGGCCAGTTACGACCTCATAGGTGAAAAGCGAACCCGGCGTGCCGGGAATGCCTACGACGCTGAAGGTTCCGGCAATCGGCGCGCCGGTCGAGACGATGAGCGGGATATCGGTCGCCTGGGCGAATTGCGGCGTGCCCAGCAGATTGACGATGATGGTGTTGGCGCCGGTGGCCGAAAACGCGCTGGCAACGAGTTGATCCGACTGCAACGTCTGCTGGTTGATGTCGAGGCTGATACTGGCGCCGTTGAGGGTGAGGCCGCCGAGCGTCAACACGTCGTTGGCTGCACCGTCCGTCATGTTGATCAGCGAATTCGTCGCGACGATCGAACCTGGCATGTTGACGTTGCCGTTGATGAACAGCGTCGAGCCGTTGCCAAGATTGAGCTGGTTGATGCCTTGCGTGCCGCCGCTGAAGCGGAGCGTTGAGGCGTTGGCCGAGAAATTGTCGAAGCCGGTGAAGTTCTGGCTCTTGCCGCCGGCAGCGAGGTCGGTGCCGGTGACGGTGCCGTTGGCGCCCGTGCCGCTGAACAGGACCCCGTCGGCAAGGTTGAGCGGATCGACCGTGCCCACATTATCGATGATCAGCGTGTTGGCGCCGATTCCGGTGATGTTGCCGCCGATCGTGCCGCCGGAGAGATGGACGTGATCCGCGTCGATGCCACCCTCGATGGTGCCGCCGGAAACTGAAACCTGGTCGAATCCGGCACCGCCGCTGACACTGCCGTGGATGGTTCCGCCGGAGACGGCTACGGTATCATCGCCATCGTCGCCCGTTACGTTCCCAGAGATGACGCCGCCGGTGACGGTCATCGTATCGTCGCCCGCCCCGCCGACAACATTGCCGGTGATGGCGCCGCCCGCAACAGACATGACGTCGTTACCTGCATCGCCGTTGAAATTGCCGCCAATCGAACCTGAGAAGAGGCTTAGCGTATCGTTGCCGGTGCCGCCGTTGACCGAACTGCCGATGGTGCCGCCCGAGATGCTGATATGGTCATCGCCGTCATTCCCGGAAACCGACCCAGCGATGGTTCCGCCGCTGATGGTGATTGTATCGTTGCCGAGATCACCGATGATTTCACCGGTTACTGCGCCGCCGGATACAAAAATCCGGTCGTTGCCATCATTGCCTTCGATGAAACTGTTTATCGTGCCGCCGCGCAGATCGATCATATCATTGCCCGCGCCGCCGCTCACGGCGCCGCCGAGCGTGCCGCCGGTCATCAGGAAGCGGTCGTTGCCATCTTCCAGGCCGACAGAATCGACGCCGTCCCCACCCTCACCAAGATCGATCCCAATACTGGCGTTGCCCGAAATCGTGACCTTGTCGTTCTGGCTGCCGGCGAAAATCGAACCGTCAATCCTACCACCGCTCACGTCATAGGTGTTGCCGCCGCCGCCGCCGAAAACCGAACCGGTCACACGGCCCGCGGTCATGGTGAAAATATCGGCGCCGTCGCCGAGGTCGACGATGCCCGGAGCCGCGGTCGTCCCGATGGTGCCGCCGTTGATGTTGACGGTGTCGTTGCCTTCGTTGCCGAATATGCTGCCGCCGATGGTGGCTCTGCCGCCGACCGTTATCGTGTCGTTTCCGATATCTCCATCAACGTAGAGATCGACCGCGGCATTGCCGTTGATCGTGATCTGGTCGTCGCCTGCGTTTCCGGTCACGTAGCTGTGGATCGCGCCACCGCTGATTGCCAGCGTGTCGTTGCCACCGTCGCCGCTCAGACTACCTTCGAGGATGCCACCGGTTATGGTGAAATGGTCGTCGCCGTCGCCAAGCCCGATAGAACCTCCTCCTTCCGAGTCGCCGTAAACTATGGCGCCGTTCTTGATGGTGACGATATCGGCGCCGCCATTGGTGAAAACAGATCCGGTGACAACGCCGCCGGCGCCATCGACGACGCTTGTATCGCTGCCAATGGTGATGGTGTCGATGCCACCTCCGCCGAAGACCGAACCGTGGATTTCACCGCCAGTCATCTCCAGCGAATTATTGCCTTCGCCAAGGTCGATGTCCTGAATGCTGCCGGCCTGGATGACGACCTTGTCATCGCCCGCCCCGGTATTGAGATTGGCCATGACGTTGGGGCCGAATGGCTCGCCGTCGAAATCCCCATATGACATCTCAAACTGGTCGTTGCCGCCAAGGAGTTGGACGGTTCCCGCTCCCGGCTCCAAGGTGGTCGTTACCTCCGACGTTATCGGCGGCAGGCCACTTACGTCGGGCGTAGCCGTAATGTTGTCCAGGATGCCGCCAACGATGTTTACAATGTCGTCGCCATTGCCGTCATAATTGTTGACGATGACAGTCGACGAGCTGTTGTCTTGCCCTTGGTAACCCTTGAACCCTGTCGTGAATGCGCCGTTGATGTCCTGGACATTTCCGGTTGTTGTGCACTTGACCGTGACCGACGTCGTTTCGAACGTCGTCACGGCCGAGATGCCTGAGCCGACCGTTGTCGCGGTGCCGCTCGCGGCAGCGGAGCAGGCTGCCGCGCCAGATATTTGGAAAGTAGATGCTGCCGCCAACGCGAGCAGCGAAACACCTGCCAACTGATAGGCCTCGCGCGGCACTCTCATTCGACTCCACCTTACGAGAAATCGATACCGTCACAAATTAAGGCAATTAAGATAGGTCCCCGACCCATCTGATGGGGCTCGTCGACTTGCTTGACCTTGAGTGTACGTGGCGGGCTGCTCTGCGGCAATGGTTAGACGTTCGCCCTCGGACCACTATAAGGCCATCTGTGGCGAGAAGGTCACTATAGAAAAGCTCGAAGCGAGCTGTTTACACCCATGTTCACAGTTCAAAGGGCACATCTTAGAGATCAGAATAGGCCGCGGAAACGGTCAGGTCTCCCGCATGAGCAACCTTGCGATTGTAGCTTGCCCATATTTCGCCGCCACACTGCTGCGCCCAGCGGTGACAGAAAGAAAAATCGGTGGGCAAATCCACGTCCGGCGTCACGATCTTTGAAAACGGCGTCAGAAAGCTCTCGAACTGTGCGGTGTATTTGTTGTTTCTGTAGCGCGACCGGTTCACCGTTTCGGGCAGTTTCTCGATTATCGTCGTCACGCAGTCGCGGGAAACCAAAAAGATGCCTGTGCCACATAGCGATACCCGGACAAAGCCGCCCATCTCTTCCCGGGGTTCGATGATGGTTCCGAGGAACTCCAGACTCCGCGCAAAGGCCTTGTCGAAGGGCAGTTTCGACAGTGAGTGGAGTTTGCGAAGATCGACCAGGCGCCGGGGATACAAAGTGCCGACCACCGGCTTGTCCAACGCCAGCATCGCCGCGATGAGTTCAGGCGCAAAGCCCATGTCGCTGTCGATCATCAGGATGTGGCTGCAATCCGGCTTGTTGTGGTAGAAATTCGTCAGCAGATAGTTCCGGGAAAACGGGATATCCGTGTACTCGATTTCCGACAGCGCGAAGGCGTAGCTGGACAGGCTCTTGTGGGTCAGGGCCGCGAAGAGGCTACGAACGAACACGCTTTTGTAGGCTGCTCCATAAACCGGCAGCGCAAGGTTGATCTTGATCGGCATCGCGTCCTCCTCAGTCCATCTGAGAGCATACAAACCCGTTTTCCCTATCTTTGACATGATTCTTGGTATAAATTTTTGCAGGCCTTTGGCGGCACGGGGTCCATACGCTCTGGCATGACTGTATTTGCGTGGGGTGCGCTTCGAAGGTTGCAAGACCAGGATTGACGCAGACCGGAACGGGCATACTGATATGACCCATTGCCACAAACTCCTGCTTCGCATCCCGCTGCTTCTGCTTCTCGTGCTTCTTGGCTCGGCTGGCGCTCGCGCCGCGGTCGAGCAGAACCCGTCGCCGCAGCCGCGCAACCGGCTGGCGATCGTCATCGGCAATTCGAACTATCAAAGCACCCGGCTAGAGCATCTCCCCAATGCGGCAAACGATGCCACACGACTTTCGGAGAGCCTGAAACGGCTGAATTTCGAAGTCCTGACGGGAACCGATCTCTCGACCGAGGGTTTCACCAAACTGCTTCGAGACGCCGATGCAAAGTTGCCGACCGCCAGCGCAGTCTTGATTTTCTATGCCGGCCATGGCGTGCAGTTGAATGGTGAAAACTACCTGCTCCCGGTCGATACGCCCGACCCCGAAAGCCTGGAAAAACTGGTGGCCAGCGCCATCAAGCTGAATGACGTCATCGCCAGGTACGCGCGCCGGGACCGCCAGACATTCATATTCCTGGACGCGTGCCGCAACAATCCGCTCGGTCCCGGCGCCGGTGCCGGCAATGGTCTGGCGCAAGTTGACGTCGGTGAGAACACGTTCGTTGCCTTTGCGACGCAGCCCGGCAATGTCACGGCCGATGGCGGCGGCGAGAACAGCCCGTTCACCGTCGCGTTGCTGAAGAATCTCGAGATCCCCGGACTGAGCGTCTCCGACATGATGATCCGCGTCCGCAACGAAACCGAGGCATTGACGGTTGGCCGTCAGGTGCCGTGGGATCAATCGAACCTGCGCGAGCAGTTCTATTTCACGGAGCAGCAGGCACTCGATCCGGCACAGTTGAGCGCAAGCCTTTCGCGAATTCTGGCCGACCCCATCGCCAAGAAGAGATTGCAGGTCGAGCTTGCCTCCAGCGACCTGCAAACTGCCGTGCTCGTCGTCGGGCAGACGTTGCGATCGGTCGAGATTCCGGCACCGTCAACCGGTGCACCCGAGCCGGTCGGCACTCAGGTCGCCAATCTGTCGCCAACTGAAAGCGTTGAAGATGCTCGCCAAAACGTCGTCTCCGGCCTCGAAACCCTCATTGTCGGCGCATCGCCGGGCGAAGCGGAAAAGGACAAGGCTGGCGATCTTGCGCGCAGCATCCAGACGGAACTTCGTCGCCTGGGCTGCTACCGGATGCAGGTTGACGGCGATTGGGGCACCGGCTCCATTCGCGCCCTTACCGACTACTACAGAAACACCAAACAGGTCGCATCGACGACCGAGCCGACCGTCGGCTTGCTCGGCGATCTCTTCCTGCGCTCCGGCAGAATCTGCAAGCAGCCGGTCATCGTAAAGGCCAAGCCGGCTAAAGTTGCGTCGGATGCCGGCCTCTCCCAAACCAGCTCCGGCCGCAAGACTGCGAAACGCTCGCAGGCCGCCCCGCAACGCCCAGCAGCGCCCCCGCCGGACATTGGTGCGGGCATAGGCATTGGTGGCGTGTTCTAGGGATATTGGCGGTCAGGCGCGCATCGTTGCCGCCCTTGATTTCCTGACCGACCCACCATCCACCATCAGGTGCGCCTAGACAATCCAATCGTGCAACGAGTAGGCATGGATGTAGTCGATCTGCATCTCCGCAGGTGTCGCAAGCCCGTCGGCGGGCGTTCCCGCGATGCCGCCAACCGCGAGATCGACCAGCATATACATCGGCTCGTGCATGTCGGCAGGCGTTGCGGCATGGGCCACTTCGACGTTGTCGAAATACCAGACGAGTTCGTTTTCCGTCCACAGCACCCCGTATTTGTGGAACCCTCCGGTGTCCGCGACATAGGGCGTGGAGGATACTGTTGTATGCGTTCCCGTCTCGTTCGTGTGGCTTGTCAAAAGGAGCTTGTTTGGATCCTGACCGGTCATCTCTATGGCGTCCAGCTCCGGTGGCCAGGAGCCGTCTGCCGGCAGAAGCCAGAAGGCCGGCCATGCGCCCTGTTTTTCGGGCATGTCGGCCCGAATTTCGAAATAGCCGTAGGTCTGCGCGAAGGAGTCGTGCGTCGTGAGCAAACCTGACGTGTATTGGTAGTTGTTTATGTAGGGTTTGATAGCGTCTGGGGCCTTGGCGGCGGTAATCGTGAGAACACCGTTCTGGATATTGAACGGCTTGACGGAACTCGTCGGGGCATAGTTGGCATCGATATACCATTGAAGCTCGCCGTTGCCGGTTAGCGAGCTGCCGTTCGCGCCTCCCCACCAGAAGTTCGTGTTCCAGGTGCCGCTCGAGCCATTCCGCAGGTTCAGTGTGTTGAACTCGTCCGCGAAGGTGAGTTGCAGATGCGACCTGTCCAAGGCCAGATCGAACTGGCTTGCGGCGAACTGGTCGATCGTCTTGTTGGCGAAGACAAGAAACTCGTTGCCGGATAGATCAAGTCGGACATTCGCTCCCGACTGGACCATATTGGCGTGCACCTGGTCGAAGGAGGTGAAGCCGTAGCTCCCGACGCGCACCGTATCGTCGGCGCTGAAGTCCAGGATCAGGTCACTGCCGTTGCCGGGGGCGACGACGAAAATGTCCGCCCCGGAGCCGCCCTTGAGAACATCGTCGCCCTTCAAGCCGTCGAGCGTCTGTTGGCCGGAGCCGCCGGTGATGATGTTGTTCAGCTCGTTTCCGAAAGCATATTGCTTGTCGCCCGTGACCGTCAGGTTTTCGAAATGCGCCGGGAGCCTGTAGTTCATCCAGGTCGAGATGGTGTCGACACCCTCATTGGCCAGCTCGACCGCCTTGTTCTTCGTAGAATACAGATAGTAGATATCATCGCCCTTGCCGCCATACATCGTGACACTGACGTTGCCGTCGCCATAGAGCGAGTCGTTGTAGATGCTGCCATAAAGCGCCGGGCCGGAATTCGTCGCCGAGTACCATTTTGTCGAGGATCCGCTGTAGGGGAGTGCAACGCCGTAGGCGTTCAGGACGGTGGTCATTGTGGTCTTGCTCCTCGACTCGATGCCAGCCCCAGCATCTATGGAGGGTACGAGAAGCCAATGTCTTTTTTGGTCTTCGACTTAGGAGGGTTACCGAAAGCTTAACGCCAGCTCGCTGCTGTTCCGCAAACGCCCGATCACCATCTCAAACCCATAAAAATCCTGCCCGCCGGATCGAGTTGCCGCGTCCGTGGGTCACCCCACGCGTCTCGGGACGGCGCCCTCGCCTGCTCTAGGTATTCAGGATGGAATTCCTGTATCCTTGGACGTCTTGAAGGCGATTTGCGATCACCTTGCCGACCGCCTCCGGGCTGTGCACTTGAGCCATGTAGGTCCGGGCGCGCTCGCCGACCGCGGTGACGGCCTCAATATTGTCCGCAAGTTGCGCCATGACCCGAGCGGCCTCGTCTATGTCTGGATCGGCCCATTTCTGCCCCTCGATGAAATACGGGTATTGATCGGGCTCCACGCCGATCAAACGGTATGGAATTGGAAAACCAGTCTGCGTGCTGACGAAGTCCTTGCTTCCGGAAAAGTCCGTTGCGATGACCGCTTTGCCCATGGCCATGGCTTCGGCAATTCCCAATCCAAAACCCTCCGAGCGATGCAACGAAATGAAGACATCGCATGATTTCGTCAGGCAATAGGTTTCGGCTCTAGTCAGAACCTCGTCAATCAAGACAACCCGCTTGTCTGTTTGCGCTAGGCCCCGAATTGAATTCAGAATTGCTCGTTTGTGCGGGCTATTGCCCATTGTCTTGATGATCAAGGAAACCCGCCGATCGCGGTCCTGTCCGAACGCGCGAAGATGGGCCTGCAAAACGGCATCCGGGTTCTTTCGATCTGGGTAGGACGAAAAATCGAATGCAAACAAGAATGCCGTGGAATCTTTTGGAATCTGGAAGCGCTCCCGGTTCGCCTCGATGTTGGGCGGAACGGATATGGCCACTGGAACGTGCACGACGGGACGGTCCGTGCCGGCTATGAAGGCGTCGCGGACGAAGGCCGTCGGAGCCCAAATCTCGTCCACATGCTGCAAGCTGGTCAGCCATTGCGGGTGGATCAGAGGCAGTTCCCAGAAAGGCCGGACGATATTGTATCTGTTGTGCAGAACGCCGACGCCGACGCCCTGAATGGTTGACCCCAGCATGTCGGCGTTTACGCAGAAGACGTTCACCATTTTGGATGGGCGCGCAGCGATGCGGTGCGTCAGGGCTCGGTCCCTGTGCGACGAAAGAACCTGCTCGTCAAAATTCGTGACATCGTAATTGATGCCCGCGCTCTCAATCGACCGGGCAAGCGAACGCATGGCTTCACCGACGCCCGTCTCTGAAAAAGGGTAGCCGATGAGGGATAGACCAGGCGCTAGCGTAGCCTGGGTTGTCGTATCGAAATTCGTGGGCCAGGCACGCCTGAACATCGCATCGAGAAATTGTTTTCGCCTGGCCGGCGGCACCATTCTGTAGAGCCAGCGAATGTGAGGTTGGGCTCTTACGAGAGTTCGATAAGCACGACGCGCGACACGCGCCGCGATCATCGAGGCCTGTTTGGCGGAAACGTCCGCCACTGCGTTTGGGCCGGTCTTCGCAGATCCAAGTTGGCTCATTCTTTCGGCGACCGTTTTCGTGAACCTGGAAGGAATCCCGGCCGACGATGCGCCGCCGGACATATACCAGTCGGCATAGTTTATCTGGGATCGCCCCTCCTGGAGGGGGAAGTAAGATTGCAGATCGCGCCTCGTCGTCCACAGTGCGTGCGCAAGCTGCGTGACCACGCCACCGGGGTTGGGCCTGATGTCAGCTGGACGGTCGAGATTGTCGGGCATCAAGGCGAAGGGATCGCCCTCGAAAGGTTCGAGCTTCTCGCGATAGACAATTCGCGCCAGGCTCGGAATATCGGTGCCGTCGGAAAACGTCCCGAAGCCATAAGGCACCGCCGAAAACCTGCTTGCCCCATAGGCCTCCAACTGGTCATGATAATCGGCCAACAGGTTTTCCAACTCCTTGGTCGACGTTGGCTTCCACCGCTGCTGGTGCTTTGACAGGACACTCTGATCGCCGGGAGTGATCCCGCTGAAATGAAAGAAGGCGAGTGGCGAGCCGTTGACCTCGTATCGTTCACTCGTCTTTTTGATCGTGCGGGTATCGAGGTTCCAGTACGCCACGTTGTAGGCTGGATCGCGCAAGATGTGCGTGCCCGAGCAATAGGCCGGCCACAGGTCCATGAACTTCTGGTCGACGAAAATCCCGTCGCTCAGGCGATTGGCGACACACTCGTTTCGCAGGCGCGTCTCCCACCATTCCAGCAAGGCTGACGTCTCGTCCGTCCTGGCCAGGGCCAGAAATCCCAGATTGTAAATCCCGGCTTGCATGAAGGTCAGGTCGTTTGGGCCTTCGGGATGGAGGTTGGGAGCCAGCGCATGCGGCGTCAGGACGGACGTCGCCCCCTCATCGAACGCCTGCAAGATCTCGTCGAAACGGCGATAGGCAAGGATGTCCGGATCCAGGTAAATGACGCGGTCAAAACCCTCGGCGAAAAGCCGCCGGAATACAGTCGGCTTGATCGCCGTGTTGAGCTCCATGACGTCGTAACGAAAACTGAAGGCGCGACGATCGGGCAGATCGAGATCGTCGAAGAAAACATGAGCGTCGAACTCGGGAAAGGCGTCCTTTTCCAAGTCTTGCCGGCGTGTGTCAGCGATGGCAAGTATGCATGAAAAGTCTGGATGGTGGCGAGCAAACGAAGACGCAAGCGCCCGGGAATAGTGGAGATAATTCCAGGACGAAATCGTAAAAAACGCATTCCTCATGCTTAGCCCGAATCTTCCTTTGCCTTCGCGTCAAAACGTTGCCATAGCGCACGTCAAGGGCAATCCACAATCGCAAGGGACAGGCTGTGGCAAATAAGACTGCGTTGATAACGGGCATCACCGGGCAGGATGGCGCCTACCTGTCAAAGCTGCTGCTTGACAAGGGATACCGTGTGGTCGGCTCCATGCGCCGTACGTCCGGCATCGGCACATGGCGCCTGCAAGATCTGCAGATTCTGGACGATATCGAATTCGCATCGATGGAACTGACCGAAGATTCAAACGTGCGTGCGGTGCTGGAGAAGATCAAGCCCGACGAAATTTACAATCTCGCGGCTCAAAGCTTTGTGGGCGATTCCTTTACACAGCCCATCTACACAACCCAGGTCACCGGGATCGGTGCATTGAGATTGCTTGAAGGCGTCAGGACCGTTGTCCCCACGGCGAAATTCTATCAGGCTTCAACGTCCGAAATGTTCGGAAAAGTGCAACAGGTTCCGCAGTCCGAAAAAACCGCTTTCTATCCGCGCAGTCCCTACGGCATCGCCAAACTGTTCGCACATTGGACTGTCGTGAACTACCGGGAAGCATACGGGCTGCATTGCTGCAGCGGCATCCTCTTCAATCACGAGTCGCCCTTAAGGGGCGTGGAGTTTCTCCCTCGGAAAGTGACGCTTGGCATGGCCAAATACGCATTGAGGGGCGAAGGGCCGCTGCGGGTCGGAAATCTGGAGGCGAAAAGAGATTGGGGCCACGCCAGGGACTACGTCGACGCGATGTGGAGGATGCTGCAAACGACGACTGTGATGGATTTCGTGGTGGCGACCGGAAGAACGCACACCGTTCGTGATTTTGTCGAAATGGCCGCGAGCGCCTGCGGCATCTCCCTGGACTGGCAAGGAACGGGGCACAACGAGATGGCCATCGACCGAGCCACCGGGAACGTCGTTGTATCCGTCGATCCGGCTTTCTACAGACCCTCGGAAGTCGACCTTCTTGTCGGCGACCCTTCTCTTGCGAAAGAAGTTCTGGACTGGAGTCCCACGGTTGGACTGGAGGATCTGGTCGCCGAGATGGTGGAGGTCGATATGCATCGGGTCTCCTCGAACCACGTTTCCGGGTTTTAGGAGACCGGGGGACGCTCTAGTACCCCCATAGCCCAACCAGATCGCGACCGGTCAGGTCGCTGGCCATGGAAACTTCGGTCGCGAACAGCTTTTTCAGATCGCCTGCGACGTCGCCGGCGATTTCCGTTTCGAAGCCTTCCGCGCGATTGTCCCAGTACTTCTGGCTCACCCTGACGCCGAGAAACTGCTGCAATTGCTGCTCCCATGCCCCCTTCTCGCGGACCGGGTGCGGGCGGATCAGGTCCTCATAGATCAAGACCAGTATTTGGTTGCGCGGAAAGGATTGATAATAGCGGCGCAGATGCCTGCCGTAGAAAGAATGTTCGATGTTCATGGACGCAGAATACCAGGAATTATCCTGCGCTCTATGACTGGCGAACCCAATCAAGCCATTCCTGATATACGAATTTATGTCCAGGCTTAGTTCCGGCCCCAGCGATGCGTCGATCTTTCCCTTCATGTGCCGGTACTGCGAGATCACACGGCTGACCGGCTCTCTCAGAGTCGCTATGATCTTTGCTTGCGGATTGTAAGATCTTATGCGCTCCGCCACCTGCGCGCTTGAGAGATAGACGGGCGAAATGTCGGCGAGATAGCGGTGGTCGACCGCCGCCTCAGCGAAGTGCGTATCGTATCGGGCCTCGGTTACGTCATCGTCGATACCGAAGCCGTTGATCTCCTTCTCCTCGGGGACAAAGACGTCTCGCGTGGCGCCGAGCATCCTTGCAAGGCTGCTGGTGGCAGTGCGCGGCGCGCCGATACCAATCAGGTTTGCCCGCCCCGACGTGGGCGTCTTCAACGCTGGCAATCTTGCCTCCCGGGAACGCCGGCGACCAGGCTTGGCTTCAACATTCCTAATGTTCCTGTTGACGCGCCATGGCGATCATTGTCGAGCACCGCGCGCGCCACTATGAGCTTCGATGGAAAGTCTGATGGGGAAAATTATTGGTGACCGCGGCAATTACGGCCCACGTCCATAGCCAGGCAATTTCGACGCCGGCTTTCCGGCGCATTCGCGCTCGCGATGTCGCAATGGCGCTGCTGCTTGGGCTCCTCTCCCTGTTGGTCTACAACGCAAATATGCGGTCGATCACAGCGGCGGACAGCTATGCGGCGCGCTACCTGCCCTTTTCAATCTGGCAGAATCACAGCCTGACCTTGAATCCAATTCTAACCACGGTGGCTCAAGGACGAAAGCCTCCGGCAACGCCAGAGAAGGATGGCACTGCTCATTGGATCCTGAAGGTTGGGGGAGACCGATATGTATCGAAATTTCCCATTGTCGTTCCTGTCATCCTCTCCCCATTCTATCTGCCGGCAGTCATTTATCTGGACCACCATGATGCCGATCCGCTGCTGTTCGACCAAGTCGCCCGGATCATGGAAAAGCTCTGCGCTTCTTCGCTGGCGGCGGTGTCTGTCGGTTTGCTCTATTTGCTCCTGCGGCGGCGGACCGATGAAGGGTTGGCCGCCATTCTGAGCCTGCTTTACGCATTTGGCACGACGACATGGGTCATCAGCAGCCAAGCCCTCTGGATGCATGGGCTCGCCCAGCTGCTGGTCGTGGCCACCATGCTTTTGCTCACCGGACCAGCCACGGCATTGCCGATCGTTCTCGCAGGACTGCTTTGTGGGCTTATCGCGGCCAACCGCCAGCCCGATGCCATATTGGCGGCAGGTCTGGGTATTTATGGCCTGTGGTGGGCTGGCCGGATGAGACCGTTTTTCGTCTTGTCGGGCATGGTCCCGGTCGCTTTGACCCTGGCCTATAATCTCATGATCGTCGGCAATATCGCGGGGGCCTACGCGCTGCATGTTCGGCCCGGCGATTTCAACCACGACATAGTGGGCGGCATCGCAGGCCTTCTTGTCAGTCCGACCCGAGGGCTCTTCGTCTTCTCCCCGTTCCTGCTGTTCGTTCCCATTTTTTGTCGTCGCGTCGTGCTCGAGCGCTCAGGACGAGGGCTGACGATAGCCATCGGCTGCGCCATGATCGTGCAAGTGTCGTTCTACGCCATGATCGATTGGCGGCAGGGCATCTCTTGGGGCCCCCGGTGGCTCACCGACATGCTGCCCATGCTGATGTGGATGCTGCCACCTGTCGTGAAGGCCCTGTCCCGGAACGGGCGTGTGGCATTCGGACTTGCATCGCTCGTGGCGATCTCGATCCAGACGATCGGCGCCTTCTGGTATACCGGCATCGCCGACACGCCCATCGTCACCGCTCACGGACCGGGCAGAATGCAACCTGCCTGGGACGTCCACAACGCAGCGTTTGTCGCCGAACTCCGTCACCCGCATGTCCAGGCCGACCTGATCGTCGATCTGCATGGCAACATCGATGCGGTGAATGTCCTGCCTGCCGATCAAAGTACCGGCGGCGAAGCAGGTAGACAGCTTGAGGTCCTCGGATGGGCGCTCACCAACAACCACTCCCCCAGCGACGTCGCCGTGCTGATCGATGGCCAATGGGGCGCCGCAACGCGGGAATTCTTTGCCAGGACCGATGTCGAGATGGCGATGGGCCAGGCGAGCCCGGCTGGCTGGCGCGTTACCATTCCAATCGACCAGGTAGGCCCGGGTGAGCATCTGTTGGCGGTGCTGGTGCGCGCCACGGAGGGCGGCGAGCCGCGTCTCATGAAGCAGACCTCTTTCGTCCTGGCGCGGGACAACGAGGCGCTTGAGCATGTGACGGATCTGCCAAGTGCGGCGCGGCGCGCCCGGCAGATGCTCGCAAGCCACCAGCAGGCCGGCGGCTATTGGCTGACCTCTTTTACGAGTGCGACGCGATTTGAGCAGCCGCGCCAGGAAATGAACACCTATCTCAACGCCGTCATCCTTGATGTCGCCGGCCCCGTGGCCGAAACCGCCGGCGCAAGCGACATGCTTGCAAGGGCGCGCCAGTTCCTCGCCGCTCAGATCGAGCCGAGCGGTCTCGTTCGATATCACGGTCGACCAGATGCGCCGACGATCGGCACTCTTGGCTGCGCCATCACGCCCGACTCCGATGACACCGCCCTGGCATGGCGTGTCGCACCGAGCGAAAAGAGCGAACTGCTGCAACCCGCGCTTGCCACGATAACGCAGTTCAGACGGCCTGACGGGCTCTACAAGACCTGGCTTGCGCCACGGGACAAATACCAATGCCTCGATCCCGGACGCGACGCCAATCCGGCGGATGTCGGAATCCAGATGCACATATTCCTGTTTCTCGAACAAGTGGACAAACCGGCCGCGCGTTCGCTGTGCGAAGCGCTCTCGAAAAAAGCTGGCGACGACGATATCTGGGTCTACTATGCCGGTGCGCCGCTCATGATAAATCTGCGGTTGGCGGACCTGGAAAAAGCTGGCTGCTTGCCGCAGTTCCCACAGGCGCAATTGCGGACCGACATTCCCGGCCAAGAGATCTGGCTGCGCGCCGCCGACCAGCTTCGGCAAATGGACAGCCATGCCGGCTCATATGCTGCCTATCAACGCACGGCCGAACTGCTGACCGATATTGCTGCGGATGACTTTTCCTTGATGAGCGATACGCCTCCGCTGCTGTATCACAATGACCTTACAGCGACCGTGAAACGATTCTATTGGTCGCAAGATTTCGGATATGCGCTGTGGTTGCGGCTCTATTTCGAGAACGAACGTATGCTATCAAAGCTTCCTTGTGGTTCCGGCGGCCCGGAACGAAAATGTGGTGAGAAGTGACGCAAATCGCGAGCGACACAGTCGATCAAACTCGCCCCCGGGCGACACAGCTGTCCCGTTGGCTTTCTTGCATCCGTTTCGATGAAGTCGCCGCGCTTCAGGCCACTCCGATCATCGGTGCGGTCCTTTCGATCGGAGCGCTGTCAGCGAGCCATGCGCTGACCGTAGCCATTTTGATAGCCGGCAACCTGTGCCTGATGGCTCACGTGTTTGTCCTCAACGACTGGTCGGGAATCGACGGAGATCTCAAAGATCCGGACCGAGCCAGCCGAACATTCGCGGCAAAAGGTCTGACACGCAGGGAAGTCGGCTATCTTGCCGGCTCATTGCTGGCGATCAGTCTGCTCCTGTTTGGGCTGATAAATACGAGGGCACTCGTTGTTGCAATAACGGTGGCAGGGCTAAGCGCCTTGTATTCCAGCCCGACCCTGCATCTGAAGGGTGCGCCGCTCTTCAGCTCGGCTCTGCATTTTGTCGGCGGTTGCATGCATTTCCTGATCGGCTATGCGGCTTTTGGCGCGATCAACGCACAGGGCCTCGTCGTCAGTTGTTTCTTTGGGCTGGTATTCACCGCCGGTCATTTCACGCATGAGGCGCGCGACTATGACGTCGACTTGCTCAACGGCATACGGACGAACGCCGTGGCGTTTGGCAAGACCAGGAGTTTTGTCGCAGGCCTCGTGCTTTTTATCTCGGCATATGCGCTCATGGTCGCGCTGGCCGTGCTCGGATTGGTTCCGTTCGCCCTCGTCTTTGCCGCCGCATTCATTCCGGTACATCTGTGGGCTTCGCGCCGCGCCATGCTGGCCGGCCTGACGTCCGAGAGCCTCTATCGACTGCAACGGTGTTACCGTGCGCTCTTCGCCACCATCGGCATCGTTATGATCTCGATGGTCGCTTTGTCCTAGCCGGCAGTGTCGGGTTCCACACAACAGGCGACTTTCCGGCCTCGAGGTTCCATGCTTTCCGTAATCGTACCGGTCTTCAACGAAGCAGTCACATTGCCGCACGTGTTGGCGATGGTGAGTACAGCACTTCCCGCCGTGACGAAGGAAATCATCATCGTGGATGACGGCTCCTCCGACGGCACCCGTGAGTGGCTCAAGGCCAATTTTCCGACCGGTTCTCGCTGCGCCACGTCCCTGACCGTCGACATCGACGGAGGTCTGGTCTTCACCGAGGAACCGGAGATTGCCCGGGTCACCGTGCGCGTGTTCCATCACAACAGAAACAGCGGAAAAGGTGCCGCGCTGCAGACCGGGCTGGCGGCCGTTGAGGGCGACGTCATCGTCATCCAGGACGCGGACCTTGAATACGATCCTGCGGATTGGACCGTTATGTATGACCTTATCGTCAGGCGAAAAGTTGCAGATGTCGTCTACGGCTCACGCTTCTACGGCCGGCCTCATCGCTCGCTCTATTTCCACCATTATCTGGCCAATCGCTTCATCTCCCTGGTGTTCAATCTTCTCTACAACCAGACGCTGACGGACATCGAGTGCTGCTACAAGATGTTCACGCGAGACGTCATGAGCCGGCTTCGTCTGACCTGCAACGACTTTGGTTGTGAAATTCAGCTCAGCGCCCAGATCGCGCTTGCCGGCCGCTGGCGGATCTACGAGATCGGCATCAGCTATTTCGGCCGCACCTACGAGGAAGGCAAGAAAATCGGATGGCGCGATGGCGTCAAGGCAATCTGGTATCTCGCCCGCTTCCGGCTCTTTTCCTGAACCACCGACGGCGGCGCAAACCAAAACATGCGCCGCAAATGGTGAGCTTTTTACCGTCCGCTTTCGGCAGCCGAGTTGATTTTCTCCAGTTCTGCCGCAAGCGTCGTGGCATATTCCTGGGTCTCAGCCCGCGACTGTTCGAGGCTTCTCGCATATTCGGTCGCGGCTTTGTTCGCCTCCCGCAACTGGGCCACTGTGTCTTCCAAGGAGCTCGTGTAACGCGCCGCCTCCTCGGTCTGAGCCCGCGACTGTTCAAGGCTTCTGGCGTATTCGGTCGTGGCGTCATTCGCCTCCCGCAGTTGAGCCACCGTCTCTTCCAGGGATCTCGCGTAACGCGCCGCCTCCTCGGCATTTTTCGACCGCTCTTCCAAGGCGACCTGCAAGCTGTGCACATATCGGCCAACCTCGCCCTTCAGGGCATCGCCGCCGGCGGCCTCCTCGGCCTGGGCCCGGGACTGTTCGAGGCTTTTGGCGTATTCGACCGCGGCCTCGTTCGCCTTCCGCAACTGGGCCAATGTGTCTTCCAGGGAGTTCGCGTAACGCGCAGCCTCCCTGGCATCTTTCGATCGCTCTTCCAGGACGACCTGCAAGCTGTGTACATATCGACCGACCTCGCCCTTCACAGCGTTGCTGTTGGCGGCGATGATCGCCTGGGCGGTGCTTCGCTCGAGTTCCATTTTTTCCAGGTGCTCGATGCCAATCGTCACCAGGCTTGATGGAAATTCGCCGTTCTGCCGCCTGATCCATTCGGCGCTTCCCACGGCCACAATTGCCAGAGACACACCGTCGAAAGTCAGTCCGGTCTGCTTTGCCACGGCGCTGGCATGGCCAAGGCCATCCCGGTCCTGAAAAAGAATGGCGTCGAAATGCTTGGCGCGGAGGTTTTTCAACAACTGGATCGTTGAAGCCAGAAAGGGCGGCTGGTCCAGCGGGCCGTCTGCGTCGAGATGTTCGATGTCGAAGGAATGGTTTTCGGCAAAGGCCGCGAAGGCATTCTCGTCCGCCTCGGTAAACGCGCCGATGTCGACGATGGAAACGTCGATGCCGGCGGCTATGGCGGCGTCAACCGCGGCTCTCGCCGCTCCGTCACCCTGGACAGGCTTCCAAAACAGGTCGCCGACAAGGCATATTTTTCGCTGGCCCGCGCCCCGACGCATGACGCGTAGGCGGCCTGACGATCGCGGCGGCGCAGGCGGATGCTGAATGCCGGCATAGACATCGTCGAATGACTGCTTCACCGCGCCGAAAACGGCCGGATCAGGCTCGCGGCCTTCGGCAGCGCCACGCAGTTCGGAAAAGATCGGCGCGATCCATGCAGACCACACGCCCTGACGGCAATCCAGATCCTCCGGTTCTTGATGGTGCCGCAGCTCCCGCGACAGAAAGCCGTCGATCTCGGCAGCGGCATCCGGGATGGATTTCGGCCACGCGATCTCGAGTTCATCGCCGAGGCGGCGGGCGACCGAGCTCCAGTCGTCCAGCAACGTCGAATAGTCGCAGAACGCCCTGTCGAGGTCGCGCGTGTGTTCTTCGGCGGCCAGATTGTACCGCAACCACAGCAGGCCCCCCCGATCCAGAGGCCAGGATTGCCAGTCACCCGCCAGGCACTGTCGCTTCGCCAGCGAAAGCGCGACTTCCATTGGATTGCGCGAGATGACGACCGCGACGCACCGTATTCCCAGTTTGGCCAGGGCGGCGCGCCACAAGGGAAACAGCAGCGAGATCCGCGGATCCTTCAGCACGAAGAGCGGGTCGTCGCCATATTCATCGACGATCAGATCTTTCAACCTGTCGATGAAGGCTTGTGCCGCGGGCCGTTGCAGCCATTCGCCGTACGGTCCCTGGACATCGTTTACGGGCGATTCCGCCAGGTCCAGGATCTGGTCGTTGAGGCGCACGGCGGCTTCCGGCTCCCAATGGCCGATCTCGTTGCCCAGTCCCGCTGGATTGAGGTTGCGCGGCAGGGAGGCACCGAGAAGGCTGAGCATGCGCGCCAGCGCGGATGTGCCGCTGCGGTGCATCCCGACGACAACTATGGCGGTTCTGCTGGTCATAAGAGTTCCAAGGATACGCGTCCGGCACCTAAAGGCGATCGAACCCTACGGAGGGACGGCGCCATGTGCTCCCGATTGCCGTCGGGGACATCAGTTGAACTGTTGGCAACGATGGACCCCGCATGCATAGTCGCCGCCTGGCGCACATAACCGGCATGTGATGTTCGGGGCAAATTTTTGTCTCCTGATAGAAGCAGGACTTGGATTGGAGATTAGAGAGATGCACTCCAGAGCACCAGTGACCTCCGGTGACCAAGACAGAGCCCGGGCGATCGTTTCAAAGGTGCCGCATTGGCACCACAAATTTGAAGTGTACCCCGGCGTGGTCACGCCGGGCTCCTACGATCCCCAGTTCCTACTCGAAAAACTGCGATTGCCTAAAGATATGACCGGCCTGCAGGTGTTGGACATAGGCCCGTCGGACGGCTTTTTTTCGATGAACATGGCTCGCCGCGGAGCACAGGTAACGGTGGTCGATTATCGGGCCAAGAATGGCCATGGATTCGAAGCCATGGAGCAACTTACCGGTTTGGAATTCGATTACAGGCAGATGAACCTGTACGACATCCCCGGCTCCGATATTGGTGAGTTCGATATCGTGCTGTTTCTGGGTGTTCTTTACCATCTGCCCGACATGATGCGCGCGCTGAACATCGTTGCGCAGCTTTGTCGGAGCCGCCTGCTTGTTGAAACGCAGTTCGAACCGGAGCTGATGCCCGGCGTCGCGGTCGCGCAGTACTACGAAGCAGGGACACTTGCCGGCGACATCACCAATTTCTGGGTCCCCAACAGGGAATGCCTGTTTGCCATGTTGCGCGACGTCGGCTTTCAAATCGATCGGGACGAAAGCTGGGGCAAACGCCTCCTGGTGGACGCTTCATCAACCACCATGGCAAGGACGAAGATGGGCCTTGCCTACGGGCTCGTACCCACCTGAGGGATCGGCAGCCAACATCGATCAGTGCGGCCGCACGGACCTCCCACAGGCGACCCTGAAGTCATCTATCGTTTGTCGTCCGCTTCCAAATGTGTAGCAGCCACCTGCTACCAGCGCCCGGAACTCTGGTGCTATATGTTATCGATGGCGAACCTCACCGAGGCGGTGTAGGCTCACCTCAAAAGAACAAGAAGTGAGCCGTACCCCCGGCCAAGCCCGAGCGAATCTGGGAGGATTCATGGTTGAGATCATCTCCAAGCGGGATGGCCCGCGGCGCGAGGACGTCCAGGTCAAAAGGCTGATCGAGCAGAACCGCTCGACCATCGTTCGCCTTGCCGACCAGATCAGCGGCGGCGGCTATTCGGCTTCCAGGCAGCCACGCCAGCAACCCAAGGCTGAAGGCCTGATCATCCATGTCGGCGGCAGTGCGGCAACCGCCTCCGAAGCGAGCCCGTCCATCCGTGTCACCATGAACGGCCGCGTGATCTCCAAGGATCAGAACACCGGTCGCCAGCTTCATCATATCGGCGACATCCGCAACCGGGACGGAGACCAGATCTTCGTCCTGGCAACGAAGCAGAACGGCTTTTTCTCGCCGGTCGACGAAACCATCGCGCAGGCCCTTGCCGATCTGGATGGATCCAGGGTGACCACGACCTATTCCGAAGACCAGCTTGCCGCCGACATCGGTGCCAAACTCGGCATCGACTGACGACCGGCGTTCGGGCGTCCCCTGCACGTCCAATCCGCGACAGCATACAGAAATGGCATACCTCAAAGGTACTGTGATGGCTGAATGAGACACGCGAACGGCCCCGATCAGATGAAGACCGATGCTCTTCCGGCGCGCGCTTCAATGGCCACCGGACAATTGATCCTGGACAACATCGACTATGACGAGCGCGCCACCATGCGCGCCTGGGAGAGTTTTCTCTCCGACGAGCCGACATGCGCCCGCGATCCGGTCCACGTCCGCTCGCTGATCCACGATTCCTGGTACCGCAGCGCCACCGGCGGCATCAATGCGCAGGGCATCGAAGCGCCGCTGAACAGCGATCGGAACGAGATCGAATATCTGACCCGCGCCAATGCCGAACTGCTCTCGGCGGCGCGGCGGTCATTCGCGTCGCTTGGCCAGTTGCTGGACGGAACGGGAGCGATGCTGGTGCTTGCCGACAGCGATGGCGTGCTGATCGACGCCATCGGCGACAAGAAGACACTGCATGACGGCATGGACATCCATCTGGCCGTCGGCGGCAAATGGAACGAAGATGCCGTCGGAACCAACGGCATTGGGACCGCGCTGTGGACCGGGGAACCGATTTTTGTTCACGCGGCCGAACATTTCTGTGCCGGCATCAAATCCTGGACCTGCGCCGGCGCGCCGATCCGCGATCCCCTGGATGGCAAGATCATCGGCGTTGTCGACCTGTCGGGCTATTCGCCGATCTTCCGGCCGCATAACACGGCGCTCGTCGCCGCCACCGCCAGGCAAATCGAAAAGGCTCTCGCCGAACAGCAGCAGGAGCAGCGCACACGCCTGCTCGAAGCCTTTATTTCCTCGGCACCCAGCTACCGCCGGAAAGACGGGTTGGTGATCGTCGATCATCGTGGCCGCGCGATCTTCTGCAACAACGTGCCCAACGGCGACGCGACGGAGATGATGGACGGCCCGATGGAGCCGGGCCGCGGACGTTGGCTCATGAACCTGCCGGCCTCCGGCTCGGAGACCGATCTTGCCAACGCGCTGCCGGCGCACCTGCGATCCTGCCATGTCACGCCGCTGAAGCTGGATGGCGACCTTCGTGGCGCGGCTCTGGTGTTTCCCTCCGTACCGGCCGTCTCGAGCATGACGGTGATGCGTCGGGAGGGGGACAAACACCTGCGTGCAGCCGCGGCGATGATCATCGGCGAAAGCGAAAAATTGCTGGCCGCCGTCGATGTCGCTTCCCGGGTGGCCGGATCGAACGGTGTCACCTCGCTGCTGATAGAAGGCGAAACCGGTGTCGGCAAAGAGCTGTTTGCGCGGCTTGTCCATGCCGGCAGCCGGCGCACCGAAAACGACCCGTTCATCGCCATGAACTGTGGCGCAATCACCAAGGAGCTGTTCGGCAGCGAATTGTTCGGTCACGTGGGCGGAGCCTTTACCGGAGCTTCGCGGGACGGCAAGCCGGGCATCTTCGAACTCGCCAATGGCGGTGTGCTCAGCCTTGACGAAATCGGCGAGTTGCCGCTCGAAATCCAGCCGTTCCTGTTGCGTGTCCTGGAGGAGCGCGTGGTTCACCGCATCGGCGATTCGAGGGGCCGGCCGGTGGACGTGCGACTGGTCGCCTCGACCAATCGCGATCTCAAGCAGGAAGTCGCGGCCGGACGCTTCCGCAGCGATCTCTATTACCGCATCGGCGCGGTCTCGATTCATGTGCCGGCCCTGCGTGAGCGCGGCGACGACGTGCTCTTGCTGGTCGAGCACTTCAATCGTCAGATCGCAAAACTGGCGGGCACTGATCCCCTGGAGTTCTCAAACGAGGCACTCGACGCGCTGCTGGCCTATCGCTGGCCTGGAAATGTGCGCGAATTGAAGAACCTGGTCGAGCGCCTGCACATACTGGCGCGCGACGGCATGATCGGACTCCGGGACCTTCCCGAAGAAATCAGTGCGGGCAACCGCAACGCAATGGCCATGCACAGCGACCATCCCACGACCATGCTTGAAGCACCCGTGTGTACATTCGAGGATGGAGAACGCCAGGCGATCAAGAATGCGCTTGTCGCGGAGGGCGGCAATCTCAGCAAGGTCGCGCTGAGGCTCGGCATTTCGCGGCCGACGCTTTATCGCAAACTCGGCCAATACGGCATCCGGCGCGGTTTCCTCTAAAGCGCGTCGCGGGTCACTTCTGGGCGACATGCACTAGATCCAATCATCGGCAAAAAACCCGCGGCATTCGCGCCGCGGGTCGGGGAAAGTTCGGCGACCGAAATCGCCTTCAGGGAACGATGACACCACGGCCGGTGAACCGGCGGTTCTTGAAATCGTCGAGCGCGGTGTTGATGCTGGCGAGATTGTATTCGGTGTAGTGCATCTTCACCTTGCCGTCGGCGTTGAGCTCCATCAGTTCGACAAGCTCGGTGAAATTGCCGACCAGGCTGCCGCCGATGTTGATCTCCTCGATGACGAGATGCGCGGTCGGTACGTTGATGTTGCCGCCATAGCCGACGACGAACAGTTGCCCGCCTTTGCGCACCATCTTCCAGCAGATGTTCTCGACACCGAGTTCACCGACGAAATCGATCACCACATGCGCGCCGCCGCCGGTGATCTGGCTGACTTCCTCGACAATGTTTGGGCCGCCATCGAGGACGAAGTCGGCGCCAAGGTCCTTGGCCAGCACCCGCGCTGCAGGTTCGCGATCGACGGCGATGATGCGGCAACCCGAAATCGCGTGCAGCGATTGCAGAGCGATATGGCCAAGCCCGCCAATGCCGAGGAGCACGCAGTAACTCCCCGGCCGCAGGAGCTTGGCGGCGCGCTTGGCGGCGCGGTAGGCGGTGATACCGGCATCGGCCAGCGGCGCCACCTCGATCGGCGTGATGTTGGCATTCAGCTTGATCAGCGAGCGTTCGCTGGTAATGAAATATTCGGCGAAACCGCCATTCATGCCAAGGCCGGGGAACTGGCCGTTGTCGCAATACATGTCCTCGCCATGGCGGCAGTTGAGGCAGATGCCGCAGGAACGGAAGGGGTGGCAGATCACCGCATCGCCGCGCTTGACCGATCGGACGCCGCTGCCGACCTCCTCGACCCAGCCGGCATTTTCGTGACCCATGATATAGGGCAACAGCGTGCCTTCAGGGTCCATCGTTGGCTTCCACACCCCTTCGATGATGTGCAAATCGGTGCGGCAGAGGCCCGCGGCGCCGACCCGCACGATCACCTCGTCGGGCGCGGTGATCGTCGGCGCCTTGACCTCCTCGATCTTGAGCCGAACATTCATCTTCGGGTCGTATTCGTAGAGTCTGGCAGCTTTCATCGTCGTGTCCTTTCAACGTCGAAATCGTTGCGTTGCAATGTTGCTTCAGGCGCGGCCGAGTTTTTCCGAGCCGCCGCCACGCGCCGGACCGGCCGTCGGATCCTCATCCTCGGCGAGATCGCCAATCAGCGTTTCGGTGGTCAGGATCAGCGTCGCCACGGAAGCAGCGTTGGCGAGCGCGGTGTAGGTGACGCGGACCGGATCGATGATGCCTGCCTCGAACATATTCTGATACGCGCCGGTCGAGGCGTTGTAGCCATAGCCGCCATTGATGCGGGTGACCTCGACCACCACCGCTTCGGGATCGGCGCCGGCATTGGCGGCGATGCGCCACAGCGGCCGCGACAGGACCGAGCGCACCAGGCGCACGCCCTCGGCGACATCGCCATCGACGCCGGCCGCGACCTTGTCGAGCAGCGGCGCGATCTGCGCGAGTGCCGAACCACCGCCGGCGACCACCCCCTCCTCGGACGCGGCGCGCACCGCATTCAAGGAATCCTCGATCAGCTGGATGGTCCGCTTCTGCTCGACCGGCGTGACACCGCCGGCGTAGAGGATCGCGGTGCCGCCGGAGAGCTTGGCCAGGCGTTCGCGCAGCTTGTCCTGGTCGATGTTGGGCTGCGAGGCTTCATACTGACGCTGCACCTGGGCACGGCGCGAAGCGATTGCGCCGGGGTCGCCGCCGCCGCGAATGATCGAGGTGTAGGACGAACTGGTCTTCACCCGGTCGGCCGTCCCGAGATCCTCGGCGGTGACGTCCTCGAGCCGGCCGCCGAGATCGCGTGCGATCACCTTGCCGCCGGTGATAATGGCCAGATCCTCCATCATCGCCTTGCGCCAATGGCCGTATTCCGGCGGATGGACGACCAGGTACCGTCCCGGTCCCTGCTTGCCGAGCAGCGTCACCACCACTTCCGGCGACATTTCCTCGGACACGACCAGCAGCGGCCGGCCATCCGCGTCGGCAATGCGGCGCACCGCATCGAGCTGCCCGGGCTCCTTGATCTTGAGGTCGGTCATCAGGATGTAGGGCCGTTCGAGCACGGCCTCCATCTTCTCCTGGTCGGTCACCATGTGATGCGAGAGGTAGCCGCGTTCGAAGGACATGCCCTCGACGACATCAAGCGTGGTCTCGGTGGTAACGCTGAAATCAGTGGTGATGACGCCTTCGGCGCCCACCCGCTGATGGGCTTCCGCCACCAGCGCGCCAAGCTTGGTGTTGGTCGCCGCGATGTTGGCGACCGAGGCCAGGATGCCGTTGCCCTTTGCCGGCTTGGCGGAAGCCTTGAGCGCCGCCACCACCGACGCCACGGCAAGGTCGATGCCCTTGCACAAATCGACGGATTTCACGCCGCGCTCATTCGCCTCGACACCGCCCTGGATGAGCGCGTTGGCGAGCACGATGGCCGTCGTGGTGCCATCGCCGGCGATCTCGTTGGTCTGCATCGACACTTCGCGGACGACCTGCGCACCCATGTTTTCGAAACGGTCGTGCAGTTCGATCTCGGAGGCGATGCTGACACCGTCGCGGGTCACCATCGGCGTGCCGATCGGCCGGTCGATCATGGCGTTCATGCCTTTGGGGCCGAGCGTCGGCTCGACGGCGGCGGCGAGCCGAAAGACGCCACGGGCGAGAGCACGGCGGGCCTCGGAATTGTGAAGCATTATCTTGGGCATGATTCCTCCTTCCGCCTTACGGGCGGGTTGTTGGTTAGGGGCCTCGTGCGAGGGAGGCCGTTGCTGTCAGCTCTGCTTCAGGCGGTCGGTGCGGTCCTGGCCGGCACGCGATCCAGAATGAAATCGACCAGCGTCGGTTCGCCGTCGACCACATCCAGTTCCTTGTATCTCGTCTGCTTGAGCCCCCGGCACAGCGCGCCGTTGAACTCCATGTTGATGCGCACACCGCGCAGCTCGGCGAGATGAGCACCGAGTGCGCCAGGCGGTATGGGCTGCCCTTCCCAGGTCACGAAGACGGGATCGTCCGCCCGGCGATCGGGAAACCGCTCGAGCAGGGCCGCCCTGTATCTCGGCTTCTGCTTGATCGCCTCGCCCGGCTCGAACCGCGCGACGTCGTATGCCGGCAGGTCCATGCCGAGGATTTCCAGATCAGTCAGGCCGTGCAGCCGCAGGCCGCGCAAAACCGCCTCCTGGCGTCGCTTGAAGGCCTTCATCCTGAAGGTCTCGCGCAAGGCGCCGAGATCCTGGTCCTCGGCAAGCACGGCAAAGATGTCGCCGAATGTCTTGCCGGCTTCCATGCCGCGATTGACCTCCTCCGCGAACATGTGGTCGTGCAGCTTGACGCGATAGGAAGGCGCCCAGGAGAGCTGGTCGAGCGCCTTGCGGACGCCGTCCAGCATCAGGAACGCGAAGTTGGGCGAACACCAGTAGGTCGGCAGGCGGAAGTCGACCTCGGCGCTGCCGTCGCCCATCACCTCTGCCCGCTCGACGAAGCCCATCTCGGTGATGGCTTCGTCGAGTTCCGGGTCGTTGACCTCATCAAGGCGCCGCCAGAGTTCCTTCTCGCGGCTGCCGGAAACGCTGGCGGTTGCCATGGCCCCTACTCCGCAGCGATGCTGAAGGGCGTGCTGGCCAGCGCCTTCTTCTTGGCTTCGACGTCGATGTTGTAAAGACGCGCGGCGTTGAGGCCGAGGATCTTCTCCTTGATCTCGTCGGTCAGCTGCACACCCCGTTCGGCGGCGATGTCCTGCGGGATCTGATAGGCCCAGAATTTGTCGACCAGCCAGCGCGGCGTCCAGATCGCGTAGTCGGAACCGAACAGGATCTTCTCTGGCCCGAGCCAGAACAAGAGCTCGGCAATGACCTCGCCGAAATAGCGCGGGCGCGCATGGATGAACGGCAACGCAACCGCCAAGCCGCCATAGACGTTGGTCTCCTGCGTCGCGATCCAGCAGAAATCGTCGAGGCGCGGCAGGCCGCAGTGCTCGACAATCCAGTTGAGGTTCTGGAAATCCGTCGCCGCATGGTCGACGTCATGGACGTCGAAGGCGTCCTTCGAGAGCGGGATGATCGTCGGGCCCTTGTGGACGTGGATGTTCCTGATGCCGAGCTTGTCGCAGAGTTCGAAGCATTTGTAGGCATCGGGATCGGTGAGCTTCCAGCCCTTGGACGCGCCGTTCCATTCGGCCGTGTACATCTTCACGCCCTTGACGTCGTAGGTCTCCTTGAGGAAGTGGATGTACTCAAGCGCCTTCTCGCCGTCGCGCGGATCGAAGGCGCCGTTGACGATGAAACGCTCGGGATAGCGCTTGGCCACCTCGGCGTTGCGCTCGATCGTGTTGAAGCCGTTCTTGTAGAAGTCCTTGAGATAGGTCGACTGGACGATCGCCACATCGTCGGGACCGTCGATGAACAGGTCGCGATAGAGATCGTCGGCGCTGTACTTCTCGAACTTGCTCTTCTCCCACAGCTGGTCCTTCGGGCTCAAGCCTGTGTGATAGGCATAGAAACACTCGATGAACTGCTTGCCGTGGATATTCTTCTGGTTCTCCGGGCTGCCGTCCCAGAAATGAGTGTGGCCGTCGACCACGAAAATGTCCTTGCCTTCCGGTGTCCTGTACATTGTTGCCTCCGCAGCAATCGCGTTGATCGGTTCGGCGCGCCGCTCCGGCGGCGCGCCGGATTTTCGTGGCGGCTATTCGATGTATTCGAACATCTCGTCCATGTTGCCGAACAGGATCACGGTGTTGTCGTCGACGCGAACCATGCGGCCGTAGTGGGTGGAGGTGTTGACCTCGAAGGTCTCGGCCGAAATCTCGCGGCCGAGATATTCGCCGATCGCGTCCATCTTGAAGATCAGCTTGCCGTCGCCGTCGATGCGGATCAGCGCCGGTTGGTAGGTGATGGTTACCCCCGGCTTCTGGCCCATGAATTCGGCGATGGCGCGAGCCTCGACCGAGTCGTTCATGGTGACGCCGCACTGATGCGAAATCGTCTGCTCGAAGGTAATGTCCTTCATCGACTTGAAGATGTTGGAATGGGTTGCGTCGCGTGCTGCTAGTGACATGACAAGTTCTCCTGTTTCAGCGCTTGAGGCCGAGTTCGCCGAGGATCTGGCCAATCCGCTCCTCGGATTTGGCGCGGACATCCGCGAACGCAACCGGCTTGGAATGCGGCATCGACCAGATCGGCTGCAGGCCGGTGGCTGCCTTGTCGGCGAGCGCGCCGTGTTTCTTGACCCAGCCCTGGAAGAGTTTCTTGTTCGCCGCGCCATGCTTCTCGTCGTTGGCGAGCATGTGGATGAGGTCGATTGTGTTGGCGAGGTTGCGCTCGTAGTCGGCCTCGGCCGCCGAAATCACCGCCGGCGTGATGAAGTCGTGGTTGGCGGCGGCGATCTGCATCAGGAAGCCGGAGCGGAACACTTCGCCCACCAGCGGCTCGAAGACGATGTTGATGGCGAAATACTGTTCGAGATAGTCGGTCGCGCCCATGATGGTCTCGACCGCTTCGCGCGTGCCTTGCCAGTTCTTGTCCTCGAGCCAGGCCTTCTTGCCGAGTTCGTCGTCCCAGCCGGGAAGGTCCATGCCGATCTCGGCAAGGTAGAGCGTGATGTCCTGGGCAAGCCTGAGCTTGTAGGACGAGTTGGTCAGCGTCGCGTTGTTGATCATCTGGGTGTAGCCGTAGCGCTGCGCCTGCATCAGCGAGGTGCCGAGCCCGAATTCGGCGTGCTTCCAGGCGCCGAGTTGCGTCTGCAGGATCTTGACCCAGGCCTTGTCGAAGGTCTTCGGGGCGCCCGATTTGCGGGCATTGTTGATGACGCTCTGCACCATCGTCTCGATCTTCGACTGACGCTGATAATGCGTGCGCTCCCATTCCTGGTCGGGGGCGCGGAAGGCATGCCAGTTGGAACTCTGCGCGGCAGTGTTCTGCTTGACATAGGCGCCCTTGCCGTCGGCGAAGGAGATGATCCAGTCCTGGATCAGGTAGCGCTCCGGATCGGGCTGAACGTCGACCGTCATGTCCTCGTAGTGGGTGGCGCGCTGGCCTTTCGGGTCGAAATACCGGTATTTCCGGCTATCTGAATCGGCGAAGATCGCCGCGCCGGCGGCTCCGGATCCGACTGAACTCGAGGTTGCAGGCATAGTCTCTCTCCCTTGTTGCAGTTGTGGTTGGCTTGGCACGGCCGCCCTCAATGGGCCGGCGTTGCACCTGCCGATGTGGTGAACTTGTCGAAGAAGATCCGCTCCGTTTCGAACCCGTTCATGAACAGGACCGGCTGCAGCGCATCGATCATCGGCGGCGGGCCACAGGCATGGACATCGCCCTGCCCGTCGACCGCCAGTTGCTTGAGCTTGGCGTCGACGCTCTGGTGCACGAAGCCGCGTTCGCCCTGCCATTCGGCGTCGTCGTTCGCGTGCGAAAGCACGGGAATGAAGGTGACGTCGGAATGATTGCCGACCAGCTCGGCGATCCTGTCGAGATAGAACAGGTCGTTGCGGGTGCGGGCGCCGTAGAAGAAATAGACCGGACGTTTCTCGCCGCTCTTCAGGTGGTCGTTGAGGATCGACCAGATCGGCGACATGCCCGATCCTGCGCCGACCAGGATCAGGGGTCCTTGCCGTTCGTCGCGGCGGAAACAGGTTCCGTAGGGTCCGACGACGGTGACTTCGGCTCCGGCCCTGATGCCTCCGGAATCGAGTTCTCCCGAAAACTTTCCCTCAGGGTATTTTTTGATGATGAAGGAGAGTTTTTGGGTTTGGTCCGGCGTATTTGCCATGGAGAACGAGCGCGTAATCGTCTCCCCTTTTTGCGTGGTAACCGTGATGTCGACATATTGCCCCGCCCAAAACTTCATCGGGGAGCCGAGTTCGATTTCGATGCCGCGAATGTCGTGGGTCAGCTGCTCGATGCGAGCAATCCGGCCCTTGTACGTTTTCACGGCGATCGCTTTCGCCAGAATCTCCTCGTCGTAGTTGAGAAGCTCGACTTCCAGGTCGGAGTAGGCGATGCAGCGGCACAACAGGACGTGCCCGCTCTCCTTCTCCATGTCGTTCAGTGCGAAGGTCGAGTATTTCAGCATGTCGACCTCGCCTTCGAGCAACACGCTTTTGCAGGCCGAGCATTGCCCTTCCTTGCAGCCGTGCGGCAGGGCGATGCCCTGGCGGAATGCGGCGTTGAGCACCGTTTCGCCATTCTCGACCTCGAATTCGACGTCGACTGGGCTGAGCCTGACCGTGTGGGTTTCCGACATACGGACCTCCAGTGAAAGGTAGGGGCGGGACGAACCCGCCCCCCTTTGGCCTGATCAGTTGCAGGGATTGATCGTGAAGCCGGCCCGGTATTCCGCCAGGTGCTTCTCACGGTCAGCGGGCGACATGGCACGCAGCGCGTTGAGCGGCGATCCGAGCGTGTTGCCGCGCACATCGTCGAGCGTCCACATCTCCTTGTCGTCGAAACGCAGATGCGGCTGCGGAACCAACGTCTTGCCGTCGGAGCGGACGAAGTTCAGGTCCTTGATGGCATCGGCCAGATCCCAGCCGTCATAGAGCGTCTCCCACTCGCGCTTGCCGCTGAAGCGGCCCATCGCAGGCGTCGGACGGCCCTCATACTCGTCGGCGAAGGCGACCGTGGCGGTCCAGCGATCGAGTTCGTGGGCGAAGGTGTAGAGTTCGCCATTGATCTCGCCGACCACCATGTCCTCGCGGATCAGGCAGGGAACCAGGCAGGACCAGCAGCGGTGCGGATAGACGTAGCCGACGTCGCTGTTGAACAGCAGCACCTTCTCGCCCTTGTGGCTGAGCTTGGCGTACCATTTCCAGAAGTCGCCGAACTCGGCGTACCAGCCCGGATATTTGTGCTCGAACCACTCGAAGTCCTTGTCGGTCTGGGCTTCGATGCGCCAGAAATTGACCGGCCAGCCGACCGCGAAGAACTGCCCGACCTTGTGGACATAGTTCTTCTTGGTGATGCGTTCCCAGGCCGCCTGGACGTCGTCGTGATGGACCTTGATGCCGTATTTCTCGAGCGGCAGCATGTAGGTGCGGTAGTAGTCCTCATAGATCCAGCGGTGCCACATTTCCGCGTAAGACTCCTTGTTCTTGTCGCGGTTGGTGGTGCCGTATTCGATGAAGGTGCCGATGGCGGCATCGACGATCGCGTGGTTCTGCCAAAAGGCGTAGCGCAGGTCGCGCTCGAGCAGCAGGTGGTTTTCCGGTTCCTTGAGCGCCGCCATCAGCAGCGAATGGCCGTTGCCGATATGCCGGCTCTCGTCCGATTGCACCGACAGGAAGACGGTCGGCAGCGCATAGTCACCGTTGCGGGCGGCTTCCGAAGGCATGGCAACGAACAGCGTGTTGGTGAAGGCGGTTTCGGCCACCACGGTCAGGTACATGCAGGCGGCGGTCATCGTGTCGCCGGTGATGAAGCCTTCGGCGAACTGGCGGCCGATGGTGGTGGCGTAGCACTTTCCGAAAGCTTCTTCGGTGATGTCGAAGCCGGCCGGATCGATGTAGTTCTCCATGTACCATTTCTTCAGGTTCATCTGGATCGTCGAGTGACGGAACTCGTCGATCATCTGCATGGTGAAGCCGGTTCGGAGTTCCTCGCCGGGTGCGATACGGGCGACCATCGCCATCGAGCGGGCGGCGGAGATTTCCGGGAACGGAATGATGGCCAGGAAGAGCTTCATCCACTCGACCCAGCGCGGTTCGACGTTGCGGAACATGTCGCCGCGCAATGCCGCATCGAGCGCGCCATAGACGCGGTTGTCCTTCTCTTCCTGCATCGGGAAGTAGGACCGCAGGACCTGCTTCATCGGATCGCGCGGCGTCTTGTTGATCTTGTAGTCGGTCGGAAATGTCATCGCTTCCTGCACGTAGGAAGGATTCCAGCCGAGATCGGCAATCTTCTTGGTCGCCTCGCCGACGGAAATTCCGCGTTGCGAGGTAATCTTGTTGAGCGTCAGAGACGTCATGGTCATAAGCCTCCACCAGGTTTGGGCCGTGGGTCCCTTGACCCCGGCATGAAGCGGCACAAAGCACCGCCAGTGAGAGTGCGAACGGCATGGCAAAGGGTTGCGCATTCAGGCGCGACTCATGGTCCGGCCATTCAAGTGGATCGCGGCAAAGGTTTCGAGGCGTTTTGGCAGAGACCCGCGACGCCAACCGCATTTGCGATGGGCGTATCGAAACGCTGCTTCCTCCGTTCCTTCGTTCTTTTGGCACCGCGCCAAGCGCGATGGGCTTCTTGTGAAAATAATCAAAGCAAGCGTCGTGCCAGTTTGAAAACGAGGTCGGCGGCCAGCGCCTAAAACAAGATCGCCATCTTTTCGGCGTATGAGCGGACAGCAAACTGTAACGTTATTTTACAGATGTAACTTACGACTGTAATATTAATCATATATTCGCAACTGCAATATATCTAGTTAGCAGCTGCAACAAATACCAAAAAGCTCAGGTCACTATTTAATTCTTCGTCCTTCTCTACTATTTGATGCCAACGGCCCATGTGCGGGCCTGGCGCTGGAGAGAGACCATGCCGAACGATAAGGACAGGAGCGGGCCGCCTCGACCGATGTCCAGCCATGCCGACGGCGTCACCGGCGATCTTGTCAAGCTGATGCCCCGCGATCTGGTCTTTGTCATGCGCTTCATGGGCGAGAGCCAGCACCGCCTGCAAAGCCATTTCCAAGACTTCATCCGGGCCGAGCTTGCCGCCGGCGGCGTCACCACGGAGACGCATCCGATGATCCATCTGTTCATCGAAAACCATGCGATCCTGCTGCGCGACTTCGTGTTTTCCGGCGTTTCGCTGACACGCCAGTTCCGCGTCGACGAGATCGAGCGGCTGACCGGCGACACGACATCGATGATCCGCGTCGATATCTGGGACCAGCTCAAGAGTCACATCGAGACGGCCGAAAAACAGTTCCATTCGCAGGCCGGCACGTTGCCGAAATTGCTGTCGGCTTTCGAAAAGCCACCCGGGCCTTTGGGGAGCGAGAAATGACCGGCGGACCCGATATTGCCAGGCGTGACGCGCTGCTTGCCCGCCGGCTTGATCTCGTCGCCGGCGTCTCCGCCCTCACCGCCGAAGCGATGCGGCTCAATCAGAAACGCGCCGGCATCGAAATGGACGTACTGCGCCTGGAGCTGGAAATCGGCAGAAGCGGCGCCAACGCGCAACTGGTGCAGGATTTGCATGAGGCAGAGCGAAGTGCTGCGGCGATCATGCAGGCATGCACGGCTTGCGAGGACCGCATCGTCGCGGCCGAAGGCGACATCGAGGACGTTGATCGCCGGCTTGCCGCAACAGCGAACGAGAACTGACGGGAGAGATGGCATGAACCAGCAGACGATGCAGAACCTGACCTTGTTCGACCTTCTGGCCCGCAGCTGGCAGCGGCCGTCGGCGATCGCCGATCTGTGCTTCAGTGCCGACGGTTCGGCTGTCGCCTTTACCTCCGTCGACGGAACCGTCGCCATCGCCGCGGTCGCGGATCACGAGCCGCCGGAGTCGCGGATCAGGGTGAGCAACGATCTCGGCCAGACGACGATCCGCCCCAGGGAAAAGCCACCAGTGCCATTGATCGCCACGGCGGCATTCGGAGATGGCGACGTGCCGCTCTGCGCCCATGCGCATTCAAGCTTTCTGGTCGGCGCGGCCAGCGGCGAAGCGTTGCATCTGACCGCCGGTTGTGAAGTCGCGGACCCCTTCGTCAAGGTTGATGGGCCGATCTTGGCCATGGATTACAGCGCCCGGGCGACGCTGACAGCCGTCAGCAATGGAAAAGATGTCTTCCTGTCGAGTGGCCAAGGCGATGCGGTGAAGCTGAATCGTGTCACGACATCGTCAATCGACGCCCTTGCGTTCTCACCTGGCGGGAGACGCCTCGCGTGCGGCCTCGATGAGGGGCTGTCGATCTGGTCGGTCGAAGGCGACGCTGCCTTGATGCGAGACGTTTCTCTTTCATCGCGCCCGGTATCGATCCGCTGGAGCGGCGACGGGCGTTGGTTGGCCTGCGGGCTGGAGACCGGCGGCTTTGCGCTGATCAGCCTGGCCGATGGCCGAGCCGATATCGTCGCGGGATTTCCATCGCCCGTTCGGACGGTGTGCTGGAGCGCGCCGGCAAATGCGCTGTTTGCCTCGGGCGCGTTCCGGATCGCCGGCTGGTCGATGACCGCCCCACCATTTGGCGGCGAAACCTCGGGCGCATTGGAGACGGGTCGCGCCGGGCTGGTTCTGGTCGAAGCGGTGGCGGCGCACCCCGAGAAGAAGCTGATTGCCGCGGGTTACGCCAACGGCCGTATCATCGTCGCCCAGATCGGGTCACGCGACGAGCTTCTCGTCAGGCCCCTGGGCAGCGCTGTCACCGCTCTCGCCTGGTCCGGCGACGGGCGACACCTGGCGATGGGCACCGTCGACGGCACCGCCGCGATCGTCACCTTTCCCGCGCAGATGTTCAAATAGCGGACACAGTCCACATGAAACAGGAGGATGACATGCAGGCCGAACTCACCGCAGAGGACGAGAGCAAGGACGAATTTTTCGAACGGCTGGCCAAGCTGTCGGAAGAGATGGTCGCCAGGCATGGCAAGGATTTCAGTATGGGCGCGTTGGTGTTGGCCGCCCGCTGGATCGCCGAAAACCGGGTCGGCAAGCTGAAGACCAACTAGGCTGGCGGGACCGTCCGTTCCTCAGCCGACGAGGCGATCCCGTGGAGCGGAGCCGCCGCCGTTGCTACGTCATGATTGCAGCGTGCCAGACGGCGAGACCGTTCATGCTGCCTCTGCCGCTGTCTGATGCCAGGCGGTTCGCTCAAACGCAGTCAACGTACGTCGAGCATGGACCTTCGTGGCGCAAACCACGGCAAGTGCGATGAAGAAGAGGATGCCCGGATCGGCGCTGCCACCCGACAGTGAGCTGGCAATTATGCCGGCGAGGGAAGCATTCCTGACGCTCGTCACGACCGCTTCGGTTTCCGGGTCCACCCATTCCCGCATCCGTCCCAATCCGCCGACCAGGACGCCGAGCAGGATCGCCATCATCAGCGATCCGAACAGGCCAAGTTGGGAAAGGACTGCGATCGGCCAGCTCGATGCCCTGGAACTGCCGAAACCGACACCAAGGCCGCTGGTGTCCAGGAAGGACTGCAGGCTCTTCATGTTCCAATAGGTGCGCTCATGGCCTGAGGCAGAATCCGCTTTGTTGATGATGGTGCTGTTGATCAGCCTGACGAAAGGCTCCAAGGCTCCGGCATGGTAGAGGCTGATGCCCATGATGGCGACCACGCCAATCGCCATCAGAGCGGTTACCATTATGTCCTCGCGTTCAACCCGCCCCCTGAGGACTGAAACCAACATCGAGAAGGCGACCGGAAGGCACAGGAGAGTAAGACCGACGTAAGCGGTCGATGAAGTCGACAGAATGGTCAGGAAGAGCAGGATGCCCGCCAGCCACTGGGCAAGGCGTGACTTGGTCTTTCGCCAGTAGGTGTAGCAGAATGCCAGGCAGGCGAGGGAAACGCTGGCGAACGAAGAGGCCTCCGCAAAAGGTCCCGTGATCCGTACGAATCCTTGCTCGACCGCTTCCGTTATGAGTGCGTAATTGGCGGTTCTGATCGGGGCCAGCAAGTCTCCCAATCCTGCATTCTTGCCGATAAAATCGACCAGCCCCATGCCCGTGTGCAGACCGCACCACAAGAAGAAGCCGCGGCGGACTTGGTCGATCCTTTGGGAGTGGAGCAGCAGCACACAAAGCGCGATGGCGGTGAGCCCGCCAAGAATGAAGTAGCCCGTCTGTGAGGTGTTGGCCGAAACCGGGGCCAAGGACGCTTCTACGACAGCGCCTCGGGTTTTCGACTGCACGAAGACGGCGGTCTGTCCCGCGAAGAATCTTGGAAACAGCCATGCCCCGATGATTGCGTAAGCCATGAGGCTTGTGAGAACCCAGACCGGGCGGATGCTCCCGAACACACTTCCAAGATCGAACCAGATGCGACGCCTGACTGTGACGGCCATGACGAGCAGGGCCGCAAACATGGTGTAGATCAGTGGGGACGACCCTCCTAGAAAGGTAAGCGTCACGATGGCGGTCGCACCGAACGCCTGGGACGCGATCAGCCCGATGATCAGCATTCCCCTGGAATAGCGGGCAACGGCCAAAATCGCCGCGCACACCAGCAGCCCGACCAAAGAGACCTGCATTGTTGATCGAGCCTCCCGCTTGGTTTGGCCCTAGACTCTGCGGACGCAGGAAGCCGTCCGACCGCCCATCTTTCGGCAGATGGATATCGCGGGCAAGAGAGCCAAAGGACGTAGCCTGACATCCGCATCCGCAGGACGTGCAGGTGCTCCTCCCCGCGGTGGGTGCAGAAGCGTGATCGTCCGCCCGGCGTACGCTTAAAGGTTGAATAGCTGAATGTCCCGGTCACGGCTGCTGCGTTGTAAAATTCACGGCGGCAGATCGGAGGATATGAAAAGAGTGCCTTTTCGTTTTCGAGCGAGGGGTGACCAGCAGGTCGGTGGGCTTCTTTGTTTCGCGATGGCAGTCCGGCCTACGCCTCCTGCAAACGGCTAACCCTCGGTCCGCGAACGCCTACTAAAGAACGCCTCGACCAAAGAAAATAGTAATCTTACAGTACGGTTGCAGGCTTGTTTTTGCTTTCAGTTGCAAAATCCTGTGTTAATGATGAAATTGTGGGAGCGCTGGGCAAAGGGCGGGTTGTTTGAGTTCCAGCACCAGGAGGAGAAGCGGTATGACCACTCAGGTTGTACAGAGCGTATTCGGTCCCAAGCAGGTCACGAAACTCAAGGAAGTTTACGAGCGGGCGCGGGTAGTGGAGGCAAATTATCCCGAGTCCCACATTGCCAGCAAAGCCGCCAAAAGGCTTATAGAGGCCTTCGAAACCGTGATCCACGTTGACGGGACGGTTCTGGATGTGAAGTGGCTCAGCGAGGCCAATCCCCAGGGAAACGCCTGAGACCAGGCCTCGTCTTGGGGTCTGTGAAGCTATATAGTGAAGGACTTCATTTCTCCCATGTCAGCCTGCCCGCAGGCGGATTCTGCCTGCCGTTCCAAATCAACCTCTTGGGACCTGGCTTGACGGCGGGTTCGCCGCGCGGAGTTGCGCACTGGGAATGGCCGGGCCGTCCCATCCAAGGTCTCGCAGCGCTCGGGACCCACTGTGTACGTTTCATACACAGACTTAAAAATTTTACCGAAAATTAACCTAAGTTAGAGACTGCTTATGGATAGCCCATAGACTGCCCAAGCTGCTGTACATGTCGGCAGCCAAGAACTGCTCAAGGCTCCAGGTTGGGGTAACGGCCTGAAGCTTTAAAATGGGTTGGGTATCAAACTTTCAATTCAAGAGATGAGGGGCTTTGTTGGGCGCCGCTAAGCGGCTTTCGTTGGGGAAAGGGTGGGTATAAGTATGGGTTCCACAGTAGGACTGCATAACTACACTTCGACAAATCAATCGGGTGTTCCGTCTGGCGGAATAGAAAATGTCCACGAGCAGGTAGGCAAGCAATACCTTCTCATGCTGGACGGAAGGGCACTAGACCGCGAGTGTCTTGCATCGGCCCTCGAGGATCACGAACTCGGCATGGCGGTCGTCGCCATGGGCTCGATCGAAGAATGGCGCATGAAGAAGGGGGCAGCCCCTCCACTTGCAGCTATCCTCTTCAACCTTGGCGGCCGGAAGGTCACCGATCATGGCATCGCCGACGAGATCAGGCATATTTCGTCCGAGTTCAAGTCGGTCCCCGTGGTCATCCTGGCTGACACCGAAGACCTTGGACAGATACTGACGGCTCTCGAATGCGGCGCACGCGGCTACATTCCGACCTCGGTCGGGATCGACGTCTGTGTCGAGGCGATCAACCTTGCGGCAGCGGGAGGCATCTTCGTCCCGGCGAGCAGTGTCCTTTCCATGCGGCACCTTATAGGTACAGGTAGCCGCGACACGCAGCCTTTGACGGGCATGTTCACGCTGAGGCAGGCAGAGGTCGCCCAGGCGCTTCGGCGCGGCAAGGCGAACAAGATCATCGCCTACGAGCTGAACCTGCGCGAAAGCACCGTGAAGGTCCACATCCGAAACATCATGAAGAAATTGAAGGCCAGCAACCGCACGGAAGTGGCCTACAAGGTCAATGATCTCTTCGCAGAGGGAGCTCTGGCCGAAGAGTGATTGCAAACTAATAAGACGACCCGCCTTGGGTGAACCTTGGCGGGTCGTATTTGTACCGCACTACAGATTCATTCAATGACGGCCGATGGATTTCCGTAGCCTTGAATGGCGTCGGGAGCCGTGTGATCGGTCGCGCTCCAACGCGGATCGTTGCCCCTAACTCCCGACAGTGTGCCGCAGGTGGACATTTGCGGAGTGCTCCGAAACGCCTGGATCCCTAGCGATGATCTGGTTCCGTAGCACCCTGAAAAACTGTTCCATTTGCTCGGTATCAGTCGGTGCCCGCGTTGTGTATCCACCATAAGTGCTAACCGCTGACCTTATGGAGAACGCGAAATCCTGAGCCCAGCATGTAGACTTGCTGCCGGAATGGAGTGGTCGGCATGTCTGAGCAAAGCCTTCGTTTTCGCAAATCCGTCCGCCTGCAGGAACGCGGTCGTGAACTGATCCCGGGCGGTAGCCACACCTACGCAAAAGGCGAAGATCAGTATCCCGTCCTCGCGCCGGGCTTCATCGAGCGTGGTTTGGGATGCCATGTCTGGGACGTCGACGGGAACGAGTACATCGAATACGGCATGGGCAACCGTTCCGTCGGGCTGGGACACGCCTACCCGACCGTGGTCAGAGCCGTGGAGACAGCCCTCCAAGGTGGATCCAATTTCACGCGGCCGGCCAGGATCGAGGTCGACTGCGCCGAGACGTTCCTGGAGCTCATCGGCGCGCAGATGGTGAAGTTCTGCAAGGACGGATCGGATGCGACTTCGGGAGCCGTTCGCCTTGCCCGCGCCTACACGGGTCGCGATCTCGTTGCCTGCTGCGCCGACCATCCCTTCTTTTCGACAGACGATTGGTTCATCGGGACCACACCGATGAATGCCGGAATTCCGGAGGCGGTCCGAAAGCTCACAGTCACTTTCCGGTACAACGACATTGCCAGCGTAAGGGATTTGTTCGACAGGCACCCCGGCAAGCTGGCCGCCCTGATCCTCGAGCCTTCCCGCGGCGACGATCCGGTGGACGGATTCCTGCATGAAGTCCAGCGTCTCTGCAGGGAAAAGGGCGCACTGCTCATTCTCGACGAGATGATCACTGGGTTCAGATGGCATGCGTCCGGGGCACAGAAGCTCTATGGCATAGAACCGGACTTGTCGACATTCGGCAAGGCGCTTGGCAATGGGTTTTCGGTCTCGGCCCTGGCCGGCAAACGCGAATACATGCGGCTCGGCGGCCTCGAGCATACGGACCGCCCAAGGGTGTTTCTGCTGTCGACCACGCATGGCGCCGAGACCCATGCGCTTGCGGCGGCGATCGCGACCATGCGGACTTACCAGAACGAGTCCGTGATCGAACACCTGCACCGTCAGGGGACGAAACTGAGGGCCGGGATCGCAGAGGCCGCCAGACGGCATGGGGTGGATGGCCACTTCAAGGTTGTCGGCCGTCCCTGCTGCCTGGCCTATGCCACGCTCGACCCTAACGGCAAGCCGTCACAGGCATACCGCTCGCTGTTCCTGCAGGAGACGATCAGGCGTGGCGTGCTCATGCCGTCTCTCGTCGTCAGCTACACCCACGACGACGCGGCCGTCATGAAGACGATAGAGGCCGTCGACGGCGCCCTGGCGGTCTATGCGCAGGCCCTGGAATCGGGAACGAGCCGTTTCTTGGTAGGCCGCCCCACGCAGGTTGTCTTCCGCCGTTATAACAATGGTGACAGCCGAGATGAAATGACGACTCCAGAGAGCACTCCAGCCGCGAACAATGCGACCATGGGGCAATCTGAAGCCCGGCTCGCGGTAACATCTTGACGCCACGAAGGCGTTGCTTTCTCGTTCTCTTGGACTAAGGACCCTTATGCGGCAATCCCGCATTGTTTCCGCATGAGGGGATGGGACAGGATCTCACTTCGGCTGCGGAAGCAGCAAGGTGCGGGCTGTCGGGGCCCTTCAGGCGAGGTCGGCACAGGACACGGGCCGAAGCCATCGCTGGCTTGCACAGGCGCCTTGCTGCCGCGGAATCCGCCGATCAATCTACTGCAGGAACAGGCTCGGGGAAGGTGTATACCCCCACCCATTTAACGGCTTCCTCGATCGTATCGAAGTTCTTGTGCAGCCCGCTCAGCAGGCCGAAGCCTGTCTCTAGGAACCACTTGCCTTTCGTGCAGTAGGCTTCCTCGTCGATCTGGGTAAGGACGGCGACCAGTTGGTCGGATTTCCACACCAGAACCCCGGATTCTCCGCCCTCGACCGTTCCGATGCGAGCTTCGCTGAAAGAGTATCCCGGCGCAATGATTGCATTGCCCATTTTGATAAAAATCCCTTCAATTTCAAAATGGAAGGCAGAAAAAGACAGAAGGTAAGCCATAGGACCGATGGCCAGCTTCTGTTGTATTTTTAACCCAGTGGTAGCGATTTAAGTAACAGATCGTCCGGTCAGTTCAACCCCCTTTTCACCCGTTTCATTCGGTCATCCACCATTCTCTTCTCGGCGAAAATATATGTGAAAAGCCGCTAAAAAATCTTGACCTTTCGAAGCGTGAACGCCTCGGCGAAATGCTCGGGTGCCCGACATTCCATCCCGCGCAACCTGGCAAGGCCGGCGAATGTTTCGCGGTCGAACCAGTCCTTGGAGCGCTGCGTCCCGAAGTGCTCGTGAAGGAGTTCGATCTTGCGTTCGAGCACGTCGGCCGTAAGCGGCACGTAGGCATTGGGTTGGCAAAGATCACCGTCCCATTTCGGAATCTCGTATTCGAGCACCAGGTGGTCGCGGAAGACGTTCCAGGTCAGTTGGTTGACCTCCCGGTGGTCCTGATGGGCGTCGAACCTGGCGTGGGTCAACACCACGTCGGGATGAACCCGCGATCTTAGATCCACCAGCCACTGCTTGATGGATCGACTATGGGTCGGAAAGTAGCTGTCTTCGAAATCGGCGACGTGGACTGTGGACGAGTGCGATCCCTGGAGAAAGGCCTCGGCCGAAGCCCTGGCTTCGGCAGACCGCTGGCCGCCGGCGCTCAGCACGCACCAATCGACATCCAGTTCGACCCCCGACGCGATCAGCCCGAGGATCGTACCTCCCGCACCGATCTCTATGTCGTCGGAATGGGCACCAAGGCAGAGGATCGAGAGTTTCTCCCCGCGACGTGCGAGGCCAAGTCCCCTCATGATGCGGCCATCACCATGCTGCGCCTGATTTTCTCTGCGGTGACCCTCCTATTCCAGGGCATGTCCCCCTTTTCGACCATGTCTTCGAGCGATTGCCAATCACGCAGCGTGTCCATCGAACGCCAGAACCCGTCGTGCTTGTACGCCATCAGCATGTTGTCATCGATCAATCGCTTGAAAGGTTCGATAACGAGTTCCTCGCCGTCACGCATGTAGTCGAAGATTTCGGGACGGAACACGAAGTAGCCGCCATTGATCCAGATCTCGGACGTCTCCGTCGTGCGGAACTCGCGCACGCGACCGTCTTCAGCGATGTCGGCCAAATGGTATGTCAGCGGCGCGCGCACGGCGAGGAAGCAGGCGATCTTGCCGCTGGCCTCGAACTTCGCGATCACATCGTCGAGGTCTACATTGGTCAGGCCATCGGAGTAGTTGGCCAGAAACATCTTCTCGTTCTTGACGTGATCCTTCGCAGCCCAGAGGCGTTCTCCGATGTTGCGCCAGATGCCCGTATCGAGCAGGGTGATGCTCCAGTCCTTGACCGTGTCGCCCAGCAGCTTCACATCCTGGCCACCGTGCGTAACCACGCAATCGGAAAAGGTCTGTGGCCGGGTGTTCAGGAAAAAATCCTTGATGACGTTGGCCTTGTAGCCCAGGCACAGCACGAATTCGTCATGCCCGTAATCGCTGTACCACTGCATGACGTGGCGCAGGATCGGCTGGTGGCCGAGCGGAATCATCGGCTTTGGTATGCTTTCGGAATAGTCGCGGATCCGGGTCCCGCGGCCGCCGCAGAAAAGGACGACTTTCATCTCCGTAACTCCGATAGATCGATCACTGTCACAAAAGGAATTGGCACGACGAATTTCGCGCCCCAGGCGGCGACGTGGTGCATCTGCTGAATGATCTCGTCCTTCAGGTTCCAGGGAAGGATCAGGATGTAGTCTGGCTTGGCCTCGTCGATCGCGTCGATGGGCTTGATCGGGATGTGCATGCCCGGCGTGAAGCGGCCGTGCTTGTAAGGATTGCGGTCCACCGTGAAGTCGAGGAAATCGGTGCCTATGGCGCAGTAGTTGAGCAGCGTGTTGCCCTTGCCAGGCGCGCCGTAACCGCAAATCGTCTTGCCCTCGTTTTTGACCGAAACCAGGAACGCCAGGAGATCGCGCTTCGCGCGCTGCGCCTTGTAGCCGAAAGAGGCGTAGGTCGTCATTTCCGTAAGCCCATGTCTTTTTTCGCGCTCGAGGAGTTCGGCGACACTGTCATCCGTGGGCCGGCTGCTGCCCTCGTTGGCGAGATAAACACGCAACGATCCGCCATGGGTGGGCAGTTCCTCGACGTCGATCAACCGCAGCCCGTGGCGGGCCGCCATCAGGTCGATCGTCAGCAGTGAGAAATATGAAAAATGCTCATGATAGATGGTGTCGAACTGGTTCTCCATCATCAGCCGCTCGATGTGCGGGAACTCGAGAGTGACCACGCCCTCCGGTTTGAGCAGGATCTTTATTCCCGCGACGAAGTCGTTGAGGTCTGGCACTTGCGCCAGGACGTTGTTGCCGATGATCAGATCGGCGCGGAGTCCCTCGGCCACCATCTGAAGTGCCAGCCGCACCCCGAAGAAGTCCACCCGGGTGGGCACGCCCTTCTCGACCGCAGCGCGCGCAACGTTGGCCGCCGGCTCGATGCCAAGCACGGGAACGCCGAGCGGCAGGAAGTGCTGCAGCAGGTAGCCGTCATTGCTTGCGAGTTCTACCGCGAAGCTGTCGGCGCCAAGCCCAAGTCGCTTCGTGATCGCTTCGCAATAGGCTTTCGAGTGGGCCACCCAACTTGTCGAGAAGGAAGAGAAGTAGGCATATTCGTTGAAAATGGTCTCGGGGCTCACATACTCCTTGAGCTGCACCAGGTAGCAGCGCTCACAGACCAGGACATTGAGTGGATAATACAGTTCCATCTGGTCAAGCTGGTCGGCCTGCAGGAAGCTCTCGCAAGGTGGCGACATGCCCAGGTCGACCAGACTGTGGCGCAGGCGCGATCCGCACAGCCTGCAGCTGACATTGCGGCGTGCCGTGTTCTGGTCGCGAGCAATTTCGACAGCCTGAATATTCATTCCGTACCCCTCTGTCGCCCTGGTTTGAAAAAACGGAGACGCGGTGGCCTGACAATGAACCTGTGCCCGCCGCGCTCCGCAGGGAGTGCATCTTTTCAACGCAGGTTAGGACGGGGCGCCCCGCGAGTTCGATTTGCCAATCCGTTGGGTGCCTTAATCCTTATAGGGAAACGGCGGGGGCAATGACTGCGCAAGGACCTCCGAACGGGGTAATGCGGTCGGCCCGGCATACCGCGATCGGAGAAGCCACCTAAGGCTTAGGTAGCTCTTCCAGCCCAGGCAGGCGGTGCCGACAATCCGACGGCGGTGCTAGCCCGGCTAACTGAGCCCGGCTACTAGGGATTTAGGCAGACATGCGGTTTACCGAAACGGAGCTGAAGGGTGTCTGGCTGATCGAGCCGACACCGGTGGTTGACGATCGCGGTTCCTTCACCCGCACATTCTGTGAAAAGGAGATGGCCGATTGCGGGCTGGCGACGCGCTTTGTCCAACACAGCCGCGCACATTCGGTCAAAAAGGGAACACTCCGGGGCCTGCATTTCCAGGACGACCCGTACGCCGAGGTGAAACTCGTCTCCTGTGTCCACGGCGCGATTTTCGATGTCGTGGTGGACCTGCGCCCGAACTCGCCGACACGCTACAACTGGCTGGGCTTCGAGCTGACGCCCCAGAACATGAGGCAGGTCTACATACCAGCCGGGTTCGCCCACGGGCTGCAGACCCTTACGGACGATGCCGAGGTCTCGTATCTCATATCGCAATTCTATACGCCCCATGCGTCGACGGGCGTCCGCTACAACGACCCTGTCTTTTCGATAGCCTGGCCTTTGATGCCGACGGCGATGTCGGAAAGGGATAAGGCGTGGCCGTTGCTCAAGCAAAGAACGGCGGCTGGAGCCTTATGACGGAGCGGCCAGCAGACCGTGATCCGACAGCATTCTGGCGGCGGCGGCCAGTTCCCTGAACGGCAGACCCGAGCGCTCCGCCATCGCGAGAAGCGAATGCTGGCCGTCGGCGAGATTGAGCACCCAAAGCAGGGACATCGAGGTTGCTCCCGAAGACGCCTGCCCGCCCAGGGCGGCGTAGAGGCCGCGCCTGCCGAGTTGTGGTTCGCCCTTGGGGCAGAGGTTCAACGGCGTCCAATCCCCTTCGACGATGTCGATCACGTCCGTCAGGATACGGAAGGAATCCTCCAGGTACTCTGGCTTGATGAAGTCGAGATTGTCCGCCGACGTGTGGTATTCGGGGAAGGTGCCGTGGACACTGCGCTGGAACATGCCGACCGGAAGATTGAAGCCCGGCGAACAATATTGCCTCTCGTCATAGCCGTAGGGGGAGAAATCCATCAACTTTGCTCCGGCTTCACGCCCCAGCACGTGAGCCATGGCGCGATCAATGACGGCATTGCCACGACGGCTGCGTTTGTATGCAGGACGTCCCGCGTCCCCCACGCATGACAGCACCAGACCGTGGTCGATGAGATGTGTCCGGCCCTCGTTGCGAGACAGCCACGTGATCGACCCGATCGTGCCCGGAGCGAACAGGAAGCGGTAGCTGTATCGTGTTTTTCTTGCCTTCATGTTTTTCGCAAGGGTTGCCAGCAGGGCGAGGCCCGAACAGTTGTCGTTGGCCAATGAGGGATGGCAGATGTGCGCCGAAAGAAGGAATTCCCGTTCGGTCTGCCCGCGATGCAGGTATTCGCCGTAAGTGAGGCTGCCGTCCTTGAGCTCGGCATCGATCTCCACCCGGTAGAGACCGTCGGGCATTTTGGCGACACGGTCGTAAGCCACGCAGAAGCCCCATGTCGGGGCGTAGTAGCTGGTGCGGTAGGGGATCACTCCCGGCTGGTCCGGCAGCGTATGGATATGCGACATCAACGCGTCGAGCGGTAGGATCCCCTTGAAGGGTACGCTGTAGTTGACGACGTGCAGGTTGGAGTCGGCAAAATCCACGATCGTTTGCCCGTCCGGGCCAATGATGCTGGCCGAGCTGACGTTCCATTCCTTTGGAACAGTCCAGTCGAACACCTGCGTGCCGGTCGGCACCTCATGCCGTTCCAGGTCGACGTGCCCCGACAGGATATCCAGCGTCTCCCGCACACCGTCCCCGGTGATGCTCCTGCAAATCGGAAACAGACGTTCCGCCAAGGCATAGATTTCCTGGCCGAGGTCGGTGGGAGACGGCGGCGCGCCGAGTCCCTCGGGGGTTAAGTGTTCCATTCCGGTTAGCTTGCCGCTGCCTCCAGCTTTCGCGAGGGTTCAGTGACCCGCATCCGGTCATCCAGAAGCCGGTTGGCCAGAAGATACCGGATGTGGCCGATACGCTGGAAGCGCGGTCCTTCGAATTCCTCGAGAGTGACATTGGACTTGCCGTAGGCCTGGTAAAGTTGCTCGGCGCCCTTGCGCGCATCCCACTGCGGCTTGAAGGCAGGAAGGGAGCGCGCGATCTTGCGGAAGTCGACGCGGTAGGACCGCTTATCGGGTCCAGCATCCGACGCGAATTCAAGCCGGCAGCCCGGCACGACTTTGGCTACAATCTCGGCTATGTCGCGGATCCTGTAATTGTGGTCCGTTTGTCCCACATTGAAGGCCTCGTTATGGACGACCTCGCGCGGCGCTTCCAGGCCGGCGATGAACGCCCTGGAAATGTCCTCGATGTGGACGATCGGCCGCCACGGTGTCCCGTCCGACTTCAGGAGGATCACACCTTTGGTGACGGCCCAGGCGACCAGATTGTTCAGCACGATATCGAAGCGGAGCCGGGGTGACACGCCGTAGGCGGTGGCGGGCCGGAAATAGGTCGGAGAGAAGCTGCTGTCGGCCAATTCCGAGATATCCCGCTCCGAAAGCACCTTGGACCAGCCGTAGGGCGTGACCGGGTTCAGCTCGCCCGTTTCATCGACCATCCCCTCGCCCGCCTGGCCGTAATTGCTACACGACGAGGCGAAGAGGAAGCGCGACACGCCGGCCTCCTTGGCCGCCTTCGCGAAACGAACGCTGCCCTTGTGGTTGATCTCGTAGGTGATGTCCGGATCGAGGTCGGACAGCGGGTCGTTGGAAAGAGCCGCCAGGTGGATGACGGCATCGACCCCTTCGAGGTCGCGCGCTTGCACGTCCCTGACGTCCTTTTGGATGGAGGGAACGGAAGCCTGCTCTCCGCCCGAAGCAAAGGTGCAGCGCCGGTAGAGATCGCTGTCGTAACCCGTCACCGAATGCCCCGCGCGGAGCAGCATAGGCACCATCACCGAGCCGATATAGCCTTGATGGCCCGTTACCATGACTTTCATCGCACACCTTTCCCCAACGGATATGATCGCGCAGAGGCTACTTGGGCTGAAAACAGTGAGGGAGAACGCCAATAGGCGATCAGGATGGCCCGTTGGACGAAGCCTTGCCGCGCGCTACCTCTTTCGGATGGTGCGCGCCTAATCCTTTTGGATCGGCATGGGCCGGATCCACACCCCAGTCGGCGAACGCCGCTGCCTCGCCTTGCTGTCTTGGCGCACACTTGGCCTTCGCTGACTGCGCGCAGCTTGTGCACGGCGTTGGCCTTGCTCCTTAGGACCCTAAGGCGTGAGTTCCAGAATCCAGTCCGGGTAGCCGCGACTGTTGAGTTCTGGCGGCTTGAAAGCTGTGCGCTCCGCCTTGAAAGGGGAACCTTCGACATCCGTCAATTCGCCGCTGGTGGGATCGCGCCAGCGGGCGTGGACAATAGTCTCCGAAAGCTGCGCGAGGTCGACGGTGACGGCCTCATTGCTGGGCATGTAGACGACGGCGTAGGAGCCGTCGTTGGCCATCGCGGCGACCGCCCTCCCCATGTCCTTGCCCATGCCATCGACAAGTAATCTGTTCTTGCTGTCGGGTTCGAGCAGCCACCATTTTATCGACGAGATGAAGGCGATGAGCACCTCCATGCTCTTTGCGCCGGGACTGTCGAGAGCCTCCTTCCACTCCATGTTCTGCCGATGGAGGCCGGGCCCGTCGAAATGCCAGATCGGGTTGTTGCCATAGAGATGCCCGAATGCGCCCGAGAGGATCGCCTGGTAAGCCTGGACGCGGATCCGGTACTCGTCGGCATCGTATTCGAATTCGTAGGCAGTCTCGATCAGGAAGAAAGGCATACCCCTGGCGAGATCGTACTCCCTGATCGCTGCCGTATAGACCGGGCCATAGGTGAAGACGTTGTTCACCTTCAGCCAGGTTTCCTGACCCCAGAAATCGAGCGGCGCCGTATCGGAATGGCCATGGAAAGTGCTGAGAGCATCGGGGTCCTCGTCCATGATGCCTTTGGCGAGAGCCCTGACCAGATCCTTGTCCGCAGGATTGTAGTCGCCGCCGTTGACCCACATGATGTTATCGAAGCGTCGGTAGCGACGTCCAACAAAATGGCCGTAGGCGGCAAGGTCCCCTGCCCCTGCAGCCGCCATTTCCTGATACCAGCCGTCACCGCCACCGCCATATCCGAGATATGCCGGAGCGAGCAGCACCAGGAAACCAAGATCGCAAGCCCTCTGCAGGATGCGATCGGCATGGGCGAAATATGCCTCGTTGGGAACAACGAAATCTTGGTTGTCGGCGAATGGTCTGTCGCCATACGCGTTTGCAGGCGCGTTGCGGGAAAATCGGTGCTCGATGAGGTTGACCAGCACGGTGTTGAACCCGCGAGCCTTGCGGTCTTCAAGGTAGAGGTAAGCGTCCTCGTCCGTCAGGTCGCCGATCAGCGACCAGGGCGAGTCTCCGTGCATGAAGAACGGATGACCTTCCCTGTCGACGGGGTAGTTCTTTCCGGATTCGATCCGCAGAGGGAACTTTGTCCCGCCAGAACGCTCACAGGCCAAGCTTCCGGTCGCCATAGCCGCCAAAAGGGCGCCGGCCATCAGAACAGATTGGAGGCGCACTGCCTTGACGCTCCTCTTGCTCACCCGGGGGGCGGCGCTGCGGACACTTCGCGGGTGGCAGCGTGTTGGGATCTGAATTCCGATGAATCGATGATGCCGAAGGCCAGGTCCTCGCGTGTCATGGTCCCCGCTCGCAGCTGCCGGGAATAGGTTTCTATCCCATAATCGTCAGCGGGACGGTTGAGAAACAGCATGTAAAGGAAACCGATGTAGGCGCGGTCCGTAAGGCCGATCGTAGCATAGCTGGTCTGGAATTCGTCCGAGCGCATGAGTTCCACGGCCATTCCACCGATCGTCCTGTCCCCGCTTTCAAGAGCAGCCGACCACTGATCCACGCTTTCGGTGTCGCCCTCATGCCCAAGCACGAGGCAGTAGGCGAGGCTCGCCTGCCTCACATATACGGACTTGTTCGCGGCCGTCGCCTCTGGGTCGCACTCCCGATGCGGCTTGGGCAGCGGCTGCGGGCCGCGGGTGAAGTCACGCACCGTCTTGTAGGCGGGCTTCGGCTCGCCGACCCTCCATTTGCCATCGGATGCAGGGGTGAGCCTCACCAGCCCCATATTGGCTTCGAAGCCGGGGGCCCAGTAGGTCTCATCGAACAGTTCGTAGATTTGCGCGGCCTCGACCTTGTACTTCTCGTTGAGCTCGCGAAGCCGCGTCATTGTCTGCTTGATACCATCGGCCTGCTGCCGCTCGCCGCGCTGACTTCCATTGGGACTGTTGAATTCGGTCACCCAGATCGGCTTGCCGTATGCCGAGATTTCGCGGAAAGCCCATTCCGGGTCGTCGCCGTACATGTGCCAGACCGAGATGTCCCAGGCGATCCCGTCGTGCTTCATCCGCGCGAATGCGCCGGTGTGGCCCCATCCGGCGGTGCCAATCGCCTTCCTGATGCTCGGATCGACCTCTGTCATGCCGTCGGACAGACCTTTGAGGACGGCGCTCACCTTAGCCCAGCGCGGGCCGTAGTAATCGAGTGCTCCGTTTCCTCCTGCAGGTCCCCATGCACATGGATATTGCGAGCCGTCGTCGCGTTTCTCGCAGGGCTTGATGATGGCGTAGTTCTCCATCTCGTTGCCAAGTTCCCAAACGCGGATATCGCTCTTGAACCTGGTGCCAAGAGCGATCGCCAGTTTCCGGGTCTTCCCGTAGAGCTCTTCCGGGCTATCCTTGTCCAGGTCGATGCCCGCGGGAGTGATCAAAGGCAGGATCTCGATCCCCCTGGTCTTTCCGGCGTCGACAAGGGCGGCAAGCGTATCTGCGTTGTCTTCGCTGGTTATGTTGACCCTGTATGATTTCAGGCCGAGATTCTTGACAAAGTCGAGCTGCAACTCAACCGGGATGCCCGGATAGGCGGTTATCGGATGGCCGTTGACGCCCCAGAGGACATCTGCGGAAGCAGGCGCAACGGTCACCAGCAGGCAGGCCGCAGCGGTTGCGAAACGAAAGGACATGGCAACAGCCTCCGCTGCCCGATTTCAAATTCAGCCCGGATTGTCCGGCATGTGATCGGGGGAAGCAATTTGCTCATACGGGTGAACAGGGTACTTGCACTACCCCTTTCGGAGACGGCTCCTTAGGCCCGCGTCGTCAATGGACAGCCGCCGGTTGGACTACCTTGGCAAACTGCCAGCCTCCAGCGGCGGCGGCCTCCGCTGAAGTATTGTGACCTTCCGTACCAGCTCCAGAATTGGCTTTTCCACATAGAGATGCGTCAGAACACCGACAACAAGGCACAAGCATATGATCATAGGAGCGAAGGAAACCTGTGATACTCCCCCAACGAATGTCGCCTTGATTAGCCAACCATACCCCAGCATGACAAAGATGTGGGTCAGGTAGATGGCATAAGATGCATCCCCAAGCAGGATCACTGCCCGGCCGGCCTTCGATCGCGGTCGCTTGGTCTTGAGGAAGGCCCCCACTATCAAAGTTGCTGGAAGGCCCCATGCGATGACCCGCAATATGGCTGTATCGCCGGGATGGCTAACGAAGATTGGAGCGACAATTATCAAGAAAAACCCGAGCGCGCCGAGCGCCGGCGGATATTCCCATTTACTTCTTGAGATAAACAATAGCGCTATGGCGATACCGAAGCAAAACTCAAGCACGATAGGACTAGAGATAAAATCAGAAAAACTCGAATCCTGAATCCAACGCCCCAACACAATTCCGCAGATCATAAGCAAAACTGTCGAGATGGACGTTTGAATAAGCTTGCCGAAAATGAGACATATCGCGAAGGCAACATAAAAATACATCTCATATGAAAGCGTCCATGCGACAAATATCAATTTGTCCCCTGGAAGCAAAAATATAGAATTAAATATTGAAAACGCGCCTATGTTTTTGTGCTTCAAAAACCCAACCAACGATATTGCCAGTATTCCGGCGCTGCAGATCCAATACAGCGGAAATATTCTTCTCGCCCGTTTGATCATGAAACGCCCAGGTGTATCCGCAGCCCGACCAGGCGGAAAGCTCACGTACACCATGATGAAACCGCTAATTACGAAGAAAAGATCTACGCCTGCCGCACCGAAGGTCGCCATCCAAACCGGGCTGAACCGCCCAGCTTCCGATCCATCGGACATGTCGAGGGTGTGGCGAATGACGACGCCCGAGGCTGCGATCGCACGGAGCATTTGCAGTCCATACAGTTCGCGATCCTGCTGGTCCATCCCATCCGGTCCTATGAGAAAGAGGGGTCACTGACCCTACGTCTAACCGGCCTTAATACAAGGCATCCCTCCGACGTGGCCCTACTACGTCCGACGAATGATCCCTGCTTGCTCGTTCGGCAAATATTCCGCCAACCGACCGCCCCGGCGACTTCAGCCGCTGGCGGGCCGGCTGAGGCGCAGACGGAGCACTTGGGTTTGCGCTACCGCTTTAGGCGGCTGTATTCCTCGCCTATTGGACGCCATGACTTTCGACTGGGTTTGTCCGACTATCCGTCGCGACGCAGGCGGCGGGTCGCCTCGGTCGGGAAGGTACACGCATGCTTTCGGTAAAACGCGCATTGCTGATGAGCGTGGGCGAACGCTACGTGCTGCTCGTGACGAACTTTGCCACTGCAGCCTTGGTTTCCCGGATATTGACGCCCAAGGAGATCGGGGTGTCGGTGATCGCCATGGCCATCATGGCGATGGCCCTGTCCCTAAGGGAGTTCTCCAGTGCGAGCTTCCTCATCCAGCGCGAGGAACTCAGCCGTGAAGATATCCGCGGCGCCTCTACGGTAATGTTCATCCTCACCGGGGTCATCGCCGTCGCTCTCGTCGTCGTTTCCCCTCTTCTGGCCTCGTTCTACAGCGAGCCGACCCTCATCCCCTACTTCAGGGTTGTCGCGGCCTGTCTCTTTCTCGACACCTCTTTGACGCTGATAACCGCTCTGCTGCGGAGGGAAATGTCCTTCGGCAAGGTTGCGGCCATCGACATAGTGGCAGCGGTCACGAATTCCGCGGCCACGATCATTCTGGCATTGGCGGGCTTCAGCTACATGAGCTTCGTCTGGGCGTGGTTGATCGGCAGCGGTCTTGCCGCAGGCCTCGCCTTCGCCCTATGGCCCCATTTCTGGATGTTCAAACCGTCCCTCGCCAACTGGCGAGGAATGGTTTTGTTCGGCGGATACAACGGCGCCATCGCCATTCTTTTCCGCATCTTTGATGCGCTGCCCCTACTCCTGCTCGGCCGCTTCATATCGCCGAATGCTGCAGCCTTGTTCAGCAGGACGCTCTGGATCGGCCAGATCCCTGACAAGCTGGTTATCGGAGGCGCCATGGCGGTCGTGCTGCCCGCCTTCTCGGCCGAGGTCAGGCAAGGCAGGGATTTGAAACGTCCCTATCTATCCGCACTTTCCCTCATCACCGCGCTCCACTGGCCGGCGCTCCTCGTGCTGTCGGTTTTGGCGTACCCGACCGTGAACATCGTGCTCGGCCACCAGTGGACCGAGGTCGCACCGCTCGTGCAAATCGTCGCAATCGCGTTGCTGTTCTCCTTCAGTTTCGAACTCAATTACCCCGTAATGGTTGCGATGGGGGCGATCCGCGACTTGTACATCCGCGCGCTGATCGCCTTCCCAATTTCGGGCATTCTCCTCGCCGCAGCCATTGTCTTCGGCGGATTGCAGGCAGCCGCCTGGTGCATGCTAGTGACTGTTCCCTTCCAGGCATATATTGCCCTGAGCTTCGTCCGGCGCAGCCTGGGACTTGGACGCATGGAGATCGCCGCGGCGCTTGGCAAAAGTGCTGTCGTTGCCTTCGCGAGCGCGGTGCCTCCCCTCGCAGCCGTGGGGATTTCCGGTTCCGGTTTCAACCTCTCCAATATGGAAGCCATTGCGGCGGGACTGTTGGCGTTCGGGGGATGGTCGGCTGGATTGATCATCACCCGGCATCCCCTGCTCGATGAGATCATCAAGATTTTCCCGGGACTCCGGCGGGTACGGGTTTCGGTAGGTTGATACCGAAACTTATCCGAGATCCCGCGCCACCAACTCGCGGCAAGTCGACGGGAGGACTGCTCAGACGGAGGGGCCCGGAAGCTGTCCAATGAGCCTCGAAATTCTGATCCGATACGCTCTCCTGCGCAATCTGTTGACCTTGTAGGTTAACCCCAGATACGCAGGAGGAATATTCAGACCGAGTTCCCCGCAGTTGCAAGATATGCGGCCGAGTACAGACCGTTCCTGGCTGTCGATGCGATGTGCCACCGCCGGCAGGAACTTCTCCGGCCCCGTATAGTGGCGGATCAACGCCCGATCCCAATAGCTGGTCTGGAATGCCGACTTCTGCACGTTGAATTCCACGGGAAGCGTCTCCCATGCACCTTGGGCGGCGATGTTGAAGGCGCATTGGTCGATATGGGTGCATGAGCCGTCCCAATAGGGACAGAAGTACGCGTGCGACTTTAGAGCGGAAGAGAACCGTTCGGGAATTCCCGACCCAATCCATCGAGACACGTCGATAGCCATAAAGCCGGAATTGAAGTAACGCCGTTCGAGACCATGCTTGTCGCAATTCTCAAAGAATGCGCGGTTGTCGAGACCTGTGCAGATGGAAAGGTCGGGCACGGCGGCGAGAGGTCGCGTCGTCGGGGCGGCAGCTGCAAGATCGAGAGGCCGCACGGCCAGTGTATCGTTGTCGAGGTAACAGACGACATCGTGATCGCCCGAGACGGCGGCGATCGCTGCGGTTTTTTCATAGGCAGTCGATGTTATGTGGCCATGACCGGGTAGACCCCGGTCGACCGTCGGAAGGCTGTGGGTCGCCAGCCGATGACCCTTCGCCTGGAGGATCCTGAGCACCGTCGGCGGGGGGGCCGAGCTGAACCCCGATTGGACGATGTGGATGTCTATCCCCCGTGCATGATTTAATCCCAACGCCACCGCGCTGGCATAGGTCAGGTCATCACGCTTGCCGTCGGTCAGGTAAACGACCCCGATGCGCTTTTCGGTCATGCGTTATCCTCTACGCGGACGGCATCCGATCCGAGGCTGAACCAGCGTAATGGCAGCCACATGGCCGGTAACATCGTTTCTCAATGCCGGCTCCAGGCCTCCGCCAGGCGCGTGCGGATGTGGCCTAGCGGATTGGGCATATGGGCTAGGTAGTCGACAGGCGGAATGTAGGCCAAGCTTGGCGAGAGCTGAGCCGCAAATTTAAGCAGATCAAGACCGGCTGCTCGCTCACCGCGCGCGATGTGTGAAAGGCCGGACCAGTATGCGCGCTTTCCGAGGTTTCGGTAAACGCCCCTGCGCAACCGTTCCACCCCGGGCACGGAGGCTGCCTCGTGCGAGAAAAAACTATCGAAGGTGAGTTTCTTCTCGATCATGTCCCGCTTGAAGTCCTGCCAGAATATGGCGGATAGATTCGCGCCGTGCACGCGGCGTATTCCGTGAATCGCCTTTGTCAGCGCCGCTCTGCGGCCCAGTGACAGCCGCAGGAACATTTCCAAGTCCTCGCTGAACGATATCTCCGGCCTGAAATGGCCAACCCGTTTGAGGTCGGCGGTTCTCATCACCGCTGCGCCGCCTCCAAACAACACTTTGCTGGGAAGCGACCGTTCCAGGGCGAACGATTCCATGGACAGAAATCGCCAGTCATGTGCGTCTGAATTCTCCACGGCCGGGAAGGGCCGGTCCTCATGCCAAACCAGTTCGCCTCCACACGCAAAGGAAACATCGGGTTCCCGCTCAAGAACCGACAGGGCACGTTTAAAACAACCCTCGACGAGTAGATCGTCGGCACAAAGTATCACAAAATACTTCGAGACGGCCCAATCGATGCCCTCATTGCAGGATGCGTGCAACCCGAGATTTTTTTTACGGGCGATAACCGTGATCCGCCTGTCATGGCTTGCCAGTTCATTTGCAACATCGACACTGTCGTCGGTTGACGCATTGTCAACGATCAGAATCCTGATGTCTTCTACTTGCTGGCGCACGATGCTCTGGACGGACTGAGGCAAGTAGCGCCCGTAGCAGTAATTTGGAATCACAACGTCGATTAGTGGCATTGATCAACCTTCACGAATTTGTTGAACGTGGGAGCATCTGCTCATCTGTTTCACCAAGACGGCGATCCGACCTTCGGTGTCGCTTTCATGGATTCTTGCGTCGTCCATGCCCGCCGCTCTCAGCTTCACGACAAGATCGGACGAGACACCGCATGGGCGAAAACTTGTGTTCGAAGAAGAACCTCCTGGTCCAAAAGTTGTTGCCGGTATCGCGAAACCGTTTCGCGAACTTCCCGCGCTCGCAATTCCCGCTCGGCAAGGAGTGCGTCCAGCCGCGACTCCAGCCATTCGACGCTGAAGGTTTCGACGCTGGTGCAAAAGGCCGATAGACCGGTGTCGGCAGCAAGTGCGTCGTGCTTTTCGAGGTATCCGAGAGATATGACAGGGAGCCCCACCCGCAGGGCGCAAACAACATTGTGAAATCGGGTGGCGACCACGACGTCAGTCGTCTGCATTTGCGCCATGACGTCGTGCAGCGATGCAGACCGACTGAAAATGACCCGGGCCAAATCAGCGTCGGAAAGCCGGCCGCGGAGTCGCTCGATGAGATCGACCACCGCAACCTCGTCATTGTCCTGGCCCAGGATAAGTCGAATGTCGAAGCCTCGTGTCACAGTGCGTGCGACAAACTCCGCGAGCTTGGCAATGTACGTCTGATAGATTGAGTCATTTCCACCCGTGCGACCGCGGTAGTTCATCACGCCCACACCAACAACAGTGGTCTCACAGACCTCACGCTCGGCGGTCAGGATTGGTAGTCCGAAAGCAAGATCGGGAAAAACCCGGTCGTTCGCAACATCAACCCCGAGGCTCCCGACGAATTCGCGTGAAATCCTGTCGCGAAACGAACGATATGACGCGCAGCGGGCAGTCCAGGCGAAGAACACGCGACTGAGGGGGTGGTAAGCAGGCCCGGCGCCGATGCTCGCAAATGCGACGACACAGCCCCTTAGCCGCGCCATCAGAAACCACTTGAGGAAAACGTAGGGCATTCCAAACGGAGTATCGCCAAAATCATCGAACGCACCAGTTCCAGGCAGTATGACAGCATCAAAGCCACGAAGTTTGACGAAGGCGCGGATCGGTCCCCACATCTTGTAGGGCACTCGACCAAGCATGCGGTTCGCCAAGTCGAGCCAACGCGACTTGATAGCCGGCCGCGTCAATCTGATGGTCTCCACGCCGAAGGCTTTCTCGACGGATTCGGGCCATGTGCAAATCACGGAAAGTTCGGCCTCGGGGCAAATCCGCCTGAGCGTGTCGATCATTGCCTCGAGTGAGCCGTCATTGCCGAAGTTGCCGACGCCAAACTGCCCGATCAAGCCAATCCGAATTCGCTTGGTGCCTGGCACAGCATGCGCGTGGTCGTAGCCATTGATCCATCGATGCGATCGGAGCTGAGGCTCAAGCACGGTTTCAGTTTGCGTTTTTTGGGACTGCATAAGAACCCGTAGCTTTCAAGTGAGTGAGTGAGTGAGTGAGTGCAGTGCACTATAGAACCACCTGTCCGTTTCTTCGCCTCAACCTATGGGCTGAAGAACACCTCTTTTTGGGTGTGTCAGCGCCCGCGGGTGGCCGGGCGTCCGGCAATCGAAGCTTTGTCCGGCGGCGCATCTTATGAGGCTGATCTGCGCCGAAAAGCCGGTTGACCCTCCCGCTGCGCGATACCATCGCCGCAAAATCCGTCAGCACAGTGCGAGCCCGTGCAAGGTAACGGGCTAGCCGCGCATTTCGGCAATGAGCTTTGTTGCTTACAGGTTGCGCAAACCTGCACGTCTGGCTGAGTCTGCGATCAGCAAATCCCTCCATTGCTGGAGAAACCGATCCTTGGTTGCAGCTGACGCCGTGTTGCGCAGCGAGCGGCTTGTTTCCGCCTTCTCCGCGGGGCTTCGGGAAAGCGCTTTTCGCATCGCGTCCGCGATGGCCGCGGGATCGTTCGGCGGCACCTGCAAGCATTGGCCTCCCACCGCCTCCACGAGCGCACTGTCCGCGGACACTATCGGCAGCAATCCCATGTAAGCGGCCTCCAGTGCAGGCATCCCGAAACCCTCGAGAAGGCTCGGCAGCACGAATGCCTCGGCGTTTGCATAGAGCCAGCGCAACTGTGCATCGGGCACGTAGCCCATGAGCCTTACTCCGGCGATGGATCCCGCAAGCTCCGCGGTCTCTGCATGACCATCGCCACGCGACCCACACAAGACGTATTCTATTCCCTCGCGATGGAATCCACCGTCCCGATACGCCTTCAGGGCGGCGATCTGGTTCTTGCGGGTTTCGAACGCGCCCACGGTAAGAAAATACCGACCGCTCAAGCCGGAGATTGCTTCCGCCGGGCCGTCAAACAGTTCGGTGCGCAGATACAGCGGGATTGTCGTCAGGAACCGGAAACCTGAGCCAAAAAGAGACTTGAATTGCTTCGAAGAGAAATTGCTGACGAAGACGACCCCCGGCTTGATGCGCCGGATCTTCTCGTAAGCGAGGTGGTAGTTGGCGCAAGTCCGTTCGCTGTAGAGTTCTTTGTGCGTCAGCGGACCGACATCGTGGCACAGGACGATATCATTCTCGGTCAGGCGTGACCTCAGGACGTAGAGCGGATCCAGAAACAGCCGGAAGCCACGCTCTTCGATGCCGTCACGGATGAGGAGAAACTCGCTGTCGCGGAGCCAGTTGATCTCCAGCATCATCAGCCGGGCGACTATCTTGCGGGCAAGACCCTCGGGCGCGAAGGAACCGAGCCGCCAGTAGCGGACCCTGGCCTGGCTCGGGACAAATTCCCCGGTGAGGTCCTTGGCAATGTGGTAGGCGCCAGTCCTGTTCAGGATCGACAGGGAGTTGTCGAAAAGCAGCAAGCTGGCGGATGCCTGTCTGCTTGCGACGCGTAGGTCGTGCGGGTCGGGCCGCTCGTTCATCGTGCTCTCCTGGAGATCAATCCTTGCACTGGCTGCCGGTCAACTGCCGTACTCCCCGAAATCGGCGTCGACCTGAACCATGAGTTCGAGGTATTTCCACGCTATCCACCGCCAGGAATAACTGCTCGCCCTCACGTGCCCCTTGGTGACCAGCCGTTGCCGCAAGTCCGGGGAAAGCATCAGCAGGCGGATGGCTTCGGCCCATGACTGGACGTCGTCGGGATCGGCATAGAGGGCCGAATCCCCGCAGATTTCGGGAAGACACGGCGAGGTCGAGGCCACGACCGGGCAGCCCGAAGCCATCGCCTCGACAGCGGGCAGCCCGAAGCCTTCGATCCGTGACGGGAACAGGAAGCACAGGGCGCCTTCGAGCGCCTTCTTGAAGTCGTCATCCCCTATGCGGCCAGGGAGGACGATGTTTCCGGGCATTTCCGGGACGTACCTCAGGACCGTGGTCTCGTCGACATCGCCTGGCATCCAGAGGTCGAGACCCATCCCGTCGAGGAGTGGGGCCAGCCTGGCGAGCAGCCCCATGTTCTTGTATTCCTGGTCCCGCCTGCCAAGGCAAAGGACATACGGCCTGCCCCGGTCGACGACCAGAGACGATCTCGCTGCATCCCATCTCTTCGCATGGTCGCTGCCGTTGTAGGTGACGACGATGTTTTGCTGTGGCGCGATCCCGAAATCGACCAGATGGCTGCGCGAGAGTTGCGAGACCGTGGTGATGCGGGCGGCCCGCCTGCCGAGTGCCGGCAGGATCAGGCGGTGCGCCCACCGGAACCCCCGCGCGTAGCTCGACGGCATGAGCCTGGTGTGCATGTCGTGGATGCACGCGATCTGGCGCCTCAGCACGACCGGAGCCAGGTTGCAGAAGCTCAGCAATCCTCCGGGCACATGCCAGGGCAACTGCGCCTGCACCCAGAATTGGGGAAGTCGCGGCCTGTTGAATTCGGGAACGACACGCACGGAGATGGCATCGAGGCGGAGAGGTTCGGAAAGCGGGCGCGGCACCACGAGATCGATTTCCAGGTCGCGACCGAGGGGATGCCCTTCCGAAATGAGGGCGTCGAGAGCCAAGGTGACCTCGCGGGCGTAGCGGGCCACTCCGGTCGGCCGAAGCGTCGTGAAGTCTCCGTTTATCGTCCAGCGTCGTCTCGGCGCTTCAGGGTCCACGCACACCCCAGCCGAATGCCCGATCAGGAATTCGGCGCCGTCAGCAGCAGATCTGGCCAGGGGTGCGTCGGCTCGGTGTCCATTCACCCGTCTGGCCCGTCTTGGTGGCGGCGACTCCGTCGTGTCGAACTCGAGTTTGCCCATGTCCCCCTTCCCCGGTCCTTCCCGCACCTTGAGCCAGACTAGCATCCCCGGGAGCACCAAGGCCCTCAAACGTTTGAGGTAGGCACGCTGTCCGACCTCGCCTATCCGGATGATTGCCGCTTAGCCGGATGACCCGATGGCCATGGTGACCTGGCGTCTTTCCGGCTCCACATTGATGGTTCGAAAGGGGGACGACATGGCGCGGCGTTGGACCATCAATGGGCGTTTTCTTTCCCAGCCGACAACAGGTGTCCAGCGTTATGCGCGCGAGGTCGTTCACTCTCTCGACGCCTTGATCGCGGAACAGGAGCCGCTCGCCCGCGGCCTCGAACTCAGTCTGCACTGTCCGCCCGGGTCCGGGGACATCCCGCTGGCTTTCATCGAACGTCGCGAGATCGGCCGCACAAGCGGGCATGTCTGGGAGCAGGTGCAACTCCCCTCGTCCCTCGATGGCAGCGGACTGCTCAGCCTCTGCAACACTGGGCCGCTGCTTTCCCGCAAGCATATCGTCTGCATCCATGATGCAAATGTCTGGAACGCCCCGCAGAGCTACTCCCCTGCCTTCAAGCTACTCTACAGGAACCTGTTGCCCGGCCTCGGCAAGACGGCGTGCGGAATTTCGACCGTTTCCAACTACTCCCTGGATGAACTGGTTCGCCGCGGCGTCTTCCCGGCAGAACGGGCTTTCGTCGCGCCGAACGGCCATGAGCATGCCTTGCGATGGAAGCCTGAACACTCGGCACAGACACGGCTGGCGGCCTCGCGGGAAACAATTGTTCTGATCGGCAGTGCCGCACCCCACAAGAATGTGGATCTCCTGCTGAACATGTCTGATCGTCTTGGCGAGGCCGGACTCAGAATAGCGATCGTCGGCATGTCGGATTCGCGCGTCTTCAGGTCAGGGACGGCCAGGACCGAAGCTCGAAACATCCACTGGCTAGGCCGCGTTTCCGATGGCGAATTGGCGGCCCTGCTCAGGGACTCGCTATGCCTGGCTTTCCCCTCGCTCACGGAGGGCTTCGGTCTCCCGGCCCTCGAGGCGATGGCCGTCGGCTGCCCCGTGGTGGTTTCCGACCGCGCCAGCCTGCCTGAAGTCTGCGGCGGCGCAGCCCTGTTTGCACCTCCCGACGACCCGAACGCATGGTTCGACAGTTTCGCGCAGCTTCGCGGCTCCCAGGCCTTGCGACTGCAGATGATAGGCAAGGGAAGGGCGAGAGCCTCGGCATACAGCTGGAGGGCGACGGCCTTGCGTTATCTCAAGGCGATGGCGGCCGCGGACGGCGTCGACGCAGAAGCGAAGATCGTCAGGGCTCGCGAATTCACATGATCTCGTGAAGTGCCTGGACGGCCCCGAGTGATTCCAGGATCGCGCGGTCGAAGTTCTCCTCGGAAAAGCGTCCGGCATTCCTGGCGCAAGCGCGGGGCGTGATGGCATAGCTGTTCGCTTCGAACCGTTCGACGGCCTCCTTGAGGTGCTCGACGGTCTGAGCCTTGAACAGCACCCCTGTCGGCTCCGGGGATGATCCCAGGCGCTGTACGATGTCGACGGCCCCGCCGCGGCCGAAGGCGACCAACGGCGTCCCACAGGCCTGCGCCTCGGCCAGCGCTATGCCGAAATCCTCGCAGCCCGCAAAGACCATCGCCTTCGCCCGCGCCAGGGTGTCCACATAGTCTTTCCGGGGCAGGTAACCCGAGAAGGTGATGTTGGGACCAGCAAGCGCCCGCAAGCTGGCTGATTGCTGTCCTTCGCCAACGATGACCAGTCGCCGCGATGGCATCTCGTTGAAGGCCCGGATGACGAGGTCGGTGCGCTTGTAAGGGGCGAGGAAGGACGCCGAAACGTAGTAATCGTCCTTGTCCTCCACACAGGGCAGTTCTTTCAATGAGACCGGCGGGAAAACGACGCGCGCCTCGCGCCCGTAAATATGCTGGATCCGGGAGCGGACATAATTCGAATTCGCCAGCATCAGGTCCGGACCGTGCGCTGTTCTCGTGTCCCACGTCCTCAGGCGATGGAGCATGTATCGATAGAGCATTCCCTTGGGCCCGAAGCCAAGCCGCCCTTGCTGAAGGTAGGAAAACTGCTCGTCCCAGGCGTAGCGGACGGGGCTGTGCACATAGCATAGATGCGGCTGGTCCGGCCTGGTGATCACGCCGCGCGAAAATGCGGCCGAAGACGAGATCACCGCATCGTAGCCTGTCACGTCGAACTGTTCGATCAGGAAGGGACAAACGAAGAAGAGCGATCGATAGAATTTCTGGACCATCGGGATCCGGTTGGCCGCGGAGGTGTGGAATTCCACGTCGTGGAAATATTGCTCCTTCACCTCCGGCGGCAGGAAATCGAAAAGCGTGAAGACTTCGGCATTGGGGAACTGCTTGCAGATTTGCGCCAGAACCCGTTCCCCTCCCCGGAAATTCGGACACCAGTCATGAACGACCGCTATCCTCGCATACCTGTCGACGCCGAGCCCCGGCGCGGCCGGGAACTCCTCGATGGGCACATCGACCTTGGCCGCGACCGCCAAATCGGAAGAGCGTTCGTGGAGCATGGTTCCCCCTAGCCTCGTCAGGCCAGCAGTCTCCATTCCATCTTGTTGCCCCGGCAAGTTGTACGATCGGTTACAGGCTGTTCCGGACGCATGCCTATCTAATACTTATGGCTGTGGGTCGTTTACAGGGATACTCCGAAAGCCTGTGTCCGGGGGTAGGCCAAGCTGCTTCCGTCACCTTTTATGCAGGCTGTTTCGGTCCCCTCGTCGGTCTAGCTTCGGCGGGAACCGAAACTGGATCGAGCATGAGACTGGCAGTGATCATCCCGACCCTTGGCCGCCGCGGACAGGTCGCGCGCCTGCTTCGGTATTTGGGTGACCAGACGAGACTTCCTGACGAGGTCATCGTATCGGCGCCCGACGCCACGCATGTCGAACTGCCGGAAGATTGTCCTTTCCCCTTGTCGCTCGTTTTCGGACCGATGGGATCGTCTGCCCAGCGGAACACGGCTCTCGTACCTTCCCTGGCGCGCTTCGACATCATCACATTCTTCGACGACGATTTCGTTCCGTCCACCGAATACCTGGCGCAGGTCGAGAAAGCTTTCGTGGAAAATGACGGATGGGCGGTGGTGATGGGCATGGTCGTCAGGGACGGCGCCACGAATGCCGGCCTCACCTGGGAAGATGCCGAAGCCGCCTTGCGGGAAGCCCAGGGCAAAAAACATGATGGGCCACCGGTGGTCGATCATGTCGGTGCGTATGGATGCAACATGTCTTTCCGGTCCTCCTTTGTCGGAGATTTGCGCTTCGACGAGCGCCTGGTCCTGTACGGCTGGCAGGAAGACATCGACTTCACCAGCCAAATGAGATCCAAAGGTCGCGTGGTCTGCGTCACTGCAATCACGGGCGTCCACCTCGGTATCAAGTCAGGCCGGGTCAGCGGAAAGCGGTTCGGCTATTCCCAGGTTGCGAATGCGATCTACCTGATCAGGAAGGGCTCCGTTCCGGCCTCTTTCGCGCTTCCCCTAATGTTCAGGAATATTGCGGCCAACCTCGCAAAGAGCCTGCGGCCCGAGCCGTATATCGATCGCAGGGGCAGGCTCAGGGGCAACATGCTGGCGATCCTGCACATCGCCATGGGACGAATCGAACCCGAATACATCCTGAAAATCTGACGGCGGGAAAGACAATGCGGAAATGGCTTTTGACGGTGGCGGCGGCTTCATTGGCGGCAGCAGCTGCCTGCCCATTGCCGACGATGGCTGCCGAGTATCTCCTCGGCCCCCAGGACAAGGTCAGGCTCAAGGTTTACGAATGGCGCGCATCACGCGACGTGATCTTCGAATGGACGGCTCTCAACGACAGCTTCGTTGTCGGTGCCGACGGCACGCTCTTCCTTCCATTCGTCGGCCAGATACGAGCGCAAGGCACCGCCCCCGGCGACCTCGCCCGTGCGATCGGCGACCGCCTGATGCAGCAGATGGGACTCGGCCGCCAGCCGGATGTCGCCGTCGAGATTGTCCAGTACAGGCCGTTCTACATCGTCGGCTACGTCACGCAGCCCGGCGAGTTTCCCTTCAGACCCGGACTGACGGTCTTGCAGGCGATGGGAATCGCCGGCGGCTTGCGAACACGCGAGGAGGACATGTCGAGGCTCGAGCGTGAAGTCATCGCGGGCCAGGGCGACGTGGGTCTGCTGGCGCTGAGCAACGTCAGTCTGCTCGCCCGCAAAGCGCGGCTGGAATCGGAACTGGCTGGCAGCGACGACATCGCCTTCCCTGCGCAACTGATGGACAGGGCTTCGAACGAGACGGTCGCGGTTGCGATGGAGCAGGAGCGCAAGATCTTCGCTGTCCGCAAGGACGCCATGGCGACGCAACTCCGTGCGCTCCGCGAACTCAAGGATTTCCTCGAAAAGGAACTGACCTCGCTCGGCCAGCAGATGGCCTTCCACGACCAACAGATCGAACTCATCCAGAAGGAACTCGCGGGTGTTTCGGCCCTTGTCCAGAAGGGGTTGGCGGTTGCACCGCGGGAACTCTCTCTACAGGGAACGGTCGCACAGATGCAGAGCGACAGGTTGGTTGCCGAGACCTCGCTTTTGCGAGTCAGGCAGGAGATAAGCAAGACCGACATCGAGATCCTCAACCTCGCCAATAGCCAAGCCAGCGAAGTCGCCGCTTCCTTGCGCGAGACGCAGCTGCAGCTCAACGAAGTGACCAGCAAGGCCAACACCGCAGTGCAGTTGCTGCACGATACCGAGGTCACGGCACCTGCTCTGCTCGCCCTTAGAGAGCGCGGCGAACGGGCCAAGCCGATCTTCAAGATCGTGAGGATGACGGACAGCGGCTCGCAAGAGCTCACGGCTGAGGAAACCACGCCGATCGAGCCAGGCGATACCGTGAAGATCGATATCCCCCCGCCCCCGTCCGGCTTGGCTGCCCTACCTGCAGGCGGCAGCGTGCAGGCAGAGACGCTCCCGATTCAGGGCACCAACTGATCAAACTTGCATGGTTCAGTGAGGTCCTCACCCGTCGCACCCATTGGCGTGGGCTTCGGAAGCTGAAATTGCGGCTGGAAGCCGCCTGGAAGCACGAAGAACAAGGGCGCAAGAAAACTGGGGGCTATGCCTAACCGGATCGTCTGCGCAATACCCTGGCACTTGCCATGCACTTTGAGGCCGCATATCAGTGAGCACACGCTGACGAAACCTTCCCTGCCGCAGTGAGTCGATCTGTGCTGCGGGTATCACTGGAGATTTCGGTGCTCATGAGTGTCGTGGCTGTATCGGCGGGGGGCGTTCTGTTGGGACTGCGGTTCAAGGCTCCCGCCCTGATCGCGGCTACCGCGCTGCTTGTGATCGGAAGCTTTGCCTGGAATGGCCTTGGGTTGCCCGGCCATGTGACCGTCACCAAATTCCTGATCCTGGCATTCGTATTGGCTTGCGCCTACATCGTCGGCCTGTCGCTGTCCGTCCACTGGAAGCGGACGGAAGGGTGAGCGGTCGGGACTTCAGGCAGCCCTGTCGAAGCGCATCACTGCGAAAACCGTCCTGAACAAGATCACGATGTCGAGCCAGATCGACCAGTTCCGCACATACTGGCTGTCGAGCGCCACGCGGTTGGCGTAGTCCATGCTGCTCCTTCCGCTCACCTGCCAGAGACCGGTGAGTCCCGGCCTTGTCCGAAGGTATTCGCCCAGGTGGTCGCCGTAGCGTATGAGTTCGTCCTTTACGATGGGCCTTGGGCCCACGCAGCTCATGTCGCCACGGATGATGTTGAAGAGCTGGGGGAGTTCGTCGAGGCTCGACTTGCGCAGCATCCACCCAAGCAGCGTGACGCGGGGGTCGTTCCTGATCTTGTGGGTCTCTTCCCACTCCTTGCAGACATGAGGGTTGGCTTCGAGATATGCTTTCAGAACTTCTTCCGAATTGGCAACCATCGAGCGGAACTTATAGCAATCGAATGGCTTTCCGCCGAACCCGATACGGCTGTGCGAGAACACTGCCGGGCCTCCTGCCGTGATCCTGATCAGCAGGGCAACGACGATCATCACAGGCGCAGCCATGACAAGCGCCGTGCCCGCTATGACCAGATCCATGAGCCGCTTCAGGAGACCTCCGATGGGAGGGTTCGTCGTTCCCGTCCTGATGGCGGGCGACAGGTCTGTCAATACTGCCCCTGCACTGTTGTGGTCGGGCGCAGGAACAACGTGCAGGACTGCCGTTCGGCTGTCAGCCGCCACGGGAAGAGGCGGCTGAACCCAGATCGGGGTTCCCTGATGCGACTCGAAGGTGTTTGTTGACATGGGACGGTTGCTGTTCGAATTGTTCCGATCACTCTTCCAAGGTCGGGGCTTGTCGGCAAGAAAGGCAAAGGAGGTAGCGTGACGCTCCAGGGCTACCCCCTAATCCCAAGGAATGATCCCCCTACACGCTTTTGCGACCTCCGAGGGAGGAATGTCTCGGCACCAGTTTCATGCGGGGCTTGGACTTCATCGCGCGGGCCTTCGTCAGGAGCACGCCCAGGATGGGCGTCCTGCTGGCCTGCAGCGTCCTGACGAGTTCCCGCAGCGTTTGGACATGTGTCTTGCCCCACTGGGCAACGACGACGACGCCATCCAGTACGGATCCGACAATCAGTTCGTCGGCTCCCGAGGCAAGCGTCGGCAGGTCCAGGATGACAATGTCGTAGGCGGCAAGTTCGTAGGCGGCAAGGTCGCGAGCGGTCAGATCCAGGAGGAACGCCTCCATGTTGCTTGGTGACAGCAGATGCCCGGCGTCCACCACCGAACTTGGAAGCAAGTCGAACGGCCGCCCAGGAGCGCGGACGATATTAAGCCGGACAGGGTCCTGGCACGGTTTGTCGAGGGCGCCCGACGGGCCGAGCAGCCGCGTGGTCAGTGTCGGTCGCCTGATGTCGGCGTCAATTACCAGCGTCTTCAGCCCGGACATCGAATACAGCGTGGCAAGATTGCTGGCGACCGAACTCTTCGAACTGTCATTGGATACAGCCGTCAACCCAAGCAACTTGATCGGGCGGCTGGTTTCCGCAAGGCTGATTTCGGTTCGCACTTTCCTGAGACTGTGGCTGTATCTGGAGTGCGGATATCTTGCGACTTCGTCGAGGTGGCCGGATTCCCTTCTCCTGGTGGTGGGCGGCAGCTCTCCGACGCATTCGACACCCAAATTCTCCCGGATGAGTCGTGCTGACCTGATGGTCCAGTCGAACGTATGCCTCACAAATGAAAGTCCGATGCCGAAAATGAGCCCGGCAACCGCCGCGAAGGCCAGCATCAGCTTCGGCCTTGGAGTGCTCGGATAGAGCGGCGCCGTCGCAGCTGTGATCACCCTTGCGTCGGCGACCGGGTACGACTGCTGGCTTACCGAGTTGGTGTAGGCCTGCAGGAAGCTCTCGTACATCTTCTGGTAGGTTTCAGCAGTCACCTCGAGTTCTTCGAGCGTCGGCACAGCGTTCGCCCCACCTTCGTCGGTGGCTTCACCGCCGACGCTGTAGTCGTGCCGTGACCGGAACTCTTGCGCCTTCGCCATGGCCTCGTTCATCTGGGTGCGCAGTTGTTTAAGGCGCATCTCGAGCCACGCGCCGCCTTCCCTTGCCGCGTCGGCCTTGGTTTCGATCTGCTCACGCACGAAGGCATCGGCCGTGGCGTTCGCAACCTTGGCTGCACCTTCGGCATCGAGAGAGGTGAAGGATATGTCAATCGCGTAGGAAACGCCCACTCTGCGGACGTCGAGGCCGTTGCGGAAAATCAACATGCTGCGCCGGGACTTCTGGTAATCGGTCAGCGTCACGGGTGTTTCAGGCACGCCTTGGCCGAAATGCTGCGCAAGCGACGTCAGCCAGGCGCTCTTCCTAAGCTCGGAAGCATCGAGCAGGACTGTTCCTATCTTCTTAAATCTCTCCCGCAAGGTCGGAGCCTGCGGACGGTTGAATTGGGGGTCGTCGACGAGTTTCAACTGTTCGAGGACCATCGCGGCGATCTTTTCCGACTGCATCACTGCTATCTGGCTTTCCACCTGGGCGGTGTCCAACGACAGATCTACTTCGCCACCCTCCTGCAGGTGTTGTGGCAATTTCGGCTCGATCAGAATCTGCGCGCTGGCGATGAACGTTGGGTCGGTGGTCGAATTGTAGAACCCGGCCACCAACAGAGCCGCAACAAGGCAGGCGAAGATGGTTCCAACGTAGTGCCGCAGAAATTCGGTTATGTCGGACAGGCCAATAAACTCCTGACCGACGGAAGCCTGCTGGTCCGCTGCCGGAGGCCATTGATTGGGAAACATACGGTTCATTCAAATTCTCCTGCAGGCGTGCGGGAAATCCTGCGCGCACGCCGTCCCCACGCAGGCAGGCGGTCCCCATGCTGGCGGTCGATGACATTCAGCCGATGTTTTCATTGAAAGCTGAGGCCCCTCGATCCCAGACTGCCGCGAAAAGATTACGCCCGCGTCAGGGAAGGTTAAACGCCGCCAATTGGCGTAGGGACCTACGCCCTATGGGAAGGGAGAATGGCCGGCAGCCCTGCTCTCGTCCTGTCGACAAAAGACAACTGCTGTTCCAGCAAGGCCTGCCGTCCTCGGCTGAGTGCCAGGTTCCGCGCGAGGGAATCGATCCGCTCGGATATGCGTTCGGGGCTCTCGCCATTTTCCATGGCCTCCAAAGCGAACGCGGCGCAGTCCGTCATCCTTTCCACGGACGGACGCAGTGCCGCGGATTCCCTTTCGATTTCCACTTGAATGAGCTCGAGAAGCCGAGCCAGGCGACCGAACCGCCTTTCGTCGACATCCTCGCGGAACGGGTACTTGAATGCGGTCAGCGGCATCTTGCAGCCCACCTTTCTCGTCGGCGCCCGAGCAGGACGCACCTTATAGAATACAAGACCCCATTGCCTGGACGAGACATCCTTTCGGCCATCGGCGGTCATGCTCCTATTGGATGAGGGGGTGCAAACCAGCGCGTTAGGGCTACTCGAATTCATGAAGGGGGCTGCGTCCGGCAGCGTGCTAGGACTATTCGCCTGTAACTGCTGAGCGGAAACCGTGACCGTGACCATAGTCGGCCAAGCCAGGCCAAACACGTTCGCCTTCGAAACCAGTGCCCTGGTCAAAGCCACTGGCTTCCGGGAATACGATGCGCGCTGGTGGTTCGGGCAGCCAGGCTCGGACAAAGAACCCGAACTCAATCTGATGGGCGTGCAGGCGATCGGCATGGGGCTCGGCACCCTGATCCGCCGAATGGGTGTTGGCCCGGACATCGTCACCGGCCATGATTTCCGCAGCTATTCCATGGCGATCAAGATGGCGCTGGTCTCCGGCCTGATGGCGGCCGGCGCGCGCGTCAAGGACATCGGCCTGGCACTTTCTCCCACGGCCTATTTCGCCCAGTTCGCGCTCGACGCTCCGTCGGTGGCCATGGTGACGGCCTCCCACAACGAGAACGGCTGGACCGGCGTGAAGATGGGAGCGCAAAGGCCTCTGACATTCGGGCCTGATGAGATGACCGCTTTGAAAGCGCTCGTGCTGGACGGCGATTTCGATCTCATAGGCGGTGGAAGCTATGAATTCGTGTCCGGATTTCGCGAGAGATACATCGAAGACCTGACTGCCGGAAGGAACCTCGGCCGAAAGCTGAAGGTGGTGGCGGCCTGCGGCAACGGAACCGCCGGCGCTTTTGCCCCGCAGGTGCTGGAATGCATCGGCTGCGAGGTCATCCCGCTGGATGTTGAGCTCGACCACACGTTTCCGCATTACAATCCCAATCCCGAAGACATGCAGATGTTGCACGCGATCCGGGACAAGGTTCTGGAGACAGGTGCCGATGTCGGGCTCGGCTTCGACGGCGACGGCGACCGCTGCGGCGTGGTCGACAACGAAGGCAACGAGATTTTCGCGGACAAGGTCGGCGTCATGCTGGCGCGAGACATCTCCGGCCTGTACCCGAAATCCGCCTTCGTCGTGGACGTCAAGTCGACGGGCCTTTTCATGACTGATCCCGTCCTCCTGCGGAACGGTGCAAGGACGGATTACTGGAAGACCGGGCACTCCTACATCAAGAGGCGCGTTGCCGAACTCAATGCCATCGCTGGTTTCGAGAAGTCGGGGCATTTCTTCTTCAACCCGCCGATTGGACGCGGCTACGACGACGGGCTGCTGACCGCGATCGCCGTCTGCGAGATGCTCGACCGCAACCAGGGTAAGACACTTGCCGACCTTTACCGCGATCTGCCGCTGACCTTCGGCACCCCGACCATGTCGCCCCACTGCCCGGACGAGGTGAAATACGGCGTGGTCGCGAAAGTTGTCGGGGAATTCACGAAAATGAAGGGGGACGGGATCGAGTTCGCTGGCCAGCCGCTGGCCAATCTCGTCACCGTGAATGGGGTGCGTGTGGTTGCCCAGGACGGCACATGGGGCCTGGTCAGGGCTTCGTCGAACAAACCGGAGATTGTCGTCGTGGTGGAAAGCCCCGTCTCGTCGGAACGACGCCGCGAGATGTTCGAGGCTCTCGATGCCGTGCTGCGCCGCAATCCAGAGGTCGGAGCCTACAACCAGACGTTCTGACGGGAATTGGCTGAAGAGGAATTGGACCATGCCGGACCGGATCGTAAGTTTCGTCATGAGCGGGGGCGTCGGCTCACGGCTGTGGCCGCTTTCGCGCGAAGACAATCCCAAGCAATTCCACGACCTTTCGGGCGACGGCTCCATGCTTGCGAAGACTGTTCGACGCCTCAAGGCGCGGCCGGACGGTGAGACGCCGATCTATTTGATAGCGTCCGAACGGCATGCCGACCGCGTCATCTCGGACATTGCTCCGCTCGGCCTGAACGGCGGCAGACCGATCTTCGAGCCGGTCGGCCGCAATACCGCCGCCGCGGTCGCCATTGCCACCCTGCAAACGATCTCCGAACATGGCGCCGACGCGCTGGTGCTCGTGGTCCCGTCCGACCATCAGATATCGACCGAAGCGCAATTCTGGGAAACCGTCGAGGCGGGCGTGCCTGCCGCCGATGCAGGAAGTATCATCGTGTTCGGCATCAAGCCGACGCATCCCGAAACCGGATATGGCTACATCGAGGCCACGGCAAATGGTGACCGAGTAGCCTTGGTTTCACGCTTTGTCGAAAAGCCAGACGCCGAGACGGCCCGCCAATACCTGGCTTCGGGACGATTCTACTGGAACGCCGGCATCTTCCTTTTCCGTGCCGACGCCATGCGGCAGGCCTTTCTCGATTTCCAGCCGGACATCTGGGAGACTGCGGAACGGGCCTACAAGACAGCGCGGACCGAGGTCTCGGGTCTGTACCTGCCACAGGGCTTCTACCTCGCTGTCCCCTCGACATCGATCGACTACGCGATCATGGAGCATGCGGGCGACATCGCGATGGTCACGGCTTCCTTCCGCTGGAACGACCTTGGATCTTGGCAATCGCTGCTGGAAGCCAGCCCAACCGACGGCGACGGCAACGTCGTCATGGGTGACATCGTCGCCATGGATTGTGGCAACTCCTACCTCAGAAGCCAGGGCAGGCTGCTGACCGTAGTCGGAATGAAGGATGTAGCGATAGTTGCGACGCCGGACGCGGTGTTCGTCGCCCCCGTCAGCCACAGCCAGCACGTGAAGAAGGTCGTCGAACAGCTGGAGAAGAGCGGACGCCTCGAAACGAAATTCACCGCATCGGAAGACCGGGTCATCATCAGCGGCTCATGGCGCAAGCGTGTCGAACACTGGCTCTTCGAAGAAACCCTGCCATTGTGGTCCACTGCCGGTGTCGACGATGTATATGGCGGCTTCCACGAGGCTCTCGGCTTCGATGCAAGGCCATTGGGCAAACCCAAGCGCATGCGGACGATGGCTCGCCAGATCTATGCTTTCGCGGTGGCCAAGGAACGCGGCTGGACTGGACCGGCCGACAAACTCATCGACCACGGTATCGACTTCATCGCAAAATACGGCCGCACCGACCGTGGCGGCTGGGTGCGCACGCTCAATGCCAACGGCAGCGTCGCTGACCCGACCGAGGACGCCTACGATCATTCCTGCGTGCTCCTGGCGCTAGCTCATGCTCATCGATGCGGCCATCAGGACGCCCTGAGGCTTGCACAACAGACATTTCATTTCGTCGACACCCATCTCGAGGACGAAAGCCTGACCGGGTTCCTCGAGAGCCCCGGCTCCAACGGGGCTCGGTCTTCGAACCCGCACATGCACATGCTGGAATCCTTTCTTGCCTGGTACGGCGTCACCGGCGACCGTGCCTATCTGCGACGGGCGGCACGCGTCATCGATCTCTTCCGGTGCCATTTCTTCGACCAGGAAAGCTGGACGCTTGGGGAATATTTCGACGCCGATTGGCTGCCCTTGCCGGGAGACAAAGGACAATGGACCGAACCAGGGCATCATTTCGAATGGGCCTCGCTCCTTGTCGAGTTCGCGCGGGCGAGCGGGCAAAAAGACCTGGTCGCCTACGCCAGAAAGCTCTATTCATCGGCGGTCGCCAGTGGATTGAACCGAGCCACAGGTCTGGCTTACGCAGCCGTATCGCGGCAGGGAATGCCTCTCGACCGGTTCTCCCGCAGCTGGCCGCAATGCGAAGCCGTCAAGGCAGCCGCCGCCCTGGACGGCATTGGCGGGCCTGATCTGAAACCCGAGATCGAAGCTCGCGTCGCGCGCCTGTTCAGGTGGCATATCGATCCCGCACCGCTTGGCTTATGGGTCGACAGGATCGACGAGCGCGGAAGATCCGTGGCGACGGAAGTCCCGGCAAGCATCTTCTACCATCTGGTGACGGCGTTGATGCAGTATCTGGACAAGACCGGTGGACAGGTCGAACCTTTCCCGCTTCCAGCTTTGGATGTGGGCAAGACAGGTCTGAAGCAGGTCCTCAGCCGCCGCTAATGCGCCGATCCTGGGATACGATGTTCGTGCCACTGTGGTCGTATACGGCGAACCTGAGCGACGCCAATCCAAAGAGGCTACGAGCAGCTATGCTTTCTCCTGCGTCGGCTTGTAACCACGGTAGCCCAGAGGTGGTAGGGAGGTAGTAACTACGGCTAATTCGGTATCCCGTGCCTCTGTGTCGTGGCTGCAAACCGGGATAGTATGCTTACAGGATGCCTCAAAGAGAGGCATTGAGCGACCTCTTCCGATCTTGGAGTTGCGGCAAACTCGTCGAGGCGTTGTAATTTTGAGCCTATGAACCTTCATGTCCGAACGGTTGAGACGCAACTATGGCAAAAAAAAAAGCGCGTGCCAGGGCCAGCGGTGACCTCCTAAAACTGCTTGCTACCAGGCCGAGAGCGGTGGCGCTTGCCGCGCTGCACGTGAGTGAATCCGTGCTGCTGGAACTCGAAGCATCCGAGCTATTGTCAGCGGCCGAGATCAGAGGATTGCTGAAGGACGCGTCGACGACGTTACGAAATGCCGCCGATCAGGTCGACAATCGCAGCTGCCTCATTGCCAGCGAAATCGTCGACTCCATGCGGGAAAGTTTCAAGAGAAACAAAACCTAATCCTGCCGCCACGTGCCAATTTCGAAGCGTGCCGGTGGCGAGCCGGTGGAACCTGCGCATTTTCATCGAAAAGCGCCGTCGCTACACCGATCAATAGTTTGCCATCAACGGATACTCATCACATCAAATTTGATGTACATTCCATCAGAGGGAGGTACTTTGGGGCATTGGGCGGGGCTATAGATGACGTACGCTTCACATCCTTTTTCGCGCGGGAATGAAAATCGTCCATCGTATGTCGGACTTAACGACGACGATGCGGCGCTTATCAAGACGTTGGGATTCACGCCGAAGCGCTATCTGGCGGAGACGGTCATCGTCAATCAGGGCGAGGACAGCGATCGCATGTTCATAGTCGAGTCGGGCTGGGGCTGTAGATCCCATGAACTCGCCGGCGGGCAGCGACAGATCCTGGATTTTGCACTGAGAGGCGATATCGTCCTGCCTCAATCGTACTCGGGCAGCGCTCTTGAAACGTTCGTGGCTCAAACCGAACTTACGGTGCTGGTGGCTTCTACCAAGACATTTACCCTTGCCGCCATGCAGTCGCCCCATCTCTTCTCCCTTGTTCTCGAAACCCTCGTGCACAATGGGGCGGTTATCGCTCAACATCTCACCAATGTAGGACGACGCAGCGCATTGGCGCGGACAGCGCATCTCTTCCTCGAACTGAAGGCGCGCCTGGAACGGACCGGCTCTGTTACCCAGAACAGCTTTGAATGCCCTCTCACCCAGTACGATCTCGCGGACGCTCTCGGCCTCACTCCGATTCATGTCAATCGAATGCTGCGGGAACTGCGCGAGCGCAAGTTTCTCGAATTCCGCCAAGGCCAGGTGCGCGTGCTCGATCAACCGGGCCTGACGAAGTTTGCTGGATTCGAGCACGAATATATCGAAAGCTAGGTCGTATCGGCATACGACGCCTGGTCCCCTCCCGTCGAGAAATCATGTGTCAGGGATAGCGTGCACCAAACCGCCATGTATGTCGGCGGCATCCCATTGCGGGTCCACCGGTGTCCGGCCCTGCTTCCGCGATAACACCATAGGCGCCAGCGGTCCGTCTGTTAGATTGTTCGGGTGGCGGACCTGTTCCGCTTGGCCGGCGCCTTCACCCCAACCAGGCCCCCCGCCCAACAGGCGCCGGCCATTTTCAGTTTTCGCTTCTTGGCGTGATCTCTTCGGTCCGCACCTCGTCTCCGATCTCCCTGGCGAGATCAAAGGCCTTTCGCCTTGTCCTTCGTCGTCAAACGGTAGGCCAGCTAGGCTTCTCGAACACGCTCACGATGCAGGTCGTCACCGGTTTGCCGGTTGTCACCGGACCGCTGTGTTCCCTCGTTCGGATGGCTTCACTTTACATTAGCGGAGGCGCATAAACTATCCAGCCGGCGGCATTGTTCCTCACAGGCATCCTGTCGGTTAGGCCCGGTGTCCTAGCTCATCCCAACAGAAGGGATGCCGGGCCGCTCCAATCAAGCCGCGGGATGAAGGCATGTGACACGACGATGGCGTCTGTTGCGCCCCTAACGGTGGCCATCGGAACGCTTGAACCGTTCGCGAGGAACCGGAAGGCGATGCGCAATCAATGCGGCCAGTTGGATGGTTCTGTGATCATTGCTTGATGAACGGGCCCGTGTAGGTCTGGCCGGCAAGCGCAACGGTCCCGGCCAAGGTTCCTTCGGGCAGCATCACAAGACTGACGTCCGCGCCATTCGGGAGGCGCTTGAGCTTCAATGTATTCCCCGAAATTCTTCCAGCGCCGGCTGCCTCTCCGGGACTGTTGTCGCCCAGATTCCCCCACGCAACGGTGGCCGTCACATCGCCTCTGGGAGAAATCGTCTGCACAGCGACTTTGGCTTCGGACGTCCCCTCCAACCGTCCAGCCCACATGCCCGAGAACGCGGCGTATTTTGCGGGAACGCCCTTCGCTGGCGGGGTGATCGTTGTGGATTGATCCATTGTGGCCGAACCAGGAGCAGCAGCGGCCGGATCCAAGGTAGATAGGGGAGCAATGGCCGCAGGTTCGGGAGCGGCCGATTGCGGCGCTTCAGGAGCCGATTGGCACGCGGCCAGGATAAGTGCCGTGAAGCCCAGCATCGTGTTCCGCATTCAAGCTCTCCGCCTCGTTCCCAAGCCATTGGCGGGCTACAGACCCGCCGAATTGCATGTCATTCTACGCCACCGCCCCACGCATCGAAATAGCCGGGCGAACCTGTGGATAGTCGCGGGGACAATGCATTGCTGAAGGACGCAGCCCGTGGCAGGCGATCACGAAGCGGTGACGGCTGTAATGAAGGCGCAGTGGGCTGCGAAGATTGGACGTGAGCGCCGCACAAAGCGCTTGCGACTCGTCTCGGCCGAGGTTTCGGCACAAACCAGATCCCCATCTGCCAACCGCCCAAGGAATTCACGATCATGATAAATCGGCGTACTTTCTCCACCGCACTTGTCACCGGGGTGGCGACGGGCTTGTTGGCCGGCTCCCACAAGACGCAAGCGCAGACAGGCCCCAAGGCCCGCAATGTCGTGCTGGTCCATGGCGCTTATGCGGATGGCTCGTGCTGGTCGGAAGTGGTTGGCATCCTGCAGCAGGCCGCCTTCAGGGCAACCGTCGTCCAGCACCCGCTGACCACGCTGGAGGCGGGCGTCGATGCAACGCGGCGAGCGATCGCGCTCCAGGATGGACCGACGATACTTGTCGCACATTCCTTTGCCGGCATGATCATCACCGAGGCAGGCATGGATCCCAAGGTTTCCTCGCTCGTCTATGTCGCGGCGCGCGCTCCGGACGCGGGCGAAGACTACACGGCGCTCGCCAAGACCTTTGCGGCGCCGCCTGCCTCCGCCGGCCTTGTCTGGTCCGAAGGCTATGGCAAGCTCAGCGAGGAGGCCTTCCTGCGGGATTTCGCCGGCGACATTGCTCACGAGAAGGCGCGCATCCTCTATGCCGTCCAGGGGCCGATCTCGGACAAGCTTTTCACCGGAAAGACGATGCAAGCGGCATGGCGCTCGAAGCCAAGCTGGTATGCGGTTTCGACCGAGGATCGCACGATCAACCCGGATCTCGAGCGCTTCATGGCAAAGCGCATGAACGCAAAGACCATCGAGGTGAAGGCAAGCCATTTGTCGCTGATCTCTCACCCGCACGAGATCGCCCAGCTCATCTCGCAAGCCGCCGGGTAGCTCAGCTAGCGAAGTAGGCTGGGCCAGGGAAACTGATGGAGGGCGGACACGCTTGCCCCAGCCATCAGGTTCGCCGCGCCGTGAACTGACGAGGGCTTGCGGGCCTTCGATCACCAGCGCTGATGCACATGGGGCTTGATGTCCTGGTCGTAGATATCCCGGATCTTGCCCATGAGTTGATCCGACAGCGGGGGAAGGTCCGCCGCTTCGGCATTGGATATCGCCTGCGCCGGATTGCGGGCGCCCGGGATGACCACCGTGACCGCGTCGAACATCAGGATCCAGCGCAGGGCGAATTTGGCCATCGTCGTGTCGCCGGAAACCAGCGGCCGGATGCGCTCGACCGCTGCCAGCCCGACCTCATAGGGCACGCCCGAGAAGGTCTCGCCGACGTCGAAGGCCTCGCCATGGCGGTTGAATTTGCGGTGGTCGCTGTCTTCGAATTTGGTGTCAGCCTTGAACTTGCCCGACAGCAAGCCGCTGGCCAGCGGGACGCGAGCAATGATCGCCACATCGTTCTTTTTCGCCAGGTCGAAGAACAGTTCCGCCGGCCGCTGGCGGAAGGCGTTGAAAATGATCTGGACGGTGACGACGCCGGGATACTGCATCGCCTTCAGCGCCTCCTCAACGCGCTCGACGCTGACGCCGTAGTTGCGGATCTTGCCCTGCTCGACGAGACGGTCGAGCCGCTCGAACACTTCCGGGTGGTAGTAGAGGTCGGTCAGCGGGCAATGCAGTTGCACCAGATCGAGCGTGTCGGCCTCGAGATATCTCAGGCTGCGGTCGATCCAGTCGGTCAGGTTCTTCTGGCTGAACCCCTCGACCGTTTGCTCCGGCAGGCGCTTTCCGGCCTTGGTGGCGATGAACGGACGCTCGCCGCCGCGCTCCTTCATCACCCTGGCAATGAGTTTTTCGGAACGGCCGTCGCCATAGACGTCGGCGGTGTCGATGAAGGTGACGCCGGCGTCGAGGGCGGCATGCAGGGCGGCCACCGCATCGTCGTCATTGACCTCGCCCCAGGCGGCGCCGATCGCCCATGAGCCAAAGCCGATCTCGCTGACGTCGCGGCCGGTACGGCCGAATTTCCGTGACTGCATGTCCTGTTCCTAACTGCGGCTTGGTGGTGATTGCTGATCTGCGGGCCGCCTTTTATCGCATGGCAACGCGATTGACATCCCCGTTCGTTAGATTTACCAGATAACAGGGTTGTATGACAACCCGGTAAGACTGCAATGATTTTGGAGTCGGGAGGATCTCAAGTTGAAAACGGTTCTGAAAATGGGCGCGTCGGCGGCCTTGTGCCTTGGCGTGCTTGCTCATCCGGCATTCGCCGAGGACAACATCGTCAAGATCGGCGTCGTCGCGGCGGAGTCGGGCTCATTCGTTTCCGCCGGACATACCTTGCCGGCGGGCGTCGGACTTGCCGTGAAACAGATCAACGATGCCGGCGGTATCAATGTCGGCGGCAAGAACTACAAACTGGAAATGGTCAAACGCGACGACCGCACGGATATCGCGACCGCAATCGCCGCCACCCAGGAACTGGTGCGCGACGTCAAGGTGCAGGCGATCTTCGGATCCGAAACGCATGACTTCACGCTGGCCATGGCCAAGATCACGCAGCCGGCCAAGATCATCCATTTCGCCGGCAATTCGACGCTGGCGAAAATCCTGACACCGGACTCGGTCAAGCCGGGCGGCGAGGATCACTATCTTTTCCAGTCCGAGCCGCAGGAGTTCCAGCGGTCCGGATCGACCGCGCGCGGCGTGCTGACGCTGCTCGAGCCGCTGCTTGGTTATAAGCCGAAGAAATCGGTCATGATCGTCGGCAACGACGCCACAGGCCAGTTCCTGTCGTCCTACTATTTCAAGGCGCTGAAGGCCGAGGGGCAGGACGTTCCCGACATCATCTTCTATCCGCCTGACACGACCGACTTCTCGCCGTTCCTGACCCGCGCCAAGAGCCTCAATCCGGATATCATCCACTTCTGGTACAATGGCGATTCAACGCTGACAGCGCTGCCGCAGGCGCTCGAACTGGGAGCCGCCAAGAGCTACTTCCTGTTCGGCGTCGACCCCGGCATCTGGAAGGAAAAACAGCTTTCGGCCGACGTGCCGGTGGCGATGAGCTGCGTTCCGGTGTGCTGGGGCGAGTCGTCCAACCCGAAGGCCAGGGCCTATTTCGACGCCTACTTCGCCGCCGGCGCGCCGCACGGCGTGACCTCGTCGGTGTCGCTGCTTTACCACGACTATGTCCACTTCCTCGCCGAAGCCTGGGAGAAGGCCGGCAGCTTCGATCCGGACAAGACGGTCGAGGCGCTATTGACGCTGCACCATCAGGGCGTGGTCTCGGACGACCTGACCTTCAATCCAACCCATCAGGTCACCCATGCCACCGAGGTCTGCGCCGCGGCACCCGGCGGCGCCATCTCCTGCTCGATGCAACAGCCGCCGGCTGAAGCGCCGAAGAGCTGATCTGGCGAACCGCACCCTTGAGTTGGCGGCGTCACACACGCCGCCAACCTCTCCTTCTCAGAAATGCAGGCAGGGGCTTGAAAGCCGGCCACCACGTGAAAAGCGCCATCACTTCGACAGAGAATGCGAGCCGTGGACATCTTCATCCAGCAGATCCTCAACGGGCTTTCGATCGCCAGCGTCATCACGCTGATCGCCATCGGCGTCACCCTGATCTTCGGCCTGACCGGCATCATCAACTTTGCCCATGGCGAATTCCTGATGATCGGCGGCATCGTCACCTGGCTTGCCGTCAGCGCCGGCCTCGGCTTCCCGCTGGCGGTGGTGCTGGCGATCCTGGCGGTCGGGCTGATGGGCTACATCCTCGAGCGCGGCCTTTTCCGCTTCACGCTGGAGCGGCCGACCAACGGCTTCATCGTTTCGCTCGGCCTCATCGTCGTCTTGCAGCATGTCGTCGTGCTGTTCTGGAACCCCAACCAGAAGAGCATCCCGCGCCCGCTGACCACGGTCTGGGAGGTCGGCGGCGTGCGCATCGCCTCGGTGCGGGTCATGGTCATCGCGATCACCATTGCCGTGGTGGCACTCAGCTTCCGCATGATCACGGCCAGCCGCTACGGCCGGGCCTTGCGGGCGAGCGTCGAGGACCGCGATACGGCGGCCCTGATGGGCATTCCGGTGCGCCGCTACATCACCGGCGTGTTCGTGCTCGGCAGTGCGTTGGCCGGGCTCGGCGGGGCGCTGCTGATCGCGCTGTTTCCGATCACCCCGTTCACCGGCGGCACCATGGTGATGAAGGGTTTTGCCGTGGCGCTGATCGGCGGGCTCGGCAACATCTACGGCGCCGTCGCCGCCGGGCTCATCCTCGGCATCGTCGAAGGCTTCAGCGCCGGCTACGGCTTTTCGCAATGGACCGACGCCTACTCCTTCGCCCTGATGATCCTGGTGCTGATCGTCCGCCCGCACGGCCTGTTCGGCGGCACCAGCGGACCCAGGATGGCGTCATGAAGGATGGCCTCCACCAGGATCGCGCCGGTTCCACCTTCAAGGCGTTGCGATCGCTGCTGCCGGTGCTGGTCATCCTGGCATTGATCGCGCTGGTGCCGTTGTTCTCGCCGAGCAACCGCTTCCTGTCGCTGGCGATCTCGGCCGGCATCAACGTGATCGCGCTCTACGGGCTGTCGGTTCTGTTCGGCCAGACCGGCATCCTGTCGATGGGGCACGCGGCGCTGGTCGGCGTCGGCGCCTATGCGGCGGCGATCCTGGCGCGGGACTTTGGCGTGGGGTTTTGGGCAGCACTGCCGGCGGCGGCTCTGGCAAGTGCTGCGTTCGCGATGATCGTCGGCATTCCGTCGCTGCGCGTCGGCGGCCATCACTTTGTCATCATGACCTTTGCCTTCGGGCAGTTGCTCGCCATCGTCCTCACCAATGGCGGCGATTATACGGGTGCGGCGACAGGGCTCGACCTGGCCGGCCCGGTCACTCTGTTCGGCGCCGATATGAGCGATCTGACGCGCTATTATCTGATGGTGGTGGCCTTCGTGACGGCCGCGGCGGTTGCGAGTTGGGCGATCATCAACTCGTCCTATGGCCGCACGCTGCGCGCCATCCGGGAGAACGAGAAGCTTGCCGCCTCGCTCGGCATCAATGTCGGCCGGCACAAGATCGGCGCCTTCGTCGTCAGCGGCGTCTTTGCCGGCATCTCCGGCGTGCTGCTGGCCTATTTCCTCGGCCACATCTCGCCGTCGCAGTTTTCCTCCTTCCCCAGCATCTACCTGGCGCTGATGGTCATGATCGGCGGCGCCCGCCTGATCGAGGGACCGCTCGCCGGCGGCATCCTTGTCGCCTTCCTGCCGGAAGTGCTCAACCTCGACCCGGTCCAGTCGCGCATCGTCTACGGCGTCTGCCTGATCGCGGTGATCATGCTTTTGCCCGACGGCCTGATCGGTGGCATCGTGCGGGCGCTTCGTGCAGTGTTGTCGGGCAAGCCGAAACAGGAGACGGAACAGCGCAACGCGGCGGAGGCGCGGCGATGAGCCCGATCCTGGCGATCAGCGGCCTGAGCAAGCAGTTCGGCGGCGTCACGGCTCTGGCCGGCGTCGACCTCACCATCGAAGAGGGAGAAATCCTCGGCGTCGTCGGTCCGAACGGTTCAGGCAAGACGACGCTGTTCAATGTCGTCACCGGCGTGCACAGGCCGAGCGGCGGCACCGTGCTGTTTCGCGGGCACGACATCACCGGTCTCAAGCCGCATGCCATATCGCGGGCCGGCATCGGCTACACCTTCCAGCAGGCAATGGCCTTTGCAGGCCTTGGCGTGCTGGAGAATGTCCGGATCGCCGGTGAGCATGTCGGGACGGGCGGCACCGCCAACCCGTGGCCGACGCCGCAGGCGCTGCTCGATTTCGTCGGACTGAGCGCGGTTACCAATGAGAAGGCCGGCGTGCTGCCGTTCGGCTCCCTGCGCCTGCTCGGCCTTGCGCTGGCGCTCGCCACGCGGCCGTCGCTGCTCCTGCTCGACGAACCCGCCGCCGGGCTCAACGACCGCGAGACCACTGCCCTGGTTGGACTCGTCCGTCAGCTTCCCGGCCACGGCATATCCGTCTGCGTCATCGACCATGACATGAAGCTGATGCAGATGCTGTGCCGGCGCCTTGCCGTGCTCGACTTCGGCTCCAAGATCGCCGATGGGCCGACCGAGACGGTGCTTGCCGATCCCAAGGTGCTGGAAGTCTATCTGGGAGGCGATCTGTGAACCTGCTCGCCGTTTCCGATGTCGTCACCGGCTACGGGCCGACCATCGTCAACCGCGGCGTCTCGCTGACGCTCGGGGCGGGCGAGATCGTCACCATCCTCGGCCCCAACGGCGCCGGCAAGTCGACGCTGCTCAAGGCGATCGCCGGGCTGATCCGGCCGCGCGCCGGCAGCATTTCGTTCGACGGTGCCGAGGTGACCGGGCTTGCCGCCGATGTCATGGCCAGGCGCGGCGTCGTGCTGGTGCCGGAAGGGCGCAAGATCTTCGTCGAGATGAGCGTCGAGGAGAATTTGCGCCTCGGCGCCTATGCACGCCGCGACGATGCCGCCGTGGAGGCCGATTTCGCAACCATGCTGGCCTTCTTCCCGATCCTTGCCACCAAGCGGCGCGACAAGGGCGGCTCGCTGAGCGGCGGCCAGCAGCAGATGCTGGCCATTGCGCGCGGGCTGATGACGCGGCCGCGCGTGCTGTTGCTCGACGAGCCGTCGCTCGGCCTGTCGCCGCTGCTGGTCAAGGAGATCAAGGCGATCATCCTCGGCATCGGCGAGCGCTTCGGCGCTTCGGTGCTGCTGGTCGAGCAGAATGCCGGCCTGGCGCTCTCCGTCGCGTCGCGCGGCTATCTCATGCAGAACGGCCGCATCGTCGTCTCCGGGCCGATCGCCGAATTGCGCGACATGTCGCTGATGCGCGAACTCTATCTCGGCGGCGTGGCGGGAGCCACGGCATGAGCAAGCGCTCAGTCGTGGCTTGCCCTGTCGCGCAACTCTTCGAAGCGGGAATAGCTCTTGGTCAGATGGCTGCGCATGGCGCGCCGTGCCGCGTTGGCATCCCTGGCCTCGATTGCGGCGAGAATAGCGCGGTGCTCGCGCTGCATGCGGGCCAGGTACTTCTCCCGCTCCGGCAGGGTCATCCGGTCGAGCCGTATCCATTGGCGCGGGATCATGGCGCTGCCGAAGGTGTCGAACAGCCGGGTGAAATTGGCGTTCTGCGTCGCCGCGAGAATGGCGCGATGGAAGCCGAAATCCTCTTCCGAGCCCGACCCGCCGGCGCGCACCGCCGCCTCCAGCGCGTCCAGCCGCGAACCCATCTGCTCGAGCGCCGCGTCGCTGCGCCGCTCGGCGGCAAGGCCGGTCGCCTCGACCTCGATGCCCATGCGCAGTTCGAGCACGCGCAGCACCTCGTCGATCGATTCAAGATCGTCCGGCAGGATGGAAAAGGTCCTCGGCAGCGGATCCTTGGCGACGAAAGCGCCGAGGCCCTGGCGCGTGGTGATCAGGCCACGGGCACGCAGTGCGGCGAGCGCCTCGCGCACGACGGTGCGGCTGACGCCGGTGGCGGCGACGATCTCCTGCTCGGTCGGCAGCCGCTGGCCCGGCGCCAGATCGCCGGATTCGATTTGCGCGATCAGCGTGTTGACGAGCCCGGTCCGCAGATTGGGCGCTTGCGGTATGGCATCGAAAAGCATGGGCTCCGCCATCGGGGGATACGGCCTCCGGTCCGATTCTTCGGCAAAGGCCGATTCTTCTTCAAAGGATTGCATCGACAGGTGCCCGCCGCAAGGTGACGAAATGCGGCCCGCCAACGTGGGCCATTTGGAGGATTGCATGAAAGAACGCATAGGCTTCATCGGTCTGGGCAGCATGGGCGCCGGCATGGCCGACAATCTGCTGCGCAAGGGCTGGCCGCTGGCGGTGTGTGTGCATCGCAGCCGCACCGCCGCCGACCGGCTGATCGCAGCCGGCGCCACCGAAGCGGCAAGCCCGCGCGCGCTCGCCGCCGCCTGCGATGTCGTCATCCTGTGCGTCACCGGTTCGCGCGAGGTCGAAATGCTGGTCAAGGGACCGGATGGCCTGGGCGCGGCGGGCAAGCCGCTGCTGGTCATCGACTGCTCGACCTCCAACCCGTCCTCGACGACAGCGCTTGCCGCTGACCTCGCGGCACTTGGCGTGACGCTGATCGATGCACCGCTGGCGCGCACGCCCAAGGAAGCGGCCGAGGGCAAGCTCGACGTCATGGTCGGCGGCCCGGCCGACGCCGTCGCCCGCGCGCGGCCGGTGCTCGAGGCGTTTGCCGCGCGCGTCATCCACACCGGCCCGACCGGCAGCGGCCACACCATGAAGCTGCTCAACAATTTCGTCTCGATGGGCTATTCGGCGATCTATTCGGAGGCGCTGACGCTCGGCGTCAAGGCCGGGCTGACGCCGCAGGTGTTCAACAGCGTCATCTCTGGCAGCCGCATGGATTGCGGCTTTTACCAGGCCTTCTTCGATTTCGTGCTGACCCGCAACGAGAACGCCCAGCGTTTCGCCATCGTCAATGCGCTCAAGGACATGACCTATCTCGCCTCTTTCGCTCAAGCCGCCGATGTCGCCAACCCGATCGGTGCGGCGGTGCGCAACGGCTTTGCCACCGCGGTCGCGACCGGCCATGGCGAGAAGTTCGTGCCGGCGCTGTCCGATATCATCGCCGGCCTGAACGGGGTTTCGCTGGTGGAGCCGCCGGAGATGTGACGGGGTGGGAGCGGTTCTATTTCAGCGGCAGGAACAGCTCCGCGACGGTCTCATGCTCCGGCACTTCCGGGACGAAGCTCAGGCGCTGGCAATAGATCGGGAAGTCGCGTGCTTCCTCGCCGCTGGCCGGCAGCCAGTCGCGATAGAGGTAGAGCGCGGCAGGCTCCAGGTTGTGGGTGTTGCCGACGACACGCAGCACCGCGCAGCGTCCGCCGGGGATCACGCCGGCCTTCATGTGTTGGTCGTTCGCCTCGATCGGTTGGCCGGTCCCGACACAAAGGTCTACGCTGTAATCGGCAGGCGACGCTGGACGCCGCTCGGAACGCCAGACATTGAAGGTCGGACTTGTCCTGGGGTGCAGGCCGGCGGCCTTGCGCCAGGCGATGAACCGCTGGATGGTGGCGCCGAGCATCGCCGGGTCGCCCCGATGCTCCATGATCGCCACCGGCGTCGGGGCCACATCGCGGATCGTTACGTCGTCGGCGGTAAAAATCTTCTGCATGAGCTTGCTCCTGGCGTTGTCGAGAGGCCCGAAGGCCGCAAGCCACGGCTCCCATTCGGGAGACTTCCGGAACGACGACGGCGATTGCCCGACCCGTTGCCGAAAGGCGCGGGCGAAGGCATCGGGTGCGTCATAACCGGCATCCATCGCTATGTCCGTGACGCTTTGGGCATCGGTGTAGGCCAGCCGGTACGAAGCGCGCTTCATGCGGGCGAGCTGGACATAGCGATGCACGGACAACCCGAAGGTGGACATGAACTGCCGGTGGAAATGGTATTTCGAGAACGCCGCGACGCCGCTCAACGCATCCAGGCCGAGATCGTCGTCGAGATGCCGGTCTATGTGGTCCAGCACCCGCTGCATTCGGGCATGGTAGTTTTCAAGTGCCGCCTTCACCGTCTCTTCCTCCGTGGCGACACCAGCTACGCCCTCCGGGACATGTCGCGCTCCACCGATCTTGCGATTTGGCATGGCTGCCAGCACCGCATACGGGCAAGCCCGCTCTGCGTGAACGGCGGAACATAGGTCGGCGAAAGGCTGACGAAGACACTGGATAGGAGCCTACCCTCACCGGGTACGCCGGTGGCAAAGCGCCAGCGTTTCGTCTCATTCCCGCAGGCCTGCCTTGCGCAGGTTCTCGCGAAAATGTTCCAAGTCACTTGAATTCTTGTATGGCGCCATGTCCGAGGTCGTTCTCATCGTGATTGTGGCTCGTGGCTCCAGCTGCAAAATGTGCTCGATGACCTGCTGCGCTTCGTCTTCGCTCCCTAAAGCCGCGTAGCTCGCTGCCAGGTATAAGTGTTGGTATACGGTGTCGAGGGTTCGTAGACCTTCCAATGCCGCGATCGCTTCATGATATCTGCGAACGTCGTAGTAAATCTGGCCAATCTGTAGAATGTACCACTCGGGGTAGTGAGGGTTGAGACGGATGGCTTTTTGCGCCGTCTCAAGGCCTTCCTGTGCCCTCCCGCAATAGCTTAGGCAGGAACCAAAATCCAACAGCACGTCGGCATCATTTGGATTGAGCTCAAGGGCGCGTTGATACTCAATGATAGCGCGTTCGTATTGTCCGCAAAATAGGCAGTGCCCTGCGAGCGCATAGTGCCCCCATGCCTCGGCGTCGTCGCGTTCGATCGCCAAATTGGCGTATTTCAGGCCATTTGCCAGTGAGGCCTCGGGATTCTCGCTCCAACCGTCGTTTGCGTCGATCATGTGCGTCCAAGCGAGCTTCGCAAACGCTTTTCCGAACTTCGGATCGAGTTCACCCGCCTTCTCAAAGAGTTCGCGAGCATGCAAGTTGTCCTCTTTTGTGTAACGGTTGAGAGACTCCATGCCGCGCACGAAATAGTCCAGGGCCTCAAAGTTCCGTGTGCCCGCGACTTCAGGGCGCTCTTGCCACGCCTTTAACAGTCGGCCTCCGTACGCTGTGGCTAAACTACCAATTATTCTTTCGGTGACATCGTCCTGCACGGCAAAGATATCGTCGACGCCCCGGTCGTAGCGCTCTGCCCAAAGGTGCCGCCCGGTCTTGCCGTCGATGAGCTGGGCCGTAATCCGGACGCGGTCCTTCGACCTTTGTACGCTGCCCTCCAGGATATAGCGGGCACCCAGCTCTCGGCTGGCATCCTGTATCTTCGTGGCTTTGCCCTTGTAGGCGAACGTCGAATTGCTCGCGATGACGAAAAGATCGCGAAACCGGGACAATCCGGTGATGACGTTCTCTGTGATCCCATCCGCAAAGTAGTCCTGCTGACGGTCGTCGCTCATATTGACGAACGGCAGCAACGCGATGGAGGGCTTGTCCGAATGCTGCGCGATAGGGACTTCACCAGGCACATCCAGGCGCACTGCATAGGCTCGAACAGGCCGCTCGACGTTCCTGAGTGTCTGGTCGCCAATGTCATCGAACTGAAGATCGAGGCGACTTCCAAGATGGTCTCGTACCGCGCCCGAGACGGTGACACCGCCCGCCGGAGCTATGCCTTCAAGCCTGGCCGCAATATTCACCCCATCACCGAACACATCATCACCCTCGATGATTACGTCTCCGACGTTGATCCCGATCCGGTATTGTATTGCCCGGGCCTCGGGGATGGCTCCGTTTCGGTCCGACATGGCCCGCTGGATATCGACCGCACACGCCACGGCGTTGACGACGCTCGGAAACTCGGCAAGGACGCCATCGCCAGTCGTCTTGAAGATGCGGCCTTGGTGCTCGGCCATCTTGGGGTCGATAAGGTCGGCTCGTATCGTCTTCAGTTCGCCAAGTGTGCCGGCCTCGTCGCGGCCCATCAGGCGCGTATAACCCACCACGTCAGCGGCCAGGATTGCGGCAAGACGGCGTTGGACGCGTCCCTCGGCCATTCGCGAGATTGTCCTTCAAGCGCAGCAGAACCGGGATTGTACGAGCGACGGCTGGCCGAGTCCACGAGCCGAACATCGCCGTGGCCATTTGCGGTCCCTCCCCTAGCGGCTTGCTCTGCGCGGGGCCGAGAGCGCGTCGAGCCGCTCTTGAAGGTGCCCGTTGAGCACGATCATTTCCTTGAGCGCCTTCATCACATCGCCCTTGTAGACTGCGATGAAGTCCTCGGCGTGGGCATGGAGGGCGGCCTCTTGACGAGAGTTGAGTGTGACAATGCGATCCACGGCAATTCCTCCAAACGCTGCATGGCCGTAGTGAACAAAAAGGGAACGAAATTGTCAAGAGCGAATTGACTCGGCGAGGAATAGGTTCCTATTTTTGGCCATGCCGGAACAGAGCAGACGACCGCGCCGCCTTGTGCAGACCTTGTGCCGAGCGCATGAGGTCGGGCAGCTGATCCGCGTCCGGTGCATCAACTGCAACATCACCCGCCACTACCTGCCGGGGGACCTCGCCAAGCTCGTCGGGGACATTCCGTTTTGGGACGTGGCTCGGTACATGCGTTGCGAGCGGTGCAAACGCCGCGAGCTCGACGTGGATATCCTGCTGCCAAGTGCGTTGGAGGGCATGAAGATACGCGTCAGGCGGCTTGTCGAAATCCGCATGGTGCGCCGGGTGATATGGAAGGATGAGGGCTAAGAAAAACGCTTTTTCTAGCCGAACACCATAATCATAAAACCGAAAATGATCACGGCAATGCCGGATATAGCCCACCATCGAGCTTTTGGATTTGAGAGATCTACCCCTGTTCGACCACCTTCTCTAGACGCTCTTAGGACGCTGTCATTGTGTCGCTGGTAGTTCGTTCGCATGTCAATCATGCCGGCGATGGCGAAAAGGAAACATCCAAGAATGATAAAGCCGACGCCAAACCAAATAATTGCGTGCATTTTTCAGTCCCTAGAACAGTGAGCCCTGAGCCGGTGCCTGCGGTACCTGCTCCGGAAACTTGATCTGTGTGGCTGGCTTCTCGACAATCACCAAAGCATCCTCCGGGGCCGTGCGCTGTAGCCGTTTGGCCTCCGACCATGGCGCTGTCATCCAGGTTTCGGTTTCCTCCTGCGTCCTCAGGATGACCGGCATGGCCTTTTCGTGGATGGGCTTGATGAGGGCGTTCGGCGCGGTCGTCATGAAACCGTAAAGCTCGAAGTCGCCGGGACCGTCCTTGACCTTGCGCACCCCCTGCCATGGCGTCCAGAGGCCGGCGAAGAAGAACAGCGGGCGGTCCTCATTGAGTGCGAACCAATAGTTTCGCTGGATGCCCGTCTCGGGGTCCTTGTCGCCGGGCGTCGGGCTCGGCTCCGCAAAGCTCGTCACCGGCACCACACAGCGGTTCTCGACGCCGACATATTGCTGCCAATGGCCATACTGGGGATTGCGTATGTTGGTGGTGCCGTAGTCGGCCTTGCCCTTCATCCGCTCAATGGGTGTCGGCATGCCCCACAGAAGGTTGGCAAGCTCGCGCTGTCCGTCCAGTGCATTGCGCACCACCGGACCGGGTTGGTTGGGATAGATGTCGATGGACGGCTCAAGGTTGCCCAGGATGTCCCGCAAAGTCCGGGTCCACTGGCGGACGGCTTCCTGCGACGTGGTGATGTTGTAGAGGTTGCACATGGCCGCACTCTGCCGTGAGAGCTGTCCTGCGACTAGTCGAAATCGGCGCGGCGGTGCGCAACGGCTTTGCCACCGCGGTCGCAACCGGCAATGGCGGGAAGTTCGTGCAGGCGCTGTCGGATATTATTGCGGGCCTGAGCGGTGTCTCGCTGGCCAGCGAGACACGACCGATAAGGCTTGGCGGATTGGTGAAGCCGGTCTCGCCTAAGCAGAAGGCGGCGGCATTCAAACGCTGCCGCAAGCGATCAGGAAAATAAAATTCCCTGTACTGCCAATAGAAATCGAACGCCTGCTGCGAGACAGCAAAATAGTGACATTGAGCTTAACAAAGCGATGCCCCGGAGTCTGACGAAATTTGTCTTTGGTGCGTGGGCTGGGAGGATGCCCATCGTATAAATGGATACGACTAGTGCAAGAACTGCCCAGCAAGCGGCATAGAACACGTGATATTTTGCCGACTCTGCAAGAGGTGTCTTTGCCAACGCAACAAATGCACCTATTCCAGCTAGGATAACTGAAGATCATGTGATAATTGACCCCAGTTGACCCATAATAACAGCTGCACCGAGAGATCGCTCTTCGGCGTTCTCTCTAGTTTCGTCTTTTCTATAACCTATCCAATACCAATTTAAACAGAGTAGCCATACTGCGAGCAACCCGATATCAGGCACGGGCAGATTGCTATTTGACATCGCTCAAACTTCCAAGGTCTAGGACGCCACTAAATACATTTTGGAATCCTTTGGCCAATTCGCATCAATTTCCTGTTGGGCCTCGCCTTTAGCAATGAAGGCCGGAAACTGTGCTGCCAAGGGTCCAACAGCTGCGCGAATTTCCGACCTAATCTTTTCGCTTGCCTTTGGCCAATAGGGCTCTGCTATTGGCGGCTTATTTGGAAACAGACACCACGCAGCGAGCCCAGCTAAATAGTCCTCATCCGACGGAGTGTCGCGGCCATTCTTCGAAGCAACCGCAACCGCTACTTGGTTCACGGCCGCCAAAAGCCCCATATATTGGCCAATATTCTCAGGGGCGACGGAATCCCACTTTATGTGCAGTCTTTCGGCCAACGGGGTAGTCAAGGCAATCTTCTGAAGACGCTCCGGTATAATGGACGGGCCATCTTCCTGTGCGTTGGCAGAAGAGCTAAGAATGATTGAAGCGAAGACAGCAATTCGGATTGCGTTGAACATTGCCGTTCCCCTCCACAAGCGATCGCATCCTGTGTTGCCAGTGGCTATGGTGTCAATGACTTGATGGACTTCGCCTTCACATCCCTCGTTTTTGAATCAGCTTTCTCGTTTGTCGGCGACTTCCTATCGTGGGGCGTCGCCGTGGGCGATGCTGTCATCCCGCAGCCTGCTTGCGGATAGCCTTCCTCAGCCTCGAGTGCCGCACCGGAGGTGTTGGCGCTGCCTCCGCCTCACCATCATCCAACCCAACCCGCAGCGCCGCGCCCGCCAGGTGGTCGCGCATGGCTGTCTGCGCCGCCTCGGCGTCGCAGGCACGGATGGCGGCCAGGATGCGCTCGTGCTCGCCGAGCGTGATGCGGGCCATGTCGTCCGATTTCTGCTGGTTGCCGGCGGCAAGGATGCTCTCGCGCACCCGCTCGGACACGAAGACCAGGAACTGGCCCATATAGGCGTTGCGCGTCGCCTCGGCGACGGTGCGGTGGAACTCGAGGTCGCTGCGCAGCCAGGCGACGCTGCCATAGGGGGCGGCACGCATGCCGGCCAGCGCATCGCCCATCGCGGTGAGATCGGCTTCGGTGCGCCGCCTTGCGGCAAGGGCGGCGGCCTGCACTTCGAGGATGCCGCGCAGCTCGAACAGGTTGCGGAAGGAGTCGGCGCGCTGCAGCGCCTCGTAGTCGATGGTCAGCACCGTCGGGTTGGTGCTCTCCACCACGAAGGCGCCGCGCCCCTGCTGCGACCAGATGCGGCCTTCCGAGCGCAGGCGGGCGATCGCCTCGCGCACGACGTTGCGGCTGACGCCGAAGGTGGTCGCCAGCGCCTGCTCGGTCGGCAGCTGGTCGCCGGGCTTCAGCCGCCCCTGCGCGATCTCGCGCGAGATCGAACTCGCAACCAAAGTGGAGAGGTGCGGACCGCGATTGACCTTGTCGAGCTTCAGCGTCATCGCTCACCTATAGACCATGATTGGCCTTGCTTGCCAGAATGCGGCCATTGCTCAGAAGATGGCGCGGATCGAAGGCTTGCTTGATGCCTGCCGCCAGATCAAGTGTCACCGGATCGATGCGGTCGAGGAATGCCTTCTGCTTGACCCGGCCGATGCCGTGCTCGGCGCTGATCGAGCCGCCATAGCGGTCGACGACGGCAAAGATCTCGGCCTCCGCCTCCTCGAACAGTTGCTCCACCGCTTGCGGGTCCATGCCTTCCGGCGGCACGACGTTCAAATGGATGTTGCCGTCGCCGACATGGCCATACGTGACGGCGAGCGCGTCGGGCCGGGCGCGCTGCAATTCGAAGAGCGCATCGGTGACGAAATCGGCGAGTTTGGAGATCGGCACCGAGACGTCGGTGCGCAGATAGCGGCCACCCCTGCCCTGCCGCTCGACCATGATCTCGCGATAGAGCCACAGCCGCTCGGCCTGCGCCCGTGTCGATGCGACGATGCCGTCCTCGACGATGTCGGCGACGCCGCCGAGAAAACCCAGGAGCATGGCCGACAGATCGATCAGCCCGCCGGAGGAAACCTCGATCAACACATAGGCCGGGTAAGCTTTTGCCAGCGGATCGGCAAAATCCGCGCCCTCGCGCATGGTGATCTCGATGCCCTGGCGCAGGATCAGTTCGAAGGCGGTGAGCAGGTCGCTGCAGTCGCGCCGCGCCCGCGCATAGAGCGCCATGGCGTCCTCGACCGAGCGCAGGCCGACCAGCGCCGTCTCGATCTGCGTCGGCTTGGGAAAGAGTTTCAGCGCGGCTGCGGTGACGATGCCGAGCGTGCCTTCCGAGCCGATGAATATCTGCTTGAGGTCGTAGCCGCGATTGTCCTTGCGCAGCACCTTCAGCCCGTTCCAGATCCGGCCATCGGCCAGCACCACTTCGAGGCCGAGCACCAGGTCGCGCGTCATGCCGTAGCGCAGCACGTTGAAGCCGCCGGCATTGGTGGCGACGTTGCCGCCGATGCGGCAGCTTCCCTGCGCCCCGAAGGTGATCGGCAGCAGGCAGTCGCACTCCGCGGCGGCACGCTTGGCGTCCTCGAGGATGCAGCCGGCCTCGACCACCATGGCGAAGTCGATCGGGCTGATCGAGCGAATCCGGTTCATGCGCTCCAGCGAGATGACGATCTCGCCGCCATCGGCGGCTACCGCCGCACCCACGAGGCCGGTCAGGCCGCCTTGCGGCACGACCGGGATGCGCTCCGCATGGCAGTGCCGCATCAGCGCCGACATCTCCTCGACCGAGGCCGGACGGGCGACCGCCAGCGGGCGGCCGAAATGATCTCCGGACCAGTCGCGGCTGTAGCGCGCCAGGTCTTCGTCGCTGGTCAGCAAGCCGGCATCCGGCAGCACGCCGGCCAGGGCCGATAGCAGCGATGCGGAAATGGGCGGCACGACATTCATGACCTGGCTCTGGACCCTCTGGGAAAACGACTGGACAACCACCTTGCTTGTCGTGTTATCATACAACCCTGATTTAGAACATCAAGCGAGGCCATGCTCCCGCCAGCTGTTTGATGTGGACGGTCAGACCAGCCAATCACCCGACACGGAGGACTTTCCCAATGAGCGACGCCCCGGGCTTTCGCTATATGCACACCATGATCAGGGTGCTCGACCTCGACAAGTCGATCGCCTTCTACACCGAGGTCCTCGGCATGACCTTGCTGCGCCGGGAGGACTATCCCGGCGGCAAGTTCACCAACGCCTTTGTCGGCTATGGGCCGGAGGACAAGGAAGCCGTGGTCGAGCTGACGCTGAACTGGGGGCGCGAAGAGCCCTACGAGATCGGCACTGGCTTCGGCCACCTGGCGCTCGGCGTCAACGACATCTACGCCGTCTGCGCCGAACTGGAAAAGCGCGGCGCCAAGATTCCGCGCAAGCCCGGGCCGATGCAGCACGGCACCACCCACATCGCTTTCGTCGAGGATCCGGACGGCTACAAGATCGAGCTGATCGGTCTCGACACCATGCAATGACCTGAGCAGGCGGGGCCGCATCGCGCCTTTGATGCGACCCCGTCCGGTCCGCGTTTGCTTGGGAGGCGGTGCGGATGGATCTGTCACTTGATGACCGCGATCTTGCTGCGGTCGATGGTGATGGCGACGGCAGCGATGAGCACCGCGCCGAACACCATGTTTTCCAGGAAGATGTTGACGCCGACGAAGGTCATGCCGATGCGCACGATCGAGATGATCAGCGCGCCGACCGCCGTGCGCGCGACGCCGCCCAGCCCGCCGGTGATGGCGGTGCCGCCGACAATGACGGCGGCAATCGCCGGCAGCAGCAGCTGGTTGGCAAGGACCGGCGAGCCGCTCGACAGTCGCGCCGCCAAGACCACGCCGGCGATTGCGGCCAGCATGCCGGAGGCGGCGAAGGCGATGATCTTGGTGCGGTCGACATTGATGCCCGCCGCCCAGGCGGCCGGCTCGCCGGCGCCGACGGCGATCGCCTGGCGGCCAAAGCGCGTGTAGCGCAGCGCGAGAAAACTGGCGATGCCGATGACCGCCGAAATCAGCACCACCACCGGCAGGCCGGCGACGGTGGCGTTGATCCAGGCGGTGTTTTCGCGGCCGCCTTCCTCGATGGTGATGGCGCGGCCGTCCGACACCCACAACGCGATGCCGGTGACCACGCCGCCGGTGGCGAGCGTCGCCACGAAGGACGGAACGCGCAGCTTGACGTGGACGATGCCGCTCAAGGTACCGAAGGCGAACCCGGACAGGATCGCCACCGGAAAGGCGGCAAGGCCGAGCGAAGGCAGCAGCTGCGCCAGGATGACGCTGGCCAGCGAGGCGACCGCCTGGATCGACAGGTCGATGCCGCCAAGCAGGATGGCGAAGGTGACGCCGGTCGCCAGGATGAACAGCACGGCGGTGTTGGCGAACAAAAGCGCCACGGTCTCGCCGGTGAGAAAGCCGGGCGCGGCGATCTCGATGATCAAAAGCAGGGCGACAAGCAGGACCAGCGGAATGGCGCCTTGCGTCCACTTGCCTTCGAAGATGCGCCGCAGCGAAAAAGCTTCATTCATCGGCCTGCCTCAGAGACTGTTTCGAAACTCGCTCTGGCGAGTCATATGATGGTGGTTTCGAGAACCGGAGCGCAGCGGACGTTGGTCCGTGAGCACCGGAAGCGCAGAAAACGCCTTCAGATGGCCGCCAGAGCAGAGTTTCCAAACGGTCTCTCATACCATCGCCCGCAACAGTTCGACCTGGTTCGGCTTGTTGCCCGGGCTGGCGTCGAAACGCGCGGTAATCTCGCCGTCGCGCATCACCAGCACCTGGTGCGACAGGCCGATGGTCTCCTCCAGCGTGTCGGAAATCAAAAGGATCGCCACGCCTTGCGCGGAGAGGTCGCGGACCAGTTCGTAGACCTCCTCCTTGGCGCCGACATCGAGGCCGCGCGTCGGATGGTCGAGCACGAGGATGCGCGAGCCCGCCGTCATCCAGCGCGCCAGCACCACCTTTTGCTGGTTGCCGCCGCTGAGCTTGCGGCAGGCGGCGTCGGGCCCGGGCGCCTTGATGCGCAGCCGCTTGATCCAGTCGGCGGCGAGCCGGCGCTCCTTGCCATAGTCGATCGCACCATGGCGCATGACGCTCGACAGGTCGGCCAGCGAAATATTCTCCGCGATCGACAGGAACATCACCAGCCCTTCGAGCCTGCGCTCGCGCGGCACATAGCCGATACCCCTGCGCACCGCGGGTTCCGGCGAGGCGAAACGCACCGCGTCGCCGGCGATTTTCATTTCGCCGGCATCGTGCTGGAGGAAGCCGCCGATGGTGCGCGTCACCTCCTCGCGGCCGGAGCCGACGACGCCGGCGATGCCGACGATCTCACCGGCCCTGATCTTGAGATCGACGCCGTGATAGGCGCCGTTTGCCCCCAAGCCCTTTGCCTCGACCATCACCGTCCCGCGCGGCGCCTGCTGGCGGGCCTCGCGGTAATATTCCGCCTGCAGCCCGCGCCCGACCATGATTTCGTGCAGCTCCGGCGCGGTGACATCGGCCGCGCGATGCTCGGCGACGACCGCACCGTCCTTCATCGTGTAGACACGGTCTGAGGTCGCAAGCACCTCGTCGAGACGGTGCGAGACGAAGACGAAGCTGGCGCGGGATTTGAGCGAGCGCACGCGCGCGAACAGCACCTCGATATCGGCGGCGTTGAGCACCGAGGTCGGCTCGTCGAGCAGGATGAGCAGCTGCCGCTCGACCACTTCCTCAAGCGTCAGCGCCTTGGCCAGCTCGACCATCTGGCGCGCGGCGAAGGTCAGCTCGGAGGTGCGCGCCGTGACGTCGATGTCGATGCCGATCTTGGCCAGTTGCCGGCGCGCCGCCGCGTTCATGGCGCGCCAGTTGACGATGCCGAAGCGGGTGAAGCGGTCTTCCTCGCCGAGATATATGTTTTCGGCGACCGTCAGATTGAGCACCAGCGACTGTTCCTGGAACACCATGCCGATGCCATGCCGTGCCGCGTCGCGCGGACTGCGCATGCGCAATTGCTCGCCGTCGAGGGTGAGGCTGCCGCCGTCCGGCCGGTAGCTTCCCGCCAGCACCCGCATCAGCGTCGACTTGCCGGCGCCGTTCTCGCCGATCAGCCCGACCACCTCGTTCGGCCGGACCTCGATCGAAACGTCGCGCAGAGCCTGGACGCCAGGGAAATTCTTGATGATGCCGGAAGCGCTCAGCATGGCGGTCACTTGACTATCCTGAGGCGGACGCGGTCGAGCGACAGCGCCACCGCGGCGATGATCATCAGGCCCTGCACCGTCTGCTGGATGTAGGGCGAAATGCCGAGCAGGATCATGCCGTTGGCAAGCACGGTGACGATCAGCACGCCGATCAGCGTGTTGACGACGCCGCCTTCGCCGCCGGTCAGCGCCGTGCCGCCGACGACGACGGCGGTGACCGCGGCAAACAGCCGGCCGTCGCCGATGACGGCATGCGACTGGCCAAGTTGTGCCGCGGCAAGCACGCCGGCAATGCCGAAGAAGAAACCGGCGAGCGCGAAGGCGGTGACGCGCACGCGGACAACGTTGACGCCGGAGAGCTTGGCGACGTCCTCGTCACCGCCGATGGCCAGGATGTGGCGTCCGAGCTTGGTGTGATACTGGATAACGGCGGCGAGCAGGAACGCCCCGGTGGCGACCCACACCGCCAGCGGCAGGCCGAGGAAACGGGCCAATGCCAGCTCGCGGATCGAGGCGTCGTTGAGCCGGATCGCCGAGCCGCCGAGCATATAGACCGACAGGCCAAGGCCGATGAACCACATGCCGAGCGTCGCCATGAAGGACGGGATGCGCAGCATGGTCTGGACGAGGCCGCTGACGAAACCCATGGCGGTGCCGGCGACGATGGCGGCCAGCACCGCCCACCAGCCATAGTCGTTGCCGTTGCTGTCATTGGCGGCGAGCAGCACCACCACCATCGCCGACACCGACAGCGTGCCCTCGACCGAGAGGTCGATGCTGCCCATCAGGATGATGAAAGTCAGCCCCATCGCCAGCGTCAGCGGCACGGCGGCGGAGTTGGCGAGGCGCACCAGGTTGCGCAGCTCGATGAAATTGGGATTGGCGATGGCGATCAGCAGGCAGAGCACGACCAGCACCGCCAGCGGCGCCAGGCTGCGCCAGCGCCTGCCGCCGAACATGGTGGCGATGCGGCCGGGGAGAAATGTCATAAGCGTCGTCCGCTCGATGTCCGAAACGGACTTCAGGGGTTCTGTATGGATTGTCAAGAAACCGCTTCCCGTCTGCTGATGACCGTCGCCGGGCGGGTACGATGCACGACGAACTGTAAAGGGGAGCGGGCCGCCAGGGAGCAGCAGCCCGCCCCGGTGGTCAGGTCCGGATGGCTCCGGTCACCCGACCCCAAAGATCGTTCCAGTCGATCTCCGGCTTGGCGTCGACATTGGTCTTGTAATATTCCTCGACATTGTCGTGCGAGATCAGCACCGCCTTGCCGTAGAATTCGCGGTGCTCCGGCGGTTCCTTGACCGGGTCGAACTTGCCGATCTTGGCGTTGTAGCCGATGGCCAGACCCATGCCGCCCTGCCAGAACGGATCCGAGGTGACGGTGCAGGCGAACTCGCCGGTGCGCACCGCGTCGACCGCCGTCTTGATGCCGTCGACACCGACGATCGGCACCTTGCCGGCGAGGTTTTCGGCGCGCAGCGCCTCGAGTGCGCCGGAGCCCATGTCGTCATTGGCGGCCCAGATGCCCTTGATGTCGTCGCCGAAGCGGGTGAGCAGATTGCCCATCAGGTCGAAGGCTTCGGTCGATTTCCAGTTGGCGACCTGGAAGTCGAGCAGCTTGATGTCGGGATTGGCGGCGAGCGCGGCGTCGAGGCCCTTCTTGCGCTCGATCGCCGCCGTGGTCGAGATCAGGCCGCCGAGGGCGACGATGCCGCCCTTGCCGCCGATGGTCTTGAACAGGATCTCGGCGATGGTCTTGCCGCTTGCGATGCCGTCGAACTCGATGTGGGAAACATAGTTCGGGTTGAAGTCCTTCGGGTGCAAATCCGCCGGCTTGTTCCATTGCGTCACGACATAGGCGCCGGCCTTGGCACAGGCCTCGACGATTGGGCGCGCATCAGGGGTGTCGTTGGGATCGGAATTGAGCACCATGTTGCCGCCGGTCTTGGCCAGCATCGCCTTGATGTCGGCAATGCCTTTCTCGCTGTTGCCTTCCGAAACCAGCGTGACGTGTTCGAGACCGGCCCATTTGGCGTAGGCCTCGGCGCCGGTCTTCCACACCGCGTGGTAGGGGTTGGACAACGAGCGGATCGACGTCACCAATGTCGGCTTTTCCTGCGCGCGCAAAACCTTTGGCATGGCGAGCGCCGCCATGCCGGCGGTGGCGCCCATCATCAGCGTCCGGCGGCTGACCGCGCCGGAAAGCGTTAAACCTGTCCTGTCCTTCATGTATCGAACCTCCCGATTGAATCCTGTTTCCCGCCCGGCGGCATGCGCGGGGAGCGCGGCCGGGCCTCCGATCGACGGGTTGCCAAGCTCCTCACTTGTATGACAACCCTTCAACACGGCAACCATACCCTTTCTCTTGACGCGGCACAAGGGACTTGAGATCGTCGCGCACACGAGGGGGCGCCGATTGTGCCCACATGAGGGAGCGAGAATGCCGGATTACATCATCGTCGGCGGCGGCTCGGCCGGCTGCATTCTGGCAACCAGGCTGAGCGAGGATCCCGGCCTGTCCGTCGTCCTGCTGGAGGCCGGCCCGCCGGACACCGATCGCTACATCCATCTGCCGGTCGGCTTCTTCAAGATGACGGCCGGGCCGCTGATCTGGGGCTATGACACGGCGCCCGGCAAGGCGATCGAGGGCCGCACCATGGTCTATCCGCAGGCGCGCGTGCTCGGCGGCGGCTCTTCGATCAACGCCCAGGTGTTCACCCGCGGTTGCCCGCAGGATTACGACGGATGGGCTGTCGACGATGGCTGCGCCGGCTGGAGCTACGCCGACGTGCTGCCCTATTTCCGGCGCTCCGAGGGCAACGACACCTTCGCCGGCCCGCAGCACGGCACCGATGGCCCGCTCGGCGTTTCGAGCGGCGCGCCGCATCCGCTGACCCGGGTCTTCGTCAAGGCGGCGCAGCAGGCGGGTCTTCCCTTCAGGGCCGATTTCAACGCCGGCCAGCAGGAAGGCACCGGATTCTACCAGACGACGACGCGTCGGGGGAAACGCAGCAGCACGGCAGTCGCCTATCTCAGGCCGGCGCTTGGCCGCAGGAACCTGACTTTGCGCACCGACGCCACGGTCAGCCGCATCGTTGTCGAGAACGGCCGCGCCATCGGCGTCGAGATCGTCGCCAACGGCAGAACCGAGCTGTTGCGCGCCGGGCGCGAGGTGATCGTCACCGCCGGCGCCATCGGCTCGCCCAAACTTCTGATGCTGTCCGGCATCGGCCCGGTCAAGCACCTCGGCACGCATGGCATCGAGGTGATCCACGACCTCGCCGGTGTCGGCCAGAACCTTCACGATCACATGGATGTCGATGTCGTCGCCGAACTTAACGGGCCGCACGGTATCGACCGCTACAAGAAGAAGCGCTGGCAGGCGGTCGCCGGCCTCGAATACGCGCTGTTCGGCAAGGGACCGGTGGCCTCCAACATCGTCGAAGCCGGCGGCTTCTGGTGGGGCGACCGTGCGGAGAAGACGCCTGACATCCAGTTCCATTTCCTGCCCGGCGCCGGCGTCGAGGAAGGCATCGGCTCGGTTCCCGGCGGCAATGGCTGCACACTGAATTCCTACCATGTCCGCCCCCGCTCGCGCGGCAGCGTCACGCTGCGGTCAGCGGATCCGCGCGATCCGCCAATCATCGATCCCAACCCTTTTGCCGAACGCTACGACCTGGAGCGCGCCGTCGACGGCATCGAGATCAGCCGCGAGATCCTGTCCCAGCCGGCCTTCGCCAAATACATCAGCCGGGAGCACCTTCCGGGTGCCGCAACCAAGGGACGCGCGGCACTGGAAGCCTTCGCCCGCGAACATGGCCGCAGCGCCTACCATCCGGTCGGCTCCTGCCGGATGGGCGGCGATGCGCAAAGCGTCGTCGATCCCGAGCTTCGCGTGCGCGGGCTTCAGGGCCTGCGCGTCTGCGACAGCTCGGTCATGCCAAGCATCGTGTCGTCAAACACCAACGCCGCAGTGATCATGATCGCCGAAAAGGCCGCCGACATGATCGCCGGGCGAGCCCGGTTGCCGGCGTAAGCAGCTCACTCGTCCGGGAACATCGAACGCGGCGGGAAGTCGGCGCGGCTGTAGTCGACGACGATGAACTTGCCGCCCTGGTATCGCTCCACGACCGGGTTGTCCGTCACCTTGCCACGCACGCGCTCGGCCTGGCTGTCGGAACTGTCCAGCGGGGTCCAGCCAATCTTTTGCCTGGCATCATGCCGCCAGAAACCGCGGCTGTTGTTGGACTGTCCCCAGATCACCGAGCAGCCGACATGCTGGGCCTCCGCGCAGCGCTCGATCAGGCTGACGAAATCGCCGTGGGATATCCAGGTCGACAGGATCCGTTCGTCGGGAACTTCCGGCAGCACCGAGCCGATGCGGATCAGCACGCTTTCGACCGCATGCTTGTCCCAGTAAAGCCGCGCCAGCATTTCGCCATAGGCCTTCGACAGGCCGTAATAGCCATCCGGGCGCAACAGGCAGTCCTGGTCGAGAATCTCGGTCCGCTCATAGAGGCCGACCGCGTGCACGGAGGACGGGAACACCACGCGTGCCTTCTGGCCGCGCGCCGCCTCGTAGATGTGGTAGCTGCCGCGCAGATTGGGGCCGAGCACCGTCTCGAAGGACTGCTCGGTGGATATGCCGCCGAAATGCAGGATCAGCCCGCAGCCTTGGGTAAGATCGTTCACCGCCTGCTGGTCCTCGAGATCGACACGATCGAAACTTGCGTTTTGCGGCAGCGGGAATGGCAAGGGCGCGACATCGGTCAGCCGCAAGGTCCAGCCCAGTTCTGCCAGCCTGACCGAAAGCAGGCGTCCAATCGTGCCGGATGCCCCGGTCAGCAGCACCGGTTTGTCGGAGAGAGCCAATCCCTGTCCTTTCATGATAGGGAAATCCGGAGAGATGTTCGTGCCGGCTCGGCAAGGCGAACGGCTGTTGGGCGCTTCAAGCGCCCAACAATGTCGTCATATCACCATATAAATAATCGGTTGCCAAGAACAGCGGTTCGTTTATTGCTTGGTGGCGATGAAACGTTCCTTTGGCCTTCCCCCTCAGATCAGCCGCACCGCGCAGGTGGCCGACTGGTTTGCGCGCGAAATACGCGCCGGTCATCTGACCAGTGGCGAGAAACTGCCGACCGAGCAAGAACTGATCGCGCAATTCGGGGTCAGCCGAACCGTGATACGCGAGGCGATGGCGTCGCTGCGTTCGGAAGGGCTGGTCGTCAGCCGCCAGGGTTCGGGTGTGTTCGTCGCCGACCACGAGGCCAACACCACATTTCGCATCGTCTCCGACGAACTTCGTTCGCTGACGGAAGTCCAGAACGTGTTGCAGCTGCGTCTCGCCGTGGAACTCGAAGCCGCCGGCATCGCCGCCGAGAAGCGCAGCGACGACGACCTTGCCCGCATGCGCGATTGCCTTGTCGCCATCGACGCGTCGATCGCGGCCGGCGACAGCGCCATCGAGCCGGATTTTGCCTTCCACCGGGCGATCGCCTCGGCCACCGGCAATCCCTATTTCGAGCGCTTCATGCATTTTCTGGGACCCGTCATCATTCCGCGCCAGTCGATCCGCCCGCGGACTGAGACGCCGGAGCAGCGGCGGCTTTATCTCGAACAGGTCCAGACGGAGCATCGACGCATCTACCAAGCCATCGAGCGGCACAATGTCGAAGCCGCCCGCTTCACCTTGCGCGAGCATCTGGAGGCGGGCCGCGAGCGCTATCGCCGCATGGTCGACGGTTCGGTCAGCTCGTAGCACGGCGTCGCGCCTGACCTTCATTCCCTGATCTCACGCCAGCTCTCCAACCGGCATGCGGCAGGACTGCATGAGCGCCGCGAGCTGCCGTTCTTCATCCACTGTGAGGTCAAGCAGCGGCGACCGGACCGGTCCACAGTCGATCCCGGCAATGCGCGCGCCAGCCTTGACGATCGAGACGGCATAGCCGGCGCGCCGGTTGCGGATGGCGAGATAGGGCAGGAAGAAGCTGCGGATGAGATCGCCGACCTCGGCCATATGGCCGGCACGCAAGGCGTTGAAGAAACGCAGCGCCATCTCGGGGGCAAAATTATAGATCGCCGACGAATAGGTGGTCATGCCTATTGCCGCGGCGGCACTGGCATGGACTTCGGCTGTCGGCATGCCGCCGATGAAGATCAGGCGGTCGTCCATGCGGTAGCGCAAGGCGGTGAGAAGCTCGATGTCGCCAACGCCGTCCTTGAGCCCGATCAGGTTCGGGCAGTCCTGCGCCAACCGGTCGAGGGTCTCGGGCGTCAGCACCGCATTGTCCCTGTTGTAGGCGATGACGCCGATACCGACCGAGCGGCAGATGGCGGTCAGATGCCGGCGCAGGCCTTCCTGCTCTGACTTGACCAGATAGGGCGGCAGCACCAGCAGGCCGTCGGCGCCGTTGGCCTCGGCGGCCTTGGCGAACTCGACCGCCATATGCGTGCCGTAGCCGACGCCCGCCAGCAGCGGCAGATGGTCGGGAACCTCATCCGACGCTGCCCGCACGACACGCTTGTACTCCTCGAGCGTCAGCGAGAAGAACTCGCCCGTGCCGCCGGCGGCGAAAAGCCCGCTCGCTCCGGCAGCGCCCTGCTGCGCGACATGGGCGCGATAGCCTTTCTCGTTGAAGGCGCCGGCATCGTCGAAGAAGGTCAACGGAAAGGAAAGCAGCCCGCGGCCAAGGGATTTGGTCAGCTCGGTCGGTGAGAACGTCAAAACGAGTACTCCGTGTGAGGGGCCGGCAAATCGGCTTGGACAGTTTGGCCGGCAGAGATTTTGGCAGCCGTGGCGTTGGGTGGGTTCATACGATTCCGGGCCGGACTTCGGCCGCGGCGGCGTCGATCGCCTTGCGGCCGAGGCCCGACTTGACGATGCGGATCAATTCTTCCTCGCTGGTGTCGGCCGTAGAGGCGTCCAGCGCGACCTCGCCCGAATGCAGGAAGTTGATGCGGTCGCAGACTTCGAAGATCTGGTTGTAGTTGTGGACGATCAGGATCACCGAGACCTGGCGCTGCTGGCGCAGGTTCTGGATCAGGCCCAGGACATGCGCGCTTTCGCGGACGCCGAGTGCCGCCAGCGGCTCGTCCAGCACCAGGATCCTGGGCGACGAATAGATCGAGCGGGCAACGGCGATGCACTGGCGCTGTCCGCCCGACAGGAGGTCGACGGTGCTGTTGACGCTGGGGATCGAGATGCCCAGCGTGTCCAGGTAGAGTTGAGCCTGTTCGCGCATCTTCCTGTTGTCGAGCAGGTTCAGCCCCAGGATGCGCTTGTGGTATTCGCGGCCGAGGAACATGTTGTGGAAGACGCTGAGATCGCCGATCAGCGCAAGGTCCTGGTAGACGGTTTCGATGCCCTGGGCGCGCGCGTCGCGCGGCGAGGCGAAACGCACCTCCTTGCCTTGCGAGACGATCGTGCCGGTATCGGGCTGGTGAAATCCTGACAGGATCTTGATCAGCGTCGACTTGCCCGCGCCATTGTCGCCGACCAGCGCCAGGACCTCGCCCCGGCGCAGCTTGATCGAGACGTCGACCAGTGCTGTGACGGCACCGAAACTCTTGGAGATGTTGGACATTTCTAGGACGACGGGCGCATCGGGCGCGAGCGGCGGAATGGTCTGCGTGTTCATAGACGCCTCCGTGTGCGCAGCCGGTCGACCTGGATGCTCAGGATCATCGCCGCGATGATGGCGGCGCCCAGATAGACGTCGGAAACGGTGGCCTGGGCGCCGATCATCACCAGGCCGTTGTTGAGCGAAGCGACCACGAACGCGCCGATCAGCGCGCCGATGACGGTGCCGGAGCCACCCAGCAGCGAAGTGCCGCCGATGACTGCCGCGGCGATCGCCTGCAAGGTGAGGAACGGGCTGCCGGCCTGCGGGTCGGCTGAGGTAAACTGGGCGGTGTTGATGATGCCGGCGAAGGCCGCGCAGCCGCCGGCGATCATGAAATTGTAGATCTTCATGCGATCGGTCCGCACACCGATTTCGCGCGCGCCGATGATGTTGCTGCCAGTGGCAATCGTGTGCAGACCGAAGGTGGTGCGGTTGAGCGCCAGTGCCAGCGCCAGCACGATCAGCACCGCCCACAGGAAGGGCGTGAAGGCGGTCACGCCATGCCAGGAGAGGAGCGCATCCGACGGCTGGTAGAGGCTCTGCCCAAAGATCGCGTTGAAGGGCTGCTCGACCGGCGCCACGATCGGCTGGCTGTTGTAGATCGAGACGACGATGCCCTGCAGGAAGAACAGCATGCCGACCGTGGTGATCAGCGACGGCACGCGGAAACGCACCGTGATGATGCCGTTGATGGCGCCGACCAGCACGCCGATCAAGACGCCGACAACGGCGCCGACGGCTAGCGGCACGGCCCAGGTGACCGACATCAGCGCCATGACATAGGGCGCGATCGAGAAGATGGCGCTCAGCGAAAGGTCGATCTCGCCGGTGATCATCAGCATGACTTCGGCAGCGGCGATCAGGCCAAGCCGGCCGGTGTCGCGCAGCACGACACTCATGAATTGCGGCGACAGGAATCCGCCATCGCTGCCGACCTGGAAATAGACCACAAGCACGATGGCGACGACGGCGATGCTGGCCTCGCGATAACGGGAAAGCAGGATGAGCAGCCTCTCCGTCATCGTCTGCGGGACTTTGACGCCAACGGCGCCCTTCCCGGCTTTTGCGATTGCGATTGGCGGCACTCTTGTCTTCCTGATTTCGAATTCTGGGCGGGGATCGGCGACGGGCAAGCCGGCGGCAGTCAGCGGCGCCCTCGCTACGTCATCGGACAATGACGTGGCGAGGGCAGGAGTTTTCGCTTGGCTGAACTGCGTCAGGTCGGCTCGACGTCGCTGCGGCCCTCGAAGCGGGACTTGCCGACATAGGCGTCGACATTGTCCTTGGTCACATAGGCCTGGCTGGTGTCGCTGTTGGCCGGACCGACGAGACCGCCCGACAGCTTGTAGAGATACATCTGCTGGACCGGCAGGAAGCCCTGCAGATAGGCCTGCTGGTCGGTAGTGAAGTTGACGTCGCCGGACTTGATGAAGTCCAGCGTCTGCGGGAAGAGGTCGAAGCCGGCCACGGCGCCGCCGGCTTTCACCAGGCCATATTTGTTGGAGATGAAACCGCAGGCATAGGTGTCGGAACCGCCGGTGCCGAACATGCCCTTCACGTCCTTGTGGCTGAGATAGTAGCTCTCGACGCGTGAGATTTCGGTTGCCGGATCCGGACCGGTGTTGACGACATCGTAAGTGACGCCGCTGCCGCTGTCCTTGATCGCCTGGATGTAGCCATCGAGGCGCGGCTGCGTGTTGAGCGAACCGGGCACGCCGATCGACAGCATGACGTGGCCGCCCTTGGGGATCAGCTTCAGCCACTTCAGCGCCGAGTTGTAGCCCGACTGGTAGAGCGGCTGGCCGACATAGGACAGCCGCTTGTTGGGGCTGCCGACCGGCACGTCGGCGTTGAAGGCGACGACCGGGATGCCGGCCTGGGCGGCCATGTCGGTTGCGGCATCGAAGGCGGTCGGATCGACCAGGCAGACGGCAATGCCGTCCGATTTCTGCGCAATCGCGGTCTGCATGGCGCTGACCATCTCGGAGACGACGTTCTTCTGCGAACCAGTCCACTGGTAGCTGCAGCCGAAGGCCGCGCAGGCGTCCTGGATGCCATAGACGGTCGGGGTAAAGAACTGGTCCAGCGTCACATGGCAGACGAAGTGGAACTTGTAGGGCTTCTTCGGCAGGCCGGCCGATGTATCCGCTGCTTTCGCGGCGCTGACGCCGCCGGCAAGTCCGGCACCCGCCATTCCGCTGGCCATGCCGGCGGCACCGAGGCCGAGTTTGCCGGCCAGCGCAAAGGCACTGCGCCGGCTGATGGCGGCATTGACCGTCTCCATCTGATTTTTCGCTTCGTCGTCCACTTGGTTCCTCCCTCTTCGTTTTGCGGGCTTGCCCACATTTGTCGTCTGGTTACATTGTTATATGACAACTTTTGTGTCAATGCTTTTTCGACACCGGATACACGACGGGCTTTTCGCTGCCCGAGCGCGGTGCGGGAAGCCGCTTGGCCGGCACGAAGAACAGCAGCGATCACAGGAAGAGAAAATGGCTGAAATCGAATTCAGGGCTGTCGCGAAGAACGGCCTGAAGGTGACGACGATCGGGCTCGGCGGCACCGGGCTGGGCAATATGTACCGCGCCGTCGACACCGACGCCGCGGTCCAGACGGTGCACGCGGCCTATGACAATGGCATCCGCTATTTCGACACAGCACCCGTCTATGGCTTTGGCGTCAGCGAGACCCGGCTTGGGCTGGCGGTCCGATCCTTACCCCGCGCGGACATCGTCATCTCGTCGAAGATCGGCTACGACCTCGTGCCGATCCCGCCCGAGGAGCTTCAGCCGGCGCTGTGGGACCAGCCCGGTTCATTCCGCGCCGAGTTCGACTATTCGCGCGACGCCGTGATGCGCTCGCTCGAAGGAACGCTGAAGCGCCTCGACACCGACTATGTCGACATGGTCTCGATCCATGATCCGGACGAAGCCATTCATTTCGGCCCCGGCGAGGATCCCTATGCCAGAAGCCGTTTCAGGGAAGCGATGGACGGCGCCTATCCGGCGCTCGACGAATTGCGTTCGCAAGGCGTCATCAAGGCGGTCGGCGTCGGCATCAACCAATGGCAGATGCTGTCCGACTTCGTCGTGGCGGGTGCGTTCGACTATTTCCTGCTCGCCGGCCGCTACACCTTGCTCGAGCAGGAGCCGCTGGCGACCTTGCTGCCGCTGTGCGAGCAACGCGGCACCAGGATCATCATTGGCGGGCCCTACAATTCCGGCATCCTGGCCACCGGCGCCGTCAAGGGCGCAACCTTCAACACCAGGCCGGCGCCTGAGCCGGTGCTCGAGCGCGTCCGCCGCATCGAGGCGATCTGCATCAGTCACAAGGTGTCGCTGCCGGCGGCCGCGCTTCAGTTCCCGCTCGGCCATCCTCTCGTATCAAGCGTCATTCCGGGCGCGCGATCAGCCGACGAGTTGAAACAGAATCTGGCCTACCTGCGCGAGGACATTCCGCCGGCTTTGTGGGCCGATCTCAAGCAGGCCGGGCTGATCGAAGCCGGCGCACCGGTACCTTGAGCGCCGCTCGGTAGCCGATAGAGCGGTTCTGCGTCTTGCCTGAAACGGTGGAACCGCACCAGGCGGTCTCGACGAATGCCCGCCTCCACGATCTCAAAGACGCTGGCTGGCTTGGCGGGCGCGCTTGCGGATCTCCTGGCGGGAAATGCCGGCATCCGCCAGCGTGCTGTCCGACACATGCCTCAAGCGCGCAAGCGTCTGGCGATAGGCCCGCCAGCGGGCGAAACGGCGTCGAAGTTCATCCAACATGATTGTCTCCTCTGGCGCGTGGATGGCCAGTGCGCATGGTTGGTCGAAAGCGCAAAGCATCCGTGCCAAGCGCATGCGCGATCGAAGGGATTGCACTGGCTTGCTGGCCAGCCGAGGTGCTTGGGCACGGTCCCGCCAGGCACGATTATCCAACGCCTCCAAGGCCTGCATACTTGCGTATGATGCCTGCTTCGCGCTACAGCCAGGGTCGCAAGGAGTTTTTCATTTCTGCAAAATGGATATCGGCTGGGACGATCTAAGGTTGTTTCTCGACGTTGCGCGGCTGGGTGGCCTGAGCGCGGCGACAAGAACCACGCGGCTCAGCGCGGCCACCCTCGGACGACGCGTCACCGCGCTCGAAAAGCAGATCGGCGAACCGCTGTTCGTGCGCCAGCAGACCGGCTACCAACTGACCCCGGTCGGCGAAGAACTGCTGCGGCGCGCCGAGGAGGTCGAGGCGGCAATGCAGTCGCTGACCCGCTGGCGCGAGGGAAGCCTGCCCGACCGTATTGTCCGCGTCTCGGCCGGGCCATGGACCTCGGCCTTCGTTTCCGCCCATATCGGCGAGATCTGGACGGTCGATGACGGCATCAGGGTGGAACTCGTCACCACCACCGACAGGGTCGATATCGGACGCCGTGCCGCCGACATCGGCATCCGAAGCGAGCGCCCGACCGAACAGTGGCTGGCCAGCCGTCTAAGCGGCAAGGTCGCCCACGCCATCTATTCCGGACGCCACCTGATCAACGGCATCGCCGCCGGGCTGTTCGTCGGCGTCACCGGCGAAGGGGCAAACATTGCTTCGGCGCGCTGGCTGCAAGCCCATCATGGCGACCGCATCGCGGTGCGCGGCAACAACACCCATTCGGTGCGCGAACTGGTGGCCGCCGGCGCCGGCCTTTCGGTCTTCCCGTGCTTCGTCGGTGACAGCGATCCGCGGCTGGTTCGCGTCGCCCACCCTATCCCCGAACTCGAAACAGACCAGTGGATCGTCACCCATCACGAGGAGCGTCACGCCCCGCCGGTGCGAAAGGTAGCCGACCGGATCGCCACCCTGATGCGGGCGCACCAGCCATTGTTTCGCGGCGAGACGCCGATCCGGTAAGCGCGTCGTGTGGCAATCCTGTAGCGACCGCCACACCTGCCTCAAATCGAGGCGAACTCGGCGAGTTCGTCGACGGCTTCCTGAACACCTTGTGCAGCCGCTCGCTCGAACCACAGGCGACCGGCTGCCGGGTCGTGGTCGCCGGCAAGGCCATTGGAAAGATAGCGCCCGAGCATGAGTTGGGCCTGGCCATGTCCCCGCTCGGCGGCGGCCGTGAACCATTTCTGCGCTGCCGCCGGGTCGAGTGACAGACCCTGGCCGCTCCCGTACAGGGCGCCGATCGCAAACATCGCCCCGACGTGGTCGGCGGCGGCTGCCCGCTTGAACAACTGCGCCGCAGCCACGGGCAAGGATGCGCCGCCGCGCCCATTGAGGAGCATTTCGGCAAGCGCCACCTGCGCGTCGACCATGCCGGCGTTGGCCGCCCGCTCAAACCAGAGGCGCGCTTGTTTCTGGTCGGCGGCCACGCCGCGCCCATCCTGTAGCATACGCGCATACGCATATTGCGCCTCGGCCACGCCTTCGGCCGCGCGCCTCACCCATAGCGCCGCCTGCTCCTCGTCCTTTCGCACGCCGACGCCCTGGGCAAAGCAGAGCCCGAGGTTGAAGGCTGCAACCAGATCGCCCGACGAGGCGGTCGCCTCGAACCATCCGGCAATACTGGCGCGGTCGCGGTCGTCAGGCTCGCCTGCCCCTTCGAGGACCAGATTGGCAAAGTCGACCTGCGCTTCCTGATTTCCCGCATTTGCGGACGTGCGCAGCCAGCGCGCTCCCTCCTCGACGTCCTGGGCGACACCGTTTCCCGACAGATAGAGCGATGCCAAGGCGCGGGCGGCGGCCTGATGGCCTGCATCGGCCGCGCGTCGATACCACGTCGCGGCCTCCGCATAGTCCGGCTGCGAACTCTTCACATAGCGATCGCCGAGACGGAAGGCTGCCTCTATATTTCCCGCCAATGCGGCGCGCCGCAGCCACGCCTCGCCGGCCGCGATATCCTGACCCGCAAGGCCACCATCGATGAGCCCCAATCCCAACCGGAACTGGGCCGAGGGAAGGCCTTTCTCGGCAGCGAGCTGATACAGTCGCGCCGCTGCCGCTCGATCGACCGGCACGCCACGCCCATGCTCGGTCAGCACCCCAAGGAGGTAGATTGCGGTGGGCAGGCCCGCGTCGGCAGCGCGTCGAACCTCGGCGGCAATCTTGTCCGCCTGCCCAGGTTGCCTGCGCCGGGCGAGCGAAAGAGCAAGGCCCAGGCATCCCTCGGGGCAGCCGGCGGCCGCGGACTTCTCATACCAGCCATGCGCCGCATCGAGGTCGCGCATCGCTTCGGGGCCTCTGCTGAGGATATAGCCGAGGATTGCCTGCCCGGTCGCGGAGCCGGCTTCGGCTGCTTTTTTCGCGAGACCGAGCGCCGGCGCGAATTCCGGCTGCCGCGAGGAATCCCGCTCGAACAGGCTTTCCGATCCGATGCGATTGCCGTCGGGCTCCTGTGTCGCCAGTCCAGCCACGTAAAGCGCGGCGAGAAGCGACTGCGCATCGGGGCTGCCGTGATCGGCCGCCCGCCGCAGCCAGCGCGCGCCTTCCGACCGGCTCGGCGGCACACCCAAACCTTCGAGATAGCAACGAGCGACCCGGTATTCGGCCTCGGTGATGCCGGCGCGCGCGGCAATTGCCATCAGCGGAAAGGCTTCTGAAGGCTTGCCGCTGTCGGAAAGCTTTATCGCCCGGCGCAACACCAGCGCCGGCGGGGCAAGGGCAGTCAGCCGGTCAAGGATTGCCATCGATGCGAGAACTCATACCTCCGTTTGTCGCGGCACGGCACCCAAGCCTATGGCTCCCGCATCGCTTCCTGGCCTACGGGGAGCATGGCGCCGAGAATGTACTTGAGCACGGTGCGGCGGCCGACCTTGACGTCGGCGGTCACCGGCATGCCGGGGCTGATCGTGAAACTGGCGGGCACGCCATGGAGGGCGACCTGGTCGATGGAAATCTGCGTGCGATAGAACAGGTCAGTGTCCGATGGCAGCATGGCCAACGAGCTGTTCGGGTCGCGCGCTTGTTCGCGAGCCGAGAAGGAATCCGGGCTGACCGCGCGCACAGTGCCATGAGCCAGGCCATATTGCGAATATGGAAAGGTGTCGAACTTGATGGCCACCGGATCGCCGACGTGGACGAACCCACTGGTGCGACCGACAATGTTCGTCTCGATTTCCAGCACCGCGTCGTCCGGCACCAGCGTGATCAATCGGTCGCCGGACTGCAGGATCGAGCCGACGGAGACCTTGGCTACCGACTGGACGATGGCATCCGCCTCGCTCTTCAGCTCGACCAGCTGTTTGCGCAGCTTTGCCTTGTTGAGAAGCTCGCGGGCGTCCGACATGCGCGATCCCGCCTCAGACAGGCCTTGCGAGACTTCGGCGCGCCAGCTCTGGATGTAGCCATCGCGGTCGGCGGACACCGTCGCCTGCTGTCGCTTGGCGGCTTCCGATGTCTGCAAGGCGTTGCCGAGCGCCCGGGACATTTCCGCCGAGTTGTCCTCGGCCATAAGCGTGTTGAGGCGGCTCCCCACCTGTCTTTCTTCCAGTTGCTTGCGCATCTGTTCGATCGAGGCCGCGACGGCCAGCCGTTGGCGGTAGCCGTCAGCATCGGACTGGGAACGCGAGATCACGGAACTGAGTTCATCGCTCTGCCGGTCGAAACTCGCCAGCTTGGCGTCGTAGACGGCTTTGCGGCGATCATAGATCGACGCCTGCAAGGTCCAGCTCGGGTCCAGGCCGTCATAGTTGAAGGGCTTGCCGTCGGCCTCCGCCTTCAACCGCGCCACTTCGGCCTCAAGCGTCGAAACCTGTGTCGCCAGCGCGGTGAGGTCAGCCGAGGCGAAGGTCGCATCGAGGCGCGCAAGCGTTTGACCGGCTCGCACGCGCTGTCCTTCGCGTACCTCGATCGAGCGCACGATGGCCGTCTCGAGCGGCTGCACCACGATGTTTGGCGATTGCGAGACCACGAGCCCTCTGGTGGTGACGACCTGATCGACCGGTATGATCCCTGCAAGTGTTATCAGGGCGATGACCATGCTCAAGATGATGTAGACGATGCTGCGCGCCATTCGCGGAACAGGCGCATTGGCGATAGCCGTCGACGGCCACTGGAATTCCAGGATGGCGGGCATCGTCGGATCGCTCGGTTCTGTCCGGCGCCGGCGGGCGGGAAGGCTGGATTGGGTGATGCTGATGCTGCTCATGGGGCGCCCCGAAGCCGATGCTCAAACAAGTCGCGGCGGCACGGCGGCCAAACGACCGTGACGGCTGTCGAGATGTCGGTTCTGCTGCAACCAAAGCTGGCGGTAGAGCGCGCATCGTTCGAGCAGGGTCGCGTGCGGCGCGACATCGAGGACCTTCCCTTGATCCATGACCATGATCTGGTCGCACTCGGTCAGTGAGGCAAGCCGGTGCGAGACAATAATCATCGTGCGGCCCCTGGCGATGCGCATGAGATTGGCGCTGACCACCGCCTCGCTCTCCGGGTCAAGCGCGCTGGTCGCCTCGTCGAGGATCAGGACGGTCGGATTGTGGATGAGCGCGCGCGCGATCGCCAGCCGCTGCTTTTGACCGCCCGACAGGTTGGGCGACCCTTCCTCGATATAGGTGTCATAGCCGTTCGGCATGCGTTCGATGAACTCTTCGGCGCCGGCAAGATGGGCGGCTCGCATGGCATCCGAAAGGGTCAGGCCGGGGCGCCCGGCGATGATGTTGTCGCGAATCGACCCGCGGAACAGGAAATTGTCCTGGAGGACCACGCCGAGCCCCTGGCGAAGGTGACGCAGGTTGATTTCCTTGAGGTCGACGCCATCCAGCTTGAGAAAACCGCTGTAATCGCGATTGATCCCCTGCAGCAGCCTCGCAACCGTCGATTTTCCCGAACCGCTGCGCCCGACGATGCCGAACATCGTCCCTGCCGGAATGTCGAAGCTGACCCGGTCGAGCGCCGGCGTCTTGGTGCCGAGGTAGGAGAAGGTCAGGTCACGGAAACTGATCTCGCCAACGAGCTTCGGCCTTAGGCCGGTCGAATTCGAACTGCTTTCCAGGGGTCGGTTGAGGACGGATCCTGCCTCGCCGATTGCCGCCCCTACCTCCTCGAAGTCCTCGACCAGTCGAGCAAGACCAACGAGAGGCTGCGCGACGCGTTGGGCGATCATCATGAATGCGAACAGGCTGCCGATCATGTAGCCAGAGGTGTCGCTCATCGCGAGATAAGCGCCGATCAACATGGTTCCGAGGACCATGACACGCTCGATTGGCGTGACAAGCGTCTGCGGCCAGTTGGCAAGCTGCCCGAAGGCAAGGCGGGCCCTGCCCGCGTCCGCCACCCGCTCATCCCAAAGCGCCTTGCGTTGCGGCTCCAGACCGAGCGCCTTCACCGTCTTGATGCCGACGACGGTTTCGCCGAGCGCCGCCGACTTCCAGGTCTCCGCTTCGACCACCTGCTGGTAGCTGCGGCGCAGTGGCGCGAGAAAGGCGAAGATGATCAGCATGATCACGCCCGCGCAGGCAAGCACGATCCAGCCGAGCGTGGCGTTGATGTAGAACATCACCGGGATCAGCACGCAGAGCGTGATGAGATCGAGGAACGTGCTGAGGAGTTTTCCGGTCAGGAACTCGCGGATGCGATAGATCTGCGCGAGGTGGTACATCGTCTGGCCGGCCGGATGACGCTCGAAATAGTCGAGTGGCAGGCGCAGGAGCCGGCTGAAGACATGCAAGTTCAGTTTGGTGTCCAGCCGGGCGCCGACGACGTTGATGATCAGCCTTCGGGCGTGGCCGAGGAGCGTCTCGTAAACGAACAGGACGGCGATTATGGCCGACAGCAGCACTAGGGTCGAAACGCTGTTGAACTGCAGCACCTTGTTGACCAGCGTCATGACGATGATCGGCGGCAGAACGGTAAGGATGCTGAGCGTGAACGAGGCGATACCGATGTCACGCATGGAACGGCCTTCTAACCGTACCAGGTCGATCAACCAGCGCAGCGTGAAAGGCGCATCGGCAGCGATGTAGGATCGCGCCGGACGCAACAACACCGCCTCACCCGTCCACACCTGCGACAGCCGCAATTCGTCGATGGCGATGGCTTCGTCATCGTCGGGCGCGCCCGCGCTCTTGAGGAAGACGACCTTCCGCTCCGGGCTGGCCCCGGTGAGCAGACCCGCGCCACCGTCATTGAACAGCAGGACGACCGGCCCCGTGTGCTCGAAGCGCAGGAGATGCGACCAGCGGATGCGAAGCGCGCGCGACCACATGCCGCCGTTCTGGGCCCATTGCGAGAGGTCAGCCGCGTTCGGGACCGGGCTTGGGACCGCCGCCCTGAACTCGTTGGGGTCGAGTTCGACGCCATGATAGCGCGCGACCCGCAGCATCGCCTTGAGGCGCGGCTGGATCCGGTCGAACTCGGCGGGTCCGCCGGGAATCCTGGCCGCGTTTTCGCCGTCCGCCCTGCCCGTCGCGACTTCGGCTTCGGTGCCGGCACGGATCGGGACCGGCTGGTTTTCGGCATTCACAGGGACGTTCACCATGGACTTCTCATCCGGTACGCAGGGCGAGGTTCAACAATGCCCGGGCCGAGGCGTTTCAGCCCCGGTTTCCCGCAATGCCCCACTGTACTCCGAACTGATCGGCCGCGCGACTCTCATGCCACTCCTTGTCTTGAGATGATGAACGCGCGAATCCGCTCTCCCGCGAGATCCGCGCGCACGCTTTTCTGTCGGTCGTCTCTCTTCAAGGTTCTTGCTCACTCGTGCGGCTTCAAGAGGTCCTTCAGGGTGTTGGCGGTGTGGTCGTTGCTGGCGAAGCCGGCGCCATGCTTTGTCTGGTCCGAGCTGAGATCCGTGCTCGCCCCCGACGGCTTGTTCTGGTTCTGGCCAAATCCGCTAATCGTCTTGAGGACATTGAGCAGGTCTGTCGTCACGGATGTGGACGCCAGGCCGATCAGGTTGCGGAACGACGCATGGCTGCCGTGATCACTGTTGCCATGTGTCGAGCCCGACTGTAGGAATTTCGCAGCGTCCTTGAGCCCGAGTGACTCGAACGTGACCTTGCCGGCGTGACCGTTACCCGGCTTGCCATCGTGGTCATGCTTGTTGTGTCCCTTCCCTGAATTGCTGCTGTTCTTGTGGTCGTTGTCGTGGCCGTGGCCGTTGCCATTGCCGTTGTTGCCGTTGCCGTTGTTGCCATGATGGCCATGGTGACCATGCTGGTCGTACTTGTCATGATCACCGCCCCAACCGGTCGCACCAGTCGGACCAGGCGCACCTGTGGAACCGGTCGAGCCCGCCGCTCCGGTCGAGCCGGTTGCCCCGGTATGGCCGGTCGCACCCGTCGAACCCGTGGCGCCTGGATCTCCCGTTGCTCCAGTCGCGCCGGTTGCCCCGGTCGAGCCGGTTGCTCCGGTCGAACCGGTATGACCAGTCGCACCCGTCGAACCAGTGGCGCCGGTCGAACCAGTATGACCCGTTGCTCCGGTTGCCCCAGTAGAGCCAGTCGCACCGGTAGAGCCTGTCGAGCCGGTATGGCCGGTCGCACCCGTCGAACCCGTTGCTCCGGTCGAGCCGGTTGCACCGGTAGAGCCGGTATGACCAGTCGCACCCGTCGAACCAGTGGCGCCGGTCGAACCAGTATGACCCGTTGCTCCGGTTGCCCCCGTAGAGCCAGTCGCACCGGTAGAGCCGGTATGGCCGGTCGCACCCGTCGAACCAGTGGCGCCGGTCGAGCCGGTATGACCCGTTGCTCCGGTTGCCCCAGTAGAGCCAGTCGCACCGGTAGAGCCGGTATGACCAGTCGCACCCGTCGAACCAGTGGCGCCGGTCGAACCAGTATGACCCGTTGCTCCGGTTGCCCCGGTAGAGCCAGTCGCACCGGTAGAGCCTGTCGAACCGGTATGGCCGGTCGCACCCGTCGAACCCGCTGCTCCGGTCGAGCCGGTTGCACCGGTAGAGCCGGTATGACCAGTCGCACCAGTCGAACCAGTGGCGCCGGTCGAACCAGTATGACCCGTTGCTCCGGTTGCCCCGGTAGAGCCAGTCGCACCAGTCGAACCAGTGGCGCCGGTCGAACCAGTATGACCCGTTGCTCCGGTTGCCCCGGTAGAGCCAGTCGCACCGGTAGAGCCAGTCGAGCCGGTATGGCCGGTCGCGCCCGTCGAACCCGTTGCTCCGGTAGAGCCGGTTGCTCCGGTAGAGCCGGTATGGCCAGTCGCACCAGTCGAACCAGTATGACCCGTTGCTCCGGTTGCCCCGGTAGAGCCAGTCGCACCGGTAGAGCCTGTCGAGCCGGTATGGCCGGTCGCACCAGTCGAACCCGTTGCTCCGGTCGAGCCGGTTGCTCCGGTATGACCAGTCGCACCCGTCGAACCAGTGGCGCCGGTCGAGCCGGTTGCACCGGTGTGCCCGGTCGCACCAGTCGAACCCGTAGCACCTGTAGAGCCAGTTGCGCCGGTCGAGCCAGTGGCGCCAGTCGAGCCGGTTCCTCCGGTCGAACCCGTAGCACCTGTGGCTCCAGTTGCTCCGGTCGAACCTGTTGCGCCAGTCGAACCCGTGGCACCGGTAGAGCCAGTTGCTCCAGTCGAGCCCGTCGCTCCGGTATCGCCAGTCGCACCTGTGGCACCAGTCGAACCCGTGGCGCCTGTGGAGCCAGTCGCTCCAGTCGAGCCGGTTGCTCCGGTATCACCAGTTGCGCCGGTGGAACCCGTATCGCCGGTCGCACCTGTGGCTCCGGTTGCCCCAGTCGAACCCGTGGCACCGGTATCGCCGGTCGTACCTGTAGCCCCAGTTGCCCCAGTCGAACCTGTGGCACCGGTAGAGCCCGTCGCTCCGGTATCGCCGGTCGCACCTGTGGCTCCAGTTGCCCCAGTCGAACCTATGGCACCGGTAGAGCCCGTCGCTCCGGTATCGCCGGTCGCACCTGTGGCTCCAGTTGCCCCAGTCGAACCTGTGGCACCGGTAGAGCCCGTCGCTCCAGTATCGCCGGTTGCTCCAGTCGAACCTGTGGCACCGGTTGCGCCCGTCGAGCCTGTGGCACCCGTAGAGCCTGTGGCACCCGTAGAGCCTGTGGCTCCCGTTGAACCTGTGGCTCCGGTCGAACCAGTTGCGCCCGTATCGCCGGTCGCGCCGGTTGCTCCCGTAGAGCCGGTATGACCAGTCGCACCAGTCGAGCCCGTCGCGCCGGTATGGCCGGTCGCGCCCGTCGAACCCGTGGCGCCGGTATGACCCGTTGCTCCAGTCGAGCCGGTTGAGCCGGTTGAACCCGTGGCACCTGTAGAGCCAGTTGCACCGGTCGAGCCTGCAGCGCCGGTAGAGCCGGTCGCACCAGTCGAACCCGTAGCGCCTGGATCTCCCGTCGCGCCGGTAGCTCCAGTGGCTCCGGTGTCACCCGTTGCTCCCGTAGCGCCGGTTGCACCGGTCGAACCCGTGGCTCCAGTCGAGCCAGTTGCACCTGTCGAGCCTGTTGCACCCGTCGAGCCAGTTGCTCCGGTCGAGCCGGTCGAACCCGTTGCACCAGTGTCGCCAGTCGCACCTGTCGAGCCTGTGTCGCCAGTCGCACCTGTCGAGCCAGTTGCGCCGGTCGAACCAGTCGAGCCCGTCGCTCCGGTCGAGCCGGTCGAACCCGTCGCACCAGTGTCGCCAGTCGCACCTGTCGATCCGGTTGCTCCAGTCGAGCCGGTCGAGCCCGTCGCACCAGTCGAGCCGGTGGCTCCGGTCGAGCCGGTATCGCCAGTTGCACCTGTCGAGCCAGTCGCACCCGTCGAGCCAGTTGCTCCGGTCGAGCCGGTCGAACCCGTTGCACCAGTGTCGCCAGTCGCACCTGTCGAGCCAGTTGCGCCGGTCGAACCAGTCGAGCCCGTCGCTCCGGTCGAGCCCGTCGCTCCGGTCGAGCCGGTATCGCCAGTGGAACCCGTATCGCCGGTCGCACCTGTGGATCCGGTTGCCCCAGTCGAACCAGTGGCACCGGTAGAGCCCGTCGCGCCGGTATCGCCGGTTGCTCCGGTTGAACCCGTAGAGCCCGTCGCGCCGGTATCACCAGTCGCGCCGGTGGAACCCGTAGCACCTGTGGCTCCGGTTGCACCGGTCGAGCCAGTAGCTCCGGTATCGCCGGTCGCACCGGTCGAACCCGTTGCACCAGTGTCGCCAGTCGCACCCGTATCGCCAGTGGCGCCTGTCGAGCCAGTTGCTCCCGTCGAGCCAGTTGCACCGGTATCGCCAGTCGCACCTGTCGAGCCAGTTGCTCCGGTCGAGCCTGTCGCTCCGGTCGAGCCGGTATCGCCAGTCGCACCAGTCGAGCCAGTCGCACCCGTCGAGCCGGTGGCTCCCGTCGAGCCTGTCGCTCCGGTCGAACCAGTCGAGCCAGTCGCACCAGTCGAGCCGGTAGCTCCGGTCGAGCCGGTCGAACCCGTTGCACCAGTGTCGCCAGTTGCACCTGTCGAGCCAGTCGCACCCGTCGAGCCAGTTGCGCCGGTCGAACCAGTCGAGCCCGTCGCTCCGGTCGAGCCGGTATCGCCAGTGGAACCCGTATCGCCGGTCGCACCTGTGGCTCCGGTTGCCCCGGTCGAACCAGTGGCACCGGTAGAGCCCGTCGATCCGGTATCGCCCGTCGCTCCGGTTGAACCCGTAGAGCCCGTCGCGCCGGTATCACCAGTCGCGCCGGTGGAACCCGTAGCACCTGTGGCTCCGGTTGCACCGGTCGAGCCAGTAGCTCCGGTATCGCCAGTCGCGCCGGTATCGCCTGTGGAACCCGTGGCGCCGGTATCGCCGGTCGCACCGGTTGCGCCGGTCGAACCCGTAGCTCCGGTATCGCCGGTTGCACCCGTGGCTCCAGTTGCCCCAGTCGAACCGGTAGAGCCAGTATCGCCTGTGGCTCCCGTCGAACCTGTGGCGCCCGTATCGCCTGTGGCACCGGTAGAGCCCGTGGCTCCGGTATCGCCCGTCGCACCTGTGGCTCCGGTTGCTCCAGTCGAACCCGTAGCTCCCGTATCGCCTGTGGCGCCGGTTGAACCCGTGGCGCCGGTATCGCCGGTCGCACCTGTGGCTCCGGTTGCTCCAGTCGAACCTGTGGCTCCCGTATCGCCAGTTGCCCCAGTCGAGCCGGTGGCGCCCGTATCGCCGGTCGCGCCAGTGGCGCCTGTTGCCCCAGTCGAACCTGTGGAACCGGTAGAGCCAGTAGCGCCGGTATCGCCGGTCGCACCTGTGGCTCCAGTTGCCCCAGTCGAACCGGTAGAGCCAGTATCGCCTGTGGCTCCCGTCGAACCTGTTGCGCCCGTATCGCCGGTGGCGCCGGTGGAACCCGTGGCGCCGGTCGCACCTGTAGCTCCGGTCGCGCCGGTCGAACCCGTAGCTCCGGTATCGCCGGTTGCGCCAGTGGAACCGGTGGCGCCCGTATCGCCGGTCGCGCCGGTTGCACCCGTAGCGCCAGTATCACCAGTGGCGCCGGTCGAACCCGTGGTGCCGGTATCGCCGGTCGCACCTGTGGCTCCGGTTGCTCCAGTCGAGCCAGTAGCTCCCGTATCGCCGGTTGCGCCGGTCGAACCCGTGGTGCCGGTATCGCCGGTCACACCTGTGGCTCCAGTTGCCCCAGTCGAACCCGTATCGCCAGTGGCGCCGGTTGAACCCGTGGCTCCGGTATCGCCGGTTGCGCCAGTCGAACCCGTGGCGCCCGTATCACCAGTCGCACCTGTGGCTCCAGTTGCCCCAGTCGAACCTGTGGCTCCGGTATCGCCGGTTGCGCCAGTCGAACCCGTGGCGCCTGTATCGCCGGTCGCACCTGTGGCTCCGGTTGCTCCAGTCGAACCTGTGGCTCCCGTATCGCCAGTTGCCCCAGTCGAGCCGGCGGCGCCCGTATCGCCGGTCGCACCTGTGGCTCCGGTTGCTCCAGTCGAACCCGTAGCTCCCGTATCGCCGGTCGAACCTGTGGCTCCCGTGTTGCCGGTCGCGCCAGTAGAACCCGTGGCGCCCGTATCGCCGGTCGCACCTGTGGCTCCGGTTGCTCCAGTCGAACCTGTGGCTCCGGTATCGCCAGTATTGCCAGCGGCGCCTGTCGAACCCGTATCGCCAGTCGCACCTATGGCTCCGGTTGCTCCGGTCGAACCTGTGGCTCCGGTATCGCCAGTATTGCCAGCGGCGCCTGTCGAACCCGTTGCGCCCGTATCGCCAGTCGCACCTGTAGCACCCGTGGCACCGGTATCGCCAGTCGCACCTGTGGCTCCAGTTGCCCCAGTCGAGCCGGTATCGCCAGTTGCGCCAGTTGCGCCAGTAGCACCCGTGGCACCGGTATCGCCAGTCGCACCTGTGGCTCCAGTTGCACCGGTATCGCCGGTCGCACCTGTGGCTCCGGTTGCTCCGGTCGAACCTGTGGCGCCCGTATCACCAGTCGCACCTGTGGAACCAGTGGCGCCCGTATTGCCGGTCGCACCTGTGGCTCCGGTGGCGCCAGTCGAACCTGTGGCGCCGGTCGAACCGGTCGAGCCAGTCGCACCAGTGCCGCCGGTCGCACCAGTTGAACCTGTGGCGCCAGTCGATCCCGTAGCGCCAGTCGTACCAGTCGCGCCGGTCGCACCTGTCGAGCCGGTCGCACCTGTCGAGCCAGTCGCGCCGCTCGCGCCGGTCGAACCCGTGGCGCCGGTTGCACCCGTAGCGCCAGTTGAACCTGTAGCGCCAGTCGCACCCGCGCCGGTAGGGCCGGTGGGGCCGGTAGGACCGGTGTTACTGGCGAAGGAGAAGGAGCTGAAAGTGTCGCCGTTGCTTGTGGCGCTAATCGCTCCAGTCAACGTTACAACAAAAGCAAACGAGCTGCCGGAAATTGTCGTTCCAGACGTGTAAATCGCATACGTGTCGGTGGCGTTTGGAACGGTAAAAGTGACAGAAAAACCATTGAATCCTGAATTAGTCCTATTTGGCAAAGTAAAGCTGGCAACTATTAAATTGCTTGTCGTATCTACTACATAAAAAATATTAGTACTCTGCGTAGAACCATTGGAGATTGTCCCTCCGATGGTGAGTTCTGATGACAACACCCCCGTGTATGCGGCAATAGCCGCACTCGAAATCGGGGGGAGCAGTACAAGCTCATTCTTGCTCCGCACGATCTCCCAGGCGCCGCCCAGCGCCGACGCGCCGACGCGCCCGGCCGCCGCCGCTACAAAAGCGCCAGCTGCCTCTTCCAACTGTTCGACAAACGCGTGCCCCGCCGCGCCGCGACCCGTCTCGCAGCTCCACAGCCGCAGATCGCCGTCCTCGGCCAGGGCCCGGCCGATCGCGGCCAGGTCGCCGGCGTCGCGCGCCAGCGTTTCGCGCGACCATTCGCCGGCCGCGAAGGCGACGCGCCCAGGCGCACCGTGGGCGATGATGTGCACTGCCGCAAGGCCTTGGCGACCGGCCAGCGTCGTCGCCATCTGTGCGGCCGCCGGCCGCGCGGCGTCGAGGAGCACTGGCTGCACGCCGGCCCGCAGCCCGGCAAGGATGGCGGGTATGTCGGTGACGGCAGGGTCGATAAACAGGACTTCGGGCTCGAAGGTCATGGCATGCCCGCCCTGAGGGTCTGCGGGCGAAACCTGCCGTGTCGATGCGCAAAGGCCCGGCGTGGCGGCCGGGCTATGGAAGGGATCTGATGTGAGGTCCTTCAGCATGGCTCACCCCTTCGGCCCGACGGCGCCGGATGGACGCGCGGGCACATCCACGGTGAAGCCAGCCGAGGTGAACTTGCCGCTTTCGTCGAAGACGCCGACGTCGAGGCTCGTCGCTCCGCCCGGCACCCTGACGGCGATCCGGAAGGCGTTGTTGGCTATGTTCGGCAGATTGAGGTTGCCAACGATCGTGCCGTGGTCCCTGTCGACCACGAAGTAGGTCGTCGAGCCGCCCGTCATGCCGGTTGGGATCAAGCCGGAGATCGTGATCTCGATCGCGGCAAGCACTGCTGCGTAGCCCATGATACCCTCCTCCGTCAGCGGCGCCCGCGCCGCGGTGTTCCTTGTCAGTTTCCATCGTCCGCCGAGCGTCGGCGACCCAACCAGGTCGGTGGCGGCCGCAACCGGCGCCCCCGCCGCGCGCGCCAGCGCATCGACAAAATCGGTTCCGGCAGCGCCGGCGCCCGCGTCACAGCTCCACAGAAGCAGCTCGCCGGAGCCACCCAATGCCTGGCCGATCGTGGCGAGATCGGCCTCATCGTGCTGCAGCGTGCGCGCCGACCAATCGCCGGCCGCGAAGCACACCCGCCCGGGCGCGCCGTGCGCGATCACGTGCACGGCGTCGAGGCGGTCACGAGCTTCGAGCGCCCGTGCCATCTGGCGCGCGGCCGGGGATTTGGCATCAAGCACGATCGCCTCGACCCTTGGCCTCAAATTGCCGAGGATCTTGCCTAGATCGGATACCGAGGGATCGACGAAAACGAGTTCGGTGGCGCTGGCCATGGCGAGATCCCGTTGGTTCCAACTGGGTTCAAGCTGAGAGCATCCGCCGGCGACGCCCGGCACGACGGGGTCGGGCGCGCGGGCAGGCCGCGCGGTGCTGAGATTTTCATGGAGGGCGGAACAGCGGCGGCCAAGCTGCCAGCCGCCGGCTGCGGCGGTCCGTCGCCGCTGTCGGATTGCGGACCTATCGACGCCGGAAATCGCTCCGCGCCGGACCCAACTCGCACGCAATCTCACCCCACCCACGACACACTCCCGCCACTGGTCACGCCGACGGATCGGCGTCCAAACGCGAGGGAACTCTGGAACGGGAAACCTGTCCGCCTCCGTGGGCGGGCAACGTTGACGCGGCTTTCAAGGCGCGCTCAAAGAACGCGCCTCCATCATCGCCCGCGATGTGGCTTAACGACCCCCAGATCCTTCCCCAAAACTTCGCAGGACGTCGGCAACCCTACCGCGCGACCTACGGACACACCCCGTGTCACACATTAGTAAAATCGAAAATTAGGGATTTGTAAACTATAAAGTGGAGATTTGGTGAATGGCCAGGAACAAGATGGCCAAACTTGGCCAGTATCGAAGAGCCGAAGCCGCGCAGATTCTTTTTGAAAATCGCAGGCTTGGCGGCTTCATTTCCGTTTGCGCCGACTTACTAAAATAATCGCCTCGCCAGGCCGATCCGCTGCCCTCGCTGGAAGCCAGAGATGGCCGGCGGAGGGCTTTCCGCAAGACGATGCCGCACCGACAAGAAGTGGAAACGCGCGAACTTCCAGCGAAGTCCGCGCGCCCCTTTTTCAAACCTGGACCAGTCTCCGGACGTGGTCCATTTAACATTCCTTACTTACTCATGCGGCTTCAAGAGATCCTTCAGGGTCGTCTTGATGGAATGATCGTCGCTGGCGTAGCCGGCGCCATGCTTGGTCTGGTCCGAGGTGAGATCCGAGCTCGCCCCCGACGGCTTGTTGTGGTTCTGGCCAAATCCGCTCATCGTCTTGAGGACATTGAGCAGATCTGTCGACACCGATGTAGACGCCAGGCCGATCAGGTTGCGGAACGACGCATGGCTGTCGTGATCACTGTTGCCATGTGTCGAGCCCGACTGCAGGAATTTTGCAGTGTCCTTGAGGCCGAGCGAGGTGGAGGTGACGTTGGCTTTGTGACCAGGGCCGTTTTCGCCATTGTTATGGTTCCCGGAACCACCAGGTGCATCCTGATCTCCATTGCCAAAGCCGTTATTGCCATGGTCGTGGTCATGATCACCTGTTCCACCGCCCGAGCCAGTGGCTCCGGTCGCACCTGTCGCACCAGCCGTACCAGTCGCACCTGTCGAGCCAGTAGCACCGGTCGAACCGGTGGCTCCTGTCGAGCCGGTGGCTCCGGTAGAGCCCGTTGCACCTGTGTCGCCAGTCGCTCCGGTCGAACCGGTCGCTCCGGTATCACCGGTCGCACCTGTGGCTCCAGTCGCTCCGGTGTCGCCGGTGGCGCCGGTCGAACCCGTCGCTCCGGTATCGCCGGTCGCACCCGTGGCTCCAGTTGCTCCAGTCGCTCCGGTATCACCCGTGGCGCCGGTCGAACCCGTCGCTCCGGTATCGCCGGTCGCACCCGTGGCTCCAGTGGCTCCAGTCGCCCCGGTGTCGCCGGTGGCTCCGGTAGAACCAGTCGCACCAGTATCGCCGGTCGCACCCGTGGCTCCGGTTGCTCCGGTCGCTCCGGTATCACCGGTGGCGCCGGTCGAGCCGGTCGCTCCGGTATCGCCGGTCGCACCCGTGGCTCCGGTTGCTCCGGTATCACCGGTGGCGCCGGTCGAGCCGGTCGCTCCGGTATCGCCGGTCGCACCCGTGGCTCCAGTTGCTCCGGTCGCTCCGGTGGCGCCGGTCGAGCCGGTCGCACCAGTATCGCCGGTCGCACCCGTGGCTCCGGTTGCTCCAGTCGCTCCGGTGTCGCCGGTGGCTCCGGTAGAACCCGTCGCTCCGGTATCGCCGGTCGCACCCGTGGCTCCGGTTGCTCCAGTCGCTCCGGTGTCGCCGGTGGCGCCGGTCGAACCCGTCGCTCCGGTATCGCCGGTCGCACCCGTGGCTCCGGTTGCTCCAGTCGCTCCGGTGTCGCCGGTGGCTCCGGTAGAACCCGTCGCTCCGGTATCGCCGGTCGCACCCGTGGCTCCGGTTGCTCCAGTCGCTCCGGTGGCGCCGGTGGCGCCGGTCGAACCCGTCGCTCCGGTATCGCCGGTCGCACCCGTGGCTCCAGTTGCCCCTGTCGCTCCGGTGTCGCCGGTGGCGCCAGTCGAACCGGTCGCTCCGGTATCGCCGGTCGCACCCGTGGCTCCAGTTGCTCCGGTCGAGCCAGTCGCTCCGGTATCGCCCGTCGCTCCAGTCGAGCCGGTTGCTCCAGTCGAGCCGGTCGAACCCGTCGCTCCAGTCGAGCCCGTCGCTCCGGTCGAGCCGGTATCACCAGTTGCACCGGTCGAGCCAGTTGCTCCGGTCGAGCCGGTATCACCAGTTGCACCGGTCGAGCCAGTTGCTCCGGTCGAGCCGGTGGCACCCGTCGAACCTGTCGCTCCGGTCGAGCCGGTCGAGCCGGTGGCTCCAGTCGAGCCGGTCGAACCCGTCGCACCAGTCGAGCCCGTCGCTCCGGTCGAGCCGGTATCACCAGTTGCACCTGTCGAGCCTGTCGCTCCGGTCGAACCAGTCGAGCCGGTCGCACCAGTCGAGCCAGTGGCTCCGGTCGAGCCTGTTGCTCCAGTCGAGCCGGTCGAACCCGTCGCTCCGGTCGAGCCGGTATCACCAGTTGCACCGGTCGAGCCAGTTGCTCCGGTCGAGCCGGTCGCACCAGTCGAGCCAGTGGCTCCGGTCGAGCCTGTTGCTCCAGTCGAGCCGGTCGAACCCGTCGCTCCGGTCGAGCCGGTATCACCAGTTGCACCGGTCGAGCCAGTTGCTCCGGTCGAGCCGGTGGCACCCGTCGAACCTGTCGCTCCGGTCGAGCCGGTCGAGCCTGTCGCTCCGGTCGAGCCGGTGGCTCCAGTCGAGCCGGTATCACCAGTTGCACCGGTCGAGCCAGTTGCTCCGGTCGAGCCGGTGGCACCCGTCGAACCTGTCGCTCCGGTCGAGCCGGTCGAGCCTGTCGCTCCGGTCGAGCCGGTGGCTCCAGTCGAGCCGGTTGCTCCAGTCGAGCCGGTCGAGCCCGTCGCTCCGGTCGAGCCGGTGGCTCCGGTCGAGCCGGTATCACCAGTTGCACCTGTCGAGCCAGTTGCGCCGGTCGAACCAGTCGCACCCGTCGAGCCAGTTGCGCCGGTCGAACCAGTCGAGCCAGTCGCACCAGTCGAGCCGGTGGCTCCGGTCGAGCCGGTTGCTCCAGTCGAACCGGTCGAGCCTGTCGCTCCGGTCGAACCGGTGGCGCCAGTCGAGCCAGTCGAACCCGTTGCACCAGTGTCGCCAGTCGCACCAGTCGAGCCGGTTGCTCCAGTCGAGCCCGTCGAGCCCGTCGCTCCAGTCGAGCCGGTGGCTCCAGTCGAGCCGGTTGCTCCTGTCGAGCCGGTTGAGCCTGTCGCTCCCGTCGAACCGGTGGCGCCAGTCGAGCCAGTCGAACCCGTTGCACCAGTGTCGCCAGTCGCACCTGTCGAGCCAGTTGCGCCGGTCGAACCAGTCGAGCCAGTCGCACCCGTCGAGCCGGTGGCTCCGGTCGAGCCGGTTGCTCCAGTCGAACCAGTCGCTCCAGTCGAACCAGTCGAACCCGTCGCACCAGTCGAGCCGGTGGCTCCGGTCGAGCCGGTTGCGCCGGTCGAACCAGTCGAACCCGTCGCACCAGTCGAGCCGGTGGCTCCGGTCGAGCCGGTTGCGCCGGTCGAACCAGTCGAACCCGTCGCACCTGTCGAGCCGGTGGCTCCGGTCGAGCCGGTTGCGCCAGTCGAGCCGGTAGAGCCTGTCGCTCCGGTCGAACCGGTGGCTCCGGTCGAGCCGGTTGCTCCGGTCGAACCAGTCGAGCCAGTCGCACCAGTCGAGCCGGTGGCTCCGGTCGAGCCGGTTGCTCCAGTCGAGCCGGTTGAGCCTGTCGCACCAGTCGAGCCTGTCGCTCCGGTCGAACCGGTGTCGCCAGTCGAACCAGTCGAACCCGTCGCACCAGTCGAGCCGGTGGCTCCGGTCGAGCCGGTTGCGCCAGTCGAGCCGGTTGAGCCTGTCGCTCCGGTCGAACCGGTGGCTCCGGTCGAGCCGGTTGCTCCGGTCGAACCAGTCGAGCCAGTCGCACCAGTCGAGCCGGTGGCTCCGGTCGAGCCGGTTGCTCCAGTCGAACCAGTCGAGCCAGTCGAGCCAGTTGCGCCAGTCGAACCAGTCGAACCAGTCGCACCTGTCGAGCCAGTTGCTCCGGTCGAGCCAGTCGCTCCGGTGTCGCCGGTTGCGCCGGTCGAGCCAGTCGCTCCGGTCGAGCCCGTTGCACCCGTGGTTCCTGTTGCACCAGTGTCGCCAGTCGCACCTGTCGAACCAGTCGCTCCGGTCGAACCGGAGGCGCCGGTCGAGCCAGTCGCTCCAGTATCACCCGTGGCACCAGTTGAGCCAGTCGCTCCGGTAGAGCCGGTTGCACCCGTGGTTCCTGTTGCACCAGTGCCGCCAGTCGCACCTGTCGAACCGGAGGCGCCGGTCGAGCCAGTCGCTCCGGTATCACCCGTGGCGCCGGTCGCACCTGTGGCTCCGGTTGCGCCGGTGGAGCCCGCGGCTCCGGTATCACCGGTGGCACCAGTCGAGCCGGTCGCTCCGGTAGAGCCCGTTGCACCCGTGGTTCCTGTTGCACCTGTGCCGCCAGTCGCACCTGTCGAACCGGAGGCGCCGGTCGAGCCAGTCGCTCCGGTATCACCCGTGGCGCCGGTCGCACCTGTGGCTCCGGTTGCGCCAGTAGAGCCCGCGGCTCCGGTGTCGCCCGTCGCGCCAGTCGCACCTGTCGAACCAGTCGCTCCGGTCGAACCGGCGGCGCCGGTCGAGCCAGTCGCTCCGGTATCGCCCGTCGCGCCTGTAGAACCCGTGGCGCCAGTGGAACCTGCGGCGCCGGTATCACCTGTGGCTCCGCCTGCGCCAGTCGCTCCCGTCGAGCCGCTCGCGCCAGTCGCTCCCGTCGAGCCGCTCGCGCCCGTGGCTCCGGTCGAGCCGCCTGCGCCAGTCGAACCCGTTGCACCCGTGGCGCCGGTATCACCTGTGGGTCCGCCTGCGCCAGTCGCACCCGTCGGGCCGCTCGCGCCAGTCGCACCCGTCGGGCCGCTCGCGCCCGTCGCACCCGTCGGGCCGCTTGCGCCAGTCGCACCGGTCGGGCCGCTCGCGCCAGTCGCACCGGTCGGGCCGCTCGCGCCAGTCGCACCGGTCGGGCCGCTCGCGCCAGTCGCACCGGTCGGGCCGCTTGCGCCAGTCGCACCGGTCGGGCCGCTCGCGCCAGTCGCACCGGTCGGGCCGCTCGCGCCGGTCGCACCTGTGGCTCCGGTCACACCTGTGCCAGTAGCTCCTGTCGCGCCCGTCGCTCCAGTTGCACCCGTGGCCCCGGTCGCACCCGCGCCGGTCGCTCCCGTAGCGCCGGTCGGGCCTGCCGGGCCCGTCGCGCCAACTGTACTGGTGCTGAAAGTACCCGTATCGAATTGATTGCCCCCGTTGCCGTTGGCAGGACCAAAGACAGGGCCGTCCGTTAAAACGTAAGAATTGCCGACGCCAGGCGTAAGTGTGCCGAACAAATTGAAGCCGCTGTCATAAATTTGATAGGTATGAGTTGGATCCGGTATTGTTATCGTTATAGCAAATTCGCTGGCAACGTTGTGACCCGATTGTGGAAGCGGAAAGCTGCCAACCAAAACATGAGGACTTAATGTTGTATCGATTAAGTAGTAGGTGTTAATAGTTGAGGAGCCGTTCTGGATGGTCAAGTTGCCAGTGATCGTCAGATCAACCGCAAGCACGCCGGCGTAATTTGCCATTCCATCTGGGGTCAGTGGCGGCACGGGCGCGCTTGCACGTGCGGACAGTTCCCAGGAGCCGCCCAAGGCGGCTGCACCAATCAGCGATCTCGATGCACGGACGTCCGCGCCGACGGCCTCTTCCAGCGCCGCCACGAAGGTCTCGCCCGCATCCCCTGACGCCGTCTCGCAGCTCCACAGCCGCAGCTCGCCGTCCGCGGCAAGCGCCCTGCCGATCGCGCCAAAATCGTCAGCCGCTTCCTTCAACGTCCCGGTCGACCACTCTCCGGACGTGAAGCCAACCCGGCCAGGCGCGCCATGTGCCATGATATGGATCGCATCGAGGCTTTCGTGCCCTGCGAGCGCGGCAGCGATCTGTTGTGCGGCCGGCCGGCGGCCATCGAGCACGACAGCCTGGACCTGCGGTCGCAAATTGCCGAGAACCGTCTCGAGGTCGGAGACTGAAGGATCCACGAAGAGAATTTCAGAGGCACGGGCCATGACTGGCTCCTGTTGGCTTCGAATTCGATTCAAGGGGAAACCGCCCACCGGCTTGGCCGGCGAGCGGTCGTGGGGAGAAGGAGCACGGGCGCCGTCATCTTCCGGACGGGCCGACGGCGCCGTCGGGATGTTTGACAGCAGGGCTCTCTACGCGGAGGAAGCTGCAGGCCTGGAAATTCCCGCCATCTTCAAACGTGCCAATCGCAAATGAGCCGGCTGCGGCTGGAACCTTGACAGTGAGAGCGACGGCGAGGCTTCGCTTGACGGCTTTGGGAAGAACGACCTGACCGACGATGGCGTTCTTGGCCGTGTCCAGAATAAAATAAGGCACGTTTTCGGTCGTATCGCCGATAGGTAAGACGCCTCTAACGGCGACTTCCATGACCGCAAACCCTGCTATGTAGCTCATCGTTGTTCTCCTCGGTCGGCGGCGGCTGGGCCACCTGCTTCTCTTGTTCGTACCCTTAGGTTCAATCGCTGGTTTCAATTGCCTCCGAGCGCACGCGCTCGCCGAAGCCGTTCGCGGCTGCTATCGGCCCCGCGCGCATCCGCGTATGACGGGCAGGTCTACGAGGCGGGCGGGCAAGGCTTGACGGCCTCTTCGTCACGCTCGATCGAACGGCGCGCCACTTGTCTTCGCTGAGGTGATTGAGAGGCCCGCAGGCACGTGGGCGTTCCCTGCCGGCGGCCGGCTGCGGATGATTGAGGGGGTGATCGAAGCGGGCGCCCGCGTCGCGGCCGCATCGTTTCATACGCGGTATCACACCTACCACAGCCAACTCCCGTTACGCGTGTCTCGATTTCTCGACGACGACTTGCGAGGGAACCGACTGCTAGCGAGGGAACATCGGGTTGGGAAAACGCTGGCCTTGAGTTCAAGGCGTCACGACGTCTTCACTTGCACGCCACCGCACACTCTATGCGCCCTCACGCACGAAGTGACTTGCTCCAGACACTCTCCAGGCTGACAGACTGCGCAGACCGACAGGCCTCCTGCCCGGTCCACGGCTACCCTCCCATGCACAAGACATTAGTAAAATCTAAAATTAGCAAGTTGTAAATAACCTTGTTAACAAATTGTTAATTGTTGATCACGGGCAACTACTTTTCGGTCGACATCTACATGGCGCTCGTGGGCCAAACGCGTCGAAAAATCCGAGGCTTAAAGGTGCCCCCTGGTTCGCGTCGTGCCCTCGACATCACGGCGAAGTGAGCGATCGACCCGAACGGAGCGTTTGCTCGCCAACGGCTGGTTCAGCGGGACGGCGAGACCCTTGCGGCGGCGGACAGCGCTAGCTAACAATGGATAGCGTGGGGGTCGCGTTTGCAAAGGAAGGGACGAACTATCCTTTGCACACGGGTCATGCGAATGGCCGAGGCAGGGGGGTATTGCACATGGGGCACGAAGGTCGGACAAATCCGCATCGGAGCGGATCGCTGCCCCAGACGGCACGACGGCATAAAAGTGACCGCCTCGACCCGCAGTTATCCGGGGAGCAGACAGTCAGCATATGACAAGCGGCAAGCGCCTCTGTCTCAACATGATCGTCAAGAACGAGATGGCAAACCTCGAGCGCTGTCTCGGCGCAGTTGCCAGCCACATCGACTGCTGGGTCATCGGCGATACCGGCTCGACCGACGGGACACAGGATTTCGTCAAATCGTTCTTCGCCGCCCGCAACCTGCCAGGCGAGCTGCACGAATTTCCATTCCACAATTTCGAGCAGGCGCGCAACGCCGCGCTCGATCACGCCTACGCCTCGCCGCTCGCTTATGACTATCTGCTGTTCGACGACGCCGACATGGAACTGATGGTCGAGGATACGGGCTTCCGCGAGGGGCTCGACGGTCCGGGCTACCGGCTGCTGCAACGCTCGGATTCCGGCCTCGCCTATTGGAACACGCGCATTGTCAGGCGCGATGCGGGCGCACGCTACCGTGGTGTAACACACGAATATCTCGACGTGCCCGGCGGCGTGCAGGAACTACGCAGCGCCTGGTACAAGGACCACGCCAGCGGCTCGAACCGGGTGGACAAATTCGAGCGCGATGCCAGGCTTTTGCTGGAGGCGCTTGAAAAGGATCCGGATAATCAGCGCTACTGGTTCTACCTGGCGCAATCCTACCGCGACGCCGGGCGGACGGCGGAGGCCGCGGTGGCTTACGCCAAGCGCGCCGCGATGGGCGGCTGGGACGAGGAGGCGTGGAACGCCCGGCTGCAAGAGGCGCGCTGTCTGCGCACGCTCGGCGACGAGGCTGGCTTCATCGGCCAGGCGCTTGCCGCCTTCAATCAGCGGCCGCAACGTGCCGAGCCGCTCTATGACCTGGCGCGGTTCTACCGCGAGAAGGGGATGAATGACGCCAGCGTGCTGTTTTCGGAAGCCGGGCTGGCGATCAAGCGACCCGACCAGGACATCCTGTTTATCGAGGACTACGCCTACACGACAGGCCTGCTGGAGGAGTACGCGATCGCGGCAAACTACGCGCGCGATCCCGTGCGCAAGGACCGCGGCTTCGCGGCGTGCAACTGGCTGGCGCTGAACCGGACCATCGCCGATGGCCCCAGGGAATTGGCGTGGTCGAACCTGTTCTTCTATGTGCAGCCCGCCAAGACGGTGATGCCGTCCTTCAGCGCGCGTCCGGTCGGTTTCATGGCGCCCGACGGCTATCGGCCGTCAAACCCGTCGGTGACCCTGTCGGGCGGCCAGATCGTGCTGTTGCAGCGGACGGTGAATTTCACCCGGACCGAAGACAACCTTCGATACGACACGCCGGACGGAGTGCCGGTTCACACGCGCAATTTCCTGCTCCGATTGAGCGATGAACTCGCCATCCAGTCCGCGAGCGAGATTTTGCCGCCGGCCGACATGCCGAAACTCACGCGCGACCGGGTTCTTGAGGATATGCGCCCGTTCGGCTGGCGCGATGCGCTGTGGGGCGTCTCGTGCGTGCGCGAACTGAAACCGGACGGTCAGTGCGAACAGGTCATCGCGCGCATCGACGAGGGTGGCGCCAGCCGGCTGACCGACTGGCGCGTGCTCCATCCGGCAGGACCGCGGGTGCACGAGAAGAACTGGATGCCGCAAGTCAAGCCTGCCGCGGGCGGAGAGAAGCTGCAATTCATCTGTTTCGGTGACTCCCTCCGGATAGTGGACGAGCATGCTGCGACCGTCCTTGAGACGTCTCCCGCGATCGCGACCCATAAGTTCGGGGGAGGAACCCAACTGATCGCTTTCGCCGGCGGTTGGCTGACATTGATTCAGGAAGTGCAATGGAGGTTTGCGGAGAAGCTCCATTGGTGCATGCATCGGTTCGTCTGGTTCGACGAAACAAGCGTTCTGCGAAAAGTGAGCCGTCCGTTCTTCTTCAACAAAAAAGGCCCTGAATTCGCTGCAGGTCTAGCCTGGCATCCGGATGACGCGCGTTTGCTGATTTCTTACAGCGTGGCCGACAGCGAGTCCTGGATCGCGACCGTCGATGCGGGTGAGGTCCAGGCCTTGCTGGAGGATGTGGATAGCCTGCCATCGGGTGTGGCCGACACAGCGTCCAGGCTGACGCTGTCGTCGCCGGCCTCGCGGCTCCAGCCAGATTATTCAGCGCATACCGCTCCTCCAACGGAAACGCGGATGAAGCCTGACCGTGATGGCGCGGCGGGGGACAGAAGCGGGGTGCTGGTCGAAGCCATCGCCTCCGGCCGCGTGAAGTCAACGGAGGAGTTCTTCTATGAGCTTGCGCCGTTTCTGCGCGACGTCGATTCTCCCCGGGAGCGGCAGGAACGATCGCGCCAGTTCGACGCGCGGATCAATCCCTTCCTTGGCAGCGACGATACCGCACTTCCCCAGATCAACTGCTTCTATCAGGTGATGTCCGACAAGGCCGAGCATCCTACCCTGATTGCCGCAACAGCGTCGATGCGAGCGGCGGGCCATCCGGTGCGGGTATGGAGCTATGCACCGGAGAAGCTCGAATTTCTCATCCCGCATGGGATCGAAATCCGCAATGCCGACGACGTCATGCCGCGCGCCATGTTCGAGCGGATCGTCGCCGGCTCCGAGATCAGGTATTTCAGCGACGTCTTCCGCTACGCCGTGCTGTACGAGCATGGCGGGCTATGGATGGATTGCGATGTCGTCATGCTGCGGCCCTTCCCCTTCCGCGGCGATCATTTCTTCAATCTGCAATGGCGGGGAGCGCACAAGGGCCACTTCATCTGCGGCAACGTCATGTATGCCCAGGCCTACAGCCGCCACCTGAGGGCGCTCTACGAGATTTCGATCGAACGTTTCCATCATGCCGACGGCAAGGAGTTTGGAGATATCGGCCCCAAGCTGCTGTCTGACTATATTGCCTCCAATAGGGGATCCGAACTGCAAGAATGGGTGTTCAGCCCGATGTTCTTCAACACGATCGATTGGACTGAGATCGACCGGTTCGAGAAGCCGATAGCGGAACTGGCTGACTATCTGAACGATGATCGCGTAGTCGGCCTCCATCTTTGGACGGCGCGAAACGACGCTCAACCGGGCGGCGAAGGGGCGCCGCTGATCTCTCAGCTGATCAGCCCGCTCGACAGTTTCCCCACATTCACAAGTCTCGCCGACCGCTTCAACACCGACAAGAACCGGCACACAGGCAACCGCCATTGCTACGCAAGGATCTACGATCGCCTGCTGTCGGCCCGACGGCTGTCCATGCGGCGGCTGATGGAAATCGGCCTATACACTATTTTCAGGGAAGGCAGCCAGACCGAGATGCCTTCAGTCAGCCTGTGGCAGAGCTATTTTCCGTTCTGTCAGGTGATCGGTGTCGACCTGACGGATTTTTCGCGGCTCAACGACGAAAGATTCAAATCGTTCGTCTGCAACCAGTCCAAGCTGGACGATCTGCGCGGCGTCGCTGCGAAGCTCGAACGGGGATCGCTCGACGTGATCATCGACGACGGCAGCCACGCCTCGTTCGACGAGCAGTTGACGCTCCGCGAGTTCTTCCCGCTGCTCGCCGAGGGTGGCTGGTACTTCATCGAGGATCTCGATTGGCAGCCGCCGGGCGAGGACGCCGGCAAGATCACGCTTACCAAGAACCTGCTGCGGGAGATCCAGCAGCATGGCAGCGCGCGCTCGGTCGATCCGCTGGGTGTGAACGCGCTTGCCGATCAGTTCGCCGAGATCCTGTTCTTCGACAGTCACTACGAGCTGAATCGGGCAAGGCTGCTCGGTGGGCTGGTGGCTATCCGCAAGGGCGCGTCGGGCATGTCCACCAGGCGAGGTGTATCATCGCACGTTGAGTGAAGGGGCTTGATTTGAAAGTTGCGGTCTACACCATCGCCTTGAACGAAGCCGCAAACGCGGAGCGCTGGGCCAATTCGGCCGTCGGCGCCGACTATCGCATTGTGGTCGACACCGGCAGCACGGACGGCACAGTGGAGCGACTAAACGAGGCGGGGGTGACAGTATACAGGATAGCAGTCCGCCCGTGGCGCTTCGACGACGCCCGCAACGCCGCCATGGCCCTGATCCCGCCTGACGTTGATGTATGCTGTACGATGGACATGGACCGGTTTCTCGAGCCAGGCTGGCGGGCGAAACTTGAGGCTGCCTGGACCCCCGAGACGACAGCCCTTTACTGCCAGACGATCTACAGATCGAGTGTCGAGGACCCGACACCGCTGCGAAGCTGGCCGGCGAAGAACTTTCACCATCGCTGGGGATATCGCTTCAAGCGGCCCGTCCACGAGGCTCTGGTCTTCACCGGAGACAGGGAAGTCACCACGAACAGCAGTGACATCGTCATGTTCGAGGTGCAGGACCTCGCCAAGCCAACAAGGAGCAACTACCTGCCGCTGATGGAAGTGGCACATAAGGAGGACCCCGGCGACGCTCAAATATGCTTCTGGCTCGGACGGGACTTGATGTGGGCCAACCAGCCAGAGCGGGCCGTCCAACTGCTTGAGCACTACCTTGCATTGCCGACAAGCACATGGGGCGAAGAACGCTCCGAGGCAATGCGCTACATCGCGCGCATGCAACCGGAGCAGAAATTGTCCTGGCTGGACAAAGCACGGATGGAGGCCCCCCATCGGCGCGAAATCTGGCTGGACATGGCCGAAGAGTTCCATGGCAAGGCCGACTGGCTGAACCTGCTCTGGGCCTGCAGCAATGGGATCGAGAAGACGCGCCGCACCGGCAGTTATCTGGACGAAGCGCATTGCTGGGGGGCTCGGCTGTACGAGCTTGGCGCCACGGCAGCATGGAAACTCAATTCGATGGATCAAGCTGTGGAATGGGGGCAAAAGGCGGTCGAACTGGATGCCGGCAATCAGCGGCTCAAGAACAATGTTGATTTTTTCATCAAACACCGACTGCGGCTTGCGCGCAGCCACACGAGCGGTCCGTCTTTCAAACCCGCGCGGTTGTTCACAGCGTTCGGCACTGTGCTGTATGTCGACCAACTTACAGGCGAATTGCGACACGGCCCCGTCGAAAGCGTCCCGGCAAACGTCTTTTTTGAACCGGAGATGCGTTTGGCAGGCGGATACCGGCAGGGTCGGTTGCTCAATGCCGGCATCGGTTTGCCCGAACCGGTCCTTTGCTTTCATGACGCCTGTTTGACCGCCTCACAGGCGAAACGGCAGAATCGGCCGGCAGATGCGGACGCGCTCGAATTGATCCCCCTCGAACGTGGTTTGCTGGCGCTGAGATCCGGTGGCCTGTTTCTGTCGGCCATACCTAATGGCCACGTGGAACTCAGGGCCCCTGTTTGCAGCACTTGGGAATTGTTCATCGCTTCGGAAAACTGGTGCACGGAAAGCAGCCGGGAGACGATCCAATGGCGAACCGACCACGCCGATTTCGACAAGAGCCGGATTCAAAGCCACATCGTCCATCCCACCATTCGAGCTGCCGCAGACACGCTGTCCCGCGCTCCCCGCAAGGCCGTCATCTGCGACATCGGCTGGCTATCGTCCTATCTTGCAGACGAGCACTTCTATTTGGTTCGGCTATTGAATGAAGACTATGACTTCGACATCATAGATTGCAGATCGACGAACTTTGCCGCCGAAAGCACAATAGAGCGCCTGAACTCATATTCGGCTCTCTTGATAGCCTACCAGGGTGGCATATCCATACCTCTCGATGCTTTTTCAGCACTTAAGTTTTTGAAAATAGATGACCTTGTAAGTTACAATCCAAGCTATGATACTTTGCTGCGCTCCCTTGTCGCTTCATCCGATGTCGTCATAAGCCCATATGCGTACGAGTTTCAGAACCACTTCACCCATCGTGCAGTGAACTGGGTTCCATATTCGTCGGCGATGGAAGGTTGCAAAGGCTTCGAGCGTATCGTGTTCAATGAAACCCCGATTTCCAAGGTTCTCGTGTCGGGGAGCATCGCGGCGGATCGACCTCTGAGGAAATATGCGGCCGGTCTCGACTCCAGCAAGGTGGCCGTATTGGATCATCCTGGCTACGCGGGAGAATACAACGACGACAGCCCAGCCATTGTTAGAGTACGATACTACGAGGAACTCTCAAAATACCTTTGCTGCTTTTGCGATGGCCATTCTTATCGCTACATTCATCTCAAGAATTTTGAAATCGCATCGGCAGGTTCATTGCTTTTGACCGATCGCTTGATCGAAAAGGAAATGAACGAACTCGGTTTCGTAGATCACGAAACATGCATTTTTGCTGCGAGAGAGGATTTTCTGGAAAAGGTGGATTGGATTCTGGACGACCGCAACCGCCCCGCTGTGGACGAGATCAGATCTGCCGGAATGCGTCTTGTTAAAGCAAGGCATATGACGCGGCACCGCGCGCTTCAGATCGACAATTTGGTCAATTATTATGTGCTTGGTGCCGGAACCGTTGATCATTCAAGATAATCTATGCGAAATTTTCCCAATTTTTTACTGAAGTGGAGAAGAGAAACTACTAATTTCGCAGAAAGTGTAACGAGATGAGTCAGATGCCGCCAGAACACCACTTTGCGCGTAGGCGCGTCATCGCCTTAAGGCATCGAGGTAATGTAGCGAACAAGATGATTCAGTATATTGGCGCTTTGGCAATGTCTAAGCGCATTGAACAATGCAGCGTTGTTGGCGTTTCGATCCCGGAATGGGGGATTGAAATTCCAGACGATACGCAAAGTCAGATTTTTCTTGATAACATAGATTTGTGGACTTGGGATGCCTTTCGACCTCACGTTGGTGAGATTTGCCGTCTTGCGAACAGAAGCGAGTCGGTGCGAATAATGATGGCTGACCATCTGCAAAGGATGGAGTTCCTTGACCTACCTCAAGATTATCACTCACTTTTTCCATACAGTTCTCCAGAACGGAAAATTGGCGAGGGTGATCTACTAATCAATATTCGAACTGCCGAAATCCTACAAGGCATAGCTCACTATCCGCTTCTTCCAATAGATTTCTATGAGGATGTGGTCGCTTCGACGGGACTGAATCCGGTGTTTGTCGGACAGCTCGGCGATTCAGAGTATGTGCGACAACTTAGATCCCGCTTCCCAAAAGCTGTCTTCTACGACAGCCAAGGAGCCAGGGCCGACTTTGATTTGATTCGTTCAGCAAAGAACATTGTCGTTGCGGTCAGCACGTTCTCCTGGTTAGCGGCATGGCTTTCCCAAGCGCAGACGATCTTCCTTCCGCTCAGTGGTTTCTACAACCCGGCGCATCATCGCGAGGTCGATCTGCTGCCGATCGATGATCCTCGTTATAGATACTTTCTATTTCCGTTGAACTATGGAGTCCCGGAGGAACAGAGCCTGGAATACCATCGCCGGATATCAGGTAGATGGAAAGAGATATCGCGCAATCAGGTTGCGCTGCTGAAGACTTCCGCTCCATTCCTGCGTGTGCCGAGAGAAAATTACGACAGCGGCTTGCCGTCGAGAACCGCGCAGGGGTCTGCCATCACCTTCGATTCCATCTGGTACGCACATCGATACATCGACGCTGCAATGGAGATAAGCGAAGGGTGGTTCGAGGATCCACTGCACCACTATCTCGAAGTTGGTAGGCTGCGAGGCTATCAGCCAGTTCGCCAATTCGATGGACATCCTCCCATAGATCTTTCGATGCCCAACCTCGCGCTCAAAAAGCGAGCGACACAAAGTTCGTTGAGCCAGTGGTCCGTTGGATCGACCTTGGAGGAAGACGCAGGGAATGCAGTAAATGGAAATCCAGCAAAAGCACTTGGATTTCATACTGAAAATATCGAAACCCCGTGGTGGATGGTAGACCTTGAAGAACCCTCTCAAGTGTTCGCCATTCGGATATTCAACCGAGACCGTATTCCGGAATGGATGCAGCGCCGAACGTCGCCCATTGTAGTCGAAGGCTCGAATGACGGCGATCTCTGGAAGCTGATATTCAGCACTGAGCCCGGTCAAATCTTCGGCGGATATAGCGCTGGAATGCCACTGGTGTGGTCCTCTGACTTACCTGTGGAGGCACGCTACGTTCGGATTTCGATCCCTCGCAAAGAGTATCTCCATCTTTCCGAGGTGGAGATTTACGGTCGCCAACAGCGCACAATCCACGGGACAGGCGGATGATACGCGGGTGCCGCGCCCGGCAGATCAGTCGTCGGTCTGAAGTGGAACAAAAAATGCAATTCGGGCGGCGGTCGTTGCCATGCGACTCCCGCGGTCAAGTCCGTTCCTTGGGCACCAAGAAGTAGTTGTCATCCATAGGTAGGGATTCCTGGATCATATAGTGAAAAGCGCTGCACCAGGCCTCGAGCTCCTTGCGAGCCTGAGGCCAAACCTCGACCAGCAGATTTGGCCGCCGGAGCTCGATTGTATTCTTCAATCCCTTGAGCACTTCAAATTCAGCACCTTCGACGTCAATTTTAATGAAACCAATCGGCTTCTGATACAGAAGATCGTCGCCGGGAATGCATTTTACGTCCCCAAGGTCGTCGGGCAACATTTGAGCGCCACCAATATTTCCGATTGATGGATAATGTACGCGCATTGTCCCAGATTTTGACGACAGCGCCAAACCAAGATGGTCCAAATTGATTTTGGAACATCCGTTGAGTGACATATTTATCCTAAGTATGGCTATCGCAGCTGGATTGGGCTCGAACGCGATCACCTCGGATGGATTACAAAATTTTGAGAGGAAGATGCAGTGATTGCCAATATTGGCACCTATGTCGACGAATGTTTTTTCCGGTAGACATTGACGCCTGATGAGATTGAGCGCCTCGCGGTCATAAAAATCTCCACGTAGCAGCAACGATTGAATGTAATCGGCTCGGTTCGATATAAAGAAATTCACTATCTGACCGTCAATTCGATGCCTAACTATCGATCCGCTTACCTCGGAAGCATCATGCCGAAAATGGAACAGCTCCCAGCTTTTGCACTCTGTTCTCGACAGCGAAACGCGGCCATCCGGTTCCGCGCTGAGGAACAATCCGCTTTTCCTCAGCCCGAATTCCTTCCTGTTAAAAATTACGAGGGCAAATGAGTTGATACTATCGTCATAGTTACTTCCATCATTCTTTTTGAAGGAAAACCCATTTGAGTATGAAGAAAGCCTAACTATATCTTGATTGAAGTATGCGTCGGAGAGTTTTGGATCTGATTCGCCGCCCTCTGGAATTAATACAGTATTGAAAGGAGTGGCCTCAAAAGGTCCATGTCGGAGTTCGTTTGAGCTCGGATCGACGAACAACGTCGTACCATGTGAGGTGAAAAGGCGGCTGGCTGAGCCGATACGATCAGGATCCGCATTCATGACGATAGCCTCTCTTGGTTCCATCGCAAGGTAAGCGACTTTCCGAATTTTGCCAAAGACGAGCGTCATGCTGAAAGGCGGTATCAGAAGGGCTTGGAGGGCAGATCGAATATGAAACGGCGTGATTTCATCCTTGGCGCAGGAAGCGCACCAATGCTATTTGCTCAGCCCAAGTTGACCTGCTGGGGCGTTACTCCTGCAATGGCCGCTCCCTCCACCCTCCTCACCGCACCCATCGAGCTTGCCGGCGACTGGGGCCGCATGCTGGAGGGCGCGGCAGATCAGGTCGTCGAGCGCATGCGGCATGCATGCCTTGACGGCGTCCGGCTGCTCTCCGACCGCCAGCCGACGCGGCTGCGTGTCGACGAGCACACTTCCGGCACGCCGGCGATCTGGCTGCATCCGGACGGCAGTAGCATGGCCTGGATCATCGTCGATATCGGCGAGCGTGACTGGTCGAAGCTCGCCTACCAGTTCGGCCACGAGCTCGGCCATGTACTCTGCAACAGCTGGCAGGCGGACGCCAAGCCGGCGGCGCCCTGCCAGTGGCTCGAGGAAGCAATGGTGGAGGCCCATTCGCTGCGCGGGCTCGGGCGTCTGGCGAAAAGCTGGAAGGAGGCCCCGCCCTTCGCCGGCGACAACGCCTTCGGCGATGCCATTGCCAAGTATCGCGAAAACATCATCCGAGGCTATACCGCGCTTGCCGACAGCCAGGGGCTCACCAGCGACGCCGCGGCGTGGTTCGCCGGCCATCGCAGCGAGATCGAAATACCCGGCCTCAATCTATTCGCCCAGGCGATGTCCGTGACCATCCTCGCCGAATACGACCGCGCGCCGGATTGCGTCGAGGCGCTGGGTGCACTCAACCGCTGGCCCGGCCGCACCGGTCTACCGATCGCCGAGTATCTCCGGCGTTGGGAGGCAAGCTGTGCCGAATTGGGCGCTTCGTCCAGCTTGCCGATCCGCCTGCGTGACCTGCTGCACGTTCCGCAATGGGCCAAGTAGAGACCCCGGAGGTCTTGTCTCGCCGATTGCGTCATCCAGCTGCGCCGCTGCGACGGCGCACTCCTAGCAAGCCTCGACCAGCGCCAGGCATGCCGGCCAGGGATGGTCCATGAATCATCGGCATCCACGCCGGATGAAGATTGCCAAGCTTTGGTAGAGTGATTATACCAGTTGATAACATGACGATTGGTTGATCCATCGTTGGACATTGGGAGTAGTGATACATGACGACGATTGCACTGTTCGGTGCCGGCGGGAAAATGGGTTACCGCCTGTCGACTAATTTTCGCGGCTCGCCTTACACGATACGCCATGTCGAGGTCAGCGAGGCCGGCCGCGAGCGGCTGAAGTCGGGGCTGGGTTTCGATGCCGTCAGTGCCGATGACGCACTCAAAGGCGCCGATATGGTGATCCTGGCCGTTCCCGATACACATATCGGCAAGGTCGCGGCAAGCATCGAGAGCAAACTCGCGCCAGGCACGATGGTGGTGGTGCTCGACGCCGCGGCACCATTCGCCGGCCATCTGCCCAAGCGGCCGGACCTGACCTATTTCGTCACCCATCCCTGTCATCCGCCGATCTTCAACGACGAAACCGACATGGCGGCCAAGAAGGACTATTTCGGCGGCGTCAAAGCCAAGCAGCACATGGTTAGTGCGCTGATGCAGGGCCCGGAAGAGGACTATGCCAAGGGTGAGGCGATCGCCAAGATCATCTGGGCGCCGGTGATGCGCTCGCACCGCGTCACTGTCGATCAGATGGCGCTGCTCGAGCCGGGTCTTTCGGAGACCGTATGCGCCTCGCTGCTCGTCGTCATGAAGGAAGCCGTCGATGAAGTCGTTGCGCGCGGCGTCGACAAACAGGCGGCTCTCGATTTCCTGCTCGGCCATATGAACGTCCTCGGCGCTGTCATCTTCGGCGAAACCAAGGGCGTCTTCTCCGACGCCTGCAACAAGGCGATAGAGTTTGGAAAGCCGGTGCTGATGCGCGACGACTGGAAGCGCGTCTTTGAGCCGGAGGAGATTGCCGCCAGCATTCAGCGCATCACCTGAAGCGAAGCTCAGGCGGAACGGCCGGAAGGGCCGAGACCCTTGGATGATAACAGCGCTTGCGAGGGTTTGGGCCGTCGACGCCCTCGTGAAAACGCGCTTATCAGGTACATATCATCTGAATTTGTGATTGACTCATCATACCAGTTGGCTTAGCTATTTCTTAAGCTCAGACCACGGCTTCGCAGGGAATTCGTGGCCTGGACCAGCGGAGGACTGCCGGGGGCACGACGGCCCGGGTGATGCCGGCAAACAAACGGTTTTTGAAACTGAGACGATCCGCGGTCTGAAATGCAGACAGCGGCCTGAATTGTTTTTTCAAACGGGAGGACTTCATGAAACTGACACGCAGAATGACACTGGCGGCTTTTGCCGGCATGCTGGCGCTTGGCACGGCCGCACCAGCCTATGCTGCCGATCTGATTGCCATCATCACGCCCTCGCACGACAACCCGTTCTTCAAGGCGGAAGCTGTCGGCGCGGAGGCCAAGGCCAAGGAACTCGGCTATGAGGCGCTGGTGCTCGTCCATGATGACGACGCCAACAAGCAGTCCGAGCTGATCGACACGGCGATCGGCCGCGGTGCCAAGGCGATCATCCTCGACAATGCCGGCGCCGACGCCACCGTTGCCGCCGTGCAGAAGGCCAAGGACGCGGGCGTGCCTTCGTTCCTGATAGATCGCGAGATCAATGCCACCGGCGTTGCCGTCGCACAGATCGTTTCCAACAATTACCAGGGCGCCCAGCTCGGCGCGCAGGAATTCGTCAAGCTGATGGGAGAGAAGGGCAATTTCGTCGAACTCGTCGGCAAGGAATCCGACACCAATGCCGGCATTCGCTCCAAGGGTTATCACGACGTCATCGACGACTATCCAGATCTGAAGATGGTTGCCCAGCAGTCGGCCAACTGGAGCCAGACCGAAGCCTACGCCAAGATGGAATCGATCCTGCAGGCCAATCCGGACATCAAGGGCGTCATCTCCGGCAACGACACGATGGCGATGGGCGCCTATGCGGCGCTGGTCGCGGCAAACCGCAAGGACGTCATTGTCGTCGGCTTCGACGGATCGAACGACGTACGCGATTCAATCACGGCGGGCGGCATCAAGGCGACAGTCCTGCAGCCGGCCTTTGCGCAGGCGCAGATGGCGGTCGAGCAGGCCAACGACTTCATCAAGAACAAGAAGTCGCCGGCCAAGGAAAAGCAGCTGATGGACTGCCTCTTGGTCAATGGCGACAACGCCCCCAAGCTGGAAACCTTCGCGCTGACCAACTGAGCCGGCGTGACATGAATAGCGAGGGGCGAATCTCGGTTCGTCCCTCGCCGCCATTTTCTGCGGATGCCGACCATCATGCCGAGGCCGCCATGCTGAACAACAAACCGCCATGCTGAACAAGCCGACCTGGCCGATCCTTGCCGTGACACTCGGCATCAGCCTTGCCAGCTGCAAGGTTCTGCCGACCCCCTCGGGTGATGGCGGCGGCGCTGCCGCCTTCAATCCCGACAAGATGGTCGAGGCGTTGTGGGCGGCGAAGGTGGTGCCCTATCTCAGGCAGAAAGCCGGACCGTTTCCCGAGGTTCATGCCCTGGCGAAAGCCGACCCGGCGGCTGCCGGCGCCAAATACGGCAACCCGAACAAGCAGGCGAATTCGCCGTGGACCTTCGCGGTTCGTGTTGACGGCAAGATCGTTGCCGCAAACACGGGCTCGCGCGCGGCGACGATGGATATCGATGTCGACGGCGACGGCAAGGCGGATGCACGCGTGCAGATCGGTCCCGCCATGCGCGGTACGGCGCTGCGCGACAGCCTCGACTTCGTCCAGTTCAACGACTTCACCAACCAGATCGACTTCGCCCAGTTCGGCAAGGCGTTCAACGCGTATGCCGACAAGACCGTGCTTTCGAAGCTGCCGCGTGAAGCGCTGGAAGGCCGCATCGCCAAGGTTCTCGGCGCCTATACGCTCGAAGGCAGCCAAGACCTGCCGCTGGTGACGCCGGCGGAGGCAGAAATCGGGCCGCGGCCATGAGCGATCACGATGTCATTCTGAAGCTGGAGGACGTCTCCAAGGTCTATTCCGGCACGGTCGCGGTCAAGCGCGCGAATTTCGAGGTGCGCAAGGGCGCGGTCAATGTGCTGGTCGGCGAAAACGGCGCAGGCAAATCGACGCTGATGAAGATCATCGCCGGCGTCGAACGACCCACTGCCGGCCGGATCCTCCTGGAAGGGGAAGAAGTTTCCTTCTCGTCATCCGCCGACGCGGTGAACCGCGGCATCGGCATGGTGTTCCAGGAGCTGAACCTGTTCGGCAATTTGACCGTCGCCGAGAACATCTTCGCCACCCGCGAGATCACCAACCGGTTCCGCAAGATCGACCGCAAGCAACAGGAGCGCCGCGCTGCGCAATTTCTCGAACGCCTGCAGGCCGGGATCCGGCCCGACATGCTGGTCGAGGATCTGCGCATCGGCCAGCAGCAGCTGGTCGAGATCGCCAAGGCGGTTTCGCTCGATGCGCGCATCCTGATCATGGACGAACCGACTTCTGCACTGAGTTCCGCGGAAGTCGAGATCCTGTTCAAGGTGATTGCCGACCTCAAGGCGCGCGGTGTGGCCATCGTCTACATCTCGCACCGGCTCGAGGAGCTGATCCGCATCGGCGACTACATCACCGTGCTGCGCGACGGGCAAATCACCGGCCAGGAGGAGATGAGAAACGTCGACACCCGGTGGATCGTACGGCAGATGATTGGGTCCGACGCCAAGGATTTCGCCAAGGCCGATGGCCATGTTCCAGGCGAAGAAATATTCCGCACCCATGACATCTGCCTGCCGCGTGCGACCGGCGGTCTTGCGGTCGACCACGTCTCGCTGTCGCTGCGCGCCGGCGAGATCCTCGGCATCTACGGCCTGATGGGCGCGGGACGCAGCGAGCTGTTCGACTGCATCATGGGCCGCCATGGCCAGGCCACAGGAGCGATCTTCATTTCCGGCAAACAGGTCAAGGAGCGCGACACGACGCGGCGCATCCGGCGCGGGCTGGCGCTGATCCCCGAAGACCGCCAGCGCGAAGGGCTGGTGTCTATCCTCTCCGTTGCCAGCAATCTGACGCTGGCCAGCCTGTCGCGGTTTGTCCGCCTGTTTCATATCCGCGGCGGCCCCGAAAGGCAGGCGGTGGTGCAGATGGTGCGGGAACTGGCGATCAAGGTTGCCGATCCGGCGCAGGAAGTCTCGTCGCTGTCCGGCGGCAACCAGCAAAAGGTGGTGATCGGCAAGGCGCTGCTCACCGGCCCGAAGGTGCTGCTGATGGACGAGCCCAGCCGCGGCATCGATGTCGGCGCCAAGGCCGACGTCTTCCGCACCATGCGCAAACTGTCGCGCGACGGATTGGGCATCCTGTTCGCCACCTCGGACCTCGACGAGGTGATGGCGCTGTCCGACCGGATCGCGGTGATGAGCAATGGAAAACTGACCGGCATGTTCGATCGCGCCGAGGCGACGGAGGCCGCGCTTGTCGCCGCCTCGGCGCTTGGCCACGGCCCGGTCCCGCACACGGAGTACACCGCCCATGACTGACATCCCGGCCAAGGCGGCTATTCCCTCCGCATCGAGCGGCTCGCTGCTGCTGACGCTGATGAAGGCGAGGACCTTCATCGCACTGATCGCCGTGCTGGTCTTCTTCTCGATCGCGGCCCCGAATTTCCTGTCGACAGCCAACCTGATCCTGATGTCGAAGCACGTGGCGCTGAATGCGTTCCTCGCCATGGGCATGACCTTCGTGATCATCACCGGCGGCATCGACCTGTCGGTCGGCTCGATCGTCGGCCTGTGCGGCATGGTGGCCGGCTATCTCGTGCTCAACGGCATCGACCTGCAGATCGGCTACACCATCTATTTCAATGTCGTCGAGATCGCGCTGATCACGCTGGCGGTCGGCATCCTGATCGGCGCCGTCAACGGATTGCTGATCACCAGGCTGAACGTCGCGCCGTTCATCGCCACGCTCGGCGTGCTCTATGTCGCGCGCGGCCTGGCGCTGCTGTCGTCGGATGGACGCACCTTCCCCAACCTTGTCGGCAAGCCGGAACTGGGCACCACCGGGTTCGGCTTCCTCGGCGCCGGCCGGCTGCTCGGCCTGCCGGTGGCGATCTGGATCCTGATCCTCGTTGCGCTGGCGGCCGCCTACCTCGCCAAATACACGCCGCTTGGCCGCCATATCTTCGCGGTTGGCGGCAACGAACGGGCGTCGCGAATTTCGGGCGTCCGTGTCAACACGGTGAAGATGTTCGTCTATATGTTCTCCGGTTTCTGCGCGGCAATCGTCGGCCTGATCATCTCGTCCGAGCTGATGGCCTCGCATCCGGCGACGGGCGAAAGTTTCGAGCTCAATGCCATCGCGGCGGCGGTGCTCGGCGGCACCTCGATGTCGGGCGGTCGCGGCACGATTGGCGGCACCATAGTCGGTGCCTTCGTCATCGGCATTCTTTCGGACGGGTTGGTGATGATGGGGGTGAGTTCTTTCTGGCAAATGGTGATCAAGGGCCTGGTCATCATTGTCGCCGTCGTCGTCGACCAGGCGCAGCGCCGGCTGCAGAGTCGCGTGACATTGATGCAGATGGCAAAGGCAGGCTGAGCATGGTGGAATTGCGAGGAGCGCTGATCGGCTGCGGCTTCTTCGCCGTCAATCAGATGCATGCCTGGCGCGACATCGCTGGCGCCACGATCGTCGCCATTTGCGACCGCGATCCCGACCGGCTGAGGATCGTCGGCGACCAGTTCGACATTACCAGGCGCTACTCCGACGCGATGGCCCTGTTTGATGGCGAGAACCTGGATTTCGTCGATATCGCCACCACGGCGCCCAGCCATCGGGCGCTGGTCGAGATGGCGGCGCAACACCGCGTGCCGACGATCTGTCAGAAACCGTTCGCGCCAACGCTTGCCGATGCCAAGGCGATGGTGAAGGCATGCTCCGATGCCGGCGTGCCGCTGATGGTGCACGAGAATTTTCGCTGGCAGTCGCCAATCCAGGCAGTGCGCGCCGTACTCGACAGCAACGAGATCGGCACGCCGTTCTTCGGGCGCATCTCGTTCCGCTCCGCCTTTGACGTGTTTTCCGGCCAGCCCTATCTGGCAACGGGAAAGCGCTTCATCATCGAGGATCTCGGCATCCACATCCTCGACACAGCCCGCTTCCTACTGGGGGACGTCTCGACGATCACGACGCGAACGGCGCGCATCAACCCTGCTATCGCCGGCGAGGACGTGGCGACCATGCTGATGGACCATGCCAATGGCGCCACGTCGGTGGTCGACTGCAGCTACGCCACGACGCTTGCCGTCGAACCGTTTCCCGAAACGCTGATCGAGATCGACGGAAGCGATGGCACGATCCGACTGGCACAGGGGTATCGGCTCACCGCCACCGGCAAAAGCGGCACGGCGGTCAGCGACGTCTCGCCGCCGCTGCTGCCCTGGGCATCGCGTCCCTGGCACAACATCCAGGAAAGCGTCGTTGCCATCCAGCAGCACTGGGTCGACTGCCTGGCGAAGGGAACGGAGCCCGCGACCTCGGGCGCCGACAACGTCAAGACCTTCGCACTGGTCGAGGCCGCCTACGCCGGTGCTGCAAGCCGCGAGCCGGTGCAGCTCGACACTTTGCTCAGATGACTGCCGACACCTTTCACCTCTACGGCACGGATGCGACCGAGGTCGAGCCGGTCCGGCTGAGCGCCGGTGCGCTCAGCGCCGACTTCGTCAACGGCAATCTGCGCACCGTCCGCCATGGCGGTACCGAAGTGCTGCGGGCCATCGCCTACATCGTCAGGGATCGCGACTGGGGCACTTACGAGCCCGAACTGACCGACCTTGTCATTGACCAGGGCGATGACACTTTCTCGATCCGCTATTCGGCAAGCTGCACCGGGCCGGACGCGAGCCGGCTCGGCTTCCGCGCCACCATCAAGGGCTCCTCCGATGGCCAACTGGTCTTCGACGTCAGCGCCCTTCCCGAAAGCGATTTCGAAACCAATCGCTGCGGCTTCTGCGTCCTGCATCCGATCGCCGGCCTCGCCGGCAGCCCGGTGACGGTCGAGCACACCGACGGCACCACGGTCGCGACCAAGCTTCCGCTGCTGATCGACCCGTGGCAGCCCTTCAGGGATTTGCGTGCGATCACGCATGAGGTGCGGCCGGGCGTCAGTGCCGAATGCCGGATGGAAGGCGACGTGTTCGAAATGGAGGACCAGCGCAACTGGTCGGATGCCTCTTACAAGACCTATGTGCGGCCACTCGCTTTGCCGTGGCCCTATGTGCTGCCGGCCGGCCAGCCCCTGCGCCAGACAATCAGCCTGCTGATCACCGGTGAAGGCAAAGCACCGGCTGCCGCCGTGGCCAGCGAACCGGTCCGCGTTAAGCTCGGCGAGGCCGGACCGAGGAAGCTGCCCGATGTCGGCATGGTCATCTATCCCGAGGATGTCGAGACGGCACCGGCGACCCTGTTGACGCTGTCGACACTCGGCCCGCAACAGCTGCTGTTTCACTACGATCCAACGCGCGGCCATGGGCTCGACGCCTTGCGATCCTTTGCCCGGCTCGCGGCAGCCTACCCGGCCCGGACGACGCTCGAATGCGTCGTTGCCGGCGTGGGCGATCTCGAGGCTGAATTTTCAGCCGTCGCCAGCTTGGTGCACCAGGCAGGGCTAGAACTTTCGGCCATCGCCGTCTCGCCTTCGGTCGACCGGCAGTCGACGCCGCCGGGGAGCGCATGGCCGGAGTGCCCGCCGCTGGAAACCGTCTATGCCACCGCCCGCCGCGCCTTCCCCGACATCCGCCTCGGCGGCGGCATGTTCAGCTATTTCACCGAACTCAACCGCAAACGCGTGCCGGCAGACCTGCTCGACTTCGTCACTCATTGCACCTGCCCGCTCGTGCACGCGGCCAACGATCTCAGCGTCATGCAATCGCTGGAGACGCTGCCCTTCATCACCCAATCGGTGCGAGCGATCTTCGGAGAAACACCCTACCGGATCGGCCCGTCGACGATTGCCATGCGTCAGAACCCCTATGGCGGCGCGACCAAGTCCAATCCCCGGGGACAGCGCATTGCCATGGCCGACCGCGACCCGCGCCATGCCGGCCTGTTCGGTGCCGCATGGACGATCGGCTATGCGGCACGCGTCGCACCGGCGGGGCTTGAGATGCTGACGCTCTCCGGCTCGACAGGGCCGTTCGGCGTGCTGGCGGGACCGGGCGAGCCAGTCGCGGAAGGATCACCCCGGCCGATCTTCAGGGCTATCAAGGGGCTTTGCGAACTGGCCGGCCTCGCACATGTTGCGGCAACGACGAGCGATGAGACCAAGGTGGTGGCGCTGGCCGGGCGCTCCGCTTCCGGTCAGACCATCGTGTGGCTGGCGAACCTGACAGCGGAGGACGTGCCGGTCGACATTTCAGCGCTGGGCAGAGGCCAGCTGGTGATGACGCCCTACGCGATCACCCGGTTCGGCTGAACCTGCGGATTCACTTTTCGGAGTTCATCACATAGAGCGCACGCGAGCGCTCGAGGTGCTTGATCATCGCCTTCTCGGCACCGTCGGCATCCTTCTTCTCGATGCGGCCGATGATCTCTTCATGCTCGGTCAGCGTGAACTTTTCCTTGCCGGTCCAGATCAGCATTTCGGTGTGATATTCCTTCAGCCAGCCCAGCATCGCCTCGCTGACGGCGACGTAGATCGGGTTGCCCGAAATCGCCGCGATCTGGGTATGAAACTTCATGTCGGCGGATATGAAGGCTTCGGAATCACCGCGAAAGCTGCGCTGCTCGGCAACGGTTGCGCGCAACCGCTGCACATCCTCGGCGGTGGCTTTTTCGGCTGCTTCCCTGACCATGCCTCGCTCGAAGAAGATGCGGGCGTTCTTGAGGTGCTCCAACGTGTCTTTCGACGACGACAGGATGATCTTGGCTGCGCCGTCGACCTGCCTGATGATCGACTTGGCGGTCAGCTGCAGCACCTTGGCGCGCTCGCCATGCGAGATCGCCACCAGCCCCATATTGCTCAGCGCCTGCATCGCCTCGCGGATCGCCGGACGGCCAACCTCGAAGCGTTCCATCAGTTCGCGCTCCGAGGGCATGTCATCGCCCGGCATCAGTTCGCCGCTGGTGATCAGGCGCTTCAGCCGCAAGAAGACCTCGTCGGAAAGCTTACGCCGGACAATCGGTTCGGAACGGTTCATCGTCACGAATCACTCCCTTGATCCGGCCTATCTAACACTGCCGCCACAATTCCCGGAAATTGCGGTCGGGTCGACCCGACCAAACTTCCACTCGGATATCTCTTGCAATACTTATGTACTCATTATACCAGATTTCGAGCATCGGTGAACCTTTTTCGAACGCCCGGGCTTGAGACGGCGGACCATGATCACCCTCACCTATCGCATCGAAACATCAGACATCATCGAGGTGCTGGCGGCCAAGATCGCCAGCGACCAATCGACCGGCACCTTCGTTGCGCTGCCCGGCGAGACCGAGGAGCTGAAGGCCAGGGTGGCTGCGCGCGTTCTGGCGATCCGGCATCTGCCCGACGCCATGCACCCCTCCATTCCGGAAGCCGGCCATGGACCGTTCAAGCGCGCCGATGTCGACATCGCATTTCCGCTCGACGCCATCGGCACAGACCTTGTGGCGCTGATGACCATCGCCATCGGCGGTACCTATTCGATCAAAGGGCTGTCCGGCATTCGCATCGTCGACATGAAGCTGCCGGAGCAATTCCGCGGCGCGCACCCAGGCCCGCAGTTCGGCGTCGCCGGCAGCCGCCGGTTGACTGGTGTCGAGGAGCGCCCGATCATCGGCACCATCGTCAAGCCGGCGCTGGGGCTGAGGCCGCACGAGACGGCGGCGATGGTGGGCGAGCTGATCGAAGCTGGCGTCGATTTCATCAAGGACGACGAGAAGCTGATGAGCCCGGCCTATTCGCCGCTGGCCGAGCGAGTGAAGGCGATCATGCCGCTGATCCTCGACCATGAGCAGAAGTCCGGCAAGAAAGTGATGTATGCCTTCGGCATTTCGCATGCCGACCCGGACGAGATGATGCGCAACCACGATCTGGTGGCGAAGGCCGGCGGCAATTGTGCGGTGGTCAACATCAATTCGATCGGCTTCGGCGGCATGGCCTTCCTGAGGAAGCGCTCCAGCCTGGTGCTGCACGCCCACCGCAATGGCTGGGACATCCTCACCCGCCACCCCGGCCTCGGCATGGACTTCAAGGTCTGGCAGCAATTCTGGCGGCTGCTCGGCGTCGACCAGTTCCAGATCAACGGCATCGCCTCGAAATACTGGGAGCCGGATGCATCCTTCGTCGAATCCTTCAAGGCGGTGACCACGCCGATCTTCTCGCCCGATGATTGCGCCCTGCCCGTGGCGGGCTCGGGCCAATGGGGTGGGCAGGCGCCGGAGACCTACCAGCGAACCGGCCGCACGGTCGATCTGCTCTATCTCTGCGGCGGCGGCATCGTCAGCCATCCGGACGGGCCGGGCGCCGGCGTCCGCGCCGTGCAGCAAGCCTGGCAAGCGGCGGTAGACGGCATTCCGCTGGCGGACTTCGCCCTGACTCATCCCGAACTGGCGCGGTCGATCGAAAAATTCGGCGATGGCAGGGCGGCCTGACGCCATGCGGAACCTGCTGCTCAGCTACTATGGCGACGATCTCACCGGCTCGACCGATGTCATGGAAGCGCTCGAACTCGGCGGCGTGCAGACGGTGCTGTTCATGCGCCAGCCGGACGAAGCCCAACTTTCGCGTTTCCCACATTGCCGGGCCATCGGATTGGCCGGCACCAGCCGCAGCGAGACGCCGCACTGGATGGACACGCATCTCAAGGACGCTTTCACCTGGCTGAAGACGCTGAACGCCGCGATCTGCCACTACAAGGTCTGCTCGACTTTCGATTCCAGCCCAACGACCGGCAGCATCGGCCGGGCGATCGACATCGGCCGCTCGGTGTTCAGTCAGGACAGCGTGCCGCTGCTGGTCGGCGCGCCGCAGCTCAAGCGCTACACCGCCTTTGGACACCTGTTCGCCGCCTATCGCGACCAATATTTCCGCATCGACCGCCATCCGGTGATGAGCCGCCACCCGACGACGCCAATGGATGAATCCGACCTGCTGATCCACCTGTCGCGGCAGACCGGGCTTGCCTCGGGATTGCTTGACCTAGCGACCCTGCAATCCGCGTCACGGTCGCAGGCATTCGATCGCCTCGTGGCGAATGGCGCGGCCATCGTGCTTGTCGACGTCGATAGCCACGGGACCCAGGCACTGGCCGGCAAAGAGATCTGGCGCAGCCGCAAGCCAGGCGGCTCCTTTGTCGTCGGCTCGTCCGGCATCGAGTACGCGCTGCTGGCCGAATGGGCTTCGAATGACATCGTCAGCATTGGACCAGGCTTCACGCCGCCGGGTGCTGCCGACCGGATCGCCGTCGTATCGGGCAGTTGCTCGCCGACCACCGAACGACAGATCCGGCATGCGCTGAGCGACGGATTCGACGGCATCGAGGTCGATCCTGTCGAACTGGTTTCGGAGGCTTCCGAGCAGGTGATCGCGCGTGCGGCGGCAAGCGGCCGCGCCAGCCTGCAAGCCGGGCGCAGCGTCATCCTCTACACCGCGCTTGGCCCCGCCGCCGACAGGGGCGTCGAAATCGACCGGCAGGAAGGCGCCCGCCACAAGCTCGGCCGCGGTCTGGGCGAACTGCTTCGCGCACTGACGATCGAACAGAAACTGCGGCGCGTGGTCATCGCCGGCGGCGATACATCGAGCCATGCGCTCGGCCAGATGGGCATCGACGCGCTGACGGTGCGGATGCCGCTGCCTGCCTCGCCAGGCTCCCCGCTATGCGTCGCCCATTCGCGCTTTGCGGCGATCGACGGACTGGAGGTTGCGCTGAAGGGCGGACAGGTCGGAACCGACCGCTATTTCAGCGCGATCCGCGACGGCCTCGGTGGTTGACGGAACAGTCGCCGCGCCCACAACACATCTGTGCGGGTAAGCCTCAGGATCCTGGACTGTTCACGCCCGAAAGCGCGGCAATCACAGCGGCCGTTACTTCGGCGGTGTTGGCTGCGCCACCGAGATCCGGGCTAAGAAATTCTCCTCGACCGGTAACGGTTTCGATCGCAACCATGAGACGTCGCGATGCAGCCTGCTCACCCAGATGGTCCAGCATCAAGCTCGCCGTCCAGAACGATCCAAGCGGATTGGCAACGCCCTTGCCGGTAATGTCGAAGGCCGAACCATGGATGGGTTCGAACATCGACGGACGATTGCGCGACGGATCGATGTTCGATGTCGAGCCGATGCCGAGCGACCCGCCAAGTGCTGCAGCCAGGTCGGACAGGATGTCCGCATGGAGGTTGGTCGCCAGGACCGTGTCGATGCTGCCAGGCTTGTTGACCATGCGCTGTGTCATCGCGTCGACCAGCATCCAGTCGACAGTCAGACCAGGGTGGTCGCGCACCACTTCGCGCACGACTTCGTCCCAGAGCACCATGCCATGGCGCTGTGCATTCGACTTTGTCACCACGGTCAGCAGCTTGCGGGGGCGCGACATGGCAAGGTCACAGGCAAAGCGGGCGATCCGTTCGATGCCGGTGCGGGTAAAGACGGCGACATCCATGCCGACCTCGATCGGCAGGCCGCGATGGGCGCGACCGCCGACGCCGGCATATTCGCCCTCGCTGTTTTCGCGGACGATCACCCAGTCTATCTGCTTGCCGAGCTCTGGCCGCAGCGGACCCGTCAGTCCGGGTAAGAGACGCGTCGGCCGCACATTGGCGTATTGGTCGAACCCCTGGCAGATGGCCAGACGCAGACCCCAGAGCGTGATATCGTCGGGAAGGTTCGGATCACCGACCGAACCGAAATAGATGGCATCGAAGCCCTCGATCTGAGCCAGACCATCTTGCGGCATCATGCGGCCGTTGCGGCGATAATAGTCCGAGCCCCAGTCAAAGCGCTTGAAATCGAAGGCAAGGCCTGGCTCGACGTCTGCCAGCGTTTCCAGCACCTTGACGCCGGCCTCAACCACCTCCGGGCCGATACCATCGCCGCCGATGACAGCGATCTTATGCAAGGACATTTTCAGATTCCTTCTCGATGGCAGCGACGATGGCGCTGGTCATTCCTTCGGTGTTGGTGATCCCACGTATGTCGCCCGTGCGCGTTTCGGGCCGCGAGAGCGCGGCAATGGTGGCTTGCGCCATCATGGACGCCGCGGCGAGCGCCTCGGCAATGCCGCGGTTGTGGCCGAGCCACTCCAGTAGCATGCGGGTGGATTCGACCATCGCATAGGGATTGACGATGCCCTTTCCGGCAATATCGGGAGCAGACCCGTGCGCCGCCTGCGCCATGGCTATGTTGCCTTCGCCGATACACAGGCCTGGCGCCATGCCGAGGCCGCCGACGAGGCCTGCTGCCTCGTCGCTCAGTATGTCGCCGAACATGTTGGTGGTGACGACGACATCGAATGTCTGGGGATCGCGAAGCAACCGCATGGCGAAGGTGTCGACGATCACCTCATCTACAGCGACGTCAGGGAACTGCTCTGCGGCCCGGTAGCACTCCTCCACGAACATACCGCAGCCGAGCTTGAACACGGTGTCCTTGTGAACGATCGTCAGCTTCCTGCGCCGGGTTCTGGCAAGTTCGAGTGCGGCCTTGGCCACGCGATAGCTGCCGGCACGGGTGATGACGCGGACCGAAATGGTCGTATCGTGCGTTGGACGAAATTCTCCCGAACCAGCAACCACATTGCGATCCGGCTGGAAGCCCTCATTGTTTTCCCGAACGATGACGAGATCGACATCGTCGAACAGCGCGCCAAGTCCGGGAAACGAGCGGGTCGGACGGACGTTGGCGAAAAGGCCGAAGTGCTTGCGCAAGATGGGATGCGGGTTGATCGCGCCAATCACCTTTGGATAGGCGCGATGTCCGATCGGACCGAGTATGAAGCCATCGAGTGTCGAAAGCGTCTCGAGCGTGCCGTCGGGCATCGTCGAGCCGTGTGTGTCGAGTGCCGAGCGGCCAATCGGCATCGGTCGCCAGTCGATGTCGAGACCCGTTCGCGCCGCGGCGGCCCGGGCGATGCGCACGGCAGTGGGCACGATTTCGTGTCCGATATCATCGCCATTGAGGATGCCGATCGTGAGATGGGCCATCGAACCAACCTTTCTGAATGCCGGCTGCGCCGCAGCGCCACGAAGACCGTCAGCCGGCCTTGGCGACCAGGGCCATCAAGCGTTCGAGCGAGGGCTGTTCTTCGAGGTCACGCACCAGCGCGACGACCTCGTCGGTTGCCGAACGAGCAAGGCGGGCATGAGCCGCGTTGTCCCGGAACTTGTCGGCGACCTCTTCATAACTCATCGGATTGGCGGGGCTGCCTTTGCCGAAATCGGCCTCGCCATGGATGACGCGGCCATCATTGAGCGTGATGTCGATGATCGTTGTCATCTTGTGATAGCCTGCCTTCTCGGCCTTTTCGTCGATGACGAAATCCACTCTGTCGATCATGGCCTTGACGTCGTCGCGTTGCGTTGCCGCATCCGTAAATTCGCCAAGCCCGGCCTTGCCGTCGAGCAGCAGGATGGCCATGCAGAATTCCATGGAGAACTTGGCCTGCAACTCATCATGCGGATGGTGATGGATCAGGGCGTTCGGCATGTTGGAATTGGTGCCGATGCGCACGTGCTTCACCTCCCCGGCCTTGATGTCATTCTCACGGATGAGGCGCGCCATCTCAGTCATGCCGGGATGGGTCAACGACCCCGAGGGATGCGGCTTGATCGAGATGCCTGGGTTGGCGAACGTCCAGGGAGCGCCGAGGCGTCCGCGGATGGCGTTCTCATCGTAACCGCCGCCGGCCGCCTGGAAGAACCCGCGCGGGGCCTCCAGTATCTTGTCGGTGGCAGTCCATCCATGGGCGGCGAACTGTGCGGCGGCGACACCGCTTTCCGATGCACGCCCGGCATGGAACGGCTTGGTCATCGTGCCGAAATTCTCACGCAAACCAGCCGACTGGCTGCCTGCGATCGAAAGCGCACGAGCCGTGGTTTTCGCGTCGAAACGCAAAAGCCACGCCGCAGCCGCGGCCGCGGCAAACGTTCCGCAGGTGGCCGTCGCGTGAAATCCCGTCTGATAGTGGCGGGGCGCGATGGCCTCGGCGATCTTGCACTCGACCTCGACGCCGAGATGATACGCCAGCATGACCTGCTTGCCCGAGGCGCCCACCTGTTCGCCAATGGCCAGGGCCGCGGGCAATGCCGGCGCCGTGGGATGGGTCAGCAAGCCGTAGACGCGATCCGTGGCGACGGCCAGCTGGGTGTCGTCATAATCATCGGCATGGATGCCGACACCATTCGCGAATGCCGCAAAGCGCGGTGCAACCTTGCGGCCCGCTCCGATTACTGTCGCGGCGCCCGGCATCAGTCCAAGTTCATCGAGATGGCGGCGGACGAGGTCGCCGCTTTGCGCGACCGAGCCTGAAAGAGCCAGCCCAATGCCGTCCAGTATCGACTTCTTGCCAAGGGCCACGACGTCGTCCGGCAGATCTTCCGGAGTGGCCGACGCGACGAATTCCGCCACATAATTTGTGAGACCTGCAGGTGCGGTGTCGTGCATTGATAGTCCTCTCCATCGAAATTGTAGCGGCCCAACCAGGCATCGAGTTCAAGCTCGACTCCATGTCATGGCCGCCTGATGCAGAAGAGTAGGAAGGCAGTTTTGGTAAACTGTCAACAATTTTTTGTCGACAGGGCAACCGAGTTTTCAGTTCGTCGGACAGTCGCTACCGCCGGCATACAAAATGCTGTCGCGGTATCCGTCCTCGACCTCGACTACAGGTATGGGGTGGAGAGTCGCCCCTGTGGGGGTCAGTCGGAGCCGTGGCGCAAAGCGACGCTGGCCCTGCGCGTTCGCGAGGTGCCATTGACGATATGCGCCCGCCCGGCCGTGAAAGCCTGTTGCGGATCGCGGGCGGCAACAGCCTCAACTATTGCCCGATGCTCGCGGTTGGATATGTCGAGCACGTCGCCACTCGCCAATGCTCGATAACGCTGGATATGAAGCTCACGAGCGAGGCCGAGATAGATCTGCGCCAGGCGTGCGTTGCCACACATCCTGGCCAGTTCGGAATGGAATTCCAGATTGACCGGGTAGTACTGGCTCACCTCACCGGTCTTGGCCAGCGCGTCCATGCGGTCGACGAGCACGCGCAGCCTGGCGACCTCGGCGTCGGTGATCCTCTCGGCAACGCTCATGGTCATGCAGGCGAAGATGTAGGCACGGGCCTCCGAGACATCACGGGCTTCGTCTTCACTGAGTTCGCGTACGAAAAACCCGCGATTGGGGATCACCTGGATCAGGCCAAGAGCGGCCAGCGCGCTGCACGCCTCGCGGATCGGTCCCCGGCTGACCTTGAGTTGCTGGGCCAGGGCGTTTTCGTTGATCCTCTCGTTGGGTGTGAATTCCCCCTCGACAATCATTCGCTCTATTTCGTGCTGCACGACATTGGCAAGCGAGCGCGTGCGCAAAAAGTCGATGGGCGAAAATCCCTGCATGTTCTCGGTTTCGTTAGCCATGGGCCTAAATTCCGTTCAATGCGTCACGGGATATGCCGCTTGCCTGGTCCGGCCCCGATGGCCACCGACGCGTTGCCTGCGCATCATCCATGGTTTGGTCTCCCTCATCGAATTGATGCCGACGCGTCCAATCGAGCCCATGACTGAGACGATACTTCCTCTTGTCAAGCGAAACGCCGATAATTGCTGTGGAACCAAGCTGTATCCTATCAACTGCCACTCCTGGGCGCCGCGCCGCCGAGAACCGGGACCTTGTTGGCTATGAAGACGACAGTGAACGAAACCACCAGCAGCAGAATACCAAGCACCGAAATCGCGCCGTAGTCGCCGCTTTCGTTGAGGTCGTAGATGATGACCGAGACCAGCTTGGTCTGCGCCGTCGTCAGCAGGACCGTCGCCGACAATTCCCGGATGGTGCCGATGAAGACGAAACACCAGGCCGCGATCAGGCTGGTGCGCAACAATGGCGCGGTGATCTGCCAAAGGGTCTTCAGGCGGGTGGCGCCGAGAATCCGGCTGGCTTCCTCCAGTTCCGGATGGACGCCATGGAAGGCCGATGACAGTTGCTGGTAACCGGCCGGAAGCTCAATCGTCAGGAATGCGATCAGCAGGATCCATAGCGTGCCGTAGAGGCCGAAAGTCGGATTGGCGTAGGCCAGGAAAAGACCAACGCCCAGCACAATGCCTGGAATCGCAATCGGCGCGGTCGCCAGCATGCCGAGCAGCGAGGCGCCCGGCACCGCGCGGCGCGCAACCAGATAGGACACGACAAGGGCTATGCCGGTCGCGATCGTTGCCGTCGCGAGGCCGAGGATCAGGGTGTTCCAGATGGCGAGCCGCGTGCTGGAGAATTCGAAAAGCACGAAATTGAAGTTATGGAGCGTCAAGGAACTCCAGCTGAGCGGTTCGGAAATGTTGTGGGTCAGCGCCACCTTGAGCAAGGCCAGGTAGGGGAACAGGATCGTCACGCACAGGATGAACAGCACGTATGCGCCCGCCAGCCATTTCCAGTTGCCCAGCTTCACACGCCGGGGGGTGCCGCTCTTGCCGCCGAGCACGGTGTAGCCACGGCGCCCAAGCAGCCATCTCTGCCCCCACAGCAAGAGCATTGTGACCACAAGCAAAGGCACGGCGCTTGCTGCCGCGAGATCAAGCCGTGGAGGAAACTGGAAGAAGCTCCAGATCTTGGTGGTGAGAACGTGGAACCCGGCCGGCAGCGCCAGGATAGCCGGCGAACCGAACATGGTGAAGGCCTGGACGATGGCGACCAGAGACCCGGCGAGCATCGCCGGCAGCACCATCGGCAGGGTCACCCGCCGCAATGTGGTGCCTGGCTTGCCGCCGAGGATCGCCGACGCTTCCTCGAGATCCGATGGCACCTTGTCGAAGGCGTTGGCAACAAGCGTGAAGACGAAGGGGAACGAGTAGCAGGTGACCGCGAACACCAGTCCCGTGAAGGTGTAGATGTTGAACAGCGCCTGCGATTGATCGAGGCCAAATGCCCAGCGGTAGATGTTGTTAAGGATGCCGCTGTTGGGTGCGGCCAGCATCGCCCAGGCAATGGCACCCAGGAATGGCGGCGTCACGAAGGATGCCGTCACCAGGCTGCGGACCAGGCGCTGCCCCGGCATGTCGGTGCGCGCGACGAGCCAGGCGAGTGGTGTGGCCACCAGGCAAGAGAACACGCCGACGCAACCAGCCATGCCCAGCGATATGAGGAAGGCCCGGCGAATTGTGGCATCGGTAAAGAGACGGGCCAGGTTCGCCAGGGTCGGTGAACCGGCCTTGTTGGTGAGGGCGTAGTATCCCAGCCAGAACAAAGGCAGCAGGACCAGCACACACAGAACCACTGCGAGCAGCACGAAGAGCGGCGTCGACAAATCGAATCTGCCGAGGTGTCGCCTGTTGGCGGTATCGGGGGACAATGCAGCGATGGTCACCTGGTCACCTCTGAGTTTGATCCGGCGTCGGCGGATCAACCGCCGATCTGCCCAGGGATATGGCGATGTCGCCGGTGACGACATCGCAAGATCCTCATTCTGGCACCGATCCGTGGCCGGTGCCGAGCAGTTGCTTACGTGCCGAAATACTCTTCGTACTTCTGCTTGATCTCTTCAACGGCATCCCGAACGTTCGACGGATCGGAGTCGAGAAGCTTGATCTGGGAGAGCGGCGTGCGGTTGGATTTCTCCTTCACGTCCGGGCGAACCGAACGCAAACCGCCGAAATCGTCGTTCAACTGCTGCGCTTCCTGCGAGAACATGAAGGAATAGAACAGCTTGGCTGCGTTCGGATGAGGAGCATAAGCCAGGATCGCGGCGTTGCCGTAAGCGATCGAGGTTCCCTCCGCCGGATAGACCGCCTTGATCGGCACGCCTTTGTCCTGGAGGATGAAGACGTTGTATTCGTTGCCGTCCGCCTGGATCGGGCGTTCGCCCTGGGCGAGGACCTTCGGCGGCTCCGTCGAGGACTGAACCTGCATCACACCCTGCTTGCCCAGTTTCTCGAAATAGTCCCATCCGAGAAGCTGGCTGAGTGCGTAGGTGGCGGTCATCACGTTGCCGCTGTAGCCGGGGTGCGACTTCACCAGCTTGCCTTTGTATTTGGGATCGAGCAGGTCAGTCCAGGTCTTCGGCGCGTCTCCTTCCTTGACCAGATCTGTCCTGTAGGCAATCACCGTCAACGTGGCGCGGAACGCCGCGTAGAAGCCATCGGGATCACGATCCTTTTCCGGCCACATCTTGGCGACATCCTCCGGAACGGCCGGCGTCAGCCAGTTCTGCTCCTTGAACGTCAGGAAATGGGATGCGTCGGAGGTTTCGATGATGTCGGCGTTGTGGATGCCGCTCGAATATTCTTGTCCTATGCGCTGAAAGACGCGCTCCGAACCGGCCCTTTCCACCTGGACTTTAATGCCTGGATAGTGCGCCTCGAATGCGGCGCCCAGTTTCTCGGCGACCTGGACATCAGTGGAGGTGTAGTAGACCACCGATGCTTCCTTGGTTGCCGCGGCAACCAGGTCGTCCGTAACTTTGTAGGGTTCGGGTGGACCGGCCCAGGCCAATTGCCCCCATGCCAAGGCTGCTAGAAACGCGCCTGCTGCGACTTTCTTATTGGACATTCTCTCTCTCCCTAGTGTGCGAGCGCCCGGCAACGATCAGGTGGGCAATGAAGCCAAATTTGCTGGTTTTCCGGGACGGCGACATCGACAGGCGCGATCGCCCGCACGGTTTCGCCACCTGATAGATTGACAAGATAATCGCGATGCGACCCGAGATAGACTTGGCGCACGACCTTTCCGGTGGCCCAGTTGCTCGGATCGCCCTTCGGTTTCTCGTTGGTGAGATGCAGATCGTGATGCCGCACGGATACGGCGGTCTGGCCGTTGGCGGCATAGTCGCCGCTGCCACAGCGCAGCAGCAGACCGTTGCCGCAATCGACAGTGTCCGTTCCGACCCGCTTGCCCTTGAAGATGTTGGTGCCGCCGATGAACTGTGCAACGAACTCCGAACGCGGCCGCTCGTAAATGTCTTCGGGAGAACCGGCCTGCTCGACATTGCCCTGGTTCATCACCACGATGACATCGGCAGCGGTCATGGCCTCCGTCTGATCGTGCGTGACATAGACGGTCGTGTAGCGGAACTCGTCATGGAGGCGGCGGATTTCAAAACGCATCTCCTCGCGAAGATTGGCATCGAGGTTGGAAAGCGGCTCGTCGAGCAGCAGCGTCTCCGGCTCGATGACAAGGGCTCTCGCCAGGGAAACACGCTGCTGCTGACCGCCTGACAACTCGCCCGGATAGCGCTCGGCCAGACTTTCGAGCTTGGTCGCCTGGAGGATGCGACCTGTCTTTGCCTGAATATCGGCCTTGCCCATGCGACGAAGCCGCAAGCCGTAGGCGATGTTCTCGAACACGGTCATATGCGGCCAGAGCGCATAACTCTGGAAGATCATCGACATGTTGCGCGCTTCCGGCGGTTCGCTGGCGTGGGGCGACGACACAACACGGCCGCCGACGCGGATCTGACCGTCCGACGGCTGAACGAAGCCGGCAACCAGGCGCAAGGTCGTGGTCTTGCCGCAGCCCGAAGGTCCGAGCAGGCACACCAGTTTTCCCTTCTCGATAGCGAGATCGACCGCGTTGACCACCGTCAGCTTGCCGTAGCGCTTGGTCAGCTTATCGAGTTCCACAAAGGCCATCCGTCCTCCCGAAACATTTCCTCACAAACGCGATGCGCTTGTGCCTGCTACTAAAGGTCGGTCCAATTTTGTCAATTGTCAACAATTAACTGACGACTATCTGCATGAATTGCAAAGCGCTGCCATCTGCGTTGAATCGAAATGGCTTTGCGGCGCGCTATCCGGCGGCCCACAAGAGGCCGCAAAAGACCAACGATCCTGCGGCCATCAGCGTCAGTGGACCCAAACGAATTGTTCGCGCGGCAACGGCGACCACAATTGCCACGCACCAGGCAATCCATCCCCCTTTCGCGTTGCTCAAGAGAGTGAACACGCTTGACAGCACCAGCCCGGCGGCGAGCGGGGCCAGGCCATAAATCAAAGCCCCTTGCCATGCTGCATTGGGACGGCTGTGCCAGAAATGCGCGATCACGATCACCAGCAGCGACGACGGCGCAAAAATCGCAATCGTCGCAACGATCGCGCCCGCCCATCCGGCAAGATGCCAACCCATCAGCGTGACGATCAGGGTTCCCGGTCCGGGCGCAACGCGGGAGATGGCAAACATGTCGAGGAAGGTCTTGTTGGTCAACCAATGCTGGTTGTCGACAACGCTGTGCTGCAGTTCGCCCAGAATGGAGGCTCCCCCGCCGATGGCCATCAAGGACAGAGGCGCGAACACCAGAAACAGGCTGACAAGCAGATTATCGTCTTTCATGGCGGCTTCTTGCAAAGCCGACGCCGATGCCGATGGGTGCAAGCACCGCCACAACGACGAGAGCCGAGAAATGAAAGACAGTCGCGCCGATCAGCGTGCACGTGAAGAGGGCAATTGAAACCGCGTCGACACAGGCATAGCGCATGGCAAGGTAGCCGACTGACAGTGACAAGCCGGCGGCCGCAACCGCCAGCCCCACGAGGATAGCGCCGATCGCGGGATCGGCGCTCAGCCTCAGCACGATATTTCCTATCAAAACTATCGCGACCGCAGGGGGCAGCACAACCGCCGCCAGCGCCACCACGGCGCCGACGACACCGCGACATTGAAACCCGAGCCAGAGCGCCAGGTTTGCAACATTGACACCAGGAAGTGACTGGCTAAGCGCCAGCCCTGACAGAAACTGTTTGTCGCTGAACCAGCGCCGATTCACCACGAATTCCGTGTGCATCATGCCGTTCACACCACCGCCAATGCTGGTGATGCCGAGCTTGGTGAACGCCAGGAAGAGCTCAAGGAGGTTTGGTGGGGGTGACGTGTCGGGCGCCAGCGGGACATCCATTTGATCCATGAAACCTCCGATTTTTCCTGCTTTCAAACCAGGGATGTGCTCGATCGCTGCGTCGGCGGCACTGTATTCTGTTGACAGTTTGCAGTAAATAGTCGATCACTACCCCATGAGGGCCGAGCTTGAATTTCTCCAGAACCACTCCCTGACGAGCGTCCTTCGACGTGAGTTGGAAACCCTCATCCTGTCGGGAGAATTTGCCCCTGGTGAGCGATTGAACGAGAATTCGCTGGCAATCCGCTTCTCGGTGAGCCGCGGCCCGATCCGCGAAGTCTGCCGCGCGCTCGCCGAAAAAGGCTTGCTCGAACTCGTGCCCAATCGAGGCGTGTTCATGCGCCGGATTGGCGAGGAACAGGCCGCCGAACTCTACGACGTGCGAGCAGGCCTGTTTGCATCGGCGGCGCGGTTGCTGGCGACCAAGGTGACGCCGGAGCAGATTTCGGAACTCCAGAGTTTACTTGATCGCATGGAAGAAGCGGTTCTCGCGAATTCGCTCGACAACTACTATCCGCTCAATCTGGAATTCCACGATTCCATCCTGCGCTTTGCCGGGAACAGCCGGCTGCACAAGGCCTATTCCGAGCTCGTCAAGGAACTGCACCTGTTTCGGGAGCGTGCGCTGCTGCAAGGCGGCGGCCTGACCGTATCCAATATCGAGCATCGCCGCATCGTGGCAGCGTTGGGAGCGGGAGACGCCACGGCAGCCATGGATGCAGCGTTTGCGCATGTGCTGAGCGGCAAGAGCCGCATGACCCTGCCGGCGGCAGCCGACACGGAGCATTCAATCGGCGGTACAGCCAAAACCACGGACATCGCATGAACGGCGCGCGGGAACTTGAGGGGCGCGTCGCCATCGTGACCGGTGCAGGACGCAACATCGGGCGCGTGATGGCGCTGGAACTGGCTCGAGCCGGGGCCGCGGTGGTCGTGAACGCACGCACATCTCGTGCCGAAGCCGAAGCTGTCGTCAACGAGATCACCGCCGCCGGCGGCAGGGCTACGGCCGTCCTGGCCGACGTCGTCGATCCGAACGCCGTCGACGAGCTGGTCGGCGCGGCTGTCCGGCAGTTCGGCGGCATAGACATTCTCGTCAACAGCGCCGCCGTGCGACGCGAAACCGCGTTCGGGGATCTGAGTTTCACCGAATGGCGCGAAGTGCTTTCGATCATCCTCGATGGTGCATTCCTCACCGCCCATGCAGCGCTCCCGCATCTCAAGAAATCGGGACAGGCAGCGGTGATCAACATCGGCGGTCTGTCGGCTCATACCGGCGCCAGCGGTCGCGCCCATGTCATCGCGGCCAAGGCGGGCCTGGCCGGATTCACCCGGGCGCTCGCCCATGACCTTGCCGGTGAAGGCATCACGGTCAATTGCGTTTCACCCGGCATGATCGACACTCAACGTGCCGGCGGAGAACCCTCTCATCATGCCGGGAAACTGCCGCCTGTCGGGCGGCGTGGAACACCCGAGGAAGTTGCACTGCTCGTGCGCTATCTCTGCGGACCGGCGGCTCGCTACATCACCGGCCAGACCGTCCACGTCAATGGCGGTGCCTTCATGGCGTGATGCACGCCAATCAGCAAGCACGCCGATGCACCGGGCGGTGCCCGACGGCGATCCAGGGAGATCAAATGATGGACGTTACAGCCATTCTGGCGCGCTATGTCGTGTCGGCATCCGCGGACAGCGTACCGGCAAACGTCCGGCGCGAGGCAGTGCGCTCCTTCCTCAACTGGACCGGCTGCGCCGTAGGCGGCTCGCAACATCCGAGCGTCGACATTGCCTTGTCGGCGGTGTCACCGTTCGCCGGCAAGGATCAGGCTGCGATCCTCGGCCGTAGCGAACGGCTGGACGCCTTGAACGCCGCGCTCATCAACGGCATCGCCAGCCATGTCTTCGATTTCGACGACACACATCTGAGGACCATCATCCATCCGGCCGGGCCGGTCGCCTCCGCAATCCTCAGCCTGGCTCAGATGCAGACGGTGAGCGGGCGTGATCTCCTGCACGCCTTCATCCTCGGCGTCGAGGTCGAATGCCGCATCGGCAACGCCGTCTATCCCGCGCACTACGACATCGGCTGGCACATCACCGGAACCGCCGGCGTTTTTGGGGCGGCCGCTGCGGCAGGCCGCCTGCTCGGCCTCAACGAACAGCAGATGATCTGGGCGCTCGGCATTGCCGGCACACAGTCTTCGGGTTTTCGTGAGATGTTCGGAACCATGTGCAAAAGCTTCCATCCCGGCCGCGCCGCGCAAAATGGACTGCTCTCCGCCGTGCTGGCGCAACGCGACTTCACCTCGTCAAACCGCGTGCTCGAGGCGCCGCGCGGTTTTGCCCATGTCATGTCCACCGAACGGAATTTCGACGAGATCACCAAAGGCCTGGGCGAGAGTTTCGAGATCGCTCTCAACACCTACAAGCCGTTCGCTTGCGGCATCGTCATCCACCCGATCATCGACGGCTGTGTGCAATTGCGCAATGAATTCGGCCTGAAGGCCGACGAGATCGAAAGCATTGAGTTGGAAGTCGACCCGTTGGTGTTGGAATTGACCGGCAAGAAGACCCCGCAGGTCGGCCTCGAAGGCAAATTCAGTGTCTACCATTCGGCAGCGGTCGCCATTATCGAAGGCCGCGCCGGCGAGGCAGAATACAGCGATGCAAACGTGCGCGATAAGCAGGTCATTGCGCTGCGCGATCGCGTCAGCGCAGTGGCGTCGCAAAGCGTCGCTGAAGACGAATGTCACGTCACGATCAAGCTCAAGGATGGTCGCGTGCTCAAGAGGCATGTCGAGCATGCGATCGGCAGCCTGGCGCGGCCGATGACCGACGACGACCTCAACGCAAAGTTCGGCGGACTGGCCGAACCGGTTCTGGGTGCGAAGGCAACGGCGCGTCTGCGGGACCTGTGCTGGGATATCGAGAGCCTCGAAGACACCGCTGCGATCGCCCAGGCCGCAACCCCGGCTACCTAAAAGGTGGGTTTCGCCGACGTCGGCGGCCAGCCTGGCCAATGCAGGCGACCTGTCGTCCCGGGCTTTGAGAAAATTGATCTGGAAGTCAGAGCGCGGCGACGATCGCCTTGCCGCATTCGACGGTGTTTGCAGCGCCGCCGAGATCGCGCGTGCGCAGCGAAGGCTCGGCCAAAACGGTCTCGATCGCCGATACGATCCCGGCAGCCGCTTCAGCATGTCCGAGGTGGTCAAGCATCATCGCCGCCGACCAGATCTGCCCCACCGGATTTGCGATCCCCTGCCCGGCAATATCCGGTGCCGAGCCATGGACCGGTTCGAACAGAGATGGAAAATTGCGGTCCGGATTGATGTTGGCGCTCGGCGCGATGCCGATCGTTCCCGTGCAGGCCGGACCGAGATCGGAAAGAATGTCACCGAAAAGGTTCGATGCGACGACCACATCGAACCAATCGGGGTGAAGCACGAACTGAGCCGTCAGGATGTCGATGTGATACTTGTCCCAGCGCACGTCGGGGAAGGCTTTCGCCATTTCCTCAACGCGCTCGTCCCAATAGGGCATGCTGATCGAGATGCCGTTCGATTTGGTCGCCGAGGTGAGGTGTTTGCGCTTGCCCTTGGCGGCAAGCTCGAATGCGAATTTCAGCACGCGATCGACGCCGATGCGCGTCATGACCGTTTCCTGCATAACCACTTCGCGCTCGGTGCCCGGGAAGATACGGCCACCGATCGATGAATACTCGCCTTCGGTGTTCTCGCGCACGACCCAGAAATCGATATCGCCGGGACCACGGCCGACGAGCGGGCTCGGCACACCAGGCATCAGGCGCACCGGCCGCAGATTGACGTACTGATCGAACTCGCGCCTGAACTGGAGAAGCGACCCCCACAGCGACACGTGATCGGGCACGCCGGCCGGCCAACCGACGGCGCCAAAGAAGATCGCGTCATGCGATCCGATCTTGTCCTTCCAGTCTTCCGGCAGCATCCGGCCGTGACGGGCATAGTAGTCGTAAGAGGCGAAATCGAACCAGTCGAACGACAGCCCGATGCCGAAGCGCGACGCGACTTTTTCCAGAACGCGTACGCCTTCGGGTACGACCTCCTTGCCGATCCCGTCGCCTGGGATGACCGCAATGCGGAAACTGTTGTATTGTGTCATTTTGCTTTCCAGGCTGATCGACGGGAATTGCTCAGGCTGCGGCCTCTTCGCGCTGCGTGTCCTTGCGGCGCGCAAGCTGAGCCGCGAGGCGGACTGCGTTTTCCAGTGCACCTGTCGATGCACTTCCCTTGCCAACGATGTCGAAGGCGGTTCCGTGCGCCGGCGTGGTGAACACGGTCTCCAGCCCGGCCGTGACGGTCACGCCGCGGTTGAACCCGCGCAGCTTGGTCGCGATCTGCCCCTGGTCGTGGTACATGGCGACCACGCTGTCATACTCGCCCGCGAAGGCCTTGATGTAGATGGTGTCGGCCGGGAAAGGCCCCTTGCAGTCGATGCCGGTTGCCGCGGCGACCTTGACCGCCGGTCCGATCAGGTCGATTTCCTCACGGCCAAACAGCCCGTTCTCGCCGGCATGAGGGTTAAGGGCCGCAACGGCGATGCGCGGTTTGTCCTTACCGGCGCGCTGCATGGTGCGGTTAACCAGTTCGATCGCCTCGATGATGCTGTCATGGGTGATCTGATCGAGAGCCGTGCGCAGCGACACATGCGAGGTGACCCGCGACATCCATTGGCCGTCGAGCACGTTCATCTCGGAGAAATAACCTTTGTGTCCCAACAGATGAGCAAACATCTTGTGCTCGTCGGGAAATTTCCATCCGCCGGCATGGAGCGCTGCCTTGTTCAGCGGCGCGAAGGTGATGCCATCGACATCGCCTTTCATCGCCAGCCGCACCGCCTCGGCCAAGGTGTCCCCCGTCAGCTTGCCCGACTCCGGTGAGACCACGCCGCGCGGCAAGGCCGCGGGATCGATGTTGCCGAGGTCGATAAGAGGTATTTCGGCTGCATTCCAGTCGATGGATGCAACATCCGGGACGGTCTTGAGCGAAAGCGCTACGCCGGCGTCGCGGGCGCCCATCTCCAGGACACGCCGGTCGCCAAGAACGACAATGCGCGCCACGTCGGAGAGGCTACCGTCCGACAGCACGCGAGCAACGAGCTCCGGACCGATACCGGTCATATCACCAAGCAGCAAGGCCAGACGAGGCAGGGGTGAAGTGGTTTTGCGCGAGGATTTATCTGGATTTTCCATGGACATGCCCCCTTCGGCTCGACGGTGGTGAAGCCACCCGATATCGGCCGCGCAAGGCTGGCTTCGTGACCGCTTTGAAGCCATGTTGCGCCGCATCCAAGAAAAGTCAACTGAAAATTGTTGACAATATTCAATTTGAGAGCGAGGCTAAGGGCGACCTTATCTGGAGAGCACCATGGACAGCCAACACGCCTCGGAAGCCGCCCTCGCATCCTCGATGCCACCCTTGGAAAGCAAGCATGGAAGCCTGATGGAGGGGTTCTCCTACAGAAGGATCAAGACCAGGGGCGCCGAGATCAATGTCGCCGTCGCGGGATCAGGCCCACCATTGCTGCTTGTTCACGGCAACCCGTTGACGCATGTCAGCTGGCATCGCATCGCGCCTTCCCTGGCAAAGTCCTTCACTGTGGCCGCCATCGACCTGCGCGGCTATGGCGACAGCTCGAAACCCGACGGCGGTGCGGACCATGCCGCCTACAGCTTCCGCGCCATGGGCGAAGACGCCTTTGATGTGATGAGCGCGCTTGGCTTTGAAAAGTTCGCGCTTGCTGGCCATGACCGCGGTGCCCGCGTCGGGTTTCGGATGGTGCTCGATCAGCCCGACAGGATCACCCGTTTCTGCGCGCTGGATATCATCCCGACCTACCATCTCCTGACCAACGTCACCCTTGGATGGGGGCTGGAGAGCTATCATTGGTTCTTCATGGCGCAGAAGGCGCCCTTCCCCGAGAAGCTGATCTGTGCCGACCTCGACTACTACATCAACTACAAGCTCAACAAGAAAGGCGTTGGCCTGGAGATATTCACGCCGGAAGCCTTCAAGGAGTATGCCCGCTGCACCACGCCTGAGCAGATCCACGCCGTGTGCGAGGACTACCGCGCGACCGTAACGCTCGACCTCGCCATGGACACAGCCGATTTCGGCAAGAAGACGATCCAGTGCCCGGTCATGGTGATCTGGGGCAGCAACAGCCATGTTGGCCGTCACCTGACGCCGATTGAAGCTTGGACGCCCTGGGCGCCCGACCTCAGGGGCTGGGCCATTCCGACAGGTCACTATCCAGCCGAGCACCGGCCTGATCTGGTCTATGAGAGTTTCTGGACCTTCTTCAACGGCGTTGAGCCGACCCCATATCGCCCCTGATACGGCACCTTGGCCTTCTTGCGTCAGAGCTTCTGCTCTGACGCCCTTCTGAAGGCCGTTTCTCCGCCACGCGGTTCGGCGTCCCAATCTTCGCCAGTCCGGCTTGTGATCCGGAGCATCGAGAAAATCCATCCCATGTCGCCAGGCGGCGTGCCGTGCGAGACTTTGCTCTCGATCAATGAATGCCCAGTCCGGTTTGAATACGCTGTCAGGACGTCAATTGAGCGGTTCGCTTCAACAAGGTTGTTCGAACGTTCGGGGCGAGAATGACCATCGGTTCAGCCAAGCATGGTGGGGAGTGGTTTGCCCCTCTAGTTCTTCCGACGAATTGACAGTGTGAGGATTGAAAGCGGAAAAGCGGGCGTAATGACAGCTTAGCGCTGTCTTGCAGTTGACCTGATCCAGGGCCTGAAAGGGACAGTTGAGGTTTGGGAGGATAAGCATGGGCGAGGATCTATCCGGTCATCATGCCGACCGCATTCAGGCCGCGATCGCTTCGGACGCCGCAGCGAGGTCCGCTCTGGTTGCCTCCTGGCGACGGTCTTCCAAATTGCATCGGCTCGATCCGACCGATTGCAGTCCCCCACGCTATCTTACAGAGGCGGAATTCGGAGAGGCCCGGCAACGCAGCGAGCCGCTCATCCGTGCTGCCCAATCGAGTCTGGACCGGCTCTATCTTGCCGTGGGTGGCGTCGGGTGCTGTGTGCTTCTCGCCGATCGTGACGGCGTGCCGGTCGAACGGCGCGGCGCCCCGGTGGATGACGAGACGTTTCATTCCTGGGGCTTGTGGACCGGCTCCGTCTGGAACGAACAGTGCCAGGGCACCAATGGGATCGGCACCTGCCTGGTTGAACAGCGCGCACTGACAATCCATCGCGACCAGCATTTTCATACGCGCAACACGGGGCTCAGTTGTACCACCGCTCCCATCTACGATCACAAGGGGGATCTTGTGGCTGCGCTTGACGTGTCTTCCTGCCGGGCCGATCTGACCGAAGCCTTCGCCAATCTTATCTCGGTGGCCGTGGTCGACGCGGTGCGTCGGATCGAGGCGGAGAACTTCAGAATGGCATTCCCGAAGGCGCGAATTCTGCTGGCGCCGGTGACCGACAGAGGTTCGGGCGCGCTGATCGCGGTTGATGCGGACGACCTTGTGGTCGGCGCGACCCGTTCGGCCCGCCTGGCGCTTGGAATTACGCAACAGTGTCTCGACAGGCCGATGCCCGCCGCAGATCTGCTTGGTTGGGGCGAGAGCGGCCCAGAAGTCCTCGCCGAGGCTGAACGCGGCGTGTTGCAGCGGGCGCTGGCGCGAGCAGACGGAAATGTCTCTGCTGCGGCCCAGGCGCTTGGCATCAGCCGGGCGACGCTGCACCGCAAGCTCAACCGCCTGGATGTGCACAGGCCTCACTGACCTTCCGAAATCCTCGCATGACTGTCGCAATTCTGCGACACATGCCGCCTGCCCGCTGTCCTCGGCACGGTGACAATAGCGGCGGAAATCGCGAGTCTCCCTTCCCAAGCGTCGCATTCCGCGGCGTCAGCTCTGGGAGGAAGACACATGAACAAGGTAGAATTCTCACGCTCGGTCAAGGCGCCCTTCGACAAGCGTTACGGCAATTTAATCGGCGGCAAATGGGCCGAGCCGCGCTCCGGCCGCTACTTCGAAAACCACTCACCGGTGAACGGTCAGCTGCTGTGCGAGGTGGCGCGTTCGGATGCGCAGGACATCGAGGCAGCGCTGGACGCCGCGCACGCCGCCAAGGACGCCTGGGGGCGCACCAGCGTCGCCGAGCGCTCGCTTATCCTCAACCGCATCGCCGATCGCATGGAGGAAAACCTCGATCTCCTCGCATGCGCCGAAACCTGGGACAACGGCAAGCCGATCCGTGAAACGACCGCTGCCGACCTGCCGCTCGCCATCGACCATTTCCGCTATTTCGCCGGCGCCGTGCGCGGCCAGGAAGGCAGCCTCTCCCAGATCGACGACGATACCGTCGCCTATCATTTCCACGAGCCGCTCGGCGTGGTCGGCCAGATCATCCCGTGGAACTTCCCGCTGCTGATGGCCTGCTGGAAACTTGCTCCCGCGCTTGCAGCTGGAAACTGCGTCGTGCTGAAGCCTGCCGAGCAGACACCGGCGGCCATCCTGCTCTGGGCCGATCTTGTCGGCGATCTGCTGCCGCCAGGCGTGCTCAACATCGTCAACGGTTTCGGCCTCGAGGCCGGCAAGCCGCTCGCATCCTCGCCGCGCATTGCCAAGATAGCCTTTACCGGCGAGACCACGACGGGCCGGCTGATCATGCAATATGCCAGCCAGAACCTGATCCCCGTCACGCTGGAACTGGGCGGCAAGTCGCCCAACATCTTCTTCAAGGATGTTGTCGCCGAGGACGATGACTTCTTCGACAAGGCGATCGAAGGCTTCGTCATGTTCGCGCTGAACCAGGGCGAGGTCTGCACCTGCCCAAGCCGTGCGCTCATCCACGAATCGATCTACGACACCTTCATGGAACGCGCCCTCAAGCGCGTCGAGGCGATCGTGCAGGGCGATCCGCTTGACCCGGCGACGATGATCGGTGCCCAAGCCTCGTCCGAGCAGCTGGAAAAGATCCTGTCCTATATCGACATAGGCCGCCAGGAAGGCGCCGAGGTGCTGACCGGCGGGTCGCGTAACGTCCTGCCCGGCGATCTGGCGGGTGGCTATTACGTCAAACCGACGGTGTTCAAGGGCCACAACAAGATGCGCATCTTCCAGGAGGAGATTTTCGGACCGGTGGTTTCGGTCACGACCTTCAAGGACGACGATGAAGCGCTGGCGATAGCCAACGATACGCTCTATGGCCTCGGCGCCGGCGTCTGGACGCGTGACAGCAACCGCGCCTACCGCTTCGGCCGTGCGATCCAGGCCGGCCGCGTCTGGACCAACTGCTACCACGCCTATCCCGCGCATGCCGCCTTCGGCGGCTACAAGCAGTCCGGCATCGGCCGCGAGACCCATAAGATGATGCTCGACCACTACCAGCAGACCAAGAACATGCTGGTCAGCTATAGCCCGAAGAAGCTCGGCTTCTTCTGATCCCCTGTTTGGCTCACAGCGCGGCTCCGCGAGGGGCCGCGTCCCCATTCTGAATCCGGAAAAGACATGCATACGAAGGTCACGGCGACGCCGGCAGCCCTTGAACTGATCGCGGAGATCGTTGCCGAGCATGGACCGGTGCTGTTCCACCAATCCGGCGGTTGCTGCGACGGTTCTTCGCCTATGTGCTATCCGCGTGCCGGTTTCATCGTCGGCGACCATGATGTGCTGCTCGGCCACATCGAAGACGCGCCCTTCTACATCGGGGCTTCGCAATTCGAGGCCTGGAAGCATACCGATCTCATTATCGACGTAGTACCTGGTCGCGGCGGCATGTTCTCGCTGGACAACGGACGGGAGAAGCGGTTCCTGACGCGGTCGACGATCTGCGCCGTTCATAGGTGATGAGGGTCCAATCGGCTGCTTCCTCTTTGTCCCAGCGCAACGAGCATCCCGGAAATCAGATGCAGCATGTCCGCTTCCAAGCGTGGGCAAGCGGCATGAAACGCAAATTCAGCGACGATGCGACGATGGACGAAATCATGCACCGGTCGCCGGCGGCCATCCGGGTGGTGCTCCAGCACGGCATGCTTTGCGTCGGCTGCCCGATTGCTTCGTTCCATACCGTTTCCGACGCGGCACGCGAGCACGATCTGAACGAGGAACAACTCGGCCGCGATTTGCGGGCCGCGATCGAAAGCACCAAGCCTGACTAACTTTTCTCGGCGCGGCCTTCCGCGATCAGGAGGAGCCGGTGAGGTTCGACCACTGTCACCCTCTGCCGTCCACTTTTGACCAATCCCTGGTCTTCCCAGGCCGAGAGCAACCGGCTCACCGTATGGAGCGTTGTTCCCGTCATCTCGGCAATGTCCTGACGAGAGATCGGGAAGTCGATCAGAATTCCTTCCTCTGTCTTCCTGCCAGCCTGCTTGACCAGCTTCAGCATCGCATGAGCGACGCGCTGTTCCACCTGCTCTGTGGCCATCTCGATGACGCGCGTATGGGCGTCCTGCAGCCTGCTGCCCACGGCCTTGTAAGTGTTGGCGCTGAAGCTCGGGAAGTTTGCTGCGAATGTCGGCCATAGATGGCTTGCCCAGGCAAGAACCACGCAATCGACGGCAGCGATCGCATTTGCCGGATAGGTGGTGCGGCCAAGCGCATGGGCGATGCCCATCAACTCGCCCGGACTTATGTACCGCACAGTCACCTCGTGACCGTCCGGGGTTGATTTCACGACGCGCACATGTCCGTCGAGCAGCAGGAAAAAGGAATGTGCTTCCTGCTCCTGCTCGAACACCGGCTGGTCCTTGGCGATCCGGAGCGACCTGGCCTGGCCGACGATGCGGTCGAGATCCGCGGCGGCGACGCCCTCAAAGACAGAAAGCCCTGCAATCAGCGAGCGATCGAGGCTAGCCAACCCTGTCCCCTCCCGAATTTGACCGCGGCCAATGCATCCAAGCCGGTCTGCCAAAGAGTGTTCTCACGGCGACTGATGCGGGGCAAGGGGCGCATGCTTTGGCTCTCGTCCACGCGTCACGCCAAACGAGAAGCTCCAAGGATGTTTTTGCTCATGAGTTTGCGCCAGCGCAAATCGCCAAGCCGCCTGATGACCTAGAAGAAGGCAACGGTTGAAGCCGTGACGAACTCAAGAAAAGGATTTCCAAATGAAACTGCCACTGATCGCCGCGGCCATCGCCCTGCTCTCCGTCGCCGGTGCCGCGAATGCTGAAGAACACGTCGTGCAGATGCTGAACAAGGGCGAGAAAGGTTCGATGGTCTTCCAGCCCGCCTTTGTTCGGGCCGTGCCCGGAGACACGATCAAATTTGTGCCGACCGACAAATCCCACAATGCCGAGAGCATCAAAGGAATGATCCCGGACGGGGCTGAAGCTTTCAAAGGGAAGCCCAGCGAAGAAGTAATCGTGAGCCTCACCAAGGAGGGCGTCTATGGCGTCAAGTGCGCTCCACATTACGGCATGGGCATGGTTGCGCTGATCGTGGTCGGCAAGCCCGCCAACCTGGAAGCGGCGCAGGCCGTCAAGCAGGTCGGCAAAGCCAAAACCGTATTTGCCGAACTGTTTGCCGAAGCGACCAAGACTGCTTCCAACTGAGTTTTTCCAGGATGCCCTCCGGTTGACGATCTTCCGGAGGCAGAGGCCGGACAGACCGGGGGGAGCGGTCTGGTCCGGCCTATTTCATATGGGTCACGATTGGCAGTCCGCGACACGATCCTCCCGTCCCCAGCGGTTGCCTTATCCAAGGTTGCTGATCTGGAGCTGGCAGTCAGTGAACCTCGGCCGGCCGGGCTCGGCTGCTCCACCCAATCAATCGAGCAACGCAACAAATGAAATCGGATTTGCGCCAGCGCAAAGACGTGGCCCGCGAGCAGACTATTCTTAGCGCATCAGATCGGTGAACAAAGGAGATGGAAATGCTTACGAGACGAGAAGCTTTGTTAGGTTCTGTCCTTACCGCGGCCGCAGCCGCGGCCGTTGTTGCAATGCCGGTTGTGGCAAGTGCAGCCGAAGTTGCAAGTCTACCGCGCGAAAAGGTCACCCTCGTCGCGCCGCCGTTCGTCCACGCCCATGACCAAGTGGCCAAGGGCGGTCCAAAGGTCGTCGAATTCACCATGACGATCGAGGAGAAGCCGATGATCATCGATGCCGACGGCACGCAGCTCAATGCGATGACCTACAACGGCTCGATTCCGGGCCCTCTGATGGTCGTACATCAAGACGACTATATCGAACTGACGCTGATCAATCCCGAGACCAATACGCTTGCCCATAATATCGATTTCCACGCCGCCACCGGCGCGCTTGGCGGCGGCGGCCTGACCCTGGTCAATCCTGGCGAACAGGTCACGCTGCGCTTCAAGGCGACGCGTACGGGGACCTTCGTCTACCACTGTGCGCCTGGTGGCGCGATGATCCCGTGGCATGTCGTGTCGGGGATGAGCGGAGCAGTGATGATACTGCCGCGCGACGGCCTCAAGGACGACAAGGGCAAGCCCGTTCGCTATGACCGCATCTTCTACATCGGCGAGAACGATTTCTACGTCCCCCGCGACGAGCAGGGGAAATTCAAGAAATACGAAACCGCCGGCGACAATTACGATGATACGGTCAAGGTCATGCGCGGGTTGATCCCCACCCATGTCGTGTTCAACGGCAAGGCGGGATCGCTGACTGGCGACAACGCGATGAGGGCGAAGGTCGGCGAAACGATACTGATCGTTCATTCGCAGGCCAATCGTGACACACGCCCGCACCTGATCGGCGGCCATGGCGACTTTGTCTGGGAACAGGGCAAGTTCGCCAACCCTCCGGCCAAGGACCTGGAAACTTGGTTCATCCGCGGCGGGTCGGCTGGGTCGGCGCTCTACACGTTCCGGCAGCCAGGCATCTACGCGTATGTGAACCACAATCTGATCGAGGCGGTGGAACTTGGCGCAACCGCGCACTTTGTCGTCGACGGAACCTGGGACGACGATCTGATGATGCAGGTCGAAGCACCCAAGCCGATCGCCTCGTAAACGGGAGATCCGATCTTCAGTGCAACCTTGCGGCGGAGCCAACAGGTTGCACGTGCGGCCGGACTTGGTGCCATGCCCTTCGATCCTGTCTTCACATTCGGAACAACTGCGGCTGCCGCACTGATCGGCTTGGGCATAACCCATGCGCTCGACAGGGCTTCATTGGAATTCCCGCCACCTGTCGCCGTGAGCGAACTTGTGGTCCTGGGGCCCGGTTCGTTCGAGCACCCACAGCCCGGCGAATTCCTCAAGCAGAACCATACCGTCGCAGCGCCTGTGGTGCAGGAAACCATCGATGCGCCATTGGAAATCATGAAATACCAGGTAAGCGTGTCGGACTATGGACTTTGCGTGGCGGACGGTGCCTGCAAGCCCGCCGACTCGCGCAAGATCGGCAACGTGCCGGTCACCGGCGTCAGCCACATCGATGCCGAAGCCTATGCGACCTGGCTGTCAGCCCGCACAGGCGAGGCATGGCGGTTGCCCACGGATGTGGAGTGGGCTTACGCCGCCGGCGAGCGGTTCAAAGGTGACATCGACGGTGGCGAAAGCGACCCGAACAACCCGGCGCGACGCTGGCTGACACAGTATCGCCAGGAGGCTGCGCTCGGACGCAAACCTGATCCCGAGCCGAGAGCTCAAGGCGCCTTCGGAACCAATTCAAAGGGCCTGTCGGACATTGCAGGCAATGTCTGGGAATGGACCTCGACATGTTATTCGCACGCCACGATAGGCAGCGACGGAAAGCGCACCGCGAGTTCGATCGACAATTGTGGAGTGCACGCTGTGGAGGGCTTCCACCGCACCTATATGTCGAACTTCATTCGGGACGGTAAGAGCGGCGGCTGCGCCGTAGGAACGCCGCCCGACAATCTGGGTTTCCGGCTTGTACGCGACCGGACAGGTTTCTTTCAAACTACCATTCGCAGCTTGGGATTGACCCTGACTGCAGCAGAATCAAGAGTGCACGAATGACTTCAAAATCCGCTCCGGTTGACCGGGCACGTCCTGTCGCGGAACAGGCTCTGAACCATAGCGGCGTTGATCGAACTTCCATCGGGAAACTGGTCCGCGAATTCTATGCAAAGGTCAGACAGAACGAGCGTCTCGGTCCGATTTTCGCGCGCGAAATCACCGGGGATTGGGAGCCTCATCTCGAGAAAATGACGGACTTCTGGTGTTCTGTCATCCTCAAGAGCGGCGACTATCACGGACGCCCGGTGCCGGCGCACCTCAAACTCAAGGATGTCACCGAAGCCGATTTCGATATCTGGCAGGCCCTCTTCGGCCAGACGTCGGCCGAACTCTTCGCCCCGGAAACGGCGGCAGTGTTTGTCGACAGGGCCGAGCGGATCGCGGCAAGCCTGAAACTGGCGATGTTCTTTCGCCTTGGTCCCGCCGCGCCAGGCGCAGGCCAATAGGCGAACTTGGCGAAACCCGACCGATTGCTTCAAGGCTCGAAAGGCCAGCGCCAGGTTTGATTTTACGCAAGGAAAGCGTCCCTCGCGGCTCCTAGTTTCCTCGCATGGCTCTCAACCTCTTCGTCGGCACGATCGTCATAAGCCTGACGGTCGTCATTCACACCTTCGGCCTCATTGCCGTCACCCGTGCGATGGGACATCTGGTGGCGCGATTTCGCATGCATGGTCGACGAAGCCGGGTCATTGCAATGATCAGCGTGGTGATGGGCCTTTTTGCCGTCATGACGGCCGAGGTCTGGTTGTGGGCAGGCGTGTACCGCCTGCTCGGCGTCCTGCCCGACTTTGAGACCGCGCTCTACTTTTCCACCATCACCTTTTCGACCGTCGGCTATGGCGACGTGGTGCCGGCCCATAACTGGCGCGTGCTGGCGGCGCTGGAAGGCGTAAACGGCTTTCTTCTGCTCGGCTGGTCGACCGCCTATCTCATCGCGGCCGGAACACGCATCGGCCCGTTCAGGGCTGGCGAGCACTTTTGACCGGGTGGACGCTCAGACCGCTACCGAATGCCTGGCCTTGCCGGCTTCAAGATATTTGTCGAACTTCGCCGCAATGCTTCTCACAAAGGGGCGACTTTCCGCCGGCACGACGAAGCTGTCGCCATCGAGTTCGAGCAATCGCGCAGGACCATCAAGAGCAGTGGCACTTGCCTTGAGCAGAAGTCTTTGGCCGGCTTGGCCAAAGCGCTCCACCAGCTCGATCGCCGAGAAGGCGAAGTTGCACATCAGCCTCTCGATGATCCAGCCGCGAACACGGTCGTCGTCGGAAAATGCGATACCGCGGACAGCCGCCAGCCCACCGTCTGAGACCATGCGCCCATACTCCGCGGTCGACGGCATGTTCTGCGCATAGCCTTGGCGAAATTGACTGATGGATGATGGGCCGAGGCCGATCAGTGTTTCGCAGCGATCCTCCGTGTAGCCTTGGAAATTGCGGCGCAAGCAGCCGGTTCGGGCTGCTACGGCCAACGCATCGTTGGGCTTGGCGAAATGGTCGAAGCCGACGGCTTCATATCCCGCGTTCAGCATAAGACAAGCGGCCAGCTGTGATTGAGCAAACCGCTCCGCCGGACCCGGCAACCATGCCTCGTCGATCATCGTCTGATGCTTCTTGAACCAGGGCACATGCGCGTAGCCAAACAATGCCATCCGGTCCGGTTCCAGGGTCAATGCCTGCGCGACGGTGGAGGACACGCTCTCCCTGGTCTGGTGCGGCAGGCCGTAGAGCAGGTCCAGATTGACCGATTCGACGCCGCGCGTGCGAACGCCGTCGACGACCGTTTTGGTCTGCAAAAAGCTCTGCTCGCGGTTAATTGCCTTTTGCACCTTCGGGTCGAAATCCTGGACGCCGAGGCTCGCCCGGGTCATGCCGATCTCGGCAAGCGCATCGAGGCGGGCGTCATCCATATCATTGGGATCGATTTCGACGCTGATCTTGGCGTCCGGAAGAAAATCGAAGCTGGCCCGCAATGCTTTCCCCAGCTCCACCATGTCCTCGGGCTTCAGCATCGTCGGAGAGCCGCCACCGAAGTGGACCGCGCGCACCTCGGCCTTGCCACCGATAATGCGGGCGATAGTGGCGATCTCGGCATGCAAAGAGCGGAGATAGGCCGCTACCGGGTCATAGTGACGTGTCTGCTTTGTGTGGCAGGCGCAGAACCAGCAGAGCCTGTCGCAGTAGGGAATATGCAGATAGAGGGAAATCTCATCGCCATTCCCGAGCGCCTCCAGCCAGCCTCGACAGACAGTGGCATCGACCCCCGGATGGAAATGCGGCGCAGTCGGATAGCTCGTGTAGCGCGGCACGTTCTCGCCAAGCCTGGCAGCTAGTTCCGGTCGCATGTCGCCATCCCTTGTGTTTGCATGGCCAGGAAAATGGCCGCGACGGGACGCCAATGCCTTGATTTCGGTCAAAGCCCTTGCACCGGACAAACTGCCACAAGGCGTTTTCAATGGGCCGATGCTATTTTGCCGATACTCTGGATCCTCGGACGATCGTGATGACAGTGCGTGAGGATATTCATAGCGCCGGCATTCCTGTGCTTTGCCAATCATGCGAGGCAAGGCATCGCGGCGTTTGCGGTGCCCTCGACCCCGACCAATTGGTTGGGCTCGCCAAGACCTCGTCAAGGCACAGTGTCGAGCCGGGCAGCGAACTGATCGGCGACGCCGAAACCGTCGACAGCTACTCGAACGTGCTTTCCGGGGTGGTGAAGCTGACGAAGAGCCTTTCGGACGGACGCCAGCAGATCGTCGGCCTCCAGTTCGCGCCGGACTTTCTGGGACGACCTTTCAAGATGGAAAGCGAGATCAACGCGGAAGCGGCGACTGCTGTCTCCCTTTGCTCGTTTCCGAAGACGGCGATCGAACGGATGATGAAGCAATCGCCGGAGCTCGAGCATCGCCTGCTCAAGCAAACACTGAACGAACTCGACGAGGCACGCGACTGGATGGTGACGCTGGGACGCAAGACCGCTGCGGAAAAAGTGGCGAGCTTTCTGCTGATGATTGCCAGAAACATCGATCCCACGCTCGATCCAGCCACCAACGCGACGAGCTTCGACCTGCCGCTCACGCGCGCAGACATCGCCGACTTCCTCGGCCTGACGATCGAAACGGTGAGCCGCCAATTGACCCGGCTGCGGACAGACGCCGTGATCCGGATCGACAACAATCGGCATGTGACGGTGGACAGCCTCACCCGGTTGGCGAGCCGCTCTGGCGCCTAGAGCCGGATGATTTCAGGTCGAATCGACCTGAAAGCTGAATCCGCCTCTAAATCAAAAGCGATAGAGCATGATTTCGACCGAAAACCGCCTCACACTTTTCGGCATCATGCTCTAGTCCCGGTCGACGATCCCGATCATCGGCAGGACGTGCTCACGTTCAAACGCGATGTGCCGCCGCAAGTTCTCGAACAGGCCCGCGCAACATGAAGCCGATGGTTTCGGGGTTCTCGACTGTCTCACCATGACCGATGGCCAATAATATTTCGGTCACCTCACTGGCAAAGCATTCGTCTTCCACATGTTCGGCCCGCAATCGCCGGGTTGAGGCAAGGTTCGCACCGCCGCCGGTCAAAGCGGCATCGTAGGCGGGAAAGATGACCGTCTCTTCGTATCGATGAATGTTGCGCAGCAACGGAACGATCGCGTTGGCCGTGCCGAGACATTTCAGACGATCGACGCTGGGCAAGGCGTCTGCAATTCTCTCCAGGGCATCGCAGAGCTGCAGCTTTTCCCTGTGCGCGCGCTTCATCACCGCGGCCGGGACCGCTTCTCTGCAGGATCGATCGGCTGGTGCGGGATTTTCATCGCCTGCTGCGAACAGCGACGTTCCCGATCCTTTCGTCTGGCTCAACGGCAGCCCCCGGTTGGTTTGCAAGACCACGCTGCCCAATCCGAAAGCGCTGAGCTTTGACATGGATCAAGGCGGTGACAACGCGGCTGAGGAATTGGTGTCCAGGCGGATTGGCGTCCGCGCATCGGAATCCGAGGTCGGGGACATGTCATGAAATTCGGCACACAAATCTTCGCTTTGGCCCTTTTTACATTTGCGGCTCTGGTGGCCGCTGGCTTCGGTGTGGACGAGCCCTTCCGGCAGCACATGTGGGTGCTGTTTTTTGTGCTGCTCGGTTTTGTCGCCGTGCTTATCCGCAACACGAGCTTTGAAGCTGCCGCTCCCATCGACGCATCCGCTTACATGGATGGGCCAGTCCGTTACGGCGCCATCGCCACCATGTTCTGGGGCATCGTCGGCATGCTGGTCGGCGTGGTCATCGCGCTGCAGCTCGCCTACCCCGATCTCAACATCCAGCCCTGGTTCAATTTCGGCCGTTTGCGGCCGCTGCATACGTCGGGCGTGGTCTTCGCTTTCGGCGGCAACGCGCTGCTTTGCACGTCCCTGTATGTCGTGCAGCGCACCTGCCGCGCGAGGTTGTTCGGCGGCGATCTCGCCTGGTTCGTGTTCTGGGGTTACCAACTCTTCATCGTCATGGCGGCGACCGGCTATCTGCTCGGCATCACCGAGAGCCGCGAATACGCCGAACCCGAATGGTATGTGGACATCTGGCTGACCATCGTCTGGGTCGCCTATCTCGTCCTGTTCCTCGGCACGATCCTGAAGCGCAAGGAATCGCATATCTACGTCGCCAACTGGTTTTACCTGTCCTTCATCGTGACCATCGCGATGCTGCATGTGGTCAACAACCTGTCGATGCCGGCCTCCTTCCTGGGCTCCAAGAGCTATTCCGCCTTTTCCGGGGTGCAGGACGCGCTGACGCAGTGGTGGTACGGCCACAACGCCGTCGGCTTCTTCCTGACCGCCGGGTTCCTCGGCATGATGTATTACTTCGTACCCAAGCAGGCGAACCGGCCGGTCTACTCCTACCGGCTGTCGATCATCCATTTCTGGGCGATCATCTTCCTCTACATCTGGGCCGGTCCGCATCACCTGCACTACACCGCCCTGCCCGACTGGGCGCAGACGCTCGGCATGGTGTTCTCGATCATGCTGTGGATGCCGTCATGGGGCGGCATGATCAACGGGCTGATGACGCTGTCGGGCGCCTGGGACAAGCTCCGCACCGATCCGATCATCCGCATGATGGTGATGGCCATCGCCTTCTACGGCATGTCGACCTTCGAGGGGCCGATGATGTCGATCAAGACGGTCAACTCGCTGTCGCACTATACCGACTGGACCATCGGCCACGTCCATTCCGGTGCGCTCGGCTGGGTCGGCATGATCTCGTTCGGCGCGATCTACTACATGGTGCCGAAGCTCTGGAACCGTGAACGCCTCTACTCGCTGCGGCTGGTCACATGGCATTTCTGGCTGGCGACGCTCGGCATCGTCGTCTACGCGGCGGTGATGTGGGTGTCCGGCATCATGCAGGGCCTGATGTGGCGCGAATACGACGAGCAAGGCTTCCTGGTCTACTCCTTCGCCGAAACCGTCGCCGCCATGCACCCCTATTATGTCATGCGCGCGATCGGCGGGGCCATGTACCTCTCCGGTGCCCTGATCATGGCCTGGAACATCACCATGACCATCCTCGGATACCAGCGCGCGGAAGAGCCGATGCCGGGCTCCGCACCCTCCCTGCAGCCTGCCGAATAAGGAAGCCAGAGAATGAGCCTGATGGACAGACATGCACTCATCGAGAAGAACGCCACGCTTCTTCTCGTTGGCTCTCTTCTTGTGGTGACCGTAGGCGGCATCGTCGAGATCGCGCCGCTCTTCTATCTCGACAACACGATCGAGAAGGTGGAGGGCATGCGGCCTTACTCGCCGCTCGAACTTGCGGGACGCAACATCTATGTGCGCGAGGGCTGCTACCTCTGCCATAGCCAGATGATCAGGCCTTTCCGTGACGAGGTCGAGCGCTACGGCCACTACAGCCTGGCGGCAGAGTCGATGTACGACCATCCTTTCCAATGGGGATCGAAACGCACCGGACCGGACCTCGCCCGGGTTGGCGACCGTTACTCGAATTTATGGCACGTCGAGCACCTTGCCGATCCACGTTCGGTCGTCCCGGAATCGATCATGCCGAGCTACGCGTTCCTCAAAGACGCGCCGATCGACGTGAAGGACTTCTCGACGCATCTGGTCGCCAACAGGCGGGTCGGCGTCCCCTACAGCGATGACATGATCGCGCACGCCAATGCCGATCTGATGGCGCAGGCCGATCCCAACGCCGACACATCCGGCCTCGAAGCCCGCTATCCCAAAGCCAAGATCGGCGACTTCGACGGCAACCCGCAACAGGTGACCGAAATGGATGCCCTCGTTGCCTATCTGCAGATGCTCGGCACGCTGGTCGATTTCAAGAACTACGACGAAGCCGCCGGCTACCGCTGAGGAGTCTTATCCATGGATTACAATTTGATGCGAGAGTTTGCCGACAGCTGGGGTCTGGTCGCCATGGCGCTGTTCTTTGTCGGCGCAATCGCCTTCGCGCTCCGCCCCGGCAGCCGCAAGCTGGCCGACGAAGCCGCCCGGATTCCCCTTGAGGACGAGTGATCATGAGCGACGAGCACATCGACGAAATCTCTGGCGTCTCGACCACCAGCCACGAATGGGATGGCATCCGGGAGCTGAACAACCCGCTTCCGCGCTGGTGGGTCGTCACGTTTTACGTCACCATCGTCTGGGCGATCGGCTACACCATCGCCTATCCGGCATGGCCTCTGCTGCACTCGGCAACCAAGGGCGTGCTTGGCTATTCCAGCCGTAACGAGGTCAAGAACGAACTGACCGCTGCGGAAGCCGCCAAGGGCAAGTATGTTGCGGCGGTGGAGTCCAAGAGCGTTTCGGAGATTGCCGCGGACGACACCTTGCGCGAGTTCGCGGTCGCTGCCGGTGGCGCCGCTTTCAAGGTCAATTGCGTGCAATGCCATGGCTCCGGCGCCCAGGGCTCCAAGGGCTTTCCCAATCTCAACGACGACGATTGGCTCTGGGGCGGCAAGGCCGAGCAGATCCAGCAGACGATCACGCACGGCATCCGCTTCGCGTCCGATCCGGATACGCGCCTGTCGGAAATGCCTGCCTTTGGCGACATCATAACCGCTGACCAGATCGCTCAGGTGAGCGCCTACGTGGCCAGCCTTTCCGGCAAGGTCCAGGACGCAAGCCTGATCGCGCCCGGCGCCAAGGTCTTTGCCGAAAACTGCGTCTCCTGTCACGGCGACAACGCAAAAGGCAACAAGGAACTCGGGGCTCCAGATCTGACCGACGCAATATGGCTCTATGGCTCCGGCGAAACAGCCATCGCCGCTCAGGTTCGCGCGCCGAAGCAGGGGGTAATGCCAGCCTGGGGCGCACGCCTGGGCGAAGCCAAGGTCAAGGAACTGGCGGTCTACGTTCATTCGCTTGGCGGCGGAGAATAGGAAGCGGGGGCCTATTCTCATCCCTTCACCGCCCGAGCGACGAGGCCCGGCGTGTCCGGGCCTCGGTTTGTTTCGGCAACCCGGTTTGACTTGCATCAACGCGCGTGGCGCTGCCCTGCGGCAAGACTTCCCGACGCTGGCGGCCCAGGCATGGGCAGATTGCCGCCCGCGCGAGTGGAGGTGCATGTGCTGGACAATACGCAGGTAGAACGGCTCGAGGCCGAGGCGGTCAACTCCGCCAAAGTGCGCCAGCCGATGTATGCCGCGCGCAAGAAGATCTTCCCTAAGCGGGCCTCGGGCAGCTTTCGCCAGTTCAAATGGCTGGTGATGGCGATCACGCTCGGGATCTACTATTTGACACCGTGGTTGCGATGGGATCGTGGTCCGTTTGCTCCGGACCAGGCCGTGCTGCTCGATCTCGCCAACCGCCGCTTCTACTTCTTCCTCATCGAAATCTGGCCGCAGGAATTCTATTATGTGGCCGGCCTGCTGGTCATGGCCGGCGTCGGTCTTTTCCTGGTCACATCCACGGTTGGCCGTGCCTGGTGCGGATATACATGCCCGCAGACCGTATGGGTCGATCTGTTTCTGGTCGTCGAGCGGGCCATCGAGGGCGACCGCAACGCGCGCATGAAGCTCGATGCCGGGCCGTGGACCGCCCGCAAGCTCGTGCTGCGGGTATCGAAGCACGCCATCTGGCTGGTCATCGGTGCGGCGACCGGCGGCGCCTGGATCTTCTATTTCGCCGATGCGCCGACGCTGGTCGGCGAGCTTTTCACCGGCACTGCGGCACCCGTCGCCTACATCACCGTCGCCGTGCTGACGGCGACGACCTATACGTTCGGCGGGCTGATGCGCGAGCAGGTCTGCACCTATATGTGCCCATGGCCGCGCATCCAGGCAGCCATGCTGGACGAAAGTTCGCTCACCGTCACCTACAATGACTGGCGCGGCGAACCGCGCTCGCGCCACGCCAAGAAGGTGCAAGCAGCAGGGCAGCCCGTAGGCGACTGCGTCGACTGCAATGCCTGCGTCGCGGTCTGCCCGATGGGGATCGACATTCGCGACGGCCAGCAGCTCGAATGCATCACCTGCGCGCTTTGCATCGACGCCTGCGACGGCGTCATGGACAAGCTCGGCAAGGAGCGCGGGCTGATCTCCTACGCAACGCTCTCCGACTACAACGCCAATATGATGCTGGCGACCGCGGGCGGCTCCGGTTCAGTCAATCCGTCGCTGGTCAGGACCGCTGATGGCCTGTTCTCCGACAAGGTGGCCCATTTCCATATTCGCAAGATCTTTCGCCCACGCACCTATGTCTACATGGGCTTGTGGTCGCTGATCGGCCTGGGCCTGCTCTATTCGCTGCTGACGCGCGACAGGCTCGAAGTCAACGTGCTGCATGACCGCAATCCGCAATTCGTCACGCTGTCCGACGGTTCGATCCGCAACGGCTACACGGTCAAGCTGCTCAACATGATCCCCGAGCCAAGGACGATCGTCGTCACCATGCAAGGCTTGCCAGGGGCTGAAATGAGCGTGGTCGGCGACGACATCCCCGCAGGCCGTTCCTTCGCCATTCCGGTCGAGCCCGACCGCCTGAAGATGCTGAAGGTCTTCGTGCGCCAGCCGGTGGGTCAGATCCGCGGCATAGCGCAGACCTTCAAGTTCCGTGTCGAGGACAAGGCGAGTTTCGAGGCGGACGAATACACCGCCACTTTCAACGCGCCGGAGACCGCCAGATGAGCGCGAATACGCAGAAATCCCGCGAATTCACCGGCAGGCACATGTTGGCCATCATCCTTGCCTTTTTCGGGGTGGTGATCGCGGTCAATCTGACCATGGCGACGCTCGCCAACACGAGCTGGACCGGCCTTGTCGTCGAAAACACCTATGTGGCGAGCCAGCAATTCAACAAGCAGGCCGAGGAGGGTCGCGCGCAGGCAGCGCTCGGCTGGACCGGCAAGCTGACCATCGCATGGGGCGAAGTTCGCTACGGGCTCACCGACGCCGCCGGCAAGCCTGTTCCCTTGCATGGCGTCAAGGTGCTGTTTCGCCATCCCGCCTACGAGAAAGAGGACAAGGCCGTCACGCTCGCGCTCGCCTCCGGCCAGGAGTTTGCCGCGCAGCACATGCCGAAGGACGGCGTCTGGATCGTCGAGATCGACGCCGATGCCGGTCTGGCGAAACCCTATCGCGACGTCCGCAGGATCATGATTTCCCATGGAGCGCTGCAATGAGCTGTTGTGCGCCGGGCGCTGAAATGGCGCTGGATGTCTCGAGCACCACATCGGTCCTGCCATCTAGCGAGGAGATCCGGCTGGCGAGCCGATCGCTTGGCGATGACCTTCGCCAGACCGATCTTTCCGTGCCGACGGTTCATTGCGCAGCCTGCATCCAGACGATCGAGACGGCGTTGGGAAAACTCGAGCGCGTCGAGGGCGCTCGTGTCAACCTGTCGACGAAACGGGTCTCGGTCCGATGGCGTGGGGACGAGGTTCCACCGTTCGTCGCCGCGATTGGGCGGCTCGGCTACCAGGCGCATCTCTTCGCTCCCGAGGCCGACGCCAAGGACAGGACGCTTTCGGAGTTGATCCGCGCCGTCGCGGTTGCCGGGTTCGCGGCGGGCAACATCATGCTGCTTTCGGTCTCTGTCTGGTCTGGTGCCGAAGGCGCGACCCGCGACCTGTTCCACTGGGTCTCGGCGCTTATCGCCATCCCTGCCCTCGCCTTCGCCGGCGGCATCTTCTTCCGCTCGGCCTGGAATGCGTTGCGCCACGGCCGCATGAACATGGACGTGCCCATCGCGGTCGGGGTGTCGCTCGCCTACGCCATGAGCCTCTATGAGACGATCAACCATGGCGATCACGCCTATTTCGATGCGTCGGTGTCGCTGCTGTTCTTCCTGTTGATCGGCCGCACGCTGGATCATGTCATGCGGGAACGTGCTCGGACCGCCGTGAAAGGCCTCTCGCAGCTGGCGGCGCGTGGCGCAATGGTCCTGCGCAGCGATGGAGCACGCGATTACCTGCCGGTTGGCGACATCGAACCAGGCATGCTGCTGCTGATCGCAGCCGGCGAAAGGATACCCGTCGACGGCAAGATCGTTCAGGGGGCGTCGGATCTCGACTGCTCGCTGGTTTCCGGCGAGAGCACGCCGAAAACGGTGGCGTCGGGGGAACGGGTTCAGGCCGGTACGCTCAATCTCACCGGCTCGCTGACGATCGAGGCGACAGCCGCCGCGAAGGATTCATTCCTGGCGGAAATGGTTCGGCTGATGGAGGCCGCCGAGGGCGGCCGGGCGCATTATCGCCGGATCGCCGATCGCGTTTCGACGCTCTATGCCCCTGTGGTTCACCTGACCGCCTTCGTGACGTTCCTTGGCTGGATGGCGGCAACCGGCGACTGGCATAGGGCGATCACCATCGCCATTGCTGTTCTCATCATCACATGCCCGTGCGCGCTCGGCCTCGCCGTGCCGATCGTTCAGGTGGTCGCCGCGCGGCGCCTGTTCGAGAACGGCATCATGGTCAAGAACGGATCGGCCCTGGAGCGCCTGGCGACGATCGATACAGCGGTGTTCGACAAGACCGGAACGCTCACGCTTGGACAGCCCCGGCTCGTCAATGCGTCGTCGATCGACCCAGCCACGCTGGCAATCGCCGCAGACATGGCCGCGCATTCGCGTCATCCGTTTTCGAAGGCCATCGCCGGATTTGCCTCTCCTGGCGGGCAACAAAAGTTCGATGCCGTGGCCGAGTATCCAGGGTTTGGGATCGAAGCTGCCGACGCGGGAGCCATCTGGCGGCTGGGCCGACGCGGATGGGCCGGATGGAAGGCCCGGACCGGCGGCGAAGGCAAGCATGGCTATGGCGGAACGGTCCTGACGAAAGACGGCATCATCGTCGCCACCTTCGATTTCGAGGATGCGCTGCGTGCCGACGCCAGGGCGGCAGTCGAGCGTTTGAACGATGTCGGGGTATCGGTGCAAATGCTGTCTGGCGATACCGCAGGCGCCTGCGCCGAAGTCTCGAAAATTCTGGGTGTCGGCGACTTCGTTGCGTGCCTGCTGCCGTCCGGCAAGGTCGAATGCATCGAGACCCTGGCGAAAGACGGACACAAAGTGCTGATGGTTGGCGACGGCCTCAACGACACGCCTGCGCTAAGCGCGGCGCATGTCTCGATCGCACCGGCCACCGCAGCCGACATTGGCCGCAATGCGGCGGACTTCGTATTCCTGCGCGAAAGCCTTCTGGCCGTGCCTCTCGCACTGGACGTCTCGCGGAAAGCCGGGCGGCTGATACGCCAGAACATCGCGATCGCGATCGTCTACAATGCCGTCGCCGTGCCGATCGCGATCCTGGGACATGTCACGCCATTGATTGCGGCGATCGCCATGTCCGCCTCCTCGCTGCTGGTTATTGGCAACGCGCTACGGCTGCAGGGCTTTGGGCCGCACGCACCAGCAAGAAGCACCGCGGCCGACAGGCGCGCCAGCTTTGGTGCACTGGCACGATCCTCGTGACGACGCTCGTCTGCCTCATACCTGTGGCGCTGTTCCTCGGCGCGCTCGGGCTGGCCGGCTTCCTGTGGGCCTTGAGGAGCGGTCAATACGAGGACCTCGACGGTGCGGCGGAACGGATACTCATCGACCGGGACGACAAGTCAAATTGACGTCCTCGACGCCGGAGATGACGCAGATCAAGGCATGCCCTCGCACAAGGCCCGACAATGATCCGATAGACGTTGGAGGAGGCAGACATGCAAGCCAAAGCCATAATGACCGCTCCCGTCATCGGAATAGAACCAACAGCATCGATCTCCGATGCAGCAGGGTTGATGCTCTCCAAGAAGTTCAGTGGCCTTCCCGTCATTCGCAGCGACGGCACGCTGGTGGGCATTGTCAGCGAGGGCGATTTCTTGCGCCGGGAAGAACTGGGCACCAACCGCAAACGCTCACGCTGGCTGGAGTTTCTTGTGAGCCCCGGAAGAGCCGCCGACGAATATGTTCAAGCCAACGGACGCCGTATCGAGGAGGTGATGACGACGGATGTCGTCACGGCATCGCCGGGCGTACCGCTGCCCGAGATCGTCGCGCTCATGACTTGCCATCGCGTGAAACGCATTCCGGTTGTCGACGACGGGAAAGTCGTTGGCATCATCACCCGTTCCGACATTCTGCGTGCGCTGCTCACCGTCCTGTCGGCCCCTTCGGCAGCCAGGGACGACGAACGGATCCGCCAGGACATCATCGCCGAGCTTGCGACGCAGACATGGGCCGGCAAGGACATGATCGACGTGACCGTGGACAAAGGGGTGGTGGAGCTGAGCGGCGCCATCTTCGACGAACGCGAGCGCCAGGCGGCCATTGTCGCCGCCGAAAACGTCGCCGGCGTAAAGGCAGTGAAGGATAGGCTTTTCTGCCCGGGGCCGCTGTCGGTCGTGCTCGTCTCTTAGAGCGGTTCATCGTTTCACGGAACCGCAGAACCGCTCTATCTCTTTGTTTTGACGCAATTCCGGACGGAAACCGTTTCACACTTTTCCTGTAATAGCTCTAGTTCAGCACCAAAGAATTCGCGGACTCCGCATTGCTCGACCCGACATTCGAATTGGCGAAATGTCCGCGTTGACCCTAGATCAAGCCTACCGCTATCAACGGTCGAAGCAGCAACAGGGCGAATAGAACAAGCGCCGCGCCCGCGACTCTGTCTGCCACTTTTTTGCCTCCGTTCAGCCGCCTGCCGAGCAATATCCACATCGACCCGGTGGCAGCCGTGGTCACCAGGAGCACGATCCAGAAGAGGCCCAGTTCGTACGGCCCCGCGTCTACCGGCACGATTGCCAGACAATAGATAAAGGCTTTCGGGTTGAGTGCAGTGGTTGCCAGAACCGAAAGGCTATCGCCGCCGTCGGACGCGTCGACCCGGTCGGTGCCTATCAGACGCAGGCCAAGAATTACGAGCCATACAGCTGCGACCAGCTTGAGCACCTGGATGGCGCCGGACGGCAGCAAGGGTCGCAGCAAAAGCCAGCAGGCCGCTGCGATCCCGTAGCCACAGGCCTGTGCGACCAGGAGTGTAATTGCCTTCTCTCGCTTGACCGCCCCCGCCATCAGAAGAGCGTTGGTTGGCCCGGGCGCGATAAAGAGCAGAAATGCTTCCAGGAAAAATAGAGTGTCCAAAACTGCCTGGTCCCGTGGATGCAAATGTATCACAGAAGAACTCGGTTTGACGCGTTGACTCTCGTCAGCCCCAAACGTCGAACGGCATTCGCAGACCTCTTTGCTGCAAGCAAGCTATAGGACACTAAATACGCACCAGCCCGTGTCTGGCGCTGAAAGCACTATCGGCGGCCGGCCGCATGCTGCAGCCGTGCGATCAGGTCGCGGTTACGGCAGTAATCCGGCGGATCATCCGCTTGCCGGTGTTCGTCGAGCCAGTTCGAGCATTCATCCTGGTGTCCGCAGGAGCGGCAGCGGTCCACCGCCCGATTTGTAACGGCTGCGTGGTCCGCGACGATCTTCAATTGTCTGTCGACGCCGAGCTTCTGCATCATACGGCCCATCAGGGCTGTCCTTGCGTCCACTGAAATCAGGTAGTCGAGAAAGGTCACGTCGGTCACTCCTGTTTCTCAGCCATCTTTCCCAGCCATCATCGCCATGTTGGCGACCACTACATTGATCTCGGTCAACAGCCCGACGCACGCTCGGCCATCGTTCCAGCTTGTGACTGCGTGTGGCGACTTGAAGATGCTGACGCGACCCGCGTTCAATAGGACATCAAGCGATTGATGCCGTTGTCCTCGATCAGCGAGCGGGTGACGCCGCCGAATGCCCATTCCCGCAAACGGCTATGCCCATAGGCGCCGGAGACGATCAGGTCCGCATGGATCGAGCGCGCGAATGCCAGCAGCCGGTCGCCGTCGGCCTCGCCTGCGATCAGTTCGGTCCGTGCCATGATGCCGTGATGCTCAAGGAAAACCGCCACGTCAGCGAGACTGTCACGAATGCTTTCGTCGCGGTCGGTATCGATGGTGGCAACGACAACTTCGTTGGCCTTGGCCAGAAAGGGCAATGCATCCACCATCGCCCGTCGCGCTTCCCGCGTGTCCTTCCAGGCAACAAGCACGGTTTTCGCCATGACATGCTCGACATTGCTCGCGGCAGCCAGGACCGGCCGTCCAATACCGAGTGCGAGGCTGCCGACATCCACGGCGCGAAACACATTTTCACCTTTCTGACTGCCGGTAACGACAAGATCGGCGGCTCTGGCCGAAGCGCTGAGGAAGCGGGTTGGGCTGCAAACGGCTTGGCCCCATTCGCTAAAGATCGAAGTGGGAACCAGTTCCTCGAATTCGGCACGCAGTTCGGCAAGCCGTTTTTCGATCTCCGTTCGCTGGATCTGCATGATCTCGCCTTCGTAGACCATGCCGTCGCCTGTCGCGACCAGTGGCGGGACATCTGCTGCCGCCAGACCGATAAGACGGGCTCCAAACCGTTCCGCAAGCTCGATCCCCAATTTCACCATGGCCGCCGGAGGTGCATCCACGGCAAGATTCACGATGATTGACTTGTAAGACATGATGCACGCCTTTCGCTGGACCGGTGAAATACGGTTGTGAAATGGCATCCGTCGGCGCTCGACGCCTTGATGCGTGTCAAAGAATCCACCAATTGCATCTGTGCGAAAAAAGTCGGCCTCGATCCGTTTTGCCTGTACGGAGAGAAGTGATAGTTAGCCTTTCTTGCAGGCGTATCGAGCCCAGGGATCTCAGGTGAGCCAATACGAAGCGCCTATTTTGTCGGCCGGCGGCGCGATGCTGAAATCAGTCTTGTCGCAAATGTTCGAGCAGGCTCCGGGCTTCATGGCTCTGATGCGCGAACCGGACCATGTCTTCGAACTGACCAATGCCGCCTACCAACAGCTGATCGGCCACAGGCAGGTGATCGGAAAGTCGGTGCGCGAGGCCCTTCCCGAGTTGGAAGGTCAAGGCTTCTTCGAACAGCTGGACCAAGTGTACAAGACCGGCGAACCGTACAGAGGCCAGGGCATGAAGATAGCCCTTCGCAACAACAACGACGAACCGGCAGAAGAGCGCATCCTGGATTTCGTCTACCAGCCGATCAAGGCCGACGATGGTCGCATCACCGCCATCTTCGTCGAAGGCACGGATGTCAGCGAACTCTCCTTTGCGAATGCCGCACTTCGCTTGCGTGAGGATCATCTGCGCTCGATCCTGGCAACGGTGCCAGACGCAATGGTCGTCATCGACGAACAAGGCCACATCCAATCCTTCAGCACGGCCGCGGAAACGCTGTTCGGCTACAAGTCCAGCGAAGTCATAGGCCAGAATGTCAGCCTGCTGATGCCGGCGCCGTATCGTGGCGAACATGACGCCTACCTGCACCGCTATCTGACGACGGGGGAGCGCCGGATCATCGGGCTTGGTCGCACCGTCACCGGGATGCGCAAGGACGGTTCGACCTTCCCCATGGAGCTTTCCGTCGGCGAGATGCACCCGGGAACGGGACGCTTCTTCACCGGCTTTTGCCGCGACCTTACAGAACGCCATCGGGCGGAAGCGAGAATACAGGAGCAGCAGCAGGAATTGCTCCACATGGCGCGATTTACCGCGCTCGGCGAAATGGCCTCGACGCTCGCACATGAGATCAATCAGCCACTGACGGCCATCACGAACTACCTCAAGGGCAGCCGCCGGCTGCTCGAGAAGAGCACGGAAGAGAACGCCCCTATGCTGCGCGATGCCGTGGAAAAGGCGGCTGAGCAGGCCCTGCGGGCAGGAAACGTCATTCGTCACCTGAGGGACTTTGTTGCGCGGGGCGAAAGCGAGCGTCAGGTCGAACGACTGCCGGCGCTGATCGAGGAAGCTTCGTCGCTCGCCCTGGTCGGCGCAAGGGAGATCGATGTCCGCGTCAGCTATGAACTTGATCCCGCCGCCGAGCTGGTGTTGACCGACCGCATCCAGATTCAGCAGGTTTTGCTCAACCTCATGCGCAACGCGGTGGAAGCCATGCAAGGTGTACCGCGCCGCGAGTTACACGTGAGGACCGTCGCACGGGAGGATGGGATGGCCGAGGTAAGCGTGACGGATACAGGCACCGGCCTTGCGCCAGAAGTCTCGGCCCAACTTTTCCAGCCCTTCGTCACAACCAAGAAGCAAGGGATGGGCGTCGGACTCTCCATTTGCCGTACCATCGTCGAGTCGCATGGCGGCCACATCTGGGCCGAGCCAATGCCCGCCGGAGGAACAGCATTCCGGTTCACATTGCGCATCGTTGAGAAGGAAGAGGTCGCCAATGGCCGGCAATGATCTTGTGCATGTCGTCGACGACGACGTCGACGTCCGCAAGTCGCTTGGGTTTCTTCTCGCCACAGCCGACTTTGCTGTGCGCCTGCATGAATCCGCGACAGCCTTTCTGGCCGCGACGACAGACAATATTGATGGCTGTATCGTGACCGATGTGCGCATGCCGGGTATCGACGGCATCGAGTTCCTGCGACAGCTTCGGACTCGCGGACATAGGCTTCCGGTTATTGTCATGACTGGCCATGCCGATGTGGCACTCGCCGTTCAGGCGATGAAGGAAGGCGCTGCTGATTTCATCGAAAAGCCGTTCGACGACGAGATGCTGATCGACGCGATCCGCTCCGCGTTGGCCAATCGCAATAGGGTAGATGCAACGCACCCGCAATCCGCGGAAATCCGCGGGCGTCTGTCTACACTATCGGATCGGGAGCGGCAGGTGCTGGATGGACTTGTGTCGGGTCTGCCGAACAAGACAATCGCCTATGATCTGGGGATCAGCCCGCGCACTGTCGAAATCCATCGCGCCAATGTCATGAGCAAGATGGCCGCGAGCAGCCTGTCGCATCTGGTTCGTATGGCACTCATCGTGGATCCCAAGCACTAGGGCGACCGAGAGATAGAGTTGCCGATATCTGCCGGTGTCTTGTCCGGCACCCAGTCGCGCCAATGGGTCGGGTGGATGTCGAGATAGGCGCCGGTCGCGGCGTTCCTCCATCCTTTCCGCGTCTTCATGCAGGGAAATACAAGCGCATGCTCGCCATCCTCGTCGAGGACGGCCAGTTCGAGATCGCAGTCGAACGGAGCGCTTAGGATCGGCTTCCACATCCCCCTAGGATGCGCGAAATGGCATGCCTCGCCTTGATTTGAATCAGTTTTCGACACCCGAATGCAGCCTCGAGCTGGCTGCCCTGCGTCTACCGAACCGCCCCTTTTGATCGCGATCAATGTCCATCTTGGCGGTTGGGCTACTTTCCCTGCTCATAAGGAGAAACGCGATGCACGAAATCAAGGTCGATGAAGCGCTGTGGGCGTTCAGCATGCTTCCTGAGGGCATTGTGGAACGATGGTTCGTTGCCACCGGCACCACGATCAAGGCTGGCGATAGAATAGCCGAGGTTCGAATTGAAGACGCGCTGCATGAGATCGTGTCGCCGGCAAGCGGTCGCGCGACGATCATGGCCCCCGTGAATGCCGTGATCGAACCCGGATCGGTTCTGGCAACATTGGACGATACGATCCGGGCCGACTGACGGCGCATGCCGACCACCGATCCGTCGGCTGTGGGTCGGATGCAGGAAATTGATCCGGCGCGATGCTCACGCACTCCCGGGATTGGAAGATCAAGCCAGACTTGAGCGAGCAATTGATATGACCCAAATGTCTCACACATCATTTTCTGGCTTTTCCCACGCCGCGCAGCAGGCTCAGCAGTGGGTCAACGAACTCGCCCGGGACCTCTGCTGGAGCGAGCCGAGCGCGTACCGGCTGCTGAAATCTGTTCTGCATACGCTGCGAGACTGGTTGTCGCCTGCGGAAACTGCCGACCTTGCAGCGCAGCTCCCTGTCTTGGTTCGCGGCATCTATTTCGAGGGTTGGCAACCAACGAAAGCACCTGCCTGCAAGCGAACGAAGCGAGACTTCATCATCGATGTCAGAAGCGATTTCGGCTACGATGACGAAGTCGATTTCGACACTGCGATCGGTGCAGTTTTCAAACTCCTCGATCGCCATATATCGCATGGCGAGATCACCCAGGTGCGAAATTCGATGAGGAAGTCACTTCATCATCTCTGGCCGGCGGACTGATGATGTTCCGTGACCGCAAAGAGGCTGGAGAGAAGCTCGGCATCGAACTGGGCAAGCTTCAATTGCGCCAGCCCGTCGTGCTCGCGCTGCCGCGTGGCGGGGTTCCGGTTGCCGCCGAAGTGGCCAAAGCTCTGAAGGCACCGCTTGATCTGATTATCGTGCGCAAGGTAGGCGCGCCGGGAAATCCTGAACTGGCCATTGCCGCAATCGTGGACGGCGATCCGCCGGACATCGTGCTGAACCGGGAGATTGTCGAAGCCTACTCGCTCGATGATGACGCACTTCGCGCCTTGATCGCGCAGGAACGACCCGAACTTGAACGTCGCCGGCTCGCCTATCGGGCAAAGCATCCACCCTTATCGATCGCGGGGAAGACGGCGATCATCGTCGATGACGGCGCGGCAACAGGAACGACGATCAAGGTTGCCATTCGTGCCCTGAGAAAACGAGCCCCCAAGGAGGTCGTCGTAGCAGTTCCTGTTTCACCGCGCGATACGATATCGGAATTGGCTGGCGAAGCCGACCGGGTGATTTGCCTTAGTCAACCAGCGCGGTTCGGTGCACTGGGCTACCACTACTTGTCGTTCCCTCAGCTTTCCGACAGCTCTGTTGTCGCTGCAATGGACGAAGCTGCCCTGCGGCAAGCGACCCGCCAACGCAAGAATCTCAAGAAGCCCGCCGGCCGCCCCACAATCGAGACTGAGCGGCAGCGTGACGGGGCCACCTCGAAAAAGTAGGAGATCGCACCGATGCTGATCCGTACCCTTTCTGCCTTGGAATGTACGAAATTGCTGACCGCCAACCGGATCGGTCGTTTGGCATGCGCGAAGGACGGCCAGCCTTACGTCGTGCCGATACACTATGCCCATTCAGACAATCACCTTTACGCGTTTTCGATGCCAGGCAAGAAGATCGAGTGGATGCGAGGCAACCCGCTGGTGTGCGTTGAGGTCGATGAACGCGGCAAAGGGCGAGGATGGAGAAGCGTGGTGGTCGACGGCCGCTATGAGGAACTGCCGGATCAGATCGGCCACAAGGTCGAGCGCGATCATGCATGGTCGGTGCTCAGCAAGCACGCGGACTGGTGGGAGCCCGGTGCCCTCAAGCCGGCAATACCTCCCGTTTTAGACAGCGCGTCACCGGTGTTCTTCCGAATTCTGATTCAGCAGGTGTCAGGCAGGGAAGCGGGCGAGTAAACTGCCTCCCATGGATCCGCTCATCGCCCGGCTCGGACTCGCCTTGGCAATCGGCCTGCTCGTTGGACTGGAGCGTGGCTGGCGGGAGCGGGACGCACCGGATCGCAGCCGTACGGCCGGTATTCGAACCTTCGGCATATCCGGCCTGCTCGGTGGCATTCTGGCCGCCCTGGCCGAAGCCCTTGACGCGGTTTCGGTGCTGGTCGCGGGGTTTATCGCCTTTGCCGCGATCTTCGCATGGTACAAGGCGCGAGAAGCTGCTCATGACCAGGATTTCAGCGTCACCTCGGTCATGGCCGGCCTGGGCGTGTTCGCGCTTGGCGCCCTTTGTGTAGCCGGCGACTATCGGGTTGCGTGCGCTGGAGGGGCCGCGCTCGCGGCGGTACTTGCCAGTCGCGAGGTCCTGCACGGCCTGTTGCGACGACTGACCTGGATCGAGCTTCGTTCGGCGTTGATCCTGGCGGTAATGACCGCGATTGTCCTGCCCTTGCTGCCGAACCGGACCATGGACCCATGGGGCGGTTTCAATCCTTGGGAGGTCTGGTTCCTTACGGTGCTGATGGCGTCGATATCGTTCGCTGGCTATGTCGCCGTTCGCGCTCTTGGAACCACGCGGGGTCTGCTCGTCAGCTCGCTCGTCGGTGCAATCGTATCCTCCACAGCCGTGACCGTGGCGCTTGCCCGCAATGCGACGTCGTCGAGCAATCCGCTACCGCTGGCAGGAGCAGCTTCGCTGGCAGCGATGATCTCATCGCTGCGCGTTTGCGTGGTGGTTTTGATCATCCAACCAAGCGTGTTCGTCCCAGCCGGCATTCCCGCGATTGCGGCGGCATTCGCCTTCGCGGCCTGCGGCGCATTTCTGTTGGTGCGCGTCGGCGGGGATCAAAAAGGTGGTGGGCTGACGCGCAATCCATTCGAACTTGGTCCATTGCTGCTCTTTGCCCTGCTCTTTGCGGTGGTCTCGACCGCCAGCGCCGCACTGGCGGGTCAATTCGGCGGGCGCGGCTTGCTGGCGAGCTCGGCGCTTGCCGGAACGTTCGATGTCGATGTCTCGGTGCTCAGCGCGTTGCGCCTGGTCAGGCATTCGGTCCCTGTCGAAACCGTGGGGCAGGCAGTGCTGGCGGCGCTGGCGGCAAACGCGACCGGTCGCGTCTCGCTGGCGGTCGTTGCCGGCCCGGTCAGGTTCTGGTTGCCCTTGGCCGTGGCGACCCTGATCGCTGCAGCCGCCGGTTACTGTGCCATGGTGCTGCTAGCGACCTTCTGACTGCGCAGAAACGACGGCCCCTTTGATCGGGATCAAGGCCAAATCCGGTCATCGCGCTATGAACTCCGTCAAGGGAGTTCGCCATGACCGATCTGAAAGATCTTACCCCGAAGTTCCGGCATGTCCGGCTGCTGCTTGCCCGCGAGAAGGGCCATCCGGGCGGCGATCGCGAAGAGGGCTATGATGTGCTCGCCCCGTTGAAGAGCGACGGTCGGATCGACGCCGACGAGTGGAAATCGCACCGGGGTTCCTGCCGCGTTCGCCGTTTTCGCGCTGACGAAGAAGACTTGGTCGGTCTTCTGCGGCGCAAGCCCGGTGGACAGTGGTACTTTGACTATGCAGAAGGCGACCGCGACGACGAGATCGGCTTCCACCTCGGCGACGAACGCTTCGTCACCGGCGAATACGTGTCCATCGAACGCAACGGCACCATGCACACCTATCAGGTGGCAAGGGTCGAACGGCCTTAGAGATATGACGCCTGGAAATACGGGGCGAGTGGCTCGAACAAAATGCGCGAGCCGGACGAACGGGCCAAGTCATTTGTCCGGCACGAGAGGTCCAGCCGTCAGGTCGCGCGCAGCGATGCGGCCTGGGATGCAGCCTGTACATCACCGGCGACTGCCCTCTCTTCATCCGTGGGAATGACAAGCACGTTGACGCTGGAATCGGCGAGGCTGATCACGCCCTCGCCTCTCCGGTTCAACTCATGGTCGATGCCGACGCCGAGCCAACCGGCCGCGGCACCGATCTTCTCCCGGACGAACGGCGCGTTCTCGCCGATGCCGGCCGTGAACACCAGCGTATCCAGACCTCCGAGGGCAGCCGCCAGCGACCCGATCTCGCGCCCGATTCGATAGACGAAGAGATCGATCGCCTCGGCGGCGGCAGGATCCTCGGAACCGATCAGCGTGCGCATGTCTCCGGATATCCCCGACACTCCGAGCAGGCCGGATTGCTCATAGAGAAGCGTGACCAGTTCGTCGTGCGACAGCTTACCGTCCTCCAGCAAATGGAGGATTATCCCTGGGTCCAGGGCGCCGCAACGCGTGCTCATCACCAGGCCGTCCAGCGTCGAAAACCCCATCGTCGTGGCGATACTTCGTCCGGAGTCCATGGCGCAAAGGCTGGCACCACTGCCCAGATGGGCAACGATCGCTCGGCCTCCAGCCCGCGCGCCGTAGCGGTCGCGCAGCTCGGATGCGATATGGCTGTAGGACAGGCCGTGAAAGCCATAGGAAACGATGCCCGTCTCGGTCATCGCGCGCGGCAGGCCGTAGATTTTGGCGACCTCCGGCCGGGCCGAATGGAATGCCGTGTCGAAGCATCCGACCTGGAGGGCTCGCGGCAGGAACTCAGCGGCCAGGGCGACAAGCTCGAGATTGATCCTTTGATGGATTGGCGCGAGCGGCTCGAGCAGGCGCAGTGCCTCGAGCGTGGGCCCGTCGAGCAGCGTCGCTCCGGTGAAATTGCGGCCGCCATGGACGATCCTGTGCCCGACCCTGCCGATGCGACGCAGGAGGTCGCGATCGGCAAGCACAGAGGCGACGGCCACGAAGACCTTGCCAATGTCGATCGGTCCGTCACCCAGGCTTTTGTCTGTCGCCAGCTCACCCGCAGTGGCCTCGACACGCAGCGCGGGTGCCCCGCCAGCGACGAGACGTTGCCGCGCAACAGCAGGGGAAGCGCGTTGCGTTCCTCGAAGACGGCGAACTTCAGGCTGGAGGAGCCGCCATTGAGGACCAGGATAGCGTCTGTCATGCGTTCGTCCTCAACGGCGACCCGTCGACGCCGCACCGGGATCCTGATCCCACTTCCAGCCGAGTATTTCCGGCATGTCCTGGCCATGAGCCCGGATATAGGCTCGATGCTCGAGCAGCTTGCTCTCCATTGCCTGCTTCAGGCCAACCTGCACGCTCCTGAGCTGCGGAACCCAGTCAAGCACGCTTTGCACGAGGTGAAACCGATCGAGGCCGTTCAGGACCGTCATGTCGAAGGGCGTGGTGGTCGTGCCTTCCTCATTGTAACCGCGGACATGGATGTTGTCGTGATTGGTGCGCCGATAGGTCAGCCGGTGGATGGTCCACGGGTAGCCGTGATAGGCGAAGATGACAGGCTTGCCGGTGGTGAACAATGCATCGAAATCGCGGTCCGACAGGCCATGTGGATGATATTCCTTGGGCTGCAGGGTCATCAGGTCCACGACGTTGACCACCCTGATCCTGAGCTCAGGAACGTGATGCCGCAGGATCTGCACCGCCGCCAGCGTTTCGAGCGTCGGAACGTCGCCGGCACACGCCATCACGACGTCTGGCTCGTCGCCGTTCTCGGTCGATGCCCAGTCCCATATGCCGATCCCTGCCCGGCAATGGACGATGGCCTTGTCCATCGGCAGCCATTGCCACGACGGCGGCTTGCCGGCGACGATGACGTTGATGCGGTTCCATGTCTGCAGCACGTGATCGGTCACGCAAAGCAAGGTGTTGGCATCCGGCGGCAGATAGACGCGCACGATGTCGGCCTTCTTGTTGAGGGCGACATCGATGAAGCCGGGATCCTGATGGCTGAAGCCATTGTGTTCCTGGTGCCAGACATGGCTCGACAGCAAATAGTTCAGCGAGGCGACCGGCCGCCGCCACGGGATGTCACGGCAGGCATCAAGCCATTTCGCATGCTGGTTGAACATGGAATCGACGATGTGGATAAACGCCTCGTAGCAGGAAAACAGGCCATGCCGCCCGGTCAAAAGATAGCCTTCGAGCCAGCCCTGGCAGGTGTGCTCGGAGAGGATTTCCATGACCCTGCCGTCGCGGCCGAGATGAACGTCTTCGGGCAGGATCTTTTCCATCCAGGCGCGCTCGGTGGCTTCGAACACGTCCTGAAGCCGGTTCGAGGCCGTCTCGTCAGGGCCGACGATGCGGAAGTTCTTCGCGGCCTCGTTCAGTTCCATCACAGCCCGAAGGAAGCTGCCCATTACACGTGTTGACTCGGCCTTCACCGCGCCGGGCCGAGCGACGGCCACTGCATGGTCCCGCAGCCCGGGCAAATCGAGGGTCCGGCGCAGCAGGCCGCCATTGGCATGCGGATTGGCGCTCATGCGCCGCGCGGCTTGCGGCGTGGTGGCACGGATCGCCTCGACAGGGGCACCAGCGGCATCGAACAACTCATCCGGCCGGTAGCTTTTCAGCCACTCCTCGAGCATCGTCAGATGCGCCGGATTTTCCGCAAGGCCAGACAACGGGACCTGGTGCGCACGCCAGAAGCCTTCGGTCTTCAGCCCGTCGACTTCCTTCGGACCGGTCCAGCCCTTGGGGCTTCGAAGCACGATCATAGGCCACTTCGGCCGCAACCCCGCGTCGGCAGATCCGCCGCGCGCACATTTCTGGATCACTTCGATGCGGTCCAGCGCATCGTCGAGCACTGTTGCCATCCGCTCGTGCATCAACGTCGGGTCATCGCCCTCGACGAAAAGCGGGTCATAGCCATAGCCGGTGAACAGCGCGCGCAGTTCCTCTTCGGGAATGCGGGCAAGGATAGTGGGATTGGCGATCTTGTAGCCGTTCAGATGCAGGATCGGCAGCACTGCCCCGTCACGCGCCGGGTTGAGAAACTTGTTTGAATGCCACGCGGCAGCCAATGGCCCGGTCTCCGCTTCACCGTCACCGACAACGCAGGCAACGACAAGGTCTGGATTGTCGAAGGCTGCGCCAAAGGCATGAGAAAGCGCGTAGCCCAGTTCGCCACCCTCGTGGATCGAGCCCGGCACATCGGGCGCGGCATGGCTTGGAATTCCGCCGGGAAAGGAGAACTGCCGGAACAGTTTGCGCATGCCTTGTTCGTCCAGGGATATGTCCGGACTAAGCTCGCTGTAAGTGCCTTCGAGATAGGCATTGGCGACCATCGCCGGACCGCCATGGCCCGGGCCGCAGACGTAGATCATGTTTGCATCCCTCAGCCGGATGGCGCGGTTGAGATGGGCATAGATGAAACTCAGGCCCGGCGATGTTCCCCAGTGGCCGAGCAGACGCGGCTTCACGTGTTCCAACCGTAAAGGCTCCCGGAGCAGCGGATTGTCGAGCAGGTAGATCTGCCCGATCGTCAGATAGTTGGCGGCGCGCCAGTATGCATTGATGTCGTGCAACTGGCGTTCGGACAGCCGCCTGCCGGGGGTTGCTGTTGTCGTGTGCTCGGTCATGTCTGGCTCCCATAGTCCCCATTTGCGAATGCCGTCGGATCGCGACATGCGCCGCCATTCATCGAAATCGCCGCGAACGGACGACCAACGCATTCGCGCGCCATTCGGTTCATGACCGCCGGACCAGTTTGCAGCGAGGTGGCCATCAACCGGGCGTATGGCGGGCGGTCGTTTGCGCCATTCATAGTGGCGACGAACAGTGCGAGCTTTGATCCACCGCAAACGCGTTTGTATCAGGTGCCGAAGGCCGAACGCCTGGATCACAATGCGTTCTCTGGCTATGGCCGACCCTGCCGAAAATTCCCGGCTGACAACGCTGTCGAAGTCGTCACGACAAGGGGAGTCTAGAGCAGTTTCTGGATAATCACGGTTAGGCATCGTAGCCGGCGTGGGCGAACAGGTTTTCGCATTCTTTGGGGTGGAAACGATCGATGGCGACGGCCACGGCGTCCCATAATTCCGGGATGGACCGGGCTGCTGCCTTTCGCAGTAAAGCCTTCAGCTTGGCGAAGGCCATCTCAATGGGGTTAAAGTCCGGGGAGTAGGGCGGAAGATAGCGAAGGGAAGCCCCCGCAGCCTCGATGATTTCGCGGACACCGACCACTTTATGAGCAGGCAGGTTGTCCATCACGACGACATCGTCGGGTTGAAGCGTCGGCACGAGGACGCGGCGCAAGTAGACCAGGAATGCTTCGCCATCCATGGCGCCGTCCAGGAGCCAGGGCGCGACGATCCCGTCGAGGCGCAGGCCGGCCGTGAAGGTCGTGGATTTCCAGTGCCCATGAGGAACAGCCGCCCGGCAACGCTGTCCACGCGCAGAGCGGCCTCGTAGCCGGGCCATCTTGGTATTGAGGCCACTTTCGTCGATGAAGATCAGGCGGCTCGGATCGAGATCGAGTTGGCCTTCGAACCACTCTTCCCGCGCTGCCAAAACATCCGGTCGCTGCTGTTCGGCCGCGTGCGCTGTCTTTTTTTGTACGTGATGCCACGCTTTGCGAAGAACGCATGGACCGTCGTCAGGCTGGCTTTGACCCCGCGCTCTGCCGCAAGGCGATCGACGATCTCGGCAAGCGTGATGTCCCGCTCATCGGTCTCGACCAAGGCGAGAATGAAAGTCTCGTGCGCGTCCAGCTTCGATACCTTCGGCTTGCCCTGCCGCCCAGGTTCCAGATTGCCGCTCGAACGCCAGGCCCGATACCATGCACCAGACGTCGATATCCCGATGGCAAACCGCCGTGCCGCTTCTCGGGTCGACAGGCCTGCCTCTATCGCCTCGATAACACGCGTCCGCAAATCCAGGCTGTAAGCTCGTGCCATGCCGCTGCTCCTTCCGCAAATCACTTCGATCAGGGAATCAGAACAAGCCGTTCACTGCAAACAAACGACTCCGATTAAGGGAAAACCGCTCTAGGTAGTATCCCGTAGGGACATAACCGAATTTCGCGCGGCGCGGATTCGAGCGATTGCTGTGACACGGATCAACCGGGGAAACAGCCATGCACGCCTACACGACCTCCAAAATTTCGCTGCCGTCGCATTTTGCCCAGCCGAGCCTGCCGGCGGCATTCGACCCGGCCCCAGTGCAGCCGCTTAGCTTCTTTCCCGCCGGTGCGGAAATCTATGCCCAGGGCGAGAAGGCCGGAGCTTTCTACCAAATCGAGTTTGGCGCCGTTCGTGTCTACCGCCTGCTCGCCGATGGTCGCCGGCAGATAAGCGCCTTCCATCTTGCGGGAGAGACATTTGGCTTCGAAGCAGACACGACGCATCATTTCTTCGCCGAAGCAATCAACGCGACCGGGGTCCGGGTCTTCCGCATTGCCGCCGGGGCTGACATGTCCCGTCAGTTGCTGCCGTTGGCGCTTAAGGGGCTGACCAGGGCGCAGGAGCACCTGCTGGTCCTCGGTCGCCAGAACGCCATCGAGCGCGTCGCGGCGTTCCTGGTCGATATGGCAGAGCGCCAAGGCGGGCTTCGGCAGGTCGAGCTGCCGATGTCGCGTGTCGACATTGGCGACTATCTCGGCCTCACCATCGAGACGGTCTCAAGAATATTCACCAGGCTGAAGGAAAAGGGCATCATCCGCTTGGTCAGCCTGCGCTGCGTCGAAATAATCAAACATGATGCGCTTCAGAATATGAGCGAGTGATCGCGGTTTCCATCAAAACAAGGCATTGCACGCCGCCGCATCATGCAAGCGCCGACCTTGCAGGGCAGCGCTTCGATTGAGGGGCTTGGAGGATAGGAGCGTTTGACAAGCGACGCTCTTCAGCCAGCCGCTTGGGCCGACTTGCGCCGCGCATCAACTACCGTCAACCAGACAGCGGAAACGAGGAAGTAGAAGGCGCCGAAGGCCGCATAGGGCGCGATGTTGGTGATGTCGATCGTCGCCGCACTGCCCGCCATCTTCACAAAGAAAATGCCTGCCAGTGCCGACTGAGCGCCGCTCAACACCATTGCCCACTGCGCGCCGGACTTCCAGCGCCTGACCGCGGTTGCAAGCTGAAAAAGGCCCGACAGGACCGCCCAGACGCCGAAGACGGCGAGCACCGTGTTCATATCTTTTCCGAGAGCAATGGCGACTGCCACCGTGGTGATGATGCTGATGACGAAGTTGAGCAACTGCGTCTTGTTGCGGTTCAAGCCGCCGGTGCGCTGGGCGTCGATGAAGTTGGCCAGCGCATCCCAAGCCGGATAGGCGACCAGCATGATGGCTGCCAGGGGAGGCATTGCCTTGGCTACCGTGAAGGCCAGGAGGACCCAGGCGGTCGAAACGGCAAAGCGTGTGAAATAGTAGCTTTTGAGCCAGGCGGTTGAGGATTTGACCAGGTTGGCTTCAGTCATCTTAGCAAGCATTTCGATTTCTCCTTCGCACTTGATATTAATACCTACCTACTAGTAGGTATGTACTGTGACGTCAACCACTTTCTTGGCGGTCTGACGCCGTCCCGGACGGCAGGGGCTGGGCGACCGGAGCTCGGCACGACCGATCAACCAAGCGGCGGCGGAGATCGTGAACCGTATTGGCCATACGAAATGACCGACCCTAAGTTGCTACTTTCAGCACCGATGCACTGGAGGTCTCAACGGTCCCTGTGAGATGCGAATTTGGTTGCGGCGGCTCGCCGCCATGCCGCGCAAATAACTTGTCAGTGAACCTTCGCCGATAAGCGCTGCAAGGTCGACGTCAGGATCGCGCCAAAGATGGCAGGGCTGCCATAGGCACGCGCCGACAACATCGCGCCATGGACAGTCGCCATGAAAGTCTCTGCCTCCTGCTCCGCAGAGCCGGCGAATTTGAGAACGCCCTGTTCAGCGCCCCGCTCCATGACCTTGGTCAACCAGGACGACAGAAATCGAAAGTAGGCCCGCACCTCGACGGCAACCTCAGGCGGGAGTGCCGGGAGTTCGCTGGCAAGCAGCGCGCAGACGCAAAACGGGATGCTCGCGTCTTCAATGCATTTTGCCCAGTAGCCAGCATAGGTTTGAAGCAGTGCAAGCGGGTCAGGGAGTTTACTTTCCAGATCTGCCATGCTGACCTCGGTACGCTCGCGATGACGCGCCACAAGAGTGCGAACAAGGTCGACTTTGCTGGGGAAATGATGGTGGATACTCGCCTTGCGAATCCCCACCACCTCAGCGATATCAGCATAGCTGAAGCCGTTGTAGCCGCCCGAAACAATGAAGTTGCGCGCGGACGAGAGGATCTGATCGGAGGTCATGACAAGATTGCTCATGCAACATGCCTACCTTCTAGTAGGATCGTTGTCAATCGATCTTACTCGTTCACCTAGGGACCGTGGCGCCCCGGCCGCGGGATCAGACGTGTCGGGACGCCGGTTGCTCCCAGGTGCGCCCGGCGTCCCGCTGCTTGCGATCGTTCCCGGTCAGTTGCACCGGGGCGGTATGCAGGGATTGCCGCGCAGCGGCGCGAAAAAGCAGGGGCAATCGCTGCGGCCGGTGCCTCACCGCCCGGTCGACGGTTCATCGAGCCGCCCTCAGCCAAGTGGCTTCGACTGCTGAATCGGGGCCAGCCTGGACTGCGTATCACCCTGAGCCGTTCTGTCGCCGGGATATCCACCACGAATAAGCCACACATGCGAGTGCTGCGGCCAGCAGGATAGCCAGCACCGCCGGGCCGACGCGATCGTCCGACAAGTCGAAAAGAGGCAGCGACACGGTGAGCAGCCCGGCCGCCCGAAAGACGGGGCCGCCGAAACGGTGAGTTCTCGTCCAGACGTCCCGATCCGCAAGGGTCCAGGGTGTTCTGATACCGAACCATCGGTTGGGCTGCAGGAGCGGCATTCGAGCGCCGACGACGATCATGATCACGCCGAGGATGATCGGCATCAGCCGAAGGCGGTTCGTCTGGAATCCAAGCGCCGAAGCCATCAAGAAGGCCTGCAGCAGGATGAGCAGCACAAGGCCGATGAGCCACGCATGGTCCGGCGCAAAACTTCTTGCGGGTTCGCCGGGTGCCTGCCTGTTCTCGACCTGCCGCCCCGGCCACAGGTGCAGAACCATCGACAGCACGGCGAGCAGCGCCGGCGCACCAAGCAATGCGACCCAGCGGCCCGCAAAGACGTCCGCTTCGCCCGACGCCGACCAGTGAACCGCAATGCGTGCATCCGGCGACGTGAAGAGTGCCGCGACGATGCCGCTCAATACCATCACAATGAGCGCTATCAGCCTTCCGTGAATGAGAGATCTCCCTGTTCGACCATTTGCCAGTTCAGACGGCCGGTCCGCGGCGCCGGGTCCGCTCGCGCTACCGCGAAGGAATGCTGCCCCGAATCGGCTTCAGGATCAACGGCATGGCCAAACACGGCCTCGCATTCGATGTGAGCCCAATGTAAACCCTTTCTTAACTCACATTAGCAACGGTTAAATAACGTACTTTTCTTGCCTGAAAACTGGCGATAGGGTAGTAATCTTTAAGTTTCCGCCGCGAATTTGGAAACAATATTACGCTGGAAAACTGACGATTGTCACATTCGAGAGGCATGGCCAACGCGCTCAGCGTAGGGGGAACCTATGGTGTCGCCTTATGCAGATTTCATAAAGAAGCTCCACAGGGACAAAGCGTTCCGGCAGGCATTCGCCGATGATCCGCGCGGCGTTCTTCGCGCGAGCGGGCTCGATCCAGACCTCCTTGACCTGCCTTCCAAGATCGATTTCGACGCGCTGGAACGGCGTATCGACGCGCAAATTTCCTCCGCTCCGCCGGATGCGGCCACACTGAGACATGCGTCGGCACAGGAACTGTGGGACAAGTTCAATTTCATCCGCGTCAACTATGATCTTGCGTCGCCGTCGATCCCAGCGACGAGCATCATCTACGGTACGACGGCAACCACCTCCGTCATATCCCTTGTTTCGGCGCAGGGCAGCGCAGCCCGCACGGATGTGGAGTTGGCGCGTCTCGGCCGGTTGCGCAAATTGACCCGGCTGCCAGCAGCGGCCCTCAGTTTTGCGGTGAGCGGACCGGACGGGAGATCACTGCACGGCCTCGGCATCGAAGCGATCAAGGCGCTGGTCGACCGCCTGCGCTGAGCGGCCCGACGCCCGCAAGCATGCGATGAACAAGGAGCTTGGCATGGGAACCGAAGCGGCGAGTTTCATCAACCGGTTGCGCAAGGACAAGGACTTTCGCCACCGCTTTGTCCAATCGCCCAAGGACGTGTTGTCCGAAGAGGGGCTGAACCCCGACGTGCTGGCGCTTCCCGACCGCATCAATGAACGGGATCTGCTGAAGAAACTCGAACACGTGTTTTCGGGGCGAGAGTGGCAAGACGAGTTCGCACGGGCCAAGCCGGAGACGTTGACGGCAGGGGAGTTGTGGGAGCGGTTCGGCGTGATCGGCTGGAAGGGTTCGGCAGCCGGGGGCGGCAAATCCGGGATCGACGTGTCGGTTGCCTCGGCGGTGGTCATCTACGGCGTCTCCGTGGTGACGTCCTCATCTACCCAGGTGGCGGCAGCCGGATCATTGGCCATGACATCGGTCGAGCAGTTGAGGTCACTGCGCGAACTGGCTCGCGTTCCCAAGGAGAAGCTCAGCTTCTCCATCGTCGGGCCGGATGGCGTTGCCATCGAGGGCGTGAACGCCGACATGCTCGCCGCCTTTCTCGCACGTGTGAAGTGATGGTGCACAGCAATGCTTGACGTCTACGATGGTGATCCGACGAAGACGGTGCGCTGGTGGTCCGGCCCGTCCGAGCCACCACGCGTCTGCGTCTGGGAAATCACGCTGAAGTGCGATCTCGGATGCCGGCATTGCGGTTCGCGGGCAGGCGCCGAACGCCCTGGTGAGCTGACGCTCGAGGAGGCCCTCGACACCGTGAAGCAGCTTGCGGCGCTTGGCGTTCGCGAGGTCACTCTCATCGGCGGCGAGGCCTATTTGCGGGATGACTGGGTCGACATCGCCAGTGCAGTCACCAAGGCCGGAATGGCCTGCACCATGGTGACGGGCGGCTATCGCTTTGATGATTTCCGCATCCAGGAAGCGCTCGCGGCCGGCATCAGGCGGATCGGCGTGTCGATCGACGGCATCGGCGCGACGCACGACCACCTTCGCGGCCGCATCGGCAGCTACGAAGCAGCACTCGACGCAGCAAGACGGATCATGGCCACTGGCCGGATCGGCCTCAGCGTCAACACCCAGATCAACCGGCTTAGCCTGCCGGAATTGCCGGCGCTTGCCGACCTGTTGGTCGAGATCGGCGCGAGCGCCTGGCAAGTGCAATTGACGGTCGCGCTCGGCCGCGCGGCAGACCGCCCGGACCTTCTGCTGCAGCCCTACGATATGCTCAACGTGATGCCGCTGCTCGCAAGGCTCAAGCGGACGGTGCTGGAGCCGGGCGGCGTCCAGCTCTTCCCTGGCAACAACATCGGCTATTTCGGTCCGCACGAGCCCTATCTGCGCTACGGCGGCGCCGACGGGCATACATGGAGCGGTTGCCTCGCGGGCCAGGCTGCGCTGGGCCTTGAAGCCGATGGCACATTGAAGGGCTGTCCCTCCTTGCCGAGCGCCGACTATGGTGCGGGCTCGGTGCGCACCAGCTCGATCGAGGACATGTGGCGGTCGAGTGAGCGTATACGCGGCCTCGGCGCCAGGACGCGCTCCGATCTGTGGGGGTTCTGCGCCACCTGCGAACACGCCGATCGCTGCAAGGCCGGCTGCACATGGACGGCACATGCGCTGTTCGGGCGTCCCGGGAACAACCCGTTCTGCCACCACCGGGCACTGACGCTCGCGGGCCAGGGCCTGCGCGAGCGGATCCGTCTGGTCGAGCGTGCCCCCGGCGTGCCGTTCGACTACGGCCGCTTCGAGATCATCGAGGAGCCGCTGGATGGCGAGGAAGGCGATCAAGGCGGGCTCGAGGAGCTTGCCGCGCTCGCGACGCTCTTGGGCGCGGCCGGCAGCGGTGTCTGGTCGAACGCCGGGCTGCGGGCGGCGACGGCAAAGACGGCGCAGCCCCGTCACCGGGAGGCCGCGCCATGAATGCACCCGGCACAGACGTTCAACGTCCGCTCGAACTGGGAATCATGTTCACGCACCGTTGCCCGATCGCCTGCCGCCATTGCGGCATCCTTTCCGGCCCGGACAATTTCGACAGCATGGCCATGGAATTGGCGGAGCGCTGCATCACCGAGGCGGCCTCACTCGATCCCAGGCCGTCGACGATCGTCTTCACCGGCGGCGAGCCGATGATGTACCCGCACCACCTGGAGCGCCTGCTTGGCGTGGCCAACCAGCTGGGATTTGCGACACGGGTGATCACCAACGGTTTTTGGGGCCGCAATCAAGCCACCGGCCGGCGCCTTCTCTACCGGCTCCAGCTCGCCGGGCTTGATTCCCTCAATTTCAGTGCCGACAAATTTCACCTGGAATTCCTTCCGGCCGAGGTTTTCCGTCGCGCAATCGAGATCGCCTGGGAAGCAGGCTTTCCGGTCATCGTCAACACGGTCCTCAATATGCCGGGCGATCCTGTCGCCCTGTTCTCGCAACTTTACGGCATCCCCACCGAGAAGATCCGCCTCTTCGACGAGGACGAGTTCATCAGGCAGGTGGCTACCGATACCGTGCCGCCCGAATTGACCCAGATGGTGAACCTCTCGTTTGGCAGGCTTGTCGGCCTTGGACGCGCCGCCGAATACCCCGAAGAGCATTACCGCTCGGATCTCGCCACCTACACGTATACGCCTTGCCAAGAAGTGGTGAACCGACCGGTCATCTACCCCGACGGCAGTTTTCAGGCGTGCTGCTGCGCCGGCGGCAAGATCGCGAGCTTCACGGTCGGCAACGTGCGTGAGCGTTCGCTCGCGGATCTGTTTGACGCGATGCAAACGCGGACGCATTTCCGGTTCATAAATCAGTTCGGTCCGCGCGCACTCCATGAGGCGATTGCGGAAATGAGCCCAGATCGCTCCTCCGACCCTGACGGCTACGCCTCGATTTGCGACGTCTGCGTCGCGGCCACGAAAGGCTTGTGCGCGAAGGAAGTCGATGCGCGCCTCGATCATTGGCTGCTCAAGCGATTTCTCGAGAAGGATGAAATCTCGGCCGCGAGCGAACCGAAGCGGTCGGAGCTGGCGGAGCGTGACGAGGAAGGCGTGATCGCGGCCGGCTTTTTCGACACCGGCCGGCGACTGCCTGGCGCGCCGGAAGATATGAAAATTTCAACTGGATCGCTTGAAAATGTAATATGAGTAACATATAATAAAAAAGTCTTGAAAAGTGCTGAAACCTGCGCTGATATTTAGTCGGCGCGGCATTTATATTTGTATACACAACAGATATATCTCGAATCTCTTAGTCGGTATTTCTTAGTGCGGGTGTAATTCTGTGGCCAGGACGGATTTTCGGAGCATCGGTGGTTATATCGATGCGGCAGGAGCGGCGTCCCATGAGTATGCTTTCTCCAGTTGACCAAGCGACGTCGTCGACCGTCGCGTGCTGTCTTGAGCTGGAAATACGCGACGAAGACGGACGGCTTCCGCAAGGAAACATGTTCCCGGTACTGACCCATCTCGACAGCGGACGCACATGGCGCATCCTTCGCTACGCCCGCGCCTTCGACGGTTTACTGTTCAGGGCTTTGCCGCCCGGCAAGTTCAGACTGCATGTTGCGAGCCCGCGGCACGAAACGGTGGAGATGGAGATCATGCTTGCCGCGGGTGGGCGCGAGCGGATCAATCTGCAACTGAAAAGAAAGCCGGGGCGCCAACCGCTGATCATCGATATCGGGGCCGACGAGGATACGCTGATCCCTGCCCGCCATTCGGTCTCTCGGCTCGTATCCTGTCTCCTCAGCGATCGCGCCGTCCTCAATGCGGTCGAGGCGCCGCTTGATGCGTCGGATGCGATCGAAAAAAGCGAGCGGCACCATGTCCGGCGGCTGCTTTGCATAGGATTTCCCACCCCGCGCCGGCCGCTTGCCCAGCGGCTGTTCTGGAGCATTGTCGACCGGCGCTGCCGTCTCGAGGCATTGCTCGCCACGGTGTTCGCCAATGAGGCGGTCACCGAAATGCTGAATTGTGAACCAGCTCAGGTGGCGGATGAAGCGCGGACGGCAGTCGACGGACTGGACCGCCTGGATATCGCCGACGCGTTGATGATGCTGGCGCTCTACAGCGCGCCATGGAAGGCGGTGATGTCCGAGGTTTGCCGCACCCAGGCCGGAATTCGCGACGTGCTGATTCCGGCCGGCCTTGCCCACATGCTGCAGCCCGATGCAAACCCGGCAATTCCGACGCGGCCGAGCGCGCGCGGGCGTTGGGCCGGCGAGCCGTCCGACCAGACCGTGCTCGAGGCAGGTCCGCTGATAGCGCGCATCGCCCTGGTGATAGCTGGCGCGTCCGAGGCACAGCCGGCCTATTTCGCAATGTTCGACCCTGTCATCAGACAGATGCGGGAGGGCAACGCATGAACGCCGGCAGGAAACCAACCACGCTGACCTTGCTGACGTCCTACCAATGCACGGCGGCCTGCGAGAACTGCTGCTTCGCTTCGCATCCCGGGATCGCGGAGAAACTGCCGTTGTGGCGAATGCTCGATGCCATTGAGCAGGCGGCGGAGATGCCGTCGATGAAGCTTGTGGTTTTCTCCGGCGGGGAATGCTTCATGCTGGAAGATGAGCTTGTCGTGGCGGTTGCGCGCTGCACCGAGCGAGGGCTCGCCAGCCGGTGTGTCACCAACGGCTATTGGGCGAAGTCGGTGCAAGCCGCGCACGCACGCCTCGAGCCGCTCTACAGGGCTGGCCTGCGTGAAATCAACTTGAGCACCGGCGACCACCATCAGCAGTTCGTACCGGTCGAGCGCATCGCCTATGGCGCAGCCGCAGCGATCAGGCTCGGCATGAATGCCGTTGTCGTGGTGGAACGCGAAATGGACCGGACTTTTCATGCCCAGGGACTGCTCTCTCATCCGGAGATGGCAGCGATCCGCGACCATCCCAACCTCATTGTGTTCGACAGTCCCTGGATGGCGATGGAGGATCGCGATTCCGTGCGGCATGGCCCCGCCAGCCTGACCAACCACCTGAACATTCACCGCCGCGCGCCCTGTGAAAGCGTTCTGGACACGATGGTGGTCAATCCGCGCGGCGAGGTCGGCGCCTGCTGCGGTTTGACGCGCGAACAGATTCCCGAAATGCAGATCGGATCGCTTCAAGACGCAACGCTCGTGGAACTCGCGGAAGCCGCCGGCAATGATTTCCTGAAGATATGGCTCGCGGTAGAGGGGCCGGAGCACATACTCGCCTGGGCTTCCACGATCGATCCACGCATCGACTGGGAGAACCGTTTCAATCATCACTGTGACGCATGCCGCGCGCTCTATGACGATGCATTGGTGCGCGACGTGCTTGCCCACCATTGGCGCGAGCGGCGCGACGACGTCCTTTACCGTTATCGGCTGGCTCATCAAAAACCCGAGGCAGAATGGCCGGACCAGTCCACCCGGCATACGCCAATCGCCTCATCCCGGCAGGAGGCCATAGACCATGCATGATAGCGATCTCATCAGAAAACTCGTCAGCGATAACCCTCCGGAAAAAGTCAGGAACCTGTCAGAAAGACTTGCGTCCGACCCGAGCCTGCTCGAGAAATTCGTCGACAAACCGTCAGCGGTGCTGAAGGATCACGGCCTTGCGGTGAGCGGCGATATCAAGCTCGGCGACCGTGAAAAGGCGATGATCCGGATGTTCTCCGATCCTCGCGTCATCGAATTGTACAACAGCGGCAAGATCGACGACCTGCGCGCCCACATCACGGACAAGTACAGGGAAATCGTGATCACCAATCCCGGCGACACCCACGCAGTGGCGGTCGCGGACTTCGACGTGGCTATCGAGGTCGAGGTCGTCGCCGTTGCGGTGGCCGTCGCGGCGATCGTTGTGGCGGGTGCAGCCGACAGGTTTTCCAAGCTGGCAACGATCGAGGCCGAGGCGGGAATTCTCAGCGCCAAGGTGGCGGCGCTCGAGGCTCGGGTCAATCTTGTCGACAAGCTCGATGCGAAGGTCACCCGTCTCGAGCAGCGCATTCGCTGACGCGGCATCACCGGGTGAACGCCCATAGCGTTCACCCCCGTGTCTTCGTCCGTGTGGACACCGGAGGGCTGGTATGCGGCAAAGGGAACTGTTGCGGGAATTTGTGACGGCACCTCCACCGGTCGGGCTGGCCCGGCTGCGCGACGACATCGCTGCCGACCGCAGAGTGCTCGACAGTTTCTGCGATCATCCCGGAACGGTGTTGCGGACCTATGGCGTGGACGCCGACCAGACGATTGCGCTTGGCGACCGCGAGAAGGCAATAATCCGGCTGTTCTTCGACCCTCAGGTGGTCGAACTGCATAGCCGCGGGGAACTAGACCGGCTGCGCGAATACATCCTTGCGCATCATCCTGAAGTCGGCATCGCCAACCCGACCGATCTCGCCGGGGCGTTTGCCTATGTCGACGTCGACGTGGCGATCATTGCCGAAGCCGTGGCAGTGGCGGTTGCGGTGACAGCGATCGCCGTCACCGGCTCCTTCAAGTCTGGAAGCACGGTTGGCAAGGCGATCGAGCCTCTCGCCGCGCGCATTTCGGTTCTGGAGAGCCGGTTGGCGAGCCTGTCGCGGCTGGAAGTCCGCCTCGCCGAACTGGATCGGCGAACACAGCAAGCCTCGGAGGCCGCCAATGCGAAAGGCCGCTAATTCGAAAGTGCTGCTGTGCGTGATGCCGTTCCTGCCGATCGAAAGGCCGGCCCTGGGCGTAAGCCTGTTTGCCGCGCGTCTGCGACAGCAAGGCATTGCATGCGACGTATTCTACGCCAATCACCGCTTTGCCGACCGCATCGGCTTTCCGCTCTATCAGAGGATCGCGCAAAGCGCTCCGACGCACGACCTGCCGGGGGAATGGGTGTTCAGCCGCGCACTTTGGAGACACGACGCGCTACCCGACGAGGCCTTCGATAGATATGCCAGGACCACGCCGGGCGATTACTACCCCAATGCCTTCCTGGGCCAGATCCGCTACGCACGGGAGCAGGCTCCCCAGTACATCGACGATCTGGCGGAAGCGATCGACCTTCAAGACGTCGACATTGTCGGTTTCTCGAGCACCTTTCAGCAGAACCTCGCAAGCCTTGCCATGGCCAAGGCGCTCAAGGCGCGCGCGCCAAACCTCCATGTCGTGTTCGGCGGCGCCAATTGCGAGGGTGAGATGGGGCTTGAACTGCATCGCAGCTTCACCTTCATCGACGCGGTCTGCCGCGGCGAGTCCGATACGAGTTTTCCGCAGTTGATCGAGGCCGTTCGCAAAGGTGCGGACATGTCCACCATTGGCGGCCTTGTCTATCGTGGCGCGGGAGGCGAAACGGTCGAGAGCCTCGTGCCACAAGCTGCGATCCGCGACATGGACAGCCTCCCCTTCCCCGATCACAGCGATTTCCTCGCCGCGTTCGAGCGGTCCACGGTGCCGCAATTCATCGAACCGGAGCTGACCATCGAAACCTCGCGCGGATGCTGGTGGGGCGAAAAGCACCACTGCACCTTTTGCGGCCTCAACGGTCTCGGTATCGGCTACCGTGCAAAGTCGGCGGACCGCGCGCTGGCCGAGTTCCGCCATCTGCGCGACAGCACGGGGATTCATACCTTTTTCGCAACCGACAACATTGTCGACATGCGCTACTTCGCGACGGTGTTTCCGTCCCTGGTGGAGGACGGCACCAAGCTGCAGCTGTTCTACGAAACCAAGGCAAACCTCAAGAAGGACCAGATCGGGGTTCTCAGGCGCCTGGGAACGACCTGGATGCAGCCCGGAATCGAGCACCTGAACACGCATGTGCTCAAGCTCATGGACAAGGGCATTCGCGGCATCCAGAATGTGCAGACCTTGAAATGGGTCCGCCAGCACAAGATGCTGGTCACCTGGAACGTTCTCTGCGGCTTTCCCGGGGAACGGCCGGAGGACTATGAGGAAGCCATCCGTTTCATGCGGTCGATACGTCACCTGACCCCACCGTCGTCCTTCGCTGCGTTTCGGCTGGACCGATTCTCGCCGATGTTCGATCGGCCGGACGATTTCGGGCTTTCCGACATCAAGCCATACCCATCCTATGACCTTTGCTACCCGGGCGTTTCACCAGGTGCACGGGCGCGCATCGCCTATTTCTTCACCTACCGCGGGACCACCGACGCGCAGACGCTGGAGGGGATCAATCGCGCCTGGCGCGAGGCGCAGGACTGGAAGCAGGAGCACCGGCACGCCGCGCTGAGCGCTATCGTCGGCACCGATCTGGTTACGATCATCGACCTGCGGCCGGATCACCCGGTTCGCCCTTACATATTGGTAGGGGACGATCGGCTCGTCTATCTCGGCCTCGACAGCATTCAATCCATTGCTTCTCTCACCGCCAATTTGCGCGGCGTTGCGCCCGATCGCGCATGGGACGAGGAAACCGTGGCCAAAACGGTGCAAGGCTTCATCCAAAACGACCTCGTTCTCCAGGAGGACGATCTCTACCTTGCGCTGGCGATCCAAGTTGCCGCCGACACGAGCCAGGATGCCGAGCACGTCGATATGGCGGCGCCATCGATGCGCTTTGCCCGACAAGACGAAGCGGCGGTGACCTGAGCCGGTGCAATGAAGCCAATCGATTTGCCTCGCATGGAGGGTTTCCAAATTTTGCTTCGCGGCGAACTCTTCGTCGAACAGGCGCGGCGGCGCGTATCGTCGACCGTCGACGAATATCATTGGACCACGCACGCCGAGAAGGTTGGCGGACCCAAGCCTGTTCAAGAAGCGGCAGTCATTGAAATCGGTAATGACGGCAAGGTTGCGAACTATTCGCTGTTTTCATCCGGCGCCGTGCTTCACCGCGCCGTTTTCGGTCAGAACCGCGCGCTCCTTACCTTGCGCGACGGCAACGAGCATGAGTTGGCGCTGACTGCCGCACCCGACCTCGTGCTTCAACAGAATTTACTTCTCCAGCTTTCGCGCTGTCTTGCCGCGCTCGATCGCGATGAAGGTCCACGCAAACTTCACTACTTTTCGCCCGAAGCGCTGGCAGTGCGCGAGTTCGACGTCGCGCCTGCCGGAGCGCTGGACTGGGAGACGTCGATCGGCATACGGCTCAACATGAGCGCCAGTGGCGCCCTGGTTTCCGCCGTGGCAATGGACGAGAAGGGAACGCTTATCGGGCGGGCGAGCACGCCGGTGTTCCACGCGGCGCCGATTGAGACCCTTCGCGGCGCCGAGGAAAGCATCGAACCACCACCGCCTCCCCCTGGCATCGACCGCGAAGAAGTTACGATCGAAAGCGAGGATATCACGCTGCACGGCCTGTTCGTGCACGGACGTGAACCGGCCGGGCCTAGTCCGGCCTGCCTGTTCCTGAATGGGTCGGGCTCCATCACCCGCTGGGGCGGTGCGCCCGGCATGCGCCTGAAGACACTCGAGACGATGGATGCGCTCGCGCAAGTCGGCGTAGCCAGCCTGGCGATAGATGCGCGCGGAGCAGGCAAAACCGGATTCGGCAAGGCTGACCGCCCCTTGGGCGCGACGCGGCTGGCCGATGCCGCCGCCGCCTGGCGCTGGCTCGCCGCGCGCGCCGACATCGATGCCCTGCATCTTTTCGCAGCCGGTCATAGCCTTGGCGCCCTTGTGATCCTGCAGCTGTTGTCGGCCGACCCGGCCCTGGCGCCGGCCGGCCTGATCCTGCTTGCGCCCCCGGGCAGGCCGTTGCGCGACATCCTGATGGAACAGAATGCACGCGAGAGCGCACGCCTGCAGGTGTCGGAGGAAGAGGCCGGCAAGCGAGACGCGGCACTACGGCAGTGGCTAGACCGGGAAGCAAGGACAGATGGCGCGGAACTGCGGCTCGGGGGCCTGAGACCGCTCACCGATCCGGCCGTTCTCGAAACCGATCCACGCGCAGCGGTTGGAGCCGTCCGCTGTCCGATGCTGATCTTGCACGGCGACAAAGACATTCAGACATCGGCAGACCGTGATGCCAAAGCGCTGCACCGCGCCGCCCGCAGCCACAATGTCCGCTCCACATACAACGAAATCCACAACGCCGACCATCTATTCCGGCTCGAGCCCGAAGTGTCGACGCCGGAGCGTTACCGCCAGGATCTGCCACCGAACCCGGAGTACCTCGCAGCCGTTGCTGAATGGATTGCCGGACTTGCTGCCAGTGCACCCAAACCGCGACGTTGACGCCGAGTGCGTCACGCTTGGCCAAATACATTCTGGCGAAGCGTTCGATTGTAGATAGCAATTCTCGGCACCTGACCTCAGTCATGGCGCCTGTCGCAAATTTTTTGCAGTATTTCTTTCTATAACAATTTTATTTTAATAATACAGATTAAAATAAATCTGTTGACGATGAGCATTGCAAACTTTAAGTTGCTTGTGCGGCGCAGATGCGAGCCGCTAGAGCGTAGTGAAGCCGTCCGATTTGGAGGCCGATCAGGAGTCTGTTTGTCTTGGAAGCGACAGACGGGACCGTTCGGCAACGCTACGACTAGTTTTTTTCGGGAGGGCCGGCATGGTCCGACGTAGAAGTCGCGCGTCCGACGAAGTCGCTTCCAAGCGACGTTCTGCGCCTGAGCCGTCAGAGGGCCCACGATCGCGGGAGCTCGCCATGAGTGCTGAAAATGCCTATTCGAACTACTGCCTGAAAGGGTTTGAGGTGGCGCAGCAATATGCAGCGCGCGCCCAGGAACTCTACGGCCGCAGCCGCCAGCAGCTGGAAGAGGCCGAAGTCCCGGCCCGTGATCAACTCCAACAAATCATGGCCTCGTGGCAGCGGGCGTTGAGCGAGGCTGGCAACGGCGACGACGCGCAACAGCGCGCCGCCTCTGCATGGCTCGATCACGCGCGCCAGTACGGGCAAGTGATCAGCAAGCATCAGAACAGCGTCGGGCAGACCATGAAGGACTTGGGCGAGCAGTTGGCGTCCGCATATGACGAAGCCCAGCAAAAGGCACGCGCGAATTTTTCGGACTACCTGGCCGACCTGCAGACACTGGCGAGCGGCAAATCCGACGAATGACATTGCTCTGTTTGGGGTCGGCATATGACGGCAATCCCCATATCCGGCAACATAAGTGCCGAACGTCGTTCGCTGCTCGGCAAGTTGCTTGGCTCGGCAGGACTGCAGCCCCCCGCGTCAGGTGATCCGCTACTGTCGCCCCGCGGTCACCCTGGCCCGGCAGCGCTTTCCTGGGCCCAGCAGCGCCTGTGGTTCATGCAGCGCCTCGCGCCGGCAAGCCCTTTCTACAATGTGCCTCTGAACTTGCCCCTGCGCGGCCCTCTCAACGTGGCGGCGCTCAAGCGCGCCCTTGATCACGTGGTTTCACGCCATGCCGCCCTGCGCACTGTATTCACTGACATTGCAGGCGAGCCGATGCAGCAGGTGATGCCACCCGGCCCGGTGCCGATGCCGCTGCTCGACCTAATGCATCTTGAGCCGAAGGAGCGCGAGAAGGCAGCGCGCCGCGAGGCCGGCGAACAGGCGCGGCTGACGTTTAATCTGCGGCATGGGCCCATGGTGCACGCACGTTTGCTGCGGCTGTCGATGCACGAACACTGGCTCCTGCTGACCCTGCATCACATCGCCTGTGACGGCTGGTCCATGCAGATCCTGCTGCGCGAGCTGGCTGCCGCCTATGGGGCCTTCGTCGCAAACCGGCCCTCCCCGCTGCAACCTCTGGCGATCCAGTATGCCGATTTCGCCGAATGGCAGCGCCAGTATTTCAGCGGCGAACGGCTGGAGACGGAGCTGTCCTATTGGCGCCGGCAGCTCGCCGATCTGCCGCAATTGGCGCTGGTGCCGGACCGACCGCGTCCGGATGAGCCGAGCTTCGAAGGCGATTTCGAGGAGTTGAGCATCGGGGCCGCCGTGCTCGTTTTGCTGAAACGGGTGGCAAGCGAAGAAGGCGCTACCCTGTTCATGGTGCTGTTGGCAGGCCTTGCCGCGATGCTGCAGCGCTACACAGGCGATGAAGACATCGCGATCGGCGCCCCGATCGCCAATCGCACGCGGCCCGAGGTCGAGGCGCTGATCGGTTTTTTCGTCAATACACTCGTGTTTCGCATCGACGTCAGCGGCAGACCAACCTTCCGCGAACTGGTGCGCCGTGTGCGGCAGACCGCGCTCGATGCCTACACACATCAGGACATGCCCTTCGAGAAATTGGTCGAAGCGCTTCAGCCCGAGCGCCAGCCTAACCGCAATCCGTTGTTTCAAATCGGGCTGGTGCTGCAGAACGCGTGGAACATCGATAGCGGCAGTGCACTGCCGGCTCAGGATTCGGTGGTTTCCATCGAACGCGGAACCTCCATTTTCGATATCGCATTCCACCTGCATGAGCATGCCGGCGGGATTTCCGGAGGCATGGAATACAGCACTGCGCTGTTCGATCCCGAGACGGCCGCGCGCATGGTCGGGCATTTCTGCTTCTTTCTGAACTCGGCGGCGGCAGACCCCGACCAGCCGATCGATACGATCGCGATGCTCGACCGTGACGAGCGGCGCCGGTTCCGGCACTCGTCCGAGGGCAAAGCGGTCGCCTTCGACGAGACGCCGCTCTGCCAGCAATTCGAGCGCTTCGCAGCCAACGCACCTGAGTGTATCGCGCTTGCCGGCCCCGCGGGCACCTTCACATATGGGGCGCTTGATCAGCAGGCTGAAAAACTCGCCGCCGGACTTGAGGAGGCCGGCGTTCGGCCGGGCGAACCGGTACTGCTGCTGCTCGACCGTTCCCCTGCGGCCGTGGTCGCGATACTCGCCGCGCTGAAGGCAGGCGCGGCGTTCGTACCTCTCGATATCGATCTCCCGATCGAGCGCTTGCGCTATATTGCCGAGGATACCGGGGCGCGGCACATCCTCACCGAGCCTGCGGCGTGGGGCCGTGTCGAGGGCGCGCTGTCGTTGCTCGAATGCCGGCCACTTTTCGTCAACGCGATGGCGCGCGACGGCGCCACGGCCCCGCGTGCAGCTGACCGCGCATCAGGTGATGTGGCCTACATCATCTACACTTCAGGCTCGACGGGCCAGCCGAAGGGCGTGGTCATCGGGCAGCGTGGACTGGCCAATGTTCTGGCGGCCCAACGACGACTGCTCGACACGACGGTGGAAAGCCGCGTGCTGCAGTTCGCCTCGCTCAGCTTCGATGCCGCCGTGTTCGAACTCGGCCTCGCCCTCAGCGTCGGCGCCACTCTGGTGATCCCGGGAACGGAGCAACGCATGCCCGGTGCGGGGCTCGCCCGGCTGATCGACGAGGCGCGCGTCACCCACGCGGTGTTGCCGCCTTCCGCGCTGTTCGCGTTCGATGCATCGGGGTTGCGAACTCTCACCACGCTGATGGTGGCAGGCGAAGTCTGTCCGGCCTCGATAGTGGCACAGTGGGCGCCCGGCAGGCGCTTCTTCAACCTGTACGGTCCCACGGAAACGACCATCTGGGCGACATGGGAGCGATGCGAGGATTTTTCGCGCGCGCCGACCATCGGTGTGCCGATCGACAATATGCGCGCCTTCGTCCTCGATGCGCACGGAGAGCCGGTTCCGATCGGCGTCCCAGGTGAGCTCTGTCTGGCAGGGATCGGACTGGCGCGGGAATATCTTGGCAGGCCGCAACTGACGGCCGAGCGGTTTGTCGACCTGCGGCAGGGCAATGGCCCTGTCGAAAGAATCTATCGCACCGGCGACCGCGTTCGATTGCTTGCCGACGGGCGCATCGACTTCATCGGCCGCATCGACCGCCAGATCAAGCTTCGCGGTCACCGCATCGAACTCGGCGAAGTCGAGGCGGCATTGCAATCGCACCCCGAGATCGCCGAGGCGGCGGTCGCCGTGCGCGAAGTCGGTGCTGGAGGTGCGCGTCTCGTCGCATACGTGGTGCAGCGCGACGACCCGCGCGCACCTGACGCACAGTTCGAGAGCGCAGCTTCCAGCGAGCAGGTGGAACACTGGCACCGCATCTACGATGAAACCTACGGTACGATCGCGGAAGCTACCGACCCGGCATTCGTCATCGATGGCTGGAACAGCAGCTACACGGGCCTGCCGCTCGACGAGCAGACGATGCGAGAGTGGCTGGCAAGCACGGTTGAACGATTGAATTCGCTCGCAGCCGAGCAAGCCCTCGAAATTGGGTGCGGCACGGGGTTGCTGGCTTTTCGCCTGGCACCCAAGGCCCGTCGCTATGTGGCAACCGACATCTCGCAGGGCGCGCTTGACCATTTGGCCAAGCATGCGGCCAGCACCGGGATCAAGGGTATCGAGTTCCGTCGTTGCGCTGCGCACGAGGTCGCGGCTCAATCGATGGATGCGGTGGACCTGGTGATCCTCAATTCGGTCGTGCAGTACTTCCCGAGCGAACGCTACCTGATCGACGTGATAGGTGCCGCGTTGTCAACGCTGGGTACCCGCGGCACCGTATTCATCGGTGATGTGCGGAGCCTGGCGCTGCTGGAGTGTTTCGCAGCCTCTGTGGAGTTGTACCGGGCCGAGTCCGACCTGCCGCTGGCCACCTTGCAGGAACGTGTGGCGCGCCGCCTGGGGCTGGAACAAGAGTTGGCGGTCGATTCCGAATTTTTCCTTGCCCTGGCAGCGGATTTCCCCGGCATCCGGGCCGTTGAAATCCTGGCCAAACCGGGCCGTGGCGATAATGAGCTGACGCTATTCCGCTATGACGTCATGCTCCATGTCGGCTGGTCGCCCGAGGTTGTGGAGGCGGGGGACACCTGTGACTGGGCGAGCGTGGGCAGCGCCGAAGCGCTGCTGCGGACGTTGCGGGCACTTGACGGGAAAACCCTGCTGGTCGCCGACATTCCAGGCCGAACCGTCGCGGCGGAGATGCTCGCCGCCGCGGAGGTCATGAGCAGCGATGGATCGCGCTGCGTCGGTGATCTGCGCTCGAACGCAGGACAGGTGACCGTGCAGGGGCTTGACGCGGACCAGTTGCTCGCTTGCGCGGTCGAGGCCGGCTGCAAGGTCGAGCTTCATGTTGCGGGACGCCATGCGACCGGTCACATCGACGCCGTGTTCAGTCCGCTCGCAATGAATCGGGCGGGCCGCGGGCCAATCCCGCGGCGCACTCTTGGAGGCGGCGCCGCGCACCGCCGGCGCTGGACCAACAACCCGCTGCAATCCGCCTTCGCGCGAAAGATAGTACCGCAGGTCCGCGCCTTCCTTGCCCAGCGTTTGCCGGCCTACATGATCCCGGCGCGCTTCCTGCTGCTTGACGCGCTGCCCATGACCGTGAGCGGCAAGATCGACCGCCACCGCCTGCCGAAGATAGACGGCATGCGGCCAGAACTCGGAGCTGAGTACGTTGCCCCATCGACAGCCGCTGAACTGCGGCTCGCCGCCATCTGGGGCGACATATTGCGGCTCGAGCAGGTGGGCATCAACGACAATTTCTTTGAGCTCGGCGGCGACTCCATCCTCGGCATCCAGGTCGTCAGCCGCGCGCGTGAAGCGGGGCTTTCGATCGAGCCGAACGACATCTTCGTCCACAAGACACTGGCCCTGCTCGCTCGCGCCGCGAAGCCGACCGAATCCGTTGAAGAGAACGTTGGCAAAGAAGAGGACGTTGGGGGGTTCGCCCGACATATCAAGGCGGAGGATCTGGTCACGTTGATGTCGCGCCTCAACCGTGGGCAGGGAGGCCAAGATTGAACACGAACAGAGTTGACGTTGAAGACTTCTGGCCACTGGCGCCGCTCCAGGCGGCGATGCTGGTCGCCAGTCTGCGTGCGCCGGAAAGCGGCGTCTTCATACAGCAGGAGGTGATGTCGCTGCCGGAGCCCGTCGATGCGCACGCGTTCCAGGCGGCGTGGCACGAACTGGTTCGGCGCACGCCTGCACTGCGCACGTCCTTCCACTGGCAAGACCTTGAGCAGCCGGTGCAAGTTGTTCACCGTCACGTCGCGCTGGCTTTCGAACAGCTCGACTGGCGACATCTCGACGCGACCGCCTTCGAAGCTCAGCTGGCACGGTACCTGGGGGACAGCCGCCGGGCGGGCTTCGTGCTCGATCGTCCACCCTTGATGCGGCTGGCGCTGATCCGCGGCCGCGCCGGCCAAGTGAGATTTGTCTGGGAGTTCCATCACATCCTGCTCGACGGATGGAGTGCCCAACTGCTGGCAACGGAGATGATCGAACATTATCGCGCGCTGGTCCGCAACGCGCCTTACCAGCCTCCGGTTCGACGCTCGCTACGCCACTACATCGACTGGCTGGCCACGCGCGACCTCGAAGCAGCGCGCGAATACTGGGCCGATATGCTTCGTGGCTACGACCAGCCGGTGGAGATTGGGCTGCCGCGGCCACCTGGCCGAGCGGCTCTCGCAGACGCGGACACCGAGGTCAGCGGCAACCTCGATGCAGAGGAATCTGAGCGGCTCAGGACGTTCGCACGCCAGCACGGCCTGACGTTGAACACCGTCCTGCAAGGTGCGTGGGCTTTGCTGCTCGGCCACTATACGGACCGCGACGATGTGGTTTTCGGTGCCGTCGTTTCCGGGCGACCGCCTGAGGTTCCTGGCATCGAGCAGATGATCGGTCTCTTCATCAACGCGGTCCCGGTGCGGGTGCGCGTGGATCCGCAGGCAGCACTGGTGCCATGGCTCAAGGATTTACAGAGTGCACAGGCACGCGGCTCGGCTTTCCACCACCTCGACAGCGCCGAACTGCAACGCTGCTGCGAGATCGCCCCTGATCGACCTCTGTTCGACACGCTGGTGGTGTTCGAGAATTTCCCGCAAGCAGCGGCCAAGCTCGAATCCATGACCGGCGGCGTCGACTTGGCGCGTGCCAATGTGCCACTCAGTTTGCTCGCGGTTCCGGGTGATCGGCTGCAGCTCAAACTGCGGTTCGACCGCAGCCGCTTCCATGGCGATGACATGGGAGCTCTTATCGAGCATCTGCTCAATCTGTTGCGGGGCATATACGCTGCGCCCTTTGCAACTCTGGCGACCTTTTCGCCGCTCTCCGATGCTGAACGCCGGCGGCTGATCGAAGAACCAAACGTCGGCGGTGCCGATGCATGCGTGGACCTGGATCCGCTCGAACTGTTGCGGGGTCTGGCGCGCGACAAAGGCGCGGCTCCGGCCTTCATCGCCGACGATCGTGTGCTCGACTTCGACACGCTGGAGCGCGCGTCGTCGCGGCTCGCACGACGGTTGCGCGACCTGGGTGTGGATCGCGGCGTGCCGGTCGCCGTGTCTGCGCCCCGCTCGTTGGAGCAAGTTGTGGCCTTCTACGCCGTGCTGAAGGCGCACGGCGTCTATCTGCCGCTCGATCCGGCCTATCCCAGGCACCGCCTGGAACAGATGCTGGCGGACGCCAAGCCGGCCGTGCTGCTGGCAACCGGCCCAACGCCGCCGGACGGACCGGCAACCGTGATCGACATCGGCGACGTCCTCGAACCCTGCAGCGACGATGCGGCAAACGACGAACCGGTCTGTTGGCAGCGCGACGACCCCGCCTATATCGTCTTCACATCAGGCTCGACGGGCCGTCCGAAAGGAGTGCTGGTTCAATGGGGCCAGGTGGCGAACCGGCTCGCATGGATGTGGCAGGCCTATCCCTTCGCCGCGAACGAAATGGCCTGTCAGCGTACCGCGATCAACTTTGTCGATTCGCTGTGGGAGCTGTTGGGCGCCACGCTGCAAGGTGTGCCGACCACGATCGCTTCCGAGCAGATCGCAACGGATGCATCCGCGTTGATCCGCCTGCTGGCATCGCGCGGCGTCACGCGGCTGTGGCTGGTGCCGTCGCTGCTGAAGATGATGCTCGAGGCGCAACCGGACCTCGGGCGGCACTTGCCGCACCTGCTGTTCTGGGTTTGCACCGGCGAGCCGCTCCCGGCAGACCTCTACCACCAGTTCCGACGACACCATGCGGAGGCCACGCTCTACAATCTTTACGGGACTTCGGAAATCTGGGACGCCACTTGGTTCGATCCCGATCAAGAGCCTCCTGTGCTGGGCGTCGTCCCGATCGGCCGACCGATCACCGGCGTGCGCGCCTATGTGCTCGACAGCAAGCTGCGCCCCGTTCCGCTTGAGGTGGCGGGCGAGCTGTATGTTGGCGGCGCAGGTGTCGCGCTTGGATATCTCGGGCCCACCGAACTGACGCGCGAGCGCTTTGTGGCCGACCCTTTTGCAGGCAGCAAGGCGGCACGAATGTACCGCACCGGGGACCTGGCCCGAGTGCGGCGCGACGGCTCGATTGTATGCCTCGGCCGGCGCGACCAGCAGATCAAGTTGCGTGGTTTCCGGATCGAACCGGCCGAAGTCGAGGCGCTGCTTCGACAGGCCCCCGAAGTCAGCGATGCCATGGTTGTGCTGCGGGAGGATCGCCTGGTTGCCTACGTCGCCGCGCCCGCATCAAGCTTCGATGCCCGGCGATTGTTGGCCGGGTTGCGGGAACGGCTTCCTCACGCGTTCCTGCCGGCAGTCATCGTGCGTTTCGACGCGCTGCCGCTGACGCCCAACGGAAAGCGCGACAGGCTGGCGCTGCCGCCGCCGGGAGAACTGCCCGATGCTGGCGATGCCAATCCGGTGCTGCCATTTGAGAAAGAGGTCCAGGCGTGTTTCGCGCAGGTGCTGCAGCTGCATCTGGTGACGCTTGACGCAGACTTCTTCCTCGATCTCGGCGGGCATTCGCTGGCGGCCTTGCGCGTCAGTTCACGACTGTCACGCCAACTCGGAACCGATGTGCCGGCGGGAGTCGTGTTTGACCACCCGTCTGTCCGCCAACTTGCCGGTTGGATCGCGGAGCGCCAGGCCGCGACTCCGGAAGCCAGCGACGACGAGTTGTTGGAGCTGTTGACGTCGCTGCCAGCGGCCGAGCGCGAGGCGCTGCTCGCCTCACGAGAACCAGCTGAATCGAGAGGGGCGCCTTGAACAGTCTGCAAAACCGTATCACCGCAATGACCCCGGAGCAGAAGCGCTCGCTGCGCGAACACGTCATTCGGGTTCGGCCGGCGCAGGAAATCCCTGTCCAGCCGCGCGACGGACGCGACTTCCCGCTTTCACACTCGCAAGATCGCCTGTGGTTCCTCGACCAACTCGTTCCGGGCAATCCCTTCTACAATATCTCGATTGCGCAGAGGCTGCCGTTTGTCCCCCTTCAGCGTTACCTGGAAAAGGCACTGTCGGCGGTGGTCGCCCGCCATGAGGCGCTGCGCACCGTGTTCCCGCTCGTCCGAGGGCAGCCGGTGCAGCGCATTCTGCCTGCAACGACCATGCGATGCGAGATCGACGACCTCAGCTGCGAGCCGGATCCGGAGGCGCGCGCCGCGCAGATTGCCTCGGCTGCCAGCCAGCAGCCTTTCGACCTTGCCGAAGGCCCGCTTCTGCATTGTCGGCTGTTGGAGCTTTCTGCCGGTGAATCGCTGCTGCTGCTCGTGATCCATCACATCGTCGCCGACGGATGGTCGCTGGAGAAATTGCTGGCCGAAATCGGCCAGGTCTATTCCGAGCTGTTGACCGGCAGGCTTCCGTCCCTGCCACCATTGCCGGTGCAGTATGCCGACTTTGCCGTCTGGCAGCGCGAGGCAATGTCTGGTGAAAAGATGGCTCAGCACCGCAAATACTGGGTGCAGCGGCTGGAGGGCATGCAGCAACTCGAGCTGCCCACGGACCATCCTCGTCCCGCCCGGCCAAGTTATCGCGGCGCGCGCGCACCGATCACCATCGATGCAGCCGCAACCGCGGCCGCCGAAGCACTGGCACGCCGCCTGCACACAACGCGCTTCACCGTGCTGTTTGCCGCTTTTGCCGCGCTGCTGCACCGGCTCGCGGGACAGGATGAGGTGACCATCGGAACTCCGATGGCGGCGCGTCCCTATTCCGAGCTCGAAGACGTCGTCGGCTTTTTTGCCAACACCGTGGTTTTGCGGCTGGATTTCAGCGGCGGCTGCAGCTTCGAGGAAGCGGTGGAGCGTACGCATGCGCGGCTGCGTGAGGCGCAGAACCATCAGGACCTGCCCTTCTCCATGGTGGTCGCGGCCCTGGCGCCCGAACAGGATCTGTCGCGCAACCCGCTGTTTCAAGTTTCGTTCCAGGTGCTCTCTTCCAGCCAGGTGCGCAGGACGATCACGGATGCCGCGCCGGCGTTCAACTTCGCGCGTGGCACTTCTGCCTTCGACCTTACCCTGCAGCTTACCGAAACGGCATCGTGCCTGGTCGGCGAACTGGAATACGCTACCGATCTCTTTCAGCAGGCAAGCGCCGAACGACTGGTGGAGCGCTTCCTGCGACTGCTTTGCGCGGCACTGGCCGATCCCGAAGCTTCGGTGGCAGATCTTCCGCTGATGGATGCCGCCGAACTGCGTCAGTTGGAAGCCTGGTCGCGAGGCCCTGTGATGCAGCCGGCCGAAACCGACCTGTGCGGGCTGTTCGAAGCACAAGCGCGTCTGAGCCCGGACGCAGTCGCCTGCCAGGCACCCGACGGACACCTCAGCTATGCGGAGCTCGACGGCGGGGCCAACAGTCTCGCTCATCAGCTCATCGCACACGGCGTGAAGCCCGGCGATTGCGTGGGGGTCGCGATCGAGCCGTGCATGTACCTGCCGATGGCACTGCTCGCCGTGCTCAAGGCCGGCGCTGCCTATGTGCCGCTGGGGCCCGAATTGCCAGTTCAGCGCGCCCGCGACATGCTCGTCGATGCAGGGGCGACGGTGCTTCTTGTTTCCAAAGGCACGGAATCCGACCTGCAGAGCGGGTTCACCTCGATCGCGGTGGACCGCGAACCACCGCAATCCGGCGTACCGTCCCCTAAGGTGCGGCGCGACGCCGAGAGCCCGGCCTACATACTGTTCACTTCCGGTTCCACCGGACGGCCCAAGGGCGTCTCGGTGCCGCATCGCGCATTGCTCAACTACCTCCGCTGGTGCATGAGCGTCTATCCGGTGGACGATGGCGAAGGGGCACCGCTGTGCACTTCGATCACCGCCGACATGTCGGTCACCACGCTTTTCGTGCCGCTCCTGTGCGGCAAGACCGTGTTTTTGCTGCCTGCCGGGGGCGGCCTCGAAGCGCTCGAAGAAGCGCTTCACTCGGGCCGGCGCTACAGCTTTGTCAAATTGACCCCAAGCCACCTCGAAGGATTGCGCCAGCTTGCGGCAGGGCGGGCGCCCGCCTGCGCAACCGGCTGTTTCATCGTTGGAGGCGAAGCCTTGCACGGTGAGACGCTGGAGCCCTGGCGCACGCACATGCCGGGATTGCTGATCGTCAATGAGTATGGGCCAACAGAAACCACGGTTGGCTGCTGCGCGCATTTTCTGCGCGCCGGCGACATTCGACCGGGCCCGGTGCCGATTGGCCGTCCAATCGCCCTCACGCGGTTGAATGTGTGTAACGGGTCCGGTGCGCCGGTCCCGGTCGGGGTGGTTGGCGAACTGCGAATTGGCGGCGCCGGCGTTGCGCTGGGCTATGTCGGCCAGGCCAGTCTCACCGCGGAGCGTTTCGTACGCGGACCGGACGGAGCCCTGGTCTACCGTTCAGGGGACCGAGTGCGGCACCGTCGTGATGGCACGCTCGAATACCTCGGCCGCGCCGACAATCAGATCAAGTTGCGTGGGCACCGTGTCGAGCCAGATGAGGTGGAGGCTGCACTGCGCACACACCCGGCGGTGGCTGAAGCGGCCGTGGTGCTCCACCGCGCCGGACCGGATGATGACAGACTGCATGCGGCATTGCTGCTTTCGCCGGGGTGCAACCTCGATCAGGCCGACTTGACCGGGACTTTTCGCAGCCATCTCCAGGATAAACTGCCGCCGTTCATGATCCCGAGCGCCTTCAAGATCGTCGAAGAGATCCCGCTCACCGCCAATGGCAAGGCAGACCGCGATCGTATCGCCGGGATGCTTGCCGGCGCCGCCCCGAGGCAGCGGCGGCACGCGACTCCGCAAACCGCCCTTGAAACATTGCTCGTCAGGTGCTTCTGCGACGTGTTGAAGGTCCCGGAAGCCGGCGCGACCGACGATTTCTTCGCCGATCTCGGAGGCCACTCGCTATTGGCTACGCGACTGGTTTCGCAACTGCGGGAGCTGTTGCAGATCGAGATTCCGCTGCGTCGAGTGTTCGAGGCCCGATGCGCACGCGAGCTTTCACGCGCGATTGCCCCTGACGATTCGGCGCGGCAGCGGCTGGAAGCGGCCGCAGCCATCGTGCTGCAGGTGCTTGAAATGAGCGATGCCGATGTACGCCAACAATTGCACGAGCAAGGAGATGGCGCATGCGTGTGATGCTGGATGTATTCTCCGGTCGCCCCAACCCGACATGGCAGGTGCCGCCGGCTTTAGCCCAACATTTCAGGCAGCTGATGTCGCGCCAGGGCGGGCCGGCCTCTGCTGCCCCGATGCCGGCGCTTGGCTATCGCGGCCTGCTCGTCGGGAGTGGTCCGGAAGACGCCGACGCGCCGGCAGCCTTTTATGTCGGCGTGCCACCGCTTGCAACAGTGGAGACCCGGGAGGAACTCGTCTCCGCACGACGGGCGCGGCTGCCGGATGACGAGCGCGAGGCCGTTTTGGCGCTGTTGGAAAGCGCCCGACCGATCGTTGCGCGTACAGTGATCGACGAAGCAGCGCGCTCCGTCGAATGGCGGGGCGACGGGGTGGCACCACGTGCTGGCCGCAGCGCTGCGCTACGCGCCAGCCACGCGGAGGCGGCCACAGCTGCCGAACAGCCGGAGGTCGGCCCGCCCTGTGAGCCGATCCTCGCCGCTTATAGCCCCTGGTTCTGGAACACAGCTTCCGTGCGCCTGCGCAACAATTGCTACAATTATGCCAGCAACTATGTTTCCAATTTCGTGGCGCAGCCCGGACGCAGGGTTGGCCGCCAGTATGACGAGTTCAGCTGCGAGGCGGTTGCGCGAGCTGCAATCGCCGATGGGTTCAGGGCCAACTGCGACGGCCCGGCGCGGCTGGCGGCGCTGGCTGTTTGGCCGGGACACGATTTCCATTGGTACCGCTCGCATGGCGCCTTCTGGGCCCACAAGCTGGGCATCTACAGTGCCCGCAACGTTGACAACCAGGGCCGCGTCATCGCCGGCGCACTGACGCCGGCGACGTGCGACCGCGGCCCCTACACACAATTTTGCAGTTATCTGTTCGTACCACCGGGCGTGGAGGTCTTGTAGTGCGCGTGGTGTTGGACGTGTTCTCAGGCAGGCCGAATCCTTCGTTCGGGCTGGCACCCAATGAGGCCGCGGAACTGGCCGCCCGGGCGCGGGCGTTGTCGGTTCCAAGCGCCGCGCCAGCCGGGCCCCAGGCGGGCTGGCGCGGGTTCGTCGTTCTGGGCGACGGCCTGCCCGGTTCTGAACCGATCTTACTGCGGGTCAAGGAGAAGGTGGTCGAGATGCAAAATGGCGCCTGGCAGGACAGCACCGGTATCGAGGTATTGCTTGAGACGTCTGCGCGACGTCATGGCTATGGTGCGTTGCTGGATGAAGCGCGCAAACGTACCAACTCTGGAGCTGTGTCATGAACCCGGAGCAACAATCGCCTTGGCAATGGACCCATGACGGTCCCCAGCTTGACTTCGCCCGCGCTTTCGCGCGCTTTCGCGGCGTCCTGGAATCCGCCTGGACCTCGCCAGAGGATGGCGCGGCGGTTGCCGAGACCTTCGCCCGCTGCGCCGAAGCGATGCAGGAGCCGCTCCAGGCCCCCGAGGTGGCGGAACGCATAGCTCAGTCATTTGCCGCCTATCACGAGGCGCTGCGTGCGGCGACACTGACGCCGGAAGCGCGAAAGATGGTGCGGGAGGCACTGCACGAATACGTGGCCGAGCTCATCAAGGCCTGGGCTGGGGTCCCGCCTGACAATTTGGCGGCTGCGGATCTTGTGGCAATCGCGCAAAGCATGAGCTGGATCGCCAATGTGGCGGTCGACATCGAAAATGCCTGAGCCGCCGGACGTCGGCAAGGTCGACTTGTGGCTGCTCGACGTGCGGCCGTGCATTGCGGCAGAAGCCGATGCGCTGGAGCTGCTCGACGATGAAGAACGCGGGCGCGCGGAGCGGCTGCGTTGCCCCCGCGCGCGGGCACAATTCGTGCGCACGCGAGCGGGATTGCGCCGCATCCTGGCAAGTTACCTGGCGGTGCAGCCACAGTCCGTCCCCTTTGCGTATGGCGCTCACGGCAAGCCTCGGATGCCATGGGGACGGTTGCGCTTCAATGTTTCGCATGCGGGTGGGGCGGCGCTTCTCGCATTTGCATCTGAATGCGAAGTCGGCGTCGATCTGGAACGCATCGAAACCGTCGATGCCGCCGAAATCCTGACGACATGGGCATCGGCACGCGACTATGCCGCCTGGAGAGCCTCCACCCCCGGCGACCGCCTGGCCGCCCTCTACCGCGGCTGGGTGCGCAAGGAGGCCATACTCAAGGCGTGGGGCTGCGGATTTTCCGTGGCGCCTCAAGAGCTTGACGTACCCATGAGTGCGAAGGCCGGGGAACATATCGTCGTCGGCACGGCCTTGCACCGACCCAACTGCCGAGTGCTCGATGTGCCGGTAGGCAGTTCCTGGACTGCGGCGCTCGCAGTCGAAGGCGGGGCACCTTGTACGGCCTCGTTCATGGTCCAGCCTGCGTAAGACCGACCCGGCTGTCTCGAAAGATGCCAAGCAGCAATTTGGTTCTGGAGAACAGCTTTCCTTGACGGGAGCGGCTAAGCCACCAATGTACGGGGGACCCTCTTGTCTGCAGGAACTTTTGCTTATGACCGCCTCGATCTACGATATTCCGTTCAGCCGCGCCGACGGCTCTACCACAAGCCTTCGTGCATATGCCGACAGCGTCCTGCTGATCGTCAACGTCGCCTCCAAATGCGGCTACACCAAGCAGTATGATGGCCTGGAGGCGCTTTACGCATCGTATCGCGAGCGTGGCCTGGTGGTGCTCGGCTTTCCGGCCAATGACTTCGCCGGCCAGGAACCGGGCACCGACGCCGAAATCCAGGAATTCTGCCGGCTGACCTATGGTGTCGAATTCCCAGTGTTCGCCAAGATCGTGGTGAAGGGACCACAGAAGCATCCGCTCTATCGAGCGTTGATCGAGGCGCTGCCGAAGGCTGTCTTCCAATCGGGTAGCACGCTGGCGGCCCGGATGGCGGGCAAAGGTGCCGCGCCCGAACCCGACGAGGTGAGTTGGAACTTCGAGAAGTTTCTGGTCGACCGCAAAGGGATCGTTGTCGCCCGCTTTGGCTCCGACATCGAGCCGCAGGACGAGGCGATCGTCGCCCCTCTCCGCAAGCTCCTGGCGGTGTGACGCAAGATACAGCCTGCTGGTGCGGCCCTTCCATGGCTGCGTGCTGCAAGGTTCTTGGCACCGCTGCGTTGCAGCTTCAGTGGTAAAGCCAGCCATCTAACCCGAGGAGAGTAGGCTATGGATCTGCAACTGGACGGAAAACGCGCCCTGGTCACCGGCGGCAGCAAGGGAATTGGTCGTGCCATCGCCCGGCAATTGGCCCTGGAAGGCGTCGATCTCGTCATCGCCGCACGCAACGTTGCCGATGTGGACATTGCCGCGCGCGAACTGGCTGCTGAGACCGGACGCAAGATCGTCGGACTGACCGTCGACACACAGGACGACAGCTCGGTCAGAGCGCTGGTGGCCGCAACGGTCGCGGCGCTCGGTGGCCTCGACATTCTGGTCAACGCCGCGGCCAAGCCGGGCGGACAGGCACCGCCGCCGAAACTGGCCGAGATCACCGACGACCTGTTCTGGGATGACGTGAACGTCAAGGTGATGGGCTATCTTCGCATGGCGCGCGAGGCTGCTCCTCACATGGCTGCCGCGGGCTGGGGCCGAATTATCAACATAAGCGGCCTCGCGGCGCGCCAGACCGGCTCGATCATCGGCTCGATCCGCAATGTTGCCGTCTCTGCCCTGACCAAGAATCTCGCTGACGAATTGGGCCTCACGGGGATCAACGTGACGGTGGTCCATCCTGGCCTGACCCGCACCGAAAAGACCGCTCCCCTGGTCGCCGCCCGCGCGGCTTCGGCAGGCGTTTCGCCCGAGGAGATCGAACAGCGTCTTGCCGCCAATGTCACGATCGGTCGCCTCGTCGATATGGCCGAGATCGCCGACGTCGTTGCATTCCTCGCTTCGCCGCGAAGCGTTGCCATCAACGGCGACGCGATCGCATGCGGCGGCGGGGTCAAGGGGCCGATACACTATTAGCCGGCAACGGCCGGCGGCTGTTGCGGTCGGCTACTTGTGCATCAAAAATTCTCCACCCAGGGCCGCAATTCGATCTCCCACGTCCAGGCACTTCGATGCTGCTGATGGATTGCGAGATAGGCGTCGGCGATCGCGTCCGGCGACAGCCAACGGTCGGGCGGGGTCGAGTCCGGCGACCGCACCGGGTCGCTGGATGCTATGCCGCCATCGATGACGAAATGCGCCACGTGGATGTTCTTTGGCGCAAGCTCGCGCGCCATCGACTGCGCCAGCCCACGCAGACCAAACTTCGGCATTGCGAAACCGGCAGAATTGGCAAAGCCCTTGACGCTGGCCGTGGCTCCCGTGAACAGGATCGATCCGGCGCCCGCGGCCTGTAACCTACGTGCGGCTTGCTGGCCGAACAGAAAGCCGCCATAGGCACCCACGAGCAGTGCTTTTTTCACCTCCTCCGGATCGAGATCGGCAATGCCGCCGCGCACGCGGCCGGCCGCATTGAAGATCGCCAGCGAGAGCGGGCCGATGCCATCCACCGCATGGAACAGGTTTTCCACCGATGCCGGGTCCGACACGTCGGTTGAGATCACCTCGGCCCCGGTCTCGGCGGCAAGCGCGTCGAGCTTCGCAACATTGCGCGCCGCCAGCACCAGCTTGAATCCTTGGCGGCTGAATACCCTCGCCAACGAGGCGCCAAGGCCGGATCCCACGCCTGCGATAACGGCAACTTTGCTTGTCATGGTTTTCTCCGACGTTGCGCCTTTGTGATCGGGATAAGCCCTCAGTCAGGCAGATGAATAGCTCGCTGGTTGTAAAGGATCTTGCGGATTTGGGCCTGTTCCTCCGGCGTAAGCTTGCTCTGATCGGTTGACAGGTCGGCGCCCACCGCCAGGCCACGCCGGACGCCCGGGCGCGCGCCGACCTCCTCGAACCAGCGTTTGAAATGCCTGAACTCATTAATGTCCTGGCCCTGTGCCTGCCAGTTGACGGTCCAGGGATAGCTGATGATATCGGCGATGGTGAAGTCTTCACCTGCAAGGTAGCGGCGATCGCGAAGTCGCATATTGAGGACGCCGTAGAGCCGGTTTGCTTCGTCGGTGAAGCGGCGCACCGCGTAGGACTGGTCGCCTTCCTTGTCGCCCAGCCTGCGGAAGTGACCCGCTTCTCCCAGCTTCGGCCCCTGGTTGGCCATCTGCCATATCACCCACTGCGCGACATCGTACTTGGTGCGCAGGTCCTGCGGCCAGAGCTTGCCGGTCTTCTCCGCAAGATAGAACAGGATCGCGCCGGACTCGAACACGCCGATGGGCGCGCCGCCGTCTTTCGGTTCGGTATCGACGATGGCCGGCATGCGGTGGTTGGGATTGAGCTTTAGGTATTCAGGCGTGAACTGGTCGCCATGTGAGATGTCCACGGGCTTCAGTTTGTAAGGCGTGCCTGTCTCTTCCAGGAAGATCGAGATTTTTTTGCCGTTGGGCGTCGGCCAGTAATAGAGATCGATCATGCTGCGTCCTGCCTGCGCTGTTGGGGAAGCGGCATCAGCTTCGCGCCATTCGCTCATGAAGCAAGCTAGACGAAATCGGGTTCCGGTTCACGAAGCGACGATCTACGGATGCACGATTTTGAGGAAAAATTGTCTGTACGAGGACGGAGACTGAGCAAGCGTCAGGACGCGTTTGACCGCGGCCCGCGGGCAGCTACGGCACCAGCGCCGCCTAAGCCGGAATAAGCACCGTCAGCCTGATGCCGGATAATGGACAATTTGCTTACGTTAGTCGTGCTCGCGTGGTGCGCGGCGTGGCCAGGAGCAGGCTCGTTTCGCTGCCCGTTATGCCGGCAATCAATCGGATGCGCCGTAGCACAGCATCGAAATCAGTCAGTGATGCCGTCCCGAGTTCGACAACCAGGTCCCATCGGCCATTGGTGGTGTGGATGGTCGAGACTTCCGGGAAGCCGCCCAGCGCCCGGACCACGCGGTCGGCGGCATGGCCCTCGATCTCGATGAGCATGATACCGCGGATGCGCTGATCGACGGCGTCGGCGCGCAGCACCACCGTGTAGCCGATGATGTCGCCGGACCGTTCCAGCCGCTCCATACGGGCCCTGACCGTGGCGCGCGAGACGCCGAGATCGACGGCAAGATCCGACACGCTGCGCCGCGCGTCATGCCGCAGCAAGGTTACGAGCCGTTCGTCCAGCGTATCCATCAGCTTACCATTTTGACCAGTTCTGCTGCCAATACGATAAACAATGCATTTCGAATTGCCAATTCTGCCTGTTCATATCGCCGGCTCGCCATGGTTCTCTCACGGCATTCGAACTTGGCCGTGGGAAAAACAATGCGTTGCAAAATCGTCGGGGCACCGGTGCAGGACGGCGCCGGCAGAATGGGCTGCGAAATGGGGCCGAGCGCCCTGAGGACCGCCGGACTTGTTGAAGTGCTGTCCGGCCTCGGCCACGCTGTCGAGGATATGGGCGCCGTACAGGCGATGCCGGCGAGACGCATTTCGCATGGCAATCTGGCGCTGAAGGCCCTGCCCGAAATATCGGCCTGGACATCCGCTATTGCCGCGGCCGCATACGCGGCGAGCGAGGACGCCATGCCGATCTTTCTCGGCGGCGACCATTCGATCTCGGCCGGGACCGTGTCGGGCCTCGCCCGCCGCGCCGCTGAGACCGGGCGGCCGCTGTTCGTGCTGTGGCTCGACGCGCATCCGGACTTCCACACGCTCGACACTACCGCCAGCGGCAATCTGCACGGTGTTCCGCTTGCTTACGCGAGCGGCCAGCCAGGTTTCCACGGCTATTTTCCGGATCTACCGGCAGTGGTCGATCCCAAGCGTATCTGCACAATGGGCCTGCGCAGTGTCGACCCGGCCGAGCGCAGCGCGCTCAACCAGGCGGGCGTCACCGTGCACGACATGCGCGCCATCGACGAGCATGGCATCGCGCCGCTGCTGCGCGCCTTCCTGGCGCGAGTGTCTGATGAAAACGGGCTGCTGCATGTCAGTCTCGACGTTGATTTCCTCGACCCGTCGATCGCGCCCGCAGTCGGCACCACGGTTCCCGGAGGCGCGACGTTCCGTGAGGCGCATCTGGTGATGGAGATGCTGTCCGACAGCGGCCTCGTCTCCAGCCTGGACCTGGTCGAGTTGAATCCCTTTCTGGACGAGCGTGGCCGAACCGCGACGCTGATGGTCGACCTGACCGCGAGCCTTATGGGCCGCCGCATCATGGACCGGCCGACCCGCAGCCATTCCGGGAGCTTTTGATCATGACCACGGCAAAGCTGAACATCGTCCCCTTCGTCAGCGTCGACCGCATGATGAAGCTGGTGAATGTTATCGGTGTCGAGCGCTTCCTGACCGAACTCGCTGGCTACATCGAGGAAGACTTCCGTCGCTGGGACCTGTTCGACAAGACGCCGCGCATCGCCTCGCACAGCCATGACGGCGTCATCGAGCTGATGCCGACGAGCGATGGTCGCCTTTATGGCTTCAAATATGTCAACGGCCATCCGAAGAACATGCGCCAGGGTCTGCAGACGGTCACGGCCTTCGGCGTACTCGCCGATGTCGGCAGCGGCTATCCGATGCTGCTCACGGAAATGACCATCCTGACTGCCCTGCGCACCGCCGCCACGTCCGCTGTCGCGGCCAAGTATCTGGCGCCGAGCGGCGCTCGCACCATGGCCATCATCGGCAATGGCGCCCAATCGGAATTCCAGGCGATCGCCTTCAAGGCGCTGACCGGCGTCGATCGGCTGAGGCTCTACGACATCGACCGCTCCGCCTCGCGCAAATGCGCCAAGAACCTGGCTGGCATGGGATTTGACATCACCATCTGCGAAACCGGACAGGAAGCGGTCGAAGGTGCCGGGATCATCACGACCGTTACCGCAGACAAGCAGTGCGCCACCATTCTCACCGACAACATGGTCGGCTCCGGCGTCCACATCAACGCCGTCGGCGGCGACTGCCCCGGCAAGACCGAATTGCACAGGGACATCCTGCTGCGCTCCGACATTTTCGTCGAGTTCCCTCCCCAGACACGCATCGAGGGCGAGATCCAGCAGTTGGGTCCCGACCATCCGGTGACCGAGCTCTGGCAGGTGATCGCCGCCAAGACCCAAGGCCGCCGAGACGCCAAGCAGATTACCCTGTTCGATTCCGTCGGCTTCGCGATCGAGGATTTTTCCGCGCTACGCTATGTGCGTGACCAGTTGCAGGCGACTGGCCTCTATGAGGAACTCGACCTGCTCGCTGATCCGGATGAACCACGCGACTTGTTCGGCATGCTGCTAAGAGCAGCCATGCAGCCGGCAGCATAAACAAGGCTCGCCCCGAGAACAGCAGGTCCCTGCCTTACCAGCCGAGCCAGATTTCCTTTTACGTTTGAACATGAGTTTAGACGTTCAGGGAACTGGATCGAAGATGCGAAAGACAATTCTTTACGATCCGTTAACCGCGTCGATACTTTGACGCAAATTTCCGTTACGGAAGCCAAAAACCAGGTGCATTGGTCGCCAATCCGTTTTAGTTTACATTCTATAAATGCGTTACTCGGCGAAGTTGACTTTGAGTTAGCCACGCTTTTTGTGGCCGATCCTCGCTGTAACGGTCCAATACAAAATTGATCTTGCAAAGATATTGCCTGTAAAGAGCGATGAGGCTGCCGCTTCGGTGGCCGGGGGGCTTTCGTGCATTTTCTTTTGCTCGTCTTGCTGAAGAGATACGTCTTCAATCCGGCGATTGTCTTGGCAGCCCTCCTTGTCTACGGCGAAGGAACTGACCTTGCCGCAGCTCAGCAAATGTGCGGCCAGGCGCTGTCACAGTGCGACCTGCAGACCGACTCCGCATGCCTCGAGCGCACATATGCGTGCGGCGAATATGATACGGTGATCCAGTCGCTCTTCGTCGAGCGGTTCGAACCGACGCCCGACCAGAAATACTTCGTCGGCGCATCGTTTTACGGCCGCCACATCCGCGAGCGCGCTGCCGGCGTGCAGTGCGAGATGGTGAAGTTCGCGCGCGAATACCTGACCGACTACCTGTCCGGCGTCGAGGCCGAGTTCACCACCAGCGGCTCGTTCGGCACGATGCGACAGATGGATCAAATCTATCATGCCGCGCAGATGCTGACCGACCTCGGCGACATCACCGGCTGCCCGGAATCGGCGCTGACACGCGCCACCGTCGAAGACATCGCCCGTAGCGAGGCCGTACGCTATGCACGCTCGGTGTTCCTGCAGCCGCCGCCGGAAGCTCGTTCGTCGTTCGACACGCTGCAATTGGCGCTGAGAAGCTTCGTCAGTCGGGCGTCCGATCTCGAAACGGGGATCGCACTGCGCCGCGTCGAGATCAAGTCGGCCGAAACGCACCTGAAGGCGATCCGCGTCATCTTCGCTGATATCTTCGGACCGGTGACCGGGGCGGGCGCGACGCTGGTCGCCAACACCGCGATCCTCGACGGCCTGGCCGCGAAGACGACGCAGATGCTGCGCTCGGTCGAAGTATCGGAGGGAGAATTCAAGCGGGCGCTCGGCAACGTCACGCCGGAGCAATACGCCAATCTCAATCACAACACGGTCGCCAGCGCGGAGGATTTTCTCAAGGTCTCCGCCTTCCACATCAACATGATCGGGGTGCTGCTGCCGACCGATCCTGCAAAGCCCTTCTGGCGGCTGGACGCCGAGGTTCATGCCGACAACGCGGCACAGGGCGCATTCAACGATCTCGCCAAGATAAAGGCGGACTGGAAGGCGCACGGCGCGGCCACCGGCATCTGCGCCCAGGCGGGCGCAGCCGACAGGGTGTGGTACTGCCGATGACAACCCTCCGAGCCATCGCGTTGTCCCTGATTGTCAGTTGCGTCCTGGCCGGCGCGGCCAGCGCCGCATCGATCCTGGAGCGCGCTTACACATCCGAGAAACTCGACGGTTTCTGGAACGCCACGCTCTCGAACGCAACGCCGGACGCCACCCGGTTCAGCCTGCTCGCGCCCGGCCCCGCCGCCGTGGAACCGAGCCACGAGGCGACGCAGCCCGATTTCGGCTTGCCCTTCACCGGCGAGGTGGTCGGCGAGGCGTCGGGCTCCTCCGGCGGCAGCCGCAGCGTCGGTTTCCCGATCATCCCGCTTTCGGCCGATGACGCCTCGGTGCTGATGCGAAGGCTTGCGTGGTCAGAGATCTACCTCAGCCGCTACCGCTTCTTCGCCCCAATCTCGACCGATAGCGCCGAAGAGCTCGCCGCGCTCGTCGGCCGACAATACGCCGCTGCCGTCGAGGCCTACCTGATTACCGGGCGGCTTTACTTCTCCGGGGCCGACTTGCCGGAGAAATGCCGGCACCTGACGCGGATGAACGAGATCAATGCCGGACCTTTGTCGGGCGCCAGCCTGGCTTCGCTGCCTGCGGCCTGGCGTCCGCTGTTCCCGATCGTCGAAGCGGTGCGTGCACGGCTTGGTTCGGACGCGCTGGCGAAACTGGTCTGTTCGGTCAAGCCGGTACGCGGGCGGGCCGAGACGACCGGCCTGATCGAGACGCGGGTGCGCGCGCAAATCGTCAAGGCAGTCAGGACGAAGGTCGACGACACGCTCAACCTGATGAAGGCCGCTTCGACCGAATACCAGTCGCTGGTCAACGAGATGGACGTGTCGATCAAGTCGGCCGAGGTGATGGAGCTGGAGCGTGTGCTCGGCAACGCACAGGCCAATATGGTGCTCGTCAAGGAGGATCAGCTCAAGGCAGCCGAGACGATCGCCACGCTGCAGGCTGTCGACCTCTCCAGCCTCAACCAGCCGGAATCGCTGAAGGAGTTCGAAGACGGCAAGGCAAGGATGGCGCAGATCGTCGGGCAGATCGAAGGCGTCATGACGGCTCTGTCCGGCCTCGCGCATGTCGTCGACGATCCGGCGATCACCGCCGAGCTTTCTTCCTGCGCAGGACTGGCCGGAGCGTATTCGAGGCTCGACCTCACGCTCGACACTGGCGCGCTGACCGCGACGATCAATGGCCCTTACGAGGACTGCATCAACCATGCCCGGGCGGTGGTCGGGCGGTTCCAGAATCCATCGCTTTCCAAGGCGCAGATGGCCGAACTTGCCCGGCACGTGCGCCAGATTTCCGAGGTCTTTCTGTCGACGGGGCAACCATGAGACGGTTCTTCCTGCTTTGTGGACTGGTCGCCAGCATCGTTTTCGGCGCTGCGGGAATGGCGCGCGGGCAGGACTGCATGGCGCTCGACGTCGACGCGGCGGCCGGCCATGCCGGCGAGCTGACGACACTGCTCAAGATCGCCAATTTCCGCGCCGACGTGAAATACATGGGTGAGGTCGCCACCGAGCTCGAACAGTTCCTGACGACTTGCGGCGACGAGGCGACCGGACGGCTGGCGATCGTGTGCGATTTCGACTGCCACCTGCAACTTGGACGCTATCGCCTGTTCCTCGCCGCCGACATGCCCTTCCTGTCGTCGGCGAGCGGCGTCAGCCGCAACGATACGCCCGTCTCGCCGCAAGCCGCGCAGGAATTCGGCCGGCAGGGCATCGAGATCGTCGACCGGGGTCTTCGCATTCTGGCCCGACAACAAGGCGGTGACCAGGGCACCGCGGCGGGAGCAGATGCGAGTTACCGCACCTTCGTGCGGCAGCTGACGGCGCTGTCCTCGCTGAAGATCCAGCTGCTGATGAACACCGGCGATGTCTGGTACCAGACCGTCTCGGAGGCGCGCGTCAAGGCGCTCGACTTCCTGGTCAGCGATACGCTGGGTGCCGTCGGAGGCGCTGGCCTCGACAGCCAACCCAACCTCTCCAAAGCCTACACCAATTACGAGGCCGCGATGTGGGTGCTGGTCGAGACGCAGATGGATATTCCAGGCGAGTCTACCTACGACGACCTGCGCGCAGACCTGCTGCTGCAGCAGAGCGATCTGGACGCGCGCATGAACAGCGCGCGCAAGGGCTTCCTGTTCCTCAACATCGACCCGATGCAGTTCACGACGATCCCGTTCGAGGACCTGCAGCAGGCCCTGGCCGAGAGCGAGTTGCGGTTGACTGAGGTCGAGCGCAATGTCGAGGCGCTGGTCGAGCGGTGGTACGCCAACAAGGAAGGCGAAGCGACGCGCGCGCTCGACGAGGAGCGGACGATCCGCAGCCAGGAAGTCAACCTTATCGCGCACAAGATCGGCAAGCTGGAGCACGAGGCGCAGACCTTCGCCACCACTGTCCAGCAAGAGATCAACGCGGTCGACGCCGAGAAGGACACGTTCGGCTATCGCCAGCAGATCAGGTCGCTTGAGATCGAGCTCGGCACCAAGATCGCCGAGTTCGAAAACCAGCGCCGCCAGATCAATGACCGGCAGGAACTCGACCTGATCGTCCTCTCCAAGGAGGCCGAGGTCGAGCGGCGCAACGAACTGCGCTGGCTGCTGAACTGGGAAATGACGCAGATGAATCTCGATCTGCAGATTTCCTCGCTCGAGAGCCAGATCACCGAATATGCCCGCCAGACAGAGCGCAACGCCAACCAGCTTGAACAGGCGGTTCGCCAGCGGCAGATCCTTCAAACCCAGATCGCCAACAACCAGGGCGCGATCGCCCGCGCCAATGACACAATCACCGAACTGCAACTGCGCCAGACCGACCTCTATCAGCGCCGCCGGGCCGTCGACCGCGAGCAGCTTTGCGGCATCGAGAATCAGCTCGCCCTGATCGGAGATACGGCCGACCATCCGTTCACGCCGCTGCTCGCGGGCGAACAGGCATGCCAGACCGTGACGCCGGCCTTCACGCGCAACCAATACGTTGCCCAGATGTGCGGCCCGGACGGACAGTCGGGCCTCAGGGCCCAGCTCTTGAACTCGCAGACACAAGCGAAAGCGTTCCTGATGAAGTGCGTCATCGGCAGCGCCGACTTCGCCGATGTCGAGCCGCTGATCGCCGACCAGCAGATGATCACATCGAACATCCCGCTGCCGCAGGAACTTGCGAACGTCGATTGTGGTTCTTTTTCCCAGACGGAAACGGACTTCGCCAAGAAACTCTACGAAGCCGAGCGGGACCTCTATGCGAAGAGGAAGGCGGACCTTGAGGAAGCGCGCGACCAGGTCGACGGCCAGCTGACCGAAGTGATCGCCTGGTTCGCCGCGTTCAACGGCACGACGCAGGCCGCACAGATCACGCTCACCGCCATCCAGGCCGCCTACGCGATCGCCGCGGCGATACCCGAGGTCAATGTCTGCGCCTGCGGGCTTGCCAGCGGCGCGGCAACCAAGATCGACACCTCCAAGGTCGTCAAGGCGTCGCTCGAAGCGGCGCAGTCGATCCTGTCGACGATCATAGCGACCGGCCGGGTGACGCAAGAGAACATCAACCAGATCAACGGCCTGCAGCAGCGGATTACGCAGTTGCGCCAGGCGAACGAGGAACTCGACCTCGACAAGGCGCTCAAGGCCCGGGCGCTGGTCGACACGCACTTCCAACTTGCCGGCCGGCTGGCGCAAGGGGCCGAGGAGATCAAGGAACTGACGCTGCAGGGCTCGATGGCGGCGGTTGACTGCCAGAGCCAGGATCTCAGCATCGACGAGCAGGTGGCGCGGCTCAAGTCCGACCACGAACGCATCCTCGCCGGGCTCGATCTTCAGGCGCGCGAGAACGACATGCTGAGTTTCCAGATCACCGACCAGCAGCGCACGATCGACCGGCTGACCAACGAGATCGCGATCCTCAATCTCGAACTCGACAAGCTGTCCCTGTCGGAAGCCCAGCTCAACCAGGACAATGCACGTGTCGCCGAACTGGTCGCGGCAACCAACGGCCGCATCGACCGCGTCCGCGCCGCGCAGACGACAGTGACAGGCCTTGCCGAGGAATCAAATGCCTCGACCAACCTGATCAACGAACTGCGCGACCGGCAGAAGGACAAGATGCTGGCGCTGAACGATGCCGAACTCGCCTTCGTCGAGCAGCGCATCACGCAGTCGCGCGGCAACACCGAGGAACTCGTCGCGGGCCTGAACCAGGCCAAGGATCTTGGTCTGAAGAGCCGCGCGCTGCAGGACAGCATCCTGAAGTTCCAGAGCAACGTTCAGGCCGAGGTGACAAAGCAGCAGGAGGACATGACCAAGCTCGTCACCCAGATCGACGATCCGGCGACGCGCAAGAATCTGTTCATCGCGACCCAGGACACCATCGCCGACCTGATGAAGGGCATTCCCGAATATCTGGTGACCAAGCGGCGCGTGCTCGAGACCGCCAACCGGCTGATGCACCTGATGCGGCGCCGCTTTGAAGTGGTGCAGGCCTTCACCGGCGACGCGGCGACAGTGCCCGCGGTCTATGTGCGCAACGCAACCCAGCTCCAGGCGATGATCGACGACATCGTTGCCAAGCGCTTCTTCGACGAGCGGCAGATCAACATCGATGTCGCCCAGATCGTCGTGCCCGCCAATTCAGGTTTCGCCCGCAAGCTGGCGCTCGACGAAAATGTCGAGTTCGAGGTTTCGCCTTTTGCGTCGACCGACGCGCTGATGAAGGCAAACGGCTATTTCGCGCTGTGGGCGCCCAACAAATTCCGCGAGCGCAAGAACCTCACCCTTATCGATGTCTTCGCTGGCACCGACTACCAGTGCACGGGGGCGCAGTGGAACCGCTTCGCCCTGCAACACCGCGGCAGCGGCTTCATCTTCAAGCCGCTGACCAAGGGGTCGAGCGAGGTCCGCGCAGACATTTCGGTCGGGCCGGAGCGCGTCGCGTTGCAGACCTTCTTCAACCAAGCCGACAGTGGCGACGAGATCAGCCGGATCATCCGCTACTGGGTGCAGGATCGCTACCAGGCGCGCAAATTCCCGCGCGCGCCCGGACCGTCGAACGACACCAGCCTGATCCTGCCTTATCTCGGCGCGCCGCTGATCGGCTCGTACCGGCTGTCGCTGCAGCCGAGCGACTGCCCGTTCGACGGCGCCGTGTTCACCCTCTATTTCATCTTCGCGAGCGCGCCATGAGAGCCGTCGTCGCCACAGCAGCGCTCGGTCTGGCGCTCGGCGCGACGGGAGCGGCCGCGCGCGACCTCTTCGTCGACAATCTCGCCGGCTATACGATCGAATCGCGCGTTCTCGACGCTCCCAACTGCGAGGGGCCGGCCATTCCGGACGGCACGCTGAAGACCTTCGAGCAAGGCCTCTGCGTCTTCCACCGCCCGGCCCGCAGTCCGAGCGACAGCGAACGTGCGGCCAACCTGATGCGGGAGGCGCAGACACGCGGACTGCCGCCCGTCCACCAGCAACTCGCAGGGCTGATTTCGGGCTTGGCGACCTGCGCCGAGGCGACGCGTCACCTCGACGCCTACCGGGCTTCCGGCAACCAGAACCGGATGGAGCAGACGCTGTTCTGCCGCGACCGGCGGCACAGCCAGGCCGACCTGAACGCGATCGAATGGAACCATGCGCTGTTCGAATATGCCGACGGGCTCGCTTCGAACCGAACGCTCGACCAGAGGCTGGCCGAGATGAGCGCCTGCCAGGCCGGGCCCCTGAGCGCCGATTTCGACGCCCAGTGCGGCCTGATCTCCAATCTGTCCGACACCGAGATCGATGCCTTCGCCGACGGGGCTGCCGGCAAAGTCATCGAGAGCTACTTCGCCAGCGTCGAGAGCCCGATCACCGCGATGTTTTCGCGCAAGCTGAAACGAGCCGAGGGCCTGGTGCAGAGTTCGCGCGCCGGCATCGATGACATCAAGGCGGGCGCCGACACAGTGAACAAGGAATACGCCGCATTGAACCAGGTCTACGAAGCGGCGCGCGACACCAAGATGGGGCCGATCTACAACGCCTACCGCGAGGCGATCCTGAGGGCGACCTCGATCCTCGACGAGTTCGACCGGTGGAAGGGCGGGCTGTTCATAACCTCGGAAAACATCAACCTGATGCCGAAGATCACCGAACGATCGGGCGAGATCGCGGGCGAGAAGACGCGCGTCGACGGCCTCGCCTTCGAGGCCAAGGCGAGCGCGCTGGTCGGCGACATCAAGCGCATCATCAATGCCGACGCCGAGAACCGCGCCGCGGTCGCCGCCTTCTGCCGCATCTATTTCTGCGAACTGACCAACCGCCGCGCGATGGCCGACGTCATCCGGACCTGCCGTCGGCCGGCGCTTGCCAACAACCCGCTGTGCGTCGGCCAGAACGGGCAGATCACCAATGGAACTCTTACGGTCGATTTCCAAGGGCCGCATTCGATCACGGTCAAGGCGCTGTGCCAGTCAGCCGGCCTCGATCCTTTGATGACCGAGGTCAATATGGACCCCGCCCGCGCCGCAAGCTGCTTGAGCGAATTGAGATGAGACAGGCGGTCGTGTTGCTCACCCTGGTTCTCGCGGGCACGTCAGTGGCCCGCACGGAGCCGCAGCTTGCCGCTTTCGTCACCGACCAGAACAACGACGTCTATGTCGCGCTTTTCGACGGCAAGGCGGTGGAACTTGCCGGCTGCTCCAGCCCGGGGCAGGCGAAAAGGTTGCTGCACCTGGCTGACACCGCGCTAGTCTCGGAGGCGACGCTCGCCAAGCTTCAAACTGAAAACAGTTTTGGGACGCAGCCGCGGCTGCCATGCCCCGGGACGGCATTCAATATCGACTGGCCGGCGACGACCGCGATCTGGGCCGATGTCGAGGCATCCGGCAACTACTATCTGCCTTCCCCCTCAGGCCCCGGCTATTTCGCCGTGCCCACCGCCTGTGCCGAGATCAAGGCGGCACTTGCCATCCGCGAGCGGCTGCAACTGCCCGGCGTGCTCCAGGGTTTTGCCGCGCCTCCCGATGTCGGGACACCGTTCGTACTCGATTGCGGGCGCGGCGATCTCGGCGGTCCATCGGACATAGCGGCGGCGAGCGTGGCCCGCTGGAGCCTGCACCGGTTCGAAACCTTCCTCAGCGCCGAAAGCATCGGAGACACGGTCTATGTCGTGCGCTACACGCCGCCAGGCGAAGGCGCGCAGCCCTCCTACCTGCCGATTGCGCGCCTCGACGGCAAGGCGACGCGCGACGTCATCGCCGATGTGGCCGCAGCGGAAGCGGCGGAGACGAAGCTGCGGGCATTCTTCGGCATCGCCGAGGCCGAGGGGGTAACCCTGCTCGGCGCCGACGCTGTGGCGGCGCTTCGTTCGGCGCCCTTCGTCGACCTGTGTCTGTCGAATTGCGATGGCTATCAGCGCGAGCACGCGGCCTTCGCGCAACCGGGCATCGACCTCGGCCTGTCGCCGCTGTCCGCTGGCCTGTCCATCACCTCACTCGACCCACTCGGCAATACGCGGCTGGACTGGACCTTCGCGGAAGGGCGCACGCTGTCCTTCACGGGCTGCCCGCTTCTGACATCGGCGCTCGGCCTGTCCGCACCCGGCATTGGCGACTGGATGGGCGAGACAGATCGCGCGCTGACCGCCACTCCGCCGCCGGGTACCGGCTTCGACTGTCGGGGGTCGGCCAGCGATACCTGCGTTCGCCGCGTCAATGATGGCGGTACGCTGACGCTGGCGCAATTCTCATCCGAGGGCGATTGCGCCGGACGGACGAATCTCAGGCTCGAACTGCCCGCATCGGTCAAGACGCCGCAGACGCTGATCCTGAAGGGATTGCCGTTCAAGACGGTGCACATGGCGCCGGCCCCCGGCGTCGCCCGCACGCGGCTCGTCGGCACCGCCAACCGGGTGCCTGCCGGCACGTCCTCATGCATCCTGTCTTCGACCGGGGTGATCATCGTCGCGGACGGGTTGCCTCGGCTCGAACTCGAGCGGATCGACCTGGCGCGGGCGGCCGATCAAACGACCGATGAGGTCGTCGCCGTGATCGCTCAAAACGGCGCGGTCGCGCTCGACGATGTGACCATCGGCACCGTGGCGGACGGACTGTCGCCGATGGCGCGCGGCGCGTCGCTGTGCCTGGCCGACCTTTATGCGCGAGGGCTCAGAGTTGAGGCAGACATGCTGGCGATCCAGGGCGTTCGGGCACGGCTGCTGATCTCGGCACAAGCGCCGGTCCGCTCCACCCTTGTCCGCGCGCGTTTCGGCGCGGTGCTCACTTCCGACAGCCTGATGCGGATGGACTTCACCGACATCGCCGCAGCCAACCCGCTGGTGCTGCGCGGGGCGGTCGTGGCGGGTCGCTCGGACGGGCTCGCGCCAACGGCAGCGGGCCTTGCGGTCGGCTCCGCTATCCAGCTCGAGCGCGGTTCGTCGGCGAATTTCACGACCTCGACGGTGTCCGGCTTCCGCTGCGCGGTCAGTTTCGCCGACAGCGCCTCTAGCGCCAGTTTCCTGCTGCCGGGCAACGACATCGCACACGACAATACCAGCCGGGCCTGCGGGCCGGGCCGCTTCAGCCTCGTCGAATAGAGCGGAAGGAGGATTGGCAGATGAACCGTATCGCCCGATCGCTGCTCCACCTGCTGGCGCTGTTCGCGGTGATCCATGCCGGTCCGGCCCGAGCCGAGGAACCGAAGGTCGTCCTGTTGGAAGACCCCACGCTGAACGCCACCCGCTTGCACTATCCGCTGCTCATCGCCGAAGGTCGCGGCTACCGAATACGCTGCAACGACCAGGCAGACGAGGAAGCGGTGATCCGCGGACTGGGCTTCGCCACCGTCCTCTCGCAAGTGCTGACCGTCGTCGACAACGCAGTCATCGCGGCTGACCCAGCCGCCAATCCGCTGTTGTGTCCATCCGGCGAGAACTACCCGATCAAGGTCTTTGCGCATGATGGCGGCAGCGGCATCGTCTACTATCTGCAGTTCCCGACCGATTTCGGTTCGCCATCCCTTTCCGACCAACTCTACATTCCCGGCTGTGCGCCTTTGGTCGAGGGACTGAAGCTCGACCTCAATCAGGCGATCGACGCCGACCCGACCCCATTCTTCGCCGGAAAGGTCCATACCATCGCATGCGTTGCGGGGCCGCCGGTTGTCGGAAGGACGACGACCTTCGCCAGTTGGTGCATCAAGGATGACCTTGATCCGGCCCAGCAGACGACGGTCGAGGAACTGCTCGACCTGACACCCGGCGGCGCCGCGGCCCTTGGCAATCCGGTGGCGTGCGCAAGCGCACAGGATTTTCTCGCGTCGAGCACGACACTCGACCTCGCCGGGAGACGGCTGACAAACCTCGAGCCGCTGGCGACACTTACCCATCTGACGAGCCTGACCTTGTCCGGCAATGAAATTACCGACATGCGCGACCTGGAAAAGCTGACCAAGCTTACGTTCCTCGATCTGTCGCGCAATCGGATCAGCAACATCAGCGTGACGGCGGTGATGAAGGATCTGGCCGAGGCCGACCTCAGCTCCAACCAGATCGCCGATCTACGGCCGCTCGCCTCGGCACGGGCACTGACCCGGCTGGTTCTGGCCAGCAACAAGATCGTCGACGTGTCGCCACTACGGTTTCTACAAGAGCTCACCGCGCTTGACCTGTCGAAGAACCGGATCACGGATGCGCGTCCCTTGATGAGCCTGACCAAACTCGCCGCTCCGAACCTGCGCGCAAACCGCTTGGCCACGGCGCAATCCGTCAGCGCCATCCTGCCATTCAATCCGTCGCTGGACGGCAATCCGGTCTGCATCAGTCGACCCGAGCAATCGACCGTGGCCTCCGGCAAGATTTTTGAAGCCTGCATCACGACAGTGAAGGAAGGCGACGTGGTGCTGGCAAACATGCAGACCGGCAAGTGCCTGGCTGTGGCCGAGGGGCGCCTCGACAACAACGCCCCTGCCGTCCAGTTCAATTGCGACGGCGACCAGTGGCGTCGCTGGAAACTTGTCGAGACGGAGGATGGTTTTCAGCTGCAGAACGTACGGACCGGAAAATGCCTGACGATTGCCGGCGGGGTCAGCACCGATAACAACGTCCCTGCCCTCCAATTCGACTGCGACCGGGACGCATCGCGACATTGGAAGCTGACCGCAACCGGCGACGGCTTCCAGGCTGAAAACGTGCAGACAGGGAAATGCCTGACCATTGCCGGCGGGGAGAGCACCGACGACGACGTCCCTGCCCTCCAGTTCAACTGCGACCGCCATCCGTCGCGATTCTGGAGCATCCGGGCGGCTGACCCCGAAGTCATGCTGGTGAACAGGCAAACCGAAAGGTGCCTGTCGGTCGCGGAAGGACGTACCGACAACAACGCACCGACGGTGCAATTCGACTGCAACGGCAGTCAATGGCAGCGCTGGAGGCTGGTTGAGACAGGCGACGGATTCCAGATGGCGAACGTCCAGACGGGCAAGTGCCTGACGATTGCCGGCGGGATCAGCACCGAAAACAACATCCCAGCCTTGCAGTTCAACTGTGACAGCGACCCTTCGCGCCGCTGGAACCTGGTCGAGACGCGCGACGGTATTCAGGCGGAAAACGTCCAGACGGGCAAGTGCCTGAGCATTGCCGGCGGAGTTAGCAACTTGAACAACATCCCGGCCCTTCAGTTCACCTGCGACCGCGATCCGTCAGGCTACTGGACCATCAAGCCGGCGGACGAGAGGTAGTGCTGCCAGTCGCCCGGGCTGGTCGAGCCGCATCGATCAGCCTGAGCCTCGAAAGGAGAGATCCGATGAACCGCATCGCCCAATTGCTCCTTGTTGTGGTCGTGCTCGTGGCCGCCGGCACCGGCCCGGCCCGCGCGGACGAGCCGAAGGTTGTGCTGTTCGAGGATCCGGGGCTGGAGGCGAACCGGCTGCACTATCCGCTGCTTATCTCGGACGGGCGCGGCTACCGCATCCGCTGCAAGGATCAGGCGGACGAGGAAGCGGTGATCCGCGGACTTGGGTTCGCGACGGTTCCTTCGGAGGTGTTGACCGCCGTCGACAGCGCGATCGTCGCCGCTGATCCCGCCGCCAATCCACTGCTGTGCCCGTCGGGCGACACATATCCGATCAAGGTTTTCGCGCACGACAATGGCAGCGGCCTCGTCTACTACCTGCAATTCCCCTCAGACTTCGGCGCGACGACTTTTTCCGATCGGCTCTACATTCCGAGCTGCGCGCCGCTGGTCACCGAGCTGAAGCTCAATCTCGACCAGGCACTGAACGCCGACCCAACGCCGTTCTTCGCGGGCAAGATCCACACCATCACGTGCCTCTCCGGCGCGCCGCTGGTCGACAAGCCGACGACCTTCGCAAAGTGGTGCGTCAAGGGCGACCGCACGCCGGCTGAGACGGCGACCGTGATGGCGGTTCTCGATTCAACGCCCGGCGGGGTCTCGGCGCTCGGCGACCCGGCCGCCTGCGCCGCGGCACAGGCCTTTCTGGAATCGATCACTACGCTGAACCTGAACGGCAAGGGCGTGCAGTCGATCGAGCCGATTGCGGTGCTGAAGAACCTCACGAGCCTGTCGATCGCCGACAATTCGATCGCCGACCTCGGGCCGCTGACCAAGCTCAAAACGCTGACCTTCCTCGACATTTCCGGCAATCACGTCGGCAACATCAACGCGCTGGCGCCGCTCATCGCGCTGACGCGCGCCGACGTTTCCGACAACGCCATCACCGACATCCGCGCCCTGTCGGCGCTGGCGCTGCTCACCAACCTTACGCTCGACAACAACAAGATCACCAGCCTCGAGCCGCTGCAATTCCTGCAGGCGCTCTCGACACTGTCCATCGCCAACAATGGACTGACAGGCGACATGCTCGATCCGCTCAGCGCCCTCGGCGGCCTGACCAGCCTCAACCTCGCCAACAACAAAATCGAGACCTTCGCCAATCTCGGCAGCTTCCCCTCGACGCTCGCGATCAACCTCAGCGGCAATCCAATCGTCGCGGACGGTGGGCAGAGCTTCGTTGACCTGTGCGTGCTGCATCGCGACGCGGCGACCCCGCTTGGGCAGACCATCCGCGCCATGGTCGAATTAGAGGGCGGCGGCACGTGCGCCGCGGTCGGCAACAATCTGCTGGCGACCACGGCGCTCGACCTTTCGTCGAAGATCGTCAGCGACCTGCGTCCGCTCGCGACCTTGCCGCAACTCACGTCGCTCAACCTGTCGAGCAATGCCATCACCGACGTCGCGCCGCTTGCCGGCCTGACCAACCTCGGCATACTCAACCTGTCAAAGAATTCGATCGCCAATGTCAGGCCGCTGGCAGCGCTGTCGGGCCTGATCAATCTCGATCTTTCCGACAATCCCGTGCAAGCGACCGACTTCCTGTCGGCATGCCTGATGCGGAACCAGACCGACTTTCTGACTCCCGCGCAAGCCACGGAAGTGAATGCGCTGCTTTCGATCTCGGGTAAGGCTGCCTGCGGCAAAGCCTACGACGATCTCAATTCACGCCAGTTCGCCGACGCGAAGAACCGCGGGTTGACCAGCGTCTCGCTCTTCCCGGTGATGGCCAATCTCACCTCCATCGACCTGTCCGACAACCAGTTGTCCGACGTGTCGGCGCTGTCGGCGATACCGGGGCTGACGAAGCTTTGGATCCGCAACAACCAGATCCCGTCGATCCAGGGCGTCCTGCAACTGCGCCGTCTCGAACAACTGAGCATCGACGGCAATCCCGTGTCGAACCTGATCGGCATCGGGATGCTCAACAAGCTGACCAAGCTCTATTTCTCGAACACACACGTGCAATCCGTGACGCCGTTGGCGGACCTGCCGCTGCTCGACGACGCCGGTATGCGCAACCTGCCGCTGCAATACGCCAGCTTCGCCGAATACTGCATCGTCTACCGGTTCGATTCCATCGCGCTCGGCGACGCGCGAGGCTTCATGGCGGCACTCGACAGCCGCATGCAGGCCGACCACGTCGATAGCGCCGATTGCAGCGCTGCGCAGAGCTGGGCGCAGTCACTGACCAGCCTGACGCTGAACAAGAAGTCGATCATCGCCGTCAACCCCGTGGTCCATTTTCGGGCGCTGGGAGAACTTAACCTGTTCGACAATGTGATCACCGACGCGTCCCCGATCGCTTCGCTGACGGGACTCCAGAAACTGAACCTCGCCACCAACCGGCTGTCGGCGATCCCGCGCTTCAGCTCGAGCGGACTCAAATACATCTATCTGAACGACAATCAGATCACCGACGTTGGCAATCTGTCGAACATGCCGGCGTTGTCGAATGTCGATCTGCGCAACAACCGGGTCTTCAATGCGCTGCCGCTCGGCTCGCTTCCGGCGCTGTCGATCGTCGATCTGCGAGGCAACCGGATCGAGAACTTCGTTCACGTTCATCCGGTGATCGGAAAGTCCTATCTCGGCAATAATCCGATCTGCTCGTTCCCGCAGCCGCTCACCCCGCAAGTCGCCGAAGCCTGCAAGCGCGAGCCGCCGCGCATCTGGGACGTCAATATTCACGTGTTCGATGAGATTGCCGTCCAGCCTTTGGTCGTCTGTCCGCGTCCCAGCTGCCTGCAGCTCCAGCCCCACGTCATCGTGGGCCCACTCATTCACCAGTAATGCCTGCACCCGGAGGTAGTCCCATGTTCGCCAAGACCCTTACCGCCCTCGCAGCCCTGACCGCTGGCGCCGCAGTACTCGGCTCCCCGGCTCGCGCCGAAGACAAATCAGCGACCTCGATCGTGCAGTTGCCCGCCGCGGGCGGCACCGTCACGCAGGAGGAAGGCAGCTTCTCGCTGAACAACAATACGGGATCGGCGAACTTCAGCCTGCCACTACCAACCCTGCCGACGCGTGGCCAGTTCGGGCCGCAGATGAGCCTCACCTACAGCCAGTTCGCGGGCGATACCGGCAACGGGCTCGGCATCGGCTGGCGGTTCAACACCCAGGAGATCGCCGTCAACGACGATCTCGGCACCGCCGTGCCCGGCACCAAGCCGGGCGGCGATTTCTTCTCCCGCCTGTCCTACATGGGCACGCGGCTCGTGTTTCTCGGAAACCAGAACGGCGTCTGGGAATACAAGCCCGAATACGCCGAGGATTTCGTCAAGATTCTCTATCACACCGGCGCGTTCGACGTCGTTTCGCTCGACCTGTCCGGCGGCCTTCACACAAACACCATCCCCTCCGGCTTCGAGGTGACCAACGCCGACGGAACGCGGCTGATCTTCAGCGGCGATCCCTCCGTGGCGGAGGGCAATTTCGACATAGCCAAGCCCTACGTGACGAAATGGCCGCTGGTCCTGCAGCTCAACGCCAACCGCGAAGCCGTCCGCTACGACTACCAGCGTTTCGGTGGACGCAGCTACCTGACAAAGGCCAGCTTCGCCGGCGGTCAGAGCAGCTATCAGTTCGACTTGATCGAGACGCAATCGACCCTCGTCAGCCACACCAATGGCAGCAAACAGGAGAACGCCCGGCTTTACGGCAAGGTGACGGCGAAATTCAAGGACACCGTCTACGCCCAATGGTGCATGGGATATGTCGGCCGGGACACCAATGACACCTCGAAGTTCGTCGTCAGGGCGCATCCGGACTGCCTGGCGAAGGCGCAGGCTGACCTGACGCCGCTCATCGACACGCAGTCAGTCAATGTGCTCGACCAACTGCGCGTGCTCTACCGGTTTGGCGACACCGGCGGCGGGGCGCTGGCGCAATCGACGCTGAAGTTCCCGGACATCAATTTCGGCTATTCGTCGTGGACAAGCGCCGAACTGGCGTCGCGCCCCGTCGTGTTCGAAGCGCCGAAGATGGCGTTCGCCGGCGACATCCCCCCTCAGAATTTCGAATTGGCCGACCTCAACATGGATGCACTGGTTGACATCGTGCAGACCAAGGATGACGGCGCGACCGTGCATCTCGGCAGCGGCGACCTGAACAGCGCCTTCGGCGACACCACCCAACTCGTGCTGTCGCGTCCGACGGAGGCCGGACTGATGCGCCAGATCGCGCCCCGGCTCACCGACAATCGCTTCGCTTTTGCCGACATCCTTGGCGACAGCTTCGTCGATATCGTCGAAATCGAAGACGGGCTGATGCACGTCTATGACGGCAAGGCCGATGGGACCTTCCCTTATCTCGGCCGCTCGATCCCGCTGCCCGGCATCTCGCCGACGACATTCGCGGGCGGCAACGGCCGCTTCGCCGACGTCAATATGGACAGCCTGTCCGACATCGTCACGACGCGCCTCAACGCTGATGGCCGCACCGAATGGCGGATATTTCTCAATCTCACCCGGCGCCAGCCCGATGGCGGTTACAGCGTCAATTTCGGCGCGCTGACCAAGGCGTTCCCATTCAACAGCCAGGACGGCCAGATACTCGGCCGCAACAACGTGCGGATGGTCGACATCAATGGCGACCGGCTGCCCGATCTCGTCGTCATCCGTCCAGCCGACCAGGGCTTCTGCCTCTACGAAAACCAGGGCAACATCTTCTCGACGGACCCGAATGCCCTGCTGTTTGGCGACGCCGCGATCAACGATCCGGTCTGCGGTCACGGCACCTTCTCGAAGATTGGCGGCATGCAGCCCGGCGAGAACCTCGCCACGATGTGGTACATCGACGCCAATGGCGACGGCATCATCGATTTCGCGTCGATGGGCGAGCGCACCGACCAGATGCGCATCTGGCTCGGCTTCGGCGACGGGACCTACCTGAAGGATCCGCTCAACATCGCGCTCAATCTGCGGGTTCAACTCGGCACGTCGACACAGACCTTCGCCTCGCGCGTCGCCGACATCGACGGCGACGGCCAGACCGAAATCATCGTGTTCCAGAAACCGTCCGGCGACGAGGTGAAGCCCGTCGTCATCATCGACTTCAACCGAACCGCGACCATGCAACTCGTCAAGGCGAACCTGTTGACCGTCGTCGACTTCGCTTCCGGCCGTCGGCACGACATTCGCTATGCGACCTCGATCGACGAGATGTTGCGCGACCGCGCCAACGGCCAGCCGACACGCAACCTGCATTTCCCCGTTGTCGTCGCCAAGCAGCTCGTCACGTCGCAGGGGATACCCGGCCAGGTTCGCGCCCAGGTGCAGACGGACGAATATTTCTACCACAATCCCTTCTATGACGTGATCAATCGCCGCTTCATCGGCTTCTCGGAGGTCGAGAAGGTCGCTTACGGCGACGAGAACGCGGCCGGCCAGCGCGTCACGCAGCGTTCCAGCCTCGATCGCGAACAATATTACACCTTCGCGGAGAGGGCGGCCGACCTGAACCTCGCCGGCAAGCTGAAGATCCGCAAGACCTATGAAGTGAAGTCGGAGGCGACGCTCGTCGCGAGCGCGGAGACAACCGAGACGCTCGATCCGTCGGCGGCGGCGCTGCACTCGCTGTCGACCGCTACGCGCAGCCAGAAGCTGCCGACGACCGGCATGATGCTGAAATGCGAATCGTCGGTGTGGGAGGCGTTTTCGCGTGGCGACGGCTCGTCCTATCTCAGGAAGGTCAAGGAGACGCTGACCGACTCCGCCGGCGAGGCCGAACAGCAGGACGTGGCCGATCCCGAATGTAAGGATCCGGTCAAGACCCAGACCTATGCCGGTTTTGACGAATTCAACATGCCTGCGTCCGAGACGGTCAGGGTGCGCGACATTCCGGGCCCGGAGAACCTGACGGTTCCTGGCTTCAGCCGTACGACCCAGACCGACTACACCCAGTCGCGCGCCGATCTGGCCGCGCTCGGCATCGTCAACGCGGCGTCCGAGCAGCGTATCCTGGCCGGGACCCGGCTGCTCAGCCGCGAGAGTTTCACCTACCTGCCAAATTCCGGCGGTCGGATGGGCTCGCGAACGCTGGAAGTCCTGTCGGGGCTTGGCGCGCTGCCGCCCGCGCTCGAACAGTTCCGCAACGCCAGCCGCAAGCTCGCGAAGACTATGGGTTACGATGTCTTCGGCAACAGTATTTCGATCGCCGACGAACTCGGCATCACCGAGTCGGCGATCTACGACCCAACCGGCACCGTGACGCTCAGCTACACCAAGCCGTCGGGCGGTGCGGCCGAGCTCGATCAGACGACGAAAATGACCTATGACGGGCCGCGCCAGGGCGCCGTGGCGACGACAACGACGCCGCTCGGAATGGTCGTGACGAACAGTTACGACGCGCTGGGCCGCAAAACCCGGGAAACCGCCGCGGACGGCGCCGAACGCTTCTACACTTACAAGATCGGCGAGCATGGGCTGCCGTCGCTCATCCTGACGGCGCGCCGCCGCTATGCGAGCGCTGCCGAGACGCCGGAAGGCGAGAGCGAGTTCATCGCGGACCTCGCCGCCTATGACGCGCGCAGCGAAAAGGTCGCCGACCTGGAGAACGTCGCCGAGGGCGGAGTGCGGGTCAGTGACTTCTCACTCTACAACCGCAACGCAAAGCAGATCTTCCGCTGGACGCCCTTTGTGGTGAAGAGCTTTGGCGGCGTCGACGACCTGAACCTGCAGAAGGTGTTCGATCTTGGCGACGTTCCGCGCCCCGATCACGAAATCGGCAATGCCTACACCTATGACCCAGCCGGCCGGATGGTCCGCGAAACCCATCCGTCGGGCAAGGTGTCCGACTTGACCTTCCAACCCTGGGGCACGCTCACGGTCACGACCTACAACGACCAGTTCGACGGCACCGTTAAGAGCAGCGAGTATTCGCTGAGAAACGAGAACGGCGTGACCGCGTCCATTGCCAGCAATGGCAGCGGCACGAACCATATTTCCCGCTTCGTGCGCGATTCCTTCGGCTACCTGAGCGAAATCTGGCTGCCGGGCGAGACGACACCGCGGCGGCTGATCTACAACTCCGTCGGCGACATCGAATTCCAGTCGATCCCGGGAATGGGCGACCGCTACGCCTTCTACGATGCGCGCGGTCGCCAATCGGTGATCGGGCGGGTCGGCAGCAATGGCGAAACGTCGGTCCAGACATTCACCTACGACTTCCTCAACCGCAAGCTGACCGAGGTGAACGATGGCGTGGTTCACCTCGAATACCACTATGACCGCGCCGTTCAGGTCGCCTCCGCGGCCGGGTTCGAAGCGCCGATAGCGCTGCCCCTCGACAAGACGACCGAGGTGATCATTCACGATCCCAACGGGGCGTTCGACGCCATCCAGCGCTACGCCTACAATGCGAACGGCCGGATGGTCACCCATGAGGTGGAGATCGGCGGCGCGAAATACGCCGATCATTTCCATCACACGCTGGATGGCCGCATCGATTCGTCCGAAGGTCCGCGCGGCCTGGCGTCAAAATTCGCGCTGGGGCCCGACAAGAACCTGCGGTCGGTGACGGTCACGCATCCCGATTTTTCGGGACCCCAGAAGATCATCGAGAATATCACCTACAATCCCGAATCGCGGATCGAGCGGGTCGATTATCGTCTCGGCGCATTCACCCGGATGACCTACGACCCAGCCACCCTGTTCCTCACCCACATCGTTACGCAGGCCGGCGGCAAACCGCTGCAGGATTTGAGCATGACCTTCAACGCCAACGGCTCGATCACCCAGATCGTCGACGCGTTGGCGCAAGGCGCGGGCACCGATGGACATGTCGACCGGTCGGGAACGTTCCACTACAATTTCAAGAACGAACTCGTGCGGATCGACCGTTATGGCCAGCAGGCAGAATTCGCCTATTCGGCGGCGGGAACCTTTGCCCGCAACGACGAGCTCGAGCCCGGCGCGCCGATAGCGCCGTCCGCCGGCGCCGTGACCGGCCTCATCCCGGCCGGCAGCGCATCGAAGCCCTACTCCTTCGACGGATTCGCCCAACTTGCGAAATCGCCGACCTTGACCGGAACGGTGTTCGACATCAACGGACGGTTGATCCGAGCCCAGACGGCGACGAATGAAGTGCTCTACGGCTACGATCAGACGGGTCGCCGCCTCTATAAGAAGGTCATCCCGACCGGCGGATCAGGTCCGGAGCAGCTTTACCTCTACCCGGTCGACACGTTCGAGATCGGTCCGAAAGGCGAGGAGAGCTATGTCAACATCGCCTCCAACAAGCTCGTTCGTCTGGAACACGGCACCGGCAAATGGTTCTACTATTTGAAGGATCATCTTGAGAGCAGCGACTATGTCATCGCCTCCGACGGCGTTCCCGTCGAGCAGATGCTCTACAGGGCGTACGGCACCGAACATGGGCCGGAGACGCTGGCCCCTGCCTGGGCCCAACACCTGACGGATGTCGCCGCGGAGCTGCCGCGCGAGAAGACGCACCATCGTTTCACCGGCAAATATCTCGATGACGATACCGGGCTCTACTACTACGGCGCCCGCTACTACGATCCGGCGCTGGGGCGGTTCATCTCGCCCGATCCGCTTTACGTCGGCGATCCGGAGAAGTGCACCGGCAATTCGACCTCCTGCAATCTCTTCGCCTACGCCAACAACAATCCGATGGCCTTCGTCGACCCGACCGGCCTGAAGGAGATCGTCGCCGGCGACGCGGCCTATCGGCGGCAGGTCGAAGAGGACATCCAGCGAATCGATCCGACCGCACGGGTCGACAGCAAGACTGGCGAAGTATCGCAAAGCTGGCTGCATGGGGCCTGGCTGGACGTGAAAAACTTCTTTGTCGGATCCAACTCCTTCGACAACGGCCGTGAGCTGATGCGCCGGGTCATTGCCGACCCACAAACCACGACGATCCAGAACGAGCCGGGCGTCACCGCGGCCCGCAACAAGGATCCGTTGGTGAACCCGGAAACGACGAAGGGCGACGTGATCATCGGCTATGACCCGGCAGCGTCGCGCACGCGCACGTCTGTCGAGTTCGACAAGTCCTCGGGCACGACTGCCTCCAATCCGGCGGATCCTGGCATCGTGCTGGGTCATGAGCAAATCCACGCCACGCACCGCATGGCCGGCCAGCATTCGGGGTTCAAGGATGCGCCCTACGTCGGCCTCGATGGCAAGTCATATGCTTTCCGCAACGAGGAAGCACGTACCATCGGTGTCGGCGGCACACGTCGACCCGACGACATAACGGAGAACCAGTTGCGCGACATGCTCGGCATCAAGCCGCGCGTCCATTGGTAACCGAGACCGCGACCAAGTATGGAGACTTTGACATGCGACGACTCCCGAAGCTTACGGCGATCCTTGCCGGTTCCGTGCTCATGTTTGCGGCAGCGGCGACGGCGCAATCCATGAGCAAGCAGCTCAAGGAACCACAGGCCGTGCCGCTCGATTTCCTGGCATGGATCCACCGCGATCCGGCTTGGCTGCAGCAACAGATGGCTGCGCTCGGCGCCGCCGGCGGGGTGAAAATCGGCAATGACATGCTCGAAACTACAGACGTGGGAGCGTTGAAGGCGGTCAACCGCATCCGCAGCTTCGCCTACCTCGCGGCGAAGGGATTGAATCCGCCCTATTTCGACCTGTCTGTCGCAAGCGGGGATACGACCGTCCGATGCGTCACCTCAAATCCCAGGGGCATCGCGCCCGACATCGGGCCGATGGACTTCGCGAGGACGTCGTTTCCTGCGGAGGCGGCCGACCAAAGCGAATTGAAATCCTGCACCGTCTCAGGCAAGATCGGAGACTATGCCGAGCTTGACCGGGCGGCCTTTCGCGATCGCTACTTCAACGCGTCAGGCACATTGAAGCCGGAATTCCGGGACCTGGGCGACGATTCTGCTTTCAAGGCCAAGGCGATCGACGAGGGCTTCTTCCTGACGACGGAGGACTATAGCGGCCTGCTGCAGCTGGATCTGCGGTAGGCGGCTAGGACGTAGCAGGCACAATGGCCGCGCCGGTGAACGCAAGCCGGACGGTCGCTCTGTCCCACGGCCTGGCTGCTGAGCAGCCAGGCATCGCATCGCGAAAGCTGGGGCCCCGTCATGATTTGGGTGTCGAGCGCCAGGCGCCCGTTGCGTGCGCCGCAGCGACGATTGTCTGATGCCTGAAGGAGACTTGGTTGCCCGAGGGAGACTTGGCGTAAGAGTGTCTACTCCACGCCTGTGGCCGGCACCCCGAAGACGCACCATACCCCGGCCTTCTTGGTCGCTTCAAGCGGATGCACCACAGTCGTGCGCGCGCTGAACGTGACGACTGCGAAGGAGCCTGCCGCCCCCGGCCATTCAGTGCGGGTCCAATAATCGGTTTCGCTGCGCGCGAGCGGCGGCAGCTTGTATTCCGCGAACGCGTCGTGCTGCCTAGGCCAGTCCGCCGAATCGAGGCTCGTCAGTTCCGCCATCGTCGGAAGCTGCCAGCCCATGTCACCGTTCGGACCGCCTTGTCCGAGGGTAGCACAGTGCCCCATCGCATCGCTCAGCGTGAGCGGCTGATCAACCCTGTCCAGCCTGGCGACAAGGCATGTGCGCTGGTCGACGAAGGCCTTGCCCTCATGTTCAGCGAGCAGCCAGAAAGTCTGGTCATTCAGCGGCTGGCGGGTCAGTTTGTGGACGGTGCCACATGGTTCGGCCTGGGATGGCGGCACTGACACCATGGCGAAAAGGGCAAGCGCAGCGTTGAAAGTCGCAAGAGACGCGATCCGAAACATGCCTTCCTCCTCGCTGGTTTGGCATCATGACGGGCGTTCGATATGGCAACCGGATAAGTATACTTGAAGCGACGAACAATGGAAAGTCCTATCACTTCCCGATGCGTCAACTTTCCAGGCAGATGCCAGCCCGCTGGCTACTAATTTAAATTAAATCACAACGAACAACGGCGCAGCCACTACCCCAACCCAATTACGAAAAATCAAGAATCTGATCGGCTCGACTTCTCTGCCTACTCTAAGTTTGGCTCTGGTTGATCAAAGAATGGTCGTCGACGGTCACGGCGTTCGTCCTTAGGGTGCGACCGAACAATCCCACAATCATCCTTCTGGCTGGAACCTCGGCCAGATGCAGTGCGGTTGATGCGGCGAGAACCGTAATCAGAAAGACCCCAATCGCCGTCCGCTGCGACACCCCTTCCAAGATCTGTGGGTGCATGACAAAAAACCTGATGACGAGTTGGTGCGTCAGGTAAATGGCGAACGAAATCTCGCCAAGGAACCTCACCGGGCGGCAGGCGAGCACCTTCGCCAACGGCCCGGTGCTCGATGCGAGAATAATGAGCAGCAAGGCCGCCGGAACGACAGGGGAAAGTGTCTGGGCCGTCCAATACTGCATAGCACCAGAGCGCATGAAGGGCTGCAGGATCGCGTTGATCCAGCCGGATCCCCAAATTAGCAGCAGGACGCCGATCAACTCGACCGCCGCCCATGTGCCAAAGCGAAGATGGGCAAGACGGTCGCGGAAGCGCGTCCACAGCAACGCCGCCGTCATGCCGAGGCAGAATTCGAAGACCCTTGCGACCGGGTTGACCATCACGATGCCCTGGATGACGGCATCTTTTCCGCCACTGTAAAAAGGCAGTCCGAGTTGCCAGGCAAGGAGACCCATCGCGGAAGATGCGACAAAGCATGCGGCGAGTTTCCAAGGCCATGTCGATTCGAAATTGCGGATCAGAAACGGGAAAACGAGATAAAAACTCATCTCGGTGGAGATGCTCCAGCTGACCGCATTATAGCTGAAAAAATACTCGCCGGTTGGAAACCAGCTTTGCAGCAACAAGGCATTTGCGAGGAAATACGGAGCCGCAAATGGCACGCCCAACGCGACTGCCGCCAGCAACGTCACCAGATGAGCCGGAAAAATCCTGGCAATTCTGCCGATATAGAACTGACGTGTTTCGCCCGGTTCATTGAGAGCAGGATAGGAATAGGTCAGTACGAACCCTGACAAAACAAAGAAAACGGTGACGCCATTGGCGAGGTTCCAGCCTTGAAACGCAGTCGGCGATACACCGAAACTCCCCTGGATGTGATGGAGTACAATGGCAAAAGCGGCGAAGAACCGCAGTCCAGTGAGCGGAAAAATCAACGCCTTCGGATGTGTTTGTCCGCCCATACTCGCTCGCATCAAATTGCCTGGCTGGTTCGAACGGACAGCGGCGCGGTCACCGGTCGATTTTGCAGTGCGAGAATATCATGATGGTTATCCCACGCTCGTTCACTCATCAGGACCAGGCGAGTGCCCTCCAGCCGTTCCGCCAGCGAAGTGGCCCAACTTGGCTTCGAGAGCGAGATCCCATATGCGTCCTGACCAGGATAGTCGGCGTAGCCATAGCCTTCCGTAAGATACTGCCTCTCGATTTCCTCCCACCCAGAGGCGACGCCATAGTAGTTGAACTGGGGGCCTCGGAAATGGACAAAACGCCCATGCAGGCTGACGATAAGGACGCCGTCTGATCGCAGCCATGAAAGCAGCTTCCTGACCAGACGCTCGGATATGTTCGCGGGCAGGTGCGTCAAAACCGAACCGACCCAGATCAGGTCGTACCGCGAGGGAGCGTCGAGGCCGTCCACATCGGTGCCAGACAGCCACGTCCGCGCACCAAACTCGCGGGCACAGAATTCGAGATCCTCAGCGCGCGTGTCTGTCGCCGAAATCTCGGCGCTGCCGTACGCAGCCCGCAGCCAACGGGTGACGCGTCCGGCACCAGCCCCGAAATCGAGGATTTTTTTTGGCTCTATTCCAGCCAGGCCGACCGCCGCCGCGATAACGTTCAGCGCTGATCCCCCGCAGGTTAGGTAGTGCCGGCCGTTCCCTTGAAACATCCCGTCGCTCTCATGGAGGTTCAGCGACACCATTTCATGCAGTGTCGCAGCGAAGCCGCTGAAAGCAGCACGGTCCTGTCGGTCGAGGTTTTTCATCTTGGCGCGAAATCGCCGCTCTCCATATCCGCTGATGGCATAGCACGCGAAACACCCAGCATCTACGTTAGTAAATTATGAACAAGTAAACCATGAACAACCTTCCCGCGAGGGCGGTACAGGCGATGCACTTAATCCGGTGCTTCCGCCCCGGCGCACGCTCTGCGTGTAGGCGGCAAAATTTGTCATCTACGACCCAGCCGAACAAATGCTGAGCGCAATAGCAACACATCCTTCCGTCGACCCGATAAGCTTTGACGCACTCGCGAAGTCAGAGTACGGACCTACTTGGGAATTGCGGTTCGCCATTCTGATTCCCACAACCGCAGTTAACCATATTCGGGAGCGGCCGAGCATATCCGGATGTCATCAAAAACAGAAAAATCGGACATCGTCGAACGACATCTGATTCTCGGTGGAAGCGGCTTCATTGGCCGACATGTTGCTGCAATCCTGGTGCAAAGCGGGTGTGAGGTCGTTTTAGCCGGGCGCTCACTTTCGAAGCCGACATTTACTCCTGCACTTGACGAGCGAGTCGCATGGCGCAGTTTCGATCTTGCCAATGCGCAATGGGATAGCTTGATCGACGGGGTCACCGTCATTCACCATTATGCATGGTCATCCGTCCCCGCCAGCGCCAACAACGATCCCACCCTTGATCTGTCGACCAATGTCGCGCCGACGCTGGGTTTGCTGGATGCGCTTCGCAAAAAAGGGGCGCAGGCGCCAAGGCTGATCTTCGCTTCGTCCGGCGGTACGGTTTATGGCAAACTGCTGCGCGTTCCGGTGCATGAAGATCACCGTTTAAACCCGATCACTGCCTACGGTGCTGGTAAAGCCGCTGTTGAACTGTATCTGGGAACCTATCGAGCTCTTTACGGGCTCGATTGTCGTGTGGCGCGTCTGGCCAATCCTTTTGGAGCAGGGCAGAATTTGGCAAGAGGCCAGGGTGTGGTAACGACGTTCCTGCACCACGCATTGTCGCAACGGCCGATAATCGTCTGGGGAAATGGCGAAGTCGTACGTGATTTCATCCATATTTCCGATGCCGCAGCAGGCTTGGTCGCACTGGCACGCGCAGCACCGCTCGACGGCCATCAGGTTTTCAACATCGGTAGTGGTGAGGGCGTCAGCCTTAACGGTGTCATTGCCGAACTTGAGTCAAAACTCTCCCAAAGACTGGACGTTCGCTATGAGCGCGGTCGGAAATTCGATGTTCCTGTGAGCGTGCTCGATATTTCGCTCATTCGGGAGGCACTGGGGTGGCGACCTACTCTCTCATTTTCTGAAGGCTTGAGCCAAACACTCGCGGATCTTGGTGGTAGCGTAGCGCATCGTGACAGGTCAGCGGTAAGTGGCGCCGCACATTAGACCAGTGAGAGGAATTGGCGACAATCAAATGGGAGAGATATTCGAACGGGTCCTGCCGCGGCAAGCATTAGAGTGGACCGGCGAACAGTTGACAACCGCTACGGCGGGTCAGGTGGAGATCGAGCACCTTCATCGCTATTTTCTCGCCCGGGCTCTTTGCCGCGACCTTGATGTTGTCGATGTCGCCTCAGGCGAGGGCTACGGCTCCGCTCTCCTGGCCCAGGTCGCGCGATCGGTTGTTGGCATCGAGTTGTCCGAGGAGGCGGTAGCGCACGCCCAGGGGAGCTATGTCGCTCCCAACCTTCGCTATCAGCAAGGAGACGCTCGCAAGTTGCCTTTGGGAGATGCGAGTGTCGACGTGGTCGTATCGTTCGAAACGCTTGAACATTTTTTTGAACATGATCTGTTTGTCGCAGAGGTTCAGCGCGTTTTGCGGCCAACCGGTTTTCTCGTCCTTTCGTCTCCTGAACGAGACGTCTATTCCCCACTCGGAAGCCCTGCCAATCCCTATCATGTGCACGAGCTCTCGCGTGTGGAGTTCGAGGCCCTTCTGAAGGGGGCATTCCGCAATGTCTTGATACTCCTTCAAAGACCGCTGCTCGGATCAACGCTTATCGCAGACGACGAGGCTGGAATATCGAGAACGCTAACGTTCGAGCGACGAGGAGAGACGCATTACGAGGTCAGTCATGGCTTGCCTCGACCGCCTTACAATATTGCGATTGCGTCCCAATCAGGACTTCCAACTATTCCCAATTCGTTGTTCATCGAAACAAGCGAGATCGGTGAAATCCTGGCGCGAGCAGCGAGTGCCGCTGCCGCTCACGGGGAGCTTCGCAATCACGTGGAGCAGACGGAATTGCTGGCTTCTGGTCTCCGCCGCGAAATTGAAACCGCTGGTGAAACCATCAAAGCTCAAGTCGAACGGGCCGAAAAAGCGGAAGCCGCTTTGGCATTGGCCCAGTCTGGAAGCCATGCCGCTCAGGCTGAGCTTCGCAGTCACATGGAGCAGACGGAGTTACTGGCTTCCGGTTTCCGCCGCGAAATAGAAACGGCTAGTGAAACCATCAAAGCTCAAGTCGAACGGGCCCAGAATGCGGAAGCCGCTTTGGCTTTGGTTCAGTCGGGAAACCGTAGTGTCATTGACGAACTGCGATCCGAGTTGACGCAAGTAAGCTCCGAACTTGCCGTTGCAGGCGTGCAGCGGGACATGTTGAGAACGTCGTTCCGGGGCCACGCAAACCTCCTCACTGAATCGCGTCTCAGACAAGATTTCGAGGCCAAGGAACTGCGACAGCGAAATGCTGAATGCGAAGGCCGGATTGCGGAGTTGGAGCGCAAGGCTGCCGAATGGGAGCAACGCTACTTGGGCCTGCGCCACCGCCTCGAGGCCATTCTAAGACGCTTTGGGATCCTTGGCGCGTCGCGGCTCTTTCCTCGCCCCCTCCGCACCTTTGTCCGTAATCGTGTCCTTGGACCGGGACGCACACCATGAATAGTCGCGAGAGCGTAATGGCTGATGAAATTCGCCGTGAATTCGTCGCTTTGCTGGAAATGACGGGGTTCGTAGATGCCGACTATTATCGCTCCTCCCTTGGCCGGCCGGAACTGCGGGATCCACTGGGGCACTATGCCGAAATCGGCTGGCGGATTGGATTGGAGCCAAATGCGCGATTCAACGGCGATTTCTTGCGTCCCTTCTACGAGACGGCAGGGATGTTCAAGCCGCCTGCTTATGTCTGGCTGGAACTTTCGGCTCTGGGAGAACCGCTGCCCGCGAACAAATATGAAGCCGAAGAACTTGCCGCAGCCTTCCGACGGTCGCCGTGTTTCGATGCTGAATTTTACGCCGACCGTTTGCCCGCCGGTATGGACCCAGCATTACACTATGCAGTGGTCGGCGAGCCGATGGGCTGGCGCGCATCGCCTCTTTTTGATTCGGCTTATTATCGGGAGCGTTATCCAGACGTCACGAGCGTCGGGGTTTCGCCTTTACTGCATTACCAGCACGATGGCAGGCGCGAAGGTCGGCGAGGAGTTTCCGTCGTCGACAGGCTAGAGTTTTCGCCCTTGCCGCAGTCCGAAAAGCCGGTTGTGCTTCTGATTTCGCATGAGGTTTCGAGGACCGGCGCGCCGATGCTGGGCTGGAACCTTGCCCGGGAACTCGCGAAAGGGGCAACGCTGGTTTCCCTGATGATGCGCGGTGGAGAACTGGAAAGCGACTTCATCGCCATTGCCGCCTCGTCCGTCGGTCCGTTGACATGGGAGGACTGGAACCCTGTGGACGCGGCCCGGCTGGCCAAGCGGATCACAGAGGAATTCAGGCCACTTTATGCCATCGCCAACAGCATAGAAACGCAGATCATGGTGCCTGCCTTGGCGTCTTGTGGAGTGCCGAGCGTCGCTTTAGTGCATGAGTTTGCCGCCTATACGCGCCCCGTAGCCAAGATGCGTAATGTTTATGACTGGGCGCAGCATGTCGTATTTCCAGCCGAGATCGTCGCGCAGTCTTCGTACGATGCCTTTCCTGGCCTCGAAAGGCGCCCCGGAATTCATATCATGGCTCAGGGGCGCAGCGATCCGCCGCCAGCGTCCTCAGCCGATGAGCCGGCTGACAAAAAACGCGACGAGTTCCTGCTTCGTTTGCGGCCCGAAGGTGAGGAAGCTTCCTTTCTCGTGCTTGGCGCCGGCATGGTGCACATTCGTAAAGGCGTTGATCTTTTCATAAGCGCTGCCGCCACGGCGAAACGACTGCGACCGGATGTTCGCTTTCGATTTGTCTGGATCGGTGATGGGTACGATCCGGAAAATGACAGTGGCTACTCCGCGTATCTCGCCTACCAGATAGCCCAGTCGGATCTGGCAGATAGCCTGGTGATGCTTGATCCGGTATCGGATTTGGAGCCCGCATATGCCGTTGCAGACGCCTTCTTTCTCAGTTCCCGCCTTGATCCGCAGCCAAACGTGGCCATCGATACGGTTGTCCGTGGGATACCGACCGTGTGCTTCCAGGGAGCCTGTGGAACGGCGGAAATCTTAGGGGCCGACGCTGCAACACGTCCTCTCATTGCACCTCACCTCGATACCCATGCCGCAGCCGCCATCTTGTGCGGGCTGGCAGACGACCGCGACAAGGCAAAGGCCTTGGGAGCGGAAGTGGCGCGAGTAGGATGTGCGGCCTACAACATGGGTGCCTATGTTCAACAAATCGATGAGTGGGGCAAAACATCTGCGGCAGCACTTCATGACGAGGACCTTGCCACCCTGATGGCGGCCGCTGCTGTCGATCTCGAAATGGTTCTTCCTCCAGGTACCGCGCCAATTGCCGAGTTGGAAGCTGGGCGGCGCACGCTCCAGCAATGGAGCATCATGGGCCTTTCGGCCGATTCGACAGCCAACCCACAGTTCCGCCGTCCTTGTGCAGGCTTCAATCCGCAAAGCTATGCACAAGCCAATCCAGACGAGTGCGGACCGGGAAAAGCCCATCCCCTAGCCCACTGGCTCCGCGCCGGGCGCGCCCCCGGCCCCTGGTCGCGGGACGTTTTCAATCCCGTCAACAGCACTTACCGACCGTCGGAGCAGCGTGTGGCCCTTCATGCCCATTTTTACTATGAAGATCTGGCTGATGATCTGGCCTTCCGGCTCAAGCGTAACCGCACGCGCTGCGATCTGTTCCTGTCCACGGACACCGACGCCAAAGCCAGACATCTTCGAGCCGTGTTTGACGACCACCACGGGTCCGTTGAAATGGCAATCGTTCCCAACAGGGGGCGCGATGTCGGACCGCTTCTTACTGAATTCCTGCCACGGCTGCTTGATGGCCGCTACGACCTGATCGGCCATGTGCACGCCAAGAGGAGCGTGGGCACGGACGCGGCTATGGGTGAGGCATGGCGCCACTTCCTTTGGGAGAACCTGGTTGGTGGCGAACACGCGATGCTCGATCTCGCTGCAGAGGTCTTCGCATCGAAACCGGCGATAGGTCTTTTGATGGCGGAGGATCCACACCTCGTCGGCTGGAACGACAACAGGGAGATCGCTGAAGATTTGGCGAGACGGATGGGCATCGCCATGCCGCTGGCGGACTTTTTCGATTTTCCGCTGGGAACCATGTTCTGGTGCCGTCCAAGCGTGTTGCTTCCGCTACGCGAACTGGGTCTCGATTGGAACGATTACCCATCGGAGCCCGTTCCTTATGACGGCACCGTCCTCCACGCGATCGAGCGCTTGATGCCGTTTGTTGCGCGCAAGGCCGGATTCGAAACCGCTGGTTTGCGCGCGCCCGGCACGAGTTGGTAACAGGCGAGGCGTGCTCATATGTTCGATGCAGGCGAGAATGAGGGGAGTGCCCCGGTTTGTATTCTGAGGTGGGATAGCGTTCCGGTGGAGTAGATCGGATCAACCCTCAGCGTCATGCCGGCAAAATCCTCCGGCAGTACAAGCCAGAAGTCGCGCGCTCCCGGCGCGTCAGTGAGCATCAACGAGAACCCTTCGAAGTATGGCCCGTTCTGATTGACCTGGTCTTTGATCGGTAAATAGACATAGGTGTTCTGTCTTACAGCAGTTTCGAACGAGATCCGCACGCAAGGCCTGCCATGCTCTGCCAATCGCACGAGGATCTGGGGATCGACTACCGCAGTGAAATCGCCCGACGGCTGTTTGCTCAGGTTCTCGAATTTCAGCCCATCTTTCGCAGCGTCCGCCATTTTGCACCCGCCGGCGGCCTTTGCGTTGGCGTCCAGGAACGCCTTGCCGAGCACCCCTGTCCAGGACACCTCGCCGTGGAGAATTTTGGACAGCATGTTCCGCTCGACGGTGTTCACCAGGACATGCTTGGGGGATTTCGCCAATGCATTGCGAACTTCCAGTTCGATATTCTCGTTCCCGTAGGATAAAAAAAGGGGATTCAGGAAGACATGCTTTAACAAATCATAGCTTACGCCATAAAATGAGTCGTGAAGTATAAACGTATCTGCGATCCTTTGATTGCTATCATCAGGAAATGTTCGAGATACGTAGTCGTCATAAGTTTTTTCGGCTTCCTCGTGGTCGATTCTCAGCAGCCTGTTTGGCATGTCGGTGGCGTGCATGACTTGCCCGCTTGCGAGGATCGGGCCGTCCACTTTTCTGCCGGTCAACTCGAAGACGAGTTGCCTGACGGCTTTGAGTTTCCCAAGCTCGTTCCAGTGGGTATCCGTTCTGAAGTAGAGCAGGTCATCGGTTACGTCGTGACCCATCACATCGAAATGGTCTATTATGCTAGATTTGCTGGTCTTTGCGATGCGGCGCCACAAACGCGATGAAAGGATCTTGCAGCCGGCAGCGGCCGCCGCGGCAGGCCCAAGTTTCTCGGGATACACAACCTCCTTGTCTGGTGAGACCGACATACGAAAGTCTATGCCGATCCCCTTCGCAATCATTCGCAGCGCTTCAACATGCCCCAGCATGACGCCAATATCGTGCTCTGACATACATGCGCCGTTCTGGAACCCAGGCTTGTAAAACAGCCATCCATCTGCGCCGGAGATGACTTGGGATGTATTGACGAAGCCGAACACTTTGACATCCAGGGCATTCTTCGCGCGGATGGCGTCCATTCCGACTGGAGAATTGCTGACAAGCCTTCTGGCTACGTCGTTCCGGTACTTCTCGTCATTTGGCGTCAGCAGTTTTGCCGACGTGAGTTCGGTCAAGGTGATCGCTCTTTCGGCGGCCGGGTCGAGTCCCATCGTTACGAGGCTGCCGACGGGCGCAGCGAGAAAGACTGCGAAGGCTCCGATGGTTGCGAGATTCGCCAATTTCATACTCAGAACCTGAAATAGAGGAACGGTGAGAAGGCCTGAGGTACGATGTATATCGCGCAGATGACTGCTGCGACGCTGACGAAGACAAGCCGGGCGAAGCACGCGGCACTGCCCGCTGCCCCGGCTACGACCACACCCAAGGGCCTTACCTGCCCCTGGATGACTATGAGGAGGCAGGCCAACAGCATAGCGACTTTGCCCTGGGGCGAAAGCGCGAGGTCCATCGATCCGGGCAGCCCGAACGCCCCGTCTGCCAGCGGCAACAGCATGGCGCGTGCATGGCTGGCGAAGACCGACAGGTCGTTTGCGCGGAACAGGACCCATCCGAAAATCACGACGGGAAAGAAGTAGATCATCCGAACGACCTGTGATGAAAACGCCCTTCCTCCAAGGATCAGGCGTTCCGCAATAAGAAAAATTCCATGGTATGCGCCCCACAGGACGAACGTCCATGCCGCCCCATGCCATATCCCGGTCGCAAGGAACACGATCATCAGGTTTGCGTAAGTTCGCACTAGGCCCGCCCTGTTTCCGCCCAGAGGGATATAGAGGTAGTCGCGGAACCAGCTCGACAGCGAGATGTGCCAGCGACGCCAAAACTCGGTGATCGTAGACGCGGCGTAGGGGTGGTTGAAGTTCTCCTTGAACCGGATTCCGAACATCATGGCGAGGCCGATCGCCATGTCCGAATAGCCCGAAAAGTCGAAATAGATCTGGATCGAATAGGCGATTGCCCCGAGCCAGGAGGAGGCAAAGGTTTGCTCCCCGCCGGCAAGGGCAAAGGACGCGTCCGCGACGCCCGCGACGCTGTCCGCGATAAGGACCTTTTTGCAAAGGCCGACCATGAACCGACCGGCCCCTGCCGCAAAGATATCCGCATTGAGATCAGGATGGTGGAAGTCCTTCTCGACGTCCCGATAGCGTACGATCGGGCCGGCAATCAGCTGCGGGAAGAAGGTCTTGTAGGCGCCAAACAACACCAAGTTGCGCTCAGCCTTTACCTCGCCACGCCACACGTCGATCACATAGGAGATGCCCTGGAACGTGAAAAACGAGATCCCTATCGGGAGAATGATGGTTTGCGCGAAGTGTTGCAGACTCTCGGACCCGAAAAATCCGACAGAGCCAAGAAGGAAGGCCGTATACTTGTAATAACAGAGGACCAACACGTTCAGTGTGACGACGGCGGTGACCACTAGTTTGTGATGGTAGCGCTCCACCGCGATCGCGCCCGCGAAATTCAGCACAATGCTGAAGAGCAGCAGCATAACGTAAAGGCCAGAAGACCAGTAGAAGAATATCAGGCTTGATAGAAAGATAAATGGCGAGAATAATCTCGTTCGATTAAGGATCGAACCTAGCAAGAGCGTGATCGGCAGGTAAAGGAAGAGAAATGCTTGGTCGGAAAATACCATTGCGCGCCGATCGGTTTCGCCCATTTGTCCTTCCGGATCGCAAATGGATGGATTGAAGTCAATACGCAGGACTTGGCCTGAATTCCTTCTCGAACCAGCGCCGCGCTCCCCTGTGACGACGGGCTATCTGTGAATTGAGTTCGGCAAGTTGGCCGGCGCCGCTTGAGAGTTGCCTCGCGATAACCCAGGCTGAGCGGAATCAGGTCCACCGCAGCAAGAAAATAATTGATTTGCTGGCGCAGTGCATGGCGATTTCGTGCCGAACCACCATTGGATTCGACAGCACGGATGCCGCGGGCACGGTCACCACCTACACCTATCCCGCGGCATGAACCACACCTCAGACAATTGGAGAGTTTCGAAACCACGCTGTGCATGATGGCGATAGCCTGGTCCAGCGGCAAACTGCTACTATTATGCGTCTGGCCCTCTGCGCGAATGCCCTGAGTATGTGCCTTATGGAGGATTCCTTTGTTGGCGTGCACAGTTTGCGGGAATGATGAGTTTCGGGACAGCAAAGTTCTTTGGCCTCGGCTGATCGCTGAGTGGAATTTATCGTCCGCCGAGGTTGCCTATATCGACCGGCAGCAAGGCACGCAATGCACGCATTGCGGCTCAAATCTAAGGGGGATTGCTTTAGCCAATGCAATTCGCGAAGCCGTCTCCACCCCCAACACTTTGGTCGAGTTTGTCAATACAAGTGAAGCGCGCCGTCTCCGCATTCTCGATATCAACGGCTCGTCATTGTCTGAGACACTTTCGGTTCTCCCACTGTATATCCGTGCCGACTACCCCTCGGTCGATATGCAGTCCATGCCCTATGAGGACGACCAGTTTGATCTCGTCGTTCATTCCGATACGCTGGAACACGTGCCATTTCCGATTGAAGCTCTCAGGGAATGCGGGCGCGTTCTCTCAGATGATGGATGCTTGTGTTATACTGTCCCAACGATTGTCGGTCGTTTGACGCGCGACAGAGAAGGGCTTCCGCCAAGTTACCATGGGGATTCGAACCAAGGGGGGTATGACTTCATGGTGCACACCGAGTTTGGGGCCGACGCTTGGACATTTCCAATTCGAGCCGGGTTCGCGTCGGTCAACATAAATACGGTTTCATATCCAGACGCCACAGCAATAACTGCTCGCAAAAAACTATTTACTGCGTAGTATTACTTCAAAGTTCGTATTGTCGCTTTCCTCATGCGACATATCGTTCGTACAGCAAGTTTATTGATCGAGCTTGCGGACGACATAAAGGTCTTGGTGCCCCCACCAAAACGCCTGCTGGAAGCGGATCAACTCGACCCCTTCGACGTCGGACACTGCTTTTTGAACATAACCAAGGGAAACGGCGCTTGTTCCATAGTCGCGAGCGTCCAGATCGCGCTGATCGCTTTTCGAGTTCCAATAGAATCCGGTGCCATCAAATTGCGCAGGCAAACCCCCGGCTCTCATGTTTCGGAGAGTGACGGCTCCGTGCGTTGTGAAAATCAAGATACCCCCTGGCTTCACCGCCGTGAGAACGCGAGAAAGCCACGGCGCGAAGGTGGCGTCTGGCATGTGCGAAAAAAACGATAGGGCGAAGACAACATCAAACTCGTCGTCGATGCTCCAGTCCTCCGGTTTTGTCGACGAGAGGTGTGCCCTGACGCCGATCTTGTTTGATAGAAATTCGACGGCATTTGGGTGAACGTCGCTGGAAACCCATGCTGCGTCCGGCAGAACGTGCATCGCATAACGCGCGACGCGGCCATAACCCGACGCGAACTCAAGGACGCTGGCTGGACCAGATGAAAGGTGCTCGCGGCAAAGGTTGGCGAAGCGTTTGGCGCAATCTTCTCCCCCTGTGAAATAGGCTTCGATCGCTTTTCGGTGATCTGTCGGAAACACGGCCCGGACGAAGAAATCGAGCAGCATGTCATCCTTGCTGATCTCATAGGCGACCTTTTTCGCTTCGGCGATCGACCCGGCGAGTGGTTCATGCTCTGCCAGTATGCCGGCAATATCGATATCTGACATCGATTCTCTCTGAGCCGTCCGCCGCCAACCCACAAGCCGCCTGCCACCAACTTACAATCTGGAGACAATTAAACAATCTGCAGCCTGCCTTTTAGGTCGCGTTTGTGCCGCATGCCTGACGTGGAGGAGCTCCGACACGAATTTGCGTCGCGGCGAGTTCGGGTCATCCCAGCCCTGCGGAAATCGCTTGTCGGTCAAAGCGGAGCGCGAGAACGGACAGGCAGCATCGACCGTTGCTCAACCGGGCCGACTAGGCGTAGGAAGAGTGAACAAGTCCTCCATAGAGCTGGCACTCATGCCCAGGGCAATCCTTCATATCGGCCTCGCCAAGACTGGAACCACGTTCCTGCAGAACTGGCTCCGATACAACAGTGTTGTCCTGCGACCGGCCGGCTTCTACGTCGCTCCTGACATGGCCTCCCATCAAGTCGCCGCAAGCCTGGTCCAGAACGTATCGCGGCGCGCCCTGGACGATATCAGGGGTCTCGCCAACCTTCCTGACGAGAAGGAGACGCTGTTCGCGTCCGACCCCGATCTGGTGTCGATCATATCGTCAGAATACTTTCATATCTGCGAGCCGCTGCATGTGGCGGAATATTTCAGGCAGGAGAATGTGGACATCGTCATGATCGTCTGTGTCCTGAGGCGGCAGGACATCCTGTCGGCTAGCGGCTACGCGCAGGACATCAAGTCGCTCGGGCGCAGCGATATTGTAGACGGCGCCGAATATCATCCCCATCTTGACTGGAATTGCCTCTATGAGAGCTGGACCGGCGCATTTCCCGATGCCGCCATGCGGATGATCAACTATAGCCCGCGTTCGCTGCTGAGCGCGTTCAAGGTGCGGCTGGGTATTTGCATCGAAACGACCGATCAGGTGCAGGAAATTCATGCGAACCGGAGCCTTAACGCCGAAATGACCGAGGTTGCGCGAATGCTCAACGAGCGGGGTCTGCCACCGATGTCAGAAGCGCTTTTGGCTCTTCAACGACACCTGCCAGGGCCGCCGTTTGGGTTGCCGGCGTATGTCGTAAGACAATTTGAAGACGCTTATCTCGTTTCCAATCGCAGGCTGGCCGACCGGCTGCGGGATCCTGAATTTGAGGAAATGTCACGGCCCGGATGGCATACGGACGGCGTGTGCATGGCCGGACAGATCGACGACGCCAGATTCGCCGAAATCATCAGACTGGCAGAACGGGAGGGCGCCGGCTTTGGGCATATCGAGACATCGACCTGAAATTCGGTCGAGCTTCTTTGCGCTAGCGGTCGCGCTGTTGGTAGGTTGGCGGCAACGTGAATAAAGACGGTGGCGTTGTGAAATTGAGCCGCCTAGCTGGGCATGGCGGGGCGACCAATGTCGGCAGCGGCACGTTGCTCGTCAATGGCGACCAGACCGGCGCGGCAGGCCTGACGTCGGTGACTAGCGGGGCAACGCTTGGCGGCAGCGGCACCATCGCTTGCGCTTTGCGCATAGTTGACGACTCGCGTTCCATCGAGACTTTTGTGGATGCTTGCCGAAACCCATCCCGATGTTTCTCGTGCGAATCTGGCTGACTCGCTAAGTAGCTCGATGAGCGGCTGGGTCACGTGTGGATTTCGCGTTTGGCATGCTTGGCCAGTAGCTCGTGAACCATATCCAGTCGGCGGCAGTGTACCGTCCTTCGCTGGGTGCCTGGACCGATGCCTATCCAACCCCGCCTGGTGCCTGGGTTGAAACGTTGACTGCCGCCACGGCCCGGTTCACGGTCAGAATCAAACCCTTGGCCGTAGGGCAGACAATTGCCAGCGCACCATGATCGAGGACTACGCAAAAATGAGGCGGGAGATATTGTGAGGCAGTCCGCAGAAAGCGGCCAACGGCATTCTATTGCGGCGGAACTGATTGCGGTGCTGGTTGCGGTGACGATTGGCCAGCCGCGCGTCATGACCATAGAGCGAGGTCAATCCCTGCCTTCCGGCCCATTCGAACTTGGACATCGTTCGCTGCAGTCGGGGCTAAGAGATTGGGTCGAACACCAGACACGCCACCCCTTGGGCTATATCGAGCAGCTCTACACTTTCGCCGATCGCGACAGGACAGCAAACGGGAGCGCGCAACGCGTGGTTTCCATCAGCTACCTGGCGCTGACCCGGGAGGAGCAGGCGGCACCCGCCGACAAAGCCGCCTGGCGCAACTGGTACGACTATTTCCCCTGGGAAGATCACCGTGCAGGTGTTCCCCCTGCATTGCCGGACGTGATCGTTCCGCACCTGAAGGCCTGGGCGGATGGCGCCGACGATCGCCCTACGCACGATGACCGCTGGCAGCGAGCGGCGATCGCCTTCGGTCTTGATGGTAATGGCTGGAATGAGGAACTGGTGCTGCAACGCTACGAGTTGCTCTACGAAGCGGCCCTTGTCGGGGAAGCGCATCGCCGCCAAGGCGAAAACCGCACTCTATCGGCCTTCGGCCTTGCAATGGCGGCCGATCACCGCCGTATCCTGGCCACCGGCATCGCCAGGTTGCGCGCCAAGATCAAATATCGTCCCGTCGTCTTCGAACTCATGCCGTCGGTCTTCACGCTCCTGCAACTCCAGCGCAGCGTCGAGGCGCTCGCCGGTCGGCTCGTCCACAAGCAGAATTTCAGGCGGCTGGTAGAGCAGCAGGAACTTGTCGAAGAGACCGGATCATCAACAACCGACACTGGCGGCCGACCGGCTAAGCTGTTTCGCTTCCGGCACGGCGTTCTGGCCGAGCGGGCGGTCGCAGGGACGAAATTGCCACTTTCGCGTGCTTGACTTTGCTTATGCTCCATATAAGCATATGCCCTATATATACTCAAAACGAGCATATGTGAGGGACAAGAATGACGCTGAGCTCCGCACTCTACGACCGGGTACGGCGAGTCATTCCGCCCATCGAATGGCCGGCATTTGCGGTTGATATCGACGCCATTCTCGATCTGAAGCGGCAGCGAAATGCCGTCATCCTGGCGCATAACTACCAGACGCCGGAGATCTTCCACTGTGTGGCCGACATCGTCGGCGATAGCCTGGCGCTTGCGCGCAAGGCGATGACGGCCGAAGCCGATGTCATCGTGCTCGCCGGGGTGCATTTCATGGCCGAGACGGCGAAGCTGCTCAATCCGCAAAAGACCGTGCTCATTCCCGACCTGCGGGCGGGCTGTTCTCTGGCCGACTCGATTACCGCCGAGGATGTCCGCCTGCTTCGGCAGCGCTATCCCGGTGTGCCGGTCGTCACCTATGTCAACACCTCGGTCGAGGTAAAAGCAGAGTCCGACATCTGCTGCACCTCCGGCAACGCCAAAGCCATCGTCGAGTCCCTGGGGGTTCCCCGGGTGATCATGCTGCCGGACGAGTATCTGGCCCAGAACATCGCCACCCAGACCGACGTGCAGATCATCGCCTGGAAAGGGCATTGCGAGGTGCATGAGCGCTTCACGCCAGCCGATATCCGGCAGCTGCGCGAGGACCATCCCGGTGTGACGGTACTTGCCCATCCCGAATGTCCGCCCGACGTGGTGGCAGAGGCAGATTTCTCCGGCTCGACCGCTGCCATGTCCGACTATGTCGGGCTGCAAAAACCGCCCCGCGTCGTGCTGATGACGGAATGTTCGATGAGCGACAATGTCGCGGTCGACCATCCCGAGGTCGAGTTCATCCGGCCCTGCAATCTGTGCCCGCACATGAAGCGGATAACGCTCGCCAACATCCGTACGGCGCTCGAGCAGAACCGCCATGTGGTAACCATCGAGCCCGAGATCGCCTGGCGCGCGCGTCTGGCCGTCGAGCGGATGCTGGCGGTATGAGCATGGACGTCCGCAATCTCGCCAACCGGCCGGTCATCATCGGCGGCGGCATAGCCGGATTGATGACCGCGTTGCACATGGCGCCGGAGCAGGTGCTTCTGCTGTCGAGATCGCCGCTTGGCGCGGATGCGTCGAGTGCGTGGGCACAGGGTGGACTTGCCGCCAGCCTGGGCGACGATGATAAACCGGCGCTCCATCTTGCCGATACGCTCGCCGCAGGCGACGGCCTTTGCGATGCGGAAGCAGCAAGGCGCATCGTGTACGCGGCGCCCGCCGCGATCGAGGATCTGTCGCGCCTTGGAGTTCGCTTCGATCGGACACCCGAAGGCGCGCTACGTCTCGGGCTGGAGGCCGCGCATGGCCGGCGGCGCATCGTTCATGCCGGGGGTGACGGCAGCGGTCGCGAGATTATGCGCGCCCTTGTCGCCGCCGTGCGCTCCACGCCGTCGATTGTGGTCGTCGAGGGCATCGAAGCGCGCCGGCTGGTCGTGGAGGATGGCAGGATCGCCGGCGTGCTGGCAAGTTGTTCGACAGGCCCGGTGTTCGTCGCCACAGGACGGGTCGTTCTCGCCACAGGCGGAATCGGCGGCCTGTTCCACGACACGACAAACCCGCTCGGCAGTTGCGGACAAGGCCTGGCACTCGCCGCACGCGCCGGTGCAATTTTTGCCGACCTCGAGTTCATCCAGTTCCACCCGACCGCGCTTGACGGGCCCTGCCGTCCGATGCCGCTGATCAGCGAGGCGGTTCGCGGCGAAGGCGCGACAATCGTTGACGAGACAGGCCGGCGTTTCCTCGATGGCGTGCCCGGGGCGGAACTCGCACCGCGCGACATCGTTGCGCGCGCCGTCTGGCGGCATCTTGCCGACGGCCATCGCGTCTTCCTCGATGCGCGCGAAAAGCCAGGCGCGATGTTCGCACGGCAATTTCCAACGATCGCTTCGGCCTGCGGCAAGGCCGGTATCGATGCGGCGCGGGATCTCATCCCTATCCGGCCGGCCCAACACTATCACATGGGTGGTGTCGCCGTGGATCTGGCCGGGCGCACATCAATTCCGGGACTTTGGGCTTGCGGAGAGGTTGCCTCGACCGGCCTGCACGGGGCCAACCGGCTTGCCAGCAACTCGCTGACCGAAGCCATCGTTTGCGCGCGCTGGGTTGCCGAGAGTGTAGCCGCTTCGCCTGAGCACCGCGGAAAGCCAGCGATGGCCTCTGACCTGCCCGCGCCAGATCCAGGGCCTGTGCGCCCCCTCCTGTCACATGCCCTCGGCGTCACGCGGGACGGCAAGGGGTTGAAGCAGGCTGCCCGGACCCTGCTGGCGCTGTCGCAGCGACACGAAACGGCGTCGGATCCCGCCGCCGTCGGGCTGATGATCACAGTTGCCGCCTTGCTGCGCCGGGAAAGCCGCGGCGCTCATTTCCGGACGGACTTCCCCCACGATGTTGCCATGGCCCGCCGCTCCCAGATGACGCTCGACGCAGCCATTGCCGCAGCGCTGGAATTCGAATCCTCCCCAATGCTGGAAAGCGTCGCGTGATGAACCTCTCACCACTTCCCGCAATCATGCTCGAACCCCTTGTGCGTGCAGCTCTGCTCGAAGACCTCGGCAGGGCCGGCGACGTGACCACCGATGCCATCGTGCCGAAGGACCTTTGGGCAACGACCGTCCTTTCGGCACGCCAGGCTGGAACTGTCGCTGGGCTCGATCTGGCGATGCTCGCCTTCCGGCTTATCGACCAGAATGTCGAAATGACCGTGCATCAGGCTGACGGTAGTAAAGTATCGCCGGGAGAGACCATTGCATCGGTGAGCGGTCCGGCCCGGGCCATACTCACGGCGGAGCGGACGGCGCTCAATTTCCTGTGCCATTTGAGTGGCATCGCCACGGCGACGGCGTCGGTCGTCGCCGCGGTTCGCGGCCACGGCGCAAAGATCGTCTGCACGCGCAAGACGACCCCCGGCTTGCGGGCTGTCGAAAAATATGCCGTGCGCGCCGGTGGCGGCTCCAATCACCGCTTCGGCCTCGACGACGCGATCCTGATCAAGGACAATCACATTGCCATGGCCGGTGGAATTCGTACGGCACTCCAGCGGGCGCGAAGCAGCGCCGGCCATCTCGTCAAGATCGAAGTCGAGGTCGATACGCTGGCCCAGCTGGAAGAGGTGCTTGCTCTGGCCCCCGACGCCGTGCTGCTCGACAATATGTCGGTCGACGAGCTTCGCCAGGCGGTAGCCATGGTTGCCGGCCGGGCCACAACCGAGGCGTCGGGCAGGATCACCGCCGCGATTGCGCCAGCCGTTGCCGCAACCGGTATCGATTTGATTTCCATCGGCTGGTTGACTCACAGCGCGCCGATCCTCGATATCGGTCTCGACTATCGTGAGCCTTAACCGTCGGGGCTGACCATCCAGCCTACCCAGCTTCTTTCGACCGTGTCCGCCATTTCAAAGGCGCCTGTGTCGCACAACGCAAGGAACAGCATGGAAATGCATACAGCGATTTCGGAAAAGACCATGCCTGAGGCTCGATCCTTCGACGGCGACCGGACGTGGACCCTTGAAGAGGCTCGGGCGCTGCATGATGCCCCTTTCAATGATCTGCTGTTTCAAGCGCAGACCGTTCACCGTCAGAATTTCGATCCGAACAAGGTGCAGCTCAGCCGGCTTCTCAGCATCAAGACAGGCGGATGCCCGGAGGATTGCGGCTATTGCAGTCAGTCGGCGCATCACGAAACCGGCCTGAAGGCGTCGAAGCTGATGGAGGTCAGGCGCGTCATCGCCGAGGCAACCAAGGCGCGCCACGCCGGCGCCACCCGCTATTGCATGGGTGCCGCGTGGCGAAACCCCAAGGCGCGCGACATGGATGCGGTGGTGGCTATGATCGAAGGGGTCAAGGCGCTCGGCATGGAAACCTGCATGACACTCGGCATGCTCGATCTCGAGCAGACAACTCGTCTGAAACAGGCTGGTCTCGACTACTACAACCACAACATAGATACGTCGGAACGCTACTACAGCGAGATCATCAGCACGCGCAGCTTTGCCGACCGGCTCGATACGCTCGAACAGGTTCGCCAATCCGGCATCAAGGTCTGCTGCGGCGGTATTGTCGGCATGGGTGAAGAGCCGGTGGACCGGATCGACATGCTGGTGACGCTGGCCAATCTGCCGGAACATCCGCAAAGCGTTCCGATCAACATGCTGATCCCGATCGCCGGCACCCCGCTTGCCGACGCCAGGCCGATCGAGCCGATCGAATTCGTGCGCGTGATCGCACTGGCGCGCATCATGATGCCGAAATCGCATGTCCGGCTTTCGGCCGGCCGCACCGCCATGACCGACGAGATGCAGGCGCTGTGCTTCTTTGCCGGCGCCAACTCGATCTTCGTCGGCGACACGCTGCTGACGGCGGACAATCCCGGTGAGGACAAGGACAGCCTTCTATTCCGGCGTCTCGGCATCGAGCCGATGGACCTCGAGACGCAATGAGCGGGGTACCGCTTGCCCGCTACGACGCGACCTTGCAGGGGCTGGCGCGCAAGGACCGGCTGCGGACGCTGTCGCCGCGCGCCGGCCTCGACTTCTCGTCGAACGACTATCTCGGGCTTGCCGCTTCGAGAAGACTAGGCGACGCGGTTGCGGCTGCGATCGCGCAGGGCACGCCGGTCGGCGCCACCGGGTCGCGGCTGTTGCGCGGCAACGCGCCGGAGCATGAGGCTCTGGAGGCGGCCGCGGCGGTGTTCTTCGGAGCTGAACGCGCGCTGTTCTTCGGTAGCGGCTACATCGCCAATTTCGCTCTCCTGACCGCGCTGCCGCAGAAGGGCGACCTTTTGGTCCTCGACGAACTCGCCCATGCCAGCATGCATGAGGGGGCTCGCGCTGGCCGCGCTGAGTTCAAGCTCGCCGCACACAACGACGTCGATGCTATCGAGGATGCGATCACGCGCTGGCGCGCCGAAGGCGGCACCGGGCGCGTCTGGATCGTGGTCGAAAGCCTCTACAGCATGGATGGCGACCGCGCGCCGCTGGAAAGCCTGGTCGCGCTTGCCGATCGGCACGAGGCCTTCATCGTCGTCGACGAGGCGCATGCCACCGGCGTTTGGGGACCGGAGGGCCGCGGCCTTGCCGCCGGTTTCGAGGGCCGCGACAACATCATCGCACTCCACACTTGCGGCAAGGCGCTCGGAGCGTCGGGCGCGCTTGTCACCGCTCCACGAACGCTGTGCGACTATCTCGTCAACCGGTGCCGGCCATTCATCTACGCCACCGCACCGTCGCCGCTGATGGCGGTCGCGGCGCGCGAAGCGATTGCCATGCTGTCCGATGAGCCGATGCGCCGTGTCCAGTTGCAGGAGCGCGTTGCCTTCGCGGGTGGCCAATTGGCCGGGCGCTGCGGCGTCGCACCCAGCGGCTCGCAGATCCAGCCCTTTGTCATCGGCGACGTCAGGCGCACCATGGCGGTGGCGACAGCGCTCCAGGCACGCGGCTTTGACATACGCGGCATTCGTCCGCCGACCGTACCCGAGGGCACGTCGCGTCTGCGCATTTCGCTGACGCTCAACGTCGACGAAGCCGACATTTCGGCCATGGTCGAGGCGCTCGTCGAGGTGTTGGCCTCGGCATGACCAAGCGCATCGTCATCACCGGAACGGATACCGGCATCGGCAAGACGGTGTTTTCGGCCGGGCTCGCCGGCCAGCTCGACGGCTTCTACTGGAAGCCGGTGCAATCGGGACTCGACGACGAGACTGACAGTGAGGTCGTTGCCCGGCTTTCCGGTTTGCCGGCCGGGCGCGTCCTGCCGGAAGTTTACCGTCTGAGAACGCCGCTGTCGCCGCATCGTTCAGCGGAAATCGACGGCGTTGCGATCGAGGCGGCAAAGCTCTCGCTTCCAGCGTTGCCGGGTCCGCTTGTCATCGAAGGCGCTGGCGGGCTGATGGTGCCACTCAACCGACAGACAAGGTTCATTGACATATTCGCGCAATGGCGGATGCCGGTCATCCTGTGCGCCCGTACCACGCTCGGCACGATCAACCACACCCTGCTGTCGATCGAGGCGCTCAGGGCCCGTTCCATCCCGCTCATCGGCATTGCCTTCATCGGTGATGAGGTGGCCGATACGCAAAGAACAATCGTGGAGTTCAGCGGTGTGCGCCAGCTTGGCAGACTGCCGCACATCGATCCTCTGACGAGTGAAACACTGAGAGATGCCATGGTTGCCGGCTTCGACCTTGCTTTGATCGCCGGAGGCGAGTGATGTCGCAATCTCAAGTCTGGCATCCGTTCACACAGCACGCGCTCGAACCGACGATCCCTGAAATCGTCCGGACGGACGGCGCCTACCTCCACAAGGCCGACGGCACGCGCATCCTGGATGCCATTTCCTCCTGGTGGGTCGTCACCCACGGCCACCGCCATCCCCACATCATGAAGGCCATCGAGACGACCGCGGCGAGCCTCGACCAGATCATCTTCGCCGGCTTCACCCACGAGCCGGCCGAACGCCTGGCCAGGGCGCTTGTCGGCCTCGCTCCGGCCGGCCTTGACTGGGTGTTCTACTCCGACAGCGGCTCGACCTCTGTCGAGGTCGCGCTGAAGATGGCGCTCGGCTATTTCCGCAACATCGGCGCGCCGCGCTCGCGCATCGTGGTCATGGAGCACAGCTATCATGGCGACACCATCGGCACGATGAGCGTCGGCGCCCGCGGTGTGTTCAACGCTGCCTACGAGCCGTTGCTGTTCGAGGTCGACACCATCCCCTTCCCGGCCGTCGGGCGAGAGCAGGAGACGCTTGATCGGTTCGAGGCCGTCAGCCGCGACCGGCACGCCGCCGCGCTGATCGTCGAGCCGTTGGTGCTTGGCGCCGGCGGTATGCTGATGTATCCGGCCTCGGTTCTGACCGAACTGAAGAAGATCGCCGAAGCTTCGGGCACGCTGCTGATCGCCGACGAGGTGATGACCGGCTGGGGCCGCACCGGAACCATGTTCGCCTGCGAGCAGGCATCCATCTCTCCGGACATCCTGTGCACCTCGAAGGGCTTGACCGGAGGCGCCATCCCGCTGGCGGCGACGCTTGCCACCGAGGCCATCTTCCGGGCTCATTTTTCCGACGACCGCAAGAAGACCTTTTTCCACTCGAGTTCCTACACCGCCAATCCGATTGCCTGCGCGGCCGCACTTGCCAATGTCGAGATCTGGCGCGACGAGCCGGTAGCCGAGCGGGTCACGGCCCTGAGTGCAAAGCAGGCCGCCGGGCTTCAACGCTTTCGCGATAACCCTCGCTTCACCGACAGCCGGGCGACCGGGACGATCACGGCTCTCGATCTGCGCACCGGCTCCGCTGGCTATCTGGCCGAAATCGGGCCAAAACTGCGGGCTTTTTTCCTCGAGCGCGGCCTGCTCGTGCGTCCGCTTGGCAATGTCCTCTATCTTCTGCCGCCCTATTGCATCACCAGCGAGGAACTGGACGGTCTCTATGACGCCATCGAGGAGGCCAGCGAACGCTTCGGTTCGGGGCCATGAGCAGGTCGTCGCGCATTCTCGGGTTCGGCCATCATGCGCCGGCGCGCAAGGTCGAGAATCCGGAGATCGAAGATCGTCTCGGGCTCGAGCCAGGCTGGATCGAGCAGCGCACCGGAATTCGTTCGCGCTTCTGGGCGACAGATGAAGATACGCTGTCCGGCCTTGCCACGCAGGCTGGCGAGATGGCGCTGGCGAACGCCGCTATTGACCGAAGCGACATCGGCCTGCTGTTGCTCGCCACCTCGACGCCTGATCACCTCCTGCCGCCGAGCGCACCCCTGGTCGCCCATCGGCTGGGACTGACACGCGCGGGTGCGATCGATCTGACCGGCGCCTGCGCCGGCTTTATCTATGCCCTGATGTTCGCGGACGGCTTCACCCGCCTGCATGGCAAGGCGACCCTTGTTATTGCCGCCAACATCCTCAGCCGTCGCATCAATCCGGCCGAGCGCGCAAGCTCGGTCCTTTTCGCCGATGCCGCCGGCGCCCTGGTGATCGGTCCGTGGGAGGACCCTGATCGGGGCATTCTCGGTGCCTCGGTGGATTCCGACGGCTCACGCTACGGGCTGATCCAGATCCCGGCGGGCGGAAGCAACGTCCCGTTCCAAAGTGGCCTGGATCTCGGGCAAACCCGAATGACGATGACCGACGGCCGCGAAGTGTTCGCCAGGGCCGTGGACCTGATGACTGCATGTTCAAAGGACGCGCTCGCCTCAGCCCGAACGCAGCCGCAGGACATCGATCGGTTCGTGCCGCACCAGGCCAATGCCCGCATCTTCGATGCGGTCGGGAGGAGCCTCGGCATTGCAGATGAAGCAATCGTCAAGACAATCGCCGACTACGGCAACTCTTCCGCCGCGACGATCCCGCTCTCACTGTCGCTCGCCCATCTGACCGAGCCATTCCGGGCGGGCGAGAAAATTCTCCTTGCGGCAGCGGGTGCGGGTCTCAGCGGCGGTGCACTGGTCGTCGGAATCTAGCTGAGCCACCGACAGCGCGAACCGACTGATCATGATTGGTGGATAGGACAAAGGCATTTGGGTCATGGCGAGTGCGAAGCGGACAATACCTCGCGTTGGCCGGCAGCGAGCGCTCGACTGGCTGCCGCGTTCAGGTTTCGGTGTTCAGACGTCCTCGGGAATGGGGTGCCGCTCGGTTTTCCCAACCCGTAGCCGTTGCGGTCTATATAGAGTCGACGGTGCCACGTGGCCAGAACCCACGCGGCACGTGCTGCATGATCGAGGAGTTCGGTGCCCTGACCGGTACGACGTACACGGCCATGCTCAACGAGCCGCTGCCCGAGGTGGTCCGCAAGATCAACCTCGACGAGGAGCATGTTTACTGGAGCGATCGGGCACGCTCCCTTACAAGCCTCATATCGGGACGCTGAGCTGCTCACCAGAGATCGATTCCATCAACTCGCTGACGCCCGACAACCACGGCGGCAACATGGACCTGCCGGACATGGGGCCTGGCAGCGTGACGTACCTGCCCGTTCGCTCGCCCGGCGCTCGCGTGTTCATAGGTGATGCGCATGCCTGCCAAGGCGACGGCGAGGTTGCGGCGTGGCGGTCGAGTATTCGGCGACCGTCACCATCCGTGTCGACCTGATCAAGGGCTGGACAATCGATTGGCCTCGGCTCGAGACCGCCGATCTCATTATGGCGATCGGCAGCGCCAGACCCCTTGAGGATGCAACACGCATCGCTTACCGCGAACTGATCCGCTGGATGGTCGCTGAGTTCGGCTTCGACAAATGGGACGCCTACATGCTGCTGAGCCAATGCGGCATCGTGCGGCTGGGCAATTTTGTCGACCCGAAATATTCCGTCGCGGCGGCTGTAAGGAAAACGATTATTACCTGTTAGGTTGGTTGCTGCAGGCTTTGGCCGCGAAGACAGCTATCATCGAACCGAAATGCGGACGCGCGGTATGAGAGCGACACGCCTGACGCTGGTTTGCAGCGGCATCACGCAGAGAATGCGCAAAGCGGGGTTCCCGCTGTTTGACGAGACACTGGAAAAGCGCTCGGTTGAGCTCGCTCGCGCTTTTGGTCGGCAGCTTTCGAACACGAACCGCGCGTTGGTGGCTTCATCGCGACGCGCCCAGCAAACAGCCCATCTCATGGGTCTCCGCGCAACGGTTCACGATGGCTTGCGAGACCAGAACTACGGCGTCTGGGAGGGCAAGACGCCAGATGAGATTGAAGCCGCGCAGCCCGGTTCGCTTGCCGCATGGCGAGCCGATCCCGCCTATAGTCCCGGAGGCGGTGAAGCGCTGACGGAAGTGGCCACCCGAACTGCAGGGTTCCTCGATTCAATGCTGTCGGCAGGCGGACAACTGATAGCGGTTACTCACCCGGCGGTGGTGCGGACAGCCATGATCCACATATTGGGGGCACCGCTAACTTCATACTGGCGAATCGATACCCCGCCAATTTCCTTGATTGGTCTCTATTCGGACGGTACGCGCTGGGTCCTTCGCACGTGCGGTTGACCCCTCATTTGAACCGGAACCCGATAATTTGGACTCATCGCTTCATATGTCGTGTTTCGTGGCCAGCGCTCCGTTTGTCTCGTCGAGCAATACAAGGCCCGCGGAGACGGGACCTGGTCTGTCCCGGCGTCGTATCTGTTCTGAACGATCCGCGAAGGCGGTGCGATATCCGCATGCGGGGCATCAGAAGAGCACATAGAGGGCGTCGATCTTTTCGGCCCGATGCGCTTCGTCGAGACCTTCGAACCGCATGAAGGCGGCCAGTCGCGCCCGCGGCGAAATCCATTGACGGCGTATAGGTGGAGGGCAAGCCGGCATCGGAGGTGCCCCCAGCGCCTAAAATCTCAATACCCAGGCTTCCACTTTTCCCTTGCCTTTGACTTCGATAGCGCCGCGCGGCTCGAAGACGAATTGGTCCTTGAGCCGTTCGTAGACGGGGCGCGTCACCTGAACAGAGTCGGGAACTCCGGCAGACTCCATGCGGCTCGCCAAGTTCACTGTGTCACCCCATAAATCATAGATGTACTTACTCTTCCCAATGACGCCGGCGACCACTGGCCCGCTGTTGACGCCAACCCTGAGCTTCATCGAGACGTTGTGTTCCATCGCGTGCTCGCGGGTAATGTGGACCATGCGGATGGCCATGCGGACCATGCGCTCGGCGTGGTTGGCTACCGGTGCGGGTAGGCCGCACACCGCCATATAGGAGTCGCCCACCGTCTTGATCTTTTCGATGCCGAGATCATTGGCGGCAACGTCGAAGCGCGTGAAGAGTCCGTTGAGAAACATCACGACATCGTGCGGCGGCATTTCCGATGTCAGTGCCGTGAACCCGACCAGGTCTGCGAAGGCGACCGTGACCTCGGCGAAGCCGTCGGCGATCCTCTCCTCGCCAGCGCGCAGCCGATTGGCGATCGGTGCCGGCAGGACGTTGAGCAGCAGCTGCTCGTTCTCGCGGTTCTTGTTCTCTATCACGAGATTCTTCTGGTGCAGATCCTCAACCATGCCATTGAAGGCCGAGCAGAGTTCGCCAATCTCGTCGCGCGTGCGGACCGGCACGCTGGTCGCATAGTCGCCAGCAGAGAAGCGTTTCACCCCGGCAGTGAGATCGCGGAGCGGTCCGAGCAGCGCGCGCGAAAGCCAGGCGGCGATGGCGGCCACCACGAGCAGCGCCAGTCCCCCGACAAGCAGCAGATCCCGGCGGAGTTCCGCGATCGGTGCGAAGGCCTCGGCGCTGTCGATCTTTGCGACGAGAGCCCACTTGACACCGGAAATCGCGAGCGGTCCCCATGAAGCGAGCGTCGGGACGCCACGGTATCCGATGATCTCGCCCGTGCCCTCGACACCGGCGAGCGCGGCACGGGTGGCCTTGGTGTCGGCGCGCTGATGCAGCACTGGTGTCCCGTAGCGCTGAATGGCGGCGATCTCCTCGTCCGAAGCGCCGGCGAATTTGAGGTCGGCGAAGTAGTTTTCCCGGTTCTCGTAGAACGCCCGCGAGCCTGAGCGCGCCAGATAATCGGGTCCGACGAGATAGGCCTCACCCGTGTCGCCGAACCCTTCCTGCCGCCAGCGGCGGTTACCAGTGACAACGTTGTCGATCTCATCATTCGACAGTTGCGCGACCAGCGCGCCGATGACGACGCCCTGGGCAATCACCGGTGCTACCATGAAGGCGATCGGTGCGCCGCCAGATGGCGCATAAAAGGAGAAATCTTCGAGGCAGATGGCTGACGGATCTGCGATCTGCGAGCAGCGGGCGACGGCGGCCGCGACGTTGGTGCGACGGTACGGACCCAATTGAAGGGACGTGGTGAAATCCACCTCCTTCTCGACCGTATAGATCAGGCGACCTGATTTGGGATCGGCAATCATGAGATCGAAAAAGCCGACCGTGGTCGCCGCAGCGCGCATCAACGGATGATATATGGCATGCAGCCTGGTGTATTCGCTTCCGTCGCCGGCGTCGTCGAGAAGCTTGCGCCGCTCCGGCGGGTTGGGATTCTCCACAATGTAGTGATACTGCAGATAGTAGGGGGCACCACCGACCGGCAGGTAGTCCGACAGGGCTGGTTCCCTGCCTAGGGTGCGCGTCATTCCGGGGATGAAGTTCTCAGCGTACCAAACGCCGACCTTCTGCCGCAGGTCAGGCGGCGCGCCTGCCCGGTCGAGTTGGTCGACCGCGATCCGGAACTCGCGTGTCGCATCGACCACCATCTTGGAAGTGGCAAGCAGGCGCAGCTCCGCCTGGATTGTGCGGAAGTAGGTTTCAACCTGGCGCGCCTTGGTCTGACGGGCGGCCGTGAGTTGGTCGAAGACTGCTTTTTCGAGGGCGTCGCGGGCGCGGATGTAACCGAGCACCCCGGTCACCAGGACCGCGGTCGCGCCAAGAAGGACGAGGGTTGTAAACAGCTTTGCGGCCAAGCCCCAGCCCGCGGGGCGGGATGAGCGGGTCACATCTTGAGAAGACATGAGATCTGACATTGCTTTTGCATCACGTCTTCGGGAATAGGAGCGTCGGCGTCGAGTCGGACGGCAAGCCAAGATTGTGTTTCATCTGTTACCCTCTCCCTCGCGTATGCATACCAACTTTACTGCGAGACGTGTGCGGGAATGCGTTGTCGATTTGCCCGTGGCACCGCACGGCGCAGAAGCGTCGCGGTCGCACCGACACCGTCCCCTCGTTCTATCGCTGGGTTTAGCAATTATACTCACCAACTGCATAGCGCCGCACCGTGCGCCGTGCCACCCCGGCGAGCAAACGGTCACGCGGACCATCCGACCAATGCCGCGGGCTATCTTCCTTTGGCTCGGCAGTAGTGCCAGACTGGATGGAGGGAGCACGACATGAGTGAGGCCCGCAAAATTGCAGCGATCCTGGTCTCGGATGTGGTCGGCTACAGCCGGTTAGCCGGCGCAGATGAAGATCGCATCTTGGCACGGTTGCGGGCGCTGCGCAGCGATCTCACCGATCCCACCATCGCTGTTCATCGTGGTCGCGTCGTCAAGCGCACAGGCGACGGGAGCCTCGTCGAGTTCAGCAGCGTGGTGGAAGCAGTGCGCTGCGCGATCGAAGTGCAGAACGCCATGCTTGAGCGCAATGCCGGGGTTCCGGATGATCGCCGCATCGAGTTCCGGATCGGCATTCACTTGGGCGACGTCGTGCAAGAACGCGATGGCGACCTGATGGGCGATGGCGTCAATATCGCCGCGCGCCTTGAAGGCATCTGCGAACCCGGCAATATCTGTCTTTCCGAGCAAGCCTATTGGCAAGTGAAGTCAAGGCTCGATATCGCGATCTACGATCGCGGCGCGGTGCAACTCAAGAACATCGCCGAGCCGATCCGGGTCTATTCGCTGCAGGTCGGCGTTCCCGCCAAGGCCAAGCCCGCGGCACCGGCGGACGCCCTCGTGCCGGAGAAGTCTTCGCACCCGCTCGCGCTGCCCGACAAGCCTTCGATTGCCGTGCTGCCCTTCGTCAACATGAGTGGCGACGCCGAACAGGAATTCTTCACCGACGGGCTGACGGAGGACATCATCACCGATTTGTCGAACGTGTCCGGCTTCTTCGTCATCGCCCGCAACTCCACCTTCGCCTACAAGGGCAAGCCCACCGACGTCCGTCAGATCGCTCGCGATCTGGGCGTCAAATATATTCTTGAGGGCAGCGCACGGCGATCCAACAAGCGGTTGCGTGTCAATGTGCAGCTAATCAATGCGGCCGAAGGCGGCAATCACGTGTGGGCCGAGCGCTTCGACCGCGATATCGCCGACATCTTCGACGTTCAGGACGAGGTCACGCGACGCGTCGTTGAAGCGATTTCTGGCAAGCTTGGTGACAAGAATATTGTTGCCCATTCCCGACCGTCAAATCTAGAAGCCTATGATCTTTGTGTCAGGTCGCGAGGCAAATGGAGTATTTCCAGATCAGACAACAGCGAGGCGCGTTCAGCTTTGGAACGTGCCGTTGCACTCGATCCAAACTATTGCGAAGCGCACAGCAATCTTGCGCTTGCACTGCTATTTGGCTGGGTTGATTGGGGAGAACCACAGATACCCAACCGCGGAAATGCTTTGATGCATGCGCAACGAGCCGTGGAAATCGATCCCGGCGATTCCAACGCTCGCAGGATCCTGGGCTGCGTTCAGCTTTTTGAGCGCAATTGGGATGAAGCAAAATCTCAGTTCGATGCTGCCATTCGGATAAATCCCAACAATGCAGATGCGGTTGCATGGATTGGTGAGCTTCAAATCTACCTGGGCAAGCCGCAAGCGGCGCTGATAGCTTGTGCAGAGGCGCTCCGTTTAAATCCTCATCCACCCGGTTGGTATTTCTGGATCGTGGGAATGGCGCAGATTTCCATCGGTCACTACGAAGAAGCGGTTGTGTCCTTGAGCCGGGAAGAAACCTACGGGACCGGTTCGAGGGAGCACCTGATTGCCGCGCTTGCCCTTGCCGGCCGCCTGCCTGAGGCACAGGAGGAAGCCGGTCTTTTTCTAGCTGGCAATCCAGATTGGGCGATCGGCGAGTTGGCAGCGAACTTGCCCTTTAGGAGCATGAGCACTGCGCAGCCGTTTGTTGATGGCTGGCGTCTGGCGGGCCTGCCAGATTAGGCGGCATAGCAAGGGGCTGTTTTCCAAGGACCTGGCAATTAATCTATGTCGAAAGAACCAAACAGTTGCGACGCTTCTTTCTACAAGCTCCAGGCCAGTTCCTCGCCGTCACGCGCAAGATTTCTACGCCACGCGTGGTTGAGCCGGCCTGGGTTTGACCACGGTGGCGAGTACGATGCCGGCGACGATGAGGGCCGCACCGACCAGATCGTAATCGTGCAAGTCCTCGCCGAGCAGCAGATAGGCGAGTATGGCGACGAACACCGTCTGCAGATAGAGCAACATGCTCGCCCGGCTTGCGCCGAGCGTTTCCACGCTTTTGTTGTAGAGATAGTACATCAAGGCGCCGCCCGGACCTGCCAGATAGGCGAGCGCGAGAATGCTGTGGACGTCCAAGGCGGAGCGTTCGTCGTTGAACAATTCCCAAAAATGGAAAGGCAATGCGACCAGCGCACCGGCGCCGAGCAGCAGCACGACCATCGGCAGGAGTTCGATGCCGAATTTGGCACGGCGCAAAAGCACGGTGTACAGGCCCCAGCAGAACGCGCTGCCGACGATCCACAGTTCGCCGGCGTTGAACTTGAGTTGCAGCAGCGCCGTCAGGTTCCCGTGGGCAACGATGAAAATCATCCCGGAGAGCGCAACCAGCGCGCCAAGCGACTTCCACAGGCCGAGCGGCTCGCCAAGCACGAAACGGGCGAGCACCATGGTCATGACAGGCGACAGCGCCATGATAATGCCGGCCGTGGTGGCGTCGGTGTCGTTGAGGCCATGGTAGATCATACCCTGGCACAGCGTGAGGCCGATCGCGCCCACGGCGACGACCTCCACGGCGCGAGTTCGCAAAAGCCCGATCATCGCGTCGTGATGATGGTGCACAATCGGCAGCAGGATTGCGCAAGCGAGCGTCAGCCGCCAGAAGCAGAGGCCCCAGGGCGGCATTTCAGGCGCCACCCATTTGGCCGCGATATAGACCCCAGCCGAAAGCAGCCAGCACAGGACGGCGGTCGGATAGCCGGTCAAGGAGGATACGGGCCCGACCACGGGTTGCGCGGCTTGATGCGCTATCGGCATTGCCTGCATGTCATGCTCTCCCCTTCGATGACGTCGGCCCGTGGGGCAATATAGCCTGCGTCGTTGGGTCGTGCATTCGTTTTGAAATGATGGGGTCGAAAGGGAATCTGCGCTCGGCCGCCATATGTCTTTCGAGGGAGCGTAGAGGCTCTTTCCCGCACCATCCTCAGCGGGCTGCAATCACAGGGTCTTGCGCGGTCGCTCTCACAAAATCAAACAGTGCCGGCGTCTGGGCGTGTCGGGTGGTGTCTTCGAGAAGATTGGCATCGGGGCTGGAGTCCTTGGTCTTCTCGATCTTGCCGGCGAGCACATCCTGATACAGGCCGGGGACCCGGGTCTCGGCATAGGTCAGCCATTCCTTCATGGTGACGGCGCCGTCACCGTCTGTGTCGGCAAGCGTGTGCGCGCCGGTGCCGGCCGTCAGCCCCTCCTTGAGCGCGTAGGTCAGCAGCCCCTGGCCGAGAGAGCCGCTCTCCAGGGCAACGTCGTCGGCCTGGGTGGCCGCAAGGATGCGCATGCCCTTGTCATAGGCCAGTTGACCAAGCCCGTGATCGCCCATCGGACCAGGCTTGAAGCCTTCCGGCACCCCCGCCGCGGAGTGACAGGCGTCGACGATCATCACCATCTCGCCGGCATCGACATCGCGCAGCCACGCCGTCAGTTCCTCGCTCGAGATCATTCTGTCCAGCTTCGTCAGGTCGTTGCCCGAATCCGACGGCAGGATGTAGAAGCGGCCCTGCTCGTTGTGGCCATGACCGGAGAAGGCAAGGATCACAACATCGTCCGGCGTCGCCTTCGCCAGATGGTCGATGACCGGGCCGATCTCCTGCCGCAGCCGCGACCGTTCCACCTCCCCCTTGCCCGCCAGAAGATACAGCACCGCCTGGATGTCGGCCTTGCTGGCGTGGTCGACCGCGGGGATCTGTTTATCCCCTTCCGTGCGCGCGTAGTCGGTGGTCAGCAGCACCGGCACCACGTCGTAGCCCTTGATTCCCCGCAGCGCCGTCTCGATCGCCCTGGCGTCGGCCACGGCGAAGTTCAGCCGCAGTGCTTCGTTCTCGTACTCGTTCACTCCGACCGTCACCACATAGGCCCGCGGCTTCGCCGGAACGGCTATGTCCTGCGGCACCGTGTAGCTGTCGTCGGTAGCTGTCGCGCTCTTCACCCGGTCCTCGTTGAACCCATAGGCCGTGAACGTCACCTTCTTGCCCTTGTCACCGCCTGCAAGCCGGACCGGGAAGACGTGCCTCGCCAGGATCTTTCCCGGCGTCATCGCCACGCGCGAAGCGCTGCGCCACGCATCAAGATCGTCGCCGACCACCGCCGCATCGTCCTTCGGCTCGGGCCACTGGCCCACCAGTTGCCCTTCACGGAACAGCCGTAGGTCGTAAATCCCGGTGCTCGTCTTGCCATTCGGCTGTGAGGCATCTTCCTTGCCCGATGCCTCAACCTCCACCAGGGCAACATCAGGTGTCGGCCCCGCCTTCACACTCACAATCCGTACATCCGGCTGGATCCGATTCAGCGAGGCCAGCGGCCGTACCGGCTTGAACGCGTCGGCGCACGCGTTCGCATTCTTTCCGCTCGCCTCAGCCCCATGGCACGCCAGCAGCCGGCCAAGCAGGTTCGGCTCGTAATAATCCCGCATGAATATCTCGGGCAGAAGGGCCTTGAAGGGATCATCGCTGACCACCCAGCTGACCAGCGGCATGGACTCCAGGGCCGATGAATCAAATCGCCCGTCAGCGTCAAAGCTCATCCAACAAGATGTCGGGACCGAACGATCCGCCTGCCCATTGCCAGCGTGGCTGCCCTCCACGTCGCTCCGGCAGGTACCCTCACGGCCAAAGACGATCGTCTGCATCAGCTTGCCGCTTGGAATGTCCCATATTTTCGCGGAGCCATCGTCACTTGCCGAAACCAGCAGCGTTCCGTCGCCGGACACGTTCAGTGAAGAAATCCTCGCGACGTGGCCAAAGAAGGATCGCTCGACCTTGCCGGCGACATAGTCGAAAATTGCGATCTCGCCGTCATCCTTGCCGAATGCAAGTCGCCTGCCGTCCGGCAGAAACGTCAATCCCAGCAACGGGATATCCACGCTCTTGAGCTTCTCCCCCGTGCGTATGTCCAACAGGCTGAAACCTTCTGCAGGACTGACCACCGCAATCTTCGAACCATCCGGTGAAAACGCCACGCCTCCGATGTTGGTCGACAAGCCAGCGAGATTTCTGATCCGCTTTCGGTTTCCTGCATCCCAGAGCGAGATCGTTGCCTTGGTTTCGTCCGAGACTGCGATCATGGCTCCGTCGGTGGAGACGGCGATACAACGGCGTCTGTCGGCGGCACTCTCGTCCAGCATAAGCCGAGCACGAGAGTCCAGATCCCATATCAACACGCGCCCCGCGCTGTCGGTCGTCACCAGTTGATGGGTCTTGGGAAGGAACACTTGAGCCCCGTTGCATCCACCGTGATGGTCCAGATTACCTTTTTGAAGGCGTGAACCAATTTTTGAGTCGACGCTCCAGAGACGCGTATCGCTTTTTGAATCGACAACCAGGAGTTGACCGTCCGAGGACAAGGCGATGGATCCCGAATATATCGGCCCATTGCCCAGGTTCTCGAACACGCCTCGGCCATCGTCGTCGCGCCATAGCGCAACCGGGCCTGCCACGGGAGCGAGTATCAGGTGGTTTCTGGAGGGCCGGAACGCCGCAGACCCAATTGGATCGATCGATGCGCCGACGATCTCGTCGCCCTTGTCGGAACCGGCGCTCAGCAAAAAAATCGGAGAGCCGTTCGATCGCAGCCCGACCGCCAGAAGCGATGGTTGCGCAGGCGAGAAATTGAGTGAATCGAGGTCGCCGTCGACGGGAACGGTGCGCAGAAGCCTAAGCGTGCTCGCGTCCAGGAATTCAACAAGGCCCATGCGGTATCCGAGGGCTACGTAGTGCCCATCGGAAGACATTGCGGATTCCGTCGGCACGTTCTTTCGAACCGGAACTCTGGCCAGGACGTGGTTGCTCTGGTCCCTGATCGACACGTCCTGGGACGTGGTTACCAGTATCTTGCCGACACTGTCCGAGAACGACACGCTGGTGGTGTCATCCCCCAGATCAACCTCTGTGTCGTTGCCGCGCCTGGGGTCAAGGAACAGGACCCTGCCGGGGCTCCATGATATGGCCGCCCATCCAGTTCCATGGCGTTCGATCTTGCCGTAACTTATGTCGGGCGTCTTGCGGTAAAAGATCGGCTTTGCGACCGCAATGTCAAATATCTCAATGCCGCCCTCCTCGACGAGGGCCACCTCTTTTCCATCAGTCGAGATCGCAATCGAATAGATCGCCTGGTGTTGCGTCGCGTATTCCTGCAGCACTCGACCGCCCTTCAGGTCCCACAACAGAAGCCGCCCCTCATCGTCTCCTGTCACAGCGGTCAGCCCGTCGTCGGAGAAGCCAAAAGCACTCACGTGCACTCTGATCGAAGCGCTGCTGTTGCTGCCGTCAATAACGCGCAAAAAACGTCCGGTGTCCGCGTCCCAGAGCCTTGCTGCCGGCTCACCATACCCGCCACCTGTGGCCAGCAGCTTGCCATTGGGTGAGAACGTCACGAACGAAGCCTCCTGCGGCCGCAGGTTGGGCACCAGGGCAGCGAAATTGTCTGGGCCGCGACTACCAATGTCCTGTGCAAAGGCGGCGCCGCACAACACCGAACAAATCAGGAAAAAGTACAGGACCTCGAAAAATACCCGGTGTGGTCTCATGCGCAGCCCTCATAGAAAGCTGTCGCGGCTTGCCGCGAACTCTCTTTGCAACTGGGTCGGGGCAGTCGTCGCTTGCCTTCGAAGATCGACACGCCCTACGCCGCGCGACGCGTCGCAGCGTAGGGGCGCCGACGATGCTCTCGCTATAACCCGTTGCGCGCTACTGCCTCCAGAGTCGGCACGGATGTGGAATGATGCATCCTAGTTTGCCGTCTTTTCGGCAACAACATCGATATTGAGAGGCGACAGATCCTCACCCGGTATGGGCGCCGGCTTCGGAACCGGCTTTCCATCAAAGAACACCTTAATCTCGTCTTTGCGGCGGTTCTTCAATCCTACCAGTTCGACGCCTGCCGCACGTGTCCATCTGAGGAGCTGTTCGGGGACCCGATCAAACTGCTTTTTCTTGACGACCGCGAGAAGGGTCGAGGTCTTGAAGTTGTTGCCGCCAACATTGAAGGTAAAATCGACAAGCGCGGCATAGGCGCCGTCGTCGATATCTTTTGGCACGGCCAGCTGCACAGTGATCTGGGCCTTCGACATGTCCTCGATAAGCAGCTCTTCACCGCGCTTTTTCGAGATGCCTTTCAGGAACTCCACTTCGTTGCCCGTACCGTCGCAGTTCTTCTTCTTCAGGAGATGGCCGTAGCCGACGGTGCAGTAACCAACGGCATCATTATAGCGCTTGGGGACCCACCCTTCCCATTTCTTGGTCAATTCAATGCCGAGCCGGTATACCTTGCGCAATTCCACACCCTGCGGCAGTACATCCTTAGTGTCTTCCAGGAGGATGCCCGGCGCATGCTTGTCCTTGAGGGTTTTCACCGCCTGACCGGCTTGGACGTGCGCGATCGAGACTGTTGCCACGCATAACGCCAGAAGAACAGCCTGCGACCAAGGCTTACGCTTGAACCCTTGCCCGTCCGATCGTGCTTTCTTGAAAACTGTCATTGTCTGTCCTTCTCCGACTTGCCGCGTTAAGGTTGAATTTCAATATCCATCCGCATGGTTGCCCAGGAATTCAGATCAATATCCGGAACCTGGGCGGAGTCCCTGAAACCAGGATTAGAGAGCCCAGCGAGAAGCCAGCCAAGCGGGCCGGCATCTCTGGGTTCTATGCCCTGCTGCTCGAGGAAATGGACGTTGACCGGCGAAGTCGTCGCAAGCACCAGATAGGATTCAAGGCCGGCGGGCGGCCCGACCTTCAGTGGCGGTTTTGTGCTGATCGTGACGCCAGCCTGCAATTTGTCCCCTGATCCACCATCTCCCAAGACATACACAGATCCGCTGCTCCCCAATCCGATAATTGAATAGTAGAGATCTTGTGATCCTGTATTTGTGAGGCTGAAGCGAAAATATTCTCCCTGCTTCATCGGCTCTATGCCCGATGACACCACCGGAGCCTCGCCCTCCACGCTTGTCTTGCCGTTCTCGGTCTTAACTGTCACACGGACAAGAGAAACCCTGACCGCACCTGCCAGCGGGGAAACGCTGTTCGTCAGCCCGCGCAGGTTTTCCTGTCGGGCTATCTTCTCGAGAGCACCCGTAATGCCATCGACGGCGGCACCGTCGTCCTTTGCCGAAACCGTGTAGCCATGCATGGCCCCAACCTGGTCTCGCGGTGTGATGTAGTAGACCTTGTCGCAGTCGGGGCTGAGCGTTTTGCGTTCCTCCATCGGAATAAGCTTGCCACCGTTCAGGCACCCCATGGCGATCACCATCGTCGCCTGGCCTAGATCCTGCACTGGCCGCACCAGCGCATTGTCGCGAAGTCGATCAGCGAGCGCTGCCTTTATCGGCAGGACCGCCGCAGCGATGCCCAGCTCTGGAGGTGGATCGGCAATAGCCACCGCAATCTTTTGCTCAACGGAATAGGGCGAGACGATTCGAACTTTCGACGCAGTGGTCACAGGCTCGTTCGGGGCTTTGACCAGTTTGGCAACCGAAGTCGCGATGTCGGACGAAATCACGACCGCGTTCGCGATCTTGCTGTCCTCACCGACCAGCTTGGTTGCCTTGCTGGAATACACGGCCATGATTGCTCCTGGTTGAATCCCCTGTGCCTGGCCAACTGCGACCGAAATCTGGTCCTGCGTCACACTCGTGACCGAAATGAAGGGGGGCTGGCGGGTTCCTATTCCGCCCAAAACCACCCTGTCGAAGTCTCCTTCCGCCTGTGGATGCTGGGATGGCGCACGTTTTTGGACATACCTCTCGGCTTGCATCACTGCCTCGCGATAGGTCAGCTGTGGAGATCGCTTGAGCGTCTGGACCAGATAGTAGGTCAGCAGCCCATGATACTGCGAACCCGATGCGGTAGCGACAAGATCCTCGTTGGACACTTCATCGGCCCGGGACCCTTCGACGATCGAGTATGAGCGGCCTGAATCCGCGATCGACGCATCCTTGCCGTGACGCTCAACAGGCGCATCCTTCAGCAGCCTACCGTCCAGCGGCGCCATTCGGGCAGCAAGCGTGGGCTCTTTTGAAATCGTGCCTGAGTGGCAGCTGTCAAAGATCAGCACGATGTTATGGGAGTATTGCTTGAGCTGGGTCAGCCAGGCCTCGATTTCATCGTCGCGTATGTCGGTGCCGCCCGGACCACGGCTGTCCTGTGCAACGATGGTCTCATCATAGCCATCGCCCTCGTCGCCATTGTCATCGATGGCCAGGGAGCCGTGACCGCTGAAATAAAACAGGAACGTCGCATCCGGATGCGCTTTTGCTTTCTCGATCAGTTGATCCGCAAATGCCTCTCGAATGCCGGCGTGGGTCGCCTGGGCGTCCAGCAAAACCCGGTAATGATCGCCGTCGTCGGGAACGCCGTAGGTGCCGGTCAGCAGGTCCTTCACCAGGGCAACGTCGTTTGCGGTTCCATGAAGGTCCGATGCGTTGTAGGCGGAGCCGGGCGTCTTTGCGTAGCTGTTTATGCCAACAAGGAGCGCGAACACACCCGGTTCCTCGGCGAATACGACGCGAGGACACACCAAGAGAAGCAAAGCCACCAAAAGCGCCCGGCAATGCCGCTTGCCTACTGTGAACATCGTTTCGCTCCAGAGACCACAAAGACCTGGGCAAGGCAGCCCGTTATTCGAAGCCTATTGTGCCGGCCAGTCACTTGCGCTGAGCGGCAAATTCAGTGCGCTCAGGTCTTCAACCAAATCGCCCCTGCCGCAGCTGACGCCATCCTTGTATTGCACCAGCGCCGCATGGAAGCTTCGAAGGAAGGACCAGTACACCAATGCCGCATCCCTTGAGGTGACGAATTTGTTGAGTTTGTTCTTGAGGGCGACGCAACTGTCGTGGATTTCCGTTTCGGATACGGGCTTGGGGGATCCAAGCGGCGCGCCGTCCGTGATCGCCTTGACAAATCCGGCAACCTTGTCGGCTCCTGCCGATATCAGATCGATCACCGGTGCCCGTGCTGCCCCAACACCGCTCTTCACCTCGGTCAGCGGCAGGCCGAAATTGGAAATCTTGAACCCTTCAGGCGAAAAGTTCGTCGGCAGTTGCGAGTTCAGCGTCTTCAGGTAGATGTTAACCTTGAAGTTGGTCCCGTTGTACCGCAGCTGATTGGGAAATCCGTCATCCAGCAACGTGAACGCGCCCGTTGTGTTGTCGACGATCGACACGTCGGTGTATTTGCTCAGGAGCTTGCTGAGGATGGTCGCGAACGGAGCATAGGCGTCCGAAACCGCCTGAACACCCGGCGACAAACCGGCCAGAGAGGCGGTTCTTGACAGTTGCGACAACTCGGTCAGCAACGACATGTCCACCGACGTATTGGAGCTATATCTGACCTTCATCGAGAACGAGATTGTATTTGTCTCAGAATCCACGACGATGTCGTCGATGAGGATACCGTTCCTGTTGATGACGATGTTCGACTTCTCGGATGTCGTGACGAAGAGGAATTTGCTCTCTTCCCATGTTGCCGACATGATCGGCTCGGTGGCAATGATCTTGTCGCCAATCGCCACATCGAGACTTACGATGTAGTTTCCCGACTTGTTCTTGAACCTCGATTTTATCAACGATTGCAGGAACGCCGACGCCGATTGGCTTCTTGCAGCGCCGTCCTTTCCAGTAAACGCAAAATCGTAGGTGATCAGCCCATAAACCAGCCGCGGCTCTACGGCTGAGAAGCTCGGGTGCGTTACGGCGGTAAACTCATCGGCCAGTGCGCCAAAAGGTTGGGAAAGTACTAGAACAAGAGCTGCAATCAGTTGCCTGAAGCGCATTTCACCCCCCCGGATGGCTTCTTAAAGCGTACTCTCCCTTTCTATAATTAGGAAGGGGAACGCATACTAGATGAAGCGATTTCTGTTTGCCTATCCGCACTAAGGATAGGCGGGTTGCCGTCGAAATCTGCGTTCCAAAAGATGAATGGCGAAGCCGCGCCGTCCATGTATCGCTATGTGAAATTGAGCCCCTACCACGAAACGCACTGACGGACGTGCAGGCATCCATGCCTGCGAGGTCAAGGCATTGGTGCCGAAAAAATCTGAGGCGCCGCTTGAAGTGATCCTTTTTCAGGGAACTGCGCTTTTGCCCAATCGGATCTGTTAGGCCAAAGGCTGGATGTGGAAGACGAGGACGATGACGTCGGGCAAGGACATCCGACGATGCGCTCGCGGTCCGCCGCCGACAGGCGCTCTCCTGGTTCTGCGAGCTCGGTCACCCGGACGAGAACCCGGAATGACGACCAAAACGTCGGTCCATTGATTGCGCAGGCGGAAGGTTAACTGCGACGTCGGCTTTCATGAAACGCCAAAGCCGATCTAGCGGCCGAGATCAGGCGCAAAGCAGACCTGGCCGTCGAGCACTTTGAGACGTCAGGCGACGCGGCAACAGTCCGCCTGGCAGATGGCTCGATCGTCAAGGGCGTCAAGACCATGCAGGCCTTCGATCGCGGTCAGAAGGCCCGGCTGATGGTGCGGCCGGAAGCCGCATACGCGTCCTGATGATGCCCTATCACGATGACGGTGACAAAGATCCAGTTGGATATTCGGGTCCCGCAACCGTCCTGACAGGCCTGCCGCGAACGATAAGGCGGCACGAGTTGCGGCTCGCCGAAAGCACCATTTACGCGATGGAGAAGCGCGGTGAATTCCCTCGCCGCTTCAATCTCACGCCGCGATGCGTCGCCTGGGACCTTGAAGAGGTCGAAGCATGGCTGGAGCAGCGCCGCCAAGCTTATATCGAGGGTCGCGCGAAGATCGCGCCGGGGCTGACGTCCATCGGCGCAAGAGTCGCCCGGTTAAGCGAACCGACGACAGGTCGATCTGAAACGGAGGACCATCGCGTCGGCACGGGCGCGATGGTCCACTCATCACGACGACAAGCCACCTAGCTCGAACCGCCTCTGTTCCCTCAAAGTGATCGCGCATTTCACCTGAGGGAAGGATCGAGAGGCAACCCGACGTTCCTCGCTAACAACCCCAACAGGAGGATTCTCATGTCGCACCGATCCGATGCTCGCGGAGTTCACGAAGGCGCTGACGACGCATGATGTCGAAAACGAAATCGTTCCTGCGCTGACGCATGACATCGAGCCGGGAGCGCTACTTTCAACCCATCGCGATGATCGACTTGATCCGGCCCACAGCAAACATTGACTAGCCATGCTGCATAGCGTCCCGCCTAGCGACGTTGCCACACTTTGCCGGAACGGCTGCAATGCGCTAGCCTGCAAACATGCGCAGTCGCTGATAGATCATTTCGCTGAGGGGGCGAAGATTCATGGAGATGCAGCAAGTCCGCTATTTCCTAGCCCTGTCCAGCACGCTTAATTTCACCAGAGCAGCCGAAGAGTGCAACGTTACCCAACCCGCGCTGACTCGAGCGATCAAGACGCTCGAAGAGGAGTTGGGGGGCGAGCTTCTCCGGCGCGAGCGCCAGCAATCTCACCTGACCGAACTCGGCAGGCGTATGCTGCCTCTGTTGCAACAGTGCTACGACGCTGCCACTTCCGCAAAATCACTCGCCAAGGCTGTGCAAAGCAGCGACGTGGCGCCTCTTAACGTCACCATTTCCAACAGCGTCAACATTGCGCTGCTGGTATCGCCGTTTACGGAGCTTTTTCGCGCCTATCCCGGAGTCCATCTCAAGATCAACCGGGGCTCGCCGAGCGCTGTCGTTGAGGCTCTCAAGAACGGTGAGGTTGAGCTAGCCGTTGCCGGTCCGTTGGGGCAGGCCTGGGATCGGCTCGACACCTGGCCGCTCTTCCAGGAGGGCATAGAGCTCGTCGTGAACTCCGATCACCCACTTGCCCGCCGCAACGAGGCCGATGTCGCGCTGAGCCAACTGGCGGCGGAACCTGTGCTCAGCCGGATCGATTGGGAAACCAGCGAGGAACTGTCCCGCTGCCTTTCCGCGAAAGGCCTGACGCCTCGCACCGCGCATGAAGTCGAGACCGACCACGACCTGCTGGCATTGCTGGAGGCCAACGCCGGGGTGGGCTTCGTCTCCGTGACGGCACCACGGACGCCAAATATCCGCAGGCTCAAGCTGCGAGACGTCGATATCTCCCGGGTCGTCGCCGTTTACGCGGTTGCCGGCCGACATCGCTCACCCGTGGCCACGACGCTGCTCAACCTGTTGCGGTCGACCGACTGGTCATCTTTTGGCGTCAGCGAGCCCGCCTGAGCGCCGCGATCAGATCGTCGATGTCCATCCGCCGACGGTAGTCGGGATCGACGAAGCGATCGGTGATGATCCCGTCGGTTCCAATGATGAAGGTTGCAGGGATTGGCAGGAACCAGCTGCTGTTGCCCTGATAGTTGGGGAGATCGAGGCCTAGCCCCATCAGCCGCTCCATCTCCGCCCCGACCCAGATCGCAAGATTGAGAGACAGGGCGTAGCCATTGTCCATGTCGGTCAGGAAGGGAAACGTCGCGCCGACGGCAGTCTTCATCGCCTTCGCGAATTTGCGCCGCTCGGGCACGATCACCACGATCTGGCCGCCCAGGGTGGCAATCTCGGGCTGGGCTTCGACGATGCCAATCGCGTTCAAACGGCAATAGGGGCACCAATGCCCGCGCTGAAAGGTGATCACCGCTGGCCCCCTTTGCAGCACGTCGGCCAGACTGACCAGCTTGCCCTCATCGTCAGGCAGCAGGAACGCCGGCATGACATCACCCGGCACCGGCGCCATCGCGCCCGCCCCTTGTTTCTCCAAGCGTCCCACCAAGCGGTCCACTGCATCGGCGAAATTCGCGTCCAAGCGGCGCACCGCCGCAGCAATCACCGCCAGCCGTTCGTTCAGGGACGCATCAAGTTCAATGGCAGCCTGGACGGACTGTTCAAATGTCATTGCCTGGTCGTTGGCGGCCATTTCTGCACTTTCGTGGATTGCGTGCACCCTATCATTGGAGCTCCTCGGGCGGGGTCATGCTTGCCTTGCATCGTTTCGATGCCCAAGATGCATCGAGGCATGTTGAGTTCGCATTCTGTTCGTGGCTCGTCCTCAATTCGTTACAGTGTGACATCGTTTCCTGGTATCCGACGAGAAGGCCGGGATCACGACACCATACTTTTCCAAGTCGCCACCTGCACGTGTTCAATGGAGCTTGATGCGAGGCCGGGTGCGCCTCGCAAACATCTCGCCAATCGAGTCTAGGGCGGTCTTCACAAGGCCATGCACCGCCTTGAGATGCAGCTTGTGGAGAGAGCGATACATCAGCCGGGCGAGCAGACCTTCGATTCTGAGTCCGCCGATCAGGCTGCCGAACGCACCGTAGTCGGCCAGCGAGACGAGCGAACCGTAGTCGCGGTAACGGAATGCCGGCGCAGCCTGTCCAGCGAGACGCGCTGAAATGACTTTCACCATATGATCGGCCTGCTGGTGGGCTGTCTGGGCCCGCGGCGGCAGGGTGTCTTCATGACCCGGCAGGACGCAGCTCGCGCAGTCTCCAATCGCGAACACGTTCTCGTCTCCGAAAGCGCGCAAGGTCTCGTGCACCATCAGCCGGTTGATGCGATCGGTGTCGAGACCGTCTAGCCCTTTCAGGAAGTCCGGCGCCTTGATCCCGGCTGCCCAGACCACGAGTTCGGCCGGCACGAAAAGTTTTTCACCGAGCCTGACGCCGTCCTCCGTCACCTCGCTGACCCTGATGCCGCACCGTATCTGCACGCCGAGCTTGACCAGCAGACGTGCCGAAGCTCGTGCGATGTGCTCCGGCAGGGCCGGAAGGATCCGCGGCCCGGCTTCGACGATGGTGATGCGGATCAATCTCTCGAAATCGATGTTGTCGAGATTGTGCGATGCAATCTCCCGCATCGACTTGTGCAGTTCCGCGGCAAGTTCCACGCCGGTGGCCCCGGCGCCGACGATGACACAATGAAGCTGACTGGGCGAAAGCTGCTCATATTGCGCGTTGGCGCGCAGGCACGCGTCTATCATGCGCTTGTTGAAACGGACAGCCTGCTCCGCGGTATCCAGCGAAATGGCGTGACGCGCGGCGCCCGGCGTGCCGAAATCGTTGCTGACGCTGCCGACGGCCAGCACCAGCGTGTCATAGCCCAGCAGACGCGGCGGGATGATCTGCCTGCCATCGTCATCAAAGCTGGGAGCGACAAAGACCTGGCGTTTGGCACGGTCGATGCCAACGACCTCGCCGATGCGATATCGGTAGCCGTGCCGGCTGGCATGGGCGATGTATTCGACAGCATCGTGCGACGCATTCAGCGCGCCGGATGCCACTTCATGCAGCAGGGGCTTCCAGATATGGGTGCGGTTGCGGTCGACCAGCGTGACGGAAAGCCGCCGCTTGCCGAACTTGCGACCAAGACGCGTCGCCAGCTCCAGTCCGCCCGCACCGCCGCCGACGATAACCACGCGATGCAGCGACGTATCCGCATGGGAAGGCGTCTCCGGAATGGTACGGAAATGGGCGGCATTGTTGGCAAGCACCGCCTCGGGGATCAGCCGCATGCCGGGGGTGATGATCTGCATCGGTATTCTCCATCGTTTCCGAGGCGTTGGTCCGTCATTCCTGCGATTCGTGGATCACGATGCCCTGCAGCATGTCGACCTCGCACTGCCACGGCTTTTCCGAGAGGACGCGCTGGCCATGTTCGTATCCGGCCTGCCAGCGCGTGCAGATGCCTGAGCGCGTGAAGTCGATGTCCTTGGTGTGGTCCTCGCCGTCCAGGCGTGGCGAAAGCAGCCGAACGAGATGCATCACCGAAGGGCAGCCATAGGAGGCCAGTTCCTTGAACATCGGATCGTCGCGCCGCTCCTCGGGGACCAGCTTTCCCATTTCGCGCACGACGTGGCGCAGGCGATGCAGTTGCTCCTGGCGGGCAACGTGGCTTCTGCCGCGGCTGGCGTATTGGAGATCCTTCTGCCGTCCCATCACCTGCCAGATCGATTTAGGCTCCGTCGCGCGCGGCTGCCACATGTTGACGGCGAAGATCAGCGCGTCGCGTCGCGGACGCTCGTCCAGCACGACTTCGATGGGCGTGTTCGAATAGATGCCGCCATCCCAATAGGGCTCGCCATCGATGCAGACTGCCGGAAAGGCCGGCGGCAGGGCGCCCGACGCCATGATGTGCGCCACCGACAACGGCATCTGGCTGCTGTCAAAATACTTGAGCTCGCTGGTGTTGACGTTGACCGCGCCGACCGTCAGCCGCGTATGGCGGCGGTTGAGACAATCGAAGTCGATCAGATTGTCCAGCGTCCGCTTGAGAGGATCGGTGGTGTAGTAGGAGGCATTCTCCACACCCACTTCGCGATTGACCCCGAACATGGCGCTTGGGTTCGGTTCGAAGAAGCCCGGTATGCCGCGCATCACCGTGCCCATGTTGGCAAAGATGTTGCTTGGAGCCATCATCCGGAAAAACTCGTCGAGCGGGCTGCTGCGGCTGACGCCGTCCCAGAACTCGCGCAGCCTCGGCAGGCGGTCTTGCGGTTCGTTTCCGGCGATCAGCGCCGCGTTGATGGCGCCGATCGAGGTGCCTATGACCCAATCGGGTTCGACCCCGCCCTCGACGAGCGCCTGGTAGACGCCGGCCTGATAGGCGCCGAGAGCGCCGCCGCCCTGCAGCACCAATACGGTCTGTCGCTTGACCGAACCGTCAGCCATACGAACGGCCTCCGGCACGGGTTCCGACGTTGAGGGGTTCCGGGTGATCTTGTTCATGGCCTTTGCGCTCCTCGTTGCCGGTTTCAGTGGGCGGTCCAGCCGCCTTCGATCGGCAAGATCGCGCCGGTGATCGAGGCCGCATCGTCGGAGGCCAAGAAAAGACAGAGCGACGCAACCTGCTCGACCGTTACGAACTGCTTGGTCGGCTGTGCGGCCAAAAGCACATCCTTGATGACTTGCTGTTCGGTGATCCCGCGCGCCTTGGCCGTGTCCGGTATCTGCTTTTCGACCAGTGGCGTGAGCACGTAGCCGGGGCAAACCGCATTGACCGTGATGCCCTGCTCGGCCACTTCCAGCGCTACCGTCTTGGTCAGGCCGGCGACGCCGTGTTTGGCGGCGACATAGGCGGATTTGTATGGCGAAGCGACAAGCGCGTGGGCGGACGCAACGTTGATGATGCGACCCCATTTGCGCTCCTTCATCGCCTGCAGGGCGCGCCGGATCGTGTAGAATGACGACATCAGATCGATCGCCACGACCGCCTCCCATTTCTCGATCGGGAAGTCGTCGATCGGCGCCACATGCTGGATGCCGGCATTGTTGACCAGGATGTCGATCGCCCCGAACTCCGCGATGGCCTTGTCCATCATGGCGGTGATTGCGCCCCCCTTGCTCATGTCCGCATTGTCGTAACGAACGGTGACCTTGTGGTCGGCGACCAGCTTCGCCCGCAAGCGTTCGATCTCATCCGCATCGCCGAAGCCATTGAGAACGATGTTGCACCCCTTGGCAGCGAAGGCTTCGGCAATGCCTTGGCCGATGCCGCTGGTCGAGCCTGTAATCAGCGCCGTCTTTCCTCTGAGCATCGTCGTTTCCTTCTGTTGGAGCCGCAGCAAAACCATCGAGCAATGGCTGCGGGCAACGGGCCTGCACGCGCCCCGGTTTGAAATTCTGGATCAAGTATGGCCAGCAGCGGCAGGCGACGGAAATGCCGTTGAGACATGGATTCGATAGCCGACGGTCTGATCGCTGCCGCGACGATGTAGATCTCCAGGCCGGGTTGTTTGACGTAGGGGCAGCTAGTAAGATCGCGCCGCAACACGGGTCGTGCGGCATATGCCCGCCCGCCGAGGGGAGTTGCCGTGGAGATCAGCCAGGTCAGATATTTCTTGGCCGTTGCCAAGGAGCTGAATTTCACCAGGGCTGCCGAGCAGTGCAACGTCACGCAGCCGGCGCTGTCGCGCGCAATCAAGCTGCTCGAGGATGAATTCGGCGGGGCGCTTTTCCACCGCGAGCGCCGCTTCACCCATCTCACCGAGCTCGGTCGCATGGTGGAGACCTATCTCGAGGGTGTCTTCGAGAACTCCCGCCAGGCAAAGCAGATTGCCGAGCAATATGTGCATCTGAAGAAGACGCCGCTCAAGGTCGGCATCATGAGCACGATTGCGCCAGACGAAATCATTGAGCTCATCGCTGCCGTCCGGTCGCATCACCCCGGCGTGGAGCTTCACCTTTGCGATTCAGACGCCAAGAGCTTGCGGCGACGGCTGCTCGAAGGCGATCTCGAGGCCGCCATCTACGCCTTGCCTTCGAACGTGCCCGACGAGGACGTGCACTCGCTACCACTCTTTCAGGAGCAGATGGTGATGGCCGTCCATCTGAACCATCGCCTCGCCAACCAGCGCAGCGTGCGGGTGAAGGATATGAGCAATGAAAGCTATATCCACCGCAACAATTGCGAGTTTGCCGGCTATGCCGATGCCATTCTCTCCGAACAGGGCGTCACCGTCAGCCCTGTCTACTGGAGCGATCGTGACGATTGGACACTGGCAATGATCGCTGCCGGGCTTGGCTTCGGTTTCATGCCCGAACACACCGCCAAGCACCCGGGCGTGGTGCCCTTGCCGATCACCGAGCCGGAATTCTGGCGCGAGGTCAATCTCGTCACCGTGCGTGGCCGCAGGCATTCGCCGGCAGTTGGCGCGCTGGTGCGTGAGGCCACGCAGAAGCGGTGGTTCGGCGAGCGGGCAAAGGCGTTGTCCGCCGCTGAATAACCTCGTCGCGAGCAGCAGGCTGCCTCGCATGCCCGGCGACGGATCTCCTTCACATCATCCGTACTCAGTTCTTCTTGATCGTCGAGGTCACGGACTGGATGACTTCGGTCGCCATCTTGAACTGCGCCTCGCGGTCGGTGATGCCATGCCGCTTGGCGATCCAGTCGAAATCGCTGTAGGCGGCGTAAACCGTTCCGTCCGCGGTCTGGTAGACCAGGACGCGAACGGGCCAGTCGAGACCGGCCTCGGGATTGGAGGTGATGAAGGTCGTGCCGAGAGCCGGATTGCCGAACATCACCAGCCGCGACGGCTTGACGTCGTTGCCGGCATTCTTGCCAAGCCTTGCCTGGTCGATGACGCCGAAGAACTTGATGCCCTTTTTGAGAACATCCTTCTTGATGCGGGCGACGGTTTCGGCGACGGAATAGTCGCTCTTCACGGTGACGACACCGTCCGAAGCGGCAGCAGGGGCGACGACGGCCATCATCATGGCGGCGCCTATCATGGTCTTCACATAGCTTTTCATGTCAGTCTCCTTTGGTTGGATTGCCTGGTTTTGGTCTTTGAAGTCTCAGGTCTTTGGCGTTTGCAGCACGCGCGCCACCGCGATGGCGCAAGCGATGACTGCGGCCAGCACAGCCACGCATGCGGTCCAGCCAATCCGGTCGTAGACCTGTCCGATGACGAAGCTGCCGATGAGCCCGCCCGCATAGTAGGAGGCGAGGTAGATGCCGCTCGCGGCGGCGCGGTCGCGCGACGCGGTCCGGCTGACATGCCCGGTGGCGATTGCCTGCGCCAGGAAGGTGCCGATGGCGACCAGCGCCATTCCTGAAAGGACCACCGGCAGGCTGCTTGCCAGAAGCAGAAGCAAACCCAGGATGGCCAATGCAAGCGTTGCGCCGATCCCGATCCTTGGCCCGAGCCCGGCAGCAACCCGCCCTGCGAGTGGTGTCGTCAGCATCGAGGGCAGGAAGACGAAATAAACCAGCCCCAACGCCATGGGCGACAGCGACAGCGGCGCGGCGACGAGCTGGAAGTTCACATAGGTGAAGGTGCCTATGAAGACAAAGAGGATCAGGAAGCCGATGGTGAAGCAGGCACGCAACTCGACGTTCATCAACGGGCCCTTCCATGCGGTGCGGGCAGGCTCGTTCTTGGCGTCAGCGCGCATCATTGCCGATGTCTTTTGCAGGGTGAGCCAGACAAGGGCCGCGCCAATCAGATTGAGCGCGGCGAAAGTCAGGAAGTTGGTGGAGATGCCAAACGTGCCGGCCACGGCGGCCGACATCAGCCGTCCGAAAAAATTGCTGGCGACATTGCCGGTCACATAGGCAGCAAGTGCACTGGTCGTCTGCCTCGATGAAAAGTGTTCCGCGAGGTAGGCCATCGTCAGCGTGAACGCCGTCGACATGCACAAGCCCTGGACGACACGCAGCATGGCGAAGACCACGATACTGTCGGTCTGCGAAAGCAATGTCGTCGGGATTGCCAGCACCGCAAGGCTGATCCAGATGCCGTTGCGCCGATCGAGGTTTCTGCCGAAAAGCGCCACGGCGATCCCGGCCACAGCCATGCCGAACGTGCTGGCGTTGACGGCAAAACCCATTGTCGCGCGGCTGACGCCGAATTTTATCACCAGCGAAGGCAGGATGGCCTGAGTGGCGAACAGATCGACAAGCGTGAGAAACGCGATCAGGGCAATCAGGCCGAAGCGCCAGCTGTCTGCGGCAACCCTGCGGAGCCGCGTCGGTTCGGTTTGTTCAGTGGTAGTCATGACAGGACTCCGTGGCCGCACGTCCCCGGGCGGACCGCCTGAGGACGCGCTTTGGTTGCTAATTCCGGGATCTGTTCACCGCGATGGGCGGCTCACATCATGTGGTCGTCGTGCATCGCAGGAGGCAGGACGTCGGCGGAATAGAGCACGGCGGGAACCTTGCCGTTGTTCTTCCACCAATGGGCGAGCTGGCCGAATTCGGCTGTCACGTCGCCAGCCGGATGTTCGATGCCGACCTTGCAGGTGCTGCGATATTCGGTGATCGAGCCTTCGACGATCAGAATGTTGGCGGGGCGGACATTGTGCTCATGCCACGGCACGACACCGCCCGGCTGAACGACGAGCTTGCGCAGGCGCAGCATATTGCCTTTCCACGCTTCGCCCTTGCTGCTGAGATCGATCGCCGAGAGAACCGTGTCGGTCACGCCGACCGGCTTGCTGGGGTGTTCCTGGATGTCGGTCGTGGCGGCCTGGCCGGCAGGGCAGTCCCCGGCGAAGGCCGGCGCAGCGGAAAATGCAGCGGCTGCGGACAGCAAGCCGATTGCCAACGCAAAGTTGAGTTTCTTGGTAGCCATCTAGTATTTCTCCTTTGTCGGTGCCCAAACGCGGGAGGCGGGGCATGGAATGGAGAGTGATGGGTGCGGCGAACAAAGAGAAATGCTGACTGGCTCTCAATTCGATACCCGAAAACTATGGTCGGACATCACGGCGAACGAAAGGCGCACGACAGGTCCTGTCGTGCGGCGCTGGAATTATTTGATTTGCTTCAGGCAGCGGTGCGGATCGTTTGAGCGAGGGCGCTCTCAGGCCAGCCATGCGCCTTGACGCTGTTGACGAAGGCCGATGCCGCCGGTGAAAACCTGCGCCCCGCCACGACCACCAGAGACACTTCCCGCCAGACCTCGGGGTCGATGACCGGCCTGACCTGCAAGCCAGGGATCACCGCGCTGAACTCCGGGATGAAGCAGATCCCGAGGCCGCCTGAAACCATGTTCTGGATCCAGTCCTCGCGTTCGCTCGCATAGGAGATCCTGAGCTTCACGCCACGGTCATTGCACAGGCCGGCGAGGTGATCGCGATACTCGCAGTTCAGTCGCCGCAGATAATTCTCGCCGTCGAGTTCGGAGATGGCGACATTGTCGTTGCGGGCCAACCGATGGCCGTTTGGAAAGGCCAGGACGAAGCGCTCGCGATAGAGCGGCGTGACATCGAACCGTTCCGGAAAACTGTTGCTGGACGCCATGATGGCGACGTCGATTTCTCCGGACTCGAGCAGTTGCGAAAGTGAGGTCGGCACACCTTCCACCAGCTGCAGCTGAATGCCCTGCTGGCGCCTGTTGAAATCGGCCAACAGGCCGGTGAAGCGGCGCGGACCGATGGTGCACATGACGCCGACCTTGAGGTTGGCATTTTCCAGGCACAAGAATCTCGACGCCTCCTGTCGCACTCCGGTCAGTTCGTCGAGGATCTGTTGAAACCGGGGGCGCAGCAGCGCGCCCAGGTCGGTCAGGTGAGTCAGGTTTCGCTCGCGGCGAAACAGCAGGCCGCCGACCTCGTCTTCCAGCTGCTGGATGGCGCGTGACAACGCCGGCTGGGTAACGTTGCACTTTTCACCGCCCCGCGTGAAGTTTCGTGTCTCGCACACGGCAAGGAAATAGCGGATGTGATGAATGTCCATGCCGATTGTCCCCGTTGCGTATGGTCTTTTTTGCTAAACCAAACCTTGCCGCAAACGACATCCTCGTTCCAATGCACCGCCGCTATGAAGTTCATAGCATATCGTCATGGGCTGACGCAGGTTGGCGCCTTTGTAGCTTTGCTGGGACATAGGAGACGATGGCGAACAACTTGAACGCCATCGCGCTCGGGTCTGATCTGGAAGCGGCGTGATGTTCAACTGTTGCCGCCGAGCAGATGCATCTTCACGCAGAATTCTGCATGAGGCTTGCTCGGCGCTGCGTCGTTGCATTCCTTCTTCATGGCATCCTGCCTGTCCGTCGACATAGCGTCCCAGGCTGCTTTGAAGTCGGCATCCGATTTCATCGTCTTCATCGCGGCGTCTGTGTGAAAGGTGGCCGACAGGTCGCTGAAGGCGTCAGCCGAAGTCGCTCCGGCAATAGGAGCGAGGGCAATCGCCCCTAGGTACGCGATGCGTATTCTCATGACTTGCTCCTTGTGCGCTGAACGCTCTCCGGCGGCCGTCTCGATGCTGGTCCAGGGCAAAATCCCGGAATCTTCGCTTGCCGACTAAATGTTGCGACGCGCGCGTGATGGCAACCAATGCAATCTGCCTATGGAGTTCATGCCACCTTGGCATTTCGCAAGCGGAAGGAGTTGCGGCAGTCTTTCCATCAAACGCCCAGTCTGGCGTTTTGGGATGGAGACTGAAACATGCATATCCAGACCGGAACCGAAACCGACCAAGCTGTCATTGCAAGACCTGCAGTCGATGACCGGGGGGTCGTGGACATTGTCCTGGCAAGCGACGCGCACGGCGCCTTCGTTTGGGGCGTCCTCGACCGCTTGCTTGACGACCCCAGCCTTTCCATCGGCAACATCACCGCGTCCGGCTTCGGTGCAATGGAGGCCGCGGTCCTGGCCTATGGTCTGGCATTGGGCGGCCGGCGCGGCGCGCGGACGGCGCTCACCAACTTCTGGCGACGCGTCAGCCACGCATCGATTTTTGCCGCCGATGCCGCAAGCCCCCTGAGATCGATCCTGGAACAATCGATCGATATTGCGGTAATCCGCAACAAGGACCGCCCGCTGCAGTTGAGCATCCTGGCCTCCAATGCCCGCACCGATACGGTGAAGATTTTCGCCGGCGATCAGTTGTCGATCGACGCGATCCTGGCGGCCGCCACGATCCCGTTCCTCTTCCCGGCCGTCGAGATCGACGGCGACACCTATTGGGGCGACGGTGGCCTTTCGGCTTCGCCGGCCCTGCCGTTAGATACCGGACATCAGCTGGTGGTCACCGGCAAGCCGGCACTGTTCATGACGCCATGCGCGGGTCGCCGCCTCGCCGCCAGCCATTGTGCGATGAAGCCCGCCGCAACCCACGTCATCTTCGACAGCCAATACCGCGCCGGCGCAGCACTGTTCACAAGGCCCTGGACCGACTGGGGTGAACTGACCGACATGCGTGACCGAGGACGCGAACGTGCCGGGGACTGGCTTTTGGCAGAGCATTCCGTGGCGGAGGACCCCCCGGCCTTCGACCGCGGAACTCAATAGATCTAGGCGCCTCCCTCCCGCCTGGCCGCGCCTGTTTCGGCTCCCGAATGCAGGTGCCAAGCCCTCCGGTGCCCCCGCCGGAGGGCTTTTTGCGTGCGGCCTCTCAACATAGTGGCCGCGTATCAAATCCATGCCGAGACAGCATTTCAGCTCAGCGGCCTGATCGGGGACACTGCTTGCAGACAGGCCGCAAGGCCAGTCTTTCCCTCGAAACGCAACCAGGAGACACGACTGTGATCAACACCAAGACCCTCATCGGATCGGCCCTCGCTGCCGCCACTTCGCTCGCCGCGACGGCGGCCTATAGCGGCCCCGCTGCCAAGCCCGGCTTCGCCTTTGAGAAATGCTACGGCGTCGTCAAGGCCGGCCAGAACGACTGTCAGACCGCGACGCATTCCTGCGCCGGCACGGCCACCGCCGACAACCAGCCGGATTCATGGCTCTACGTGCCCGCCGGCAGCTGCGCCAAGATTGCCGGCGGCAGCGACAAGCCGAAAGCCTGAACCATCCAGACTCCAAGCCAACCTCTTGAAAGGAGCAGACCGATGTCCCGTGTGTTTCAAGCTCTCGCGATCCCCGCAACCGCGGGCATCGGTCTTCGTTCCCCTCATATCGGCGAGATGCTGACCCGAAGGCCTTCCGCAGGCTGGCTCGAGGTTCATGCCGAGAACTACATGGGAGACGGCGCCGGCGTCGAGGCGCTGGAACAGTTGCGCCAGACCTATCCGTTGTCGGTGCATGGTGTCGGCCTGTCGCTGGGCAGCGCGCGAGGATTGGATCGCCATCATCTCGAGCGGTTGCGCAAGGTCTGCGAGCGCTTCCAGCCCGATCTTGTTTCCGAGCACCTCGCCTGGAGCGTCGCCGACGGCGCCTATCTCAACGATCTGCTGCCGCTACGCTATGATGAAGAGGCGCTGGCGATCGTGGCGCGCAATGTCGCGACCGTCCAGGATACGCTGAAGCGTCAGGTGCTGATCGAAAATCTGTCCGCCTATGTCGCCTTTGCCGACTCCTCTATGAACGAGGCTGAATTCCTGGCCGAACTCGTGGCGCGGACCGGTTGCGGTCTGCTGCTGGACGTCAACAACGTCCAGGTCTCGGCACACAATTTGCAATATGACGCCAAAGCCTTCATCGATGCGCTGCCGGCTGAAGCGATCGGCGAAATCCATCTTGCCGGCCATGCGACCAATCAGGTCGGAGCCGACACAGTGCTCATCGACGATCACGGCTCGCGGGTCCCGCCGGTCGTCTGGTCTCTCTATCAGCACGCCATTAGCTGGCTCGGACCCCGCCCCACCCTGATCGAATGGGATACCGACGTTCCGGTTCTCGACGTGTTGCTTGGCGAAGCCATGTGGGCCGACATGCTCACCGCTTCGATCATGTTCAACCGCAAGCAGGCTGCGAGACACGCTGAAACAGCCAAACCCCGACCGATGTCCCTCACGCGCTTCGAAAGCGGGGGGACCAGCATGCCAGTGCTGGCAGCATTCGCTGCCGCAAAAGCCGGAGCAACCATACCGGTAGCGTTGACGCCAATGGAAGGAGGATACGATGTTGCCGCTTGAAAACCTGCAGACCACCATGGCGCGCTCGGTGCTTGCCATCGAACCAATGGTCTCCGCGAAAATGCTGACCGCCGGCAAGGCCGATCCATTGGCCCGCCTGCGCATCTACCAGAACAACACGCGCAGTTCGCTCACTGCGGTGTTGATGGCGGTCTTTCCCGTCACCGTGCGCATGGTCGACGAACGCTTCTTCCGTTTCGTGGCGAGCGAATTCATCCGACGCCATCCGCCGGTGGAGACGCGGCTGTCGCGCTACGGCGCCGGCTTCCCGCGCTTCCTGAAGACGATCGACACGCTGTCCGACATGCCGATCGTCGCTGAAACGGCGCGGCTCGAATGGGCCATCGCCGAGGCACTCGATACGGCTTCGCTGCCAGCCCGCAGCCTTGCCGACTATGACAAAATCGACCTGGGACCTTCACCCGATATCCTGCTGCAGCCATCGCTCAGGCTGATCGTTTCACACTGGTCGATTCTGTCGGTGTGGACGGCGCACCAGCGGGGCACAACAGTCGATCGGCATTGCACCTGGGCGAGACGTCCGGAACGCGTGGCGTTGTGGCGGACCGGGAACAGCGTCCGCCTAATTCTCCTCGACCGAGCAGACTTCGCCTTCCGGCATTCTCTCAAGCACGGCCTCGGCCTCGAGCATGGTGCAAGCCGCGCGCTTGCGCTCGAACCGAACTTCGAACCCGTGCGCGCGCTCGTGCGCCTGTTCGCTGACGGGCTCGTCACAAACGTGCGCATCACCATGCATTCCCTCTCAAACTGATGGAGACAGTCATGACCGCAATTTCAGATCATCCCTCGACCGGCCCGAGCGGCTTGGTCGGCGTCTGCCGGCGCATCATCAAGCTGCCCGAACGCATTCCATTTTCGCTGATCCAGCTCGCGGCCCGCGTCGCGGTCGGACATGTCTTCTGGCAATCTGCGCAGTCGAAACTGGCATCCTGGCCGGTCACGCTGCAGCTGTTTGCCAATGAATACAATCTGCCGTTCATCGATCCGTCGATCGCGGCGCCGCTCGCGACGGCCGCAGAACTCACGGGCTCGGTGTTGATTTTCCTCGGGCTGTTTTCGCGCCTTGCAGCGCTGATGCTGCTCGGCGTCGTGTCTGTCATCCAGATCTTCGTTTATCCGGAAAACTGGGCAGAGCACCTGCTGTGGGCGTCGCTGCTGCTGCTTGTGCTGACGCGCGGGGCTGGCGTCTTCTCGCTTGACCATATCGCCGAGCGGACCTTTTCGGCATCGAAAAATTAACATTTCGATCGAGTGGGAACAGCACGGTGCGCGTCTTCATCGTTCACGCCCACCCCGAGCCCAACAGCTTCAATGGCGCCCTGACCAGCGCGGCGCAGGGGGCGTTGTCTGCGGCGGGACACGAGGTCGTTGTTTCCGATCTCTACGCCATGGGCTTCAATCCAGTATCAGATCGCCGCAACTTCACGACCGTGCGCGACGCGACCTACTACCGCCAGCAGGCTGAGGAGGCGAATGCGGCCGCCCACGACGGATTTGCTCCAGACATCCAGGCGGAGATGGACAAGCTTTTCTGGTGCGACGTCTTGATCCTGCAGTTTCCGCTCTGGTGGTTCGGGCTGCCGGCGATCCTCAAGGGCTGGGTTGACCGAGTGTTCGCGTCGGGTGGCAAGATCTATGGTGGCGGCAAATGGTATGATCGCGGCGTCTTCGCGGGAAAGCGCGCGATGTGTTCCGTCACAATCGGCGGACCGCCGCCGATCTATTCGAGCCGAGGACTGAACGGCCCGATCGACGCAATCCTGTTCCCGATCAACCACGGCATGCTCTACTTTGTCGGCTTCACGGTGATCGAGCCGTGCCTTGTGCACACACCAGCGCGCGTCAGCGACGGCGAACGCCGGGCCTGCCTCGATCGTTACCGTGAACGCGTCCTCAGCCTCGCGCATGCCCCCACTATCGCTTATCCGAAGCTCGCGGACTTCGACGACGCCCATGTCTTGAAATCGGCGTGAGAGAAGCACTGTTCAGCTTACTGGTCCGGACGCCACACGCCGACCGCGGTTCCTGGGCTAGCAGGTTTGCTCTGATGCACCGACGATTTGAGGTCCTGCTCTCGCTGAGAATTTTCAGGCAGCGATCACGTTGCTGTGAAGTTGTAACAGTTGGTCGCCACGGGGCGAACAATGGACTGTTACGGCGAGGCCATCCTGGTGACGGGAGCAGGCTTGTCGCCCGTGGCAAGCGTTTGGGATCGAGTTGGAGGAGAAAGCCGATGCTGGAGCGCAACAAGGACAATCAGCCCAATCAGGAAAAACTGGAAGCTCTGCTGGGAAAGATGGTCGGCGATCTCGGCGCCATCACCACCGGAGCGGCGGTACTGCTGGGAGACAGGCTTGGCCTGTTCTCGGCCATGAGCGAGGGCGGCAAGATGACCTCCGGCCAGCTCGCCAAAAGGACCGGCACGCAGGAACGGCTGGTCCGCGAATGGCTCTCGGCGCAGGCGGCAGCCGGCTATGTCGAATATGACGAGGCCGGCGACAGCTTCTACCTCAGCCCCGAGCAGGAGCAGGTCTTCGTCAACGAGGACAGCCCGGCCTTCATGGCCGGCGCGTTCGAGGTGGTCTCGACGCTGTGGCTGGATGAGGAGAAGGTCAGGCAGGCCTTCCGCTCCGGCAAGGGGCTCGGCTGGCACGATCACAGCGCTTGCCTGTTCCGCGGCACCGAACGTTTCTTCCGGCCGGGCTACAACGCCAATCTGATCGGCTCCTGGCTGCCGGCGCTCGACGGTGTCGTCGAGAAGCTGGAGCGCGGCATAGACGTCGCCGATGTCGGATGCGGCCACGGCGCCTCGACCGTGCTGATGGCCAAGGCCTTCCCGAACTCGCGCTTCACCGGCTTCGACTATCACGCCCCGTCGATCGAGCGCGCCCGGGCCGCGGCGAAGGAGGCCGGTGTTGCCGGCAACACCAGCTTCGAGGTGGCGCCGGCCAAGGATTTCCCCGGCACCTATGATCTTGTCGCCTTCTTCGACTGCCTGCACGACATGGGCGATCCGGAAGGCGCGGCCAAACATGTGCACAAGGCACTGAAGCCGGACGGCACCTGGATGATCGTCGAGCCCTTCGCCAACGACCAGCTTTCGGCGAACCTCAATCCGGTCGGCCGCATCTACTACGCCGCCTCGACCTTCATCTGCACGCCTGCCTCGCTGTCGCAGGAGGTTGGGCTGGGGCTCGGCGCACAGGCCGGCGAGGCAAGGCTGCGCAAGGTCGTATCTGGCGGCGGGTTCAAGCGGTTCCGCCGCGCCACCGAGACACCGTTCAATATGGTCCTCGAGGCACGCCGCTAAGCATGCCATCGGCAATCGGCAGCTCGGAGCGATGTTGCGAGGCATTTTCGGTGACCGCTGGGTTCATGTGAGGATCCTCAGCTATTCGGTTGCAGCTGTGGCCGGCCGTCCGCTCGCGCCGGCGCCGCGGGCAACCGCAAGATTACGGTTGTGCCTGACCCGAGCGCGCTGTCGATTTCGACACTGCCGTCGTACTGCTCGGCGAAATGCTTCACCATCGGCAAGCCGATACCGCCCAGGCCTTGGCACTTCGTGGTGAAGAAAGGATCAAAGGCGCGAGCCATGGTTTCCTGGGTCATGCCGATACCGGTGTCTGCGACGCGGAGCTCGACAAGGGCGCCATGGCCTTTATCCGCCAATGCGGCGTCTATCGAGATCGAGCCGCCCTCGGGCATCGCGTCGCGCGCATTGAACACGAGATTCAGGACCGCGTTCTGCAGGCCCAAACGATCGCATATCGCGGGAGGCAAATCGGATCCGACACGGACCTCGAGCCGGATCTGCAGCTCCCATGCGCTTCGGATGAGAGTTTCGACCTCAGCCAGGCAGCTGCTCAAGTCCGTGTGTTCGATTTCTTTGGGAGCCTCCAAGGCTCTGCCCATTGTATCTCGGACGAGCGCGCCAGCGCGTTGCAGCGCCGTCCTGGCACTGGCGATCACGGGCTCAAGGGCTGGAGCCATTGAGACGCTTGGGTCCCGCGCGACGCGGTTCAGCGCTGATGATGCGACCTGAATGAGATTGCCCAGGTCATGAACGATGCCGGCGGTCGGCTGCTCCGTACGGCTGGCGTGCAGCGCAACTTCGGCCTTCCTATCAAAGCCATTGTCGCCAATCGTGCCTGGTCTTGCTTCTGCGCGTGACAATTGACGTCCCTCCAATCCCCGGGCGCGAAACTGCTGTGGTCGTGCCGAAAACATTATGTGGGCAGGCACCCACGGTCGATTGGGTCGAGGATCAGGACGACGCGCGCAGCCGGATAGGATGGCCTACCGCAAGCTCCCCGGGAGGCGGCTCGATGTGTGCGGGAGGATCGACCAGCTACGCCGATGGTCCGTTCGACCAATGCACTGGCACTGCCCCTCGTCCCATACTGACTAGAATCCCCCCGTCTCTGAAAGCATCGGTACTAGACCTTCGCATCAAACGACAGATGCTTCCGTTCGATAGTTTGGCCGGCGTCTCCGTCGCATTGTTTGCCGCGAAGGCAGCGTGATGTGCCGGCTGGAAGGCCGCTCAAGCAGACAACCCAATCCCTAGAATGCGAACAAGGAGGTTCGACCATGAAAATCGTCGTGATAGGCGGAACCGGCCTCATCGGCTCGAAGACGGTCGAGAGGCTGCGCAAGAAGGGCCATGAAGTGCTCGCTGCGTCGCCAAACTCGGGTGTCAATACGATCACAGGCGAAGGATTGACCGAAGCGCTTACGGGAGCGCAGGTCGTCATCGATCTGGCGAATTCCCCATCCTTCGAGGACAAGGCTGTCCTGGAGTTCTTCGAGACGTCCGGCCGAAACCTGCTCGCCGCGGAAAAGCGGGCTGGCGTGAAACACCACATCGCGCTTTCGATCGTGGGGGCCGAGCGTCTGCCCAAGAGCGGATATATGCGCGCCAAAATGGCTCAGGAAAAGCTGATCCGGGGCTCCGGCATCCCCTACACCATTGTTCACTCGACGCAGTTTTTCGAGTTCCTGGGCGGCATCGCGCAGTCGGGAACGGTGGGAAATATTGCAACGGTTCCGTCTGCCTATTTTCAGCCGATCGCTTCTGACGACGTCGCCGACATCATGACCGATGTGGCGCTTTCGCCGCCTGTCAACGGCGTGATCGAGATCGCCGGCCCCGCGCCGGTTCGCATGAGCGACCTAGTCGCGCAGTTTCTGAAGGCGACGAACGATCCGCGCAAGGTGAATGCGGATCCTGACGCCCTCTATTTCGGCACGGAGCTGGACGACCGGTCGCTCGTCCCCGGCGATCACCCGCGGATCGGCGCCAAGCGCTTCGAAGACTGGTTCAACCACGCCTCGCCTCAGCCGCATTGAGCGGCTCCACCCGTGGCCGCGCGTCGCCGGATGTCGCGCGGGCCTCGAGCTTGAAACACGAAGGAGCAAACAATGAAAGAGCACCTTCCTTCCCACACCCAAGCATCGCGCCGCGATGTGTTGTTAGGCGCCCTTGCCGCAACGGTTGCGGTCGGCCTGTCACGGGCCGCGACCGCACAGGCGGAAGGGAAGCGAAACCTTCCCTCTTCCACCTCAACCAAAGGATCAACGACCATGAGCACGATCACCACCAAGGACGGCACGGAAATCTACTATAAGGACTGGGGCACAGGCCCGGTCGTCACCTTCTCTCACGGCTGGCCGCTGAATGCCGACGCCTGGGATGGCCAGATGCTCTTCCTCGCGCAGAACGGGTTCCGCGTTGTCGCACACGACCGGCGCGGGCACGGCCGGTCGAGCCAGGCTTCCTCCGGCAACGACATGAACGGCTATGCCGATGATCTCGCTTCCGTCATCGAAACACTAGACCTCAAGGACGCCACGCTAGTGGGTCACTCCACTGGCGGCGGCGAGGTCGCCCGCTACATCGGTCGGCACGGAACCGGCCGGGTCGCCAAGGCGGTTCTCATTGCTGCCGTTCCGCCGATCATGCTGAAGACCGAGGCCAACCCTGAAGGCCTGCCGATGGAAGTCTTTGACGGCATCCGTGCCGGCGTCGCGGGCGATCGGTCGCAATACTACAAGGACCTGGCGCTCGCCTTCTACGGCGCCAACCGGCCAGGCGCCAAGGTCTCGCAGGGCACGTTGGACCAGTTCTGGTTGTGGAGCATGCAGGCCGGCGCAAAGAACGCCTATGAGAGCGTCAAGGCATTCTCAGAGACGGACTTCACCGAGGACCTCAAGAAATTCGATGTCCCGACGCTGGTCCTGCACGGGGAAGACGATCAGATCGTGCCGGTTAAGGACTCGGCGCGGAAGTCGGCAAAGCTGATCAAGGGTGCCAGGGACATCTACTATCCGGGCGCGCCGCACGGCATCACCGCCACGCATCAGGACCAGGTCAACGCCGAGCTGATGGCATTCATTAGCTCATAGACTAGCGCCGTACCTGGCGCGAGCCCGATCGCCGGTCGTCCCTCCCCGGCCGGCGATCCCCCATCACACACCCAACCGGAGTCACGACAATGATCAGAACAATCCTCTGCACCGCCGCTATCACAACCAGTCTCGTCACGGTCCCGGCGCTCGCCCATGATTCCCATGGCGACAAGGCCACGCTGATCTACGACCACACGCTGCCGAACGTGCCGGGCAAGAGCATGCGCGCCGTGCTCGTCGAATACGAACCGGGCGGCACTTCTGCTGGACATACGCATCCAAAATCCGCGTTCATCTTTGCGACGGTTCTCGAAGGCGCAATCCGCAGCCAGGTCAATGACGGGCCGGTCACGACATATCGCGCCGGCGAAAGCTTCTCCGAATTTCCGGGCGACCGTCACGGCGTCAGCGAAAATGCCAGTGCGACCGAACCCGCCAAGCTTCTGGCTGTTTTCGTCGTCGACACCAGTGAAACGGAGCTGACCACATACAACGACGACTGAGGTCGAGCATCCCGGATCGGTTTGAACATGGAGGACGGCTGCAATGCTTATCGACAAACTGCATGCCTTGACGTCGCCGCGCCTTGCCGTGATCGACGTCAATGCCACGGTGCAAGCGGCCGCCCTTTCGCTTTCCAGGCCCGGCATCGGTCTTGTCGTGGTCTGCAATGGCAACGGCGGCGCCGAAGGCGTGCTGAGCAAATCTGACCTCGTCCGCCATCTCGTCAGTTCGGCGACGTCAGTGCCGCCAGTTTCAGCCCTGATGAGCAGACAGATCGTTTCGTGCACGCCGGAGGATGATCTGCATGAGGTGTGGCAGACAATGGCTGCCACCAACCTGCAGAACATGCCCGTGGTCGACGCAGGCGCCCGGCCTATCGGTGTTCTCGACATACGCGACGCGATGAAAGCTCTGTTCGAACAGGAAGAGATCCAGGATCAGATCCTCTCCAACTACGTCGCCGGTGTCGGCTATCGCTAACCGCGATCGTCAGCAGTCGGCGCCGACGAAACAGCGTCGGCGCCCCCGCGAGAAACTCAACCCATCAACCGACATTATGGAGTCTCACATGACCAAGCGTCTGAATTTCCTGGCCCGCAAGAACGGCGGCATCGAGGGTCTCGTCGCCGTCGAGAGCTGGCTTGCCAACAGCTTCGACCCAAAGCTGCTCGAACTCGTGAAGTTGCGGGTGTCGCAAATGAACGGCTGCGCGCATTGCCTGCACATGCATCGGCAAGACGCCATCAAGCTGGGCGAGGCCGACGACCGGCTGCTGCTGCTCGACGCTTGGCGTGAGTCTGCCCTCTACACGGAACGCGAACGGGCCGCTCTTGCCTGGGCGGAAGCCCTCACCCGGATATCTGAAACCCATGCGCCCGACGCTGTCTACGAGGAAGCCCGGAAGGCCTTCTCGGAAGATGAACTCGTCGCGCTGTCGATCGGCGTCGCTACGATCAACGGCTGGAACAGGCTGGCGATCGGCTTTCGCCTGCAGCATCCCGCGGATCGCATGCGGGCCGCAGCTTGAAACCGATGCCGACGCGGGCCGGCGAAACCGGTCGCAATACCTTGAGGAGACAATTCGAGATGAACGGAACCACCACCAGCCGGATACTTGCAGGGGTCTCGGTACCCGATACCCCACTCGTGCAGCAGGCTCTCGAATATGCGCGCAGAGAATGCGAGCCCTATCTCTTCAATCACGTCGTCCGCTCCTGGTTGTTTGCGGCACGGCTTGGACAACTCAGCAACATCGACCACGACGCGGAAGTCGTCGCGGTCGGAACCTTGTTGCATGACATCACGCTCAACGAGCGTTTTGACGGTCCGCGCCGTTTCGAAGTCGAAGGTGCGGATCTGGCCAGGACCTTCTCGCGACAAGGCGGTGTCGACGAGCGCCGGGCACAGCTCATCTGGGACAGCGTGGCCCTCAACTCGACCCCGTCGATCGGCCTTTACAAGGAGGCGGAGGTAGCCCTTTGTACTGCCGGCATCTGCCTGGATGTTGTTGGACTCAAGTACGAGACCATCCCTGCGGCGGAAATCTCCCGGATCGTAGGTGAGTTCCCGCGGCTCGAGATGAAGCGGCGCATGACGCGGTGCATCTGTCATATCGCCCAGACGCACCCGGAAACCACCTACGACAACTTCGCCCGGGACTTTGGCGAACGCTTCGTGCCGGGATACCGGGCGCCCTCTTCCGTCGATGCCGTGGCGAACGCGCCCTTTGAGGAATAAGGCCCTCGTATCTCAGAGCGGCCGCTTTTGGTTCGCCCTGCCCGACGAATGCGGCTTCCGGCTCTGCGCCGGCGACGGGTCCCTCTTCCGCGCTTGGTCATCACACGCATGAGCGTGGGATCAAGCCGAAGGCCTGGCCGCGCTGGTATCGCGTATCGTAGCCGGCAATGTTTCCCATGCCCGGATCAGTTCGCCGATGGACGCGACCTCCATCTTGCGCATCACATTGCCGCGGTGGAGCTTGACGGTGATCTCGCTGATTCCGAGGTCGAATGCGATCTGTTTGTTGACCCGTCCATGCGCGACTTCGCGCAAGACCTGACGTTCGCGTGGCGTCAGCGTCTCGTGGCGTTCGACATTGCGCTTGACGACGACTGCATCCGCCCGCCGAGCTGCGTCCATCGCAATCCCCGCAATCACCGCGTCAAGCAGGGTTTGGTCGCGTGCCGGCTTGGTGAGAAAGTCGACGGCGCCGGCCTTCATCGCCTGGACAGTCATTGGAATATCGCCATGCCCGGTCAGAAAGATGATTGGCTTGGGGTTGCCGCTTTGGGCCAGACGATGCTGCAGGTCGAGCCCGCTCGCTCCTGGCATGCGCACGTCGAGGATCAAGCATCCGGGGCCGTCCAATACGTCGGCGTCGAGGAATTCGCGGGTTGATGCAAAGCAGATCGACTGCAAGCCCGCCGACAGGATCAACTCGGACAGCCCCTCACGAACAGAGGCATCGTCATCGACAATGATGACGAGCGGCTGCTCCGTGTCCCGTTGCTGTGATAGCGGTGCCGATCTCCGCGCAAGCGGCTGCTCACCTGTCATGATCGTCCTCCATTTCTTGATTGCGCAAGGCTTCGCCGACCACCGCAAGCAGGGCTTGGCCATCGAAGGGCTTGCGGAAAAATCCGCTGATGCCCTGCGCGCGGTCCTGATCGGCTATCTCGTGGCGGCCTGTGATCAGGAACACCGGCAGCTCCGGACGCGCCTTCTTCACGAGGTCACGAAGTTCAAAGCCGTCCATGCCAGGCATCCCGATGTCGGTGATGAGCACGTCCAGGCCCGACAGACCGCTGACAAGCAACTGTTGCGCCGATGAGAAGCTGCGGGGCACATAGCCGGCGGACTCCAGAAGCTCCTCCAGCGACTCGATCAGCCGTGGATCGTCGTCGACAACCGCCACAACGGGCCTGACGTTGCTCACGCTCAGCTCCTTCCCGCCCGGCGCGAGTGGGTGATCGGTATTTCCAATCGCTCCGCGATACGCACGAGATCGGCGAGCGACGCCGCCACCATTTTCTGCATGACGTTCCTTCTATGGATTTCCAGCGTGACCTCCCTGATCCCCAGTTCGGCGGCGGCCTGCTTATTGAGCAAGCCACTCACCACCAGCGGCAGCACGTCGCGTTCGCGCGGCGTCAGGTCGAGATAGCGTTGCCTCAGCACGCCAAGCTCGGCGCGCTCTGACCTATTTGCCTGATCCTGGGCAATCGCCGCATGGATTGCGGCCATGAGGTCCGCATCACTGAAAGGCTTGGTCAGGAAGTCCACGGCGCCGCGCTTGATCGCGCGCACGGATGACGGGATGTCGCCGTGCCCTGTTATGAAAACGATCGGCGGATGATCCCCCTCGGCGATCTGCCTCTGCAGCTCGAGGCCGTTAATATCCGGCAATTCGACATCGAGGATGAGGCAGGCCGGCACGTCCGGCTTGTCGACGCCGACATAATCACCGGCCGATGCGAACGCGATAGCGTGTATGTCGTGCGACTCCAGGAGTTCGCTGAGCGCCTCGCGAATGCGTTCATCGTCATCGACGATGTAGACAATATGGTCTTCGGTCGTCATGGCATGGTCTTCGGTCGTCATCGCGCCGCTTCCGCTGTAATCGGCAACGTGAAGAGGAACGTTGTTCCCTGCGGTTTGTTCGTCTCCACCCACAGTCGGCCAGCGTGGGACTCGACAATCGAACGGCAGATCGCCAGCCCCATACCCATCCCGTGCCCTTTCGTCGTGAAGAACGGCTCGAATATTCTCTCCGGAAACTCGACGCCGTGCCCTCGATCACTGATCTCGGTCTGGACCAGACCGCCCAGTCGGCGCACGCGCACGCCAAGGACTCTGTCGCCCGCAACAGAGTCCATCGCGTCCATACCGTTGCGCATGAGATTGACCAGGACCTGCTGGATCTGGACGCGATCGAGCACCAGAAGCGGAAGATCGCGTTCGACGTCGGTATTGATGCGGACACGATGCCGCCCCGCCTCCTCCGCCATGAGATCCAGCGCCTCGGCAATGACGCTAGACAGCGCTGTGTCGGTCCTCTGAGTTTTTACGGATTGTTTGAACAAGGCGCGGATGTGGCTGACGACATCCGCCGCTGCGTTCGCGTCCCGGATGACGCGCTCCACCGTTTTCTGCGCGCGCTCGATATTCGGGGGGTCAGCCGTGAGCCAACGCTGGCATGCGTGCGAGTTTGCCATAACGGCCGCCAAGGGCTGGTTCACCTCGTGCGCGATCGACGCGGAGAGCTCGGCCAGGCTGGCCGCTTGGGTCTGACGCGCAAGGTTCTCCTGGGCGAGGCGCAGTTGTTCCTGCACCCGCACCTCGCTGTCGATGTCCAGGCAGATCACGTTCCACTGCACAATGGCGCCTTCGGCGTTGCGCATCGGCGCGGCGCGCGTCTCGACCCAGCGATATTCGCCGTCGAAACGCCGCAGACGATGCCTCCGCGCATACGGCTCGCCAGTGGCTAGCGAATGGGCGTATCTCTCCTTGACCCCCGCCACATCGTCGGGATGAACGCCGGCGTCGAGCGTGCCGGCCAGCCGGGTCATTCCTGTCCCGTCCAATTCTTCAAGATCGTATCCGAGAAACTCGCGGAGTTGCTGGCTGCGATAAACCGGTTCGCCATCCGGCGCGGCGCAATCAATCATCGCCGGCAGCGTTTCGACGAGCTGCCAGAGGAAGCGTTCTCTCTCGAGCAATGCCTCCTGAGATGTCACATGATCATGGATATCAACGTTGGCGCCGTACCACCGGATAATGCGACCGTTCTCGTCGCGGAGTGGATCCGCGTGCCCCTCCGTCCATCGGTATGAGCCATCCCATCGGCGGTTGCGAAACTTCAGCTCGAACGGTTCGCCCGTGCTGAAGGAATGGGTCAAGGCGCCCAGCAACGCGGCCTTGTCATCCGGATGGACGATCGTTTCAATTGCACTTGGCAATCCGCCCTCAGCATCAAAATCTTCCAGCTTCAGACCTATATAATCCACCATGGTTTTGTTGATGTAGGCTGGCTCCCCGCTCGGCGAGACGCACCACATCTGCACTGGCACGGTGTCGATGAGCTGCTGCAGCTGTCGCTCGCTCCGGCGAAGCGCCTCCTCGACAAGCAGCTGATCGTGGACGTCATGCGTGAGCCCGTACCATTCCAGGATACGTCCGCCCTCATCTCGTAGCGGCTCCGCGCTACCCTCCACCCAGCGGTAGACGCCATCCGCGCGCCGCAGGCGATACTTCCTGAAGAATCGCTCGCCGGTGACGAAGCAATGGTTGAGCGCTTCCGTCAGGCCTGCAGCATCATCGGGATGAACGGCCGTCTCTATGACAGCCGCCAGCCGGATCATGCCAGGCTTGCCTGCATCCCCTATGTCCAGACCTAGAAAATTCTTTAACCGCTTGTTGAAGAAGGTCGGCTCGCCCTCCGAACTCAGCCGCCAAAGCAGGCTCGGAACCATATCCACGAGTTGCGCGAGTTCCCGCTCCCGGTCGCGCAATGCCTCCTGCGCGCGCACCTCATCGTCGATGTCCATGGCAGCCACGTACCATTGCACGATCGTTCCTGCTTGATTCCGCAGCGGCTCCGCGCGGCCCTCCATCCAGCGATACACGCCGTCTGCGCGGCGTCGGCGATACTTCATGGTGTAGGGTTCGCCGGTTGCGAGGGCGCGGCCAAGTACCTCCCTCATACGGGGTCCATCCTCCGGATGGACGGTTGCCCCTATCATCGCCGCCACGCGGCTCATTCCTGGCTTATCCAAAGCCGCAACGTCATCAAGGCCGATAGATTCCAGCGTACGCTTGCTGAAGAAGGTCGGCTCGCCGTCAGGCGCCATACGACCAATGTTAACCGGGACCATGTCGACCAGCAGTGACAGCTCACGCTCACGCTCACGCAACGCCGCCTGCGCGCGCACCTCGTCGTCGATGTCGAGGGAAACGCCGTACCATTCGGCAACCGCTCCGTCCTCGTCACACCGAGGTTCTACCCGGCATTCCGCCCACCGGTAGTCGCCATCCTTCTCACGCCAACGAAACCGCATCGTGGAGGCGTTGCCGGTTGCGAAGCAGTTCCACAGCGTCCGCTGCACCTCGGGAGCGTCCTCCGGATGAGTCAGTTCCTGCACCAATGTCTCGATACGTGGGGACTGGGAAGCATCAAAGGTCGGGATAACGGCGCGGAAATGGTCCTGGTAACGCTTGTTGAAGTACAAAGCCTGGCCCGTTGACGTAGCGCTCCACACGCGGACCGGGAGTGCATCGATCATCCGCTGAAGTTGGCGCTCGCTTTGGCGCAATGTACGCAGCGCCATCTGGTGCTGCTGAGATATGGCGGCAACGATGAGCGCCGAGAATGCCGAAATGGCCAGAAACAACTGCAGCATGATCTGCTTTTGCTTCAGAGATTCGGGATCGCCTGCAAATTGGCTGGCACCGGATATCGTGAATACCGCCGTGATCAGCGCGAGGAGGATCAAGGCGACGGCGGCGCCTTTGAACTCGAAGCGCACTGCGGCCCAGAGCAGAGGCGGCATGATTATGTAGGCGAAGGGCAGGTAACCGCTGAGTGAAAGGGTTGCAACGCCAAGAAAGATCAGCCCCAGGATGCAGACTTCCAACCAACGCGCTTTCGAGAGCTGAGTCACGTCACGCCAGTTCTGGAACACGACCAGCGCCAGGGGCGCGACGATCAGGACCCCTGTGGCGTCGCCGATCCAGAATAGCGGCCAAGCCGCCGTGAAAGTTTGCGATTGCATGCCAAACCACGCAAGGGTGGCACTTCCGACCGTCGCGCTTGCGACAGGCGCGATGCCGGCGGCCAATACCACGAACGCGAGAACTTCCTGCAAGCTTTCCAGCCGGACCGGCCGCCTGCAGGTCAGGTTCACCAGCCATGCCCCGACCACCGCTTCAAGTGCGTTGCCGGCATAGATCAGGAAGGCCGCAGGCAGCGGACTGTGGAACCACAGGAAATTGCTGAACAGTTCGGCCAGACAGCCCGCCGCTACCCACCACGGCCAGCTGGGCCTGGAGGCGAGGACAAGCGTAGCGATGAAAAGCCCGCTCGGGGGCCAGATGGAAATACCTGTTCCAGGCACGATTGCAAGCAACTGAGCGAATCCGCAGCCCAGGACATATGCCGCAAAAAAAAGCCCCAGGTGCAAAAATTGAGGGCGATGCGACCAGATGTACATCATTGGCTGCTCCTCCAGGACAAGCAAAGCATCGGAACTGTCAGTGCTGCGTATAGCACTTGTGCTTGGTGTCTGGATCCGGGCAGGCGAACTCATGCCCCACCGTAATCCCACCACGCCCCAGCCGCACATTATGGAAATCCATTAGGCGAGACGAGCTGAATGGCATACCCCACCTAACCTCTTGAGTTGACGCCTCCTAAACTGCCCGATTGGATGCACTCCGCTCCCTGTTGGCGAGGGCGCGAAGCCCCGTGCTCATCTCACGGAAGAGAGTGCATGCCTTTACGCGTCCGCTCAGTCGTGTCCGGCCTATTGGTCGGTTCGGCCAGCGTGGTTCAGTGCACGCCGCCGCTTTCGATATGGCTGGGCTTCTTCAGGAGCAGAGTGGCCGCGAGCGCGATCACCAGGGCGATCCCAAGCAGGAAGAACGTGTCGCTGAAGGCCATGATGTAGGCCTGCTGTCGGACTCTCAGTGCAATCGCGATCACCCCTTTGTGCGCGGCGAGCGCGTGGTCGCTGACGCCATGCGACAGGAAGTAGGCGGTGAGCCTTTCGACGCGGGAACGCGTTGCCTCTTCAAACAGCGAGACCGACTGCACCAGCACGTTCGAATGGTACTGCTCGCGCTTGGTGAGGAAGGTCTGCAGCAGCGCGATGCCGACGGCGCCGCCTAGGTTGCGGGTCATGTTGAACAAAGCCGATGCTGAGCCGGCGTGCTCCTTCTCGATGCCTGATGTGGCGATCGCCGAGAGCGGCGCGAAAACCAGCGCCTGGCCGATGGCGCGCACGATGTTCGGCCAGAACAATTGGTCGCTGGCGTAGCCGGCGGTCATGTGCACGTTCATGAAGTTCGAGGCGGCGAAGAGTGCAAAGCCGGCCGCGATCACAAGGCGCACGTCGAAGCGCTGCATCAGGCTCGGAACCAGCGGGATTAGCACGAGCTGTGGCAGGCCGGTCCATGCGAGCACCATGCCGATCTGCTCGGCATTGTAACCTTGGATGCGCGAGAGATAGACTGGCAGGATGAAGACCGAGCCGTAGAGCGCTGTTCCCAGCAGGAAATTGGCCAGGATGCCGAAGCCGAAATTGCGACGCACGAGCAGTCTCAGGTTGAGCAGCGGATGGCTCGAAGTGAGTTCGATCCAGACGAATAGCGAGAGCGACAAGGCCGCGACGATGGCCAGCCGCAGGATGAAAGGCGAGCCGAACCAGTCGTCCTGGTTGCCTTCCTCGAGCACCGTCTGCAGCGCGGCAAGCCCGACGGCCATGGTCACGATACCCCGCCAGTCGCCCTTGCCAAGCAGAGTAAGCTGCATCGGGGTGCGGTCGAGCGAGAACCACAGCATGCCGATCATCAGCGCGCCGGGCACCAGATTGACGTAGAAGATGTATTGCCAGCCCCAGTTCTCGGTGAGGTAGCCGCCGATGGTCGGTCCGATCGCCGGCGCGAAGGTGGCCGACAGTGCGAACAGCGCCAACCCAATCGGCTGCCTGGCCTTGGGCAGCAGCGAGATGATAATGGTGAAGGCCATGGGAATCAGCACGCCGCCGGTGAAGCCCTGGATCGCCCGCAACACGATCATCTGCCCGAGGTTGGCGGCGAATGCACAGGCGACCGAAAAGGCAAGGAACAGCACCGCGTTGGCGATCAGGTAGTTGCGCAGCGAGAAGACCTGCGACAGCCAGCCCGTCAGCGGAATCACAACAATCTCGGCGATGAGATATGCGGTCGAGATCCAGCCACCGTCATCGATGCCGGCGCCGATGGCGCCCTGGATGTCGGCAAGCGAGGCGTTGACGATTTGGATGTTCAGCACGGCCATGAAAGCGCCGAGTGTAGAGCCAACCACCGCCACCCAGACGCGAGGCGAGGTGGCGGCACCAGCAGCCCCGGTCGGGTTCCAGGCGGTATCGGCCGGAGCGGGGATGGACGAGACGATTGCGGTCATGGCTGCAACTCCGTAAGTGCAGGGAGGATGGCCGAAAAACCGATGCCGATGGTCGAGAGCGTCGGGGGATTATCCGCCCGCCGTCCCTCTGGTATCGATAGTCGGCTCGACCGACATGCCCGGCCTCAACAACCCCGTGAGATCGTGATCATCGACCACAATCTTCACCGGGATGCGTTGCACGATCTTGGTGAAGTTGCCTGTGGCGTTGTCGGGCGGCAGCAGTGCGAATTCCAGGCCGCTCGCCGGCGACAGGCTGTCGACGTAGCCCGTCAGCTCGACGCCGGGCAAGCCGTCAATGGCGACGCGCACCGGCTGGCCATCGCGTACGTAGGTGAGCTGCGTCTCCTTGAAGTTGGCGACGACATAGACGGCATTCAGCGGCACCACCGCCATCAGCTGCGTGCCGGCCCCGACATACTGGCCAACTCTAAGCGTGCGCGCGCCGACGGTACCGTCGACCGGCGCAGTGATGGTCGCATAGGAAAGATTGAGCCTGGCCTGCTCGCCGGCGGCCTCCGCACGGTCCACCTGCGCAAGCGCCTTGTCGCGTTCGGTGGCGAGAACATCAATCCTGGTCTCAGCCGCCACGACCGAAGCTCGGTCGCGCGCCAGCCCGGCGGTGAACTGGTCCGCCTCGGCGCGGCTGGCCTCGGCCTTCTGGGCTGTCCCAGTGCCACTCTTGGCCAGCGTGGCGTAACGGTCGGCGTCGGCCGTGGCGAACCTCAGCGAGGCCTGCGTCGCGGCGACCGTCGCCTTTGCCTGCTCGATCAGTGATTGCTGCAGCGCGATCTGCGCATCGAGATTGCGCACGGTCGCCTCGGCCGCCTTGACCTCGGCCTCGGCTTGAGAAAGTGCGGCGCGGAAGTCGCGGTCGTCTATGCGCGCGAGAACCTGTCCCGCCGTGACGTTTTGGTTGTCACGGACCAGCACCTCGGCGATGTAGCCTGAGATTTTCGGCGCGACTGTCGTGGAGTCGGCCTTTACATAGGCGTCGTCGGTCGATTCCAGATATTGACCGTTCGTCCAGTAATCGTAGCCCCAGTAGCCGGCTGCCGCCGTGCCAGCCATGAGCGCGAGCGCAACCACGATGCGCTTGGAGCGTCGCTTGGGTTCCGGCGCGATGACCTCCTCAGGGGTGACCGCGGCGGGAACCGGCAGCAAGCGGTGCTGCTCGGACGGAGACTGCGCGGGCCACACGACAGGGGAAGCAGGTTGCTCAGCTGGTGCGGCCTCGTCGGTTGGGTCGGCGAAGCTCTTGGTGGCGGGCATCTCGGACATCTCGTCCTCCAGACGATCTTGTACAGTAGGCCTCCAAACGCGGATGGCCCTGATCAAGTTATTGTGGAAAGGCGCTGCAGGTCGATCAGGTGTCGGGCTAGCTTGCTTCGTCCGAACGTCTAGGATTTCTGACACCTCGGTAGCAGTGACTCGGTTTCCGCAATCACGAACGCGCAGGCCCGCCAACTAACATGGGGA